>CAVVTJ010000001.1:0-25067 GCA_963751145.1 uncultured Alphaproteobacteria bacterium
TCCGGGGGTTTAGACCAATCCCTGTTCCCTAAAATCGAAAAATCGACCATGTTCGGATCGTGTTAGGATTCGAGCTGGAGTGGTCGGATTTTGTCGAAGTCGGGTCTCCCTGATTCCACATCGGAAGCGAAAGCACCGAAAGGCTCCAAAGGAATCATCCTTGAGAGCAAGACTTTCCGTGATGGGACGATTTATCTCTACAAGCGAGCCGACTATCGGAAACCGACCTGGCTCTGCCGGATCAAGGTTCCCAACGGCAACGGCTATGTGAACCGCAGCACAGGCACCGGGGATGAGCATCAGGCATTCAAATTTGCCGATGACCTCTACAATCAGCTTCTCGTCCGGTCCCTCACTGGCGAAGCCCCGGTCGGTAAACGGATCGGTCCTGCCATTGAAGCCTACATCAAGCGGCTAGAAGCTGACTCCGAACGCCTATCGATCCACTACAAAATTCTACTGATGAAGCGGGTCAAATCGACTTTGGATCGCAAGACATTCGATGAGATCAACACGGCTCTGCTTTCGACCGTGATTGACGATCAAATTGCACAAACCCGCAAGGGCAGCCTGTCCCCAAATACGGTCAAACGCATTCACTCTGACATGAAGCACTTCCTGCAATGGTGCACCGAGCAGGGCTACATGACCACCTTGCCTCGGTTTCCGAAGGTCAACGGTATTGCCTCCCGTCGTCCGCATTTCGATGCCAAGGATTGGGCAAAGCTGACCCGGCACCTTCGGGAGTTCATCAAGATCGAGAACAAGGCAGTTCGCCGGGATCGGATGATGCTCCGGGATTATGTGCTGATCCTTGCCAACACCGGAATTCGTGTCGGTGAAGCACGGAAGCTCAAATGGCGGGACGTGACCGAGATTGGCGGTGAAAAGGGAATGCCAGCCAACATCGTTCTGACCGTCAGTGGCAAGACCGGGAAACGGGAGGTCGTTGCTCGTTCAGCAGACGTAAAAACCTACTTCAAACGCATCCACGATCTACGGATTGCCGAGCTGACCGAGGAGGGTAAGCCCAAGCCAAAGTTCGATACCGACAGCCTGATCTTCTGCCACAAGGATGGAAGCGAAATCCTCAGTTTCAAGAAGTCGTTCTCAGCCCTTATCAAAGCTGCAAAGGTCGAGAAGGACAGCCACGGCGATGTCCGAACGCTCTACTCCCTCCGGCACACCTATGCGACTTTCTGCCTGCAACACGGCGTCCACCAGTTCACCCTTGCCCGGAATATGGGCACCTCGGTCGCCATGCTCGAACAGTATTATGGGCATACGTCTAACATCGCATCTGCAACCGAGTTGACTAAGCGGGTCAAACGGACGGCTAGCGGGGCTGCTTCGTCGCTCAGTTGGTTGGATTAGCTGTGCTTGCTGCCGGAGCTTTTTGGGATGGGTGAGGCAAATAAGAAAAGTCGTGGCAAGAAGGCGATCTTAGCCGGTGAACCACGTTGCATTTACTGCTCAGAGTCCGGCAGTTCGGAGAACCCGCTAACGTTAGAGCACATGCCGCCCATCGGAATGTTTCGAAACCGAAGCCGTGCCAGCGGCTTGGAGTTTGCATGCTGTCAGAATTGCAATCTTGGCACAAAAGGAGCCGATATAGCAGCGGGCTGCATGTCGCTGATCTCACCTCAAAACGACCCAGCAGACTGGAAATTGTCTGCGTTGGATCGTCTGCTTCCGGCACTCGATCAGTTTGCGCCCGGATTACGTGGAGAACTTGTTGGCTCAAAGCAGCATACAAGATGGATGTTCACCTCAAGGGGGCTGGTCGAGCCTCATGTCCAACTTCAAGCGAACGGTCCCATTCTCGCTGCATATCTGACGGTTTTTGCCGCCAAACTGGCTATGGCTCTCTACCGGGAACACGTTGGCGTCGCCCTGCCATTGAACGGAGCCGTATTCACCACTCACTTTCTCAATGCCGGGTTGGCGAAGAAACAGGCAGATGCGATCGTTTCGATCATGCCGATTTTTGACCACCTGAAGCAAGGTGCTGCGACCTCAATTGGTCAGTTCGAATATCGCTACAACTGCGACGAGAAGTCCATCATTGCAGCCTTGGTAAGCCTCCACCACAATCTGCACGTAATGCTCTTCGCCACTGCCGATCCGATTACTTACGGGAAAGTCGCCGAAATGCCCAACATGAGGACGACCCGTCCCGGGGAGCTATTATCAAGGTTGGAAGGTGTGCAACTGCGCTAAGCCTTAGCAATGCAAAGAAAGCCCGTGGACCTAAATTCCAAGTGACCGGACCCCCGACATATCAACCACGGAGATATGTCGATGGAACTCAAGTTTGCTGCCGCCACCAAGCCCAAGCAGGTCGCACCCGAAATCCAGCGTCGCCAGAAGCTGGTCAGCCGGATCGATCAGCAGATCGGCTACGTTCGCCAGATGGTCGAGGGGAAGCAGCCCCGAGCAGCCTGGGCATGGATGGATGAAGCCGGAACCTACTTCCTGCCGATCAAGTACGGTCGCCAGCAGATCGAACTCAAGAAGGGGATGTTCTCGGTCGAATGCCCCGACCTCGATCATGTCGAGGCTGCACTGTGCACGATCCGGGCGATGGTCCTGAACGGCGATATCGATCAGCAGCTCGCCAAGGCTTCGACCGACATTCGCAGCAAGTTCAACCGGGGATAATGGGGGTGCGCCCTACGGGGCGCATCCTCAAATCCGGTCTGCCGGGGACAATACGTCCGACACCGCATCAAGGATCGCCTTGGGATCGGCACCCACTGCCCGAGCCAGTATCAGGAATTCGACAAGGTCCAATCGGCGTTCGCCCCTTTCGACCTTCGAAACGAACGACTGAGGCTTGCCAAGGCGATCCGCCAAATCCTCCTGCCTCAACCCAGCATTATGGCGAGCCTGAATTAGGCACCCCACCAATGCTTTGTGTGGCTCGGAGTAAATCGAACGGGTCATGCCGTTGACGGCTAAAACCCCTTTTCGGTTATCCCATATCGGGTTATCCCGTTTTAGGTTTCGAATTTCCGCCAATCCGTATTTGGCGGACGTTAGTGAGGATCAAGCTGTGGAATTTGTCGGGGAAATAATCTTCGTTGCTTGCCTCGCAGTACCGTTCCTTTGGTTTTTATACCTTCGTTCGTGTGAGAAATGCCCAAGCTGCAACAAGCGCAATCGGCGAAATGACGGAAATGTAACCACACTTGAAAAAGAAATTCGGTACAAAGATGTGGATCGAGAAGTCAAGGACTCCAGCGGTCATGTCATCAAGCGATATAAGGAACAGGTTGCTGTCAACTATTCTAAGAATCGCTATGATCTAACCTGCAAGAATTGTGGTAACAACTGGACGGTGACAAAGTGGGTAAAGCGATGAATGAGTGCATCGGCAAATTTGGCGGAATCGGCATCTTGATGCCTGACCGAGCGTTGACCGCCGCATTTTTGGTGTTCAGCGTCGTTTCGCTCGGCGCTTGTTCAGAGAGCAACAAGTCTGAAAAGGCGGATCAAGCCTTGCCAACCGCCACACCTTCAGCGCCATCGGCATCGCCGTCCTCGACGGAGAAACCTCGGTTTACGGCGCAATTGCCAGCAAACTTCAACGGGGAGGCTGATTGCCGCCTTGCGGTGGATGGCAAGACCGTAATTGACGGGAAGTGCTTCGTCGAAGCTGACAATCAGTTCGGGTACTCACTGACCGTGTTCGAACGGGCAAGCAAGAAGGGCTATTTTGCAACGGTCCTCGGTGATGGGGCTGACGTAGAAGGCTACTGGAATGGATCGTCAACCTCCACCCATGCCCAAGACTCAATTGGCAAGGTCAAGAAGCAGGGCGGTTGCTGGACGAGCAATCGGGGTCAGATTTGCGCCTCTCCCCTTGAAGGCGGCAAGGGCGATGCCATTCCGCCGGTTACGGCAAAGCTCGACATGAGCACCATTCGAAACTGGAAGTGCGATGGGGCATCAGGACCGTTCCGAATGACTTTCTCGAACGTTCAGAATGCCCAATGGGGAAAATGGGGCGACGTGATGTACTCACCGAGCAGCCCGTTTGGTTTTGATGGTGACAATGGGTTCGACTACGAACGCAAAAGCTCGTCGATCACCATCGGTGCCAACGCTGAATCGGGTGAACAAGGCATTCGCTTCAAGATCAACAACCAACGGGGAGAAATGGTGTTCGTCTCCGGGGAAACAGGGGATTCGATAGTCTGCAAACCGGCTTAAGCCAGTTGCTGCCTCACCCAGACCGTACCAACCGTTTCACCACGGCACTGACCTGCTCGGCACGAAAAGGCTTGCCCATAGCTGTGACGAAGCCAAGTTCGTTCAGCGTACGGGCAATCTGACTTAGTGACGTGCCAGCTTCGACCATCGGCATGATTACGGGTCGCAAACCTTCGGCACGATCTATCGCATCTTTCCGATTTTGGACCGCCAGCAACTTGCCGTTCTTGCCAAGCTCAGTGCCTCGGCGTTTCGCTTCCGCCAGAGCATTTCGGGTTCGCTCGGAAATCAGCCGGCGTTCTTCCTGTGCCAGGGCTGCAAATATGTGCAGTTGGAAATCCGTGGCATTGGGCATTTCGGCGATAACCAACCCTATGCCCTGTTCCATGATCCCAGCAATGAAACTGACTTTGCGTGAAAACCGATCCAGCTTGGCTATCAGGATTTTCGCATCGTTCCGCTTGGCATGGGCAATAGCCTTCCAAAGTTCAGAACGATTGTCGTCCTTGCCCGACTGGACCTCAATGAACTCGGCAATCAGTTCGTCCTGATCGGTCAGAAACCGCTCAATGACCGATCGCTGGGCAGCAAGCCCAAGCCCGGACCTTCCCTGCTTCTCGGTCGATACCCGAAAATACGCAACATAGCGGGGCAATCTTCGTCTCCGTCAAAGGCAAACCAACGTTTATGTTTGACGGGGTCCACTCGAACCGGCGGATTGGGCAACGGCTCGATCAGGATTTTATGACGATCACCGTCGCCTTCTGGCGGATTAGGTCGGACTTGGCAGGTAGGTCAGAAAGTCCATCTGCCTCGAACACCTGAACCGAACGGATAGTGGCAGCTTGTAACGAACGAATCAGGTCTTGCTTGGTCTTCGGAGATTGGATCTTCGATAGCATCACCATTCCTCCCGCCCATCGGACATCATCGGCTCAGGAAGGTCGAATTCCGATTCTGAACGGGTATGAACCCCAAATCGGCTTCTCGTGGTCTGATCGCCCGGATTCCGATCAAAACCGAAAATTCGACCGGTATCAGAGATCGACTGCTCGACCCTCAAAAGTTCGGAAGCACGGTTCGCCAACAGCTTCCCTTGGTTCAGGACATAATCGTCCATCAACTCGACGAGGACTGAAGTCCTCGTCCTGCCACTAGCGTGGCAGACATCATCAAATCTCTGACGAACGCATAATGGCACATTGAAATTGGTTAGTATGGTTTCTTCCATTGCTTTCCTCTCGTTATCACTATGGTTTTTATAGGTTATAGTAATCAATCAAGACCCAGCACGGTGCCGGGTCCTGTGGCTTAGATTGTCGATCTGGAACGGTGAGAGGGGTCTATACCCGGCAATCACGACATCTCGCTCAATGCGGGATGTGGCAGTTTTCCCAGTCTATGGCTGAGGCGAAGTCGGGCTTGTCCCTGAGCTTCGTCATATAGTTGACCCATCCTGCATCGCATGGCGATACGTGGGTCTGGTCGTAACCCCAGAGGGTCTTTCGCCAGGTCGAAATGACCATCGCAGGGAAGACCTCGATCAGGTCACTCCGGGGACAGTCGATAGCTAGGTGGTAATGAAGACGCTTCCCGTTTCCACCTTCGAGAACCGAAAAGACGGGCAGGCGCTTTCCGTGCCTTTGAGATGCTGACCCATACATCTGCTTGTTCATTACATTCAGGAAGTGCTTGAGGTTTTGGGAGGCGATTTCCCGTGTCAGGCTCGTGGCAGCAGTCGAGATTCCGCCGTCTCCACCGATCCGCTGCTTAAGCGTCAGGGTCAACGCAAAAGCATGGTTCCAATCATCAACGCAAAGCCATTTCCGTAGCGTGGATTGAATGAGTTCTGGTGAAGATAGGGGCATTGTCATTACTCAATACGTAAAGGCTAGATATATACCCCCTATTTATAACTAATTTTGGCAAAACTTGACGGACAAATCCTCAAACATACAATTGACCTGAAAATAAAAGCTCATCTAGTTCATACAATGAATGTGGAAAGGCAATCACGTCACCACAAATAGGAGTATGAACATGAATGAATATCAAATCTCTAGTCTCTTTTGTGCCCTTGATCACACTGACATAAGCCATGAATTTGTTGCAAAATATTTAGTTGATGCTGACGTAGGTGAATTTCCATTTCCTCAATGCAAAATCATCGAAGTGACCCACCATGAAATTTTTGCACCACATCCTCACACGCCTCGATACTTCGAGTTGGAGGGCGACAGGATATTGAATCGTGGGTCGATGGTCGAACCTGATGATGATTTCCGCACCTACTGGCTGCCCCTCACGCCGCAGGACGACTGGGCTGCCGTGCTCTGGAAAGCCGACAAGCTAGCGGCAATGAGCGGCGACCGCCACCACAGGCTCCTTGAGGGCTTAGAGGTCGTCGGAGACATATTGATCCCGAATTTCGGGTCGTAAATCCAATCATTTGTAGATTTATTTAATATAGGGAGGCTTACATGCCTAACATTCTTAATAAAGATGAAATAATTATCGTTGAATTTGAAAATTCAAGATTCAACTACAAGGGCTATGTCGAAATATATGGAATCAATGTCGAAAAAGATGGTGGTGTATATTGCAAGTACAAAAATTGTAGCATCTCAGAAATAGACAGGTCCAGAATATTTGGTCCGCAAATTGGCTTTCCTTCAGAAAAAGAAGATGTCTATCTTTCTGACTTCGGATGGAGAGTTATTCATCGTGACCCAGATGTCGCAAAGGCTATTTCAGCGAGGATCGGAGATAACGTAAGCGTCATGCCGACCGGCTTTGACGGGGACAAGCGCTATCTGAGGTATTTTGTGGGTGAAGCTGGTACCCAGTACACATGGAAAGATGGGCAAGAGGGCGACTGGGATTTCGCCGCTTTGCGAGTACAACTGCAACTGGAAACCGCCTATTTGTCTGGGCAATACACTCCGATCAGGTGGTGAGGGTCAGTTTGGGAACCGACCTTTTGACACTGCAACGGCAGCTTCTCGAGCCTTCTTGATGGATCGACGCACATTTCGAATTTGCTCATCGGTGAATTGAGGCTTCCCCCTTCCATCGGGGGTTGCTTCTGCCGTTATAATGAGAGGCATCCAATTCGCCCGTGGTCGGTTTTGAAACCAATCACGGGCGATTTGCATAAACTTAGAACCGATGGCTGGCTTGCCGTTATCGAGCCAAATTTGATAGAGCAGCAATGCCACGTACAGAGTTCGACCACGAAGCTCTCTCGCATCGATCTCGTATCGACCGAATCCAGCCTTCAGTGATTTCACCCCATGGTCTGGCAAACCGAGCTGCCGCAATCGCTGTACTTGCTTGGCTTCAATGAGCGCCTTCACGGCTGGCAGCGTCTTCGACACGGGCTGATTGAGCGGGATGGCGATTGTGATGACGTTGGGGGCATTGATCGCCTTGGTGACCTCTTCGACTTCTGTGCTACCGAACAGATAGAAGTGGCTCTTCCACCATTCCCGAAACTCGATTCCTCGGGGATCGCCCCAAGGTTCATAAAATGTCCGAACCTTGGCTAGGTTATCCTGCAAATCAGGGTCAGCCAGGGCGAGCTTATAGAACTCGAACCATAGCCGAATATGCTGCTTCTGTGACGTGACGTTCGGGTGTTTCATGACTTCGGAGTACCGATCGCTTTAGGTTTGAACGGAACCCTTAGCCAACGGATCAGCCTATGCAATCAGTGGCAGAGAGTCCGGGATTGTCTGGTCAGCGGCAATTTTATCTTTGGCTCACCTCATCCGAAAATTGATCGGGTATAGGCGATGAACCTGCTTGTGTGTCAGGATCTTTGTTCTTAGATTGTTCCCACTTACCGGAACCTGACGAAAGTGAGCAATTCGGTGCGAAGCCCAAGCGTTGACCCGTTAGCACGAGCCAATCCAGCGAGCGATCTCAAGATAGTTGAGATACTCGACTGTGACACAGGTGAGATCATCGACGCTCGTCAGTTCATTCGAAGCCACACATACGGAGAAATTTTTGAACCTCGGCACGAGACCCGTGAGAGATGGAAAACCGACACCCCGAAATACGTGTGCAGTGATTGTCGTGTTGCGGTTTCGCTGCTCGCTGGTGTTGACCGGAACTGGTTCTATTTCAGGCATCTGCTTGAGGATGGTCGATGCCCTGCCAAAACCAGAGGTCAGCTAAATCACAAGCAGATTAATGCAATACGTTACGAGAGCTTGGTTGAAAGTGAACCGCACAAGCGATTCAAGCAGCACATGTATGACTGCCTATGTGCTGATGAGTCATTCTCCGATGAGAAAATTGAAAAGGTTCGCATGTCCGTCACGACAAAGGGACGTCGTCGGAAACCTGATGTATCTGCGATCCGAAATGATCTTTTGCACGCCTTTGAAGTTCAGTTATCTTCTACCTTCTTTGACGTCGTACTCGAACGACAATCCTTCTATCGGGATGAAGGAGCAATCCTTGTTTGGGTTATGCCGAACTTTGAGCCCACCGACCGAACAATGATGGAAGATGACATATTCTTCCACAACAACTGCAATGTCATGGTTCTCGACGACGCTATTGCAGCTCGGTCGATTGATGAGGGCAGATTGCATTTTGGCTGTTGGTATCGTCTGCCTTTTGCCAGTGGCACAACCTACACGGAAACGTGGCAGTATGAGATTGTCCCGTTCGATGCAGTGACGATTGACGTAGAACGCCAGCGGGCTTTCTATTTCGACTACGAGCCAGCGAAGAACGATGCCAAACGCCTGATCGCTGAGTTCATTGAAGCAGAGGCGCAACGGCTCGTTCAGGAGCGGCACGACACGTTTCGGAACAACTTCGAGCAATTTTGGCTGGAACATGCACGTGGGCGTTTCGGCACTAAGCAAGCCTGGGACGACCTGATGGCTTCGGACGTTGATCTATCGGAGGAACTTGGGCTGCCAGATGGACCATTTGAGGACCCAGAACTCTGCTCCCTGCTAAATGCTCTCTACTGGGCAAAGCACTTGCGGCAGGTCGGGTGGGAGCATGAGGATGTCGTAAAGGTGGGACATCACGTATTTGATAAGCACTGGAAGAGCTTTGCAATTTTTTGCCACTGCCTTTGGTACTTCAAGCAAATTGGTGCTGTCAAAAAGCTTGATACTACCGGAAAGTTCCAAGCAAAGATTCGATCAGTGAGGGAAACTGAGACCACTCGTAGGCAGGAATTTGCGGTCGACCCCCATCATTCAAAGTTGATCCAGTTCCTCTTCCCCGAACCCTATAGCGAATTCTCGAAATGGATCTCGTCGGTCGAATGATGGATATTCGGATCGTGTTCGGAATAGATTCAAACTACATATATAGCTGATTTTAGTATATAATTTCATAGCAGGGGCTTTTGCCAAGGTTGGGGTCGAGGGTTCGAATCCCTTCGCCCGCTCCAGTTTTCCAAGCAAAAATAATACCTTAGAGGTTGAGGCCAAATTGGGTCGCTTGCCTCGGGTAACGCTGGGGTAACATTGACCGGTTTGCTAGGCGCATCGGAAGCTGGCCGAAGCTACCATGGTGTGCGGTATTGGAAGCGAGTCAGCTCGTCCCGCTATCAGACATTCCCGCTCGAATGATTTGTTCCGAAACTAGGACCTCAATCCGAATTGATGGGCGCTAGATGCGGATTGCAGTTATGTAATGTTCTGTATGTCCGGTCATGATTTGCACATCATAGAACAATGACCTATTCATTTTACGGATGATCCTTAAGGCTAATTCAAAAGGCAATTGCTTATCTAGATAGGAGTAAGTTGCAAATTCTTCATCAGGACTATAGTTGTAGTTTACTCTCATGAGGCCTGATTTAAATTTGTTTCCGTCGTATCCATATCCCTTCGGAACGGAACATATAAATAATCCGCCAGATTTTAGTGCATTTGATGCGCAAATAACTGCTGATTCGATATCAAAAAAAGATGATGAATATGTTTTTAGAGATATGTATACATCAAAATCTCGGAATGATTTTGGTAGATCTTCTGCCTGACCAGCCCTTATAGTTGCTAGTGGGAATGCTATCTTGGCCTTTTTCACTGCACTGATTGAAATGTCCAAGCCATGCAGTTCAGAAAATCTATCGTAAATGCCAACCCCCTCTAGCCCGCAGCCAGTACCGACAACCAGAGCTTTCGATTCGAAGCTGACACCGAGGCTCGTGAGCAGCGTTAAGAACTCTTCCGCCCATAGCTCGATCCCCGAGGCATATCTCTCGTCGTCTTCTGCTTTCCAATCACCATACTTGTCATCGAAAACGCGAGATCGCGCCTCCTCGGCAATCTGCAACGCCTGAGCCTCTCGAAGCCCAGGGTCCATGTTTCCGATAACCAAGGCGGCTTGTCGAATGTTCTCTGCGTAGATCGGCGGATGCTGCACAGGGTGATTTTCCAGCTTCAGTTTCACATTGTCCCAAAAGGCAGGAACGGTGGGAAACTTCGCATAAGAAACCACGCCGTCTTTAAGCTGCTGGGATATTTCATATGCGTTGCGGAACATTGCCCTTAGAACTGGGCGATAGGCTGTTTCGTTGCCGAAGAACGCCCGCTCCAGTGGAGCTAGATCATCCGGGTTCTTGGTACCCGACAGCCAATATCGAACGGTTCGCTCATCAAGCAGCCCGCAGACATCGGTTATCTCCCTTTGGAGCCATTTCCGGCTTGCTTGCGGGCTGGGCCTGATTCCGTCTTCCATTATGGCGCGCAGAACATCCTTGAATGGCGCACCTTCAGTTGGAAGTTGATCAACCAAACCCACCATGCGTTCACTCCATGGTACTCAAGGTCCGGGAGCTGTTGGTACGGCAACATACGCAAGCGACTAATGCCCTGCGCGCGCATCTGAGCGAGCTCGGCATCATTGCGGCCACCGGCGTCACCAAGGTGTCCGCGTTGATATCCATCGTCCAGGATCAGGCTGATGTGCGCGTACCGGATGCCGCGCGGTTTGCGCTCAAAACCCTGGTTAGCCAGATCGAAGCTTTGAGCAGCGAGCTCAAGAGGCTGGAGCGCGGCATTGTCGCGGTGGCCAAGCATGATCCGGATATTCAGCGTCTGGTGACCATTCCTGGCGTCGGCGCCATCACCGCCGCGTCGATCAAAGCTTTGGTACCCGATATCGGCGGATTCAAATCAGCCCGCCACTTCGCCGCATGGATGGGCTTAACGCCCAAGCCGCACTCCAGCGGAGGCAAAGAACGCCTCGGCAGGATTTCGAAGATGGGTAATCCCACGCTTCGCAAGTTGCTGGTACTCGGTGCCATGGCCATGCTGCGGCGCGCGAAGAACAACGAGGTCGGTCTGGATTGGGTTCGTCGTCTCCTGATGCGGCGACCCGGCAAAGTCGTCGCCGTTGCAATGGCCAACAAGACGGCAAGGATCGCCTTTGCCCTTCTGAGCAAAGGTGAAATCTACCGGAAACCTGCTGCGATTGCTGCCTGATAGCAACAGCAGGAGAAGCGGGCCGACAGCATCGCTGGCGGCTAGAGAGCAAGGTGCCACAATCAGGCGATGAAGCTACGGGACGATATCCCGAAACGGGAGAGGTTAAAACGACAATGCGCGACCTCAGGATCAGCGCGTAATGTTGATCAGCCGCCCAGTTCGCGGATTTCATCGAGGCCAGCGGTCGTTCGATCGCGTCAAAAGGCCGGACATATGACCGCACCGTTCCGCAGCGATAAGCGTCTGAAAAAAGCCTTGCTCAAAGGGCCGTTCCACATATGTCGTCAGCAGACTGTCCGGTTTCGAACTGGAAACCCTGAAAGCGGACATAGCGACGCGTTGCCTGGATCGTCTGCTTTCCAAGATTTCAATCAAAAATCTGCCAATCAGGACTGTCCAGCTTTGCAGTCTGAGCTAAGCTCGAAAAATCCGGTCACATTCACTGACGAGGTGGTTAGGGCCGCTCTTTCCGTGGTTGCCGGGTCAAACCGATAACGGGAGCGGATCGCCGCGTGCTGGCCGAACAACCGCACGCGGCGCATTCCGAATTTTTCCTGCCCGCCCACCGCTTGCGGGTAAATCACCATAATCCTGGCTGCGTTACGCGGTTACAGGGCAGCGCCTGACTGGCATTTGCCTTGCATTTATAACCACCCTCAAACTTTCGCGTTAAAAGATAAATGGGGGTGTTCACGTCACCCCAACGCATCGTGGCAACTTCGCTGCGCCGCTGACCAGTTAGCAGGAACATTCGGTACATGGCGCCAAAGGGCGCTGGCAGCTGCGCGGTTGCCCGCCAAATCGCCGCAATTTCTTTGTCAGTCAGTACCCTGTCGCGTTCAGTCGTTCGGCCTGGTGGCTTCACGCCCTCGCAGGGGCTGCGGTCAATCAGGTCACGCCCAGCCGCCCAATTGAACATCATTTTCAGGTAACGCAGCTGATTATTCCCCGCCTGCGTCATTCCGTCAGCAACGGCTGCGTCGATCACTGCGATAATCTCGCGCCGGGTAATGTCAGCGACTCGCCGCTTAAGCAGCGGGTGCAAGCGGGCTTGGAGCAGGCAGGCGCGAATGTTCTTCCATGACCGGGCGTTCGGCTTCAGGTGCTTTTCGGTGTAGGCTTCGACCAACTCGGCGTAAGTGGTGGTCGAGTCTTCCCGCGCGTTGTGTTCGCGCGATCCTACCCCTGCCTGAGCATTTCGCATCAGTTCCAACGCCGTTGCGCGAGCGTTTTGCAAGGTCACAACGGGATAAGGGCCTATCGTCTCCCGGGTTAGTTTGCCGTTGACCCGGAACATGGCCGAGAACGTGCGTCGTCCATGATGCGTGACTCGTAAGTGCAGGCCGGGGCAAAGCCCATCTACAAACTCCAGTCGGCCATCTTGCGGGACCAAGTTTCTTGATTGCAGCCATCTGTCAGTGAAGCGGATCTGGGTCATTTCGAGGGCCAGCATGGTTCGTGAAGCCCTCGACATAGTTACTGGATAAGGCTGCGAGCAAGGTGCGATTTAAGATTTATTTTCTATAAAATCAGCAAGATAACTCATGCTTCTGTATGCTTAGGCAGACAGCGAAACCGACCACAACCTTCAGGACTCTTCGGGTTACGTCTCGGGTAACAGGGCGCTGCGCTACGGTGACCTTGCATGCTGGCGCATGGGAGCTTCTGGGACTCAAATTGCTGAATTTTTGTGCATTATGCCATGGCATGCGTAGTCACAAAGGCCGTTGCCAAGGTTGGGGTCGAGGGTTCGAATCCCTTCGCCCGCTCCAGTTTTTTCAGACATTTCGCTGTTGATGGCGTTCGCAATTTGCGGCGCCAATTGGCGTTTTTCGATCGCAGCGGGAACCGCATCGGGGCGATGTGCGTTTGGTCTATTGAAATCACGGATGTGACTTCTTGCCGCCTTGTGTCTCCCTCCGAAACTGGCGTGCAAACCACTCGGGCCGGAGTTCGCTCCGGCCCCTTTTTTATGTCACCAGTGCTTGCAAGGCGGAGATCGTATCGGCCTCATTGGCCGGTTTGTCGGTGCGGATGCGGTGAATGCGGGGGAAGCGCATCGCCAGGCCCGATTTGTGCCGTTTGCTGGCGTGGACCGAATCGAACGCGACTTCGAGCACCAGCGACTTCGCAACCTCGCGTACCGGGCCGAATTTGGCCACGGTGTTCTGCCGCACAAACCGGTCCAGCACTTTAAGCTCGGCATCGGTAAAGCCCGAATAGGCCTTGCCCACCGGCAGCAGATCGCCGCCTTCTGACCAGCAGCCGAAGGTGAAGTCGGAATAGAAGCTTGATCGTTTGCCCGATCCGCGCTGGGCATACATCATCACGCAGTCAGCCGTCAGCGGATCGCGCTTCCATTTGTACCACAACCCGGTCCGCCGCCCCGCGACATAGGCACTGTCGCGCCGTTTGAGCATCAGGCCTTCGATCGCGGCATCGCGCGCACCATCACGGACCGCGCCAAGCGCGGCAAAATCCTCCGCCTCGATCAACCGGGACAGATCAAATCGTTCGCCATCAAGCTGCGGCACCAATGCCTCCAGCCGCGTCCGGCGCTGATGCCAGGGCAGCGTACGCACATCGTCCTCGCCGTCGAACAGCAGATCGTAAAGCCGGACGAAGGCAGGGTATTCTGCCTGCAATTTGGCGCTGGCCGCCTTGCGCCCGATCCGCTGCTGCAGCGCGTTAAAGCTGGCCGCCTCTCCGCCTTGATGCTCTCCGCGGACCAGCAACTCGCCATCAACCACACCGGTTGCGGCGAATGCACCGGCGACATCGGGGAAAGCCCCGGTGATCTCCTCACCCCCGCGCGAGTAGATCCGCACCTGCGCGCCGTTCGAGGCGATCTGCACGCGGATCCCATCCCATTTCCACTCTGCCGCATAGTCAGCCAGATCGAGCTCCAGGTCACCCAGCGGATGGGCCAGCATGAACGGACGGAACGCGGCATTGCTGGCCGGATCAGGCCGAGGCCCGCGCCCTTCTGCCCAGGCGAACAGCTCTGCATAGGGCGGGGCAAGGCCGTGCCAAACCTCTTCGATATCATCGGGATCGAGCCCGAACGCCTGGCCCAGCGCGGACTTGGCCAGCCGTGCCGAAACTCCCACCCGCAAGCCGCCGGTTGCCAGTTTGAGCAGCGCATAGCGGCCCTTGCTATCCAGCCGATCAAGCAGATCGGCCAGCAAGACCGGGGCCTTTTGCCGCCCGGTCGCTTGCAGACCTTCAACCACCGCGGCGAGTGATACGTCCTCGTCCGGCTTGGCCGTTCCGGGCTGGTCAGGCCAGATCAGCGCCACCGTTTCCGCCGTATCGCCGACAAAATCGCGCGACAGGCGCAGCAGCACCGGGTCGACCCGGGTTTCCGCCAAGGCGCGTACGGCTGCTGATTTCACGCCCGGAATATCGAGCTCATCGGTCAAGGCGGCCAAGGCATAACCCCGATCGGGATCGGGCGTGGCGGCGAAATAGCCGGCCATCAAGGCCAGCTTGGCGTTGCGCGAGCCGGTGTAGATCAGCCGGTCAATCAGGGCAGCGAAGGCCTTCATGCCGCTGCTTCGCCCTGACCGAGGTCATCGTCTTCGTCCTCATCCTCATAGCCGACCATATCCAACGCTCGGGCCGTGATCTGGTTGAGTTCGCACCAGCGCAGCAGTGCGTCCTCGCGGCCGTGGGTGATCCACACTTCGCGCGGGGCCACGTCGCGGATCGTCTGGGTCAGTTCGTCCCAATCGGCATGGTCGGACAGGATCAGCGGCAGTTCCACCCCGCGTTGCCGCGCACGCTGGCGCACCCGCATCCAGCCCGATGCCATGGCCGGGATCGGATCGGGCAAGCGGCGGCTCCAGCTGCCTGCCAGAGCCGATGGCGGCGCCAGCACGACATGGCCGCGCATTGCTGCCGCGGGCACCCCGGCAACCGGCAGCAGTTCGCCAAGTTCAATCCCGAAGTCCTGATAAAGCGCGCA
Source organism: uncultured Alphaproteobacteria bacterium (assembly GCA_963751145.1). Taxonomy (GTDB): domain Bacteria; phylum Pseudomonadota; class Alphaproteobacteria; order Sphingomonadales; family Sphingomonadaceae; genus Novosphingobium. The sequence continues at coordinate 15,652 of CAVVTJ010000001.1, forward strand.
CATCTTTTGCAGCGCGCCGTGCAGGTAGATCGGCTGGTGATGGCCGGCTGCGCGCAGTTCAGCAATCACACGCTGCGCCTTGCCCAGCGCATAAGCGCCGATCAGCACGCAGCGTTCCGGCTCAGCCTCAAGCGCCTCGATCACTGCCGCAATTTCCTGAGCTGCAGGCGGGTGGCGGAACACCGGCAGGCCAAAGGTCGCCTCGGTGATGAACACATCGCAGGGCACCACTTCAAACGGCGCGCAGGTGGGATCAGCGCGGCGTTTGTAATCGCCGGTTACCACCACGCGTTCGCCGCCATATTCCATGCGGATCTGCGCGCTGCCCAGCACGTGCCCGGCGGAGTGGAAGGAGAATTTGACCCCGCCGATTTCCGTCCCCTCGCCGTAACGGTGCGCGGTCCCCTGCCCTTCGGTGACGCCGTAACGCAGCGCCATGATCGCCAGAGTTTCCGGGGTGGCATGCACTCGGCCGTGCCCGCCGCGGGCATGATCGGCGTGTCCGTGCGTCACAAAAGCCAGATCGGCTGGCCGCGACGGATCGATCCACACCCCGGCGGGTGCCACGAAGATGCCGTGAGGGTGCGCTTCGATCCAGTGCGGTGAGGTTTTGCGAAACAACCGGCAGTCCTTTTGCGGGGCCATTTCAGTGTACCAAACTAAACATCAATTTGCGCGATCTGTTCCGACACCTGCGCCAGATCGGCGGCAAACCGCTGCGCCTCTTTCCTCCGTCCTAGCCCGTCTAGCCGCAACAGATAAGACGGATGCACGGTTGACCAAAGCTGCGTGCCATCGGCGAGCTTGCGCGGCGCGGTGCGGGACTGCTGGACCGACTGGCTGCGCCCGGTGATGCCGCGCAGCGCGCTGGCTCCCAGGGTCAGGATCAGGCGGGGCTGCACCAGTTCGCGCTCGCGCTCAAGCCACCACCGGCACATATCGATCTCGCTGGCGGACGGGTTCTGGTGCAAGCGGCGCGTGCCCTGCTGGGTGAACTTGAAATGCTTGACTGCATTGGTGAGGTAAACGGACGAACGATCGATCCCGGCGCTCGCCAGTGCCTGGTCAAGCAATTGCCCGGCCGGGCCGACGAACGGGCGCCCCTGTTCCTCCTCGTGGTCGCCGGGTTGTTCGCCCACGATCATCACGCTGGCGCGGTGCGGGCCCTCACCGGGGACGGCGCGGGTTCCGTTGCAGCCGATCGGGCAGCGCCGGCACAGGCTGATCCCGGCAGAGACTGCGGCGAGATCAAGCGGGGGTTCAGTGCCGGCAAACGCATCGCCCCCAGCTGAAACCATCGCCGCTTCGCGAGCCTGCGCCCCGGCAATCAGATCACCGATCAGGGCGGCTTCGGGCATGTTTTTCCAATAGCGGCGCGGCATTTCCTTCAGCATCGCTTTCACCTTCAGGCGTGCGGGATTGAAAATCGATGCGTAATAGGTCAGCCACAGATCCTCGGCGACATCGCCCGCCGGGGCATCCTCACGCCGCGCGGGCGGGCCTTCGCGCAGCACTTCGCAGTCCCAGTCCAGCGATCCCTGCGGGGTCAGGATCGTCCAGCGCATGTTGGCGAAACGGCTTACGAAAAAGGCGGCGTTGGCGCGCAGAATGTGGTGCTGGGGTTCGAACCAGGCGATCATCCGCTGCCCGCCGTCGTCCTCTTGCAAGGACCGGAAGCGCACGAACGCACGCATCTTGTGGATATCACGCCGCACCGCGCGGACCAGATCCTCCAGTTTGCGGACATCGGTATCGGCCGCGTCCGAAAGCAGTGCGGGACGGTGCTGCAAGCTCCACAGCAAGCGGTAAAGCAGAGCAAAGCGCGCCGGGTCGCTGTGCAGAAAGGCTTTACTTGCCAGCGCCACGAACTGGCGCGATGCGCGCGGCGGCGTTTTGCTGATGGGCTTAAGCCGCGCCGGATCGGCCGGCCGGGCCAGCAGATCGGCGCTGGCTGCACCCGGTGCCTGCCAGATGACGTCGCGCGGGTCGACCTGCGCCATAACCAACCGTCGCGCACATTCGCGCCAGGCATCAAAATCATCAGGCGCTTCAATCAGTAGCGAATCAGCCAGTTCAGCCACCGAAAAGCTCCAGTTGCTCGCTGCGCTGCGGCGCAACCCAGGCGTCGATCGTCTGCCGGTCGGCCAGCAGAACCGGGCGCCAATCGGCGGCGACAATGAACGGGCGGATCTTGTCGAGCGACACGGTCAATTTGGCCAGATCATCCAGCCGCAGGCTGCGGTACCGCCGCGCCGAAAGCACCGATTTGACCGCGCGGGTTCCCAGCCCCGGCACCCGCAACAAATCCTCACGCGAGGCGCGGTTGACATCGACCGGGAACCGCCCGCGGAATTTGAGCGCCCAAGCCAGTTTGGGATCGATATCGAGCGGCAACATGCCGTCCGCCCCCGCCGCTTGGGCAACCTCTTCGGGGGCAAAGCCATAGAACCGCATCAGCCAGTCTGACTGGTAAAGCCGGTGCTCGCGCATCAGCGGCGGGCGCTTGAGCGGCAGCACCGCGCTGGCATCGGGGATCGGGCTGAACGCCGAATAATAGACCCGGCGCAGGCCAAACCCCTTGTAGAGCGCGCTGGCGCGGGTGGTGATCTGGCTGTCGCTGGCCCCGTCTGCGCCGACGATCATCTGGGTCGATTGTCCAGCCGGCGCAAATCGCGGTGCCGAGCGAAACCGCTTGCGGGCATCCTTGGCCTCGACAATCGCGTCTTTCAACCCGGTCATCGCACCTTCGATTGTGCCCAGGTTCTTGTCGGGGGCGAGCCGGGTGAGGCCAGCCTCAGTCGGCAGTTCGACATTGATCGAAACCCGGTCAGCCCACAGCCCGGCCTGATGCACCAATTCTGGGTCAGCCTCGGGAATCGACTTGAGGTGGATGTAACCGCGAAAATCGTGCTCCTCGCGCAAGCACCGGGCCACCGCGATCATCTGTTCCATTGTGTGACTGGACGACCGGACAATGCCCGAGGACAGGAACAGCCCTTCGATGTAATTTCGCGCATAGAAATCGAGCGTCAGCTTGACCACTTCCTCAGGCGTAAAACTGGCGCGCTGAACGTTCGAGCTTTTGCGGTTGATGCAATAGTGGCAATCGAAAATGCAGCGATTGGTCAGCAGGATCTTGAGCAGCGAAATGCAGCGTCCATCGGGCGCATAGGCATGGCAGATGCCCATGCCTTCGGTTGATCCCATGCCCTTGCCGCTGCGGCTGCTGCGTTTGGATGTGCCTGACGAAGCGCAGGAAGCGTCATATTTGGCAGCATCGGCCAAAATGGCCAAGCGCTCGACTAAGGTGGCAGCAGACATGCTGTTCTTTGTATGTTCTAGAGACTGCAAGCACAACCGGTTTGCGGTGGAATCAGGTTTTACGGCCCTTTCGCAGGTAAAATTCATGCGCTGGCCGGGCCGGTACGAAGAGCGTTGCCCGCAGGCCCCCTGGAGCGAAATCCAGAATCACATCGCGGCCCAATTCATGGGAAACGGTTTTCCGCAGCAAATTGGTGCCGAACCCGGTCCGATCGGGCTGCGCCACTTTCGGTCCGCCCGATTCCGTCCAGTCAAGCTTGATCGTCTCACCGTCATTGACCGCCCAGCTGATCGACACCCTGCCCAGCCCATCGGACAAGGCTCCGTATTTCGCTGCGTTGGTCGCCAACTCGTGAATCGCGAGGCCGAGCGACAGGGCGGTGTTGGGAGCGAGCAGGATTTCGGGTCCGGAAATTTCAGCCTGCGCCTCATCACGGCCGAGATAGGGCGCGAGTTCAGCGCGGACGATGCTTTCCAGCGTTGCCGATGACCATTGCTGCGCGGTCAGGATATCATGCGTGGCCGAAAGTGCCCGCACCCGGCCTGACAGGCTTTCGGCAAAGCTATCAAGGTCAGTCGCCTTGCGGCGGGTCAGGGTGATGATCGACAGGACGTTGGCCAGTGTATTCTTAACCCGGTGGTTAAGCTCCAGCATCAGCGTATCGCGCACTTGCAGCTGGCTGGCCTGCCATTCGAAGAACCTGCGCTCCTCGATGGCCGCATTCACAAATTGCAGCGCCAGCATCAGTGCCAGGCCGGCGATGATCAGGCCGATCAGGAGAATCCACCGGGTTGGTTGGGCCAGGACGCTGGAGCTCTCGATCCCCGCCGTCACGCGCCACTGCCGTCCGCCGAAATTGACCGACACGTTCTTGAACCGCTGGCTGTCTGCACGCTTGCCGATCGCACTTATTTGCGTGGCCTTGTTATCCGTCACATCCTCGATTGACAGGAACTGCGGCTTGACCGCCAGCCGGGACTCCACGGCGGCGATGAAATTTTCGCCGTTATAAGCCGCATAGACCAGACCTTTTACCGTGCCGCCCGGATCGATAACCGGGGCATATAGCAGAAAGCCCAATTTGTGGCCGTCGGGGCCCTCTTGTGCCAGTACGATAGGTGCTGTTGCTGCCGGACCGCGCGTTGCGATTGCCAAGTCGATGGCGGCATGGCGGCGGGCTTCCTCATACATTTCAAACCCGATGGCGAGCCGGTTTCTGGGTGTGTTGGGGGCCAGGAATGTAATTGTGACTGAACTGATATTTCCCGGTTTAGCCCCAGGGTTTGCCTTGGCCCAGCCAATCCCCTCGGCCACCTGCGCATCGATCGAATGCAGGCCGGAGCCAGCCAAAACTTCGAATTCCTGCTGAGTGATCGATATCCGCGACAGGAACAGCGAACTGCCGCGAAGCATCGCCGTGTGGGTTGTTTCGACCTGACGAACGAACCGCTGGGCTTCCATCACCGTTGAATTGAGCCGCTGCTGCTCGCTTTGGCGTTCGGCCCGTTCGGTCGTCACCGCCCCGGCGATGACCGCAATCACCACCAGCGCAAACACCATCAGTGGAAACAGTACCGGGCGGCGCGTCAGCCACGCGTGGGTGGCAATCCGCTCTCTCAATTCGGCATGCAATTGGTGGGGCATTCGCGTTTCGCGCCTTATCGTACTATTGCCCGGACCCAAGTCCGGCTAACAAGATAGGTATGAACAACCACAAGGTTAAATCCGCCCTGATTGTCGAAGACGATGCGTTAATCGCGATGGCGACCGAGGAGGTTGTAAGGTCCGAAGGCTTTGATCGGATCGAAGTCTGCTCATCGGCCAAAGCCGCGGTCGAATGTCTGGCCAGCCTTGCCCCGCAATTGCTGGTGCTTGATGCCGGCCTGGCCGATCGCGACGATGGCTGGTTGATAGCCGAACTGGCGCGTGAGACGATTTCTCCGCTGCCAAAAATGCTGTTCGTAACTGGATCACCTGATGCAATTCCCCCTGAAATTGCCAAGCTGGGTATCATTTTGGCCAAGCCTTGCAGTGATGACCAGCTCCGCCAGGCGATACGAAGCAAGACCTGACCAATCGCTTTCCCCAAGCTACACGCGGACCCAATCGCTCTCGGTGAAATCACGACTGGGTCCGCGCGTATTCGCAAAGGTGACACTGCGCCCTGCAGTGTCAACCGGTAACTAGGCCGCAGCAGCCGCAGCGGGCGCTTTGCGTTTGCGGGATTTGGTTTTGGGTACCTGATCGCTTCCGCGCTGCACCAGCCCGCCAACAACCGCGCCCACGCCGGCCAGCACGCCAAGCGCAATCGCGGTTTTGGGATAACGCCGCAATGCCCGCAAAGCCATTTTTGTGCCAGCAGCCCCGACGACAGTATCAACCGCCGAACGGGCGAAACCGGGCGACGAACGAAACGGATTGAAGGCCAAGGCCATGATTAAGCTCCTGCAAGATTCCAAGTTACGGAAAAACGCCTTGAGCCGCCGTTGGTTCCGCCTTTTCCAGGATTATTTGCCGTAGTTTCAAGTCGCGAAGAACAGCGCCTGGCTGATCGCTGCGCGCACCGTTGCCTCATGAAACGGCTTGGTCACCAGAAACGCGGGTTCGCTGCGTTCGCCGGTCAACAACCGCTCGGGATAGGCGGTGATGAACACCACGGGCACATTGGCCGAACCCAGGATATCATCCACCGCATCGATGCCCGAACTGCCATCGGCCAGCTGGATGTCAGCCAGCACCAGGTGATGGCCCTTGCGCCTCGGCCAGCGCGACGGCCTGATCGCGGGTTGCGGCCATTCCGCAGACCTCGTGACCAAGGTCTTCGACCAAGCCTTCGAGCTGCATCGAGATCAGCGGTTCATCCTCGATGATCAAGACCCGCGCCGCCCCTTCACCGTCAATCACCGCCAGCGCTTCTGCAACCAGCGTATCGACATCAGATGCTGAGACATCCAGAATTTCACCGGTTTCGGCAGCCGAAAAATCTTCCATTGTGGTCAGCAGCAAAGCCTGGCGCTGCAGCGGCACGGCCTTGGTTTCACCGATCGCGGCGACGGTGCCCGAACGCTGCAATTTGCAGGATGCACCGTACAGACCCACCCGGCCACTGGCCATCTGGGCAACCAGATCGCGGTCTGATTGCGCTGCTCGGCGGCGGCGACGTAGGCATCGCCCGACTTCTGCGTACCCGTCGGCGAGCGCGGCAAAGCCGGCGCAATAGGGAATATTTTCTTGATTGCTTGGCTCTCGGCATCGGTAACTCCTTGAGGTCGGCACGCGACTGCCGCGGGCTAGGGCGGAACGCATCGACTTGACCGCGCGTGCATGCCCGAAAGTGATGGTTGCGCATAGCTTGTTAATCTGGCTTGCAGGTGGGAACGATTTACCTGACCGTGCGTTCCCACCCCGATATGCTGAGATCCCATCAAATGCCTGGCACGCCGGAGAGGAACCGCCTGCTGATCTGAAGGCCGCGGCGTAGAGCAGCGCAGCGCCAGAGCTCGTGCCGTCGCCACCGGTCTGAAATCGCTTTATCGGACGGTCGTAGAAGAACCCATTCCTGACGATCTGCTCAACCTGCTGGACTCGCTGGACGATCAGGACTGAACCGGTGGAGCAACCGCAAACCTCTGAGCCTGCCCTCATCACCACTGATGAATTCAAGGCCGAGATGCGCGGCGCGCTGCCGCATTTGCGCGCCTTTGCCCGCAACCTTGCCCGCGATGCCGAACGCGGCGACGATATCGTCCAGGAAGCGATGCTCAAGGCTTGGGCGGCGCGGGCCAGATTCACGCCGGGCACATCCTTCAAGGCGTGGTTGTTCGTCATCGCCCGCAACATTTTCCTCAGCGAAATGCGGCGCGCAAAATTCCACGGCGAATACGATCCCGATGCCGCTGAAAAGCTGCTGATCACCCCTGCCAGCCAGACCGACACGGTGGCGCTGGGCGATTTGCAGCGGGCCTTGTTCCAGCTGCCGCTGCAACAGCGCGAAGCCCTGTTGCTGGTCGGCGCGGGGGAGCTGGCTTATGAAGAAGCGGCGGTGATTTGCGATTGCGCGGTTGGCACGATAAGAGCCGGGTCTCCCGCGCCCGCGCTGCGCTTGAAGCCATTCTGAAATCGGGGCTGCTCGAAAAATCGCGGGCCAATTCGCCCAGCGCGTCAAAGGCGTTTGATGCGATCCTGGCCTCCGTCCCTACTGCTGCCGGGATCGAGCGCTAAAGCTTTTTCGGGAACTGATCGCCGTGGCAGTGCGTTGTTGAGTTGGTGCAAAGCAACTCAGAAACTCACGGAGCAAAGTCATGAGCCTCATTATTCTTCTCGTCGTCGGCGGCCTTATCGGGTGGGTAGCCAGCATGATCATGCGGACCGATGGTCAGCAGGGCATGATCCTCAACGTGGTGGTTGGCATTGTCGGCTCCTTGCTCGCCGGGTATGTCGTCACTCCGCTGATCGGCGGCGCGCCGATCACTTCGGGCGGACTTACCACGATCTTGATATCGCTGCTGGGTTCGATCGTGCTGCTGGCATTGATCAACCTGTTCCGCCGCGGTTCGGTCCGGTAGTTTCCGGTCCAGAGCTTCACGAAGCAAAATGAAATTCAATGGGGGCGGCGCGAACAGGGCCGCCCCATTATCCCGGAAGAAGCAAACCAATGATTTCCTTGATGCCCCTGCCCTACGGCGCAGATGCGCTTGAGCCCCACATCGGCAGCGAGACGATCGAAACGCACCATGGCAAACACCACGCTGGCTATGTCAAAAAGACCAACGCCGCGATTGCCGGCATACCGCTGGCCGATGCTGCGCTGGAAACGATCATCCAGACTGCAGCTGACGAAAAAGACCAGAAGCTGTTCAATCAGGCCGCGCAGGTCTGGAACCACGGGTTCTACTGGCATTCGCTAAGCCCCGAAGCCAGACAAGCCCGATGCGGCGCTCGGCGCGGCAATAGAGCGCGATCACGGATCGGTCGAAGCACTGCTGACCGCCTTGTCGGGACATCGCGCATTTTGGTTCTGGCTGGGTGTGGCTCGCCCTGCGTGATGGGGCGATTGTTATCGAAGCAACGCATGACGCTGCCACTCTGGCAACCGGCCCAGCCGTGCCGCTGCTGGTGAGAAAGAGGTGATTGATGTGTGGGAACACGCCTACTATCTCGATCGCCGCAACCTGCGCGATGCCTATGTTAAAGCAGTGACGGAAAAGCTGCTCAACTGGGACTTTGCGAACCGCAATTTCGCCAGCGCTGCCGCCTGGACCTACCCTTCCTGATCCCGGGGCCCTTCCTGATCCTCGGGCGGCGGGAACAACGGCTCTCCGAACAGGAAGCCGAGCAGGTTCGGCCGCCCGATCCGGTCCAGCACCACCCCGACGATGATGGTCAATGGGATTGCCAGCACCGCGCCGGGCGCACCCCAGATCCAGGTAAAATAGCTAAGCCCGATCAGCAGGCTAGCGGGGTGCATGACCAGCCGCTGACCGACGATGGCGGGAGTGATCGCATTGGCTTCAACCGCGTGCAGCCCAGATAGCACGCCGCCGGGAGCAGCCCGACCCACAGCGAGCCAAATTCAACAATGCCGGTGATCGCCAGCAGCAACGCGGTTGCCAGCGAACAGGGCAGGAAGTTCAGGATTGCCGCCAGGCCCCCCACATCACCGGATTTTCCAGCCCGAACAGCCAGGCCCCGGCGGTTACCACCACGCCTATCCCCAGATTGATCAGCGCCACCGTGCCGACGTAGTGCGAGACCTTGTCTTGCACATCGCGCACCGTGCGCGCCGCGGGTGCAGGCTGCCGGACACGGTATCGCGGTCAAGCAGCAGCGACCGCTTCATCCCGGTCCGCGAGCCGACAAAAAAATAGACCAGCAGCAGGGTCAGGAAATATTCCAGCAGTGCCCCAGGGGTGCCCAGCGCCAGCGTGGTCAGAAGATCGGTCCCGGCGGTGATTGCAGATGATCCGCCGACCGCACGTTCCAGATCAAAGGTTGAGCCGGTCGAGGCCAGCCAATGCTTCAGATCATGCATGATGTCGGTGGCTCTGGCGCTTAGCTCAGGCAGTTTTACCACCAGCGCCAGCGCAGGTTGCAT
>CAVVTJ010000002.1:0-761192 GCA_963751145.1 uncultured Alphaproteobacteria bacterium
TGGATAGCGGACGGCGAGAGTTCCGCTCTGGTCACGCTTGATTCATGTCAATGACCGCGCGGGCGACCAATTTACATTCATGTAAGTAAATTTGGCCGGCGAGAGGTAGCGGTTGGTGACCAAGGTGACATTTATCGATTTTGCCGGGACCACGCGCATGGTCGACGCGCTGCCCGGCACTTCGGTAGCAGATGCGGCGCTGGCTCATGCGGTGCCCGGGATCGAGGCCGACTGCGGCGGTTTTTGCGCCTGCGCCACCTGCCATGTCTATCTCGACGACACGTGGTTCGCAAAGGTTCCGCCGATCGAGGAGCTTGAAGCGCATATGCTTGAACACGCGGTCGGCCGCCGCGCCAATAGTCGGCTTTCGTGCCAGCTGCGGCTCAGCGATGCGCTCGACGGGATCGTCGTCCACACCCCCGAACACCAGTATCTTTGAAGGAGAAGCGCCATGAACCTTGCCACGCCCCGGTCCGAATGGAAGGTCTCAATGAATCCAGACGACATCTACCGGAACCCGATGTCGATCGCCTGGACTTTCGATTATTTCCTTTCGGGCGACAAGGTCGAAGACCTCTACAAGCGCGCCAAGCTGGACCAGTGGAATTCGGACCAGTTGCTGCCGTGGGATACCGAAGTCGATCCATCCAAACCACTGATCAACGATCGCAGCGACGTCTACCACCGCATGCCGTTCTTTTCGAAGCTGTCCAAGACCCAGCAGGAAACCTTCACCGCGCATTCGACTGCGCAGCTGCTCTCGCAATTTCTTCACGGTGAGCAGGGCGCGCTGATGACGGCGGCCTGTGTCACCCATTCGGTTCCCGACGCTACCGCCAAGCTTTATGCGGCGACCCAGACGATGGACGAAGCCCGCCACGTCGAGGTCTATGCCAGGTACTGCGACAAGATCGCGATCGTCTATCCGATGACCCCGTGGCTCAAGGACCTGATCGACGCGACGCTCAAATCGGATCGCTACGAGAAGGTCATGATCGGAATGAACATGATCGTCGAAGGATTGGCCTTGGGTGCGTTCAACAACATGTACCGCACCACCCAGTGCGAATTGCTCAAACAGCTCACCTTCAACGTGATGCGCGACGAAAGCCGCCACGTTTCGTTCGGCCACGCTTTCCTTGGCCCGGTGATTGCCAAACTGCCCGAGGACGAGGTTGAGGATTTGGCTGAATTCGCCTTCCAGGCAGTCAATATCCTCGCCGGATCGAGCAGTACCGGCACTCTCGCCAGCCGGGTCGATCCGGGCTTCATGGAAGTTCTGGTCAACAGCCAGATCGACCCCGACGACTTCTTCAAGGGGGTTGAGGAGGCGCACGAGGCCGGGATCACCCAGGAACTGCCGCCCGGGCAAATCCATGCGCTAAAGGATCTGATGATGCCAGCGCTGGCGCGGGTTGGCCTGCTCACCCCGACGGCGGTCAAGAACTATGAAGCTGCCGGAATCCCGATCTTCGACGATCCGCGCGTGCTTCAAGCGATGGAGGGCGGACACCCGATCGCGGCCTGACCTGGGCCAGGATTGAGCGCGGGGGGGGAACGGATAATTCACCGCACCCCCCGCCAGCGGTACTGTCAAACTAACCAGGATCTGGTTCGTGGTGGAGATTTTTACCTGGGCACCTTGAGGTGGCGCCAACAACATACTGATACAATTTGAGAACAAAGCGGGTTAGAAAACGGATCGAGAACTCAATATGAACTCGTCTAACCAATACGGTAAATGGCGGTGCAATTGCTTTGACAATGCCCCTTGACCCTATCCGGGTCGCCCATCACTGCGCTCATGAACGTAGATCAGGGCGTTGCGGACCAACCACGGCAATAGCCCGCCAACCAGGACGAGCGCCGCGGCAACGAGCGTCGTGCCGTTCTCGAACCGGAGCGCAGCGCCGACCCGCAACACGGTTGCCAACTGGATTGCACCGAAGGCCAGCCAAGCAGTTCCAGTCATGGCGAGCGCCTGGCCCGAATGCCCTTGCGTCACGCGGGTGACCATCGCAACCAGCAGGCTGGCCGCAAAGCCGATCGTCAAGACGTGGACCGGAGCCAGACCAAGCTGAAGGCCGGCAGTTGCGAGCGCGGAGAGGCCAAAGCCCGCCGGAGCCCAGGCAAAACCCCAGATCAGCACCCGCAGCAAACCAGGCGCTGGGTTGCGGGGCCACCATTTCCACGCCATCAGGCCAGTGCAGGCGGAAAGTCCGAACGCTGCGGTGCCCGACACGAGCGGAAGCAGCGCCAGATCGCCAACCATGCGCAAAGACAACAGTGCCCACAGCACGGCCAGCAGCCAGTCAGGTCGCCAGCGCTGGTAACCGGGCACTGCGCTTCCGGCAAAGAAGGGCACCATCCGGTGGGCTACGGTCAGAAACACTGGCAGAATGAAGCCATTCAATCCCATCACAATGCCCCAGCGCAGCAAGCGAGGGTCGCCGCCGATCAGGAACGTGGACACAAATGCGGCAGAGATCAGGCCCACCGATAAGGCTGTGAGTGCCGAAATTGCGTGCCAGCAGGTTGGTTTGCCCGTCCTGCGGTTCGCCCGTAGTACGCTCGCCAGCACGATTACACCAAACGCCCAAGCAGCAGAGAAGGTTAGAAAGCCGATCTGAACCAGTGCGTTCGATCCGTACCACATGCCTGCCGCTGTGGATGTCAGGCCAACCGCAATTCCAGCGGAAACCGGTCCAAATTGACTTGGGCCCAAGTCTTGCTGGCCAATCCAGCGGGGGAACACAGTCAAAAGAAACCCGAAGATGAAGGCCGGATAGACTTGCAGCAGCAAAACCGGAGCGTGGAGCAAAGCGGTGGGCAAATTGCCAGGATCCGGCGCTGGCCAATCCAGATGCATTGCCCCCAATCGAACCGCCCACCAAATGGCAATAGCGGCAAGTCCAAGACTGCCGCTCATGAACGCGAGCCGGTGCGGCGCAGCAAACAGGACTGACTTATTCTGGGTCATGAGGATCAAAACAGCCCGTGTGCGCCGCCCGTGGCACCGATCACGGTCACCAGGGCAAATGCAGATAGCAATCGGTGCACTGAAACCATCCGGGCGAAGTCGGCTTCAGGCGCTGTAGATTGCGCCATGCGGCGGTGCAGGAACAGCGGTTCGACAACGAACAGCATCAGCGCAAAAACCGTCCACAGCAGCAGCATCGCGTGCATCCACCAAAAGGTGGGATCAGCGAACCGGCTCCACAATCCCGCCTGATAGATCATCCAAACGCCACTGGCACCGGTCAGCAGAACCCAAAACTTCGCCTGCGGGGCAAAACCCTTTTCGATGCGGTGAAAGGCCGAGAGCCTGCTCGCCGGCGCCTCGCTTCGCACGATAGCAGGCATGACGACCAGCGTCACAAACCAAACCCCGCCGATCCATCCCACGATGGCAGCAACGTGGAGACAGCGAGCCAGTGTGAAAAGATCAAAGTTCATACCGTTACCTTGCGCCAGAATGCACCGATCAATCGTTGATGAAAGTCAATTACAATAGGCTAATTTCGGCAGACACGGCAAACATGAAACAATCATTTCCCCGCTTCGCCCTTTTCCTTGCGGCTTTGCTGGGCAGCACTGCCGCCCATGCCGAGACGCAACAAGTAACCCCCTACGCCGATATCCGATACCGGCTGGAACTGGTTGAACAAGCCGGCCTGCCTGACACTGCCGCCGCTTCAACCCTCCGCATCCGCGTCGGCGTGCGGACCCGCGAATGGCGCGGCTTTAGCGCCGTCGTTGAGGGCGAGGGGATCCTGGTTCTGGGCGAGCCAACCTACAACGATACCGTCAACGGCAAAATCAACTATCCGATCGTCGCAGATCCTTCGGACATTCTTCTCAATCAAGCTTACGTGCGGTGGCGTCCGAACGTTGGGGTTGAGGTGACCGGCGGCCGGCAGACTGTCAATTTCGAGAATCAGCGCTGGGTCGGATCAGTTGGCTGGCGACAGAACGATCAGACGCTCGACGCGGCAAGATTTGCCCTGAAGCCGGTCAAGGGCGTCACGCTAGACTATTTCTACGCTTGGCGGGTCAATCGGGTATTCGGCCCGGATTCGCCCCAGGGCATCTGGCGCAACACCCAAATTCACGGCGCGCGCGCTTCCTATCAGCTAGGCGGTATTGGAACGCTTTCTGTCCACGCATTATTGCTGGATATTCCTTCCTCTCCAACGCTCAGTTTACAGACCTTTGGCGTGCGGATCGCTGGCGAGCGGAAAATTGGCCAAGGTACATCGCTGCTCTATGCTGCAGAATACGCCAGTCAGCAGGATTATGGGTTGAACCCCAACAGGTTCAGGCTCGACTATTTCCTGATCGAACCAGGGGTCAGGCTCGGCGGCTTCACGCTGAAAGGCGGCTATGAGCAGCTGGAAGGCAACGGCGTCGTCGCCTTGCAAACCCCCTTGGCAACGCTGCATGCCTTCAACGGCTGGGCCGACAAGTTTTTGACTACCCCGGCAACTGGACTGCGCGATATCTATTTCGATGCTGGATACAAGTTTCCCGCCAACGGTCCCTTGCCCGGGCTTGCGCTGAGGTTCGGTTGGCATGACTACAACGCAACCGTTGGCGCGATTGACTATGGCAAGGAATGGAATGGCTCGGTCAGTTTGCCTTTGGGCAAGTCCTTTACCTTGACCGCAAAAATGGCACGATATGAGGCCAACCTGTTCGCGACCGATACCACCAAGGGTTGGCTTCAGATCGAAGCTAAATTCTGAGAATCAGGCCGGTTCATCGTCCGATACCGGATCTGGCCGGGCGAAAGCTTTGAGTGCGGCACTATCGGCAATCCGGATCAGCGCGCCTTCCATTTCCAAACCGTGCCGACTCAGTATGCCGAAAGCGCGCGAGAGGTTTTCTGGCGTCATTCCCAGCAGTGATGCCACCAGCCGCTTCTCCGCACGCAGATGAACAATTCCCTTACCGCCCTGGCGACGCTCCCATTGCAGCACAAGATTTCCCAGTCTCTCAGCCGATTGGCGCAGCTTCATGTCGGTCAGCGCCCGGACCAAGTCGCGATAGGCCATTGCCAGTTCGCGCATGGTCGCCTGCATCAATGCGTTGTCCTGCTTGACCACTTCGCGCACCAACGCGGCCGGGACCAGCAAGATGCGCGAAGCCGCCAGCGTGCGCGCCGACATCAGATAGGGCATGTCGGTGATCACCGCAGCCAGGATGAAGCTGGTTACCGGCTCGACGATCCGCATAGTCGTGTCACGCCCGGCACTGGTTGAGGAGAGCTCGACCAGGCCATCGATCAGCACATGCAGGAAATCGGGATGCTGTCCCAGCTCGAATAAGGTCAGCTGCGGCGGAAATACTTGCAGGAACGAGCCCTTCAAGATCCGCTCACGTTGCTCGTCCTGCATTTCGCGGAACAGCGGCAACTTGGCAATTTCGGGTTTTTCGCCTGGGCGCACGTTACGGCTTTGCTCCTGAGTTGTTCGAGGCCTGCCTAGCGGCTGGATTGATGTTCATCAATCGCAGACTTGATTTTGGCCGATTTGCAGGTTGCTAAAGATCAGGCCGAATGTTTTTTGATCCCCTTCGCCGCCATGTTTTGATCTTGATCAAGCCCATTGACCGGCTCGGGTTCAATCCTTGCTGCAGGTTAATCAGACAGGTGGGAACCTTATCATGCCATTGCAGCAAGCGGTCAGCGCAGGCGAACAAAACCGGGCCCTTGGGCTTAGCACTTTTGCCTTCACCATCTGCTTCGCGGTCTGGACGATATTCGCGATCATCGGGATCCAGATCAAGCAGGATCTGGGCCTGAACGATACCCAGTTTGGGTTGCTGGTCGGCACTCCGATCCTCACAGGATCGCTGGTCCGGTTGCTTCTCGGGGTCTGGACTGACCAGTACGGCGGTCGGTTCGTCTTTCCGCTGACTATGCTGGCTTCGGCGCTCTCAACCTATTTGCTGACCTTTGCCGATACATACGCCTTGATGCTGCTGGCGGCGTTGGGCCTTGGCCTGGCCGGCGGCGGTTTCGCAGTTGGCGTGGCCTATGTTTCCAAGTGGTACCCGCAGGAAAAGCAGGGCTCCGCACTCGGCTTCTTCGGGATGGGCAATGTCGGCGCGGCGGTGACCAAGTTCGTCGCCCCGTGGATCATGGTGGCGATGGGCTGGCAGGCCGTCGCGCTGATCTGGGCGTCGGTACTGGCAGTTGCTGCCGTGCTGTTCTTTGTTTTTGCAAAGGACGATCCCGATCTGGCCGCGCGCAAAATCAGCGGCGAGAAGCCCAAGAGCCTGAAAGAACAGCTTGAGCCGCTCAGAAACGAGCAGGTCTGGCGCTTTTCACTCTACTACTTCTTCGTCTTCGGGGCGTTCGTTGCGCTGGCGCTGTGGCTGCCGAAATATCTGATCGGCGTCTATGGGGTCGATATCAAGGTGGCGGGGATGCTCGCGGCAACCTTTTCGCTCTCTGCCTCGCTGTTCCGCGCATACGGCGGGATTCTGTCTGACCGCTATGGCGCGCGGAAGATCATGTACGCCACATTTGGCATGTCGATGATCTGCCTGTTCATGCTGTCCTATCCGGCAACCGACTATACGATCCACGGAATCAAGGGTGGTATCGCCTTTTCCACCTCGATGAGCCTGGTACCCTTCGTGCTCACGATCTTCGTGCTCGGCTTCTTCATGTCGCTGGGCAAGGCCGCCGTCTTCAAGCACATCCCGGTCTATTATCCTGATCACGTTGGTTCGGTCGGCGGGCTGGTTGGTTTGGTTGGCGGGCTCGGCGGATTTGTCCTGCCGATCATCTTCGGTGCCGTCAGCGATCTGACCGGCATCTGGACCAGCTGCTTCATGGTGCTGTTCGCGCTGGTTGCCGTGGCATTGGCCTGGATGCATCTCGCGATCCGTCAGATGGAACAGAAGGCTGCCGGGATCGATACCCGGTCGCTGCCGCAGTTTCCGGAAATGGCCGGGCTGCACGATGCCGAAAGCCACGCCGCGCATGAGGTCAAAGGCAAGGTCATCACAGACTGGCGGCCTGAGGATTCATCCTTCTGGGAGGAAACTGGCCAGCGCATTGCCAATCGCAACCTCTATATCTCAATCCCTGCACTGCTGCTTGCTTTTGCAGTGTGGATGGTCTGGTCGGTGGTTGTAGCGAAGCTCCCCCTCATTGGCTTCAACTACACCACCGACCAGCTGTTCTGGTTGGCTGCACTGCCCGGCTTATCGGGCGCCACTTTCCGCATTTTTTACAGCTTCATGGTGCCGATTTTCGGCGGGCGGCTTTGGACCACACTCAGCACCGCAACGTTGCTGATCCCGGCCTTCGGGATCGGCTATGCGGTGCAGAACCCGGATACGCCCTATTTCATCTTTCTGGTGCTGGCTTTGCTATGCGGCTTTGGCGGGGGCAATTTTGCCTCGTCGATGTCGAACATCGGGTACTTTTTCCCCAATGCGCAAAAGGGCAATGCCCTGGCGCTCAATGCTGGGCTGGGCAATCTGGGCGTATCGGTGATGCAGTTCGCAGTGCCTTTGTTGATTACTGCCGGGGTGTTTGGCGCACTGGGCGGGGATCCCACGCCGACCAAGGACGGCGGCCAGCTGTGGCTTCAAAACGCGGGCTTCATCTGGGTTCCGTTCATCATCGCCAGTACTGTGCTGGCCTGGTTCGGGATGAATGATATTGCCGATGCCAAGGCCAGCTTTGCTGAACAGTCCGTGATTTTCCAGCGCAAGCACAATTGGTTGATGTGCTGGCTCTATACCGGAACTTTCGGTTCGTTCATCGGCTTTTCCGCCGGGCTGCCGCTGCTTGCCAAGAGTCAGTTCCCAGACGTCAACGTGCTAAAGTACGTTTTCCTTGGTCCGTTGGTCGGTGCAATCAGCCGCGCCGCTACGGGCTGGTTGGCAGACCGCTGGGGCGGTGCACGGGTCACTTTCTGGGTGTTCCTCGGCATGATTGTTGGGGCGCTGGGTGTGATCCACTTTCTTGAAGCCAAGGACTTCAACGGCTTCCTAGGTGCCTTCATCTTCATGTTCTTCGTCACCGGGGTGGGCAATGCCTCCACCTTCCAGATGATCCCCAACATCATGCGCCAGGAAGTGCCGCAGCTGATGCCTGAACTCGATGCGGCGCAGCGGACCCGTCAGGCCGAAAAGGAATCGGCAGCAATCGTCGGCTTCACTTCGGCAATCGCGGCTTACGGCGCCTTCTTCATCCCGCGCGCTTTCGGGATGTCGATTTCGGCGACCGGCACACCGATGGCGGCGCTCTATGGTTTCATCGTCTTCTACGCCAGCTGCGCCGCGCTGACCTGGTGGGCCTACACCCGCAAAGGCGGGCTGCTGCACGATATCGAACGCCGCCGCGCTGCCGCCAACCCGATCGCCCAAGGAGCTACAGCATGAGCCATCTGCTCGACCGCCTGACCTTTTTCCGCCAGAAGAAGGAGCAATTCTCTGATGGCCACGGCATCACCACCGCCGAGGCGCGCGATTGGGAAGACAGCTATCGCAAGCGCTGGCAGCACGACAAGATCGTGCGCTCTACGCACGGGGTAAACTGCACCGGATCGTGCAGCTGGAAGATCTACGTCAAAGGCGGGATCATCACGTGGGAAACCCAGCAAACCGATTATCCGCGCACTCGGCCCGAGCTGCCCAACCACGAGCCGCGCGGCTGCCCGCGGGGGGCGAGCTATAGCTGGTACATCTACTCGGCCCAGCGGCTGAAGTATCCGCTGATCCGCAAGCGGTTGGTCAAGCTGTGGCGCGCGGCGCGGACCACGCTGCCCCCGGTCGCCGCCTGGGCTTCGATCCAGAACGATCCGGCCCAACGCAAAAGCTATACCGCAATTCGCGGCCACGGCGGTTTCGTCCGCTCAACCTGGGACGAGGTCAACGAGATCATTGCCGCCGCCAACGCCTATACTGCAAAGCAGTGGGGCCCAGATCGGGTGATCGGATTCTCTCCGATCCCGGCGATGTCGATGGTCAGCTATGCAGCGGGATCGCGCTATCTGTCGCTGCTCGGCGGAACCTGCATGAGCTTCTACGACTGGTATTGCGATTTGCCGCCAGCCAGTCCGATGACCTGGGGCGAGCAGACGGACGTTCCTGAAAGCGCCGATTGGTACAATTCAGGCTTTCTGATGCTGTGGGGCAGCAACGTCCCGCAGACCCGCACGCCAGACGCCCATTTCATGACCGAAGCGCGTTATCGCGGGGCCAAGGTTGCGGTGGTCAGCCCCGACTACGCCGAAGCCACCAAGTTCGCAGACATTTGGCTCAACCCCAAAGCCGGAACCGACGCCGCGCTGGCGTTGGCGATGGGCCATGTCATCCTGCGCGAGTTCCATCTCGATCGGCAGGTGCCCTATTTCGAGGACTACTGCCGCCGCTATTCCGATATGCCGATGCTGGTCCGGCTGGTCGAAAAGGACGGCCGGTTCGTGCCTGACAGATTGCTGCGCGCATCTGATTTCCCGGGCAGTCTTGGTGAGGTCAACAATCCTGAGTGGAAGACCGTCGCCATCGACGAAACCAGCGATGAAGCGGTCGCACCGACCGGGTCGGCCGGGCACCGCTGGGGCGACAAAGGCAAATGGAACCTTGAGGAAAAGGATGGCAAAGGCCGCGACGTCAAGCTGCGGATGACCGCGATCCTCGACAAGGATCACGATGAAATCCTGGACGTCGCCTTTCCCTACTTCGGTAACCGCGAGCACGATTTCTTCCAGGGAACCGATCACCCGGACGTATTGCTGAAACGCGTCCCGGTCCGCGAACTGGAACTGACTGAAGGCCGCACCTACGTCGCCACTGTGTTCGATCTGCTGTGCGCGAACTACGGTCTCGATCGCGGCCTTGGCGGCGAGCATGTCGCACGCGATTATGGCGATTCCAGCCCTTATACCCCTGCTTGGGCCGAGACGATTACCGGCATTCCTGCCGATCACATCATCACCGTGGCGCGCGAATTTGCCGCCAATGCAGAGGCAACTAACGGCAAGTCGATGGTCATCCTCGGGGCCGGTCTCAACCACTGGTACCATATGGATATGAACTACCGGGGGATCATCAATCTGCTGGTGATGTGTGGCTGCGTCGGTCAGTCAGGTGGTGGCTGGGCGCATTATGTGGGTCAGGAAAAGCTGCGTCCGCAAACCGGCTGGCTGCCGCTGGCCTTTGGCCTCGACTGGAGCCGACCGCCGCGGCAGATGAACTCCACCAGCTTCTTTTACGCCCACACTGACCAGTGGCGCTACGAGACTCTGGGGGTTAGCGAGATTTTGTCACCCACTGCACCAGAGGGTGACTGGGACGCAAGCCTGATCGACTACAACGTCCGTTCGGAACGGATGGGCTGGCTCCCTTCCGCGCCGCAACTCAAAACTAACCCACTGGAAGTGGGCAAGTCGATCAAGGCATCGGGCAAGAGCGCCCCTGACTACGTTGCTGCCGCGCTCAAATCAGGTGAGCTTGAAATGTCCTGTTTCGATCCCGACGATCCGGCCAACTGGCCGCGCAATATGTTCGTCTGGCGCTCAAACTTGCTCGGCAGTTCGGGCAAGGGGCATGAGTATTTCCTCAAGCACCTGCTCGGCACCGCGCACGGCGTCCAGGGCAAGGACCTTGGCGAGATGGGCCACCAGAAGCCCAAGGATGTGAAATGGCACGATGAGGCTCCCAAGGGGAAACTGGATCTGCTGGTCACGCTCGACTTCCGGATGTCGACCACCTGCGTCTATTCCGACATCGTTCTGCCGACCGCGAGCTGGTACGAAAAGGACGATCTCAACACCTCGGACATGCACCCGTTCATCCACCCGCTGTCGGCGGCGGTCGATCCGGTTTGGGAATCGCGCAGCGACTGGGACATCTACAAGGGCCTCGCCAAGACCTTTTCCGAGATCGCGCCCGAAGTGTTGGGGGTGGAACAGGACGTGGTGCTGGTCCCGATCCAGCACGATACCGCCAACGAGCTTGCCCAGCCCTTCGACGTGAGCGACTGGGGCGAGGGGGAAGTCGAACCAATCCCTGGCAGGACCATGGCCAATGTCGCCTTGGTCGAGCGGGACTATCCCAACCTCTACAAGCGCTTCACCGCGCTGGGCCCATTGATGGACAAGCTCGGCAACGGCGGCAAGGGCATCGGCTGGAACACCAGCACCGAAGTCGAGAACCTGCGCCAGCTGAATGGCACGGTGAGCGAGGAAGGTCCGACCAAGGGCATGCCGAAGATCGAAACTGCGATCGATGCGTGTGAAGTGCTGCTGATGCTGGCCCCGGAAACCAACGGCGAGGTTGCGGTCAAGGCGTGGGAGGCGCTGTCGCAGTTTACGGGGCGCGAACACGCCCATCTGGCCTTGCCCAAGGAAGACGAGAAGATTCGCTTCCGCGATGTGCAAGCGCAGCCGCGCAAGATCATCTCCTCACCAACTTGGTCCGGGATCGAGAGCGAACACGTCTGCTACAACGCCGGCTACACCAACGTCCACGAACTGATCCCGTGGCGCACGCTGACCGGGCGGCAGCAGCTGTATCAGGACCACAAGTGGATGCTCGCGTTTGGCGAAGGCCTGTGCGTCTACCGACCCCCGATCGATACCAAGGCGGTGGCACCGATGCTGGCCGAGGCTGCAGGGCAGAAGCACGTGGTGCTGAACTTCATCACTCCGCATCAGAAATGGGGGATCCACTCAACTTACACCGACAACCAGTTGATGCTGACGCTGTCGCGCGGCGGGCCGATCGTCTGGATGAGCGAGGTTGACGCGGCCAAGGCAGACCTTGTCGACAACGACTGGGTCGAAACCTTCAACGCCAACGGCGCGCTGGTCGCCCGGGTGGTGGTCTCGCAGCGGATGAAGGAAGGCACGCTGTTCATGTACCACGCGCAGGAGAAGATCGTGAACGTGCCGGGCTCGCCGCTGACCGGACAGCGCGGGGGGATCCACAATTCGGTGACCCGGGCGATCGTCAAGCCGACCCATATGATCGGCGGCTACGTCCAGCAGGCCTACGGCTTCAATTACTACGGCACGGTCGGATCGAACCGCGACGAATTCGTCATCGTCCGCAAGCTGAGCAAGGTCGACTGGCTCGAAGGGCCCTTGGCCGAAGGGGAGCATGTGGCATGAAAGTCCGCGCGCAAATCGGCAAGGTGCTGAACCTCGACAAATGCATCGGCTGCCATACCTGCTCGGTGACTTGCAAGAACGTCTGGACCAGCCGCGAAGGCATGGAATACGCTTGGTTCAACAATGTCGAGACCAAGCCTGGGATCGGTTATCCCAAGGACTGGGAGAACCAGATGCGCTGGAACGGCGGGTGGGAACGCACACTGGCCGGTTCGATCCGGCCCCGGATGGGCGGCAAGTGGCGGGTGCTCGCCAAAATCTTCGCCAACCCGGACCTGCCCGAGATCGACGACTACTACGAACCCTTCACCTTCGATTATGGACACCTGCAGAGTGCTCCCGAAAGCAAGGCGTTCCCCACCGCGCGGCCGCGCAGCCTGATTTCGGGTGAACGGATCGAAAAGATCGTTGGTGGTCCGAACTGGGAAGAAATCCTCGGCGGCGAATTCTCCAAGCGCAGCGCCGACTACAACTTCGAAGGCGTGCAGAAGGAGATCTACGGAGAGTTCGAGAACACGTTCATGATGTATCTGCCGCGATTGTGCGAACACTGCCTCAACCCGACCTGCGTCGCGGCCTGCCCCTCAGGCTCGATCTACAAGCGCGAGGAGGACGGGATCGTCCTGATCGACCAGGAGAAATGCCGCGGCTGGCGGATGTGCATCTCGGGCTGCCCCTACAAGAAGATCTATTTCAACTGGAAGAGCGGCAAAAGCGAAAAGTGCATCTTCTGCTACCCCCGGATCGAGGCGGGCCAGCCGACCGTATGCAGCGAAACCTGCGTCGGACGGATCCGCTACCTCGGGGTGATGCTCTATGACGCCGACAAGATCGAGGCGGCAGCCAGCACCGAACACGTCGAGGACCTCTATCAGGAACAGCTCAACATCTTCCTCGACCCCAACGATCCGGCGGTGATCGAGCAAGCCCGCAAGGACGGCGTGCCCGAAACATGGCTGGAAGCAGCGCGGCACTCGCCGGTGTGGAAGATGGCGATGGAATGGAAAGTCGCTTTCCCGCTCCACCCCGAATACCGCACCCTGCCGATGGTCTGGTACGTGCCGCCATTGTCGCCGATTAACAATGCGGCCAGCGCGGGCAAGATTTCGGCTCGCAACGGCATGCCCGATGTGCGCAGCCTCAGGATCCCGCTCAAGTATCTCGCCAACCTACTCACCGCCGGCAAGGAAGCCCCGATCGCCGACGCGCTTGAGAGGATGCTGGCGATGCGGGCCTACATGCGCGGCAAGACCGTGGACGGTCTGGTCAACGAAGAGATCGCCCGCGAGGTTGGCCTGACTGGCCAGCAGATCGAGGACATGTACCACGTGATGGCGATCGCCAATTACGAGGACCGCTTTGTCATCCCCAGCGGACACCGCGAGGACGCCGAGGACATCTACGAAGAACGCGGCAGCTGCGGCTTCTCGTTCGGCAACGGCTGCTCGGGCGGGACCAGC
This sequence comes from uncultured Alphaproteobacteria bacterium, assembly GCA_963751145.1. Classification (GTDB taxonomy): domain Bacteria; phylum Pseudomonadota; class Alphaproteobacteria; order Sphingomonadales; family Sphingomonadaceae; genus Novosphingobium. The sequence goes on from CAVVTJ010000002.1 coordinate 13,598, forward strand.
GATGCCAACTTGTTCGGCGCTCCGGCCCGCAAGAAGCTCCAAACCCCGACGGAGGTGTTCTGATGAATGCGACCCTGCGCGCGCTTTCCGCGCTGCTGCGCTATCCCGACGAAGCGGTGCAACAAGCCGCTCCGGTGTTTGCGGCGCTGCTGGCCGAAGACGGCCTGCTGACCCCCGACCAGCGCGTCGCCCTGACCCCGCTGATCGAACGGCTGGCGCACGACGATCTGCTCGACAGCCAAGAGGCCTATGTGGTGCTGTTCGACCGGGGCCGGGCGCTGTCACTCCACCTGTTCGAACACGTCCACGGCGAAAGCCGCGATCGCGGTCAGGCAATGGTCGATCTGCGAGATCGATACGAGGTGCAGGGGCTGGAAATCGAGGCCAAGGAACTACCCGACTACTTGCCGCTATTCCTTGAGTATCTCTCGGTCCTGCCGCCCGCGCAAGCCGCAGAGGAACTGGCCCAGCCGGGAGTAATCCTCTCCGCGCTGGCGCAGCGGCTGGAGGAGAAGGACACCCCCTATGCCGCGCCGATGCGGATCCTGGCCGATCTCGCCGGAGCCGGAGGCGAAGCATTCGTGATCGCCCCGGCAGACGATCCCGACGACCTCGCCGCGCTCGATGCGGCCTGGGAGGAAGAGCAGGTCCGCTTCGACAGTCCTGCCGCACCCGATGCAGCCTGCCCCAAGGTCGGGGCTATGCTTGATGCAATGCTCGATCCGGCGCGCGTCGCCCCACTGTCAGGGAACCAGTGACATGAACGAATATCTCAACCATCTGCTGTTCGGGATCTACCCCTACATCGCATTGGTCACGCTGGCGGTCGGCTCGATCATCCGGTTCGAGCGCGAACCCTACAGCTGGCGCGCCGGATCGAGCCAACTGCTGCGCCGCAAGCAGCTGATCTGGGGGTCGGTGCTGTTTCATGCCGGGGTGCTGGTGGTGCTTTTCGGCCACGTAGTCGGGCTGCTGGTGCCGATCTGGATCTTCGAGACCATTCACTTCAAGCACGAGTGGAAGCAAGTTCTGGCGGTTGCTGTCGGGGGTGTAGCCGGTTCGATCTCGTTCGTCGGCGCGACGCTGTTGCTGCACCGGCGGCTGTTCGATGAGCGCATCCGGGTCAACTCGACCTTCGCCGATACCGGCATCCTTGCCTTGCTGTGGTTGCAACTGCTGCTGGGGCTGGCAACCATTCCCGTTTCGCTCGGGCATCTCGACGGCACCGAGATGGTGCGGTTCATGGCTTGGGCCAATGGGATCTTCATGTTCAATCAGGAAGCCTCATCCTACATCGCCAATTCGACCTCGATCTTCCGGGTGCACATCGTGGTGGGGCTGACGATCTTCCTGCTGTTCCCCTTCACACGCCTGGTCCACATGCTGTCAGCCCCGGTGCGCTACCTTTGGCGGCCGGGTTATCAGGTGGTCCGTTCACGAAAGATCCAGGCATGAGCCCCGATCCCGTGATCGTCGGCGGGCGCGAGATCCCCGTGGGCGACATCGCCGCCGAGGCGCAGAACCATCCCGCCCCCAGCGCCGAAGCGGCTTGGACCGCAGCCGCAGAGGCCTTGGCGATCCGCCAATTGCTGGTCGATGAAGCCGAGCGGCTGGAGCTTGAGCCTGGCGAGATCTGCGATGAAGCCGGTCAGTCGTTGACCCGCGAAGACGCGCTGATCGACGCGCTGCTGGCGCGCGAGATCAAGACGCCCAAAGCCGACGAGGAAACCTGCCGCCGGTTCTTCGAGCACCATACGGAGCGTTTCACCACTCCGCTGCTGGTCGAGGCCGCGCATATCCTGATCGAAGCGGACCCTGCGGATGACTTCGCGATGGGGCTCGCCACCGGCGATGCCCGCACTCTGATCCGTACATTGGAAGCCGATCCCTCGCGGTTCGAAGAACTGGCCCGAGCCCGATCGGCCTGTCCTTCGCGCGAACAGGGGGGAATCTTGGCCAAGTCCAGGCCGGGCAGATGGTCAAGCCCTTCGAGGAAGCGTTGTTCGCGTTGCCGTCCGAAACGCTTTGCCCCAATCCCGTGCGCAGCCGCTTCGGTGTCCATGTGATCCGTTCGGGCCACCGGATCGAGGCCAAACCCTTGCCCTTCGAGGCAGTGCGGGCGCTGATTGCCGAATACCTTGAGGAAGCCAGCTATCGCCGCGCGGTGGCGCAGTACATCGCGGTGCTAGCCGAGCAGGCCGGGGTGAGCGGTGTGGCGCTGGCGGCCTAGGATGCAACCGGGACTCCACGATGGCCACGGGCGGCGTTTCGAATATCTCCGCCTGTCGCTGACCGATGTCTGCAACTTTCGCTGCAGTTATTGCCTGCCCGATGGCTATCGCAAGCAGGCCGGACAGCCCGAAAACCTCTCGGTCGATGAAATCCGCCGCCTGGTTACTGCCTTTTCCGGGCTGGGACTGTGGAAGGTCCGCCTGACCGGCGGAGAACCCAGTCTGCGCCGCGAACTGCTGGACATCGCCCGCACCGTTTCCGCGGTTCCGGGTATCCGCAGGCTGGCGATGACAACCAACGGTTACCGGCTGGGGGAACGCGCAGCAGACTATGCCGCTGCCGGGATCCAAGCGCTTAATGTCAGCATGGACTCGCTCGACCCATCGCGGTTCGCGGCAATTACCGGCCACGACCGACTGAGCGAGGTGCTCGCCGGCATCACTACGGCCCGTGCAGCCGGAATCGGCGCAATCAAGCTCAACAGCGTGCTGATGCGCGGCGTGAACGACGATGAACTGAACAGCTTCGCCGAATTCGTTGCCGAACATGATCTGACGCTGCGCTTCATCGAAGTGATGCGCACCAACGACAATCCCGGCTTCTTCGCTCAGCACTACTTGGCCGGTGCCGTAATCGCAGACCAGCTCGAACGGACAGGCTGGCAGCGGTTGGCGCGTGAGGCAGGTGCCGGTCCGGCAATCGAATTTGCCGCTCCCGGCGGGCGCGGCCGGATCGGGATAATCGCACCTTATTCGAAAGATTTCTGCGCCAGCTGCAACCGACTACGGGTTTCAGCAAAGGGCAAGTTGCACCTGTGCCTGTTCAGCGATCTGGGCATCGATCTGCGCCCGCTCTTGCAGGATGATACGCAGATTGACGACCTTACGGCCCGGATTGCGGCGATTACTGTCACCAAGATGCCCGCGCACCGGCTTCACCATGACAACAGTGGCGCAACCCCGCATCTCGCGTCGATCGGAGGATAGGGGCAATGCCGGGAATTGAATTGTCGCTGCTGTTTCATCCGTTGGGCATGGCGGTGCTGACCATTTCCGACACGCGGGACCTGGCAAGCGACACTTCGGGCGGGCTTCTGGTCGAGCGTCTCGTGACGGCCGGGCATACTTTGCATGACCGGGCGATCGTGAAGGATGATATCGGCGCGATCCAGGCGCGACTTCGCAGCTGGCTGTCGCGCCCCGAAATTGAGATCATACTGACCACCGGCGGCACTGGCTTCTCGCCGCGGGACAATACGCCGGAGGCGGTGAAGCCGTTGCTGCGGCGCGAGATGGATGGTTTCTCGGTTGGCTTCCATCAGAAGAGCCTGCAAACCGTCGGGGTCGCCTCGATGCAATCGCGCGCCTTTGCCGGGCAGGCAGGGGATGCCTTCATTTTCTGCGTGCCGGGCTCGACCGGAGCTTGCCGCGACGCTTGGGATGGGCTGCTCGAACTGGAGTTCGACAGCCGGCACAAACCTTGCTCGATCGCGGGTGCCCTGCCGCGACTGCGCGATGTCTGTGCATGATCGGCTTCGATGAGGCCCAGTTGCGGCTCGCCGAAGCGGTCAAACCGTTGGCAAGCGAAACGGTTGCGCTGGTTGACGCGTCTGGTCGGGTGCTGTCCGAGCCAGTCATTGCGGCCGTGTCTTCGCCGCGCCGGGATGTATCGGCAATGGACGGTTTTGCCCTGCGCAATGCCGACGCTGCGCTGGGCGCGCGGTTCCGGATGATCGGCGCAAGCTTTGCGGGGGGTGAGCCGCCGCCGCAGGTCGGCCCAAACGAAGCGGTGCGGATCTTCACTGGTGCTGCAATGCCGCAAGGCGCCGACCGGGTCGTCATGCAAGAGAATTGCGCGCTGGAAGACCAGACAATGACGATCACCGCGGATTACGGTCCCGGCTGGCATGTCCGCAAGTTGGCCAGTGATTTCGCGACCGACGACCTGCTCCTGCCAGCGGGTCGGCTGCTTGATCCTCGCGCCATCATGCTGCTGGCTGGGGCGGACCGCGCAAATGCGACCGTCCACTGCCGACCGCGGGTCGCGATCATCGCAACTGGAGATGAATTGGCAGCGCCAGGCACAGCACATGGCAATCCGTTGCTGATACCGGAATCGGTGTCCTTCGGCGTGGCGGCCATGGCAGAACAGTTCGGCGCTTGGATCGTTGCCCGCTATTCGGGCGCTGATGATCTGCCGGCATTGCGCCGTCTCGCCGGCAAGGCTTTGGCCGCAGCAGACGTGGTGATCGTAACCGGCGGCGCATCGGTTGGCGAACGCGATTATGGCAAGGCTATGTTCGCCGGGCATGAACTCGAACTGTTGTTTGACAAGATCGCGATCAGGCCCGGCAAACCGGTGTGGCTGGGGCAGGCGCAAGGCCGCTGGGTGCTGGGACTGCCCGGAAATCCCACCTCGGCAATGGTCACGGCGCGGCTGTTTCTGGCACCTTTGCTAGCGGGCTTGCAAGGGCGCTTGACGTCGGACGCGCTGAACTGGGAGTCCGGAAGATTGGCTACAAGTCTAAGCGTCGGCGGCGAGCGTACTAGCTTCGTGCGGGCCAGCCTTTCGCCGGAAGGACTGCGGCCGGTCACCAGCCAGGATTCGGGGGGGCAGGCGGCTTTGTCTGCGGCAGAATTCCTAGTTCGCGTCGATCCAGGGGCACCCCAACAAAGTCTCGCGGGGCTGGTGCAAGCCCTGAGATTCTGAACCTTCCACCTGAGAATTCGAACCGGGCCAAGCCCTGAACATCAAGCCATCTGGATGGCAGCGATCCGTCGCTATGCTCCCAAAAGCAGTTTGTTCACTACCGGCGCAGTGTCCGCCTTTTTGCAGTTCTAGAATGGCAAACTGCTTTCGACGAGCCAATCCGGATCGACGAATATCGGTTTTGCTCACTATATCGGTCTTTGGTCACGATGTCCGCTTTGTGGTCGTAAGCGGACTGTCCGCTTTTGGTGCCAAAACCGCGAAAGCTGACATTGGAATCAGATGCCTTGCGCCAGTTCGCGGCCAAGCTCACGGATCAACGCTAACTCCAGCTGCAACTCAGCGGATCGCGCACCGTGCTTCCAAGCGTTCCTGTTGCCTTTAGGTGCTCCGCTTCCCTTGCCTCCGTGCATTCGGCACCGTTTGTTTCCCTTCACAGCTGGCGACCGGCACGGCTGGCCCGATCGGGTCTGGGCTTGGCAGCGAGGTGCTTGTGCCAACCGCTCTGGTTCCGGTTGCATGGGGTTGTGTGTCCGTATGTCCATTTTCCTGCACCCCTGTGTGATTGTGAAACTCGTCGGCGATCACTGCTTGCCCGCCCTCATTGACATGCACATGCCGCACCGTTTGTTCGCGCGGTTGGTGCAGCTTCGCCAGTTCGGCAAGCGTAGCCCGGCTCCCGGCCTGGGCTTTCAAGGCGATGCGTCCATAGGTTTCCGTAGCGCCCAGATACTCGCCCATGTTGATCGCCATGCGCCGGGCCATCTCAGTGAAAATATTGTCGAGCGTAAGAGCTTGGGCGGCGAGCAATTCGCTTGCCATTGCCAAGTCGCCTTTCCGAGCCCGTTCGCTCACCTTGTCGAGCACGTCGGCATAATCGCCGAAGCCCGGCGAGCCTTCCATGCTGCCAAATTGCGCCTTGTGGATTTGCGATGCCGTCACGGCATGACGAAATTCGGGAGCAAGAATGGCTGCTGCCGTAGCCGTAGCGACATTGTCGCTTTCTTTCGCGTGGACCTTCATCGCGTTGTTTGGTGGCGCAGAAGCGGTCGCCTTGGTCCGCCCCGCCGATTTGGTTTTGGTATTCTTCACCGTCATATCCGCACCTTTGATTTAGCCCTGAAAATTCCACTCACCCGCACCACACCACCACCGCACTCTCCTATAGAGAGGTGCGGGTGGTGCGGACGGGGTTCAGCACGGGTCATCCTCCGCACTTTCCGCACCTTCCGCACCACACGTTTGAAGGTGTGGACGGGTGCCAATCTCGCTGGGGTCAACCGGCTTTCCGGCGATCACAAAGGGAGCGTTACGGCCATTCACCGCACGGTGTTCAACCGCCAGAGCACCATTCTTGCGCCACGTCCGCAGGATTGCCTTGATGCGCCCCTTGTCGGTTTCAGCGGACAGGTCCGCCACCTTGGCGACCAGATGGCCCACCCAATCCTTGGCCTGCACATTCTCGCGCCAATCACCAGCCGCAAGCCCTTGCTGGACCATATAGAGGTGCCAGGTTGTCAGGCCATGGAACACGTCCGGCTTTTCCCAAAGCGTTGCTACGCCGACAAAATCGGACGGCTCCAGCCCGGTGCCATTGTCGAGGCTCTGGCTTTCCAGCTTGATCCATGTGGCAGCACCAGCAGGCGCACGGCTGACTTTGCCCTCGTCGATACGGACCAGCGTGCGGCGCAACGCGGGATCAGTAATGCCCAGTTCCTCGGCATCCTTCTCCCCCATGGCATTGAGCGGGAGAACGACGCGCGCAGCATCGCGCAACGCAACCGCGCCGCGCCCGTCCTCTGCCGTCACCTCGCGCCCGCCCAACTTCTTGGTGTGGTGCACCAGCACGACCGCGCAGCCGGTTTCCTGAGCCAGTCGCTTCCACCGCTTGGTGATGGCGTCGATTGCTCCGTTGCTGTTTTCCTGCACGGCATGGCTAGATACGAAAGGGTCAACGACCACCGTGGCAATTTGCCGATCCCTGATCGTCGCTGCGAGCTGGGCAAACACTTCCTCTGCCAGCGCGAATCCGTCCCGATCTTCAATGGCCGTACATAGCGGCTGGACCAACCCACTATCGAGGTGCAGCCGGTCTCCGCAATCCTCGGGGCCAATGTCATGGAACACGCAGGCAGCGGCCATTTGCCGCTCCAATTCGTCGGCACCATCCTCAAGGTTGAAGATCCACACCGCTTGCGGGCCTCGGGGCAGAGGCTTGCCCAAAAGCGGCCTGCCACTGGCGAGGCAAAGCGCCATCGTGCCGCTGATCGTGCTCTTGCCCGTGCCGCCCGGTGCGATGATCGCCGTAACCTCACCCCTCAGCAACCAGTGGCCAAGCAGCCATTGCCGGGTTGGCAAAGATGCCGGATCTGGCCAGTGATAAGGCGTGGCGCGCAAGGCGGAATGCTCATGGACACGCGCTGCCGGTTCGACCGGCTTTGTTACGCGCAAATTCATGGACGGGGCTCTTCGACGCGAACGAGGTTCGGTTGGAGTTTGTCGGCTTCTGCAATCAAACGCGCGATTCCCGAAGCCAAATTGAGGGCCTGTGCAAGCCTCGCTGGTTCTAATGCTTCAACACGCAGCCATGGGCTAAACGTCGCAGGATCGTGGTCGCGTGCCAGGGCGATCAGCGCCCAAGCTAGATCGCGAGCTACGCTTGGAGCGCGATGGTCAAACACATCCCACGACCATCGCCGAGCACGACGCAGCTGTTCCACAGCTTTGTCAGTCGCTGCATTAATCATGGCTGCTCTTCCCCCCAAACACAGAGGCAGCAAGCATCGCGGCCAGTTCGGGCCGGACATGGTGCGCTGCGATCAGGAATTGCGCCTGGATGGCGAGAGGGGTAAAGAGGGGGAGCGAAAGGCCTGCAAAGCTATCGCGCGAAGCCCCGGTGCCAGCCGGGGTTTTGCTTTTCTGGGGCATGGCTCAGGCCTCCCCTGCTATCAAAGCGTGCAACGCTTCGGCTGGAATGATCGTCCTGCCACCGACGCGAACTGCGCGAAGGCGACCAGCCGAAATGTGATTGTAGAGCGTGGTCCGCCCAAGGCTAGATGCCTGACATGCTTCCCGAATGCTGTAACCTATCTTCGGGGGATCGTGCTTGATGGACTGCATGGTTTCGGTCCCATTTGGCCCGCGCGGGTATGCGCCGGACTTCATGGGAAGGGGGGTCAGCTATCCCCGGTCGGAGAAACACGGGGGGTTTTCAAGATTCCTCCTTCGCCTGCTCCGAATGAAAGCTTATGATCATTGAAAAATCGAACCATGATCGGGAATGCGTTGTCAGCGCCAAACATTTCCGCCGTTCTGACAAACCAACTATAGACCATTCTCGCGTGGCTGACTGCCGGATGATCTTTCGCCTCTTGGCTAACTGTCTCCCGCGCCGTTTCCAGTTGTGCCCGTGTGACCGTTCCAAACCACCGGCCCTTCATCTTGCGGGCCGCATCCGCCAGCTTCTCAGATTGTGTCCTATCGTCGCTTTGATGGGTTCGAAGCCAGCCTTCGGCTAGCGCGGCGAGAATCCCCGTGCGCTCGTGGTCCGAAAGAGTAGCCTTAGGGCGTCCGCCTCTTGGGCGCTGAGCAAACATCAAATCGAGGGAATTGTTTTCGCGCTCTGTCAGCGCGGCAACGGGCCGCATCAAGGGAGCAAGTGTCGCATTGGCGAAGCCCTGCGCTTTCAAGTAATCTACAGCCGCAACCAATGCGTGTGCGACCGCATCGCGTTGATCCTGCAAATCATTGCTTTCGTATAGCTGGGCATCATCCGCTAGCTGAGCGTGCAATTTGTCCAATGCCGCAACACGTCCGCCAGCCGGACGCTGACGCACATACCGATCTTTTCGGGTTTGTCGTGATGCCTCGGCGTGCTCTGCCTCGGTCGGCATCCGAAATGGTGGCTTATCGCCCATGCCGCCTCCCTAGCGATTCCCTAGGTATGGCGGGGAAGCACGTGGGAAGCGCGCTTGTCGGATGGCCGTCCTATCCCCGCCGAGCCGGGCTAATTGAGTGTCATGTCGTAAGCGTCGTCATCCACGATCATTACGATTCTAGAACCCTTCATTAGAATTACAGCGTCTGGCCTGTAGGCATATTGGTAGCCATATCCGCTACATCGGAGATATGTTCCGTCATCGAAGACAATGTATCGGCCAAAATCACAACCCTCAAATGATGTGCTTGATTTACTGCGATCGCTTGAAACCCACTTATCTATCGTTTTCACGGAAGCGATTGTGTATCCCTCATAACGAGCCAGTTGTGAGGCCGTGTCTGCTTCGACTGCACTTGGAATGAATAGACCTACAGGTAGTGCAAGCATTAGAACGCGCTTTATGTTCATAACCACCCCCCAAATACACAAGCCAAGCTACACTCGCACAATCGCATATTCAATGCGACTATACGCGCCGCGATTCATCCAACTTCTGCCGTGCGAATGGGCGTCACGTTGGCACCAGCCGCCAGGATCGTGGCGCAATAGGTGGCCCAATCGTCCATAAGCCGCCGCCGCTTGTCGAACAGGTCGCCGCGTCGATAGGCCCGCTCAACCTTGTTATCGATGGTATGCGCCAAAGCCATTTCAGCGACCTCATGAGCATAGCCGGTGCATTCGGCGGACCAGTCGCGGAAGCCCGAACGGAAGCCGTGCACGGTCACGTCAACTTTCATCCGGCGAAGCAACATCGACATGGCCATGCCTGACATGCTCCCGCCCTTGGTCGCCGGGAATAGCCATTCTTTGCGCAGCCCTTGCGTGGACTTCAAAATCTCCACGGCACGCGGTGACAGGGGAACGCGATGTTCCTTGCCCGCCTTCATGCGGCTGGCCGGGATGGTCCAGATTGCCTTTTCCAAATCGACCTCATCCCATTTCGCGCCGATCACTTCCCCGGTGCGGGCGGCAGTCAGGATCGTAAACTCCAGAGCCAACGCCGCGACGGCCTCCCGCTTGTGCAACGCGCTGACGAATGCCGGGATCGCATCATAGGCCATGGCCTTGTGATGGCCGCGCGTGAGGAGAGGCCTGGCGGGTAGGATTTGCGCGATATGACCGCGCCAGCGGGCTGGGTTTTCGCCCTCCCGGTATCCGCGCGCCTTGGCGGCATCGAGAATTGTTTCCATCCGGCCTCGCACGCGGCTGGCAGTCTCGGCCTTGGCTTTCCAGATCGGCTCAAGAATTTGCAGGACGTGGGCAGTGGCGACCTCGGCAATGGGTAATTCCCCGATGACTGGATAGACATAGCTGGCCAGCGTGTTTCTCCATTGCTGCCGGTGCTTGTCATTGCGCCAGCTATCCTCATTCGCGGCTATATGGGCTTCCGCAACGGCCATGAACGTAATCCCGGCAACCTTGGCCGCCTGAGACGCTGCAAGGGCCTCAGTGGCTTCCCGCTGGCGTTCCTCAAGGGGATCAATCCCGGCCTTCACCTTGAGTCGCAGCGCGTCGCGGGCGTCGCGGGCATCGGCAAGAGTAATACCGCCCTGCCCAGCTGCACCCAGGCCAACGTCTCGCGACTTGCCTTGAAGCATGAACCGATAAACCCAGGACCGTGCGCCAGTTTCCTTCACGAGCAAATGCAGCCCGCCACCATCGGCATGGCGACCGGCCCTCGCATTCTTCACCGCCAGAGGCGTGAGCGCGTTGCTAAGCTTGCGAGGCATCCGGTAAACCCTTCCGTTCCCATAACCGTTCCCCGATAATACACTGGTTTTATGGGAACGCAACCGGACGGCATCGGACGCTTGGAGAGAGCGCAACGGCCAAACTTCACTATTTTCGTTACTTATTCGGATTGAACGGAACGCGGATGGACGCTAGTTAGAAGGACACCCTGTCCGCCACCTGCCCGTGCGCTCTATGACTTGCAGACGAAATCGCGGATGTCAGAACCGACCGAACCGGCCGGAATGTCGTTCCAATCCTCGGGATCGGGATTGTCCACGGTCTCGGTCTTGCCGCTGGTGAAAGTGATTTTGAGCTGCACCGGATGGACCTGGCTGGTTTCGCAGTTGATTTGCGATGATGCAACCACGGTATCCCAGCCGGTTTCATCATCGTTGATCTTGGCGCGTTCGATATAGCTGACCACGTCGCCCTTGCGGTTGATCGATTTGCTATCGACCCAGTGTTCGCTGGTCCCGTCATCGCTGGACGATACCTTGACCCAGCGGTCATCCCCGGCAAAAGCCGGCTGCGCCAGACCCAGCTGCGCAGCCATCAAGGCAGCGATCAAACCCGGTTTCACAATTCGCATAGTTTTGCCCCCTTATTGCGGCGCGCCAGCTGACTTTGCGGTCAAGCGCTTGAGCCCTTCGATTACTCCGCCGAAGAATAGCCCGCCGATAGCAATGCTTAGCACTAATTCTGTCCAGTTTACATGAAGCTGAACAAGCGGTGCGGCCGCAAGTGTAACGAACAGCATAGTCGAGGCGTTGATCGCGAAGGGAAAGGCTTTGATCACGTCCAGATAGAGCGCCAGGATCAGCAGGCCCAGCCCCGCCAGCAACATAGTCGAATTCGGACCGGAAACGCCCTGTGCAAGCACCCAGGCAATGCCGACCCCGACCAACGCTCCCGCGATTGCGGTCGGCAGTCGTTTGATGTCCAGCGCTTCGTTGTTGGCCCAATACCAGAGCAGCATGAACGCCCCGACCAGTGTGGTATCCGATCGGTGCAGCGCGCCCTGCCACACTGCGATCCAGCCAATGAGTATCACCAACACAATCACTGTGATTACCAGTCCGGCAATTTTGCCGGGCACCTCGGCCGCGGCAGCCGCTGCAGGTTCTGTCATGAAAATTCCCTCCCTATGTTTTGCGGGAGAGTAAAGCGCAGACCTCGCCCCTGCGCCAGCCCTTATTGGCCCAGACCCAGGAAACTGAACGTGCTGGCATCGAACTTGATCTTGATCGCGGCGTAAAGGCCCTGATCGGTCTGGCGTGCGCCCGAGAAATCCGGATCGCGGAAGCCAGTGACGTTATAGCCCACCAGCAGCAACATATCCTTGGCTGGCGAAACGCCGATTTGCGGGCCGAAGGTGTAGCTCGCGGTCTTGTCGGTCAGGCTATAGCGCACAGTTCCGGTTGCGCCGATTTCGAGGCGGCTGCCGATCCCCTTGCGCAGATCGAGCCCGCCCAGCACCGTGCTGCCAGCGATATCGTATTGCTGGAAAGCATCGAAATTGTGCCGCGCGCCGACGAAGAAGCCGACATTGTCACGCTGCACCCATTGGCCATCGATGCGGCGGCGCGGGGTCCAATCACCCGAGAGGCTGAACACGATCCGGTCAGAGCGGGCATCGCCATCGACCAGCAGCGCGCCGCGGCCGGCCGGGCCCGCTTCACCGGCCACCGCGCCGTGGACAATGTCCGAACGGAACTGCAGTTTGCCGAGGAACGCAAAGTCGCTGTCTGCCGGGCGGCTAGCCACGGCGAGCGATCCTTCCATGACCTGGCTGGACAGCCCTGCCCCGGCATCAGCGTGAGTCCAGGTGAAGCCGCCGCCGACCATCTGGCCATCGCCCAGCTGACGCAGCACGCCGACGGTCGCGCCCTTGCGTGTGGCCAGATCGCCTTGGCGCCATTCACCGCGCATGGTGGCATTCCACAGATCCTTGCGCCAGGTTCCACCCAGCGTGATTGCAGTGAAGTCTTCCGCGATCGCACCGCTGTCGCTGATCGTACCGCCGCTGGAGGCTGGGTGATCGGGATTGATCAGGCGGCCCGGATCGAACCCGCCGATGGTCTTGCTCGAATCGAGTGTGGCATCAAGCGTCAGATTGCGGGTCACGGGAATTGATTGGGTCAGGCCGAAGTTGGCGAAACTGCGTTTGCCCAGTTCGCCAATCTGCTGCTGGCCCAGCGCCGTTACCAGACGGCCGCCGCTCCACGGTGAAGCCTCAACCCCGATCCGGGCGGTGCGGGCATCGATGTTATCGCCCGTGGCGATTTCATAGGTGCCGACCAGCTTGATATCCTGAGTCACGGCATAGCGGGCCGAGAAGCGGTGACGCTCAGGCAGATCGATCGATCCGCTGCCACCGATGGCAAAGCTGGTCGCTGCGCTCAATTCAAGCTTGTTATCAAAGAAGCGGCGCGCAACCGATGCGTCGATCACGGTTGAGCTGGCTTTGGTGCCCTCGGCCAGACGATCATCGAAATGGGTTATGCCAAGCCGCGCGTCGCCGTCCTGGGTGTGCCAGGTCAGGCCGGTTTGCACCGCGACGCGGCGCGAACCGTCGGTCAGGCTGTCATCAACCCAGCCGCTGGTGACCACGGAAAGATCGGGGGTGATGCGGACGCGGGTATCGATGCCCACCTTGCGGCGGCCCAGCTCTGCACCGCTGCTCTGCCCCAGACCGAAATCATCGGCGGCCTGACGGACATAGGCGAGTATATCGACTCTGCCCGAGTGATGTTCGAGCTCAACCAGCCAGGCATCGGCATGGCGGCCATCGTTGAAGCTGCGGGCGGCTTCTGCGCGAAGTTCGGTGTTGCGATCAAACCGGGCGCGCAGATCAAAGGCGACCAGATTGGTGCGCGCGCCATTGCCGCCGTTGGCGCTGGTATCCGAAACGGCAGTTGCGCCGATCCGCACGGCCCCGCCGGACAAGGTGGCGTCAGCACGCAGCGCGCCGTTCCATTCCCCGCCGCCGACACCTTCATCGACTTCATAGTCCATGACGATGAATTGCGGATTGAGCGCGTTATCGCGGCTGAGAATCGGTTCCTTGAAGGTGATCGTACCCGACAGCAGATCCACGTCGTAATCGACATAGCGGATCAGCGTGCGGCGCGAGACGATAACTTCGCTGCGGAACCGGTCGCGCACTTCTATCGCCACCACTTCGCTGCCCGGCACGATCGCCCGGCTCGACAGGCGATAGGGACCGGAAATGCCGCCGCCCTGATATTCATCGCGGCGGTGGGTGCTGGCTACCTTGGCAGCAAAGCCCTGCAGATGCACCCCACCCGCTTCGAACTCGGCTTTGAAGCCGGTGGCGGTGCGCTGATAGCGCCCGAGCAGGGTCTGGTCGAAGCCGCTGGTGGTATCGCCATACAGGGCATAGAACCCGCGATTCTCGATCCGGGCGTAAAACTTGTCGCGGCTGGCGGCATCAAAGCGGCGATCCGAACCATCGGCGAACACGGTATAATAGGCGCGCGGATCGATCGTGCCGAGCAGGACCGTATCGTCCTTCTGCTTGGCGCTGTCATAGCTGCCGGTTACCAGAAAGCCTTCGCCGATCGGGCCTTTCAGGTAGAAGGCAGTGCGCGCCTTATCGCCCAGATCGCTGTCAAGCTGCCCGGTGCGTTCCATCTGGCTGGCCACGGTCTGCTTGCCGATGCTGCCTTCAACCAACCCGACGACGGTCCAGGGCTGGTTGCCCGGCGCGATCCAGGTTTCCAGTTCCTGGCGGCGGCGCTGCTGGCCATCGCTGAAGTTGAATTCCATCTTGAGCTTGCCGCTGACCATGGTCGGGGCCAGTTCGACATAGGCCATGCCATCGTCGCCCTTGACCACCCAGCGCGGGGCCATGCGGCCGGCGCCGACCAGCTGGCGCTGCTGCATCGCATCTAGCGCATCGGCGCTTTCATAGGGTTCGGACAGCGAGAATTCACCAGACAGTCCGGCGTGAACCGGGCGGCCATTGTGATCAAGAACCCGCAGCGCCAGGACCGGGCGGGTCTTGCCATCGGCGACCAGCAGGCTCTGCCCCGGCAGAAATTCGATCCGCGCCGGGCTGGCCGAATAGAACACTGTGCGGGTCAGCCGCGAAACTTCGGTTCCGCTAGCATCGCGCACGATCGCAACCAGCCTGGTCTGCTCACCGGCCAGCGGGATCCCGCGCCAGATCGAGACCGCATAGTTGCCGCCGGGTGCTGGACGAGCACCTTCGAAAGCCAGCTTATCAACCGGCTTGCCATCGATCGTCAGTTCAACCGTCTGCCCGACCCGGTGGCGGATCACGATGCGGATCGCGGGGGCGCGCGGGTTATGATCGATCGCAGGAAACAGGAATTCGTTGGGGCCATCGCCCTTGGCAAGCCAATCGGTATCGCCGCCCGCTGCTGCGCGCTGTTCGCGCTCAAGCGAAGCGGTATCGCGCACCGGCTTCGGGCCGGTCTGCGGTGCGGCAATCGCGGCAATCGCGGCAATCGTAGCAGGCTTGGCCATGGGCAACCCGTCAATTGCTTCATATCCAATAAATAGAGTTTTATTTGAGACAGTTGCAACCTGTTGCTGAGGCAAACTCGCAGCAAAATCAGCGACGACCAGCATCCCGCCGCGAGCCATAACGAACCGCGATGTTGCACTGCCCGCGCTGCGGGTTGAACGGGTGCATTCGGTGAACCGGCCACCCGGCGGAAGGGTTGTTTCCTGAACCTGCACCACGTGCGTGCCTGGAACCACGCCTTCAAAGTGATAGCGTCCCTCAGCATCAGTAATCGCGAAACTACCATCTTCAAGCAGGACGCGCACCCCGGCAATGGGATTGTGCAGGCCATCGGCGCTGCAACCGCCATCGGTGATGCGGCCAATGATCGTGACCCGCGCGGCCAGATCCTGCCGCTCGATCCGCACGGTTGCGCCCGCAGTGGCGGTGCGGCCTGCTGAATCGGTCGCGGTTGCCTTGTTGATCGCGGTCCCGGCCGGAGCATCGGGGCGGATCGACATGGCATAAGTGATCGTGCGGCGCTCTCCGGCGGCAATATCGCCCAGCTGGAGCGTCAATGTCCGGCCGTCAGGTGAAGCCTGGACCGCACCGGGTGCAGCCACTCCATCGACCCGCACCGAATCCGGCCGCAGACGCAGCGTTGGCGAAGGGTTGTCGACCAGCGTCACACTGCGCTTGGCGCTGATGGTATCGGAATTGCTGACATTGACGGTGTAGAACACAACGTCACCCGGCAAAGCGATCGCCCGCGAAGCGGTCTTGGTGATCGTCACGCCAAGCGCCGGATGATCGAGCGGGATGTCGATCCGCACGGCCGCACCATCGGTCAGCTGCAAGACGCCGCCATAAGAGGCATCTTCGATCGTGAACGGATTGCCATCCGGGCGGCGCAGCAGCGCAAGCTGCGCAGGCGTAGCGGCGGACGGCGCAGTATAAGGCGCCGGCGGTTCGATCACCAGCCGGTAACGCCCCAGCGCCGTCAACGGAAAGCGGTATTCGCCCGGCGCCATCGGATAGACGTTGCCGGCCCCATCGGTGATCGCCTGACCGGAAATGACGGTAGAGGGCCACGGCGTCACCCCATCATCGGCAAAGATCCGCGCCGGTGCTCCGGTCAGCACGTCAACCAAAGTGACGCGCGCGCCGTTGACCGGCTGGCCATCTTCGCTGTCAAACACGATACCATAGGGATCGGCCAGCACATCGACCTGCGCGGTGGCGATCGTGCTGCCGCCGCTGCTGGCAGCTATGGCAATCGTGATGTCCTCAACCTGGCGCAGGCTCAGTCGGCAATCGCCCTGCACCGGCTGCGGCGGAATGGCCTTGGTCTGGATCGCGCCCATGAAAGTGCCGCTGTTGATCGCGGTTTCATAGACGGTAAGAACTTCGCGGTCGCCGCTCTGGTTGGTGATGGTCGCAACCAGGCTATCGCGCGCGGATGGATCAAGATTGGCTGACGGCGCTGAAAGGCTGAAGAACAGCACTTCGCCGACCCGGATCGTGCTGGTCTGGCTGAGCGTGGCGATCGAGGTGCCTGCGGCGCTGCCGCCCGGGATCACAATCGCGCTACCGCCGCAGGTCGCGGCGCTATAGCCATAGTTCTGGCCGCCGCTTGAAGGCTTGTAGGTGGTAAGCACTGTCTGTGATTGCGCCAGCGTGATCGCCACGGTGTTCGAGCGCGCGGTATAATTCTGGCCGCCTTCGCTCCATTGCGCGGCGGCGGTGTTCGTGATGGTTTGCGCCTGGGCAACCGGGACGCACAAAAGCAGCGCTGCGAGCGCTGCTATAAGTGCACCGATTGTCCTGAAAACGCCCATCGACCCTTGGGTGTTGCGGAGGAAGGCGGCGGGCCGTTAAGGCCGCGCCGCCCCGCCCCTGTTAGTTGATCACCGCGCGGAAGCGCAGTGTCTTGGTTTCACCGGCCGCAACGCTGGAAAGCGTGCCGCTGACAGTGCCCGAAGCGAACGAACCACCGGCGGTGCCATCGAAGTTGCAGACGCCCGAGGTGACGGTCCCGTTAAGGAACGTGCCATAGCCGCTGCTGTACGTGACCGTGGTCGGCAGCGGATCCGAGATCGCCACGTTGGTCGCAGTCGCACTGCCGGCAGCATTGTTGACGACGATGCAGTATTCGATCGTTGCGCCCGGAATCAGCTTGGGATTGGTCGTTCCGTTGATCGGATCCGAGATCACCGTGCTGAGTTTCGAGATGGTCAATGCTGCAGCCAGGACGGTATAGTCATCCTTGGCGGAATAGTCCGCATTGCGCACCGCATCGGTTGCACCCGCACCGTCAGCGAACACGGTGTCCATGCCCGCGGTGTTTGCGCCGGTGGTTTCCGTCAAAGCGGCACCCTGCGCTGTCGCCCCGCCACCTTCGCGGCCGGTTGCAGTCAACGTGACGGCGGCAACATCGTTGGTCACCTGGCCCAGCGGAATGTCGGCCACCACAAACACTGTCTTGCTGGCATCGGCAGCCAATTCGTCAAGATAGGTCACCAGGGTGTCGGTGCCGGCATCATAGCTGCCGTTGCCGTTGGTATCGACATAGATCTTGACGTTGGTAACGTCGAAGTTGTCAGTGTTGGAGTGGGCCCCTGCCAAGCCAGTCTGCTGCGCCGCGACAAGCGCGAAATCGAGCGTGGCGTTGGAGGTGTTGGTCACTGTGAACGTCGTCACCGCGGCAGTCTGCCCCGGCGAAACCTGCGTCGTAGTGGTCCCCACTTCGGCAACGGTCAGGTTGACCTTGCGGTCAACCGTAAACGTATTTGAAGCACCGGTCGCAGTCTGCGCCACGGCTCCCACCTGATAGTTCACGGTCACCGTGTTGGTGATCGTGCTACCTGCAGTGGTTCCCCCGGCGAAGGCAGGACTGGCGCTGGTGACAACAAGCGCCGCGGCGCCCACTGTTCCAAGCAGTCTGTTTATCCTGTTCATCGTCTTGTCCCTGTAGTTAATTGCGACCCGCGTTTGCTCCCGCCCGCGGATTTCGGCGGTTTATTTGGTTTCAACGAACGGTTGCGTGGTATGAAAGCGCTCCCGAACCTCCCGGTGCGAGCACCGGCAAGACCCAGCGGATGTGGGTGACATCGCCGGCCTGGGCCGGGCGTGCCTTGCCATCGGTGCCAGTAACGCGAAGCGCGGCCAGCTTGCCGAAAGACTTGCCGCCATCGACCGAAACGATCAGCTGGTCGGCACCTTCGGCAGACAGAACGACTGCTTCAGGCAGCGGATTGGTAACGACGAAGTTCTTGATCGCGACCGTGCCGGCATTGCGGTACTGTGTTGTGAACAGCAGGGCATCGCCCGGCACAACCACGCCAGGTTCGGTCAGAACATGTTTTTCTGTACCGTTTTCAACAACAACGCGGTCAACCTTCACGTCGCCTACCAGCTCTACCGGCGCGGCTTGTGCCAAAGCGAGCGAAGGCGTCATTGCGGCCAGAGCGGTGCCAAGTGCGGCAATCATCATGCGGTTCATGGTCATGCTCCTCAGTTGATCTTGACGTCGAAAGTGACTGTCTTGGTGGTCCCGCCGGCGACCGTGCCCAGGTTGACATCGACCCCGCTGGGCGAAGCGACCCCGGCATCGGTATCTGCAGCATCGCTAAGCGGCGCAGCGTCGAGCGTTAGCGTGCCGGGCTGGTAGGTTGTGCCCGAAGGAATGGCGTCGGTGACGTGCAGGCTGTCAGCCTGGCCGGTGCCGCTAACAGTGGCGGTCAAAGTATAGGTGACCACGGCGCCGGGAACGGGCTGGCTGCCGCCAAACGGATCGACAATGCTGGCGGCCTTACTCAGCGCGACGCTGGCGAGGCTGGCGATCAAAGCATCATTGTCTGATTTGGTGGCGGTAGACGAGCCCACGACCGCGTCGCCGCCGCCATCGCCCTGCCCTGCAAACACGGTGCCGGGAGTGCCCGAACCGGTTGCTGCAGTGGCGGTGAGTTGAACCTGGCTGGTCTGGCCATCGGTTGCCGTGCCCGGCAGGCTGACGATTACGAAGAGCTTGAGCGAACCATCGGGGGCAATTGCCGGCGTTGGCGTGCCGGTGGGGAGCACCGTATCGACGCCGGGATCGTAAGTGCCGTTGCCATTGCTATCGATCACGATCTGCTGAACCGTGGCATCGAAGCCGTTGCCGGCCACCGCGGGATTGACCGCGATGTTGAAAGCTTCCGGGCCATTGCCGGTATTGGTTACCGACCATTCGAGCACGACATTGCTCGAACCGGCAACTGCGGGCGTGGTCGTAAGACCCGCAACCGCTACATCGAGCAGTTCATCGACCTTGACGGTAACGGTGTTCGAACTCACCGTGCCGCTGGCGCTGCCAGAGGTGTAGGTGGCCGAAGCCGTGTTCTGGATGAGCGTCCCGGCAGCGACACCGCTGGCGTGGGCAGCGCCCGGCAGCACTACCATGCAGGCCGAGACGAAGGCGATGGTGCCGGAGGCGGCACGCAGGGCAAGTTGGTTTTTCATCCCTACGTGGTAACAAATCTGGGTTAACAAACCGCAAAGCCATCGCCGAGAAAAGACTGATATTTCAGCAACGAGCGTCTAAGTAGTAGACCTTGCAATTGATTGCAGGCGATTGCGCGGCCTGATCAGCGTATTCTGACGTAAACAGCTGAAATAAAGTGCATTATCCGCGTTTGGGTCAGTTCACGGTTCCGCGGAACTTGAGCGCAAAATTACTGGAAGCGCTAAGCGTTGCCGCGGTTGCAGTCAGAGCTGTGCCGCTAATGGATGCGCCATAGGGATCAGATTCGTCGGCTCCGATGTTGTTGTCATCTTCAGCTGTGGCCGCCGCAGCGCAGCTAGTACCCGAGGTCATCGTGCCGGCGGCATAAGTAAAACCGGTCGGCAGGGTGTCGCTGGCAACCACGCTGGTCAGGGTGTTGGTCCCGGTATTGCTGACCAGGATGCAATATTCGACCACGGCGCCGGGAATTGCCTTGGGATTGGTCGCCCCATTCACCGGATCGCTCAGCACCGAACTAACCTTGCTAACCGTGATGCTGGTCACAGGCTTGCAGAGCGTGATGTCGTGCAACATGATGCCCTGCTGACCGGGATTAGCGGGCGCATAGCTGTGGTTGCCGTAGTTTATCACGATCTTGTCGATCGGGCTTGAGAAGGTCACCACAACGTTGCCGTTGGCCTGATTATCTGCCGACACAGCATCGCCGTATGCGGTATTGCCCGAAACCCAATTCGATATGCCATTGGTCAGCGTCGGCATGACCGCAACACCATTGAGATAGCCGGTTACAGTGACTTTATCGGCGAACTGATTCGTGTTGTAATCGACATCGAACATGGTGAATTGGGCTCCCGGAACAGCGGTGCCAAGCGTGATAGTCGTGTCAGCTGTCGCAGTCTGACCGATTAGATCGACCAGTTGCGCCAGCGAATTCTGCGGCGTCGCCAGCCCACCAGTCATCGCGGTCTGCTTTGCGGGGGATTGCCCACCGTAAGTCGCATTGTTGAGGAACACCCCGTTGGTGTTCGTGATGGCGAAACCGACCGAACCGATGCCGGTCACGGTATAGCTGCCTGACGTGGAGCCTGCGGTCCACGCCTGCGTATCCCAGTCGAACTGCCCGGTCCCGGCCGAACAGACCAAGGTCGGTGCGGTGCCAGCAGTGCGATTTACCGTGACGGTAAAGCTGCTGCTTGCATAGTCGTCTTCGCTGGTCACTCCGTTGTTCGGCGTTGAATCGATATCGGTTTGCGAGGACGCGGTGATCTCAGCTGGGTTAGCCACCACGACGCCATCCCCGGCGGCGACCGTCGCGGTGATCGTCATGGTTGCATTCGCGCCTGGCGCCAGCGATCCAACCGACCAGTCACCCGTTGCAGAGTTGTACGTCCCCGTACCACTGGAGCTGACGAATTGCACGCCGCTGGGCAGCAAATCGCGCACGACGACTCCGGTTGCGGTGTTCGTCGAAGTGGCGGCGCTGGCCACGGTCAGCGTGTAGGTGATCGTGTTACGGTCCCTCGGATTGGCCGAACTGACGCTCTGCGCCAGCGAGAGATCAGCAAAATTGCTGGCAGGAGTGATGTAGAGATCAGCCTGATAGAACGTACCGGTATCTTGCGCAGCAACGTCGCAGATCTTCAGCGACCAGGTGCCGGACGCCTGCTGGCCCATGAAGGCTGACAGCGCGCTGCCCGGGCGGAAAGTGTTGTTGTACGGCGGAACCGCACTGATTGTGTCGGCTGCAGTGTAGTTCGAAACAGGACTGGCCGCCTGGTCATCAAGCAGAACATTTGCATTGTCCTGGCTGGTCCCCACGCCGGACATCACCGTGACAACCGTGCCACTGGGCGAAGTGAGCGTTACGGTCAGATCGGATCGGTAGGTGTGCGCGATCAGAAAGCCGATGTTGACATCGCCAACGACATAGCTGGTGCCGACGTTGAACGTGCGCACCAACGGGTTGTTGCAAGGCGTGGTGGTGTTCTCGATCTGGTTGGCGGTGCTTGCCGTATTGTTGGTATAGCGGTTTGCCGCCTGCGCCTGTGCAGCTTGGGCAAGGCCCAGAGCAAGCAAGGCAGCAAGAATCACTCGCGCCGCCAAGCGCCCAAGCCGCGCCGTGCGGCGGTGTTTCATTTTGGTGTGCAAACCCATCAGGGAACCTACTAGGCCCAAATGGTAAATGGCCAGTTAAGCCTAGGGATTTGGGCTATAATCTCTGCCAGATCCTAGATGTGCAGCGCCTTCCCATAAGCAGCCAGAACGCTTTCATGCATCATTTCCGATAGCGTTGGATGCGGGAAAACCGTTGCCATCAGCTCCGCCTCGGTGGTTTCGAGTGTCTTGCCCACGACATAGCCCTGGATCAGTTCAGTCACTTCGGCGCCAATCATGTGAGCGCCCAGCAG
Source organism: uncultured Alphaproteobacteria bacterium (assembly GCA_963751145.1). Classification (GTDB taxonomy): domain Bacteria; phylum Pseudomonadota; class Alphaproteobacteria; order Sphingomonadales; family Sphingomonadaceae; genus Novosphingobium. The sequence continues at coordinate 35,617 of CAVVTJ010000002.1, forward strand.
TTCCCCGGTTTTGGCGTCAAAAATGGTCTTGATGAAGCCTTCCGCTTCACCCAGCGCGATCGCTTTGCCATTGCCGATGAACGGAAACGTGCCGACTTTCAGCGTATATCCGGCTTCCTTGGCTTTCGCTTCGGTGAGACCGACCGATGCCACTTGCGGGTGGCAATAGGTGCAGCCGGGGATGTTGCGTTTGTCCATCGCGTGTGGGTGAACGTCCTTGTTGCCCAAGGCTTGGGCAATGGCTTCGGCCGCGATCACGCCTTCATGGCTGGCTTTGTGGGCCAACCAGGGCCCTGGGGTAACGTCGCCGATCGCCCATACCCCGGCAACATTGGTGCGGCCCAGTCCATCGATCTGGATTACGCCTCGTTCTGCTGTAATTCCAAGCTCTTCCAGCCCGATGTTCTCGGTATTTGGCATGATCCCTACGGCGACGATGACGTGGCTGAAATCAACCTCGCTCACCGTGCCATCGGCAGCCTTGATCCGGGCTTTGACGCCTTGATCCGACACTACAAGGCTTTCCACACCAGCCCCGGTCATGATGGTCATGCCTTGCTTGGCGAGCGCCTTTTGCAGGAAAGCGGAGACGTCGGCATCTTCCACCGGCACGATCCGATCGATCATCTCAACGACAGTAACTTCGCTTCCCATATCATTGTAGAAGCTTGCAAATTCAATACCAATGGCGCCTGATCCGATGACCAGCAACTTGCTCGGCAGTTCTCTAGGGGTCATCGCATGGCGATAGGTCCAGATGCGCGTTCCGTCCGTGGGGGCGAACGGCAGATCGCGCGCGCGCGCACCGGTGGCGATGATGACGTGCATGGCGGAAAGTGCGACAGTGCCCTTTTCGCCCTTCACTTCAACCTTGCCGGGAGCAGTCAACCGGCCCTCGCCCATGTGGACGGTAATCTTGTTCTTCTTCATCAGGTGCGTCACGCCCTGATTGAGCTGCTTTGCCACCCCACGGCTGCGGGCGACCACGGCACTAATATCCGCGCTGATCTTTTCAGCAATCAGCCCGTAGTCCTTGGCGTGGTTCATGTAGTGGAAGATTTCAGCCGAGCGCAGCAGGGCCTTGGTCGGGATGCAGCCCCAATTGAGACAGATTCCGCCAAGGTTTTCCCGCTCGACGATTGCAGTCTTGAGGCCCACTTGCGCGCAACGGATCGCCGCGACGTAGCCGCCGGGGCCGGATCCCAGAACAATGACGTCAAAATCGCTCATGCTGCTCCCATGTCAAAAAAATGCTCCTGCGAAGGCACTGCCCTCGCAGGAGTGCAAGGCATCAGAATCGCAGGCCGAGTGCGACGTGACCCTGAAAGCGCTGCAAGTTAAAGCCGGTGTTTTCAAATTCGCCCATCTCGCCAACCTTCATGCCGATGCCGACATAGGCGTGCTTGGAGACGGTAAAGTTCGCGCCCAGCGACACATCGAGCCCGCCGCGCGAACCGTTGTTATCATAGCTGAACACGGGCAAACCGCCCGGGTTTGACACTTCGCGAATTGAGAAGTCGACATCGTAACTGTCATAGCCAAGACCAAGATAAAGCTCGGTTTTTGGCGTAGCATAGGCAACGCGGACCCCGGCTGTCAGGTTGGTGTTGGCCTTGAAGCAGGCAGTGCCGTTGATCCCGACGTCAGTGTAGGTTTCGCACTTGTCAGCGCCGCCTGCATCGATCCCCACATAGGGTCCGACGGTCAGGTTTTTCCCCACCGGGATATCGTAGCCAAGTTCACCGCCATAGGTGAAGCCCGAGCCCAGCGTATCAACATAGGTCGTACCGCTCTGCGTGTCGCTGAGGTTCGGGCGTTCGATCCCGGCGCGAACTTCAATCCGGGCCCCGCCAATCTTGTCCACACCATTGGCGCTTTCATCAGCGAAAGCCGGTGCCGCACCCAAAACGGCCACGGCGAAAAGTATTTTGCGCATTCTTCCTCCTAAATCACGCCCGTTGGCGGCGCTGGAGACGGAGTATCATCGGCATGCTGCTTGCCAAGTCGGAGTAGTCTTAAACAGTTGTATCCATGCCTAAAGCACCGATATTGTGACTTCGAAGTCACACCAGAACGAACACTCAGGCGAGCAATCCCAGCGGACTTTCTATCAGGTCCTTGAACGCCTGCATAAGCTGAGCGCCATCGGCCCCATCGATCGCCCGGTGATCGAAGCTGCCGGTGGCTGACATGACGTTGGCGACAGCCAGGGCACCGTCAACCACATAGGGCCGCTGCTCCCCTGCGCCCACGGCCATGATCATCGCCTGGGGCGGGTTAATCACCGCATCGAACTGCTTGATCCCGAACATTCCCAGGTTCGAAAGGCTGGCGGTGCCGCCCTGGAATTCGTGCGGTTGCAGCTTGCCGGCCTTAGCCTTGTCAGCCAGCCCCTTCATTTCGGTAGAAATCTGGCCGACGCCCTTCACTGCGGCATCAAAAATGATCGGCGTGATCAGGCCTGACGGTGCAGCCACCGCGACCGAGATGTCGGCGCGCGAATATTTGCGCAGCTCATCACCCGCAAAGCTGACGTTGCATTTCGGCACGCGGATCAGCGCCTTGGCCAAAGCCTTGATCAAAAGATCATTAACAGAGAGCTTTATACCGTCAGCCTCGAGTGACTTGTTAAGTTCACTCCGCAGTTTCAGCAACGCATCAAGCCGCACATCGACTGTTAGATAGATATGCGGGATCGTCTGTTTGGCCTCGGTCAGGCGGCGCGCGATCGTCTTGCGGACGTTATTGAGCTTTTCGGCTTCATAGGGGATCCCGAAATCAGGAACTGCTGCCGCAGGTGCCGCGGAGACCGGGCCAGGGGCCGGCGCAACTGTCGCTTGGCCGCCTGCCTTTGCGGCTTCCACATCAGCCCTGACGATCCGGCCTCCCGGGCCCGACCCGGTGATGCCCGCCAGATCCACGCCGGTCTGACCGGCAATCCGTTTGGCCAGCGGGGAGGCAATCACGCGGTCACCTTTTGCTGCCGGCGCCATTGCAGCAGGGGTCGATTCTGGGGCGGTAACGGTTTTGGCTGGTGCGGGTGCCGGTGCAGCCTTCACAGCTGGCGCAGGAGCCTTTACAGCCGGGGCCATGGCGTCTTCATCATCGCCGGCCAAAGTGGCGATTACTGTGCCAACCTTCACGCCCTCGGTGCCCTCAGCAACATCGATCGCCACGATCGTGCCTTCGTCGACAGCTTCAAATTCCATGGTTGCCTTATCGGTCTCAATCTCGGCCATAATGTCACCGGAGCTGACCTTGTCGCCCACTTTAACCAGCCATTTGGCTAGGGTGCCCTCCTCCATGGTGGGCGAAAGCGCGGGCATCTTGATGGCAATCGGCATGGTCGGCGACTGGTCCCTGTTGTTCGGCAATCTTACGTTACGTCTCTGGCCAAAATGTGGGCTTTGGGCAAGATGCTTGCGCTGAATAGGTTTGTAGCAGATATTTCGGCACCTGAGGGGATTGGCTGACTGATGCGCGTCTATCTAGTGATCATGGATGAAACCGAGGAAGCGGCGACTGCACTGCGCTTTGCCGCCAGCCGCGCGCAGCGAACGCAAGGCATGGTCCACCTGCTCGCGCTGGTCCCGCGCCAGCAATTTGTAGCCTTCGGTGGCATCCAGGCGACAATCGAGGAAGAAGCCCGCGCCCGCGCCGAGGCTCTGGTGACCTCGGCGGCCGGCAGCCTGATCGGCGATGGCGGCAAAGCGCCAGTGATCGCGGTGAAGCAAGGCGAAGGCGTGGCGGTGATCCGTGATTATCTGACCCAGCACCCCGAAGTCTCGGCCTTGGTGTTGGGAGCTGCTGCCAACGGCGGGCCGGGGCCCTTGGTCTCGCACTTTGCCGCAGGCGCCGGGCAACTGCCCTGCCCGCTCTATATTATCCCCGGCGCTATGGATGCGGCCGGGATTGAGCGGCTGAGTTAGCGACTTTCACGAGGGGGCTTCGACAGGCTCAGCCTGAGCGGTTCTTGCAGGACTAAGCACAATTCCCGCTCAGGCTGGGCCTGTCGAACCCCCTCGCTATAGGCCAACCCTTACTTCTTCCGCCCCTGATGCCGGATGTTGCCCGGGCGCCCGCGCGGCCCGGCCATGTGGTTGCCTTTTTTCTTGAACGGCAGAGGTTTACCACGTGGCTCTATGGTCAAGCCCGAACTATGCTCAGGCTCAAACTTCAGCGCCCCGGTTAGCGGATTGGCTTCGGCCAAGCGCAATTTCATCCGGTGCCCCAGGCCATAGCGGGTGCCGCTGCGTTCGCCTTCCAGTACATGTGCCTTGTCATCGTGGAAGAAGCGTTCATCGCCCAGCACCGAGATTGGCACCAGGCCATCACCGCCCAGCCCGATGATGGTGGCGAACAACCCGAACCGCTGGACGCCGGTAATCCGGCATTCGAATATTTCGCCAACTCTGGCTGAGAGCCAGGCGGCGACGTACCGGTCGATCGTCTCGCGTTCGGCCGACATGGCGCGGCGTTCGGCATCACTGATGGCTTCGGAAATTCGCGACAGATCGGCCCGGTCGCGATCGGCGAGACCGGATGTGGCCGGCACATCGGCTTTGGGCCGCGGCTGTTCAAGTCCATAGGCATCAACCAGCGCGCGGTGGACCAGAAGATCCGAATAGCGGCGGATCGGCGATGTGAAGTGGGCATAGCTAGCCAAGGCGAGGCCAAAATGCCCCATGTTGCGCGGGCCGTAATAGGCCTGGGTCTGGCTGCGAAGGACGGCTTCCATAATCAGAGCCTTTTCAGACTCGTCCGCAACATCCTTGAGCATTCGGTTGAATAAACTTGGGCTGACGACCTGACCCAATGAGAGCTTCTTGTCGAACGTTGCGAGGTAATCCTTCAGCGCCACCAGCTTTTCGCGACTGGGCGGTTCGTGAAGCCGGTAAACCACCGGCGCGACCTTGGCTTCCAGCGCCTTGGCCGCAGCAACATTCGCCGAGATCATGAACTCTTCGACTACGCGGTGGGCGTCGATCCGCTCGCGCAGCGCGATCTCCTTGATCTTGCCATCTTCACCCAGCACAACCCGGCGTTCGGGCAGTTCCAGAGCCAGCGGATCACGCGCCTTGCGCGCCGTTTCCAAGGCTTGCCAAGCCTGCCAGAGGTTGGCGAGATGCGTCTCACCCTCGCCCGAATCAATCCGGCGCTGCGCTTCCTCGTAAGCAATAACTTCGTGAATTCGCACAATAGCGCGGGTGAAACGCCATGACGTCACCTTGCCCTCAGCGGTGAATTCAAGGTGGCACGCCATAGCGGCGCGGTCTGCCCCGGCTCTGAGCGAGCAGACATCAGCCGAGAGCACTTCGGGCAGCATTGGTACGACCCGATCGGGGAAATAGACCGAATTGCCACGCTTTCGGGCGTCAGCATCCAGCGCGCCGCCGGGCCGGACATAGAAGCTGACATCGGCAATCGCGATCAGCGCGCGGAACCCGCCCTCACCGTCAGGTTCGGCCCAGATCGCATCGTCATGATCGCGGGCATCGGCGGGATCGATCGCCACGATCGGCAAATGGCGCAGATCCTCGCGCGTTTCGGCACCGACCGGCAGCTTCGCTGCGATCTCTGCTTCAACAACCGCTTCAGGGTTGAACGCGAAGGGAATGCCGTGCTTGTGAATTGCGATCAGGCTGAATGCCTTTGGGGCGAGCGGATCGCCCAAAATCGTCGTGACTTTGACGCCGGAACGCGGGCTGCGGCCAACTGGTTCGGCCAGCACCAATTGCCCCTCTTCGGCCCCGCCAAGATCGGCGATCATGCTGGCATGGCGCTCACGCTTGTCGACCGGCGCGAGCCAGCCTTTGCCGGTCTTGTCGATCTCGACCACGCCCATGATCTGATCGGCGTGGGCGGGCAGCACTTTCATCGGGTGCGCGATCCAGCCCGTTGCGGTGTCTTCGGTGCGGGCCAGCACGCGGTCACCCTTGCGTAGTGCCGAGCCGCGACCCTGCCGTTCGCGCAGACGAAGCCGCGGGGGCGGCGTCGCATCATCCGGTGACCAGGCATCGGGCACCGCCACAGCCTCACCATCCTCGATATCGATCACACGCAGCACGGTAACCTTGGGCACTCCGCCCATGCGGTGAAAGGCACTGCGATTGCCATCGATCAGGCCTTCATCGGCCATGTCCTTGAGCAAAGCCTTGAGCGTGATCTTCTCCTGCCCCTTCAGGCCGAAGGCGCGCGCAATCTCGCGCTTGCCGGCGGGCTCAGCGCTTTGGGCAATAAAATCCAGGATCTGCTTGCGGGTCGGAAGCCCGGGTTCCGGTCTGGCGTTGCGCGCCAAGTCAGTAGGCCCGCGCGACGTAGATCGTTTCCACTGCTGGCTCACCAGTGAACAGGCACGTCCCCGATGGCGCCGCGCTGTCCATTGGCGTGTTGCGCACTGTCAGCTTGAGCGACTTGAGCTTTTGTACCACCGCCTCAAGCGCCGCGCCAGTGGGCCGCGACCAGCCAAGCTTGACCCAGCCGGGATAGCGGTTGCTGTCGGCGAAATGGGCTTCGATCCCGGCCATGTCGGTGATGTCGCTGCGGATATTGGCATCGCGGCGCTGGACCGCTTCGGTGAGCAGGCTGCGCTGGATATCTTCCAGTTCGCTTGCCGCTGCGCCGGTGAAATCAGCCAGCGCCTGGCCAACAAAGTTCACTTTGCCATCTTCGCGGTAAAGCCGGTCACGCCGCAGCACTGAAACCTGACCGCCAGCCGCATCGCGCCCGCCGATCTCAAGGATCAGGGGCACGCCCTTCTTGACCCAGCCCCAGCGCTTCTGCGTGGCCTTGCCTGCGCGCTTATCCAGCAGCACGCGGATCGGTTCGCCCAGTGCCTGCTGCCCGGCCAAAGCCTTGCGCAGGTCCTCGCAGTAAGCCAGCAGCGCCGCGTCGCCATCGTCTTCGCGCAGCATCGGCAGGATCACGACCTGATGCGGGGCGATTGCCGGCGGCACGCGCAGTCCATCGTCATCGCCATGGGTCATGATCACCCCGCCGATCAGCCGGGTCGAAACCCCCCAGCTGGTGGTGTGGCACAGCGCCTGCTGCCCTTCGCGGTCCTGATAGCGGATGCCTGCGGCCTCGGCGAAACCGGTGCCCAGGTAGTGGCTGGTGCCGGCCTGCAGCGCCTTGCCGTCCTGCATCATCGCTTCGATCGAATAGGTCGCGATAGCCCCCGGGAACCGTTCATTTTCGGGCTTCTCGCCAGCGAACACCGGCATCGCCAGTTCCTGTTCGGCGTGCTCGCGATACATTTCAAGCGCGCGCAGCGTTTCGGCCATCGCGTCAGCCTTGTCGGCATGGGCGGTATGGCCTTCCTGCCACAGGAATTCGCTGGTGCGCAGGAACATCCGGGTGCGCATTTCCCAGCGCACCACGTTGGCCCACTGGTTGGTCAGCATCGGCAGATCGCGCCACGACTGGATCCAGCGCGACATCGCCTGGCCGATCACCGTTTCCGACGTTGGCCGCACGATCAGCGGTTCTTCGAGCTTGGCTTCGGGATCGGGGACCAGCCCGCCCTTGCCGTCCTGAATCAGGCGGTGATGGGTGACGACGGCCATTTCCTTGGCAAAGCCTTCAACATGTTCGGCTTCCTTGGCGAAATAGCTCAAGGGAATGAACAGCGGGAAATAGCAGTTATCCACTCCCGCCGCCTTGATCCGCGCGTCCATCAGCTTTTGAATGCGTTCCCAGATCCCGTAGCCCCACGGGCGGATCACCATGCAGCCACGCACCCCGCTTTCTTCGGCCATTTCAGCCTCGGCGATAACCTCCTGATACCAGGCGGCGAAGTCTTGTTGGCGGGTTACGGAAAGTGCGTGTTTCATACCGGCGGCGCGATAGCGGCTGCAGCCGCGCTGCACAAGGTTTGTGCCAGAGCTGCTTCGTGTTAGGCTGACCGTGTAGAGGGGGCTTTGCGATGAAACACCAATGGACCGGGGCGGGCCTGGCCGCCGCTGTGCTGATCGTGTCAGCGCCGCTGGCCGCGCAGACAACCAATACTGGCACCGCCCCGCCGCCGCCGCGCGATCAACCGACCACGCCCGCAATTACCCCGCAGCAGGTAATCGGAGTGGTCAAGGGCCTGATCAAACCCAAACCGGCGCCAACCGTGTTTCCCACACCGAGCCCGACGCCGACGCCGGTGCCGACTCCAAGCCCGGCCCCGCGGCCAACGCCTTCGCCGATGCCATCTCCCACCCCGCGGCCGGTGCAGACCAGCACACCGGTATCCACTGCCCAGCCGGCGGCCACACCTTTGCCAGTTCAGCCAACCACCCCGGCAGCGAGCGACCCCGCGCCGAGCCAGGTCGCAATGGCAACGGAACCAGCACCCGAACTGTCTGCTCCGGTGGCAGAAGTTGAACCCGAAGTACCCAACATCCCGCCTCCCACGCAGCCAGCACAACCATGGTGGCTTTGGCTGGCAGCCGCAGCGGTGACCGCAGCATTGGCGGAACTGGCGCGGCGTTGGTTCTGGCCCAAGCCCGTGTTGGGCTGCGAGATTGCAGCCGGGCCATCTATGCTTACCGGCGCTTCAAACCCGGCGTTTTCGGCACCTGACATTGCCATTTCCATCCGCATTGAACCCGGCGAGGCAAGCGCGCCCACTGGCGGGCCCATTTTGTCTCAAGGAGACCCAGCATGATCGAACCCGGCCAAATCGAACTCGCCGCGCTGATCCCGCCCGAGACTTTCGACGCCGCCGCCGAGCAAGCCCAGGCCGACATGAGAAATGATAAAACCTCGGGCCGGTTGAAGCGCGCGATGACGAGTGTGGTGGGTTCGCGCATCGCCGCGGCGATGGAAGCCAAGTTGCGGCAAATGGATCTGATGCCGCTGTTCATTCAGGGCTGGGGCAAATCACCGGCAATCGAAGCCGAAGCCAAAGCCAGCGAGGCGAGCGCAGAGCCGCGTTATATCCGGCTCGGCAAACTGGAGCAGGATCTTGATCTCTATCCGATCCTGGGCATCTCAGGCTTTGGCATTTCCGCCAGTCCGATCCAGTTCACCCTGACCCTCAAGGCCGAATTCGAAGCGATCGAAGTCGGCATGGAAAAGGGCTATGTCGTGCAGATCGGTGGCGGGCTGTGCCGCCTCGCTGCGGTGCTCAAGCTCGGCCAGATGACGTTCCCCAGCGGCTTTGATCCGGTCGAATTTCAGGTTGGCAAGGGGCGCAAATTTGAAAAGCCGGGGGTGCCGCTGCTCAAGCGGGCGTAAGCGCGCTCGCTCAATCTTTCCCTAACTTGTCGAGCTTGGCCTGCATCTCCGCCATTTGAGCGCGCAGTGCCGCCAGTTCATCGCCCTCACCCTTGGCCTTCGCCGGCTTGTCTTCCTGGTTCAGGCCCGGGACGAAAGCCGAAGCTGCGGCCTTGAACATCGCAAGATTCTGCTGTGCCAGTTTGGCCAGCGGATTAGCACCAAGGCTGGCTTCGAAGGCTTCACGCAGTTTTGACTGGTTGGCACGGAACTGGTCCATGCTGGCTTCAAGGTAATGCGGCACCAGGCTTTGCATCGAATTGCCGTACATCCCGATCAGCTGGCGCAGAAAGTTAACTGGCAGCATCTGTTCGCCGCTGACGCTTTCTTCTTCCATGATGATTTGGGTGAGGATCTGGTGCGTGATTTCGGCCCCGGTCTTGGCGTCCAGAACTTTGAAATCGACCCCTTCGCGGGTCATCTTGGCAAGGTGATCAAGCGTGATGTAGCTCGAGCTTTGGGTGTTGTAGAGACGCCGGTTGGCGTACTTCTTGATGATGACAGTTTCGCCCTTGGCCTGGCTCATAACGTAGATCCCATACCGGTTGCATCCCGATGCCGTAGCGTTAGCACTTGCAGTAGGTGCAGCGCAACATATCCATGCTGCGCAGCATCAATGCAGCATTAGCGCGGAAATCTGCGGCCTAGTCCGGTTAGCAGTTCATATTGGGACAATCCGCTAAGCGCGGCCGCTTCGGGCAGGGCATAGTCCAGCGCAACCCAATCACCCTCACCCACTGCGGAAGCGGCGACCAGATCGATCACGGTCATGTCCATCGATACCCGGCCCAGCACCGGCAACCTTGCGCCACCGGCCAGCATCGCCCCTTTGCCAGACCAGCAGCGCAGATACCCATCGGCATAACCGATCCCGACCACGCCAACGCGCATCGGCGCCTGTGCAGTGAACGTGGCGTTGTAGCCAATGCTGTCACCGGGCTGCAGTTCGCGGACCTGGATCACTTGCGCTTCAGGCCGGGCAACCTGGCGGATATGCGGCCCAAGCGCGGCGCAGGGCACCCCGCCATAAAGCGCGATGCCAGGCCGTGTCAGATCGCCGTGATAGCTTTTGCCCAGCGCAATCCCGGCGCTATTGGCCAAGCTGGCGCGGCGGTGCACGATCTGGCTGCGGACCTCAATCCAGCGATCGCGTTGCAGCGGGTTGAGCCCACTATCCTCATCAGCGGAGGCGAGATGCGACAGCAGCAGATCAATCTGCAGGCCCGCAACAATCGGATCACCCAGTTCGGCGAGCGGCAGCCCGAGACGGTTGATCCCGGTATCGACCATGAGGTGACACAGTCCGCCCCCGGCCGCTTGCCAAAGTCGCGCCTGGTGCAGCGAATTGATCACCGGGATCAACCCGGTGTCGCGGGCGAAGGCCGCATCAGCAGCGCTGAGCGGCCCGTGCAGCACTGCGACCTGGCCGGGCGCAACCACGCCGATCAGATCGGCCGCCTCGCTCCAATGCGCCACAAAGAAGTCTGCGCAGCCGGCTTGCTGCAGCAGCCTCGCCACGCGCTTCGCGCCCAGGCCATAGGCATCGGCTTTTACCGCTGCACCTGCGCTGGCGGTGCCTGATAGCCGATCAAGCGCCTGCCAATTCGCGATCAAGGCATCGTGATCAAGCGTCAGCCGCATACCAGGCGGCGGTAGATCAGCCGGCATCGTCAGAGAAATCGCGCGGCGGTCCATCAGGCAGCCCCCACCACGCCACCACCAGAGCCACGGCGGTGAATACCCAGGTGTACCACAGCCCGGAATAGGGGTTGCCGGTTTTGGCGACGATATAGGCGGCGATCAGCGGCAGGAACCCGCCGAAATAGCCCGCCCCAAGATGATAGGGGATCGACATTGAACTATAGCGGATCCGCGGCGGGAACATTTCCGCCAGCAATGCGGCAACCGGCCCGTAATTCATCGCCGAGAGCATGCCGAGCGAGCAGAGCAAGCCGATGATCAGCAGCGACGCACCAAGCGATGGTTTGACCGGGGTAAAATCATAACCAGAACTGGCAAGCTGGCTTTGCAACTGCGCCTTTCGGGCCTTGCCATCGTCCCAAGGGTAGCCCTCAAGCTGCAAGGCAGATCCGCCGGCGGTTACCGACAGTTGATCGGCTTCGCGCAGTTCATAAGGCACGCCGCTGGCAGTCAGGTCTTCCAGCATCTTGCCGCACTGCGTAGTCTGCTTGCCGGAAAACGGATCGTACGAACAATCCGATCCGCTGATCACCACCGGGGCCGATTTGGCCGCAGCGGCCAGCCCTGGGTTGGACAAGGCACCTAGCCCCCAGAAAATCGGAAACAGCAGCAGCAGGATCAGCATATTGGCCCACAGCAGGGGCTTCTTGCGCCCGATCCGGTCTGATATCCGGCCCCAGATCAGGTAGAACCCCATCGAAATCAGCCCGCCGATCCCGACCAGCAGTTCGGCGCGGGTGCCATCAAGCCGCATCGGTCCTTTGAGGAACGAGAGGCTGGAGAAGAACGCGGTGTACCAGATCAGCGTCAAGCCCACCGCCACGCCGAACAATGCGACGAAAATCCGCTTGGCGTTGCCGGGATAGGTGAAGCTTTCAACAAACGGGTTGGCGGATGTCTCGCCAGCGGCCTTCATTGCCTGGAACACCGGACTTTCCGACAGTTTGAGCCGCATCCACAGGCTGATCGCGAGCAAGAACAGCGACAGCAGGAACGGCACCCTCCAGCCCCAGGCATCGAACGCTGCAGGCGGGATCAAGGTGCGGCACAGCAGCACCACGATCAGGCTGAGCACGAAGCCGCCGACGACGCTCGACTGGATGAAACTGGTGTACCAGCCGCGCCGTCCCGGCGGCGCATGTTCCGCCACATAGATTGCCGCGCCGCCATATTCTCCGCCCAAAGCCAAGCCTTGAAGGATCCGCAGCAGGATGACGAGAACCGGGGCGGCATAGCCAATGGTTGCGGCACTGGGGACCAGTCCAACCCCGGCGGTGGCCACGCCCATCAGCGTTACCGTGACCAGGAACGTGTACTTGCGCCCCAACCGGTCTCCCAGAAATCCAAACAGCACTGCACCCAGGGGACGAAAGCCGAAGCCGATTGCAAACCCGGCCCAGACCAGCAGCAATTGCAGGGTGACGTTATCGGCGGGGAAGAAGGCCTTGCCGATCAGGGCGGCAAGCGTGCCGTAGATGAAAAAATCGAACCACTCGAAAATGGTGCCTGCCGACGATGCGGCGATCACCAGCCGCATGTCTGAAGAGCTGGGCTCAATTTCGGCAGACCGGACCGGTTCGGCCATGTGTATTTTCTCCCCGAGTGCTTTGCCGGAACCCTAGCCGGGCTGATCCAGCGCGACAAGCGCGGCGCGCCATGGCAGCAGAATAGCGCCGTGCCGGGCGGGATAGGCGCGCGCAGCGGTGATTGCTGCAAAACCTGGCCAGTCCGGATCGGCACCGCCCTCCAGCCAGCGTTCGATCGCTGCCTGTGCCGTTGCCAGGTCTTGCGCGCTTTGGCCGGTGGCCGCCCCGGCAAAGATTGCCGCCGCTGCCTGACCAATCGCACAGGCCCGCGCGCGCAGGCCGATTCTGGCGATGCGGTGCCCAGCATCGAGCGCCACGCCCAGTTCGATAGTGCTGCCACAAGTGGGGGCGCGCGCCGATCCGGTCAGCGGCAAGTTATCGCTGAGCGGCCAGGTGGCCAGCGAGGTTGCGAGTGACAGGACTTCGTTGGTGTATAGCGCGGCGGCGCTGCTCACTTGGGTTTGCGCTTCAACTTTTGCGCGACAACTTTGCCAGCTTCATCGCGCGCGGCAGCTTCTGCGGCCTCGCGGCGGCGCTCACCAATCATCTTGACCAGTTCTTCGCTGCCGGCGTTGACAAATGGATAGGTCCTGCCCTGCGTGATCCATTGCGGTCGTCCGCCGGCACCCCAGACCGTATCATAGCCCAAGACCAGCACTGAGAAGGCCATGACCACGATAACCGCGCCCTTGATCGCGCCGAAGCCGAAGCCGATGACCCGGTCAATCGGGCCGATCGCGGAATTACGACTGGCCGATCCCAAACGATCAGCCAGCAGTTTAACGATCGCGTAAGGCACCAGCAGCAGCAGCGCAAAGGCCAAGACCGAAGCCCCGTTTTCATTGCCTATATAGGGGATCAGCCCGGCGCTGAGCGGGGTGTGCAGCATACGGATCGCCACCAAGGCCAGCACCCAGGCGGCCAGCGCGAACACTTCCTGAACGAAGCCCCGCATGAATCCAGTAATCGAGCCCAGCGCGATCAGGATCAGAACTGCGATATCAAATCCGGTCATCGCCCAAGTCTATTGGCCGCCAATCACCCGGTCAACAAGGTTCGGCAAAAGTGACAATCCGGCAAATCTGGCACCGTCGGCAAGGCCCGCGGTTTCAGCCGGGCCAAAGGCGCTGGTAAAACCCAGTTTGGCCGCTTCACGCAGCCGCACCCCGGCATGGGCAACCGGCCGGATTTCCCCAGCCAGAGAGACTTCACCAAACCACACCGCGTCACCTGCAAGCGGCTTGTCTGCCAAGGCGGAGACCAACGCCGCCGCAACCGCGAGGTCTGCTGCGGGATCGGTGAGCCGGTATCCCCCCGCCACATTCAGGTACACTTCGGCCGAGGAAAAGCTCAGCCCGCAGCGGGCTTCGAGCACCGCCAGCAGCATCGCCAGTCGGCCAGTATCCCAGCCCACCACGGCGCGGCGCGGCGTGGCACCGCTGGCCAGCCGCACAATCAGCGCCTGCACTTCAACCAGTACGGGCCGCGTACCTTCGATCGCCGGGAAAACGGCGCTGCCCGCCACTGGCTGTTCACGGCCCGAAAGGAACAGCAGCGAGGGATTACCAACTTCGGCCAGCCCCGCCCCTTCCATCGCAAAAACCCCGATTTCATCGACCGGACCAAAGCGGTTCTTGATCGAGCGCAGAATGCGGTATTGATGGCTGCGCTCACCCTCAAAACTCATCACCACATCAACCATGTGTTCCAACACGCGCGGTCCGGCGATGCTGCCATCCTTGGTGACATGGCCGACCAGAACCAGCGCAGAACCGTTTTCCTTGGCATAACGGATCAGTTCAAACGCCGATGCGCGAACCTGGCTGACCGTGCCGGGTGCGCCCTCGATCTGATCGGAATGCATGGTCTGGATCGAATCGATCACCAGCAGGGCCGGCGGCGGCATGCCCGCCAGGGTGGTGAGGATATCACGCACTGATGTTGCGGCTGCGAGCAGGATCGGAGCATCACCCAGCCCCAGCCGGGCGGCGCGCAACCGCACTTGCCCGGCGGCTTCTTCTCCGCTGATGTAAACCGCATTTGCCCCGCTGCGAGCTATGGCGGCTGCGGCCTGAAGCAGCAGCGTACTTTTGCCGATTCCGGGGTCGCCGCCCATCAAAACCGCGCTGCCTGGGACCAGCCCACCGCCCAGCGCGCGATCAAATTCAGCCAACCCAGTGCTGCGCCGGACCAGCGGCGCACTCGGCGCGTCCAAAGCTTCAAACGCGATCGGCCGACCTCCGCCCGATAGGTTGTGCTTGGCCGAAAAGACCGTTTCCGGTGCTTCCTCAGCCAGTGTGTTCCATTCGCTGCAATCGGCGCATTGCCCCTGCCAGCGGTGCGAGACGCTGCCGCAGGCTTGGCAGATATAGCGGCGTTTGGGTTTGGCCATATTGGCCTGTTATCTGGAACGAAAGTGGAACGCAAGCGCACAGCTGCGCATTTTTACTGTGTCCAAGCTATTGGCTCTGGTCAGTATAATCTGCCATGCTGCGCAGCAATATGAGGCAAAAAGAACTCCGCATCGCTCTGGTCTGCTATGGCGGCGTCAGCCTTGCGGTCTATATGCACGGGGTAACCAAGGAGATCTGGAAGCTGGTGCGGGCCAGCCGGGATTTCCTGGGCGGCAAGGAAGCCGCAGGCTGCACAGAACCGGTTTATCACCGTCTGCTGCGCAAGATCGAAGCCGAACATGGGCTGCGTCTGCGGGTACTGACCGATATCGTAGCCGGGGCCAGCGCTGGCGGAATCAACGGCGTGTTCCTCGCCCAGGCGATCCATTCCGGGCAAAGTCTTGAGCCGCTGACTGAGCTGTGGCTGGAACGTGCCGATGTCGATGTGCTGCTGGATCCCGATGCCCGGCCGTGGTCGCGAGTGGCCAAGCTTTGGGCCATGCCGATCGTCTGGTGGCTGCTGCGCCGCCCCGGGAATGCAATTTCCGATAGCGTGGCCCCCGAAACCCGGCATGAGGTCCGGACCAAACTGTCCCGCCTGATCCGCTCACGCTGGTTTGAACCGCCGTTCGGTGGGCTAGGCTTTTCCCGACTGCTGGCCGAAGCGTTTGACGCCATGCGCGCCGGAACAACCACTGCGCCGCTGCTGCCCAAGGGCCATCCCCTGGATCTGTTCGTTACCGCCACCGACTTCCGCGGTCATCCAGAACGCTTGCAGCTCAACAGCCCGGAAGAGATCGAGGAGAGCGAACACCGGCTATCGATCGGCTTTCGGGCCTCAGCGCCAAACGAAGGCGGAGCCTCGCTCGCAGCGCCGCTTGAACTGGTTCTGGCTGCGCGCTCCACTGCCAGCTTCCCGGGTGCTTTCCCCGCGCTACAACTGGCCGAGATCGATGCGCTGGCCCAAAGTCGGAGTGAGACCTGGCCAAGCCGGTCCGCCTTTGTCGAACGGATCATGCCCGAACATTCGCATTCGGGCGATATTGAAAGCGTTGCCCTGATCGATGGTTCGGTGCTGGTAAACGCCCCTTTTTCCGAGGCCATGGCCGTGCTGCGTGATCGGCCGGCGCAGCGCGAAGTTGATCGGCGCTTCGTCTATATCGATCCCCATCCTGACGAAGTGGGCGGAATTCGGCACAAGGATCCCCGCGCGCCGGGCTTCTTCTCGGTGATTTTCGGCTCCCTGTCCTCGATCCCGCGCGAGCAGCCGATCCGTGACAATCTGGAGGCGATTGCTGCAGCATCGCGGCAATCGAGCGAGCTCAAGACTATTGTTGACGCCTTGCGGCCCGAAGTGGAAGCGCAGGTTGAAAAGCTGTTCGGCCGCACACTGTTTCTCGATCGCCCGACCGTGCGGCGCCTGATTGCCTGGCGCGGCAAGGCCCAGCAGGCAGCCGCGGTTCAGGCCGGCTATGCGTTCCAGTCTTATGGTCACGTCAAATTCGCGCAGATCGTTGGCGACCTGGCCGAGATAATCGAGACAGCCGCGCCCGATCTGAACATGCGGGGCGGCGATAGCGTGGCCTACCGGCTTAACGCCTGGTTATCGCAGCACGGGCTCGATCATCTGGCAGCGATGCGCGGCGGGGCGAGTGAGGCTGCGGTCCAGTTTTTCCGCGACCATGATCTGGGCTTTCGCATCCGGCGGCTGCGGCTTCTCGCCCGCCGCTTATCCGAGGATTGGGATGATCTCGATGCTGAGATGCCCGAAGCTCGCGAACGGGCCAGCGATGCGATCTACCGCGCACTATCGCTTTATTTTGATCGTGAGGCGCACGGCGCGCTGGGTAATGATTTTGCCGCGGTTGCCCATCAGTTCGATGCCGATCCGGGTGCGGTACTGGCAGAAGTTGCCAAGCGCCGGCAATTGCCCGCAACCGATCTGGTCGTGGATGCCCTGCTTGCCGATGCTTTGTTGGGCATGCCCAAGGAACTGAAGCGCCGGGTGCTGCTGACCTATCTGGGCTTCCCGTTTTACGATACCGTCACCCTGCCTCTGCTGCGCGGCGAAGGCAGCACCGAGTTTGAACCCGCCAAGGTTGACCGGATCAGCCCGATCGATTGCAACGCGATCCGCGATGGCGAAGCAGAAAAGGTGCTGCGCGGCACCGAATTCTACAATTTCGGAGCCTTCTTCAGTCGCACCTACCGCGAGAATGACTATTTGTGGGGGCGGCTCCACGGGGCAGAGCGAATGATCGATCTGATCGCCTCGGCGCTGCCAAAAGGGATGGTGATTGATCAGGCGGAGCTGGCGCAATTCAAGCTCGATGCGTTTTTGGCGGTGCTGGATGAGGAAGAGGGCAGATTGAAGGCCGACCCTGGGTTGGTAGCCAAAGTGCGCGCTGAAATTGAAACTAACGACCGTGCGGGGGTGCAGCCTGGCGCAAGCTGACGAGCTGCACCCCGTTCCCCCTCAATTGGCTTCGAGCACCATGTTGAACGGGCCTTCGGTTGCGCGCCGCACGTTTTTGAAGCCGCCGCTGCGGATCACTTCGCTCAGCCGCGCTTCACCTGCCTGGGCGCCCAGCGCCGCACCCACCTCCTGATCGAGTGAGGTTGGCACGCAGATCATTGTCGAGGCATTGTAATAGAGCCGCCCAACCGGGTTGAAGTTGGCCTCCGGACTATCCCCGGCGATCGGTTCGACCACCATCCAGCTACCACCGGGCGCCAGAATTTCGCGCATATGCGTAGCGCACCCGGCCGGATCGCCCATATCGTGCAGGCAATCAAACATAGTGATCAGATCGAACCCGTCCTTGGCAATGTCTTTGGCGGTTGCCACTTCAAAGCTGACCCTATCACCCAACCCATGCGCCACAGCATGACGCCGCGCCTCAGCGATCGAAGGTTCGTGGAAATCATAACCGGTGAAGTGCGAGTTCGGATAGGCTTCAGCCATCAGCAAGGTTGAAAAGCCGACCCCGCAGCCGACATCGGCGACCTGCGCACCCTGTTTCAACCGTGCCTCGATCCCGCTGAGCGCCGGGATCCAGCTCTGGACGATGTTGTTGACATAGCCAGGGCGGAAGAACGCTCCGGTCGCACAGAACAGACACCCGGCATGATCCCCCCAGCGCACCCCGGTGCCGTGGCGGAAGCATTCCTCGACCTTGTCCTCGGCCTCGATCATCGCCGCCACCAGTTCGAACGCACCGCGCAGGTAAACCGGGCTGTCTTCGACGCAGAACACCATCGCCTGCTCGGGGCTGATGCTGAATCTCTCGCTGACCGGATCGTAGTCGATATAGCCGTTGGCGCGCTGGGCCAGGCACCATTCGCGCACGTAACGTTCGTGCAGATTGCCGGCCCGCTCGGCCAATTCGGCGGCGTTGGCGGGGCCTTGGTTGAGCGCGTCGAACAGGCCCAGCCTGAACCCGATCCGCGCCGTCGGCAGGCTCATCGCGCCGCCCAGATCGCCGAGCATTTTGCCTACGAATTCGTGAAGCCGTGCTTCATCCAATGCTTGTGCCATGCTGTCTCTCCCAGGTTGATGCGACCCGGACAATTGAGCAAAGCTTGCATATCAATATTTCACATGGCCGGATAGTACCCGCAGTTACTGGTCGGCGCACGTTAGCCTCTGGTCGGCCTGTTCAGCTAACCCCCGAACGCTTCTTTGATCCGGTCAAAAAATCTCTTTGATTGCGGGGTTTCATCCCCGGTCTCGGTTTCCTGCAGTTCGCGCAAAATTTCCTTCTGACGCACGGAGAGCTTTGTCGGTGTTTCGACCATGATCTCGATCACCAGATCGCCGCGCCCGCGTGCTTGCAATACCGGCATGCCGGCACCGCGTTTGCGCAATTGCTTGCCCGACTGGATTCCGGCCGGAATGTCGATCCCGATGCGTTCACCATCGAGACCGGGAATTTCGATCTCCCCGCCCAGCGCCGCCCGGGTAAACGTGATCGGCACGCGGGTGACCAGATTGGTCCCTTCGCGCTCGAACACTCCGTGGCGGCGGATATGGATAAAGATGTAGAGATCGCCCGGCGGTGAACCGAATGGCCCGGCCTCACCCTTGCCGCCAAGGCGTATCCGGGTGCCGGTGTCGACGCCTGGCGGTACGTTGACCTCAAGCTTTTGCGGGGTATCGACCCGGCCCTCGCCGCGGCAATTGCGGCACGGCTTTTCGATTACTTCGCCGCGGCCATGACAGGTCGGGCAGGTCCGCTCGACCATGAAGAAGCCCTGCTGCGCGCGGACCTGGCCATGGCCGCCGCAGAGGTTGCAGCGGCGCGTGCCGGTGCCAGGCTCTGCGCCCTTGCCATCGCAAGGCTCACACTTCGCCGAAACTTCGATTTCAATTTCGGCTTGCTTGCCGTGGAACGCCTCTTCAAGGCCGATTTCCATGTCATAGCGCAGGTCTGCGCCGCGCCTTGCCTGCTGGCGGCCACCGCCGCCGCCAAAGGCGCTGCCGAAAATCGTTTCAAAAATATCGCCCAGATCGGAGAAGCCCGCGCCAGCCTGACCGCCGCCACCGCCGGACATGCCTTGCTTGAAGGCCTCATGACCGAACCGGTCATAGGCCGCGCGCTTCTGCGGATCCTTCAGGACATCATAGGCTTCGCTGATCGATTTGAACCGTGCCTCGGCCTCGGCATCGCCGGGGTTCTTGTCCGGGTGCCAACGCATCGCCAGCCTGCGATAGGAGGATTTTATCGTCCCATCGTCAGCGCTTCGCTCGATTTCGAGCAGTGAGTAATAGTCGGTCTCGGCGCTCGCCACGTCGATCAGTCCCCCAACAAACCCTCGTCACCCCCGCGAAGGCGGGGGCCCATCTCCAGGTATCGCCAATTTTGCGATAGCCTGTGATGGGTTCCCGCCTTCGCGGGAATGACGAACATGGTCTATTTCCGCAGTTCGGCTGCGATCAGCCCTTGTCTTCGTCGACTTCGGAGAATTCGGCGTCGACCACGTCTTCGCCGCCTTCAGCCGGAGCTTCCGCGCCAGGTGAAGCCGCTGCGGCCTGTTCCTTCTCATAGATCACCTGGCCCATCTTCATGGCCTTGTCGGTCAAGGCCTGGGTCTTGGCGGTCATTTCTTCGGCGTCGCCGCTTTCGATCGCAGTCTTGGCCTCTGCAATCGCAACTTCGATTTCCGACTTGAGATCGGCGTCAAGCTTGTCGCCATGTTCGGCCAGCTGCTGTTCGGTGGCGTGAACCAGACTATCGACGTTGTTCTTGGCTTCCGCCGATTCGCGCCGCTTCTTGTCCTCGTCAGCGAACTTTTCAGCGTCCTTGACCATGGCGTCGATATCGGAATCAGTAAGACCGCCAGAAGCCTGGATCTTGATCTGCTGCTCCTTGCCGGTGCCCTTGTCCTTGGCACTGACGTTGACGATGCCGTTGGCGTCGATGTCGAAGGTCACTTCGATCTGCGGCACGCCGCGGCGTGCAGAGGGAATGCCGACCAGATCGAACTGGCCCAGCATCTTGTTATCGGCCGCCATTTCGCGCTCGCCCTGGAACACGCGGATCGTCACCGCCTGCTGGTTATCTTCGGCGGTCGAGTAGACCTGGCTCTTCTTGGTCGGGATCGTGGTGTTGCGATCGATCATCCGGGTGAACACGCCGCCCAGCGTTTCGATGCCGAGCGAAAGCGGGGTCACGTCAAGGAGCAGCACGTCCTTGACGTCGCCTTGCAGCACGCCAGCTTGAATTGCCGCACCCATGGCGACGACTTCATCCGGGTTAACGCCGGTGTGCGGTTCCTTGCCGAAGAATTCCTTCACCACTTCGCGCACGCGCGGCATGCGGGTCATCCCGCCGACCAGCACCACATCGTCGATGTCCGAAGCCTTGAGGCCGGCATCGACCAGCGCCTTCTTCATCGGCTCCTTGGTGCGCTCGATCAGGTTGGCGACCATCTTTTCAAGATCGGCGCGGGTGATGGTTTCAACCAGGTGCAGCGGCGTAGTGGTGCCACCTTCCATACGAGCGGTGATGAAGGGCAAGTTGATTTCGGTCGTAGCCGTGCTCGACAGCTCGATCTTGGCCTTTTCCGCCGCTTCCTTGAGCCGCTGCAGCGCGAGCTTATCGGTGCGAAGGTCCATGCCTTCCTTCTTCTTGAACTGTTCGGCCAGCCACTCGACCACCTGGGTGTCGAAATCTTCACCGCCCAGGAAGGTATCGCCGTTGGTGCTCTTCACTTCGAACACCCCGTCGCCGATCTCAAGGATCGAAACGTCGAAGGTGCCGCCGCCAAGGTCATAAACCGCGATGGTCTTGCCGTCGTTCTTGTCGAGGCCGTAAGCCAGCGCCGCCGCAGTCGGCTCGTTGATGATGCGCAGCACTTCAAGGCCCGCGATCTGGCCGGCATCCTTGGTTGCCTGGCGCTGCGCGTCGTTGAAGTAGGCAGGAACCGTGATCACCGCCTGAGTGACGGTTTCACCCAGATAGGCCTCAGCTGTTTCCTTCATCTTCTGCAGGGTGAAGGCGCTGATCTGGCTGGGCGAATAGTCCTGCCCGCCGGCCGAGACCCAGGCATCGCCGTTCTTGCCCTTGACGATGGTATAGGGAACCAGTTCGGTGTCCTTCTTGGTCACCGGATCGTCAAAGCGGCGGCCGATCAGGCGCTTCACGGCGAAAATCGTGTTGTCACCGTTGGTCACAGCCTGGCGCTTGGCCGGCTGGCCGATCAGCCGCTCACCATCCTTGGTGAAGGCGACGATCGAAGGCGTGGTGCGCGCGCCTTCCGAATTTTCGATAACCTTGGGCTTGCCGCCGTCCATCACGGCAACGCAGCTGTTGGTCGTGCCAAGGTCGATACCGATTACTTTAGCCATTTGAACCCCATCCTTAGGTTAAACATGACACCGCGTTTTTCGCCTCCCACCAAAGTAGCAAGGCGGCCCGGCGGCTCTATATAGGGTGGGATATAGGTGTGGTTTCGCTTGGCACAAGGGTCGCGTCCGACTAGCAGGAGGGGCTTTTTTGATTGCCGCCGAAAGGATCTTTGCTCGTGTCATTCACAGCCCGCTTCACTTTGCCGATGGCCGTTTCGCTTGCCGCGCTCTCGTTGTCCGCGTGTTCGGGCGAAGCGGACAAGCCTGATGCGGCGGCCAGCGCAGCCCCCGAAGCCAAGCCCGGCGTGAAGGTGAACGCCGCCCGGGTGGTCCTGCCCGGCGTTGCCGGCAATCCCGGCGCGGCCTATTTCAGCCTCGACAACCAGAGCAACGCCGCCGTCACGGTCGCCGCCGTGTCGATCGATGGCGTCGGCCGTACCGAGCTGCATTCCGCCGACATGAAGGTGATCGATGCCGGCAAGGCCGAGGCCAAGACCCACCTCGATTTCAGCCCGGGCGGCGCGCATGTGATGCTGTTCGATGTCAGCGACCGGCTGAAGGCAGGCGATGAAACCGAGCTTACCGTGACCTTTGCCGACGGCGACAAGATGACTGTTTCGGCCAAGGTCGAAGCAATGAGCGCCGCGGCAATGGGCGGGATGGAGCACACCAACTGAGCGAGAGCACAGTCACTTGCCCCCTGGGCGGGGAGCGGCCGCTGACCCCTGGTGAAGTGGCGCTGGTGCAATCAGTCTTTGGCCAGGCGATCGACACGTCGCGCGTAGCCCTGCGCCGCCGCCGCTGGTGGTGGTTGCAGCCGCGCGGCATCACCATGGCACCAACGGGGCATCTGCACTTCCATCCGGCAAGCGACAATTACTGCAGCGATTTCAGCCAGGCATCCCCCGCGCATCAGGCGCATTTCATCCATGAGATGACGCACGTCTGGCAGGCGCAAACGCGCGGCTGGTGGTACCTGCCGTTGGTCGGGCCGTTTCAGCGCAAATACGGTTACACCCTCAAGCCGGGCAAGAAGCTGACCGAATACAACATCGAGCAGCAGGCCGAGATTGTCAGCCATGCATTTATGTTGCGGATGGGGTGGAAGGCCGCCGATTCCGGTGCCATTGAGCACTATACCGAGTTAGTCGATTTTACCTGAGGATTGCAGCCGAACCGATGAGCTAATCGGACAAGATCGCCAGCAATGTCGCGAGCTTTTCAGAAAGTGCATCTGGTTCAGTTAATTGGCTCGAATTTGCGTAGTAACCGTCAACCGCAAACCCGATCCCGATGGCACCCAAGCGAAGAGCTCTATCGCTTTCCAATTCGGCGATCACACTTCTGATGTGCCGTTCAAGAAATCTGGCTCCGTTCTCAATAAGTGTTGAATCATCAACCGGCGCACCATCGGACAGTACCACCAGTATCTTTTTGGTTTCGGCCCTGCATTTGAGCAGGCTTGCCGCCCATTGCAGAGCCTCTCCATCAACATTCTCGCACAGCAAACCGGGGTGAAGCATGGACTGCCAATCATCATCCCTGAATTGCTGATCAAACTGTTTGAAGGTGACATGCAGCAGATCGCATAGACGACCGGGTCTGCTTGGCGATCCGGCAGAAGACCATTTTTGCCGTGACTGACCGCCCCGCCAGCCAACTGTCGTGAAACCAATCATTGCCGCTGGAATGCCTGCTTGCGAAAAAGCATCGCAAATTCGGCGCAGTTCTCCGGCTAGAGGGACAATCTTGGTGCCCATTGATCCAGAGAGATCGACGAGCAGTGTGATAGCCGCATCTTCTTCATTGGCACGAAGCCAAGGCTGCAAGGCAGATACCTCCGCAGCCGCGTAAGCCTTTTCTGCCGCATCAATTCGTGAGGACCACGACGTGTCTGTCAAGGACCGGCTGTAAGTTCGTCTTTTCGGCGATATTGACTCAAGCGCCTCGGCTATTTCGGAACCTGATGCCTCAACATCGAATTCCTTCGTAAACGCTGCATAGGATTGAGAAGGATCGTCAGCTTCTACCCAACGCGAGTTCCTTACTGATTTGCGAAAAAAAGCAAACCAGATCCAGCACCCGAAAGCGCCACAAGCCAATAGAAGTGCGACTAATCCTGTCAGATTCCCTCCTTCGGCAAACTAATCCGGCTTCTTCGCCACCGCCACCATTGCCGGCCGCAGCAGGCGGTCCTTGATCATGTAACCAGCTTGCAGTTCCTGCAGCACGGTGCCGGGTGCGGCATCGGCGCTGGGGACTTCGAGCATGGCCTGGTGCTGGTTGGGATCGAGCGGCATGCCGGTGGCGGCGATGCGGCTGATGCCGTGGAGGCCGAACACCTTGTCTAGTTCGCGCGAGGTCGCTTCGATCCCGGCGACCAGGCCCTTGAGCCGGTCATCCTCGCGCAGTTCCTGAGGAATGACGTCCAAGGCGCGGGCAAGATTGTCTGCCACGCTCAGCATATCTCGGGCGAAGCCGGTTGCGGCATAGGCGCGCGCATCGGCGATGTCCTTTTCCAGGCGGCGGCGCACGTTCTGCGTTTCAGCTTTGGCGTAAAGCACTTCCTGCTTGGCCGCATCGAGATCCTCGCGCAGCCGATCAAGCGCTTCGCCCAGCCGGTCTTCTGATTTCTCCAGCAGTTCGTCTGGAACGCCCGCCAATTCGGCTTCGACCGCCAGATCGTCCTGCGGTTGCTTTTCGTCGCTCATATTTTCCTAAAACCCGTTCTAACCGATCAATTTGCCCAGCGATTGGGCCGTGAAATCCACCATGGGGACTAGCCGCGCATAATTCAACCGTGTGGGGCCGATTACGCCCACCACTCCAACCACTTTTCCATCCCGGTCGCGGTAGGGTGAGGCGATCACGGAAGAGCCGGATAATGCGAACAACCGGTTCTCTGCGCCAATGAAAATCCGCGTCGCATCAGCCGCGCGCGCGGCATCAAGCAGTTCGGCGACCGATTGCTTGTTTTCCAGATCATCCAGCAGTTGCCGCACGCGTTCAAGATCGGTCACCGCTGCTTCATCCAGCAGGTTCGATGCCCCGCGCACGATCAGCACCGGGCGATTGGCTGCGTCTGCGCTCCACACTGCAAGGCCGCGCTCCACCAGATCACGGCTGGCGGAATCGAGCGCGGTCCGCCCGCCGGCAATTTCGGCGCGAATTGTCTTCAACGCTTCGGCCAGCGTCCGTCCATTCAGATGCGCCGAAATGTAGTTTGAGGCCTGTTCAAGCGCGCCGGGCGGCAAATCAGTGGGCACGGCGATAACACGGTTCTCGATCGAGCCATCGGCCCCAACCAGCACCGCCAGAGCCTGCCCTGCAGTAAGCGGCACCAGCTGCAATTGCGCCAACCGCGGTTCGCGCTGCGGCACCATCACCACCCCCGCCGCAGCAGAGAGTTCAGAAAGCAGCGCGCTGGTTGCGGTGAGCGCCGCTTCGATCGGCCCGGGCTGGCCCAGCCGGCTTTCGATCGCGGCGCGTTCTTCCGCTGTCGGTTCCGCGACTTGCATCATCCCGTCGACAAACAGCCGCAGCCCCTGTTCGGTCGGCAGGCGTCCCGCGCTGGTATGCGGCGCGGCCAGCAGCCCCAGCCCTTCAAGCTCATGCAAAACTGACCGAATCGAGGCGGGCGAGAGGTTAAGTCCCCCTGCCCCAGCCAAAGTCTTCGAGCCGACCGCCTGACCCGTGCCGATATAGCCTTCGACCACCAGCCGAAAGATATCGCGGGCACGGGTGCTGAGTTCGGTGATCGGGAGCGAGGTCATTGGGGCCAATGTAGCCCGTGCACTTGCAGGCTCAAGCCCGTTGCGCCAAAGCCCGTGGCATAACTTGTCAAAGGAACACTCATGCGACCATCCGGCCGCGCGCCCGACGAGATGCGCGTTATCAGCTTCGAACCGCACTATACCAAGCATGCCGAGGGATCGGTGCTGGTCAGTTTCGGCCACACCAAGGTGATCTGCACCGCTTCGGTGGAAGAGCGCCTGCCGCCATGGCTGCGTGGCAAGGGTGAAGGCTGGGTCACGGCGGAGTATTCGATGCTTCCGCGCGCCACGCATACCCGTGGTTCACGCGAAGCAGCCAAAGGTAAGCAATCTGGCCGGACGCAGGAAATCCAGCGGCTGATCGGGCGCTCGCTTCGCGCGGTGACCGATATGAAGAAGCTCGGCGAGCGCCAGATCACGCTCGATTGCGATGTAATCCAGGCCGATGGCGGCACCCGGACTGCGGCAATATCGGGCGCGTGGGTGGCGCTCAAGATCGCTATCGACAAGCTGATGGCGGCGGGCGCAATTGCCGAGGATCCTCTGACCCGCAAGGTCGCTGCAGTCAGCTGCGGGATATTCAAAGGCAACCCGGTGCTTGATCTCGATTACGATGAAGACAGCGCGGCCGATGCCGATGCCAACTTCGTGTTGATCGAAGGCGGCCAGATCGCCGAAGTTCAGGCCACCGCCGAAGGCGCAACCTACGACGAGGAAGCGCTGCTGCGGCTGCTGCGGCTGGCGCGGATCGGGTGTGACCGGATCTTTGTGGCACAGGGAGATGCGGTGAAGTGAGCGGGCGACTGGGCTCCGAAACGCTGGTGATTGCCACGCACAACGCGGGCAAGCTCAAGGAAATCGGGGCCTTGCTGGCGCCTTATGGGATCAATTGCATCTCTGCGGGATCGCTTGGACTGCCTGAACCGGCCGAGACCGGAAAGACCTTTGTCGATAACGCACTGATCAAGGCGCGGGCAGCGGCTGAAAGCTCCGGCCTGCCGGCCTTGGCTGACGATTCCGGGTTATGCGTTGACGCCCTTCAAGGCCGCCCCGGGGTTTACACCGCCGATTGGGCCGAGCGGCAATGGTTTGAAGGCAAGCCGGGCCGCGACTGGTATCTGGCGATGGGCAAGGTCGAAGGCCTGCTGGCTGGACTGGGTCCCGATGCCGACCGATCGTGCCATTTTGCCTGCGTGCTGGCGATCGCCTGGCCGGACGGCGAGCATGCAGTTTACGAAGGCCGGGCCATGGGTACGCTCACCTGGCCGCCGCGCGGCACCATGGGTTTTGGCTATGATCCGGTGTTCGTGCCCAAGGGCGAAACCCGCACCTTTGCCGAGCATGACCCCGCTGAAAAACACGCCATCAGCCACCGCGCCGATGCCTTTGCCAAATTGGTGGCGGAACAGTTCGGCGCTTAAGGGATCTGCTGGCCCATAACATTGCCCGCAGGCGCATAGCGGCAAACCAGCACATCGTTGCCCCTGCCAGTGGCCTTGGCGCAGCCGACTTCCTTCGTGCCCGGCCAGATCAGCTGGGTGTAGTGGCCGACGTCCGACCAGTTACCGGTGGTCGATACATCGGGAAACTTGCCGCGCCGAAAATACTGCTTTTCGCCTACGAAACTGCCGATCATCGCCTCGGGCGAGTAATAGCCGCTGGTCCCCATCCACAGGTTTTCGCCAACATTGCCGCGATTTTTCGAGTGTTCGAAACTGCCCTTCGACGCAAGGCTCTGCGCCCAGCTTCCAGCCTGTCCGGCTAGCTCGCGGTTCCACGATAGCGGCGCGATACCCATCCGTCTGCGTTCAGCATTGTGAACGCCTAGCAGGCGGCCCTCAAACGAATTGGCATCGATCACCGCCAGCGGCGGCGGGGCTGGCTTTACTGCCGTCGTTCGCTTTTTCTTGCCAGCCAGCTCGGCCCTGATCTCATCGATGCTGGGCAGCGCAGCAGCCAGTGGAACCGCAATCAAAACGAGCAGCGCTGCGGCGATAGCGGTATTCCTCATGCCTCATCCTTGACATCGCACCCTGAACCCTGGCTGTAACAACCATGGCCCGCGCGCTCTACATTCATTGGCCGTTCTGCCTCGCAAAGTGTCCCTATTGCGATTTCAACAGCCACGTCCGCGATAGTGTGGACTTTTCCGCCTGGCAGCAAGCCCTGCTGGCTGACCTGCGCCACGAAGCGGAAGCAGCGGGCGGCGAGCCGCTGGACAGTGTGTTCTTCGGCGGCGGGACGCCCAGCCTGATGCCGCCTGCGCTGGTAGGCGCGCTGCTGGACGAGGCGGAACGGCTGTGGGGCTTTGCCGAGGGGATCGAGATCACGCTGGAAGGCAATCCCAGCTCGGTCGAGGCGGCGAACTATGCGGCCTTGGCAGCGGCAGGGATCAACCGCGCCTCATTGGGGCTGCAGGCACTCGACGATCGAGCGCTGCGCTTCCTGGGCAAACTCCACGATGCCCGCGAGGGTCTGATGGCGCTGGAAGTCGCGCAGCAGCATTTCGCGCGGGTTTCGTTCGATTTGATCTATGCCCTGCCCGGTCAAAGCATCAAGCAATGGGAACAGCAGCTGGGCCAGGCGCTGGGCTATGGCACCGGCCATCTTTCACTTTACCAGCTGACGATCGAGCCGGGCACCAAGTTCGCCACAATGGTTCGGCAAGGCGATTTCAAACCCTTGGACGAAGACGCATCGGCCGATCTGTTCACCCTGACCCGCGAGATGACCGCCGCAGCTGGCCTCCCCGCATATGAAATCAGCAATCACGCCCGCCCCGGTGAAGAGAGCCGCCACAACCTGACCTATTGGCGGTATCAAGACTATGCCGGGATCGGCCCCGGCGCCCACGGGCGGCGCGGCGGCATGGCGACTGTTAGGCACAAAAAGCCCGAAAACTGGCTCGCGGCAGTGGCTGACAACGGCAACGGCCTCTCCGAAGAGTGCGCCCTCGCCGTGCCCGAACAAGCCAGTGAAGCGATGCTGATGGGGCTGAGGCTGGACGAAGGGATCGATCTGGCCGCGCTCTCCGCCCGGTTTGGCCTGGCGCCGAATATGCTGTGCGATCCGGACAAGCTGGCATTTTACATCGCGCAGGGACTGGCCTGGCAAAGCGGGGCGAGGACCGGAATTTCCGGCGAAGGCATGCTGTTGCTCGATGGGCTGCTGGGTGAACTTGTGCCCAAAGGTCTGGTCAGCGCGTGACCCGCGAAGACATCCTGGCGGCCTGGAATGCGCATCTGTCGGAAGGCAGGCGGCGCAGCCCGCACACCGTGCGTGCCTATCTTGCCACTGCGGCGCGGCTGCTTGATGCAGGTGAATTTGCCGATTGGCCAAGCCTGGCGCGCGCAGACAGCACGGTCTTGCGGGTCCAGCTCGCCCGGCGGCGGACCGATGGGATCAGCAATGCCAGCGCCGCGCGCGAACTTTCGGCACTTAAGGCATTTGTGGCTTTTGCCCGGGAGCAGGCAGGCTATCCCGATCCCGCACCGCCGCGCATGCGCGGGCCGCGGATCAAGAAAGGCCTGCCGCGCCCGGTCACTCCCGATGAGGCCGTCAACCTTGCAGTGGCAGTTGAAGAGGATGCGAGCGAGCCATGGATCGGCGCGCGTGACCGCGCTGTGCTGTTGCTGCTGTACGGCGCAGGGATGCGGATCGCCGAAGCGCTATCGCTAACCGGAGCAGCCTTGCCGCTGGGGGAGACCCTGCTCGTGACCGGCAAGGGCAACAAGCAGCGCATGGTCCCGGTCCTGCCAATCGTTGCGCAAGGGGTCGCTGATTATGCCGCAAAATGCCCGTGGCCGATCGATAAGACCACGCCGTTGTTCCGCGGTGCCAAAGGCGGGCCGCTGAGCCAGGGGATAGTCCAGAAGGCGATGGCGCGGGCCCGGATCGTGCTGGGGCTGCCTGCCAGCGCCACGCCGCACGCGCTGCGCCATTCCTTTGCCACGCACTTGCTGGGGGCCGGTGCAGACCTGCGCAGCCTGCAGGAATTGCTGGGCCATGCCAGCCTGGGCTCAACCCAGATCTATACAAAAGTCGATGCTGCTCTGCTGCTTGACGTCTACCGCAACGCGCACCCGCGCGAGACGCGCGAATAGCCACCTGCATGCTTGACTCCTCACGGCACCGGGCGCTTACTTGGCTTGGTCGCAGGTGGGAGGATACTCCATGAACCGTGCCCGAATTTTGCTGACACTGCTGGGTGCCAGCGCCTTGGCGTCAAGCGCGCCGCTCATGTCACAAGATGATGAGGACAGCGACCCCGCGCTGGTTGCCGACGATCAAGAAACTGACGAACCAGAAGATGCCGACGAAGCCGATCAGGTTGACTGGGGCGGTCAGGATGCGGCCGAGGCGAGCGATGACGACGATATAGACGACGACGGGATCGATGACGCGCTCGACGACGATGCGGTAGCGATCGATCCGGGCGACGATACAGAAGCCGAACCCTCGGACATGCTGCTATTCATCGAGGACGACGATGTTGCGTTCGATGAGGATGATGTCTTCGACACAGACCGCGACGGCAATGACGATCCCGAAGACGCACCCGCGCTGTTTCAGGACCGCTTGCCGCAAGTCGAGGTTCCCGATGAAGTGGCTGATGATTACGCGCGGCACTTCAGCCCGGCGCAGCAGTTCATCCAGATCGCCGGTGCAGTTGCGATGCACGATGGGGTTACCGCATGGGCCGCACGCAACGATCAGCCGAAATTTCAGGCGGAAATTCGCTACATAACCGATCCGCGACAATGGGGCGATCCGCCTTCAGCAGATGATGCTCCGCCAGCCGGATCTCAAGCCTGGGAAGCGCAGCACATTTGTGGCGGCGCTTTGATCGCGGACAACTGGGTGATTACCGCCGCGCACTGCGTAACTCCCGGCCATTTGGCGCGCGGAATGGAAGTGGTGCTGGGTGAACACGATATCGCCCGGGCCAACCCGAGCCGGGTGTTCAAGGCCGACAAGATCGTGATCCACTCCGGCTACTACAACACCGCAACCTGGCAAAAACGGGACATGTACAAGAACGATATCGCGTTGGTGCACATCGTCCGCACCCCCCGACCTGGAGTGGAAAAGATCACGCTTTACGAAGGCCCGGCTATTGAGCCCGGCACCTTTATTTCCACGCTGGGCTGGGGCGTTAAGACGGTGGCGCAGGATTTGCAGGCCAACCGCAATGCAGGGTCTGCGGTGCTGTACCGGGCAGACGTAAAGCTGCTTGATCCTCGCGCCTGCAACCTGTTTCTTCGCGACAAGACCAACCCGCCCGATCTGGCCAACCGCATCAACAGTTATGTTGTTTGCGGCGGGCAAACCAAAAGCAAGGCCTGCAAAGGCGATAGTGGCGGGCCGGTGATCCTCACCAATGGCCCGGCGCGGCTGGTAGGTATCGTCTCTTGGACCAAGAACAATTCATGCGGGCAACCCGACAAACCGGGCGTCTACACCTGGATTGAGCCGTACAAGAAATGGATCGGCGCAGCCATGGGCGCGACCGTAAACCGCGCAGGCTGGCTGGTCATGTAGCAGGTCCGGAGGGCTGCGCAGCCCCCCGGAACCTTGCCAAATCAGGACTTCGGTGAGGGATTGATCCCGCCGCTGGTGGTTTCATCCCCGGTGGCAGTGCCGGCATCGGTGGCCGTTCCTGCATCGCTGCTGGCCGCATCCGCGGTTGCTTCGGCGGTAGCAGTTTCGCTGGGTTCGGGTGCCTTTTCGCCGCAAGCGCTCAGCATCAAGGCACTCCCCGCAATTGCGGTCATCATGATCTTCTTCATAGTCTGTCCCCTTCCGTGTTGAACAACGAAAGCTAGCCGAACCCTAGGTCAGTTAGCAATTGCGAAAAATCAGGTCTGCTCTTCAATGGGTCGAGCATTGGATCTGTGTAGGCCAGAGCCAGACCGACGTCGCCGATCTCGCGGGCGTGGAGCAATTTTGCCATAGCCTGATCGGCCTGGCCGCTTTGCGCCGCAATCTGGGCCTGTTGATAGGTCGAGGCATCGCCAAATTCACGCAGCAGTTTGTCGATCGCGGCTTTGGTGCCAGCGACATCGCCACTCCGCGATGCGGCAATTGCTTCGCCAGTGAATCGCTCCAGCGTGCCTGGCTCTAGCTCGTATTCGCGCTTGGCCTCGGTGTATTTCCCTTGCTGGATCAGGGCATCGCCGATCCGGGAGTGGGCGCTATCAAGCTGAGGATTGAGCGATAAGGCCTTGCGCGCGCGCTCGATCGCCAGCGGCCAGTTGCGGGCACAATGCGCAGCATAGCTCGCAATCCTGAGCGTGCCGGCATTCAGCGGATCAAGCTTGATGCCCCGTGCAATGGCTTGCTCGGCTTCGGCCAGTTGCCCCATCTGTGCAGCAAAGATGGCGCACAGGGATTGCACCATCGCATCCCCAGCGCCCAGCTTGCACGCGGTATCGAACGGGGCCGCCGCCCCGCGCAGATCCAGTTTGCTGCGAACCAGCACATGGCCAAGAGTGGCGTGGGCAATAGCCAGCTTGGGGGCCAATTGCACTGCGCGCCGGGCGGTGCTGACGGCATCGTCATAGGCCGCCTTGAATTCGTTCGCCTTGCCATAGCTGTTGATGATCACGGTCAGGGTAAAGGCTCTAGCCGCAAGCGCCGCGGCGTATTCAGGGTCTTCTCGCACTGCAATATCGTATTGGGCCAGGGCCGCGCGATAGGCCGCCTCACCCGAACGCAGCGCGTAGAAGGCGTTGCCGCGCAAAAAGGCGTCATAGGCCTTCAACTTCTGGGTTCCGCCCGGACCGCCCGGTGCGCTTTTGCCGCCAGTCGTGGTTTGCGCCGCCAGCGCTCCTGCAACTGCATCAGCAATCTCGTCCTGCAGCGCAAAGACATCGGACATTGTGCGCGGGAAATCATCGTTCCACGGGCTCGCACCAGTTTCGCCGTCTGTCAGCGTCGCCGAAATCCGCAATTGGTCCCCCGAACGCCGCACCTTGCCGCTAAGGACATAGGCAACGCCAAGGCGCTTGGCGACTTGCTTGGCATCGGCGATGCCGTCCTTGGCCACAGCGGTTATAGAGGTTGGCGCGATAACCAGGAGTTTTGAATTGCGCGACAAGGTAGAGCGGATCTGTTCGGAGATACCTTCGGAGAAATAGCTCTGGGTTTCATCGCCGCTAAGGTTGAGGAACGGCAGCACCGCGACCCCATTGGCCTGCGCCTGCGCAGCCGAAGGGCCAAGCAGCTTCCAACCTGCAATTGCTGCACCGCCTGCCATCAAGGCCGTGCCGCCGCCAATCAACGCGCGGCGCGATAATGCCGGTTGCCGGGGAAGCGGCGGCGGCGCCTTTGCAGCCTGTCCAGCCACGCAGTTGATGGCACGCACCGCACGCTCAAATTCAGGAGCGGATTGTTTGCCATGCCACTTGCTGAAGTTGATAGTTTGCAGCTGGCGAAAGCCCAGCGGCGGGTGGGTGCCATCGATTGTGAGCGGCACCAGACGGCCCTTTTCGCGCCCACGCGTCGCCTCATCGCGCACCCAATGCGATTCAACCGATGTACTTGACCAAAGCACGACCACCGCATCGGCATCTTCAAGTGCCGCTTCGGTGGTGGGCAGAAACGTATCCCCGCCTTCGAGCAGCCCATCCCACCAGACCTGAAAGCCAGCGGCTTCCAACGCCTTGATCACAGGCAACGCGCGCTTCTGATCGGCGCGCGAGTAGCTTAGAAAAACCGTTGTGGCATGATCGCCATCGAGCAGCATAGTTGCATCCCTCTGCTCCACTTAAACGCGACCCAAGCCAAAGTGCCATCGGCAAGCCATTGCGTCAATCAAACGATTACGACCTGCGGGAGCTACTCTTCGACCTTCCAGCGGATCACGCGCCACAGCCAGGCACCCAGTGTGAGCAGCACCAGCCCGCCCAGCACTACGCCGGAAACCTGATGAACCGAATCGAGATATCGCGCCAACCAATGTCCGCCCAGGATAAGCAGCGTGTTCCAGATGGTCGCTCCGGCAAATGTGAAGACCACGAACCGCCAGTGCGCCATATGCGTAAGGCCGGCAGGGATCGATATCAACGTCCGCAGGAATGGCGAAAAGCGCATGACAAACACCAGCCATTGGCCGTGGCGCTGGAAGAACCCGGATGCCGCCTCAACATCGTTCCACCGCATCGTCAGCCATCGGCCATACCGGGCTACCAGCGGCTCCAACCGCTTGTATCCCAGCCGGTCGGCCAGAACAAACCACACATAATTGCCCAGGGTTGTGCCCACAGTGCCGGCGATCAGCAGCGGCCAGAATGACATTGTGCCGCGCGCCATCGCCACGCCGCCAGCGCCCATGATCAGCTCGCTGGGGATCGGCGGGAAGACGTTCTCGATGAACATCAGCAGCGCGATGCCCAGATAGCCGCCTTGTTCGATCAGGTGGATAATCCAGTCGGTCACCTTGGTTACTTCGACATCAGCCGCGCATCCCGGCAACCCGCCGCTCGATCGCATCCCAGATCAGGCCTGGGGTATCGGTGCCGTTAAAACGGTCGATCGCCTGAATCCCGGTGGGCGAAGTCACATTGATTTCGGTCAGCCACTTGCCGCCGATCACATCGATCCCAACGAAGACCAGGCCGCGCTCTTTCAGAGCAGGGCCCATCGCGGCGCAGATTTCCTCTTCGCGCGCGGTCAGTGTGCACGGTTCGGCATAGCCCCCTTGCGCCAGGTTGGAGCGGAACTCCCCTTCACCCGGGCGGCGGTTGATCGCGCCGGCAATTTCCCCGTCGACCAGCACGATCCGCTTGTCGCCCTCGCTGATTTCGGAGAGAAATGGCTGGAACATGTGTGGTTCGACCCAGGCATTGTCGAACAGTTCGATCAGCGCGCCAAGGTTCGATCCATCAGCCGGAACCCGGATCACAGCCTTGCCACCATTGCCGTGCAGCGGCTTCATCACCAGATCGCCGGGGTGGCGGGCATGGAACGCGCGGACATCCTCAATCCGGCGCGCAATCAGCGTTGGCGGCATGTAGTGCGCGAAATCGAGCACGAAGACCTTTTCGGGTGCGTTGCGCACCGAAGCGGGATCGTTGACCACCAGCGTCTGGCCTTCAAGCCGCTCAAGCAAATGGGTGGCGGTGATATACCTGAGGTCAAACGGCGGATCCTGCCGCATCAGGACCACGTCAACATCCTTGGCCAGATCGATGCTGCGATGATCGGCCATGGCAAAGTGATCGTCTTCGATCCGCTGAACCGTAACCGGCGCGGCCCAAGCGGTCAGCCGGCCGCTTTCATAGGCGAGCGAATTCACATCGTAATGCAGCACAGCGTAACCGCGTTTTTGTGCGGCTTCGATCAGGGCGAAGCTGGAATCCCCATTGATGTTGATCCCGGCAAGCGGGTCCATCTGGACGGCTACGGTAAGAGGCATGACCGGATCAAACTCCGCTTAGAATATCAGGGCGTTTGCCATGTGGCGTGGCCAGTGGCCCGGCGCAAGGAGCAAGACGTCGATCCGCTGCACATCTGCATCTTTGGCATAGCGATGCGCCACCGCTTCGGCCGCCGCAGCCACCCGGCGCAGGCGATAGGCATCGATCGCATGGTCCAGATCGGCCGCACGTTCCCGCCATTTCACTTCGACAAAGGCCACGGTGCCGCCGCGCCGGGCGATCAGATCAATCTCGCCGCGCGGGGTTTTGACCCGCTGGGCCAGAATTCGCCATCCTTTAAGGCGCAGGTACCAGGCGGCCAGCGTCTCGCCCCGCCGCCCTTTAGCCTCGCGTTCGGCGCGGGTTTTCATTTCAGCTCGAGCGCCCGGGCATAGAGCGCCTTGCGATCAAGCCCGGTCGCTCGCGCAACTTCGGCGGCGGCCTGGCTGGGCTTTTGCGTGCGCAGGGCCCCGGCCAACAAGGCATCGGCATCCTCTGCGCTCGGTTCAGTTGCTCCTGGCGGCGCGATCATCAGGACAATCTCGCCCTTTGGGGGATGCGCGGTGTAATGTGCCGACAGCTCCTGGGCGCTGCCACTGCGGCATTCCTCGAACATCTTAGTCAATTCGCGCGCCACTGCCACCTCGCGGCCAGGCAGGCATTCACCAATCGCGGCCAGCGATGTGAGCAGGCGCGGGGCGGTTTCGAAGAACACCAGAGTAGTCTGGACCGCGCCCAGTTCCGCCAGCACAGCGCGGCGGGCCTTGTCCTTCGATGGCAGGAAACCGGCGAACAGGAACCGGTCGCTAGGCAGGCCTGACAAGCTAAGCGCTACAACCGGAGCGCTGGGACCGGGGATTGAGGTGACTGCAATCCCTTGCTCGCGCGCGGCCCGAACCAGCTTGTAACCGGGATCGGAGACCAGCGGCGTTCCGGCATCGCTGACCAGCGCCACCGCCTGCGTGCTGGCCAAGGCCAGCAGATGGTCCCGGGTCGCGTCGCTGGCATGATCGTCATAGCGGATCAGCTTTTGCTTGACGCCCAGATGATGCATCAGCTTGCCGGTAACCCGCGTATCCTCACAGGCCACCGCAGCCACGCCACACAGTACCGCGCTGGCACGGCGCGACAGATCGCCCAAGTTGCCAATCGGCGTAGCAACGATGTAGAGTCCGGCCTGAAGAGGTTGATCCATGGTCCTTTCCATGGACTGACCGGCGGGGAGCGACAAGAGATGATCGAACTGAAGGCCAACCGGCGCAAGGTAATCGCCTTAGGCGCTGTGGTGCTGCTGGCGGGCTGCAAGGTGATTCCCAAAGGCGTTCAGGACGTGCCGCCGCCTGCCCCCACGCCCACCGATACCTTGCCCGGTGACAAGCAGCGCCAGCGC
Organism: uncultured Alphaproteobacteria bacterium; assembly: GCA_963751145.1. Lineage (GTDB taxonomy): Bacteria > Pseudomonadota > Alphaproteobacteria > Sphingomonadales > Sphingomonadaceae > Novosphingobium. The sequence goes on from CAVVTJ010000002.1 coordinate 71,993, forward strand.
ATTGCCCTGCTGGTTCCGCTCACCGGCCCGGATGCGGCGCTGGGGCAATCGATCGCCAATGCCACCACCATGGCCTTGCTGGACACCAACGCGCAGACAATCCGCATCACCACCTACGACACTGCGACTGGGGCCGCTGCGGCCGCGTCCAAGGCGTTGCAGGACGGCAACCGGCTGATCCTTGGCCCGGTTTCCGCCTCGGACATTGCTGCGGTTTCGGCAGTGGCGCGCCCGGCCAAGGTGCCGCTCATCACCTATAGCGGCGATACGTCCTTGGCTGCGCGTGATGTGTTTGTGATGGGGCTGGATCCCGCCAACGCGATGCAGCGCGTGGTCAGCTTCGCCAGTTCAAAAGGCATGCACCGCTTTGCCCTGCTTGCCCCGAAGGGTGCTGCGGGGACCAGGGCAACCGCCGCTTATGCGGCGGCAGTGCAAGCGTCAGGCGGGACGCTGGTTTCCACCCAGACCTATGATCGCGGCAACCGCTCAATTGTCAGTGCTGCCACGCGGCTCAAGGCCCGGGGCGGATTCGATGCGGTGCTGATCGCAGATTCGCCCAGATATGCGGCGATGGCGGCACCCTCGCTGAAGGCCACCGGAGCGGCCCTGCCGAAAATTCTCGGCACCGATGGGTGGGGCGGCGATCCGGCAATCGGCAAGACCGCATCGTTGCGCGGGGCCTGGTTCCCGGCGATTTCTGACGGACGCTGGGCGCGTTTTTCCGAAAGCTATCGCGGCCGCTTTGGCGTCGCACCTTACCGCCTTTCGACCTTCGGATACGACAGTGTGCTACTGGTGGTGCGGATCGCGCGTGATTGGCGCGTCAACTCACCATTCCCGCTCGCCCGGCTCAGCGACCGCGATGGTTTTCTTGGTCTCGACGGCCCATTTCGTTTCAGCGCCAACGGCGTCGGCGAGCGCGCGCTGGAAGTGCGGGAGGCGCGCAGTGGCGGGGTGACCATCATCAGTCCGGCGGCTGAGAAGTTTCTGAACTGAAATCCTGCCCGTTCGGGAGAGGATAACCTGCTTCACGCCGCTTGCGTGCCGGATTCCGTGCGTTCTATAGGCGTTCCATATGTCGCAAGCACCAGAAGACCTGTTCGATGCCCTCCCCGCCAGCGATGGCGATGCCTATGATGGTTCCGCGATCGAAGTTCTGGAGGGGCTTGAGCCCGTTCGCCGCCGCCCGGGCATGTATATCGGCGGGACTGACGAGCGCGCCTTCCATCATCTTGCTGCCGAAGTGCTCGACAACGCGATGGATGAGGCGGTGGCGGGGCACGCCAACCGGATCGAAGTGCTGCTGGAAGAAGGCAACCGCCTGACCATCACTGACAACGGGCGCGGAATACCGGTGGACGAGCATCCCAAGTATCCGGGAAAATCGGCGCTCGAAGTGATCCTCACTACGCTGCATTCGGGTGGCAAGTTTTCGGGCAAGGCCTATGCGACGTCGGGCGGGCTCCACGGGGTTGGCGTCAGCGTGGTCAATGCCTTGTCCACCCTCACCCGGATCGAGGTTGCGCGCAACAAGGAGCTCTACGCGCAGGAGTTTTCACGCGGCGTGCCAACCGGTCCGCTCCAGCGCCTTGGCGCTACGCCCAACCGCCGCGGGACCAGCGTGACCTTCATCCCCGATACCGAGATTTTCGGCGACGCAACGTTCAAGCCGCTCCGTCTGTTCAAGCTGGTCCGGTCCAAGGCCTACCTGTTCGCCGGGGTGGAGATCCGCTGGAAATGCGCCGCCGCCTTGGTCAGCGACGATGTTCCGGCCGAGGCGACGTTCCAGTTTCCCGGCGGACTGGCCGATCACCTCAAGGAACAGATCGGCACGCGCGAATGCGTCACCACCCAATTCTTTTCCGGCACACAGGACTTTCCGGGCGAAATGCAGGGCCGGGTCGAATGGGCGATCGCCTGGCCGCTGTGGTCAGACGGGTCTTACAGCTATTACTGCAACACCATCCCCACCCCAGATGGCGGCACGCATGAGGCGGGCTTGCGCGCCGCGCTGACCAAGGGGATCCGGGCCTTCGCCGATCTGGTCGGGCAAAAGAAGGCCAAGGACATTGTGCCGGAAGACATTGTCACCGGCAGCGAAGTGATGCTTTCGGTGTTCATTCGCGAACCCCAATTTCAGAGCCAGACCAAGGACCGCCTGACCAGCCCCGAAGCCGCGCGCATGGTTGAAAATGCGGTGCGCGATCACTTTGACCATTTTCTTGCTGACAACCCGGAACGCGGCAAGGCGCTGCTTGGCGCAGTGCTGGAACGGATGGATGACCGCCTGCGCCGCAAGGCCGAGCGCGAAGTTAAACGCAAGACCGCAACCAACGCCCGCAAACTGCGTCTGCCCGGCAAGCTGACCGATTGCACCGGCGAAGGCGATGCTGAAACCGAGCTGTTCATTGTCGAAGGCGATAGCGCGGGCGGCAGCGCCAAACAGGCGCGTGACCGCAAGACCCAGGCGATCCTGCCAATTCGCGGCAAGATCCTCAACGTCGCCAGCGCCACAGCTGACAAGATCCGCGCCAATTCCGAAATCGGTGATCTGGGCCTCGCGCTAGGCTGTGGGTTCCGCAAGGACTGCAACACCGACAATCTGCGCTATGACCGGATCATCATCATGACCGACGCCGACGTTGACGGCGCCCATATCGCGACCTTGTTGATGACGTTCTTCTTCCAGGAAATGCCCGAAGTGGTCCGCCGTGGTCACCTCTATCTCGCCCAGCCGCCGCTCTACCGCCTGACCGCCGGCAAGGAGAGCGCCTATGCCCGCGACGACGCGCACCGCGCCGAGCTGGAGGAGACCGTGTTCAAAGGCAAGAAGGTCGAGGTCGGCCGGTTCAAGGGCCTGGGCGAAATGAACCCCGGACAATTGCGCGAAACAACCATGGACCCGAAAAGCCGCGGCCTGCTGCGGATCACCCTGCCGCCCGAATACGAAGGCCGCGCCGCGGTGAAGGAATTGGTCGACAAACTGATGGGCCGCGATCCCGCCCAGCGCTTCATGTTCATCCAAAACCGCGCAGGGGAATTGGATAAGGATATGATCGACGCCTAGCTGGCGATCATCTCAGCATTGAAGATCCGCATAACCGGAGCGGCATCACCCATCGCGCTCAATGCTCGCACGAACGCACCTGATTCCGGCACTGCAAAATGCGCCTTCACCGCTGCCATATCGGTCCATTCCTCAACGAAGACGATGCGGCTCTCGTCCTCGGCATCGATATGGCAATTGTGGGCGATGCAGCCCGGCTCTGCCCGTGATCGCTGTGAATGTTCCACCCCCAGCGCCAGCGCGCGATCGCGGTGTTCGGGGCGGACGATGATGTGGCCGGTGATCAGGATCATGAAAGGAAGTCTAGCATTGCCAAACCTTTCGGCAAGAGCGAGACTTGCCTTCCAGGCCGCAGTGTGTGACATTATCTCATACTGCGGGAGGAGACCCAGCCATGTCACGTCTACCCATCATTGCTGCATCACTGATTGCGCTGGCTACTGCCGCTTCGGCTGAGCCCGGGATCGACATCACGATCTATGCCGATAATCAGGCCCTGGTTCAGGATACCCGCGTGGTCACCTTCACCGGCGATCCAGCGCAGCGGATCGAGTTCAAGAACGTATCGGCGCAGATCCGGGCAGAGACTGCCAGCCTATCGACCCCCGACATGACGATCCTTGAGCAGAATTTCGATTACGATCTGCTGTCCCCATCGAAAATCATGGAAAACGCGGTCGGCCAGACGATCACGCTGGTCCGCACCAACCCGGCAACCGGACAGGAAGTGCGTGAGCGTGCGGTGGTGCTGGCGGCCAACGGCGGGGTGGTACTGCAAATCGGGGACCGGATCGAAGTGCTGCGCGATGATGGCCTGCCGGTGCGGGTGATCTTTGACAAGGTTCCGCCCAATATGCGCGCCGAACCGACCCTGTCGATGACTGTCTCTGCCAAGGCTGGCACGCGCGAAGCGACGCTGCGGTATCTGACCCCCGGCCTTGGCTGGCGCGCGGACTATGTGGTGCTTTATGATGAAGGCAAAAGCACGATCGACGTCCAGGGCTGGGTCACGCTGACCAACAATTCGGGCGTGAATTATGACAACGCCAAGGCCGTTCTGGTCGCCGGCAATCCGCGGATGCTCAACGGCGGCGGCGGGTGCTATGATTGCGGTTCGATCGAAGAGGCCGGAACCGAAGCCGGTACACGCGAACGGCTGGGTGGTTACTACCTCTATCCCTTGCCCGCGCGCACCACGATTGCCAATCTGCAGACCAAACAGGTCAGCTTCCTCGACGTGCATGGCGCGCCGGCCCAGCACGGTTATGAAATCCGGTTTGGTTGGCTGCAAACCGCCAGCCAGCCGATCAGCGCGCAAACGGTCTATTCGTTCACCAATGGCTCGCAAGGCGGGCTGGGCGATCAGCTGCCGGCCGGAGTAATGCGGTTCTACATCCGCGATGCCAAGGGCCAGCCGCAGTTCATTGGCGAACGCGCGATCGGCCACACGCCGATGGGGTCAAAGCTTTCGATCGCGACCGGCGATGCTTTTGATGTGAAAGTGCTGCCGGTGGTGACCGCGCGAACCAAAGTGGGCAAGACTCGCTGGAAAACCGACATGCGCTATACCTTGACCAATGCCTCAGACAAACCGGTGACGGTCAAAGTGGTCCAGGGCGGACTGTGGGGCGATACCAAGGTGGCGGCCGAAAGCCAGCGCAGTGAACACCGCGATGCCGAAAGCGTTGTCTGGACGGTGACCATCCCGGCGCAAGGCAAGCTCGATCTGACTGCCACTTTCGATTCGAAGTACTGATTGGCATCCGATGCGCTGGCTGATCGCCTTGCTGCTATCGCTGCTTGCGGCCGTTCCGGCGGCAGCGCGCGATGTGGTGGCGGGCGCGCCGGGCGATGTTTCGGTGACGATCTACCGCGATCCCTATCGCTCTGAAGGGGCGATGGAGCTGAACGATCTGGGCGGGTTTGCGGTGGTCAGCGAAAGCCGGCGGGTGACGCTGCCGGCCGGACGACACCGATTGCGGTTTGTTGGCGTGGTTGATGGGATTGTGCCCGCCAGTGCGGTGCTATCAGGATTGCCTGCGGGGGTGATTGAACGCAATCAGGACGCGGCGCTGCTCTCTCCCTCATCGCTGATGCGAGCTGCGCGCGGCAAGACGATCATGCTCAACCGGACCAATCCGGTAACTGGCAAGCCGGTCCGCGCCGCAGCGGAAATCGTCTCGGCGAGCGAAGAGGGCGTTGTCTTCCGCACTGCCGAAGGCAACGAGGCGCTGCGCTGTTCGGGTTATCCCGAAACGTTCCGCTATGGCCGCGATGCCGAAGGCCTGTTCGCGCAGCCAACTTTATCCGTGATGGTCGATGCCCCGCAGCCGATTAGCGTGAAAGTGACGCTGACCTATCTGGCGCAGGGCTTTGATTGGAACGCGAGCTACAACGCGCGGCTCAATGCGGCTGGCACTGCGTTCGATCTGGGCGGGTGGATTACCTTGGCCAACGGCAATTCGATCAGCCTTGAAAACGCGCAGGTTCAGATTGTGGCTGGGCGTCTTAACCGTTCGGTGGTGGACCGGATCGTTGACAATAGCCCGCAGGCGATCGCGCGCTGCTGGCCGATGGAGAAGACCAGCGACATCACCAACAAGCCAGATCGGCCCTATGTGATGGTTCAGCCCTACCTTGAAGGGCGCTATCGGCGCTGGCACGAAGGCGATGATGACAAGGATGGGATCGTGGTGACTGCGCAGCGGCTCAATGCCCCTTCGCTTTCGGCTCCCACCCCCGTGAGCGTATTCAGTGCTGAAGCTATCCAGGAGCAACTTGGCGATCTCAAACTCTATCGCATCCCGCGCCGAACCACCGTGGCAGCAATGCAGATGAAGCAGACCCGATTGCTGGAGCGATCGGGAGTAGCATACGAACGCTATTACACCTCCAGCGTTTACATCGGGAACCGCGGTTCGCCTTGGTTTGAAACCACCATTGCCATGCTACGAACCCGCAATGACAAGCAGCACGCGTTGGGTCTGCCGCTCCCGGCGGGCGTCTTCCTGATTGATCAATTTCAGTTCGGGCGACCAATGGTTTTGGCCGAACCGACGCTGCGCGATACGGCCACTGATGAGAAGATCGAGCTGGCAATCGGTTCGGTGTCCGATGTCACGATCGAGCATCGCTGCCTCAAAAACGAGGGGGCGAAATACGCCATGCAAACCACCATCAGCAACGCCGGAACAAGTGCGATCCAGTACGAACTGGTGATCGAAAACGATCTCGATATGAAGATCAGCGATAGCACCGTACCCGTGATTGAGCGCGATGGGGTGCGGATGATGGTGGTGACCATTCCGGCCGAAAGCAGTGTGGCTTTAACCTACGCCGGAACCCACCAAGACAGCTGAGTTCGCCGGGCTACCCGCTCTCGGAAGTGGCTCTTGCTTTTGTCTACTAAATCGATAGGCATACGAGTCTACCGATTCGGTAGATATTTGGGAGAGTTCGTCATGCGTGTGCCTTCCCCTACCCTCATTACGATTGCCATTGCTTCGCTGGCCTTGTCGGCCTGCGGCGAAAAGCGTAGCGACGAGAGTGCTGCGGTGACGTCTGCCGAAGCGGCAAAAGATACCGCCGGGCCAGCCCTATCGCCCGCCGTCGCGCCCGGTGTCGCGTTCAGATTTGACTATGCATTCACTCTGCCCTCGGCGGCGATCAGCGGAGTCCAGCGTGAACATGCCGCGGCCTGCGCCAAGCTCGGACTATCCCGCTGCCGCGTGACCGGCATGAACTACGAGCAGAACGGCAAGGACAATGCTTCCGCCCAGCTCAGCTTTCTGCTCGCCCCCGATATCGCGCAAACCTTCGCCAGCGACAGTGTAGCTGCGGTCGAACAGGCCGAGGGCAAGCTTGAAACTGCACAGGTCTCTGGCGAAAATGCCGATGCCCAGATCCGTCTGTCGCAAAGCGAAAGCGCCGGGATCGAGGCTGAGGCGAAGCGGATCGAAGCGCGGCTCGCCGCACCGGGACTTTCGGCCAGCGAGCGCACCGAGTTGCAGAGCCAGATCGCCGCCTTGCGCGAACAATTGCGCGGCAAAACCCAGCAAAGGCAAAGCCTGGAGCAGTCGATTGCTACCACCCCGGTCAATTTCAGCTATTCCAGCGAAAGTCTGATCGCCGGCCAAGGCACCTTCGGCAAGGCGGTGGGTGCCAGCTGGTCAAGCCTGCAAGGGCTGCTGGCTTTTCTCGCCCTGGTTGGCGGCGTCGCCCTGCCCTGGCTTGCGGTGGCCGGATTGGTCACGCTGGCCTGGCGCCGCCTGCGCCGCAAACCCTCCCCCGCGATGCCTGTTCCCAGCGAATAGGCATCGCCGCCCCCGCGCCGGACCCCTCCCCACTCACCGGCGCGGGGGCATTTGTTGTGGCGGTACGGCTATTTGGATGGCATCAAGCGGCGATGCGCCACTTGCTTATTCTTTCTCTGCTGATGGCTGCCGTGCCGGGTATGGCGCAGGCACCATCCACCCGGGTTCCCGCGCCACCGATTGCCCCCGATACCAGCGTCCTGCAGTCACGCGCCAACGACGCCATGCTGGTGATCAACGGCGCAAAATCTCCAGAACTGGTCTTCAGCCCCGAGTTCTTGCAGGCGGTTCCTCCCGCCAAGCTGGCTGAATTGTCCAAGGCTTTGAGCGATCAATTCGGACCAATCCTGAGCATCGGCGAGTTCGAGCGAGTGAGCCCGGTCACAGCCAAGTTCAACTTTCATTACGCCAAAGCACTGGCCAAAACGCAACTGCAAATCGATCCTGAATCGTCTCTGATTTCGGGCCTGCTGATTACCGATGTGGTTCCAGTAGAAGATAGTCCGGAGCAAATCCAATCAGACGTTTCAGCCCTGCACGGCAGCGCTGGTTTTACGCTTTTCCGGCTCGGGCCTGGGGCACCTAAGGAACTGCTAGGCTACCAGTCCAACCGCCAGTTTGCGATCGGATCGGCTTTCAAGCTGTGGGTGCTTGATGCACTGGCAGAAGATGTTGCGCGCGGCAGACGCAAGTGGAGCGATGTTGTATTTTTGACCGTGCGCTCGTTCCCTTCGGGCGTGATGCACAGCTGGCCACAAGGCAGCCCGGTTACTTTGGCTACTCTGGCCACTCAGATGATTTCCATCAGTGACAACACCGCCACCGACATGCTGATCAAGGTGCTGGGCCGCGAAGCCATCGCAGCGCGGGTGCGGGCAACCGGACATTCGGCACCGTCAATGATGTTGCCAGTGTTGAGCACGCTGGAAGCCTTCAGCCTCAAGCTGGGCCCGGCAGATCAGCGTGCTGCCTACGCGGCGGCCAGCGATGCTCAGCAGCAGGCGATGCTGATGCGGCTAGATCCCACTTTATCGGTCGACAAACTTGATCTGGGGCTACTTGTTCCGGGCAAGATCTGGTCCATCGACACGATCGAATGGTTTGCCAGCCCTCGCGATATTGTGGGTGTTATGCAATCGCTGGCGCGGCGCAAGGATCCACGGGTGATACAGATCCTGTCGGTCAATCCCGGACTAGGCCCGGACGTCGCCAAGCAATTCACCCATTTCGGCTTCAAGGGCGGATCGGAAGAGGGCGTCCTCAACCTGTCGTTCCTGGTCCAGAACCGCAAGGGCGAATGGTACGTAGCCAGCGCCAGCTGGAATGATCCCGCCAGACCCGTTGACCAGGCGCAGTTCAGTGCTCTTGCGCGCCGCATGCTCGAACGAATCAAGTAGCCTCTTGCCACCCGGCCTCGCGCCCCTTATCGCCTTAACCGAACGATTAAGACACGCTTGAGGGAGCACTCATGGCCCGGTTTGAAGGCACTGCCAATTACGTCGCGACGGAAGATCTGAAGGTTGCGGTCAACGCGGCGGTGCTGCTGCGCCGCCCGCTGCTGGTCAAGGGTGAACCCGGCACCGGTAAGACCGTGCTGGCGCACGAAATCGCCAAGGCTGTTGGCGCACCGCTGATCGAATGGAACGTCAAGAGCACCACCAAGGCGCAGCAGGGGCTGTATGAATATGACGCCGTGGCCCGCCTGCGCGATGGCCAGCTAGGCGATGAGCGGGTCCACGATATCTCGAACTACATCAAGAAGGGCAAGCTTTGGGAAGCGTTCACTTCGCCCCAGCTGCCGGTGCTGCTGATCGACGAAATCGACAAGGCCGATATCGAATTCCCGAACGATCTCCTGCAGGAACTCGACCGGATGAGCTTCGACGTTTACGAGACCAAGGAGCGCATCGCTGCGGTTGAGCGCCCGATCGTGGTGATTACCTCGAACAACGAAAAGGAACTGCCCGACGCGTTCCTGCGCCGCTGCTTCTTCCACTATATCAAGTTTCCCGATCGCGAGACGATGCAGGCGATCATCGACGTCCACTACCCCGGGATCCAGAAGACCCTCGTCTCCAAGGCGATGGATATCTTTTACGAAGTGCGCGATGTGCCGGGGCTGAAGAAGAAGCCTTCAACCTCCGAACTGCTCGATTGGCTCAAGCTGCTGCTCAACGAAGACATGCCGCTTGATGTGCTGCAGTCAAAGGACCCCGGAAAGGCAATCCCGCCGCTGCACGGCGCACTGCTCAAGAACGAACAGGACGTGATGCTGTTTGAAAAGCTGGCCTTCATGGCGCGGCGGCATAACTGACCGCAGCGCGGATGGCGGGCTTTCCGGCAGATTTTGTTTGGGGCACCGCAACTGCGGCGCACCAGATCGAAGGCGGGAATGTAAATTCCGATTTCTGGCTGGCCGAGCACGTCCCGGAAACGATCTTTCGTGAACCTTCGGGCGATGCCTGCGACAGCTATCACCGCTATGCCGATGATATCGCTCTGGCCGCACGGCTGGGGTTTAACACGCACCGGTTCGGGATCGAGTGGGCCCGGATCGAGCCGGAACCGGGCGTCTTTTCGCTGGCTGCGCTCGATCATTACCTCCGCGTGATCGAGTGCTGTCATACCCACGGACTGGCGCCGATGGTATCGCTCAATCACTGGGCCGTTCCGCGCTGGTTTGCGGCGCGCGGCGGGTTCGAAGCGGCTGACAGCCCTGCACTGTTCGCCCGCTTTGCCGAGCAAGTTGGCCGCCATCTGGGCGATGGCATGCGCTATGTCACCACGTTCAACGAGGCCAATATCCAACGCGTGATCGGCGGCGCATTCCACAATCCGAAAATGGCCCCGAGGCTCGCCGCGATGAAAGCCGCCTGCGCCAGGGCCTGCGCATCGGACCGGTTCTCGATGGTACTGTTCGCCACCACAGAAGAAATAGAAGCGCAACTGGTCGCGGCGCATCACGCGGCCATGGCCGCCCTGCGCGCCGGGCCCGGCAGTTTCGAACTTGGGGTCACCATTTCGATGGCCGAAGTCGAAGGTGTCGGCGAAGGCAATCGCGCGGCTGAATTTGAAGATGCGCTGTATGGCCCGTGGCTCGAAGCCGCCAAGTCAGCCGATTTCGTCGGCGTGCAAACCTATACCCGCTATCGCATCGGCCCCGAGGGCCGGTTGCCATTGGGCCCCGATGCCGATCGCACCGATGTGGGCTACGAATATCGCCCAGAAGCGCTTGAGGCGACGGTGCGCTTTGCTGCGGCCCGGATTGGCCGACCGATCATCGTTACCGAACACGGTATCGCCAGCGGTGATGACACGCGGCGGATTGCGCTGATCGATACCGCACTGGCCGGCCTGTAACGCTGTCTTGATGATGGGATCGACCTGCGCGGTTATGTCCACTGGTCGCTGCTCGACAATTTTGAATGGGTGCTGGGCTATGGCATGCGCTTCGGGCTGGTTGAAGTTGATCGCGAAAGCTTTGTCCGCACTGCCAAGCCCAGCGCCCACCATCTTGGCCGGATCTCGCGCGCGGTTTAGCGCACGTTGAAGCAGGCGTAGCCATCGCTTTTGAGCGCGGAACACACCGCGTGCGCGCCCGGAGCCGTCACGCGCAGGCGGTAGACCTGGCGGTTGCCGACCACTGCCGGGATAACTGTCTTTTGAAACCCGGCAAGTTCGGGATGAACGATCAGCATCCGCCTCCAATACGCGTCCGCCTCATCGGGCGTTGCCGCCGCTGCCAGCTGAATCGTCTGCCCAGGTCCTGCAGCCTGTGCGGGGCTAAGCGGCAAGGCCTCGATCTTCGGGCTTTGCGGCGCGGCGGTCAAGGCAGGCGCGGCCTGTTCGGGCGCAGCACCGGGCTGCACCGGCCGGGGCATCGGCGTGTTCAGCGCCAGAGTGCGTGCCTGACTATCCGATCGCACCGCAGCATTGGTAATCACCACCGTGGTCGTGCTGGCGCGGGTCAACGTGAACAGCGACTGGGCAAAGGGGCGCGGCAACCGCACGCAGCCGTGCGAGGCGGGATAACCGGGCAAGTGCCCCGCATGGATTGCAATCCCGCTCCAGGTCAGCCGCTGCATGAACGGCATCGATGCGTTGCTGTAGATGTTTGAGCGATGGAACGTCCGTTTCTGCAGAATAGGGAATACCCCGGCCGGGGTGGCATGGCCGCGCCGTCCGGTAGAAACCGGCGAGGCGCCCCACGGCGCGCCATCCTTGAACACATACATTCGCTGCGACGCTTTGCTGATAACGATCAGCACCCCCGCACGCAGCACCTGGCTTACTTCTGGGGGCAACACCGGCGGCGGCGGCGTGGGTTTGGCAGCGGGTGGTGCCGGCGCGGAGCTGCTTTGCGCCAGCGCCACAGAATCGGTAGCTGTGCCAAAGGGAAACCAGCCCGGTGCGACCAGGATAGCGAGCATCAGCAGGAACGCGGCTGAGAACAGCGCAGCGGCAAGGCGGATCATGGTAAGCCGTTCGGTAAGCAGAAGCGTTATTGATTAAACACTTGGCGCAATGGCTCAACTTAATCTTTTGCCAGCCCACCCGGCGAAACGTCCCGGGATGAACCGGCTCCGCCGCTCTTGCCCTCCGCGCCGCTTGCCCTTAATCAAGCGGTTAAGACAAAGGAGCGACCGCGGGTGTTTTTCAATTTCGTCGATGAGCTGCGCGCAGCCGGGATCCAGGCCAGCTTCAAGGAACACCTCGTCTTGCTCGAAGCGCTCGACAAGGACGTGATCGAGCAAACGCCCGAGGCGTTCTATTACCTCAGCCGCGCGATTTTCGTGAAGGACGAAGGCCTGCTCGACCGGTTCGACCAGGTGTTCAACAAGGTCTTCAAAGGCCTGCTGACCAATTACGGCCAGAACCCGGTCGATATTCCCGCAGACTGGCTGAAAGCTGTGGCAGAAAAATTCCTTACCCCCGAAGAAATGGCCGCGATCGAAAAGCTGGGTTCCTGGGAAGAGATCATGGAGACGCTGCAAAAGCGGATCGAGGAACAGGAAAAGCGCCACCAGGGCGGCAACAAATGGGTCGGCACCGGGGGCACCAGCCCATATGGCAATTCGGGCTACAACCCGGAAGGCGTACGGATCGGCGGCGAAAGCAAGCACAAACGGGCGTTAAAGGTCTGGGAAAAGCGCGAGTTCCAGAACCTCGACAACACCCGCGAACTGGGCACCCGCAACATCAAGATTGCGCTGCGCCGCCTGCGCCGCTTTGCGCGCGAAGGCAATCCGGATGAGCTGGACATCGATGCCACGATCGATGGCACCGCGCGGCAGGGTTGGCTCGATATCCGGATGCGCGCCGAGCGCCGCAATGCGGTCAAGGTGCTGCTGTTTCTTGATGTCGGCGGATCAATGGACCCCTTCATCAAGCTGGTTGAAGAACTGTTCAGCGCCGCCAGCACCGAGTTCAAGAACCTGGAGTTCTTCTACTTCCACAACTGCCTCTACGAAGGGGTGTGGAAGGACAACAAGCGCCGGTTTAGCGAGCGCACGCCAGTTTGGGACATCCTGCACAAATACGGCCATGACTACAAAGTGATCTTCGTCGGCGATGCGGCGATGAGCCCTTACGAAATCACCCATCCGGGCGGCTCGGTTGAACATTTCAACGAAGAATCCGGTCAGACCTGGCTGCAGCGTGTCGCCCACGTTTACCCCGCCACGGTGTGGATCAACCCGGTGCCCGAAAAGCAGTGGGGCTATTCGCAATCGACCAAGATCATCAAGGAACTGGTCGGCGGCAACATGTACCCGTTGTCGCTGGGCGGCCTTGACGATGCGATGCGCGAGCTAACCCGCAAGAAGCACTAAAGCGGCTTCTGCGCGGCCAGATAGAACCAGTCACCCTGCCCGATCCACGGGCCCACCAAAGCTGTGGGCGCAAACGCTGCGGCATAGGCGGCCCGCTTGGGACTGCGGAGCAGCGTTGCCATGGTGCCGAAGGTGTAGTCCAGCGGGATCCGGCGGTGCGCCACTGGCCCCGTCCGGAATCCCGCCTTCAAAAGCGACGCAGCCAGCGTGCGAACCGAATATTGATAGAGGTGATACGGCGGTTCGGGATGCGGCCAGTAGTCGAGCTTGGTCGCCAGTGGCCGCGACAACCGCGGGAACAGGCCATCAATGTTGGGGGTTGAGAGAATGAACCACCCCCCCGGCCTGAGCAGGCGATAAGCCGCAGCCATATCCGTCAGCGGATCGCGGACATGTTCGATCACGTCAAACATCGTCACCAGATCAAGGCTGGAGGGCGACAATGCCGTGTCGTGGATGGATCCGGGTTCAACCCCGAGGCCAAAGTGGTCTTGCGCAAAACTGCGGCTGTCTGCGGAAAATTCGATACCCGATACCGCGTAACCGGCCTGCCGCGCCAGGTTGAGGAATTGCCCGGTCGAACAGCCGACATCAACCAGTCGGCCTGCGCCGGGGACCTGCCGCATGAATTTCATGTGTGCTTGCGCGGTGCGCCGGATTGCCGCCCACTGCGGGCTTGCCGGGTCTTTCAGCGCGGCGTGATAGCCTTCCCCGCCCGAATAGATCCGCGCTAGCTCGGCATCGTCTGGCTGGTTGGCGATATAGGCGAGGCCGCACCCGGTGCATTCAACCAGATCGTAGCCTTTGACCGAAAATATCGGCCGACTGTTGGTTTCGCCGCAAAGATTGCATCCGCTCATGCCCGCTGGGCCTAACGCCAATTGGCCAAAATTGGATTAACCTTGGCAAACTTGGTGCGGGCAAACATTTTCTGCGCTTCCCAATTCGCACCTCGCGACCCACTATGCGGTTTATGACCCAACGCATGCCTGCCCTGTTCCTTGGCCACGGTTCGCCGATGAACGCCATCGCCGATTCTCCTGAACGCCGTGGCTGGGTAGCCTTGGGCCAGGCTCTACCTCGGCCAAAGGCAATCCTGGTGGTCTCGGCACATTGGGAAAACCAGGGGGCAATTCACCTCACGACCGGGGATTTTCCGCGCACGATCCATGATTTCAGTGGGTTTCATCCTGATTTGTACCAAGTGCAGTATCCCGCCCCCGGCGCGCCCGATCTGGTTGAGCGGGTGGCGCAATTGCTGGGCGAGGCGCAGGTGCGCCGCGATGATAGCTGGGGGTTCGATCACGGAACATGGGGCGTGCTGCATCCGATGCTGCCCAAAGCTGACGTGCCGATGATCCAGCTTGGGCTCAACCGCAGTCTCTCAACGCAGCAGCACCTGGCTGTGGCAGCCGCGCTCGCGCCGCTGCGCGAAGAGGGTGTGCTGATCGTTTCCAGTGGCAACGTGGTTCACAACCTGCCCGAATATTTCAAGACCATGGGCAGCAAACCTGACTGGGCGGTGGAGTTCCAGGACCGGATCACAGCGGCTGTGATGGCTGATGATCACACGGCGCTGACCGAGTTTGCCCCTGATGACCGCGCCGCCGCGTTGGCCATCAACAGCGCAGAGCATTACCTGCCGCTGCTGTATACCGTAGGCGCTCGCTTGCCCGGAGACGAAGTGGGCGTATTCAACCACGGTATCGACGGAGCGATGAGCATGACCAGCTATCTAATCGGCGATACCGGCCTGTTGAAGACGCTGCACTAAGACTGGCGCTGAACAGTCCCCCGGCCTAGTCCGGCGCGATGGATAGCCAGCTCGCGATCATCTGCCTGCTCACCTTTGGCATCAATCTGATCGGCACGCTCGCCTATGCGGCGCGGATCGCCGGGGTGCGCACCCGCCGCATTGCGATGAGTTTTGCCCTGTTCAACATTCTGGTGCTGGTCAGCCGCACCTCCAATTCGTTTCTTGGCCCGTTTCTGGCGAAGCGGATCGAGACACGGATTTCGGGTAGCGGCGGCGATGCGCTTTACGGCGATTTCCAGCTTGTGCTGCTGTCTGCCAGCCTCGCGGTGGTGGTCGGGATCGCGCTGGTGCCCACCGGGCAGCGCCTGTTTGCCAAAGCGATCGGCTATTTTCAGGAACACCGCTCAACTGCAAAGATGGTGCTGCGCACTGCTAGCCCGGCAGGCTTGCGCACCGTGCGCGAGGCAATGTCGCCGCCGCGGATTGAGCAGCTCAAAGGGCTGGTCCGCAACCGCGGAGTTGGCTGGGGTGTGTTGCTGGCCAATTGCCTGGCGCAGGCGCTGATCACGGTAGGCGTGGCCGCCTCGCTCTACGCAGGGTACCTCAATCCCGAATTCCGGGTTACCGCGTCACAGCTTTCTGCAGTCATCAATGGCTTTGCCACTATCCTGCTGTTCGCGCTGATTGATCCGCAGCTTTCAGTGATGACCGATGATGCCGTCGAAGGCCGGGTCAGCGAAGCACTGTTTCGCCGCACGATCGTGTGGATCAGCCTGAGCCGCTTGGCCGGAACAGTGCTCGCTCAGGTGCTGTTCCTGCCCTCAGCTTACCTCGTTGCGCTGATCGCCAATCATGTTTGAACGGGTCTAGTCGAACACCTGAGCTTCGGGACTGCGCTCATGCCGGTCAAGATCCGCATCAAGCCGCAGGCTGCATCGCCAGAAGAAGAAGGCTGGGATTAGCCCAAGCCAGGCCGCTCCATATAGCACCCAGCGCACCGATTCTTCACCTGCCATCGGCTTGAACCAATCGGACAGCATGCCAAAAAACAGCGGGCCCAAACCAAGACCGATCAAGTTCTGGCAGAACAACAGTGCCGCGCTGGCCATTGCCCGGGCCTGAAACGGCACCAGGCCCTGAGCGCTGGAATAGGTCGGGCCATAGTAGAGCGAGTTGAGCAGTGTTGGCAGCAGCAGCAGCAGCAGCGCGATCCGCCAATCGGTCATGAAATAGGCCGCGAATGCCATCGGTGCGGCAATCGCCATCCCGATCGCCGGCGCAGTCATAACGTGGCGGCGATTAGTCCGGCCGAACCGGTCAGCCAGCCAACCACCCAGGATTGTCCCGACAATGCCGGCAATCCCGCCCCCAACCCCGAACCAGAACCCGACTTCGCTGGCAGAAAGGCCGTGGGTGCGCTGGAAGAAAATGGTCGTCCAGGTGCCTTTGCCATAACTCAGGAAGGATGCCCCGGAACCCGCGGCCAGCAACAAGACATAGGTCCGCGAGAGCAAAAGTGATTTGATCGCCGCTCCCATCCCTAGCACCGGCACCGTAGACTTTTTCGCATCCAGTAGGCGGCTGCGGCGGGGATCGCGCAACAACAGCAGCACACCGATTGCCAGCAACAGCCCTGGTGTCCCGACAAACAGGAAGGCTTTTCGCCAGCCAATCGTATCGGCAAGGATGCCGCCGATCAGCATGCCGAGCAGCGACCCGATCGGAATACCAAGAGCGTAGAACGCCAGTGCCGATGCACGCCGCTCAGGTGGAACACTGTCAGCAATCAACGAATGCGCCGCCGGGGTGCAGCCCGCTTCACCCACCCCAACGCCAATCCGCGCCAACAGCAGCTGCCCGAAATTCTGGGCCAGCCCGCACAGCGCGGTCATTGCCGACCAGATCGCCAGCGCACCGGCAATCAGTTTGGCCCGGTCAGTGCCAGGCCGATCAGCATAGCGGGCAATCGGCAGACCCAGCACGGTGTAGAACAGCGCAAAGGCAATCCCGGTCATCAACCCGATCTGCGTGTCCGACAGGCCAAGATCGCGGCGGATCGGTTCAGCCAGAATGTTTACGATCTGCCGATCAAGAAAATTGAATATGTAAACCACCAGCAGGATGCTCAGCATCAACCGGGTGCTCTTGTCGATTGGTGCAGACTTACTGGCCGAAATGCTCATTCCTCTACCCCATCCACGATATTGAATAGCGTTTCGATCTGGCTTCGTTCCTCAAGCGAGACTTCGGGCCGCCAGATGTCGAAGATCAGCACCAGCCGGTCCTGATCGCTGTTGTTCCAGGCTTCATGCTGTACGCTGTCATCGAACACCATCAGTTTGCCCACGCGCCATTCGCGGGTGCTATTGCCGACGCGAAAGCCGCAGTGATCGGGAACGATCAGCGGCAAATGACAGATGTACCGACAATTGACCATGCCGGTGTGGCTGGGGATGTTGGACTGCGCCCGCAGCAGCGAAAACATGATCGAAGGCGCACGCTGGCCGATCCGGCACAGCGGAACGGTGCTGTTCAAGGTGGCGTAAGTTACCGGCGCCTTTGCTACCCGGTCTGCGATCGGTTGACCCTGATCGGTCAGATAGCAGGTACTCCAGTCCGGATTTTCCAGCAGTCCATGAACATCCCCCTGCGGCCGATCGGTGGTCTGGCGCATATAAGGTAGAAAGTTGGCGGGATCCGCCAGCAGGGTCTGGGCTTCTGCAAGGATGCTAGCCGTTTTCGCTTCGAGCGCGGCGCGCCATTCAAAGTCCGCCGGATCGACGAAATCGACCAGCGGCATTTCGGGGTAGTAGAATGTCTGCGGTTGCTGCGGATAGCGGCTGGTTTCGGGTTCACGGCGCCGTTCGCCGCGCATCAGTTCGAGCGCGGTCTGCATCCGCGGGTGGCGCTGCCCTTCACCCAGCCCAGCCTTGACCAGACCTTCGCGCAGCATTTCGCCAAACCGGACATCGAGCCACACAGCGGCATCGCGCGCGCGGAGCAGTTCGGTGCGCTCCAGCTCTGCCCCGCCCATCGCCAACCGGCCGACTGCACCATAGAACGCTGCCGCAGCGCGATAATCACGGGCCAGCATCCGGTGATCGGCCTTGGCCAGAGTGGCGAGAATATCATCGCGCCGAGCCTTCATCCGGGCATCGGCATCGGTCTCGCTGATTGTGGGCTGCGGATTTTCGATCGCCATATCAGTAGAGCAGCAGCGGTTTGATTTCGGCAGCCCAGGCCGCTTCGTCTGGATTGGTCAGGGCATCGAGATCGCCGGGCATCGCCGCAGCATCGTCCACCCATTCGCGCAGGGCCGGACCGCCATTGATCACATCAATAGCCAGCCGATCAAATTCATACTCATAGGGAAAATCGCGCCACAGCAGATAGTCGGGATAGAGCCGCCGCACCGCCTTGAACGCCAGCGCCTGCAACCGCCACGGACGGAACGCCGAGTGGCTATAAAATGGGCCCTCGGCATGGATCATCAAGCCGTTGCACAACGCGCCGGCGTGCTTGTGGAACGTGGGCGTGAACCAGCACTCTCGCAGCGCGCAGCCAGCCAACCAGTGCGGCGCCAGGCGGTTCATCTCAGCCAGGACCGCCTTGGCATCGACATCAGGCGCGCCCAGCAGCACTTCCAATGCCCGCGTAGTGCCCCGCCCTTCGCTCAGCGTCGCGCCTTCCAGCATCACGGTCCCGGCATAGGCGCGGGCCATGTTGACGTTTGCCGCATTGGGGCTCGGGTTGATCCAGATCCGGCTCTCGGGCCAGCCAAAGCCGGGGCCATCGGGCTCCCAGCCTTGCATTTCGATCACACGGTAAGACACGTCGAGCTGGAAGTGCTGGATGAACCAGTGGCCCATTTCGCCTAGTGTCAGCCCGTGGCGCATCGGCATTGGCCCGGCCCCGACAAAACTCTCCTGCCCGGCGACCAGCGTGGATCCCTCGATCGGCCGGCCGGCGGGATTGGGCCGGTCCAGCACCCAGACTTCCTTGCCGGTGCCATGCGCAGCCTCAAGCAGGTAGAGCAGCGTGGTGACGAAAGTGTAGATCCGGCAGCCCAGATCTTGCAGATCGAACAGGAACACGTCGGCCGTGCTCATCATCTGGCCGCTGGGACGGCGGACTTGGCCATAGAGGCTGAAAACCGGGATGTTGTAATGGGGATCAAGCTCGTCCTCGGTCTCGACCATATTGTCCTGCTTATCGCCCTTGAGGCCATGCTGCGGTCCGAACGCCGAGGTGACGTTGATCCCGGCAGCAATCAGCGCGTCAAGCGAGTGGGTAAGATCAACCGTGACGCTGGCCGGATGCGCCACCAGCGCGACGCGCTTGCCCTCCAGCGGTCGGCGCAATTCCAGATCGGCGAGCAGCCGATCAATGCCAAACAGCACGGTCATGCTGAAAGCTCCGCCGCGCGGCATTCCTCAGCGTGGAATTCTGGTTTGCCATCGCGGAAGGCCAAGGCCCAGAACCGGTTCACCCCGTCCACGTCCTTGATAATGCCGTTGAGCGCGACCGTGGCGGGCAGCGGCAAGGTGCTGCGAATATCGGCGGTAACGCGCAGTGTGGTCTCAGTTACCTCGACTGCAATTTCGACTTCAGCCGGGGCATCGCGCATTCCTTCGCGGAACGCGTCGAAATCATAGCAGGCCCAGCGGGTGGATGGCGAGAGATTGAACTCGCGGTAAGAGGTGCCGTCATGGCTCCAGAAAATCTCGAAACAGGTGGTCTTCCACAGATCATCGAACCGCCCCGCATCCTGCACGGGCGGCACCGCGATCTGTGCGATCTTGCCGTGCGCAACAAAAGTGGCGCGGCAACCGTGCGAGGTGGGCTGAATGTCGGCCTCGATGGCGTGGACCGATCCGGCCGCACAATCGGGATGAAGAACAAGCGAATGCATCACCTTCTATTGCCCGCAGCATTCGCCATCGGCAAGCGGCACTTGGGCTTGCGCGCGCATGCTGCTATGGGCGCCGCGCAATGACTTACACCTCTTCGCTCCTGCGCAGCCTCGATGAACGCGGCTATATCCACCAGACCACCGATGCGGCTGGCCTCGACAGGCTGGCCAGCACGCAGATTGTGCCGGGCTATATCGGGTTCGATGCCACCGCGCCTTCGCTGCATGTTGGCAGCCTGGTGCAGATCATGCTGCTGCGCCGCCTGCAGCAGGCTGGGCACAAGCCGATTGTCCTGATGGGCGGCGGCACTACCAAAGTGGGAGATCCTTCGGGCAAGGATGAAAGCCGCAAGTTGCTGACCGGCGATGCGATCGACGCCAACATTGCCTCGATCCGCCGGGTGTTCGAACGCTACCTTACATTCGGCGATGGCCCCACCGATGCGGTGCTGGTCAACAATGATGCCTGGCTCAGCCAGCTTGGCTATGTCGATCTGCTGCGCGATGTCGGCCCGCATTTCACCATCAACCGGATGCTAACCTTCGATTCGGTCAAACTGCGGCTTGATCGCGAACAGCCGCTGACCTTCCTCGAATTCAACTACATGATCCTGCAGGCCTATGATTTCCGCGAGCTGGCGCTGCAGCACGGCTGCCGGCTGCAAATGGGCGGATCGGATCAATGGGGCAATATCGTCAACGGGATCGAACTGACCCGGCGGATGGAGGGCAAGGAAGTGTTCGGGGTTACCACTCCGCTGCTGACAACGGCTGACGGCGCCAAGATGGGCAAGACTGCGGCAGGCGCGGTCTGGCTCAATGAAGACGCGCTGCCCGCCTATGATTTCTGGCAATACTGGCGCAACACCGACGACCGCGATGTCGGCAAGTTTCTGCGCCTGTTCACCGATCTGTCGCTAGACGAAATCGCCCGGCTCGAAGCGCTTGAAGGCAGCGAGATCAATGCCGCCAAGGACGTTCTGGCCAACGAGGTAACCCGGATGTGCCGCGGCGATGCGGCTGCGGTCCAGGCTCAGGCAACCGCTGCAGCAACCTTTGCTGGCGGCGGAGTGGGCGAAGCGCTGCCCGAAGCAGTGCTTCCCGCCGAGGGTATTTTGCTGATCGATGCACTGCTCGAACTGGGCTTTGCAGCAAGCCGCGGTGAAGCAAAACGACTGATCGCGGGCGGCGGTGCCCGGGTTGATGGCGAAGCAGTCAAAGATGATGGCTTCCGCATTAACTTTCAGGAAACCAGCGAAGTGCGTGTTTCTTCTGGCAAAAAGAAGCACGGAGTGCTCCGACCGGCATGATATTGCCGTAATATGGCAGTTTTTTGCAGGTTTTTACGCAAAATTTGTCTTTCGCCTTCATCTTGGCCTCCGTTGTGATTTTATCCGGGAGGCGACGAACAGCATGGGCTCAGGCGCTCAACTGACGGTAACCGATCTGCGCCGAGCGGCGCGGCACCCGGTTGACCACAAGGTAATCGGCGAACACCGCCGCCTTGGTGACGTGCATCTGCATGTCGTCAACATATCGGCGCACGGGTTTATGACCGAAGGCGAGCACGAGTTGACCCGCGGCGAACGCGTCATCATCCGTCTGCCCGAAGTGGGCCGGATCGAAGCCCACTTGATCTGGGTCAGCGAAGGCCGTGCCGGATTTCAGTTCGAACGGATCATCCGGTTCGATGATTTCATGCGGATGATCGACGGACTGCAACCAAACCCGCGCCTGCGCCGTTCGCGCTAAAGTTCGGGTTTCTGGCTGAATAGCATCTGATGCCTTGGCAAGCGCGCGCTGCGCTGCCATTCCGCTTTGGTGAGTGCACCAACCCATCCCCTGCAAGTTCGTGATTACCGCCTGATCTGGCTGGCGCGGTTCATCAACACCGCTGCGACCACGGCCATGGTTGTGGTGATCGGCGCACAAACCTACCAGTTGGCGCGCAGCCAATACGGTATGAGCGAGGCACAGGCATCGTTCTTGCTGGGCATACTCGGCCTCGTTCAGTTCATCCCGTTTCTGCTGCTGACCCCGCTGGCCGGCGTCTTGGCTGACCGGATGGACCGCCGCTATGTTGCTGCAGCGTCCTGCACCGTCGATCTGTTGATCGCGGTGGTGCTGGCGCTGGCCAATCACCAGGGCTTTCTCACTTTGCCGCTGCTTTTGACCATGGCCGCCGCTTACGGCGCGGCACGTGTGTTCATGGGCCCGGCGATGAGCGCAATTACGCCCAATGTCGTCCCCCCGGAATTGTTACCAAAGGCCGTCGCGGTCAGTTCGATTGCCTGGCAATCAGCGGCCATTCTGGGGCCGGCGCTTGGCGGGTTCCTGCTCGCACGCAACCATGCCCTACCCTATCAGTTTTCCGCCGCGATGCTTGGGCTTGGCGTGATCGCATTGCTCGCAATTCGCCACCGCGCGCCGCCTGCAGCGGCTAAGGAGCCACCGCTCAAGCTGATGGCCGATGGGGCCAAGTTCGTGCTGCGTGAACGGTTCCTGCTCGGCTGCGTCACGCTTGATCTTTTCGCCGTCCTGCTGGGCGGGGCGACCGCAATGTTGCCCGCCTTTGCCTACGACGTACTGCATGTCGGCGATTTCGGCCTTGGCGTGATGCGGGCCGCTCCGGCGCTCGGCGCGGTAATCGTTGCGACCTGGCTGGGTTTCAGGCCGCTGGCGCGCAATGTCGGTTCCAAAATGCTCTGGGCGGTCGCGGTCTATGGACTGGCGACGCTGCTGTTCGGGCTCTCGACCCACTACTGGCTCTCGCTGGTGATGCTTGCGTTGCTGGGTGCGGCCAATTCGGTTTCAGTGTTCATCCGCAATACGCTGGTTCAGCTCAACACCCCGGATGACAAGCGCGGCCGCGTGTCGTCGATCTCTGGCCTCGCTATTTCAGCCTCGAACGAACTGGGTGAAATGCAGTCCGGCCTGGCCGCGGCCTTGCTTGGCCCGGTGGGAGCAGTTGCGCTTGGCGGCGCGGGGGCTATCTTGGTGACAGCAATCTGGGCGGGCCTGTTCCCGGAACTCAAACGGGCGAAGACATTCGCCCCGCAATATCGACAGAAGGAACCAGTTTCATGAAGGCTGACAGCATTCTCGCCACTATCGGCAACACGCCGCACGTGCGCATGGCGCGCCTGTTTCCCGATCACGAAGTCTGGATCAAGGCCGAACGGGCCAACCCCGGCGGCTCGATCAAGGACCGCATCGGCCTGGCGATGATCGAAGCAGCAGAGGCCGATGGCAGCCTGAAACCTGGCGGCACGATCATCGAACCGACCAGCGGCAACACCGGCATCGGCCTCGCCATGGCCGCTGCGGTCAAGGGCTATACGCTGGTCTTGGTGATGCCCGATTCGATGTCGGTTGAACGCCGCCGGCTGATGCTCGCCTATGGCGCGACCTTCGATCTGACTCCGCGCGAAAAGGGCATGAAGGGCGCGATCGAACGCGCGCACGAACTGATCGCCAGCACGCCGGGATCATGGATGCCGCAGCAGTTCGAAAACCCGGCCAACATCGCGGTCCACGCACGGACCACCGCAGTTGAGATTTTCGAGGACTTCAAGGACAGTCCAATCGACGCGCTGATCACCGGGGTGGGCACCGGCGGCCACCTGACCGGCTGCGCCGAAATGCTCAAGGTTAAATGGCCTGCCATGAAGGCTTGGGCGGTGGAACCTACGCTGTCCCCTGTCATCTCGGGCGGACAGCCAGCTCCGCACCCGATCCAGGGCATCGGTGCCGGGTTCATCCCGGCCAACCTCCACACTCAGGCAATCGACGGCGCGATCCAGGTCGATCCGGCTGATGCCAAGGAAATGGCGCGGCTGTCTGCTACCAAGGAAGGCATGCTGGTAGGGATCAGTTCCGGCGCAACGCTGGCGGCGATTGCCCAGAAGCTGAAGGAACTGCCGGCCGGATCGCGGGTGCTGGGCTTCAACTATGATACCGGCGAACGTTATCTGTCAGTGCCCGATTTCCTGCCTGAATGATGGCGCTCGAACCGGTCACCTATCATGACGGTGACACAGCGCTGAACGGATTGCTTGCGCGTCCGGCCGGCAAGCCGCGCGCAGCCGTGGTGGTCTTCCCGACGATCATGAACCCGACCCCTTTTGTCGAAGCCAAGGCAGCGGCGCTGGCAGAGGCCGGTTACCTCGCCCTGGTCGCTGACTTCTACGGCGCTGAAGTGCCTGATTTCCAGACGTCGATGCAACTGGCAGAGGCGCTGCGCAGCCATGTCGATGCCTATCGTGCGAGGCTGCTAGCGGCCGTGTCAGCGCTGCAGGCTTTGCCCGAAGCGGCAGGCCTGCCGTTGCTGGCAATCGGCTTCTGCATGGGCGGCCAGGCGGTGCTCGAACTGGCGCGGGTCAATGCGCCGGTGCTGGCAGTCTCCAGTTTTCACGGCCTGCTCGAAACTGCCCGCAAGGCCGAACAACCGATCAAGCCCCGCATCCTCGTCTGCCACGGCGATGCCGATGTCCTCGTTCCGCGCAACCATGTCATAGCCTTCTGGGAGGAAATGGACGCGGCCAAGGCCACTTGGCACTTCCACAGCTACAGCGACGTGCCGCACGGCTTCACCAATCCCAACCCTTCACCCGCTAATGGCGCAATATCCTACAACGCCAGTGCCGACCGGCAAAGCTGGGCCGCGATGCTTGGGCTATTTGATGAGGTCCTTGGCTAAGCAATCAAGCCGTAGCGAACATCTCCACCGGCAGTTCCATTACCGCCTCGGCCCCGCCTTCGATCTTGCGGCGCAGCGCGCCTACGTCGGGCAGGAACCGTTCGCCGTAATAGCGCGCGGTTGTCAGCTTGGCCTGATAGAACGCAGCATCTCCGCTGCCTTCGCCCAGCTTGGTCACCGCCACTTCGGCCATCCGCACCCACATCAGGCCGAGCGCAACGATCCCCATCATGTGCATGTAGTGGTGTGCGCCGGCGCCCACATTGTTGGGGTTGGCCATGCCATTCTGCATGAACCACATGGTCGCGGCCTTGAGCTCTGCATTGGTCTTTTCAACCTTTTCGGCCAGCGAAGCGATTTCGGGCTTGGTCTTGGCCGAAGCGCATTCGCTATCGACCACGGCAAAGAACGCCTGGACCGCGCGGCCGCCGTTCTGGGCCAACTTGCGCCCAACCAGGTCCATCGCCTGTACCCCGTTGGCGCCTTCGTAAATCTGGGCAATGCGGGCATCGCGGACGAACTGGCTCATCCCCCATTCCTCGATATAGCCGTGCCCGCCAAAGATCTGCTGCATATTGACGCAGGTATCAAAGCCCTTGTCGGTGCCATAACCCTTGATCACCGGGGTCAGCAGGCTGATCAGATCGTCCGCGGTCTGGCGGTCTTCATCGGTCGCGGCCTTGTGGCTCAGGTCGACCTGCAAGGCGCCCCACAGGCAAAACGCGCGCATCCCTTCGGTGAAGGCCTTGGCATCCATCAGCATGCGCCGCACATCGGGGTGGACGAACAGCGTGTCGGCTTTTTCGCCCGGCTCTGCAGCGCCGGTCAGCGCGCGGCCCTGGCGGCGTTCGTGGGCGTATTTCACTGCGTTCTGATAGGCAACTTCGGCCTGAGACATGCCCTGAATGCCAACCCCAAGCCGCGCCGCGTTCATCATGATGAACATCGCGGCCAGGCCCTTGTTTTCCTCACCGACCAAATATCCGGTCGCGCCGTCATAATTCATCACGCAGGTTGCGTTGCCGTGGATGCCCATCTTGTGTTCCAGGCTGCCGCACGAAACCGCGTTGCGTGCGCCCAGCGAGCCATCGTCGCCCACCATCACCTTGGGGACGATGAACAGCGAAATTCCCTTGGTGCTGTCGGGCGCATCGGGGGTCTTGGCCAGCACCAGGTGGATGATGTTGTCGGTAAAGTCGTGCTCGCCCGCCGAGATGAAGATCTTGGTGCCGGTGATCGCGTAGGAGCCATCTAGGTTGGGTACGGCCTTGGTGCGGATCAGGCCCAGATCGGTGCCGCAATGCGGCTCAGTCAGGTTCATGGTCCCCAGCCACTCGTTGGCGATCATCTTGGGCAGGTACTTGGCCTGCTGCTCAGGGCTGCCCTTGGCCAGAATCGCCGCGATCGCCCCGCCCGTCAGCCCGGGGTACATTCCCCACGCCATGTTGGACGAGGAGATGAATTCCTCCGCCATCATCCCCAACACATGCGGCATGCCTTGCCCGCCGAATTCCTCAGGCGCGGACAGCGTGCCCCAGCCCGCTTCGCGAAACTGCGCATGGGCCTGCTTGAAACCCTTGGGCGTGGTGACCGAGCCATCGGGATTGCGGGTGCAGCCTTCAAGATCACCCGATAGGTTGAGCGGGGTCAGCACTTCGCTGCAGAACTTGCCGCATTCCTCAACCACCACGTCGACCAGATCGGCGCTGGCGTTCTCAAAACCGGGGAGATTACCGTGGCTTTCCAACTGCAGCACTTCATTGATGACAAACCGCGTATCGCGCGTCGGGGCCTTGTAAATCGGCATCGGTTGGGTCCTAAGGTTGGGATCAGCCCTTGCGGGCGGAATTATCGATGTTTTCGACCAGCGCGATGAACTGGTTAAGCTCGGCAATCGCGGCGTCAATGTCGTCTCGCTGCTGGTGCATGCGGGCTACTTTTTCGCGGCACCGCTGCACGGTCACTCGCCGCTGCTCAACCCGGCCATCGCCAAGATCATACAGATCGATCATTTCGCGGATTTCGATCAGCGAAAAGCCAACGTTCTTGGCGCGCAGGATCCAAGCAAGCCGGGCCCGGTCACGCTTGGAATAGCTGCGCGTCAGGCCAATGCGATTGGGGGCAATCAGCCCCTCGTCTTCGTAAAAGCGCAAAGCCCGTGCGGTCACGCCAAATTCGCTGGTGAGTTCCGAGATCGCGAAAAACTCGCGTTCCAAAGCATCGGGCGTATCGAGGTGCGCGCCGTCATGCGTAGCCGAGGTTGCGGTGAGAGTGTCCATCACTCCCGCTTCATACCTTCCCTTTACGTAAGCGTCAACTAATCGACCCTGACCAGCTTGCCATCGGCAAGCCGCCGATAGAAGCAGCTGCGGGCCCCGGTGTGGCAGCTCGGCCCAGCTGGCTCGACAATCAAAACCACCGCATCCTGATCACAATCAACCCGCAATTCCTGAACTTTCAGGACGTTACCCGAACTCTCACCCTTCATCCACAATCTCCCGCGCGAGCGTGAATGAAAGTGCGCCAGCCCGGTCTCGATCGTGTGCTGCAGGGCTTCCTGATCCATCCAGGCGACCATTAGCACCTCGCCGCTGCCGGCATCCACCGCCACCGCGCAGAGCAACCCTTGCGCATCGAACCGCGGCATGAAGTCTTGGCCCGGTTCTCGCGCCTCTGTATCGATTCCGTCCATCGGCCCCTTGTTGCAAGATAACCACATGTGTCGACCAAAAACTGCGCTGCGAACGCTTCGCGCTTCCATTGCGCGGCAGTTTCGGTGATTCAACCTGCGCGGATAGCAGAGGCTCAGGTTCAGGGACCGCCAACCGCATGAGGGATCGGACGAGATGGCTCAAGGGGGAGCCATCGGTTTGCGCAAGCAACGTCTGGAGAGTTTCGTCACGAGGGCGCCCGGAACTTCGGTTCCGGGCGTTTTCGTTTGCGCCTCAAACGTGGTCCAGCGCTTCATCCAGCACGCGGGCAAAGCAGGTGATCATCACCACTTGCACTCCGGCCCGGCGCAGCACCGCCAGGCACGCATCGGTGGTCGCGCCGCTGGTCAGCACATCGTCAACCAGCAAGATCTTCGCCCCCTTCAGCCGCTCTTCCCAGCCCTTGCCCGGGGCAAACGCGCCGGACAGCGCCCGCGCCCGCGCCGCACGCCCCAGCCCGCCCAGCATCGGCGTGCGCTTGTGCCGGATCAGCGCATCGACCCCTAGGCTTACGCCCGAAAGCTTCGCCAGTTCGTTGGCGAGCAGCGCCGATTGGTTGAACCCTCTGCTCCATAGCCGCCAACGGTGCAGTGGCACGGGCACGGCCAGCCAACCCGGCCCAATCTCCTGCGGCAATTGCGCGGCCATCAGCCGGGCGAGCAGCGGAGCAAGGGCAATCCGCCCGCCATGCTTGAGCGCCAGCACCAGTTTGCGCGAGGCATCGTTGTACAGCGTCGCGGCAGCGATCCCGGCGTGGCGCGGTGGATTGGCCAGGCACGGCGCGCAGATCATTCCTACAGTGGCTTCAGCCCCCAGCGGGCGGCGGCAGCTGCTGCAAGCAGGATCGCCGGGGATTGCCAGCTCGCTCCAGCAGGCGGCGCACAGCCCGGTCTGGGCCGCCAGCCCCTCACCGCACAGCGGGCAGCGGGGCGGAAAGACCAGATCGACGACCGGGGCCAGAAGCGGATGAACCTGCATTATGCACCGGGTATCGCTTGCGCGCGCGTCTGGCGCAAGGCAGTGCTGGCTGCTGTGAACCAACCTGCACCGCCCCGGATCTTTTCGCCCCTCCGCCGCCTCGCCCAGCGCCGCCGCGCGCTGCGCTTGCAGCAGGTACCGGGCGCGGCGCGGTACCTCATCGATGACATGGTTGAAGACGTAACCGAACGGTTTGGCTTCTTGCGCCATGTCCCGCGCCGGGTGCTGGCAATCGGCGATCTGGGGGCGCTGGGACTGGCCCTGGCTGGCCCGGAGAACGAAGTGACCGGCACCGATCCGGCCGCCGGTTTCGATCTTGAAGCGCCCTACCCACTGGGCGGCTTCGACACGGTTGTCAGCCTCAATGTGCTGGATACCGCCAACGACCTGCCCGGCGCGCTGATCCATCTCCGCAATGCGCTGGCGCCCGGCGGGCTTGCCGTGGCGAGCTTCATTGGAGCCGGATCGCTGCCGGCCCTGCGCGCGGTGATGCTCGAAGCCGATGGTGACCGCCCGGCACCGCGGCTGCACCCGATGGTCGATGTGCGCGCCGGTGGGCAGCTGCTGCAGCGGGCAGGCTGGGCCGATCCGGTGGTCGATAGCCGCAGCCTGACGGTTCGCTACTCCAGCCTCGACAGCCTGGTCGCGGATCTCAGAGCGCAGGGGCTGTCCAACTGCCTGGCCAATCCCGGTCCGGCGCTGAACCGTCAGCACTATGCAATTGCCAAAGAGCAATTCGGCACAGGCCGGACCGAGACTTTCGAAATCCTGACTCTGACCGGTTGGCGGCGCTGACTAAGCTGGCTTAAGCCAGAGCCGCCTGCGCTGCGGCTAACCGTGCGATCGGCACGCGGTAAGGGCTGGCAGACACGTAATCCAAACCCACCTTTTCGCAGAACGCGATGCTGGCCGGATCGCCGCCGTGTTCGCCGCAAATCCCCAGCTTGATATCGGGCCTGGTCGCCCGCCCGCGTTCGGCCGCCATCTCGACCAACTGGCCCACCCCTTCGATATCGAGCGAGACAAACGGATCGCGCGGGAAAATGCCCTGTTCGACATAGGGGCCGAGAAACCGCGCCGCATCATCCCTCGAAACGCCCAGAGTTGTCTGAGTCAAATCATTGGTCCCGAACGAGAAGAACTCACCGACCTCGGCAATTTCGCCAGCCATCAAAGCAGCGCGCGGCAGTTCGATCATGGTCCCGACGTGATAGGCCACACGCGCACCCTTTTCGGTGAAAACCGCCTCAGCCGTGCGATCGATCAAGGCCTTGAGGATCGCCAGTTCTTTGCGCGTGGCGACCAGCGGCACCATCACTTCGGGAACCGGCGCTTCGCCGCCCTGCGCCGCAACATCGCAGGCCGCCTCAAAGATGGCGCGGGCCTGCATTTCGTAGATTTCCGGGAAGGTGATTCCCAAACGGCAACCGCGATGGCCCAGCATCGGGTTGAATTCGTGTAATTCCGCGGCGCGGCGCTTGAGTGTTTCGACCCCGATCCCGATCGTTTCACTAAGATCCGCGAATTCGGCATCGGCATGCGGCAGAAATTCGTGCAGCGGCGGATCGAGCAGTCGGATTGTTACCGGCAGGCCCACCATCACTTCGAAAATCGAATGGAAATCGGCGCGCTGTTCGGGCAGCAGTTTGGCCAGGGCGGTGCGCCGCCCGGCTTCGCTTTCAGCCAGAATCATCTGCCGGACCGAGGCGATCCGGCTGGCATCGAAGAACATGTGTTCGGTGCGGCAAAGCCCCACCCCTTCAGCGCCGAATTGCCGCGCGGTACGGCAATCTGCGGGGGTTTCGGCATTGGTGCGCACTTTCATCCGGCGGTGGCGATCGGCCCAGCCCATCAGCACGCCGAAATCGCCGACCAGTTCAGGTTCGATCGTCGGCACATGACCGGCCATGATTTCGCCAGTGGTGCCGTCGAGCGTGATCAGATCACCTTCCTTGAGATCGCGATTGCCGATCTTCAGTGTCCGGCTGGCCATGTCGATCGAGACGCTGGAGGCGCCTGAAACGCAGGGCCGCCCCATCCCACGCGCCACAACCGCGGCGTGTGACGTCATGCCGCCGCGCGCGGTCAGAATGCCTTTGGCTGCATGCATGCCGTGAATGTCTTCGGGGCTGGTTTCGACCCGGACCAGGATCACCGCGTCGCCGCGTTCGGCGCGCTTTTCTGCCAGATCAGCATCGAGCACGATCGCGCCCGAGGCCGCGCCGGGGCTGGCCGGCAACCCCTTGCCCAGCACATCACGCGCCGCTTCGGGATCGAGCGTGGGGTGCAGCAACTGATCGAGCGCCATCGGATCGACCCGCAGGATCGCGGTGCGTTCATCGATCAGCCCTTCGAGGGTCATGTCGACCGCCATCTTCAGCGCCGCCTTGGCGGTGCGCTTACCGCTGCGGGTCTGCAGCATCCACAGCTTGCCGCGTTCCACGGTGAATTCGATGTCTTGCATGTCGCGGTAGTGCTGCTCAAGCAGCTCGAACACCGCTGCCAGTTCGCCATAAGCCGCTGGCATGGCTTCCTCCATGCTCAACGGCTTGGCCCCGGCGCGTTCCCGGCTGGCCTTGGTCAGATACTGCGGGGTGCGGATCCCCGCGACCACATCCTCACCCTGGGCGTTGACCAGCCATTCGCCGTAATAGGCCTTTTCGCCAGTCGCCGGATCGCGGGTAAAGGCCACGCCGGTGGCGCTGGTATCGCCCATGTTGCCGAATACCATCGCCTGAACGTTGACCGCGGTGCCCCAGTCGCCGGAAATGTCATTCAGCCGGCGATAGACCTTGGCCCGGTCCGAATCCCATGAATCGAACACCGCGCGGATCGCGCCCCACAGCTGCTCAT
The DNA here is from genome assembly GCA_963751145.1 of uncultured Alphaproteobacteria bacterium. GTDB lineage: Bacteria > Pseudomonadota > Alphaproteobacteria > Sphingomonadales > Sphingomonadaceae > Novosphingobium. The sequence continues at coordinate 103,113 of CAVVTJ010000002.1, forward strand.
GCACGTCTTGCGGGAACGGACGGCCCAGTGCGGCCTCGACGATCCCGTTGTATTCCTTGACCAGCACTTGCCAATCATCAGTCTGCATCTCAACATCGGCGTAGTAGCCGCTGTCTTCCTTGGCGATTTCCAAAGCGTCTTCGAACAGGTGATGGTCCAGCCCCAGCACCACGTCGGAATACATTTGGATAAAGCGGCGATACGAATCCCAGGCGAACCGCGCATCGCCGGAGCTGGTGGCCAGTCCTGCCACGGTCGCGTCGTTCAGCCCCAAGTTGAGTACCGTGTCCATCATCCCCGGCATCGACACCCGTGCGCCCGAGCGGACCGAGACCAGCAGCGGATCGGCAGCATCGCCAAAGGTTTTGCCAACGGTGGATTCGATATGAACCAGCGCGGCGGCGGCTTCGGCTTTCAGCTCATCCGAGAACTCGCCCCCCTCAGCCAGATAGCGGACGCATTCTTCGGTGGTGATGGTGAAGCCCGGCGGCACCGGCAGGCCGATCCCGGCCATTTCGGCCAGGTTCGCGCCTTTGCCGCCGACGATCGTCTTGTCGCGGCTGCGGGGATCTTGGCTGCGGGCGGTTCCGCCGAAGAGGTAAACCTGCTTGCTCATGCACACTCCACCAGGGCTGGCGGCTTGGACCGCCTGGACCCCTGTTCAAGGCTAAATAAATCAGCCCTCGATCCGCGAGAAATCGGCGACGCCGTGCACTGCACCACGCAGCCGCGCAAGCAGCGCAAGGCGATAGCTACGTTTCTGATCATCGGCATCATTGACGGTTACCTGTTCGAAGAAGGCATCGATCGGCCCGCGCAGCGACGCGAGCGCGGCCATGGCACCGGAAAAGTCCTCCGCTGCAACGGCTGCGGCCGCGCGCGGTTCTGCCATATCAAGCGCCTTGATCAGCGCATCTTCGGCAGGTTCGGGCGTGTAGGAAAGCGAAATCGCCGCAACGCTCTCGAAGCCCTCCTTCTTGAGGATATTCGCCGCGCGCTTGTATCCGGCGAGCAGGTTGGCGCCATCATCGGTACCAACAAAGGCCTGCAGCGCATGGACCCGGGCCAAGATTGCAGTCAGTCGATCCTCAGCGCGGAGTGCAAAGACCGCTTCGATCAAGTCGTGTCGAACACCGAGAGTTTTTTGCTGAATTTTCAGGCGCTCAATAAGGAAAAACCTCAAATCGAACATTCCATCGACGGGACTTTTTTCGCGCGACCATGGATCATCGGGGTCAGTAAACGTGCTGCGATCGATTCGCTCGATCTTAGTGTCACCATGAACAAGCCAAAGTTCACCATCAGCTTCGGTCACATCAAAATTTTGGTCCTTTGCACGAAGCCCTTCTATCAAAACGTTGGACTTATACTGCGCTCTAGTCAGAATCCTTATTTCATCATAAAATTCAGAAACATGTTGTTCAAGAATGTCCATCAAATCGAGGTTCAGTCGATTTTCAATCACCGTCGCATTGAACCCGATTGCTGCACGACGCAAAGCAAACGGATCGCGAGACCCGGTCGGCTGCTCACCAATACAAAAGAAGCCAAGCAGCGTATCCATTTTATCGGCCAAAGACACCGCCACCGTAACCGGCGAAGTCGGCACCTGATCACCTTGTCCGACCGGCTTGTAGTGATCGCGGATCGCGTCGGCGACGGCATCGGGCAGGCCCTCGGCGCGGGCGTAGTAGCCGCCCATCAGGCCTTGCAGTTCGGGGAATTCGCCAACCATTTCGGTGACGAGATCGGCCTTGCACAGCCGCGCGGCCAGTTCGGCCTGATCGGCGAGTTCCAATACCTCCCCGGAACGGGGAGGTGGCGCGGCGCCTTCAGGCGACGTGACGGAGGGGTGATGCGGGGGTGACCCCTCCACCACTGCTTCGCGGCGGTCCCCCTCCCCGTTCCGGGGAGGTTTTACGATGCCTTGTTCAACCAGCCACCGCGCCAGTTTGGCCACCCGCTCGACCTTGTCGGCGACGGTGCCCAGCTTCTCGTGGAAGGTAATCCGCTCGAGCTTTTTGGCCTGCTCGGCCAGCGGCACCTTGCGGTCCTGCTCCCAGAAAAACCGCGCATCGCTCAGCCTTGCAGCCAGCACCTTGCGGTTGCCGTCGACAATCGCCGCGCCGCCATCGCTGGCCGCAATATTGGCGGTGCAGACGAAGGCATTGGCGAGCTTGCCGGCCGCATCGGTGCAAACGAAATACTTCTGGTTGGTCCGCGCGGTCAGCTGGATCACTTCGGGCGGCACATCGAGGAACGCCTCGTCGAAACGGCCAAGCAGCGGCGCCGGCCATTCGGTCAGCCCGGCGTTTTCGATCACCAGCCCTTCGTCCTCAACCAGCGTTAGCCCGGCATCAGCGGCGGCTTTGGCGGCTGCGGCGCGGATCATGTCCTGACGTTCGGTGTGATCGACAATCACATACCCGGCGCGCAGCTTGGCGGCGTAATCATCCACGCCGTCGATGCTGATTTCGCCTGCGGAGTGAAAGCGGTGACCTCTGGTCATACGGCCGGAAGCAACTCCGCCGATTTCACAGTCCACCACCGCACCATCAAACAGCGCGACGATGGCCGAAAGCGGACGGACCCAGCGCAATGATTCACTGCTGAGCGAGGCCGCGCCCCAGCGCTGGCTCTTCGGCCAGGGGAACGCGCGGACGATCGTGGGGATCGCTTCGGCCAGCACATCGGCGGTGGCACGACCGGGCTTTTCGGTGACGGCGTAAAGCACCCCGTCCCGCTCGGTCAGTTGATCTTCGCTGAGCCCGGTCTTGCGCAGAAAGCCTTCGAGCGCCTGCGGCGGCGCGCCGACCCGCGGGCCTTTGAGCTCCTCGCTCACCGCAGCAGTCGCAGCGGGCAGGCCGCGGGCGATCAGCATCAGGCGGCGCGGGGTTGACCAGACAGTAAGTTCGCCCAGCGCAACCCCGGCGGCGGCCATTTCCTTGCGGAACAGCTTTTCCAGATCGGCGCGGGCGCCAGCCTGCATCCGCGCCGGGATTTCTTCGCTGCGCAGTTCGAGGAGGAAGTCGCTCACAGCACCCACTCCGGATATTTCGCGGCCCATTCGGCCTCGTTCTTCGCGATCCACGCCTGCGCCGAGCCCTTGGCGAGATCGCGCACCCGGCCCATGTAGCTGGCGCGTTCCTGCACAGAGATCACGCCGCGCGCCTGCAGCAGGTTGAACAGGTGGCTGGCTTCGATTGCCTGGTCATAGGCGGCCAGCGGCACGTCGGCTTCGATGCAGGCCTGGCATTCGCGCTCGGCGTTCCTGAAGCCTTCGAACAGCTGGTCGGTGTTGGCCACTTCGAAGTTGTATTTGGAGAATTCCTGCTCGTTCTTCAGGAATACCTCGCCATAGGTCACCCCGGCGGCGTTGAACTTCAGGTCGTAAACGTTGTCGACGCCCTGAATGTACATCGCCAGACGTTCCAGCCCATAGGTCAGCTCGCCTGCGACCGGCTTGCAATCAAACCCGCCCATCTGCTGGAAATAGGTGAACTGGGACACTTCCATCCCGTCACACCACACTTCCCAGCCCAGCCCCCAGGCACCAAGTGTGGGACTTTCCCAGTCATCCTCGACAAAGCGGATATCGTGGGCGAGCGGATCGATCCCGATCTCGAACAGGCTGGCGAGGTACAGCTCCTGAAAATGCTCCGGGCTGGGCTTCATGATCACCTGATACTGGTAATAGTGCTGCAGCCGATTCGGGTTTTCGCCATAGCGCCCGTCGGTCGGGCGGCGGCTGGGCTGGACATAGGCCGCGTTCCAGCTTTCCGGCCCCAGGCTGCGCAGTGTGGTCGCCGGGTGAAACGTACCCGCCCCCACGCGCATGTCGTAAGGCTGCAGGATCAGACAGCCCTGCCGGCTCCAATAGGCGTGGAGCGTAAGGATCATGTCTTGGAAGGATAAGGGCGTTGCGGCGCTGGTCATGGGGATGGCCCTTGGCCGAGAAAGGCGCGCAAATCAACCATTCGCACGGCGATTTTGCGTTTGTGTCAGGTTGACTGGCGTTATTATACCTTGCGTACCCAAGCCCGAGAGGGAGTGCTAAATGCCTCTAACTAAAGGCGGCCTTAGCGATCCTTCGAACGGCAGCTTCGGTGGCATCGGCCATGTTGGCGAGCGCCATTATCAAGGGGAAGCTTTCCAACGCTTCGCCTTGCCCGAATCCAATAGTGAAAGCGGGCTGAAAGTCCGCTTCCTTGTCGAACGTAGCGGCGGGCGGAGTGTCAGTCAGGTCAATCGACCAATCCCCGACAACGGAGATTATGACGTTCATCGGGACCGGGAGTTTGTGCGGCTCAATCATCTCTTGCAACCGTTGCGCGGAGATTTCCAAGCCGGTAGCGACAATCAGAATGTTGCGGTGCTTGTCTGTCTCATCAAGCGATTTGACCGCGTGAAGATACTTATTCCCGCTCGGATAAGGCTGGAGAAGGTGGATCTCCTCGATGACCTTTTCCGGGGCGACATTCATCTGTCTGGTCGCGATGGCACTACTAAGAGCCTCCGCAGTCTCAACAAACGGGAACCCCACTTGTCTGGGCTTTTTTGCCTTACTGCCGACTATACCCCAAGCAAGTTGATCAATGGCGCTACGCAGATTGTGGACGGCATCGCCCAAAATCATAGTGATGATTTCGGGGATGGGTTCCTTTGCCTTGATGTAGATGATTCTGCGGTGGGGGTCGCGCTTTTCGCTGACTCGAAGCTGGAACGGCTTGCGAGAAAGGAACTCGGTAACTTCCCGATTCAAATCATTGATGTGCTGTTGGGCCCGCTTAATCTTCTTAAGAGGGCCGGAGACTAGTTCATGCTTGCGCCGACTAGTCCCCGCCATGCTTTGCTCCAGCTTGAGCAACTAGCTTATCAAGCGCGGCCTCTGCCTCTGTGGCGCTTAGTTCGCCAGCGGCCTGCATTCGCGCCACCTCGGCGGCGAACCTTTCGGCCTGCTGCTTTGCGGTCTCTTCGTTCTTTTTCTTCGGCATTACGCTGCACCAGTCGTTTGATAGGTGAGCCGCTTACCGATGACACCCTGCAAGAGCGCATCGGCGCGGTCGCTGTCATTGTAGCCCAGCGCAACGCGGTTGGAATAGCGGAAGTCGAATTCAGCCAGATAGCGGTGCAGATGCTTCTTCTGGCAGTGCTGATAGACGCCCTTCATCCCGCGCTTGAAGATGCTGAAATAGCCTTCGATGGTGTTGGTGAACACATCGCCGCGCACATATTCATCGCGGCCATGGGTAACCACACCGTGCGAGGCAAAGCCCTTGCCGATGCCGTGATAAACGCGGGCTTCATCGGTCATAAGGCGGGCTTCGCGGGCAATGTTGGCATAAAGGATCGGTGCGATTTCGGTGGCCTTGAGGGTATCGACAACCATGCTGCGAACGCGGCCAGTTTCACGGTCAACCAGTGCCAGGACCTTGTTCATCTGGTTATAGTTGGCACGCTTGCCAGCGGGCTTCGCGTCGGGGTCTTGCCCGATGAAGGTCTCATCGACTTCAACCGCACCGCCTTCCGAACCGAACGGGGTGAAGTCGCCAGTGCGCATCGCTTCGCGGATACGGTGCGACATAAACCAAGCAGTCTTGAGGGTGACGCCCAGAATGCGGTGCAGCTGGTTGCTGGAAATGCCCTTTTTGCTGCCCGCGATCAGATACATGGCCTGAAGCCACAGGCGCATCGCAACCTTGCTGTCCTCAAAGATGGTCCCGATCTTGACGGTGAACGGCTTGCGGCACTGGTAGCACTTCCACAGGCCGGGGCGGGTGGTTTTACCCTTCAGCTTGCCGACCTTCTCCATCCCGCCGCAATGCGGGCAAACAGCACCTTCCGGCCACAGGCGGGCTTCAACGTAAGCGTAGGCCGCTTCTTCGTCGTGAAAGTGAGGGGCGGAAAGCGCGGAAGCCATGGTTTTCTCCTAGTAGAGTCACCCTATGTTCCTGCGCGGGTACGTCAAGTATAATAACGCCGGTTGACTTGACATAGTCAGAGAATCACGACATATAGTAAGGCATACCTGACATCCTGACAGGTATACGAGACTCTACATCTCGATGCTAACAAAGGACCACAGTCATGTTTTCACGTTCGCTGATTGCTGCCGCCTCGCTTGCCCTGCTCACCGCTCCGGCGGCTTTGCTCGCTTCGACCAGGAAATACGATCCCGTCACCGTGACCATCGAAGTGCGCGATCTGGACCCCGCCAAGGCGGCCGACCGCGCCACTTTCGAACTGCGCCTGAAGAACGCCGCACGCGCCGCTTGCGACAGCGGAATGAAGGATCGCTGGGCCAAGGCGGAAGAGCAGCGCTGCATTGAAGAGGTTATCACTGGCGGTGCCGGCTGGGCCAACTGAGCCCGCCCGCACCGACGCGGGGGCGGCCCGGCACACTTGCCCGCCGGGCCGCTTCTTTCTGCACAGCCAACGGAATTCGCCATGACCCCTGAAAAGCGCACTCAAATATACCTTACGATGGCCCATGTCGGTTTCCTGGCGTCGATGGGTTTTGCCGCAGCGCATCTGCTGGGCTGGCCCGATTTCTTCAAAGGGCTGATGGTCGGCATGCTGCTCCTGCCGCTGGCGGTCGCGCCGCTGCGGCGGATGCGCGATGAATATATCGACAGTCTGTGGCGCGCGGGCACGGCCTGGGCCTTTGTTGCGGTGGTGGCCAGCTTCCTGTTCGGGCCGTTTCTGGAAGGCGTCTATGATGGTTACACCGGCGCGCCGGCGCATCAGGACATCCCGGTTGAAGCCGCAGGTTATGCCGCGATCCTGGCCTTCTTCACTGGGTTCCACGCCGAGTGGCTGAAAGGCCGGCTATGAACAACAAGCTCAAAGTCCTGCGCGCGATGCGCGATTGGAGCCAGGCGGATCTGGCCGCGCAGCTCGACGTATCGCGGCAGGCGGTCAACGCGATCGAGACCGGCAAGCACGATCCCTCGCTGCCGTTGGCGTTCCGCATTTCCCGCCTGTTCGAAATGAAGATCGAGGAGATTTTTGATGACACACAATAGTCTCAAACCGGCCGGAGGATTCGCCAGCGGCTTGTCCCGCTATGCAGTGCAAGGCGTGATCGGCCTTGGCGCGATCTTTGTCGCGGGCGTGTTCACCGGGCTTTTGGTCCGGATGGCAGAACGCGGCACTTTCGATGCCAAGGGAGTTCTCATAGCTGCCGGATTGTTGGCGCTATTTGCCGTGCTGGGGTGGATTATGGTTCGGCTGTACAAGGCTCACGGCCTGCCCCGTTCCGAACCGATTGGCCCAAGCGAGCGCAAGATCCGCTCGATCTGGATGTTTACATTTTCGATCGGGGCGATCGGCGGAGCCCTATCGCTGCTGCTGGCCCGGCCTCTGGGCTTTGACAGTGCATCAGGCATGATCGACGCGCTGTTTTCCAACGCGCCGATGCCGCCGCTGCTGGCGGCCCTGCTGCTGGCATTGCTGGCCTGCACCACGGCGATCACCATTGCCTATTATCGCTTGATTGATGAGCATGAAGTTGCCGCGCAACAGTATGCCTCCAACGTTTCCTTCAACGCCTATGCACTGATCATGGTGGCTTGGTGGCTGGCAGCCAAGGGCGGGTTCGCAGCTCCACTTGATGCAGGCGCAGTCTTTGCGATCACCATGGCGGTCTGGATGGTGGTCTGGCTGTGGCGGCGTTATCGCTGAGGCCAGCCATTCACCATTCCATCACACCTGATTGGGCAGTAAGCTGACATGATGACACTCAAAACCACGCTTAGAGCTGCGACCCTGGCTGCGGCGATGCTGCTGGCACCGGCCACCTTGGCGTCGCAGGCCCCGGCGACTCCCGCTGCCGCCCCCCCGGTGCAGGCCAAGCCAGCGCTGTGGAAGCTGGCGGACAAGGACACCACGATCTATCTGTTCGGCACGATCCATATCCTGCCCGATGGGGTGGACTGGTTCCATGGACCGCTGGCCTATGCCTTCAACCATTCCGATGTGCTAGTTACCGAACTGCCCGATGTTGCGCCGGTGGAGGTGATGAAAAGCATCGCCCGCTACGGCGTGCTGCCGGCGGGAGAAAGCTTGCGCGAGAAGCTGGGGGATGAACGGCGCGGGCGCTATGAAGCGGCGATGACTGCGCTCGGCCAGCAGCCCGCGATGTTCGATCGCAGCAGGCCGTGGGTGCCGGCCATGCTGCTGCCGCTGCTGGCAGTGCAGAAATACGGCTATGCCCCCGATCGCGGGGTGGAAGCCACGCTGGATGCCAGGGCCAAGGAACGCAAGCTGCCGCGCGAAGGGCTGGAGACGCTCGATTTCCAGTTCGGGCTGTTCACCCAGCAAAGCGAAGCGCAGCAGATCGAATTCCTCGATACCGTGGTCAAGGGCATTCCCGAGATGAAAGGCCTGATCGAAGCGATGGTCAAGGCCTGGTCGGCCGGTGATGCCGATCAGCTGGCGGCTGTGCTCAATGCCGATGACGATGATCCCGCCTTTGCCGAAATGATGCTCTATTCGCGCAACCGCACCTGGACCAAATGGATCGAGGCGCGGATGCAGCAGCCCGGCACGGTGTTTCTGGCGGTGGGCGCTGGCCACCTTGCCGGGCCCAAATCGGTGGGTGATCTGCTGACCAAAGACGGGTTCCGGCTGACCCGTGTTCAATAGGGCCGCGCGCTGGGCACTTGGCTTGGCTGCCGCATTGGCGCTTGCCGCCTGTGCCCAACAGCCCAGCCCCGCCCGTCCCGCGTTGTGGCTGGTCGAAGGTCCGGGCGGTCAGAAGGCCTGGCTGTTTGGCACTATCCACGCGCTATCGCGGCCTTATGACTGGAAATCGGAAAAGATTGCGGCGGCCTTGGCGCAGTCCGATCGGCTGATCCTTGAAGTCGCCGATGTGGGCAATGATGCGGCCACCGCCCGCGTGTTTGCCCAGCTCGCCCAAGGCGGCCCGCATCCGCCGCTGGCCGATCGCGTGACAGTGCAAGACCGCGATGACTTGGCGCGTGAACTGAAGGCAGATGAAATCGCGCCGGGCAGCCTTGATCCTTATGATACCTGGGCGGCGGCGCTGATGATCGCTCAGGCGCAGGCCCGCAATGACCGGCAGGACAGCGGCAACGGGATCGACCGCGCGATTGCCGCCGATTATCGCCGCCCGATCGGCGAATTCGAAGGCGCCGAGGTGCAACTGGCGATTTTCGATGCCCTGCCCGAAGCGCAGCAGCGGGCCTTGCTCCATTCCGTGATCGAAGAGGATAGCGCCCAGCGCGAAGCTCAGGTGCGTGCGCTGGAACAGGCCTGGGCCAGCGGCGATATGGCCGAACTGGCCAAGGTCAGCGACGCGGAAACCTTTGGCGATCCGCTGCTGCGCGATGCTTTGCTGGTCGGGCGCAACCGTACCTGGACAGACCGGCTGATCGCCATGCTAAGCAGCCGTGCCCGCCCGTTTGTGGCGGTGGGCGCGGCGCATCTGGCCGGTCCTGATGGCTTGCCGGCGATGCTGGCGGCGCGCGGATACACGGTTACGCGGCTACAGTAGCCTTGCATTCGCAGGCCATTGCGGCTAACGGCCCGCGCTTCCCCATCATGGTCATCCCTGGAGGCGTGGCGGGAGAAGAACGTTTATCTCGTTATCGAAAGGCTTTTGCAATGAGCGATACTCTGCACCTGCCGGCTGAGACGCGCGACCGGGCTGGCAAGGGAGCCTCCCGGGCACTGCGTCGTGAAGGCCGCGTCCCCGCCGTCGTCTATGGCGGCAATGAAGAACCTCTGGCGATCCACGTCGAGGAAAAGCTGCTGCGCAAGCAGCTTGGTACTGGCCACTTTTTCAACTCGGTTGTCGATGTTAAAGTTGGCGGCAAGACCGTGCGGGCGCTGCCCAAGGACGTTGCTTTCCACCCCGTTACCGATCGCCCGTTGCACGTCGATTTCCTGCGCCTGTCAAAGGATGCCAAGGTCCACGTCAACGTACCGGTGATTTTCGCCAACGAAGAAGCTTCGCCGGGCCTCAAGCGCGGCGGTGTGCTTAACATCGTGCGTCACGAACTCGAACTGGTCTGCGCTTCGGACAAGATTCCTGAAGACATCACGATCGACGTTGCCGGGTTTGATCTGGGCGATTCGATCCACATCAGCCATGTCAAACTGCCTGCCGGCGCCGAAAGCGCAATTTCGGATCGCGATTTCACTATCGCTACGATCATTGCTCCTTCGGGCCTGCGCAGCGAAAGCGGCGATAATGCCAAGACTGAAGGCGAAGGCGAATAAGCCTGCCGCTTCATCCAGAGTTAAGCCGGGCTGCGCCACCGCAGTCCGGCTTTTTCTTTTCTAAAGGGCGAATTTCTATGACTGCTTTCCGTCGTTTCTCTCTCTCGCTGGGCGCGGCCGCGCTGCTCGTTCCTTCGCTGGCCTTTGCCGCGGCGCCTGCTCCGGCCCCGGCTCCGGCGGCTCCCAATGTGCCCACCTCGGTCGATGATGTCAGCTGCACGCTGCAACTGATGTTCTTCGTTACCGAAGGACGCAAGGTCTTGGCCGATACGGCTGTCCCTGCCGACAAGCGCATCGAAACCGCCACCTTCCTGACCCTCGTCAGCAGCGCACTGGGCTTTTACGAAGGCCGCCTTGCGGCCAAACCGCCGGCCAATTTCAAGGCCGCTTCGGAAGCTTCGTTCACCAAGATGAAGGCGCTGAAGGAAGACGATATGGTCAATTCGACCATGGGCTGCGTCAGCTACTACCAGGCCAACGAAAACAAATTGATGGATCAGATGCTGGGCAAGTAAGCACCAGCACTGGTTGACCCGGCGGCTGGTTATGCGCCAAGGCTTTGCGCCTTAGGCAAACCGGCCGCCGCAGGGTTCTGCCCTGCCCGGCAGCACAAATGGGCAAATGCGGACATGCAACTGTGGGTAGGCCTGGGCAATCCCGGCGCAAGCTATGCGCTGCACCGCCACAACGTGGGCTTCATGGCGATTGATACCATCGCCGAAGTGCATGATTTTTCCGCGCCGCAGAAAAAATTCCAGGGCTGGCTGCAAGAAGGCCGCATCGGCGGCGCGAAGATCCTGTTGCTCAAGCCCGCCACCTTCATGAACGAAAGCGGTCGCTCGGTGAGCGAGGCGCTGCGCTTCTACAAGCTCGATCCCGCTGCATTGACAGTGTTTCACGATGAGCTCGATCTGGCCGCGTTTAAGGTCAAGGTGCGGGTCGGCGGCGGGCTGGCGGGGCACAACGGTTTGCGATCGATCGACCAGCACATCGGCCCCGACTTCCGCCGGGTGCGGATCGGGATTGGCCATCCCGGACACAAGGACCGGGTTACCGGCTATGTGCTGGGCAACTATGCCAAGGCCGAAATGGATCCGCTGGCCGACATGCTGGGCGGCATCGCAGCCGAAGCGGCATGGTTGGCCAAGGGCGATGACGCGCGGTTCATGAGCGATCTGGCGCTGCGGCTGGCAGAGTAGGCCGTGATGCGCAAGGTTTTGCGCGTGACTGCGCCAATGGCCTGCGCGCTAGCACTGGTAAAATCACCACTGCGCGTCTAGGGCGCGCAACTCAAGCTATTGAGGACTATCATGGGATTTCGTTGCGGTATCGTTGGCCTGCCTAATGTTGGCAAGAGCACCCTGTTCAATGCGCTGACCGAAACGCAGGCGGCGCAGGCGGCGAACTATCCGTTCTGCACGATCGAGCCCAATGTCGGCCAGGTCGGCGTGCCCGATCCGCGGCTCGATCAGCTGGCGGCGATTGCCGGCAGCCAGAAGATCATCCCGACCCAGTTGGGCTTTGTCGATATCGCCGGGCTGGTCCGCGGCGCTTCGAAGGGCGAAGGCCTGGGCAACCAGTTCCTCGGCAACATCCGTGAAGTCGATGCGATCGTCCACGTCCTGCGCTGCTTTGAAAACGATGATATCCAGCACGTTGACGAACGGATTGATCCGGTATCGGACGCCGATACGGTGGAAACCGAACTGATGCTGTCGGACCTTGAAAGCCTGGAAAAGCGCGTTCCCGCGGCGCAGAAAAAGGCCGCGCAAGGGGACAAAGACGCCAAGCTGCTGGCCTCGGTTTTGGCCCCGGCGCTTGAGCTGCTGCGCGAAGGCAAGCCGGCGCGGCTGGCCCGGCCGAGCGATCCCGAGGAGCTGCAGGTGTTCAACTCTGCCCAGCTGCTCACCGCCAAGCCGGTGCTCTATGTCTGCAATGTCGAGGAAGAGAGCGCCGCGAACGGCAATGCTTTTTCCGAAGCCGTGTTCGCAAAGGCCAAGGCCGAAGGCGCCAATGCCGTGATCGTTTCAGCCGCGATCGAAAGCGAACTGACCGGCATGGACGACGAGGAACGGATGGTGTTCCTCGAGGAAATGGGCCTGCACGAAACCGGTCTCGCCCGGGTGATCCGGTCGGGTTACGAATTGCTCCACCTGATCACCTTCTTCACCGTCGGCCCCAAGGAAGCGCGGGCCTGGACCGTGCATACCGGCGACAAGGCGCCCGACGCGGCTGGTGAAATCCACAGCGACATGCAGCGCGGCTTCATCCGCGCCGAAACAATTGCCTTCGACGATTTCATCGCGCTGGGCGGCGAAAACGGCGCGAAAGAAGCCGGCAAGCTGCGCCAGGAAGGCAAGGAATACGTAGTGCAGGACGGCGACGTGATGCACTTCAAATTCAACGTCTGATCATGGACTTTCAAAGGCGGCAATGATCGGGCACGGCCCGGCTCCGCCCTTCGCGCATTCGCTCGCAAGGTCGTGAAGCCACCCGCGCGCCGCTTGCATTTCCGCAATCTGCCGGTCGAGGTTGTCAATTCTTGCGCTGGCAATTGCTCGCACTTCGGAGCGGGCCCGATCAGGCGCCAGCAGATCGGCAATTTCTGCCAGGGTGAAGCCGGCCCGCTGGGCTGAGCGGATAAAGCGCAATCGCTTGAGGTCTTCGTCGGCATAGTGCTGTCGCCCGCCGCCGCGCATTTGTCCCGGGCGCGGATCAAACAGCAGCCCGCGGCGTTGATAGAAGCGTACGGTTTCCACCCCGACGGCAGCGTTTCGGGCAAGTTCGGAAATCGTCATCGCCATCTCTTGACTCCGTACCATGGTACGCAAGCTATAAGCCGATTCGTCATGACCCAGCAAACGCCCCTTCCCCGCTCTGCCATTATTTATCGAATGGTGATGGAGAGCCACATCTGTCCTTACGGCCTGAAAGCCCTGCATCTGCTCAAGCGCAAGGGGTATGCGGTTGATGATCGCTGGCTGACCACCCGCGAGCAGACCGAGGCCTTCAAGCTGGAGCATGCAGTCAAAACCACACCGCAAGTGTTCATCGGCGGCGCCCGCATTGGCGGCTATGACGATCTGCGTCGGCATCTCAATCTGAAGGTCGCCGATCCGGATGCCGTCAGTTATATCCCGGTGCTGGTGGTTTTCGCTGCTGCAGGCGCGCTGGCGCTGGCTGCAAGCCAGGTCGCGTTCGGCGCGCCACTGACGATCCGGGCAGGCGAATGGTTCATCAGCTTTGCCATGGTGATTCTGGCCATGCTCAAACTGCAGGATCTGGACCGTTTCGCAACGATGTTTCTGGGCTATGACCTGCTAGCACGCCGCTGGCTTCCTTACGCCGTGCTTTACCCCTTTCTTGAATTCGGGGCTGGGGTGTTGATGACGGCTCGCCAGCTCATTTGGCTATCGATCCCGGTCGCCCTGTTTATCGGCTCGATCGGAGCGGGATCGGTGTTCTATGCTGTCTATGTGCAAAAGCGCGACATCAAATGCGCTTGCGTCGGCGGCAGCAGCAAGGTGCCGCTCGGCTTCGTTTCCTTGAGCGAAAATCTCGCCATGATCGCAATGTCGCTGTGGATGCTGGCCGCACCGATGTGAACCTTGGGGCGTTGGACCTCACCTCAATCTCTGGATAGATAGATACCATGAAACTTATTTCCCTCCTGATGATGTCAAGCAGCCTCGTGCTGGTCAGCCCTGCTCTGGCGCAATCCCACGCCGGTCACGACATGGGTTCGATGCCGGGAATGGAGATGCCGCCCGCAGCTCCGCCCCCCGCTCCAAAGCCAGCTCCGCCACCTACACCTGTCCCTGTGCCAGATCCAGCCGGGACCGTGGACCATTCGGGTCACGACATGTCTGGTATGGAGGGCATGGACATGCCTGCTTCGGAAGACTGCGTAGTTAGTGTCCCAAGCGGTTATGAGCTTGCCCAAGGATCGTGTCGGACAATTCCAGTTCTCAGCAATGTCGGCTCCGGCACCTCTCGCCTCCCCGGCAACGAGGGCATGATGCACGGCGTTCATCTGATGAGCGGCGACTGGATGTTCATGGTCCACGGCCAGGCCTCGCTGCAATATACCGATCACAAGGGCCCCAGCGGCGACAGCGTGACCTATGTCACCTCGATGGCAATGGTCAGCGCCGATCGGAATACTGACTGGGGGCGGGTGCGTTTCAACGCCATGGCCAGCCTGGAACCGGCGATGGACGCAAAGGGATATCCCAACCTATTCGCCACGGGCGAGACGGCGGGCGGGTTGCCCTTGGTCAACCGCCAGCATCCGCACGATCTGTTCATGGAACTGTCGGGCCGGGTCGATATAAATGCGGGGGCTGGAACCGTTTATCTCTATGGCGGCCCGGTTGGCGAACCCGCGCTGGGGCCATCGGCGTTCATGCATCGCGGCTCGGCCGCCAACAATCCCGAACCGCCGATCACGCACCACTGGTTCAATTCGACCCACATTACGTATGGCGTAGTGACCTTGGGCTATTCGGCGCCCAAATGGCAGATCGAAGCCAGCGCCTTTCGTGGGCGCGAGCCGGATGAAGCGCGCTGGAATATCGAGACGCCCAAGCTCGACAGCTGGTCGGTCCGCGCCAGCTTCAACCCCTCCCCCGCATGGTCGCTGCAGGCCAGCTACGGTATGCTGAAGGAACCCGAAGCGATCCACCCGGGAGAAGACGAGAAGCGCTTCACCGCTTCAGCCAGTTATGACAACGGCCAGGGGCTGAGCGCAATGGCCGCCTTTTCGAACAAGAACACCCATCACGAGAATTACACGGCCTGGCTGGGTGAAGTGAACTGGGATGTGGATCCACGCAATTCGCTGTTCGGCCGGGTCGAAAACGTCAATAACAGCGAGCTGTTCCCCGATCCGCTCAATCCCTTGCACGATCAGCCGTTCCGCGTCACCAAGCTCCAGGCGGGCTATGCCCGGCATGTGCCGCTGGGGGCGTTCGATCTGTCGTTCGGCGGATCGGCCAACATCTATATGAAGCCGGCCGCGCTGGATGCCGCCTATGGCGACAATCCGTGGGGCTACACGGTGTTTATGCGGCTGAAACTGGGGAACTGAGGCAATGAGCGACGGTCTGGTCTATTTCGAGGACATTGCAGTGGGCCAGACCGCCAAGTTCGGGCGCTATGAAGTAACCCGAGACGAGGTCGTGCAGTTCGCCACGGCCTATGATCCGCAGCCGTTCCACTTGTCGGATGAAGCCGCCGCGCAGACCCATTTCGGCCGCCTGTCTGCCAGCGGTTGGCACACCTGCGCGATGACCATGCGGATGCTGGTGGACAACATCACCGAGCGCAAACAGGCCGGGCTTGGATCGCCGGGCCTAGATGAATTGCGCTGGCTGAAGCCAGTCTATCCCGGTGATGTGCTGCGGGTGGAAACCGAAGTCCTGTCCAAGCGGGCCAGCCAGTCGCGACCGGAAATGGGCAGCTTCCAATCCGCCGTCCGGGTTTACAACCAGGACGACGTGCTGGTGATGACGATGCAATCGATCGGGCTGATCCGGGTGCGCGATTACTGAGCGGCGCAGCGCTGTTCCCCGGCAGCGGCAAACACCACCCGGTCCCAGCGATCACGCACAATCAGCTGCGCCGGTACGATCTGGCGCGGCTCATGCGAGGCGGCGCTATCCGCGCTGCGCGGTTCGATCCGCACGGTCAGATCCTTGCCGGTATAGTGGCTGCGGGTGCCGAGCGGACTCGCATTGCTGCCGCTATCCGAGGTCAGCCGGATCAATTCGCTGTCAATCTTGATCCAGCCATAGCTGGGCCGGGCCACCATCAACGCGTGGGCCTGGGGCACCGTCCCCAGATAGAACGCGCAGCTGGCGCCGGTATCGTCCATTCGCGAAAAGTCTTCGGGCGAAAGCTGTTCGAGCCCCAGCGCTTTCAGCGGCGGGATCCGGTTCTGCGCCGCGTTGACCGCCGCCACTGCCGCGGTATCTTCGCGCGCCTGCTGTGCGGGATCGGGCGAGCAGGCCGCGGCGTAGACGGCCAAAGCCAGAGCTGCCTTGCGCATCATTTTCTCCCAAACAGCTTTTCAATATCGCCGTGCGCAAGCTTAACCCACGTGGGCCGTCCATGGTTGCATTGACCCGAGCGCGGCGTCACTTCCATTTCGCGGAGCAACGCGTTCATTTCTGCCACGCTCAGCACCCGGCCTGCGCGGACCGATCCATGGCAGGCCATCGTCGCGAGCACGAGATCGATCCGCTCTGCCAACAGCAGCGCCGCGCCATTATGTGCCAGATCATCGGCAATGTCGCGCAGCAGGGCATGCGGATCGCCTTGGCCCAGCACGGCCGGGACTGCGCGCACCAGCACGGCGGTGGGGCCAAAACGTTCGATGACCAGACCAAACTTCGCCAGCGTTGCCGCAGCCTCTTCAAGCCGGTCTGCATCGGGTTCATCCAGCTCAACCACTTCGGGGATCAGCAGGGCTTGCGAAGTCGCCATTGATCCTTGCGCGCCGGCGGCTTTGAGCCGTTCGAGCACCAGACGCTCGTGCGCGGCATGCTGGTCAACGATTACCAGTCCATCCTCGGCCTCAGCCACGATATAGGTTTGCGCCACCTGTCCGCGTGCCACGCCCAACGGGTGTTCGATCGACGGAGCCATGTCCGCCGGTTCGGCGCGTGCGGCCAGCGGTGCCAGGTCTTCCACCTGCGGCCCGCGCCACACCGGCGCGGCTTCGCGCACGCCGCCCTGCGCGTATTCACGCGCGAACAGCGAAGCCAGCGCCGGAGCCGGGTCGCGGGCAATCGGTTCCGCCTGCCACGCGCTCATTGCCGGGGCGGCCGGACCCTGTGCGCTGCGCCGCCCTTCGGAATCGAGCGCATGGCGCAAGCCCGAAACGATGAACCCGCGAATGAACTGGGGATCGCGGAACCGCACTTCGGTTTTGGCGGGGTGGACGTTAACGTCCACTTCCTCGGGCGGCAGCTCAAGAAACAGCGCCAGCACCGCATGGCGATCGCGCGCCAGCATATCGGCATAGGCGCCGCGCACCGCACCGACCAGCAAGCGGTCTTTCACCGGGCGGCCATTGACGAACAGGTACTGGTGATCGGCCACCCCGCGGTTAAAGGTGGGCAGCCCGGCCACCCCGGTCAGCCGCGAGGTGCCGCGCATCACATCGATAGCCACGCCGTCCTCGGCCAGTTCGCGCGCGACGATCTGCGCTACGCGGCCCGCCAGGGTATCGCCTTGTTGCAGCGCCAGCACGCGCCGCCCGTCATGTTCAAGCACAAAGCCCACATCGCTGCGGGCCATGGCCAAGCGGCGCACGACATCAAGGCAGGCGGCATATTCGCTGCGGGCGCTGCGCAGAAACTTGCGCCGCACCGGGACCTTGCCGAACAGGTCCTCAACCCGGATCCGGGTGCCAGGCGGCAGCGCCGCCGGGCCCTGTTCCACCAGCACGCCGTGATCAATCACCCGGCGCCAGCCATCGCCCTGGTCCCGCACCCGGCTTTCGATGGTCAGCCGGGCCACGCTGGCGATCGATGGCAATGCCTCGCCGCGAAAGCCCAGAGTGGAGACCAGTTCGATCTGGTCGTCAGGGAGCTTGGACGTGGCATGGCGTTCCAGCGCCAGTCCAATCTCGTCCGGCAGCATACCGCAGCCATCGTCAGTCACTTCCAGCGCAGCCAGTCCGCCTTCGCGCAGTTTGACCGAGATCGACTGCGCCCCGGCATCAAGCGCGTTTTCGACCAGCTCCTTCAGCGCCGAAGCCGGCCGCTCAACCACCTCACCCGCAGCGATGCGGTTGACCAGATTTTCAGGCAGGCGGCGGATCTGGGGCATGCACCCTCTTTGCCGGTCGTCCCGAGCGAAGTCGAGGGGTAGAGTCAGGAACCCCACTGCCGTTTGTCCCTAGCGACGAAGCGCCGAAATTTCGCGCCGGACCGAAGCTCTGTCCCCGGCTTCCGGCACAATTTTTTGGCCTTTCCAAACACCCCCTGCTAACGGGGGCGCTTCCATGCCAACATATAGGCCTGTGCTTGACGCGATTTCTGCGCTAAGCGCCGGAGAAACATACGGAATTATCAATGGCTTCGTTCCTTTCGCGATTCTTCAAATTCGGTTCGCAAAACATGGCGATCGATCTCGGTACGGCCAACACGCTGGTCTATGTTCAGGACCGCGGAATCGTGCTCAACGAACCGTCTGTTGTGGCGATTGAAACGATCAACGGGATCAAGAAGGTCAAGGCCGTTGGCGATGATGCCAAGATGATGATGGGCAAGACGCCGGACAGCATTGAGGCGATCCGCCCGCTGCGCGACGGCGTGATTGCCGACATCGAAGTGGCCGAAGAAATGATCAAGCATTTCATCCGCAAGGTGAACGGCAAGCGCACCAGCATGTTCAACCCGCCCGAAATCGTGATCTGCGTTCCCTCGGGCTCAACCTCGGTTGAACGCCGCGCGATCCGCGATGCGGCCAGCAATGCCGGGGCCAGTGCGGTTTACCTGATTCTTGAACCGATGGCTGCGGCAATCGGCGCGGGTATGCCGGTGACCGAGCCGGTCGGCTCGATGGTGGTCGATATCGGCGGCGGCACTACCGAAGTTGCAGTGCTTTCGCTGCGCGGCCTGGCCTATACCACTTCAGTCCGCGTCGGCGGGGACAAGATGGACGAAGCGATCGTCTCTTACGTGCGCCGCCATCACAACCTGCTGATCGGTGAAGCGACTGCTGAACGGATCAAGAAGGATTACGGCATCGCCCAGGTTCCGGCTGACGGGATCGGCGAAACGATCCAGATCAAGGGTCGCGATCTGGTCAACGGGGTGCCCAAGGAAATCACCATCACCCAGGCCAATATCGCCGAAGCCCTGTCCGAACCGATCGGTGCGATCATCGAGGGCGTGCGTATCGCGCTGGAAAACACCGCACCCGAACTGGCCGCCGATATTGTCGATCAGGGCATCGTCCTGACCGGCGGCGGTGCGCTGATCCAGGGTCTGGACGATTTCCTGCGCGAAGAAACCGGACTGCCGGTGACCGTTGCCGATGATCCGCTGTCCTGCGTTGCGCTGGGCACCGGCCGGGCGATGGAAGAGCCGATGTTCCGCGGCGTATTGATGACGGCCTGAGCGAGCTGACGATGGCGCGCCCTGCCCTCCTCAAGGACTGAAGAGCGATGGCGGCGCCCAATGTTCGCCGCCCGGGCTTTTCGCGTCGGGCGCAGTACAGCACTTTCGCACACTACGTTGGAGCCTTCATCGGCGTCGGCGTCGGGCTGGTGCTGCTGGCGGTGTCGAGCGGACACGAGCAGCGGTTTGCTGGTTTGCGCGCACTGGCCGGAGATGCCGGGGCCCCGGCGGCCACCGTCGCCGCCAGCGCCCGGACCCGCGGCGTTGGGCTGTGGGACGTGCTGACCGGCTACTTCACCTCAGGCGCACACGTCGCGCGATTGGAAAGCGATCTTGCCAAGGCGCGGGTCGATCTGGCCGAGCAGGACGCGCTGCGGCAAGAGAACGCCCGGCTCAAGGCCACACTCGGTCTGGCTGATGACGATCCGCGGCCGGTGGCGATTACCCGGCTGATCGGCTCAACCTCATCCTCAACCCGGCGTTTCGCCACGATCGGCGCTGGTTCAAGCCATGGCGTGCGGGTGGGCATGGCAGTGCGATCCCCGCTCGGCCTGGTTGGGCGAGTGATCGAAGTCGGTGCCATTTCTGCCCGGGTGCTGCTAATCACGGATGCCGAAAGCACCGTACCTGTGCGGCGCGCGAGCGACGGTATCCAGGGCTACGCCACCGGGCGCGGTGATGGCACCATCCAGATCCGGCTCAGCACCACCGGCCTCAATCCGTTGAAGCGCGGCGATGCCATCGTGACCTCTGGCTCTGGTGGTATCTACCGCCCCGGCGAAGCAGTGGCGGTGGTCGTTGCACTGACCCCTGACGGGGCCATCGCACGCCCGCTCAGCGATCCGGGCCAGACCGATTTCGTAACCGTTCAACCGGTGTTCCAGGAAGCACTGACCTCCCAAGCGGCCATATCCGAAGCGGGCGCGCACTGATGCCGTCCCCGCTGCCCCCTGGCCTGCGCACCTTTGGCAAGCAGCGGATCAACCGCGCGCCATCGCCGATCCTGGCGATCGCCCTGCCGTGGATTGTGGTGATGCTCGGCTCACTCAGCCCAACCTGGCCGTTCGTCGCTTCGGCACCGGTCCTGCCGCCAATCGGGTTCCTGTTTCTGGTCGCCTGGCAGCAGATGCGTCCCGGGCTGTTTCCGGTCTGGGCGGGACTGCCGCTGGGGTTGTTTGACGATCTCTACAGCGGCCAACCGCTGGGCAGCGCGGTGACGCTGTGGGGCATTGCCATGCTGTTGCTCGACTTCGTCGAACTGCGCTTCCCGTGGCGCGGGATTGCGCTGACCTGGTTTGTCGCCAGCGCAGTGATCGGGATTTATCTGGTCCTGGCGCAATTCATTGCCGGCCTTGGCATTGGCGGGATCGATCCGCGGCTGCTGCTGCCGCAATTCGGCCTTTCGATCCTGGCCTATCCGATCATTGCCCGGCTGGTCGGGCTGGCGGACCGGTTGCGGCTGATCCCGATCCGGGCCGTGTGATGTTTGACAATTCGGAACACGTCAGCTCGGGCACGCTGGCCAACAGTTTCGATCGCCGCGCCGTCCTGATTGGCGGGCTGCAAACCGGCATGGGGGTGCTGCTGGCCGCGCGGCTGGCGTGGATCGGCGTGGTCCAGAACGACAAATATGCCACGTTGGCCGAAAGCAACCGCGTCAACCTCACTCTGCTGCCGCCCCGGCGCGGTGCGATCCTTGATCGCAACAACGCCCAGCTGGCTTCCAACCGGGTTGAGTTCCGGATCGATATCATCCCCGAACGCCTGGCAGACACGGATGCCACGGTGAAAGAGTTGACCGGATTGCTCAACTTCGATGCGGTGCAAGTACAGGAACTCAGCGACCGGCTTGAAAAGGCGCACGGGTATCAGCCGATCGAAGTGATTGCCGGGTTGCAGGCCAAAGACTTTGACAAGGTGCTGGTGCGGCTGCCCGATATGCCGGGCGTGGTCGCCAAGCAGGGCTTTACCCGCTGGTACCCCACCGGGCCATCGGTGGCGCACCTGATCGGCTATGTCGGCCCGGCGACCGGCAAGGACTATGAAAAGGAAAAGAACCCGCTGCTGCTGACCCCCGGGTTCAAGCTGGGCAAGGACGGGCTCGAAAAGTTTTACGAACCGATCCTGCGTGGCCAGCCCGGCGCACAGCGGGTAGAAGTAACTGCGTCGGGCAAATTCGTGCGCGATCTGGAACACCGTGACGATATTCCTGGAAAGCCGATCCGGCTGACAATCGATGGCGGCCTGCAGGACTATGCCTCGCGCCGGATCGGGCTTGAATCGGCGGCAGTGGTGGTGGTCGATTGCCAGACCGGCGGGCTGCTTGCCTGCTGTTCGATGCCGGCTTTCGATCCCAATGTCTTCGCTGGCGGAATCGGGCGCCTGCAGTGGAAAATGCTCAACGAGGATGACCACATCCCGCTGCTCAACAAGGCGCTGCGCGGGCTATATCCGCCTGGATCGACGATGAAGCCGATGGCCACGCTGGCCTTGCAGCAGCACGGTGTAGATCCGGCTGAACGGATCAGCTGCCCGGGCGGCTACCGGCTGGGCAACCGCTTTTTCCGCTGCGACGCGGTGCACGGCTCGGTCGATATGCGCGCCGCGATCGAGCATTCCTGCAACACCTATTTCTGGTCGATGGCCCACCGGGTCGGTTACGATGCGATTGCCCCGGTCGCCAAGCTGCTGGGTCTGGGTCAGGAATTCGATCTGCCTGGCACCTCGCAGCGTTATGGCACGATTCCCGATGCCGCGTGGAAAATGCGCCGCTACAAGCAGGAATGGACCGCAGCGGACTCGCTCAACGCCTCGATCGGCCAGGGCTATGTCTCGGTCTCACCGCTGCAATTGGCGGTGATGACCGCGCGCATTGCCAGCGGCAAGAACTTGCAACCCTCGCTGATCTTCGGGCATGAACTGCCGGCGGGCCCGGCCCTGCCCTTTACGCCAGAGCAGCTCCAGGTTGCCCATGACGGGATGTTCCGGGTGATCAATGGATCGGGCACCGGAACCGGGGCCCGGATCGATATCGGCGGAGTGAAGATGGCGGGGAAGACCGGAACCGCGCAAGTTCGCGCGCTGGTTTCACGCGGCACCGTTGGTGCCTGGAAGACCCGCGATCACTCGCTGTTCGTTTGCTTCGCCCCGGCTGATGCGCCGCGCTATGCCATGGCGGTGGTGGTTGAACACGGAACCTTCGGAGCCCGCGCCGCCGCGCCAATCGCCAAGGACGTGATGACCTACCTGTTCGATCCGGCCACTGCGATGGCAACGCTGACCGCGCTCGAGCAAGGCTGGGGCGGCACCCCGGTTGAACGGATGAGCGCCCGGTACCGCAGCGTTGTGGCGCAATACGGCACATCGGCACCCAAGGTGGGCGATGATGAGGCAGTCAAGGCCACGATCAACAAGGTTGCCAATCCCGAGCCCCCAGCGGATGCCCTGCAGAACGTTCCAGCTACCACCCGGCCCGAAGAGCCTGCCGGTGGAGCCGCGTCGGCTCCGGCCGGCGAAGCCTCTGCCGCACCTGCGCCTGCACCGCCGAGCACCCCGGCCGCGCCAAACAGCGCCGCGCCGCAATGACCCGCCGGATCGTTCCCGAGGCCATCGCGCGCGAACCCTGGGGGCTACTGCTGCCGCTGCTCGCGCTGAACACTTTTGGCGCCACGGTTCTATATTCGGCAGCTGGGGGTAACCTGTGGCCGTGGTCGCTGCTGCACGAGGTGCGGTTTTTCGTCTTCATGGCCATGGCCTTTGTCATTTCGCGCATTCCGCGCGGGCTGTTCAAGCAGGCCGCCTATCCGCTTTACGGCACCATACTTGTGATGTTGTTCGTGGTTGAGGCGATGGGCAAGGTTTCAGGCGGCAGCCAGCGCTGGATCAACTTGGGCTTCATGCAGTTACAGCCGTCTGAACTGATGAAGCCGGTGATGGTGCTGGCCCTGGCGCGGTTTTACGATGCCTTGCCGCCGGGCATGACCCGCAACTGGCGCGCGCTGCTTTCGGCGGGCGCGCTGATTGGCGTCCCGGCCCTGCTGGTCATGGCCCAGCCCGATCTTGGCACCGGTCTGGCGATTTGCGCCGGGGCCGCGGTGATGATCTTTCTAGCTGGCCTGCCCGCCGCCTGGTTCATCGCCGGGGGCACGCTCGGGGCAGTGGTAGTGCGGCTCGCCTATTCGTTCCTGCTCAAGCCTTATCAGCAGAACCGCGTGACGATTTTCCTCAACCCCGAAAGCGATCCGCTGGGCCAAGGCTATCACATCACCCAATCGAAAATCGCGATCGGTTCGGGCGGTCTGTTCGGCAAGGGCTTTGGCAATGGTAGCCAGAGCCACCTGGAATACCTGCCCGAAGCGCACACCGATTTCGCCTTTGCCACCATGGCCGAGGAGTGGGGCATTCTGGGCGGCCTGTTCGTGCTGATCATCTTTCTGTGGGTGTTCCGCTGGGGGATGAAGGTATCGCGCAGCGCGCCCGATCGGTTCTCTTCGCTGCTCGCCGCCGGCATGACCTTCACGATCTTTTTCTACATGGCGATCAACATGATGATGGTGATGGGCTTGGCCCCGGTGGTCGGAATTCCGCTGCCCTGGATCAGCCACGGCGGCTCGGCGATGATGACCAACATGATCTGCATCGGCGTTCTGATGGCGGTCAACCGCTGGAACCAGCGCAGCGGTCAGCTTCGCACCTAAGAAAGCCCTTCCCTCGCGCAGAGTTATCGCTATAGGGGGCGCTCCCGAGCGAATCGGGCTTCCGCCAAGTCGGAATGTGGACGCATAGCTCAGTTGGTAGAGCAGCTGACTCTTAATCAGCGGGTCCTTGGTTCGAGCCCAAGTGCGTCCACCACCCTTTTTCAAAAAGCTCTCTGTTCAGCAGCAGCGGCAGCGGGATCACTTGCGCACGGCATTGATTGTAAACGAAACCCCCACAGCATCGGGGATCTGGTCGGTTGCTTCCCATTCATCGCGGCCAATCCCGTATGCGAGACGACTCAGGTTTGCTGTTCCGCTGGCGCGCGCCTTGTCGCCAGTGATGACCAGAGTGAAGGTCAGGCGCAGAGGCCTGCTGACTCCGTTCAGGGTCAAGGAGCCCGCCGCCGTATAGCGGTCCTTTCCCGCCCGCTGAAAGCCGCTGGCAACGAACCGCGCGGTGGGCTGGTTGGCTGCGTTGAAGAAGCTGGGGCCCTTTAGTGTCTCGTCACGCTCGGCATCGCCGCTGCGGGCGGAAGCCAGCATGATCGCCGCACTGATCCGGGCCTGACCGGGATTGGCGGGATCAAAATGGATGTCCGCCCGCCAATTACCAAACGAGCCATTTATCGCAGTGCCGGCATAGCTGGTTGAAAACCCCAGGCGGCTGCCCGGCTGCATCTGCCAGTCGGAACTCAGTGCAGCGGCGGTTTCGCTCGACGTAGGCTCGGGCGTAGGTTCCGGCTCGGTGGCCTGCGGTTCGGGTGTGGCGGTATCAATCGGCACTGGCTGATCAGCACCTGCCGCAACAGATGGCGCGGCGGCTGGCGGCGCTGAAATACCACGCCACCAATTCGGCGCCGTCAGCACCGTTCCCAACACAGCCGCCAAAGCCAAAAGCGTTAGTCCGCCAAGTACTGCGCCAAACGGTGCAACGGTTGCCGGCACCATCCGCTGCGCCACTCCATCCTTTAGCCGCCAGTGCCAGGCAACCCCAGCCAGATGCAGCGCAATCAGGGCGGGCAGCAGCCACGCAAGTATTGTATGCGCGAGTTCCGCCGGCTCCAGCAAGGCTGCAGACAGCGGCAAATGCGGCCACGGCACGATCCCGAACAGCACTGTTGGCAATTTGATCTTGGCGGTCGAAACAACCGCCCAACCGGTCAGCGGTCCGCCGATCATCACCGCATAGAACAGGCCGTGGGTCAGCCGGGCGGCAAGTCCCTTTGCGCCGCCATCAGCCGCGGGCGGGCGCGGCACGATGTACCGCAGCGCCAGCCGGACCAGACTGAACAGCAGGATCATGATGCCGACCGACTTGTGGAGTTGATAAGCGTTGAACCGGTCGCTCAGCACCGCGATGCTTTCGAGCCGCAACCCCAACGCAAACTGGAACGCCAGCAGCGCGGCAAGCAGCCAATGCAGTGCCATCGCGGCGCGGTGATAGCGGACGGGCTGATCGGGCATGTCTCTCTCCTGCTGGCATTTCACCGCCTGGCGCGCTTATGGACGGTGGGATAAGCCTTGTCAGCACGCTTGACCTAGGCCGCAGGCATGGCAAGTTGCGGATGAAAACTATAAAAGGGGGTTTGAGGATGCGCAGGACAATGGTCTTGGCGGCAGCATTGCTTGGGTCGGCCGCGGCGCTTACCGGTTGTGACAAGGTCAAGCAGGTGGTTACCGGCAAGGTCGAAGTGGCGAACGCGGCTTATCCTGAGCGGGTCTATTGGGGTGATACCCACCTTCACACTTCCAATTCTCCCGATGCGTTCGGCTTTGGCAACCGCTTGCCGCCCGAAGATGCCTTGCGGTTTGCGCGCGGTGAGGCGGTGACCAGCTCAACCGGCATCAAGGCCCAGCTCGCCCGGCCGCTCGATTTTCTGGTCATCACCGATCACTCCGATGGCTTCGCAACGATCAAGGACCTCTACAACGCCCCGCGCTCGTTCATCACGCACCCGCTGATGCTGCGCTGGTATGACATGATGCACGCCGGGCCAGAGCAATCGCGCAAAGCGGTGGGCGAGATAATCGACGCCAAGGCCAGGAATACCTTGCCGCCCGAACTGATCAATCCGGCCGGCGCAGCGCAGCGCTTGCACGGCAACTGGATGGCCCACATCGCCGCAGTTGAACGCTACAATGAACCGGGCAAGTTCACCGCATTTCTAGGCTTTGAATACACCCTGATGCATGGCGGCAACAATCTGCACCGCAATGTCATTTTCCGTGACAGCGGCAATCTGGTCGCAAACTATCCGCCGCTGGCCTCGCTCGACAATGTCAAACCCGATCTGCTGTGGGATTGGCTTGATGGCTATGAAAAGCAGACTGGCGGCAAGGCACTGACCATTCCGCACAATTCGAACCTGTCAAACGGCGAGATGTTCATGATGACCGATCCTTCGGGCGGTCCGATGAGCGCCGAATATGCCCGTCGCCGCGCGGCGCGCGAACCCTTGGTGGAAATCACCCAGATCAAGGGGGATAGCGAAAGTCACCCCTTCATGTCGCCCAACGATGAATTCGCCAGTTATGGCGATGCCGGCTGGGAACTGGGCAATCTCGATTTCTCGGCAAAGACCACACCGGATATGCAGGCCGGTTCCTATGTGCGCGAAGCCCTGAAGCGCGGACTGCTGATCGAACAGCGCACGGGGCAGAACCCCTACAAGTACGGTGTGGTCGGATCGACCGATTCTCACACTTCCCTCTCAACCGCTGATGATGACAACTATTTCGGCAAGCATCCGGGCCACGAACCATCGCCCAGCCGCGTCACCGCCTCGCAGGGGCTGGGCCGCCACGATGAACGTCAGGGCTGGAACTATCTGGCCAGCGGCTATGCAGCAGTCTGGGCCACCAGCAACACTCGCGGCGCGATTTTCGATGCGATGATGCGCAAGGAAGTTTACGCCACCACCGGCCCGCGGATGACCTTGCGGGTGTTCGGCGGCTGGGACTTCAAGGCCGAGGACCTGAAACAGGATTGGGTCAAGGCCGGCTATGGCCGCGGGGTGCCGATGGGCGGCACGCTCAAAAGCGGCAGCGGCACGCCCAGCTTCATCATCTCCGCGCTCAAGGACCCGGTCGGGGCCAATCTTGACCGCGTGCAAGTGGTCAAGGGTTGGGTCGATGCCAGCGGAGCGGCGCACGAAAAGATCTTTGATGTGGTCTGGAGCGAGATGGACGCCGCACGCAAACCGGCTGGCGGCAAGGTTCCGGCGGTAGGTGATACGGTCGATCTGACCAAGCCGAGCTACCAGAACTCCATCGGCGCGCCAGATCTGACCACAGTCTGGTCGGACCCGGAATTCGATGCCAAACAGCGCGCGTTCTACTATGTGCGCGTGCTCGAAATTCCGACCCCCAGCTGGGTCGCTTATGACCGGGTACGCTTCAACCTGACGCTCGATCCCGCAATCCCGCTGAAACAGCAGGAACGCGGCTACACATCGCCGATCTGGTACGAGCCGGCCGGCTGAGGAGGGACTGACGATGAACAAGGCATTGGGCGCAGCTGCGCTGCTGCTCGCGGCAACTGCGCTGACCAGCTGTGACCGGATCAAGCACGCCACGCGCGGCGGATCTGCCAGCGAGGCTTCGATCAAGGACACTGCCTTTCCCGAAAAGGTGCTGTGGGGTGATACCCACTTGCACACCGCAAATTCGGTCGATGCGTTTGGCTTTGGCAACCGCTTGCCGCCCGAAGAAGCGCTGCGGTTTGCGCGCGGGGAAGAGGTCAAGAGCTCGACTGGGGTGACAGCCAAACTGTCCCGCCCACTCGATTTCCTGGTGGTCAGTGATCACGCCGAGGGACTGGGATCGACCAAGGCGCTTTACGACGCGCCGCGCATGATGATCAGTGACCCGACTTTGCTGCGCTGGTACGATCTGATGCACGAAGGCACCAAGGGATCGCTGCAGGCAACCGGCGAAATGCTCCAGGCCCGCGGCGCAGGCAAGCTGCCGGCCGGGCTCAACGATCCAGCCAAGGGAGCAGAGCGCACCCACAAGATCTGGGACGCCAGCCTTGCCACGGTCGATGATTACAACGAGCCGGGCAAATTCACGGCCTTTTTCGGGTTTGAATATACGTTGATGCAGGGCGGCAACAACCTGCACCGCAACGTCATTTTCCGCGACGGGATCGATAAAGTTGAGCAGGTCGATCCGCTCGATCCGACCAGCGAGCTGTGGCCCGACAAGCTGTGGGACTACATGGACAGTTATGAAAAGAAGACCGGCGGCAAGGTTCTGGCGATCCCGCACAATTCAAACCTGTCGAACGGGCTGATGTTCATGATGACCGACCCGCAAGGTGGGCCGATCAGCGCCGAATATGCCCGCCGCCGCGCAGCCCACGAACCGGTTGCTGAAATCACCCAGATCAAGGGTGATAGTGAAAGCCATCCGTTCCTTTCACCCAACGACGAATTCTCCGGCTATGGCACCGCCGGTTGGGATGCCAACAACCTGCTCAACAACCAGCCCACCAAGCCGGGTGACCTTGCTGGGTCCTATGTCCGCGAGGCACTGAAGCGCGGGCTGCTGCTGGAACAGCGGCTGGGCGTGAACCCTTACAAGTTCGGGGTGATCGGATCGACCGACAGCCACACCTCGCTGGCAACCGCAGATGAAAACAACTTCTTCGGCAAACACGCCGGGGTTGAACCCAGTCCCGAACGGGCGAGCGCCGGGTTTGTGCCGGGAATGAACAGCGGCCGGATGAACTGGCAGTCGCTGGCCAGCGGCTATGCTGCGGTCTGGGCCACCAGCAACACCCGCCACGCCATCTTCGATGCGATGATGCGCAAGGAAGTCTATGGCACCACCGGCCCGCGCATGACCGTCCGGTTCTTTGGCGGCTGGGATTTCAAAGCCGATGACCTTAAAGGCGATTGGGTCAAGGCCGGCTACACCCGGGGCGTGCCGATGGGCGGCGATCTGAAGCCTGCTGGCAAGCCTGCCCCCAGCTTCATCGTCTCCGCGCTCAAGGACCCGGTCGATGGCAATCTTGACCGCGTCCAGGTGGTCAAAGGCTGGGTCGACAAGGCCGGCCAGGCGCACGAAAAGGTGTTCGACGTGGTGTGGAGCGAGATGGACGGCAAGCGCAAGCTGGCAGGCGGCAAGGTGCCAGCGGTGGGCGATACCGTCGATGTCACCAAGGCGACCTATCAGAACACCATCGGTGCGCCGGAGCTTTCCACTGTGTGGACAGACCCGGAATTCGATCCTGCGACGCGCGCCTTCTATTACGTGCGCGTGCTGATGATCCCGACGCCGACCTGGATCGATTACGATATGGTCAAATACAAGCTGACGCTTGATCCACAAATCCCGCTCAAGCAGCAGGAACGCGGCTATACCTCGGCGATCTGGTACACCCCGGGCTGACATGGATCTGAAATCACTTGGCCGGCGGTTGATCAAGGAGCCGCTGGTCCATTTCCTGCTCGCCGGGGCTGCGGTCTTCTGGGCCATGTCCGGCCGCCCGCCCGATCTGGGTGAGCGCCGGATCGTGGTCGATCAGATGGTCGTCGGCGCGCTGGTGCAGCGCTATTTTGACAGCTTCCACCGCATGCCGAGCCCGGACGAAGTCGACGAACTGATCCGCGATTATGTTGCCGATCAGGTCTATTACCGCGAAGCGCTGCGGCTCGGCCTCGACATGGATGACGAAGTTGTGGTGCGGCGGATGCGGCGCAAGCTGGAAAGCATGGCCGTGGCCGATGCCGAAAGCGCCGAACCCAGCGACGGCGAATTGCAGGCGATGATCGACAAGGATCCCGCGCACTACAGCAGCGATCCGCAAACCACCTTCGATCAGGTCTATCTGGGTGCCGATACCCCGCAGAGCCGTGCGCTGGCCGATAAACGGCTGGCAGAATTGCGGCAGGGCCAAGCGGTGAGCGGGGTTCCGGCCCCCCTTCCCGCGCATTTGGACAAGGCTGCGGCGAGCGATATCTCTGGCCAGTTCGGCGATGAATTCACGCTCGCCATTCGAGCGCTGCCGCCGGGTCAGTGGCAGGGGCCGGTCGCCTCGGGCCTGGGACTGCATCTGGTGCGGGTGACCGCACGCGACGCCCCCACCCCGCCTACCCTTGCAGCCGTGCGCCAGCGCGTGACCAACGATTGGCGCGCGGCCGCGATCCAGAAGGCCCAGGGCCAGGCCTATGCCGATATGCTGAAGGGCTATGACGTTGTGATCGCGCCGATCAAATGACGGCGCTGGTGCGTCTGCTTGTCGCAGCTTTGCTGGCGCTGTTTGCACTCCCCGCGCAGGCAGATGAACTGCGCCCAGGTTATCTTGAGCTGACCCAGCGCGATGCGCAGCATTGGAAGGTGGTCTGGAAAGCACCAGTGCTGGGCGGTCTCGCCACCCGCACCCGCCCCGCCTTCCCGCCGTTCTGCACCCAATCCGCACCGCAAGCCCGGATCGAAGGCGCGGCCTTGGTGGCGGAAAGCACGCTGACTTGCTCGAAAGATCTCGCCGGCAGCAAGGTCGGGCTGGCCGGGATGGACGCCGCCTTTACCGATGCCTTGCTGCGGGTCGCGCCGCTCGGCCGCCCTGTGCAGGCAAGCCGCCTGACCCCGACGGCCGCAATGGTCGAGGTATCCACCGTACCCGATCGCTGGGAAGTGGCGCGCAGCTATTTCTGGCTTGGGGTGGAACACATCCTGACCGGCTACGATCACCTGCTGTTCGTGATCGCGCTGGTTCTGCTGTTGCTGCGCCCGTGGACCGTGGTGCGCGCTGCAACCGCCTTTACCGTGGCCCATTCGCTGACCTTGATCGGAACGACTCTGGGCCTGATCGGCCTGGCCCAGGCGCCGGTCGAGGCCCTGATTGCGCTGTCGATCATTTTTCTGGCGGTAGAAATCGTCAAACAGGATCCAGCGCACCCGCGCCTGTCAGAGCGGTTGCCGTGGCTGGTCGCCTTCGGGTTCGGGCTGATCCACGGCTTCGGCTTCGCCGGGGCGCTGCGCGAAATCGGGCTGCCCGAAGGCGATGTGCCGGTGGCGCTGCTGACGTTCAACCTGGGCGTTGAAGCCGGACAATTGCTGATCATTGCCGCTGTCATTGCAGCACTTGCTGTGCTGAAACGATTTGCCCAGCCCGCGCTGCGCACCGCAGTGCTTGCAGCAAGCTATGCAATCGGGATAACGGCCAGCTTCTGGTTCATCCAGCGGCTGGTCGGCTGATCATACAGGAGAAAAGCATGTCGGACGCACCTGTCCTCTATTCGCTCGATGCCGATGGCATTGCCACGATCACGCTTAACCGGGCCGAACTGCGCAACCCGATCTCGGATCTCGATCTGATCGAGGCGCTGCTTGATACCCTGGTGCAGATTGAGGATGATCCCAAGGTCCGCGTCGCGATCCTGACGGGTGCAGGCACTGCCTTTTCCGCAGGCGGCAACCTGAAAGCGATGCGCCCGGATTCGGGCGGCCTCAACGCCAGCCTGCCGGCGCGCACCCGGCGCAATTACAAGAGCGGGATCCAGCGCCTGCCGCTGGCCTTTGCCGCGCTAGAAGTGCCGGTGATCGCCGCGGTCAACGGCCCGGCGATCGGCGCCGGGCTCGATCTGGCCTGCATGTGCGATCTGCGCGTGGCGGGTGAAACCGCGAAATTTGCCGAAAGCTTCGTCAAGCTGGGGATCATTCCGGGCGATGGCGGGGCCTGGTTGCTGCAGCGCATTGTCGGCTTTTCCAAAGCTGCTGAGATGACCCTGACCGGGGAGACGATCGATGCCGCAGAGGCGCTGCGGATCGGGCTGGTATCACAGGTGGTGCCCGATGCCGATCTGCTCGATGCTGCGCACAAGCTGGCGGCGCGGATTGCCTGCAATCCGGGCTTTGCCGTGCGGATGGCCAAGCGGCTGATCTGGGACGCGCAGTCCATGTCGATCGGCCAGGTGCTGGAAATGTCCGCCGCCATGCAATCGGTCGCCCATGCGACGCGGGACAATGCCGAGGCGGTCGATGCCTTCCTTGAAAAGCGCAAGCCGGTGTTCAAGGGCGATTGATTCACATCCAATGTGATTCCACACTTGGTGTCACATTAAAATGTGATATTGGACGAATCATGTCTGAAAACATCATCGATCGCGTCCGCCGTCTGGTTACCGATGGCGGCATGTCGCGTGCCGGGCTAGCCCGCGCCGCTGGCCTTCATGCCAACACCCTGCGGGACTGCACGGAGGACGGCTGGAACCCGACCACCGACACGCTGCGCAAGCTCGAACGGTTCCTGTGGGACAGTGAGGAAGAACCCGTTCTGGTCGGGATCGAGGAAATCATTGATGAGGCCCGCAACGGCCGGATGTTCATCCTGGTTGATGATGAAGACCGCGAAAACGAAGGCGATCTGGTGATCCCGGCGCAGATGGCCACCCCCGATGCGGTCAACTTCATGGCCATGCACGGCCGCGGCCTGATCTGCCTGACCTTGACCCAGGAACGCACGCAAAAGCTGGGCCTTGAACTGATGAGCCGGGCCAACGGCACCCGCCATGAAACCGCCTTTACTGTCTCGATCGAGGCGCGCGAAGGGGTTACCACCGGAATTTCGGCCGGGGACCGCGCCCGCACCGTGGCGGTGGCGATCGATGCCGCCAAGACCCGCGACGATATCGTCACCCCGGGCCACGTCTTCCCGCTGATCGCGCGCGATGGCGGCACTTTGGTGCGCGCCGGGCACACCGAAGCCTCGGTCGATATTTCGCGGCTCGCGGGCCTCAATCCCTCCGGCGTGATCTGCGAGATCATGAACGAAGACGGGACCATGGCGCGGATGGACGATCTGGTCCCGTTTGCGCGCAAGCATGGCCTGAAAATGGGCACAATCCGCGATCTGATCGAATATCGCCGCAAGAACGATCACCTGGTCGAACGCATCGCCGAAGTGCCGTTTACATCGGACTATGGCGGCGATTGGAAGCTGCTGACCTATCGCAACAAGATCGACGGCGCCGAGAGTTTCGTCCTGCAAAAGGGCCATGTCGAACCGGGCAAGCCGACACTCGCGCGCGTCCACACCATTTCGATCCTGGACGATATGCTGGGTCAGCCCGGCCCCAAGAAGCGTTCGCTGCAACGCGCCATGGCCGAAATTGGCCGCGAAGGTTCGGGACTGATCGTGCTGCTTATCCGGCCACAGGAAGGCGGCACGGTTGCCGGCGGCGGTGCCGCCCCCGATATGGACCTGCGGGCCTATGGCATTGGCGCGCAGATTCTGGCAGACCTTGGCATCGTCGACATGATCCTGTTGTCCAATTCCCATCGCAATATCGTCGCGATCGAAGGTTACGGCCTGAACATCGTGGGCGAACGCCCGATCCCCGCGGAGTAATTTTAATGGCCCGATTTCTGATCGTTGAAGCGCGCTTCTACGACCACCTCAACGATATGCTGATCGCAGGCGCCCGCGCCGCGCTTAAAGCAGCCGGCCATCAGGTCGATGTGATCACGGTGCCCGGCGCGCTTGAGATCCCTGGCGCGATCTCGCTGGCCGAACAGTCTGGCGAATATGAAGGCTATGTCGGGATTGGCGTGGTGATCCGCGGCGAGACCTATCATTTTGAAATCGTCGCGGGCGAAAGCGCGCGCGGGATCATGGCGCTGACCATGGACGGGATTGCGATCGGCAACGGCATCCTGACCGTGGAAAACGAGGAGCAGGCACTGGTGCGCGCCGATCCCAAACAGAAAGACAAGGGCGGCGAAGCGGCCAAGGCCGCGCTGGCCCTGCTCGCCCTCAAGGAGAAATTCGCATGAGCCGCCACCCCTCGCTTGCCGGACTGAAAATGGTTCTGGGCGGAAACGTTTTCGGCTGGACCGCCGATGAAGACACCAGCTTCGAAATTCTCGACGCATTCTACGAAGCAGGCGGCCGCATGGTCGATACCGCTGAAGTCTATTCGGCCTGGGTTCCGGGCCACACAGGCGGCGAAAGCGAAGCGGTGATCGGCAAGTGGATGAAGGCGCGCGGTGTGCGCAAGGACATGCGCATTGCCACCAAGACCGGTTGGGGCGCTGAACACGGCGATCTCAATCCTGCGACGCTTGGCACGCGGCTGCAAGGTTCGCTTGACCGGCTACAAAGCGATTACGTCGATCTCTATTACGCTCACCGCGATGATCCCAAGACCTCCCAGGACGAAGTCGCGGCGGGCTTTGCCGAACTGGTTGCGGCCAAGAAAGTGCGCGAACTGGGCGCATCGAACTTCACCGAAGAACGGCTGCGCGGAGCAATTGCGGCGGCCAAGCAGCAGGGCGTACCGGGTTACACGGTGCTGCAGAACCAGTACAACCTGCTGGAGCGCGCCGATTTCGATTCCGATTACCAGAACTACTGCGTCGCTAATGACGTGGTGATGCTGCCCTATTTCGGTTTGGCGAGCGGGTATTTGACCGGCAAATACCGCAAGGACGCAGATTTCAAACGCTTCGTGCGCGGCGAACGGGTGAAGAAATATCACGACAGCAACGGCCCCGCATTGCTGACCATGATGGACCAGATCGCCAAAGACTGCGAAGCCACGGTGGCGCAGGTGGCCTTGGCTTGGCTGCTCGATCAGGCCGGAATCGGTGCGCCGATCGCCAGTGCCACTACGGCCGATCAGCTCGACGAATTGATCGAAGCGATCGATATCGAACTTATGCCCGATCAGTTGACGCTGCTGACCAAGGCGGTTCAGGCCGCTTGATCGCGACTGCGTCGCTGCTGATGATTGCATCAGGAGCGGCGCATGCCGTGGTCAATGCCGTGGTCAAAAGCGGCGGTGACAAGATGTCGAGCCGCGCGCTGGTGGATGGCTCAAGCGCGCTGCTGGTGCTGCCGCTGGCGTTCGTGGTGCCGTTCCCGGTGGCGGCGCTGCCGTTCCTGGTGGCCTCGTTCGCGGTCCACACGGTCTATCTCATCTGCCTGATCAAGGCCTTTGAAAGCGCGGACATGAGCGCGGTCTATCCGGTGATGCGCGGATCGGCTCCGGTGATTGCCGCGGCGGCTGCGGTGCTGTGGCTGGGCGATCCGATCACTCTGGCCGCAGCGCTGGGCACCGCACTGGTCAGCCTTGGCACCCTGGCCGTCGCCTGGTGGAACCGCCCGTCGCTGCGCGCACTGGGCTGGGCTTTGGCAACGGGCGTGACAATCGCGGCCTATACCGTGATTGATGCCAAAGGGGTTCGGGCGGCCCCTTCGGCGCTGAGCTATGCGGTCTGGGTGTTCATCCTGCTGGGTTTCGGCATTGGCGCGATGTTCGCGGCCTGGCGCGGCCCGCGCTTTCTGGCCGAGGCGCGCGGGCAATGGAAACCCGGCCTGATCGCAGGCGCGCTTTCGCTGGTGACCTATGGGCTGGCGCTATGGGCTTACCGGATCGGCGATGTCCCCCGCCTTGCCGCCTTACGCGAAACCTCGATCCTGTTCGGGATCGCGATTGCCTTTTTCTTCCTCAAGGAACGGATCAATCCAGGCCGCGCGCTGGGCGCTGTCCTGATTGCGGCAGGCGCCGGGGTCCTGCTGATGTTGTGAAAACTTGCACCGCTATCGCCAAAGGCGCATGATCGGACCGGGTTGATTGCATCACAACTGCAACACCTCGATATGGGAGAGGGGCAGATGAAACAGACAACCGCACTTTTTGCTTTGGCCACACTGCTGGCCGCGGCCGCACCGGCACTGGCTTCCAGCGACTATCTGCTCCACATTGATGAGCCCAAGGGCGGCGCAGCGGCAGCCCCGGTTTCAGTCGAAAGCTGGTCGTTCGGAGTGTGCAACTCGGGACAGTGCACATCCAGCACCGGTTCGAGTGGGCGGACTGGCGGCCGCGCCGGAAGCGGCACTGCAACTTACGATCTGGCCACCAACAAGGGTGGGCGCACTGCTGCGGAAGGCGCGGTTGCAACCGGCGATGTCGATGGCGATGGCAGTCCCGATCTGGTGTTCACCGCCGGCCAGGATGCAATCTATGGCCTTAGCTTCACAGTAGATGCAGCGGGACCGGTAATTGCTGCGGCCTGCAAGTCTGGCCGGATCGAAAGCGCAACGCTTTCGAACGGTGTGGATACGTTTGCGGTCTCCTCGGTCAGCGTGGTTTGCACCAAGGGCGGAAGCGGCGCGGCGGCGGCAAGCTATGCCCGCAGCGGGATCACGCGGATCGATTCCACTCCGGCCCGGATCAGCACCAACATGACGGTGGGCAAGCAGACCCAGGGGTCGAGCTTTGGTGAAAAGGTCCAGGGCGGCCTTCAGTCAGGCGGAAGCGTCGTTGCCCAGGGAGCGCGCTGTGCCGACGGG
This sequence comes from uncultured Alphaproteobacteria bacterium, assembly GCA_963751145.1. Classification (GTDB taxonomy): domain Bacteria; phylum Pseudomonadota; class Alphaproteobacteria; order Sphingomonadales; family Sphingomonadaceae; genus Novosphingobium. Next base: position 139,487 of record CAVVTJ010000002.1, read on the forward strand.
ACCTGCGCCGCCAGCACAATGGTGACCATGACCTTCACCGGCGGCCAGATGAAGCACACCAAATCGGGCCATGTGACACTGCTGAAATAGGCTTCAGCCCAGATCCATGTATTCCTTCAGCCCCATCGGCGCATAGGGACCGATTATCAGCTGTTCGAAGACGCCAAAGCCTTCGCCGTGCTTGTCGCTGAACACCTTGCAGGGTAGCTGGACGTGGTAGTTGTCCATCGATCCGGGGCTGCACTGCTCCAGCCCGAAGTCCTCGCGTTCGATAACCAGCGGGCCGTGGTACAGCCCGTGGTTCCATTTGGGCGAGGTATAGCCCAGCCCGCGCATCTGGAACCGTCCCACCGGCTCAAGCCGCAGCGTTTCCGGGCCATCGGGGCCTTCGATCGTCAGCGTTCCGTGCTCGGGCCAGCGAGTGCCCGGGGTGAGCGGCGCGGCCATCTCGCCATCGGTATCGATCAGCGCTTCGGCACCGGCCCCATCGGGTGCAATCACCGCGCGGGTGTTCCACTGATGGCCCTTGGCATCGGCATTGACGTGAAAGAACACGCTGCGGTCGGCGAAATTGATCGGGGTCCACTGCCAGAAAAAGCCGGGCACCACGCCGCTGCCGTGCGGCTGTTCATCGCGGCTGCCGACCGGGCGCACGCCCCAGCTGCGATCGCGCGTGCCCGCAGTGCCTGGCACGCAATCCTGCCGCACGCCGTCCACTTCGATCCACCCGGTATAATGCCCGTTCTGGGTCATCCGGGTGTAATCCATGAAGGTGCGCGGGCCGATCCGGTGGATGAAGCGCGGCTCCTCGATCGGGAAAGCCCGGCCAGTAAAGGTCAGCTCGGCTTTCAGTCCTTCACCATCGACGGTAATGCGCAGCTTCTGCAGCGGTTCGAGGATCTCGATCCGGATCGGACCGACTTGCATATCGAGCCGCTCCATCCCCAGTTCGCGGCTGGCGTGCAGGTTATACTGCACCCCGTCGCGGATGGCGCAGAAATGGGCATCGGCCACGTTGAGGTGCGGATAGATCCCCAGGGCCACCGCAAAAAACCCGGAACCATCGGGCGCATAGCCGTTGAAGAAATAGCGATCGTAGAAATTGCGATCGGTTCCGGCATAGGCCACCGGCTCCGGCGTCTGGTGCAGCGGATAGTCATCGCCCTTGGTCAGGACCATCGGATCAACCTTTCAAATTGGCAAGACTGCCATGCTGCAGCGCCAGCGCGCAGCCGCCGCGGGCCATCGACAGGAAATTGGCGTCGCCGCGCTCGGTTCGTTCGACATAGGCCGCGCTGAACACTGCGGTGGATACACCGTGCAGCGCGCCCAGCACGTAATCGTCCCAGATCCCCTCACGCTTCAGCGGCACGCCGCGCTCGGTCATCTCGGCGCAGTAGAGATCGAGCAATTCGTCCTCATGCGCGCGGCGCAATGTATCACCGATCCCGGTGCCCATGAAATAACCGATGTCGAGCATCGCGCTGCCCACCGCCACAGTCTGCCAATCAAGCACGGCGATAGGCTCTGCACCGCCATGAATGTCGAACAGCATGTTATCGAGCCGGTAATCGCCGTGGATCAGGCACTTCACCCCGCGTTCGGCCCCAAACCATTGATCGCGCGCTTCGTTAAGTTGATCGCAGATCGCCATGAATTCAGGCTCTAGGCTGTCACCATACCGCTCGCGGAACACGGCCTGGGCGTTGCCATAGAGCGCCTTGACCTGATCGATGTGCCCCTCCTTTGGCTTGAGCCAAGGGGTATCGATCAGATCCGCGCTGTTCCAGCTTGGCGCGTGCAGACCCGCAGCCTGACGGATCCCGGCGCGGGCATCGGCCAGGCTGCAACTGTCGAGCTGGTTGCCGCCGCGCGCGGGGCCAAGATCTTCGAAAATCAGACAGAATTCGATCCCATCGTCGGCCAGTTCGGCGGCCAGCACCTTGGGCACCCGAATATCGAGCTTGGCTGCAAGTTCACGGTAAAAGCCCACTTCCTTTGCATAGAGGCCAAATGCGCCCGCCGTGCCGCGGCTGGCGGCGTCTTCCGCAGGAAACTTGCCGGCCACTGTGGCCGGGCCACCCAGTTCGTGATCGAACGTCAGGTGAAAGCGCGCACTATCCCCAACCTGCCCGGTGCCAATCGGCTCCCAGCGGATGTCGGTGATCGTCGCATCGGCATAGAGGCCGTGACTGCGAAGGTGCTCTGTCAGCCATTCCGGCGAAACCTGCGCCGGATGGCTTGGAAAATCGGCCATGACCTCTCCTTGCCCGTGCCGTTAATCGCTCGATTAAGCGGCTAATCGCTGGTCATGCAACCGACATTTTTCCGACGATCTGACGAATTGATGCAAGTCACCATTAAAATTCGGTTCTAGAGATCATCTGGCAGGGGACCGGGTATGGACGAAATGCACGCTGGCGCTGGAGTTCCGGGGGACAGGCCGCTTGAACTTTACCAGCTTGCCGACTTGATCACCCGCCATGCTCCGCTGATCTATTTTCATCCGGAAGAGGCCTATTTTCCTTCCACATTCGATTGGTACCTGGCCCAGGCGGTGCTGATCGATGGCCGCGATCAGTCGGTCGTGGCCCGCCATCCCGCGCCCCAAGACTTGCCGACTGGCCCGGCTGACCCGCAGGAACCCGATCGCTACTGGCTGACGCTTGACCGCGATCTGGCCGGACCTGCGCTTGAACCGCATCAGGCCCCGCCCAGCGATCCCCGCCGCGGCAATCTGGCGCAGGCCAAGGCCTATGTCCGCGCAGTCCATCACCCGGATATTGGAGCCACCGATCTCCAGTTCTGGATGTTCTACCCCTATGATGGCCCGGGTCTTGCCCGCCTGCGCCCGGTCGAACTGGGGGCCACGCGCTGCGATCATCTGCTCAGCCTGTGGCCCGGCGGAATGCACGAAGCAGACTGGGAACTGGCGGTGGTGCGGATCGATCACGCCACGCTGCAGCCAAGCGCCGTGTTCACATCGCAACACAAGGATGGCGACGCGCATCTGGGGCCGCAGGCTCTGGCCCGGCTTGAGCGCGAGCAGGGCCGCATCCGGCTCTACTCCTCGCTTTATGGCCATGCCACCTACGCCCACGCCGAAGAGCGCAAGTTGTTCTACACCTGGAAGCCGGTTCTGCTAATTGGCATGGAGCTGGGTCTGGTCGATCAGACCCGCCCCGGCCAAAGCTGGAATCTGGGTGACCCGCAAAACCACGAGCTGATTTCAACGTCATGGCATGATCCGGCACTGCCAGAGCCCAGCTGGCTGCAATTCTCGGGACGCTGGGGCGCGCTGGACAAGGCCGGTGGGCGCTTCACCCGCCGCTTTGTCGATGCCCTCAAGGCGCTGCTCGAAGGGCACATGGCCACATCTGTGCTGGTGCTGCATGTGCTGACGCTGGGTCTTTCGGCGCTGCTGTTCGCCTTCGCCGCGCTGATCCTGGGCGGCAAACTCGGCACCCGCCTGCTCGGCAGCGCGGCTGACAATTCAGGACCGCTGGGGCCGCGCTGGCAAGCGCATAAGTGGAACGGCACTTACGGCTTCACCGGCCCACCTGCCGCGCGTGAATGGCGCAGTGACGGCCACCCGCTGGCGCGCAGCTTCACCGGCCTGACCAATCTGGCCTGCCGGGTGCCGGTAAAGCTGGTCAGCGCGGCACTCGGACTTATCGCGCTGCCGTTTCTCCCCAAAACTTAAGCGAGGCGGCCGAAGGCTCCGAAGCCGGCATAGTGCGCGGCATCGCCCAGTTCTTCCTCAATCCGGATCAGCTGGTTGTATTTGGCGAGCCGGTCTGACCGGGCCAGGCTGCCGGTCTTGATCTGGCCGCAGTTGGTGGCCACCGCCAGATCGGCGATGGTGGCATCTTCGGTTTCGCCCGACCGATGGCTCATCACTGCGGTATAGCCGTTGCGATTGGCGATGCTCACCGCGTCGAGCGTTTCAGACAGTGTGCCGATCTGGTTGACCTTGACCAGCAACGAATTGGCCAGCCCCTGTTCAATCCCCATCGACAGACGCTTGGGATTGGTGACGAACAGATCATCACCAACCAGCTGGACCTTGTCACCAATCAGGTCGGTGATTGCTTTCCAGCCCTCGAAATCGTCTTCACCCATGCCGTCTTCGATTGAGCGAATCGGATAGTCCCTGGTTAGCGCGGCCAGATAATCGGCCATCTGAACAGGGCTGAGTGACAGCCCTTCGCCGCTGATTTCGTACTTGCCGTTCTTGAAGAATTCGGTCGCGGCGCAATCCAGCGCCAGCGCCACTTCTTCGCCCGGCTTGAACCCGGCCTTGGCGATCGATTCCATGATGAAATCGAGCGCGGCGCGGGTGCTCGACAGGTTCGGCGCGAAGCCGCCTTCATCACCCACCGCCGTGGCCAGGCCCTTGTCGTGCAGACCCTTCTTCAGGGTGTGGAAAATCTCCGATCCCCACCGTACCGCTTCGGCCAGGCTGTCAGCGCCCACCGGCATGATCATGAATTCCTGAAAGTCGATCGGGTTATCGGCGTGTTCGCCGCCGTTGATGATGTTCATCATCGGCACTGGCAAGACGTGCGCAGATACTCCGCCGATATAGGAATAGAGCGGCAGGCCGCGGGCACTGGCCGCCGCCTTGGCCACCGCCAGGCTGGTCCCCAGGATGGCATTGGCGCCAAGCCGGGCCTTGTTTTCGGTCCCGTCCAGCTCGATCATCAGGCGGTCGATATCGCGCTGATCCTCGGCGTCAAAGCCCAGCAGCGCGTCAGTAATTTCGGTGTTGACCGCTGCCACAGCCTTAAGCACGCCTTTGCCCAGATAGCGCGACTTGTCGCCATCACGCAGCTCAACCGCTTCGTGCGCGCCGGTTGATGCGCCCGAAGGCACAGCGGCGCGGCCGAAGCTGCCATCATCCAGCAGGATATCCACTTCAACCGTGGGATTTCCCCGACTGTCCAGAATTTCGCGGGCGTGAATATCGATGATTGCGGTCATGGCAGCGGCCTCCTCTGCGGCGTTTGCGCTGCATTAGCAGCGGGGACTAGGCAGGCAAGTTGCAATGCAGCATAATAGCTATGCACGATTGGAACTTGCAGACGCCAAGCGGCGTTACCACATCGAACCTATCGCCCTGACGGGGAACCTATCGCCCCGAGGGGCCAATGAAAGGCATTCAGCATGGCCAAGACCCCAACCAAGACCGCCGCAGCCAAACCCGCAGCTGTCAAAAAGCCCGCTGCACCCAAAAAGGCAGCTGCGTCTGCGGCCCCCGCCAGCGGCGAAGCCAAGGCAAAATTCTCCAAGGCCATCGAAGAAGCGAAAGCTGGCGCGAGCGCACTCAAGACCGAAGCGCAGGCCAAGGCCGGTGAATACCGCGATCAGCTGAGCGCGAAGAGCGGCGATTGGGCCGATGAAGCCAAGGATCTTGCAGTACAGGCCAAAAGCCGCGCCGCCGATCTGGCCAAGGAAGGCAAATCGCGCACCAGCGACGCAATTGCCAGCCTGGGCAAGGTCGTTTCGGAAAACGCCGGGTCGATCGATGAAAAGCTCGGCACCCGCTATGGCGATTATGCCCGCACCGCCGCCCGCTCGATGCAGGAAACCGCCGCCAAGATCGAATCCAAGGAACTGGGCGAGTTGGGCGATGATGCCAAGGAATTCGTGCGCAAGAGCCCGGGCCTTGCGGTTGGCATCGCCGCTGTTGCCGGGTTCATCCTGGCGCGGCTGTTTCGCGGCGGCTCTTCTGACGAAAGTTGAGCGGCAGACGTTGACAGGCCAGCCGGCTTTGCTTCTTGTCGGCCATTATGGACGCTGAGAGCCCTCCCCTTGTTGCCGACCCATCGGCAGACCCGGCGCAGCGTTCGCTGATCGACGATCTGCGGCAGATGCTGGATGATGGGCGCACACTGGTTGAGGCGGAGCTGGCCTATCAGAAAAGCCGTGCCGCAGTTGCCGGTGCCGGTGCCAAGGGGATTGTCGGCTGGGCCCTGCTGGCGCTGGCATTGGTGTTTTTCACGCTGATGGCGGTGGTGGTGGGCGCATTGCTGATCCTCAGCGCGTGGCTTGGCCCGATCAAGGCGACTGGCATTACGGTCTTGGCGCTGCTGGGCCTTACTGCTGCCGCCGCGCTTGCTGCCCACCGCCGCTGGGAGCGTATTGCGCGGTTGCTCGCCGATCAGGACCCGGTGCAATGAGCGATAGCGAAAGCAGGCTGGCGCAGGACCGGGCATCCCGCGCTGCGGCGCGCGGATTGTTCGATCGCCGGCTGACACAGGTCAAGGCTGATCTTTCGTCGCGCGGCATCGGCGGCCGGATCAAGGCCAAGGCGGTGCAGCAAGGCGAGGAAGCAGTGGCGCAGGGTCTTGAAATCGCGCGTGAGAACCGCGGCATCATCGCCGCCACCGGGGCCGCATTGGCGCTGTGGTTCTTGCGCAGGCCGCTGATCATGCTGGTCGGGCGGTTTACCCGGCGCGGGCAAGATGCGGTTCAGGAACCAGACGATATTACAGCCGAATAGCAACCGGAGTACCATTGACGTGAGCGCAGCAGACCAACGCAGCAACCGTATCAAGGAGCGCATCGCCGCCTCGCAAGCGCGCCTTGACCGCGACAGCGATGACTTGCGCGCGCTGCCCCGGCGTCAGCCCCTGCCCGATGCCTATCCGCCCGAAGACTATCGCAGTCTTGCTGCAGAATATCCGTGGCTGGCAATGGCAGCAGGTCTGGGCATCGGCATGTTGGCCGGGGCACTGATGCCCAAGGGCGCTGGCGGAAAAATGGGCCGGCGGGCGATGGGCGCGGCTACCGTGGCGGCCGAACTTGGTCTGGCCTTCAGCAAGCAAGCGCGTGATCGCGCACAGGAAACCGGGCGCGAAGGGTTGGAGCAGATCGGAGAGCGCACTGCGCCGCTGCGCAGCCGTGCCGCCCGTGCTGGCGTTGATGCCCGAAGCAAGGGCGTGCGACTGGCGGGCGAGGCGATCAAACTGGCGGCAAGGCTGCGAGGGTAGACCTAGGGGTTAAACCCTATCTCCCTGCCCTTGATTGAAACCACGTCCCGGCTTATGGGCGCGGCTCCTCTTTCCCCAGGGTATCAGCCATGAGCAGCCAGAAACTGCACCTCGTTATCGGAGGCCGGGTCAAGGACCCGCAAGGCCTCGAATTCGTCGATCTGAACGCAATGGACTATGTCGGCGTCTACGACAATTACGCCGACGCCGAGGACGCCTGGCGCAGCAGCGCCCAGCGCACGGTTGACGATGCCGAAATGCGCTATGTGGTGGTCCACCTCCACCGCTTGCTCGAGCCGGACAAGCCTTGACCCCTCAGGTCCACATCATCGGCGGCGGCATGGCCGGAACCGAAGCGGCGTGGCAGCTTGCCCGGCGCGGCATCAGCGTGCGGCTGTCCGAAATGCGCGGCGGCGGGGATAGCACCCCGGCGCATCAGGGCGCGGGTCTGGCCGAACTGGTCTGCTCGAACAGCTTTCGCTCTGACGATCATGAAAACAACGCAGTTGGCCTGCTACATCACGAGATGCGGCAACTTGATTCGCTCATCATGCAGGCTGCCGCAATCGCCCAAGTGCCCGCTGGATCGGCGCTGGCGGTGGACCGAGATGTCTTTTCCGCCGCAGTTGAACAGGCTCTGGCCGCGCAGCCCACGCTTGAAGTGGTGCGCGAACGGATCGACGTTCTGCCCGAGGCCGGCTTGACCATCGTTGCCACCGGGCCGCTGACCGCCGCTTCGTTGGCCAGCTCTATCGGTGCCGCAACCGGGGCAGACAGCCTGGCCTTCTTCGATGCGATCGCACCGATCATCCATCACGATTCGGTCAATATGGACGTCGCCTGGAAAGCCGCGCGGTGGGACAAAGGCGGCAAGGATTACATTAATTGCCCGATGACCCGCGAGCAGTACTATGCCTTCCATCAGGGGCTGATGGACGGCGAGAAGACCGAGTTCCGCGAATGGGAAGCCAATACGCCTTATTTCGAAGGGTGCATGCCGATCGAAGTCATGGCTTCACGCGGGGTGGAGACGTTGCGGTTCGGCCCGATGAAGCCGGTCGGGCTGGATAACCCGCATTGGGCAACCGAAGAGCACCCCAGCGGCCGCTGGCCCTATGCCGTGGTGCAGCTGCGCCAGGACAACAAGCTGGGCACGCTGTGGAACATGGTGGGCTTTCAGACCAAGCTCAAGCACGCCGAACAGGTCCGCCTGTTCCGCACCATCCCCGGGCTTGAGAACGCGGAGTTTGCCCGGCTGGGCGGGCTGCACCGCAACACCTTCCTCAATTCGCCCGAACTGCTCGACCGGCAGTTGCGGCTGAAGCAGGCACCGCACATCCGATTTGCCGGGCAGATCACCGGCTGCGAAGGCTATGTCGAAAGCGCCTCTATCGGGCTGCTGGCGGGTTTGATGACTGCGGCAGAAATTACCGGACAGCCCTGGACCAATCCGCCGCAGACCACCGCGCTGGGCGCCCTTTTGGCGCACATTACCGGCGATGCCGAGGCTGACAGCTATCAGCCGATGAACATCAATTTCGGTCTGTTTCCGACCCTTGATGAAGTGAAAAAGAAGCAGCGCAAGGCCGCCTATACCGAGCGCGCCAAGGCCGATCTGGCTGGCTGGCAGGCATCATCGGATGCGCTCGCCGCAGTCCAAGTCGGCGCATTTCTACAATAAACACCTGAGGCAAACGCTTAGCAGGCCCCCATTGGGTCGCACCAAGTGCAACGGGAGATTATCATGAGAAAGCTTTTGAACCTGACGGCGATCGCCGTCTGCGCAATTGCCACACCGGCCCTCGCCCAAGACGAAGATGGCAGCTGGACCGGCGCCTATGTTGGCGTGAACGCTGGCTACACCGACGCGAAATCGGACCAGACGGTTGTGCTGGGCGGCAACTGGTCGTCCGAGTCCGCCGCGCTGCAGACCCGCGTGACGACGGACTATCCGACCAACAGCAAGGTGCAGGATATCAACTACGGCGCCCAGATCGGGTACAACGTGCAGGCCGGCAGCAGCCTGGTCATCGGCGTTGAAGCCGATGTCAGCGCGCTTTCGGGCAAGGAAGCACTGACCCACACTTCGACCGGCACGCCGACCTACACGATCGCCAACAGCTTCGATCCGAAGGTCACCTATGGCGTGAAGGGCAAAGTCGGCATCGCTGCCGGCAACACGCTGTTCTATGCCACCGGCGGCTGGGCCTGGACCCAGGCTGACCTGGCCACCGACATCACTTCAGACGGCGGCTATCACAAGGCCAGCTCGTTCAGCCACACCTTTGATGGTTATGAAGTTGGCGGCGGACTGGAACACAAGTTCGGCAGCAACGTGTCGCTGCGGGTCGAATATGTCTACACCGATCAGGGCGATGTGACCTACACCACCGGCTATGTCACCGGCAGTACCTTCCTGTCGCCGGCCTACACCGAAACCTTCACCCAGGATCTGACCATGCATTTGGTCCGCGTGGGCTTCAACCTGCACTTCTAGTCGCAGGTCCGATACCGAGTGCGAAGCGCCCGTCCGGGAAACCGGGCGGGCGTTTCTGCATCAGCAGCGGCAGGCCGGCTTTTTGGAAGCCTTGGGCCGCGTCGCCACGAATTCACCGCGGGTCAGTGCGCCATCGCCGTTGCCATCGGCCTTCTTGAACCGGTTGGAGGTTGCCACCGACCATTCATCGAAGCTGAGTAGGTTGTTGTGATCAGTATCGAGCTTGCGGAAATTGGCGACGCGCGGCTGGAGCATTTCCGTCCGGCTGATCAGGCTATCGCGGTTACGATCGATCCGGTTGAAGCGCTTTTCTTCCTTGGAAGGATCGGCGGCATCGGGCAGTGCACCGCCGCGCATTCCCGAACCGTCTTCATCAGGCAATTCATCAAGCGGGAGGTCGGTGGCGGAATCGTCTTCCAAGCCGGTTGCGGGCGGCGGCGGCGGGGCATTGGCATCAACCGAGGCCTGCCCTTGCCACCAGAACAGTCCAGCCCCGGCAAGAAGCAGTGCCGAAACTGCCCCAAGTATCATTCGGTTCATTACAATATCTCCCGCAGAATCGGGAGTATAGTCTAAATACCTAGCAATCCAAGACGCATAGCCAAGACTAAAGATGCAGGACCGGGATGAGCGAACCCCTTGTTCTTGCTGCGCCGGGCCAGGCCGTGATGGATCAGCAAAGGCCGCATGGCCCGGCTGAGCCGCGGGGTGCGCCAATCGGTTTCTGCGGCGATTTGGCTTAGCGGCTGCGATGCGCCCAGCATCAGGCCAAGATCACCCAGCGCCCAGCCCTGCCCTGCACGCCGGGCCGCTTCGAGATCTGCCCCCACCTGTCCAGCCAGCGCCGCGCAGGCTGTCCCGCGTGCCGAAGCAAAATCGGCGAGATCGGTCTGCGCGGGATACTCATCACTGAGCAGCACTTCCCAGCCATCGACCATGGCAGCCAGCGCGCGGCTGCTTTCGCCCCAAGGTGCCAGCGCCGCCAGCACCGGTTCACCCAGCGGACGTTCAGACACCGGTTTGCCAAGTTGATCGCGCCACCAGGCCAGTTTCAGCTGCCCCAGCATCGGTTCGCGTGCGCTGCGGACGATGCCCGCCAATTTGGCATCGAGCGCATAGAGGCCAAGGAACAGCGGGCGCACCGAGGTTGGCGCATAAGCCAGTGCCAAGCGACGATCAGGGGCCAGCAAGGTCAGAACGGAAAGTTCCTTTCACAGCAGTTGGGAAAAATGCTGCAAGGCAGCGGACATTCTCTTTAGGTCAATAATCAGTTGCTAACCAACCTTCTACAAGGAGTGCACACCTTCTCGGTGCTAGCACCCAGACGGTATTACATCAGCCAAAGGTTCGACAATGCGCAAGAAGCTTGGAGAAAAGGCAAATTTTGCGAAATTTCTCGCCATGCCGGTGATTGCTCAGCTTGCAAGTCGTTTAACGCGGCTCGTTCGAGACAAGGCAGGCGTGTCGTTGGCAATGACCGCACTTATGATGCCATTGCTAATCGGGTTTACCGGGCTGGCGCTGGACGTTGGTGTCTGGCAGGTCAATAAACGCAACCTCCAAGGGGCCGCTGATCAAGCTGCATTTGCTGCTGCAGTGGCAGCGACGGGTGGCGCTACTGTAGCTCAAGCCACCACGCAAGCGAAGGCTGTTATGGCCGAGCATGGCTACGTCGATGGAGCTGCGGGTTTGACAATCACCGTCTCGAATCCGGCCAGCGCCGGGTCATATGTCAGCAACACGGATGCTTGGGAGGTGAAAGCCTCGAAATCGCAAGATCTCTATTTTTCAAAAATTGCTCTGGCCAACCCGCCTGCTGTAGCGGTGCGCGCGGTTGCACTTGAGGGCTCATCCACAACAACTGCAGCTACCACCACCACCAAAGCCGGCAAGGGCTGCATCCTGACACTCGATACCAGTGCATCCTATGCCACTGAAATCACAAACAATGGCGCATCTTCCAATGCGAACTGCGAAATTTACACAAATTCAAATAGCAGCTCAGCGCTGGCCTGCTATAATAATTGCGCGGTTGCTGGAGACACCTATACGGTTGGTGGCGTCTACAAGAACGGAACGATGAATGGCACAAATGCAATAGGACAAGCAGCCGTTGCTAATCCCTATGAATCGATCACACCACCCACTTCAACTGACATGGGATCTACTTGCGCCAATGGTAATGCAGTTGTAAGATCATCGTCCTCTGCAACTACAACAATTAGTCCCGGCCGATATTGTAAAGGATTTAATTTCACTGGTACGGGTAAAACACTGGTTTTAACTTCCGGGACGTATTACGTAGAATCTATTTTTAATGTCGGTTCTGGCGCTACTCTCGATGCGACCTCTGGAGTTACGATCATTATCGTAGGCAGTTATTGCATTGGTGACACAAACAATACATGCCAACATCCTGACGAGGGAATTGGTAATTCTGCCAATATAAAAATTACGGCGCCGACAACAGGCCCATATGCCGGAATTGCGATGTATTTTAGTAGCTCAACGTATCGTCAGCATGCCTTTGCAAACAATTCCAATTTGCACATTCAAGGAGTGCTTTACGCACCAAATCAAAAATTAGCCTTCAACAATAACTCAACGTTTGATAGCGCCAAATGCACCAAAGTCATTTCGGCCAGAGTGACCATTAACAACAATGGTAATATGAGTGCCGATTGTGGCGGCACTGGAGTTAGATCGATTGGCGATACGACGACGGTGACTGGAGGGACAGTTACGACTACACCCTCTTTGATGGTTGAGTAATCGATATGCGGCTTTCGAAATTCAAATTTTTCCGCAAGCTGATCGGCAATCAGTCTGGTGTAGCGTTGGTCGAATTGGCATTCGTAGCACCAATGATGGCCATGATGGCGGTGGGTACAATCGATTATTCGTTGCTCGTGATGTCAAAGCTGTCTGTAGAGGGAGCGGCACGAGATGGCGCGGCATATGCAGTCAACCATGGCTACAGCAGCAGCTCGATAGCCAATGTCGTGACCTCGGCGGGTCGATCGGCATCGTATCTTTCAGCCGTTACCGCAGATCCCGCCCCAACGCGTTGGTATGGCTGCGCAAACGCGAACAGCGGGGTCGTTGTCACTACAAATGCTACCGACGTTTGCGCAAACGGCCAAACCGCTGGGACATATGTGACAGTTTCGGCTCGGGGCACCTACACCTACCTGGTACCCTGGCCCACATTTGGATCGACCTACTCGATCGTCGCAAGAGTCAAAACAAGGATTTCCTGAGATGGTAGAACTCGGCACAAGGCTTGTTCACGACGAGCGCGGCTCGGTACTCGTCGAGTCAGCGCTGGCGCTGCCGGTGCTGTTTTTGCTCGCCTTTGGCATTATCGAAACCGGCCGCGGCCTCTGGATCCAGAACACGCTGCAATTTTCGGTAGAAGCAGCTGCCAGGTGTGCGGCGATCAATACAACCACTTGTGGAAGTAATGCAGGGGTGCAGGCTACAGCTGTGACTGCGGCCACTGGGATTGGTACGGTAGCCGGTGATTATACAGTTGAAACTCTGACCTGCGGCAAGAGAGTATCAGTTGCCTTCACATTCGATGGCAAAATTCCAGGCATGAGCAGCTTCGCACCGATCCTCCGAGCTTCCGCCTGCTATCCTACTTGATCAAACATGGCTCCCCGTGATCTATGCAGGTCAACCACCTGCAGCGTCGGTCAAATTATTGGTGAGTATCTGGCCAAAACCTGATCGTCACTTCAAACAAGCCGTCGTCGCTTGCTGGATTTGCAAATTCCGCGGGAGAAAACTGTAAAAGACCCCCATCTTTGTGCTCACCTGTTATTGAAGGATTTGGCGTGCTGGGAAGCTTAAGCATCCTGAGCCTCTCAAACAACCAACGTTACATGTCGAAAAGTGATTGGGACAACCCCTGATCGACAGTGCGATCAGGGTTCAGGAAAAAGCATATCGGCGCAAGACCTCCGCTCCGCGGCTCTGTCCAACTGCTTCGCCTTGCGCACTCCAAATTTCAGGACGCAAAGAAGCGGGGAACCTGATAACCCAGAGCTGGGCCAGCTTCCCCGCTTTTTGCAGTAGATCGCAAACAACCACTCCAACAATGGGGACTGGATTTCTGCGGTCTTTGTCAACCGGCCAATTGGCCTCGGATCGCATCCGTACCGTTGCTAGCGTGAACAACATCAACGTAATAGTCAGACGGATTGTTTTTGATGTCCTCGAGCAATGAATGGCTTACATTCACGCACGCATCGCTTGCTACAGTCAGTTCAATGACAGGGCGTCCCGGCATGCCGGCAGCACCTTCGTGAATATGGGCAACACCAGCAGGGCCGATGTTCGCCGCGCTCAGCGAGTAGCAGAGTTGGTTGGAATCTTCGCTGATAACAGCATTGAAAATTCCCGAACCCTCAGAATCGCCACCCGACAACACGCTTGCGCCATCAAGGTTTGCGCTGATCGTCTTATCTGTTACATTTGCGAGCGCTGCGCTGGCCCAGCAAAAAGCAACCGCTGCAAAAAGCATCTTGTTCTTCATGGCAAATCTCCAATTTCGTACATACAAAAATCGTATAAAAATCGTCGACTGTTCACTCATTTGTCAGATCATTGCAAATAGCCACAACGAATAAGAGTAATCCAGTTGCCAAATTATATATATCACCTTTCGACAACGAAATTCTCACAATTACGGTAAATAGTCCTATAATTCCTAGAGTTTGCCTTAGTGAAAAAAATGAAATTATTAACCATGCCGATTTGGCGTGAGGTTACTTGATTGACCTAGGTACGAGAGCATTGTAGGAATGATCGGGTACCAAAAATAATGTCGGCTAGGATTTCCAGTCCCTTTTTCCTCGCCAGCCGGATGGTGCGCGATAGCGCCGGCAACACCCTGCCCCTGATCGCGGCGGCGATGATCCCGCTGTTGGCGCTGGCCGGCGGCGGCATTGACATGGGGCGCAGCTATCTGGCCCAGACCCGGCTCCAGCAGGCTTGCGATTCCGGCACCCTGGCAGCCCGCAAAAAGCTTGGCACTACCATCGCGCTCACCGGCGTGCCGCCCGCGGACGTGAAAACCGTGGGCGACAAGTTCTTCAACCAGAACTTCCGCACCGGTGCCTACGGCACCAAGAACCGCAGCTTCACCATGACGCTCGAAGCGGACTATGCAATCAGCGGTGCGGCCCATATCGACGTCCCGACCACAATCATGGGCATTTTCGGCAAGACGCTGGTTGCGATCGATGTGACCTGCCAGGCCAAGCTCAACTTCTCGAACACCGACATCATGTTCGTGCTCGATACCACCGGGTCGATGCTCGATACCAATCCGGGCGACACCGACAACAAGCTCACCTCGCTCAAACAGGTGGTGCGCAACTTCTACACCCAGGTTGAAGCCAGCAAAACGCCCGGAACGCGGATGCGTTATGGGTTTGTGCCCTATTCCACCAACGTAAATGTCGGCGGCTTGCTCAAATCCGACTGGCTGGTGGACAAATGGAATTACCATGGCCGGGTGCCGCGCGATACCGGCAAGGACATCACCTATACCTATAACGATTGGACCTGGACTTTCATCAGCGGGACCACGACCAATATTGCTTCGTATAATGCAACCAGCTGCCCCGCGGGAAATTATGACTGGGGCAAATATACCAATCAGGTCAATAACCCGGATGGCAGCGGATCGGGCACGAAGACCGAAAACGGGACGTATTACTGGTGCAATCTGGGTGCCGATGGATCAACCTATACGATCACCGGCGTGACTTTTAAAAACTATGTCAACAATTACACTCGCAGCGCAAACAAGACCGGAACCCGGCGCGAATATGACTGGACCTACAATTTGTATAACCAGGACCTGGCCTTCCTTAAGGGGGCGACTGGTAACGATCCGCCAGTTGCGGCCTCTACCAAAGTACAGATGTATGGTTCGCCCAGCCCCAACCCTGGCGACATCGATGCCTGGTTCCATGGCTGCGTGGAAGAACGCGATACCTACGAAATCACCGACTATAATAACGTCGATTTTTCGAAGGCGCTGGATCTTGATCTTGATCTGATTCCGACCGCAGGACAGCCTAAAACGCAATGGCGGCCAATGCTGCACGAAATCTCGTTCGAGCCAGAGATCTGGTGGGATGGCACCGGGACTTTCAAATCACCGGTGAATTCCGGGAACGACTACCTGATGGCAGAATGGGCCGGGTTATCGGCTTGTCCAGCCCCTGCGCGCAAGTTGGCCGAAATGACCAGCGGCGATATCGACACCTATCTCAACAGCCTGGTCGCTCAAGGTTCAACCTATCACGATATCGGCATGATCTGGGGTGGCCGCTTGCTTTCGCCGACCGGGCTGTTCGCTGCGGAAAATGCCGATGTGTCCGGCAAGACCACTAGCCGCCATATGATCTTCCTGACTGACGGCCTGACCGCACCGCTTGATATCTCCTACGGCACCTATGGGATCGAGCCGCTTGATACACGCCGCTGGGATCCCAAAAAGCCAGCTCTGGGCCTGACCCTTACCAATGTGGTTGAAAAGCGCTTCGGGGTAGCCTGCGAACAGGTCAAGAAGCGCAACATCACTGTCTGGGTGATCGGTTTCGGAACCACGCTGAACCCCGTGATGACCAATTGCGCGGGCGTCGGTCACTTCTTCGAGGCCAAAAATTCGGCCGAACTCAACGACATTTTCGGCAAGATCGCTGCCCAGATGGGCGATCTGAGGATGTCGAAGTGACATTGCGCTCACCATTTCAGGCGATCCGCGATACGTCTGGTGTAACGATCATCGAGTTCGGGCTGATTTCGCCGGTGCTGATGGTCATGCTGTTCGGCCTGCTCGACCTGGCTCACAGCATGTACACGGCGCAGATGCTGCAGGGCGCTATCCAGAAGGCTGCGCGCGATTCCACAATCGAGGGCGCCTCGACCAGTTCGGCCGCGCTTGATGGCCGGGTCAGCAAGGCCGTGCTGGCGATTGCGCCAGGATCGACGGTGACGTTCAACCGCAAATCCTATTCAAACTTTACGTCAGCCTCGCGGCCCGAAAACTACGACGATCTCAACTCCAACGCGACTTGCGATAACGGCGAGGCGTTTGAGGATGCCAACAAGAATGGCACCTGGGACAAGGACATCGGCACCAGCGGTTTTGGCGGCGCGCGCGATGCGGTGCTCTATACGGTAACGGTTGGGTACAAGCGGCTGTTTCCGATTGCCGCGTTCATTCCCGGTCAGACCAAAACCATCACGATGACCGCCACCAATGTGCTGCGTAACCAGCCCTACGGCTTGCCTGGATCGAGCGGCACGCCCGGCACGGGGAATTGCCCATGATCGGCAAACGCTTCCTGTCCACACTGGCTCGCGGCACTTCGGGTGTGGCGATGGTCGAATTTGCACTGGGCGCACCGTTCCTGCTGATGGCCGGACTGTGGGGCGTTGAGATGGCCAACTACGCGCTGGTCAACATGAAGATCAGCCAGCTGGCCCTCCACATCGCCGACAATGCCTCGCGCGTCGGGGACACGTCGACGCTGCAAAATCGCAAGATCTACGAAAGCGATATCAACGATTTGCTGTTTGGCGCGCAATTCCAGGCCGGAAAAGGGCTCAACCTGTTCGACAACGGCCGGGTGTTCATATCCAGTGTCGAATACAACGGCAGCCAGCAATACATCCATTGGCAGCGCTGCCGCGGCGCCAAGAATGTGACATCGTCATACGGCAACGAAGGTGCAACTCTGGGCACTGCGGGCATTGGCCCCAGCGGCGTCGAAGTGGCGGCGCAGCCGAACGACGCAGTGATCTTCGTGCAGATCAACTATACCTATCAGCCGCTGATCACCAACAAGCTGATCACCCAGCGCGATATCCAGGCAATTGCCTCGTTCACCGTGCGTGACAGCCGCGATCTGACGCAAATCTATCAGCGCGACACAGCGAAGCCCGATCCCGTGCAAAGCTGCACCGGGACCAAGAAGGGCAACATGATCGTCAGCACCAAAGGCGTGCTCAGCTGATCAGCGATAGCAGACCTGCTTGACCGCCGCGACGATCCGGCCCGCATCGATGATCGCGGCCTTTTCCAGATTGGCGGCATAGGGCAGCGGCACATCTTCGTTGCAGACCCTGAGGACCGGGGCATCGAGATGATCGAAGCCTTCTTCCATGCAGATCGCGATGATCTCGCTGGCGATCCCGCATTGCGGCCAGCCTTCTTCGGCAACCACGATCCGATTGGTCTTGGCGAGCGAGGCGAGGACGGTTTCCTTGTCGAGCGGACGCAGCGTACGCAGATCGACCACTTCGGCATCAATCCCCTCGGCGGCCAGCGCCTCGGCCGCTTCTAGCGCGAGCCCGACGCCGATCGAGTAGCTCACGATCGTCACGTCCTTGCCTTCGCGCATCACCCGGGCCTTGCCGATCGGCAGCACGTGATCGTCAAGTTCGGGCAATTCAAACGTGCGGCCGTAAAGCAGCTCGTTTTCCAGAAACACCACTGGATCTTCGCTGCGGATCGCGGCTTTCAAGAGTCCCTTGGCATCGGCCGCATCGTATGGCGCGATCACGATCAGGCCGGGCACACTGGCGTACCACGGGCCATAATTCTGGCTGTGCTGCGCGCCGACCCGGCTGGCCGCGCCGTTGGGGCCGCGGAACACGATCGGACAGCGCATCTGCCCGCCCGACATGTAATTGGTCTTGGCGGCAGAATTGATCACGTGATCGATGGCCTGCATCGCGAAGTTGAAGGTCATGAATTCGACGATCGGGCGCAGGCCTCCCATCGCCGCGCCGGTGCCGATGCCGGCAAAACCGTATTCGGTGATCGGCGTATCGATCACCCGCTTGGGCCCGAATTCATCGAGCAGGCCCTGCGTTACCTTGTAGGCGCCCTGGTACTGCGCCACTTCCTCGCCCATCACGAAGACGCGGTCGTCGCGGCGCATTTCCTCGGCCATCGCATCGCGCAAGGCTTCGCGCAGGGTGATAGAACGCATGTTGGTGCCGGCGGGGATTGCCGGGTCTGATGGGCGCGAGGCGGCTTCGGGCCTGACGTCATCCCGGACTTGATCCGGGACCGTTGGCGCTTGAACGGGAACTGGCGCAGCACTGTCAGCCGTACCGGCATTCGCCGGGACGGCGTCTGAACCAACATCCCCGATCACTGCAATCACAGTGCCGACCTTCACCCCCTCGGTGCCTTCAGCCACGAGGATCTTGCCGATCACTCCTTCATCGATCGACTCGAATTCCATCGTCGCCTTGTCGGTTTCGATCTCTGCCAGGATATCGCCGGATTTGACCGTGTCGCCTTCCTTGACCAGCCATTTGGCCAAGGTGCCTTCTTCCATGGTCGGCGAAAGCGCCGGCATCTTCAGCTCGATACCCATCAGTAGCTCTCCACCAGAATGTCGGTGTAGAGTTCGGTCATCTCAGGCTCCGGTGAATTCTCGGCAAAATCGGCGGCCTCGCCCACTTTGGCGCGGATCGCCTTTTCCAACTCCTTGAGCCGATCTTCGGCGATGCCGCGCTTCAGCAGTTCGGCTTTGGCAGCATCGATCGGATCGTGCTTCTCACGCATTTCCTGCACTTCCTCGCGGCTGCGGTATTTGGCCGGATCGGACATCGAGTGGCCGCGGTAGCGGTAGGTGACCAGCTCCATCAGCACCGGGCCTTTGCCCGAACGCACATGGGCCACAGCAATCTCTGCCGCTGCGCGCACTTCGAGCACGTCCATTCCGTTGACGCTGATGCCGGGGATGCGGAACGCAGTGCCGCGGCGGTGGAAATGGGTTTCGGCGCTGCCCCGATTGACGGCGGTGCCCATCGCATAGCCGTTGTTTTCAACCACGAACACGATCGGCAAACCCCACAGCGCCGCCATGTTGAAGGCTTCGTAGACCTGGCCCTGGTTGGCCGCGCCATCGCCGAAATAGGCCATGCAGATACCGCCGTCTTCGCGGTATTTGTGCGCGAAGGCCAGCCCGGCCCCGAGCGGCACCTGCGCGCCGACGATGCCGTGCCCGCCATAGAACTTATGCTCGGTCGAGAACATGTGCATCGACCCGCCCTTGCCCTTGGAAATCCCCGCGCCGCGCCCGGTGAGTTCGGCCATGATCACGTTCGGATCGATGCCATAGGCCAGCATGTGGCCGTGATCGCGGTACCCGGTGATGACGCTGTCCTTGCCGGCCTCAAGCGCCGATTGCAGCCCCACCGCCACGGCTTCCTGACCGATGTAGAGGTGGCAAAAGCCTCCGATCAGCCCCAGTCCGTATAGTTGCCCGGCCTTTTCCTCAAAGCGGCGGATCAGAAGCATCTGCTCATAGAAGTGCAGCAATTCTTCGTCGCTGGCATCATAGCGCGGCTTGGCATCAAGGGCGTCCTGCAAGCTGCGCAGCGCGAAGGGTTGATCGGCAGTGTCAGCTTTGCTTTTTGGTGCAGTCTTGGCCAAGTCAGGCTCTCCTGGGGAATTCAGACGTCGTTTGCTGCCTATAGGGCCAAGCAACCGTAAGGGAAACGGTCGCATACGAATTTGTTAGGTTCGCGCCGTGAAAGCAATCGCATCAGCGCAGATAGCGCACACGAAAATCTGCAGCAAAGGCGGCAAAGCGCCCCTCGCCAATTGCTTCGCGCATACCTGCCATCAGCCGCTGATAGAACGTCAGGTTGTGTTCGGTCAGCAGCATCGCGCCCAGAATTTCGCCCGCCTTGATCAGGTGGTGAAGATAGGCGCGGCTGTATTTGCTGCAGGCATCGCAGGTGCAACCATCCTCCAGCGGCGCGCTGTCTTCGGCGTGCCTGGCGTTGCGGATATTGACCGGGCCGGTCCAGGTGAAGGCCTGTCCGTTGCGGCCCGAGCGGGTCGGCAAAACGCAATCGAACATATCGACCCCGCGCTCCACCGCGCCGACCAGATCATCAGGCTTGCCCACCCCCATCAGATAGCGCGGCTTGTCTTGCGGCAGCATATCCGGGGCATAGTCGAGCACCGCGAACATCGCCTCCTGCCCCTCGCCCACTGCCAGTCCGCCGATCGCATAGCCATCAAAGCCGATCTGCTGCAGCGCCTCGGCGCTTTCGCGGCGCAAATCCTGATCCAGCGCACCCTGCTGGATACCGAACAGCGCGGCGCGGGCAGCGTGGTCTGCGCCGCTATCGAACCCGGCGCGGCTGCGTGCAGCCCAGCGCATGGACATCCGCATCGAAGCCTCGATCACCTCACGCGGGGCATCGGCGCGTGGGCATTCGTCAAAGGCCATCACGATATCGCTGCCCAGCAGGCGCTGAATTTCCATCGAGCGTTCGGGGGTGAGCAAGTGGCGCGAGCCATCGATGTGGCTGGCGAAAGTGACGCCGTCCTCGGTAATCTTACGCAGCTCGCTCAGGCTCATCACCTGATAGCCGCCGCTATCGGTCAGGATCGGGCGATCCCAATTCATGAAGCGGTGCAAACCGCCGAGCCGCGCAACGCGCTCCGCGCCGGGCCGCAGCATCAGGTGATAGGTGTTTCCCAGCAAAATATCGGCGCCAGTCGCACGCACCGTTTCGGGCTTCATCGCCTTGACCGTTGCGGCAGTGCCAACCGGCATGAAAGCCGGCGTGCGGATATCGCCGCGCTGCATCCGGATCACACCGGTGCGGGCCTTGCCATCCACGGCAGATACGGAGAATTCGAAGCGCGGCGCGGCTGACATGGCGCCGCCCTCTATACGCTCAGGCGCGCAGACGCCAGCCGGTGCGGAAGATCGTGGTGATCGCGGCGATGCACAGAACCAGGAAGCCCGCGGTAATCGCCATGCTGGTACCAAACGCCACATCGGCCTGCCCAGTAAAGCACCAGCGCAGCCCGTTGACCAGATAGACGATCGGATTGGCCAGCGCGACTGTGCGCCAGGGATCAGGCAGCATGTCGATCGAATAGAAGGTGCCGCCCAGGAAGGTCAGCGGCTGCAGAATCAGCATCGGCACGATCCCCAGCTTCTCGAACCCATCGGCCCAGCAGCCCAGGATGAACCCGAACAGCGCAAAGGCCGATGCGACCAGCACCACGAACAGCAGCGCCAGCCACGGATGGACGATGTGATAGTCCACAAAGAAGCTCGCGGTGACGAGGATGATTGCGGTGAGGATCAGCGATTTGGTCACCGCCGCGCCGACAAAACCGATCAAGGTTTCGGCCACTCCAACCGGCGCAGAAAGCAGTTCGTAGATCGTGCCGGTAAAACGCGGCATATAGATCCCGAAACTGGCGTTGCTGGTGGTTTCGCCCAGCAGCGTCAGTAGCAGCAGGCCGGGGATGATGAAGGCCCCGTAACTGACCCCGCCAACCTGCGCCATGCGCCCGCCAATCGCCGCGCCAAACACCACGAAATAGAGTGAGGTGGTAAGCACGGGTGCGAAGATCGACTGGAAAAAGGTGCGGAAGGCCCGCATCAGCTCGGTCCAATAAATCGCAAAGGTTCCGCGGGCGTTGAACCTGGTCATCACGCGTTCTCCACCAGGCGCACAAAAATGTCTTCCAGGCTCGACTGGTGCTGATCGATTCCGGTGAAGGCGATGTCCTGCGCCACCAGCGTCCGGATCAGATCGGCCACGCCTTCGCGCGCGGCATCGGCCCCGCCGTCGCCGGTGAAGACCAGCAGGCGGCCTTCGTCCCTCAGCTCAACCGATTTCCCTGCGAGCGCGAGCGGCAATTGCGCCAGTGGCTGTGCCAAAGCAATTTCCGCCGTGACGCTGCCCATCCGCGCCATCAGCGCACGCTTTTCCTCAACCAGCAGCAACCGGCCCTTGTCGATCACGCCCACTCGGTCGGCCATTTCCTCGGCCTCTTCGATATAATGCGTGGTCAGGATGATGGTGGTGCCGGCATCGCGCAGTTCGCCGATCTGGCGCCACATATCGCGGCGCAGTTCAACATCGACCCCCGCTGTAGGTTCATCCAGAAACAGCAGTTCAGGCTCGTGCGCCAGTGCCTTGGCGATCAGCACGCGGCGCTTCATTCCGCCCGAAAGGTGCCGGATCTGGCTGTCGCGTTTGTCCCACAGCGAAAGGTTGCGCAGCACCGCTTCTATCCGCACGGGATCGGCGGGCAAGCCAAACAGCCCGCGCGAATAGCGCACGGTATCGATCACCTTGGTGAACATGTCGGTGGCCATTTCCTGCGGCACCAGCCCGATCCGCCGCCGCGCATCGCGCCAATGGGTGGCCAGATCGTGCCCGAAGGCAGTGATTGTGCCGCCAGAGGGCCGGACCAACCCGCAGACCGCGCCGATCAGCGTGGTCTTGCCCGCGCCGTTGGGCCCGAGCAGCGCAAAAATCTCTCCGCGGCGGATATCGAGATCGACTGCTTCAAGCGCGGTTGGCCCGTCTTTATAGCGTTTGGTAAGGCCGCGCAGCGACAGGATCGGTTCATTCATCGCGGTAACAAGTGGCGATTTGAAATCGAATTGCAAGCGATTCAGATGTGCCGGTTGCGTTCAACCAGTCCGACCAGCCCTTCGCGCATATCGTCCCACGCCGCTTTCTCGGCAGTGCTGCGCGGCTCGGCCGCCGGTTCGATCACATCGAGGAAGGCTTCGATGAAACCGCGATACCAGTCGGGCGAAACGCCCAGCGCCACGCGGTGCTGCGGCACCGAGGTATCGAAATATATCCGCGCTTCCAACGGGTTTTCGAACCAGCGCATCACGAAATACAGCGTATTGCCAACCATCTCGGCTTCAAGGCTGGCCGGATTGCGGGGTGAATGGTGGACAAAGCTGGCCCGGGCATCGGGAAAGCGGGCATAGAACAGGTCGATCACCGGTTGGGTGGGATCACCCAAAGCCTCAGCCGCGCGGCCAAGGCCTGCTTCGATCAGTTCAGAACGTGGATCAGTCATGCCGCCCTCCCCGATCATCAATAGACCGGGCAAAGGCGGCTTGTCATGATCTTGATCAAACGTCGGGCAGCCAATTACCGTGGAAGCCCGGCGGCACGCGGTGCGGAATATGCACTGCGGCGACTGGCGGCAGCGCCATGTCGCTGGCATCAAGGATAACCAGATCGGTGGTCTCGGTATTGGTGTCGATTACATAGCCGATCATCCAGCCCTCGCCCTCGGGAGCATCGGCGGCGCGGGGCACAAACACGAATTCACCCGGAACACGGCCCGCGCCGAAATCATGCGCGGTGCGCTCACCGGTCTTGAGATCGTGGCGATAAAGCGGCTGCGCGCCAACGAAGGCCAGATCGCCATCGCTGGGAATGCCGATCGCCCAGGCATAACGATAGTCCTGCCCGAAGAACCGTTCATCGGGCCGGGGAAATTCCTGCGCCGCCGCGTCGATTGTCTGGCGCGCCACTTTCCCACCAGCCGGATCGAGCGTCCAGCGCTCGAACCCGATCGCTTTGCCGTCAGGACCTTCGGGCCCTTCGGAAAACATCGTTTCATAAACCGCGCTGTCGATGATCACCTTGCCGTCCGCATCCTCATATGAATTGGCGACGTGGAAGACATAGCACGGATCGACATCGCACCAGACGATCTGGTCTGCGGTTCCGGCCTTGGGCAGCAGCCCGACCCGGGCCTTGTGATCCGGGTTCCAGCGATAGGGGAAGCCCTGCCCGGCGATCAGCGACTTCATCGAGAAGGTTACCGGCAGATCGAATATCACCACATAGTTCTTGGTGATCGTGCATTCGTGGATCGATGGCCCGTGCTGCACCGGCACTTCCAGTTCGCGCACCACTTTGCCTTCGGGTGAAAGCACCACGTGCCAGACCCGGTCCGGGGTCATCGCATCATAGGTAATCGCGTGGAATTCGCCCGTCAGCGGATCTTCATGCGGGTGCGCGGTGAACGGCGCGGTCAGGCTGCCGCCGAAATCGGTGTAGGCCACCGTTTCCAGATTTTCATCAAGCTGCACCGGCGTGGAACCGGCTTCGACAATCGCGGTGATCTTGCCGGCGATATGGACCACGTTGGTGTTGACCCCGTCGCGCGCTGAGCGGCGCGGGCCCGGTGCCGCCTTGGGGCCGCCCGCAGCTTCGAGTATCTGGCTGCGGATATAGCGGTTGCGGTACCATTCGGCCTTGCCGCCGCTCAGCCGGACGCCGTGAACCATGCCATCGCCGATGAACCAGTGGTGGCCGCGCGGATCGGGCTTGAACGGATTCGGCCCGATCCGGACATAGCGCCCGCTGAGCTCTGCCGGGATCGTGCCGGTGACCGTCAGATTGGTAAGCGTGCGTTCCTCCGCCATAGGGGTGTGGATGCCGGTGAGGAACGGATGCGGCGCGTCCTCGTGCATGCGCGCGCGGTTGAAACCCGCCACGGCCTGAATGCCCTTGGTCACCACGCCGCGGATCGCGGTTTCGACTACGCTTGCCATCTCGCTCGACTCCTCTTAATGTTTCTGCTGTAAACATAGAGGCCATGGTAACAGTGTCAACATCGAAAGCGTATCATCACGGCGATCTGCGCAGCGCGCTGGTTTCAGCCGGACTGACCGCGCTGGAAACCACCGCTATCGGCGAATTATCGCTGCGCCAGCTCGCCCGCGAGGTTGGTGTGTCGGCAACGGCTGTCTATCGCCATTTCCCCGACAAGAGGGCGTTGCTGGCTGCGCTGGCCGAAGAAGGGATTGCCCGGCTTGGTGATGCACAGCAGTTGGCCTCGGACCAGGCCGGCGGCGGCGCAGCGGGTTTTGCTGCCACCGGCCGCGCCTATGTCCGCTTTGCGTTGGCCAATCCCGCGCTGTTCCGGCTGACCTTCACGCACGGTGACCACGCCGGATCACCGACCGACAGCAGCGATGCACCATCGCGCCTGCTACGCAGCTATTCCGACCAGTTTGGCAGTGGTGATGCCGAGCGGCTGACCCTGCAGGCCTGGGCGGTGGCGCATGGCCTGGCGATGCTGATGCTCGATGGGCGCTTGCCCCACGACGACGCGCTCATTGACCGGGTGCTGGACACCAAGACGCTGTTCGCGGCTTAAGGAAGCAGCAGGCTCGAATCCCCGTAACTGTAGAACCGGTAGTCGTGCCCAATTGCGTGTGCATAGGCGGCCTGCATCCGCTCCAACCCCATCAGCGCGGAAACCAGCATGAACAGGGTTGATTTGGGCAGGTGGAAGTTGGTCATCAACCCGTCCACGCCCTTGAAGCGGTAACCGGGGGTGATGAAGATCGCGGTGTCGCCGCTGAACGGGTGAATTACGCAGGCATCGTCCGCCGCGCTTTCCAGCAGGCGCAGGCTGGTGGTGCCAACCGCGATCACCCTGCCTCCACCCGCACGCACGGCGTTAAGCCGCGCCGCCACTTCGGGCGAAATCGTGCCCCATTCTGCGTGCATCTTGTGTTCGGCAGTATCGTCTGCCTTGACCGGCAGGAAGGTTCCTGCCCCGACGTGCAGGGTCAGCCTTTCGTTGCCGATCCCCGCATCGGCCAGTGCCGCCATCAGCTCCGGGGTGAAATGCAGCGCTGCAGTGGGCGCGGCCACCGCCCCGTCCTGCGCAGCGAACATGGTCTGGTAATCGGAACGGTCCTGCGCATCGGTGGGGCGCTTGCCGGCGATGTAAGGCGGTAACGGCATCTGCCCGGCGCGTTCCAGCAGCACTTCGACCGGCTCGTCGCCGTGGAAGACAAGGGTCCAGCTGCCATCGTCGAAGCGAGCTTCGGCAGTGGCCGCAACGCCATTGGCAAATTCGATGGTATCACCGCTGTGCAGCCGTTTGCCGTTGCGCACAAAAGCTTGCCAGCGGCGCAGATCGATCCGCTTGTGCAGCGTGGCGCCGATTTTCGCTTCGCCGCGGCGCCCTTCCAATTGCGCCGGGATGACGCGGGTGTCGTTGAACACCAGCACATCGCCAGCGCGGAGCAAGGCGGGCAGATCGCGCACGGTGCGGTCTTCGAAAGCGGCCTGCCCTGCCGCCACCAGCATCCGCGCCGCATCGCGCGGGCGCGCTGGGCGCAAGGCTATGCGTTCGGGTGGGAGATCGAAATCAAACAGGTCAACGCGCATCTGGCGGGGCCCTTTTGCTGGGCAGTTTGCTTGTGCAGCAAAGGGCTTCGACAGGCTCAGCCTGAGCGGAATTTTAGCAAACCGGTCTCTAATCTCCGCTCAGGCTGAGCCTGTCGAAGCCCCCGCCGCTCAGTTCGACTTCGACTGGTTCAGCTGATCGGCCGAAATCGTCGGCATGGTCGGAGCCGCGACCGGGGCGGGCGGCGGCGGCGGGGCCTTGCCATCGGCCAGGATCGAAGCCTGGACGATCTTGGTCGGGTTCTGGGGCGGTTCGCCGCGCTGGATCGCATCAACCACGTCCATCCCGGAGATCACCCGGCCGAAGTTGGTATAGCGGTGATCGAGTGCAAACCGCGGATAAAACACGATGAAGAACTGGCTGTTGGCGCTATCGGGCTGTTCGGTCCGGGCCATGGAAACGGTGCCGCGCACGTGCGGCATATAGCTGAATTCAGCCTTGAGATCGGGCATCTGCGATCCGCCAGTACCGGTGCCGGTAGGATCGCCGGTCTGTGCCATGAAGCCATCAATCACACGGTGAAAGATGATGCCGTTGTAAAATCCTTGACGGGTCAGCTCCTTGATCCGCGCGACATGGCCCGGTGCCCAGCTGGGCATCATGCGGATCAGCACGCGTCCGCCGTTCGACAGATCGAGTACCAGAATATTTTCCGGATCGTGGCTGGGATCGGGATCGACATAGGCGTTCAGCTGCACCGGTGCGGCAACAGGCTCAGCCTTCGGCTTGGCGGCAAGCGGGCTGGCGGCCAGCGTCAGGCCCATCAGGGCGGCGGCGATCAGGCGGATTTTCATAAAGGGCTATGACTCACGAGTTGCGTTCGGGCGCTGGATAGCCGCGCCTGCCTGACAAGGCAATGAACGGGTTTTGGAATTGGCCCGCATCACCCGCGCACGGGTGTTCGGGCAACCACATCATCGCGCACGGCCCGGCTGACGAATTTCGAGATGTCACCGCCATAGCTGGCGATTTCCTTCACCAGCCGCGAAGCGATCGGTTGCAGCGCCACGTCCGCCATCAGGAACACGGTTTCAACATTGTGGTTGAGCTGCCGGTTCATGCCGGTCAGCTGGTACTCATATTCAAAATCGGTTACCCCGCGAATGCCGCGGATCACCACTTGCGCGCCCTGCGCCTCGGCAAAATCCATCAGCAGCGAATTGAACCCGACCACCCGGATCTTGGCATTGCCGACGGCGGCAACTTCGCGCTCGACCATCGCGATTCGCTCATCATCGGCAAACATCGGCGATTTCGCGATATTGGTGGTCACCCCGATGATCAGTTCATCGACCAGCTTGGCACCGCGCTCGATGATGTCCATGTGGCCAAGCGTGATCGGATCGAATGTTCCCGGATAGACGCCGATGCGTTTGATCATCAGTGGTCCCTTTCCACAATATAGCGCGCCAGTGCCCGCAGCACATCCGCTTCCTGCCCGTGATTACCAAGGTGCGCAATCGCCTGATCGACCAGCATCTGCGCCTGTTCGCGCGCGCGCTCTGCCCCCATCAGGCCAACAAAGGTTGCCTTGCCAGCCTCTGCATCCTTGCGCAGTGCTTTGCCGGCCTTGGCCTGATCGCCCTGAGTATCGAGCAAATCATCGGCAATCTGGAAGGCAAGACCAATGTCGCGGGCATAGGCGCGCAGCTGGGTGCGACCTTCGGGCGCAATCTTGCCCATCACCGCGCCCATTTCCACCGCTGCGCCGAGCAGTGCCCCGGTCTTGAGCTGTTGCAACCGCGAGATCGCCCCCAGATCCAGCGCCGCGCCTTCGGCAGCGATATCCAATGCCTGCCCGCCTACCATGCCCCCGGCCCCGGCGGCCCGGGCCAGCACTCCAACCAGTTCGGCGCGGATAAACGGATCGCCGCTGGTGGCCGGATCGGCCAGCACTTCAAAGGCAAAGGCCTGCAGCCCATCGCCGACCAGCACCGCCATAGCCTCACCAAAGGCCTTGTGGACCGTGGGCTTGCCGTGGCGCAGATCATCATCGTCCATGCACGGCAGATCATCATGAACCAGCGAGTAGGCGTGCACCGCCTCGATCCCCACCCCGGCGCGCAAGGCGTGGGTGCGGTCGACCCCGAACATCGCCGCGGTGGCGGTCAGCAGCAGCGGACGCAGCCGTTTTCCCCCGCCGATTGCCGCATGGCGCATGGCCTGGGCCAGCAGCCCGGCTTCGGGCGGAGGCAGCAGCGCATCGAACAGCGAATCAACATCGCGCGCGATTGCCTGCAGCGATTCGGCCAGCAGCGGGCTTGGCTGGGCCATGATCAGGCGTCGAACGGGGTGGTTGCGGCCGCTTCACCCGAAGCCCCGGCAACGATCTTTTCAATCCGCATCTGTGCCGCATCAAGCCGCGCCTGGCAGTGCTGCCGCAGCTGATCGCCGCGTTCATAGAGGCCAATAGTGGCATCCAGCGGAACTTCGCCGCTTTCCAGCTTACGCACGATCTCTTCCAGCGCCCGCAATGCGTCTTCAAAGCTTAGCGCGGCGATATCGGGTTCGGTGTCACTCATGACACAAGCATTGACCGGATGGGCCGCAGCGGTCAAGTTAGAGAGCAAGCGGCATGGGGCCCGCGCACAGGAGTTTTCATGATCCTCAAATGGTTTCTCGCCTATCTGGCGACCGGTTTGTTCTTTGGCGCGATGGATGCCGTCTGGCTGCGCTTTGCCGGGCCGGCGCTCTATCGGCCCGCGCTGGGCGATATGCTCGCGGAAAAGTTTCGCGTCGGGCCAGCCGTAGCGTTCTATTTCATCTACATCGCTGCCTTGACCTGGTTTGCTGTGATCCCTGGCTTGCTGATGAGCCAGAATGCCGCCAACCACGGCGTGCCGCTGGCAGTGATGAACGGGGCGCTGCTGGGCTTTGCCGCCTATGCCACCTATGATCTGACCAACCAGGCAACGCTGAAGCGCTGGCCGATGGAAGTGACTCTGATCGACCTCGCCTGGGGTGCTGCCGCCAGCGGTCTCGCCGCCGGACTGGCCGTGCTCGCACTTAGCCGGCTGGGGCTGCTCGCACCGGCTGCCGGCGCGGTCGGCGGCGCAGGCTAAAGGCCCGCACGCCAGTGTTTATCGGTCATTGGGCACCGGCGCTGGCAGCAGGCGCGGTCCGCAAGAAGCCGGGCCTCGCCACGCTGTTCATCGCCGCCCAGCTGGTCGACTGGCTGTTTTTCGGGTTCCTGCTGCTGGGGTGGGAGCATATGCGAATCACGCCGGGCATCACCGCGATGAACCCGATGGATTTCTATGACATGCCGGCCACGCACAGCCTGAAGGGCACCCTGGGCTTTGCCATGGTGCTGTTTGGGCTGGTCTGGCTGCTGACCAAGGACCGCACCGCCGGGGTATTCGCTGCGGCGGTGGTGGTTTCGCACTGGCTGCTCGATCTGCTGGTCCACGCGCCCGATCTGACGATCACCGGCTACCCGCCCAAACTTGGGCTGGGGCTGTGGAATTATCCGTGGATCGAAATGCCGCTGGAACTGGCCATTACGCTGGGCGCGCTGTGGTTTTACAACAAGCATCGCCGCCCGGCGATCGGCCGGGTCTATGCCCTGGGCCTGATCATGCTGCTGCTGCAAGCGGTCAACTGGTTTGGCCCGGTCGCGACTGAGGTCAATGCCGGGACCAGCCTGCTGGCCTTTTTCGCATACGGCCTGACCACCTGGGCGGCATGGTGGATGGGGAACAGTTCGCGCGCCTAACCGGCCGGCAAAGGGGGACCTTGTAATGCGATATCCTGCACTGATATCGATACCGCCTTTGCTGTTGCTGGCCACTTCAAGCACACCCAGCCAAGCGATTTCGAACGACGAGTTGATTGACCTGGCGATCGGCGCTGTAAATCCTGACCTGCGCCCGGCCCGGCCAGTCGTGGTTTGTGCCATCGGCGGCACCGCTGTTGAAACCTGTGCCAAGAATGCCGCGAATGGCCAGATCAACGACAAGATGGGCAGCCTGATGGCTGACATCAGTTACACCGTTTATATCTACGAGCTGGCCAAATCGGGCAACTTCCCCAAATTGGTGAGCTCGCTTGGCTTGACGGTGGCCTGCGCCGCGTTCGGCCAGGTTCCGGGTAGCGGGATCGTTTGCAACACCTACGCCGGTGCAATCGTCAATTTCAGCGCCGCTGCGATCAACAAAACCGGTTCGATCGCCAAGGACGTTGGTGCAACGGTCGTCAACAATCTGATCGGCGCGGGTGCAGCAGTAACCTGTTTCACCGGGATATATTGCCCCGACAGTGACAAGGATGATCCGGCCAAGTTCAACTATCACTACCCGGGCGGCAAGCTTTCGATCACCAAGTTCGATATCGCTGCGGTGTGGCAGAATGACTATGTGCCGCGCCTTGGCGAAGGGGTTGCGGCAAGGCTGACCGATCCCGATCACCTGGCCCGGATGATCGCGGTGCCACAGCCAAGGCTTGGCGTAACAACCAGTTCCGGCTGGGGCCCTGCCCCCAGTTCACCGCTGATCGAAGCAGTAGTTGGACAAGCCGCGACAGCCAGCTATTTCCTGTCCGGTGACGCGCTGGGTTCGGGTACGGTCAACCAGCGGGTTTCCGAATTACTGGCTGTTCACAAGGTTTCGCCGCTCCCCGCCAACCTGCTTGATGTCAATGCCCAGACCTTTGAACCGCTGGCCAAGGAATTGAACAAGCGTTGGGTTCAGGAGGTCAACCGGGCCGCTGGGGAACTGTTGGCCGATTACCCGGCCAAGCTCCAGGCGGCGCAGCAATCGTGGCGAACCGATACCCTACCCAAGCTGGCTATCGATCATTTCGACTGGGCGATACCGCATTTCGGGAAATGGCAGGAACCGCTGCTACAAGGTTGCCGCGAAACAGTGGAAGCACCGCTGCGGACCCTGATAAATTGGGGAGCGGGCGCCGGGCGCGCGCATGACGATGGTTACAGCGGACCTGCGACCTTGGTTGGCGGCAAGGCTCCGGCCTATTGGGCTGCGCAATCGCGCAATTGGTGCGGCAATGCGTTCAACCAGGAACTGGCCGGGCGTCGCCAATCGTTCGATGCGGCGATCAGCTGGGGCTGCGTGCGGCGCAAGAACGGGGAGAAAGGGCTCGATTGCCCGGCCCAGCCCAAAACGGTGCCCGCAGGCCCCAAAGTCGTGATGACCCCCGATGGCCCGCAGGTTGTGCAGGCGCAAAGCAGCATCGGCGTGATCCCGGTCGATCTGTGCCGCGAAGCCTATGCGCCGTTCGACAGCAAATATTGCCGTGTGATTGCCACGCGCCAACCGACTTTGCCCGGCTTTCTCAAGAAAATTCCAATCCAGCGCAGCACACAGCCGGGGCCAAGTCCCGCTCCCACCTCAACCAGTCGTCCGAACGCCAGTCCGCCCGAACCGCCGCCGTACTTGCAGCCGGTCCGCCGCCTCCCAACGGCCCCGCAGCCGAGCCCCACACCCAGCCCTGAAGCGACCTTGCTGCCGGTCATCCGGCGGCCGGGTTAGGCAGATTTCCCCGCCAAAGTCGATTTGAGCACTGGCGAAAATTGCGCTCCACCGCTATGCGCGCGGCCATGCCAAATGCTCAAAGCGAGATCACCGCTGACGTCGTCGCCCAGCACGGGCTGTCCGAAGAAGAATATAGCCGCGTGCTGCACGCGCTGGGCCGGGAACCCAATCTGGTTGAGCTCGGCATTTTCTCGGTGATGTGGTCCGAGCATTGCAGCTATAAATCGAGCCGCCTGCACCTCAAGAAGCTGCCCACCGAAGCGCCGTGGGTGATCTGCGGTCCGGGCGAGAATGCCGGCGTGATCGACATCGGCGATGGACAGGCGGCGATCTTCAAGATGGAGAGCCACAACCACCCCAGCTACATCGAACCCTATCAGGGCGCGGCCACCGGGGTTGGCGGGATCCTTCGCGATGTCTTCACCATGGGCGCGCGGCCGATCGCCAACATGAACGCGCTGCGGTTCGGTGATCCCAAGCATCCCAAGATGAAGAGCCTCGTCAAAGGCGTGGTCGCGGGGATCGGCGGTTACGGCAACTGCGTGGGCGTGCCCACCGTGGGCGGCGAAACCAATTTCCACAGCGCCTACGATGGCAACATTCTGGTCAACGCGATGACCGTGGGCGTCGCCGATCAGGACAAGATCTTCTATTCCGCCGCCACCGGGATCGGCAACCCGATCGTCTATGTCGGCAGCAAGACCGGGCGCGACGGGATCCACGGCGCGACCATGGCCAGCGCCGACTTTGGCGATGATATCGATGCAAAACGCCCGACAGTGCAAGTCGGCGATCCATTCGTTGAAAAGCTGCTGATCGAGGCCTGCCTTGAACTGATGGCGACCGACGCGATCGTCGCGATTCAGGATATGGGCGCGGCGGGGCTGACCTCCAGTTCGGTCGAAATGGCGACCAACGGCAAGGCCGGAATCATTCTCGACATGGACAAGGTGCCGTGCCGCGAAGATGGCATGACTCCCTACGAAATGATGCTGAGCGAAAGCCAGGAGCGGATGCTGATGGTGCTCAAGCCCGGCAAGGAGCCGATGGCTGAGGCGGTGTTCAAGAAGTGGGAGCTGGACTTCGCGGTGATCGGCGAAGTGACCGATACCGGCCACATGGTGCTGACGTGGAAGGGTGAGACGGTCTGCGATATCCCGCTGGGCCCGCTGGCCGAGGATGCGCCGCTGTATGACCGCCCGGCGCTGAGCCTTGAGGATTACAAGGCCTGGGCGGCGGTCAAGCCGCTGGGCGATGTGCCCGAGAGCACCGATGTGGGCGCGGACCTGCTCAAGCTGATGGCCTGCCCTGATCTCGCCAGCCGGCGCTGGATCTGGGAGCAGTATGACAGCCAGGTTGGCGCCGATACGCTGCAGAAAAGCGGCGGCGACGCGGCAGTGGTGCGGATTCACGGGCACAAGAAGGCGCTGGCGATCACCACCGATTGCACCCCGCGCTATTGCTATGCCGATCCTTACGAAGGCGGCAAGCAGGCGGTCGCGGAAACCTATCGCAACTTGTCAGCAGTCGGCGCCAAGCCTCTCGCAATCACCAACTGCCTCAACTTCGCCAACCCGCAACGGCCCGAAATCATGGCCCAGATCGTCGAGTGCCTGCGCGGCATGGGCGATGCCTGCCGGGCGCTGGATTATCCGATCGTGAGCGGGAATGTGAGCCTGTATAACGAGAGCAAGGCGACTGGGGGTGGCTCTGCGATCCTGCCGACGCCAGCGATTGGCGGGGTTGGACTGCTCGACGACCATGAGAAGATGGCGACGATTGGGTTCAAGGCTGAGGGGGAATGGATTTATCGTGTCGGATATCCAGTCGGACATCTTGGCTCATCCATTTGGCTGCGCGAGATTGCGGGCCGTGAAGCAGGGGCACCACCTCCAACCAATCTTGATGCCGAACTGAGAGCTGGCGAAGCTGTAAGGCGGCTTATCGCCGATGGAATTGTTACCGCGTGCCACGATGTCTCGGACGGCGGGCTTGCGGTGGCGGTTGCGGAAATGGCGCTGGCTGGAAATATCGGAGCAGCCATTAGCATCGAGGATCATCCAGGGTCCCTGACCGGCATGTATTTCGGAGAAGATCAGGCTATCTACATCCTGACGTCCTCTCTTGATGCTACCGCCCTCATCGAGCGACTCAATGAGCACGGGGTAGTCGGGGAGCAAATCGGAACGACCGGTGGTTCGGCTTTGGTATTTGAGTCTTTGGGCCAAAACTGCGGTCGAGCCGAGCTCACCGCCCTGCGCGAAGCCAGCGACAGCTTCTTCCGCGACTGGATGGAAAGCTGATGGCCGATCTGTATCTCAAGGCGCTGGAGAGCGAGCGCAAGCAGTTGTGGGCGACATGCCGGCTCAAGGGCCTGCCGCGCGGCACCCCGGAGCGCGACCGGATTGCGGCGCTTGATGGGCTGATTGGTGAGCACAAGGGCAAGCATAAGGGCTGAGGGCACTGGCGAACGCCCACTCAAATTCACCCGTCGCCCCGGACTTGATCCGGGGCTTGGCTGCCTTTCTCTGACCTTGCGTTTGGGGGTTAGGTCGCAGAAGAAAAGCCTAACCCCGGATCAAGTCCGGGGCGACGGTGATAGTGAGGTAGGTTTGGACGTGGGAGCTATCGAATGACCACCGCGTACTCAGGCACCCCGCTCGCCAGGAAGCTCTCGCTGCGCGACGGCATGCGGGTGTGGTTCGACAAGATGCCCGAGGACGTCTTCGACGAGATCGCCGAATATGCGCTGGAGCTGACTTTCGTGGCCAACCCAGCCGACGGGATCGACGCCGCGCATGTGTTTGTAACCGAGCGCAGCGCGCTGGAGGCGCGGCTGAAGTCGCTGCGCCAGCAGATCACGCCCGACGCTCAGGTTTGGGTCAGCTGGCCCAAGCAGGCGTCCAAGGTGCCGACCAATATCACCGAAGACACGATCCGCGAGCTGTGCCTGCCGCTAGGCTTTGTCGACACCAAGGTCTGCGCGGTGGATGAGGTGTGGTCGGGTCTGAAGCTGGTGATCCGGAAAGAGCTGCGGTGAGCCTAGATCCTTCACATTTTCGCATTAGCGCAAATGGGGAGGTGGCAGTGCGAAGCACTGACGGATGGGTTTCTACCCTCGCGACATTACCCCTCCGTCTGGGCCTGACGGCCCATCCACCTCCCCATTTGTGGCATTCGCCAAAAATGGGAAGGACCTTTAGGGTTACGCCGCCGCTTTAACCGGCGCCATCAGGTCATACGGATCAACCCCGGCCGCATGCCACATGGCATGGGCCTGATTGTAAAACTTCGGCGGCTTGATGCCCAGTTTCGCCCGCACATCCTCGATCGGCATGGCCAGCAGTTCGGTGATCGACATTTCGACCAGCCGCGGGCAAGCCTTGCCCATGTTCTGGGCTTCGCGCACCGCGCGGAACACCGGAACCTTGACCGGGTGCTTGCGGATTTCGAGCCCGCCGGCATAACCCAGGAACAGGTGCGCTGGGCTTGGCTGCTGGCTGTAAGTGAAGGCCAGCACGCACTGTTCGCCCAGCGCATCGCGGCCGAAACCGCTGAGGATGTGCATCAGATCGTGCGTGTCGCGCATCCGGTTGAAATACCAGGTGACCTGATCGTCCCAATACATCTCGGCCGGGCGGTTCTTGTCGAGTTCATCGACCAGACCTTGGGCCGAAAGACCTTCACGCTCCATGAAATCGCAATAGGCGTGGGCGAGGCTGCCCGCAGGCAGTTTGCGCAATTCTTCATGGTTATCGAGAATCGCCACTAGCGAGGGTTCCTTGCGGCGGATTTCCTGCGCGCGATCGGTATTCAGGAACGATAGCGCCGCGTCGTAGATCCCGCGCCACGGCAGCGCCTGGAAAATTTCGGTCACTTGCGCGGTGTCTTCCTTGTCCTTCACCAGTTCCTTGAAGTGGTGCCAGGCCTTGGGCAGATTATAGCGCGCCTCGGGGCGGCCGGGCAGCATCATCGGCAGATCGGCTGCAGCAAAATCGACATGGGCCTGGCGCTGGGAGGGCCGGGCAGCGAGCGGGGCGGACATCATGTTCATGGCGAGGGTGATACTGCGACTTACTTACAGAAGTGTCAATACCGTTATTTCGCCCATTTCCCTTCGGCCAGCCCCAGCAGGCGCAACACCGATGTAAGATCGCCAAAGTCGACGGCGCCATTGGCCGCCGCGCGGGCCTTGGGCTTGGCATGATAGGCCACGCCATAATGCGCCGCCTGCAACATCGGGATGTCGTTGGCACCATCCCCGGTGGCGAGACTGTGGGCATCGCCGGCCGCCGCAGCGCATTCACGCAGCACGCGTTCTTTTACCGCGCTATCGACGATGTCGCCTACCAATCCGCCAGTCAGCTTGCCCTGCTCCACCGCGAGGCGATTGCCTACCACGCGCTCAAACCCCAGCCGCTGCGCCACCGGATCGGCGAACTGGTGGAAGCCGCCAGTTACCAGCACCGTCTCGCAGCCATGCGCTTTCAGCGTGGCAACCAAGGTGGCCGCGCCCGGCATATCGCGGATCCGTTCGTCCAGACACTGCTGGATTGCGGCCTCGTCCAGCCCAGCCAGCAACTGAACCCGCTCGGTAAGCGCAGCGATAAAATCGAGCTCGCCCTGCATCGCGCGTTCGGTGATAGCGGCGATCTGGTCCTTGATCCCGGCAAAGTCAGCCAGTTCGTCGATGCATTCCTGGCCGATCATGGTTGAATCCATGTCGGAAACGAACACCCGCGGCACTTGCGGCAAATGATCGGTGATTAGCAGATCGCTGGGCGATAACAGCCGGTCGATCACCCCGCGCAGTGCTGCAGCCTCGCCGTCATTGACCATCAGCTGCAGCACGCCCTGATCTCCGGGCAGCGGATCGGCGCCCAGCACTTTGGCCCCCGACGCCTCAACCGCGCGGATAACCCCGTCCAAGTGGGCGGACAGCGCCATCTGATCTGCTATTACCCGTGCGATGAGCACTTCGCATTCCCCTCAATCGGCCAGTCTGCCGCAGCTGGCGCTCATCGCAGGGCCAACCGCCAGCGGCAAGAGCGATCTGGCAGTGCGCCTTGCGCTTGCGCTGAAGAAGCGCGGGCGCGAGGCTTTGGTGATCAATGCCGATAGTGCGCAGGTCTATGCCGACCTTGCAGTGCTGAGCGCCCGCCCTTCGCCCGCAGATATGCAGGGGATCGAACACTGCCTGTTTGGCACCTGGGACGGGGCACATGCCTGTTCGGCGGCGGATTGGGCTGCTGCGGCAAAGACGGAGATCGCGGCCGCGCAGGCGTGCGGTGTGATCCCGATCGTCGTGGGCGGGACCGGCTTATATATCCGCACGCTGCTTGATGGCATTGCTCCGGTGCCGCCGGTGGATGAAGCTGTGCGGGAACAGGTTCGCTCGCTTGATACCGGCGCTTTATATGAAGCCTTGGCCCTCGAAGACCAAGGCTATGCCCAGCAGCTCAACCGCGCAGACCGCCAGCGCCTCTCACGTGCACTCGAAGTCGTCCGGTCGACCGGGCGCTCGCTCAAGGATTGGCAGAAGGAATTGAGCGGCGGGATCGGTGCTGGGGTGGACCTCCATCCTGCGGTGTTGATGCCCGATCGTGCGGTGCTTTATGCCCGCTGCGATGCCCGTTTCCTGACCATGCTGGATTGCGGCGCGATTGCTGAAGTTGAGCGGCTGCTGGCGAGGGAACTTGATCCGCTGCTGCCGGTGATGGGCGCGATCGGGGTGAGGGAAATCGCCGGTTGGCTTGGCGGGCGCTGGGACCGCGAGGCGATGATCGCGGGCGGGCAGCAGGCGACGCGCAATTACGCCAAGCGGCAATACACCTGGATGCGCAACCAGCCTTCGCCCGACTGGACACGGGCGCATGCACAAGATTACGATACAGGAGCTATTTTTGCATCATTATTGCGCGAATAGTGCTTGACATGACATTTACTGATACATAGAGGCTGCCGACATAGCTGCTCTTGCCAGAGCGATCAAAGTTGGAGAGAGGACCCGGCACAGGCCACTGTGCCGGGTCTGTCTTTTGAGAGAGCCCCGGCCTCACCTGGCCGGACGCAAGTGAGAGGTAATCTGACGTGAGCCAAGAGCGCAGCGGCGCCGGTATCCTGGTTGAAAGCCTGGTCCGCCAAGGGGTCGAATTCGTGTTCGGCTATCCCGGCGGCGCGGTGCTGCCGATCTATGATGCGCTGTTCGGTGACGGGCGGATCAAGCATATCCTGGTTCGCCATGAAGCTGGCGCCGCCCATGCTGCCGAAGGCTATGCCCGCTCCACCGGCAAGCCCGGCGTGGTGCTGGTCACTTCCGGTCCCGGCGCCACCAATGCCGTAACCGGGATTGCCGATGCGTTCATGGACTCGATCCCGCTGGTGGTGATCACCGGCCAGGTGGCCACCCCGCTGATCGGATCGGACGCGTTTCAGGAAGCCGATACCATCGGCATCACCCGCCACTGCACCAAGCACAACTATCTGGTGAAAGACCCGAGCGAACTCGCCGCAATCATCGATGAGGCGTTCCAGATTGCCACAACTGGCCGGCCCGGCCCGGTGGTGATCGATATTCCCAAGGACGTTCAGGTTGCCTCGGCCACGCTGCTTGATGGTCCGCCGCAGCGCAAGATCCGCTACAACCCGCCCAGCAGCGCTGGGACACGTGAAATTGCCAAGGCGATCGAACTGCTGGCCAATGCCAAAGCGCCGATTTTCTACACCGGCGGCGGCGTGATCAATTCGGGCCCGCGCGCGAGCGAATTGCTGCGCCAGTTGCAGGTGCTGACCGGCGCTCCGGTGACCTCTACCCTGATGGGTCTGGGTGCGTTTCCGGCTGACCATGCCGATTGGCTGGGGATGTTGGGGATGCACGGCACGTTTGAAGCCAACATGGCGATGAACCGGGCCGATCTGATGGTCTGCATCGGCGCGCGTTTTGATGACCGGGTCACCGGCCGGCTCGATGCGTTCTCGCCGCATTCGACCAAGATCCACATCGATATTGATCGCGCCTCGATCAACAAGACGGTGCCGGTTGATCTGCCGATCCTGGGCGATTGCGCAGTGGTCTTGGAGCAACTCATCACCGCCTGGGGTGCCCGCAAGGCGCAGGACATGACCGAGTGGAAAGCCCGCATCGATGGCTGGCGCGCCCGCCAGAGCCTCGCTTACCCGCCGCGCAAGGATGCGATCATGCCGCAGCTGGCGATCGAGCGGCTGTTCGCGCTGAGCAAGGGCCGCGATACCATCGTTGCCACCGAAGTCGGCCAGCACCAGATGTGGGCGGCGCAGTATTTTCCGCTGTTCGAACCGCACAAGTGGCTCACCTCGGGCGGACTGGGCACGATGGGCTATGGCCTGCCTGCAGCGATTGGCGCGCAGCTGGGCAACCCCGATGCGCTGGTGATCGACATTGCCGGCGATGCCTCGATCCAGATGAACATCCAGGAACTGGGCACCGCCTCGCAGTACCGCCTGCCGGTCAAGGTCTTCGTGCTCAACAACGAATGGATGGGCATGGTCCGCCAGTGGCAGGAACTGACCTATGAAAGCCGCTATTCGGAAAGCTATTCGGACAGCCTGCCGGACTTCGTGAAGCTGGCCGAGGCTTATGGCTGGAAGGGCATCCGGATCGAGGACGAGAGCCAGCTGGACGCGGGCATTCAGGCGATGATCGATCATCCCGGCCCGGTCTTCGTCGATTGCATGGTGGCCAAGGAAGCCAACTGCTATCCGATGATCCCGAGCGGCGCGGCGCACACCGATATGATCCTCTACGGCGATACGGTGGCGGGCACGCTGGACGATGAAGCGAAGGCGCTGGTGTGATGGCGGGCTTGCGCAATTCCCCCCTCCTCTTCAGAGGAGGGGCAGCGAGACTTGGCTCGGCGCAGCCGGGCTTAGTCGCAGCGGGGTGGTGCCTTGCACCACGCGCCTGCGGCGCCACCACCCCCAACCCCTCCTCTGAAGAGGAGGGGGGAGAATAATGATGAAGATCAAACACGAAGCCTCGGAACGCCACGTCCTGACCGTCATCGTCGATAACGAGGCGGGCATCCTGGCCAAGATCGCCGGGCTGTTCACCGCGCGCGGCTATAATATCGACAGCCTGACCGTGGCCGACATTACCGAAAACCACGCAGTCAGCCGGATCACCATCGTCACCCACGGCCCGCCCGCGGTGATCGATCAGATCCATGCGCAACTGGGCCGTCTGGTGCCAGTGCACAAGGTGATCGACCTGACCGAAGCGGGCGATCACGTTGAGCGTGAGCTGGCCCTGGTCAAGGTGGCAGGCACGGGCGATGCCCGGGTCGAGGCGCTGCGCCTCGCCGAAGTGTTCCGCGCCTCGGTAATCGACACCACCACCAGCAGCTTCGTGTTCGAACTGACCGGCGCTCCGGACAAGATCGACCGCTTCGTCGGCCTGATGCGCGAACTGGGGCTGGTCGAAGTGGGCCGCACCGGGGTTGTGGGCATGATGCGCGGGGCCGAGGCGGCTTAATTTTTTCAACCAACCACTCGTCATCCCCGCGCAGGCGGGGACCCATCTCCAACGAGTGAGATTGAATTAAAGGTCAGGAGATGGGTTCCCGCCTGCGCGGGAATGACGAATTGAAGGAAACGGAAGCGAACATGAAGGTTTATTACGACGCCGATGCCGACCTGAACCTGGTCACGGGCAAGAAGATCGCCATTGTTGGCTATGGCAGCCAGGGCCACGCCCACGCGCAGAACCTGCGTGACAGCGGCGTGAAAGATGTGGCGATCGCACTGCGCCCCGGTTCGGCCAGCGCCAAGAAGGCTGAGGCTGCCGGGTTCACAGTGATGGACAACAAGGCCGCGGCGGCATGGGCCGACGTGCTGATGATCCTCGCCCCTGATGAGCATCAGGCCGCGATCTGGGCCGATGACATTGCTGGCAACATCCGACCCGGCGCCGCGCTGGCCTTCGCTCACGGCCTCAACATCCATTTCGGGCTGATCGAGGTTCCCGCCGATATCGACGTGATCATGATCGCGCCCAAAGGCCCCGGCCACACCGTGCGCAGCGAATACCAGAAGGGCGGCGGCGTGCCCTGCCTGATCGCGGTGCATCAGGATGCCACCGGCAACGCGCATGACGTTGCCCTCGCCTATGCCAGCGGCGTTGGCGGCGGGCGCAGCGGCGTGATCGAAACCAACTTCAAGGAAGAATGCGAAACCGATCTGTTCGGTGAGCAAGCCGTGCTGTGCGGTGGGATCACCCACCTGATCCAGGCCGGGTTCGAAACCCTCGTCGAAGCGGGTTACGCGCCAGAAATGGCCTATTTCGAATGCCTCCACGAAACCAAGCTGATCGTCGATCTGCTCTATGAAGGCGGGATCGCCAACATGCGCTATTCGATCAGCAACACCGCCGAATACGGCGATATCACCACCGGCCCCCGGATCATCACCGCCGAAACCAAGGCCGAAATGAAGCGCGTGCTGGCCGATATTCAATCGGGCCGGTTCGTGAAGAACTTCGTGCTTGATAACCGCGCCGGGCAGCCCGAACTGAAAGCCGCACGCAAGGCGGCAGAGGCGCACCAGATCGAAAAGACCGGTTCACAACTGCGCGCAATGATGCCGTGGATCGGCAAGAACAAGCTGGTCGATCAGGAAAAGAACTAAGGCTTAGCCCCATCGCGATTGAACGAGGCCCGGGCTTACCCCCGGGCCTTTTTCATGGCCGCGTAGCCCAGCAGGAACAGGCCCGCCACCAGCAGGCTGGTCCACAGCTCGATCCGCCGCGCAGGATTGATCCCCATGAAGACCAGCACGGCTGCCATCACTGCGATGGTGGCCAGGGTCAGCCAGGGAAACAGCCACATCTTGATCTGCAGCTTTTCCGGAGCGCTGGCTTCCAGCTGGCGGCGAATGCGCAGCTGCGCCACAGCGCAAAGGATATAGAGCAGCAGCATCGTTGCCCCCGATGAATTGATCAGGAAGCTGAACACTGTGTTGGGAGCCAGCCGTTCCGCCGCATAGGCCAGATAGCTGAACAGGCTGGCGGCCACGATCGCGCGGGCCGGAACCTTGCGGTTGTTGACCGCGACCAGCCACTGCGGCGCATCGCCGTGCTTGGCCAAGCCAAACAGCGTGCGCGAGGTGATGTAGAGGCTGGAATTGAGACACGAGAGCACTGCGACCAGCACCAGGCAGGTCATGATGAATTTGCCGCCCGGCACGTGGATTGCCTCAAGCGTGGCGGCAAACGGCGAATAGCCCGCTACCACCCCGTTCCACGGCAGCACCGCCACGATCAGCGCCAGCGTGATGACATAGAAGAACAGGATCCGCGCCGAGACTGACAGCGACAGGCGGGCGATCACCTTGGTGCTCTCTTTACTTTCCGCTGCTGCGATCGTGGCAATTTCGGCCCCGCACATGGTGAATATGGTTGAGGCGACCGCGGCCAGCACCAGCCCCCAGCCATTGGGGGCAAAGCCGCCATGCGCGGTCCAGTTGGCCACGCTGGCTCCGGCCGGATTGGTGAACCCAAGCACCCATGCCCCGGCGATCAGGATGAAGGCCAGAATCGCGCCGACCTTTATCAGCGAGAACCAGAATTCAAACTCGCCATAGGCGCGGGTCGAGAGCAGGTTGACCGCAGTCAGCGCCAGCATCAGGGCCACGCCGATCTGCCATTCGGCAAACATCGGGTACCATTGGTGCAGGATCTTGGCCCCGGCCACCGCTTCCACCGCCACCACCACGGCCCAGAAATACCAGTAGAGCCAGCCCGAGAGATAACCGGCCCAATGCCCGATCCCGGCGCGGGCAAAATCCGGAAAGGCCTGCACGCCCTGCAGCGAAGAGGCCATTTCCGAAATCATCCGCATCACCAGCATCACCGCCAGGCCCGCGATCCCGAACGAGACTACTGCCGCCGGGCCAACCTGCGAAATCGTCGTCGAGGACCCGACAAACAACCCGGCACCGATGATCCCGCCCAGCGTAATCATGGTGACGTGGCGATTTTCCAGGCTCTTGCCCAATTCGGGCGTGTCCCCGGCGGCGGCAACATCCACTTCGGCATAGTCGGTCATGCAGGCGATCTCCCCTATGGACAGGCTTAACCGATGGCTGGCGAAGGGCAAGTGGCAGGTGCTGCTATTCAGGCGGGGTCAAGCGGCTATAGCTCACCGCCTGCCCCTGTGCTGCTCTGGAGATTGTTCATGCGCATCCCCGCCCTTGCTCGCAAGAGTCCCATCATGGTTGCCGCGCTTGCTTCGGCAGGCCTGTTGTGGGCCGCAGGACCATTGCCCGGCCAGCCCGATCCAGGCCGCGTATTGGCGGGCACCTATCAGGCCGATCCATCGCACACCGTGATCGGCTGGCGGGTGAGCCACATGGGCTTTAATGATGCCTTCGGCCTGTTCGGCACGATCACCGGCACTCTGGTGATCGATCCGGCCCATCTGGATCTGGCCAAGGTGGCGGTGCGGATACCGGTGCGCAAGGTTATCACCGCCAACGCCGGGCTGACCGGCGCTCTGCTGCGCCCCAATGCTGCGGGCAAGCCGGATTACTTTGGCCCGCAGCCTGCTGATGCGGTGTTTACATCGACAAAGGTGGCACCCGGCACAGATGGCAAAAGCGCGGTGATTACGGGCATTCTGACGCTCAATGGCGTCACCAAGCCGGTTACGCTGAACGCGACTTTCGTGGGCGCAGGCAAAGGTCTGCTGGGCGGCGCGCTGACGGTCGGCTTTCACGCCACCACCTCGATCCTGCGATCGGACTATGGCCTGACTGCAGACATGGGACTGGTCGGCGACCGGGTCGATCTGGAGATCAGCGCGGGCTTCGTGAAGGCGAAGTAGTCTAAACCATCAACGCAAAAGCCTGGCGCAATTCACCCACGAAGGCATCGGGCTGTTCCCACGCGGCAAAGTGTCCGCCTTTTTCCATATCGCCCCAGTGGACCAGATTTTTGAGGCTGCGCTCGGCCCATTTGCGCGGGGTTGGCAGGATTTCCTTGGGAAAGGCACTGACCGCCGCCGGCAGCGTGATCTCCATCGGCGCGAATGCGCCGAAGCTTTCCCAATACAGCCGGGCTGACGACGCGCCAGTTCCGGGCAGCCAATAGAGCATTAGGTTATCGAGGATCTGATCGCGGCTTAGCGCATCGTAGGGCGAACCAGAATTATCAGTCCAGGCCCACATCTTCTCCAGGATCTAGCCTGCCAGCCCCACCGGGCTATCGACCAGCCCGTAGCCGACCGACTGCGGGCGGGTGCGCTGCTGGGTCGAATAGCCCGAGTCCCAATCCTGATAGTGCTTGAGCGCGGCCAAGGCCTTTAGCTCGGCAGGTGAAGGAGCGACGAGATCTTCGGGTTCGGGCCGCCCAATCGGCATGTTGAGGTGGATGCCAAGGCAGCCCTCAGGCTTGATCACCCCGATCGCAG
Source organism: uncultured Alphaproteobacteria bacterium (assembly GCA_963751145.1). Taxonomy (GTDB): domain Bacteria; phylum Pseudomonadota; class Alphaproteobacteria; order Sphingomonadales; family Sphingomonadaceae; genus Novosphingobium. The sequence goes on from CAVVTJ010000002.1 coordinate 183,961, forward strand.
TGGTCACCGCTGAGCCCCAATCTCCGCCTTGCGCAACCCAGCGGCTATAGCCCAGCCGCTGCATCAGTTCGGCCCAGGCCATGGCGATTTTGGGCACGCCCCACCCGGCCTCAGTCGGCTTGCCCGAAAACCCAAAGCCCGGCAGCGACGGCGCGACGACGTGAAATGCCAGCTCTCCCGCTGGCGGGTTGGCCAGAGCCTCGATCACGCCCATGAATTCGATCACCGATCCCGGCCAGCCGTGCGTCATCACCAGCGGCACCGCATCGGCACGCGGCGAACGGACGTGCAGGAAGTGGATGTCGAGCCCCTGGATTTCGGTCTGAAACTGGCCCAGCGCGTTGAGCTTTGCCTCGCACCGCCGCCAGTCATAGCCCCCCCGCCAATAGCCGGTCAGGTCCTGCAACACCTCCAGCGGGGTGCCTTGCGACCAATCGCCAACGCATTCCTTCTCAGGCCAGCGAGCAAGGTCCAGCCGCAGATTGAGATCATCCAACTGGGCATCGGGAATGGCGAGCGTGAAGGGGCGAATCTGGGTCATGCGTGCAGCCTAGGGCAACTCGGCGCTTGTGTTAACCGTTCGATTAAGGCCACAGTGTTTTGCCCGACACAGGAGAATGCGATGCAGGCCTCGATGCTTGATGGGATCACGGTGATCGATCTTACCAGCGTGGTGTTCGGCCCCTATTGCACGCAGATTCTGGCTGATCTGGGCGCCGATGTGATCAAGGTGGAAAGCCCGGGCATTGGCGATGCGTTTCGCTGGTCGGGGGCATCGCCCAACGTTGCGGGCATGGCGCCGGGGTTCATGGCGCTCAACCGCGGTAAGCGTTCGATTGCGCTCGATCTCAAAAGCGCTGACGATCAGGCGGTGATGCTGGACTTGCTGGCCACTGCCGATGTGTTCGTGGTCAATGTCCGGGGCAAGGCGCTGGAGCGGCTGGGGCTGGACTATGCTGCGGTCAGCGCGCTCAACCCCAAGATCGTTTATTTGCACTGCGTCGGGTTCGGGCAAGACGGGCCCTATGCCGATCTGCAGGCCTATGACGATGTGATCCAGGCCGCGACCGGCACCGCCACGCTGCTGCCGCGCGCCGATGGCAACCCCGCGCCGCGTTATCTGCCCTCGCTGATCGCCGACAAGGTGGCCGGGCTGCACGCCGCCTATGGCGCGCTGGGCGCGCTGTTCCACCGCGAGCGTAGCGGCAGTGGGCAGTATGTCGAAGTGCCGATGTTCGAAAGCTTCACCAGCTTCATGATGCTGGAACATCTGGGCGGGCAGACTTTCGATCCGCCGCTGGGATCGGCGGGCTATGCCCGGCAGATCGATCCCTTGCGCCAGCCCTTCCCCACCAAAGACGGCCACATCAGCATCGTCATGTACACCATGGACGCGTGGGACCGGGTCTTTACCCTGCTGGGTGAACCCGAGTTTCTGGACGACCCGCGCTTTGCCGATCCGCGCGGGCGGATTGCCCATCAGGACGCACTCTACACCCGGCTGGCCGAGCTGACCCCGCGCCTGACCACGCTGGAACTGCTGGACAAATGCCATGCGGTGCAATTGCCGGCGCAGCCGGTGCGCGATCTGAATGATGTGATTGACGACCCGCATCTCGCAGCGGTCGGATATTTCCGCCGCCGTGATCATCCGCTTGTCGGCAGTTATATTGAACAAGCGCAGCCGGTCCGGTTTGGCAGCGGCGCACCGGGCGAACGATTAGCCCCGCCCGTGCTGGACGAGCATGGACCGGCGATCCGGAAATTAACCCGGCTTTGACCACTGCGAAGCCCAGCCATCCTTCCTACCGGCGCAAATCGGCGCAATCGGCGCACAACTCAGCCAAATATTCCACAGACCATGCGGCAAACCGGTAGTCAGCCGCATTTGCTTAACGTGGGGGCAACGCGATTTGTTCGACTGTTGTTCATCGCTGGACACCATTAGCCCGATAAACAGGAGTGTTTGATGCTGAAATATCGTCTGATGGCTGTCCCGCTGCTGGCACTGGCAAGTGCCACTCCCGCCTTTGCGCAGAGCAGCGATCCCAGCGAAGCTGCCAAAATCGACACCACAGAATTCGAACTTTCCACCGGAGCTGACTATTCAGTCGGGAGCTATGGCGCTGCCAGCGACACCACGGTGTGGAGCATCCCGGTCGAGGCGAAGCTGCGGTCAGGCAATTTCCGCATTTCGGCCAGCTTGCCCTATGTTTCGATCAAGGGTCCGGGCCGGGTAGTCGGCGGGGTCGTGGTGTTTGATCCGTCCAGCACCACACCAGTAAATTCATCGGGCATTGGCGATCTTTCGGTTTCATCGGGCTATCTGCTGACCCGCGAGAGCGGCGCACTGCCCGCGTTCGAATTGGGCGGCACGGTCAAGATCCCGACGGCTTCGGCCCAGATCGGGACTGGTGAAGTCGACTATTCAGTGCAGATGAGCGCATTCAAGACCGTGGCGCCTGGTACGATGCTGTTCGGTTCGGTGGGTTATTCGTGGCTGGGCAGCCCGGCCGCCTATCAGCTCAACAACGGCATTACCGCCACAGCCGGGGTCAACTACAAGCCATCGCCGCGCACCGACATGGGTGCCAGCTTCTCGTACCGCGAGCCGGTGGCGACCGGGCTGCAATCGCAGGCGGTAATCGCACCCTATCTGACTCAGCGCGTCTCGGACCGGTTCGGGATCACGCTTTATGGTATGGCGGGTCTCAACGAAGCCAGTCCGCGGCTTGGCGCTGGGGTTCGGCTGAGCCTGTTCAATTAGACAATCCGTTTTCAATCGGGGGCAACCGATCAGGAGAAGTACGATGTTGAAGAATTCTCTACGTTTCGGTGCTGTAAGCATCGCATTGGCAGCTTCGGCGGCTATCGCAGCGCCGCCCGCCGGGGTCCCTGCTGGCCCGCCCGCCGGCATTCCGCGCGGTGCCCCCGCAGGCGTTCCGCACGGCGCTCCTGCTGGCGTTCCGCATGGTGCGCCGGTTGGCGTGCCGCGCGGCGCTCCGCAGGCCTCAGTTGGTGCGGCCGCATCGGCCCAGGCATCTGCCAATGCTGACGGCAAGGCTAAGGTCGGCGGCAATGTCAACGTCGGCGGCAAGGGTCAGGCCAATCGACCCGATGCCAGCCTGACCAAGGGCGCGTCTTACCTCAAGTCGCTTAACGCGGCGCATGCATCGGCCAATGGCCTGGCGCATGCTTCGGACAAGTCGATCGTGGGCAAGCTGCGCGAATACAAATTGGCAGTTGCTGAGGGTAACGAAGCCGCCGCCAAATACGACGCACTGGTCGCGACCGATACCACTGCGGTCAGCGATGCCCAGAAGCTGGTCGACGCGGCGCAGGCCAAGCTTGACGCGCTGAAAGCTGCAACCACCCCCGATACGGCCGCAATCACGCAGGCCCAAGCCGATCTGGATGCTGCCAAAGTCACCCTGACGTCAGCCCAGACCACGCTGAGCGCCGATCAGGCCAGCCTGGCTGCCGCACAGCAATCGATCCTGGATGCCCAGACCAAGCTGGCCGCAGCGGCCAAAGTTGAGCTGACCCCTGAAGTGGTCGCCCGGCTCAATACCCTGCTCGGCGTCTGATCCCGTCTAACTGGAGGTCGCGGCCTTTGCCGCGGCCTCCACACGCTTGCGATCGGCCAGCATCAGCGTGCTGCTGGCAGTCGCGAGCAGATTACCAGCCGCGTCCTTCAGGCTGCCTTCGACAAAGGCGGTGGTGCGCCCGCTCTTGATAATCCAGCCCTCGGCAATCACCAGACCGGGCCGCGCCGGGCCCAGGAAGCTGACCTTCAGCTCAAGCGTCATCGGCACCACGCCATCGCCCAATTTGCCGATCACGGCGTGGGCCATGGCGGCATCGATCCAGCCACTGACGAACCCGCCCTGCACCACTCCGCCCGAATGGCACTGATTGGTGCGCGCTTCATATTCGATCACCGCGCGCCCGGCGGGATCCACGCTGACCATCCGGACCAGACCCATCGTTTCATAGAGTTCATTGATCGCCATCAGGTCAGCGCCGCATAGATCAGCGTCTTCAGCTCGCGGCGGATCGGGTAGGTGCTGCTGGGGGAAAGCTGGGTCATGAAGACCATGCTCACCCGCTCCACCGGATCGACGAAGAACGCGGTCGAGAACATCCCGCCCCAGTAGTATTCGCCCAGCGAACCCGGGATCAGGTTGGCGGCGGGATCGATATTGATCGCAAAGCCCAGCCCGAAGCCCACGCCAGCGTTGGTCGCCTCGCTGAACAAGGACTGTGACCAGGCGGCCAGATCGCCATTGCCGGGCAAGTGGTTGAGCGTCATCAGCTCCAGCGTCTTGCGCCCGATCACCCGCGCCCCGTCAAGCTCGCCCCCGTTCAGCAACATCGTGCAGAAGCGGTGGTAATCGAGCGCGGTGGAAACCAGCCCGCCGCCGCCCGAAAGCTGCTTTGGCTGGCGGCTCCACGCACTTTCACTGCCGCGGTCATACATCACCCGGCCCTTGCTGGGCACAAAGGTATAGCAATCGGTCAACCGGTCGATCTTGGCTTCGGGCACGGCGAAAAAGGTATCGTCCATTTTCAGCGGGGCGAAGATGTGATCGGCAAAATACTGGTCCAGCGTCTTGCCCGAAAGCCGCTGCACCACCGCGCCCAGCACATCGGTGGAGACCGAATAGTTCCAGGCCGTGCCGGGCAAAAATTCCAGCGGCAGCTTGCCCAGCGCGCCGACGAATTCATCGAGCGTCAGATTTCCGTGCCAGTTTTCAAACTTGCCTTCGCGCATCGCCAGATCGATGTTGCTGCGGTTCTGGAAGCCGTAGGTCAGCCCCGAGGTGTGGCGCAGCAGATCGACCATCAGCATCGGCCGCTCGCACGGTTTGGTCTGGAACGGCACTCCGCCGCCGCCGCCGTTGTAGACGCCCAGCCCCTTGAATTCGGGCAGCACCCGGTGAACCGGAGTATCGAGCGCGACCAGCCCCTGTTCAAGCAGCTGCATGAAGGCGATCGAGGTGACCGGCTTGGTCATGCTGGCGATGCGGAACAGTGATGCCTCGTCGATGGCCTTGCCGCCTTCACGGGCGAGGCCCTGCGAGGAGAAATGCGCGATTTCCCCGTCACGGGCGACCAGCACCTGGGCATGCGGCAGCAGGCCATTGTCGAGATAGTGGTCTTTGACGAAGCGATCGATACGGGCAAGGCCGGCGGAATCGAACTTTCCTGCAGCGGACATGCGGGCTCCCTTGATTGTTGCGGTTTCCGGTCCGCTATACCGGGCTTTCCGCAAAGAGGAAGCGCGCGCAGTAATGTGCGGCCAGGGCGCCGGCGAGCTGCGCGGCGATAAAGCCCGGCACATCGCCTGGCGCGATCCCAGCGAAGGTATTCGACAGGCTTCGCGCCACGGTGATCGCGGGGTTGGCAAAGCTGGTCGACGACGTGAACCAGTAGGCTGCGGTGATATAAAGCGCGACCGCTGTAGGCACCGCTTCGGCCCGGTGGCGCAGGGTGCCGATGATCGTCAGCAGCAAGCCAAAGGTGGCAACGAATTCACCCAGCCACTGCCCCATGCCAGTGCGGGTGTGAGTGGAAAATTGCAGCACCGGCAGATCGAACATCGCATGCGCGATCCACACCCCCGCAATACCGCCCGCCAGCTGCGCCGCAATCCGCGCGGCCAGCTCGCCCCAAGTCCTTTCACCGCGCAGGTGCATAACCAAACTGACTGCGGGGTTGAACTGCGCCCCCGAAATCGGCCCCAGCATGGTGATCAACACATAGAGCATCGCCCCCGTAGCCAGCGTATTGCCGAGCAAGGCCACGGCCACGTTTCCGCCCGCCAGCTGCTCAGCCATCACGCCCGAACCGACCACGGTGGCAAACAGCAAGGCCGAGCCGATCGCCTCGGCAGCGAGTACGCGTTTCATGCCGCCCCTTCCATCGCCCCGATTTGTGCGAGCGCCTGTTGGAGCTCCTTGGCGCTCAGCGCTGCTGCGTCGAGCGCGAGCAGTGCCCTGATCCGCAGTTCAAGCAGGCGCGCGGTCTCCTCAAACGCGGCGTCGACCACTGCGTCCGGCCCAGCGACATCGGCCGGATCGGGCAGGCCCCAATGCGCCCGCAACGGAGCGCCAGGGAACACCGGACAGGCTTCACCCGCAGCATTGCCGCAGACGGTGATCGCCAGATCGATCGGCAGTGCATCGGGCCCGGAAAATTCGCTCCAGCCTTTCGAGCGGAACCGGGCCACATCGAACCCGCGCCGCGCCAACAACCGCAGCGCGCCGGGATGCGGCATACCCTTGGGTTTGCTGCCCGCGCTGTAGGCCTTGATCCGGCCTTGGCTGAGCTGCTCGAACAGCGCCTCACCCAGAATTGAGCGCGCCGAATTGCCGGTGCACAGCACCAGAACCGATCTGATCTGCGGCATTGGCTTAACAGCAGCTAGCGGCTTTGGGTGCGGGCGCGCAGCAGGCACCGGCGGCAGCATTGTCGGAAGCGAGCTGGTCCAGCCCGGGATTGTCACCATAACTGGTGCTGTCACCAATGGTCAGAAAGGCTTCCCAGACCACGCCCTGGGGATCGGCGATCCAGCTCTTTTCGGACTGGGCGTAGCAGCAAGTCGTCGCGCCTTCTTCCAGCACCGGGCGGCCGGCATCTTGCAATCGTCCATAAACCTCGGCCAACTCGGCCTGATCGTCAACCTGCAGGCCCAAATGCTCGATCCCTTTGGCTGCGCCCTCGCGCGCAGATATCGCGAAGTTGAGGCGCGGATCTTCCAGCATCCATTTGGCATAGTCAGGCTTGGTCACGCTGGGTTCTGCACCGAACAACCCGCTGTAGAAGGCAATTGACTGATCGAGGTTGTCCACCCCGACATGGACGTGAAACCGCTTCATGCCGCATTCCTTTCGTCTGGCACTGCGCCCGAGCATGAAGCCCCCTGGCAGCAGTTTTCGGTAAGATATCCGACCAGCGCGCTCATCGCCGCGAAGTCAGCCGAATAGATAATCGAACGCCCCTGCCGGTCCTGTTTGACCAGCCCTGCATTGGCCAGCTGGGCAAGATGAAAGCTGAGCGATGAGGGCGCGATTCCAAGCCGCTCTGCCAGAACGCCCGCAGCCAGGCCCGCTGGCCCGGTTTCAACCAACAGGCGAAACGCGGCCAGGCGATGTTCTTGCGCCAAAGCGCCCAAAGCGCGGATTGCGGATTCGCTGTGCATTCGGGAATTCCCTTGATTCGATATTTATCGAAATATGGAAACAATACCTGGCTTGTCAAGCACCGCGCAATTGCACGTGCCACTGGCCCACCCAGCCCCATTTGGACTATGGGCGCGGCAATGACCTCGCCCAGCCATCCAATCCGCGTCGCCGCGCTTTACCAGTTCACCCAGCTGGACGATCTGCCCGCATTGCGCGCCGATCTGCTGGCGTTGTGCCAAGAACACGCCATCAAAGGCACGCTGCTGCTGGCGCGTGAGGGGATCAACGGGACTATCGCCGGAACAGAGGCCGCGATTGACGCTGTGGTTGCGCAATTGCGCGCCCTGCCCGGCTGCGCGGCGCTGGAGGTGAAGTATTCTCAGGCGGACGCTATGCCGTTCCGGCGAATGAAAGTGCGGATCAAGGCCGAAATCGTGACCATGGGCCAGCCCCACATCGATCCGTTGGAAGGCACCGGTCACTATCTCGACCCAGAGGAATGGAACGCCTTGATCGCCGATCCCGAAGTGCTGGTGATCGATACCCGCAATGCCTACGAGGTTGAGATCGGCACTTTTGAACGGGCGATCGATCCGGGCACGCGCTCATTCCGCGAATTTCCCGGCTGGTTCCGTAATCACCGCGATGAACTGCTGGAAGGCAAGCGCAAGGTGGCGATGTTCTGCACCGGCGGCATCCGCTGCGAAAAATCGACCGCATTCCTCAAGGCTGAGGGGATCGACGCAGTCTATCACCTCAAGGGCGGGATCCTGAAATATCTGGAAGAGATGCCGGCTGAGCGCAGCCGGTGGCAGGGCGAATGTTTCGTGTTCGATGAACGCGTCAGCGTCGGACACGGACTGGTGCCCGGCCCCTATGCCTCATGCCAGCACTGCGGGCGTCCGCGCAGCCCCGGTGAGGACTGCGCGCACTGCGCCTAATACTTGTTGGCAACCAGGAACGGGAACCGCTTTACCCGGCCTTCGATCAGGTGCTTTTTGCAGCGGTGGCGCATCTCGTCAGCGCCTTCGATCGTGCGGCAAACCAGATGGGTGCCGCCCGAAGGCAGCGTCTCGATCGCGCTGATCACCACCTCAGCAGCAGCGCACAGCTTGACCACTTCGGCTTCGGGCAACTTGATGTTCATGGCCCGGCTCATGCGGAGCAGCCCATACGGTATTGCGGCACGCCAAGGCTCTCGCGGCGGCGCTGGATCTGGCCGGCCAGTTGCTTGGCCTCACCGCAATAAGCCTTGCCGGTTTCGCGCGCCGCTTCGCCAGCGCGGATCAGCGCCACCTGATGTTTGTAAAGAAGGTTCATAAGGTCCACGGCGTCTCTCCCGATGCGGGAGCGCGCAAGGTCTCTCAGTCATCTGCATGCGGTTGAAGCCCAGACGATAGCTGCAATATGGGGACGAATCCGCGATAAACAAGGTGGGCGGCGGCGCGTCTCGGCTCTTTACAACCCGGGCGCGCCCCGCCATAGACCGCGCCATGATCTCACCGCTTGGCCTTACCCTGCGACTTATCCGCCCTTGGGCGTGAGCTGGCGTGCACCATTTGCGGCACGCAGCGCCGCTCAAGGGACGAAGTAAGCCGCTAACCTGTCGCAGAGCCAAATCAGAGATACCACTATGACCATGCTGAAGAACCCGGGCGTCAAGTACCGCCCCTTCCCGCCGATCAATTTGCCCGACCGCACCTGGCCTTCCAAGGTGATCGAGAAAGCCCCGCGCTGGCTTTCCACCGATCTGCGCGATGGCAACCAGGCCTTGATCGATCCGATGGGCGCCGAAAAGAAAAGCCGGTTTTTCGACCTGCTGCTCAAAGTCGGGGTCAAGGAAATCGAGGTTGGCTTCCCCGCATCGGGCGCCACCGATTTCGATTTCATATCCGGGCTGGTCAAGGATGGCCGGATTCCTGACGATGTGATGATCCAGGTGCTGACCCAATCACGCCGCGATCTGATCGAGACCAGCTTTGCCAGCCTTGAAGGCGCCAAGACCGCGATTGTCCACTTGTATAACGCCGTTTCGCCGGTCTGGCGCAAGGTGGTGTTCGGCCTGGGCAAGGACGAGATCAAGGCAATCGCGATCGAAGGCGCCAAGGTGCTGCGCGATCAGGCGGCCAAGTATCACGGCACCGACTGGCGGTTTGAATACAGCCCCGAAACCTTCTCCACCGCCGAAGTCGAGTACTCGGTTGAGGTTTGCGCGGCGGTGATGGAGGTGCTGCAACCTACCGCCGAAAAGCCGATCATCTTCAATCTGCCGGCGACTGTCGAATGCGCCACCGCCAATATCTATGCCGATCAGATCGAACTGTTCGGGCGGATGATCCCCAATCGGGAAGCGGTGGTGATCTCGCTCCACACCCACAACGATCGCGGCACTGGGATCGCGGCATGCGAGCTGGGGCTGATGGCCGGGGCCGACCGGGTCGAAGGCTGCCTGTTCGGCAATGGTGAGCGCACCGGCAATTGCGATCTCGTTACAGTTGCACTCAATATGTACACCCAAGGTGTTGATCCGGGCCTCGATTTCTCGAATATCGATGAGATCGCCGCAACTGTGGAATACTGCAATCAGCTGCCGATCCATCCGCGTCATCCCTATGTCGGCGAACTGGTCTACACCTCATTTTCGGGCAGCCATCAGGACGCGATCAAGAAGGGCTTTGCCGCGCGCGAAACCCAGAATGACGAGATCTGGGCGATGCCCTATCTGCCGATCGATCCGGCCGATCTGGGCCGCGATTATGAAGCGGTGATCCGGGTCAATTCGCAAAGCGGCAAAGGCGGGTTCGCCTGGGTACTGGAACAGGATCAGGGGCTCAAACTGCCCAAGAAGATGCAGGCGCATTTCTCTGGCCATGTCCAGCAACTGGCCGACGAAGTGGGCCGCGAACTGTTCGCCGAAGATATCTGGGACGTGTTCCAGCGGGTCTACCACGTCGGCGTCCCGCAGCATTTCCAGTTGGTCGATTACGAGGAATCGAAGACCGCTGACGGAACCCGGGTGTTCGCGGGCAAGATCGCGGTCGATGATCAGGAACAGTCGGTTTCGGGCCGCGGCAACGGGCTGATCAGCTCGGTCGTAGCGACGCTCGCAGAAAGCTTTGGCGTGGTGCTTGAAGTCAAGGACTATGCCGAACACGCGATGACCGCCGGATCCGATGCCCGCGCCGCCGCCTATGTCGAATGCATCGGCGCCAATGGCAAAACCGTCTGGGGTGTCGGCATAGATGAGGACGTGGCCACCGCCAGCGTCCGGGCGGTGCTGAGCGCGGCCAACGAGGCGCAACACCTGAAAAAGTGAGCCCCGCCGGTAGGAGGGGTGGGAACCGGCGGGGCCCATTGGGGCGCGCTAGCCGCGTGGCTGGCGCGCTCCAAATTCGGTTTTACGGCAGCAGCACGCGGTTGATCACGTGAATCACGCCGTTGGACTGCATGACGTTGGCAGTGGTCACCGTGGCGACGCCGCCCTTGGCATCGACCAGCACGATATTCTTGCCCATTTTCTTGGCGGTCAGCTTTTCACCGCCCACGGTGGTGACCACGGCCTTGCCATGTCCGGCATTGATCAGCTTGATCAGCTGCCCGCTGGTGATCCGCCCGGCGACCACATGATAGGTCAACACGGCAGTCAGCGTGCCCTTGTTTTCAGGCTTGAGCAGCGTGTCGACGGTGCCGGCCGGCAGGCGATCGAACGCGGCATTGGTCGGCGCGAACACGGTGAACGGTCCCGGGCCAGACAGCGTTTCGACCAGACCGGCGGCCTTGACCGCGGCCACCAGCGTGGTGTGATCCTTCGAATTGACGGCGTTTTCGATGATGTTCTTGGTCGGGTACATCGCAGCGCCGCCAACCATCGGGTTGCCGTGGTGCATCATCTGGCCGGCGAGTGCAGGCGCAACCACCAGCGACAGCGCAGCGGCAGCAAGAGCAAGTTTGAGCTTCATCGGAAAATCTCCTTCAGTGCCGGGCGTTCAATCGCGCCAGCAGCGGAGATACGCAGCCGCCTTTCGCGCGGATGCATCGCGGCTCAATTATTTTTTCTAGGTCTCGATCAATTTGCCGCTGGCGACGATCGGCCCGGTCGCGGTGCCGGTGGGTGATCCACCGGTCGGTTCAAGCGAAATGGCAAAGGTTGCCCCCGGCGCGACCAGCCGCGCCTGCGAAGGATTGAGCTGGTGCGAGCTGGCTTTGCGGGCATCGATCACTCCCAGCGACACCGCCTTTTCAGCGCCGACCGGGATCACCCACAGTTCGGCATCGCCCTTGCCCGGATCAAGCTTGACCGGGGCCACCGTGAGCCGGTGCGATGCGGTATCATAACTGATCGCCAGCGCGCTGCCCTTCTCGCCCGATAGCGTCGCCACGGCCGGCGCTCCGGGCGGCGGCGGCAGGGTGATCTGCGGTCGCTGCGCCACCATCACCAGCGCAACCATGGCAACCGCCGCCATGGCTCCGCTGAGCAGCTTCCAGCGCAGCACGCTGCGGCCAACGCCCGCCGCATTGTCATTTTGCGGCAGGGCTGCGGCGATGCGCGGCCATAGCTCAGCTGGAGGATCCTGCCCGGCATCGCTGGCCAGCCCGGCCAGTTGCTGTTCCCACCACGCGACGCGCTGCGCGAACGCAGCATCGTTCGCCATCCGGGCACGGGCGGCGTGATCGGCTTCCAAGCCCAGCGCCAGTTCGGCGGCCAGCAGGTCGTCCTCTTCGCTCATCCCAGGCACTCCCGCAATTTCAGCAAGGCGCGGCGGATCCGGCTTTTGACCGTGCCCAGCGGCAAATCGCTGCGCCCGGCCAGATCGGCGTAAGTGGTGCCTTCAAAAAACGCGGTGCGGATCATTGCGGCGTCGCTCTTGGCCAGCCGTTCGATGCAATAGGTAATCCGCGCCTCATCGCCCTGTTCGATCAGCGCAGTTTCGGCATCGGGGCTTTCATCGGCCACGTCGACTGCCAGTTCGATCGGCGCACTCTCGCGGCGGCCCGAGCGGCGCAGCAGATCGATCGCCCGGTTGCGGGTCAGCGCGGCGAGCCAGGAAATCGGGTTACCGCGCGCCGGATCAAAGCTGCCCGCGCGCCGCCAGATGGTGAGATAGACTTCCTGCATGGCGTCCTCGGCCTCGCTGCGTTCTCCCAAGATACGCAGGCAGATCCCGAATAGTTTCCTTGAGGTGCGGCGATAGACCTCCTGCAGCGCATCGCGGTCCTGCAAGGCCACACGGCCCAGCGCGCGGGAAAGCGCGGCGCGTTCAAGCGACAGGGCTTGGTCGGGCGGAGAACTGGACATCTTCCCAGCGTCCTAGCATCGCCTTTTGGCGCTGGCCAATACCCTTTGGTCTAGTCTGGCATCAGCACCATCTTGAGCGCCCCAGCCTCGCGCGCTTCGAACAGGCGGTAGGCTTCGGCCCCCTGGCTCAGCGGCATCCGGTGGCTGATATAACGTTCGGGCTTCAGCCGCCCCGATTGCACCAGCGGAAACAGCGCGGGCAGTTCTTCGGGCACCGAACAGGTTCCGGCGCGAAAGGTCAGCCCCGCGCCGAAAGCGCGTTCGAGCGGAAAGGCGTAACGCTTCGATTGCTGCACGCCGATCACCGAAACGGTGCCGCGCCGCCCCACCAGCCGCAGCGCCAGATCGACCGTGGCATCGCTGCCCACCACTTCGACCACGCATTCCAGCTTGGCCCCGCGGGTGTCTTCCTTGACCCGGTCAAGCACCTCATCGGGGTGGAGCGCGATCGCCCCGGCGCTGGCCGCCAGCGCCCGCCGCTCGGCCACCGGATCGACCGCGTAAACCACATGTGCGCCCATCACGAAGGCGCTTTCCACCGCCATCAGCCCGATCGGGCCAAGCCCGATGATCGCCACTGACGAGCCGGGTTTGATATCTGCGCGCCGTGCACCATACCACGCGGTGGCCAGGGCATCGGTCATCATCAGGGCCTGATCCATGCTGACGCCGTCGGGCACTTTCACCGCGTTCATGTCGGCCGCCGGAACGCGGACCGCCTCGGCTTGCGAGCCTTGCAGCCGCGCCGACAGACCATAGCAGGCGCCCATGCCGAACTCGCAATTGGCAACATTGCCCCCCAGGCACGATCGGCACGCGCCGCAACCCACCGCGGCGGGCAGCATCACTTTGTCACCCACCTTGACGCGGCTCACTGCGCGACCCACCTCCACCACTTCTCCCACCGCTTCGTGGCCGACGCAAAACCCCATGTCCTCACTGAAGCCGTGGCCGTGATAGATGTGCAGGTCCGAGCCGCAGATCGAACAGGCGCTGACCTGGACAATCGCATCGCGGTCACTCTGCGGCGTGGGATCATCCATCGCCTCGAACCGCACATCGCGCGCGCCGTGATACCGCAGGGCTTTCATTGCTGGTCCTCTCAGAAAATCGTGTAGCCGCCGTCAATTACGATCGTATCGCCGGTGTGGTGGCGCGAACCCCGGCTGGCTAGGTACACCGCGATGGCGGCGAAATCCGTCCCGTCGAGCCAGTCGCCCATCGGTACCCGCCCGATCACGGCTTCGGTAAACTTGTCCCAGCCCTGCAGACCCTCGGTCATGCCCGAGCGGGTCCAGCCAGGCAGGACCGAGTTGGCCGTAATGCCATAGCGCGCCAATTCGACTGCCATGGCCCGGATCATTGTCACCACCGCGCCTTTGGTGGCGGCATAGTGCTCGTTGCGCGCCGCACCGTGGATCGCCGAAGTTGACGAAATCCCGACCAGCGAACCGCCGCTGTCGCCAGCCTTGTGCCGCGCGATCATGTGCCGCGCCGCTTCGCGCAAAGTGAACAGCACGCCGTGGATGTTCACCGCCTCGATCCGCTTGAAATCGTCCTCGGTGATATCGAACACGCTTTTGCGCGAGATCGAAATCCCGGCATTGGCGATAGCCTGATCAAGCCGGCCGAATTCTTCAACGATGGCCACGACCCCGGCCGCCACCGCAGCTTCGTCGGAAACATCGATTTCGGCCGAACGCACTTCACCGCCGTGGCTACGCAAACGTTCGGCCGCTGCAGCGTTGCGCGCGGCATTGGTGCCCCAGATCACCACTGCGGCACCGTGCTGGGCCAGCCCTTCGGCCATGCCCAGCCCGATGCCATTGTTGCCGCCGGTAACCAGCGCCACCTTGCCAGTCAGATCGAACAGCGAGGCCATGACCTATCGCTCGTTCATCGCGACATATTCCTTGATCTTGGCCTTGCCGAGTTGGCTCATATGCACTTCGTCCGGGCCATCCGCGATCCGCACGAAGCGGTTGAGCGTGAAGAACCGGGCGATCGGGGTATCATCCGAAACTCCCATCCCGCCGTGGACCTGGATCGCGCGGTCGCACACGGTCTGGGCCATTTGCGGGGCGACTACCTTGATCGCAGCGATCAGGTCCTTGGCCACCTTGTTGCCGAACCGGTCCATCGCATCGGCAGCCTTCAACGTCAGTAACCGCGACATTTCGATTTCGCAAAAGCTCTTGGCAATGTCCTGGCGGATCGAGGATTGATCGGCCAGCTTCTTGCCAAACGCGGTGCGGCTATCGGCGCGGCGGGCCATTATTTCCAGCGCGCGCTGGGCCTGGCCGATCGAGCGCATGCAGTGATGGATCCGGCCCGGCCCAAGGCGGCCTTGCGCGATCTCGAACCCGCGGCCTTCGCCAAGGATCAGGTTGCCCTTGGGCACGCGGACATTGTCAAACCGCAGCTCGACTTCGCCGCCGGGCGAGTTGTGCGATCCGAACACGGTCAGGTGCCGGACGATGGTGATGCCGGGCGTGCCAGGCTCGACCAGAATCTGCGAATGCTGGGCGTGGCGCGGGGCGTTGAAATCGGTCTTGCCCATCACGATCCAGATGTCGCAGCGCGGGTGCATGGCGTTGGAAATCCACCACTTGCGCCCGTTGAGCACATAGTCATCGCCATCCGGCGTGATCGACAGTTCCAGGTTGGTCGCATCGGAGGAGGCAACTTGCGGCTCAGTCATCACATAGGCCGAACGGATCGTCCCATCGAGCAGCGGCGTGAGCCACTTTTCCTGCTGCTCAGGGCTGCCGAACTTGGCCAGCACTTCCATGTTGCCGGTATCGGGGGCCGAGCAATTGAGCACCTGGCTTGACCACGGCACCCGGCCCAGCAGTTCCGCAATCGGAGCATATTCCAGATTGGTCAGCCCGGGCGAGAACGCGCCGTATTCGTGCGGCAGGAACAGGTTCCACAACCCTTCAGCGCGGGCCTTGTCCTTCAGGCCCTCCATCCCCGGCCATTCCTGCCACTGGTTGGCGGGATCGGTCACAAAGTCGTGATAGGCCTGTTCGTTGGGATAGATATGCGCATCCATGAACGCGCTGACCTTGGCCAGCAGATCCTTGACCTTGTCGCTGTGTTCGAAATCCATTGTGCTGCCCTTTCTAGAGCGAGAGCCCACCATCGACGATCACCGTGTGTCCGGTGACGTAGCTAGCGAGCGGGGAGGCGAGGAAAATTGCGGTACCGGCCATGTCTTCGGGCGTGCCCATGCGGCCATCGGGGATGCGCGCCAGCGATGCCGCCAGCCGGTCCGGGTTTTGAGTGGTAACCTTGGTCAGCTTGGTATCGACCAATCCGGGGGCTAGTCCGTTGACGCGGATGCCCAGCGGCGCCCAGGCTTGGCCGAGCGTCTTGGTCAGGCTGATCGCCCCAGCTTTCGATGCAGCATAGGCCGGATTACCGAGATTGGCCTTGAGCCCAGAGATTGAGCTGACGATGATGATGCTGCCCTTGGCCGCAGCCAGCTGATCACGGAATTTGTTGGCGCAGTGCATCAGGCTGTCGAGATTGACCGCCATCACCCGGTCCCAGCCCTCACGGGCAAATTCCCCGCGTTTGTAGACCACGGTGCCCTGGCACAGCACCAGCACGTCAAGCCCGTCAAACGGCAACGGCGCAGTGGCGATCGCATCGGGATCGCCGACATCGACGCAGGTGTAGCCCAGCCCCGCCAGGTCAGAGCCATCCGCTGGGTCGTACTCAGCCGGATCGGCCCGCGTGCCCCAGACGTGCACTTCGGCGCCGCGCAGGCGGAAGCCGTGGGCAATCCCGTTGCCGATTCCGCTTGATCCGCCCAACACCAGCACACGCTTGCCGGTGAAATCGGTATCGCCGCCCATTATCCTCTCCACATTTTTAATCGATCGGTTAATGTGCCGTGCAAGCGCGCTTGTCAAACCGGAACGGCGGCATAAGCTGCGCGGCTAAAGGAGAGGCCACAATGAGCGAAGCTATCCTCGAACCCGATCTGCAAATCATCGATCCGCACCACCACCTGTGGGATCTGCGACCCATGATGGGGGCCTTCCCCGAACCGCTGCACCCCTTCATCGCGGCGATATCGCTCTCCCCATATTACACCTTCAACGAGATCCACGCCGACGCGACCAGCGGCCACAATGTGATCGGCACCGTGTTCATGGAATGCGGCGCGTTTTACCGCGCCGGGGCGAGCGACACACTGAAAGTGGTGGGCGAAGTCGAATACGTGAACGGCGTCGCGGCGCAAAGCGCCAGCGGGCTCTATGGCACTATCCGCCTGTGCGACGCGATCATCGGCCATGCCGACCTGACCAAGGGCGCAGCCGCGGGCGAGGTGCTCGATGCCCTCGCCGCCGCCAGTCCGCGCTTCAAGGGCATTCGCCACGCCGCCGCCTGGGATGCCGATCCGGACGTACTCGGGCCCCCGTTCCACCACCCCGGCGGGCTCTATTTGGATGCCAAATTCCGCGAAGGCTTTGCCGAACTGGGCAAGCGCGGGCTGACCTTCGATGCCTGGCTGCTTGAGCCGCAGCTGGATGATGTGCTCAGTCTGGCGCGGGCTTTCCCCGATCAGCCGATCTGCCTCGATCACTGCGGCACGCCGCTGGGCATGGCCAGCTATCACGGCAAGCTGCACGAACGGTTCGATGTGTGGCGCGAGAAGATCAAGGCAATCGGCCAGTGCCAGAACGTCTCGGTCAAGCTCGGCGGCCTGGCGATGTCCTTCGCCGGAATGCCCGATCATGGCCCGGCGGCGGGGCTTTCATCCGAAGTGCTGGCCGCGATGTGGCGACCCTATATCGAAACCTGCATCGAAGCCTTCGGGTCGGCGCGGGCGATGTTCGAGAGCAATTACCCGGTCGACAAATGGGGCGCCAGCTATGCCACGCTTTGGAACGCCTTCAAACGCCTGACCAACGGTGCAAGCGCGGATGAAAAGCGCGCGCTTTATGCCGGAACTGCGGCGCGGTTCTATGGGATGGAGCATTTGCTGGCCTGACTTCGAACTAACCTTACCCCGAAAAGCCCTTGCCCGTTGGGGAAGGGCTGGGATGGGGGTACAACGCCAGCGTCGAGCCCCCACCCCCAACCCCCTCCCCCGCAGGGAGGGGAGTAAGCTGACCGGTTGGAAAACCAAAGGAAGTCGATGCCCGCTATCCACCTTCCCCGCACCATCCGCATCGGCGGCGGCGTGCTGGCTGATCTGCCCGAAGTGCTAGCACAGAATGGCCTCTCGCGTCCCTTGATCGTCACCGATGCCTGGATCGAAAGCTCAGGCCTGCTCGAACGCGTCCAGACCCTGCTCAGCGCCGCAGGCCTAGCCAGCCGCGCTTTCACCGGCGTCGTCCCCGATCCCACCATCGCCGCAATTGAGGCAGGCTGCGCGTTTCTGGCCGAGGGGGAGCATGACTGTGTGATTGGCCTCGGCGGCGGCAGCCCGATCGACAGTGCCAAGATGATCGCGGTAAAAGGCACCCGCCGCGTCCCCGATTTGAAAGCCCCGCATCAGGAAAACACCCCAGGCCTGCCGATTATCGCCGTCCCCACCACCGCCGGCACCGGCAGCGAGGCAACCCGCTTCACCGTGATCACCGATGCTGAAACCGACGAGAAAATGCTCTGCGCCGGCCTCGCCTATCTGCCCCAGATCGCGATTGTCGACTACGAACTGACGCTCAGCAAACCGCTGCGCCTCACCGCCGATACCGGGATCGACAGCCTGGTCCACGCGGTCGAGGCTTATGTCTCCAAGCAGGCCAACCCCTTCGCCGATAGCATGGCGCTATCCGCAATGCGGCTGATCTGGCCCAACCTCCCCCGCGCCTGCAAGGACCCCGCAGACCGCGAGGCGCGCGAAGCGATGATGCTTGGCGCACTGCAAGGCGGGATCGCCTTCTCCAACAGCTCGGTCGCACTGGTCCACGGTATGAGCCGCCCGATCGGCGCACACTTCCACGTCAGCCATGGGCTAAGCAATGCGATGCTGATGCCGGTAATAACCCGATGGAGCGCCCCCTCCGCGCTGCCCCGCTACGCCGACTGCGCCCGAGCGATGGGTCTGGCAGAGGCAGCAGAAAGCGATCAAGGCGCGGTTGGCAGACTGGTCGAAGCCCTGCACCAGATCAACGCCGATCTCGGGGTGCCCTCCCCCAAAGCCTACGGCATCGACAAGGCCCGCTGGGATCACCTGTTGCCGCTGATGGCGCAGCAGGCGTTGGCGAGCGGGAGCCCGGGGAACAATCCGAGGGTCCCGGAGGTGGATGAGATTGTTGAGTTGTATCAGGCGGCTTGGGGTTGATCAGAATCCCGTTCTTATACCACCCCCAGCGCCTCAAACCTCAGCGGCATGCTTTCCAGCACGATCCCGTCCCCAACCCACACTTCCCCGCCGGTTACCACCACAGCCATCACCCCGCATTTGCGGATCAGCGATCCGTCGTCGGCCTTGTCCAGCGTCGCCGCCATCAAGCCTTTGGCCAAGCCGTCGATCTGGGCGCAGGGGTTGCGCAGGCCGGTGATCTCGATCACCGCCGTCTCGCCCAGCCGCAGGCGGGTGCCGCGTGACAGGCCGAGCAGGTCGATCCCGCGGGTGGTGATGTTTTCGCCGAGCTGGCCGGGTTCTACCGCAAAGCCCTTGCCCGCCAGTTCCTCGAACAGTTCGGCGTGGATCAGGTGGACCTGGCGCAGGTTGGGCGTATTCGGGTGCTTGGCCATGCGTGAGAGGTGCTGGACCAGACGGCCGGCGTGGGCATCCCCCTGCACTCCCAGCCCCGTGAGCAGGGTGATGCTTTCGCAAGACTGCTTGGAGAAGCGGTGCGCGGCGTCGCAGGCCAGGGCGATGATGGTTGGGGGCATCTTTGCAACTAACGCGCTAAGTCCTGCCGTGTCGAGTGAGTCCAAGGCAGCTTATCGTCGCCCTCCCCTTCAGCCGTCACCCCGGACTTGATCCGGGGTGACGAGGTTGAGTGTTCTTGCGACCTTGGCAAGCTCCGTGCGAGATTTTCCTACTCGCAGGCAGCTTGCTAGGCTCAGCCAATGGTCAACCCTTTCGCACATTCCCTTGTATTCCGGTCCTGCAAAGTCGTGCTTTTTGTCCGGCCCCTCATTTTTTTCGACCAAGACTGTGGTCCAGGCGGTCCACGCTTATGGCCTAGCGCCAAGCCTCTCGACAGCGGCCATTGCGTCTCATATGAAAACTCAAACACATAGTGAGGGAACCCGTCCAGATGCCGCTGCCCGCCCCGTTTGATCGTCTTCGCCTGCCCGTTATCGGCTCTCCGCTGTTCATCATTTCCGGGCCGGAGCTGGTGATTGCCCAGTGCAAGGCCGGGATCATCGGCAGTTTTCCGGCGCTGAATGCGCGGCCTTCGGGCGTGCTCGACGAATGGCTGCACCGGATCACCGAGGAGCTGGCGGCGCACAATCGCGATAATCCGGATCGCCCGGCCGCGCCCTATGCGGTCAACCAGATCGTCCACAAATCGAACAACCGGCTGGAAGAGGATATCGAGGTCTGCGCCAAGTGGCAGGTGCCGATGACTATCACTTCGCTGGGTGCGCGTGAAGACCTGAACAATGCGGTCCACGCCTGGGGCGGGATCGTGATGCACGATGTGATCAATGACCGGTTCGCCCGCAAGGCGATCGAAAAGGGTGCGGATGGCCTGATCCCGGTGGCGGCCGGCGCGGGCGGGCACGCCGGGGTGCTTTCGCCCTTCGCCATGATGCAGGAAATCCGCCAGTGGTTCGATGGACTGGTGGCGCTGTCAGGCTCGATCGCCTGCGGGCGCTCGATCCTTTCCGCGCAGGCGATGGGAGCGGACTTTGCCTATATCGGCTCGCCGTGGATCGCCACCAAGGAAGCCAATGCGCAGCAGGGCTACAAGGACGCGATCGTCGAAGGACGCGCCTCGGACATTGTCTATTCCAACCTGTTCACCGGGGTCCACGGCAATTACCTGCGTCCTTCGATCGTGGCGGCGGGGATGGATCCCGACAACCTGCCCGAAAGCGATCCCAGCGCGATGAATTTCGGATCGGGCGGCAATACCGAAGCCAAGGCGTGGAAGGACATCTGGGGTTCGGGCCAGGGGATCGGCGCGGTTGATGCCGTGGATTCGGTGGCGGACCGGGTCGACAAGCTGGAAGCAGAGTACAACCAGGCCCGGCAGGAATTGGCCGAGAAGGCGCGGATGGTGCTGGCCTAAAGCTCCAGCGGCTTTCGGGCGGAGATGGGCTCACGCGAAGGCGCAAAGCGGTGGCGCGCGCCGCAAGCGCAGTTTTGGTCTGAAAGGGCTGCCCTGGGATAGTCGTCCCCAAGAAGTTGGACGTCTCAGTCGCCTTGTCTTTGCGCCTTCGCGCCTTTGCGAGAGCCCACTTTCCTCGCCCTCAGCCGGCATCCGGCGCTGCGCTGGGCCAGAGCAGATCGACCATCGCGTCGAGCTCACTGAAATCGAGGCCACCGCCGAGCGGGTCCATGCGGTTGAGGCGAATCCGGCGGTGTTGGTTCAGCAGTTCGCGGCGCAGTGTTTGTTGCAGATGTTCAAGGCCCTGATAGGCCTCTCGCAGCGCAATTTCAGGCGCTTTTAGGCGGCGCGCAGCCCAACCAGCCTCAATCGCGCCGACCCGCTCGATCACCATCGCGTTGTAATCGCGGTGCGGCCCGCAGTGCAGCGGCAGCCCGATCCGCACCGCCGCAGAATCGTTGGCCGGAAGCAGCAGGCCGTTGCGGCGAAAGTCATCGAAATCGACTCGCTCGCGCCCCAGTGCCCTGAACAGGCCGACGAAGCAGCCACGCGAAAGGATCTAGCGCGGCAGCAAATGGTGGCGCTGCATCCCCGGTTCATAGCCCGGCCGATCATGCCGATTGACCGCGCGGAACGAAAGCCGAAGGCGCGGCGCGGCAAGCGAGGTGTGATGTTCCAAAGAGGTTGCGACCCGGTGTTGCTGTTATCGTCGGACAGTTACGCGCAAGAATTGCAGCCCGGGAAGCGGCGCAACGTCAATAGTCTCTCCGCTTGGCCCGGTGAATTGATGCGCCACGGTCAGCGGATCGGTTTCAATCAAGGCATGAATCAGCCGCACTGCAATCCGCGCAATATCGGCGGCCCCAAGTTTGGGATCTGGCGCGAAGCGCAGTTCCTGTCCGGTCATCAAGGCAAGCCCGCGGGTGTAAATCGACCCATCGCGGTCCCGCTCCAAAGTGGTCAACCCCAAAGCCGGGAACGGCCCGCCATCAAGCCATTTGCCCACGACCTTGCGGAAATAGCTGGGGGTCATCCAGGCATGCGCTGGCCGCCAGACCGCACTTAGCACCCCGGGCAGCCCGCATAGCCGCGCCCCCAGCCCGGCAAGCACGCGGACGGCGGGCTGCATTCCCGGCGCATCGCCAAGGTGCGGGCCTGCCGCCAAGGTCACCACCTCACCCTCAGGCGCTTCGAGCAGGCCAAGCAGTGTTCCGGGCGGCGGAACAGGAGCAGACCGGCCTGGAGCCAATCCGGCACAGTCAAAGGTCAGCCCCATGGCGAGCAGTTCGATCCAGCCCTGATCCGCAGGCGCAACATGACTGACCGAAAAACCGATCCCTTCATCCGATCTGTCGGCCAATTTGAATACAGCATCGATATCGGGCCGTTGCCCCGATTCAAAGATCAGCGAAAGAATAGCCCCCCCCGCAGCCCCAACATTTGCCACTTGTGCGGTAATGACACTTCCCTCCGCCCGTCTGCAGGACTTGTGACACTTTTTCATCGCACTCGTCGAGTCTTACTGGCTCAAAACGCTCGAATTTGGATCAAGTTAATCGGCGCGCATTCAAAATATTCCGGCCTCCAACCCTTCGGCCATTGCGGCGCCGATCTGGGCGCACTGCTCGCTCACTTGGTTGCCGATATGTTTGGGGGCCAGGATTTCTTGCGGGGTCTGTGCCTGCATGTTGAAAATCAGCCCCTTCGTCACCCGCCGCAGCCGCCATCCCGTCACGATCCGGTCAAGCTGCGCCTCGGCGCCCTGACCGGCGCTGCCTGCGGCGATGATAGTGGCATAAGCCCGGCCCTCAATCAGGCCGAGCAGCGGGTAGTAGCAGCGATCGAACATGTCCTTCATCGCGCCGCTAAGGCCGCCAAGGTTTTCCGGCCCGACAAACAGATAGCCGCGCGCGGCGATGAAATCATCCGGCCCGGCCGCTTCGGCGCCAATCAACCGGGCCGATGCGCCGCCGCCCAGGGCCGCAGCCGCAGCCATGGCGCGGCTGGCCCCGGTGCGGCTGTGCCACACGATCAGCAGCGCGGGATCATTCGAAGTCACCTTCATAGCATGGTTATGCCACGGCTATCCCGGCTTGTCATAGGGGCGGCGCTTTCCACAGCGCCCCGCGCTTGCTAGCAGGCACCGATGGCTACCACCGCTCCTTCGATACTGGGTTTGGGTCGCTCGCTTGGCGGGCGGATCTGGCGTTGGCGCGGCGGCAATATGGATCTGGGCAATTCGGCCACCCTCGATCACGATCTGGTCACCCAGCTTCTGCTCGCGCGCGGCGTCGATCACGATGATATCGAACGGCATCGCAACCCCTCGCTGCGCGCATTCCTGCCCGATCCTTCAATCTTTCAGGATATGGACAAGGCCGCCAGCCGTCTGGCCGACGCCGTTATCGCCGATGAAGCCATCACGGTTTACGGCGATTACGATGTTGACGGGGCGACCAGTGCGGCGCTGATGATCCGGCTGCTGCGTGCCCTGGGCCGTCGTGCCGATCACTATATCCCGGACCGCCTGCTGGAAGGCTACGGCCCTTCAGGCGAAGCCTTGGTGCGGATTGCCGAGGGCGGTGCCAGCCTGATCGTGACGGTGGATTGCGGGGCCATGGCGCACGAAGCGCTGGCCATGGCTGCTGATGTCGGGGTCGATGTGATTGTGGTCGATCACCACAAATGCTCTGCCGAGCTGCCGCGGACCTTGGCGCTGGTCAATCCCAACCGGCTGGATGAAAGCACCGAGGCGGCATCATTTGGCCATCTGGCCGCGGTTGGCGTGGCCTTTCTGCTGGCGATTGCCACGGTGCGCGAACTGCGCGGGCGCGGGTTTTTTGCTGACCGGGCCGAACCAGATCTGTTCGCGCTGCTCGATCTGGTGGCGCTGGGCACGGTGGCCGATGTTGCCGCACTGCACGGCCTTAACCGGGCCTTTGTGGCGCAGGGGCTGAAAGTCATGGCCCGGCGCGAGGCCACTGGCATGGCTGCGCTGATCGATGCCAGCCGGCTGACCCGCGCCCCGGCGTGTTCAGACCTTGGCTTTGCCCTGGGCCCCCGGATCAACGCGGGCGGCCGGGTGGGCGAAGCCACGCTTGGCGTTCGCCTGCTGACCACCGAGGACGAAGACGAGGCCCGCACCATCGCTGCTCAGCTCTCACAGCTCAACGAAGAACGCCGCGGGATCGAAGCGGCGGTGCAGGAAGCCGCAGAGGCCCAGCTGGCCAGCCAGCACAACCGCGCAGTTGTGGTCCTGGCCGGAGCCGGCTGGCACCCCGGTGTGATCGGGATCGTTGCCGGGCGGATCAAGGAAAAGACCGGCAAACCGGCACTGGTCATCGCATTGGACGCCGACGAGGCCGGCAACGGCAAGGGATCGGGCCGGTCAATCTCTGGCGTCGATCTGGGTGCCGCGATCATCGCCGCGCGCGCCGCTGGATTGCTGCTGGCTGGTGGCGGTCATGCCATGGCCGCCGGGCTGACGATTGCGCCAGACCAGCTCGATGCACTCAGCGATTGGCTCGATGCCCGGCTTGGCGCCGATGTTGCCGCAGCCAGCGCCAATCAGGCGATGCTGCTCGACCTGGCCGTCGCCCCGGGCGGGCTGGTGCCGTCATTGATCGAGAGCCTGGAAAGCGCCGGGCCCTATGGTGTGGGCTGGCCGGGGCCGCGGATTGCGGTGGGTCCGGTGCGGATGGTCAAGGCCGATCTGGTGGGCACCGATCATGTCCGCGTTATCGTCCGGGGCGATGATGGGGCGACCTTCAAGGGGATTGCCTTTCGGGCGGCCAGCACGGAACTGGGGCAGACCCTGCTCCACGCCACCCACACCCGCAAATTGTGGCTCGCCGGCCGCGCCAAGATCGATGACTGGTCAAACCTGCCCAAGGCCGAACTGCATATCGAGGATGCGGCCTTCGCGGATTAGGATGGAAGCATGTGCTGCGCCTGTCGGCTGTGGGCCATGCACCAAAGGGATAAGCTGCGCCTTTGCACTTGACCCACCAAGGGCGCTTGCCTAAAGGCGCACCCCTGCCCACGGCACAACCGGTGCGGCCCCTTCGTCCAGTGGTTAGGACGCGGCCCTTTCACGGCTGAAACACGGGTTCGAATCCCGTAGGGGTCACCAACCGGATGCGCAGTGGGCAGTTTTGATTCTGGCCGCCCAGAAACGCGCGGCGGCGATCATCAAAGTTTGGCATCAAAGTTTGGCATCAATGATTGGCAGGCCTGCCAGAGCCACCTATTGAGCTTCAGCCCATGCCCGCCAACCACTCCCTTCCTTATAGCGCCATCGCGCTCGCACTGATCGGCAGTGCCGCAATCCTGCTGGCCGGAAGTTCGGCCTGGCTGGCGCTGGGGATAGTAATTGTGTGGCTGGGCACCTTGTGGCTCGCCCTGCCCGAACCGGAAATTCCGCTGGAGCCGGTTGATCGTGCCGAGGTTTCACGCGATGCCATCCATGAAACGATCGATCCGGTCGGCCTGCCTCTGCTGCTGCTGGAAGGCACCCAGATTGTTGAGGCCAACCAGGCGGCGCGCGCGGCGCTGGGCGATCATGTCCGCGATCAGGATGCGCGAATCGCGCTGCGCCATCCCGATGCAATGCGGCTGATCGATGCGGCCGATGGCACCAGCGTGGCGATCCCCGGCTTCACTGGCACGCGCACGCTGTGGCAATTGACCCGCCGTAATATCGATGGGAACCGCTGGCTGATCGAACTGACTGATCGCACGTCTGAAAGCGACGTCAGCCGATCGCACACCGATTTCGTCGCCAATGCCAGCCACGAATTGCGTACCCCGCTGGCCTCGATCATCGGTTATGCCGAAACCCTGAAAGAAGACGGCGCAGGTCTGGATAGCGAAACCCGGCAACGCTTTATCGGAATAGTCGAACGCGAAGCCCAGCGCATGCTGTCACTGGTCGAAGATCTGATGACGCTGAGCCACGTTGAAGCCGAAAAGCACGATCGCCCCAACGAGGTGCTCGATCTGGGCCAACTCGCATCGCGCGTGGTGGCCGAGGTTTCGTCACTGAAGGGCAAGGAAAGGGTCGAACTGGCAGTGGCAGAGCCTGGCCTGCAGGTGCTGGGCGATGCCGGGCAGCTTGAGCAATTGTTGCGCAATCTGATCGACAATGCCTTGAAATACGGCGGTGACGATACTCCGGTCAGCATTGCGGTGACCCGTGCCGATGGCGGCGGCACACAGCTTTCTGTGCTGGATCGCGGCCCCGGGATCGCGCCGGAACACCTGCCGCATTTGACCCGACGTTTCTATCGCACCGATCCGGGCCGCAGCCGGGCATCGGGCGGAACCGGGCTGGGCCTGGCCATTGTCAAACACATCGTCGAGCGGCACCGCGGCGAACTGGATATCACCAGCAAGCTGGGCAAGGGAACGAAAGTCAGTGTGACCATCCCGCTTGCCCAGAGCTGATCGGCCTTAAAACGAGGCGCTGATCCCAGTAGTCAGCACGTGGTCATCGGTATCCGGCCCGCCCGAAACAAAACCGTGCTGGTTGAGGTATCCGAAATCGAGCGTGACGCGTTTGCTAAGCGGCACGCCGACCGAGATCGAATTGCGCATCCGGTCCAGCCCATCGGCAGTCTGAAACCCGGTGTTGTTGAGATTGATGAACGGTTCGCTGGCTACCGAAAGCGTAACCTTGCCCGTTATCGGCAGCGATGCCTTTACTTGCGGACGCAGCCGCCACGCAGTGCCCGGCAAGCCCTCGCGCCACCGCTCTTCAAGCCGCACCCGGCCGCTGAACTTGACCTTCCCGACAACCGCAAAGCCATCAAAGTTGATCTGCTGGCGAAAGCGGTGCTCGCGACGGGTGAACGTGCCATGGCTGTACTGCGGATCGAAGGTATAACCCAGCCACAGCGTGGTCACCTTGCTGACCTTCTTGCCCACCATGACGTTGTTCTCAAGCTCGTAAAAGCCTTTGGCGCCACTTGTGCGCAGCACGGTTTCGTTCTGGATCTTGAAGTTGTCCGGCAGGGCCACGTTGACCGTAACCGTCTGCCAATACTGCGTATCGTCCGCCAAGGCGGGTGTGGCGAGACCGCATGCAGCAGCAAACAGCAGCGGTTTGACGATAGTACGCATTGAACGAATTTCCCTCTACAGACTGTGGTTCGGTGCCGCGCTATTACAACTATGTGACACATTCATGACGTAACGTGGCAATCGCGTGACCTCGACATGACAGGCCTGGCGTGCCAGCAAGATGTCACGCAACTGTCACACAATCCGTCCACTTGCCCAGCAAGCAAAGATAATTGGAGCGATTCGCATGACCAGAAAATCACTATTCGCCATCACCACTGCCCTTGCCGCTTCGGCCATGCTGGCTGCCTGTGGTAGCGGCAGCAGCGGCGGATCGCGTGATCAGGTTCGCGCTGTCGGTTCGTCAACGGTCTATCCCTTCGCCAAGGCTGTGGCCGATGCGCTTAGCAAGTCGAACCCGGCAATCAAATCGCCGATTATCGAATCGACCGGCACCGGCGCCGGGATGAAGCTGTTCTGCGCCGGCGTTGGCGCCCAGCACCCCGATATCGAAGATGCTTCGCGGCGCATGAAGAAAAGCGAATATGATGATTGCGCCAAAAACGGCGTCGACAAGATCATCGAAATTCAGGTCGGCCTTGATGGCGTGGCATTTGCCGAAGCCAAGGGCGGCCTTGGCCTCAAGCTGACGCCGGATGACGTCTATAAGGCGCTGGCCGCCAACCCCTATGGCAAGCCCAACACCGCCAAGACCTGGAAAGACGTGAACCCGGCGTTCCCGGCTGAACCGATCCTGGTCTATGGTCCGCCCAGCACTTCGGGCACGCGCGATGCGCTGAAGGAACTGATCCTGATGAAGGGCTGCGACGCCAACGCCGAAATGAAGGCGCTGAAGGACAGCGACAAGGACAAGCACGACAAGGTCTGCGGCGAAGTTCGCGGTGACGGCGCCTATGTCGATTCGGGTGAAAACGACAACCTGATCGTGCAGAAGCTGGAAGCCAATCCCAAGGCCGTGGGCATTTTCGGGTTCTCATACCTTGAAGAAAATTCCGACAAGCTGATGGGCCTGACCATGAACGGGATCACCCCGACTTATGCGACGATTTCTGACTTCAGCTATCCCGGCGCTCGTCCGCTCTACATCTATGTAAAGGCCGCGCATCTCGATGCGATCAAGGGTCTGCGCGAATATATCGCCGAATGGGCCAAGAGCTGGGGCAAGGATGGCTTGCTGGCCAAGCAGGGCATGGTTGTTGCCCCCGATGACATCCAGGCCAGCAGCGCCAAGATCGCTACGGAATTCACTTTGCTCGATGGTAGCAAACTGAAGTAAGCGACCAGCCATGTCGCCAGCCATTCCGATTCTGCTAGCGTTAGCGCTGGGCCTGATCGGCTGGCTGGCGGCCCGCGCCCGCGCCTGGACGATCCGCAAGGATGAGCGCGCGGCGGGCCGCGATCTGCATTCGTTGCCCACTTATCACGCCTGGTATGTGGCGCTGTGGATCGTGATCCCGGCGCTGCTGTTCTCGATTGCCTGGGCGTCGATCAGTCCGGGGCTGGTGGTGACGCAGGTCATGGCCGATCCCGCAGCGGCCAGGCTGCCGGCATTCGGGTTTCAGCGCGATGGCATCCTGGCCGAAGCCCGCGCCCTGGCCAGCGGATCGGCCGATGCGGTGTTCAATCAACAAGCCCGCGCGCTGGTGGAACCGTTCCGCGCCGCGATGCGCTATTATGGGGTGATCGGCATTGCCATCACCTTGCTGCTGGCCTTCGCCGGCGGCGCCTTTGCGTTTTTACGGGTCCGTCCGCAATTCAAGGCCCGCACCAGCGTCGAACGCGTCGTGCTTGGCACCTTGCTCGCCGCATCGCTGGCGGCAATCTTTACCACCGCCGGGATTGTCGCCTCGCTGGCGTTTGAAACCGTGCGGTTCTTCCAGTTCGTCAACCCGCTCGATTTCCTGTTCGGCACCCATTGGGGCCCGGATTCGATGGCCGGCGCCACTCAGGGCGTCAAAACCAACTATGGCGCGCTACCGCTGTTCTGGGGCACGATTTTCATCGGTGCGATCATTGCGATGATTGTCTCGATCCCGCTTGGGATGATGAGCGCGGTGTTCCTCACCCAGTACGCCACCCCCACGGTGCGGCGCTGGATGAAGCCGATCCTTGAAATCCTCGCCGGGGTGCCGACCGTGGTCTACGGTTACTTCGCGGCGCTTACCATCGCTCCGATGATCCGCGATTTCGGTCACGCAATCGGCATTGCCAGCGCATCAAGCGAAAGCGCGCTGGCCGCCGGCTTGGTGATGGGGATCATGATCATTCCGTTTGTCTCATCCATGGCGGATGACAGTATCGCAGCCGTGCCGCAGGCGATGCGCGATGGCAGTCTGGCGATGGGCGCCACCAAAAGCGAAACGATCCGCCGCGTGCTGCTGCCCGCTGCGCTGCCCGGGATTGTCGCCGGGATCATGTTGGCAGTCAGCCGGGCGATCGGCGAAACGATGATCGTGGTCATGGCCGCTGGCGCCACTGCCCGGCTGACCGCCGATCCCTTCGCATCGATGACCACTGTTACCTATCAGATCGTTGCCGCGCTGACCGGTGAGGGCAGTTTCGATCACCCGGCCACCCTGTCGGCCTTTGCCTTGGGCATGGTGCTGTTCATGGTCACCTTCCTGCTCAACTACATCGCCCTCAGGGTAGTGAAACGGTTCCGCGAAGCTTATGACTGACACCGCATCAGCCGCCCGCAATGATCGGATCGCCGCGCGCCTTGCTGCGCGCCACGCCTCCGAACGACGCTTCCGCGCCCTTGGATTCTTTGCGGTAGCGCTTTCGGCGAGCGTATTGGCCGTGCTCTTGCTCACCATGACGGCCAATGCAGTCGGCGGCTTCAAGCGCGCTGAGGTGCGCTTTACGCTCAATCTCGCAAGCGGGATGCTGCAGGTCGATGCTGCGCAGCTGCAGGGCGATACTGCTGAAAAGGCGCTTGAAACCGCCGGGCTGAAAGATGTCGTGCAATTTGCTGCAGCCAAGGCGCTGGGGGACAAGGCCGCCGCCGAGATCGATCCCGACGCGTGGCGCGAAGTGGCGAGCCGGATTGCCGCCGACCCCAGCCTGCTCAACACCAGCTTCGATGTTTCGCTTCCCGCGACTGACGACCTCGCCTCTGGCCTGCGCGGCGATGGGCTCCCCGAAACCATTGCCCTGGCCAGCGAGATGAAGGCCAAGGACCAATTGGTCACGGCTTTCGATCCGGGCTTCCTGAGCCGCTCTGATGCCACCAGCCCGCAAGCGGTGGGCATTTGGGGGGCGCTCAAGGGTTCAATGCTGACCATGCTGATCACGCTTGTCCTGGCTTTCCCGATTGGGGTGTTCACGGCAGTTTATCTCGAAGAGTTCGCCACCAAAAACCGCTGGACCGATCTGATCGAAGTTTCGATCAACAACCTTGCCGCCGTGCCCTCGATCATATTCGGGTTGCTGGGTCTGGCGGTGTTTCTAGGCATATTTCCCTACTGGCGTTCAGCCCCGCTGATCGGCGGGATGACCCTGGCGCTGATGACCATGCCGGTGATCGTGATTTCAGGCCGCAATGCGATCAAGGCGGTGCCCCCATCGATCCGCGATGCGGCCTTGGCCGTGGGTGCCAGCCGGGTCCAGACCGTGTTCCACCATGTCCTGCCGCTCGCCCTGCCCGGCATCCTGACCGGCACCATCATCGGCATGGCCCGCGCGCTGGGGGAAACCGCGCCGCTGCTGATGATCGGCATGAAGGCCTTTGTCGCCACCGCGCCTGATGGGTTCACTTCGCCAAGTTCGGTGCTGCCGGTGCAGATCTTCCTGTGGTCCGATGAAATCAATCGCGGCTTCGTTGAACGCACCTCTGCGGCTATCATTGTGCTGCTGATCTTCCTGCTGGTGATGAACGGTGTCGCCATCTACCTCCGCAACCGATTTGAGAACCGCTGGTAATGACCAATTTTCACGAACTTGACCCCGTCCAGGCCCGCATCAAGGCGCGTGACGTCTCGGTTTTCTATGGCGAGAAGCGCGCGATCGACAAGGTTTCGATCGAGATCGCCGATGAATTCGTCACCGCATTCATCGGCCCCTCGGGCTGCGGGAAAAGCACCTTCCTGCGCGCGCTCAACCGGATGAATGACACCATCGCCGGGGCCCGGGTGGAAGGCGAAATTACGCTGGACGGGCAGGACATCTACAAAAGCGGGATGGACGTGGTGCAGCTGCGCGCCCGGGTTGGCATGGTGTTTCAAAAGCCCAACCCGTTCCCGAAATCGATCTATGAAAACGTCGCCTACGGCCCGCGGATCCACGGCCTGACCACCAGCAAGGCCGAACTTGACGAAACGGTGGAGCGTAGCCTCAAGCGCGCGGGTCTGTGGGATGAAGTCAAAGACCGGCTGACTGAGAGCGGCACCGCGCTATCGGGCGGGCAGCAGCAGCGGCTGTGCATCGCGCGAGCGATCGCAGTGGAACCCGAAGTGATCCTGATGGACGAGCCGTGTTCGGCGCTCGATCCGATTGCCACCGCCCGGATCGAGGAGCTGATTGCCGAACTGCGCGGGCGCTATGCGATCGTCATCGTCACCCATTCGATGCAGCAGGCAGCGCGCGTTTCGCAGCGCACGGCCTTTTTCCACATCGGAAAGATGGTAGAATACGGCAAGACATCGGAAATTTTCACCAATCCGCGCGAAGAGCGGACCAAAGACTACATCACCGGAAGGTACGGGTAGGATGTCTCAGGAACATACCGTCAAGGCGTTTGACGAGGAAATCACCAAGCTGCGCGGGCTGATCGCGGAAATGGGCGGGCTGGCCGAAGTCTCGCTGACCGAAGCGATGGAAGCACTGACCAAGGGCAACCTCGAGCTGACCGAAAAGGTACTGGCGCGCGACAAGAAGATCGATTCGCTTGAGGCCGAGATTGACAAGCTGGCGGTGCGGATCATTGCCCTGCGCGCGCCGATGGCGGACGATCTGCGCGAAGTTATCGCCGCGCTGAAGATCGCCGGCGTGATCGAGCGGATTGGCGATTATTCCAAGAACATCGCCAAAAGCGCTGACAAGATCGAGCAGCGCAAGAAATTCGAACCGCTGACTCTGGTCCCGGCAATGGCCGATGTGGCGCGCGGCATGGTCCACGATGTGATGACCGCCTATGCTGCGCGTGATCCGCATCTGGCCAAGGCGGTGGTCGAACGCGACGAGCTGGTCGACGCGTTTTACGAATCGCTGTTCCGCAATCTTGTCAGCCACATGATGGAAAATCCTGCGACGATTTCGAGCGCGGCGCAGCTGCTGTTCGTCGCCCGCAATATCGAACGGATCGGCGATCACGCCACCAACGTGGCCGAGATGGTCTATTACGCGGCGACGGGTGAGTATCTGACCGACAAGGAAGACAAGGCAGGCGCCTGATGGCCCACTCAACCTTCTTAATTTCCCGTCACCCTGAACTTGTTTCAGGGCCCATCGTGCCCCCCACCCGAGACGTGGTGCTGAAGATAAGCCGCGCAGTCGGCTCATTGCGGGCACCCACGGTGCTATCGGCAAAATGGACCCTGAAACAAGTTCAGGGTGACGAACTTTGTTGTTTTGGTAGCTGGAGCCTCCCCCAATGACCGCCCCCAGCCTACTCCTCGTCGAAGATGACCCGGCCCTGGCCGAGCTTCTCGAATTTCGCTTCAAGACCGAAGGCTATCAGGTGCGGGTGACGGCCGATGGCGATGAGGCCCTGCTTCTCGCCGCCGAGGAAGCCCCCGATCTGGTGGTGCTTGACTGGATGATCGAGGGCACCAGCGGGATCGAAGTGTGCCGCCGCCTGCGCAAGGACAAGGCCACGGCCCACGTGCCGATCATCATGCTGACCGCGCGCGGGGCCGAGGATGACAAGATCCGCGGGCTTGATACCGGGGCCGACGATTATCTGACCAAGCCGTTCTCCCCGCGCGAGTTGCTCGCCCGGGTTAACGCGATCCTGCGCCGGATCCGCCCGGCGCTGGCTGGTGAAGTGCTGACCGTAGGCGATCTGGCGCTGGATGCGGTGGCGCACAAGGTGACCCGCAGCGGCAAAGTGGTCGCGCTGGGGCCAACCGAGTTCCGCCTGCTCAAACACTTCATGGAGCACCCGGGGCGGGTCTTTTCGCGCGGGCAACTGCTCGATGCCGTCTGGGGCAACGACAGCGAAATCGAACTGCGCACCGTGGACGTACACATCCGCCGCCTGCGCAAAGGGATCGAACTGGAAGGCGCGGCCGATCCGGTACGGACGGTGCGTTCGGCGGGGTATTCGCTCGAGAGCTAGCTAACCCTCTACAGGCGATTATTAGTCTGAAACTCCGGTTTCGCTCATCATGCAGCGTTGGCCGTTCTTCTGCCCTTCAGCCTGTGTGATTGCGCCGTCACGGTTATCATCAACGCAATCGAACATGCGCAGGCTCCAATCGACCATTTCCTGCCGGGCCAGCCGGTTGTCGTGATCC
This sequence comes from uncultured Alphaproteobacteria bacterium, assembly GCA_963751145.1. Taxonomy (GTDB): domain Bacteria; phylum Pseudomonadota; class Alphaproteobacteria; order Sphingomonadales; family Sphingomonadaceae; genus Novosphingobium. Next base: position 217,232 of record CAVVTJ010000002.1, read on the forward strand.
GTGTCCATATGATCGAATACGATCTTCCCGTTAGTCTGAAACTCGGGATCGTTGTCGTTGGACTTTTCCCATTCCTGCCAGCTCAAATAGCCATCATGGTCAGTGTCGTGCCGATCGAATTCAAGCTCCATGGCCGGGCCTATTTGCTGGCGTGACATCGGCGGCGGCGCAGTCTGCGGCGCGCGATCCGGGCTTGCAGCAGGGTCTTGCGCCATCAGCGAAACAGGGCTGATGGCGGCAAATGCCAGCAGCGCAAGGCGGAGTGTTTTCATGATCAATGGCTAATGGCTTACCGGGCCGTGGGCAATCTCAAAAGACCTTGCAGCCAGCGGATCACTTGCGCTTCCAGAAATACCCGCTTGTCCGACCAGCCGTGATCGGTGGCGGCGTGTAAGGCGGTGATCCGTTTGCCGCCGCTGGCACGCACGGCGGCGATCAGGGCGTCAGTCTGCGGGGCCAGGCCATCGTCGCTGCTGAGCACCAGCAGCGGCTGCCGCGCGAGGCCGGGGGCGGCGTGGAGGAAATCGAAGCTATCGCTGCCCGCGATCAATTCGTCGGTCATCCGCTCGGGCGAGGTGTCGGCGAGGGTCTCGGTGTTTTCCGAGGCCAGCTTGACCAGCCCGGCGCGGTCCATCCCGTGCATCTGCCCCATGTTGGCGGCCGAGATCAGCCCGGCCCCGATCAGGCCGGTATCCTTGCCCGCCACCAGCGCGGTTACCCATCCGCCCATCGAGTGGCCCATCAGCGCCATGTGCCGGGTATCAACCCCCAGTTTCGCCGCATTGGCGGGCGCGCGCAGATAGGCGAGCACGGCGCTGGCATCCTCGGGATTCTGGGCAAAGCGGAAGCTGCCCGGGCTGCCCCACGATCCGCGGTAGTTGAACGTCACCACGTTCCACCCGGCGCGGCGCACCGCCTGCGCCAGATCGAGGTTCTTCTCGTTCCCCGGCCAGCCGTGGCACAGCACCAGAGTGGGGTGCAGCCCGGCCCCGCTGGCAAGGTAAGCCACGCCGTTGATCTCCACCCCGCCGCTGGGAATATGCAGCACCTCCATCCGCGCCGGATGCGCCTTGTCAGGCGCGGGATCGGTGTAGATCGCGGCCGGCAGCGCGGGCGGTTTGGCGGCAATGGGTGACGTTGCCAGCATTGCTGCGGCCAGGATCAGGATCGACTTGCGCATCGTGGTTCTCCCTTTGCCCGCAGCCTAGCGCGCCTCTCAATGAAAATCCCGCGATTTCGGGATGACCCGCACATCGCGCGGATGGCCGCGCGAGGGCAGCGGTGCCTTGATGTGATCGGCGCGCGCCAGTGGGCTGGCGAGCAGATCGTCCGACAGCGCGTGCAGCGATGCGGTCGCATCAGTCAGGTGCTGGGCGATCACGTGGATCACCTCGTCATCGTATTCGACCCGGCCTTTCACTTCCATCAGCCGCGCGCCCATGATGACCTTGCGCTGTTTCTCCATCAGATCGGGCCAGATCACCAGGTTCACCACCCCGGTTTCATCCTCGAGCGTGATGAAGCACACCCCCTTGGCGCTGCCCGGGCGCTGGCGGATCAGCACCACCCCCGCCACCTGCACGGCAGAGCGGTATTTGAGGGCACGCAAGTCGCTCGCACGGATAAAGCCGCGGTCACCCAGGCTGGCGCGCAGGAAGGCCATTGGGTGAGCTTTTAGGCTGAGCCGCTGGGTCTGGTAATCGGCCACCACCTCTTCCGACAAAGGCATCACCGGCAGGCGGGTGAGCGCCCGCTCCGCCCCCTCATCGCGCGCCGCCGCTGCGGCAAACAGCGGCAGATCGGGCGCGGCGATCAGACTGCGGGCATCCCACAAGGCCTGCCGGCGGGTGAGGCTGAGCGACCCCATACAGTCCGCACTGGCCAGCCGCTCGATCACTGCGGGCGAGAGCCCGGCGCGCTCCTGCAGTTCGCGCACATCGCGGTACGGGCCCGCCTCCCGCCCCGCCACAATCCGCGCCGCCGCCACTTCGGGCAAGCCATCGACCTGGCGCAGACCGAGGCGGAGTGCGAGTTTCGGTTCACGCCCCTCTCCTTCGTCATCCCCGCGCAGGCGGGGACCCAGGGCAGCATAGCCCAAGCCTGGATCCCCGCCTGCGCGGGGATGACGAAGTTTAGGTTGGATAAAATCTCTCCGCGCCCCCGCGCCTCCGCGTGAATCCATCTCTTCCAGCGTATTATCCCACATCGAACAGTTCACATCGGCCGGCAGCACCTGCACCCCATGCTCCCTTGCATCGCGCACAATCTGCGCCGGAGCGTAGAATCCCATCGGCTGCGAATTGAGCAAGGCGGCGGCAAAGGCGGCCGGGTAGTGGCATTTGAGCCATGACGAGACATAGACCAGAAGCGCGAAGCTGGCCGCGTGGCTTTCGGGAAAACCATATTCGCCGAACCCCTTGATCTGGCTGAAGCAGCGCACTGCAAAATCGGGGTCATAGCCGCGCGCGATCATTCGGCTGACCATCATCTCCTCCAGTTCATCGACCATGCCGCGGCTGCGGAAGGTGGCCATCGCCTTGCGCAGCCGGTTGGCCTCAAACGAAGAGAACTTCGCCGCATCAAGCGCGATCTTCATCGCCTGTTCCTGAAAGATCGGCACCCCCAGCGTGCGGCCAAGGATGCTGGTCAGCTCGTCCGGGGGACCATGCGCGGCGCCGGGTGCGGGGATTTCCACCCGCTCTGCCCCGCGCCGCCGTTTGAGGAAGGGATGGACCATATCGCCCTGGATCGGCCCGGGCCGCACGATCGCCACCTCGATCACCAGATCGTAGAAGCAGCGCGGGCGCAGACGCGGCAGCATGTTCATCTGCGCGCGGCTTTCCACCTGGAACACGCCCAGCGAATCCCCCTTGCACAGCATGTCGTAAACCGCCGGATCCTCACGCGGAACCGTGGCCAGGACCAGATCCCGGCCATAATGCTCGCCCAGCAGGCTCAGGCATTTGCGGATGCAGGTCAGCATCCCCAAGGCCAGCACATCGACCTTCAGTATCCCCAGCGCATCGATATCGTCCTTGTCCCATTCGATGAAGCTGCGATCGGGCATCGCCCCGTTGCCCACCGGCACCGTTTCGATCAGCGGCCCCTGAGTGAGAATGAACCCGCCAACGTGCTGCGAAAGGTGGCGCGGCATGCCGATCAGCTGCTCGGTCAAGGCCAGCACCCGGCGCAGATGCGGATCGCTGAGATCGATCCCGGTCTCGCTTTCGATGTGGGCTTCCTTGATCGAGCGGCCGTGCCCGCCCCACACCGTCTTGGCGAGCGCGCTGGTGATGTCCTCGCTAAGCCCCATCACCTTGCCGACCTCGCGGATCGCCATGCGCGGGCGGTAATGGATCACCGTGGCGCACAGCCCGGCGTGGTGGCGGCCATACTTTTCATAGATGTGCTGGATCACCTCCTCGCGCCGTTCATGCTCGAAATCGACATCGATATCGGGCGGCTCGTCACGGTCTTCGGAAATGAACCGTTCAAACAGCAGCGCGTGTTCAACCGGGTTGACCGAAGTGATCCCCAGGCAAAAGCACACCGCCGAATTGGCCGCAGAGCCGCGCCCCTGGCACAGGATCGGCGGCTGGCGGCTGCGCGCGAAATCGACGATCTCCTTGATGGTCAGGAAGTATTGCGCCAGCGCCTTCTTGCCGATCAGCGCCAGTTCCTTGCGCAGCGTATCGGCCACCTCTTCCGGCACCCCGTGCGGATAATGCAGCGCCGCCCCCTGCCAGGTCAGCCGGGCAAGATAGCCCTGCGCGTCGAGCCCATCGGGATAGGTCTGAAGCGGGTATTCATAGCGCAATTCATCGAGGCTGAACTGGCACGCATCAGCCAGTTCACGCGCGGCGGAAAGCGCGTGTGGCCACGCCGCAAACAGCCGCGCCATTTCCTCCGGGCTTTTGAGGTGCCGTTCGGCATTGGCCTGCAGCAGATGCCCGGCCATAGCCACAGTGGTCTTGTGGCGGATCGCGGTCATCACATCGTGCAGCGGACGGCGGTGCGCAGCGTGATACAGCGGCAGGTTGGTGGCGAGGATTTCAAGGCCATTATCCTGCGCCAGCGCATCAAGCCGCGCGATCCGGGCGAGATCATCGCCAGTGTAGAGATAGCTGGCAGCAAGGTGGCGCAACGTGGGGAGCTGCTGGGTGAGGTGCGGGAGGATTTGGGTGAACGGGGCGGTGAGCACGTCGTCCCGGACTTGATCCGGGACCGCTGGCGTTGGCATTCCAGCTTGCGGCAAGGCGGCCAGCGGTCCCGGATCAAGTCCGGGACGACGCAAGGGGATCACATTGCTTTCCACCGCAATCGTCAGCTCTGCATCAAGGTCGTCCGGCGGCAGCAGCACCAGATGGACGCCTTCGCTATGCTCGGCCAGCATCGCCAGGGAAATGTCGCACACACCCTTGTCCTGCCATTCGCCGTCCAGTTTCCCCATCCGTCCGGCCGAGATCAGCCGGCACAGCCGGGCATAGGCGGCGCGGTCGGCGGGATAGGCGAGGAAGCCCAGTCCTTCGACCACCTCGATCCGGCAACCGATTACCGGGGTCAGCTTGAGCGTCTTGGCCTCGCCGTGCAGGCGCACCACCCCGGCCATGCTATTGGCATCGGCAATCCCGATCGCATCATAGCCCATGGCCCGGGCCTGGGTGCACAGATCCACCGCATCGGAAGCCCCGCGCAGAAACGAAAAGCAGCTGACCATGCCCAGCTCGACAAAGGGGCTGCGCAGCGGTGCCTGATCCGCGGGTTGCTCTACCCGGCGGCGTTCTGGAGTGAGCGGGCTTTCAGGCATAAAGCCCCTGCAGGAACCACTCCGGGGTATCGCCGCGTCCATCACCGGCGATACCCTGGCGGTAGATCCAGTAACGCCGCCCTTCCCCATCCTCGACCCGGTAGTAATCGCGCAGCCGGGCAGAGCCGCGCTCGCGCCACCATTCGGGCGCGATCCGTTCCGGGCCTTCGGCGCGCTCCACTTCATGCAATTCCCCGCGCCAGCGGAACCGCCGCGGCAGGCCATCGGGGCTGGCATGGATCACCGCGATCGGCTCGGCCCGGTCCAGCAGCTTGAGCGGGCGGGCGTAGAAAGCCAGGCTTTCCTGCCGCTCGCGCGCGGGTTCCAACGGGGCAATCCAGCGCTGGGCGCGTTCGGGCCAGTGGCTGGCGTGAAGTTCCGGACGACGCACCGCACCCGCGCCCAGCCGCACAGACAGCCGATCAATACAGGCCGCCAGACTGGTGCCGTGCGCCTGCGCCGCGGCTTCGAAATCGCGCTGGCTGAGCGCCTTGGGCTCACACCACGGCGCCGATAGCCGCGCCAGTTCGATCCCGAACCCGGCGTCCAGATCATCAAGCCGGGCGGCGAACAGGCGCACCAGATGCGGCGCATCGCGGCTGGCCTCGGCCAGTTCCAGCTTGCGCACCAGCACTTCGCCATCGACCTTCCACAGGCCCAGTTCCAACCGCCGCGCGCCCAGCGCCTGCGCTTCAAGGGTGCGAACCAGATCGCCGGCCAGATCCTCCACCACCCGGTCGAGCAGGCTGCGATGGCGGATCGGTTCGACCAGGCGGCGCTGGACCAGCGGGGTGGATTTGGCCAGCACCGGCAACAGCGGCTCGGGCACCCGGCCCAGCAACTGGTCAAGCCGCACCAGCGGGTTGGCGGCAGGCGCGCGCACGCTGCGAAAACGCCGCGCCAGGGCATCGCGCGCCACGCCGGAAAGCTCCCCCACCCGCTTCAGCCCCAGCCGGCGCAGCACCAGCTGAGTGGCCGGATCAAGCCGCAAGGCGGCAACCGGCAGATCGTCCAGCATTCCGCACCCATCGGAAAGAATCACCCGCTCCGGCCCATAGTGCGACAAGGCCCAGGCCGCGCCCGCGGTGGGAGCCAGCGCCAGCCGCACGCTGAGCCCACGCGCGGCCAAGCTGCGGGCCGCATCATCCAGCAGCCCCGCTTCGCCCCCAAACAGATGGGCCACCCCGGTAACATCGACCAGCAGGCCATCGGGCGGATCCAGCGCCGACCACGGCCCCCAGCGCCGCGCCCACAGTGCCATCCGTTCCAGGAACGCCAGATCACCCGCCGGATCGCCCGGCGCCACTTTAAGCTGGGGACACAAGGCGCGGGCATCGCTCAGCATCATGCCGGGCTGCGCTCCGCCCTGAAGCGCAGCGGCATTGGCCGCGCTTAGCCGCAGGCCGTGCACCGTGTCGGTCAACAATGCGAAAGGCAGGTCCGCCGCCCTCCTCCTCTTCAGAGGAGGGGCAGCGAGACTTGGCGCGGCGCAGCCGGGCTTAGTCGCAGCGGGGTGGTGCTCTGCCCCACGCGCCTGCGACGCCACCACCCCCAGCCCCTCCTCTGAAGAGGAGGGGGGAAGCATGCGTCCGCCTTCAGCCAGCTGCCAGCGATCGATCGCCAGCGCCCGGCACCAGATCGAGAGGATGCGCCTGCTCGTGGTTGGGGGCGGCGGCGACGACGAGGCTTTGTCCATCATCGCGCAAAATCCATGTTCCAGAAGGGTGTGCCCGGGCGCGGAACAATTCGGCCTGCCAGGCAGGCCTGCCGGGGGCATCGCGGTTCCACTGCGGCGCGAGCGAGGCCGCGCTGCGCACCTGCCAGCGCATCCGCGCCGAGGAGAGGTCGCGCTGCGCATCCAGCCGCACCAGCCACAGCGGCACTCCGTGCTTTTCCGCGACCAGGCTAAGCCGGCGCGAAGCGGTAAAGCCCAGTGCCCTGGGATTGCCCGCCAGTTCGCCCAGCACGAAGGCCAGATCGCGGCAGCGCAGCCCTTCTTCCAGCGCGAACAGCGCGTCTTCGCAGCTGTCTGCAGCAACGTGGATCAGGCGGCTGCGCAAGGCCGGTGGCAAACCGGGGCGATAAGGCCGGCCCGATTTGCGCAGTGCGGCCTTGTCCTGCACCCACAGGAACGGCCGCTCATCCCCCGCCGCCTGATCAAGCGCCATGGCCAAGGCCAGCCCGGCCCCGCTGGCTTCAACGGCGGATGCGAACAGTTCGGACTGGAGCGCTGCCCCGCCCAACCCGGGCCGCCAGGCTGACGTCTGCCGCAAGCCCAAAGGGACAGCAGCAGCCGGGATACGGCGCCGCGCAAAGGCGGCCAGCGGGGTCGGGTCAGTCACAGGGAATCGCTCCTATGTTCTATTTATGTTCTTATTCTCAGCGATTCGCAATCAGCATCGTCAGGGCAACGAAAAAGGGCCGCTCCCCACCGGGAACGGCCCTTCATTCAGATAGCCCGAAGGCTTAGTCGTTGATGTCGATCCCACCCGGCAGCGGGGGAACCGGCTGCGGCGGAATACCGGCATCGCCTTCATGCACTTCAACCAGCCCGCGGCCAACATGGCTGCGGCTGCGGCTGTAGCTGTAATAGACGATCAGCCCGACCACGGCCCAGCCCGCGAACAGCGCCAGCGTCGGCCCCGAAAGGCTGAAGAACAGGTAGATGCAGCCCAGGATCGAAATCGGCGCCGTCAGCATGATCGCCGGGGTGCGGAACGGACGGTGGCGGGTCGGATCGGTGCGCCGCAGCACCAGAACCGCGATCGAAACCGCAGCAAAGGCGAACAGCGTGCCCGAGTTCGAAACGTCGGCCAGCAGCCCCACCGGGAAGAACGCCGCGAACAGCGCCACGAACACGCCGGTCAGCATCGTGATCACGTGCGGGGTGCGGAACTTGGGGTGAATCTTCGAGAAGAAGTCCGGCAGCAGGCCATCACGGCTCATCACGAAGAAGATGCGGGTCTGGCCGAACATCATCATCAGGATCACCGAAGGCAGGGCAATGATCGCTGCTGCGCCAACCAGCCAGCCAATGAACGGATGGCCAACCGAACGCAGCGCCCAGGCCAGCGCTTCCTTCGAGCAGACCACCGCAGTATCGCCGGCCGCTGCGCAAGCCTGCGACAGGGCAGGCGTTCCGGGCGAAAGCACTTCGTGATTGGGGCCGAACATCGGCTGTGCGCCGACCGTACCGATCACACCCGCGGCCACCAGCATGTAGAAAATGGTGCAGATCGCCAGACTGCCGATCAGCCCGATCGGCATGTTACGCTGCGGGTTCTTGGTTTCCTCAGCCGCGGTGGAAACCGCATCGAAGCCCACGTAAGCAAAGAAGATCGATGCCGCCGCGCCCGAAATACCGGCAAAGCCAAGCGGCGCAAACGGAGTGAAATTGCCCGACTTCATCACCGGAATGGTAACGATGACGAACAGCGTCAGCGCGATGATCTTGATCCCCACCAGCACCGAATTGACCGTGGCGCTTTCCTTGGTGCCGATCACCAGCAGCGCGGTTACCACACCGGCAATCGCCATGGCCGGTACGTTGATCAGCCCGCCATCAAACGGACCGCGAACCAGATCAAGCGGGACGGTTATGTGCAAATTGCTTTGCACGAAGCCGATCATATAGCCCGACCAGCCGACCGACACCGCCCCGGCGGCGATTGCATATTCGAGGATCAGCGCCCAGCCGACCATCCAGGCCACCAGTTCGCCCATCACCGCATAGCTGTAAGTATAAGCCGAGCCGGAAACCGGCACCATCGCCGCCATTTCGGCATAGCACAGCGCCGCCACCGCGCAGACGAATCCGGCGATCACGAAGCTGATCATCATCCCGGGGCCAGCCTTCTGCGCCGCCTCAGCCGTCAACACGAAGATCCCGGTGCCGATCACCGCGCCGATCCCCAGCATGGTCAGCTGGAAGGCACCGAGCGAGCGGTGAAGCGATTTCTTTTCGGCAGTTGCCAAAATGGCGTCGAGTGATTTGACGCGACCGAACATGCAATTCCCCTAACTTCGCGGCCAATCCCTTGGGGACGGTCCGCCTTATTTATCCCTGCGGCGGAAGCTAGCGGCACGCGTCCTGATGGCAAGCCCTAACTGCCGCCCTTCCCCAGAATGCACCAAGCGGCTAAGGCGCTGCCCATGTCGACCACCTTTCAGCTCGATACGGCTACCAGCCGTGCCCATCCCACCCCGGCCCCGCTGCGCCGCCTGTCCATCCCGGCGATCCGCCAGCGCAAGGAAGGCGGCGTCACGGCGCAGCCGATCGTCATGCTGACCGCCTACACCGCCCGGCAGGCCCAGCTGCTTGATGAGCACTGCGATCTGATCCTGTGCGGGGATTCGCTCGGCCAGGTGATCTATGGCCTACCCAGCAGCCTGCAGGTCACGGTTGAAATGATGATTGCCCACGGCGCCGCTGTCGTGCGCGGGTCCTATCACGCCGCCGTGGTGATCGATCTGCCGTTCGGATCCTACGAAGGCTCGCCCGAACAAGCCTTCGCCACTGCAGCGCGGATCATGGTGGAAACCGGGGCCAGCGCGGTCAAGCTGGAAGGCGGCGCGGTGATGGCCGAGACGGTGGAGTTTCTCTCCAGCCGCGGCATCCCGGTGATGGGCCACGTCGGCCTGACCCCGCAAGCGGTAAACACGCTGGGCGGCTATAACGCCCGCGGCCGCAGCCAGCTCGAAGCGGACAAGATCGTCAGCGATGCCCAGGCAATCGATCAGGCTGGTGCTTTTGCGATCGTGATCGAAGGCGTGGTCGAACCGATCGCCATCGCCGCGACCAAGGCAGTCGGCTGCCCGACTATCGGCATCGGCGCATCGGCGCAGTGCGATGGACAGGTGCTGGTGACCGAAGACATGATGGGCATGTTCGACCGCGTGCCGCGCTTCGTCAAACGCTATGGCGAGATTGCCGGGCTGATTTCCAGTGCCGCTGGGCAATATGCCGAAGATGTAAGGGCGCGGACTTTCCCGACCATCGATCAAACATACCAACCGAAATAGGATCAAACCCTTGCTGCGACATTTCCGAGGTTCGATCCTCTTTGCTATCGTCTGTTTCATCCTGGCCGGCATTTATGGCTGGAGCCAGGAGCCAAGCCTGGCCGGCGTGGTGCGCGTGGTCTGGATCGTGCTGGTTCTGGCGGTGCTCGAAGTCTCGCTCAGCTTTGATAACGCCGTGGTCAACGCCACCGTGCTGGAAGACATGGATGAGGTCTGGCGCCGCCGGTTCCTGACTTGGGGCATGGTTTTTGCGGTTTACGGCATGTACATTTTTTTCCCGCTGGCCATCGTCGCGGTGGCAGCCGGAATGGGCCCGATCGAAGCGGTGAAACTGTCGCTCAGCCATCCTGACCAGTACGAACAGATCGTCTCGTCGGCGCACACCGGCATCGCCGGATTTGGCGGGGCATTCCTGGCAATGGTCGGCCTCAAGTTCTTTTTCGATGCCGACAAGGATGTGCACTGGATCGGCGTGGTGGAACGCTTTCTCTCCCGCTTTGGCGCGCTGCCTGCAATCGAGATCGCGCTGTTGCTGCTGGTACTGTGGGGCATTTCGCTGACCCTGCCACTGGCTGAGGCGCACACCTTCCTGGTCTCTGGCGCGCTCGGGATCGTCACCTTTATCGCGGTCGATGCGCTGGGCACCGCGCTGGAACTGCGCGAAGAACGGATGCGGCTGGCCGGGGCCATTGTCCGCTCGGGTCTGGGCGGGTTCATCTACCTCAACGTGCTTGATGCCTCGTTCAGTTTCGATGCGGTGATCGGCGCGTTTGCCCTGTCCAACAACATGGTGGTGATTGCGCTGGGGCTCTCGATCGGGGCGATGTTCGTGCGGTCAATGACGCTGATGCTGGTGCGCCAGGGCACCCTGTCCGAATACCGCTTCCTGGAACACGGCGCGTTCTGGGCCATTGTTGCGCTGGGCGCGATCATGCTGGCTTCGGTGCGCTGGGAAATTCCGGAATCGGTCACCGGGCTGATCGGCGCGGTGCTGATCGGCCTGTCGCTGTGGTGGTCGGTGCGCCACAATCGTCAGTCAGAGGAATCCGAAATTCAGGCCGCGCTCAACCCAGAGTGAGGCGTTTGACAATCGGTGCCGCAATCACCAGCTGGACCAGATGATAGAGCAGGATCGGCAGCAGGATCACCCCGGCCACGTCGGGCCTGAACAGCACTGCGGCCAGCGGCGCGCCCATGGCGATGCTTTTCTGCGCCCCGGCAAACAGCATCGTGATCCGATTGGGCCGATCAAGCCGCAGGACGCCGCCCAGCAGCCACGCTCCGCCATGACCGAACACCAGGAACAGCACCGTACCGCCCGCCAGCCAGAGCCAGCCCGCCAGATCGATCCTGGTCCAGAACTGCTGTGCCACCGCGCCTGAAAAGGCGACATAGACCGCGATCGCGATTGAGCTGCGATCCATCGTCGTCACCAGCGAGCGGTGTCCTTTGACCCACTCCAGCAGCCAGCCCTGCGCCACCTGCCCCAGAAGGAACGGGACCAGTAGGATCGCCACCACTTTGATCAGGGCGTCGCTGTGAAATCCGCTCCCGCTACCGCCCGCCAGCAGCGAAAACAGCGGCGCTGTAACAAACACCCCAATCAGGTTGAGCAGCGCCGCCGCCACCACCGCGCTGGCAACATTGCCGCCCGCCAGCGATGTATAGGCCGTGGCCGATTGCACAGTCGATGGCAGGCAACCAAGATAAACGAACCCGAGCGCCAGCAGCGGCGGCATCCACCCCTGCCCGGCCAGCGAAAGCCCCCAGCCCGCCAGCGCCATCGCCCCAAAGCACCAGGCCACCAAGGGCCAGAGCAGGCGGTGATTGGACAGTCCGGCCATCACCTCGTGCCGGGGCAAGCGCACGCCGTTGAGGAAGAACAGCAGAAACACCGCCGCGTTTGAAACAAACTGCGCAGCATCGCGCGCACTGCCGTGAACCGGCAATACAATCGCCAAAACAATCGCGACCACCAGCAGCCGCACCATGGGATCAATGCGGCTGAGCATATTATCGCCCGGCCAGTTTCACCGCCGGCGCAGGAGTGGCCGAGAACCGCGGCGCCGGGGCTGGCTGCACCATCCCGCCATCTTCGACGAAGGTGCTGCGGGCCACGTTATGCGCATGTTGCGGCGCTTCCTTCAGGCTCAGCACCGGAGCAAAGCAGATGTCAGTGCCGTCCATAATGCTGCACCATTCGTCGCGGGTCTTGGTCAGGATCAGCACGGTCATCCGGGCTTTGAGATCATCCCATTTCGCCGGGTTCATCTGCTGCGCGAAATCGGGGTCACCGGCGAGGCCAGTCTTTTCCATCAGCAGCGCATAAAACTGCGGCTCGATCGACCCGAGCGAGATGTATTTGCCGTCACTGGTTTCATAAGTGTCATAGAAATGCGTGCCGCTATCGAGCAGGTTGACCCCGCGTTCATCGCGCCACTGGCCGTTGCCGAGAAAAGTGTAGGTCATGGCGGACAGGATCGCCGCGCCATCGACCATCGCGCAATCGACCACCTGGCCAACGCCGCCCGATCGCGCGTGCAGCACGGCCGCGACCACGCCGAACGCCAGCATCATCCCGCCGCCGCCGAAATCGCCCACGGCATTAACCGGGAAGATCGGCTTCTCGCCTTTGCGGCCATAGGAATGGAGCGCGCCAGACAGGGCGATGTAGTTGATATCGTGCCCGGCCAAGGGTGCCATTGGCCCTTCCTGACCCCAGCCGGTCATCCGCCCGATCACCAGCTGGGGATTGATCTCCAGCAGCACATCGGGGCCGATGCCCATGCGTTCGATCACTCCGGGGCGATAGCCTTCGATCAGCGCGTCGGCGGTCTTGACCATGGCTTTGAGCTGTTCGATCGCCGCCGGATCCTTGAGGTCCAGTTCGATCCGCTCGCGATTGCGGTTGAGGATATCGCGGTTGCCGCCATCACCAAACCGGCCGCTGGTGCCCGGGCGTTCAACCCGGATCACCCGGGCGCCGTGATCGGCCAGCATCATCCCGCAGAATGGGCCCGGCCCAATCCCGGCCAGCTCGATTACGGTTACACCTTGCAGAACCCCGGCCATCTCATCCTCCGAATTTAATCGCGCGATGAAATTGCCTTTGCGGGACCCTGTGCGGCTTGTCGAGTGGTTACTTGAGCTTGGCCAGGGCCGCGCTGAGCAGCGGATTATCCCCGCCGCTGCGGCGCGCCTGGACCAGCAATTGCTGGGCAAGCGCCGGTTGCTGCCCAAGTTCCACCAGCGCCATGCCGCGGGCCTGCGCTGCCGCCGGACTCGCCGGTTGCAGCAACCAGGCACGCGTCGCACTGTCCAGCGCCGCCTTGGCATCGCCGTTGCGCAATTGCGCATAGCTGAGATCGGCCAGCAGCCGGACATCGCCGTTGCCGCCGCGTAGCGCCAGGTTTTCCAGCAACGCGCGGGCCGCAGCCCAGTCCCCCGTCGCCGCCGCCATGGTCGCCGCCATCCGCAACGCCAACCGGCTCCCCGGAAAGCGATCGGCATATTGCGCGACCAGCGCAGGCATCGCTGCCCCCTGCCCGATCTGATCCGACGCTTCGCCAATCCGCACCAGCAGCAATTCCGGAAACCGAACCGTGCTGGCGGCCTGATAAAGCTGCAACGCGGCGGCGGCATTGCCCGCCGCCAACTGAGCATCGCCCGCCAAGCCCAAAGCATCGCCAGAGCCGGGATGCAGTTCCAGAAACCGGCTGGCCACGCGCACAGCGCCGGCCTTGTCACCAGCGGCGATCAGGCTGCGGACATAGGGCACAGCCGCGCCAAGGATACCCTGATTGCCCTGCCATGCCGCCGCATAAGTGCCGGGACCGCCCGGCTCATAAACCGGCATGGTCACGCTGGGGGTAACCGCTGCGGCCCGGTCAAGCATCTGGCCAGCCGCCAGCCGATCGCCCACTTCTTCATAGGCGCGGGCCATGATTGTCAGCAGATAGGGCGAGGCATCGGCGCGTGCCGCCAATGGCCCCAGCCGCGTCAGCAGCGCCTTGTAGTCCCCCAATTCAAGCAGCGCCCGTGCGAATAGTAATTGCCCGCGCGGATTGGCGGGCTGGCGTTCCACCACCCGGCCCAGCAACTGCGCGGCCAGATTGGCATTGCCGGCTTCAAGTTCCATCGCTCCGCGTAGCAGCAGCGCGGCGGGCAGATCGTCCAGCCGCTCACCCACCCGGCCCAGCATCGCCCGCGCAGTGCCGATATCGCCCGCGCGCGCTGCCAGTACCGCCAGATCGAACCACGCGCGCGGCGCTCCGCCAGCCTGGACCAGCACCTGGCGGGTCATGGTCAGCATCTCGCGGTTCTGCCCGGATTCGCCCAACGCCGCCGCATTGCCGATCATCAGCGCAAGATCGCCCGGGGCCGCATCAAGAGCTTGGCCGTAATAGTCAGCCGCCTCGCCGTAGCCAAGCGATTGCCCGACCAGTTGCGCTTTCAGTTCCAGTCCGCGCACGTGTCGCGGATCGAATGACAATGCGGTATCGGCGGCTTGTTCGGCCTGGCGGTGTTCGCCGCCCAGATAACGCAGGCGCCCGATCTCTACCCACAAGGCGGGGTCCTTGGGCGTCAGGCGCAGCGCCTTGTCGAACGCCGCTCCGGCGGCCGGCAGGTTGCCCTGCGCGCGTTCAAGTTTGCCCAGTGCGGTCCAGCCGCGCGCCTCGGTGCCTTTGCCAAAGTTGCCTGCCGCCAGCCATTGCCGGGCCCCGGTGAAGTTACCCTGCAGCAGCATGGCCTCGCCCATCGGGGCGGCCAGATCGGGCTTGGTCGCCCCGGACTTCAGTGCGGCCTTGAGTTCGATCTCAGCAGCCAGACCATCGCCGCGACGCAAGGCACGGTCGGCGGTGTCGCTGTGCTGTTTGGCCGCCTCGGGCATGGCCGCCAGCGGCGGTGACAGCGCCAGCGCGCCAAGTGCCACTAATGCGGCCTTAAGGGGGGCATAGCGCATGATCAGGTCTGCAGGCCATACTGCTTGAGCAGATCGTAAAGCGTCGGGCGGCTGATCCCGAGCAGCTTGGCGGTGTTGGAGATATTACCCTCGGTGCGGGCCAGGGCATGGCGGATCACCTTGCGATCGGACGCCTCGCGCGCGGTTTTGAGGTTGAGGACATTGGCCTCTTCACTTTCGCCGCCAGCCAGATCAAGATCTGCCGCGCTGACCAGCTTGGCATCGCTCATGATCACCGCCCGCTTCACCCGGTTTTCCAGTTCACGTACATTTCCCGGCCATTTCCAGGCATCGATCGCGCTCAGCGCATCGGGGGTGAAGCCCTTGACCGCAGGGTTCATTTCCGCGGCAAAGCGCGCCAGAAACACCTTGGCCAGCAGTGCCGGATCGCCCGGACGTTCGGCCAGGCTGGGGATCTTGATCACGATCTCGGCGAGGCGGTAGAACAGGTCTTCGCGGAACCGGCCTTCGCCGATCATCGCTTCCAGGTTCTGATGGGTGGCGCAAACAATCCGGGTATCGACCGCAATCGCGCTACGCGAACCGATCCGTTCAATCACCCGCTCCTGCAAAAACCGCAGCAGCTTGACCTGCAAGGGCAACGGGATATCGCCCACTTCGTCAAGGAACAGCGTGCCCCCACTGGCCTGCTCGATCTTGCCCTCGGTGGTTTTCACCGCGCCGGTAAAGGCGCCTTTTTCGTGCCCGAACAATTCGCTTTCGAGCAGGTTTTCCGGGATCGCAGCGCAGTTGATCGCCACGAAGGTGCCGCCGCGCCGATCGCTGGCATCGTGCAGCCCGCGCGCCAGCAGCTCCTTGCCGGTCCCGCTCGCACCCAGCAGCATCACCGAAACGCCGGTGTTGGCCACGCGTTCAATCGTTCGCGCCACTTTGAGCATTTCCGGCGCGCTGGTGATCATCCGCCCCAGCACGCGGTTATCCTCTGCTCCGCGCGCAGCCAGCTGGCGGTTCTCGGCCTCGATCTGCCCGAGCCGCAGCGCCCGCCGCACGATCAGGCCCAGCGTTTCGATATCGACCGGTTTCTGGTAGAAATCGTAAGCGCCCTTGGCAATCGCGCTCAAGGCGGACTCGCGCGCGCCGTGGCCCGATGCCACGATCACTTTGGTATCCGGCTTCAGCGCCATGATCGCATCGAGCACGGCAAAGCCCTCGCTGGTCCCATCGGGATCGGGCGGCAGGCCAAGATCGAGTGTAACCACGTCGGGCTCTTCACTCCGCAGCGCCGCAATCGCTTCAGCGCGATCGGTGGCCTGGATCACTTCAAAATCGGGCCAGGCCCATTTGAGCTGCGCCTGCAGTCCCGCATCGTCTTCCACGATCAGCAGTTTGGGCTTGGCATCAGACATTTCAGGCGACCTTTGGCTTTGCATTGCTCTCTTGGGCAAGAGCTTGAATCACTTCGGCGGTTTCGCTCAAGGGCACGCGGAGCACGAACCGGGTGCCCAATTGTTCGCGACTTTCCACTTCGAGCCGCCCGCCCATGGCCCGCACCAGTTCACGCGCTTCATAAGCGCCGATGCCGAACCCGCCGCTTTTGGTCGAATCGAACGGCTTGAACAGGCGGGTGCGGACGAATTCGGGGCTCATCCCGTGTCCGGAATCGAGCACTTCGATCTCGCCATGCGTCCCGGCCTTGCCGACCCGCACGAACACCGGGGAATCTGCGGCACTGGCATCGACCGCGTTCTGCACCAGATGCAGCAACACTTGTTCGAGCGCCCCGCGCGAAGCGGCAATCTCGATCGGTTCCACTTCTACCAGCGTCACCGGATGAAGCTGGCCCAGCTGCGCCGCCACCCCTTTGGCCACCAGATCGGCGCGGACCGGCTCAAGGGCCTCAAGGCTTGACGAACCATAGCGCGAAAGCCGCGCCAGCAGGGCGTTGAGCTTGTCGGCCGAATTGCGCAGCGTCACCAGCATGTCGGCCCGAAACTCGGGATTTTCTGCATGGCTTTCGGCATTGCGGGCGAGCAGGCTCATCTGGCTGGCCAGGTTCTTGATATCGTGCATCACAAAGGCGATGCGGCGATTGAAATCGTCAAACCGTCCGGCTTCGGCCAAGGCCGCTTGCCCCGCGTGTTCGGCAAGGTAACTGGCCAGCTGCTGCCCCGCTACGCGCAGCAGATCGAAGTCTTCCCAATCGAGCAGCCGGGCATGCGCCGGCCGCGCCAGCACCACCGCGCCGATCAGGCGTTCGTAATGCAGCAACGGCACCATGGCCCAGGCGCGCGGCTCTTTCATCAGCCAGTCCGGCAGCGTCGCTGCACAGTGCTTGTCAGTTTTACCGGCGCGCGCCGCATCCAGATCGGCGACATAATTGGCCGCTTCGATGGCCCGGATTGCGGTTTGGTCAAGCGCATCGGCGGGCACGTCGGCAGTTGGCCATTGCCACCGCCCAGCAAGCTCCAGTGCTCCGCTTTCCGCCTGAATCAGCAGCAACCCGGCAGGGCTTTCAACAATATCGGCCAGCGCGCGGATCACCCGTTCTTCCAGGCTGGCCTGACCTTCACCCGATTTGCCGATAGTGCGGGTAAAGCGCAGCCATTCCGTGCGGTAATCATAGCGGTGCTGAAACAGATGCTTGGCCGTCGTTACCCGCAGCCAGCCGCGCAGCCGCTGCGACATGAACAGGACCGTGGTAAGCACCCCGCCAACCAGCAGCAATGCCGCCTGCAGCAGCTTTGAATTGTCCCCGTCAGTCAGCGTCAGCCACTTGGCTATGGCGAACATTACCGCCAGATAGCCGCCGATCAAAATCAGTGACAAGGTCTGGAAAGCGACTGCGCGCGATGGGCGCAGCCGCAAGCTTTCGCCGCTCCCAGCACTGCCGAAAGTCAGCATCGCAGCGACCGGCAGGGCCATGGCCCCACGGCACACTTGCAACATGTCAGGAAAGCCACCAGCCAGATAGGCGACGGCATAGTAATTTAGATCGAGCCCCCACAGCAACGCCAGCGCGGTTGCCGGCCAGCGCAAAATTTGCCGCGCCACGCTTGATGCGCCGCCGTATAGATTATGGAGCAACACCAGCCCGCCGATCACACCCAGCAAGCTCAGCATCACATTTGTCTGGAAAATCGGCGCAACGGGCTCCGCATCCAGGGGATAGAACGTAAGCAGCACCAGCAGCACAGTGCGCAGCAGCGCGACGAACGCCAGCGCGGCCAGCAATGGTCGAACCGGGCCGATCACCGCCAGCCGGCCGTCTGCCGCATAGAGCCGATAGATCACTACGATCCATGCCAGATCGCGCGCCACTTCGGCAAAGCGGGCGAACTGGCCTTCGGCTCCGGAAAATGCACCGCCCAGCGCCCATACCGCATTGGCGATAAGGGCGCCGATCAGGCTGATCCGCACCGGTCCAAACCGCTGCTTGACGCTGTATAGCCTGATCGCTGCCGCGACGCAGGCCAGGCCGCCCAGCGCCCAGCCCAGCGTGTTGATCAGGTTCCAGTCTGGCACCCAGCCGAACATCTCAACGCGCTCCCTCATGCCACAGCACCACGCGCAGCGTTTGCAGCAGGATCAGGAGATCGAGGAACGGCGTGTAGTTCTTGGCGTAATAGAGATCGTATTCCAGCTTGTGCCGCGAATCTTCGGTCGAAGCGCCATAAGGATAATTGATCTGGGCCCAGCCGGTGATGCCGGGTTTGACCATGTGGCGTTCGGCATAGAACGGCAGCTGCTCTTCCAGATCGGCCACAAATTCAGGCCGTTCGGGGCGCGGGCCGACAAAGCTCATCTCGCCTTTCAGCACCGACCAGGTCTGCGGCAGTTCATCGATCCGGGTTTTGCGGATGAAGCGGCCCAGCCGGGTGACGCGCGGATCATCCTTGATCGCCCACTGCGCGCCATTGGCTTCGGCATCGGTGCGCATCGAGCGTAGTTTGATCACATCAAACGGCTGCCCGAACAGGCCGACACGGTTCTGGCGAAAGAACGCGGGACCGCGACTGTCAAGTTTGACCAGCAGCGCGAACACCGCAATTACCGGGGCGCTAAGCCCCAGCAGCAGCGATGATGCCGCGATATCGAAGACCCGCTTGGCCACGCTTGAGATGGCCCGACCGGATGAGAACCCGTCGGAAAAGATCAGCCAGCTGGGATTGACCGAATCGAGATCGACCCGGCCGGTTTCCCGCTCAATGAAGCTGGAAAAATCGTTGACGTGGACCCCGGTGGTCTTGATCCGCAGCAAATCGGCCAGAGGCAGCGAATTGCGCCGTTCTTCCAAGGCAAGCACAACTTCGCTGGCACCCAGATTCTCGACAAAGCGGGTCAGGTTGTGGATCGCCGAGCGTGCAATCGCCTCTTCAACCACCGGCGGGCTCTCGGTCATCATGACATAGCCAACGATGACAAACCCGCTTTCCGGCTTTTCCGACAGCTTGCGCAGCCGGTCCGCGCGTTGGCCAGCACCCAGGACAAGAACCCGACGCCGGAATGCCGATGCACCCAGAATGCCGCCGATGACCAGCCGGTTGATCACCAGCGCGGCCACCGAACCAAACATCGCGTAGGCCAGGGTTGAGCGCCAGAAATTGCCGCCGCCCATCAGGAAATCGAGCAGGATCAGTCCGATAATGCCCAACGATATGGCGACCAGAATGCGCGCGGTGGCAAAGCGCATTGAACGCAGGGCATCAGCGCCGTAAACCCCCACCGAAATCATCGCCGCCAGGATCACGGTGGTATAGCCGATCATCTGCCAGGCGCGGTCCTGCATCAGACCGGGATCCATACCGATCTGGCTGGCGCGCAGCCGCCAGCTGGCATCGCCGACAGCCAGCAGCAGCGCGATATCGATCAGCCCCAACAGGATCACGGCATGCGGAATGTAATGTTTGAACAAACGGATCATGGCTCTCGCCGGCGGCCCTTCCATAAAGGTGTGCCAGGCCTGCCTAAGCGCGAGAGGTGAAATGTCGGTAAATTTTACAGGATTTGGTTAAAGTCGCTGCAATTCAGGAATCTACCTTCCAAATTCGAACGGTGTCAGGCCGCGGCTGCGCTCATCGAATTCGAGCACCGCGCCACGCGGGGCGAGCGAGCGTTGCTGGCAATCGGCGCGGTGGCACAGCGCGCAACCGGCACCGATCAATTCGGCCTGATGCGCGCCCAGTTCGATGCCCCGCGCTGCGGCAAGCTGCCCGGCCATGCCAGCCTCAATACCCAAGACCACCGCGAAGCGCGCGCTATCGCTGCCCAATGCGCCATTACCTTCGACCGTGCGGGCCAGGGTGAACCACTGCGATGCCTGTCCCGCCGGATCGGTAAAGCTAACACTTTGAACGATAAACCGGCCTGCTTGTTCAAAGGCGCGGTGCACATTCCACAGCGGACAGCTGGCGCTGCTTTCCAGCAAGGTGGTGCCGCTGGCCCCGGCATAGCGTTTGGAAAATTGCCCGGCCCGGTCAAGCCTGGCCATGAAAAACGGCAGCCCCCGCTGGCCGACCCGCTGCAACGTGGTGAGGCGGTGGGCCAATTGTTCGAACCCCACCCCAAAGCGGCGCTGCAGCAGCGGCAGGTCATACCCCGTCGCTTCGCAGGCGCGAATGAAGCGGCCATAGGGCATCAGCAGGGCAGCGGCGAAATAGGCCGCCAGATGCCGCCGGAACAATCGCCAGGCGGCACGATCGGCAAACCCGGGGCCATCGGCCAAGGCAGCAATCGCCTCGCGCTGTTCAAGCATGGCCAATTGCACCGCGATCTGGAAATTGCGCGACGATTGATCGAGCTGTTCGGACAGCTGCAATTGCCGGGCGTGCAGATCAAGCCGCCGCAACGCATCGGGCATCACATCGATCGGCAAGATCCGCACCGCCAGCTGGTGGCGTTGCCGCAACCGCTCGGCCAGGGCCGAGCCAATCTCGGCGTTGGACAGGCGCAATTCGTCTGCCAATTCCTCGGCCGCGACATCCAGATCGGCGAAATGGTTGCGCCAGCGTTCGATTTCACGGCGGACCAAGTCCATCGGATCGGTCGCGGCGGATTGCGCGGTGCCGCCGCCGGCATCGTAAAGCCGGGCGAAGGCCAGCGCCCCTTGCGGCGCGGCGGCCAGCCATTCGGCCACTTCATCGCGGTCAATCGACAGGTCGGCAAAGCGCTCATCGGCCAACCGCCGCCGCAGTCCGTCAATTCCGCCCACCGCCTCATCCTGGCGCAGACTGCGTGGATCGAAATCGAACCGTTCGGCCAATTGCACCAGCAGCCGCGCCGAAAGCGGGCGCTGGTTGCGCTCAATCAGATTGAGGTAGCTGGGCGAAATCGCCAGCCGCGCGGCCATTGCCGCCTGGGTCAGCCCCTCGCGGCGGCGCAAGCGGCGGATGGCGGGGCCTGCCAGAAGTGATGCGTCAGCCATGTGTGCTTTCTGTAACTATCTTTACAACTTTTCAAGCGTAAACGCTTTTAGACGCGCAGTAGCACAACAAATCTTGTAATTTCCATTACCGCAGCGGCCGCGTGTCGGCTAGCGCAGGGGCAACAACTCCGCAGGAGAGCTTACCCGTGACCTATTCGAATGAAATCGCCGCAGCCACCACCACCATCGGCGGACAGCCCGCATGGGATGGGATCAGCGCGGAAAGCGTGGCCCGGATGCGGTTGCAGAACCGCTTCAAGACCGGGCTCGAAATCGCCAAGTACACCGCCGGGATCATGCGCCGTGATATGGCCGCCTATGATGCCAATCCGGCCAATTACACCCAGTCGCTGGGCTGTTGGCACGGGTTCATCGGGCAGCAGAAGCTGATTTCGATCAAGAAGCATTTCGGCACCACCAAGGGCCGTTACCTCTATCTGTCGGGCTGGATGATCGCCGCGCTGCGCAGCGAATTTGGCCCCCTGCCCGATCAATCGATGCACGAAAAGACCAGCGTTCCCGCGCTGATCGAGGAACTCTACACCTTCCTGCGTCAGGCCGACGCCCGCGAACTGAGCGGACTGTTCCGCGATCTGGATGCGGCACGCGGAGCTGGTGACGAGGTCAAGGCCAAGCAGATCCAGGCTGCGATCGACAATCATGAAACGCACGTCGTGCCGATCATCGCCGATATCGATGCCGGGTTCGGCAATGCCGAAGCCACCTACTTGCTCGCCAAGAAGATGATCGAAGCCGGGGCCTGCGCGCTTCAGATCGAAAATCAGGTCTCCGATGAGAAGCAGTGCGGCCACCAGGACGGCAAGGTTACCGTCCCGCACGAAGACTTCATCGCCAAGATCCGCGCGATCCGGTACGCATTCATGGAAATGGGCGTTGAAGACGGGATCATCGTCGCCCGCACCGATTCGCTGGGCGCCGGCCTGACCAAGCAGATCGCCGTGACCCGCGAAGCCGGTGATATCGGCGATCAGTACAACAGCTACCTCGATTGCGAGGAAGTGACCACGATCGGCCACGGCGATGTTCTGATCAGCCGCGACGGCAAGCTGCTCAAGCCCAAGCGCCTGCCCAGCAACCTGTTTCAGTTCCGCAGCGGCACCGGTGAAGACCGCTGCGTGCTGGACTGCATCAACAGCCTGCAGAACGGCGCCGATCTGCTGTGGATCGAAACCGAAAAGCCGCATATCGGCCAGATCGGCGGGATGGTCTCACGGATTCGCGAAGTGATCCCGAACGCCAAGCTGGTCTATAACAATTCGCCCAGCTTCAACTGGACGCTCAACTTCCGCCAGCAGGTGTTCGACGCCTGGACCGAAGCGGGCAAGGACGTTTCGGCCTATGACCGGGCCAAGCTGATGAGCGTGGATTACGATGCCACTGACCTTGGCGCCGAAGCTGATGAACGCATCCGCACGTTCCAGCGCGATGCCGCGGCGCAGGCCGGGATCTTCCACCACCTGATCACCCTGCCGACCTATCACACCGCCGCGCTCAGCACCGATAACCTGGCACGCGAATACTTCGGCGATGCTGGTATGCTGGGCTACGTCAAGAACGTCCAGCGCGAGGAAATCCGCCAGGGCATCGCCTGCGTGAAGCATCAGAACATGTCGGGCAGCGACATCGGCGATGATCACAAGGAAATGTTCGCAGGTGAAGCCGCGCTCAAGGCCGGCGGCGCGCACAACACGATGAATCAGTTCGCGGCTTAAAACGCCGCGCAGATCTCCTGGGGAGGAGAAACGACGGCCGTCGGGGTGCCCCTTTCATCCCGGCGGCCGTCAAACATTTTGTAACCATAAGCCCCAACCGGGCGGTTAACCTTCGCAGGCTAAAGCCCCTGCAATGCGCAGAGCAAAACCTTCCGCCGGGCTTTCACCAGGGCAGCTAAGACACATTGCTGTGGCGGCTGTGATAATCACCGGCTTGCTCGCGCTGTTCGCCAGCGGCGCGGACTGGGGCGCGAGCGCGCAGGTCAAGGCAGTCGCGGCCAAGAACCGGCTGGCCGAGGCAGAAGCTCAGAAACTTGGCACCCGCAAAATTACCGGCGCAATGGCGGTCAACAAGGCTGTCGATGCCGGGTTTGGCGAAGTGTCGGGCCCCACTGCGATCGGCATCAGTGGCGGCGGCGGCAGTGCGGCCCCTGCGCCGGTGGTTGTGCGTCCATCCTTCGACCACGAAGGGCCAATTGCCCCCCCTGCCGGATTACAACCTGGCCAGAGCTATACCGTCAGCATTCCGGCCAGTGGATCGCCAGCCGCTGGCCGTTCAGCGCAGGCCAAGCAGCAAAACGGCCCGATCAGCCGCGACAAGGCAAAGGCCATCAACGCGGCATCGCGCCAGCGCACCGGTAGCCCGGATCAGGGTGATTGATCGTGCGGTACGGAGCCAAAAGCCTTAACCGCACGCTGCCGCACCGGCATCGCCGGGTTTCAGTGCGCAGACCTGCAGCTCCCAAATCGGCGCAGGCAGCAAGATCGCGCCACCGAACCAGCTGCCGCTAGGCGCGCTTGTCGCTCTCCGGTTTGATCCGGCCAATTTACGGAAAATGGTGCCCCTGGCCCAACTCGAACGGGCACATCTTTCGACAAACGATTTTGAGTCGTTCGCGTCTACCATTCCGCCACAGGGGCATTCTCTCAAGTGCTACCCGCCCTTGAGCGTGTTCGCCAATAACTTGTGAAGCCGCGAATGCAAGGCGTCGTTGCCGGCGAGAACCTGCTTGTCGCAAATCGGCTGCGAAATTCCGCGCCAATCGGTTACGAAGCCGCCAGCCTCACGCACCAGCAGGCAGCCTGCGGCCGTATCCCACGGCGCCAGATCGCTTTCCCAGAACCCTTCATAGCGGCCAGCCGCAACCCAGGCGAGATCGAGCGAAGCCGCACCGAAGCGTCGGAT
Source organism: uncultured Alphaproteobacteria bacterium (assembly GCA_963751145.1). Taxonomy (GTDB): domain Bacteria; phylum Pseudomonadota; class Alphaproteobacteria; order Sphingomonadales; family Sphingomonadaceae; genus Novosphingobium. Next base: position 241,325 of record CAVVTJ010000002.1, read on the forward strand.
GCCCGCGACTTGCGGCGCGAGCGCGGCATAGATCTTGGTCCACTCAGGCGCATCGCCGCGCCCGGCAAAGGGGATGCCGGTGGCGATCAGGCTTTCGTCCAGATGCCGCCGTCCCGAAACCCGCAACCGCCGGTCCTGCAGCCAGGCACCGCGGGTCTTTTCGGCCCAGAAGGTTTCGTCGGTGACCGGCTGGTAAACCACCGCGGCGGTAACATCGCCCCAGCCCGATCCATCAAGCTTGGGCTCCTGCACCGCGATCGAAATCGCAAAGTGCGGGATGCCGTGGAGGAAGTTGCTGGTCCCGTCGAGCGGATCGACGATGAAGCGCGGCTTGCCGGCTTCGCCTTCAATCACTCCGCCTTCTTCCATCACAAATCCGTAATCGGGCCGCGCCGCGCGCAATTCATCCCAGATTGTCCGTTCGGCGTGCTGATCAGCCTTGGAGACAAAGTCTGCCGGGCCCTTTTTGGAGACCTGGAGATGCTCCACCTCGCCAAAATCACGCCGCAGCCGGCCACCCGCCTTGCGCGCGGCCTTTTCCATGATCCGGATAATACCCGATAATACGGCCATGTCCGGTCAGTCCGCCTTGCCGACGTAGGTGCGCTCGTAAACGTCGACCACGATCCGGGTGCCGCTGGCGATATGCGGCGGAACCATCACGCGCACGCCGTTATCGAGGATCGCGGGCTTGAAGCTGGACGAGGCGGTCTGCCCCTTCACCACAGCATCGGCTTCGACGATCATGGCTTCGATCTGAGCGGGCAGCTCAACACTGACCGGACGTTCGTCCCACAGTTCAAGCACCACATCCATCCCGTCCTGCAGGAAATCTGCGGCATCGCCGAGCAGATCCTTGGGCAGGTTGATCTGCTCGTAATTGTCTTTGTCCATGAACACCAGGGCTTCGCCATCGGCGTAGAGGTACTGAAAATCCTTGGTATCGAGGCGGACCTTTTCGACTGTGTCCTGGCTGCGAAAGCGGACGTTGGTCTTGCGGCCATCGATCAGGTTCTTCATCTCGACCTGCATGAAGGCCCCGCCCTTGCCCGGCTGGGTGTGCTGGATCTTGCCAACTTTCCAGATGCCTTTTTCGTATTCGATGATGTTGCCGGGACGGATGTCCACGCCGCTGATCTTGGCCATGCGCGCCTCTTCAAGGATGAGAAAGAACCCGGCCATGCCGCCGGAAGCTGCGCGCCTTTAGCCCAGCGGGCGGCGAACGGCAAGGTGCTCTGGCCCGCCGCCCCGGATGCTGGTAGACTGGCGGACATGAACCGTCTGATCATTGCCTTCGCGCTGCTGTCGGCCGCCCCCGCCCTGGCCGTCCCGGGCGGCGAAATCGGCTGGCTCAAGCCGGCGGCCTATCAGTGCGAAATGCCGGGCGACGCCACCGGTCCGGTGGGCCTGCGGGTGCCCGATGCCGATTTCAACGTGATCAACGCCAACACCTATGAAACCCCGGCCGGGCGCGGCACCTATCTGCTGACTGGCGATCTGCTGCAGCTGACCAGCGGGCCTTTGTATGGCGCGCGTTTTCACCGGCTGACCAACAATTACCTGCGCCAGATCGGCGCGGACGGTAATGACACCCAGCTGCGTTGTGTGCGCCGTGTGCTGGGCTATGGGGTCTTGCAGCGGCAAGATTAGCCGCGATTAACCGGCCGCGCTGCATCGCCGCGCATCCGGGCATAGGCCCAGACGGTCAGCCCACCGAACAGCAGCAGACCCATCGGCACCGACCAGGTGTTGGCCCCGAACACCGCCAGCACATCAGGATTGTCGGTTGCGCCCACAACGGCGGCATAGAACACGTTGAACAGCCCATCGCCCACGATCAGCCCGGTAGCGGTCAGCACGCCCATCCGTTCGGCAAAGGCCGGATCGCGCTGGCGCTTGGCCCAGCCGTTGTAAAGATGGCCCAGCACCGCACCGACAATCACGAAGCCGGTTGAATCGAGCGGGAGGTACATCCCCATGCCCACCGCCAGCGGCGGCAAAGATCCCTTGCCGCCGCGCCGCAGCGCCTCATCGATCACGATGGCCGCAACCCCAACCAGCGCGCCGAAGCCAATCAGGTTCCAGTTAAGATCGCCGCCCAGCACGCCTTGGGCAATCGTGCTGATCAGCGCAGCCTGCGGCGCGCCCAGCGCAGCATCGCCCGCGCCCGGCGCGCCTTGAAACCCGAAGGTGGAATTGAGCATTGAGAGGATCGGCGGGATCACCAACCCGCCGAAGATCACCCCCAGCACCAGCGCGATCTGCTGCCGCCACGGCGTCGCCCCAACCAGTTGCCCGGTTTTGAGGTCCTGCAGATTGTCATTGGCGATCGTGGCAATACCGAAAATGATCGCGGTGACAAACAGCGCGAAGGCAACCAGCGCCTTGGTATCTTCAGGCGAAAGCCCGCGCCCGAAAATTCCCACCAGCAGCAGCGATATGCCCAGCACCGAGAGGATGCCAACGCCTGAAACCGGGCTGTTCGACGCCCCGATCAGGCCCGCCATATAGCCGGTAACTGAGGCAATCGCGATACCGGCAATCAGGATGTAGATGGTCGAGGCGAACAGCGAGATGCCCAGTGCGCCTTCGACCGGGCCGCCCGCGCCCAGTTTGGCCAGCAGCAGCATGATCGGCACCATCAGCAGCAGGATCGTTCCGCCGACCACGCCGATTGGCAGATCGCGCTCAGTCAGTTCCAGTGCCTCCATGTTGCCCGCACTCTTGCGCGCCGCATTGGCCCGCAATGCGCTGGAAATCCCGCTGATGATCGGCCCTATCACCTTGAGCAGCGTATAGATCGCCGCCACGCCAATAGCTCCGGCACCGATCAGGCGCACTTCGCTGCGGAACACGCCGCGGATGAAATCCATCGCGCCTTCACCCACCGGCACCCCGCCGGCGGTCAGATTTGGCAAAATGAAGAGATACGAGAGCACCGCACCCGCCAGCATCGCCATGCCCACCGCCAGCCCGACCAGATGCCCAACGCCCAGCAGCGCAAACGAAAAGGTCAGCGAGACAAAGCTGCCGCCCTTGCCGATCATGAAAGCCTTGTCCCAGCCTTCGACCACGAGCTTGGCCTTGGCCAGCAAGGCATAGATCGAGGAGATCAGCGTGCCGAACACCACGGCCTTCAGCCCGCGCGCGTTTTCTTCCGCCCCGCCCACACCGGCGCCAACTTTCAGCACTTCGGCTGCGGCCACGCCTTCGGGATAGGGCAGGTCTGACCCGGTAACCAGCGCGCGGCGCAGCGGCACCGAATACATCACCCCCAGAATTCCGCCGATCACGATCACCGCAACCGATTCCCAGTAAGGAAAGCCTTGCCACCAACCGATCATCACCAGACCGGGCAGCACAAACACAATCGCTGACAAAGTGCCCGCCGAAGAGGCCACAGTCTGGACGATGTTGTTTTCCTGAATGGTCGAATCCTTGAACAGCTTGAGCACTGCCATCGAGATCACCGCAGCCGGGATCGACGTGGCGAAAGTCAGCCCAACCTTGAGGCCCAGATAAACATTGGCCGCGGTGAACACGACCGTCAGCAGCGCGCCCAGCACGATTCCGCGCAGGGTCAGTTCCTTGACTGTGGTCGGTGTGGTCATGGCGCGGTTCTCATTCATAAGTCATGGCCAGTCGATGAACGAATGGACACGGTGGACAGGGTGCAAGGGAAAAACGCTTCCCGCCCCGCATCGGCTTGCTGACCAGGTTCTGGCAGGTTTTTGCTGAGTAGGAAACCGGGCGGGCAGACGCGGGATTTTCCCCGGCCTGCCACGCCGCGGCGATCAGGTTGCGGGCGCTTCAGCTGGTGCCTTGGCCGCTGCAGCAGCGGGCGCTGCTGCAAAGCCGCACTGCTTCTGCTCGCTCTTGATTTCCTTGGTGATGCGCACGGCGTTTTGCCCATAGGCTTCGGTCACCGTGCCCTTGCTGACGGTCTTGCCGCGCAGATCGCTGACGCCATCGCACAGGTGGAAGACCAGCGCCGAATCCGCCTTCTTCTTGCCGTCCTTCGGCGCAATCCAATAGACCGTATCGATCCCGCCAGGGTTCGCATCGCTCTTGGTGGCATCAGCCACGGCTTTGGAATCGCGAGCGATATCCTGCGCCTGGCTCGCCACTTCGGGCGAACAGGCGGTGGTCGGCTGGCCCGATTTGATCTGCGCCGCGCAGGCATTCATGTCTTCGGTGTATTGCTCGGTCGAAGGCGGCTTGAAATCGATCCCGACCACCGTGGCGAGCAAGGCCAAAGCCACGCCCACGCCGCCGGCGATCTTCTTGTTCTTGGGATCCATATCCTTGTCGAGGAAGATCAGCGCCAGCAGCGGCAGGAAGGCGATCACTGTGATGATCGCACCCAGCTGGTTCTGAACGAAGAAGCGGAAGCCATCGGCGCGGCTGGCCGGATCGTGCTTGTTGGCGGCTTTCCACATCAGGCTGCCGCCGATCGCGAACGCGGCGATCACCACCATCAGGCCGATCAGCAGAGCCATGTTGCCGTGCTGGAACTTGCCCTGCTTGAGCATGACGATCCCGGCAATTTCGGTGCCGATCGCCACCACCCAGCATAGCGCCGCGTAAATCCGCAGCGACTTTGCCTTGCCCTTCTGGTCCTGCGTTGCAGCCCATGCCTTGGTCACGTCAACCGGTGCACCTGGTTCGTTTTCTGCCATGATCAACCCCTTAACCCGCGCCTTGTCTGGCGCTCCGCCGGTAACCAACTCCAACGCGGTGCCAGCGTCAACAATTTTACGCGAATTCAGGCCAGCCCGATCGCTTTGCCAAAGGCTTTGACCGCCGCCGCCTCATCCCCGCCCCATACCGAGTGGCTCACCGCGATAAAATCGGCTCCAGCCTCGACCAGCGGCGCGCAGTTTTCCGGGGTGATCCCGCCGATTGCAACGCAGGGCAGTTCCATGATCCGCTGCCACCAGCGCAGCGTTTCAAGTTCGGCCACGTGCTCGGTCTGCTTGGTGGTGCTGGGGAAGAATGCGCCAAAGGCCACGTAATCGGCCCCGGCTTCGCCTGCTTCCATCGCCAGATCGCGGCTGGCGTGGCAGGTCACGCCGATCTGCGCCTCGCGCCCCAATCGCTCACGCGCATCGGCCACTACGCCATCGCCCTGTCCCAGATGGACCCCGTCGGCCCCGAGGCGCTTGGCCAGACTGATCGAATCGTTGACGATGAACGCCACATCGCGCGCGCTGCAGATCGCCTGCAGCGGCTCGGCGAGCCGCGCGGCTTCATGCTCGTCCAGGCCTTTCACCCGGAACTGGAATGCCGCAACCGGGGCGGCATCGAGCGCGCGGGCGAGCCGATCAGGAAACGGGCCCGAGACATCGAGCGGCGAAATCAGGTAAAGCTGGCAGTCGGTCATGCCCCGCGCTCTAGCCTGACCGGCGCGGCAGGCCAAGTGCCCCGGAACCGTTCAGTCTTTCGTGCGTTATCCTGAACGATGATGATGAAATTCGCCCCGCTCGCTTTCGCCGCTGCGCTCACTGCAGGCTGCGCCACACTCGGTTCAAGCAACGGGGACCGCACGGCCGTGATGCGAATTGGCGAAACCACGCAATTCGCCGGGACCAAAGTCACCGTGGTCAAGCTGCTGGAAGACAGCCGGTGCCCGGCGGAAGTCAACTGTGTCTGGGCCGGCCGCGTCAAGATCAGCCTGGCGATCGTGCGCGACGGCGGCACCAACATGCGCGAACTCGGCAGCGATGCACCGATCCAGGCGCTGGGCGGCACGCTGGAACTGCTGCAGACGCGCCCTGAACGACGCGCCGACCGCATAATTGCTCCGGGCGATTACCGGTTTACCATTCGCTACATGCGTTAGGCGGTCTTGACGGTCGATCCGGTGTAAATCGCGTCGACCGCATCACCCAGCGCGGCGTCAAATTCGGCGTCGCTCATCGCGAAACGCAGGTCTTCCAGCAGCGCGCGGCTGAAGCTGGCGATGATGCCCTTGTTCTTCGCCAGTTCGGCGCAAGCCTCGGGCCGCTTGTACCCGCCTGACAGCGCAACGACGCGCAGCACCTTGGGGTGGCTGGTAAGCACGTCAAACGTGCCCGGCACCACCGGCAGGCTGAGCTTTAGCATCACCTGGGTGTCCATCGCCTCAAGGTTCTTGAGGATCGCTTCAAGCATGATCGCATCGCAATCTGCGCGGGTTTCGCTCTTGATGTTGATCTCGGGCTCCAGCATCGGCATCAACCCTCCGGCCAGCACCTGACGGCCCACTTCGAACTGCTGCGCGACCACATCGGCGATGCCCGATGCGTTGGCCGAATTGATCACCGAGCGTTCCTTGGTTCCATAAACGCCCAGCGCCTTGGACCGAGCGAGCAGCGCGTCCAGTTCCGGCATCGGCTTCATCATCTGGACGCCGCGATCTTCGCTTTCGAGGCCCTTGTCGATCTTGATGAACGGCACCACGCCTTTCGCGATCAAGGCCGCCGGGGTTGGCACGCCATCGACCATGCCGTCCATTGTCCGTTCAAACAGGATCGCGCCGATCACCTTGTCGCCGGTAAAAGCGGCCGAGCGGATGATCCGGCTGCGCATATCGTGGATCAGGCCATACATCCCCGCTTCGTCAGACCACGCATCGTCACCGATCCCGTAACCCGCCAGCGCCTTGGGCGTTGAGCCGCCCGACTGGTCCAGCGCGGCGATGAAGCCTTTCCCGGCGGCCATTTTTGCGGTCATGTCGGCAGTGTTCATCGGTGCGGGTCCTTGTCGTTACATACGTATGTGGTAGCGCCCATAGCGAGCGACCAGCGCGCCCGCAAGGCTGCTAACCGTAAGTTATTGCGCCTGTTCCAGCGCGGTTACCCCCGGCAGCGCCTTGCCTTCCATCCATTCCAGGAACGCGCCGCCGGCGGTGGAGATGTAGGTGAAATCCTGCGCCGCCCCGGCGTGGGCCAGCGCGGCAACGGTATCGCCCCCGCCCGCGACCGAAACCAGCGCGCCTTCCTTGGTCAGCGCCGCCGCGCTTTTGGCCAGAGCCACAGTGGCTGCATCGAACGGCGGCGTTTCAAACGCGCCCAGTGGTCCGTTCCAGACCAGTGTCTTGCAGGTCTTGAGCACATCGGCGAGCGCTTCGGTGGCCTGCGGGCCGATGTCGAGGATCATCTCGTCAGCGGCGACTTCGTGGACATTGCAAGTGCGCAGACTGGGCGGATTGGCCGCAAATTCCTTCGCCACCACCACATCGTAGGGCAGATGCACGGTGCACCCGGCCTTGTCCGCGCTGGCCAGGATCGCTTCACAGGTCGGTGCCAGTTCGTGCTCGCACAATGATTTGCCGACATTGACCCCGCGCGCCGCCAGAAAGGTGTTGGCCATGCCGCCGCCGATGATCAGATGATCGACCTTGGTGACCAGGTGGGTCAGCACGTCGAGCTTCGATGAAACCTTGGCCCCGCCGACCACCGCCGCCACCGGGCGTTCCGGTTGGCCCAGCGCCGCTTCCAGCGCCTTCAGTTCGGCTTCCATCGATCGCCCGGCATAGCTTGGCAGCAGATGCGCCAGGCCTTCGGTGCTGACATGGGCGCGATGCGCGGCAGAGAAAGCATCGTTGACGTAAAGATCAGCATTTGCAGCAATCGCCTTGGCCAGTTCAGGATCGTTGGCTTCCTCACCCTTCCAGAACCTGGTGTTTTCCAGCAGTGCAATATCGCCGGGTTGCAGAATCCCGATCGACTGGGCCACTACCGGTCCGGCAATCTCGGGCACGAACATCACTTCGCGGCCCAGCACCGCTTGCACCGCATCAAGCGTCATCGACACCGACATGGTCGAGACCTTTTCGCCCTTCGGCCGCCCGAAATGCGCCAGCAGCAGCACCTTGGCGCCCTTGTCGGCCAGTTCAAGGATTGTCGGCGCAGAGGCGCGCACCCGGGTATCATCGGTGACCCGCACCCCGTCCATCGGCAGGTTGAGGTCAACCCGGACCAGCACGACCTTGCCGGTCAGGTCGCCAAGGTCATCGAGGGTCTTGAACTTGGTCATTGCTTACTCCGTCATCCCGGGCCTGACCCGGGATCGCTGGCAGCCGGCCCTGCGCTGGATGGCCACCGGTCCCGGGTCAAGCCCGGGACGACGCCAGATTAGCCCAACTTCCCCATCGCGCCGGCGGTGTCGATCATCCGGTTGGAGAAGCCCCATTCGTTATCGTACCAGCTCAGCACGCGGACCAGCTTGCCGTCGATCACAGACGTTTCCAGGCTGTCGATCGTGCTCGAATTGGCGCAGCCGTTGTAATCGATCGAAACCAACGGTTCGTCCGAATAGCCCAGCACGCCCTTAAGCGCGCCATCAGCGGCGGCCTTGAGCAGCGCGTTGACTTCGTCCTTGGTGGTATCGCGGCTGGGCGTGAAGGTCAGATCAACCACCGAGACATTCGGCGTCGGCACGCGGATCGCGCTGCCATCCAGCTTGCCCTTCAGTTCAGGCAGAACCTCACCCACCGCACGCGCTGCGCCGGTGGTGGTAGGGATCATGCTCATCCCCGCAGCGCGGGCGCGGCGCGGGTCTTCATGGATCTGGTCGAGGATTTTCTGATCGTTGGTATAGGCGTGGATCGTGGTCATCAGCCCGCGTTCGATGCCGATTGCATCGTTCAGCACTTTGGCAAACGGCGCGAGGCAATTGGTGGTGCATGAAGCGTTGGAAACGATCGTGTGCCCGGCTTCCAGCTTGTCATGGTTGACGCCGTAAACCACGGTCAGGTCCACGCCCTTACCCGGGGCCGAGATCAACACCTTCTTTGCGCCTGCGGCCAGATGCTTTTCGCAACTCGCGCGGTCGGTGAAGAACCCGGTGCATTCGAGCACGATGTCCACGCCATTGGCCGCGTGCGGCAGATTGGCAGGATCGCGCTCGGCAGTCACCTGGATGCGCTTGCCGTTCACAACCAGATCGTTGCCATCGGCTTCGACCGTGCCGCTGAACATGCCGTGCACGCTATCGCGCTGGAACAGCATCGCATTGGCCTTGGCCGAGGCCAGATCGTTGATCGAAACCAGTTCGAGATCGTGGTCGGTCCGGGTCAGCAGCGCCCGCGCCACATTGCGCCCGATGCGCCCGAAACCATTGATCGCAACCTTGATCGCCATGAGTAGAAACCTCCTGCTTATTGACCCAGACGGGCCTTGATTTGCGGAACAATCTTGTCAGCCGTAAGGCCGAAATAGTCATAAAGCTGATCGGCCGGTGCCGAAGCACCAAACCGGTCGATACCGATGGTCAGGCCATCGCCGACATATTTCTGCCAGCCCAGCGTGACCCCGGCTTCAATCGAAACCTTGAGCGTATCGGCAGGAAGCAGCTCGCCGCGATAGGCTGCGCTCTGTTCGTCGAACAGTTCGCAGCACGGCATCGAGACCACGTCAGCGCCGATCCCGGCTGCTTCAAGCGCGGCCGCACTGGCCAGCGCGATTTCGACTTCCGATCCCGTGGCCACGATCACGACTTGCCGGGTCGCTGCAGCCGCTTTCAGGCGGTAGGCGCCCTTGGCGCTCTTGAACTGGGTGTCTTCGCGAACCGCCGGCAGGTTCTGCCGCGATAGCGCCAGCACCGAAGGACGGCCCTGCTGCGATAGTGCCATGGTCCAGGCTTCGGCCGTTTCGATCGCATCAGCGGGGCGGAACACCAGCAGGTTCGGGATCGTCCGCAAGCTCATCACGTGTTCGATCGGCTGGTGGGTCGGGCCATCCTCGCCAAGGCCAATGCTGTCATGGGTCAGCACATAGACCACCTTGGCGTGCTGGATCGCCGACATGCGGATCGCGTTGCGGCAATAGTCGGAGAAAATCAGGAAAGTCCCGCCATAGGGGATCACCCCGCCGTGCAGCGCCATCCCGTTCATGGCTGCGGCCATGGCGAATTCGCGAATGCCGTAATGGACGTGGCGCCCGGCATAATCGTTGGCGCTGAAGGTCGGCGTGGATTTGGTCTTGGTCAGGTTCGATCCGGTGAGATCGGCCGATCCGCCCATCAATTCAGGGATTCCGGCGGTCAGCACGTCGAGCGCCATTTCGCTGGATTTGCGGGTCGCGACCTTGGGCTTTTCGGCGGCAAGCTTGGTGATGTAGTCGCCAACTTCCATGGTTTCGGCCGGCGGCCTGCCTTCCATCTTGCGCATCAGTTCAGCGCCGCTTTCGCTGGCCGCCAGCCGCGCTTCCCATTCACCGCGTGCCGCAGCGCCCTTTTCACCCAGCGCGCGCCAATTTGACAGAATCTCTTCCGGCACTTCGAAGGCCGGCGAAGTCCAGCCCAGGAATTCCCGCGCAGCGGCGATTTCGTCCGCGCCCAGCGGGCTGCCGTGAACCGAATGGCTGCCCTGCTTGTTGGGCGCGCCTTTGCCGATAATGGTCCGGCAGGCGACCAGCGACGGGCGCGGATCGGCGGCGGCTTCGGCCAATGCGCGCGAAATCTCGCCGTAATGGTGGCCATCGCACGTCACGGTGTGCCAGCCCGCCGCCTGATAGCGGCCCAGAATATCCTCGCTGGTCGATAGATCGGTGTCGCCATCGATGGTGATGTGATTATCATCCCACAGCACGTTCAGCCGGCCGAGGCGGAGCACGCCCGCCAGACCGATCGCTTCGTGGTTGATGCCTTCCATCAGGCAGCCATCGCCCGCAATCACCCAGGTGTTGTGATCGACCAGATCGGTGCCGTGAACCGCATTGAGGTGCCGCTCGGCCATCGCCATGCCCACCGCCATCGCCAGCCCCTGACCCAGCGGCCCGGTGGTGCATTCGATCCCGGCCAGCTCGAAATTCTCAGGATGGCCCGCGCAGGGACTGTGCAGCTGGCGGAAATTCTTGATGTCTTCAATCGTCGGCGCATCATACACGGTGAGGTAGAGCAGCGAGTAGATCAGCATCGAGCCATGCCCGGCGGACAGCACAAACCGGTCACGATCGGGCCACTTGGGCGCCTTGGGATCGAACTTCAGCTGCTCTGAAAACAGCACCGTGGCCACATCGGCCATCCCCATCGGCATGCCCGGATGGCCTGAATTGGCGGCTTGGACAGCATCCATCGACAACGCCCGAATGGCGTTGGCCATAGGCGCGAGGCGGGCGGGATCGAGGCTCATGATGCAATGGCTCCAGGCAGGCGCGCGGATGTGCGGCGATTCGGCGCATGGCCTCTTCGCCAAGCCGCGCTCACGCGTCAAGGCGCAGGTCAGCCTGCCGGGCTGTCAAACGGTGGGAAAAGCCCGGCGCAACGCTTTGCCTTCGCTTCGTTTCAGGCTATGCCGCCTCCATGAATGGGGATCCCAGCAATACGGCATTTGCCCGGATCGAAGCCGCTCTTGCCCGGATTGAGGCGGCGGCGGCCCGCCCACGCCCGGCGGATACCAGCGGCGAAGTCACACAATTGCAAGGCAAGCATGACCGGCTGCGCGCGGCGGTGCAGGACACGCTGACCCAGCTCGATCAACTGATCGAAGGCGCGCAGGGCTAAGACCATGAGCAACGTCACCCTCAACATCGGCGGACGGAACTACCTAGTGGCTTGCGCTGCGGGCGAAGAAGATCACGTCACCAGTCTGGGCGCAACGATCGAAGCCAAAGTGCGTGAAATCGGCGCTGCGGGCAATAATGAGGTGCGATTGCTGCTGTTCGCCGCGCTGCTGCTCGCGGATGAAAACCACGAGCTCAAGACGCGCGGCACTGCCGCCCCCGCCAGCACCGGGCCAAGCGCCGCCGCTTTGGCCGCCTTGGCTGACCGGCTGGAAAAGTGCGCCTCTGCCCTTGAGGGTTAGGGCGCAAGCGCCTATCTAGGCATCGACGGGTACTGCCCGGTGCGAGCCTTTGAAAATCCCTGAGGCTATAAGCAAATCCATGGGGGCTGTCCCTGGTCGGATTCCGGTCCGGCACACACGGTTCCCACCTGACGTGAACGCGTCAGAGGATTTCCTGGCAACGGCCCATGGTGGTCCCGTCACCCAACCTTCATGAGGCGCGCCGCGTGACCGACAAGAAACAGCTGCGGGCCGACCTGAAACGCCGCCGCGCCGTATTTGTCGCCGCGATCCCGCCCAGCATGCAGGCCTTGCTGTTCAATCGCCCACCCGCTGCGATCGCCGATCTGGTGCCGGCAGGTGCGGTGGTATCGGTGTTTCACGAAATGACCGGTGAAGTCCCGGCGTCCAACTACGCCCGCTGGTTCCACGAACGCGGTCACCGCATCGCACTGCCCTGGCTTGCGGAGCGCGGCGGCGAACTGTTGTTTCGCGAATGGGCCGATCCCTTTGCAGAGGGCGGACTGGTGCCTGATCCTTATCAGGCGTTGCAGCCCCCGGCCGATGCCGCGCTGCTTGTACCCGATGTAATGTTCTGTCCCCTGCTGGGCTTTACCAGCAGCGGCGGGCGGATCGGCTATGGCGCGGGGTTTTATGACCGCTGGTTGGAGGCGCACCGCCCAGCGCTGGCCATCGGCCTTGGCTGGGACTGCCAGCTTGACGAAAGCATCCCGATCGAACCGCACGATCAGCCGCTTGATCTGGTGGTAACGCAAACCCGCGTCTATGGACCTTTCGCATGAGAACCGAGCCGACTGCACGAATCCCGCTGGGCATATTGGCTCTGTTTGTCGCGCTGCTGGTCTATGGCGTGCTGGTGGCGCGCTATGTCGCCCCGTTGATCGAGGGTTGGCCCGCGCTGGCGCAGACCCCGGTTTACATCCTGCTCGGAGTGGTCTGGTTGCTCCCGCTCGGGCGCTTCCTGATCTGGATGGAAACGGGACGCTGGCGCGCACCGGATTGACGCGCTAGCCTGCCTCCAACAGGTGGGATCAAAGCGATGAAGCGCGCGTTCAAATATATCCTAGGCGCAGTGCTGGTGCTGGCGGGCATGACCATGCTGTTCGGCCGCGAATTCATTGCCCGGCGCGCCTTTGAGTCTGCACTTGATCGCAACGTCGGCGTCGATCAGTCGGCCAAGCTGGGTGATGGGCTGCATGCCTATGTCTGCGGCAGCGGATCGCCGATGCCCGATGAAACCCGCGCTGGCCCCTGCATCGCCGTGCTGGCGGGCAATCAAGCGTTTATTTTCGATTCGGGCTCAGGCTCGGTGCGCAAGCTGATGCGGATGGGCTTTCCGATCCAGAAGCTGCAGGCCGAATTCCTCACCCACCTTCACTCCGATCATATCGACGGCCTGGGCGAAGCCTTGCTGCAGGCCTGGGTCGGCGGACACCGCAACACGCCGCTGCCGGTCTATGGCCCGCCGGGAACCGACAAGGTGGTGGCTGGCTTTAACGAAGCCTATGCGGTCGATAGCGGTTACCGCGTCGCGCACCATGGGCCCAAGGTAGTCCAGCCCAGCGGCTTTGGCGGGACGGCGCAGATCATCGCGCTGGCCGAGGGCGTGAACAGCCAGGTGGTTTATGACAAGGACGGAGTGCGGATCACCGTAATCCTGGTCGATCACGGCCCGATCAAGCCGGCCTATGGCTACCGCATCGATTACAAGGGGCGATCGATCGCGATCAGCGGCGATACGGTCTATTCAGCCAACTTCGTCGCCGCAGCCAAGGGTGCCGACGTGATGTTCCACGAAGCGATGAACAAGGATATGGTTGCGGCGCTGGGTGCCAAGTTGGCCGAACGCGGGCAGACCAACAACGCGCAGATCATGCACGATATCCAGAACTACCATTCCAGCACCGAAGACGCTGCGCGCGCTGCCAAGGAAGCCGGGGTGAGTACGCTGGTACTGTACCATCTGGTCCCGCCGCTGCCGTCAAAGCTGATCGAGCCGATGTTCCTGCGCAATGCGCCGTGGCTGTTCAGCGGCACACTGCTGGTTGGCAAGGACGGCATGATCGTCAGCCTGCCGGCCGGCGGCAAGGCAGTGAAGGTGAGTTCAGCGTGGTAAGGAAATTCCCAAGTGGCGCGAGTGACGGGACTCGAACCCGCGACCTTCGGCGTGACAGGCCGACACTCTAACCAACTGAGCTACACCCGCGCAGCCACTTGGGAGCAGCGCCACTAGGCCAGCACGCCGGGGCTGTCAACAGGCTAGATAGCTGGTTTTGCGGCGCTGGGAAAAGTCTTGCAAGCCCGCCCCGGCACCGCGCTCTGCCGCACCCGCCAGACCTTGGTTAACGCGATAGGACCCGGCCGTTAACCATTCTTTTGCCCAATTTTGCGAAAAGCTCCCTTGTCGCGCCGCACCGGCGCAACAGGGGGACTATCCGCGTGCTTTTACGTCGCATTCTGACCCGGCTGGGCCTGGCCCTGGCGCTCGCCGCGCCCGCCGCCGCCATCGCCACGCCGCTGATCGCGCTAGATAGCGCAGTCTTCGTTGAACGGGTCCAGCCCGGCAAGGGCCGCCTGCTGCAACCGGTTAGCAGCCTGCGCCGCGGGGACCGGGTGGTCTATGTGGTCAGCTGGTACAAGATGGGCGGCCAGGGCGCTTTCACCGTCACCAATCCCCTGCCCCGCTCGGTCTATTTCCAGGGCAGCGCGGATGGCACCGAAGAAGTTTCCATCGACGGCGGCAAGCACTGGGGCAAACTCGATATGCTGCGCATCGGCGCGCGAATTGCAACGCCGGAGGATGTCACCCATGTCCGCTGGCACATCTCGGCAGGCGAAGCCGCGCGCGGTTCGGGCGAGATTACCTACAGCGCGATCGTGCGCTGACCCGATCACCCTGAGCCTGTCGAAGGGTCAGCAGTTCTCGTACTTCCAGTTGCGCTTCTTGCCCTCGCTTAACATCTCGATCGCCTGAGCGATCCGCTTGTCGCGGGTTTCGGGACGCTTGGCTTCGCTGATCCACTCGACATATTCGCGGCGGTGCGACGGCGCAAAAGCATCAAGCGTGGCCTTGGCTGCCGGAGCCTGCATCAACGCTGTGGCGAATTCGGGCGGGATCGGCAGTTCGGGCCTTGGCGTGCGCGGTGCAGCGGGTTTCTTGATCGCTGTTCCGTCCAAATCGATCCGCGCCGCGGCGTCAGCCAGTTTCGATTTTATCACGTTGCCACCCGGCACATCGGCCAGACTGGCGATCTTGCCGTATTGGCCCATCGCGTCGCCCTGGCGGCCATCGCCGTGGATCACGAAGGCGCAGTGGGCCTTGAACGCTGAAATCCCGGCAAGGTTCTTACCCTTGTAGAGAAAGTGCGGCATGCCCCATTTGATTGCTTCAT
This sequence comes from uncultured Alphaproteobacteria bacterium, assembly GCA_963751145.1. Classification (GTDB taxonomy): domain Bacteria; phylum Pseudomonadota; class Alphaproteobacteria; order Sphingomonadales; family Sphingomonadaceae; genus Novosphingobium. Next base: position 256,505 of record CAVVTJ010000002.1, read on the forward strand.
CCAGGCCGGGCACGGCATCATGGATTGCGGCGCGCAGGTGCATCAGGATCGGCTGGGCAAACGGCGCGGCCTTGGCGATATAGGCATCGATTTTGGGGTCCGTGGCCATTTCGCCCCTCCGTGGATCAATCCGCCAGCAGCAGCACCGGCACTTCGATCAGCCGCTTGATCGCCTGAATGTAGCTGGCCGCATCCCAGCCATCAACCACGCGGTGATCGCAGCTGATCGATATGTTCATCAGCTTGCGCTTTTCGATGCGTTCGCCGCCCATCCCGTCACTCACGAACATCGGCCGTTCGACGATCCGGTTGGGGCCGATGATCGCTACTTCGGGGCGGTTGATCACCGGGGTGGTCGCCACCCCGCCCAGCGCCCCCAAGGATGTGATGGTCAAGGTTGAGCCCGAAAGTTCATCGCTCTTGGCAGTGCCCGCCCGCGCCGCATCGGCGAGGCGGACGATTTCGGCCGCCAGCTGCCACAGGTTCTTGTCCTGCGCATCGCGGATCACCGGCACCATCAGCCCGCCAGCGGTTTGCGTCGCCATGCCCAGATGCACCGAACCATAGCGCTGCACCAGTCCGGCCTCATCGTCATAACGCGCGTTGAGCATCGGAAAATCGGGCAGCGTGCGGCAGATCGCGGTGATCAGCAGCGGCAGCATGGTCAGCTTGGGGCGGTTGCCCCGCGCCGAATTGAGCTGCGCGCGCATTTCCTCCAGCGCGGTGACATCGCATTCCTCGACATAGGAGAAATGCGGAATGTTACGCTTTGATGCGGCCATGTTTTCGGCGATACGGCGGCGCAGGCCCATAACCTTGATGGTCTGGTCCTGCCCCTTGGCCCCGGCAGCGCGGAAACCGCCAGCAGTGTTATAGGCCAGGAACGCGTCAAGATCAGCGTGGCGGATGCGGCCATCCTCGGCGGGTTTTACCTCGGCCAGATCAATCCCGAGATCGGCTGCGCGGGCGCGGACAGCGGGGGAGGCCAGGACTTTGGTGTGGGATTCGAGGGTTTGGGGCGCGGGCAGCGGCTGGGCTTCGACAGGCTCAGCCTGAGCGGGTGTGGGTGTTTTGACTGGTTCTGGCTCCGGCTGCGGCGCTGGCACACTTGCCTCTTGCGCAGCGCCCGCTCCGGCTGAGCCTGTCGAGCCGAAGGCGGCCGTAGGCCTACCCTCTGGCGCAGCGCCGCCCCCAGGCCCAGCCTCAACCTCGCCCTCAATCTCGATCACCACCAACGGCGATCCGATTGCCAGCATATCGCCCTCTTCGCCGCCCACCGACAGGACCACGCCCGAAACCGGGCTTTCCATTTCGACGGTCGCCTTGTCGGTCATCACGTCGGCGATCTTGTCGTCTTCCTCGATCCGGTCGCCAACCTTGACGTGCCAGGCGACGATTTCCGCCTCGGCAATGCCTTCGCCGATATCGGGGAGATTGAATGTGAAAGTGCCCATTGCGGTTATGCCTTGAGAAGACGGTCGACAGCCTCGCCAATGCGGACTGGCCCCGGAAAGTAAGCCCATTCGAGGCTGTGCGGATAGGGGGTATCGAAGCCGGTGACGCGCTCGATCGGGGCTTCGAGGTGATAGAAGCAGCGTTCCTGCACCAAGGCCGAAAGTTCCGCGCCAAACCCGCCGGTGCGGGTCGCTTCGTGGACGATCAGGCATTTGCCGGTCTTTTTCACCGAAGCCTCGATCGTTTCGATATCAAGCGGCACCAGAGTGCGCAGATCGATGATTTCGGCGTCGATCCCGTGTTCGGCACAAACCGCTGAGGCGACGTGGATCATGGTGCCATAGGCCAGCACGGTCATCGCCTCGCCCTCGCGCACGATCCGGGCCTTGCCCAGTGGGATCCTGTAATAGCCTTCCTGCACTTCGCTGCCCGCATGCCGCGCCCAGGGTTCAACCGGCTTGTCGTAATAGCCACTGAACGGGCCGTTGTAGATCCGCTTGGGTTCGAAGAAGATTACCGGATCATTGTCCTCGATCGCGGCGATCAAAAGCCCCTTGGCATCATGCGGCGTGCTGGGGATCACGGTCTTGAGGCCGGCGACGTGGGTGAATAGCGCCTCAGGGCTCTGGCTGTGAGTCTGCCCGCCGAAGATCCCGCCGCCGAACGGACTGCGCACGGTGATCGGCGCGGTAAAGTCCCCCGCAGAGCGATAGCGCATCCGCGCCGCTTCGCTGATCAGTTGGTCGAGCCCCGGATAGATGTAATCGGCAAACTGGATTTCGGGCACCGGGCGCAGGCCATAGGCCCCCATCCCCACCGCCGCGCCGATGATCCCGCATTCGTTGATCGGGGTATCGAACACGCGGGTCTTGCCGTACTTTTTCTGCAGCCCCGCGGTGGCGCGGAATACCCCGCCGAAATAGCCCACGTCCTCACCAAACACGACCACGTTTTCGTCATGCCCCATCATCACGTCGAGCGCGTCATTGATCGCCTCGATCATGTTGAGCCGGCGCACGGGCGCTTCGCTGAGGCTGACGGGACCTTCCTCGACTTCGCTCATAAAGTCCCCTCCTCTTCAGAGGAGGGGGTTGGGGGTGGTGGCGCGGCGCACAGCGCCGCGCGTGGTGCAAGGCACCACCCCGCTGCGAATAGGCCCGGCTGCGCCGAGCCAAGTCTCGCTGCCCCTCCTCTGAAGAGGAGGGGGGATGGAATCGTCCCGCTCATGATTCTTTCCAATCGGGCCATTTGATCCGGCGTTCGCGGATCGCCTGCTCAGCCTGTTCCTCAAGGTTCCAGGGCAGCTCTTCGAACACGTCTTCGAACATGGTGTGGAACGGATGGTGCAGGCCGTGGCCCAGCACGCCGTTCTTTTCGGCTTCCTTGGTCGCCGCCTTGACCTGTTCGGCAAGGTCCAGATCCATCGCCTCGTGTTGCGCATCGGACCATTCGCCCAGCGCGATCAGGTGCTGCTTCAGCCGCATGATCGGATCGCCCAGCGGCCATTCGCCGCGTTCCTGCGCCGAGCGATAGGCACCCGGATCGTCTGAGGTGGAATGCCCTTCGGCACGGTAGGTGAAATGTTCGATCAGGGTCGGGCCCTTGTTTGCGCGGGCGCGGTCTGCTGCCCAGCGCGCCGCAGCATAGACCGCTAGCGCATCGTTGCCATCGACCCGCAGGCCGGCGATGCCATAGCCGATCGCCTTGGCGGCAAAGGTCGCCCGCTCGCCCCCGGCAAAGCCGGAGAAGCTGGAGATCGCCCACTGGTTGTTGACGATGTTGAACACGCAAGGCGCATTGAACACAGTGGCAAAGGTGAACGCGGCGTGGGCATCGCCCTCGGCGCTTGAGCCTTCGCCGATCCAGGCGCTGGCAATCCGGGTATCGCCTTTGATCGCGCTGGCCATGGCCCAGCCTGCGGCCTGAGGGTACTGGGTCGCCAGGTTGCCGCTGATCGAGAAAAAGCTGTGCTCTTTGCTGGAATACATGATCGGCAGCTGGCGGCCCTTCAGCTTGTCGGCCCGGTTGGAATAGATCTGGTTGACCATCTCAACCAAGGGATAGCCCCGCGCGATCAATATGCCCTGCTGGCGATAGCTGGGGAACACCATGTCATCATTATCAAGCGCAAAGGCGGAGGCGACGCTGGTCGCTTCCTCGCCGGTGCACTTCATGTAGAAGCTGGTCTTGCCCTGGCGCTGGCCGCGGTACATCCGGTCATCGAAGGCGCGGGTCAGCGCCATAGTGCGCAGCATCCGGCGCAGGGTATCGGCGTCAAGTTTAGGATCCCAGGCGCCGACTGCGCGGTGATCATCGCCCAGCACCCGGATCAACCCGTGGCACAGCGCATGCGTTTCGCGGGTATCGCAGCCTTCGTCAGGGCGCGGCAATTGGCCAGCGGGGGGGATATCGAGGAAGCTGTAATCGACCGGATCGCCGGGGCGAAAATGCGGTTCGGGCACGTGCAGCTCAAGCGGCGGCAGATTGCCGCGCTCTTTGCCGGAATTCGCAGGCCCAGTGGCCATCGCTCGCTCTCCACCACAGCTTCCACACCAGGATCGGCGGGTAGCAAAATTTTAGATACGCGACATATTATTTCAAACTGGTTTCATCGTCAACTATCCTGCCGGACAGTTGACGATGTGTTTCGCGTCCATCGTCAACTACACCGCCACCGGCGCGCTGATCGCCGCTTGCGGGGCATAGCCGCTGACTGCGAAGTCCTCGATCCGGTAGTCAAACATGCTTTCAGGGCGGCGATTGAAGGTCAGGATGGCATCACCAGAGGGGACACGCGATAGCTGCTCCTCCACCAGATCGGCGTGGTTCAGATACAGGTGCGTATCGCCGCCCAACCAGACCAGTTCGCCCGGTTCCAGATCGCATTGCTGCGCCAGCATCCGGGTGAACAGCGCTGCACCCAGCAGATTGAACGGCAGCCCCAGCGCCACATCGCAGCTGCGCTGATACAGCGCGCAGTTGAGCCGGCCTGACCCGACGTGGAACTGATAGGTCTTGTGGCACGGCGGCAGGGCCATCTGATCAAGCTCGGCCACGTTCCAGCCTTCGACGATATGGCGGCGGCTGCCCGGATTGGTCTTCAGGCTTTCTGCCACCAGCGCGATCTGGTTGATCCCGGGGCCCCTGCGATACAACCCCTCGCCCGCTGGCTGATACGTCGGCCAATCGACCCATTGCTTGCCATAGACCGGGCCAAGATCGCCCCACTGGAGCGCGAAGGCCTCATCCTCGGCAATGCGCGAAACAAACGCTTCGAGCGAAATCGGATCACCGGTGGCCTTCACATAAGAAGCGTGCGGCCATTCGTTCCAGATTTTCACGCCCTGCAGCACCAGGGGGCGAATGTTGGTCTCGCCGGTCAGGAACCACAGAAATTCACGCACCGCGGTTTTCCAGTAAACCCGCTTGGTTGTCACCAGCGGCAGCGCGCTGCCGGACAGGTCAAAGCGGATCTGCGCGCCCAGCACCGACCGCGTCCCCACCCCGGTGCGGTCGATCCGTTCGTCGCCGTGCTCCCAGATCTGGCGCATCAGACCAAGATACTGCCATTCCCAGTGGGTTTTGTCGGTTGTCGGGGCGGGAATCGCGATGCTGGCCATAAAGTCACGTTAGCGTGAGATTGCCCGCTTGCCACCTGCGGAATCGCCCCTTATAGGCCCGCTCCTGCCTCGCCCCTCCCTGGAGGGGTGAACGATCGGTCGGGGAATAGCTCAGCCTGGTAGAGCACTGTCTTCGGGAGGCAGGGGCCGGAGGTTCGAATCCTCTTTCCCCGACCAGTTTTTTGGATGACCGTCCGGGGGAAGGTCATCCAAAGAACTCCCGAGCGATAGCGACGGGGCACGCTAACGGTTTAACGATCCCGGTGCCAACCATCACCGCTATCGGCCAAAAATCATCCAAGCCGACCACCCAATCGCCAAAGCCCACAACCCCACAATCACCAGCGCCGCCACCCGGCTGCGCGGCAGCTGCGCCTGTGCTTCGGCCCGCATCCGTAAATCTGCCAGCACCTCTGGCGGGATCATCCGCAGCACCAGCCAGATTCCTGCTGGAACCAGCAGCAGATCATCCAGCAAACCCAGCACCGGAATAAAATCAGGGATCAGGTCGATCGGACTCAGCGCGTAAGCCGCAACTGCCCCGGCGAGCAATTTCGCCGCAAGCGGCACGACCGGATCGCGCGCGGCCAAGGCCAACACCGCGCCATCGCGTTTCAGCGCACGGGCCCACTGGCGCAAGCGTTCGATCATCCGCCGCGCAGCAGCTGCACCCCCCAATCACGCTCGAACAGGTACAGCAACAGCCGCGCTGCTTCGCCGCGTTCGCCGGTCAGGCCGCCGTCACGGTCGATCAGCAGGCGGGCGTCATCGTGCGCGATCGGCAGCAGCCGCTGAATCTGATCGACATTGGCAACCCGAAATGCGCTTTCGCCCGATTGGCGCGTGCCCAGTAGTTCCCCGCCGCCGCGCAGATCGAGATCTTCTTCGGCGATCCGGAACCCGTCCTGCGTCTCGCGCATCAAGGCCAGCCGGCGTTTGGCGGTTTCGCTCAGGCTCGCGCCGCGCAGCAGCAGGCAGGTGCTCTTGCCCTCACCCCGCCCAACCCGGCCGCGCAGCTGGTGCAGCTGGGCCAGCCCAAAGCGTTCGGCCTGCTCGATCACCATCAGCGTGGCATTCGGCACATCAACCCCGACTTCGATCACCGTGGTCGCCACCAGCAATTTGGCCGCGCCGCTGGCAAAGCGTTCCATCGCCGCGTCCTTGGCCTCAGGGCGAAGCTGCCCGTGGACCAGCACGACCTGATCGCCGTAGCGGACCGAAAGCTCGGCATAGCGGGCTTCGGCAGCGGCGATGTCTTCGCTCTCCAGCTCGCGCACCATTGGGCAGACCCAGTAGGCCTGCGCGCCGCTTTCGATATGCCGCCCCAGCGCGCCGATGACATCGCTCATCCGCTCAACCGCAACCACGCGGGTGTCGATCGGCTGGCGGCCCGGCGGCATTTCGTCCAGCTTGCTGACGTCCATTTCGCCGTACTGCGCCAGGGTCAGCGTGCGCGGGATCGGGGTGGCGGTCATGGCCAGGCAGTGCGGGGTGCGGCGGCCCTTCTGGTTCAGCATCAGCCGCTGCGCCACGCCAAAGCGGTGCTGCTCATCGATCACCACCATGGCCAGGTTCTTGTAGGTGACCGCGTCCTGAAAGATCGCGTGGGTGCCCACCACAATGTCGATGCTGCCATCCAGCAGCCCCATCAGGATCGATTCGCGCGCCCGGCCCTTATCGCGCCCGGTCAGCAGCGCGATTGTAACTCCGGTGGGGGCGGCCATCCGGCTGAGGGTTTCATAATGCTGCCGGGCCAGGATTTCGGTCGGTGCGAGCATGGCCGCCTGCGCCCCGCCCTCCACCGCGATCAGCATGGCTTCCAGCGCCACCGCGGTCTTGCCCGATCCGACATCGCCCTGCAGCAGCCGCAGCATCGGCGATCCTTGCGCCAAATCGCCCTCAATCTCGGTAATCGAGCGTTTTTGTGCGCCGGTCAGCTCGAACGGCAGCTGCAGCCGCGCGCGCAATTGCCCACCGCCCTGCAGCGGCGTGCCGATCTGCTTGCGGTTGGAATTCTTGACCAGCATCAGCGCCAGACTGTTGGCCAGCAGTTCATCATAGGCAAGCCGATCGCGCGCGCCGGGGTGATCGCTGCGGTGCGCCAGTTCCAGCGCATCGCGCCACGCCGGCCACTGCATCTTGTCCAGCAGCGCCGGTTCGATCCATTCGGGCAGCGGCTCGATCCCGGCCATGGCTTGCTGGATCAGCGCGGCAATGCGGTTCTGGGTCAGTCCTTCGGACAGGGCATAGACCGGCTCGACCAGTTGCCCCAGCGCGCTCGCGCTTTCTTCCGAGACGTGGTCGGGATGCACGATCTGCAGCATCTGGCCATATTGATCGAGGCGGCCCGCCACCCAGCGCGGTTCCCCCAGCGGCAGCGACTTCTTGCCCGAATAAGACGCCCGGCCGAAATAGGTGATCGCCGCGACATTGCCGGCGGTATCGCTGGCCAGCACGCGAAACGGCCCGCGCCCGGCCGCGCTGCGATATTCCAGCGGTGTCAGCAGGACCACCACCTGTTCACCCACGCTGGCCTGATCCAGGTTCGCCACCGCGCGGCGGGTAACGAAGCGATCGGGCAGGTGATAGGCAAAGTCTTTCACCCGGGCGAGGCCCAGCCGCTCGAGCGGGCGCGCCAGAGTGCTGCCCACACCTTTCAGGCTTTCGGCGGAAACAAACAGGGGGTTGAGCCGATCGGGACGCATGGCCGCACGTTTCCGACAAGTCGGCGCAAACGGCAAGTCGTGCGCGGAACTTAATCCGCTTCCCCGCATTGCCCTTTGTACGAAAGCCCTCATGGCTCGGCAGCAAATTCCGGCGCAAATTTGACCCAGCGCATAGCCGCTTCCCGACGCGGGTTGCATTCTGTCCCCACACTACAACGGGACACCCAAGGAGAATCCGATGTTGCTACCCCACGGAACCGTCGTTGCGCTGCTTGACGGCCAGCATTTTGAACTATTCCGCAACACGGGCGATGAAGCCACCCCGGAATTGACAGCATTCGATCGCCCCGCGATCGACAGCAGCAACCATTCGGGCACCAGCCACCATTCCAGTTCGGGGAACCATGACCAAGGCATGGTTGGCGAAGATGCTCATGCCGCTGCAGCTGCGGGCTGGCTCAACGAACAGGTGCTGGGCCACAAGATCGACAATCTGGTGATATTTGCCGCACCGCGCACTCTGGGTGAACTGCGCAAGCACTATCATGACCGCACCCAGCAGGTGATCCTGAAGGAATACAACAAGGATCTGATCGGCAGCCAGGCCAGCGAAATTCTCGCCGCGCTGCACGAGAAGGGCTGACCTTCAGCAGCAGGCCTGCACCGCCTCCCACGCGTTTCGGACTGCATCGACCGTGATCCGCCCGTCTTCGTCGGTGGTGGCGATCGAGCAGACCGAAACGCGCATCACCAATCGTCCGCGCCACAGCGCAGTACCCATGAAGCAGACGGCATCCTGCTGGATCCGGTCAACGGTGGCCTGGGTCAGCCGGTCACCGTCCGCCTCGCCGCGGTCAGCGCCGAAGCGGACCATGAACTGGTTCAGCTCAGGCTGGTTCAGCACCTCGACGCCGGGAATAGCCGCCATCCCCTGCGCCATCGCCTGCGCGATGCGGACATCATCATCGACCATCTGGGCAATGCCGCTGCGCCCCAGCCGCTTCATCATCGCCCAGGCGGCAAACCCGCGAGCGCGGCGCGACAGTTCGGGCACGTAGGCCCCCGGATGCCGAAACTCGGCATTATCGCGGGTCAGATAGCTGGCCTGCATGTCCATTGCCCGGCGGTGCGCCGCTTCGTGCCGGACGATGGTGAAGCCGCAGTCATAGGGGGTCTGCAGCCACTTGTGCCCATCGATGGCCATCGAATCCGCCTGTTCAATACCATCGAGCAAATGCCGGTGCTTCTCACTCGCCCGCGCCCACAGGCCAAAGGCACCGTCAACATGCACCCAGCCGCCCGCGGCGTGGGTCATCGGCACAATTTCGGCAAAGGGATCGCTGACCCCGGTGTTGATCTGCCCGGCCTGCCCGATCACGATTCCCGGATCGCTGCTGGCCTTCAGCGCGCGCTCAAGATCGCCCGGCAGCATCCGACCCAGACTGTCCGTGGCAATCGTGATGACGCGCTTTTCCCCCAGCCCGAGATAGCGCAGCCCGGAAAAGACCGTGTTGTGCGCATCGGCCCCGATCAGCACCCGTAGGTTGGGCGCGCCGTACAGCCCATCGGCCTCAACGTCCCAGCCCTGCCGATGGAGCATTTCACCCCGCGCCGCAGCCAGCGCAACAAAGTTGGCTACGGTTGCCCCGCTGACCAGACCGACCGAGCTTTCGGCCGGCAGATCCAGCAGTTCGAGCAGCCAGCGCGCCGCCACGGCTTCGACCGCCGCAGATGCGGGCGACATCGGAATGCCCGCGCCGTTTTGCCCCCAGGCCGAAGTCAGCCAGTCCGCCGCCACCCCGGCAATGTGCGAGCTGCCATTGACCCAGGCATAAAAGCGCGGCGCCACGATCCCGCGCAAGCCATCGCGCGCGCCGCTGTCCAGTTCGGCGATCAGACTGGGCGCATCGCAGCCGTGCTCGGGCACCGGTCCATCGAAGCGGGCATGAATTTCACCATAACCGGCCACTGGCACCGTCTCGGCAGCGGCAATGTCGCGGCGGTATTCGGCTGCCAGCCGTGCGGCCAGATCCAGCGCGGCGAAATCCTGTTCGTTGGTACTCACCTAAGTCTCCCTTGTGGCGGCGCTAATGGCCCCCTAATCGCTCTTTATGAGCGACACATCCCGAATCAAGCGGCTAAAGTTCCGCGCCTGGCATCGCGGCACTCGCGAGGCCGATTACATGATCGGGTGCTTCTTCGATGCCCATCATGCCCACTGGAGCGGAGCCGAACGCGATTGGTTCGAAGCGCTGCTGGACGAAGAGGATGTCGAAATCATGGCATGGGCGCTGGGCACCATGGAAGTGCCAGAAAAATACCAGGGCGCGCAGATGGATGCATTCCGGAAACTGGACTTCGTTAAAATCCCGCGGTGAGTCGTGCCTCACCGGTGATCCGACCTGCTTCATTCTAACCCGTCACCCTGAACTTGTTTCAGGGTCCATCGTGCCACAAGCCCCGGGGCAAGCCGCTGCAACACTAACCGAAACGTTTGGCTTTGCGGCAAGCCTGGGAAGTGCCGAGAAATGGACCCTGAAACAAGTTCAGGGTGAAAGGTTTGGGCGGGGCTGGAACCCAGATTTCTATCGCTTTTCTCTTCATGACGAGAGGGCTTGGTATGTTCTTGCTCAACCGCTAAGGCCCCCACACACTTCCCACCCCGCTGGCCGCCAAAATGGCCCGCGGGGCAATTGGCTATGCGCGATAAATGCCTGACCTGTCGAAAATCCTTGGTTCGAAAACCCCGCTGACGCTCGCTTCGCTGGCACGCGGGGCGCAGCCTTTGGTACTTGCCGATCTCGCCCGCGCCGCAAAAGGCTGCGCGGTATTCATCGCCCCGGACGAGGCGGCGATGCAGGCGATTGCTGATAGCGCGCAGTTCTTCGCCCCTGAACTCGATGTGATCGCCTTCCCGTCGTGGGACTGCCTGCCCTATGACCGCGCCAGCCCGGCCCTGTCGGTTTCGGCGCGGCGGCTGGCAGCGCTGCAGCGGCTGCAATCGCCCGGCAAGGGCCCGCAGCTGTTCGTGACCACAATCAATGCAGCATTGCAGCGGGTGTTGACCCCGTTCCGGGTGCGCGAAAACGTCAAGCTGCTGAAGCCGGGGATCAGCATCGGCCGCGAGAGCCTGATCGCGCTGCTGCAGCGCCAAGGCTACAGCCGCACAGATACCGTCGCCGATGCCGGCGAATTTGCGGTGCGCGGTTCGATCTTCGACATCTTCCCCTCCGGCCTCGAGGGCGGTCTGCGGCTAGATTTTTTTGGCGATGAACTCGAGACACTTCGGTTGTTCGATCCCAACACCCAGCGCTCGACAGGCGTAGTGGACGCGCATGTGCTGCTGCCCGCCAGCGAGGCGCTGCTTGATGAAGACGGCATCAAGCGTTTCCGCGGCCGCTACCGCGAACAGTTCGGTGCCACCGCCACCGGCGATCCGCTGTACCACGCGGTCAGCGACGGACGGCGGCTGGCCGGGATGGAGCACTGGCTGCCGCTGTTCGAGGACCGGCTGGTCAGCCTGTTCGATCACCTTTCCGCCGATGACGTGATGGTGATCGACAGCGCAGCGATGAGCGCGGCCGAAGAACGGCTGGGCGATATTTCCGACTACTATGCGGCGCGCACCGAGAACGCGGGCAAGGCGGCGGGGAGCTATCGCCCGCTCGAACCTGCCGCGCTGTACCTGACGCGCACCGAGCTGGACGCGGTGCTGACTGGGCATCCGGTCCACAAGGCTGATCTGTTCGCCCAGCCCGAAAGCGGTGCCGTGGTCGATTTCGGCTTTGCCAGCGGCCGCGATTTCGCCCCCGAACGGGCCCGCGGAGACAACGTTTACGAAGCCGCTGCGAAATACCTCACCGGCCAGGCCAAGCGCGGCAAGAAGGCGCTGATTGCCGCCTATAGCGAAGGCAGCCGCGCCCGCATTGCCGCGATCCTCGGAGAGGCTGCGCGCCCTGCCCCGATCATGGCGGAGAGCTGGCAGGAAGCGCTTGGTCTGGCGGCCAAAGGCGCGCCGGTTGCCCTGGTGCTGCCGCTGGAAAGCGGCTTTGCCAACGATGATATCGATCTGGTCACCGAACAGGACATTCTGGGTGACCGGCTGGTGCGCCGCAAAAAGCGCAAGAAGGGCGCCGAAGCCTTCATGGCCGAACTGGCCGCGCTCACTCCGGGCGATCTGGTGGTCCACATGGACCACGGGATCGGGCGCTATCTGGGCCTGCAATCGATCCCGGTGGGCAAAAGCCCGCATGACTGTGTGGCGCTGGAATATGCCGGGGGCGACAAGCTGTACGTGCCCGTCGAGAACATCGACGTGCTCAGCCGCTATGGCTCGGATGCGGAATTCGTTCCGCTTGACCGGCTGGGCGGCGAAGGCTGGCAAAAGCGCAAGAGCCGCCTCAAAGAGCGAATCCGCGAGATTGCGCACGAACTGCTCAAAACTGCGGCGCAGCGCGCGCTGCGCACTGCCCCGGCGCTGGTCCCCGATCACGGCTATAACCAGTTTGTCGAGGGTTTTCCCTGGCAGGAGACGGAGGATCAGGAAGCCGCGATCGAGGATGTCCTGTCCGATCTGGCGGAAGGCCGGCCGATGGACCGGCTGGTCTGCGGGGATGTCGGCTTTGGCAAGACCGAGGTCGCGCTGCGCGCCGCCTTTGTCGCGGCAATGGGCGGCATGCAAGTTGCCGTGATTGCGCCAACCACACTGCTGGCGCGTCAGCATTTCACCGGGTTCAGCGAGCGCTTTGGAGGCTTTCCGCTTAAGGTCGGACGGCTCTCGCGGCTGGTGGGTGACAAGGAGGCCAAGGCGACCAAACAGGGTCTGGCCGAAGGCACCGTCGATGTGGTCATCGGCACCCACGCCCTGCTGTCAAAAAGCCTGAGCTTCAAGCGGCTGGGGCTTGTTATCGTTGATGAAGAGCAGCGCTTTGGTGTGGGCCACAAGGAAGCGCTCAAGCAGCTGCGGACCAATGTCCACATGCTGACGCTGACCGCCACGCCGATCCCACGCACCTTGCAGATGGCCATGTCGGGCCTGCGCGAACTCAGCACCATCCAGACCGCGCCGGTCGACCGCCTGACGGTGCGGACCTATGTGATGGAATGGGACGAGATTGTGATGCGCGAGGCTTTGCTGCGCGAACACCACCGCGGCGGACAAAGCTTCATCGTGGTGCCGCGGATCGCCGATATGGCCGATGTCGAAAAGTGGCTGCACGATACCGTCCCCGAAGTGCGGTTCATCGCCGCGCACGGACAGATGGCGGCCAGCGAAGTGGAAGAGCGGATGAGCGCCTTCTACGAGAAGAAATACGAAGTGCTGCTTTCGACCACGATCGTCGAAAGCGGGCTCGATATTCCGAGCGCCAACACCATCATCATTCACCGCGCCGACCGGTTTGGCCTGGCCCAGCTGTACCAGTTGCGCGGCCGGGTGGGCCGCTCAAAGCTGCGCGCCTATGCCTATCTGACCACGCCCGCCGATAGCCAGCTTTCCGAAGTAGCTGAAAAGCGCCTCAAGGTGCTGGGCGATCTCGACAGTCTTGGGGCGGGGTTCCAGCTGGCCAGCCACGATCTCGACATTCGCGGCGCGGGCAACCTGCTGGGCGACGAGCAATCGGGCCATATCCGCGAAGTTGGGTTCGAGCTGTACCAGTCGATGCTGGAAGACGCGATCCTGGCGGCCAAGGCGGGCGAAATGGGGCTGGCCCGCGAACGCCATTCGATGAGCCCGCAAATCACCGTCGACGCGCCGATCATGATCCCGGAAGACTATGTGCCCGATCTGGCGGTGCGGATGGCGCTCTATCGCCGCCTCAACGATGCCGAGGATCAGGCCGAGATCGAGGCGCTGTCAGCGGAAATGATCGACCGTTTTGGTCCGCTGCCGCAGCCCACCGCCAACCTGATCAAGCTGATCCAGATCAAGCGGCTGGCGATCGAAGCCAACATTGCCAAGATCGATGTCGGCGCCAAGGGCAGTCTGGTTTCATTCCACGGGGACGCCTTCCCCGACCCGGCCGGCTTGATCAACTATGCGGCGCGGCTGGAAGGCACGATCAAATTGCGCCCCGACAGCAAGATCGTGGTCACCCGCGCGTGGGCCGATCCACTGGCGCGGCTTAACGGCCTATTCCAGCTGACCAAGGGTTTGAGCGCGATCGCGCGCAAGGCGCGGAAATAGGCTGGCGCTCCGTGCATTTGCAAAATTGCAGGAATTTCAGCCTATAAAGCGCAAATGGCCGCCAAACTCCGCCCTTCGACCTCGCTCGCCGCGCTGATTCTGGCACTGGCAGTGCTGGTCACGCAGTTTGTCAGTCTGGGGCGCGAAGTGATCGATCCCGATGAAACGACTTTCATCCTGATGGGTGCCGATGTCGCCAAGGGGCACCTGCCGTTCGTTGCCATGTTCGATCTCAAGCCGCCGATGATCATTCTGTTGATCGGCAGCGTGCTCGCCGTGTTTGGCAAGAGTTTGGTCGCGGTGCGGTTGCTCGGCGATGTTCTGCTGTTCGGCACCGCGTTGCTGACCTTTCGCATCGCCCGCCATCTGGCTAGCGGCTGGGCCGCCTTGGGCGGTGCGCTGGGCTATGTCGCCTTCGCCAGCATGGATCTGGGCCAGCCGACCTATAGCGAGCTGCCCGCGCTGTTGTTCGGCATGTTCGCGCTGCTGATGCTGGTCAGCGCGCCGATCACCGTGCCGCGCGCCGCGCTGGCCGGACTGGGCATGGCCTTGGCCGTGCTTTCGAGAACCAATCTTTACCAGCTGCCGGTGGTGTTTGGGCTGCTTCTGCTGATCACTGGCCTGCGTGGCAGCGACCGGGTCCACCCGCGCGCCTGGCTGGCTTTCGGGATTGGCGGGCTGGTGCCGGTTGCAGTGCTGATCGCGGTCTATGCACTTGCGGGGCAACTCGCGGTGCTGAGGCTTGCCATGATCGACGTGCCGCTGGCATACGCCCAGCAGGTCGGCCCACTCGCTGCGCTGATCGAGAACGTAAAGCAGTTCTACGTTGGCACCACGATGGAGCCGCTGATCGTGATACCGTTCGTTTTGCTCGTGGTGGCCGGTGTGGTTCGTGGCTTGCTGCTGCGGCAAGATCCAGCCCAACGCTGGGGGCTGACAATCATTGCGCTGGCCATTGCCGCCCTGCTGGTCAGCCTGGCGTTCAGCGGCGCGGTCTATCCGCACTACTGGCTGCAGGTGCTGCCAGTGCTGGCCGTGGTGGCCGCCATGGGGCTCGACCAGATCCGCCAGATACCGCGCGCGCTACCGCTGGCGCTGTTTGCGGGTGTGCTGCCGATTGCCACCGCCACCGCGGAGCGCGCCCCGCAGGCATTCGAAGTGATCACTGACCCAAGCGCGACCGAGGCGCATTTCGATGTTGGCCGGGCGGCGCGCTATATTCGATCGACCGGACCGGCGCAGGCATCGGTTTGGCCATGGCGTTATCAGCTGGTCGACTGGTACCTCGATGCGCCGCAGCTTTCCAAAGCCGGGGTCCAGCCAGAGAATATCGGCCGCCCGCCGATCGCCGGACCACTGGCCAGGGCCGGCTATATCGGGCCCGATGAGATTGAACGGCTAATGCAGCAGCGGCCAGATTTCATCGTCAGCGATGCCAAGGGCAAGGGGATCACCTGGTTGCGCAGCGCCAAGCCTGGGGTCGATGTGTGGCTGGCGCACAACTACGAACTCGACGCCCAGTTCGGCGACGTAATCGTCTACCGCCGCTTCAGTTACTGAGCGCGAATTCGCGGAACGCCGCTGCGTCCATCGGCTGCGCGCGCAGGAAGCCCTGATAGTGGCTGCATCCCTCACCGGCGGCAAGTTGGCGCTGGGCCTCGCTTTCAACCCCTTCGGCAATCACCTTGAGATCGAGCGCCTTGGCCATCGCGATGATCGCCCGCAGCACTGCCAGATCGCGGGGGTTTCCGGCCACGCCATCAATCATTGTGCGGTCAAGCTTGAGATAGTGCAGCGGCAACAGTTGCAGATAGCGAAAGTTGCAGAAGCCCGCGCCGAAGTCATCGAGCGCGATCTGGATGCCCTGCGCGGCCAGCTTGCCCAGCACTTGCGCCGCATGGGTTACATCGCCCAGCAGCACCTGTTCGGTCACTTCCAGTGTCAGCCGCCAGGGGGCAAAGCGGGTCTGCTTTATCAGCAAGGCCAGCTGCCGGTCATAGTCCTCACTGGCCAGGTCAGCCGGGGTGACATTGAGCGAGAGGCGCAGATCCATCGGCCACTTCTGCGCGCCTTCAAGCGCCAGGCGGGCAATATGGGCGGAAAGCTGCGCGACGAAATCGGCGCGTTCGGCAATCGTGAAGAGCGCGCCCGCGCCCAGTCTGCCCAGCTTGTGGTGGTTCCAGCGGGCCAGGGCTTCGGCCCCAGTCAGGCGGTTATCGTGCGCCGAAAATTGCGGTTGGTAGACCACTTCGATCTCTCCGCGATCGAGCGCCTGGATCAGATCGGCTTCGAGCTGCGCCGCGCTGATCCCCAGCCGGGTCGCCTCGCCATCGGCCCAGGCCAATCGGCGTCCTGATTGATCCATCGCCGCCGCCAGCGTCTGGCCCAGCCGGTCGAGCACACTGCCGGGATTGTCCGCCACGGTTGCCCGCAGCAGCGCAGCGCGCGGGGAAAGCCGCAAGGTGCCGGCGGTTGTAACGATCGGCTTGGCCAGCGCATCGAGCAATTGCGCGGTGGCGAGCTGCCACGCCTCGCGGCTGCAGCTCTCGTTTGCGATCAGCAGGAAGCGGCTGCCGCCATCGCGCGCGGCCAGCCAGCCGCCTTCGATTTCTGCGGCAGCGAAATGGCGCAAACGCTGCGCCACTTCGGCCAGCGCAGCATCGCCCGCCGGGGTTCCGTACGCCAGATTGAGCGCATCGAAGCGCCGAAACGCCAGCAGCACCGCGTGAACCTTGTCCCCCGCGGCCAGCCACTCGCCCAATCGGCCCAATGCCGCCGCGCGCGTGCCCAGCCCAGTGAGGGCATCGCTGTGCGGGGCAGTATCTGGAGACTTAACTGGCTTCATTCCGTTCCGCCTAGCACAGGCACTCCTACCAAAGTGTTGGCCTTGCCGCGATCCTGCCGTAAAGCCCCAGCCATGCCCAATCCAGCCCGCCTTGCCCTGATGGCCAGCGACACCGAGCGCGCTCAGTCCGCCGCCGAAACCTTGCGCCAGGATCATGCCTTCGTGCCACTCGCCGAAGCGGATATCGCGGTGGTGCTGGGCGGCGATGGCCAGATGCTGCACGCGCTGCACCAGATGCTCGATTCTGGCCGGGTGATCCCCGCCTACGGGCTCAATCTGGGCACGGTCGGCTTCCTGATGAACCAGCCGCGCAGCAGCCGCCCGTTGATAGAACGCATCGCCCGGGCCAAGCCGCTGGCGGTCAATCCGCTGGTGATGATCGCCCGCACCGGCGATGGCCAGGAACACGTGGCCAATGCGATCAACGAAGTGTCCTTGCTGCGCGAAACCCGGCAAACCGCACGGCTGGAAATTTCGGTCAACGGCAAGGTCCGGATTGCCGAACTGTTTTGCGATGGCATCCTGGTGGCCACCCCGGCCGGATCAACCGCCTATAACCTGTCCGCGCATGGCCCGATCCTCCCGCTGGGATCGGCCATGCTGGCGATGACTCCAATCAGTCCCTTCCGGCCGCGGCGCTGGCGCGGGGCGATCATCCCCGATCACTACGAGATCGAATTCCGCGTCCTCGATCCGGAAAAGCGCCCGGTTGCCGCAGTGGCGGATCAGCAGGAATTGCGCGACATCCTGTCGGTCAAGGTCAGGGTTGCCCGCGAAGAGCAACTGACACTGCTGTTCGATCCAGGCAAAACGCTGGAAGAGCGGATTTTTGCCGAACAGTTCCAGATTTGATAGCACACCATCTTGCCAAACCACGCGGCGCTGTTATAGGCGCACCCCTGCCCGCGGGTGGGGGAGCATTCCCCGATAGCTCAGCGGTAGAGTAGGTGACTGTTAATCACTTGGCCGTAGGTTCGAATCCTACTCGGGGAGCCATCCCCACCCGGGCATATGCAAAGCCCCGCCCTGACCGGCGGGGCTTTTGCTTTATCAGCCGTGCCACGCTTTCAGAAGCAGCTGTGTTCCCGCCCAGATTGTCAGCGCGGCGGTCAGCCAGCGGATCACCCGCTCCGGCAGCAGCTTGAGCGCCAACAGACTGCCGATCTGTCCGCCCACCACCACCGCGATCAGCAGCGGCAAAGCACCAGACAGGGCATCGCCAAACACGCCGGCCCCGTTCTTCACGGCCTGTCCATAAAGCCCGGACAGCGAGTTGATCAGGATAAACAGGCTGGTTGTCGCGGCAATCGCGCGAGCACCTCCCCAGCGGGTGAAGTGCAGCAGCGGGGCCAGAAAAATCCCGCCGCCGATGCCGGTCAATCCCGCCAGATAGCCCAGCGGCGCGGCAGCCAGCGGCATCCACCGGGCCAAGGCAGTCGGCTTCTCGTCCTGATACTCGCGGCGCGGCAGCAGCAGCGCCAGCCCCGCCCCGATCAGGCTGAGCGCCAGCAGGAGCAGGAAAGTGGCTTCCTTGATCGGGGTCTTGCCACCGATGAAGGCCAGCGGCGCAGCAATCAGTGAGAGGATCAGCGCTTGCTTCCACGGGGTGACCCCGGCCCGGGCAAAGCGGACCGTGCTGCCAGACACCACCACCACATTGCAGCACAGACTGACGATCGGCAGCAGCTGGTAGTCAAACCCCGCCAGGCTGAGCAGCGCGCTATAGGTTGAACCCCCGCCAAATCCGACCGCAGCGTAAAGCAGCGCGGTGATGAAAAAGGCGGGGATCAACCAGATCATGCCGCCAGGCTTACGCCGTGGCCCCGTGGCAGTGCTTGTACTTCTCGCCCGAACCGCACGGGCACGGCGCGTTGCGCGACAGGCCCATCTCCGCAAAGGGATCGCCCTCACCCGGCGCCGGAAGCAGCGCACTGGCCGCCGATGCTTCGGCCGCGCCAAGCGCGCTCATCATCGCCAGCGCGCCCGGGGTGGAGGCATCGTTTTCGCCACTGAACGGATCGATGTGGCTGGTCAGGAAATCAGGCAGATCGGGCAGCTGCACGGGTTCGGGCATGCGCAGCTCGCTGTTCATCAGGATCCGCGTCACATCTTCACGGATTGCTTCCAGCATCCGCTCGAACAGGCCAAAGGCTTCCTGCTTGTATTCGTTGATCGGGGTCTTCTGGGCATAGGCCCGCAGGAACACCACCTGGCGCAGCGCATCCAGTGTTGCGAGGTGTTCTTTCCAGTGATGATCCAGCCGATCGAGCATGATCTGCTTTTCAACCTGGCGCCACACCTCGCCGTCGCTGGCCATCTTTGCGGCCATCTTTTCATCGGCCATGGCGGCAATACGCTCTTCGATATCCTGCGGCTCGAGCCCGTCTTCGCCCAGCCAATCGATGATCGGCGGATCGATCCCAAGCACTTCGAAGCTGCGCTGGCGCAAGGCTTCGATGTTCCACTGTTCGGGATAGGATCCAGGTGGGCAGGCATCGCCGACAATCGCGTTGACCGTATCGTGGCGCATATCCTCCACCACATCGTCAAGCGTATCGGCATCCATGATATCGGCGCGCTGTTCGTAGATCACCTTGCGCTGATCGTTCATCACGTCATCGTATTCGACGACTTGTTTGCGGATATCGTAGTTGCGGGCTTCAACCTTCTTCTGCGCGGTCTCGATCGCTTTCGAAAGCCAGCGCGAACCGATTGCCTCGCCGTCGGCCAGATTGGCGTTCATCATCTTGCTGAACAGCGTATCGGGCCCGAAGATCCGCAGCAGATCGTCTTCGAGGCAGAGGTAGAATTTCGACAGACCCGGATCGCCCTGACGGCCTGAACGACCGCGCAGCTGGTTATCGATGCGACGGCTTTCGTGCCGTTCCGTACCGATCACGCACAGTCCGCCGGCGGCCAGCACGCGGTCCCGTTCGGCGTCGATTTCGGCCTTCATCTTGGCGATGGTCTTTTCGCGGACCTTCTCGTCGGTTTCGTCCTTGAGCTCATCATCGATGCGGAATTCAAGATTGCCGCCCAGCTTGATGTCGGTGCCGCGCCCGGCCATGTTGGTGGCGATGGTCACTGCGCCCATGCGCCCGGCCTGGGCAACGATGTGGGCTTCCATTTCGTGGAAGCGGGCGTTCAGCACCGCGTGCTTGACCCCTTCCTGCTTGAGATAATCCGACAGCAGTTCCGATTTTTCGATCGAGACCGTGCCGACCAGCACCGGCTGGCCAATCTTGCTCTTTTCCGCGATCAGCTTGGCAATCGCCTGGAACTTGTCGGCGGTATTCTTGTAAAATTCGTCTTCCTCGTCGACGCGCAGCACCGGTACGTTGGTGGGGATCGTCACGACGTTCATCTTGTAGATGTCAAAGAATTCGGCCGCTTCGGTCGCCGCGGTGCCGGTCATCCCAGAAAGCTTGGGGTACATCCGGAAATAGTTCTGGAAGGTGATCGAGGCCATGGTCTGGTTCTCGGGTTCGATCACCACGCCTTCCTTGGCTTCAACCGCCTGATGCAGGCCGTTCGACCAGCGCCGCCCGTCCATCATCCGCCCGGTGAATTCATCGATGATGATCACCTTGTCATCCTTGACGATGTAATCGATGTCGCGCTTGAACATGACATTGGCCTTGAGGCTCTGGTCAAGGTGGTGGACCACCTGCGTGTTCTCGACATCATAAAGGTTCGAACCGACCAGCATCCCCGCCGCTTCAAACTGGCGTTCGGCCCACTCCACCCCGTCCTCGGTCAGGTTGATGTTCTTGGTCTTTTCGTCCTTCTCGTAGTGATCGGGCGAAAGCTGCTTCACCACCGCATCAACCGACAGGTAAAGATCGCTCTTGTCATCGGTGGGGCCGGAAATGATCAGCGGCGTGCGGGCTTCGTCGATCAGGATCGAATCGACTTCATCGACGATCCCGTAATTGAACGGCCGGTGGACCATCTGGCTGCGTTCTTGCTTCATGTTATCGCGCAGGTAATCGAAGCCCAGCTCGTTGTTGGTGGCGTAGGTGATATCGCTTTCATAAGCCTCGCGGCGTTCCGGCTCGCTCAGGTTGGGGACGATCACGCCCACGGTCAGGCCGAGGAATTTGTAGATTTGCCCCATCCATTCGGCATCGCGCCGGGCCAGGTAATCGTTGACGGTGACAACGTGGACGCCCTTGCCCTCAAGCGCGTTGAGATAGACCGCCAGCGTTGCCACCAGCGTCTTGCCTTCACCGGTGCGCATTTCGGCAATTTCACCGCGGTGCAGCACCATGCCGCCGATCATCTGGACATCAAAATGCCGCATCCCCAGCGTGCGCACCGAAGCCTCGCGCACCGTGGCGAAGGCTTCGGGCAGGATATCGTCAAGCGTGCGGCCTTCAGCCAGAAAGCGGCGGAACTTGTCGGTTTGCGCCTTCAGTTCGTCATCGCTCAGCGCCGCTAAAGTGGGTTCAAAAGCATTGATGGTCTGGACGGTTTTCTCGAGCTTCTTGACATAACGGTCGTTGGACGAGCCGAAAATGCGCTTGGCAATGGCGCCGATCATAGGAAATTCCTGCAATTTGATTTGAATGTATGTGCGATTGGGCGGCGCCGGTTGCGGCGTCGCAGCCTTGGCTGCAAGGCAGGGATTGCGTCGGCGCTATTCGCGCGCGCGGTCAGACCCGAGCCGGACGGTGGGTGCAGCAAAAGCTGCCAATGGCAAAGCATCGAGGCTGGGCCGAGGCGCGGCGACTTGCGGGCGCGGCTGGGCGCGGAACGGAGCGGCGGCGGCCACCGCAACCACACGCGCAGAAGCCCTGATCCCCAGCGTTGCGTTGATTTCGGTCTGCCCGCACAGCCGCGCCTCGGCAGGGGCAACCTGCGCGGCGAGCCCTGCAAACAGGGCGAGGATGGCAAGGACAATCCGGTTCATGCGAGGGGGCATATATAGGCAGCCATGCTTAACGTCCAGTGACGCATGGTTGATCTTCTGCGGCCAAGCTGTTGTAACGCTTACGGGACGATAGGGGGACGCACATTGATTGACACCGCAGCGGCAAAACCGGCGCATTCGCCGCGGATGTTCCAGCTTGATGGGCTGCGCGGGATCGCCGCGCTGATGATCGTCGCCTACCACCTCGATATTGTCTACGCCATCGGCGGCCCGTTTCAGCGCGGCTATCTGTTTGTCGATCTGTTCTTCCTGCTGTCGGGCTTCGTCCTGACCATCTCAACCGAGAAGAAGCTGCTGACCGGGATCGGCGCGATCGAATTCACCTGGGCTCGGTTCAAGCGGCTGTGGCCCCTGGTGGCGGTGGGTGCCGGCGTGGCGGTGGTGCGCGCTTTTGTGATCGGGATGGCCGATCCGCTGACCCTGCTGTGGATGCTGGCGCTCGATCTGCTGATGATCCCCAGTCTGGTCGGCAGCGGGCCGTTCTATCGCTATAACGGACCGCAGTGGACGCTGTTTTACGAGCTGCTGGCCAACTTGCTCCACGCTGCTGTCCTCAAGAAAGTTGGCACCGGGCTGATCGCGGCGCTGACCCTGATCATGGGCGCCTGGCTGATCTACACAGTGCGCGGCCACGGTGCTGACACCATGGGAGTCAATGCACCGACCTGGGCAACCTGGTGGAACGCACTGCCCCGCGTGTTTTTCGCCTATTTCATGGGCGTGCTGATCGGCCGCAAATACCGCGACGGACTGCGCACGGCGGGGCTGCCGTGGTGGCTCGCGCTGGCCTTGCCGATCGTGGGCATTGCCGCAGTGCCCTATTTGCCGCTGGGCAGGGTGGCGGGCGATCTCGGCTTCGTGATCCTGTTCCTGCCGCTGATGATGTGGCTGGTGGCAATGAGCCAACCGCCCGCCGCGCTCAAAGTGCCGCTCGAATGGCTCGGCAACTATTCGCTGCCGCTCTACTGCGTCCACCTTACCGTGCTGGTCTGGACCAAGGAGCTCGCCGGCAGCAACAGCGGCGAAGTGGCCGCGCTGGCCGTGGGTATCGCACTGGTGTTGTCGTGGGTGTTCTCGAAGCTGGTCAGCTTTTCGAGCAAGCCGACTGTGGCGAAGGGCGCGGCCTGAGAGTCTCCCCCCCTCGGGGGAGGTGGCAGCGAGAATCGCTGACGGATGGGGGGCACCGCAAAAGTGCGCGCGGCAGCGCGTAGCCGCTGTCGCGGCTTTCCTGGTTCGCCCCCTTCCGTCTCGCTGCGCGAGACACCTCGCCCAAGGGGGAGATCCATCGCTTTAAATGCAAAACGCCGCGCTTGCCCTCAAGGACAAGCGCGGCGCTTGAAACCGGAAATCCGGCGGACGCGTCTTAGTTGACGGCGTCCTTGAGGCCCTTGCCGGCCTTGAACTTGGGCTGCGACGATGCCTTGATCTGCATCGGTTCGCCGGTGCGCGGGTTGCGCCCGGTCGAAGCCTTGCGCTTGGCAACGTTGAACGTGCCAAAGCCGACGAGGCGGACTTCGTCGCCCTTCTTCAGCGCGCCGGTGATGGCTTCAAACACGCCTTCGACAGCCTTGGTGGCGTCGCTCTTGGTCAGTCCGCTGGCGTCGGCAACTGCGCCGATCAGGTCATTTTTGTTCATATTGGGAACCCCCTACCTTGGTTAAATGTGGAATGTTTTGATTCGACTTCAAACATGGCCGCGAATTGAGCGATTTTTGGTGGCACTGTCAAAGCCAAAGCGCGTCTTTGATAAAAGATTATCCACCAATTTCCGCCATTTTCGACAAACCGAGTGTGCGGCGCGTCGCGGCGACCAATTCGCCGCAATGCAGCATGACAATTTAACCGCGCGGTTAGTGTGCTGTCGCCGAAGAACCGGCTGCAGCTGCAGCTGGTTGACTGGCCAGATCGTCAGCTTCACTCCACTCGATTGCTTCAAGCGGCTCGACCAGGGCCCGCGCCAGAACTTCATCGACATGTGAAACGGGAATGATCTCAAGCCCATCGAGCACGTTCTGGGGAATCTCTGCGAGGTCCTTGCGGTTGTCCTCGGGGATCAACACGGTAGTGATCCCGCCGCGCAGCGCCGCCAGAAGCTTTTCCTTGAGCCCGCCAATCGCCAGCACGCGGCCACGCAAAGTGACCTCGCCGGTCATCGCCACGTCCTTGCGCACTGCAACACCGGCCAGCGTTGAAACGATCGAAGTGACCATCCCGACGCCCGCCGAAGGCCCGTCCTTGGGCACCGCACCTTCGGGCAAATGGATGTGGACATCTTTGCGGGCGATCAGGCTGGGCTTGATTCCATAGGCTGGCGAGCGCGCGCGGACGAAGCTGAAAGCGGCCTGGACCGATTCGTTCATCACTTCGCCGAGCTTGCCAGTGGTCCGCACGGTGCCCTTGCCGGGCACCGTCACGCTTTCGATGGTCAGCAATTCGCCGCCCACTTCGGTCCAGGCCAGACCCGTTACCGCGCCGACCTGGCTTTCTTCCTCGCCCATGCCGTGCTTGTATTTGCGCACCCCGGCATAGTCGCCCAGGTTTTCAGGCGTGATGGTGACCGACTTGACCTTGCCTTCCAGAATCTGGCGCAAGCTCTTGCGCGCCAGCCGCGCGATTTCGCGTTCCAGCGTGCGCACCCCGGCTTCGCGGGTGTAATACTGGATCAGCGCGCGCAGCCCCTCGGTGGTCAGCGCAAATTCGCTGGGCTTCAACCCATGCGCCTTGATCTGCTTGTCCAGCAAGTGGCGCTGGGCAATCTCGACCTTCTCATCCTCGGTATAGCCTTCAAGCCGGATGATCTCCATCCGGTCGAGCAGCGCCTGCGGCAGGTTGAGGCTGTTGGCGGTGCAGACGAACATAACGTCCGACAGATCATAGTCGAGTTCCAGATAATGGTCCTGGAACTTCGAGTTCTGTTCGGGATCGAGCACTTCGAGCAGCGCCGAAGCCGGATCGCCGCGGAAATCCTGGCCAAGCTTGTCGATCTCATCGAGCAGGAACAGCGGATTGCTGGTCCCGGCCTTCTTGAGGTTGGAAATGATCTTGCCCGGCAGCGAACCGATATAGGTGCGGCGGTGGCCGCGAATTTCGGCTTCATCGCGCACCCCGCCCAGCGACTGGCGGATGAATTCACGCCCCGTGGCCTTTGCGATCGATTTGCCGAGCGAGGTCTTGCCAACCCCCGGCGGGCCGACAAGGCACAGGATCGGCCCCTTCAGTTGATTGGTCCGGGCCTGCACGGCAAGGTATTCGACAATCCGGTCCTTGACCTTGTCGAGCGCATAGTGATCATCATCGAGCACGGTCTGCGCCGCGGCGATATCCTTCTTGAGCTTGCTTTTCTTGCCCCACGGCAGGCCCAGCAGCACATCAAGATAGTTGCGGATCACGGTGGCTTCCGCGCTCATCGGCTGCATGGTTTTCAGTTTCTTGAGCTCGGTATTGGCCTTGGCGCGGGCTTCTTTTGACAGCTTGAGCTTGTCGATCTTGGCCTGCAATTCCTGAAGTTCATTTGCCTCGCCATCATCACCGCCGCCCAGTTCGGACTGGATCGCCTTGAGCTGTTCGTTGAGATAATATTCGCGCTGGGTCTTTTCCATCTGGCGCTTCACGCGCCCCCGGATGCGGCGTTCAACCTGGAGCACGCCCAGTTCGCCTTCCATGAAGGAATGGACCATTTCCAGCCGCTTGAGCGGGTCGGCTTCGCTCAGCAGCGCCTGCTTGTCCGCCACCTTGGCCTGAATATGCGCGGCCACGCTATCGCCTAGCAGCGCCGCATCGACAATGTCACCAAGGTTCTCGCCCGCTTCGGCCGGCAGCTTCTTGTTGAGCTTGGCATATTCACCGAAAGTATCGACCACGGTGCGCATCATCGCCGAAACTTCGCTGCCCGATACGCCGATCGGTTCAACCACTTCGACCTGCGCCACCGCCATTTCGCCGCCGGAACCCTGTTCCAGGCGCAAGCTTTCCATGCT
Organism: uncultured Alphaproteobacteria bacterium; assembly: GCA_963751145.1. Lineage (GTDB taxonomy): Bacteria > Pseudomonadota > Alphaproteobacteria > Sphingomonadales > Sphingomonadaceae > Novosphingobium. Next base: position 282,185 of record CAVVTJ010000002.1, read on the forward strand.
GGCGCGGTGCTTGGCTTCAACCAGCACTCGCACGGTGCCGTCGGGCAGCTTCAACAGCTGCAAAACCGTGGCGACCACGCCGATATCATACAGATCGTCTTCGGCCGGATCATCGCAGCCCGGATCGAGCTGGGCGAGCAGGAAGATTTCCTTGTCGCCCGCCGCCGCCATCGCCGCTTCAAGCGCGGCAACCGATTTCTCACGGCCAACAAACAGCGGCACGACCATGCCGGGGAACACGACGATGTCGCGCAAGGGAAGCAGTGGATACAGTTTCATAAGTCCATCCAATCGGCCTATCGCCCTAGGCCATACGGGTGAATCCCGTCCTTGCAGCGAGATATGGGGGTGCCCTGCCCGCTGTGCAATGGTGCGGGCGCGCGCGATTGTGGATGGCCAGCGTTGACGGTGTGCCGCCGCCGCCTCACTCTGCGGGCCGAGCGACTGAAGGAACCTGACCCAGATGGACACCCGCACCGTCCTTGCCAAAGTCCCGGCGGTCACGCTGGGGTTCTGGATCGTCAAGATTCTCGCCACCACGCTGGGCGAAACCGGCGGCGATGCGGTGACCATGACGTGGCTGGGAGAAACCACGGCTAGCGCCACCGGCTGGGGCTATCTGATTGGCACGGCGATCTTCATCGTGCCGCTGGCCTTGTTGGTTGCCGCGCAAATACGCGCCCGCCAGTTCCACCCGGCGCTATATTGGCTGACGATCATCGCCTCCACCACCGCAGGCACGACCATGGCCGATTACGCCACCCGATCAATCGGGATTGGCTATCCAGGCGGATCGCTTTTGCTGCTGGCGGCGGTGCTGGGCTGCCTGATTCTGTGGTATCGTACGCTTGGCTCAATCGATGTCGGCACCGTTTCAGAACCGAAAGCCGAAGCGTTTTATTGGACTACGATCACCTTTTCACAGACACTGGGAACCGCATTGGGAGACTGGGTGGCGGATGACGGCCCCGGATACCTTGGCGCAGCACTGCTGTTCGGGGCCTTGCTGGCGTTGGTTGCGCTGCTCCACTATCGCACTTCGATCAGCAAGGCGGTGCTGTTCTGGGCGGCCTTCATTCTGACCCGCCCGCTCGGCGCGACAGTCGGCGATTTTCTGGACAAGCCGCTGGCCAAAGGCGGGCTGGACCTGAGCCGCCCGGTGGCCACCGCAGTGCTGGCGGGTCTGATCGTCGCGCTGGTGTGGATGCTTCCACAACGTGCGGGGGAGCATCCTCAGGGCTAATGTTCTCTAAATACCACCGCCAAAGATCCTCTCCAAATTGCCCTGCGGTCGACTACGTCTCGCCGAAGGGCGCATTTGGGGAGGTGGCAGCGGCGTCAAGCCGCTGACGGAGGGGTATCGAGGTCAGCGTAGACACCCCTCCGTCTGGGCCTTGCGGCTCATCCACCTCCCCATTTGTGGCATTCGCCAAAAATGGAGAGGACTACTTCTTATCGCGGCCGTCCGCTGAACCCGCTTGCGGCGCGCAGTTCGTCGGCGTTCATCAGCTTGCCATCCATCATCACCCAGCGGGTCTGGCGCAGATCGCTTATCCGCGCTTCGGGATCGCCTTCAACCAGCACCAGATCGGCAGCCTTGCCCACCGCGATCGATCCGGTCTGGCGATCCGCGCCGACCAGCCGTGCAGGCACGATTGTCGCGGCGGCCAGCGCCTCGGCCGGAGTAAAGCCGGCTTGCAGGTAGATTTCCAGTTCGTGGATCAGTTCGATCCCCGATCCATCGGTCCCGGCCACGATCGGCACTCCGGCCTTGTGCATGATCCCCAACAGCTCGACCATCCTGGCCCAGCTCGCGCGGTAATCAGCGCGGGTTAGCCCGGCCGGAACCGCGAAGCCGCCGGTGCGCATGTAGCGTTCGGTGGTGACCGGCAGAGTGCCAAGAAACGCCGAGGTGCTGGGGCTGATCTCGCCGTTTTCAGGCACGAACAGCCCTTCAAAGGCGACCATGGTGGGATCGGAATAGATCCCCTTCTTCGCCATGGTCTGGATCAGCGCGGTCATTTCCGGGCTGCGCAGATCCATATCCTTGGCATAGCGACCTGGTCCTTCGAACCGGCCGATCCCGTTATCGGTTTCCAGCACCGATTCGGGCACGCCTTCCATCACGATCCAGTTGATGTGGGTAATCTCGTCATAGCCATCGGCCACCGCCACGCTGGGGCGGATGCTGTGCGGGATGTGGCCGTGAACATGCAGCCCCAGCTTGTGCGCCTCGGCAATCGCGGCGGGCAACCAGTGGTAATCGAACGTGCCGTAAAATTTGACCCCTTCGAAACCCTGCTCCTTGGCCTTGCGGACCAAGGCAATCGCTTCATCCTGGCTGGTCGCAACGCTGGCAATCTGGGCGGTATTGGGGCCCTTGCCATCAATCAGCATCGAGGCATGGACCTTGGGCATCAGCAACTGGCCAGCCGCCGCGCGCTTGCGCCGGTCCAACGTGCGTTCGTTGTTATTGCCCGGATCGCGCACCGAGGTAACGCCAAGCGAAAGTTCCTGCGGGCCGGTGTAATCATCGCCGACATGCATGTGGCAATCCCACAACCCGGGAATCAGCGTCTTGCCCAGGCCGTCGAACACCTTGGCCCCCGCCGGCACCGGGGTTGAACCGGCTGGCCCGACTGCGGCAATGGTGGTGCCCGTCACCACCACCGTCTGATCGGTCAGGAACCGTTTGGCATCGGCATCGAACAGTTTGACGTGGGTGAACGCCACCGGGACCACCGGTTGCTGCACCAGTTTCTTGTAGAGCAGCGGCGCCTGTTTTCCGAGCGCGTCGGACTGAACCTGCTCCAGCCGCGCTTGCTCACCCCGGTACTGGTCCGGAATCCAGGCCAGCCCCCCAACCGAGGCAAAGAACTTGCCCCTGGCATCGGACCACATCGGCAGCGGCGTATTGGCCACCCCCGACACTTGCCACAGCGTGACCGGCTTGGCAGTTTTGCCCTTGCCCACTACAATCGTCGTCAGCTTTTCCGCCCGCGCTTCACCGCCGGGGAGCAGTTTAAGCTTGCGCCCGGGGCTGGCCAGCAGTCGTTCCAGGAACCAGGCATTGGTATCAATGGGCCCGCCCAGCGTGAGGTAGAACTTGCCAGCGGCCATGGGCGCTGATCCTTTGTCCACCGGGCTTTGCCAATTGGCCACCCCGCCGGTCAGGCTGAAAGTTTCCGCCGCATCGCCCTGCGGGGTAACGCCGCGGATCGAGATGCTGGCGGGCATGCCATCTTTGCCGGGCTTGCCGGTGTAGTCCATTTCCCAGACCTGCCCGCGCAGGTTCATGCTTTCGCGCCCCTTGCGGGTGCCATCGGGCAAGATCCACGACCAGCTTTCGCCGTGCTGGCCGCCAGTTGACTGAATAACGAAGTGCCGCGCTCCGACTGGCGGCTTGTCCAGCTGGTCCTTGGGAACCTGGGTTATCGCGCTGGAGGCGAGGAACAGGGCGGCAAGCGAAAAGGCGGCACGGCGCATCAGATATTCTCCCCAACCGACCCAAACGCGATCATTGCCCAGCAGCTCGCCATTGCCAAGTCGCTTTCCGACCAGCAGGATGGAGCGGACGACGAAGGGGGATTCGATTACCATGCGGATGATTGCACTTGCAGCCTTGGCCCTGGCGCTCAGCGCCCCGGCACTATCCGCTTCGGATCAAGCGGCACCGGCACCGCGAAACACCGTGATCACCGCCGCGCGCTATCTTGATGTCACCACCGGCAAATACATCGAACACCCGGCAATCTTCGTCGGCGCCGATGGCCGGATCACCGGGATTGCGGACGCGCGCACCGTGCGCTGGACGGCTGATACCAAACATATCGACATGGGCGACAAGACCCTGCTGCCCGGGCTGATCGACATGCATGTTCACCTTGATAGCCCGGCCGATATCGGCGGCTGGCGGGGCCTTGAATATACCGACAGCTTCTTTTCGGTGATGACCGCGGCCAATGGCCGGACCATGCTCGATGCCGGGTTCACCACGGTCCGCAATGTCGGATCGGCCAACCGCAACGATATCGGGCTGCAGCAGGCGGTCGACAGCGGGCGGATCATCGGCCCGCGGATCATTGGTGCGGGCTATGCGCTGGGCACCACTGGCGGACATTGCGATGTAACCGGACTGCCGCCCAGCATGGAGAAAGAGCGCAAGGCCGAAGGGGTGGCAGATTCGCCCGAGGACTTCCGCTATCAGGTACGCCGCCAGAAGAAATACGGCGCGCGGGTGATCAAGATCTGCGCCACCGGCGGGGTCTTCTCGCACTATGACGAGCCCGGTCAGCAGCAGATGACCGCGCCCGAACTTGAGGCCATTGCGGATGAAGCGCACATGGCTGGCCTGCGCGTTGCCGCCCATGCCCACGGTGCTGGCGGGATCAAGGCTTCGATCCGCGCCGGGATCGATACGATCGAACATGCCAGCCTGGTTGACGATGAAGGGATCAAGTTGGCGGTCGAACGCAAGCAGCCGGTGTGGTTCGCGATGGATATCTACAACACCGATTACACCCAGGCTGAAGGCAAGAAGAACGGCGTGCTCGAAGATTCGATGCGCAAGGACCGCGAAATCGGCCAGCTGCAGCGTGACAATTTCCGCAAGGCCTACAAGGCCGGAGTGCGGATGATCTTCGGCACCGATGCCGGAGTAATGCCGCACGGCCTCGCCGCGCACCAGTTTGCGATCATGGTGCAATACGGCATGACCCCGCTCGATGCGATCCGCGCCGCCACGCTCAACGCCTCACAGGCGCTGGGCTGGGAAAGCGACGTCGGCACCATCGCAGTGGGCCGCTACGCCGATTTCGTGGCGGTGGACGGCGATCCGCTGGCGAACGTTCGCGAGCTTGAGGACGTTGACGGGGTGATCAAGGGCGGAGTTGTGGTGGAGAAGGCGCGTTAGGCGGTTTACTGCATATGCTTCACCGATGAAGTGTAGGCCGGATTATCGACCCGCAGCGGCTCCCCAGTCTTCAGCCAGCATTGCTGGGCTGACTTGTTGAAGGTGACTGTCTGGCACTTTTCATCGGCGATGCAGACGTGCTGGCAGTCTTCAAAGCTTGCAACCGCAACGTCCTTGTAATCGCCGCCGGGCCTGTCGGTATTTTCCTCAGCAACAGACATCGTTGCGGATGGCGGCGGATCCTTGATCCCGATCCCTTCCGCGAGAGTTCCAAAACCATTGGTGAGCCAATAGCTTGCAACAGCCACTACGATCGCGCCAACGACGCCAAGTCCAGCTTTGTTCATGACAGGTTCCCTCCGATAACGGCAACTGTTTTGCCATGCGACCGCGAAGGAATTCGAATATTAGCCGAATTTAATGTCCCGTCCAAAAGGAATTTATTGGTCAACCAAAGGGTCGGATCTGAGTCCCATCACATCCCCGGCAGCTTGAACCCCGGCGGCAGGCCCATGCCGCTTTGCATCCTGGCCATTTCATCGCCAGACACCGCATCGGCCTTGCCGCGCGCATCGTTGAAGGCGGCGGCGATCAGGTCTTCGAGGATGCCTTTTTCGCTGGGCTGCAGCAGGCTGTCATCGATCGAAACGCCGATCACCCGGCCCTTGGCCGATGCCCGGACCTTGACGAGGCCGCCTCCCGAAATGCCTTCAACCTCGATCGTGTCGAGTTTGCCCTGCATTTCGCCCATCTGCTTCTGAATGGTCTCGGCCGCTTGCTGCGCCGCCTTGATCATCTCTTCCATCGATTTCACGTCAGCTTCTCCAGTTCTTGCCGGCACCGGCAACGCGTTGTTCTTTGTCCTCGTCGAGCAGTTCGGCCCCCGGGAACGCACCCAGCGCCGCCTCGACCAGCGGATCGGCCAGCACCGCCGCGCGCGTCGTATCCCGCGCCGCCTCGGCCGCTTCGCGCAGGGCCGGCTGGGCATCGCCTTCGATCCGGCTGACCTGCCAGCGTTCGCCGGTGGCGCGCAACAGAGCATCGCGCAATTCCGCCGAGGGATCTCCGGGATAGCCGGGGACCAGCGCATAGGTCAGCTCGGTATGCTTGAGGTCCGCCACCCGCACCCAATCGTGCATGATCTGCGAAATGCGCAGCTGACCGGATTGCTCAACCCGGTGGACCAGTGCTGCCCAATCAGCCGCTGTCGGCGCAACAGGCTCGGCCGCCGGGGCGGTGGGTGCTTCTCCCGGTGCAGCTGCCACCGGCGCGCGGGCTGCCAGCTCTTCCAGTTTTTTCACCAGCTTGGCCGGATCGGGCAGATCGCCGGCGTGCTGCACGCGCAGCAAGGCCATCTTGGCCGCCGTCAAAGGATCAGGCGCGCTGCGCACTTCGTCATAACCCTTGAGCAGCAGCTGCCACAGCCGATGCAGCTGTCCCGGGGTAAGCGATCCGGCCCACTGATCGACCACCGCGCGCTCTTCGGCTGAAATGCCATCAGCGCCTTTCCCCAACTGGGCCACGGTGATCCGATGGCACAGTTCCATCGCCGAACGCATCAGCGCCAGCGGTTCAACCCCCAGCGCAAACTGGTGATCGACCAGATCGAGCAGCGTGCTGCCTTGGCCGCCGAGCAGCGCGCCAAACAGATCGCGCTGCACCGTTTTATCGGCCAGCCCCAGCATGTCGCGCACCTGAGCGGCACTGACCGAACCGGCCCCGCCCAGATCGGCGTGCGCAATCGCCTGATCGAGGATCGACAGGCCATCGCGGGCTGACCCCTCAGCCGCAGCAGCGATCATTGAAAGGGCTTCGGCATCGGCCGCAACGCCTTCGGCTGCGCAGATCCGGCCGAAATGATCGGCCAACAGCTCAGCCGAAATGCGCCGCAGATCAAACCGCTGGCAGCGGCTCAGCACGGTGACCGGAAGCTTGTCAGCTTCAGTCGTAGCGAACAGGAATTTCACATGCGGTGGCGGCTCTTCCAGCGTCTTGAGCAGCGCGTTGAAGGCATTGCGGCTGAGCATATGAACTTCGTCGATAATGTAGATCTTGTAGCGCGCCGAGACCGCGGCATAGCGCACCGCCTCGATAATCTCGCGCACATCGTCCACCCCGGTGTGGCTGGCCGCGTCCATTTCGATCACGTCGATATGGCGGCCTTCCGCAATCGCGACGCAGGGTTCGCACTTTCCGCACGGATCGATCGTCGGCCCGCCTTGCCCATCGGGGCCGATGCAATTGAGCGCCTTGGCGATCAGCCGCGCGGTGGAGGTTTTGCCCACCCCGCGCACCCCGGTCATCAAGAAGGCGTGCGCCAGCCGTTCACGCTTGATCGCATTGGCCAGCGTCTGCACCATCGCATCCTGGCCAAGCAGCTGCGAAAAGGTCTGCGGGCGGTATTTGCGCGCCAGCACGCGATAGGGTTGCGCTGCGGCTTCGCTGGCGGCGGCAAGCGGCGGCGGCGCAGGTGTGGACGGCTCTGGCGCGCCGAACATCGATTCCTGACCGGCCGCTTCCAGTTCAGCCGCGCTCGGCGCTTCGTCTTCGGGCTCTTCGCCGATCAGGTTGGGGGAATCGTCCATTGCCGCCACGGTAGGACGCCGCGCCGCGAAAGTCGATTGGCGCACCGCCGATCACCCATGAAATGTCCACTTGCGGCCTCGCGGGCCACAAGGCATTCTGTTCGCGAAAGGAATTTCTCCCATGTTCTCGCTTTTCGCCTTGCTTGCTGCTGCCGTCAGCAGCCCTAACCTGACCAAGCCGGCCCTGCCGGTCATGCCCAGCCTGACGATGACCGAATGCGAAAACTCCAAGAGTCGTGACGCGCGGCTTGCGGAAATCGATGCCGACAAGAGCTGGACCGGCTCGGCCGATCGCTTCAACTCTGAATGGCAGGCCTATCTTGCGGCCCGCATGGACAAGCTGGGGATGAGCAAGACCGAGCAGGGCAAGTTCCTGGATGACGTCACCGAAACCAAGGAATTCCAAGCCCTGCAGGCCAAGAACGAAGCCATTCTGACCCAGATGGGCAAAGACTTCGAATCGATCAAGGACACTGAAAGCGAAGAAGGTGCCTGCAAGACCGTGGTCCGCATGTTGGGCGCGTTGACCCCAATGATGCAGAACGCCACCCAGCAATATGAACTGATGGACCAGGCGATCATCGCCGAAGCCAAGCGCCGTCGCGTGTCGCTAGACAACTAGGGCTCGATCAGATCTGGCGGGTGGGCTGAAAAAGGAGCCGGCCGACCCGCCGCAACCCGTTGTGGCTGCTTCCTTCCGGACCTGACCAGGTTGGCGAGCGCAAACGTCCGACCGACTCCCGGCGGCGCATATGGCGGGCGTGTCGCGTTTGCGCAAGCCTGCGAATAGCGATTCGCTCTATAGCGGGCTTCGACTTGCTCGAAATGGGGGCAATCGAAAGCGGCCGGATCTCTTGCGGACCGGTCGCGGGGGCGGTTACTGCGCAGCGCCGATTGCGCGACCCAGGCACGGCGCGGTGCCGCTCCCGTTTCTTTCCGGGGCTAAATTACCTGAAATTATCGGCGTAAGTCTGCAGCTTCAGCTTGCGCGGCGGGGTGCCGTGAACTTCGGCTTCGATGCCATATTTGCCGGCATAAGCCTGCGCAGCGGCGGAGCTTGGAAAGGTCAACTGGACCTGCGCCTGGGTATCGCCCGAGCCGGGCCAGCCCATCAACGGATCGGGCCGCCGCGCTTCTGCCGGGGCAAAATCGAGGATCCATTCATCCAGCCGGGCCTTGCCGGACTGCATGGCGTTTTTCGGGCGCTGATAGATACGTGCGGGCATGGCGGTGGCAGTGCTTTGAAACGCGGCGGAAATCAAGTCCGGTTGAACGCGTTCTTCGTCTTCAGGCTCGCCGCTTCGGTCCAGGGCGCATCGGGCCAGCGGTGCTTGGGATAGCGGCCCTTCATATCGCGCTGCACATCTTTCCACGATCCGCGCCAGAACCCGGGCAGATCACGCGTGGTTTGCAGTGGCTTGCCGCCGGGATCGGTCAGCTTGAGCAGGAGCGGCTGCGGCGGCCGCCCGAACATGGGATGGTGATCCAGCCCGAACAACGCCTGGACCCGCAGTTCCACCGCAGGACCGCCTGGATCGTCATAGTCGATGGCATGGCTGGTGCCCGCTGGTGACTGGAAGTGCGCCGGGGCCAGATCATCAAGCTGGCGCTGCGCCGCATAGTCCAGCCGGGCGCGCAGGGCATCGTGGAGCTTGGCCGGATCGAGCGCGTCAAGCCGCCGCCCCAGCAGCGGCCCGAGCCACTCATCAAGCTCCTCAAGCAAGGCCGTGTCTCCCAGTGCGGCGATACCGGCATAGCGGGCCCGGCGCAGCAAGGCCGCACTGGCCTTCGAAAAGGGCACTGCGGCCAAGCCATCGGCGCGAACCCGTTCAACCAGGAAGGCGCGGATTGCGCCGGGATCGGGCGCCGGATCGGGCCCACGCGCCAGCGTAACCGCGCCGATCCTGCGTTCAAGCAAGGCCTCGACGCGGCTGTCATCGGCAATCCAGCGTAGCACCGTCTGGCGTTCGATCCGGTGCCCCAGCCAGCGGGCGATATCGGCCTCTGTCAAAGCGATCCCGCCGGTGATCCGCGCACCTTTGGCTTCACCTTGCGCTTCGCCCACCGCCAGCCATTCGGCGCGGGCCAAGGGACTGGCGGGATCAAGCCGCAAGCCCCTGCCTCCGGCGGTCAGCCAAAGCTCGCCAGTGCCATCGCGGCGGCGGGCAATGTTGGCCGGGTAGGCTTCGGCGAGGAGGATGGCGAGGGGTGGGATTTGGCCGAATGGGGCTTCGACAGGCTCAGCCTGAGTGGGATTTATAGAACTGTTGTTACTCAAACCCCGCTCAGGCTGAGCCTGTCGAAGCCCAGCCGCTGAGCTTGCCCACCGCGCCGCCAACTTGCGCGACGCTTCGGCCCTGCCCGAACGATCCCCGTTCCAGCGATCAAGCCGCGCCGCCAGATCCTCGCCGCGCCCGCCAAGGCCGCGTTCCTGCAGCAGCAAGGCTAATTTTGCTGCAGTTCCCGCCGCACTATGCTGCGCAGCATAAAGCAGCATGTGTGCGAGCGGCGGCGCCATCGGCAGGCGCGCCATGCTGCGGCCATGCGCGGTGATCCTGCCAACAGCATCCAGCGCGCCAAGTTCTTGCAGGGTCTGATTTGCTGCAGCCAATGCTGCAGCTGGCGGCGGATCGAGCCACGGCATTGCCGCCGGATCGCCCCCACCCCACAGCGCCAGGCTGAGCAGCAACGGGGCAAGGTCGCTGGTCAGCATCTCGGGCGGATCGAAAGCGGCGCGCCCGGGATGTGCCGCCTCTTCCCACAAGCGGTAAGCCACGCCCGGACCTTGCCGCGCTGCACGCCCTGCCCGTTGCGCCGCCGCGGCCTGGCTGGCGCGGTGGGTGACCAGCCGGGTTACCCCCGCTGCCTTGTCAAATTCAGCGCGCCGCGAAAGCCCCGCGTCAACCACCACGGAGACGCCATCCAGCGTCAGCGAGGTTTCGGCAATCGCCGTGGCCAGCACGATCCGCCGCCGCCCATCAGGATCGCGCTTGATCGCCGCACGCTGCGCGGCCGGTTCGCACTGCCCGTGCAGCGGCAGGATCAAAGCCGTCGGCAACTTTTCAGCCAAGCGTTCACGGGTGCGCTCGATCTCTCCCACTCCGGGCAGGAAGGCCAGGATATCGCCCGCTTCATCGCGCCACGCGCTCAGCACCGCCGATGCCATCACGTCCTCGGTCCGCAGTTCGGGCCGCGCGCCAAGCCAGCGGATTGTCAGCGGATGCGCCTTGCCTTCGCTTTCGACCACCGAGGCATCCCCCAGCAACGCGGCAAAGCGGGCACCGTCGATCGTCGCGCTCATGATCACTAGCCGCAGGTCATCGCGCAGCACGGCCTGGCTCTCGATCGCCAGTGCCAGCCCCAGATCGCTGTCGAGATGCCGCTCATGGGCTTCATCGAACAGCACCGTCGAAACACCTTTCAGTTCCGGATCAGCCAGGATTGCCGCAACGAAAATCGCTTCGGTCATCACCACCACGCGGGTTCTGGCACTGCGTTTGCTGTCCAGCCGGGTGGCATAGCCGATTGTCTCGCCTGCGGTTTCGCCCAATTGCTCGGCCATCCGCTCTGCCGCAGCACGGGCAGCGACGCGGCGCGGCGACAGCACGATCACCGTGCCGCTGCACCAGCCCTCGCCCAGCAAGGCCGGGGCCACTGCGGTGGTCTTGCCCGCTCCCGGCGGCGCAATCAGCACAGCAGCATTGCCCGCCTGCAGCGCGGCCAGCAGTTCGGGCAATACAGCGTGGATCGGAAGCGCGGTCACCCGCACGCTCCTAAGCGCGTGCGGGGCTGCTGGGAAGCAGTGGTAAAGAGAGCTTCGCCATCCAGCTCAGCTTATCCCATCGGATACATGATCTCGCGGCTGACCTTGTCGATCGCCTTCATGACCTCCGGCGTCAGGATAAGGTCCTTGGCGGCGAAGATTGCCGGAAGCTGATCTTCGCGGCTGACCCCGACGATCGTCGAGGCGACGAAATCGTGCTGTTTTGACCAGGCCACCGCCATGGCCACCGGATCGATCCCGGCCTCTTGCGCGATGGCCTGGAACCGCACGGTCGATGCCAGCGACTTTTCGTTGACGAAGCGCCGCCCCATCGCTGCTTGCCGGCCTTCCATGGCCAGATACTTGCTGAAGCGGGCACCATCGGGCCGGGCGCCATCATTGTACTTGCCCGAAAGCACCCCGCCCGCAATCGGCGAATAGGGGATCAGACTGACCCCCTCCATCCGGCAGACCTGCGCCAGTTCATCCTCAAACCGGCGGTTGTTCAGGCTGAAATTGTTCTGGATCGTGTGATAGCGCGCGGTGCCCAGTTCCTTGGCCACCTGGAGCGATTTCATCAGGCCCCAGCTGGTTTCATTCGAACAGCCCAGCACCCGGACCTTGCCGGCGCGGACTAGTTCGTCCAGCACTTCCATGGTTTCTTCATAGGGCAGCTCGTGATCGGGCCAGTGCGTCTGATAGAGATCGATGTAGTCGGTCTGCAGCTTCTTCAGGCTGTCTTCCACCCCGGTGATGATGTTGCGCCGATCAAGCGCGGTCATGCCTTCACGTTTGGGGCTGCGAAACCAAACGTGGCTGGGCCCCGAAATCTTGGTGGCCATGATGATCGCATCGCGAGGCTTGGTCTTCATCCATTTGCCCACGATCTCTTCGGTGCGGCCAACCCATTTGGCATCGGGCGGCACCGGGTAGCCTTCAGCGGTATCGTAGAAATCGATCCCTTCATCGAAGCACTGATCAAGAATGCGAAACGAGGTTGCTTCGTCGGCCTGGCTGCCAAAGGTCATCGTGCCCATGCAGATATCGGACACGACAATTGCGCTTTTGCCCAAACGGCGGCGTTCCATAGATGGCTTCTCCCGGTCAAAACTGGTTGCTGGTTGCAACCCGAGTGCCGGTTTGCCGAAGCCAGGTCAAGGGACTCCCCTCCCCGCTCAAGGGGAGTCCGTTGCGGCGGTCATCAAAACGTTGCCACTATCAAGCAGCGACCAGGTGATGCGCCCGCTGCTGCGACATTTCGCGCAAGCGCCGCCGCGAGGCGCGGTCCTCCTGAGCCCAGGCCACGCGCAGGCCCTTGATCCCGGCGCGGTCCATCGCGTGCTGCCAGGAATAGAATTCTTCCAGGCTGAGGTTGTAGCGATCCATGACCTCGTCGAGCGTCATCAGGCCGCTTTCCACGGCGGCCACCACTTGTGCCTTGCGGCTGGCAACCCAGCGCGTGGTGCCGATCGGCGGCATGGTTTCGCGGGTGAGCGTTTCGGACTGCGGCCCGATGATCCGCAGCGGTCGCGAGTTGTGGTATTCCATCATTTTACGGCCCTCGTAGCTAAGACCCAAATGGGTCGGACGGTGGCCCCCAAGCACGCTGACTGTCGGCCTGGCGTGGTTAAATTTGACTGAATCCGGCGCTCGGCTCACCGCGCGGCTAGGGCGGTGATCGGCAAGCTGTGGCGCGATGGGGATGAGCTGCGGGAATCGAAATCTGTCGTTTTTCGGGCTTGTTCGAAAAAAGGTTGCAGGCCATCCAGTTGGCAGCACCCCCGGCTTGGCTGAGGAACCCGTGAATGTCCCAAAGCGCTCCTTTCATTGATTACTACGCGGTTCTGAAGGTGATACCCACCTGCAGTGCCCGGTCGCTCGAGACTGCGTATCATTCGCTGGCCAAGCGGTTCCATCCCGATCATGCCGAAACCGGCGATGTCGCCAAACTGACCGAGGTGATCGAAGCCTACAAAGTGCTGCGCGAACCACTTCAGCGCGCCGAATACGATCTGACCTATGCCCGCGCGACCGGGTTCGATTTTTCCCCGCAGCACGACGATCTGGGTGAGGAACGCTCAGCCTTGTCGGATGCTGATGCTCACGCCAGAATCCTCATGTTCCTGTATCGCAAGCGGCGCGAGCAAGCCAAGGATGCCGGTGTTGGCCAGTATTCGGTGCACGAAATCCTGAACTGCAGCGAAGAGCTGTTCGACTTTCACCTGTGGTACCTGCGCGAAAAGGGCTTCATCCAGACGACCGAACAAGGCGCACTGGCGATAACCATCGCCGGGGTCGATCATGTTATCGCCATGTCGCAGTCCAAAATGAAGGAGAAGCTTTTGCTCTCGCAGTCGGAAGAATCGCGAGCAGAGATAGAGCCCTAGGCTCTCACCAGCAGACCTAAAACCGCCGGGATACCGCGAATTCCGCAGCTTCGGCCATCGCTGCGCGCGCTTCGTTGGCCGGGAACCCGGCGATCGCATCGATCGCGCGCTGGGCATAGTGGCGGGCCCGGTCGCGGGTGGCGCTGACGGCATCGTGGCGGGCGATCAGATCAACGGCTTTGGCCAGATCATCGGCGCCCGAGCGGTGGCCGAGGATCGCATCGCGCCAAAACGCGCGTTCATCCTCGCTGCCGCGGGCATAGGCCAGGATTACCGGCAGGGTCATCTTGCCCTCACGGAAATCGTCGCCCTTGGCCTTGCCCATTTCCGAACCATCGGAATCGTAATCCATCGCATCATCGACCAGCTGGAAGGCAATGCCCAGATTGCGGCCGTAATCTTCGAGCGCGCGTTCCTCCGCCTCGCTCTTTTCGGCCACCACAGCGGCAATGCGGGTGGCGGCTGCAAACAGCGCCGCAGTCTTGGCGCCGATGATGCCGAGGTAGCGTTCTTCGCTGGTTTCAATCTGGCGCTGCGCGGTAAGCTGATCGACTTCGCCTTCGCTGATCACCGAGCTGGCGTTGGAAAGGATCTTCAGAACCTTGAGCGAACCATCTTCGACCATCAGTTCAAAGCTGCGGGTGAACAGGAAATCGCCCACCAGCACCGTGGCCGGATTGCCAAAGATCAGGTTTGCCGCCGCCTTGCCGCGGCGCATATCGCTGCCATCAACCACATCATCGTGCAGCAGGGTGGCGGTGTGGATGAATTCAACCGCCGCGGCCAGCTTGTGATGCCGGGTCCCGCCGTATTCCAGCAGGGCTGCACCGGCCAAGGTCAGCATCGGCCGCATCCGCTTGCCGCCGCCAGCAATCAGATGGCCGGCCAGCGCGGGGATCAGCGGAATTTCGCTTTGCATCCGCTCCAGGATAACCTGGTTGACGGCATTCATGCCCGGCGCAGTCAGCGCCATGATCGGCCCGAGCGAAGGTTCGCTGGGGCGGGGTTTGAGGGGGATCACTTCGGCCGTCATTGCCGGGGCGCATTGCGGCTTCTTGGCCGTGCTGGCAAGTGCAAAGCGGGCACTGGCCCTGTCCGAAATTGCAACTCCATTGGCAGCGCGGCAAGGTCAATCGGCGGGCCGCGCTCCGATCGCTTGCCAGATCGGGCCGCTGCGCAAGTGCGTGAAGATCAAGGCAAGCAAAGTTACCGCCAGCGCGAACCACAACGCTTCACGGATCATGATATCGGCCACGCTGACCAGAAACAGCCCGTTACTGCCCGGCGCAAACCAGCCTTCAATCTGCATCCGCAGCGGGAACAGATACATCAGCGCCACCGCCACCACCGCCATCGCGCCAAAGTGCTCACCCGGCACCCGGCGCAGCGCATCCAATCCGGGCAGCACCAGCAGCAGGAAGATCATGCGGTAATCAAGGTTCTGATTGCCTAGGTAGGCTCCGACCACAACCAGCGCGCCGATCACCAGAAAGCGCCATTGCGGCTCGGGCATTGCGGCGGGCAGATCAAGCTTGGCAAAGCGTGCCGAACGCCGCCAGGCCCCCACCAGCACGGCCAGGGTCAGCACCAGCCGCAGCGCCAGAGCGCCCCCCGGCCCGGCCAATCCGATCTCGGACATCATGATCGGCAGGTTCTTGATCCCGAAGACATACGATCCGGCCGACATCGTCACCATGCTGGCCAGGGATAGCGGCAGCTGCTGCCCCGCCAAGGCCACGAAGGCGATCAGCACCGCCGCCAGCACGATGCCGACCAGCACGGCCTGGCGCCGGGATTGCGCCCCGGCCCAGCCAAGCGCCGCGAACGGGAAGTACTTCAGCAGCCCGGCCAGCATGATCAGGCCATAGCCCAACGCCCTGCCGCGCTCGCTGTTGCCCAGCGCAACAATCGCGCCGACCACCAGTGCAAAGATCAGCATATCATTGTTGCCGTAATTGGCGGCCATCAGGCTGGCGGGCGAAAGCACGGCGAGCACGGCCAGCACTTTGCCGCGGCGGCCATCGCCCAGCGGCAGGAAAGCCAGCGCCGCAGCAAATGCGGCGATGAAGGTCAGGGCAAAGGCCATGGTCCAGCTGCCATCGATCGGCATTAGGCTGAGCAGCTTCCAGATCGGCGGATAGACAAAGCCCACCTGCTTGTAATGGCACGGATTGCCCAGATAGGTTTCGATCCCTTGCCGCTCGCAGGCCATGGCGCTGGTGATCCCGTGGGCATCGCCAAACGGGGGCAGATCGAAATGGACCAGATAGGCGCCCAGAAAGCTGCGCAGCTGCGGCTCTGCCCCGCCCAGATACAGCGCCGTCAGCAGCGCCAGCGCGGCCAGAAACACAAGCGGCAGCAGGAACCGGGGGGCAAGTTTCACGGGAGGCACCAATCGCAGCGGAATTGCCGCACCTTAAGCAGGCGCTGGCGCAGCGTTCAAGGCGCGCCGCCGGGCAATCCCCGGCCTGTCCCGGCACTGGGTTTGCGGTCTTGGCGCTGGTGGGAAAGGCATGCTAGCAGCATGGGCGATGACGCAGACCCAACCCGATCCGGTGCTGACCGGCTTTCGCGCCTCGATCGACAACATCGACGCTGCGCTGATCCACATTCTGGCCGAACGCTTTCGGATTACCAAGGCGGTGGGCGCCTACAAGGCCGAACACGCCCTGCCCCCCAGCGATCCCAGCCGCGAGGAAGCGCAAATCGCCCGGCTGCGCAAGCTGGCCGGCGATGCCCAGCTCGATCCGGAGTTTTCAGAAAAGTTCCTGCGCTTCATCATAGAGGAAGTGATCCGCCATCATGAGCAGGCGGCGGGGGGGAAGTAGTCAACATGCCTTGGTGGCAGGCCGGTTCATTTGTGATTTTCTTAAGTTGCTGCGTTGCGCAATTCTGGTACGTGCACCGCGTTTCCAAAGCTCTGAAAGATCGTCATAAAGACACGTATTTGCAGATTTCTCGATCAGCGGTATTCCCATACAACGCAGTCAACAGGTTCATTTTCTCCGCAAAACACAAAACGCTGAATGACGGAGATCTAACCATAACGATAATCCACTCGCGCCGCCTCTTTGCTTTGGCTTTCAGCGCATGGCTCGTCTGTTCGGTCGGCACTTTTTTTGATATCTCGTCTTCTTAGGGTCCTGACTATCCGGCCCGTGGCAGCCTCAGCTTCACCAGCAGCCCGCCCAGGTCCTCGCTCTCGTCCAGCGTGACGCTGCCGCCGTAAATTTCCGCCACATCGCGCACGATTGCCAGGCCGAGGCCGGTGCCGGGCTTGCCGGTATCCAGCCGCGCGCCGCGATCGAAGATGCGGGTGCGTTCTTCTTCGGGGATGCCGGCACCGTCGTCTTCCACCCAGATTTCGCACCACTGCGGATCGCGGACCGGATCGATTGTGACAAACACCGAACCGCCGCCATATTTGGCCGCATTCTCGATCAGGTTGCCGAGGATTTCGTCGAGGTCCTGGCGTTCGATTGCCACCAGTACCGCGCGATCACCATCAAGGTCAAAACGGGTCTTTTCATACAGTACCGTCACCGCTCGCAGCACCGCCTCCACGCTATCGCCCACCCGCGCGCGGGCCTGACCCACCGCGCGGCGGCCCACGGCGCGGGCCCGAGCGAGGTGGTGATCGACCTGACGGCGCATCACCGCCGCCTCGCGGATAACGGTGTCGGACAGGTCCGGAGCATGGGCGGTCGCCGCGTTCATCACTACAGTCAGCGGGGTTTTCAGCGCATGAGCCAGATTGCCGGCATGGGTTCGCGCTTCTTCGGCCTGGCGCAGGTTGTGCGCCAGCAGTGCGTTGAGTTCCAGCACCAAGGGCTGCACCTCGAGTGGCAACGGCTCGGTCACGTGATTGCTGCCCGAACTGCGCATCCGCTGGATCGCCCGGCGCACCCCGCGCAACGGTCCCAGCCCGTACCAGGTCTGCAGCGCCGCCATGCCCAGCAGCCCCAGCCCCAGCACCGCAAAACTGCGCAGCAAGATGCGGCGAAAACGGCCGATCTGCTCATCAAGGTTTGATTTGCGTTCAGCCACGCTGAACCACCACACCGTATCGCTGCCTGGCAATGTGACCGAGCGTTCCAGCACCCGCAACGGCTCATTGGCAAACTGCTTGGAAACGTAGGCGTGTGGTTCCTTGTCGACGTGATCGGTGTGGATGTTGAGCGTGCGGTCCCACAGCGAGCGCGAAGGAAAGTCATCGTGTCCGGTCCCGCGAATTTGCCAATAGAGCCCGCTGTTGGGTTCCAGCAGCCGCTGATCGCCCAGCGCGCGGTTGAAAAACACCTCGCCATCCGGGCCGATTTCGGCCGAGGCGATCATGCCGTTGAGCAGATAGGAAAGCTGGGCATCGAAATTGCGGGTGATCTGCCCGGTTAGCGTCTGGTCCAGCGCATAGCCGCCGCCCAGCAGCAGCACCGCGATCCAGCCCGCGGCAATCAGCATCATCCGCCGCGCGAGCGAGCCGGTATGGCGAACCGGTGGTTCCTGCCCAGCGGGCTTCAGATCAGGTGCGTTCACCCCGAAAGACCCACCCCGGCACCTTAGCCGCGGCTGCCTTCGGCCGGATCGTCAAGACTGTAGCCCAGCCCGCGGATCGTGGTGATCACATCGGCGCCCAGCTTCTTGCGGATCCGGGTGACGAACACTTCGATGGTGTTCGAATCGCGATCGAAATCCTGATCATAAATGTGTTCAATCAGCTCGGTCCGGCTGACCACTTTGCCCTTGTGGTGCAGCAGATAGGACAGCAGCTTGTATTCCTGCGCGGTCAGTTTGACCGGCTCGCCTTGCAGCGTCACCCGGCCCGAGCGGGTATCCAGCCGCACGTCGCCCGCGGTCAGTTCGCTGCTGGTATTGCCCGATGCGCGGCGGATCAGCGCGCGCAGGCGGGCGATCAGCTCTTCGGTCTGGAACGGCTTGGCCAGGTAATCGTCGGCGCCGGCATCAAGACCCGCGACCTTGTCGGACCAGCTATCGCGCGCGGTCAAGACCAGCACCGGGAACTTGCGGCCTTCCTTGCGCCACATGCCCAGCACGGTCAGCCCGTCAATTTCGGGCAGACCCAGATCAAGCACGACCGCATCATAGTCTTCGCTGCTGCCCATGTAGTGGCCGTCTTCGCCATCGACCGAAAGATCGACCGCGTAGCCGTTGCCTTCAAGGGTATTCTTGAGCTGTTTGCCGAGGGTCGGTTCGTCCTCGACGATCAGGATGCGCATTGTCTGGTTCCCCAATGAATGTGCCAAAGCAAATGGGGCCTAACCACCATAGCGTCAAGGCAGGCCTAGCGCGAGCGGCGCAGCATCTGCCCGGTGCGGGCATCGACATCGACAAAAATCACGTGACCATCGCGAATGAATTTCAGGCGATAGGCCATCGCCGCCGGATCGTATTCAAAGCCAAGGTACTGGGCATTGCCCATCGTCGGCAGCACTGAATTTTCGATATCGCGGATTTGCAGGATCTTGCCCGCGCGCAGATCCTCGCGCGCCTTGCCCTGGGCATCCCCGGGGCCGGCCAGCACTGGCGCTGCTGGCAGGGCCAGCGCAGCAAGCAAAAGAAAGACTGTTTTCCTCATTACACCTGGGCCTCTACGGCAAGGGGATTGAATGGCCTGTGAATGGCTTAGCTGGCCTTCAGCAAGGTTATGTAGCGGCTGCGCAGTTCGCTGGTCACGGTGCCGGGCCCGGCATTGCCGATCGGCCGGCCATCCACTTCAACCACCGGCATGGCCAGCGCGCCGGCTGACGAGATGAACGCCTCGCGAGCAGCGAACAGTTCTTCGGGCGTGAACGGCCGCTCCTCAACCTGCAGGCCCATCGCCCGGGCAATCTCCAGCACATTGATTCGGGTGACGCCGGGCAGCACAGCGCGATCCACCGGGTGCGAAACCAGCACGCCGCGCGCATCGATGATGTGGGCATTGGCGCTGGTCGCTTCGGTAATCACCCCGTCTTCGACCAGCCAGGCATCGTCAAACCCGGCATCGCGCGCGGCTTCCTTGGCCAGTACCGCATAGAGCAGCTGCGTGGTCTTGGCGCTGCGCAGGGCCCAGCGACCATCGGGATAGAGCATCACTCTGAGGCCGGTCTTGGCAGCAGGCGCATCGATCACCGGAGCAACCTGGGTAAAGGCGAAGCGGGTGGCGGGCACCCGATCAAGCGGGGCAAGGAAATCGCGGTTCGCCGGAACGCCGCCGGTAACCTGCAGATAGATCCGCCCTTCGTTCAGCCCATTGCGCTCAATCAGCCCGGCCATAACCGCAGGCCAATCGGTATCATCGGCAATCCGGCATGCGTCCATCGACCGCTCCAGCCGCGCGGCGTGGTGCGGCCAGTTGCGGAACTTGCCGTCGATCACCGGCGAGACCTCATAGACCCCCTGCCCGAAAGTGAGCGCGCGATCGAAGATCGAAACCTTGGCTTCGTCCTCGGGCATAAATTCGCCGTTTAGCCAGACTATCCTCATGCGGGCCTCTCTCGGTTGGGCCGCGCGCCTTGTCAACGCGTCTTGCGGGCCCTAGGTGCGCCGCACGATGGCCGCCGCACCAATTCTTTCCTGGGAAGAACTCAGCCTGATTCAGGGCTCGGGCTGGCTGTTCCGCGATCTTGATCTGCACATCGGTCCGCGTGACCGGCTGGCCCTGATCGGCCGCAACGGCGCGGGCAAGACCACGCTGCTGCGGCTGATTTCGGGCGAGCTGGAGGCGGACAAGGGCCGCCGCTCGATCCAGCCGGGCACCCGGATCGTGATGCTGGAACAGGACCCGTTCTTCACCGGCTATGCCACGCTGATGGACTTTGCCTTGTCCGGCCCGGACGCGCCGCCGCGCTTTGAAGTGGAAGCAATTGCCGGGCAGCTTGGGATCGACATGAACCGCCCAGCGGACAGCGCCAGCGGGGGCGAGCGCCGCCGTGCCGCCCTGGCCCGGGCGCTGGCGAGCGAGCCGGATTTGCTGTTGCTGGATGAACCGACCAACCACCTTGATCTCGCAGCAATCGAGTGGCTGGAAGATTGGCTCAGCCGCTACAAGGGCGCCGTGCTGGCGATCAGCCACGACCGAACCTTCCTGGAACGGCTGACCAAAGCGACGCTGTGGCTTGATCGCGGATCGCTGCGCCGCAAGGAAATCGGCTTTGGCGGCTACGAAGCGTGGATGGAAACGATCTACGCCGAAGAAGCCCGCGCCGCCGACAAGATGGACGCCAAGCTGAAGATTGAGGCGCACTGGCTGGAACGCGGCGTCACCGCCCGGCGCAAGCGCAACCAGGGCCGGCTGGAAAAGCTGTGGGAAATGCGCGCGGCGCGGGCCGCGATGCTCAGCCCGCAAGGCGCGGCCAAGATCGCGCTGGGCACCGATGATGTGAAGACCAAAGCGGTGATCGTTGCCGACAAGGTCTGCAAAAGCTTTGGCGATCGCCCGATCATCAAGGATTTCACCCTTCGCATCACCCGCGGGGACCGGATCGGCGTGGTCGGTTCAAATGGCGCGGGCAAGACCACGTTGCTCAAACTGCTGACCGGCGAATTGCAGCCCGACAGCGGCACGGTCACGCTGGCCAAGACCCTCAACGGCACGGTGATCGACCAGCAGCGTAGTCTGATGAGCCCGGAAAAGCGCGTCCGCGATGTGCTGGCCGAAGGCGGCGACTGGATCGACGTGCGCGGGGTGCGCAAACATATTCAAGGCTACCTCAAGGACTTTCTGTTCGATCCTGGCATGGTCGAGGCGCGCATCGGCACACTGTCAGGCGGCGAACGCAGCCGGCTGCTGCTGGCGCGCGAATTTGCCCGCAAATCGAACCTTCTGGTGCTGGATGAACCGACCAACGATCTCGATCTGGAAACGCTTGATCTGCTGCAGGAAGTGATTGCGGATTATGATGGCACCGTCCTGATCGTCAGCCATGATCGCGACTTTCTCGACCGCACGGTCACTGTCACGCTCGGTCTTGATGGCAGCGGCAAGGTTGATATCGTCGCCGGCGGATATGCCGATTGGCAGAAGCAGCGCCAGCAGCGCAGCGCCCCGGCCAAGGCTTCAAAGCCCGCGGCCGGTACGCCAGCCCCGGCTCCGCCGCCGCCCGCGAAAAAGGCCAAGCTGACCTACAAGGACCAGCGCGACTACGATCTGCTGCCTAGCAGGATCGACGAACTGCTGGCCCTGATCGCCCGCGACGAAGCCGCCCTAGCCGATCCGGCGCTCTACGCGAAGGATCCGGCCAAGTTCGCCGCGCTGACCAAAGCCATCGACGCCGCCCGCGCCGAAAAGGACGCGGCCGAGGAGCGCTGGCTGGAACTTGCGGAATTGGTTGAGGGCTAATCGGATAGAATTCGATGGTCGGCGACTTTTCCGTCGGAGCCGAAGCGAATCACGAGCCATTCAGATTCTAGGCGAAAAATCGAGCGCTCAGGCCCAAGCCAGTAGACTTCGTCCCAACCACTGAAGCAGCTCGTATCATCACCGGGGCCGAGCAGCTCAAGTATTTCCTGCTTAGTTTTCCCGTTGATTCTATGGGTTAGGCGAAGTGGCTCGACCATCCTTAAGCGAGAATAATCGCTCGAATTTCTTACGGCCTTCCACCGCGTCGAGTCGAAAGGCTGCATCGGCAGATAGCCTACAAACAAACTCCAAATGAGCATTATAGCCACCGCCATGACTTCAAACGAAATAGAGCAGGTGCGGAGCCTGTTCGTTGGGCCAATGTGAGGCATCTAGCGATATTACTTTATGCAGGATTCGATTGAAGTGATAATTTTGTGCACAGCCGGGGAAGGTCTGCCCTTGTCGATAGCATAACTAAATTCCACCTGGCCTTTCACCCGCCGCCAACCGCTCCTTCACCCGCTCGTCAATCCGCGCTTCCAGCATCGACAGCGGCATCACGCCTTCCTTCAGGATCTCGTGGAACCACGGCAGGCTGAACTTGTCGCCCAGCGCCGCCTTGGCCTTTTCGCGGTTCTTGACCCAGGCGGTGTGGCCGATCTTGTAAGAGCAAGCCTGGCCGATCAGCACACAGTACCGCTCAACCTCACGCTGGCTGCGGGGGCGGGCAAAGCCGGTGGTCTGGACCATGTAGTCGGTCGCCTGTTCGCGGCTCCAGCGTTTGTGGTGGATCCCGGTATCGACCACCAGCCGTGCGGCGCGGAACAGGAAGCTTTGCAGGTATCCGGCCCGCTCGATGCCTTTGTACGCCCCCAGCTCGTCGGCCAGCTGCTCGGCATAAAGCGCCCAGCCCTCGCCATAGCTGGAGATGAAATTGTTCTTGAGCAGCATCGGCAGATCGCCCGCCATTTGGGCATAGGACCCCTGTAGATGGTGCCCCGGAATGCCTTCGTGATAGGTCAGCGCGGGCAGCGAATACTTGGGCCAATCGCCCACCGATTTGAGGTTGATCCAGTAGATCGCCGGGCGGCTGCCGTCGAGCGTGGCGGAATTGTAATAGCCGTTTGAGGCTCCGTCCTGGATTTCCACCGGCACGCGCCGGATTTCCAGCGGCCGCTGCGGAACATCGGCGAAGGCTTTTGGCAGCCGCCCCCACATGTCGGACATCCCGGCGTTTAGGCTTTCGATCAATTCCTTTCGGCCCGCGTCGCTATCGGCATAAAGCTGATCAGTGCGCTTGTTGAGCACACCCAGCCGCTCGCTGACACTGCCCGAGCTCAGCCCGGCATCCTTCAGAATCGCATCGAGCCGCGCGGTGATATCGGCGACCTGTTCGAGCCCGATCTTGTGCACTTCATCGGGCGTAAGGCTGGTGGTGGTCGCTTCGGCCAGGGCTGCGGCATAGATCGCATCGCCGCCCTTGATCCGCCAGGCGCCGTCGCCCGCGGCAGTCTTGGCGCGCAGCGATTGGATCAAAGCAATCTGCCGATCGAGCGCCGGATAGACCGCTTGCGCCACAATCTTCTCGGCCCGCGCGGCCCAATTGCCCGCGATGCCCTTGGCTGCAGCGCGACCGGTCAGCGAAGATACCAGTGTGCTGTCCTTGGCCGCGACACCGCGCAGCTTGGCCATCTGCCCCAGCGCCAGATCGAGCGACCAGGCCGGCGCCAAAAGCCCGCGCGCCGCCTCTGCCCGCTGCATCGCGCTGTCCTGATCAAGCTGCACCGCAAAGGCGGTAAGGCGCAGCAAATATGCCTCGGCATCAGCGCGGGTGGCGATCGGATGCGCCGAATTAAGGAAATCTGGCGTGCCAAAATAGGCCCCGCCTTGCTGGGTGATGCGATAGGGCGATTGCACCGAATCCAGACCGAACTTGCGGTTGGAGGCCAGCCCTTGCTCAAGCTGATAGCGCACCAGATCCTGATAACGCCGCGCCGTGGTCCCAAGAGTGCTGGCGGGAATGGCGTTGAGCCGGGCCAGCCAGCGCTGGGCGCGGGCAATCCCGGCATTGCGTTCGGCCACGGTGTTGGGCGAAAGCCGGGCGCGCTGGAACGCCAGCTTGCCTTTGTCGAGCCCCAGATAGGTCGCGTATTCGGGTGAGTGCAGCATCGAATCGTTGAACATCGCTTCCAGCAGCGCGAGCAATGCCTTGTCGCCGCGTAACGCCAAACCCTTGGCAAAGCCGGGCTCTGCCGCCAGCGTGGCGGCCAGAGCACCGCTCGAAATCAGAAAATCGCGCCTCAACATCCGTATCACTCCCGCGTGGCTTATCGTGTTGGGCGCTTTGTGGCCCAGATCCGGCCGGGCCCGCAAGCTGTTCGATTGGCGCACCACTGCCATCGACCGGCGTCAGGTGATCCCGTAATAGCCCGCGATCCGGTCCAGCGCGATGCGCAGCACCAGCTTGCCGCTGCGCACTGGCCAGGCCAACGCACGTTCGGCCTGCGGCAGTCCTTCGCACGCACAAACCACGCGCCACAGGATGTCGGACAGACCCGGGCCTGCCGCCGTAATCGCGCCATCGAACCGCTGGCGCGCGGCGATCTGGCGTTCGGTCTGGTTGAGGCCGCTGTCCGCTCCGCCGCCTTTGACCCGCACCGGATCCCAGCGCATGGTCACTCCAGCGGACAATTGCGCACGTTCGTAATCGCGGCGCAGGCATTCGCCCGCCGCCAGCTGCGCATCGCTAAGGTGCCCGCGGCTATGCAGCCAGGTCAGCGGGCTTTCCGCCAGGTTGACCGTTACTGAGCGGCCGCCGCGCACCGGGGCGCCGCGGCCCGGCCCAGCATCGGTCAATTCGCGTTCAACCAGGTGCCTCTGCATATCCTATCCTTCCATCGTGGTGCCCAACGAGCGAATCGCGACTTGCCAAATTGACTGGTATGTAGGAAACAGAAAAACCAATTTGGTTATGAATGAGGCTGGCGATGATCAACCGGATTCGCGATATCAGGCGGCAAAAGGGGCTTACCCTGGCCGATGTGGCGCAGCGCTGTGCGCCGCCAACCACCGCGCAAACCATTGGCCGGCTGGAAACCGGGATGCGGCAATTGTCGCTCACCTGGATGAACCGGATCGCCGCTGCGCTTGAGGTGGAGCCCGAACTGCTGGTCAAAAGCACGGACAGCGCCGCCCCCAGCTATGTCGCCCGGCTGACAGCTGAGGGGGCAGAGGCCTTGGCCGCCCCTCGCGATGCGATTTTGCCCGCGACCTTGGGCGGGCCCGATGGTCTGGTCGCAATGTCGATTGAAATGGGCGCGGGCGAATACCGCGCAGGCGATCAGCTGTGGCTGCGCCAGCACGGCCCGCAGGACTATCCGCGGCTGCTCAACCGCGACGTGCTGGTGCCGCGCCCGGGCGGGCGGTTTGCGTTTGGGCGGTTGATCGATCGTGACGATCAGCGCGTGGCCGTGCTCGCCCCGGGGGCTGGAACCCGGCAAGTGGTGGTGGAAAGCCCGGCCTGGATCGCAGTTGCAGAAATGCTGGTGCGACCGCTGTGAAGCAAATGCGTATCCTGTCGCTATCGACACTTTATCCGCACGCTAATGCACTCAACTTCGGAGTCTTCGTCGAACGCCAGATGCAGGCGGTGGCGGCGCGCGGCGATGTCGATCTGGTGATGCTCAACCCCATCGGCCTGCCCCCCTTCCCGCTCTCGCTGCACCCCCGTTACCGCGCGCTGCGAAGCTTGCCGCAAGTTGAGCAACGCGGCGGGGTAACGGTGCTGCGGCCCCGGTTTCTGCTGCTGCCCGGCATCGGCGGGCGCTTCAACGCCGCGGCCGAAGCGCGTGCAGTGCTGCCGCTGGCCCGCCGCCTCCACGCCGAAGCGCCGTTCGATCTGGTCGACGCGCAGTTCTTCTATCCCGATGGCCCCGCTGCCATTGCGGTTGCCAAGGCGCTGGGCCTGCCCAGCTCAATCAAGGCGCGCGGAGCGGATATTCACCACTGGGGGTCCGCGCCCGGAACTGCAAAGCAAGTGCTTCTGGCCGCACAAGACGCAACTGGTCTGCTGGCCGTATCGGGCGGATTGGCTGAGGATATTGCGGATCTGGGCGTGCCGCGCAGCAAGATCACGATCCACCGCACCGGGCTGGATCGGTCGGTGTTCTATCCGCGCGACAAGGACCAGAGCCGCGATGCCCTGGGCCTGCCGCAAGGCGTGCCAGTGCTGGCCTGCGTCGGCGCGCTGATCCCGCGCAAGGGGCAACGCTATGCGATCGAGACTATGCCGCTGCTGCCCGATGCGATCCTGGTCCTGGCCGGAACTGGGCCGGATGAGACCGCGCTGAGACAGCTGGCGTCGTCGCTGGGGGTGATCGATCGGGTCCGCTTCTTTGGCGCGGTGCCGCATGGCGATTTGCCCGTTGTGCTAAGCGCGGCAGATGTCTTTGTCTTGCCCACCGCCAGCGAGGGCCTCGCCAATGCCTGGGTCGAAGCATTGGCTTGCGGGACCCCGGTGGTGACCACCCCAATCCCCGGCGCGCAGGAACTGCTGACCGATCCGGCCTGGGGCGCCTTTGCCGTGCAGGACAAGCTGGCGATTGCGATCGAAGTCAGCAAGATCCTGGAGGAACCGCCAGCGCGCACCAAGGTGCAGGAAGGCGCAGCCGGGTTCAGTTGGGAAGCCAATGCTGCAGAACTGGTGGATTACTGGCGAAAGTTGGCAGGGAACTAGGTCCTCTCCATTTTCACGCAGTGCAAATGGGGAGGTGGCAGTGCGAAGCACTGATAGAGGGGTCCTAAACGCCAGCGTTGAAGCCCCTCCGTCAGCGGCTAAACGCCGCTGCCACCTCCCCATTTGTGGCATTCGCCAAAAATGGGGAGGATCGAGAAGCCGCTACCTCAAACCTGGCCGCGGGCCAGCTTTTCCTGCCGGTCCAGCGCTGTTTCGGTCGGCACGAAGCTGGCTGAGCTGACCTTGAGCCAGATCAGGATCGGCGCGGCCATGTAGATCGAGCTGTAGGTGCCGACGAAAATCCCCAGCGTGATCGCGGCGGTGAAACCGAAGATCACGTTCGGGCCGAGGAACAGCAACGCAACCAGCGTGATCAGCATCGAAAGCGAGGTCACGATGGTGCGGCTAAGCGTTTCGTTGACCGAAAGATCGAGCAGTTCAGGCACCGGCATGCGGCGGAATTTTTTCAGGTTTTCACGGATCCGGTCATAGACCACGATAGTATCGTTGAGCGAATAGCCGATCAGCGTCAGGATCGCGGCAACGATGTTGAGATCGAATTCCATCTGGGTCAGCGCAAATAGCCCAAGGGTCAAGGTCACGTCGTGCGTCAGGCTGAACAGCGCGCCAATCCCGAATTGCCATTCGAAGCGGATCCAGATGTAGATCGAGATCGCTACCATCGCCAGGCCAAGTGCCAGCATCCCGGTATTGAACAGTTCGCCCGAAACCTTGCCCGAAACCGAATCCACGCCGTCAATCCGCGCATCGGGATGGGTGGTCCGGATCGCTGCGGTGATCTTGCCCGTCATTTCATTGGCCAGATCGGGCTTTTGCTCAGCCCCTGCCGGCAGTTTCATTCGGATCGAAACTTCATTCGGCTTGCCGAATTGCTGCAGGATCGGTTCGCCATAGCCCAGCTTGCCCACGGTTTCGCGCAGCTCGCCCAGCGGCACGCTCTGGCTTTGGGTAAAGGTGGCGCGGATCATCTGGCCGCCGACGAAATCGACCCCCAGGTTTAGACCCTTGACCATCACAAGTGACAGCGATGCAGCCATCAGCAGCACCGAAATCACATAGAACGGCACCCGCCAGCGCAGGAAATGGATGTTGGTGTTATCGGGAACGAGTTTCAGAAGTTTCATGGCTACGTTCCTATCACAGCACCAGTTCGGCGGGGCGCGCACGGCGCAACCAGCCCGCAACCCACATCCGGGTCAGCGTCATGGCGGTAAAGACCGAAGTGACAATCCCGATCATCAGCACCACCGCGAAGCCGCGCACCGGGCCTGAGCCAAAATAGAACATCAGCACTGCAGCGATGACATTGGTAATGTTGGCGTCGAAAATGGCGCGGCTGGCTTCTTTATAACCCATTTCGACCGCCTGAAACACCTTGCGGCCACGCGCGCGCTCTTCTCGAATACGCTCGTTGATCAGCACGTTGGCGTCCACTGCAGCACCGATCGTCAGTACGAAACCGGCAATCCCCGGCAGGGTCAACGTACCGCCGATCACCGCCATGATCCCCAGGATCATCAGCGCGTTGATGATCAGCGCGGCGCAGGTATAGACCCCGAACCGGCCGTAGGTGACCAGCATGAACAGCGCCAGCACGCCGGTGCCAACCGCCATGGCGATCGCCCCGCTGCGGATCGAATCCGCACCGAGATCCGGTCCGACCGTGCGCTCTTCAACCACCTTGAGGTCCACCGGCAGTGCGCCGGAGGCCAGATTGATCGCCAGCTGCGTTGCGGTTTCTGACGTAAAGCTGCCCGAAATGCGGGCCTGTCCGCCCAGGATTGGTTCGCTGATATTGGGAGCTGAGATCACCCTGCCATCAAGGATGATCGCGAACGGCCGGTTGACGTTTTCGGAAGTCAGTTTGGCGAATTTCGCGCCGCCCTGCTGGTTGAATTCGATCTCGACCAGCGGCTCGTTGGTTTTGGGGTCGTTGCCAGGCGTGGCCTTGACCAGCTGATCACCCACGATCCCGCCAAGGCGAAACACTGCGAGCGGGATAATCCCGTCTTTTTCCGGATTGGCATAAGGCACCAAAACCGTGCCGGGCGCAGCTACGCCCTGGGCGCGATCGGTTGGCGAAGCGTTGGTGTCGACCAGCTTGAATTCAAGCTTGGCGGTCTGGCCGATGGCATCCTTGAGCTTTTTGGGATCAGACAAACCGGGCACCTGCACCACGATCCGGTTCTTGCCCTGGCGGATAATGGTCGGCTCACGCGTACCCATCTTGTCGATGCGCTTGCGCACCACTTCCACCGCCGCGCCCATCGCCTGATCGACCGATTGGCTGAGCCCGGCTTCGGTCGGGGTCAGTTCGATCAGCCCGCCATTGATCGCCAAATCCCAGTCCCGCTGGCCCGAAAGCCCGGCGCCGCTGGTCAGCGTCTGCAATTGTTCGCGCACGAAATCGGCCTTGCCCGGATCACCCAGCATGAACGAGATTTTGCCGTCCTTGTTCGAAATCTCGCCGATATCGACCTTGTTATCACCCTTGGTCAGGCGCTGGCGGACCGAATCCTCCATCTGCTCAAGCCGCAAACGGCGCACCTGCTCAACATCGGCCTCGAGCAGCAAGTGGCTGCCGCCGGCCAGATCGAGTCCGAGGTTAACCTTGGGCGCTGGCAGCGCCGCCGGCCATGTCAGCCCGGCCACCGATAGAACCGAGGGCATTGCAGCGAGAGCGCAGGCCAGCGTGATGAACCACAACCAGGCCTGCTTCCAACGAGGAAAATCGAGCATCTTGAGCGTCCCGTCAGTCGTTGGCCGGAGCCGCGCCGCTGGGCGGGATCACATCTGCAATCGTCGACTTAAGCGCCTTGACGCGGACATTGGGGCCCAGTTCCAGTTCGGCATAGTGATCGTCAACCTTGATCACCTTGGCCAGAAAGCCCCCGCCGGTCAGGACCTGATCGCCCTTCTTGATCCCCGACACCTTGCTCTGCAGGTCCTTTTGTCGGCGCATTTGAGGGCGCAGGATCAGGAACCAGAACACTGCGGCCATGGCCACCAGCGGAATGAATTGAGCCCAGGCCGGGGGCGATTGGCCCGCGCCGGCAGCGGCAGAAAGAAGGGAAAGAGAAACGCTGTTCATCGGTTGCTTCAGCCTTATTGCGGGCAGATGCCCAGTTGACCGGGCAGGAATTGCGCGCGCCTAGCAGCTATGCTTGGCCTTAGCAACGCGCCCCCCGTGCGCAGAGCCCAGATGGCGCTTGTTGGATCAGGGTCAAGAGGGCAACGCGAATTGGGCCGCAGCGCTTGCCAACCGCCCGGCGCCTGCCTATAGGCCCGATCCCTGCCCGGCTGCTCTGCCGCCGGGCTAAAACGGTCGGGACGTAGCGCAGCCTGGTAGCGCATCACACTGGGGGTGTGGGGGTCGGAGGTTCGAATCCTCTCGTCCCGACCAGTTTTCGGATCCAGAAACAGTCCGGGGGACTGTTTCCCGAAAACTCCCGAGCGTTAGCGAAGGGGCACGCTCTCCCCAAGTCATTCCCGGTTCCGGACCAACTTTTTCCAGCACATCGCACGAAGCAGCGCTCGGTCACCTTTGTTCAGCCTGCGTTGCGCCGCACTGGAACAAGCATTACCCTTCGCGATCTGGAGGGGCTCCTATGCGTAAATTGTTGATTGCCGTCCTGCTGCTTCTGGCTGCGCCGCTGCTGGCCGCGCCTTCGCAAATGGCCAGCATCGCCACCGAAGCCCAGTTCGATGCCTTGGCCCGGACTAGCCCCGGCGGGCGCTATGCCAGCTTTGCCCAAGTGATGTTCGTGATCGACCGCGCTGCAAAGGGCGGGCCGGAACTGCACTTCGTCAATTCCAAACAGTACGAATATCACATCGATTTCGTCCAGCGCACCTATCTTTCGACCCAGTCGGTCGAAGCCCTGCTTGATGCAAACTATTCCAAGGACAACCGGCGCTTCATCTTCGGATCGATCGTGCATTACCAATCGCTGCGGCGTTACGGTGTCGAGTTCTGGGAAGGCGATGTGCTGACCCGCGAGATTCTCACCCAGACCATGGTGCAGTTGCAGCGCAATTTCCCCGCGTCGCTGGGCTTCAAGGCCAATTCCGAACAGCAGATCGCGCTGGCGGCGGCGGTTCCGGGATTGGCGGTAATCGATCAGAATGACGTTTACGCCAGCCGCAGCGAACTGGTGCTCAACGCGGGCAGCGCCACCGGCCGGTTGCGGATCATTCCCAAGCTCGACGATGACGTACTGCTAGCCCCGTCCGATATCGTTGTCCTGGGCGAAGCGCCGCTGCGGCTAAGCCCGGTGGCCGGGATCATCACCAATGAATTTTCCACCCCGCTGGCGCATGTCAACCTGCTCGCCAAAAGCTGGAAGGTGCCCAACGGCTATGTCCGCGGGGCTTTGAACAAATATGCAGCGCTGGATGGACAATGGGTGCGGATGGTGGCCGGGGATACGATCACTGTCCGCAAGGCCACACCGAAGGAAATCGCCGCAACGCAAAAGGTGCAAAGCAAGCGCAAGGTCCGCATCGCCCGCTCTGATCTGACCTTTCGCGCGCTACCTGCACTTGGCCAATTGCGCGCTGTGGATGCAGTGCGGGTCGGTTCAAAAGCGGCCAACCTGGGCGAGATCGTGGTGCAGTGGAAGCCAGAGCGCGATGATTTCGTCGTTCCGGCGGGCTTCGCAATTCCCTTTGCCTGGTATCAGGACTTCCTGCGTCTCAACGGGCTGGACCGTAAGATCACCGCGCTGCTGGCCGATCCCAAGATGCGCAGCGATGGCAAGTATCGCCGCCAGCAATTGGCCGCATTGCGCGGTTCGTTCGACAGCGGGCAGCTCCCCGCCGGACTTGGCGCAGCGCTGGCCCAGCAGCGCAGCACCGCCATTGGCGAAGGCGGCGTCTTCGTGCGCTCTTCCACCAATAGCGAGGATCTGCCTGGGTTCAACGGCGCTGGGCTTTACAGCAGCGTCCCCAATGTAACCGATCAGGCAGGGCTGGAGGCTGCGGTCAAGGTGGTCTGGGCCTCTGTATGGAACGACGGCGCCTATGCCGCGCGCGAAGCCGCCGGAATTGATCATCGCAGCGTGATGGCCGGGGTGCTGGTGCAAAAAGGTATGAATTCCGAAAGCTCGGGCGTGATGATCACCGAGAACCCGTTCGATCCGGGTGAATGGGGCACGGTGTTCATCAATGCCAAGCGCGGGCTTGGCATCCGCGTGGTCGAAGGGCGGCGGGTGGCCGAACAACTGCTGTTCCGTCCCGATCCAGAATCGATCCAGGTCCTGACCCGGTCGACCGACGATGCCATGCTCAGCTTCGATGAGGCGGGCGGTGTACGCGAAGTGGCGATTGAGCCGGGCCGCATGGTCCTGACCGACGCGAGAGCCAAACGGCTGGCCCGGGTCGGCAGGCGGATTGCGATCATTTTCGGCAACAAACCCCAGGATATTGAGTGGCTGATCATCGGCGAGACGATCTACATCGTCCAGTCGCGCCCCTACCTGCGCGGCAACTAGCGCCACCGCTGTGCCCACATTTTCGGGAACAGCTTGCGGCTTCGTGCGTATTTACCGGCATGAAAACTGAACCGCCGCTTGTTCTGGTTGTTGACGATGAAGTGCTGATCGCGCTCGATGTCGCCATGACTCTTGAGGATGCGGGCTACCGGGTGCTTGGCCCTGCGTTGACACTGGAAGCAGCGATGGACCTGATCGAACGCGAAAAACCCGACGCCGCGGTGCTCGATATCAACATCGGTTCGCGCACCGTCTGGCCGCTGGCCAAACGGCTCTCTGAATGCCGGGTGCCGATGGTGTTTGCGTCTGCTAACCTGGGCCACCGCGAGCTGCAGGAGGAATTCTCCGATCAGCCGCGCCTCAGCAAGCCGGTTTCTGGCCATGGCGTCCTCTCGACCCTGAAGGACTGCTTTGGCCTGCAGGCCTGATCAGCCAAAATCATTTTCCTACACAAACCAATTTGGTTATTTGATTCGCTCCTCAGAACCGGAGCAGCTCCCTATGGCCATTCTCGACGCCCTCATCGGACCGGTCGTATCGATTATCGACAAGGTCATCCCCAACCCCGCCCAACGCGACAAGGCGAAGCTTGAACTGCTGCAAATGCAGGGCTCGCAGGAACTTGCCGAAATCAATTCGCGTCTGTCCGCAATCGTTGCCGAAGCCAATTCGCACGATCCGTGGACCAGCCGGGCGCGGCCCAGCTTTCTCTACGTGATGTACGTGCTGCTGCTGTGGGCCCTGCCGATGGGCATCCTGGCTATGTTCAGCCCCGACCGGGCACAGGCCATCGCGGCGGGCATGAATGCCTATCTGTCGGGCTTGCCCGAGCCGCTTTATGCGCTGTTCGGCACCGGCTATCTTGGCTATACCGCCGCCCGTCAGTGGGGCAAAATCGCCGGCAGCGACAAGTAATCGCCCAAAGCACGCCGCCTTGGTTAGCTTCGGGTAAGTGTTTGGCGCTATCAGACTGATTTTCCGGCAAGGGAGACGAGACGTGACGGCAACCCACCCGCAGCAGACCAAGGCAGGCCGCACCATCGCGTTGGCATCGTTGCTGCTGCTGGCCGCCTGTTCAGACCCCAACGCGGCCGTCAACGAACGGGTGGCAAAGGCCGAAGCCGCCGCCCAGCGGGCCGAGATTGCCGCGGCCAAGGCCGAACAGGCGGTGGCCAAACTGGAACAATCCAAGTCCGCCCCGGCGATGGTTGATGGTGGCCCGCAATTGACCCCCGAACCGGTTCAGTCACCGCAACCCATGGTGCAATCCGCTTTGGACGAAACTGCCGACAAGGATGCGCCGGGCCAATAGGCCTAGCCAATAAGCCTTGTGCATCGCGGCGGCGCGGCTAAGGCTGGCACTCCTGCTTCAGCATAACGGATCCCAACTGGCGTGACCCAGCGCACTGTACTGGTCCTCAACGGACCCAACCTCAACCTTCTCGGCACACGCCAACCTGAAATCTATGGCCATGATACCTTGGCCCAAATCGAAGCGCGGTTGGTGGCGCAAGGCGCAGAACTGGGCCTCAGCGTCGAATGCCGCCAGACCAACCACGAAGGGGTGTTGGTCGATTGGCTGCACGAGGCGAAAGCCAGCGGCGTCCATGCGGTGCTGCTCAACGCGGGCGCCTATACCCACACCTCGATCGCGCTGCTCGATGCTATTCTTTCAACCCAGCTCAAGGTGATCGAAGTCCATCTTTCCGATCCCGAACAGCGCGAACCATTTCGCCATCTGTCCTATGTCGGCATGGCTGCGGTGGACTGCGTCAAGGGTCACGGGCCGGACAGCTACACGATCGCGCTGGAGCGCGCTGCCCTGCTTTAGACTTGCCTCTTTAGCCGCCCCGTCGCATAGGCGGACCCCTGCTTTTGACATATGGGGATCGCATGAGCGAGACAAAGAGCGCGGCCCGCAGCGGCGGCATGAACATCGATAGCAAGCTGGTGCGCGAACTGGCTGAACTGCTGGCCGAAACTGGCCTTAGCGAAATCGAAGTCGAAGATGGCGACCGCAAGATCAAGGTCGCCCGACAAATCACCGCCGCCCCGGCGGCTGTGCACATGGCCCCCGCCGCTCCTGCTGCCGCCCCTGCCCTGCCGCTTCCGGTAGCTGCGGAACCTGCGGTCGCGCCAGTTGATGCCAATGCGCTCAAATCGCCGATGGTCGGCACCGTCTATCTTTCGTCCGAACCGGGCGCGGCTGCCTTCATCACGGTGGGCAAGCAGGTTAATGTCGGCGATACGCTGGTGATTATCGAGGCGATGAAGGTGATGAACCCGATTACCGCCGACAAGGCCGGAACGATCAAGGCGATCCTGGTCGAAAACGCGCAGCCGGTCGAATATGACCAGCCGCTGGTCGTGATCGGCTAAGGGGCTCCACGTGGCAATTTCCCGGATCCTGATCGCCAATCGCGGCGAGATCGCCCTGCGTATTCACCGCGCCGCCCACGAAATGGGGATCGAGACTATCGCGGTGCACTCCACCGCCGATGCCGATGCCATGCACGTGCGGCTGGCCGATCATGCGGTCTGCATCGGGCCCCCGGCGGCCAAGGACAGCTACCTCAACGTCGCGGCGATCATCTCTGCGGCTGAAATCGCCCATGCCGATGCGATCCACCCTGGCTACGGCTTCCTCTCGGAAAACGCCCAGTTCGCTGAAATCGTCGAAAGCCACGGGATTACCTGGATCGGGCCCAAGCCCGAACATATCCGCACCATGGGTGACAAGATCGAAGCCAAGCGCACCGCAGGCGCGCTGGGCCTGCCGCTGGTCCCCGGATCGGACGGCGCGGTCAGCGATATTACCGAGGCCAAGGCGATTGCCGAAAAGGCCGGCTATCCGGTGATCATCAAAGCTGCCAGTGGCGGCGGCGGGCGCGGCATGAAGGTCTGTACCGGTCCGGACGAGCTGGAAACGCTGATCGCGCAGGCCGGGACCGAGGCCAAGGCCGCGTTCGGCGATGCCACGGTCTATATCGAAAAGTACCTCGGCAATCCGCGCCACATCGAATTTCAGGTGTTCGGCGACGGTAATGGCGAGGCGATCCATCTGGGTGAGCGCGATTGCAGCCTGCAGCGCCGCCACCAGAAGGTGCTCGAAGAAGCCCCCTCGCCCGTGCTCAGCCCCGATGAGCGCGACCGGATGGGCGGAATTGTGGCCAAGGCGATGGCCGACATGCACTATCGCGGTGCGGGCACGATTGAATTCCTGTGGGAAAACGGCGAGTTCTATTTCATCGAAATGAACACCCGGCTGCAGGTGGAACACCCTGTTACCGAAGCGATCACCGGGGTCGATCTGGTCCGCGAACAGATCCGCATTGCCGATGGCAAGCCGCTCTCGGTCAAGCAGGAAGACATCGTGTTTTCCGGCCATGCGATCGAATGCCGGATCAACGCCGAAGACCCCTGGACGTTCGCCCCCTCACCCGGGCTGGTTTCAAACTACCACGCGGCGGGCGGGATGAATGTTCGGGTCGATAGCGGGCTCTATGCCGGATACAAGGTTCCGCCGTATTACGATTCCATGATCGCCAAACTGATCGTCAAAGGCCGCACCCGCGAAGGCTGCATCATGCGCCTGCGGCGGGCGTTGGAAGAAATGGTGATCTCTGGTGTGAAGACCAGCATCCCGCTGCACCAGGCGCTGATGAGCGAGCACGATTTCATCCACGGCGATTACACGATCAAGTGGCTGGAGGAGTGGCTGGCGAAGAGAGTG
The DNA here is from genome assembly GCA_963751145.1 of uncultured Alphaproteobacteria bacterium. GTDB lineage: Bacteria > Pseudomonadota > Alphaproteobacteria > Sphingomonadales > Sphingomonadaceae > Novosphingobium. The sequence goes on from CAVVTJ010000002.1 coordinate 318,154, forward strand.
GGTTAGTCGCCAAGGTCCTCTCCTTTTTCACGAAGTGCAAAAGGGGAGGTGGCAGACGCGAAGCGGCTGACGGAGGGGCCTTCAACGTTTGCAAAGTCGCACGATGGCCTCGGCTATTTCCTCCGGTGAATTGAGAACATCGCCAGCTGGAATTCGGGCGAGCTCAACACCCTGATCGCGGAGCCAAGCATCACGCCGCTCATCGTGCATGGGCTGGTCTCCCATGTCGTGGACAATTCCATCGATTTCGATGCCCACCTTTGCCTTAGCGCAATAGAAATCGAGCACGAAATTGCCGATTCCTTCCTGGCGGCGAAAATGGACACCGTCGGGGGATTTCCGGAGCAAATTCCATAGCAACACTTCGGGTAAGGTCATATCTTGCCGCAAGGCTCTTGCCTTCGATACGTCACCGCTGCGGCGTTTGCGTGGCAATTACCCCTCCGTCATTCGCTGCGCGAATGCCACCTCCCCTTTTGCACTTCGTGAAAAAGGAGAGGACCTTAGTTGGCCACCTACTCCAACGGCACCCCAGGCATCTGCTTCGCCGTCCGGATCGTCAAACTGGTCTTCACGCTCGCCACATTCGGTGCAGGGGTAAGTTTGCTGGTCAGAAACTCCTGAAAGCTCTGCAGGTCCTTGCTGACGATCTTGAGGATGAAATCGATCTCACCATTCAGCATGTGGCATTCGCGCACTTCGGGCAGATCGCGCATGGCTTCTTCGAACTGGCGCAGCGAATCTTCGGCCTGGCTCTTCAAGGAAACCATCGCGAAAACGGTGATCGCAAAGCCCAGTTTCGAGGCATCAAGATCGGCGTGGTAGCCGCGGATCACGCCCAGTTCTTCCAGCGCACGAACTCGGCGCAGGCACGGCGGCGCGGTGAGGCCGACGCGCTGAGCCAGTTCGACATTGGTTACCCGGCCTTCGTCCTGCAATTCTGCCAACAGGCGCCGATCAATCGAATCGAGATTGGCCATGGATCCACCCTATTTGTGCCCAGATCGGCATATTTCGCCACAAGTCTGGCAATTTTCACTGCCGAGGGAAGCCCCGGGCGCTAATATTATTGTTTATGGCCGCAACTGTCCCTCTTTGCAACGCGCCTTTCGCAACCCGCCACGGCTGGGGACAAGTCTGTTAGGCACCTCGCGTGCGCACGTCGCGCGGGGGTAGAAAATGGCCATGCTGTTTGATGATCGCTTGGGAACCGTGCTGCGCATGCGCGCAGATTCGGCCCCCGTGCGGCGCATCCAGCTGCGCCAGTTGATCGACCTGCTGGGCACCTATCCCAGCAGCGCGCGCGGTCCTGCGATCGACGCCGCCTATACCCGGTTGAGCGAGCTTTTGCGCGATCTGCCGCTGGATCAAACCACCGCCTTGCTGCGCGATCCGGCGTTGCGGCTGCGCAGCCCGCGGCTTATCGCCACACTCTCTGCGGCCGATCCAAGGCTGGCGGCGGCAGCCTTGCAGCGCGCCGATCTGGATGAAGAGCAATGGCTTGACCTGGTCCCCGCCCTGCCGGCCGAGGCGCGCCAGGCGCTGCATCAGCGCGCCGATTTGCCCCCGGCGGTGCGCGGCCTGCTGGCGCGGCTGGGTGTGCGCGGGCGCGGTCTGCCGCCTGCCCCGGTCGAACTAGAAACCATCGTCACAGCGGACCCGGATCAGCCGCCCGAAGCGGAACCGATCGCAGTGGAGCCGCCCGAAGCAGATACCCCGCAAGCGATGGCGCCCGAACCCCTTCCCGCCGCCACTGAATCCGATCCGCGCGGCGAACGAATCGGTGCAATCGTCAAGCGGATTGAGGCCTATCGCCGCGCCAAGCAAGTGATCGACCATGTCGCCGGCGATGCGCCGCGATTGCCGCTGGGCGAGGACCACGTGCTCCGCGTGTCGGGCCCGGTCAAGGCCTGTGATTTCGCCACTGACAGCCGCGGCCGCATCACCTGGAGCGATGCCGGCGTGGCCCCGATGCTGCTGGGCCAGCAGATCGGCGATGATGAGGCGCTTGCGCGGCTGATCCGGCGGCACCAGCCGCTCCACGCGCAGGCCATCTCACTCAGCGGTGCGCCCGCAATTGCCGGGCTGTGGCAGATCGATGCGACCCCGTGGTTCGATCCGCTGGCGGGCAGCTTCATCGGCTATCGCGGGCGCTTGCGGCGACCCGCCGAGGCGGTGATCCCAGCGCCTCAGCCCCTGCCCGACAGTGAGGCTGACCGGGTCCGCCAGATGCTGCATGAATTGCGCACTCCGGTGAATGCAATCCAGGTTGGCGCCGAGATCATCCAGCAGCAGCTCTATGGCCCCTCGCCGCACGAATACCGGGCACTCGCCGCCGCGATTGCCGGCGATGCGGCGAAGATTCTGGCGGCGTTCGAGGAGCTTGAGCGGCTCGCCAAGCTTGATAGTGGCGCGCTCGATCTTGAACCGGGCGAGGCCGATCTGGCCGGGGTGATCGCGGCCACCGCCGGACAGCTGGATGCCCACACCAAAGCGCGCGGGAGCGGCTTTGACCTTAAAGTTGAAGCCACTGACACCGCGACGGCGCTGGCCCCGATTGAGCTTGAGCGGGTGATCTGGCGCGTTCTGGCCACTCTGGCGGGCACCAGCGCGCCGGGTGAGCGGCTGAAGCTACGGCTGCGCAGCAAGGGCCAGATGCTGCGGCTCGACCTGGCGCTGCCGGGCAGTCTGGCCAAGCTGGACGACAAGGCACTGTTTGGCGCGGGCCCCGGCGCGGTGCCGCAAGTGCTGGCCTCGGGCATGTTCGGCGCTGGTTTCGCGCTGCGGCTGGCCCGCGCCGAAGCCCAGGCCGCGAAGGGAGATCTGCGCCGCAAGGGCGATCGGCTGCGGCTTTCCATACCGGGCTTGACCCAGGCGGGGCCGGGCCATACCGAGGGCGATACGGGAAGCGAACAAAGCGCGGCGTAATCTCGCCGTCGGTTAGGGGTATATCTTGGCGTCCTTGCGAATATCGGACCTGCCAACCCAGCCTGAACCCGTGCGTTTTGAGCCTGGTTTTGGACAGCGTTACCTGTTGACAGTCGACACCGAAGAGGAGTTTGACTGGAGCAAGCCGCTGAACCGCGAACACCACACCGTCCACACCGTATCGCGGCTGGCGAAGTTTCAGGAATTCTGCGTCAGCCAAGGCGTCGTGCCGGTCTATCTGGTCGATTACCCGATCGTTTCATCCCCTGCTGCGGTCGCAATTCTGCGCGAAGCAGTGGCCGCCGGAGCGGCGGAGGTTGGCGTGCAGCTTCATCCCTGGGTCAGCCCGCCGCACGAGGAAGAGGTCAACGAGCACAACAGCTTTGCCGGCAATCTTCCGGCTGCGCTGGAACGGGCCAAATTTCAGCAATTGCGCGACAAGATCGAGGAAACGATTGGTGCCGCCCCGCTGATCTACCGCGCGGGCCGCTATGGCGTGGGGCCCAACACCGCCGATATTCTGGCCGATGGCGGGATTGCGATCGATACATCGGTGCGCGCGCGGTTTGATTACAGTTCGGGCGGCGGTCCCAATTTCCGCGAATTTCCGATCCGGCCCTATTGGCTGAACCAGGCTCGGCGCTTGATGGAGCTGCCGCTGACCACCGTCTTTTGGGGCCCGCTGCGTCAGCTGGGGCCGTGGCTCTATCCGCAGATGTGGCGCGCGCCGCGGCTGCGCGGGCTGCTGTCGCGGATCGGCTTGCTTGAACGAATTCCGCTGACCCCCGAAGGCGTCACGCTCGAAGAAGCGATCCGCGGGATCGATATCGCGCTGGACGATGGCTTGCCGGTGCTGGTCTTTTCATTCCACAGCCCGTCGCTGGCACCCGGCTACACCCCGTACGTTCGCAACGAGGATGATCTGGATGCTCTATACGATTGGTGGCGCGGTGCGTTCGGCTATCTTAAGCAGCGCGGGGTGCGGCCAACCACGGTAAAGCAACTGATCGCAGCCGTTGCCCTTGCCTAAGCCATCGCGCGGCGCTAACGCGCCCTCGCTTCGCACGCATGGGCCTGTAGCTCAGTTGGTTAGAGCTGGCCGCTCATAACGGCTAGGTCGCGGGTTCGAGTCCTGCCGGGCCCACCAGCGTGATAAGCGGAAACCCCGGTCGGGGAGTAGCGCAGCCTGGTAGCGCATCTGCTTTGGGAGCAGAGGGTCGCAGGTTCGAATCCTGTCTCCCCGACCAAGTTTTAATTTATTATATATTTCATAGCGTTAACTCACAAGCGAGCCTCATTGTGGGGCAGGTTTGTGGGGCAGCTTTGAATGGCCTTTAAGTTCGCGTCGGCAGGCGGGCACAGCCTGCTCTTTGGTCGAGCCCAATAACCAAGTCAGTTACTGCGAGTTTCGCGGAGTTGCTGGAAATTCTCCGGACAACGTATAGTAATGGTGCGAATGGCAAACAGCAGGCTCAAATGGGACAAAGCGGGTCAAGAGGCGGTCAATCGCTTGCGCGCTGCTAGTCCGGCGGAGATTTTGGGCAGGATCAACCGCTTCAATCGGGCCAACCTAGAAGCCCTTTCTGAGGATCAAATTCGCGAGCGCATAGGCCGAACAATGGACGGCTACTTCACCAAAACCATGCGCTTGGTCACGAACCAGATGTTTCGAGCAAGAAAAAACCCAACCGCTCATAGTTTTGAGAATTCGGCTGAGCTTTGGTATCCGCCCGCCGATGTGGTTCAGGCTGGCCGGTTCAATCGTGCAGGCGAGCCCGTCTTTTATGCGACTAACACAATGAACGCAGCCATTTGGGAGGCGAGACCTGAAGTGGGTGATCGCATCACCGTTGCCATTTGCGATACGGTGGGTCCCTTACTCGACGTTACGTGTGCCCACATTGGTCTGAACCGATATCGCGGCAGAGCGCCTTCCGAGGGCGGGGTGCCAGACCTCCGAAGTGACGCACAATTCATTAGTGGACTTGCTAATGAGCAGTTGGATCGCAAGTGGAGTCGTGTCGACGATTTCTTAGCTGATTTGGCAGTTGCCGATGGGCTAGAGCGCCCGGGACTCTACATGGCGACCCGCCAGATCGGAAAGACTCTAATGGGAATTGAGACGGCTGAGGGTCTCATTTACCCAAGCGTTGCGGCTGGCTTAGCCGCGTTCAATCTAATGTTGGAACCTGATGTAGCGGACTCCAAGCTGAGGGTCGGGAAGGCTTTGGAGTTCGAGATGGTTCAACATCTCGAACACGTGGAAGGGCACCCACAGTCAAAGCCGGGTTATGCTGTAATGCGTCCGATAAAGCATAGTCGATCGATTAAGGCTGACGGTTCCCTAGTGTGGTAGACCTGCTGTCGATTTTGGAGCAGGCGGTGACTCATGCAGCGCCCAGAGCAGTTCGACAGATATTGAAAAAAGCAGGGCAAAGCGAGAGCGAAGTCTAAGCGTCCAACCGGGCCTCTAGGTTCCGCACAGACGACGGGTGCCACTTACGCCCCGCGCGGTCATAATGTGCCTTGCGTTCAACTCCCCGGCGATCCCGGCAAGCGAACAGCAGCCACCCGCACGGAGGTCCTCTAGGACTTCCCTCAGTTCTCCCCGACCAAGTTTGTTTTCAGCCAGCGAGGATGGTTCTGGCCACTTCCTCAATTGTTCCGGCCACCACCAGCGGACTGCTGCCGACGATCCCCACATTGGTCTGGTCATTTTCCCCGGTGCGGAGCCATGCGATGTTCGAGGCGACCACAAGATAATCCCCGCCGCGCGAGTGAAGTCGTACGAATTTCATGAACTTGTCTCCTGACCAGCATGGCTCTAGGGCCGCCAGCTCTCGAACAGGTTAATGCCCCCACGCTTGCCGCTGCGCCGCGCAGGCTCTAAACGCCGGGGCATTCATTTGCGGGAGCATATCAATGGCAGGCGTGTGGTTTGACGAGATGGTGGTGGGCCAGCGGTTCGATCACGCGATCCGCCGCACGGTCACCGAAACCGACAATGTGCTGTTCACGACGATGACGCACAACCCGGCACAGCTGCACCTGGATGAGGCTTATATGGCCGGAACCGAGTTTGGCACCAGGATCGTCAATTCGTGCTTCACGCTGGGGCTGATGGTGGGGATTTCGGTCAACGACACCACGCTTGGCACGGCAGTCGCAAACCTCGGCTGGGATGAGGTGCGCTTTCCCAAACCGGTGTTCGTTGGCGATACCTTGAATATCGCTTCGGAAGTGCTGGAGCTGCGCCAATCAAAATCACGCCCCGATGCCGGGATCGTCACCTTCCTGCACCAGGCGTTCAACCAGAACGGCGATCTGGTGGCGAGCTGCAAGCGTTCGGGGCTGCAAAGGAAACGCCCGGCTGCCTAGTGCGGCATATCTGCTGGGGGCTGATCTTCATCGCTGACCACGGTGGCGCGCAATTGCGGGCGGCGCATCAGCATCACGATCGGGATCGCCGCCAGCGTCATCCACATCATGATCCGGAAATCGTTGATATAGGCGATCATCGCTGCCTGCCGGTTCACTTCGGCATCGACCACGCGCAGCGCAACCTCGCCCATATCTTGAAACCGGTCCATACCCGAAAAATCAAGCAGGCTGGTCATCGAAGCGGTGATGCCGCCCGCCAGGTTTTCGTGGTTGGTCTGCACCCCGCGCGCCAGCAGGGTGGTGACAATCGAGATGCCGACCGATGATCCGATCGAGCGCGAGAGGTTGAGCAGGCTTGAGCCATCGGTGCGCAACTGCGGCGGCAAGGTGGCATAGGAACTGGCGTTCATCGGGATGAACACCAGCCCCATGCCGATGCCCTGGACAAAGCCCGAGGTGGCAAAGTGCCAGTAATCGGTCTGCAGGGACCACAAGGACATTTCCCACAAAGATACCGCCGCGATGCCGAAGCCCATCGCCATCAGCATTCGCGGATCGACCCCCTTGCGGACCAGAATTCCCGAGATCTGCATGGTGATCAGCGTCCCCACCCCGCGCGGCATCAGCGACAGGCCGGTATCGATCACGCTATAACCGAACAGGCGTTGCAGCATCGGCGGCAACAGCGCCATGGTGGCAAACATCACCACCCCCATCACCAGGCTGAGCAGGATGCCGAAAATGAAATTCACATCGGCAAACAGCAGACGCTGAAACAAGGGTTCGCGGGTGGTGGTCATATGGATCACCGCCATCCAGGCGCAGGAGATAGCCAGCCAGGCATAGAGCCACGCCTCAGCCGAATCGAACCAATCGATATGGTTGCCGCGATCGAGCAGCAGCTGCACCGAAGTGAGACCAAGAGCGACCAGAGCAAAGCCCGTCAGATCGAATTTGCGCCGGGTGATTACGCGCGATGGCAGCTCTGCCGCCATGATCAGCAGCGATACCGCGCCCAGCGGCACGTTGACGAAGAACACCGCGCGCCAGTTCCAGTTTTCGGTCAGCCAGCCGCCCAGGATCGGTCCAAGGATCGGCCCGGTCATGATCCCCATGCCCCAGATTGCCATCATCTGCGATTGCCGCGACGGTTTGTTGGTATCGATCATCCCGGCCTGGCTAAGCGGCGAAATGAACGCCCCGGTCGCCCCCTGCAGCGCGCGGAACAACACCATCTGCGTGACGTTTTGCGCCAGCCCGCACAGCATCGACGACAGCACAAAACCGGCTACCGAAAGCAGGAACAGCCGCCGCGATCCGATCCGGTCAGCCAGCCAGCCGGTAATCGGCATCGCCACAGCAACAGCGACGATATAGCTGGTCAGCACCCAGCTGATCTCGTCATTGGTGGCGCCCAATGTCGATTGCATATGCGGGATCGCCACATTGGCGATGGTCGTATCAAGGATCTGCAGCAGCGAGGCCAGCATGATCCCGACTGCCAGCAGCACGTTATTTTCAACCGGCAGCAGCGCAACGTCTTCCGCAGCGGTCAATGTCGGCGGCGCGGCTGCGGCCGGTTTGCGCCGACCCGGAGAAGCGGCTGCAGTTGCCACGGCGCGCGCCTAGCGCTTGCGGCCGTCGGTGAAGACTTTCACCTTGACCGAAAGCCCGGCAATCAACGGTCGCGGACACGGTTCGTCGAGCACGATCTTGACCGGGACGCGCTGCGTTACCTTGACCCAGTTGCCCGTGGCGTTCTGCGCCGGAAGCACCGAAAACTCGCTGCCTGTCCCCACCCCGATCGCGGCGACGTGGGCTTTCAGCTCGAGCCCGGGATAGGCGTCAAAGCTGACCGTGGCCGGCTGACCGATGCGCATATCGCCCAGATCGGTTTCCTTGAAATTGGCGTCGATATAGGCGGTGCCATCGGCCACAAGGGTCAGTACCGGCAAGCCGGTAATCACATCCTGGCCCAGCTGCAGCCGGTCAGCCTGCGTGATCACCCCATCGATCGGCGCGCGCACTTCGGTGCGGCGCAGGCTCATCTGTGCGACATTGCGCTGCGCCCGGGCCGCGGCCAATTGCGGAAACACTCCGGGCACCTGCGAGCCGGTGGCAAGCTTCGCCGCCGCTTCATCGCGCTTGGCAACTGCGGCATTAAGCGTGGCCTCGGCCACGGCGACCTGATGCTGTGCAGCTTCATAGGCGGCCTTGGTGGTGAACCCGCGCTTCCACAGTGCCTCCTGGCGCGACAAGTTCGACCGGGCATAGCCGATCTGTTCCTGCGCAGCGGCAATGTCCGCGCCCGACATGGCGCTGTTATTGGCCAAAGCGGTTTCGCTGGCCTGCGCCGAAGCGATCGCGGCATCGGCCTGCGCCAATTGCAGCTGGAACTGTTCGGGATCGACCCGGTAGAGCAGATCGCCGGCTTTGACGTGCTGGTTGTCCTTGACGAACACTTCGACAATCTTGCCGCCGACCTCGCTGCTGACCGATACCTTGTCGAGGTGGACATAGGCGTTGTCGGTAGAGACCTGGCCCTGCAGGCTGCGCCAATAGACCACGCCGCCGATAATCATGGCAATCGGCAGCGACAGCATCAGCAGCAAGCGTCCGAGGTTGCGCTTGGGTTTTGCCGCTGGCGCCTCCGCCTCGACCAAGACCCCTGAGCTCGCTTCGTTCATATCGATCCGGGCATCGGCTTCAGCCATGTGACACCAGCCCCGCCGCACTACGCGGCATCAGGTTCTGGCGGATCGTATCGAGCATCCGGTACAAATCATCGCGCTGGGCCGGGCTGATCCCTTCAAGCGCCTGCGCCTCCATTTGATCAGCCAGCGGACGCAGCTGCGCGAGCAGCTCTTCGGCTTTAGCTGTCAGGAACAAGCGCCATGAGCGGCGATCGGCCGGATCGGGGCGGCGTTCCACCAGATCGGCTTCCTGCAACCGGTCCACCATCCGGCAGACGCTGATCGGTTCAACATCAAGTAGATCGGCCAGCCCGCCCTGGTTGACGCCTTCATTCCGGCGCAGCGTAACCAGCACCTGCCATTGCTGGCGGGTGACACCGATTTGCCGCGCCCGCGCATCGAACGACCGACGCGCCTGCCGGGAAAGGTCCCCGATTTTACTGAACAGATTCTCATTCATAGCCTGCATATAGTAAGCATCGTTATTATCGTCAAGCGCATGACCCTTTTGTGCATATGGCAAAGGGCTAGCGTTGGCCGGGCAAGAAAGTCTTGTTTGCGCAGACGCTCCCGCGCAGACAGAGCGCCGCATCATGACTCGCACCCTGACTCACCTTGAGCGGCTTGAAGCCGAAAGCATCCACATCATGCGCGAAGTGGTGGCCGAGGCGGACAAGCCGGTGATGCTCTATTCGGTGGGCAAGGATAGCGCAGTCATGCTGCATCTGGCGCGCAAGGCGTTCTACCCCTCGCCCCCGCCGTTCCCGCTGCTGCATGTCGACACCACGTGGAAGTTCCGCGACATGTATGCGCTGCGTGACCGGATGGCGACGGAATCCGGGATGGAACTGCTGGTCTACCAGAACCCCGAAGCAATCGCGCGCGGGATCAATCCGTTCGATCACGGCCCGCTGCACACTGATATGTGGAAGACCGAGGGGCTGAAGCAGGCGCTCGACAAGTACGGCTTCGATGTCGCGTTCGGCGGCGGGCGGCGCGACGAGGAAAAGAGCCGCGCCAAGGAACGCATCTTCAGTTTCCGCAACGCCCATCACGGCTGGGATCCCAAGGATCAGCGGCCGGAGCTATGGAACGTCTACAACACCCGCAAGGCGAAAGGCGAAAGCATCCGCGCTTTCCCGATCTCGAACTGGACCGAGCTCGATATCTGGCAGTACATACATTTGAACGCGATCCCGGTGGTGCCGCTCTATTTCAGCGCCAAGCGCCCGACGGTGAAGCGCGACGGGATGCTGCTGATGGTCGATGATGACCGGTTCCCGCTGCGCGCGGGTGAAGTGCCGCAGCTCCGCTCGATCCGCTTCCGCACTCTGGGATGCTATCCGCTGACCGGCGCGGTGGAAAGCGAAGCGGCGACGCTGCCTGAGGTGATCCAGGAAATGCTGCTGACCACCACTAGCGAACGCCAGGGCCGCCTGATCGACAAAGACGGCGGCGATGCCTCGATGGAGAAAAAGAAGCAGGAGGGCTACTTCTGATGAGCGAGCCCCTGTACCAGACCGACGCCCTGATCGCCGAGGATATCGACGCCTACCTTGAAGCCCACCAGCACAAGAGCCTGCTGCGGTTCATCACCTGCGGGTCGGTGGATGATGGCAAGTCGACGCTGATCGGCCGACTACTCTACGATTCCAAGATGATCTTCGAAGATCAGCTCGCCGCGCTGGAAAGCGATAGCAAGCGCGTGGGCACCCAGGGGCAGGAGATCGATTTCGCTTTGCTGGTCGATGGCCTGGCGGCGGAGCGCGAACAGGGCATCACGATCGACGTTGCCTACCGCTTCTTCGCCACCGAGAAGCGCAAATTCATCGTCGCCGATTGCCCGGGGCACGAACAGTACACCCGCAACATGGTGACCGGGGCCAGTACCGCCGATCTCGCCGTGATCCTGATCGATGCGCGCAAGGGCGTGCTGGTCCAGACCCGGCGGCATTCGTACCTGTGCAAGCTGCTGGGCATCCGCAACGTGGTGCTGGCGGTCAACAAGATGGATCTGATCGAATACGATCAGGCCCGCTACGATGAAATCGTCACAGATTACGCTGCCTTCGCCGCCGAGATCGGGATCACCCAGTTCACTGCCATGCCGATTTCGGGCTTCAAGGGCGACAACATCACCGCGCTTTCGCCCAATACGCCGTGGTACACCGGCCGGGCGCTGATCGAGCATCTCGAAGGCGTCGAGCTCGACAACCAGGCTGATCAGGCCCGGCCGCTGCGCTTGCCGGTGCAATGGGTGAACCGGCCCAACCTAGATTTCCGGGGCTTTTCCGGGCTGATCGCCAGCGGCACGGTGAAGCCGGGCGATGCTGTGCGGGTGCTGCCATCGGGCAAGACCACCACGGTCACGCGGGTAGTTACGATGGACGGCGATCTGGACGAAGCCGTGGCGGGCCAATCGGTAACGCTGTGCTTCGCCGATGAGGTTGATTGTTCGCGCGGCAATGTCATCGCTGCCGCCGATGCGCCGCCCGAAGTGTCTGACCGCTTCGAGGCGACGCTGGTGTGGATGGACGATGCGCCGCTGCAAGTCGGCCGGTCTTACTGGCTTAAACTGGGCACCCAGACCGTCTCGGCCACGGTGCAGCAACCCAAATATGCGATCAACGTCAACACGCTGGAGCATCTAGCTGCCAAAACGCTTGAACTGAACGCAATCGGCGTCGCCGAACTGGCCTGCGACAAACCCTTGGTGTTCGAACCGTACAAGGACAGCCGCACGCTGGGCGGGTTGATCCTGATCGACAAGCTGACTAACCGCACGGTTGCGGCGGGGATGCTGCATTTCAGCCTGCGCCGCGCGCAGAACGTGCACTGGCAGGCCCTCGATATCAGCCGCGATGCCCATGCCGCGCTGAAGCATCAGCGCCCCGCAGTGCTGTGGTTCACCGGCCTATCGGGTTCGGGCAAGAGCACGATCGCCAATCTGGTCGAAAAGAAGCTCCACGCTCTGGGCCATCACACCTTCCTGCTTGATGGCGATAATGTCCGCCACGGGCTCAACAAGGACCTTGGTTTTACCGAGGCAGACCGGATCGAGAACATCCGCCGCGTCGGCGAAGTGGCCAAGCTGATGACCGATGCCGGGCTGATCGTGATGACCGCGTTCATCAGCCCTTTCACCGCCGAGCGTGATATGGTTCGCGCCATGCTGCCCAAGGGCGAATTCATCGAGATCTTTGTCGATACCCCGCTGGCCGAGGCGGAACGCCGTGACGTTAAAGGCCTGTACAAGAAGGCGCGCGCCGGAGAGCTCAAGAACTTCACCGGGATCGACAGCCCCTATCAACCACCGCTACAGCCCGAACTCAGAGTCGATACCACCAGCGAAAGCCCCGAAGCGGCGGCCGAGCGGATCGTCGATTTCGTGCTGGGGGGCAGGATCGAATCGTGGATGCCAGTGATTTGACCCACACCAATTTGACCGATGCAGAGCTTGCCGCGCATCTGGCACAGGTGGCGGGTCGCCTGCTGCTCGAAGTGCGGGCATCGGGCGTCTTTTCAGCCAAGGCGCTGGGACAAGCCGGGGATCAGACCGCCAACCAGTTTCTGGTCCGCGCGATCCGCGAACAACGCCCCGATGACGGGGTCCTGTCCGAAGAGGAAAAGGACAACTTCGAACGGCTCGGCCATGGCCGCGTGTGGATCATCGATCCGGTCGATGGCACCCGCGAATATGGCGAGCAGCGCAGCGATTGGGCGGTGCATGTCGGGCTCAGCCTCGATGGTGTGGCCAGCGTGGGCGCGGTGGGCCTGCCCGATCTGGGTCTAGTGATGCGCAGCGATCAGCCGCAGCCCTTGCCCACCGCCGCCGCAGTCCCGCGTATGCTGGTCAGCCGCAGCCGCCCGGCGCGCGAGGCGCTGGCTGTGGCCGCAGCTATTGGCGCCGAGCTGGTCGAAATGGGCAGCGCCGGGGCCAAGGCGATGGCGGTGGTGCGCGGCGAGGCCGAAATCTATCTCCACACCGGCGGGCAGTTCGAATGGGATAGCTGCGCCCCGGTCGCGGTGGCGGCGGCGCATGGTCTGCACGTAAGCCGCGTCGATGGAAGCCCGCTGCGCTATAACCAGAGCGATACCTACCTCCCCGATCTGTTGATCTGCCGCCCGGAATGGGCCGAACGGGTGATCGCTCTGGCCGCTGCCTGCTGATCAGCGCAGGTTCAGGGGCGACAATCGAATACACTTTGCGAAGTGACAGCGCGGCCGCACGGCTGCACTGTCCTTGCCGTAGTCGATTGACCTGACGGGAGCAGACCATGGACGAGGGAGCCCGCGCGCTAAGCCGCTTTGGCTTGGGCGGAACTGGGGATCAGGATCCCCCCAGCAATCCTCGCGCGTGGCTTGAGGCGCAGTTCAAGACCTATCAGCCCCGCCCCGCCGCCTTGGCCGCAGCGCCATCCACCGCAACCATGATTGCACTGCTGGTCGCCGCCCGCGATGATCGGCGCGAGCGCAAGGAAGATGCCGCACAAGGCGCCGCCCAGATGAAAGGCGCCGAAGACAACCTGCCGGGACCGTTCCGGCCGCTGCGCGATGCCTATGTCGAAGCTGCCGGGATGCGGACCAGCGCCGCACTTTCCAGCCCCGCGCCGTTCATGGAACGGCTGGTGCATTTCTGGTCTAACCATTTTGCCATATCGATCGATAAGGCCGCCACGCTGGGCTTTGCCGGGCCGTTCGAATTCGAAGCAATCCGCCCCAATGTGCTGGGCACGTTCGGCGCGATGCTGAGCGCGGCCGAGCATCATCCGGCGATGCTGCTCTATCTCGATCAGGCCGAATCGATCGGGCCTGACAGCTTTCTGGGAACCCGTACCGCGCGGCGCGGCAAGCAGCGCGGCCTGAACGAGAATCTGGCTCGCGAGATCCTTGAACTGCACACGCTGGGCGTGCGCACCGGCTACGCCCAGGAAGACGTCACCGAATTCGCCCGTGCTTTGACCGGCTGGACCGTGGGCGGCTTGGCCAAGCAGCCGGCGCTGCGCGGACCGGGGCCGCAGTACTGGTTTGCCGAGCCGATCCATCAGCCCGGCGCACGTACGATCATGGGCAAACGCTATGGCCAGAGCGGCGAGGCGCAGGCGCAGGCGGTGCTTGACGATCTGGCGGTCCACCCTGCCACCGCCCGCCATATCGCGACCAAATTGGCCCGGCACTTTGCTGCCGATGTTCCGCCGCCTGCGCTGGTGGCGCGGCTGGAACAGACTTTTCTGACGACCCGGGGCGATTTGCCGGCGCTGTACCGGGTCCTTGTTGCAGCCCCCGAAGTGTGGGACGGTGCAGCGAAATTCCGCAATCCGTGGGACTGGACTCTGGCGACTTTGCGCGCCTGCCAGATCAAGGCCCTGCCCGGAAAGTCGGCCGCCGCCACCTTGCAGCAATTAGGCCAGGCGATCTGGAAGCCCGGATCGCCCGCCGGTTATGATGATACTGCGGCCAGCTGGGCCGGACCCGATGCCTTGGTCCGCCGGGTCGAAGTGGCGCAGCGCCTGGCCCAGCGCAGCGGCGCCGGGATTGATGCGCGGCAGCTGGCGCAGCGCCTGTTTGGCAGCGCAGTGTCCAGCACCACTGCCAGCGCGATCCAGCGCGCCGAAAGCGGCGAGCAGGCCCTGGCGCTGCTCCTGTCCTCGCCCGAAATGATGCGGAGGTAACCCATGTTGCTGCTTGATCGACGTCAGATGCTTGCCGCCGGTGCTGCCGCCCTGGTCGCCCCGCAGGTCGCCTATGCCAGCGCCGAAACCAACCGCCGACTGGTCTTCGTGATCCAGCGCGGCGCGGCCGATGGGCTCGCCACCTTGGCCCCCACTGGTGACCCCGCCTATGCGGCGCTGCGCGGCGATCTAGCCCGCGATCTTATGGATTTGCCCAAGCTTTCCGGCATGTTTGCGCTGCATCCGGCGCTAAAGCAGCTGGGCGCGATGTACGGCGCCAAGCAGGCGCTGTTCGCCCACGCGGTCGCCTCACCCTATCGCGAACGATCGCATTTCGATGCCCAGAACGTCCTCGAAACCGGGGCGGCGCTGCCCTACGAACGGCAGGATGGCTGGATGAACCGGCTGCTGGGAATGCTGCCGGGCGGGTCCGGGCGCGGCCTGGCCATTGCTGCCACCATTCCCACCGCACTGCGCGGACCGGTGCAGGTGTCCAGCTATGCCCCCACCGCCCTGCCCGATGCTTCGGACGATCTGCTGGCCCGGGTCGGATCGATGTATGCCGGCGATGCGCAGCTGCACCCGCTGTGGGAAGAAGCGATGCAGACCCGCGCGATGGCCGGGGATCTGGCCAGCGGCAATATCAAGGGCGCTGCCGCCAACGGCAAACTGATCTCCTCGCTGCTCAAAGGCGAGAGCGGCGCGCGGGTGGTAATGGTGGAAACCAACGGCTGGGACACCCACGCTGGCCAGCGGGCGCGCCTGAATATCCAGCTGGGCGGTCTCGATGCGATGCTGGCTGCGCTGCGCGATGACCTTGGACCGGTCTGGGGGGATACGCTGGTGGTGGTGGCAACCGAATTTGGCCGGACCGCCGCAGTCAACGGCACCGGCGGCACCGATCACGGGACCGCATCGCTCGCCATGCTGCTGGGCGGCACGGTGGCGGGTGGCCGGATCCTGTCAGACTGGCCGGGCCTCAGCCAGAGCCAGCTGTACGAAAACCGCGATCTGAAGCCGACGATGGGGCTTGATGCGGTGATCGGCAGCGCAGTGGCCGGGCACTTCAGACTTGATCCAGCCATGGCTTTACCGCGCTTGTTTCCGGGTGAAAGGCCTGCTGCCTTGTCGGGGCTGATCCGGGGATAAGACTGCCGCAAATGCTTGCCTAGGCGCGCCGCCGCCGCGCACAAGCGGCGCGATGCTAGCCCGCCTGCCCCGCCCTTATGCACTGTTGGTGGCCCTGCTGCTGCTGGCCGCGCTGGGCTGGTGCCTGGCCGCGCCGCGTCAGGAAATCGCCAAGGCACCGCCGGGCCACTACACCGATATGCGGCTCTACCGCGATGTGGTGCAGCGGATGGACCGCGGCGAGAGCTATTATGCCGCCGCCACCGCCCAGCAGCGCGTGCACCACTATCCCACCAAACCGTTCGTCACGGTACGCTTGCCCACGCTTTATTGGCTGGCCAGCACGATCGGCTGGGCGCGGCTGGGCTGGATCGAGATCGCCTTGCTGATCGCCAATGGCCTGATCTGGCCGTTGGCCTTGCCGGGGCTGCTGACCTGGGCAGAGCGCCTGGGCACGGGCCTCGCCATTTTCCTAGGCGGGCTGGCCAGCGCCTCCCCCGCGCTCACCCCGATGAGCGAGACGTGGTGCGGGCTGCTGTTAGCCCTGGCGGCGGCTTTCAGCCTGTGGCGCAAGGCCCCGTGGTGGGCACCGCTGCTGTGCATTGCCGCCGCGCTTTCGATCCGCGAGCTGGCGCTGCCATTTGCCGTCCTGTCCGCAGTGCTGGCCTCGGCCGATGGCAAAAAGCGCGAATTTGCGGCGTGGCTGGGCTTGATCGCCCTGTTCGCGCTGGGGCTGGTGTTTCACGCCCGGGCGATCACTCCGCATGTCTTGGCCAGCGATCTCAGCTCGCCGGGGTGGAGCAGCGGATTGGGCCCGCGCGGCTTGCTGCAGGCGCTGATCGGCACCACCCTGCTGCATATGCTGCCCAGGGGGCTGGCAATGGCGCTGGCCCTGCTGCCGCTGCTGGGCTGGCTGACGCTGGACTGGCGCACGGGCAAAGCGGTGCTGCTGTGCCTGGCCGGCTATGCCCTGGCGATTGCCCTGTTCCCACGGCCCGACAATTTCTATTGGGGGTTCCTGCTATTGCCCACTTGGTTTGCCGGCTTGGCACTGGTGCCGCGCGGGGCGTGGCAACTAGGCCGGGCGATCAGCCGCCGCTGATCGGCCCCGCCTCGCCCGCCAGGATCCGCAGCACGATAGCCCAGACCGAAACGTTCTGTTCGAGCTGCGCCGGATCGATCTTGTCGAGCGTATCATCGGGCGTGTGGTGCAGATCGAAATAGCGCGTGCCGTCCTGGTCCATATCGACCACGGCCAGCTTCTGCGCGGCGATGATCGGCTCCACATCGGTGCCGCCATTGGCCTTGTTCGGGTTTACCACAATTCCCCACGGCGCCAGCGCCGCCGTAATCGCATCGCGCAGCGGCTTGTTGGCCTCAGCCATGTTGAAGCCCACCCGCCAGACCCGGTCGGCACCGAAATCGCTTTCCATCGCTGCGCCATGCGGATCGCTGGCATGAGCCTTGGCATAAGCCTCGCCGCCAAACCCACCAATCTCTTCGCTGCCCGCCCACAGCACGCGAATAGTACGCAGGGGCTGCCCCCCCTGCTGCGCGCGCAGTGCGGCGGCGGTGACAATCGCGCAGCCCGCGCCATCATCGATCGCGCCGGTGCCCAGATCCCAGCTATCGAGATGGCAGCCGACCAGAATCGGCGGCAGCGAAGGATCGCGGCCGGGCAGATCGGCCACCACATTGCCCGAAGGCAGGTTGGCTTGCGGATGGCCTTCGAGCACAAGATTGATCATGATCGGTTTGCCGCTGCGCGCGATCCGCGCGATCAGGCTGGCATCGGGCGATGATACCGCGCCCGCCGGAATTGCGCGGCTGCCAGCGGGGAAATTGGTGCCGCCGGTGTGCGGATCACGGTTGTTATCGGTCCCGGCAGAGCGGATCACCGCCGCCAGCGCGCCCTTGGCCGATGCCACTGCCGGGCCCTGCCGCCGGGCATTGCCATAGGGGCCATACCCCGCGCCGTCCTGCGCGCGCTGCATCTGGTTGTCGATGAAGGCGACCTTACCCTTGAGCGAACCATCCGGCGCGGCCTTCAGCGCATCAAGGCTGGGGAAATAGACCACTTCGGCGCGCAGCCCGCCTTTGGGCGTAGGCACCGAATTGCCCAGCGCAGTAATGTGCAGCTGGTGCGGATAAGGCGCGGTCAGCTCCGCCGTTTCGGCGCCGCGGACAAACCCGGTGATGGTGAAGGGTTCGATGTGGACGTTCTTGAAGCCCAGCGCGGTCAGCCGCGTTACCGCCCAATCGCGCGCCGCCGCTTCGCGCGGGGAACCGGCCAGCCGCGGGCCGATCTCGGTGGTCAGATCGGCCACCACATCCCAGGCCACGCCCGATCCTTCGGGCATTGCGGCCGGAACCGTGGTGGAGAGCAGCAGGGCGGATAGCGCGGTAGCGCGGACAAGGTTTTTCATCGCCTCACCTTGTAAAGCGCGCCGCCTGCTTGGCAATCGCCTTAAGCCGCCTCGCTGGGGATCATTCCCTTCCAGCCTACGAATTTGGCGTGCTGGCCCAGCACCAAACGGTTGAAGCCAAGCGCGAACAGGATCGAGGCGAACAACGTCACCAGCATCAGATCAATATAGTGGAATGAGGCGAGCCAGCCCGGCAGGGGAACAACGTTCAGCGTCCCGTAGAACAGAACCCCGAACACCACCCCGGCCACCGCCGCCCCGGCCTTAACCCCGCGGAACAGCAGCGCGACGATAAACGCGCTGAGGATCGGCATCGAGGTCAGCCCGTTCAACTGCTGGAGCAGATTGATGATGCTCTTGGCGTTTTCAAACACCGGCACCAGCAGGATCGAGCTGACGGTGAGGATTGCCGAAACGGTAGCTGAAAGCCGCCAGTGGTCTTTCACCGGGGCGATGAATTTGGCGTGAAAGTCCACCGCATAGAGCGCGACCGTGCCGTTGAGGATCGCTGCCGTATGCGCGATCACCGCCCCCGCCATCAACGCCGCAAAGGCTCCGGTCAGCCAATGCGGCAAGACTTCGAACACCACCCGGCCATAGGCGGCATCATCGACATCGCCGAACAGCTTGTAGCCGACCACGCCGGGCACCACGACGATCAGCGGCACGATCAGGATCCGCACTGCCGCCGCTGCCAGCACGCCCTTCTGCGCTTCCTTCACATTTGGCGCGGTCATCGCTTTCTGGGTGATTGGTTGGTTGGTGGACCAATAGAATATCTGGATAAACACCATCCCGGTGAACAGCGTGTGGAACGGGATCGGCGAGTCCTTCGCCCCCACCATCGTTAGGCGTTCTGCCGGAATGCCCGAGAAATCCCAACCGATTGCATTCAGCGAGAGGACCACCACCAGCAGCGCTATCGAAAGCACACCGATACCCGAATAGGTGTCCATCACCGCCACCGCGCGCAGGCCGCCAAGGATCGTGTAGAGCGCCGCGACAACCGCCATCGGCGCGGCAAAATACCACAGCGGCCAATCGACCGCGAACATCGATTTGAGGAACAGCGCCCCGGAATAGAGCGCGGCGGGCATATAGATCAGCACCGCACCGATCAGGAACAGTGCCGAAATCAACGTGCGGATGCTGCCGCCGCCATAACGCTTTTCCAGCAGCTCGGTCACCGTGGTGCAGCCGGTGCGGTAGTAAACCGGGACCATCACCCAGGCCAGGAACATCAGCCCGCAAAACCCCGCCAGTTCCCACCAGGCCAGCAGCAGCATCTGGTTGCCATTCATCCCCACCAGCTGCTCGGTCGAGAGGTTGGTGAGCGTGATCGATCCGGCCACGAACAGCCATTTCAGGCCCCCTCCCGCCAGATAGACATCTTTGGCCGTGCCATCGTGCGCGGGATGCGTGGCCCGGGTGGTGGTGCGAAAGGTGATGAAGGCGATAAACAACAGCAGCGCCGCACCGATCAGCAACTGGCCGCCAACACTTGCTATCAGCTGTCCCATCGCTTCCCCCAATTTTGCCCGCGCGGTTGGTTCCGCTTACGGTGCCTTACCTCCTGCCTAGCGGCAATGGCCGCATCCGACCAGCGGCCAAAGCGCCCGCTTGCCCCATGCCGCGCCCGCCTGTAAGGGCCGCGCAAACCCTAGTTCACGCCATCCCAAGAGGACCATCAAATGGCCGCGCAGTACGCCTATGTCATGAAGGACATGACCAAGACTTTCCCCGGTGCGCCAAAGCCGGTGCTGTCGAACATCAGTCTGCAGTTTTATCAGGGTGCCAAGATCGGCATCGTCGGCCCCAATGGCGCCGGTAAATCGACGCTGATCAAGATCATGGCCGGGATCGACAAGGATTTCACCGGCGAAGCGTGGCCGGGCGAATACATCACGGTCGGTTATCTTGAGCAGGAGCCCGAGCTCGACCCGACCAAGACTGTCCTCGAAAACGTCAAGATGGGCGCCAAGGCAACCGCCGACATGGTCGATCGGTTCAACGCGATCGGCATGGAGATGGGTGAAGACGGCGCGGACTTTGACGCGCTGGGCGCGGAAATGAGCGAGCTGCAGGACAAGATCGACGCGGTCGATGGCTGGACTCTCGACAACCAGCTTGAAATCGCGATGGAAGCACTGCGCTGCCCGCCGGGCGACTGGTCGGTTGAAAACCTCTCGGGCGGGGAAAAGCGCCGTATCGCGCTGACCCGGCTGCTGATCCAGAAGCCCTCGATCCTGCTGCTCGATGAACCGACCAACCACCTCGATGCTGAATCGGTTGAATGGCTGGAAAATCACCTCAAGGAATATGCCGGCGCGGTGCTGATGATCACCCACGATCGCTACTTCCTCGACAACGTGGTCGGCTGGATCCTCGAACTCGATCGCGGCAAATACTTCCCTTACGAGGGCAACTATTCGACCTACCTTGAGACTAAGGCCAAGCGCCTGGCCCAGGAAGAGCGCGAGGAAAGCGGCAAGCAGAAGGCGCTTAGCCGCGAACTCGAATGGATCCGCCAGACCCCGGCCGCGCGCCAGGTCAAAAGCAAGGCGCGTATCCGCAAGTTCGAGGAACTGCAGAACGCGCAAGACAACCGCCCGGTCGGCAAGGCCCAGATCATCATTCAGGTCCCCGAGCGGCTGGGCAGCAAGGTGATCGACGTTCAGGGCATCTCCAAGGCCTATGGTGACAAGCTGTTGTTCGAAGACCTCTCGTTCATGCTGCCTCCCGGCGGCATTGTCGGGATCATCGGCCCCAACGGCGCGGGTAAATCCACCCTGTTCCGGATCCTGACCGGCAAGGAACAGCCCGATAGCGGCACGGTCGAAATCGGCAGCACGGTCCACCTCGGCTTCGTCGACCAGAGCCGCGATGACCTGAACCCCGCGAACAACGTCTGGCAGGAAGTGTCGGGCGGGCATGACTACATGACCGTCAACAAGCAGGAAATGAGCACGCGGGCCTATGTCGGCGCGTTCAATTTCAAGGGCGCGGACCAGCAGAAGAACGTCGGCAAGCTCTCAGGCGGTGAACGCAACCGCGTCCACATGGCCAAGATGCTCAAACAAGGCGGCAACGTGCTGCTGCTCGATGAACCGACCAACGATTTGGACGTTGAAACCCTGGGCGCGCTGGAAGACGCGATCGAAAACTTCGCCGGCTGCGCGGTGGTGATCTCGCACGACCGCTTCTTCCTCGATCGCCTCGCCACCCACATCCTCGCCTTCGAGGGCAACAGCCACGTCGAATGGTTCGAAGGCAACTTTGCCGCCTATGAAGAAGACAAGCGGCGGCGGCTGGGCGATGCAGCGGATCGGCCGACCAGGTTGGCGTACAAGAAGCTGACGCGTTAAGTTTCAGGCCGCTCAACCTGAACGCAGACCTTAACAAGTCATTCACCCTGCCGACAGCGCGAATCGGATAGCACTGCTTTCAAGGATCGTCGGCGATTGTCCGGCGCGTTGAATGGAGATCGGCCATGGCCGTCAATAATTCGAAAACTTCGCGGCGCATCGGCTTTATTGCCGCAGTGCTCGCTTCGGTTGCTTTGCCGGGCATGGCTTTGGCCGAACCCGGCGGCCGCGGCGGTTGGCGCGGCAGTGACAATGGTGACAGCCCGCGTCAGGAACGCAGCGATGGTGATCGCGGAGGTGGCCGTCAGGGCCGGTCGCAGCAGCAGGCCCCGCAGCAACAACAGCAAGCTCCGGCCCCGCAGCAGCGGCAGGCTAACTGGTCGCCGCCTCAGCAGCAGGCTCCTCAGCAGACCCGCCAAGGCAGTGGCTGGGGCCGTGGCGGCCAGCAGCAGGCCGCACCGCAGCAGACCCAGCAGGGCGGCAGCTGGACTCGCGGCCAGGCTCCGCAGCAGTCGCAGCAAGGTGGCGGCTGGAATCGTGGTCAGCAGCAGCAGCCCGCGCAGCAAACCCGCCAGGGCGGCAGCCGGACCGATGGCGATCGCCGCGATGGCGGCAACTGGCGCGACCGCCGCGATGGCGGGCAACAGCAGCAGCCGCCGCAGCAGACCCGTCAGGGCGGCAGCTGGACCGAAGCCCGTGGTCAGGATGGCGGCAACTGGCGCGACCGGCGCGATACCACTCGCACCGGCCACTGGGATCCACGTCAGCAAAGCCGGCGCACCTCTCAGGACGGCTACTATCAGGGCGGTTACTACCATGGCGAATCGGGCGGTGATCGCCGCTGGGACAACCGGTGGCGGCACGACAACCGCTATGACTGGCAGAACTATCGGCGAAGCCACCCCACCTACTACCGGGTTGGCACCTATTACGCGCCGTATCGCAATTACAGCTATCGCCGGGTAACGGTTGGGTTCTTCCTCGATGCGCTGTTCTTCGGTGATCGCTACTGGATCAACGATCCGTGGCAGTATCGCCTGCCCGATGTCTACGGCCCCTATCGCTGGGTCCGTTATTATGACGATGCGGTGCTGGTCGATATCTACTCGGGCGAAGTGGTCGACGTGATCAACAACTTCTTCTGGTAAGTTACCCGCCAGAACAACGCAGGGCTCCGGCGCGCAAGCACCGGGGCCCCAAGTTTTTCAGACGCTTGACCGTTCTCAATTCATCCAGGGGACCATCCGCCGCAGCGTGTCGTCTTTGTCAATCAACTGGTGCTTCAGCGCCCCGGCAACATGCAGCACAATCAGCGCAATCATTCCAAAGGCCAGCAATTCGTGAAGCTCGGCAAACAGGCCGGCGGTTGGTTTGTCATAACCGACCGGAAGGGCCGGAACCGTCACCAGTCCGAACAGCGAAACCCCGGCCCCTTTCGAGAAGGCCGAGCTCATCGCCCAGCCGGTCAGCGGAATGGCCAGCATCAGGAAATAGAAGCCCGCATGTACAACCCGCGAAAGCGCCGCTTCCCAGGCTTTGAGGCTTTCGAGCAACGGCGGCGGCCGGTGCATCAGCCGCCAGACAATGCGCAGCACAGTCAGCAACAGCACGATAATGCCGATTGCCTTGTGGTTGGCCATCACCGTGGCCCGATCGTCTTTCGACATCTCTTCGGAAACAAAGGCCGCAGCAATGTTGAGCACGATCAACACGGCAATAAGCCAGTGAAGGACGATGGCACCGCGCGAGTAACGGGCGGCTGATGTGTTTGTACTATCCATGACTGAAAGGCTGGCGCAATCCGGCCCCCGCGGCAAGTGCAAAGCGTGCAAACGCACTCACGCAAAGTGTTCAGGGGTCTTGCCCTTGGCGATCAATCGGATAGGCAGGGACCATGAGCTTCGCCGATGCCCCCGCTCCTGATAAGGTCGCCCTGCTGCGCACCGGTGCGCACGTGCGGCGCAAACTGGATGCCAACCCGCTGGTCCAACGGATCGAAACCGATCGCGCTGAAATCTGGTACGTCCACAATTTCCTGGATGAGACCGAATGTGCCGAAACCATCCGCATGATCGATCGTACCGCTGAACCTTCGACCGTGCTCGATCACGGCGAGACCGAAGTTTGGCGCACCAGCAGTTCGGGCAATGTCGAAGCCGGCGATCCGCTGGTGGTGAAGATTGAGACCCGGATCGATGCCTTGCTGGGCATTCCCCACGCCTGGGGCGAAACAATGCAGGGGCAGCGTTACGAAGTGGGCCAGGAATTCAAGCACCACCTCGACCTGTTCTGGTCCAAGGCGGATTACTGGAAGCAGGAAGTGAAGAACGGCGGCCAGCGTTCGATCACGGCAATGGTGTTTCTCAACGATGTGGAGGAAGGCGGGACCACCGCGTTCACCAATCTGGGCTTTGACGTGCGGCCAGAGCGTGGCGGGCTGCTGATCTGGAACAACAACAAGGCGGATGGCACGCCTAACGAAGATACCATGCACGCCGGCCGGCCGGTTATCAAAGGGATCAAGTACATCATCACCAAATGGTATCGTTCGCGCAAATGGGGCTGAATTCAGGCTGGAATTTGTCGCGCCGGCGCTTTGTCGGCGGCGGCGCAGCGCTCGCCCTCGCCCCCATGCTGCCCGCAGCGGCTGGTGCGGCAGACAGTGAGGACGCGCGGCTGATGGCGCTGCTGCAGGATATTGCCGCACGCGGCGATGCGCTTGAACCACTGGGACTGGTCGATCGCGGCGGCGTTCCCAATGTCGAAGCGTTCCGGCGCAGCTTCACCAGTGCACAGATCGACGCCTACCGCGGCCTCAACCGCTGGGCGACGCAGCGCATGGCCAGGATCAAGCGCGACCGACTGACTTCTGAGCGGCAGATTTCGTTCGATTCGATGCTGGCCGATCTGCGCAGCCAAACCGATCGGTTGCGGCCCGATATCATCGCGCTGGATGCGGTGCGTCCGTTCAATCACTTCGGCGGGTTCCACGTTGAATTCGCCTCAACCGTGTCCAAGGGCGGCGAGCTCAACTACAACACTGAGGCCGATTACCGCCGCAATCTGGATTTCATCGCCGCCTTCCCGCAAGTGATCGCCAATGCCATTGCCCGGTTCCGCGAAGGCATAGCCAGCGGTGTGGTCGAAAGCCGGATGACCGTGGCGAACATGATCGCGCAGATCGATGCCTTGTTGGCTGAACCGCCCGGTGCCTCGCCGTTCACCTCGGCGGTGCGCGATTTTCCGGCCTCGATTCCGGCTGAGCGGCAGGCCGAACTGGCCGCGCAATACAACGCTGTGGCCAGTGATCGAATTTATCCCACCTATCGCAAGCTGCGCGCGTTCCTGGCCGATGAATACCTGCCCGAAGCGCGCGAAGCGGTTGGCATTTCTGCGATGAAAGGCGGCACCACTGTCTACACTCTGGCAATCGAGCAGCACACCACGCTGCGGCTGGGGGCCGAAGCAGTGCACCAGCTTGGCCTGTCCGAAGTCGCCCGGATCCAGAGCGAGATGGACAAGGTCAAAACCGCAATCGGCTTTACCGGGCCGCTGCGCGCGTTCTTCGATTACATCCGCACCAGCCCGCGGTTTCATCCCAAGACGCGCGATGAATTGGCCAGCGGGTTCGCCGCAGTGGCCAGGGCGGTCGATGCCCAGGCTCCCAGATTTTTCAATCATATGCCGCGCACCCGGCTCGAAATCCGGCCCTACCCGGCGTACCGCGAAAAATACGAAGCGGGCGGCAGCTACAACCAGGGTTCTCCCGATGGGCGGCGGCCGGGGGTGTTCTTCTACAACGCCTATGATCTGCCCAGCCGCTTCCTGACCGGGATCACCACGCTGTACCTCCACGAAGGCGCGCCGGGCCACCATTTCCAGATCAGTCTGGCGCAGGAAAACGAAAGCCTGCCCGATTTCCAGCGCTATGGCGGCAACAATGCCTATGTTGAAGGCTGGGCACTATACGCCGAAACTCTGGGCTTCGACATGGGGCTGTACAAGGATCCACTGCAGTACTGGGGCACGCTCGACGATGAAATGCTGCGGGCGATGCGGCTGGTGGTGGATACCGGGCTCCACGCCAAGGGTTGGACCCGCGAAGCCGCGATTGCCTATATGCTGGGCAATTCGGGCATGGGGCAAAGCGATGCCACTGCCGAGGTTGAACGCTATATCGCCTGGCCGGGCCAGGCGCTGGGCTACAAGATCGGCGCGCTGACGATCCAGCGCCTGAAGCGCAAGGCGCAGGCCGCACTGGGCGGCAGGTTCGACATCCGCGGATTTCATGACCAGATCCTGGGATCGGGCGCGCTGCGGCTTTCGATCCTTGAGGCAAAGATCGACCGGTGGATTGCGGCCGGCGGCGTTGCCATCAGCTAGCCAAACTGCTCTACTTGGCGCGGTGCCGATCGGGAGAGGAAACCCATGCTGGACTATTTCATCGAGGCGCTGCCGCATTTCGCGGTCTATTTCGCCAGCGCGGCGGCGCTCGCCGCAGCCTTCCTCTATCTGTATTCGCTGGCAACCCCGCACCGTGAATTCGCGCTGATCCGCGAAGGAAACAGCGCGGCCGCGATCCAGCTGACCGGGACCTTCATCGGCTTTGCGATCCCGCTGGCCACCGTGATCGCCCATTCGGTCAACCTGCTCGACATGGCGCTGTGGGGCGCGGTGGCGGCGCTGGTGCAATTGCTGGTATTCGTAGTGATTGCACGGTTCCTGTTCCCCGCGATCTCCGCTCGGATTGCCGAAGGGTGCACCGCATCAGGGCAATTCGTCGGCGGGATCGGGCTTGGCGTGGGGATCCTCCAGGCCGCGTGCATGGTTCCCTGATCATGGCCATCAAAAAGCATCTAGCCCTGACCACCGCGATGGCCGCCACGCTGACCTCGCTCTCGGCCTGTTCGTCAGGCGGAGACTGGGATGACAGCTATGCTGACAAGGACACCGCAGTCTGCGTCGATGAAGCTGGCCGCCGGGTCGATGACAACCAGTGCCGAACGCCCCGCATTGCCGGGGCCGGGCTTCTCGCCTGGTACTATATCAACCGCGGATCGCGGCTGCCCTACTATGGGGATTCGGTGGGCGACCCCAAGTTGGGCATCAAGGGATCGCGTACCCCCACCGCAGGGGCCAGCTATGCCAGTGCCCCCAGCCACACCAATATGACCCGTTCCTCGGCAAGGGCGCGCGGCGGGTTTGGCTCAAGCGGGCGCAGCTTTGGCGGCGGACGGTCCTGAGCCATGCGCAGGCTGGCGGTCACGCCGCGCGAAGGCTGGCAGCACGCGGTCGAGGAACTTGGCCTGATCTGGCATTCCGATGCCGATGGCCCCTATTGGGACGAAAGCGCCTGCTACAGCTTTACTCTCGCCGAAATTGAAGCGATCGAGGCCGCCACCGAAGAAGTCCACGGCCTTTTCCGCCAGGCAGCCGAAAAGATCGCCAATGACGAGCGCTTGCTGTCGGTTTGCGGGGTGCCATCAAGCTACCACGATGCCGTTCGCAACGGCTGGAAGAATGCATTGCCCGCGCTCGATTATGGCCGGTTCGATTTCGGCTACAATGGCTCTGGTCCGCCCAAGCTGTTCGAATACAATTGCGATACGCCAACCTCGCTGCTGGAAACCGCGATCATTCAGTGGGACTGGAAAGAGGCGGTATTCCCCGCGCTCGATCAGCTCAACAGCCTGCATGAAAAGCTGCTCGCGCGCTGGCAGAAGCTTGCCCCGCTGATCCCCGGCGGCACGCTGTGGTGCACTCACACTGACGATGCCGCGCACGAAGACACCATCACCACCACCTATATGCGCGATCTTGCCGCGCAGGCCGGGCTGACCACCCGCGCTGTGCTGATCGATCAGATCGGGATCGACGCCAGCGGGCGGATTGTCGATCAGGACGATTATCTGATCACCGCGCTCTACAAGCTGTATCCGTGGGAATGGCTGGCGCTGGAAGAATTTGGCGAAGCGGTGCTGCCGCGGCTTGGCGATACGCTGTGGTTCGAACCGGTGTGGAAGATGATGTGGAGCAACAAGGCGGTGCTGGCGGTGCTGTGGGACTTGTTCCCCGGCCACCCCAACCTGCTGCCAGCCGCATTCGATCCGCATGCAATTCGGGGCAGCTATGTGTCCAAGCCGGTCCACGCCCGCGAAGGCGCGAATATCGAAGTGGTGCAGGCCGGGCGCGTAGTGGGGCGCAGCGGCGGAGATTACGGGCGCAATCGGCTGGTCTATCAGGAGCTTTATCCGCTGCGCGATTTCGGGCGCGGCTATCCGGTGCTGGGTTCGTGGTGCGTGGCCGGCGAAGCTGCCGGCATGGGCATCCGCGAAGATGGATTGATTACCGGCAACCGCGCGCGCTTTGTCCCGCATGTGATCGAGGGTTGAGATGACCGCGCCAAACCGCCATTTCGCCTGCACCCAGTGCGGCAAATGCTGTGACCGGGCACCCGAAGTGGAACTGGGCGAAGCGGCGGCGCTGGCCGATGTGTTCAGTTGGCAATTGCTGTTCAGACTTTACAGCCTGCCACGCAGTGTCGCCGATTTCCCACTTGGGGGAGCGCCGCGCGAACAGGCCTCGGCGCAGTTTTTCGAATCCAGAAGGCTGCTCGGTGCCTTTGCTGCGCACACCTTCCACGCCAAGGCGATGGTGGACGGCAAACCGCAACAGCGCACGTTTTACCTGACGATCTCGGCCCTGGCCTTCGACCCACTGGGCGCTGGGTGTCCGGCGCTGGATGGGCCCCTCTGCAGCATTCATCCCCGCCGTCCGCTGACGTGCCGCAGCGTGCCGCTGCACTATTCGCGAGCCCTCAGCTTTGCAGCAGCGGACCTTGACCGGTTCACCGCCACCCCCGGCTATGCCTGTGCAACCGGCATTGATGCGCCGCTGGTGCTGGAGGGCGGCAAAGTGGCCGATCCGCAAATCGCCGCCGCCCGCGCAGATGCCGCTGCGGGGGCAGAGCGCGATGCGCCGTGGAAGGCGGCGCTGGTCAAGGCGATGAAACGCGGTGATCCGCGAGTGCCAAGTTTGGCTCAGGTTGAACAGAGTGCAGTGCGCGGCGCACTCACCGCGCCGATGCTTGGCGGCTGGGAGATTGCTGCCGAGGCCGGGCTGCTCGAGCCGGACCGGCTTGAAGAGCTTCGGCAGCGGCAGCGCGCCGCGCTAGACCGTCTTTCGGCTTCGCCAGCCATCACGCTGGCCTCGGCCCAGGCGATTGCCGAGCAGCGCCGCACCCTGGCGTGATTGCTATGCCAGCGCCTCGGCAATCAGCTTGCGGGTATTCGCCACCCCATAAAGCGCGATAAAGCTACCCATGCGCGGGCCTTGTGCAGAACCCAACAGCGTTTCGTACAGCGCCTTGAACCAGTCGCGCAGGTTCTCGAAGCCGAAGTCGGGGTTCTTGCCGATCTCATAGACCAGCGTCTGCAGATCTTCGGCGCTGGCGTCCTCGCCCACCTTCACCAGTTCGGCATCAAGCGCACTGAGCGCCTTGGCCTCGCCCGGCGCCGGCTGGCGGCGCTGCAGCGTCGGGGCAACGAAATCACGGTTGTAGGCCAGCGCCTTGTCCACCAGCCCATCAAGCGCAGGGTGCTGCGCGGGATCAGCATCGGGCACATAGTTGGCGAGGTACGACCACACCTGTTCACGCGTCGCCCCGGCCCCCAGCACGCCGACCAGATTGAGCAGCAGGCTGAAGGTCACCGGCAGCTTGTCACCATCCCCGCCGTGGTAGCCATTGGTGCGCAGCAGGTGCCAGACCGGGTTGCCCAGTTGCTGCTCGATCGGCTGGCTCGGCAGCTTCTCGCGGAACTGCCAGTATTCATCGACCATCTTGGGGATGATCCCGGCATGCAGGCTCTTGGCGCTCTTCGGGTCGCGATAGAGGAACAGGCCAAGGCTTTCCTCGCTGCCATAGCTCAGCCACTGATCGATGGTCAGCCCATTGCCCTTGGACTTGGAAATCTTCTCGCCGTTCTCATCAAGGAACAGCTCGTAAATCATGCCTTCGGGCGGGCGGCCGCCCAGCGCGCGGGTGATGCGCCCGCTTTCGCGCACAGAGTCGGTCAGATCCTTGCCGCACATTTCATAATCGACCCCCAGCGCCACCCAGCGCATCGCCCAATCGACTTTCCATTGCAGCTTGGCCTGACCGCCGAAGATGCAGCTTTCGACCATGTCGCCGTGATCTTCGAACCGGACGATACCGGCTTCGGCATCGACCACCTCGATCGGCACCTGCAGCACCTGATGGGTCTTGGGGCTGACCGGCAGCACCGGCGAATAAGTCAGCCGCCGCTCTTCGCGCAAGGTCGGCAGCATGATGTCCATGATCGCCTGAAAATTGCGCAGCACACCCTTCAGCGCATCGTCGAACGCGCCCGAATTATAGCGGTCGCTCGACGAGACGAATTCGTACTCGAACCCGAAGCGGTCGAGGAATTCGCGCAGGATCGCATTGTTGTGATGCGCGAAACTTTCGTACTTATTGAACGGATCGGGAATGCGGCTCAGCGGGTGGCCAAGGTAAGCGGTCAGCAGGCCCTGGTTGGGCAGATTGTCGGGCACCTTGCGCAGTCCGTCCATATCGTCGCTGAACGCCACCAGCCGCGTCGGCGCGCCGCCGGTCAGCACTTCATAGGCGCGCCGCACCAGCGTGGTACGCAGCACTTCCTGAAAGGTGCCAATATGCGGCAGCCCGCTGGGACCATAGCCAGTTTCGAACAGGACGGGAGCGCCACTGGGTTTTCCGTCCGGATAGCGCTTGATCAGCTTGCGCGCTTCTTCAAACGGCCAAGCCTTGGAAACCTGTGCGGCGGCAAGAATGTCCTGATCTGTCATAACGCGCGGGCATTCGCCATTTTGATGCCCTGACGCAAGCACAAACCGCGCTTCCCCTTCGTGCGGGCAGTGTCTAAGGGGCGCCAATGGATAATGCAGTCTTCACCCCCGAAGCCCGGTTCACGCTTGCTGAACTCGAAGCAAAATACCCGCCGCGCGGCCTGCCCGAACATGCGCGCGTTACCCGTTTTGGTCCCAGCCCAACCGGGTTCATGCACATTGGCGGGCTTTACACCTCGCTGGTTTCGCGCCGCGTTGCACACCAGAGCGGCGGCGTGTTTTACCTGCGGATCGAAGATACCGACAAGAAGCGCGAAGTTGAAGGCACGGTTGATCTGATCGTGGCCTCGCTCGCCAGCTATGGCCTGTCGCCTGACGAGGGCGAGATCGCCGATGGGCAGGAACTGGGCGCCTATGGCCCCTACAAACAGAGCGAACGCATCGCGATCTATCAAAGCTGTGTGCGCTGGCTGCTTGAACAGGGCCACGCCTACCCCTGCTTTGCCACCGCTGAAGAACTGCAGGCACTGCGCGAAGAACAAGCCAAGCGCAAGGTTCCGCCGGGCTATTACGGCGGCTGGGCAATCTGGCGCGACAAGACTCCGGCGGATGTAGACGCCGCGCTGGCTGCCGGCTTGCCCTTTACCGTGCGGCTTCGCGCCAGCGGCGGGCGCGATGAACGCGTCACCCTGCCCGATACGATCCGTGGGCCTCTCGATATGCCCGCCAACCAGACCGATGTGGTGCTGCTGAAGGCTGACGGGATGCCGACCTATCACCTCGCCCATGTGGTCGACGATCACTTCATGCGGACCACCGATGTCGTGCGCGGCAACGAATGGCTGGCGAGCTATCCGATGCACGCGCAGATGTTCGCCCTGTTCGGCTGGGCTCCGCCGCGCTTCGCCCACATCAGCCCGATCGAAAAGCAGGACGGCGGATCGCGGCGCAAGCTGTCCAAGCGCCACGATCCCGAAGCCTCGGTCGGTTGGTATATGGAAGCCGGCTATCCCAAGGGCGCGGTGACCGAATATCTGCTCAACCTGATCGACGGCAGCTTTGAAGACTGGCGCGTGGCCAACCCGGGCGTGAGCCACGAACAATTCGCGATTGAACTTGGTTCGATGAGCCGTTCGGGCGCGCTGTTCGATCTGGCCAAGCTGGACTCGGTATCGCGCGACGTGGTGGGCGCGATGAGCGCGAAGGAAATCTATGACGCGGCCCTGGTCTGGGCCAGTGCGCACCACCCCGAATTCGCGGTCCGGTTCGCACAGGACGCTGACTACAGCCAGGCGATTCTCGATATCGAACGCCACGGCGAACGTCCGCGCAAGGATATCGTCCGCTGGGAACAACTGCCCACCGACATCGGCTATTTCTTCGACGATCGCTACGCCGAACTGCTGGGTGATGCGCAGGAGGCGTTCAAGGCGCTCCAGCCGCCCGCCCCGGCCGGGCTGCTGGCCAAGGTGGCGGCAGACTATGACACCTCGCTGGACCGCGACCAGTGGCTCGAATGGCTGCGCGATCTGGGCCTCGGCTTCGGCTATGCCCCCAACGCCAAGACCTTCAAGGCCGCGCCCGACCAGTACATCGGCCACTTCGGCGATCTCGCCGGCGTGCTGCGCGTGGTTCTCGCCGCGCGGCGCAACACACCTGACCTGCATGAAATGATGCAGGTGCTGGGTCAGGACCGGGTGGTAGCGAGGCTCAGCGCGACTGCGGGGTGGTAAGGCTCACTCCCCCAAAATCAACCCCGCTCCCGGCTTGTGCGCCCTGATCTCATCCTCGCTCAGCCCGCAGATTTCGTGTGGGAAGACCAGCCATTCCTCGGTCTCGTGGACGAAGAAATCGGGCTTGAGCTGGGTCTTGTTCCGGCTCGGCTTGTAATAGGCGGTGGCGATCTTGACCACTTGCGGCATGTTGTGGCGGCACCGGGCCGATAGTTCAGCCAGAAATGCATCGATCGAGCGGCCGGTGTCGAACACGTCATCAATCACCAGCAGGCGGTCTTCGGGGTTCAGCACATCGATCAGATAGCCCAGCGCGTAGACGCGGACTTCTTTTTCCTGTTGGTCGATCCCGGTGTAGCTGGCGGTGCGGATCGCGATGTGATCGCATTCGATCCCCTTGTAGGCGAGCAGTTCCTGCACCGCGATCCCCACCGGCGCGCCGCCGCGCCAGATGCCGACGATATGGGTGGGCCGGAAACCGGCATCGAGCACCATGTTGGCAAGGCGAAAGCTGTCTTCAAGCAGCCGGTCAGCGGTGAGATAAAGCTTCTCAACCATTCGCCGCGTCCGCGATCGCTTCGAGATGCAATTGCTTTTCCGCGTCTGAGAGAAACGATCCGGTGAAGCTGTTCTGCGCCAGCCGCACGATGTGGTCCGGGCTAAGGTTCAGAGCATCGGCCACCGCCTGATAATTCGCCCCGACATAGCCGCCGAAATAGGCCGGATCGTCGGAATTGATTGTCACCATCAGCCCCAGATCGAGCATCTGCCGGACTGGGCTCTGCGCGATGTCATCTATCACGCACAGCTTGAGATTGGACAGCGGGCAGACCGTTAGCGTCATACCTTCTGCCACCAGCCGGTGCACCAGCGCGGGATCCTCCAGCGCGCGATTGCCGTGATCGATCCGTTCGACCTGCAGTAGGTCCAGGGCCTCAAAAACGTACTCGGGAGGCCCTTCCTCACCCGCATGGGCAGTTACATGCAACCCCAGTTCGCGCGCCTTGGCAAAGACCTGTGCGAACTTGGCCGGGGGATGGCCCAGCTCGGACGAATCGAGCCCGACCCCGTCGATCCGGTCCAGATGTGGGGCGGCCTGCTCCAGCGTGGCGAAGGCGTCTTCCTCGCTCAGATGGCGCAGGAAGCACATGATGATCCGGAAGGTGATACCCAGCTCGCGCTGCCCTTGCATCAAGCCGCGTTCGATCCCGTTCAGCACGGTTTCAAATTCAACGCCGCGTGCAGTGTGGCCCTGCGGATCGAAGAAAATCTCAACATGGCGAACGTTGTCAGCCGCTGCACGCTGCAGGTAGGCCCAGGTCAGATCGAAGAAATCCTGCTCGCATCGCAGCACCGCCATGCCCTGATAATAGATATCGAGGAAATCCTGCAGGTTGGAAAAATCGTAGGCGGCTCGCACCGCTTCGACCGTGGCAAACGGAATTTCCACCCCGTTGCGCGCCGCCAGCGCGAACAGCAGTTCAGGTTCAAGCGACCCTTCGATATGGAGGTGCAATTCCGCCTTGGGCAGGCGATCAATCAGCGCGGCGCGGGAAGGATTCGGCATGAGCTGACGCTGGACTGCCCGCCCGCCTCGGTCAACCGCTGCTGCATTTCCAGAAATCTCATGGGAGCGAAAGCCCGCCCGGCCCTTGCGCCGTGTTCCATTTCCGTTCTATCGCTGATGGCGTGACAGCGACCCTGCCCCTCCCCGCGCTTCATGCCAGCCACGGCGGCTGCT
This sequence comes from uncultured Alphaproteobacteria bacterium, assembly GCA_963751145.1. Taxonomy (GTDB): domain Bacteria; phylum Pseudomonadota; class Alphaproteobacteria; order Sphingomonadales; family Sphingomonadaceae; genus Novosphingobium. The sequence continues at coordinate 352,068 of CAVVTJ010000002.1, forward strand.
GGCTGCGCGATGGTGCCGGCCAGACCCGCGGCTGCGGCAAGGGTGAGGCGATCGTCTCTGCGGCTGATACCCCGCTGCTGATGCTGAATGCGCCGCTGGTGGCATCGCGGCTGGGCTATCCCGATCTGTCCGGGCTCGATCTGCTGGAATTGTTCGCGTTCGTCCATCCGGCGCGGTTCATGGTGCCGACCCCCAAGGGGTTGGCCCATGCGCTTGATCTGGCTGAACCGGACGGTGATGAACACGTCCCCGCGCTGCTGCAACAGGCCGCCGAAACGCTGCTGGCGCAGTGCCAGGCACCAAACTGGCCGGCCCGCGAAGGGGCGTGGACGGCGCTGCAATCGCTCATCCGCCTGCGCTGGAGCTGGGCCCCGCTGCTGACCGCGCGGATCGTCGCCCCGGAAAAGGGCGAAAGTTGGCTGTTCGCACGCCTGCCCGAATGGGAGGACGTGGCTGAACGCCCGCAGCCTGCGCAAGTGATGCTGACGCCAGAGGCTGTAGCGGCGCAGCTGGCACGGCTGACCGGCAGCACTGCGGAAAACCGGCCCACGCAGGTCGCCTATGCCCAGGAAGCGGCTCAGGCCTTTGCCCCGCGCACCCGCGAAGGCCAGCCGCACCTGCTGCTGGCGCAGGCCGGTACGGGGACCGGCAAGACGCTGGGCTATCTCGCTCCGGCCTCATTATGGGCCCAGCAATCGGGCGGTACGGTCTGGGTTTCAACCTTCACCAAGGCGCTGCAACGCCAGCTCCGCCAGGAAAGCCGCCGGGCGTGGGGCGATGCCGGCTCCGATCGCCGCAGCGATGGCTCGCCGCCGGTGGTGGTGCGCAAGGGGCGCGAGAATTACCTGTGCCTGCTCAACCTTGAAGATGCCTTGCAAGGCGGCTTTACCGGGCGCGCGGCAATTCTGGCGCAGCTGGTAGCGCGCTGGGCGGCCTACAGCCAGGACGGGGATATGATCGGCGGCGATCTGCCCGGTTGGCTGCCCACCCTGTTCCGCCAGCGCGGGATCAAGGCCCTGACCGATCAGCGCGGCGAATGCGTTTATGCCGGCTGTCCGCATTACCGCAAATGCTTCATCGAACGTGCGGTTCGCGCCAGCGCCGGGGCCGATCTGGTGATCGCCAACCATGCCCTCGTCATGGTCAATGCCGCGCGCGGCCGCGATACGGCGCAGCGCCCCACCCGCATCGTGTTCGACGAAGGCCACCACGTGTTCGAAGCGGCGGATTCGACCTTTGCGGCGGCGCTGACCGGCAGCGAGACGATCGAACTGCGGCGCTGGGTGATCGGGCCTGAGCGCGGATCGAAGGGCCGCCGCCGGGGTCTGGCCGCGCGTCTCGCCGATCTGGCCAGTTATGATGAAGCGGGCGGCAAAGCGATTGCCGCCGCCTGCCGCGCCGCCGAAGCTTTGCCGGGCGATGGCTGGCTGCAGCGGCTGGCCGAGGGAACCCCGTCGGGCCCGCTGGAAGAGCTGCTCGCCGCGGTGCGCGCGACGGTCTACGCCCGCGATGAAAGCGGCGGACAGGAAGCGGGATACGGCCTTGAAACCGAAGCCGCGCAGCTGGATGGGCCGCTGATCGAACGGGCCGGAGCGGCGCAGGCAGCGCTGGCCGAACTGCGCGGCCCGATGATCCGGCTGGGCGTGCGGATCGAAGCGGTGCTGGCCGAACCGCCCGACTGGCTGGACGGTCCGGGCCGGGCCCGGCTGGAAGGCGCGCGCCACGCGCTGGGCTGGCGGATCGATACGGTCGCAGCGTGGGAAGCCCTGCTCGACCGGCTGGGCGGCCCGGCCGATCCCCAGTTCGTCGATTGGCTGGCGGTGGAGCGGGCTGAAGCGCGCGAGTTTGATGTTGGCTTGCATCGCCGCTGGCTCGATCCGATGCAGCCATTTGCCAAAGTGGTGCTGGAAGGCGCGCATGGCGCAATGCTGACTTCGGCCACGCTGAAAGACGGCAACGATTGGGACAGCGCAGTGGTCCGTTCGGGCGCCCCTGCGCTTGGCATCGCTCCGCGCCTCTCCAGCTTTGACAGCCCGTTCGATTATGCCACGCAGGCCGAAGTGCTGATCGTCACCGATGTGCCCAAGGGCGATGTTGCGGCCTTAGCCGGGGCTTATGGCCGCCTTATCGAGTCGGCGGGCGGCGGCGCACTGGGGCTGTTCACCGCGATCCGGCGGCTGCGCGCTGTGCACGGTCGGATTGCCGATCGACTCGCGAGGGGCGGACTGCCGCTTTACGCACAGCACGTCGATCCGATCGATACCGGCACTTTGGTCGATATCTTCCGCGACGATCCGCGTGCCTCGCTGCTTGGCACCGATGCGCTGCGCGACGGGGTCGACGTGCCCGGCCATTCGCTGCGTCTGGTGGTGATGGAGCAGGTCCCCTGGCCCAAGCCATCAATCCTCCACCGTGCCCGGCGGCTGGCCGGCGGCGGATCGGCCTATGATGACCGGATCATCCGCGCCCGGCTGGCGCAGGCGTTCGGGCGTCTGATCCGCAGCAGCAACGATCGCGGGCATTTCGTCGTCCTGTCCGCGGCTTTTCCCAGTCGGCTGTTGTCCGCATTTCCCCCCGGCACACCGGTCACACGATTGACACTCGATCAGGCTTTACAACACGTCGCCGCCAGTGTTTCACACACATCCGCCAAGCAAGAGAGCGACATTTGAAAACCCTTGGTCTGTTTCGTCATGCGAAAAGCGATTGGCAGGATCCGCGCGCGCGCGATTTCGATCGCCCGCTCAACAAGCGCGGCCGCAAAGGCGCGGCGATCATGGGCCAGCATGTGCGCGATTACGGGATTACCTGGGACCGCATGATTGCCTCCCCCGCGATCCGCTGCGCCGAAACGATCGAGATCGCGGCCGAAGCTGCGGGCCGCCCAGTCGCCGCCAATTGGGACCGGCGAATTTATCTGGCCAGCGGGGTCACACTAGCCGATCTGCTGCGCGAGCAGGACGGTGATCCCGCCTCGATCCTGATGGTCGGCCACAACCCGGGGCTTGAGGATCTGATTTTCGATCTCGTCCCCGATGATGGCACCAGCCCCTTGCGCGATGTGGTGGAGGAAAAATTCCCCACCGCAAGCTTCGCCGTGCTGGAACTGGATATCGGCAGCTGGGCTGACCTCAAGGACAAGAGCGCTCGCCTCGTCCACCTGATGCGACCGCGTGATCTGGATCCTGAACTAGGGCCCGTGCTGACCTGACCACTCAAGCCATGTGGATCGCCTTGGTCACCAGATAACTGTCCATCCCCTCGATCCCGCCTTCGCTGCCGAAGCCCGAATCCTTGACCCCGCCAAACGGCGCGTCGGCTGAGCTGATCGCGAAGGTGTTGATCCCGACCATCCCGGCTTCGATTGCATCACCCAGAATGTTGGCGGTGCGCAGGTTTTCGGTGAAGGCGAACGCGGCGAGGCCATAGGGCAGGCGATTGGCCTTACCCAGGGCATCGTCCAGATCAGCAAACGACGCGGCAACGGCGACCGGGCCGAACGGCTCGTTGTTCATGATATCGGCAGTGTCGGGCACATCGGCGAGCAGGGTCGGCTCGAAAAAGAAGCCGCTGGTGCCGCGTCTGCCGCCAGCCATCACCCGCGCGCCTTTGGCTGCGGCATCGTCGACCAAGGCCTCGATCGCGCCGGGGCGGCGCACATTGGCAAGCGGGCCCATCGCGCTGCCGGAATCCAGGCCGTGGCCGGTGGTGACACCCCGTGTCCGCGCCGCAAACCCTTCGATGAACCGGTCATAAATGCCCTCCTGCACGAAGAACCGCGTCGGCGAAACGCACACTTGTCCGGCATTGCGGAACTTCTGCGGCACCACCATGTCGAGCGTCTTTTCCAGATCACAATCGCCGAACACCAGCACCGGGGCGTGGCCGCCCAGCTCCATCGTAACCCGCTTCAGCCCGTCTGCCGCCAGCCGCATCAGGTGCCGGCCCACCGGCACCGATCCGGTGAAGCTGACCTTGCGGATCACCGGCGAGGCGATCAGGTGGCGGCTGACCGTATCGGGCACGCCGTGGACCAGCTGCACCACGCCATCGGGCAACCCGGCATCGGTCAGGCAGCGCACCAGCGCACCGGTGCAGCCCGGGGTTTCCTCAGGCGGCTTGGCAATCACCGAGCAGCCCGTGGCCAGCGCCGCTGCCAGCTTCTTGGCCAGCAAATAGACCGGAAAATTCCACGGCGTGAAAATCGCCACTGGCCCAACCGGCTGGCGGTTGACCATGCTGCGCTGCCCGGTTGGGCGAACCAGCGTGCGGCCATAGATCCGGGTTGCTTCCTCTGCACACCAATCGAACAGTTGCGCGCTGCCGGCCACTTCGCCGCGGGCTTCGGCAATTGGCTTACCCTGTTCGAGCGTCAGCAACCGGGCAATTTGCTCGGTCCGTTCGCGCAGCAGTGCCGCCGCCTTACGCAGCAAGGCACCGCGCGCTTCGGCCGGAGTGGCGCGCCACTTGGCAAAGCCCAGTTCGGCCGCCGCCAAAGCTTCGTCCAGATCGGCAGCAGAGGCCAGGGGCACCGCGCCGATCGCATCGCCGCTGGCTGGATCGATTACCGCAAAGCTGTCACGGCCTTCGCCGATCTTCCAGCTGCCATTGATCAGCAGCGCCAGATCGGCGCCGTAAGTCTTGTTCATGTCGCTGGTTCCTCACTCTCGTGAGGCATATCTAGGCGTCGTGCAGCGCGTTTACCAGTGTGGTGCGCAGCGCAATCAGCCGGGCGCGATAGGCGAAATTGCTGGTAACGGCAGCTCCGGGCGAAGCCGGCAGCGAAGGTGCTGTGGCGGAAGGCGAGGCAGCAGCCGACTTGCCCGTCAGCGCCAGTTTGGCACCCCGAAGTGTATAGCCTTCACGGTGCACGAGCCGGTCAATCCGTTCGACCAGGGCCACGTCTTCAGCCCGGTAATACCGCCGTCCGCCGCTGCGTTTGAGCGGCTTCAGCATCGGGAACTGTTCTTCCCAATAGCGCAGAACGTGCTGGCGGATGCCAAGCCCCTTGGCCACTTCACCAATGGTGCGCAGCGCCTCCGGATCTTTGCCGTCGGCAAAGGTGGGAAGCGCAGGCTCGGTCATCCCTTGGCGATCCGGTCTTTCAGCATATGGCTGGCGCGGAAGGTCATCACGCGGCGCGGCGTGATCGGCACTTCAACCCCGGTCTTGGGATTGCGGCCGATGCGCTGCGCTTTATCGCGCAGCAAAAAGGTTCCAAAGCCCGAAATCTTGACGTTCTCACCCTTTTCGAGCGCGACTGTCATATGATCGAGGATCGATTCCACCATCGAAAGCGATTCCGAACGCGAAAGACCAAGCTTGCGGTTTAGCGCTTCAGCCAGATCGGCTCTTGTCAAAGTGCTCATGGAGCGCATCAGGCCTTTCCCACATTACCGAGCGCGACCCGGAAACCTCATCATATCGACAAAGTGCGCAATTGCAACGCACTGTCAGCAGCTTGTTGCAATGCTCTAAGGTTATACCCGGATCAGGCTGGCACCCCACGTAAATCCGCCGCCCATCGCTTCAAGCACGATCAGCTCGCCCGGCTTGATCCGGCCATCGCGCACCGCCGTATCCAGCGCCAACGGCACCGATGCAGCAGAGGTATTGGCATGCTGATCAACCGTCACCACGACGCGGCTGGGTGATAGGCCCAGCTTCTTGGCGGTGGCATCGATAATCCGCTGGTTGGCCTGATGCGGCACCACCCAGGCGATGTCGTCGGCGGAAAATTCGGTGCCTTCCAGCGTTTCGCGCAGCACATCGGCCAGATTGGTCACAGCGTGGCGAAACACCTCGCGGCCTTTCATGCGGACTTTTCCGACCGTGCCGGTGGTTGACGGGCCGCCATCAACATACAGCAGTTCGCAGTGTTCGCCATCAGCGTGGAGTTTGGTGAACAGGATCCCCGGGCCATCTTCGGCCACTTCGCGCGCTTCCAGGACGATCGCGCCGGCGCCATCGCCAAACAGCACGCAGGTGGTGCGGTCTTCGAAATCGAGAATGCGGCTAAAGGTTTCTGCGCCGATCACCAGCGCACGTTGTGCCATGCCGGTGCGCAGCATCGAATCGGCCACGCCAAGAGCATAGAGAAAGCCAGAGCAGACCGCCGCGACATCAAAGGCGATCCCGCCATTGGCGCCCAGCGCATGCTGAACCTGCGTCGCGGTGGCGGGAAACGTGTTGTTGGGAGTCGCCGTGGCCAGCACGATCAGGCCAATGTCCTTGCCTTCCAGCCCGGCCGCTTCAAGCGCGCGGCGTGCGGCGGCGGTGGCTAGCGTCGCCGTGTTCTCATCATCGCCCGCGAAGTAGCGATTTTTGATTCCTGTGCGTTCAACGATCCATTCGTCGCTGGTATCCACCAGCTTTGCCATCTCGGCATTGGAGACCGCGCGTTTGGGCAAAGCCGAGCCCGTACCGATCAGCACCGAGCGCAGCATCAGGCGCCGTTCCCGCCGGATTTGCGCAAGTGTTCCTCACCCAGCCGGGCAAGATCAGCCGCGATCCGTTCGATCAGGTTTTCTTCAAGCAAGCGGGCTGTCACCGCCACCGCATTGGCGACGCCGACCGCGCTGGCACTGCCATGGCTCTTCACCACCACCCCGTTCAGCCCCAGAAACACCGCGCCGTTATGGTTGTTGGGATCAAGGTGATGCTTGAGCAGTTCGGTGGCCGGCTTGGAGACCAGGAAGCCGAATTTGGACCGCAGCGAATTGGAAAAAGCCCGGCGCAGCAGATCGGCCACGAACCGGGCAGTGCCTTCAACCGCCTTGAGCGCGATATTGCCCGAAAAGCCATCGGACACCACCACATCGACATCGCCGCGGCACAACTTGTCAGCCTCGGCAAAACCATCGAACGAGATCGCCAGGTCGCTTGCCGCAGCTTTGAGCTGGGCGGCGGCAACCTGCAGGTTTTCGGTGCCCTTGTTCTCTTCGGTGCCGATGTTGAGCAGGCGTACGCGCGGTGCATCGCGGCCGGTCACGATCCGCGAATAGGCCGCGCCCATGATCGCAAACTGCACCAGATTGCGGGCATCGCATTCGGTATTGGCGCCCAGATCGAGCATCACCAGATCGCTATCGCCCAAAGTTGGAAGCAGCGCTGAAAGCGCCGGCCGGTCAATCCCCGGCATGGTCCGCAGCGCCAGCTTGGCCATGGCCATCAGCGCGCCGGTGTTGCCGCCGCTGACTGCAGCGCCGGCATCGCCGCTTTTTACCGCGTTGATTGCCAGACCCATTGATGTCGTCTTGGCGCGGCGCAGCGCCTGGGTCGGCCGCTCTTCACCGCTGACCACATCGGGTGCGTGGAGGATTTCCGATGCAGTGCGCAGATTGGGATGCGCATCGAGCGCATCCTTGATCCGCTGTTCATCGCCAACGAGGAGGAATTTGAAACGATCGTGACGGCGCCGCGCCAAAGCCGCGCCTTCGATCATCACACGCACGCCTTCATCCCCGCCCATCGCATCGATAGCGATACGCGGCAGGCTCATGCGTCAATCTCCCCTGTAAACGAGCTTAGAGCCCGACAGCGACGATTTCGCGTCCGTTGTAATGACCGCAAGCATCGCACAGGTTGTGCGGACGCTTCAGTTCGCCACAGTTCGGGCATTCATGGAATGCTTCAACCTTCAGCGCATCGTGGCTGCGGCGCATGCCCCGGCGTGAGGGCGATGTTTTTCTTTTGGGGACAGCCATTGCGGCACCTGTTCCTGCAAATTCCGGTTTCGTCTAGGTAAGCCAGGCACGGACGGAGCCGGCGGCTTGCGAAGGCGGGCCTATAACGGATTTGGCGCGGCTTGCAAGCGCTGTCATCGGCTTTGTTCCGGATGCATGAACTGGGGAGGAAGATACCATGACACCCATAATTTTGCCGATCACCTTGTGTATGGCTGCGGCCGCAGCCCTGATCAATTTCTGGCTGGCGATGCGCTGCGGCCAGACCCGCACCAAGGAAAAGATCAATATCGGCACCGGCGGCAGCGATCTGATGGAGCGGCGGATGCGCGCGCAGCTCAACTTTGCGGAAAACACCCCTTGGGTGCTGATGCTGATTGCTGCGATCGAACTGGCGGAAAAGGGCGGCTCATGGCTCCCCTATGTGGGCGGCGCTTATATGCTGGCGCGGGTTGCGCACGGCCTGGGCATGGACGGCGGCAACCTGCAGGCCGGCCGCGGCATCGGCATCATGGTGACCATGCTGGCCCAGATCGGCCTTGCCGTGGTGGCAATTCTGATCGCCACCGGCAAGATGTAGTCCCTGTCATCCTCCCCGGACGCGGGGGGGATTTCAGCTCAGCAGGTAATCGCTGACAAAGCCGTTGACCTGCCGTTCGCGGCCAAAGGTGCTGGTCGGACCGTGGCCGGGAATAAACGTAACGTCATTGCCCAGCGGCCAGAGTTTCTGGGTGATCGAATCGATCAGGTCCTGATGATTGCCGCGCGGAAAATCGGTGCGGCCGATCGATCCGGCAAACAAGACATCGCCCACCATCGCCAGATGCCCCTCGGGATAATGGAACACGACGTGCCCCGGCGTATGCCCCGGGCAATGGATTACATCCAGCGTGGCTTCGCCAACGGTGACGGTATCGCCGTCCTTCAGCCACCGGTCGGGCTCAAACACCTCCGCGTGCATGCCGTATTTGCCGCCGTCCTTGGCCAGCTGTTCGATCCAGAACCGGTCATCCTCATGCGGACCCTCGATCGGCACGCCCAGTTCCCTGGCCAGAATCCCCGCTTGCCCGCAATGATCGAGGTGCCCGTGGGTGATCAGCAGCTTTTCGATCGTCACGCCGACTTTGGCCACCGCAGCTTTCAACTTGTCCAGATCCCCGCCCGGATCGACCAGCGCGGCCTTCATCGTTTTGGTGCACCACACCAGCGAGCAATTCTGCTGCAGCGGGGTAACGGGAATGATCCCGACGCGGACGGGCGGTTCGGTGGTTTCGGTCATCAGCAGTTTCATGCCGAGGGTTGGCGGCGCAGGCAACGGTTTTCGGGGGTAAGCCGCCATATCGGCAGCAGACGATCTGGTTTTACGTCAATCAAATTCGATCCCAAGCAACACAGTAATCAGGATGAATCCCGGAATGCTGGCCAATGCAATCGGGACCACCAGCCACAGCGGTCTCACTTTGGGAAACATCGTCTTGCTTGCCACTGCAGCAGCAAGGGCAATTCCCGCCCAAATGGGAACTTTGCATGTCTCCGTGGCACGATAGGGCAGGACGTATGCAATGAGATAAAACTGCAGAAAGACCATTGCGCCCGCTATCAAGGCGGAGAGGCCGGCACGGATCGCCAGCAGTGACCAGCCTTCTCCAGCCAGTTCGTCTGTACTTAAGCGCCGCACAAAAAGGACCCCACCAAGGCAAAGTACCGAGCACCAAAGCGCCAGCGCCGCCAGTCGAATTGGGCCGGGCATGCAGTACCATTTGAAAAGAGCTCCGCCCGAATGCCTTGCAACTTGACAGTTCCAACTTGCGTGGGCGTCCTGAACCTGCGCCGGTGTGCTTACGATCCACGTCGCCAGCGTTGCAGCCGCACAGACGAGCATGCAGGCTGTGAACAAGGTCAATCCAAATCGGTAGGTCTCATTTAGATGCATCATGCGGTCCTTCGCGCCACGATCTGTGCCGCTCAGGTCATGGCCTCAACCCACTGCATCGCTTCTTCACCAAATCCACACAGGTGGTGCCATTGACTTGTTCTCATCTGCTTTCCGGGGACCCGCCGCCCAGAAATGCAACCAGCCGATCCCGCCAGACCCGGTAGCCATCGCGGCTTGGATGCAAAGAATCGTTGAACAGGTTGCGGCGCTGGGCCCCGGCCTCATCAACGAATGACGGGTAGAGGTCGAGGTACTCGACACCATCCGCACCTGCCGCAAATGCCAGCAGCCGCGCGTTGATCGGCAAGACCAGATCGCGGTTCTTGGCATCGTCATCGGTGGGCAGAAGCGACTGGATCACGATCCGCGCTTTGGGCTTGCGTTCGTGAATGCGGGCAACCACCGCCAGCACGCCGCGATAGATGCTGTCGGTGGCGGGGGTTTCAGTATCGAACGAATTGTTGATCCCCAGCATGACAAACACCGAATCAGGCTGCAGGTCGCCGCGGTCGAGCCAGCCTTCCCCGCCCTTGGCCTTTGGCAACAAGCGATGCAGAACATGCTCGATCCGGTCACCCGAAACGCCCAGATTGAGCGCCTTTTGTGCCGGCAACGCCCCGCCGAAGCTCTCATCCCAAATTGATCGGCCGCAGTATTTTCCGGGGAACCAGGGATTGGCGTCGAGGTGCCAAAAATCGGTGATCGAATCCCCCACAAAGGCAAGGTGGTAGGATCGCAGACTCTGCTTGCCTGTCAGCTGTCGATCGACTTCTGCGGCGCGCTTTTGCCAATAGTCGATCCGGGCGGTGGGCCGTTCGGAATTGAACCGTGCGGGAGCTTGAGCTGAGACCACCAGCGGACTGGACAAGGCCAGCGCAAAAGTGAGATTTCGCAACCAGAATTTGCCGTAGCCCATGGCCCCTCTCCTTGACGTTTTACGCCTTGGCAGAAGCTTACGAGCAAAACGCGATCCGGCAACTCAGGTATACGTATACGGACCGAAAGCTAACGCCCCTGCTGCAATCACAGTCGCCCGCTTTTCCACACCACCCGCCCGATCACCTCAACCTCATCGGGCCGCAGTTCGATCGTCCGGTAGGCCGGATTATCGCTGACCAGTGCGACCACGCCTGACCGGGCCAGGTCGAGCCGTTTGACCATCAGCGCATCGCCGCTGCGAACCACGTGGATGCCGTCGCGCCAATTGCGGGGGCTGCGGTCAACCAGGATTTCGTCGCCATCGCGCAGGGTGGCTTCCATCGAATCGCCTTCAACCTTGATTGCGGAAAGCTGCGCCGGATCAAGGCCCTGTTCGCGCAGCCAGCGCGCAGAAAAGCGGAATGCGCCGATCGGCAGTTCTTCGCCCGGCAGCAGACCGGGCCCGGCCGATGCGCCCAGCGGCAGGCGCGGCACGTCAACCCATTCGCCGCGCAGCTTGGTGGATGACGTAGGGGAAAATTCCTCAGGCGCGCCAAGTTCCGCTTCGTCAACGCCAAAGAATTGCGCCAGTCTGCGGCGATCGGTCTCTTCCAGCTTTCGCGGGCTACCCTTTCTTATAAATTGTTGAAGATACGTAGAATTACGCCCCAACATTTCGGACAGACCAGACAAGCTGGCCCCTTGCTCGCCGACCAGTTGCAGCAGCCGGGTGCGTGAATCGATAGTAACCATGAAATTGTCCTACACGATGTATTTTTCCTAGACAAGTAGGATTTGACGATCAAGTAAAGGATTATTCCTACCGCGATTCGCAACCAGTCGCACCAGCAACAGGAGGCAATGTGTAATGCTTATTTCCCGGATCGAGCGCTTTCTGCGCGAAACCGGAATGCCCTGGACCAAGTTCGGCCGGCTTGCGACCCGCGATCCGCGCTTTGTTCAGGATTTGCGCAACGGCCGCACTCCCCGCGATGCAACCGCGAAACGTGTGGAACATTTCATGAACATATACCGTGAGGACTGCCGTGCAAATTGACCTTACTGCTGACGCTGACATGCTTTCTGCCGCCCGCCGCCGCACCCGCCGCACCCCCTGGATGCAGCTGCTTTCGGCGCTGCTCGACCTGGCACAAGGCCAGGCTGAACTGGTCCGCCATGCCGAACGTACCTGGGCCAGTGTCACCTTTTCCGGCACCCGGCACAGCGTGGTGCTGGCGTTCACGGGCGCCGAAGCCGTTGCGGTTGGCGAAGGGCTGATCGACGCCCTGCCCGATCACGAATTCGCCATTCCGGGCCAATTGGTGGCCGATGCAGCGGTGGTGCGGGTTGAGCACTCGCTCCTGCCCGAGCCGCGGCTAGAGGTCGAAATCGAAGTGCTGATGCTGGACGAGGTTTGATTGCGCAAATGGCATGTGATCGGCACCCGGCCGTCCCTGCCCAAGCTTGTCATCCCCGCGCAGGCGGGGATCCATGGACTAACGCTGCGCCATGGAGTCCCGCTTTCGCGGGAATGCCACCTTTGTTGCAGCAATTTCGTACCTGGCTCTAGGCAAGGTAATCCATCTGCAGCCCTTCAACCTCCGCCCCGTGCACGCCAATCACATCGGCCAGATAGCTGTCCACATCGCCGTGCCGCGCTTCAACCGCGTTGAACGCGGCGACGATGTAGTCCTCCTCTACCCCCATCAAGACGCGGATGGTGGCATCGGTGATGGGTCCACGGTGGGCCCGGATCTGTTCGGCACCAGCGGCAATCCTGGCCTCGATGTTGCCGGCCACGTTGGTCAGCATGTAATCCGCGATAATCTCGTCGCGGCTCACCCCCAACGCGTGCTGGACCAAAGCGACGGCAAAACCTGTGCGATCCTTGCCTGCAACACAGTGGACGAGACTGGGCCCTTCATTGCGCTTCAAGACTTCGAAATGGCAGCGCAGCATCGGCACCAGGTTTCCGCGAAACGCAATGCCATCATAAAGCCGCATCATCGCCGCGCGGGCTTCCGCCTCGCTCACCACGCCGTCTGCGGCTTCGGTATGCAGCGCCAGGCCAGCAGTTTCTTCAGGATAGGTGAAGACCTGCGCGGCAAAGGTGCCCGAGCGGCGGCAAGGCTTGGCATCGCGTTCCGAAGGGCCGCGCAAATCGATCACCGTTTTGAGGCCAAGCGCGTCGATTGCCGTCAGATCAGCATCGCTGGCATCGCCGTGCTGGGCTGATCGCCACAGCACACCAGGCTTGATCTGCGCGCCGCCGGCCGCAGCATAGCCGCCGTAATCGCGAAAGTTGTGGACCCCATCGAGCTTGAGTACGCGTTTCATGGTTCCAGCGCTTGGCAGGGGCCACGCCGCCATGCAAGCTGGACCTTGCCGCAAAGGCTCAATAAGGTCCTCGCCGATGAGCGTCACGCCCCCGCCCAACCCCTTACCGCGCCTGGCGCTTGGCGTTACCGGCCACCGTGACAGCAATCCGGCGTTGGCGACCAATTATGCCGCAGTCAGTGCGGCGATCCAGCAGCTGTTCACGCGGCTGGAAGCGCGGGTGCGGCTGGCCGATAGCGCCACTACCAGCCACGCCCCGACCCGGCTCCACAATCTGCTGGTCAGCGGCGTCGATATCATCGCCGCAGAAGCCGCAACCGCGCTGGGCTGGGAGCTGGTGGCGCCGCTGCCGTTTGGCGAGGCGCTCAACTGCGCGATCAATTCCTTGCCGGTTACTTTTGAAGACGCCGATGCCCTGCTGGAGGGCAGAGATCCCGCCGATCCAGCGGTACGCGAACGCGCCCATGCGATCCGCGCCTGGGCCGCCCGCGCCCGGGTTTTCGCTTTGGCTGACCGGGATGCCGAACTGGCCGCGCTGTTCCGCGCGCATATGGCCGCGCCGGCCGATCTGTCTGCCGCGCGCAGTTTCTCGATCGACTGTTCGGATCAGGCGGCGCTGGCCGGGCAGGTGATGATCGAACAGAGCGATATCCTGATCGCGGTATGGGACGGCAATATCCGCAATCTGCCCGGCGGCGTTGGCTATTCGGTTGACATGGCGCTTGAGGCGGGAACGCCGGTCCTGTTGCTCGATCCCGTACAACCGCAGGTCTGGCGCATTGCTCGCGCCCGCGAAAGCATGACCAACTGGCGCAACCTGCCCGAGGCGGACGACCGGACACTGGCGCTGCTGGTGCGCGATGCCTTGCAGCCCGATGCCGGGGCCGATCTGATTGCCGCTTCCGAACGGCTGGACCGGGCCAGTTGGCGTTCGCATTCAAGCTATTTGTTGACCGTTTATCGCCGGATCGAGGCGCTGTTTGGCGGTCAGGGCCGTCCCTTCCGCTCGCTGCGCCAGACCTATGAAACGCCCGACCGGATTGCAGCGGGTAGCGGCGCCGAAGTGCTGCGCGCCGCCGCCGCACTGCCCGGCGGCGATCCGCACTATGCCGATCATCTGGCCAAGCAGATCCTGCCTCGGTTTGCCTGGAGCGACGGGATCGGCGCCTGGCTTTCCGATGCCTATCGCAGCGGGATGATCACCAATTTCCTGCTTTCGGCGATGGCGATCATGACCGGGCTGGCATATCAGCCGCTGCATCTTGAAAACGTGAAGTGGCTGTTTGCGACCGGCGAATTCCTGCTGCTGGCCGCAATCCTGTTCATAACCTGGCTGGGCAGCCGGCTGGATTGGCACGCCCGCTGGTTTGAAACGCGGCGGGTGGCCGAATATCTGCGCCACGCCCCGTTGATGCTGTTGGTGGGGGCCGCGCGTCCGCCGGGGCGCTGGCCGCACGGCGCCGATACCAATTGGCCCGAATATCACGCCCGCCACTGCCTGCGCGCAGCCGGACTGCCGCGAGTGGTGCTGACCAAAGCCTATCTGGCGCAGGTGCTGGCCACGGTGCTGCATCCGCACGTTGTCGGCCAGCGAGACTATCACCGGGCCAAGGCAACGCGGCTGGAAACGGTCCACAGCAAACTCGACAAGCTTTCTGAAACGATGTTCCTGCTGGCGGTCATGTCGGTTTCAATCTTCCTGGGCATTACCCTCGGCGCGCGGCTGGGCCTGATCGACGAGGCCTTGCCCAATGGGCTATCGCATCTGTCCACCTTCATCGGCGTTTCATTGCCGACCTTGGGTGCGGCCATTTCCGGCATGCGCTTTTTCGGCGATTTTGAACGCTTTGCCGCGATTTCCGAAGTCACTGCTGAAAAGCTGGACGGGGTCGATACCCGGATCCGCCTGCTGCTCGAAAGCGGCGAAACCGGGATCACCTATGCCGCGGTGGCCGAACTTGCGCACCGGATCGATGAAATCGTGGTCGATGAAATCGAAAGCTGGCAGGCTGTGTTCGGCGGCAAGCACCTTTCGCTGCCGGCATGATCGAATTTGTCGAAGTGGGCCCGCGCGACGGGTTGCAGAACGAAAAGCTGCTGGTTGCAACCGCCGACAAGCTGCAGCTGATCGAACGCGCGCTGGGCTATGGCGCGCGGCGAATCGAGGTGGCGAGCTTCGTCAATCCCGCAAAAGTGCCGCAAATGGCCGATGCCGAGGCGGTCTGTGCCGGGCTGCCGTTGCGCAGCGATGCGACCTACGTCGGCCTGGTGCTCAACGCCCGCGGGGCTGAGCGTGCGCTGGCGACTGGGCGGATCGATCAGCTGGGCGCGGTGGCGGTAGCCAGCGATGCTTTCGGCGTGGCCAATCAGGGACAGACCAGCGCCAGATCGATTGCTGCCGTGGCGGAGATTGCAGCGCTGGCCAGGCAGGCAGGAAAGACCGTGCAGGCGACCATCGCGGTCGCGTTCGGCTGTCCGTTCAGCGGCGAAGTTCCGGCAGCGCACGTGGTGGCCATGGCCCGCGAACTTGCCACTCTGGGACTGGAGGAGGTGGCCCTGGCCGACACAATCGGCGTGGCCGATCCCGCGCAAGTTGCCGCACTGCTGGGGCAAGTCAAAGCGGCGGTGCATCCACTGCCGGTGCGGGTCCATTTCCACAACACCCGCGGCACTGGCCTCGCCAATGTCTGGGCGGCGATCGGTGCGGGGGCCAGCGTGGTCGATGGATCGCTGGGCGGGCTAGGCGGCTGCCCGTTCGCTCCAGGCGCAGCGGGCAACGTGGCGAGCGAAGACGTGGCCTATATGCTCAACCGCGCTGGAATTGAAACCGGGCTCCACTTCCCGGCGATGGTCGCGGCCAACCACTGGTTGGCGGGCGTGATGGGCCGCAGGTTGCCCGGCATGGCGGCGCAGGCCCCGCCTTTTCCGGCAGGGCTGGCATAATGGCCGGGGCGCTGGACGGGATCCGGGTGATCGAGCTTGGCCAGTTGATTGCCGGGCCGTTTTGCGGACAATTGCTGGGCGATATGGGCGCCGATGTGGTCAAGGTTGAGCCGCCGGGCGCAGGTGATCCGCTGCGCGAATGGGGACAGGGTGAGCATAAGGTGCAGTGGGAAGTGATCGCGCGCAACAAACGCTCGGTCTCAGCCAATCTGCGCGATCCGGCCGGGCAGGATCTGGTTCGCCGCCTGATCGCCAGCGCCGACGTGCTGGTCGAGAATTTCAAGCCCGGCACGTTAGAAAAATGGGGCCTTGGCCCGGATGCCTTGCGGGCCAGCAATCCCGGGCTGATTGTGGCGCGAATGTCAGGCTATGGCCAGGACGGGCCCTATTCGAACCGCGCCGGGTTTGGCGGAATTGGCGAGGCGATGGGCGGCTGGCGCTATATCGTCGGTGAGCCGGACCGCCCGCCCAGCCGCATGGGCATTTCGATCGGCGATACCCTGACAGCGACCTATGGCTGCATGGGCGTGCTGGCCGCGCTGCACCACCGCAGCCGCACCGGCCAGGGCCAGGTGATCGACGCCGCGCTGTATGAAAGCGTGCTGCAGGTGATGGAGGGGCTGGTCCCCGAATATGCCTTGAACGGCGTGATCCGCGAACGCTCGGGCTCAGTTCTGAAGGGAATTGCGCCGAGCAATGTCTATGCCTGCAAGGACGGCGAATACATGATCGGAGCGAACAAGGATTCGCTGTGGCAGCGGCTGGCCGTGGCCATGGGCCAGCCCGATCTGGGTCACGATCCACGCTTTGCAACCCATCTGGCGCGGGGTGAGAATCAGACCGAGATCGATGCCTTGATTGAGGACTGGACCCGCACCCTGACGGTGGAAGAACTCGATGCCCTGATGATCCGGCACGCTATCCCGGCAGGTCGGGTCTACCGCGCCCCGGAAATGCTGGCCGATCCCCACTTTGCTGCGCGCGGCGCGATTGTCGAGGTGGAAACCCAACGCTTCGGCCCGCTCAAGATGCAGGGGGTGTTCCCGCGGCTGTCGGCGACGCCGGGCGGCGTGCAGCGCTCCGCTCCGGCGCAAGTCGGCCAGCACAATGCCGAGGTTTACGGCGAACTGGGGCTTGGCGCAGCAGAGCTGGATGAGCTGGCGGCGAAAGGTGTGATTTAAATCAGCTAGCCGATGCTCCCCCTCGGGGGAGGTGGCGGCCCGCAGGGCTGACGGAGCGGGGCGCGCCAGTTTGCGCGCGGTAGCGCGCAGCCGCTATCGCGGCTTTTTTGCCCTGCCCCTATCCGTCTCGCTGCGCGAGCCACCTTCCCCAGGGGGAAGTAGCTTGTGCCCCTAAGCCCGCTCGCCCCCGCGCTCCAGCACCTTGTCTTGCGTATTCACGTCAAAGTCCCGGGCATCGTGGCGTTCCAGCAGCTGCGTCGAAGGCTCGCCCATCCCGCGGTTGACCATGCGCCCGCGTTGCACCGCTGGCCGTTCGGCCAGTTGATCGGCCCAGCGCAGCAGATTGGTATATTCGTGCACCGCCAGGAATTCTCCTGCTTCATAGACCACGCCCTTGGCCACCGCGCCGTACCATGGCCAGATCGCCATATCGGCAATCGTGTACTCATCGCCGACCATAAACTGGTTGGTCGCCAGATGGGTATCGAGCACGTGTAGCTGGCGCTTCACCTCCATCGCATAGCGGTTGATCGGATATTCCATCTTGAACGGGGCATAGGCATAGAAATGCCCGAACCCGCCGCCCAGAAACGGCGCGCTGCCCATCTGCCACATCACCCAGTTGATCGTTTCGGCCCGCCCCCGCGGATCGGTGGGAATGAAGGCGCCGAACTTTTCGGCCAGGTAGATCAGCATCGATCCGCTTTCGAACAGCCGCAATGGCGGATCGAGCGCGTGATCGGCCATCGCCGGAATTTTGCTGTTGGGATTGATCGCAACGAAGCCGCTGCCAAACTGATCGCCGTTGCCGATGTTGATCAGCCAGGCATCGTATTCCGCCCCGGCATGGCCCAGCGCCAGCAGCTCTTCGAGCAGAATGGTGACCTTGACCCCGTTAGGCGTGCCGAGCGAATAGAGCTGGATCGGGTGCTTGCCGACCGGCAGATCCTTGTCATGCGTCGCGCCAGAAACGGGCCGGTTGATGTTGGCAAAGCGTCCGCCGCTTTCCTTGTCCCAGGTCCAGACCTTGGGCGGCGCATAGCCCGCCGGCTGGTTTTCGGGGGGCTGTTCGGCGTCGCTCATGCGGGTTCTCCTGTTGTTATGCGCCGCCAAGATGGCGCTTGCCCCAGCGCGCCACAAGGACGGCTGGGGCTAGTTTATCTCGCCAATGGCAAAGCCAGGCTTGGCTCAGGTTACTTCACGCCCAGCGCCTTGTCCTCGTTGGCGCGCTTGATGATGTATTGGCGGATATCCTCCACATCCTCAGGCTTGAACACCGATTTGAAGCTGACCATCCCCTTGGGGTGTTCGCCCTGCATCAGCACGCCGTCGATCACCACCGAACGCACCCCTTCAGGCGCATTGATATAGGATGAGCGGCGTAGATCCGGATTGAGGTTGCCGCCCACCGCAGCGTCGCCGTGGCAGACCGAGCAATAGCGGGCGAAATTAGCCCCGCCGCGCGCGACCTGTTCCGGAGTGCCATTGAACGGCGGCGGATCGATCGGCATCATTTGCAGCGGCGGTGCCGCCGCCAGCACGCCCTTGGCACCGATCTTGAAGACCAGCAGACGGCTGATGTTCCGGGCGGCTTTCGAGATGTTGTAGACATCGCCGGTGGCCACGTCCCACACCCCGCCCCAGCCGACCAGGATCGCGACGTATTGTTCGCCGTCGATTTCATAGGTCATCGGTGCGGCGATCACCCCGGTTTGCGTGGCGAAGGACCACAGCTTGGTGCCGGTATCGGCGGCATAAGCGTTGAAAAAGCCATCAGCATTGCCCTGGAACACCAGATTGCCGGCGGTAGCGAGCGTACCGCCATTCCACGGTCCGGTGTGCGGCACGGTCCAGGCGGCCTTTTGCTTGACCGGATCCCAGGCCACCAGCGCCCCGGTAGTGCCCTTGCGGGCCGCGGCGCGCACTGCCTTGTCAGCCGGAAGCGCCGTGGTCGCGGCGTCGAGGCCGATCTGGAAGCCGATGTCCGATGCCTTCCAGTCCTTGGCCGCCATATAGCCCTGGCCGACGCCATTGGCCGGCAGATAGACATAGCCGGTCTGCGGCGAGAAGCTCATCGGTTGCCAGCTGTGCGCGCCGATTGCGCCCGGGGCACCGATGAACGGCTTGCCCGTCTTTTCATAGCGCGCTTCGGGGTTGATCGTGGGCTTGCCGGTCTTGGCATCAATCCCGGTGGTCCAGTTCTGCGCGGCGAACGATCCCGCGCTCAGGAACTGGCCGGTCTTGGCATCCAGCACATAGAAATAGCCGTTCTTGGGCGCATGCAGCGCAACGTGGCGCTGCTCGCCGTTGATCTGCAGATCGGCAATGGTGATCTGAGCGTCGCTATCGAAATCCCAGCGGTCTTCCGGGGTTTCCTGAAAGTGCCATTTGTATTCGCCGCTATCGGCATCGACCGCGACAACCGAAGAGGTGTAGAGGCTATCGCCTTCGCGCCCGGCTGCGGCCGGGTTCCACGGTTCGGCATTGCCGGTGCCAAACAGCACCATGTTGGTGGTGGGATCGTAAGTGATCGAATCCCACACCGTGCCGCCGCCGCCCAGCTTCCACCATTCGCCGGTCCAGGTTTTGGCCGCGGCTTCCATCGCCTTGTTTTCATGGCCATCAGCCGGATTGCCGGGCACGGTGTGGAACTTCCACAGCTCTGCGCCGGTTTCCGCATCATAAGCGGCGAGATAGCCGCGCGCCTTGTATTCGCTGCCGCCCGAGCCGAGGAACACCTTGCCCTTGGCCACCCGCGGTGCACCGGTGATGGTGTAATCGGTCTGGTTGGGGACCACAGTCTTTTCGAACACGACCTTGCCGGTCTTCTGATCGAGCGCGACCAGCCGTCCATCGAGCGTGCCGACATAGACCTTGTCACCATACAGCGCGACGCCGCGGTTCACTGCATCGCAGCAGGCCCGCACCAAGGTGCTGCGGGCAACCTTGGGATCATACTGCCATTTGATCGCCCCGGTCTTGGCATCATAAGCCTTGACCATCGACCAGGCGGTGGAAACGTAGAGCACACCATCGTGCATCAGCGGGGTCGCTTCTTGCCCGCGCGCGGTTTCAAGATCGGCCGACCAGGCCAGACCCAGATCCTTGACGTTGGCATCGCTGACCCCGGTCAGCTTGGAAAAGCGCTGTTCAGACGGCGATCCGCCATAGGTCAACCATTCGCCCTGCGGCGGCGCGGCGATCATGGCATCGGTAACCCCGCTTTGCGGCGGCGGCGATGGCGCCTTGCTGCAAGCTGCAATCAACGCCAGCGTGGCAATCCCCAAAAGCTTGAACCGCATCTAACAGGCCTCCTCTAAACCCCCGCCCGGTCCGCCCGGGTGATGTGCCGTGCTGCCCGCGGCCAGTTGACCTGACTCGGTGGTGCAGCACCTCAGCGTTGTGCCCGTTCGCCGCGCAGGAATCGAGTCTTTAATCGCAAGGTTAAACCGCTTTTTTTGGCGCGCTTGCGCGGATCGTCTCGCGCTTGACAATCGATAGCTATGTTATACTATTACATTACTGATCGTGCTGCGGGCAAGACACCGGCAAACCGGGCGGGCTGCGGCACCTTGAACAAGGAGACGATGCCATGGCCTATGCCGATGCCGAAACCGGATCCCGAAAATTGACCGCTGGTGCCGCGGTGGTCGCACTTGAACTTGGCCTGGTCTGGGCTCTGATCAACGGGCTGGCCTTCACCCGGTCGATCATCAAGGATAAGCCCATCGGCGGGTTTCCGCTGCCCTCGCCGACCCCGACCAAGACCCCGCCCCTGCCGACCGACAAGCCCACGCCGCAAGGTCCGATTGTCGTTCCCAGCCCGCGCGTCCCGGTTGGACCGACCGATCCAAACTCCGCGTTCCCCACCGATCCGGCGACCACATCTGGTGGCGGCGAAACCGGCACCGGGACCGACCCGCAACCGACACCCACGCCAACGCCGACCCCCAGCCCCAAGCCGCTGTACCAGCCCAAGGCGGCCAAACCCAAAGGCGACAGTTCCGGATGGTTGACCACCGACGACTATCCCACCCGCTCGATCCGCGAACGGCAGGAAGGGCGCACCGGCTATCGCCTGACCATCGATGCTGCCGGGCGAGTAACGACCTGCGCCATTACGGGCCCCAGCGGCCACACCGAACTTGATGCCCGCGCCTGTCAATTGCTGCCCAAACGCGCCCGGTTCGATCCCGCGCGTGACACCAATGGTGCGGCGATAGGCGGCAGTTACAGCGGCAACATCCAATGGCGGCTGCCACCCGAGGAATGAGGCCAAGGGCCAGCTGTCCGCCCCGTCCGGCCCGACCGGACGGGGCACCAGTTACAGCTTGGGTCCGGCGATGGCGGCCAGATCATCGCTCAATTTGTGGAACGCGATGTAGGAATCATGCACGAAGGGCTTCATCGCGATCGTGCGGCGTTTGGCGCGCAGATCGTCTGCGACCAGCCCCTTGGCCGGGGGATCATCGCCGGTATGAGCGAGCATTTCACGCGCATAGGCGCAGGCGTCCTTGTTCTTGCACGGCCCCTTGGCATAGGCGCGCAGCGCGGCCCAGCCTTCCGGTGTGACGCTTTCCCACAGCGCGTGGATGATCGCGCCCAGATTGTAATTGTCGGTTTCGGTCTGCAGCCGCGCCGCCAGCTTGGGGACGAATTTTTGCTCTTCCATCCCGAACAGCATCCAGACCAGCGCCTCGATCTTTTCATATTCGAAATAGTGCGGAAATGCGTTGACCCCGAACTGGTGATCCTTGTGATCCAGCAGGTGCAGCGCGGCATCGGTAGTATCAACGCCGTCGCCCATCAAAAGGTTGGTTGCCAGCACATAATTGCCGGGATTGAGCGAGACTTGCTTGAAATCCACCTTGAGCAGTCCGGCCGCGCCGATCTGTCCCATGGCCACGCTAGGATCGATAAAATGCAGCAGCAGCGGGGCATCGAGGTAGAAGTTGGCCGGCTGATCGGCGCGTTGCAGTTCGGCCGCCAATAGCGGCGCAAACCCGGTCCTGTCCGCCATTGCCTTTTCCCAGAAAGCATCAAGCCTGCGGGTTCCGCCTTCGAGATATTTGGCATCTTTTTGCTTCTTGGGATCAAGCCAATAGGTCTGGGTGACAAGATCGTGGAATTCAGCCTGGTTCATAGCCGGTTTGGATCTGACGGTGATTTGCGGCTGATCGGCCCCCTGCGAAGCTGCAGGGATCAGCACTAGCGCGGCGGAACCGAGCACAGCGCGCAGAAAAGACCTCGTCATTGTTGCTGCTCCCCCCATCAGGCCACTCGCCCGAGAGTGCCCATCCACCTGATCTTAACACCTAATTGCTACCGCGCGAGAGGTAAGTAGCGCATCAAGGACGGCCATGCCGCAGACTGTTTTTCCCGCCGAAACCCGCAGCGCCTTTGCCGCTGCCTATCCCGCTCGTCCGGTCAAGTTTCAGCACACCCTGACCGGTCATCCGCTGTTGACGATCGCTGCGCTGGCCGATCTGGCTGGGGCTCTGCCAACCAGCGAGATCGAGTATAATCCTGGCGATATACCGATCGGCATTGCCCCCGAAGCGGTGCCCAAGGCCCGGCTGGGCGTAGTCGAAACGATCCGCAACATCGGCCAAAGCGGATCGTGGGTGGCGTTGAAGCGGATCGAGCAGGTTCCGGCCTACCGCGACCTGCTCCATTCAGTGCTGGGTGAGCTTCGCGATCTGGTTGAGGCGCGCACCGGCAAAATGGAGACGTTAGAGGGATTTATCTTCGTCACTTCACCCGGATCAGTAACCCCGTTTCACTTTGATCCCGAACACAACATCCTGCTGCAGGTGATGGGCGACAAGACCATGACCGTGTTCCCGGTTGAGGACGAGGCTCTGCTGGGCGCGCAGGCGCATGAATTGTTCCATCTGGGCAAGCACCATCGCAATCTGCCCTGGAACGATGAATTTGCTGCCAAGGGCCAACCGATCCAGATCGGCCCGGGCGAAGCAATCCACGTGCCGGTCAAGGCGCCGCACTGGGTGAAGAACGGTGCCCACCCCTCAGTCTCGCTGTCTGTAACCTGGCGCTCGGAATGGTCCTATGCCGAAGCCGATGCGCGGGCGTTCAACAACGTGCTGCGCCGGATCGGACTGCATCCCGCCAGCCCCGGTGCTTTTCCCGCCCAAAACCGCGCCAAGGCGCTGGCCTGGCGGGCGCTGCGGCGGCTGCGCGTGGCGGCTTGAGCGGCAAGCTGCAGATCTTTGCAGAACCGCTCATGCTGAGCCTGTCGAAGCACCCTCCGGTTACGATACCCTGGCCTGTCACGATGGGCCTTCGACAGGCTCAGGCTGAGCGGGATATTTGCCTCAGTGTTTGAACAATGGTTGCCGTGTTAAACCGGCATCACCCGGGTCAGGAATTCGATCACCGCGGCGTTGAATTCATCGTTCTTGTCGCCCGCCACCATATGCCCGGCACCGCGAATATCCGCGATTTCGAGATGCGGGATGCGGCGCTTCAGATCGGCCACGCCGTCATCGTCAACGATATCGCTTTTCATCCCCCGCACCAGCAGGGTCGGCACCCGGTCAGTCCAGTCCGCCGCGTCAAGCAGCGCCAGCATGTGGTCCGGATTGGCGCGGGCATCGGTCATCATCCGCTGGTCCCAGTGCCAGTGATAGCGGCCATCGGCGCGCAGCCGCAGGTTCTTGTTCAGCCCTGACAGATCCTTGGGCCGGGGCCGATCGGGATAATAGGCGGAAATCGCGTCGGCCGCCTCCTCGATCGCAGCGAAGCCATCGGTATGCGCCGTCATGAAGCCGCGGATCTTGGCCACGCCAACTGGCGACATCTTGGGCACGATATCGACCAGCACCAGCGCATCGACCTCAAGCCCCAGCGAGGCTGCCATCAAAGCGGTGATCCCGCCCAGCGAAGCGCCGACCAGTGCCAGCGGGCGCGATCCCTGCGCGGCGACTGCCATCAGATCGCGCGCGCGGGTTTCAACCCCGTAATCGCCATCCCCCGACCAATCGCTATCACCGTGTCCGCGCAAATCGTAATTGATCGCTTGAAACCCGGCGCGGGCCAGTTGCACCTCGCACCGGTCCCACGAATGCCGTGTCTGGCCGCCGCCGTGGCCCAACACTACTGTAGGTGCCCCGTCCGGACCCGCTACATCGGCGGCAATTTCAACGCCAGGGGCAACGGGAATACGAATG
Source organism: uncultured Alphaproteobacteria bacterium (assembly GCA_963751145.1). Lineage (GTDB taxonomy): Bacteria > Pseudomonadota > Alphaproteobacteria > Sphingomonadales > Sphingomonadaceae > Novosphingobium. The sequence continues at coordinate 376,258 of CAVVTJ010000002.1, forward strand.
GTGCGGTGCTTCATCGCGTGAGTTGGCCCGCGCTGCGCAGGAACGTCAAGCGCAATTTAACCGAGCGATTAAGATGCAGGCGTATTTGCGGGCAGGTGGGCATTGCATGGCAGCAAGAGACACGGCACCTTCCCGCATATGAAACGCCTGCTTGCCGCTTTCGCCGCGCTTTGCGCTTTTGGCCCCGTTGTGGCCACGCCGCCGCCGCTTGCGGTAGTCTATGTCCATGCCGGGCACCTGATCGAACCAAGCACCGGGCAAGTGCTGGACGATCAGCTGATCCGCGTCACCGACGGCCGGGTCAGCGCGGTTGAACCGTGGCACACGGTGCCGCAGGGTGCCACCGTGGTCGATTGGTCGAAGCAATGGGTGATGCCCGGACTGATCGACGCGCATGTCCATCTGGCCGATTTCCTGCAGACCAGCAACGCCGCCGAACCGCTGCTGCATTCGGCCGAAGCGACCGCCTATCTGGGTGCCCGCAATGCCCGGGCCACGCTGGAAGCAGGCTTCACCACGGTCCACGATGTCGGATCCTACCGCGCCAATGGCAACATCGAGCTGCGCGATGCGATCAACCGCGGCGATGTGGTGGGCCCCCGGATCAACGCGGTCGGCGGCTATATCACCGTGCCGGGCGGCGGCGGCGAAGTGACCGGGCTGCCCAAGGGCATGGTGGTCCCGCCCGAAATGCGCGTGGGCGTGGCCCGCACTCCCGCCGAAGTGACCCGCAAGGTCAATCGGTTGTTCGCGCTGGGCGCGGATTCGATCAAGCTGATCGCTACTGGCGCGGTGCTGACCGAAGGGACCGAGCCGGGGGTAATCGAACTGTCCGGCCCGATGATCGCCGCTGCGGTCAAGGCCGCCGCGACCCACGGCAGCTGGGTAACCAGCCATGCCCACGGCGCAGCGGGAATCAAGCTGGCGATCCTCAATGGCTCACGCGGGATCGAACATGCCAGCCTGATCGACGATGAAGGCATTGCCATGGCCAAGTCCCACGGCACTTACCTCGTCATGGACGTCTATAACGGCGACTACATCGCCGAAGTCGGCCGCCGCGACGGCTGGAGCGCATCGATCCTGCGCAAGAATGACGAGACCACCGATTTGCAGCGTCAGGGCTTCACCAAGGCGGTGCGCGCCGGGGTGAAGCTGGTGTTCGGGACCGATGCCGGGGTGTTCCCGCACGGCACCAATGCGCTGCAGTTCAAATACATGGTCCGCTATGGGATGACCCCGTTGCAGGCGATCCAGGCGGCGACCAGCGTGGCGGCTGAGTTCCTTGGCTGGCAGGACCGGGTGGGATCGCTGACCCCGGGGCATTGGGGCGATATGATTGCGCTGGATAGCAATCCGCTGGCCGATGTGACCGCACTGGAACGGGTGCAGCATGTGATGAAGGGCTGCGCTTTGGTGCGATAAGGCGCAAACCTGCGATCCATCAAAACAAAAAGGACATCGCCAATATGGAAGAATTTGTGGCGCAACATTCGCGTGTGCGGTTGGCCTTGATATTGCTGGGTGCGGTCGGCTTCGTCTGGGCAGGTCTGCTGTTCGTTGGTGCCTTCGGCCCGCTGACGCCGGCATCGCGCCGTTATTCGCCTGAATTCTTCGCGATCGTCGGCTGGCTAAGCCTCACATTTTTCGGTGCCTGCGCGATAGTCATTGCGAAGCGTCTGATTGAAGGCGGTGAGGCGCTGCGGATCGGCCTAACCGGAATTGCCTTCGCTGCCTGGTCTGATCAAACCATCCCGTGGTCCGAAATCACCAACATTTCCGAATGGCGTTTCCGCGGCCAGCGCTCAATCATCTTGCACCTGCGCGACCCAAACCGCTTTCCAGGGAGAGGTATTCTGGGCTTTGCGGCAAATGCCAACCGGGCTTTGACTGGAGGAGACGTGGCAATCTCGCTGACCGGGACCAATCGATCGTTCGATGAAGCTGTTGCGGCGATCGCGCGAAATTGCCCAGAGCTGCAAATTGGATAGCAGTCCCTTACCCCGCCAAAAACGCCACCAGCGCCTTGACCTTTTTCTGCCGCCACTGCGGCGTTGGCGCGACCAGCCAATAGCCATGGCGGCTCTCGGCATGTTCGCCCAAGTGCTGCAACCGGCCGCTTTCCAGCCATGACTGCGCCAGCAGCACCGGGACCCGCGCCCTGCCCATTCCGGCGGCGGCGGCGGCAAGCGCCTGCCCGGCATCGCCCACGCTAAGCGGCGGGCTTTCGCAGTCATCGCCCTCCGGCTCGGTATCGCCGGGCCAGGCGATCCAGCAGCCCTCGCCCACGGTAACCCGCCCGGTTTCGCCCAGCGCCGTGCCTTCCAGATCGCCCGGCCCTTCGGCCCAGCGCACCGCGAGATCGAGATTGGCCTCGGTGAAATCGGCGTCCTCATCGCTGACCAGCGAGAAGCGCACTTCGGGATTGGCCTTGCGAAATTCTGCTAGCCGCGGCGCGAGCCAGGCGGAGAAGAATTCGCGCGGCGCGGCGATGGTATACACGTGGCTCGATTGCCCGGCCTGCATCGCGCGCACCGCATCCTCGAAATGCAGGAACCCGCTGCGCAGTGCTTCCAGTCCGGCGCTCGCCTCATCGGTCAGCTCCAGCCCCTTGGGCGTGCGGCGGAACAGCACCACCCCCAACACGTCCTCGAGCGCGCGGATCTGCTGGCCGACTGCTGCCGGAGTAACCGCCAGCTCATCCGCAGCGCGGGTGAACGAGAGGTGCCGCGCGGCGGCATCGAACACGCGCAAGGCATTGAGCGGAAGGTGGGTGCGCTTCATAAGTCTGGTGCTTAGCCCGCAGTTGCAGGCGCAGCCAGCGGGAAGAACGGGATCGCCACATCAAGCAGCAAACCATCGGCGCGGCCGAAGGTATAGTGCCCCTCCATCGATCCGTGCGGCGTAGTCAGCGGGCAACCTGAAACATAGTCATGACTCTGCCCCGGCTCGAGGATCGGCTGTTCGCCAACCACGCCTTCGCCATCGACATAGTTGATCATGCCGCGCCCGTCGGTGATCTTCCAGTGGCGGCTGAGCAATTGCACCGCCTGGTCCGATCCGTTTTCCAGCCGGATGTGATAGACCCAGAACCACTTTCCCGCTTCGATCTGCGATTGTTCGGGCAGAAAATTCACCGCGACGCGCACGGTGACCCCCTCGGTAATGGCGGCATGTTGGAACAATTCTTTCATGCCCACCAAATTAGCCACTGCGATGCCGGGAAACAATGGCAGCGATGTGGGGGAATACGATTGTGCAGTGGTTGGAGCGATCAGGCCACACTGCTAATGCCCTAACCATGACCCTGCCGCTTCCTGTGACCGAGCTGTATCTGCTGGCGCTGATGCTGATTTTCGCCGCCCCCTATCTGGTCTGGCGGTTGCTGCGCACAGATTACTATGCCCCGCTGGTGGTGGTGCAGATTATCGGCGGAATCGTGCTCGGCCCCGGCGTGCTCGGTGCTATGTTCCCCGGCTACTACCAGACCGTTTTCGCGCCGCCGGTAATCGGCGCGCTGAACGGGGTGGCGTGGTGGGCGGTGATGCTGTTTGTCTTCGCCGCCGGGCTGGAGCTTGATCTTAAGGCAGCGTGGAAATGGCGCGGCGAGACCGGGATTACGGCTGGCCTGGCGCTGGGCACGCCGCTGCTGCTGGGCGCGGGCGCGGCGCTGATTTTGCTCACGCTGGGCTATCCCGAACAGTGGATCGGCGCCAAGGGCACGCAGTGGCAATTCGTTGCCGGAGTGGGCATGGCCTGCGCGGTTACCGCCTTGCCGATCCTGGTGTTGTTCCTTGAAAAGCTGGAAATCCTGCGCACTGCAATGGGCCAGCGGATCCTGCGCTATGCCAGCCTTGATGACATCATGATCTGGGGCGTGCTGGCCTTGATCCTGCTCGATTGGGAACGCGTCACACGCCAGCTTGGCTTCCTGATCGGCTTTGGCATCGCAGTGGTGCTGGTCCGCCGGTTGATTGCCTGGGTCCCGCAGCGCGACCGGTGGTATCTGGGCCTGATCTGGCTGGCGGCCTGCGGCTATCTCGCCGATTGGTCGGGCCTGCATTACATGGTCGGCGCGTTTCTGGCCGGCGCGGCACTGGATGCCGAATGGTTCGAAATCGAAAGCATCGACAAGTTCCGCGAAGTGGTTCTGCTGGCTTTCATGCCGGTGTTTTTCCTTTCGACCGGCCTGCGCACCAGTTGGGAAATGGGCGGCATGGCGGCATTCGGCGCGGCAGCATTGCTGCTGGCGGCAATGATCGTGGGCAAGCTGCTGGGCGTAGGACTGGCCGGGCACCTGCTCAAATGGGGCAAGGGAGAGGCCTGGGTGATCGGCTGGCTGCTCCAGACCAAGGCGCTAATCATGATCATTTTCGTCAACATCCTGTTCGACAAGCAGATCATCACCAGCGGTGCCTTCACGGCATTGCTGCTCGCCGCAATCGGATCGACCATGCTGACCATCCCGATCGTTACGCCCAGGCTGCGGCGGCTCGACGGTATGCTGGACAAGGCCGGGTGAAACCCCGCGATTTCGCTTTGCTGATGCTGATTTGCCTGGTCTGGGCCAGCAACAATGTGCTCAGCAAGGTGCTGGTCAGTCATTGGCACGTCCCGCCATTGTTTTACACGTCACTGCGTTTTGGCATCGTCGCCCTGTGCACACTGCCGTGGCTGCGCCCGATGCCGCGCCCGGCCTGGCGGATCATCATGATCGGGCTGCTGATGGGCGGCGGAAATTTTGCGCTGATGTTCATCGCGCTGTACTGGGTATCAGCCTCGGAAGCAGCAATCGTGGTGCAGACCAGTGTGCCGATGACCACGATGCTGTCGATTGTCATGCTCGGCGAACGCATTCGCTGGCGCCGCACGCTGGGCATTACGCTGGCTTTGGGCGGGGTGCTGATCGTGATGTACCAGCCCGGCTTTACGATCAGTCTGGGAATGTTGCTGCTGCTGGCGGCGGCGTTTTGCGGATCGCTGGGGGCAGTGATGATGAAGCAGATGGACCAGATTGCGCCGCTGCAATTTCAGGCCTGGGTAGCACTGACCGGAGTACTTGCGATTACCCCGCTGTCGCTGGCGTTTGAACCGCATGCCCTGGCCAGCACCATGGCGGCCGGCTGGCCGGCTTTGATCGCGGTGCTCTATTCGGCGCTGGTCACCTCAATTTTTGCCCACACCGCCTATTACTTCCTGATCGCCCGCTATGAGGCGAACCTGCTGGCCGCGCTGACCCTCGTGACCCCGCTGATCACACTCGCGCTGGGATCGCTGCTGATCGATGATCCGATCACTGCCAAGATGATCTTTGGCACGGCGATCACGCTGACAGGCGTGCTGATCATCGCCCTGCGCAGCGGCAGGGCCCCCGTCGCCCAAGTGGAAGAACATTCGTGATTTCGGCAAAGGTCCCTTAACTCGGCGCTGCTAAGCCGTGGGCTGTGACCCTGCATTCGAACCCGCGCCCCGCCTCTGGCGGACGGCTGTTCAATCGCCTGCGACTGGGCGCTGCGGCAATGCTTGAACTTACACACCGGCGCCGTGCCTGCCTGCTGGATGATATCTCGTCCACCGGCGCGCGGCTGCGGATCGACGCGCCGCCATCGGTCGGCACCACCGCAGTTTTGCACTTCCATGAACTTGAGATCCTTGGGCGCACGATCTGGGTGCGCGGCGATGAACTTGGCCTGCAGTTCGATGTGCCGCTCGATCTTGAACACATGCAGGGCATGCTGTGGATCACCCAAAACCGCGATCTTTACGAACGCATCTGCCGCGAAGGCCACGCCCGTGATTGGGCCGACGGGATCGGGGCCTAGGCTACAGCAGCGGCCAGACTAGAGCGTCAATTCAACCCCGCCCTGCACCAAATCCAGCTGATAGACTCGCGTGCCGGTGCCACCGCTATCGGCCACACACCCACTCGCCAGATCGATCAACAAGCCATGGCTGGGGCAGCGCAGCCGCGCGCCCACCAGCTTGCCGCCATAGAGTGACCCGCCGGCGTGCGGGCAACGGTTGTCGATTGCGTAGAGCCTGCCTTGGGCATTGACGATCAGGATCTGGCGGCCCTCGACGAAGGCCAGCTTGACCATGCCGGGCCCGAACGGCTGCGGCAGTTCGATCCGAACGCGCTCGCCCGAGGTCATCCGGCCGCCTTGACGATCGCGGCCCAGGCCGCCTCGTCAAGCACTTCGATCTCAAGCTCCTGAGCCTTCTTGAGTTTTGAACCAGCGCCCGGCCCGGCCACCACCAGATCGGTCTTGGCTGATACGGTCCCGGCGGTGCGCGCCCCTAGCCGTTCGGCCTGGGCCTTGGCCTCATCGCGGCTCATCGTCTCGAGCGCGCCAGTGAAGACCACAGTCTTGCCCGCCACTGCGCTGTCTTTGGTCTCGACCACATAGGGCGGCGGGGAAACTTCGCTCAACAGATCGTCCCAGACCGCCAGATTGTGCGGTTCGTGGAAGAAATCGCCCAGCGCCTCAACCACCGCCGGGCCGATACCGTCGATCGAAGTGAGCTCGGCAAGGGCTTCTCAGCCCCCTCCTCTTCAGAGGAGGGGGTTGGGGATGGGGATGGGGATGGGGATGGGGATGGGGGTGGTGGCGGCGCCAAGCTCAATTCTGTGTTGCCACCACCCCCCGGCCCCCTCCTCTGAAGAGGAGGGAGAGTCGTTTCATGCGCCGCAACCGCCACCTCGCGCAGTCGCTCCAGCGTAACAAACCGCTTGAGCAGATCGCGCGCGGTCACCGCTCCGACATGGCGGATGCCCAGCCCGAACAACAGCCGCGCGGCATCGGGCGCATGCTTGGCCTCGATCGCGGCGAGCAGGTTGTCGACCGACTTCTCCTTCCAACCCTCACGCGCCAAAATCGCATCGCGGCGGGTCTTCAGGCGGAAAATATCAGCCGGACTCTCAAGCCAGCCGAGCGCGAAGAATTCATCGATGGTCTTCTCGCCCAGCCCCTCGATATCCAGCGCGGCGCGGCTGACGAAGTGTTTGAGCCGTTCGGTGCGCTGCGCCGGGCAGACCAGCCCGCCAGTGCAGCGGACATCGACCTCGCCCTCCTCTGCCACCGCTTCGCTGTGGCATTCGGGGCAGTGATCGGGGAATGTGTAGGGGCCGCGCGGCACTTCGCCGCTAAGGTTTTCAACCACTTGCGGGATCACGTCCCCGGCCCGCTGGATCACCACCCGGTCACCGGGACGGACCCCCAGCCGCGCGATTTCATCGCGGTTGTGGAGCGTAACGTTGGAGACCACCACCCCGCCCACGGTCACCGGTTTCAGCCGCCCGACCGGGGTCAGCTTGCCGGTCCGGCCCACCTGGATATCGATCGCCTCCAGCGTGGTTTCGGCGCGTTCGGCCGGAAACTTGCGGGCAATCGCCCAGCGCGGGGCCTTGGCGACAAAACCCAGCCGATCCTGCAACGCCAGATCGTCGACCTTGTAGACCACACCATCGATATCATAGGGCAGATCGGCGCGCGCCGCCTCAATCTGCCGATAGTGTGCGGTTAAGGCCGCATCAGTGTCAAAGCGCCCCAGCCACGGCGACACCGGCACACCCCACGCCGCCATTAGCTGCATCATCGCAAATTGCGTCGCTTCGGGCAGCGAACTGGCCGCGCCCCAGCCGTGAGCAAGGAACCGCAATGGCCGGTTGGCGGTAACCACAGCATCCTTTTGCCGCAGAGATCCCGCCGCCGCATTGCGCGGATTGGCGAATATCTTGTCGCCTTTGGCCTCTTGCGCGGCGTTAAGCGCAGTAAAATCGGCCTTGGCCATGTAGACCTCACCGCGAATTTCAAACACCTCTGGAACCTCGCCCGCAAGCTGCTGCGGGATGTCGGTAATGGTCGCGACGTTGGGCGTCACATCCTCTCCCACTTGGCCGTCACCGCGGGTTGCGGCGCGCACCAACTGGCCGTGCTCATAGCGCAGCGAGCATGACAGCCCATCGATCTTGTCCTCAGCCGTGAACGCCAGCGGCGCACCTTCCGCCAGGTTGAGGAAGCGCCGCACCCGCTGGACGAAATCGGCCAGATCCTCATCCGAAAAGGCATTGTCGAGGCTCATCATCCGCACCGCGTGGGTAACCTTGGCCAGCGGCGATGCAGCAACCTCATGCCCCACCAGCTTGCTTGGACTGTCAGGCCGGATCAGCTGCGGGAACGCGGCCTCAAGCTCAGCATTGCGACGCACCAAGGCATCATATTCTGCGTCCGAAATTTCGGGCGCATCATCGCCGTGATAGCGCTTGTTGTGATGCGCAATCACCTTGGCCAGCCGCATCAATTCGTTGGCGGCGTCGGGTTCGGAAATGTCTTGGGAATTGGTCATACGTCTCACTCCCCCTCCTCTTCAGAGGAGGGGGCTGGGGGGTGGTGTTCACCACGGTTCAACCAGCGATCGGGCTGCTGTTCAAGCGCGATCTTCAGCGCAGTCAGAACGCCATCAAGGTTTTCCATCACATCCGGGTTGGCAAAGCGAACGACGCGGAAACCGGTCTCTCGTTCAAGCCGGAAATCGCTTAGCAAATCGCGCTCTGCATCGTGGGTGTCGCCATCGATCTCGATCACAAGCCCTTTGGCTGGACAGAAGAAGTCCACGATCCGCCAGCCGATCTGGACCTGACGCCGGAATTTGAATCCGTAGAAGCGACTGTCGCGCAGCTGCGTCCACATCCGGCGTTCGGGCTCGGTCGCGTTCTTTCGCATGTCGGCAGCGCGTTTCAGCAGGGATTGTCTGGTGACGCCACCACCCCCAACCCCCTCCTCTGAAGAGGAGGGGTCTTTGAGGCGCTGCGCCTTAAACTCCCCCTCCTCTTCAGAGGAGGGGGCTGGGGGGTGGTGCCTGCCTTCGCTCATTCGACCCGCCGCACCACAGTCACCACCATTTCGCATCGGATTTCGAACCCCAGCGATTGATACAGCCCGATCGCCTTCGCATTCTCGGCGTAGGAATGGAGGAACGGCAGATCGCCGCGCGCGGTGAAGCCGGCCATGACCCGGCGGATCAGCTGGCCGGCCAGGCCTTGCCCGCGATAGTCCGGCCAGGTGCAGACTGCTGAGACTTCGGCGAGGCCCGGCGCAGGGCGCATCCGTTCACCCGCCATTGCTGCCAGCTTTCCGCCATCACGAATGCCATAGAACTGGCCATAGCGCCGGGTCTTTTCACCCCACGGACCAGGCTTGGTAGCGAGCGCCAGCGCGGTCATTTCAGCTGCATCCGCCTCACCCAGCAGATCGCAGGTGGCATCGCCCGGCTGCGGCGGCATGGGATTATCCGCCATCATCTGCACCAGCCGCGCAGTGCGCAGCAGTTCCATGCCCGGCGGCACCGGCCATTCCTCGCGCTCGATCAGCCAAAGGTCCTCCCCGGCCAGCGCCAGATTGCCCAGCGCGGCCAGCGCCTTCACCGACGCATCGCGCGCCGCTGCAAAGGGCCCAAACCCGGGATCGATCCGCACCGCCAGATCATCGCCCCGCGCCAGCGCAGCCTGCGGCCCGGTGAGCATCGACCAGACCGGACGATCAAGCGGCGCGCCAGTCACACCCCCTCCAGCAGCCTGTCCGCCTGCGCCCGCGCTTCTGCCGTTACTTCGGCGCCGGAGAGCATCCGGGCGATCTCTTCCTGCCGCCCGGCGCTGTCGAGCAGGTGGACCGAGGTGCGGGTCACCACGCCCTGGCTGCTTTTGGCGATGACATAGTGCGTGCCGCCGCGCGCGGCGACTTGGGGGCTGTGGGTGACGGCGAGCAATTGCCCGCCGTGTGCCAGCCGCGCCAGCCGTTCGCCGATTGCGCTGGCCACCGCGCCGCCGACGCCGCGATCGATTTCATCAAAGATCACCGTCGCCGCCCCGCCCTGTTCGGCCAGCGCAACCTTGAGCGCGAGGATGAAGCGCGACAGTTCGCCGCCCGAGGCGATCTTGTTGAGCGGGGCGAAATCGGCACCCGGGTTGGTCGAGATCAGGAATTCGACCCGGTCCATCCCGGCAGCGCCCCATTGTTCTTCGGACAAGCGGGTGACCGCGGTGCGGAACCGCGCGGCATCGAGTTTGAGCGGAGCCAGTTCGCCCGCCACCGCCTTGTCGAGCAGCAGCGCGGCTTCGCTTCGCGCTCTGGACAGCGCTTCGGCCTGGCCGCGATAAGCTGCACCGGCCTGCGCCGCTGCGGCCTCAAGCGCCTCAACGTTGGCTTCGCCGCCTTCGATGGCATCAAGCTGGGCGCGCAAGGACCGCATGGTGTGCGGCAGATCATCGACCTGGCACTGATGCTTACGCGCGGCGGCGCGCAGTTCGAACAGCCGGGTTTCGATCGTGTCCAGCCGCAGCGGATCGTGCGTCAGCGCTTCGGCCGCCCGTTCCAGCTTTTCCTCTGCCTCACCCGCTTCAATCACGCTGCGGTCCAGCGCGGCCAGGGCTTCAGCGAGCAAAGGATGCTCGGCCGCAATCCGATCCAGTCGGCGGCCTGCACTGCGCAAGGTAGCCAGCGCCGAATCCGATCCGGCCCACAGCTTGCGCAGTTCTTCCAGATCGCCCGACAGCCGCTCCCCCTTTTGCATGGCGGCGCGTGCTTCGGCCAATTCGGCCTCTTCGCCTTCAACCGGGGCGAGCGTGGTGAGTTCGGCCAAATAGGCAATCAACAGGTCCTGATCGGCCGCGGCCTGGGTGATTGCAGCGCGGGCCGCGTCAAGCTGGCTTTCCGCATCGCGCCAAGCGGACCATGCCGCGGCCACCCCCGCGTTGTCGGCCCCCGCATAGCGATCAATCAGCGCGCGGTGACCGCGCGGGTTGACCAGTCCGCGATCGTCATGCTGGCCGTGCAGTTCAACCAGCATCGGCCCCAGTTCGCGCAGCAAAGCCGCACCGACCGGCTGATCGTTGATAAAGGCTTTCGAACCGCCATCGGCCTTGACCCGGCGTTTGACGATCAGCGGCTCACCCAGCTCAAGATCAAGTTCGGCGGCATCGAGCAGCCCCCGCACGGCTGCGGGCAGCGCATCGAATTCAAACGTTGCCGTGACGCTGGCCTGCGATTCGCCGCCGCGCACCAGCCCGCTATCGGCGCGTGCGCCCAGCACCAGCCCCAGCGCATCGAGCAGGATCGATTTACCCGCCCCGGTTTCCCCGGTCAGCACGCCCAGCCCATCACCGAACGACAGGTCGAGCGCTTCGATCAGCACGATGTTACGGATGGCGAGCGAAGTCAGCATGTTCGCCGCCTGTTCTAAACAAGAATTGCGTCGCGGCAAAGCCCAAGGTCCACAGTCTCGCCATTCGCTAGCGGGAGGAGAACCGTTTGAGCCGCAGTTACTAAAATTCGAACTTGATGGTGCCGCCAAACGTACGCGGATCGCCGGGCTGCCCGACGATCAGGCCGCTGCTGCCCGGGGCCACCTGCAGCAGCTCGAAGTACTGGGTATTGAACGCGTTCCGGACCCAGAGGAAGGCGTTGATCCCATCCTTTGAGCGCCAGCCGAGGCGGAAGCTGATCAAACCGTAGCTATCGATCCAGGTATAGTCCGATGGTGATGCGTTGGACGAAAAGCGGCTGCGATAGCTGCCTTCCGCGCCGAGATAGACCTCGCCTTCCTTGCCGAACAAGCCAGCCGGAACGTTGCCTTCCGCGCCGTAGGACAGCGACCATCTGGATACGCCGGGCAGCACTTGCCCGGATATGTCGCAAGTGACCGGGCTGTTGGCTCCGGGCGATCCAGCCGCGCCGATCGGGGTGCCGGAGCCACCGCCCGACAGTTCCGGCGGGCACGGCGCATTGGTGAAGCGGCGGTACTTGGCATCAGTGTAGGCACCGTTGAGATACAGATTGAAACGCCGGCTGGGGCGCCAGCTGGCATCCCATTCAAACCCCTGGCTGCGCACGCTTTCCGCATTGTCGACATAGCCGCGCAGAGCAGAGACCGCGCCGTTGTTGACCACCGCCTGATAGTTGCCGATGTCGGTGCGGAACACCGCGAGGTTGATCGTTACGCTGCGGCCCGCAAACTGGGTCTTGAGCCCCGCCTCATAGTGATTAACGCGTTCGGGTTTGACGCTGGCGAACTGCAGCAGCGGGGTGCCATCGGCGGCGGCCGGCACTCCATTGAGGTTGATCCCGCCCGACTTGAAAGTCCGGGCATAGGTGCCGTACAAGTGCACGTCATCGGCCAGGTCATAGCGTGCGGTCAGATCGGCGGAAACATTCCACGCCGAATAGCGCGGCTCGAAAAATTCGGGCGCCATCTGCGAAAGCTGATCGATCTGGGTCGGGGTGTTCGTGGGGCTGAAGGTCACCAGATTGCCCGCAGAGTCGGTGACCACGGCGTTATAGTAACCCTTCTTGGAATCGTAGTTGACGCGAATGCCCGGCTGGATCGTGAAGCGGTCGGTGAGCTTGACTGCTGCCTGGCCATAGAACGCCACGCTGGCGCTATCGAGGCGGATGTCATTGCTGGAGGTCAGCCCGTTCAGCACCGCCGGGTTGCAGGCGCGGGTGGTTACCGTTGCGCAGGCCGCCGGATTGGTCTGATAGGTCGCGGTAATATTGCCGGGATTGAGCAGCCAGCGGCTTGCCGCCGGGCCCAGCTGCTGCAGGCCCTGCGTGCGGATCGTCTGGTAGTACCCAAACAGCCCGGCGGTGAAATCGATCCGGCGGCCCGAATGGCTGAGGCGGAATTCCTGCGTGTACTGGTTCTGCTGCGATGGGTTCTGCGATTTGGTGGTTATCGGCAAGCCGGTAAAATCGCGGTCGTTCGATGGCTTCCAGTCCCAGAAGCGCCAGCCGGTGACCGAGGTCAGCGTGGTATCGCCCAGATCCAGTTTGGCGCGCAGTGAAAGCCCGCCAATCTGGTTGCCGGCGTTGAGATCGGCATCGACATCGGTGATCCGCGCGAACGGATCGCGGCTGACCACACTGTACCCTTGCGCGGCGGCCAAGGCATCGAACTGGCGATAGATCGGGCGCTGGGTGGTGCCGGTGCGGACATAGACGGTGGCGCAGCATTCCGGGTTCTGGGTGTTGTAATCGCCCGAAAAGGTCACATCGAGATTGTCGGTCGGCCGCCACAGCAGCTGCAAACGCAAGCCCAGGTTGTCCTGCTCGTTGACCCAGTTGCCGGTGATGACATTGTAGATCGTCCCGCGCCGGCTGGTAGTGGACAGCGCCAGGCGCGCCGCCAGCTTGTCTGATAAGGGCCCGGACACCGCCGCCTTGGCCTGCTTGAAGCCGAGATTGCCCAGGCTCAATTCAGCCCGGCCTTCGAAGGTGAAAGTCGGCTGGCGGGTGTTGATCACGATCGCCCCGGCGGTGGTGTTCTTGCCATAGAGCGTGCCCTGCGGACCGCGCAGGATCTCAATCCGGTCAACATCAAGAAAGTCGAACGTGGCCGAGGCGACGCGTGAGGAATAGACATCGTCGATGTAGATCCCCACCCCCTGCTCGATCCCATCATTGGTCAGCCCCAGCGGCGATCCGATGCCGCGGATATTGACCGAGCTGTTGCGCGGGTTGGACGAGGCGAACTGGACCGTCGGGGTCAGCTGGGTCAGCCGCCCGACATTGAACGCGCCGGTGTTGTCGATGTGATCGCCCTGCACCACCGAGATCGCCAGCGGCACTTCCTGGGAGGTTTCGCGGCGGTGGCGTGCAGTGACGACAATTTCGGGCTCGGCATCGCTGGCACCGGTTCCGGCCGAGCTCTGGGTGTCCTGATCATTGGTGCCGGTATCGGCAAAGGCCGGCGCGGCGAGCAGTGAGGCCCCCGCCAAAAGAGTAATGCGGACGAACGAATGCATCGGAGAAATTCCTTGTCAGGTGGATTTCGCCGCATCCGGTGGTCCGGTCTGCGAAAGAGTAAAAGTTCCGGGGCCGGTCATGCGCGGCCGGCCCCGGGCCCCGGGGAAGCGGTCAAAAGCGGTGTTTCTCGGTCACGTCGAGCTGGACAATCTTTCCTTCGTGGACAGTCAGCTGGACCACGCCAAAGCGCAGCCTTTCAAGTGCCTCGTGCAAGGCGGACAGCACATCAGGTGGCAGGCCGGCGATGGAATCGTGCAGCAGCGAATCGTGACTGGTCATCGCGGTCTCCTTGCCGCCTGAGTTATCTCTACTGTTTACATAGACAAGCGCAGTTTGACTTCCCAGCGACGAAGCGCAGCTATTGTGCGCCGGGCTGCGGCGCTGCCCGATCTTCAGTCAATCCGGCGCGCGCGGCGTAATCAAACTGTCTTTTGATCGCCATCACAGTGAAATGCTTGGGGCCTAGGTGATGGGAAACCAGCAAGGGGTGATTAGACATGGCATCACTTTCCCAGCCGCGGAATCTGCCCGATTGGCTCAGTCTGCCCGAGCCGCGCGCGTTCCGGCCCAAACGGAAATACCGGACGGTCTGGATTTCCGACATCCATCTTGGCACGCGCGGTTGCAACGCCGCGATGCTGCTTGATTTTCTGCGCGGGGTAGAATGTGAAACGCTCTACCTGGTCGGCGATATTGTCGATGGGTGGCGGCTCAAGAAGGGCTGGTACTGGCCCGATGCCCATAACGAAGTGGTGCGCCGCGTGCTCAAGCTGGCGCACCGCGGTACCCGCGTGGTGCTGATCGCCGGCAATCATGACGAGATGCTGCGGCCCTATGCCGGGATGACCTTTGGCGGGGTTGAGGTGGCACTGGAGATGATCCACGAAACCGCCGATGGCCGCCGCCTGCTGATTACCCACGGCGACGCGTTTGATGTGGTGGTGCTCTATCACCGCTGGCTGGCGTTCCTGGGCGACGCTGCCTACACCTTTCTGCTCGGCCTCAACGTGGTGCTCAACCGGGTGCGGCGGCGGCTTAACCTGCCCTACTGGTCGCTTTCGTCCTACCTCAAGAAGCGGGTCAAGAACGCGGTCGCCTTCGTTGGCGAGTTTGAGGAAGCGGTGGCCCATGCCGCGCGCGAACGCGGGGTCGATGGGGTGGTGTGCGGACACATCCACTGCGCCGAAATCCGCCAGATCGGCGACATCACCTATTACAACGACGGCGATTGGGTCGAAAGCTGCACCGCCCTGGTCGAAGCACACGATGGCGCGATGGCGCTGATCGACTGGTCCG
Organism: uncultured Alphaproteobacteria bacterium; assembly: GCA_963751145.1. Classification (GTDB taxonomy): domain Bacteria; phylum Pseudomonadota; class Alphaproteobacteria; order Sphingomonadales; family Sphingomonadaceae; genus Novosphingobium. Next base: position 391,353 of record CAVVTJ010000002.1, read on the forward strand.
AAGAGCTGCGCCTTGCCGCCGAAACAAAGTCCGACGCGCCAGCACAAGCCCCCAGCACAGCAAAGGAACCGGCATGAAAATCGCCATCTGTACCGACGCGTGGCACCCCCAGATCAATGGCGTGGTCCGCTCGCTCTCCACCACGGTGGCGCAGCTGATCGAACGCGGGCACGAGGTTGAGCTGGTCACCCCGCAGCAGTTCCGCACTCTGCCCCTGCCCGGCTATAGCGAGATCCGCCTCGCCATGGCGCCGCGCTTTGGCACGCGCCGCACGCTGAGTGATTTTGCCCCGGACATCGTCCACATCGCCACCGAAGGTCCGATCGGCTGGAGCGCACGCAGCTGGTGCCTGGCTCATGGCATGCCCTTTACCACCGCGTTTCACACCCGCTTTCCGGACTATGCCTCGGTCCGCACCGGCCTTAGCGCGGAACGGTTCTGGCCGCTGATGCGCCGCTTCCATGCCCCATCGCGCGCGGTGCTGGTTTCCACCCCGACGCTGGGTGCAGAACTGGCCGATCGCGGCCTGCCGCAGTGGCGGCTGTGGACGCGCGGGATCGACCGCGATCTGTTTCGCCCGGGCCATGCTCCTTTGCCACAACTGGCCGCCCTGCCCGGTCCGATCCAGCTGTATGTCGGACGGGTTGCTGCAGAAAAGAACCTGCCCGAATTCCTCGCCGCCGATGTTCCGGGACACAAGGTTGTGGTCGGCGATGGCCCCGATCTGGAGCGGCTCAAAGCCCGCTTTCCGCAAGCGACGTTTCTGGGGGCCTTGTCCGGGATCGATCTGGCCCGAGCCTATTGTTCGGCAGATGTGTTCGTCTTCCCCAGCAAGACCGACACGTTCGGGCTGGTGCTGATCGAGGCGCTGGCCTGCGGGTTGCCCGTAGCCGCGCTGCCGGTGCCGGGGCCGCTCGACATCATCGGCAGCAAGGGCCGCGGACCGGATGACACACTGCCGGCCACCATTGGCGCGCTGAACCATGATATTGGGCAGGCGATCCGCATGGCCCAGCGGCTCGATCCTCTGGCCGCAGCGGTGATCGGTGCGAGCTATTCGTGGGAGCGTGCGACTGACCAGTTCATCGCTGCCTTGACCGACGCGCGGGCCGATCAGGTTAGATCAGCTAGCCTTCCGGCTCATCGGCAAACGGCGGTTCCAGCGTAATCGGATCGGCCAGCGATACCTTGTCGAGCATCGCCGCCATTTCATCGCGCAGGGTCAGCATCAAGCCGCGCAGGCGGCATTCGGCTTCGGGCAGGCAATTCTGGCAATGCTCGTGCGCGTTGCGGGCGGCGCAGGGCACTAGCGCCAGGCTGCCGCGCGTCAGGCGGATGATATCGCCATAGCGGATATCGAGCGGACTGAGCGCCAGCTCATAGCCGCCATCGCGCCCGCGGGTTGAGTTGACCAGCCCGCCGCGAACCATTTCAGACAGGATCACGGTCAGAAACTTGCGCGGGATATTCTGCGCCTCGGCGATCGAATCGAGCCGCACTGGCCCCTGCCGCCAGGTATCGGCGAGGTGCTGCAAGGCGCGGATCGAATAGCGGGTTTTTTGCGATAGCATGGTGTGCCGGGCATAGAGCCCTGCCCTGAACGAATTGTCAACTTGGGGAGTAGAAAATTTTTTCGGTTAATACCCGTGCGTATAATCGACCAGCGGTTCCAGCGGTTCGCCGCGGTGATAGCGGTCCAGATTGGCAACAAACCGCTCGCCCGCACGCACCATCGCCAGGCTTTGCGCGCGGCCAGACAGGTGCATGGTGATTTCGGCATTATCCCACAGCGGATCTTCGGCAGGCAGCGGCTCTGGCGTGGTCACATCGAGCAGCGCCCCGCCGATTGCGCCCGCCTGCAGCGCCGCCAGCAGCGCCGCCTGATCGATCACGCTGCCCCGGGCGATATTCACCACCACAGCGTCGTGCTTCATCGCGGCCAGTTCGGCGGCGCCGATCATGCCCACGGTTTCGGGTGTGGCGGGCACGGCTATCACCACCCAATCGAATGCGCCCAGTTCGGTGCGCCAGGCATCGGGGGACAGCACGCCTGCGCCGCCGCTGCGGCTGACCTTGCTGACCGCCACGCCGAACGCTTCAAGCCGCACTGCGATTTCGCGGCCGATCCCGCCATAGCCCAGGATCAGCGCCTTGCTGCCGAACAGTTCGCGCGTACCCGGCGAATCCTTGAGCCATTCGTGCCGATCCTGCGCGCGGACCACATCGCGATAGCCCTTGGCGTGGCTGAGCATCAGCATCACCACATATTCGGCAATCGGCACGGCATTGATCCCCGCGCCGTTGGTCAATTGCACGCCGCGTTCTTGCAGCAGAGCGAGCGGGAATTGCTCCACCCCGGCGAATATCGAGTTTAGCCATTTGAGCTGCGACGCGGCGGTAATCGCGTCATGCATAGCCGCGCGGTCAAAGAAATCGAACCAGCCGATTTCGGCCTGCGGGGCCAGGTCAACAGCCTGATGGCGATTATCGTACCACTGCACCTGCAGCCAATCGGGCAGCTTGGCCCCGATCAGCGGGCGGAGCATGGCGGGCAAAACTGCGGGGGTCTGGGTCATCCGGGCCATATCAGCGGCAAGAACGCGCGCAGGTCAATTGCCGGATGCACAAAAAACCTGACCCGGCCAGAAGACCGGTCCAGGCTTCAACGCTTACTGCCCGGCGGTTGCGCCCGGTGAATTCTTCTGGATCAGCTTGTAGGCCTTTTCGTACCACTTGCTGCCCGGATAGTTCGCGCCCAGCACCGCGCCGTACTTCACCGCTTCTTCAGGTACACCCAGCGCCAGGCTGGCTTCGACCAGACGGAACAGCGCTTCGGGGACATGGCTGGTGGTCTGGTAATTCTGCACCACATTGCGGAACCGCAGGCTGGCGGCGAGCCATTTGCCAGTCTTTTCGTAGTACCGGCCGATCTGCATTTCCTTGCCGGCCAGATGATCGTTGACCAGATCAAGCTTGATCTGGGCATCGGCAGCATAGCGCGTATTGGGGAACCGGCGGACCACTTCGGTAAGCGATGCCTTGGCCTGCATCGTGATCTTCTGATCGCGGTCAACATCGCTAATCTGTTCGTAATAGCACAGCGAAATCAGGTAATAGGCATAAGGCGCATCGCGGTTGCCCGGATGGATCGAGAGGAACCGCTGCGCCGCCTGGATCGACTTGTTATAATCTTTGGCCAGATAATAGGAGAACGAGCTCATCAGCTGAGCGCGGCGCGCCCACGGCGAATAGGGGTGCTGGCGTTCAACTTCATCGAACAGCGCGGCGGCGATCATCGGTTGCCCGCGTTCCAGCCGGTCCTTGGCCGCAGCGTACAGCGTATCGACATCGCGCGCGACGAACGCGGTATCCTTGGGCCCACCCCGCCCTCCGGCACAGCCGGCAGTCAGGGTCAACGCGGCAACAGCGGCAGCGGACAGGGCGATTTTGGACAGGGAGCGTTCAGCCATGGAGGGAGCCTATAACCAGAGCTTGTCTGAACGCCAAGTGAAGTTGCATGGCTTTTGCGCCGCAATTGCGGGTTCAGTCATCAGCGCCAAGTTCCGGGGCGCTGGCCGGGCTCCAGCTTTCGCCGGCAAAGCGGATCGCCGGTGCCACCATGTGGCCGCCGCCGCCGGTCACCAACAGCCCGCGCTCCGCCACATGTGGCTGGGCAAAGGCTTCGCGCAGGTCCAGCACCGGGGAAAAGGCCACGTCCTTGTCCGCGAACCAGAGCGTCCATTCGTCGCGGGTTTTGGTCGCAAAGGTCTGGCGCAGGAACGCGATCAGTTCGCCTTGTTCGCCCGCGGGCCGCTCGGCAATCGGGTAAAGGTCCATCCGGCCCAGCGCGGTCAGCAGGTTGTGCGCGAATTTCAGCTCGCGCGCGCCCAGCACCACGTGGCGCTTATCGGCAGTTTCATAGACCTGATAAAACGCCGCCCCGCCCAGCGAACGCTGGCTGGCGGAACGCGGCGGATCGCCCCCGGCAATCGCCAGCCCCATGGTGTGCGCGCTCCACGGCAGCAGGCTGTCAAACATCGCGCAGTCGATATAGTCACCTTTGCCGGTGCGTTCCCGCCCCAGCAGCGCCATCAAGGTGGCCGAAAGCGCGGTCAGCCCGGCGGCCATATCGCTGGCGGCCACGCCGGGCACCACCGGAGTGCCATCGGGGCCATCGTTGATCGAGAGAAACCCGGCCAAGGCCTGAGTGGCGAGATCATGCGCCGGATGGTGCGCCATCTCGCCCTCCTGCCCAAAGGCCGAGATTGAGCAGTAGACGATGCCCGGATTGCGTGCCGATACCGCGGCATAATCGAACCCCAGCCGCGCCATTACTCCGGGGCGGAACCCTTCGACAAACACGTCGGCATTTTCGATCAGGTCCCAAAGCCGCGCTTTGCCGGCTGCGCTCTTGAGATCAAGGACAATGCTTTTCTTGCCGCGATTGAGCGCGCGGAACCACACCGATTGCCCGCCTTCGAAGGGCTCCTGGTCGCGCGCCGGATCACCGGCGGGGCTTTCCACTTTCCACACCTCGGCGCCCTGATCGGCCATCATCATGGTCATCATCGGGCCGGGCAGGAACACCGACAGATCGATCACCTTGATCCCGCTGAGCTTGCCCATGATCAGGCCGCCTTCACATGCGCAGCGATGGCGGTGATGTGTTCGGGGCCGATCCCGCAGCACCCGCCGACGATTGTCGCACCGGCATCGATCCAGCGTTCCGCCCAGCGCAGGTAGCCCGCTGGATGGAGATCATCGCGCAGCGGCGAGAGCCCCTCGTTGGCAGCAGCGTCTTCGGCTTGCGGCGGAAAGGCATTGGCATAGACACCCAGCCGCAGTGCCGCGCCCAACCGCTGCACCTCGATCCGCGCGCGCTCAATCGCATGCTGCATCACTTCGGGCTGGCTGCAGTTGAACAGCAGCGCCTCTGCCCCTGCCGCGTGGGCTAGCTGCACCGCCAACTCCACATCCTCGCCCGAACGAAGCTGCCCTGGAACTGCACGGTCGCCCGGCCCATCGGCCAAGGTGAAGGATAGCCACAGCGGCCGCGGATTGCCTTTAAGCTGCGCGATCACCGCGCGTGCCTCATCCAGCGCTGATAGCGTTTCGGCCAGCCACAGATCGACATGCGGGGCCAGCCCTTCGATCAACACGGATAGCAGCGGCGCGGCCACCGCCGGATCGAACAGATCGGGCCGGTATGACCCGCACACCGGCGGCAAACTGCCGGCCACCTTAACGCCGGGAAAATCGTTCACCGCCGCGCGAGCTACCGCGCCAGCGCGATCAGCAAGCGCAAGACCTTCTGCACCAAAACGCGCCTCGCCGATGTGGAACGGCACCAGTGCATAACTGTTGGTGGTGATCACCTGCGCGCCTGCGCGGGCAAAGGCGCGGTGCACCGCCTCGACCGCTTCAGGCGCCTCGATCAGGGCCAGCGCCGACCATTCGGGCTGGCGGAACGGGGCGCCGCTGCGCTGCAATTCGCGGCCCATGCCGCCATCGAGGATCGTGATCATGCTCTCGCTCCTACTCGCCGCCGATGCGCTGGGCAATCGCACGCGGGCCCGCGCCAAAGTGCTGCTTGCAAGCGCGGCTGAAGATCGATTGCGAGGAATAGCCGCTGGCGAGCGCGGCGGCCTGCACCGAAAGCCCTTGCTGGCGGATCAGCGCGATCCCGCGGCGCAGGCGCAAATCGCGGTAATAGGCGGCCGGGGCGCAGCCCAGCACCGCCTGGAACTGCCGCTCGATCCGGCGGCGGTCGGCGCCGGCCTCTGCAGCGATCTGGTCCAGCGAAAGCGGATCGGCCAAATGACGGTCCATGATCCGCACCACCCCTGCCACCAGCGGATGATCGGCCAGCGCCGGATCGTCACCGCGCTGCGGATCGCTGGGGCCGCGAATCCGTTCGTGGATCAGCTGGTCCGAAACCGCCTTGGCCAGCGCGCCGCCGTGGCTCGCCGCGATGCTTTCCAGCATCAGGTCCATCGCCGCTGTCCCCCCGGCGCAAGTGAACAGCCGCGCGTGGCGTTCAAACAATTCGCCTGAGACCGGGATTTGCGGATAACGCCGGGCAAATTCGTCCGCCGCTTCCCAATGCAGCGTGATCGCCTCGCGCCCCAGGATCCCGGCCTCGGCGAGCAGGAACGCGCCGGTATCGATCGCCCCAACGCTGCCGCCCAGCCGCCAGACCCGGCGCACCATAGCAAGCAAGCGCGGATCGGCCAGCCGCAGCGGATCGAACCCGGCGCAGACCACCAGCGTCTGCGCCCGCTCGTCCAACGGCCCCTGGCTGCGAATCTGCATGCCGTTCGATGCTTCCGCATGATCGCCGCGCGGAGTGTGCACGCTCCACCGGAACAGCTCTGCCCCGGCCAGCCGGTTGGCAATCCGCAGCGGCTCGACCGCAGAAAAGAACGCGATCGCGGAAAAGCCCGGCAGCAGCAGGAAGGCGAATTCTTGCATGGCAGACCCGATAGAACGCGCTGTCGCAAACTGCAACGAATTGACGCGATGTGCTGTTTAGACGCGAAAGCTGCGTGCTAAGCTCTGCATCAGGGAGAGCGACATGAATTTCGAACCTTTCATCACCTGCGCGGTTACCGGATCGGGCGGCACCCAGGGCATTCACCCCGATCTGCCGATCACCCCCGAACAGATCGCCAATGCCGCGATCGAAGCGGCAAAGGCTGGCGCGGCGATTGCCCATATCCACGTCCGCGATCCGGAAACGGGCAAAGGCGTGCGCGATGTCGCGCTGTACCTTGAAGTGGTTGAACGGGTGCGCGCCAGCGACACTGACGTGATTATAAATCTCACCGCCGGCATGGGCGGTGACATGGTGTTCGGTCCCGGCGAGAATCCCCTACCCCTCGATCCCGCCGGGACCGACATGGTCGGGCCGATGGAACGGCTGGACCACGTCCGCGAACTGCTCCCGGAAATCTGCACGCTCGATTGCGGGACGATGAATTTCGCCGAAGCCGATTACGTGATGACCAACACCCCGGGCATGCTGCGGACCATGGCCGCCGAAGTGCAGCGCCTTGGCGTGCGGCCCGAACTCGAGGTGTTCGATACCGGGCATCTGGTCTTCGTGAAAGAGCTGATCCGCGACGGGCTGCTGGATGATCCGGTGATGATCCAACTGTGCCTCGGCATTCCTTACGGCGCGCCGGATGATCCGCTGACCACCATGGCGATGGTCCACCAGATGCCGCCGGGCGCGATTTTCAGCGGTTTTTCGATCAGCCGCAACCAGTTGCCGTTCGTGGCCATGGCCGCCCTGGCCGGCGGCAACGTGCGCGTCGGGCTGGAGGACAACCTTTATCTGGGCAAGGGTCAGTTCGCTTCGAACGGTCAGCTGGTCGAACGCGCGGTACAGATCCTGACCGGGATGGGCGCAAAGATTCTCGGCCCGGCCGAAGTGCGCGCCAAGCTCAAGCTGCAGAAGCGCTGATATGGCGGACGTGCGCAAGGTCGCGATTATCGGCGGCGGGGTGATTGGTGCAGCTTGGGCAGCGCGGTTCCTGCTTAACGGGATCGACGTTGCGGTGTTCGATCTTGATCCAGAAGTCGAACGCAAGACACTGGAAGTAATTGCCAATGCCCGCCGCGCGCAGATCCGGCTGCACGGCGCGGCGCTGCCCGCTGAAGGCCGGCTGAGCTTTGCCGCGAGCATCGAAGATGCGGTCGAGGATGCCGATTTCATCCAGGAAAGCCTGCCCGAACGCGAAGATCTGAAGCAGCGCGTGCTGTGCGATATCGACGCCGCGATGCCCGCCCATGCGGTGATCGGCTCGTCCACCTCGGGGCTGCTCCCCAGCAAGCTGCAAAGTGCGATGAAGCGGCCTGACCGGCTGGTGGTGGGGCATCCGTTCAACCCGGTTTATCTGCTGCCGCTGGTGGAAGTTTGCGGCGGCGATCAGACCAGCACTGAGACGATCGAGATCGCCAGCGCGCTTTACACCAAGGTCGGCATGAAAGTGCTGCACGTGCGGCACGAGATCGACGGCTTCATCGCCGACCGGCTGCTCGAAGCTGTCTGGCGCGAAGCGCTGTGGCTGATCAACGACGGGATCGCCACTGCCAGCGAAATCGACGACGCGATCCGCTTTGGCGCAGGTCTGCGCTGGTCGTTCATGGGCACCTTCCTGACCTATCGCCTGGCTGGCGGCGAGGCCGGGATGAAGCACTTCCTCCACCAGTTCGGCCCATCGATGGAATGGCCCTGGACCAAGCTGGTCGGTCCCAAGCTGACCGATGAGTTGATTGAAACCGTTTCGGCGCAAAGCGATGAGCAAGCCGCCGGAATTGGCCTGCGCGAATACGAAGCGCTGCGCGACAATTGCCTGGTCGATGTGATGCACGCGCTGGAGCGCAACGACTTCGCCTCAGGCGCGGTAGCCAAGGCCTACCGCGAAGGCCTTAAGGGCCAGGAAGCAGTCAAGCTGGGTAGCCCCTGCGGCGATGGGCTGCTGCTGACAGGGCACACCCCGGTGATGCCGGAATGGATCGATTACAACGAACACCTGACCGAATGGGCTTACCTCAAGCTGTTCGGCGATGCGACTGACGTGGTCCTGGCGCAGATCGGCGCGGGGCCAGACTATGTTGCCTCGGGCTTCAGTTTCTACACGGTCGAAACCCACATCCGCCACTTGGGCCAAGCCCGGCTGGGGCAAAAGGTCGAAGTGCGCAGCCGGGCTTTGGGCGCAGATGGCAAGCGTTTGCAGCTGTTTCACGAGATGACCAATCTCGATAGCGGCGCTGTGATCGCCACCGCCGAACACATGCTGGTTCATGTTGATGCCAAGGCCGAACGCTCGGCCCCGGCCCCCGCGCAAATCGCCGATGCGATGCAGGGGCTTGTCGCGGGCCAGCAACATCTGGCACCACCCGGCGGGGCGGGCCGCAGCATCGCGATGCCGGGATAAGACCGCCGCAACGATAACAAACAAAAGGGGACGAGGCCGGTGGCACTGATCGAAACGAGATCTATCGACTACGTTCCCCTGGCTGAGCGCCACGGCAAGGTCTGGCACCTGTGGCCGGTTTGGTTCACCGGCGATGCGCATTTGGCGACGCTGGCCACTGGGGCGATCAGCGTTGCGGCGGGGCTGAGCCTGTTCTGGTCGGCGCTGGCGGTGATCGGCGGCTGCGTGCTGGGCACCGTGCTGATGGCGTTCCACTGCACGCAAGGGCCGCACCTCGGCCTGCCGCAGATGATCCAGTCGCGCCCGCAATTCGGTTATCTCGGGGCCTTGCTGGTCTGGGTGGTGGCCCTGGTCACCTACATCGGCTTCAACGCGCTCAACCAGTCGCTCGCCGCCGATACCCTCAAGGAACTGGCCGGTTTCCCGCATGGACCCACGGTGATCGTGTTCTCGCTGATTGCGCTTGGCGTGGCGGTGATCGGCTATGATCTGATCCACAAGGCCCAGCGCCTGCTGGCCTATGCCATGCTTGCGGTGCTTGCGATCTATACGGTGGGCGCGTTCGGGATCGTCGATCTCGGCAAATTGCTGACCCCGGGAGAATTCAAGCCGACCCCGTTCCTGGTCCAGTTCTTCGCGGCGGCCGCCTATCAGCTCAGCTGGTCGATCTACGTCTCGGACTATTCGCGCTACTTGCCCAAAGAGGTGGGGATCCGTGATGCCTTCTTCTGGACTTTCTGGGGCGCGTTCGTGGGCGGGGCCTGGATGATGCTGGTCGGCGCCTTTGCCGCTGCGGCCTTTGGCAACGCCGATATCGTGGTGGCCCTTCGCGAAAGCAGCGATGCGATCTTCCCCGGCTTCGGCACGGTGATGCTGGTCACCAGCTTTCTGGGCCTGATCACGATCACCTCGCTCAATTTTTACGGCGCTTCGCTGACCTTGCTCAGCGTGGCCGACAGCCTGACCAAGATCACCCTCGGCGTGAAATCACGGATCGCTTCGCTGCTGGCGGTCTTCACTGCTGCGCTGGCGCTCTCGCTGATAGTCAGCGGCAATGTGCTGCACGGCTTTGAATCGTTCCTGGGCGTGCTCGGATATCTGTTCACCCCGTGGACCGCAATTAATCTGGTCGACTTCTTCTTCGTGCGAAAGGGGCGCTATTCGATCCGGGCGATGTTCATGGCCGATGGGCTCTATGGCAAATGGAACTGGCGCGGCCTCGTGTCTTATGCCGTCGGCTTTGCCGCGATGATCCCGTTCTTCAAGACCGGGCTCTACACCGGCCCGATCGCCGAGGCGCTGGGCAAGGCCGACATCTCGATGCTGATCGGCCTGCCGGTTTCGGCTGCGGTTTACCTGTACCTGTGCCGCACCCTCAATCTTGCGGACGAACTGGCACAGATCAATGTGCTTGATGCCAATCTTGAAACGGAGCCGGTGCGATGAAAACTGCGATTGCCTTGATTGCCGCGCTGTCGCTTGCCGCGCCCGCGCTGGCCAAGCCCGCTCCGGCCAATCCCATCGTGTTCCCCGATCAGTTCGATTCGATCGGCACCCCGGTGCAAAGCATGGTCACCCGCGAAGGCCGCACGGTCCACTTCACCGATACTGGTGAGGCAGGATGGAAGCCGGTGTTGTTCCTGGGCGGAGTTGGCACCAGCGGCCGCGCGCCCGAACTGGTCGCCTTTCTTGATACGATGCGCAAGCGGCTCAAGCTGCGGATCATTTCGGTGGAGCGCAACGGCCTGGGCGATACTGCGTTCGACCCCGCCTGGACGTTTGACGATTACAACAGCGAAGTCGGCCAGGTGCTGGGCAAGCTTGGCATCGGCAAATTCTCGCTGGTCGCGATCTCGGGCGGCGGGGCCTATGCGGGGCACATCGTTCAGGCCATGCCGCAGCGAATCGCATCGTGGCACATGCTGGCTGCGGTCTCCACCGCCGGCGGCAACACCGAGCGCTGCCAGCAGGACGAGGCGGCTTTCGCCGCGCAGCTGGGCCCGCAAGTGGCCGCGCCGCGGGTGTGGTGGGATATGCCCAAAGACGGCGTTTCCGCCCACGTCCCCGGCTTCACCGATCGCACCGCTGATGAGGGCGCGCGGGCCTTTTTCATCGCCGGGCAAAAGGGCGATCCGCGCGGGGTGGCGCGCGAATACAAACGCTTCTGCGCCCCGCCCGCCGATGTCTCGGCGCTGACCGCCCCAGCCTATTTCTATTATGGTGAGGCTGATCCGGCGGTGCCGCCGCTGCACGGCCAGTATTGGGCCAGCAAGGTCAAAGGCAAGGTGACGTTCCGTTCATACCCCGGCGAAGGCCACGATGTGCAGTACCGCCACTGGGATCAGGTGATGCTCGACATTGCCGGGTTCGGATCGACTACGCTGGTCTGCGATTCTGGCCGCGCGCATCTGGTGGCGGGCAACCTTGATGCGCACAAGCTGGCCAAGGGGCGGACTTTAGGTGTGTGTGCCTGGGCGAACACAGCCAAGTAAACCAGATACTCCCCCGCGGGGAAGGTGGTTCGCACCGCGAGCCGAAAGGGGGTAGACAAATTGCGCGCGGTAGCGCGCAGCCGCTGTCGCGGCTTTATAGGTTTGGCCCCCTTCCGTCAGCGCTTCGCGCTGCCACCTCCCCCATGGGGGAGTTTCTTGCGCAGCTCAGCCCGCACCAATCCCCGGCCTTACCCCGCCAAAGCATCCTTCAGCGGGCCCAGCCACCTCTCATAGGCCTTCCACACATCGGCGCCGTCGCGGTTGATCGGGCGGCGGACCTGTTCGCTGCTGGGAGTGCGCACCGCCCGTTCCGTCTTGTGGAATTCAAGACACCCCGCCTCAAACGGCAAGCCGCAATAGTCGAGGATCCGCCGCACCTGGCTTTCCAGATCGTCGAGCACATCCTCATGTTGCACCGTAAGCACGCGCCCCGCTGGCAGCACTGCATCCCAGTGCGCCATCAGCCGCAGGTAATCGCGGTAATAGCGGCCAATGTGATCCAGATCGTACGAAAAGTCCTGCCCTGCCGCGAACAGCTGCTTGAACACCGAGAACCCGCAATCCATCGGATCGCGCCGCGCGTCGATGATCCGGGCGTTGGGCAGCATCAGGTGGATCAGCCCGATATGGCGGAAATTGTTCGGCATCTTGTCGATGAAATGCGGTGTCCCCTCAGCCCGGTGGACCTGGGTTGAATCTATGTAGCCCTGCCCCAGTGCGGCCAGTTCATCGCGTGACAGTTCGGCCAGGTTGGCGGGGTAGCGATCGGCATCGTCTTGCCCCAGCCGTCCGTTCAGCCGCGCCGCGATCGCCATTACATCGGGCAGTTCAGTGGTCCCTTCGACCATGCTGTGCGAGGCCAGGATCTGTTCAAGCAAGGTAGAGCCCGCCCGGGGCAAGCCAACGATGAAGATCGGATCGGCCGCCGCGCAGCCGGCCCCGGCATTGGCCGCAAACAGCGCCGCGTTGCACTTCGCGATCTGCTGATCAACCTCGTAGGTCACGGCCTTCGGGTTGTACTTCAGCACCCCCTGGCGCAGCGCATTGCCGCGCTGATAGTATTCAAAACTGCGGGGATAATCGCGCGCATCTTCCAGCGCCTTGCCCAGCGCAAAGCATAGGTGGATGCGGTCTTCCACATCGATCCCGGCACTGGCTTCCTGCGCAATCATCGCCGCCAGTTCGCCCTCGGTAAAGCGGTAGGTCTTGAGGTTGGCCAGGCTCCAGTAGGCGTCACCAAAATCGGGCCGCGCGCCATAGCCCTGGCGGTAGGCATCAACCGCAGCGTCAATCCGCCCCAGCGTTTTCAGCGCATGGCCATAGGTCAGGCTGACTGTTGCGTTGTCGGGACTTTGCGCCTGCAACCGGGCATATTCGGCCACCGCATCTTCGGTGCGGCCAACGTGCAGCATCAGATTGGCGCGCTGCATCAGGAATTGCGGATTGGCCGGCTCCAGCGCGACCAGTTCTTCCGCCTCACGCAGCGCGGCGTCGTATTTGAACCGCTTGTTCAGCACTTCGGCATAATCGAAGCGCGCGTGGAGATAGTGCGGGTTGAGCGCCTTGCAGCGTTCGAGGATGAATTCGGCATCCTCATATTCTCCCAGCCGCGTGCCCAGTTCGGCCAGTAGTCGCATCGCCACCGGCTCATCCGGCACTTTCAGCAGGAAGGCGCGAACCCGCTCTTCCGCCAGCTTGTAATCCTGATCGTAATAGGCTGACAAAGCGCCCAGAACTTCGGGCGGATGGCTTTCGACATCCTTGATCCGCAGCGCCAGATCGTCAGCGCGCGCCGGATCAACCGGCTGGTAATGCGCGATCAGCAGCTTGATCGCGGCAGTGAGCAGCGGGTTAAGCTCTACCGCACGTTCATAGGCGGCGATCGCGGCGTCGCGCTGGCCCTGCTGGCGGTGGCAATGGCCGCGTTCCTGCCAGGCCCGGCCCAGTTCAGGTTTCAGCTCTATCAAACGGTCCAGCAACCGGTGCGCAGCGGCAATATCGCCGCGTAGCCGCGCGGTCACCGCAGCGAAATAAAGCACCTCGGGATCGTCGCCGCGTTCAGCTACCAGCCGCGCTGCCAGCGCCCCGGCTGTGGCCGCATCGCCGCGGGCCAGCGCCATTTTTGCCTGAACCAACAGATCGTCGGGAAGTTGGGGTGAATTGCCGGGCTGCATTGCGTGGGTCACCATGGCGGCAAGCCGAATGCACGGCAAGGCCCAGAAAAATGAAAGTCCCGGCGGGCCGAACCTCCTCGAACCCGCCGGGACCAGCACTGTTGCCGAAAGCTGCGCCGGGCGAACCCGGCGCGCGCAATCAGTAGTTGTAGTTCAGCCGCAGCCCGATCGTCCGCGGACGGATAGTCGAGGTGAGGTTGATGTTGTCACTCTGCGAAATGTAGGCGACTGCACGCTTGTTGGTCAGGTTCGCAACGAACAGTTCGGCCGTCCAGCCATCGCGCTTGAACCCGGCCGAAGCATCGAACTGGGCATAGCTAGGCAGCTTGAAGTTCTGCGGCTTGATCGTTGAGGTGAACGATGTGCCAACAAACTGCCCGCCAACTTGCGTGAAGAACGTCGTGCCCGATGTCGCTTCATGCTCATACCGGAAACGCACGCCGCCTTGCCATTTTGGAGCCAGCGCAAGCGGGCTGCCAAGCGGAACGAAGGTGAGCGCGAGCGGCCCATCACCAGGCTGCGGCTGGAACCCAACCGGCGTGCTGGCATAGTCGGTCAGCTTCGAATCGTTATACGCCAGGTTGCCGGTGATCGTGAAGTCCGGCGTGGCGCGCCACACCAGGTCAGTCGTGATCCCCTTGATCCGCGCATCGGGCCCATTGAGCACGAAGGTGGAGTTGCTGATCCGCGGCGAATAGATTGACACCGGAATCCCGGTCCAGTCGATCAGGAAGGCCGAGCCGTTCCACCGCACGGTGTTGTTGGCAAACTGCAACTTCCAGCCGAATTCATAGTTCGTCACGCCATCCGATGAATAGGTGTACGGAATATTGAAATTCGGATCACGGGTTGCCCCGCCGCGGCGGTTGAAGCCGCCCGGACGATACCCTTGCGAATAGGTCGCATAGAACAGCATATCGTCGTTGGGCTTGTAGCTCAGCGTGACCTTGGGCGTGGTGCCCTTCTCATGCGACGGGCTCCTGCCTGCCAGCGAGACGGCATAGTTCCCGCTGCCGCACGGATGGCCATTGGGAAGCACCCCGGTCTTGGTGATCAAGCCACCGCAGTTGACCGAGCCGCGCAGCGACACTTCCTGGTTATACCAGCGGATACCAGCGGTCAGCGTAAGCTTTGGCGTGATATCGATGCTGGCTTCGCCAAACAGTGCGAACTGACTTTCACCGCGTTCTGCGTCGTTGAAATAGACGCCACCATCGGGCCGGATATAGTTGGTGATGATATCACCGCCGCCGGCCGGCTGGCCCTTGTAGCCCTGCACTGCCGCGCCTTCGTAGTACCACACGCCATCGGCGAACACCTTCGCCTTGTCGTAATAGACCCCGGCCTGGAGCCGGACGCGATTGCTTGCGGGCGTAGCAATCCGGAATTCCTGCGAGAACCGGTTGGAACGCGACTTGTCGATGTAGGTCATCCGCGGCGTGGCGCAGCTGGCATAGCCGGGATACGAGCAGATATAATACGGAGCATAGGGTCCGACGCTCGAATAGCGGGTGTAGTCGAACTTCTGGTCAACCTTCCGGTCAAGGTACGAGCCGGTGTAGACCAGATCGAGCCCGCCCAGCTTGCCTTCAACCGACCACTGGACCTGGTTGAATTCATCGTGGTTGGTATCGGGCGAGAAGCGCATCACCTTCAGGTCACCCAGCGTCGGATCGTACTGGAACACGCCTTCGGCTTCGAGCACCTGGTACATGTCCTGCACCGTGATCGTCCAATCGGGCGCTGGCGACCAGCGCAGCGAAACGCGGCCACCGGTATAGGTGGCGGGGTTGAAATCGTTGCGCGCGTATGGAGCGTTGTTGATCGTCGGACGGGTTGAGCCTGCTGGCAGGGTGAAAGCGACCGTACCATCGCCGTTCAGGCCGACCAGCGGCATTTGATAGGTGCCGTAGACGTTGTCGATATAGCCGCCCTGCCGGTCGACAAATGCGGTGGCGCGGAACGCCAGGCTGCCTTCGATGATCGGAATGTTGATGAAGCCGCTGGCCGAACCGCTGTAGGCATGGCCCGGGGTGCTTGCGCCGGTAATCGTGAAGCCGGCCTGGAACTTCGAAAGGTTGGGCTTGTTGGTGATATAGCGGATCGCGCCGCCTTCGGCGCTGGCGCCAAACAGCGTGCCCTGCGGCCCTTCAAGCACTTCGACGCGGGCCAGATCGGTCACGTAAACGTCAAGGTTACGGCCCGGAACTGCGACCGACGCATCATCAAGATAGATCGCAACGGTCGGGCTGGCACCAGCCACAGCCGAGGTCTGGATCGCAACCTGCGACAGCGAGAGACCACGGATCGACACCGTCTTCTGCCCCGGACCGCGCCCGCCGGCGTGAACTTGCGGCAGTTCGGTCAGCAGCTGATCGAAATTGGTGATCCCGCGTTCGGTCAGTTGTTCGCTGCCCAGCGCCTGCACGGTAACCGGCACGTCCTGCATCTTTTCACTGCGACGTGTGGCCGTAACCACGATGTCCTTGATCCCGCCGTTATCGGCTTCGGCGGTTTGCGCGTCCTGCGCCATGGCCGGAGCGGCCCACAAGCCTGCCAGGACAACCGCGGCTGCCGTGGTGGTAAACAATTGTTGCTTCATGCTTTCCTCCCTATTTCCCCAACCGCACCCGGCTGGATAACCCTTGTTCGTCGCGCGAGCTGGGACCCTCATCCCGGAACAGAAACAAGTGTTACCTGTTAACGTTCAAATTGCCACGGCGCGCAGAAATCTGCCCACAGTGCAGACCGTGGCAAGCTGTCCGCCCAAGTCAATCGCGCCGTCGGACCATTAGCGGCGTTGATGCACCACATTAGATGGGCTCAGTGACAAACGCGCGCTTGCCTGCCCACCGCGCGGCTTTGCATGCAGCACTGCGCATGCGATGCTTGGCAACGCCAGAACCCAGATCAAAGGCCCCGCGATGAGTTCCACCCCGCCCGATCCCGCAACCGCTCACGGTCTGCGCACCCCGCTGGAAGGGCTGCCGGCGCAGGGCTGGGACGATGCCGCGCCGATCCCCGCACCACTGCGGCTGATCGCGCCGCAGGTTGAACAGGCCTGGGTCGATTACAACGGCCATATGAGCGAAAGCTGCTTTCTGCTGGTGTTCGGCGATCAGTCCGACGCGTTCTTCCGCCTGATCGGGATCGACGAGGCCTACCGCGCCGCCGGACAATCGCTGTTCACGGTCCAGACCATGATCTTTAACCTGGCGCAGGCCCATCTGGGCGACCGGCTTGATCTCTCACTCCAGCTGATCGACGCTGATGACAAGCGGTTGCACATCTTTCATGCGATGCACAACGCCGCATCGGGCGAGCTGCTGGCAACCGGCGAACAGATGCTGGTCCACGTCGATTTGGCCGCAGGCAAAAGCTGCCCGATGCCCGCCGAACTGCAGCGCCGGGTCACGGCAATCCGCGCGGCCCACGCCGATCTGCCGCTGCCGCCCCAATCTGGCCGCACCATCGCTATCCGCCGCGCTTGAGAGACACGCCCATGCATTTTGCCCTTAGCCACGAACAGGACATGCTGGTCCAGACGGTCCGCAAATTCGCCGAGACCGAGCTCTATCCGCACGAGGATCTCGTCGAGAAAACCGACGACATTCCCGCAGAACTGGCCGCCGAGGTGCGCCGCAAAGCGATCGAACTGGGGCTCTATGCCGCCAACATGCCGGCCGAACTGGGCGGCGGCGGGCTTGGCACGTTCGACACCACGCTGATGGAGCGCGAGCTAGGCCGTGCCAGCTATGGCCTGCAGATGCTGGTAGCGCGCCCCAGCAATGTCCTGCGCGGCTGCACCGGGGGCCAGATTGAGGAATATCTGCTCCCCACCATCCAGGGGCTGCGGCACGATTGTCTGGCGATGACCGAACCCGATGCCGGATCAGATGTGCGATCGATGCGGACCTTTGCCAATGCCGACGGCGATGACTTCGTGATCAACGGGACCAAGCATTTCATCAGCCACGCCGATATGGCCGATTTCGTGATCCTGTGTGCGGCCACGGGCGATCTTGGCGGCGGCAAGAAAGCGATCAGCCTGTTCCTGGTCGATTTTGACACCCCTGGCCTGACCCGCCGGCGCGGGCCCCGATGCGTCTCGCACCGCGGCTATCACCAGTGCGAGCTGGTGTTCGAAGATTGCCGAATTCCGGCCCGCAACCTGCTGGGAGAGCTCGACAAAGGCTTCGATCTGATGGGCCAGTGGCTGGGCTCGACCCGGCTGCAGGTGGCTACCACATCGGTCGGCCGCGGGCAGCGGGTGCTGGAAATGGCGGTGCAGTGGGCCGCGACCCGCAAGCAATTTGGCCAGACCATCGGCAAGTTTCAGGGCACCAGCTTCAAGCTCGCCGATATGCAGACCGAACTGGCGGCCGCCGAACTTCTCACCCTGTCGGCGGCGTGGAAAGACGATCAGGGCAGCATGACCGACACCGACGCGGCGATGGCCAAGTTGTTCGCCTCTGAAGCGCTGGCCCGGGTGACCGACAATGCCTTACAGATCTTTGGCGGCATGGGCCTGATGGACGAATTGCCGATCGAACGGTTCTGGCGCGATGCCCGCGTTGAGCGGATCTGGGACGGCACCAGCGAAATCCAGCGCCACATCATCAGCCGCGCGCTGCTGCGCCCGCACGAAGGATGAGCGTGGCCGATCTGTCCCGGTTGCTGCGCCCGCGCTCGATCGCCTTCATCGGCGGCAAGGCGGCCGAGGAAGCCGTGCGGCAAAGCGCGGCCTTTGGCTTCACCGGCGCAATCTGGCCGGTCAACCCGCAGCGCGGCAGCATGGCCGGTATTGCCTGCTTGCCCGATATCACCGCCCTGCCCGGCGCGCCCGACGCGGTCTTCCTGGCCGCACCGGCTGGCCCGAGCATCGCGCTGACAGGCGAGCTGGCCGCAAAAGGCGCCGGCGGGGCGATCTGCTATGCCTCAGGCTTTGCCGAGGACGGCGAGCAGGGCCGCGCCTTGCAAGCCGATCTGCTGGAAGCCGCCAGCGGCATGCCGCTGATCGGCCCCAATTGCTATGGCATGCTCAACGCTTTTGACCGGGTTGCGCTGTGGCCCGATCAGCACGGCTGCCTGGCAATACCTGAAGGCCGCGGGGTGGCGATCATCAGCCAGAGCGGCAATCTCGCGCTCAACCTGACCATGCAGGCCCGCGGACTGCCGATCGGCTACGTGATCAGCGTCGGCAACTGCGCCGATGTAACCCCGGCCGATCTGATCGAGGCGCTGATTGCCGATCCTCGTGTCAGCGCCATCGGGCTGCATCTCGAAGGATTGGGTTCGGTCGCCCGGTTCAGCCAAGCCTGCCTTGCCGCGCGCGCTGCAGGGGTTCCGCTAGTAGCGCTGAAGACCGGAGCATCGGCGCGGGGGGCAGAGCTGACCCTGTCGCACACCAGTTCGCTCGCCGGGGCCGATGCCCTGTGCCAGGTGCTGTTTGACCGCTACGGAGTAGCCCGCGCGCACGATCCGGCCAGTTTTCTCGAAACGCTAAAACTGCTGCATCTGGCTGGGCCCCTGGCCGGACGGCGGATCACCAGCGCCAGCTGCTCTGGCGGCGAAGCCTCGCTGACCGCCGATCTGGCCGAACGGGCTGGCTTGGAAACGCCCCATTTCCCCGCCGCCACGCAACACGAGCTTGAAACGGTGCTGGGCCCCAAGGTTCAAGTCGCCAACCCGCTCGATTACCACACCTATATCTGGGGTAACGCTAAGGCGAGCCAGCGCTGCTTTGCGGCAATGATCGGTGCCGGGTTTGAGGCATCGATCCTGATTCTCGATTTCCCGCGCGCCGATCGCTGCCAGGCGCAAGACTGGGAGGTGACGCTGGGCGCCTTCATCGCCGCGCATAATGCCGCAGCGCCTGCGCCTGGCACGGTACGAATGGTGGTAAGCGCCCTGCCCGAAACCATGCCCGAGAGCATCGCGGCTCGGTTGCTCGATGCAGGAATCGTCGCGGTCGCCGGATTGGCCGAGGCGCTGAACGCCATTGCCGCCGCCGCCCGGATCGGCGCAGTCTGGGCCCTGCCCCCTGCCCCCGCCCTGCCCGAGCCGACGGCACTTGCGGACGGTGTTTCAGCGACCTGGGATGAAGTAAAGTCCAAGGCCGCGCTGCACCACTTTGCCCTACCAGTCCCGCAAAGCCGGGTGCTCTCGCTAGCCGAAATAGACACGTTGTGCCATGATGAAACGGCACCACTTCCTGTAAATTTTCCGCTTGTTTTGAAGGCCGCAGGATCCAATCTTGCCCACAAGACTGAACTGGGCGGCGTCGTGCTGGGGATCACAAGCCGTGCCCGGTTGCTAACCGAAGCGCAGCGATTGGCACCGCTTGGCGAGGCTCTGCTGATTGAACAGATGGTCGGCGGCGCAGTGGCTGAATTGATCGTCGGGGTAACTCGCGATCCGCAGTTCGGGCTGTTTCTGACGCTGGGAGCTGGCGGCATTTTCGTCGAACTGCTGCGCCAGGCCGAGCAGGTCCTGCTGCCTGCCACCCGCGCCGAGATCGCCGCCGCGCTGGCCCGCTTGCCGTTTTACCCGGTGCTGGCGGGCTATCGCGGCCGCCCGGGCTGCGACATGCCCGCGCTGCTTGTTGCGATCGAAGGAGTGGCACGGTTCGCGCTGGCCCATGCGGAGCGACTTGAGGAGCTTGAGGTCAATCCCTTGCTGGCCTTGCCGCGCGGTGCAATGGCCGTCGATGCGCTGATCCGGATCAAGGAGCCAAAGCCATGACCACAGTCACTACCCGGCGGGACGGCGAGGTGCTGGTAATTACTTTGGACCGGCCCAAGGCCAATGCCATCGATGTGGCGACCAGTCAGGCGCTGTATGCTGCGTTCCATGCGCTGGACCAGGATCCGGCGCTGCGGGTGGGGATCGTGACCGGCACCGGGCGGTTTTTCTCCGCCGGATGGGATCTCAACGCCGCCAACGAAGGCGAAGCGGTGGATGCGGTGCACAGCCCCGGGGGCTTTGCCGGGCTGACCGAATATTTCACGCTGACAAAGCCGGTGATTGCCGCGGTCAACGGCCTGGCGGTGGGCGGCGGGTTTGAGCTGGCTCTGGCGGCCGATCTGATCGTGGCCAGCGACGCGGCGCAGTTCTGGCTGCCCGAAGCGCAATTGGGCATCCTCCCGGATTCGGGCGGACTATTGCGCCTGCCCAAGTGCCTGCCAGAGCGGCTGGCGATAGAAATGATCTACACCGGCCGCCGCTTGTCCGCCGCCGAGGCGCTGCAATTCGGTCTGGTCAGCCGGGTTTGTCCGGGCGAAGAACTACTCGACTGCGCCCTTGATCTGGCAGGTTCGATTGCCGCTTCGGCCCCGCTAGCGATCACCGCGGCCAAGGACGTGATACGCGCCACCCGCGAGCTCGCCATCGAGCAAGGCTACGCCGCGATGCGCAGCGGCGCAATTCCCAGCTATCAGCGCGCGATCCAGTCCGAAGACGCCAGCGAAGGATCCCGCGCCTTCGCCGAAGGCCGCCCGCCGCGCTGGCAGGGACGCTAGAAATGAGAAAGGATGGTAGCGGAGGAGGGACTCGAACCCCCGACACGCGGATTATGATTCCGCTGCTCTAACCAGCTGAGCTACTCCGCCGTACCAAGGCAGGCCCCGGATGGCCGGGACAGGCGGCGCACATAAGGGGCAGTCGCGGCTGGGTCAAGCATGGTGTTGGCCGCGAAATTTCCACACCCCCACACTTTCCCAATAGGGATCGCGGTAGATGTGCAGGCCCAGCCCGGTAAAGGCAAAACGCCGCACGGACAGGGTGGCATAAAGCTCGGCCTGCAAAGCCTTGGCCGCAGCGCGATCAACCTTGTTTTGCACGGTGATGTGCAGCTTTTTCTGGCCGCGATCCTGCGCGGTCAGCATCGTGAAGAACAGGTCGGCCAGCTCACCCCGAATGGCCTGCATACCACTGCTGCGGATGAACAAGGCGGTGCCGCCGCCCAGGTCCATCAATCCGTCAATCTCCGCCTCTGGCTGGGCATATTCACCCGCCAGCCGCGCCAGTTCGCGCGGCAGTTCCTCGCGCAGCGACGGGGCCAGCGAATGAAACAGCGTGACATGCGCGGCCAACTTGTTGCGTTCCGGCGGGAAATGCGTCTGGCGCAGACCATTTGCCAGGGCGAATACATCGCCGGGCAGTTCGGCCGTGACGATAAAGGGCGCATGGCTGCGCGGGGCGGGCGGCGTTTGATCTGGCATTCCGTTACGCATAGCCACCGAGTTCACACCCCGCCATCAAGGATTGGTTGGTCCCGCTTGAAATGGCCTCGACAAAGCGCCACGCTGTGCGCAAGGAAGAGGAGATCCAACCATGCCCCGTCCAGCCTATCGCCACAGCGCGATCGCCGCGCTGCTGCTTTCAACCGCGCTGATCGCCAAGCCGCAGGCACCCTCGCCCGATTTGAACCCCAAACCGGCGAGCGCGGCAACCACAGCGGTGCAGGCTGCAACCAAAGCCGGATTGCCCACCGACGATGGCCGCGATGAGGACTTCGCCACCCGCGGTTTCATCGCTACCCGCACCGATCCGCTGATCCGCGATGCCAAGGGCCGGCCGGTGTGGAATCTGGACGCATACAAATTCGTGACCGGGCCTGCCCCTTCCACCGTCAACCCGTCGCTGTGGCGTGAAATGGGGGTGCTGCGGCACCACGGCCTGTTCAAGGTGGCAGAGGGCGTGTGGCAGGTGCGCGGGTTCGACGTATCGAACATGACGGTGCTGGCGGGCAAGACCGGCTGGATCGTGATCGATCCGCTGACCAACCGCGAGACCGCTGCGGCGGCGCTGGAACTGGTCAATGCGCAGCTGGGCAAGCGGCCGGTGGTGGCAGTGATCTATAGCCACAGCCATGCCGATCACTTCGGCGGCGTGCGCGGGATCGTCGATGAGGCCGACGTCAAGGCGGGCAAAGTGGCGATCATCGCCCCGGCGCATTTCATCGAGGAAACCTCTTCTGAAAACATCATGGCCGGCCCGGCGATGAGCCGCCGCGCCAATTACCAGTTTGGCGTCGGTTTGCTCCCCGGTGCCACCGGCCAGATGGGCAGCGGCATCGGCATGGGCGTGGCCGGCGGCGAGATTACCCTGATCGCGCCGACCGACACGATCAGCCGCACCGGCGAAACGCGCAACGTCGACGGGATCCCGCTTGAATTCCAGATCGTTTCGGGCAGCGAGGCGCCCAGCGAACTCAACGTTTATATCGCCCCGCCGAAGGTGTTCCTCTCAGCTGAAATGTCGACCTGTTCGCTGCACAACATCCTCACCCCGCGCGGTGCCAAGGTGCGTGATGCCCACGCCTGGGCTGGCTTTCTGGATGAGGCATTGCGGCTGTATGGGCCGCGCAGCGATACCGTGATCTCCAGCCACTGCTGGCCGCGCTTTGGCCAGGGTGAAGTTACCGGGATGCTGGCCAGCCAGCGCGATAACTATGCCTTCCTGCACGATCAGACGGTGCGGCGGATGAACCAGGGGCAGACCGCTCCGGAAATCGCCGAAGGACTGGTGCAGCCGCCCGAGCTTGCGGGGCAATGGTTCAACCACGGCTATTACGGCACCTACAGCCACAATTCCAAAGCGGTCTACCAGTTCTATCTGGGCTGGTACGATGGCAATCCGGTGAACCTCAACCCGTGGCCGCCACAGGACCGCGCCCGGCGATATATCGCGGCGATGGGCGGCGCGAAGAAGGTGATCGCATTGGCCCGCAAGGCTATGGCTGAAGGCGATTATCGCTGGGCCAGCGAACTGCTGAATCACGTGGTCTTCGCCGATCCGGCCAATAGTGAAGCCCGCGCGCTGCTGGCCGATAGCTATGAGCAGCAGGGCTATCAGGCCGAAAGCGGGATCTGGCGCAACCAGTTTCTCTCAGCCGCGCGCGATCTGCGTCAGGGGTACAAGGTGCCCGCCGGATCGGGCAGCCAGAGCCAGGATCTGATCGCGGCGGTGCCCACGCAATTGCTGATGGATTCGGTCTCCACCCGCTATGATCCGGCGCGGATGGCCTTACCGCGGATCGCCATCAATATCGAACTGACCGACCGGGGCGAGACGATCGGGATCGAAGCGGGCAAGACCGTGCTGCTGGCCCGCGTCGGCCAGCCGGTGGCAAACCCGGCAGTGGTTATCAAAGGGCCGCGTCGGCTGATTCTGGGTCTGCTGTTCCTGAAGCTGCCACTGGCGCAGCTTGAAGCAGCCGGGCTCAAAGTTGAAGGCGATCGCGATGCCATTGCGGCGCTGCAGGCTGCGCTTGACCCGGTGCCCAACGGGTTCACAATCGTAGAGCCTTGAAACGCGGCCACGAATGCGCTTGATTGCCCCACTCGTTCTGAGAGGGGCAATCTGCGCATGGCTTTCCGGTTCAATTGCGGCAGACCCGAACGCAATGAAGTCGCAGCACTGAACAGATTAGCAGCCGACCTGACCAGCGACTGGGCCCTGTTCACCAGCATCCCGCGCCATATCACCGGGCAGGGATCGAAGGGCCGCGAAATTGATGCGCTGGCCTTGTCTCCGCTGGGCGCGGTTGTGATTGAACTCAAAAACTTCGGGGGTCTGATCACGATTACACCGGTTGGCGAGTGGCTGGTTGGCGGCCAATTGCTGACCGATTATAACGGCCATCCGCAATACCCGATCCAGCAAGCCGGCAAGGCGGCCCAGACGCTAAAATCCGCTTTGGGCGATGACTTTAGATCGGTTTATATTGAAGCATGTGCGATCGCGACCGCGCCAAGCGCACGGATCCAGTTCGCAGACCCATCGCGTCTGCAGCCGGTGATGGCACTGCACGATGCGGTAGCAGGCATCGAAGCCCTGGCCCGAAAGACGCGCGGCGTATCCTATCCTGCGCTGCAGGCCTTTTTCAGCCTGATCGGACACAAAATTCCGCCGGTTCTTGACGCCAGATGGCAGGAACGGCCCGCTGCAAGTGCGCGCAAACCGCATTCCAGCCAGCGCAGGAAACCGCCCGCATATTCGAACAACCGCCCAGATCACTTCGATCACAGTCACCACCAGCAGCGATCCAGCTCGCTAGGTTGGTGGTTGCCGCTGGCGATAATCGCCGGATCGCTGCTTGGTGGTTTGATCCTGACAATTTCCAATCAAAACTGACCGGGCCGTGGCTTTTCGAGACCAGATGTTGGCTGACACGCTTGACCCGGCCGTGTTCCAGTTCACACTGACCACGACCTGATGGAAGGATCCACCAAATGCAAGCTCGCACCCTAGGCAGCTCTGGCCTTTCGGTTTCCTCGCTTGGCCTGGGCTGCATGGGCATGACCTGGGCCTATGGCAGCGCGCCCGACAAGGCCGAGATGATTGCCCTGCTGCGCGGCGCGGTGGAGCGCGGGGTGACCTTCTTTGACACCGCCGAAGTCTATGGCCCCTTCACCAATGAGGAACTGCTGGGCGAAGCGTTTGAACCGCTGCGCGACCAGGTGGTGATCGCCACCAAGTTCGGCTTCGACCTAAAGGCCGATCCGGCGCAAGGGCCGCGCGCCGATAGCCGCCCCGATCACATCCGCGAAGTGGTGGATGCCAGCCTCAAGCGGCTGCGGACCGACCGAATCGATCTGCTTTATCAGCACCGCGTTGATCCTGCGGTGCCGATCGAGGACGTTGCGGGCGCGGTGGGCGATCTGATCCGGGCCGGAAAGGTCAAGCATTTCGGCCTGTCCGAAGCCGGGGCCGAGACCATCCGCAAGGCTCACGCGGTGCAGCCCGTGGCCGCGCTGCAAAGCGAATATTCGCTGTGGCAGCGTGAACCGGAAGCCGAAATCCTGCCGTTGCTGGAAGAGCTTGGGATCGGGTTCGTGCCCTATAGCCCGCTGGGCCGGGGCTTCCTGACCGGTGCGATCACTGCCGATACCGTGTTCGAAAAAGGCGATTTCCGCACCCGCCTGCCGCGTTTTCAGGCTGATGCGATGGCCGCCAATCAGGCCCTTGTCGATCTGCTGGGAAAAATTGCTGCACCGCTGGGTGCGACCGTGGCGCAAGTCGCGCTGGCCTGGCTGCTCGCCCAGCGGCCGTGGATTGTGCCGATTCCCGGGACCACCAAGCTGACCCGGTTTGAAGAAAATCTTGGCGCGATTGACCTGGTGCTTGATGCCGGAGACCTTGCGGCGATCGATGAGACTGCCCGCGCTGTCCAGATCGTTGGCGCCCGCTATCTCCCCGCCATGGAAGCGATGACCGGGCGCTAGAGCCTAGAAGTCTCCGCGTTCCTTGCGGATCAGGTACCACTTCTGAACGTTGGCATTGTGCTCTTCGTACGTGGCAGCAAAGGCATGCCCGCCGGTGCCATCGGCGACCATGAACAGGGCGTTGGTGGTGGCCGGATGCAACACCGCCGCGATCGATTCGCGGCCCGGATTGGTGATCGGACCCTTGGGCAGGCCCAACATCGAATAGGTGTTGTAATCGTTGACCGAGGTAATTTCCGATTGGCGGATGCGGCGGCCCAGCGGCTTGCCTTTGGTCAGCGGATAGATGATCGTCGGATCGGCCTGCAGCATCATGCCAGTACGCAGCCGGTTGCAATAGAGCCCGGCCACCATCGGCCGTTCGCTGGGCTTGCCGGTTTCCTTTTCAACGATCGAGGCCAGCACCAGCGCTTCTTGCGGGCTGGCCACCGGGCATTTGCCATCGCGCTTGTCCCACAGTTCGGCCAAGGCCCGCTGCATCGGTGCCTGCATCCGCAGCAAAACCGCCTGGCGGCTTTCGCCTTTGGAAATCTCGTAGGTATCGGGCATGATCGAACCTTCACCTGGCACTTCGATATTGCCGGTAAGATCAGGATTTGCCATCAATTTTTCATAGACCATCACGGCCGGCAGGCCTTCCGGTACAGTCACAAAGCGGCGCAGGATATCATCCGAAGCGATGATCGCCAGGATCTGCCGCATGCTGGCATGGGCCGGCAGCTTGAACTCACCCGCCTTGATCGTCTTGCCGAGGCCAAACACCCGCGCGCGCAGTTTGAACGCACCAGCCGAACTGATCGCGCCTTCCTTCTCCAGCTTGGCCGCAACCCCGGACAGGCTCGCCCCATCGGGAACGATGAACGCGGTCTCTTTGTCCAGCGGCCCGGCCCACAGGTAGCCTCCGCCCAGCCAGCCCAGACCGAGCAGCAGTGCCAAGGCCGCCAGCAATAGCGGCAGCGGACCTCGGCGCGAACCCAGCATCAGTCTTCCAGGGCTTTGACGATCACGCTGGCGTTGGTGCCGCCAAACCCGAACGAATTGTTGAGCGCGGCGCGAACGTGGCGCTTTTTGGCCACGTGCGGCACCAGATCAACACCCTCGGTGCCTTCATCCGGATCATCCAGATTGAGCGTGGGGGGCACGATCTGATCGCGGATCGCCAGGATGCAGAAGATCGTCTCAACCGCGCCCGCGCCGCCCAGCAAGTGGCCGATAGCGCTTTTGGTGCTGCTCATCGAAGCGCCGGTCAGATCATCGCCCAGCACGCGCTTTACCGCGGCCAGTTCGATCGTATCGGCCATGGTTGAAGTGCCATGCGCGTTGACATAATCGATATCGCCGGGGGCCATGCCGGCCTTGCGCATTGCCATCCGCATCGAAAGCTCGGCGCCCTTGCCTTCGGGGTGCGGCGCAGTGACGTGATAGGCATCGCCTGACAGGCCATAGCCGACCACTTCGGCATAGATCTTGGCGCCGCGGGCCTTGGCGTGCTCATATTCCTCCAGCACGACCACGCCAGCGCCCTCACCCATCACAAAGCCATCGCGGCCCTTGTCATAGGGGCGGCTGGCCTGCGTCGGGCGGTCATTGAAACTGCAGTTGAGCGCGCGAGCCTGAGCAAAGCCGGCCACGCCAAGCGGGTTGACGGTGCCTTCCGCGCCGCCAGCCAGCATCACGTCGGCATCGTCATCCTTGATCATCCGCGCCGCATCGCCAATCGAATGCGCCCCGGTGGAGCAGGCGGTGACGACCGCGTGGTTTGGCCCCATCAGGCCATATTTTATTGAGACCTGGCCCGAAATCAGGTTGATCAGGCGGCCATGGACGAAGTGCGGCGAAACCCGGCTGGGGCCTTTTTCGTGCAGCACGATCAATTCGGCTTCGATCCCCGGCAGCCCACCGATGCCCGAGCCGATCGAGCAACCGGTGCGCAGCTTGAGCGCCTCGTCCATATCGATCAGCCCAGCGTCTTCAAGCGCCTGTCCGGCGGCATCGATGCCATAGATGATGAACGGATCGACTTGGCGCTGGACCTTGTGATCAACCCGCAGGTTGGGATCGAAGCCGTATTCGTGATCCGGTCCCTTCACTTCGCAAGCGATGGTGCACTTGTGCCCTTCGGTGTCGAAGCGCGTGATCGGACCTGCGCCGCTTTTGCCGGCAATCAGGTTGGCCCAGGTCGTCTCGACATCGCCGCCCAAAGGGGTGACCAGACCAAGACCGGTGACAACAACACGGCGCATGCAAACTCTCCAAACCTCGAAAATACAACAGGCCCAGCCCGTTATGGACTGAGCCTGTCAAAGACCTTAGCGCAGGTCAAACCGCATCGTGCGATGCCGGGCTGATCCCTGCCAGTCCATTAGCCAAAGGCAGATCAGCCCTTGTGTTCGTCGATGTATTTGATCGCATCCGAAACGGTGCTGATCTTTTCAGCAGCATCGTCAGGGATTTCGACGCCGAATTCTTCTTCGAACGCCATGACCAGCTCAACGATATCGAGCGAATCAGCGCCCAGATCATCGATAAAGCTGGCATCTTCGGAAACCTTGTCAGCCTCAACACCGAGGTGTTCGACAACGATCTTCTTAACCCGGTCGGCGGTGTCGCTCATGGTGTGTCCCTTCGTGAACGGCAGATGAAAACTTACGGTCCAAGCCCCTAGAGAACGGCGCGGCGGCTGGCAAGGGGGTGCACCATTTCCTCATCGCCTCAAGCACTGAAATACCGGTTTGGGTAATACCCTAGTCAGCAGCTGCATTGGTGATATGCTGCCCCCGAGCCTAACCGGACCTGAAATGAAAGGGAATTTGGATGAATCTGCGCCGCACTGCCTTGGCCCTCGCATTCACCGCCGCACTCGCTTCGGCCCCGGCTTCGCTAAGCGCGCAAAACCATGATCCCGAAGTGGTCAAGGAAGATGTCAACACCTGGGCCGATGCCATGGGTGCCAGCTTTGCGCCGGGCAAATGGGAAGGCACCACCACAATCATTGAAGACGGCGTTGCCAAACCGGACGAGACTTCGACCGATTGCGTCAAACCCGGCTCGCTAAATCCGATGTTCGCCGAACTGCGCAGCGCGTTTTCAATGGTGGTCGACAACACCGATTGCACCACGAAGTCCGGCGGTGCCGGATCGATGGCCCTGGTGCTGGATTGCCGCCGCAGCGATGGCGGACATATGCGTTTCGCTTCGCAAGGAACGCACACCCCCACCAGCGTCGATTGGTCGATCGACATCACCTCTGATGGTCCCGGCGCTTTCGGCACATCGCGGATGCAGCTGCGCGCCCGCAAGCTCAGCGATCAATGCTGATCTGGCGCTGAAGATCAGGCCTTCGGCGGTTCGACCACCCGCAGCGCCAGTTCGCGCAGCTGGCGCGGTTCGGCCGGTGACGGTGCACCCATCAGCAGGTCTTCGGCGCGCTGGTTCATCGGGAACAGGGTAATTTCGCGCAGGTTCTGCACGCCGCAGATCAGCATCACCATCCGGTCAACCCCGGCAGCCATCCCGCCGTGCGGCGGCGCGCCATACTGGAACGCGCGGTACATCCCGCCAAAGCGTTCCTCGACATCGGCCTGGGTGAGGCCAGTCAGTTCGAACGCCTTGACCATCAGATCGGGATGCTGATTACGGATCGAGCCTGAGGCGAGCTCATACCCATTGCAGACCATGTCGTACTGATAGGCCTTGATCGTCAGCGGATCCTGGCTCTGCAGCGCTTCCATCCCGCCTTGCGGCATCGAGAACGGGTTGTGCGCGAAGACGACCTTCTTGTTCTCGTCATCCCATTCGTAGAACGGGAAATCGATGATCCAGCAGAATTTGAAAGCTTCGGTATCGATCAACCCAAGCTGCTCACCGGCCCGGGTCCGGGCCGCACCGGCCAGCTTGGCGGCAGAATCGGCCTTGCCCGCGGCAAAGAACGCGCCGTCATCGGGACCCAGCCCCAGGCTGTCCCACAGCGCCGCCATCTTGTCCGGCCCATGGTTCTTGGCGATCGGGCCGCCAAATTCGCCAGCCTTGCGGGTGGCATAGCCCAGCCCGGCATGACCTTCGCTGCGGGCCCATTCGTTCATGTCATCAAAGAACTTGCGGCTCTTCTCGGCGGTGTTCGGGGCCGGGATCAGGCGGACCGCACCGCCCTCGCCTACGATTTTTTCGAACAGCCCAAAGCCTGAAACCCGAAACTCTTCAGTCACATCGCGGATCAGCAGCGGGTTGCGCAGATCGGGCTTGTCGCTGCCGTAATCGAGCATCGCCTGGGCATAGGGAATGCGCGGAAACTCACCCGCCGGGGTAACCGATTTTCCGTTCGCGAACTTTTCAAAGATCCCGGCCATCACCGGCTCCATCGTATCCCAGACTTCTTCCTGGGTGACGAAGCTCATTTCGAGATCGAGCTGATAAAATTCGCCCGGCAGCCGGTCGGCGCGCGGGTCTTCATCGCGAAAGCACGGCGCGATCTGGAAATAGCGATCGAACCCCGCCACCATCAGCAGTTGCTTGTACTGCTGCGGAGCCTGCGGGAGGGCAAAGAACTTGCCGTTGTGGATCCGGCTGGGGACCAGGAAATCGCGCGCGCCTTCGGGGCTGGAGGCGGTCAGGATCGGGGTCGAGAACTCGGTAAAGCCGATGTCCTCCATCGCCCGGCGGGTTTCGCGGATCATCGCGGTGCGGGTCATTATATTGGCGTGCAGCGTCTCGCGGCGCAGATCGAGGAAGCGGTATTTCAGCCGCACATCCTCAGGATATTCCTGCTCGCCCGCCACCGGCAGCGGCAGCTCTTCGGCGCGGCTCAGCACCGTGGCGCCGCGGGCATAAACCTCGATCGCGCCGGTCGGCAGGTTCGGATTGACGGTGCCCGCGCTGCGGGCCTTGACCTCACCATCGATGGTCACCACCGATTCAAGCCGCAGCGCATACAGCACGGCCAGCGCGGGGCTATCCACGTCGGCCACAATTTGCGTCAAGCCATAGTGATCACGCAGATCGACAAACAGCACCCCGCCGTGATCGCGCTTGCGGTGGACCCAGCCCGAAAGGCGAACGGTCTGGCCAGTATCACTGGCGCTCAGCGCGCCGCAGGTGTGCGAACGATAAATATGCATCGAAACTCTTTCCAAGCGGCCCAGATTGCGGCAGGGGCCAAAGCGCGGGCTAACAGGCGAATCCCGCGCTTTTGTCAAGCCGAGGCCCCTATCGGGGTCACCTACAGAAAAGAACGATGAAGATACACCCACTGATTACGACGTCCGAAGCACTTGCGGACCTCTGCGCGCGGCTTTCCAAGGCCGATTTCGTGTGCGTTGACACCGAATTCATGCGCGAAAACACTTTTTGGCCGGAACTCTGCCTGATCCAGATCGCGGACAGTGAGGAAGCTGCGGCAATCGATCCGTTGGCCAAAGGCCTCGACATGACCCCGCTGATGAACCTGCTGGTCGATAACGAGGATGTGCTCAAGATTTTCCACGCCGGCGGCCAGGACGTTGAAATCATCTTCAACATCACTGGCAAGACCCCGCACCCGATCTTCGATACCCAGATCGCGATGATGGCAGTCAGCCAAAGCGAACAGATCGGCTATTCGAATCTGGTCGAGAGCTGGCTGGGCCTGCAGATCGACAAAGGCGCCCGCTTTACCGATTGGTCGCGCCGGCCCCTCACCGAACGCCAGATCGAATATGCGATCGGCGACGTGACGCATCTGGCCAAGATTTTCCCCAAGCTGCTGCAACGCCTGATCAAGACCGGGCGCGGGGTGTGGCTGAATATCGAGATGGAAAAGCTGGCCGATCCGGCGGGTTACAAGAACGATCCCAATCTCGCCTGGCACCGGATCAAGGCCGCAGGCCGCAATCCGGCAATGCTCGGACGGCTCAAGGCACTGGCGCATTGGCGCGAGCTGGAAGCGCAGGACAAGAACATCCCGCGCGGCCGCATTGCCCGCGATGAAACTGTCGCCGACATTGCCAGCCACCCGCCAAAGGTGCAGGCCGATCTGGCCAAGGTGCGCGGGCTTTCCGCTGCGTGGAAAGACAACGAAATCGGCCGCCGGATGATGGCCGCACTGGAAAATGCCAAGCCGCTGCCTGATGCCGAACTGCCGCTGCGCACCCCGCGCGGCGCGCCGCTGGGCAAGGAAGGCGCGCTGGTCGCCGATCTGCTCAAGCTTCTGCTCAAGATCCGCAGCCGCGAAATCGACGTCGCCTCAAGGCTGCTGGCCCGCAGCGAAGATCTTGAACTGCTGGCCGCAGGCGTGCGCGAACTGCCGATGCTGCAGGGCTGGCGCTTCGATGTGTTCGGCAAGGATGCGCTCGATCTGGTTGAAGGCAAGATGGCCTTCGCGGTCGTCAACGGCAAACTCAAGATGACCCACGTCGATGATGTGGTGGAAGACGAAGCGGCCGCAGAGTGAGCAGCTACCTGCCCACACTCAAGCAGCTGCAATACCTCGTTGCGCTGCATGAACATGGGCATTTCGGGCGCGCTGCCGAAAGCAGCTTTGTTTCGCAATCGACATTGTCGGCGGGCCTGCGCGATCTGGAAACGCTGCTGGGCGTGGTGCTGGTTGAACGGACCAAGCGCGCGGTGCGGTTTACCCCGCTGGGCAACGCAGTGGTCGCCAAGGCCCACCGGCTATTGCGCGAGGCTGAAGAGCTTTCGGATATGGTGCAAAGCGCCGGCCAGCCGCTGTCGGGCGAAGTGCGGATGAGCGTGATCCCCACCATCGCCCCGTTTCTGCTGCCCCGGATGCTGCCGCGCCTGCGCCGCGAACGCCCGCAACTGAAGCTGTTCCTGCGCGAGGAGACCAGCCAGACCGCGATCGAAAGCCTGCACCATGGCCGCAGCGATTGCGTGCTGCTGGCCCTGCCCTATCCTACCGGCGAGGTTGAGGTCGAGGTGATCGAGCTCGACGCGCTGTGGGTCGCTTTCCCCAAGGATGATCCGCGCGATCCGCCCGAGGAGATTTCGCCCGAACTGATCGATCAGGCGCGGCTGCTGCTGCTGGAAGACGGACACTGCCTGAAAGAGCACGCGCTGGCGGCCTGCAACCGCCCTGAACTGCGCGCCAGCGCGACCATGATCGGCACATCGCTGCACACGCTGGTGCAGATGGTCGATAATGGCCTGGGCCTGACCATGTTGCCCGAAATGGCAATCGATGCGGGAATCCTCAATGGCACCAACGTGGTCGCTCGCCCGCTCAAGAGTGGCAACGCCAACCGCGAGATTGCGCTGGTCTGGCGCAAGAACAGCCCGCGCTCAGAAGAATTCCGGTTGCTGGCGGAGGAATTGCGGGCGGGATAGCCCTTTTGGGAAGTCCCGGCAGGTTGCGGTCGCTCGCAGATGTGTTCATCGCCGTGGGATGCAAGACACAGCTCTGGACTTTGGGTATTCACGCCGCGCAGGTCTGGACCGGCTCGCGCGTTTTGTCCCGCAGGCAGGTGCGCGCTATGCCGCTGGCCGCAACACCGATGCCGGGCCCGGTGCGCCCAGTGCGGTATCAAAGCTATCCCCCTACCTGCGCTATCGCCTGTTGACCGAGCAAGAGGTGGTGCAAGCTGTGCTGCAGCAGCACAGTTATGAAGCATCGGAAAAGTTTCTGCAGGAAGTGCTGTGGCGCACTTATTGGAAGGGCTGGCTGGAAATGCGCCCCTCGGTCTGGACGCGGTTTCTGGAAGAGCGTGATCGTCAGCAGCAGGGCTTTCCCAATGCGCGCGCACTGGCCGCTGCGGAAAACGGCACCACGGGAATCGAAGGGTTCGACGATTGGGCCCGCGAGCTGACCGAAACCGGCTATCTTCACAACCACGCCCGCATGTGGTTCGCCTCGATCTGGATCTTCACGCTGCGGTTGCCGTGGGCGCTGGGGGCTGATTTCTTCCTGCGGCATTTGCTGGATGCCGATGCGGCCAGCAACACCCTGTCGTGGCGTTGGGTGGCGGGCCTTCAGACCGTAGGCAAAACCTATCTTGCCACCGCCGACAATATCGCACGTTTTACCGGCGGCCGGTTTGCGCCCCGCGGCCTTGCCAGCGAAGCGATTGCGCTCGGCGAAGCGCCCGTCGCAGCGGCTCAAAGCCTGCCCGAAGTGCCAAATCCAGCAGGCGGCGAACCATCGGTGCTGCTGGTAACATCCGATGACATGAATCCCGATAGAGGCCTGTTCGCCGGCATGCCGATCAAGGCAGCCTTGGTAAGCGACGACGCCGATCTGCTGTGGGGCGATCAGGCCCGGGCATTTGTTTCCGGTGCTGTGGCAGACACCGCGCAGCGCATCGAATCCCTGTGCCAGTGTCCGGCGCAGTCCACCGCCGGACTTGATGCCGCCGCGATCCTCGCTGCTGCTCAGGCAGCTGGCGTGCGGCAGGTGGTAACCGCTTACGCGCCGGTTGGTCCGGTGGCCGATGCGTTGAAAACCCTTGCGGAAACGTTGGCTGGCGAAGGGGTCGCTTTAGCCCAGGTGCGGCGGCATTGGGACAGTCAATTCTGGCCCCATGCCAAAAAGGGCTTTTTCCCGTTCAAGGAACGGATCCCGGAATTGCTACGCGAGGATGGCTTGTTGTAACATCAATCCATGTGCTTCAAGCCAACCCGCAGGTAATCCCAGCCCGTAATCACTGTCAGTGCCGCTGCAGCCCACAGCGTGATCAGGCCGATGTTGTGCGGCACGTTGAGCGCAAGATCACCGGCCATCACATTCCAGCCCGGCAATGCTTTGCCAAGAATCAGCGCGCCCAATGACACCATCTGGAACGTCGTTTTCCACTTGGCCAACCGGCTGACCGGGACCGAAACCTGCAATCCGCCCAGAAACTCGCGCAGGCCGGATACCGCGATCTCGCGCGCCAGGATGATAAGGCCGGCAATCACGTGCATATCGCCCACGAACGGCCCGCGGAGCACGCCTTGGGCGGCCAGAACGAGGATTACCGTCGCGATCATGATCTTGTCGGCAATCGGATCGAGAAACTGGCCCAGACGGCTGACCGCGCCGCTGGAACGGGCGAGGTAGCCATCGAAATAGTCGGTGATGCCCATCACGCAATAGAGCCCGAAGGCCAGCAAATAGCCGAACGCCCAATCCGGCCACCACAGCAGGAACGCCAGGAGCGGCAAGGTGACGATCCGTGACAGCGTCAGGAGGTTGGGTAAGGTCATCATCGCGTCATGAATAGCGGCGATGGCGTTTTGGCAAAAGGGGAACTTGGGGCTTGTTCGCAATGCAGCAACCGCTAGGGTCCGCGCCAACCGGGACAGGCGACGCGAGTACATGACAAC
The DNA here is from genome assembly GCA_963751145.1 of uncultured Alphaproteobacteria bacterium. Taxonomy (GTDB): domain Bacteria; phylum Pseudomonadota; class Alphaproteobacteria; order Sphingomonadales; family Sphingomonadaceae; genus Novosphingobium. Next base: position 426,482 of record CAVVTJ010000002.1, read on the forward strand.
CCAGACCCATCTGATCCACAGTCGGCGCTTCCTGCCGCTGTTTGTTACCCAGCTGCTGAATGCCTTCAACGACAACCTGTTCAAGAACGCGATGGTCTTGTTCGTGGTCTACAGCGTGTACCAGTCAGAAGCTGCCGAAGGGCAGTTCAGCGCGGTGGCATCCGCAGTGTTTATCCTGCCGTTTTTCCTGCTTTCGGCGGTCTCCGGGCAATTGGCTGATATGCGCGACAAGGCGCGGATCATACGGATCATCAAGGCCGCTGAAATCGGGATCATGACAGTCGGCGCGGCCGGGCTGATCATGGCTTCGAAAGGCATCATGGTCACCGGGGTTGCGATCCCGCTGATGATGGTCGCGCTGTTCGGCATGGGCGTCCACTCAACCTTCTTCGGTCCCATAAAGTATGCGATCCTGCCGCAGCATCTGCACAAGGATGAAGTGCTGGCCGGGACCGGACTGGTTGAGGCCGGGACCTATATCGCGATTCTGGCGGGCACGATTCTGGCCGGATGGATCCCGGTCGAATGGGCCGCGGGCGGCGTCATCGTCACCGCAGTGATCGGCTATTTCACCAGCCGGATGGTGCCCGACGCACCGCCGCACCACGATCCCGAACCGCTGGATTTTCACCTGATCCGCGCCTCGGTCGCGCTGGTGCGCAACACCAGCCACGATCGCCGGGTGTTCCTGGCGATCATGGCGATCAGCTTTTTCTGGACGATTGGCGCGGTCTTGTTCGTGCAGTTCCCACCGCTGGCCAAGAATGTGCTGACCGCCAGCAAGGAAGTGGCCAGCCTGTTCCTGGTGATCTTCTCGATCGGGGTGGCGCTGGGATCAATGTCGGTCAACGCGCTTCTTAAAGGCACCGTATCGGCGCGCTATTCCCCTGTTTCAGTCCTGGTCATGGGGCTGTTCGTGGTCGCCTTCTACCTGGTCTGCCGGGCCTGGAACCCGCATCCCGAAGGCCTGCACGATGTGGCCCACTTCCTCGCCCAGCCGCTGGCAATACCGCTGCTGGCAAGCCTGCTGGGGATTGCCGTGGCAGGCGGCATGTTCGTGGTGCCGCTCTATGCGTTCCTCACCACCTTTGTGGACAAGTCGCAGACCTCGCGGACAATTGCGGCCAACAACATCGTCAATTCGGCGGCAATGGTGGTGGGTTCGCTGATCGCGACTGGGCTGTCATTGGCTGGGGTGGCAATCGTCAACCAGCTGCTGCTTAGCGCGGTAATGTGCCTCTATTCAGCCCAGTTGGCGCGGCAATTGGTCGCGGCAGAACGGCGCGGCGATCCGGCGGAAAACCCGCTGGACTAAGCGATATAGACGCTGACCGCGACGAAGCAGGTGGCGTAGGCAACCAGAAAGTCGCGCAGATCCTTGACCCATGACGGCCGAACACGCGGGACCGGAACCGGCGCCTCGCCACGGCGAATATGGGGGGGCAAGCTGGCCAGGAATGGATGGCGGGCCCGTTCATCGGTGAGTACTAACGACCTTCTCATGTGCGCCGGGTTAAGAACTTGGAAACCATCGCACCAGCCCGAAAATCGCGGTTAACGGCCACCTTCCCGCATTGGGACAGCCCTGCGAAAAGGTGTGAACATGCCAAGTTCCGTTGCAGCCCGGCCATGCTCCCGCTAAAGCCGCGCAATGACCGACACTTCGACAGTTAATGGCGGGCGCCTGCTCGTCGATTGCCTCATCGCCCAAGGCGCGGACCGCATCTTTACCGTGCCGGGAGAGAGTTTTTTGGCAGTGCTCGACGCGCTGCACGATAGCCCTGAGGTGCAGACCGTGATCTGCCGACAGGAAGGCGGCGCGGCGTTCATGGCCTGCGCCGATGGCGCGATGACCGGGCGGCCCGGGGTGTGTTTCGTTACCCGCGGCCCCGGCGCCACCAACGCCAGCATCGGGGTGCATGTGGCGATGCAGGATTCGCAAGCCATGCTGCTGTTCATCGGCGATGTTGATCGCGGCATGAAAGACCGTGAGGGGTTTCAGGAAGTCGATTTCGGGCAGATGTTCGGCCCGCTGGCCAAACTGGTGCTGCGGATCGACGATCCCCGGCGCATCCCTGAATATGTCGCCCGGGCGTGGAGCGTGGCCCAATCCGGCCGGCCTGGCCCGGTGGTGATCGCCCTGCCCGAAGACATGCTGCTTGAACAGGTTTCCGGCGCGGTCCCCCGCCCCGCAGTCCACCGCGCGGCGCAGGCCGTGTGCCCCGATGCCATGGGCGTCTTGATGCAGATGATCGAAGATGCCGCCAGCCCGGTCGCCATCGTTGGCGGGGCCGGCTGGCACGCCAAGGCGCGGGAACACTTCACCAGCTTTGCCGAACGGATCGGGCTGCCCGTGGCGGGCGCGTTTCGCCGCCAGGACGCGATCTCGAACGCCAGCAAGGTCTGGGCCGGAAATCTGGGCTATGGCCCGGGGCCCAAGCTGGTGCAGCGGATCAAGCAAGCCGATCTGGTGATCGCCATCGGTGCGCGGCTGGGTGAGGCAACCACCGACAGCTATACCCTGATCACCCCCGATCACCCCGGCCAGCTGCTGGTCCACGTCCATCCCGATCCTGATGAACTGGGCCGGGTCTATCGCCCCGATCTGGCGATCTGCGCCGATATGGGCGAATTCGCCGAAGCCGCCGATCTGTGGGACGATGATGTGGTGCCGTTTGATGCGGGCGAAGAAGCCCACAACGAATGGCTCGACTGGACCACAGCGCAGCCCGCACCCGCGACTTACCCGCTCGATATGGCCGCCTGCGTCACCCGGATGCGCGAGACCTGGCCCGATGATGCAATCATCTGCAACGGCGCGGGCAACTTTTCCGGCTGGTGGCACCGGTACTGGCATTACAACGGCTTTCCTACCCAGCTTGCCCCCACCGCCGGGGCAATGGGTTATGGCGTGCCGGCCGCAGTGGCTGCGGCGCTGCGCCATCCCGAGCGGCAGGTGGTGGCGCTGGCCGGCGACGGCGATTTCCTGATGAACGGGCAGGAACTGGCCACCGCTGTGCAATATGGCTGCAACCTGACGGTGGTGCTGATCGACAATGGCACTTACGGCACGATCCGAATGCATCAGGAGCGCGAGTTTCCGGGCCGGGTGCTTGGCACCACCCTGCACAACCCCGATTTCGCGGCGCTGGCCGTGGCTTACGGCGGCTGGGCGCAGCGGGTGGAAACGACCGATCAATTCATCGCCGCGCTGGCGGAAGCCAAGGACCGCACCGGCCTGCGCCTGATCCACGCGCTGATTGATCCGGAGCAATTGAGCGCGGGCGGCGCGACGATCTCGGGGCTGCGGGCGAAGTCGAAGGGTTAGGCAAATAAAGGTCCTCTCCATTTTTGGCGACTGCCACAAATGGGGAGGTGGATCGTCCGCAAGGACGAGACGGAGGGGTAATGGCGCGAGGGCAGAAACCCCTCCGTCATTCGCTGCGCAAATGCCACCTCCCCATTTGGCTTCGCAAAATGGAGAGGACCTACTTCTCCGACAGCTGCAAAATATGCTCCCACTCGCTCGCCTTCACCGGTGAGACCGACAGCCTGAACTTGGTCAGCAAATCCATATCGGCCAGCGCCGGGTCAGCCTTGATTTCCTTCAGCGTCACCGCCCGCTTCAGCTTCCTGACCGGCTTGACTTTGACCGAAGTCCAGCGCCCGGTTTCGTCGGTGGGATCCTGAAATCCGGCCTTGGTGATCTTGATCACCCCGACGATCTCCACACCCACGTTGGAGTGATAGAAGAACGCTTCATCGCCTTCCTGCATCGCCCGCAGATGAATGCGCGCCGTGTAATTGCGCACCCCGTCCCAGGTGCCTTCGCCTTCCGCGATCAGATCGTCCCAGCCGTAAACGTCGGGCTCGCTCTTGAGCAGCCAGTAGTTTTTGATTTTGGTCATGCCAGAGCCTTTGAAACCGTCTATGCGGGCCCCATAGCAATCCAACCACGGACCCGTCCACAATGGTACTCGATAAACTCCCCGTCCTTTCGCTCGCCGATGACAAGGCCCGCTTCGCTCAGGAAATCGGCAACAGTTTCAAGACATTCGGGTTCGCCCTCGTCAAGGATTTTGACATCGATCGCGGCCTGATCGAGCGGGCCTGGAAGCTTTCCGAACAATTCTTTGCCCTGCCCGATGCGGAAAAGCGCAGCTATCACAATCCTGAAATCGCCGGGGCGCGCGGCTATACCCCGTTCGGGGTCGAAATCGCCAAGGATGCCAAGGCCCACGATCTCAAGGAATTCTGGCACGTTGGTCGTGATCTTCCGGCAGGAAGCCCGCTGGCCGATGCCTCGATGCCGCCCAACGTCTGGCCCGCACGGCCCGATGATTTCGAAGCGGTGTTTACCGAGCTCTATCGCCAATTCGATGCCACAGGCGCTACGATCCTGTCGCGCATCGCGCTCTACCTCGGGCTGGATGAACACTGGTTCGATCCCGCAATCGAAGATGGCAATTCGGTGATGCGCCTGCTCCATTACCCGCCGCTTGACGGGATCGAGGGCGAAGCAATCCGCGCCGGTGCGCATGGCGATATCAACCTCATCACGCTGCTGCTGGGGGCTGAGGAAGCCGGGCTGGAGCTGCTGACCAAAGACGGCACCTGGCTTGATGCCTCACCGCCGGAAGGGGCGATGGTGATCAATGTCGGCGATATGCTGGAACGGCTGACCAACCATGTCCTGCCCTCCACGATCCACCGGGTGCGCAACCCCGATGCCGCGCGGGCCCGGTTCAGCCGCTATTCGATGCCGTTCTTCCTGCATCTGCGCAGCGATTTTCCGATCAAAACCCTGCCGCAATGCGTGTCGCCGCAAAACCCCGATCGGTATCCCGAATCGATCCTGGCCGATCAGTTCCTGCAGCAGCGGCTGATTGAGATTGGTCTCAAGAAAAAACCGATTTAACCCGATTTTCAGCTCTTGGTGCGATCCCCCGTCAGTAATCAGCAGGGGACAACCTGATGTCAGGTGGCTGGAGAGTATTGGGTGCACTGCGATCGCGGCTGGGTAATTCCAGCCGCGATGTTATTGTCCTGACGATCACGTTCGCGGCAATTGCGCTGTTCATCCACCTGTCCGTGGCGGTTCTGCCGGGCGCGATCGGAGCCATTTCCGGCGGCCGCGAAGCCCCCGATCTGCTGCTCAGCAACGCGCTGGTCCTGAATGTCGCGCTGATCATCTTCGGCTGGCGCCGCTACCGCGATCTGACCAGCGAACTGGAACGGCGGCGCGCGACTGAGGCCGATGCGCTGGGCCTTGCCGACCGCGATCCGCTGACCCAATGCCTCAACCGCCGCAGCGTCACAGCGCATTGCGCCCAGCTGGCCGCGAGCGCCGCTGCCCGCGGTGAAACGCTGGCTTACGTGATGCTCGATCTTGATCGCTTCAAACAGGTCAATGACAGCAACGGCCATGCCGCTGGCGATGCCTTGCTGCGCACCTCGGCCCAGCGGATCCGCGCGATGCTGCCGCCCGAGGCGCTGCTGGCACGGCTGGGCGGGGACGAATTTTCCGTCATCACAACAGTTCTGCCAGGCCAGACTGCAGGGGTTGAGCGTCTGGTGGAAGGCATCATCGCGGCGATCGCCAAGCCGGTCAGCTTTGAAGGCACAGACCTTGAAACCTCGATTTCGGCCGGGATCGCCATCGGTGAACCCGGCGGGGGCGACGACACCCAGGTGTTGCTGCACCGCGCCGACATGGCGATGTACCACGCCAAACGCGCCGGCCGAAACAACCTGTCATGGTTCGAACCCAGCATGGAAAGCGAACTCAAGCTGCGCTCTGCAATCGAGACTGGCATCCGCCACGGCATCCCGGCCGGCGAATTTGTTCCGCATTACGAAAAGCAGATCAATCTTGAAACCGGTGAGATCACTGGCTTCGAAATGCTGGCGCGGTGGAATTCCCCGAAACTGGGCAAGATCGGACCCGATACCTTTATCCCGGTGGCCGAAGATATGGGCGTGATTGCCGAACTTTCGGAAAGTCTGATCCGCCAGGCGCTGCGCGATGCCCGCAAGTGGGACCCGCGGCTGACCCTGTCAGTCAACATCTCACCGCTACAGATGCGCGATCCCTGGTTTGCCCAGCGGCTGCTGAAATTGCTGGTAGAGGCGAGCTTTCCGCCCGCGCGGCTCGAAATCGAAGTGACCGAGAGCTGCCTGCATGAAAACGTGGCGCTGGTGCGCTCGCTGATTACTAGCCTGAAGAATCAGGGCGTCAAGGTCAGCTTGGACGATTTCGGCACCGGCTATTCCTCGCTTTCGCAATTGCGCAGCCTGCCGTTTGACCGGATCAAGATCGACCGCAGTTTTGTGATGAACCTGGTGGGTGATAAGGACAATGCCACCATCGTCCGCTCGATCATTGCGCTGGGCGAAGGGCTTGGCCTGCCGATTACCGCCGAAGGGATAGAGAGCGAAGAAGTGCTGGCCGAGTTGCGCACCTACGGCAAGTTTCAGGGTCAGGGCTATCTCTATGGCCACCCGGAAAGCGCCGAACAGACCGCCGCCGAACTGGCCCAGCTTGATCTGCTGCTCGATCCGCCAGTGGTAACCAAACCAGACCGCCGCCGCGCCTGACACTGGACGCCGCGCGCGCCAGGCAATAGAGCGCGGCAAATGCGCGTTCCCTTCATCAAGATGCACGGCCTGGGCAACGATTTCGTCGTGATCGACGGGCGGGAAGCACCTGTGCCGGTGATGACGGTGCGATTGGCGGCCATGTTGGCCGATCGCCACACCGGCATCGGCTGCGATCAGCTGATCGTGCTGGGCCCTTCGGCCAGCGCCGATGTGCAGATGCGCATTTTCAACCACGATGGTAGCGAAGTGGAGAGCTGCGGCAATGCCACCCGCGCTGTCGGCTTGCTGCTGGGCAAGAGTGCAACAATCGAAACCCTGGGCGGCCTGCTGACAGTAGACCCCAAAGGCAGCGGCGTGGCCGTTGATATGGGCGTGCCGCGCTTTGAATGGAACCAGATCCCGCTGGCTTATGCCATGGACACCCATCACATGCCGGTTGCCTTCGACACGCTGGACAATCCCACTGCGGTCAACGTCGGCAATCCGCACATCATCTTCTTTGTCCCCGATTGCCAAGCGATAGAGCTGGACCGGCTGGGACCCGAGATCGAACACGATCCGCTGTTTCCTGAACGGGTCAACGTCAACGTCGCCACGATCGAAAGCCGCAGCCGGATTCGCTTGCGCGTGTGGGAACGCGGTGCTGGCGAAACGCTGGCCTGCGGCACCGGGGCCTGCGCCACCGCAATCGGCGCGATGCGGCGCGGCTCGACCGACCGGGCGGTTACCGTGGCGCTGCCCGGCGGAGAGCTGGAGATTGCGTGGACCGATGCGGGCCGTATCACCATGACCGGCCCTGCCAACGAAAGCTTCCGCGGTTCGTTCGACAGCGCCGATTACGGAGCCTGAGCTTGGCCGCCGAAGTCATTTCGCTGGGGTGCCGGATGAACCTGTCCGAAAGCGAGACCATGCGCGCCATGCTTGCGGCTGAGGACGATCTGGTGGTGATCAACAGCTGCGCGGTGACAGCCGAGGCGGTTCGCCAGACCCGCCAGGCGATCCGCCGTGCCCGCAGAGCCCGGCCCGATGCCCGGCTGCTGGTTACCGGCTGCGCAGCCGAGGTGGAGCGCAGCGCGATCGCGGCCATGCCCGAAGTCGATGGGCTGATCGCCAACACCGCCAAGCTGGACCCGCGCGCATGGAACGTTCCCGCGATGCGGGCGCCAGGCACCGCCACGCACACCCGCGCTTTCGTGACCGTCCAGAACGGCTGCGACCATGCCTGCACCTTCTGCGTGATCCCGCAGGGGCGCGGGGCCAGCCGCTCGCTGCCGATTGCCGCCGTGATCGAAGAGATCGCCCGCCATCTCAGCGCGGGCGCGAAGGAAGTCGTGCTCAGCGGGGTCGATTTGACCAGCTGGGGCGCCGATTTGCCGGGCGCACCAAGGCTGGGGCAGTTGGTTGCGGCGATCCTGTCCGCTTGCCCGGACCTGCGCCGTCTGCGCCTGTCGTCGGTTGACGGGATCGAGATCGATCCGCTGCTGTTTGAGCTTATCGCCAGCGAAAGCCGGATCATGCCGCATCTGCACCTCTCCTTGCAGCATGGCGACGATCTGATCCTCAAGCGGATGAAGCGCCGCCATTTGCGACGCGATGCGGTGGATCTGGTCAGCGCGCTCAAGGCCCGCCGACCCGGGATCGCGATAGGTGCAGACCTGATCGCGGGCTTCCCAACCGAAGACGAAGCCGCGCACGCCGCCAATCTTTCTATCGTGGCAGAGCTCGCCATCGTTCACGGCCATGTTTTCCCCTATTCGCGCCGCCCCGGAACCCCGGCGGACCGCATGCCGCAGAATGATCCTGCGGTAATCAAGGCGCGGGCGGCCGAGCTGCGCGCTGCGGTTGCTGCGCAGCGTGCCACCTGGCTGGCGGCGCAACTGGGCCAGCCGCTTGATGTGCTTGCAGAGCGCGACGGAACCGGCCATGCGCCAAACTTCGCCCGGGTGGCCTTGCCGCCCCTAACCACCGCCGGAACGATCGTGACCCACATCCCCACCACAGTTGCCGAAGGCCTGCTGGCATGAGCGGCGAAAGCTGGAGCGACCGGCTGCTTGGCGGCCTGAAGAAGACCTCCGAACGGCTCGGCGAAAATCTCTCGGGCATCGTCGGCAAGACCAGGCTCGATGATGGCCAGCTCGATGCGCTGGAAGATGCCCTGATCCTGTCCGATCTGGGCCCGCGCGCCGCTTCGCGAATTCGTGACAAACTGGCCGAAACCCGGTTTGAACGCGGCGCCGATGAAGCTGCGATCAAGCAGGCGGTGGCTGAAGAACTGGCGGCGATCCTGCGTCCGGTGGCCAAGCCGCTCGATGTCGTGGCCTTTCCCCGGCCGCAGGTAATCCTGGTGATCGGCGTCAACGGCTCGGGCAAGACCACCACGATTGCCAAACTGGCGCACTATTTTCAAGAGCTCGACTATTCGGTGATGCTGGCCGCGGGCGATACCTTCCGCGCCGCCGCGATCGAGCAGCTGGCGGTCTGGGCGGACCGGGTAGGGGTAGAACTCGTGCGCGGCCCCGAAGGCGGCGATCCCTCGGCCGTGGTGTTCGATGCGGTCAAGGCGGCCACCGAAAAAGGCATCGACGCGCTGATCGTCGATACCGCTGGACGCCTGCAGAACAAACGCGAGCTGATGGAAGAACTGGCCAAGATCCGCCGCGTGCTGGGCCGGCTCAACCCTGAGGCGCCGCACGATGTCGTGCTGGTGCTCGATGCCACCAATGGCCAGAACGCGCTGCAGCAGATCGATGTGTTCAAGGAAGTGGCCGGGGTTACCGGGCTGGTCATGACCAAGCTCGATGGCACCGCGCGCGGCGGGGTGCTGGTGGCGGCCGCGGAACAATACGGCCTGCCGATCCACGCGATCGGGGTGGGCGAAAAGCTGGATGATCTGCGCCCGTTCGATCCCGATCTGGTGGCGCGGGTGATCGCCGGGGTGGCATGATGGCTTGCGAGACAAGCAACTCTTTCAACCCCGCTCAGCCTGAGCCTGTCGAAGGCCCCGCGGGCAAAAGCAGGTGCGTGACGCGGGGGCTTCGACAGGCTCAGCCTGAGCGGGTTTTCAAGATTGGTGTAGTATGACGAACGTGACCCCTACCAAGAAGGCCAAGGCCGGCTGGCTCAACATCCTGGTCGATTATGGCCCGGTGGTGGTCTTTTTCCTGGTCTATCGCACCTATTCGCCCAGCGATCACAACAATGCGGTGGGAGAGATCGCGGCTGTGGTCAAAAGCGTGGCCGCCTTCATGGTCGCCGCCGTCGCTGCGCTGATCGCCTCGCGCCTGTTGCTGGGCAAGATTTCGCCGTTGCTGTGGCTTTCCACCGCACTGATCGTGGGCTTTGGCGGGGTCACCATCCTGCTGCGCGATCCGTTCTGGATTCAGGTCAAGCCAACCGCGATCTACCTGATGTTCGGCGCGGTGCTGCTGTTTGGATGGTGGCGCGGTCAGGCCTACCTCAAGGTGCTTCTGGAGGCTGCGTTTGAAGGGTTGAGCGATCTCGGCTGGCTCAAGCTGTCGCGCAATTGGGGGCTGTTCTTCCTGTTTCTGGCAGTTTTGAATGAGGTGCTGCGCCACTTTTACAACACCGCCAATGGCGGGTTCGGTACCTGGATCGCCCTGAAGCTGTGGGTCTTCATGCCGCTGTCGTTCCTGTTCACTTTCACCCAGCTGCCAATGCTGCTGCGCCACGGACTGATGGCCGAAGCCGAAGCCGATGTGGTGGCCGACCCGCCGCACGAGTGAAAAAGCGGGCGTTACGGGCGTGACAAGGCGGGCTTAACGCGCAATAGTGCGGCCAAGCCCCGCTGCGGCAGGGCACGGGTCCAAATCCAAGTCTAACAAGAATTAGGGGGAAGCAATGGCCAAATTTTTCGGAAATCTACATCTGGTGCTACTGACCGGATTGGTACTGGCACTGGCGGTGGCATACCATTTCCAGGGCGCATCGGACGGGCTCATCGCGATCGGCTGGGTCACCGTGTTCACCTGGCTGCACGTGTTCTTCGGGATCGTCTGGATTGGTCTGCTCTATTACCTGAACTTTGTGCAGGTGCCGACCATGCCGAAGATTCCGGCTGAGCTAAAGGCAGGCGTCAGCGGCTATATCGCACCCAAGGTGCTGTTCTTCTTCCGCTATGGCGCGCTGCTGACTGTGCTGACCGGCCTCGCACTGTCGATCATCAAGGGCTACGGCCACCGCGCGATGACCTTCAGCGGCGCGACCGCGTCGGAAAATCTGATCGGCCTGGGCATGTGGCTGGCGCTGATCATGGCGTTCAACGTGTGGTTCATCATCTGGCCGGCGCAGAAGAAGATCCTCGGCCTGGTTGAAGCCACGGCTGAGGCCAAGGCTGCTGCAGCGCCGCGTGCACTCTACGCCAGCCGGACCAACGTTTTGCTGTCGCTGCCGATGCTTTATTGCATGGTCAACGCCAACATCGGCTGATATCAGCATCCCATCACCGAGAGGCGCGGCGTCCGGAAACGGGCGCCGCGCTTTTGGTTAGGCCCTTCCTGAGCGAGCCCATGACCGCAGCGATTGATCCCTTCAAGGCGATGTTCGTCTCGCAACTGGCCCACAAGCTAGAGGCGGAGGGGCAAAGCGTAATCCACATGGAGTTCGGTCAGCCCAGCACTGGCGCGCCGACTGCGGCGATCGCCAGGGCGCATGAAGTGCTCGATGCAGACGCGATGGGTTATTGGGAAAGCCCATTGCTGAAGCAGCGGATCTGCGCGCAATACACTGAAAAATACGGCGCCGCTGTAAGCCCCGCCCAGATCATCCTGACTTGCGGCGCTTCCCCCGCACTTGTGCTCGCGCTGAGCAGTGCCTTTGCCCCCGGCGCGCGGGTGGCCATGGCCCGGCCCGGCTACGTCGCCTATCGCAACAACCTCAAAGCCCTGCACATGGTGCCGGTGGAGATCGATTGCGGCGCTGAGGCCGGCTACCAGCTGACCGCCAAGGCCCTCGCCGCGATCGATCCCGCTCCGGACGGGGTTATCCTGGCCAGCCCGGCCAATCCCACCGGCACGATCATCCCGCGCGATGAACTGGCCGCGATTGCGCAGATCTGCCGCGAGCGGGGCATCACCGTCATTTCCGACGAGATCTACCACGGCATTTCCTATGGCATGGAAACGCCCTCGATCCTTGAGGTCATGCCCGAGGCCTGGGTGGTCAATTCCTTCTCGAAGTATTTCTCGATGGCCGGTTGGCGACTGGGCTGGCTTGTCGCGCCAGAACTGGGGGTCGATCCGGCGCGGGCGCGGATGAGCAACCTGTTCCTGACCCCGCCCAGCCTGTCACAGCACGCCGGGCTGGTGGCGATGGACTGCCACGAAGAACTCGAAAGCCATATCGCCACCTATACCCGCAACCGTGAGCTGCTGCTGGCGGCCCTGCCCGATCTTGGCCTCGCCCGGATCGCACCGCCCGATGGTGCGTTCTATGTCTATGCTGACGTTTCCGATTTCACCGACGATTCGATGGAATTCTGCAAACAGCTGGTGATTGACACTGGCGTTGCTACCGCCCCCGGAGTCGATTTCGATCCGGTCCACGGCCACCGCTTCATGCGCTTCAGCTTCGCAGTGTCCACCCCGCTGATCGAAGAAGCGATCCGCCGGATGAAGCCGTGGTTTGCGGAGCGGAATAGGGGAATGCGCGGTTAGACCAGCGCGCTTTAAATTTTAACGTCATTCCCAAAGCCGCTCAGCCTGAGCCTGTCGAAGGCCCATCACCCAAACGCTGCGGCGGCTTAAAAGGCGGGTGCTTCGACAGGCTCAGCATGAGCGGGCCGACTCAAATTATTGGTATCGCAGCCTAAATCTCCACCTGGCTGCCCAGTTCGACCACGCGGTTGGTGGGCAGGCGGAAGAATTCCATCGCGCTGGCGGCGTTGCGCAGCATCCAGGCAAACAGCTTTTCGCGCCAGATCGCCATGCCCGGTTTGGAGGAGGCGATCAGCGTCTGGCGGCTGAGGAAGAAGCTGGTCTTCATCATTTCGAACGGCCCGCCGCACATGTCGGCGCGATTGAGCATAGCGGGCACGTCAGTCTCTTCAAGGAACCCGAACCGCAGCGTGATCCGGAAGAAGCCCTGCCCCAGATCCTTGACCGAGCAGCGCCGTTCCTCCTTCACATAGGGCACGTCCTGGATCGCGACAGTCAGGATCACCACGCGTTCGTGCAGCACCTTGTTGTGCTTGATATTGTGCAGCAGCGCGGATGGCACCCCCGATGCGGTGCTGGCCATGAAGATTGCGGTTCCCGGGACCCGCGTGGCGCTGGAATGCGCGCTCTTGGCGAATACCTCCATCGGGATCGAACCTTCGGTCATCGATTGGCGCATCAACGCGCGCCCGCGCGACCAGGTGGTCAGCATGGTGAAGATGACCGCAGCAATCGCCAGCGGCACCCAGCCGCCTTGCGGCACCTTGATCAGGTTTGCGCCGAGGTAGGTGAGATCGACCAGCAGGAACAGACCGACCATCGGCAGCGCCTTCCACGCGGGCCAGTTCCACAAGCTGAACAACACGACGGTCAGCAGGATCGTATCGATCGTCACTGCGCCGGTCACCGCGATGCCGTATGCTGCGGCCAGGTTGGTGGAGGACTTGAAGAACAGCACCAGCAGGATCACCGCAATCATCAACGCCCAGTTGACCACCGGGATGTAAATCTGCCCGGCTGCGGTTTCGCTGGTATGCTTGATGCTGACGCGCGGGACAAAGCCCAGCTGCACCGCCATCTGGGTCAGTGAAAATGCGCCGGAGATTACCGCCTGGCTGGCAATCACCGTGGCCAGCACGGCCAGGATCACCACCGGGATGCGGATAAAATCGGGGATCATCAGGAAGAACGGATCCTTGATCAGCGCGGCGGCCTGTTCGGGCGTTCCGCTCATCACCATGGCGCCCTGACCCATGTAGTTGAGCAGCAGGCAAGGCAGCACGAACGACAGCCAGCTGATCCCGATCGGTTTGCGCCCGAAATGCCCCATATCGGCATAGAGCGCCTCGGCCCCTGTAACCGCCAGAACAACGCTGCCCATCGCGACAAAGGCGCGGAATCCGTCGGTCAGGAAAAATCGCAGAGCGTTGATCGGGTTGAGCATTTCCAGCACAACACTGGGCATCTTGGTGATGTGCAACAGCCCAAGCCCGGCCAGGGTCAGGAAATAGACAATCATGATCGGGCCGAACAATTTGCCGACCGAGGCGGTCCCGCGAGACTGGATCGCGAACAATCCAATCAGGATCGCCAGCGCAATTGGCAGAATGAACGGTTCGAACGAAGGGCTGATGTAGCTCAGACCTTCGGTGGCGGAGAGCACCGACATGGCCGGCGTAATCATCGAATCGCCATAGAACAGCGCGGTGGCAAACACCCCGAGCAGCACGATCGGGGCAGTCCAGCTGGCGCCTTCGGTCTTGCGGTTGATCAGTGCGAGCAGCGCCAGGCTGCCGCCCTCGCCCTTGTTATCGGCCTTCATGATGGTGAGGACGTATTTGAAGGTCACCACGATCATCATCGACCAGAACACCAGGCTGAGCACGCCGTTGATGTGCACCGGATCGACCGAAATGCCCGGCGCGCCGTGGTGTGAGGCAAAGGTTTCGCGGAACGCATAGAGCGGGCTGGTGCCGATATCGCCGAACACCACGCCCACCGCGCCCATCGCGAGTGCCAGCAAGCTGCCGTGCGGCTGGTGGCCGTGCGAGGGCTGCTCTTCGCTCTCGCCCTCAGCGTCCACCTGCACCGCAGCTTCGCTACCGACCTTGTCACTCATTGAGGTCAAACCCTTGTGAACTTCGCCCCCTGGCGCAGAAGGCTCGCGACTAGCACTTGGCCGGGGGGCGGTCCAGCGCCGCCTAACGCGGCGCCGGACCCGGCGTTTGTTGCGCCAAAATCTGGTCCAGCTTGGCCAGATTGGCGGCGATCGCCAGCCGCCACGGAGCATTGGCAGGAGCCCGCGCCAGCAGCGCGCTCCACACCGCGTGCGCTTCATCGAGGCGGCCGTTTTCGGCCAATGCCAAGCCCAGAAAATACTGCGGACCGGGCGCGGCCGGATCGGCTTCCAGTGCCCGGCGATAGGCATATTCGGCCGCCGGGGTCAGCGCGCCTTCGGCGTGGGCGGTCAGGCTGTTGGCCAGGCTTAGCCAGGCCTGCGCATTGCCGGGCTGTTCCTGGGTTGCCGAAAGCGCGATCGCGGCGGCATCGCGAAACTGGCCTTGCCGGGCATAGCCATCGGCCATGATCAAAAGATTGCTGCCCGCCAACGGTCCGCCTTCGGACAGCTGCTGGCGCGCGCTGACCATTGCTGCGCCGCTTTTGCCCTCAGCCGGTGCGGGCTGATGCGGGGCCCCGGCAAGGTCAGGGCGGGCCTGCAAGGCAAAGCCAGCCAACCCAAAGACCAGCGCCGCGGCCAACGCTTCCCAAGTCCGGCGCGGGGCCTTGAACAGCACAATCAAGGCCGCCAAAGCTATCGCAGCCAACGCAATTGCGATGATCCAGCCCATCACCCTCGCGTCCTTGCAAAGCGCCGCCGCATGACGAAAGCCGCGAACAGAAGCATCACCAGCGGCGCGGCAAACAGCGGCCAGGTCATCGAATTGAGCTTTGGCTCGAAACTGACATAGTCACCGTACCGTTCGATCAGCCAGGCCCGGATCGCCTCGGGCTGTTCGCCGGCCTTGATTCGCACCCGCACCTGATTGCGCAGATCGCCGGCAATCTGCGCGTCTGAATCCGCGATCGACTGGCCCTGGCATTGCACGCAGCGCAGGGTTTCCATCAGCTCGCGCGCCATGGCTTCCTGGCCTGCGTTTTCCAATTGGACATTGGCATAGGGGGCCGGCGGCATCCGGTCATCAGACCAGGCGGCTGCGGCGCTCAGCAGCGCCAACACGGCGAGCAGGCGCTTCATGCCCCGGCCGCCTTGATCGCGGCGAGGATCGCAGCAATGTGGTCGCGCGTCTGGATCACGCCGATGTGCTGGTAGCGGATCACGCCCTTGCCATCGATCACGAAGCTTTCCGGAACGCCGGAGGAGCCCAGTTCAAACTGGATGTGGCTGTTATCATCCGCACCGATCCGGCTGAACGGATTGCCGTTGCGCTTCAGAAACAGCGTCAGATCATCGGGCCGGTCGCGAATTGCAATTCCCACCACATCGACACCGGCCCGCTTGAGCTCAGCCAGCATCGGTGCCTCAACCGCGCAAGGCACACACCAGCTGGCAAAGATGTTAACCAGATGCGGCCGTCCATTGGCCAGATCGGCGCGCGACAATCCTGGCAAACCAGCGGCGGCGGGGCGCAGATCGAACGCCGGCATTGGCTTGCCCACCATCTCGCTGCGAATATCGCGATTGGCCGGGACCAGCAGCGCAAACAGCACGATGCCCACGAACACCGCAAACAACCCCAGCGGAGCCCACATGGCCCAGCGCGATCCCGGCTGTACGGCTTGGCCCTGTGTCATCGGCCTTGCCTTGCGCGGCGATAGGCAATCTTGCTGACGGCAGTGAACCGCCGCACGTCGCTCGCCACCCGGCCCACCAGGCTCAGCAGGCCGCCCAGTGCGACGAGAACGCCGCCCAGCCAGATCAGGATGACGAACGGCTTCCACCACAGCCGCAGCTGCCAGCGGCCGCCCTCGGCCTGCTCGCCAAGCACCACGTAAAGCTGGCCGTTCCAGCGGGTGGCCAGGGCACTGTGGCTGACTTGTTGCGCAGGCGCCCAGAACGCGCGCTGCTGCGGGGCCAATTGCCACGGTTCGCCGCTAGCATAGCGCGCTTCAATCCCGGCCTGCAGCGCGGTCCAATTGGGGCCGGCCACCGGCGCGATTTTGGTCAGCTTGATCTGCCACGGCCCGACTGCCACCGATTGACCGACATCCATCGCAATCAGTTTTTCGCGGGTAAAGGCGCTGTCCGCCGCCATGCCCAGCAGCGCCACCGCTACGCCAAAATGGGCCAGGACCATGCCCCAAACGGGCAGCTTCACCGTGCGCAGCTTGCGACCCACCAACGGCATCAGGCTGGCGGCAATCAGCGCAATTCCAACGCCGAGCCCCAGGGCAGGCAGCAATCCCACCCCGCGCAGCAGCGCAAATGCGCTGCCCACTATGGCAATGCCCAGCGGCAGCCAGACCCGCAGGCTCAATCGCCCCAGCCGGTCGCGCCGCCAGTTGAGCAAGGGGCCGATCATCAGCACTAGCAACATCGGCACCGCAAAGATTGCGCTCGCAGCGTTGAAATAGGGCGGGCCGACGGAAACCCGCGCGCCCATTGCTTCAGCCAGCAGCGGATACAGTGTCCCGATCAGGACGATACCCAGAATTCCGCTGAGCATTACGTTGTTGAACACCAGCGCGGCTTCGCGGCTGGTTACGGCGAAGCGTTCCCCCTCGGCCACGCTGCCGGCGCGCAAGGCGAACACCGTCAGCGCCGCACCGATATTGATCGCCAGCAGCGCCAGAATGAATTCACCGCGCAGCGGATCGACGGCAAAGGCATGGACGCTGACCAGCACGCCCGAACGGACCAGAAAGGTGCCGATCATCGACATCGAAAAGGCGATCACGCCCAGCATCACCGTCCAGGCGCGCAGGGCATTGCGCGCTGCCAGGACCGATACCGAATGCAGCAGCGCAGTCGCCGCCAGCCACGGCATCAGGCTGGCGTTCTCAACCGGATCCCAAAACCACCAGCCGCCCCAGCCCAGCGTGTAATAGGCCCAGTACGATCCCGCGACGATCCCCAGAGTCAAGAATATCCATGCGCCCAGCACCCAAGGCCGCATCGCCCGGGCAAAGGCCGGAGTAACCTCACGCGTAATCAGCGCCCCCACCGCGAAACTGAAGGCGATCGAAAGCCCGACATAGCCGACGTAAAGCGTGGGCGGATGAAACGCGAGGCCGGGGTCCTGCAGCAGCGGATTGAGCCCCTGCCCCTCGGCCGGGACCGGATCAAGCCGGGCGAAGGGGTTCGAAGCAAACAGCAAGAAGGCATAAAACCCAAGGCTGACAAAGGCCTGCGCGGCCAGTGTGGCCAGCATGGTCGGTTCGGTCAGCCGCTTTTCGAACAGCGCCACGAAGGCACCGCCCAGCGCCATGATCGTCACCCACAGCAGCATCGAGCCTTCGTGGTTGCCCCAGGTCGCGGCGACCTTGAACAGCATCGGCTTGAGCGAGTGGGAATTGGCGGCGACCAGTTTGACCGACAGATCGGTCTCGACAAACACCGCGATCAAGCAGGCAAAGGCGATTGCCACCAGCGCGCCCTGCACCGCTGCGGCGGGGCGGATCACCGGGCCCAGCGGATTGTCGCTACGGCGCAGCGCAGCCACGCTGCCAATCAATTGCAGAACCGCCATT
Organism: uncultured Alphaproteobacteria bacterium; assembly: GCA_963751145.1. GTDB lineage: Bacteria > Pseudomonadota > Alphaproteobacteria > Sphingomonadales > Sphingomonadaceae > Novosphingobium. The sequence continues at coordinate 444,463 of CAVVTJ010000002.1, forward strand.
GCAGCGGCCAGCCACAATGCGGCAAGGCCCAGCGTTGCGATCACTTGGTCGCTTCGCCGATCTGCCGGGCCTGGCTGGCGGTCATGTCCTTCATTTGCCGAGGGACGTATTTCTCATCATGCTTGGCGAGCAGGTTATCGGCCACGAAGGTGCCATCGGCGGCGCGCTTGCCTTCGGCGACCACGCCCGAGCCTTCCTTGAACAGGTCGGGCACGATGCCGCGGAACCGGACCGGCACCTTGCCCTTGTCGTCGCTGACCAGGAAAGTGATCGTCACCCCATCGCTGGCGGTTTTGAGCGAGCCTTTGTCAACCATCCCGCCCAGCCGCACCGCGCGGTCAGCGGCGGGGGGATTGGCGGACATTTCCGAGGGTAGATAAAAGTAGCTGGCCTGGCTACGCAGCGCCCAGGCGGCCAGCAGGCCGGCTGCGATCAGTGCAGCCAGCGCGATTGTAATCAGCACCAGCCGCTGATGCTTGGCCTTTACTGTCCCATTCATCTCTCGCGGCTCCGTTCGCGTCGCATTTCAGCGCGGCGCATAGCCGCCATGCTGTGCCAGATCAGCGCAGCAGTGGCGCCCACGCCCAGCCCATAGGCGGCCATAATGAACGGCCAATGGTTCAATCCCTCACGCATCAGTCAGCTCACTTGCACGGCGGCGCAGCCGGGCCTCGGCCTGCACATCGGCCAGAATGGCCCGCATCCGCGCCAGCACCACGCCGCCGAAAATCAGCGAAAAGCCCAGCGATGCCGCCAGCAGACCCCACAGAAATTCGGGCGCCATCTCGCTTTTGCCCATGCCGATCGAGGGCGGCTGGTGCAGGCTGTTCCACCACAGCACCGAATAATGGATGATCGGAATGTTGACCGCGCCGACCAGTCCGAAAATCGCCGGAAGCCGCGATCCGGCGGCCCCGTCGCGGTTGGCCGCATCGGCCAGGGCGAGATAGGCGCAATAGAGGAAGAACAGCACCAGCATGCTGGTCAACCGGCCATCCCACACCCACCAGGTGCCCCAGGCCGGCCGACCCCACAGCGATCCGGTGACCAGGCAGATCAAGGCGAACACCGCGCCCGGCAGCGCGGCAGCGCGCGCGGCGATGCCGGCCAGCGGGTGGCGCCATACAATTTCGACCAAGCTAGCGGCGGCGATCATGCTCCACCCTGCCATCCCCAGCCAGGCGGTGGGAACATGGATGAAAAGGATTCTTACGGAATCGCCCTGCAATTGTTCAGCCGGCGCGCCAAGCAGCCCCCAGGCCAGTGCCGCGAGGGCCAAGATCACACCGCTGGCCAGCATCGGAACGGTCAAAAACCGCGCAATACGCAGGAACCTGGCGGGATTGGCAAAGCCGTGCATGGACCCATTTCTCACAAGACAAGAATCGAGCCATTCTTTGACAGTAGCCCCCTGCCGCGGCAAGCAATAATGCGAGAAATGGGGCGATCGAGGAGGCTCGAACTCCCGACCTCCGGTACCACAAACCGGCGCTCTAACCAACTGAGCTACGATCGCCACAACAGGCGGCACGCGACGTGCCAAACACTGCGGCGCGGCCAATTGCACAAGGCTGAAGCGATGGGAAGCGAAAACTGCGACGGGGCCGAGAAGGCTCGCCGGCGGCGCCGCAATCGTTCCTCAAAATCAACCGGAATTTGTTAATCAATCCTGTCTACGAAGTTACGGCGGAACCGCATTTTAGAGGTGCGTTAATGAGTGCTAAGCGTAAACCGGCCCGGTTTGAAACCGAACAGGCGCGACCCAACACGCGGCGGGCGACCCGGCGCATTGCCGAAGCAGTAGCCACGATCCGCAGCAGCCAGGGCGGGCGCAGCCGCGCGCGGCTGCGCGATGTGTCGGTATTCGGGTGCAGCCTGGCCATCGATGCCGATTGGCTGCGCAGCGGCATGTTCATTTCGATGGAACTGAGCCAGGAATGGACCGTCCAGGCGGTAGTGCGCTGGATCCGTGACGGCATTTGCGGGGTGGAATTCCTGCGGCCGATCAGCGACGCCGAAATGCGGGAAATCGACAGCGAATAAAGGAGTTTGTTCCCTCGCGTGGAAGCAACACCAAAATCCAACAAAAAAGGGCGGCCGTGGTGGCCGCCCTTTTTGTTTGCTCGCGATGCGCTCAACCCTTTTTCAGGGTCAGCCCGCCGAAACGCTTGTTGAACTGGGCAACGCGGCCGCCCTGATCGAGCTGGCGGGTGCCGCCGGTCCAGGCCGGGTGCGACGTCGGATCGATTTCCAGCGTCAGCGTGTCGCCTTCCTTGCCCCAGGTCGAGCGGGTTTCGAACACGGTGCCGTCAGTCATCTGCACCTTGATCGTGTGATAGTCGGGATGTCCTTCGGGCTTCATCGGATCAGTCTTTCGCTATGGCCGGTTCCGACCGGCCTGAAATGAGAAGCGGCGCGCTTAGCTTGGGTAGACGGGGAAATCAAGGCCTGAAGCCCACCCCGCTGCGACTAAGCTCAATTGGCTCAGGCAGGTGCATCCGCGATCATCGCGGTGAACTGCACTTCGCAGGTCACCTTGCCTTCGATTTCAGCCCGGCCCCAGAACTTGCAGACCCGCGAGCGCTTCTGGATAAAGCCGGCACGCAGATCGAGCAGCACGCCCGGTTCAACCGGAGCACGAAACTTTGCCTCTTCGATGGCCATGAAATATACCAGCTTGCCGCTGCCGGCGAGGCCCAGCGTTTCAACTGCCAGGATCCCGGCGGCCTGCGCCAAGGCTTCGATCTGCAGTACACCCGGCATGATCGGACGGCCCGGGAAATGCCCCTGGAAAAAGCTTTCGTTAAAGCTGACAGCCTTGATCGCGTGGATTTCCCCGTCCGGAACCAGACTTGCAACCCTGTCGACCAGCAGCATCGGATAGCGATGCGGCAGGGCCGACAGGATCTGCGGGATATTGTAGGTCAGGCTTTGCGCCGGCACATGCTCTTCGCTCACCTGCCCCTCCCGATCGTTCTTAGCGGCCTTCGGGCTGCGGACCAGCCGGGCGCGGAGCCGGCGCTACCACCGGCGCAGGCGCGGCGGCGGGCTGTCCGCCCTGCTGGGCGCGCTGCTGTTCGGCGCGCTGTTCGCGCACTTCACGCGGTTCCCAACCGACCGGCGGCACGTACTGCACGCTGGGCAGCAGCAGGTTCAGTTCCTGCACGATCGCGGCCGAAATATCATAGGCCGGATTGGCGAAATAAACCGAATTCGGCGAAAGCAGGATGGTGATCCCGCGCTTGGTCAGCACGTTCTGGACCGCCTGCGGCAGCTTGTCGGTGATCTGCTCGACAATATAGGCTTCGGACTGATCGACCGGGGCCAGCATCCGCTTGATTTCGCTTTCGCCGTCAGCCTTGACCTGCTGGATCTTGGCGACTTCGGCCTGCAGCACCGCATCGGGCTTCTTCGCGGCGCGATCGGTATTGAACTGGCTGATCAGCGCGTTGAGCTGCGCATCGATCTGGCGGGCGCGGGCCTGGGCGCCGTCGATCACGCCCTTGTACTGGGCCTGACGGTTCTGCATCCCGGTGCGATAGGCGTTCGAACTGAACACCACTGCCTGCAGATCGGCCACGCCGATCCCGGGAACGATCGTACCGCGTGCAGCGGCCGCAGCCGGGGCTGCCGCAGCGGGCCGGGTCTGTGCAATCAGCGGCTGGGCCAGAAGCGCGAATGCGAGCGCGAGGCCGCCCGCGAGTTTGACAGTCTTGGTCATCAGAATTGGGTTCCTACGTTGAACGTGAAGGCCTTGGTGTCATCACCTTCGACCTTGGTTAAGACTTTGGCGAAATCGATCCGGAACGGGCCAAATGGCGAGTTCCAGTTGACCCCGATACCGATCGCGACGCGCGGCTTGGGCGAATTGCCCAGGAACACTTCCTGGAACGGCGCCACGGTTGAACCGATCGGGCTGTTGTTGGCGCTGGCCAGGCAGCTTGGCGGTGCCGGATTGACGGGGTTGGTGCTAACCGAAGCCGAAGTGGGGGTGCAGATTGTGCCCACCAGCGTGGCGGCATCGATCTGAGTATAGATCGGCAGGCCGGCCGAATCGCGGCTCTGGATGAAGGTTCCGCCCGGGAACGGACTGTTCTGCAGCTGCGGGCTGCGAACCCCCCAGACCGCGCCAACGTCCATGAAGATCGACGGACGAAGGCCCAGTTCGCGGGCGCCCGAACCCAACGGAATTTCCAGCTCGGCGTGGCCAAGATAGTAATACCGGCCGCCCAGCGCATCATCGACCACCTGATCGCGCGCGGTGATGACTTTGGGGCCGCCGGCCCCATCATCGACGATGAACTGGCGAATAACGCGCGGGCCAACCCCGCGAATGTCAAACCCGCGGATCTGCGGCTCGCCCAGATAGAACCGGTCGGTCAGCCGAACATCGTCGATCCCGGCGGCCGTGTTGCCAAGGTGGTTGAGCGGGACAATCGCCCCGCCTTCACCGCGCAGCGAGAAGACGAAGCCTTTGCCGATCGGGAAATACTGGGCAACGTTGCCCCGGAAGCGGATATATTTGACCGATCCGCCCAGCCCGGCGAATTCGGTTGAGACCGAGGCCGAGCGCCCGCGGGTCGGCCGGACCCGGTTGTCGAGCGCATCGTAGATCAGCGTCAGACCCAGGATCGAACTGGTCCGCTTGCCCAGCGCGTCGCACAGATAGCGGCCCGCCAGCAGCGGATCGCACTGCAGCGTGCCGTTGACGCGGGTCGAATAGTACTGGCTCTTGTCAACCGACACGTCATCATAGTTGAGCGTGTAGCTGGCGATCGCCGAAACATATTCGGTCACCGGAATGCCCGCGCGGATTTCGAGCCCGGTGGTAGCCTGGCGGAAGATCGTGTTGCGGTTGGAATTGAGGTAGTTGAAGCTGTTGAGATCGCGGCGATAGAGGTTCACGCCCAGCGAGACATTGCGATCGAACACATAAGGTTCGGTGAAGCTGACGTTGACCTGTTTCGAATACTGCGAATAGCCCAGATTGAGGCCGATCGTCTGGCCGCGGCCGCGGAAGTTGCGCTGCTCGATCGAACCCTGGAAGATCAGCCCTTCAAGGCTGGAATAGCCCGCCGAAAGCTGCAGCTGCCCGGTCGGCTTTTCTTCGACATTGGCCTCCAGAATGATCCGGTCAGGCGCGGAGCCGGGCTTCTGATCAACTTCGAAGCGTTCCTGGAAATAGCCCAGCGAATTGATGCGCGCGGTTGACCGCTTGACCTGCAGCGAGTTGAACGCATCGCCTTCGGCCAGACGGAATTCGCGCCGGATCACCTTGTCCTGGGTCAATGTGTTGCCGTTGACATCGATCCGTTCAACATAAACGCGCGGTGCTTCGGCGATCTGGAAGGTCAGGCTCATCGTCAGCCCGTCCTTGTCGCGGACATATTCGGGCCGCACGTCGGCAAAGGCATAACCGAACGCACCCAGCGTATCGTTGAGCTTGTCGATCGTATCTTCGACCAGCTTGGCGTTATACCAATCGCCCTTCTTCATCGGCAGCTGCGAAGCCAGCCGATCGCCATCGAAATCGCGCAGCTGGCTTTCCACCTTCACATCGCCGAATTTGTAGCGCGGGCCTTCTTCGACCACGTAAGTGAGGATGAAGTCCTTCTTGTCCGGCGTCAGTTCGGCCACGGCCGAAACCACGCGGAAATCGGCATAGCCCTTGGTCAGATAGAACTGGCGCAACTTCTGCTGATCGAAGGCCATACGGTCAGGATCGTAGGTGGTGCCCGACGAGAAGAAGCGCAGCGTGCTGGCCTGCTTGGTGTACATTTCACCGCGCAGTTCGCCGTCCGAAAACGCGTCATTGCCGATGATGTTGATCTGGCGGACCTTGGACTTTGGTCCTTCGTTGATTTCGAAGACGATATCGACGCGGTTCTGGTCGAGCATCACCATCTTGGGTTCAACCGAAGCGGCGAAACGGCCCTGGCGCTTGTACAGTTCGATGATCCGCGAAACGTCGGCGCGAACCTTCGACCGGGTAAAGATCTGGCGCGGCGCGAGCTTGATTTCCGGGACGATTTTTTCGTCCTTGATCCGCTTGTTGCCTTCAAGGATGATGCGGTTGATGACCGGGTTTTCCTTGACCTCGATCGTTACCACGCCGTTGTCATTGGCAATCGCGACATTGGCGAACAGTTCGGTGGCGAACAGATCCTTCACCGCCTGATCGGCCGAGGCCTGGCTATAGGGCTGGCCAACCCGCAGCTTGACGTAAGACCGGATCGTATCGGGTTCAAGCCGCTGGGCGCCGGTCACGTTGACTGCGGTGATCGTCGGGCCAGGTACCGGCGCGGCAACGGGTACCGGCACTGAGGCTGCGGGTGCGGTAGCGGCTGGCGCCGGAGCGGGCGCAGCTTGGGCCAGCGCCTGGCTGGACAGGCCAGCCAGAACCGTGCTGGCCAGCAATACCGCGACCACCCGGCCAAGCCGGTGTGCGTTTTGATGACGGTGGTCGAGGCGATAAGTGTTCGGCACGGTGTTTCCCGTCAAATTTTGCGGTTGCTGGCAACTCCCGGAATCGAGCCCGCAAGCAGCCGGAAGGCGTTGCGACGCCCTCTGCCCCATGCGCACCGTCCGATCAAGCAAAGTTGGTGCAACCTTCCGCAAGTTTTAAGTCCCTCCCCACCCGGTTCGTCCCGTCAAAGGAACATCTGGATGAGGTCGTTCATATTGACGAAGACCGCCAGGGCCAGGACAAAACCCAGACCGATGCGGAACGCCCATTCCTGACTGCGGATATCCAGCGGTTTGCGGCGGACTGCTTCCGCGGCATACATCGCCAGGTGCCCACCGTCTAAAGTCGGGATTGGCAGCAGATTGATGAATGCCAAATTAATTGAGAAAAATGCGATGAGATCGATGAAAGGCAGCCAGCCCAAAGTAAGCCGTTCGCCCGAGGCCTTGGCAGTCCGGGGCAGTCCGGAAAGATCCCCGACTGAACGTTCACCAGTAACAATCTGCCCTAGCCCAACCCCGGTCATCTTGAGCCGCTCGTAGCTGGCCCGGACGCCGTAACCGATCGCGCCAAGCGGCCCAATCCGAGCAACCTCTGTAGTTTCTGGCCCTACCCCAAGCAGTCCACGCTCCTGCTTGTTGCCAAATTCGTCCTTGTCTTCAAATCGAGCGATCTTGACCGGGATGAGAAGTGTCCGCCCCGCCCGATCAAGCTCGATCTCCACGGTCCGATCGGGATAGAGTATGACGCGCGGAACGATGTCGGCGAAGTCGTCGATATGCGTACCGTCTATCGAGACAATCCGGTCGCCCAACTGCATACCCGCAGCTTGCGCTGCAGAGTTTTCAGCGAATCGACCCACTATCGGAGCGGTTTGAGGCACTCCAAGTGCCAGCGCGAAACCGGCGTAGATCAGGACGGCGACAACCAGATTGGCCAGCGGCCCGGCAAACGATATGAACATCTTCTGCCACAGCTTGGCCCCCGGCAGGGTCCCTTTGAGCTGATCCTGCGATGCCCCTTCCAGCGCCGGATCGGGGCGGCTGGAGGCATCGGCATCGCCGGCAAACTGAACATAGCCGCCCAGCGGAAACGCCGCGATCCGCCAGCGGGTGCCGCGCTTGTCAATCCGGTGCCACAATTCCTTGCCGAAACCGACCGAGAACGCGAGCGCCCGCACGCCGCACAGCCGCCCGGCCCAATAGTGCCCCAGCTCGTGAATCACGATCAGCGGGCCAATCATCAGCAGGAAAGCAAACAGTGTCAGCAGGATGGATGGGGACTGTATCAAGTCAGGCAAGCTCCAGCAGGGCGCGGGCACGGACCCGCGCTTCAGCGTCTAGCGCAATCACCTCGTCAAGCGAAGTGGGTGTAGCAGGTGAAAACCGCGTCATCGTCTCTTCGACCATTACTGCAATCCGGGTGAATGCGATCTGACCGGCCAGGAACGCAGCCACCGCAATTTCATTTGCGGCGTTGAGCACCAGCGCCGCCGCTCCGCCCGCCTCCGCCGCCTCGCGCGCCAACCGGGTGGCGGGGAAGCGCTGTTCATCGGGCGCACGAAAGGTCAATTCGCCCAGCTTGGCCAGATCGAGCGGGGCGCAGGGCGTATCCATCCGCGCCGGCCAGGCCAGGCACGATGCGATCGGCACCCGCATGTCCGACGGGCCAAGCTGCGCGAGCGTTGAGCCATCGCGGTATTCGACCATGGAATGGACCACCGATTGCGGGTGAACCACGATCTTCAGCTTCTCCAGCCCCACCGGGAACAGGTGGTGCGCCTCAATCAGTTCCAGCCCCTTGTTGAACATGGTGGCGCTATCGACGCTGATCTTCGCGCCCATATCCCAGTTGGGATGCTTGATCGCCTGCGCCGGGGTGGCTGCGGCCAGTTGCTGCGCCGACCAATCGCGGAACGGCCCGCCGCTGGCAGTCAGCGTGATTGATCGCACATGGTCATAGTTGTTGCCGGCCAGGCACTGGAAGATGGCGTTGTGTTCACTGTCCATCGGCAGCAGCGTGGTGCCATGCCTGGCCACTGCTGCAGTCAGCACGTCGCCTGCCGAAACCAGCGCTTCCTTGTTAGCCAAGGCCACGCTGCGGCCCTGCTCGATCGCCGCCATGGTTGGCGCAAGCCCCGCACAGCCGACGATTGCTGCGACTGTGATGTCCGCCGGGCGCGACGCCGCCTCGACCAGTGCAGTCGCGCCGCCAACCGCATCAATGCCGCTTCCGGCCAGTGCGGAGCGCAGTTCTGCCAGGCAGCTTTCGTCGGCAACCACGGCAACTTCCGCCGAGAATTCGCGCGCCAGCCGGGCCAGATCAGCGGCCTGGCAATTGGCGGTCAGCGCCACCACGCGCCATTTGCCCGGGTCGCGCCGGATCAGATCAAGCGTCGATGCGCCGATCGAACCGGTGGCGCCAAGGATCGAGATGGAACGCGGCTGGGTCATTGCGGGCTGGGCAGCAGCGATCCTTGCATGAACACGGTCAGCGCCAGATCGCCCAGCGCCACCAGCCCGACCGCGAACATCACCGCAAGCAGGCCGTCGACCCGGTCAAACAGACCGCCGTGCCCTGGGATCAGACGCCCCGAATCCTTCACGCCGGCGCGGCGCTTCATCCAGCTTTCAAAGAAATCCCCCGTCTGCGCGACCACTGCAATAATCGGACCCACTGCCAGCTTGATGCCCAGATCGGCAAATCCTTCGGTGGCAAAGCTGCCCAGCACCAGTCCCAGCCCCGCGCCGATCATCCCGCCAAACAGGCCCGACCAGGTTTTCGAAGGGCTGATCGCGGGAGCAATCTTTGGCCCGCCAAACGTGCGTCCGGCGAAATAGGCGCCAACATCGGTGCCGATCACCGCCAGCATGAGCGCGATCAGGATCACATGCGCCGGCTCAAACGGCAGCAGCCGCAAGGCTGCCATCATCAGTGCGGCAATGCCGATGTACAGAAATCCGCCCGCCAGCCAGCCAATCCGCCGCAGGGCCGAAATCTGGAACCCCCGCACCAACCCGCGCCATTCCCACAGCACGCCCAGCGCGATCAGACTGACGAAAAGCGTCCACAGCGGCCCGCCGATCCACAAGGCCGATCCGGCCACCAGCACCATGACCACCGCCGACGCGATCCGCACTGGGAGATCGGCGTTCCTTTTGGCCGCCGTGTTACCGTCCGCCATAACGCCGCTCCCTTTGCGCGAATTCATCGAGCGCGGCTTGCAAATGGGCTGGGCCGAAATCGGGCCACAGCACATCTGTGAAAATCATTTCGGCATAGGCCGCCTGCCACAGCAGAAAATTGGACAGCCGGACTTCGCCCGAAGTCCGGATCAACAGATCGAGCGGCGGCAGGCCGTGCGTATCAAGCTCGGCTTCAATGCTTTCCACCGTGATTGCGCCTTTGGCGGCGGCCTTGGCGGCAGCGCGCGCGATCTCATCCTGCGAGCCATAGTTGAGCGCGACCACCAGCGCCGGGCCGGTGTTGGCCGCCGTGCGCTCCAGCGCGTTGTCGATCAAAGCGACCACATCGGGAGCCAGCCCGCGCCATTCGCCGATGATCCTGAGGCGGACATTGTCGCGCACGAACTCTTCCAGGTCGCTCTGGATGAAGTGCTTGAGCAGCCCCATCAGCGCCGAAACCTCGTCATCCGGGCGGCGCCAGTTCTCGGTGCTGAAGGCATAGAGCGTCAGCGCCTCAAGCCCCATGCTGCGCGCCGCACGCGATACCGCGCGCACCGCTTCCACCCCGCGCTGGTGGCCCACCACACGCGGCAAATGGCGCTGTTTGGCCCAGCGTCCGTTGCCATCCATGATGATGGCGACGTGACGCGCGCCCTGGTTGGCGCTGTCGGTCAAAGCCCCCTCCTCTTCAGAGGAGGGGGTTGGGGGTGGTGGCACAAGGACCCGGCAGTGCCGGAACAGCACCACCCCCCTGCCCCCTCCTCTGAAGAGGAGGGGGTTACAAAGGTGGCCCTCTGCCTCACCGCCCCAGGATTTCCTGTTCCTTCTGCGACGCAACGTCATCAGCTGCCTTGATCTGCTCGTCGGTCAGCTTCTGCACTTCGGTTTCGCTGCGCTTACGGTCGTCTTCGGAGATTTCCTTCTTGGCTTCGTCAGCCTTCAGATTGTCCATCCCGTCGCGGCGCACGTTGCGGATCGCGATCCGGGCCTTTTCGGCATAGGAATGCGCCAGCTTGGCCAGTTCCTTGCGCCGTTCCTCGGTCAGATCGGGGATCGGCAGGCGCAAGGTGTTGCCATCGTTGATCGGGTTGAGACCCAGCCCGGCCGAGCGGATCGCCTTTTCCACCGGCGTCACGTTCGATTTGTCCCAGACCTGCACGGTCAACATCCGCGGTTCGGGCGCGGAAACCGTCGCCACCTGATTGAGCGGCATCTGACTGCCATAGACCTCAACCGTGATCGGATCGAGCAGGCCGGTGTTGGCCCGGCCGGTGCGCAGGCCATTGAGATCGCTGCGCAGCGCTTCGACCGCACCCTTCATCCGCCGCTCAAGATCGGCCTTATCGTACTTGGCCATGGTTCAGCCCTTCCTTACAAGTGTTTGCGTGCCCTCGCCGCGCAGCACCTTGGCCAGGTTGCCCTTTTCGCGGATCGAGAAGACGACGATCGGAATGTTGTTATCACGGCACAGCGCCACTGCGCTGGCATCCATAACCTTCAGGTTTTGCGCCAGAACCGTGTCATAATCGATTGAATCGTAACGCTTGGCATCGGGATTGGTCTTGGGGTCGCTATCATAGACCCCGTCCACCGAAGTGCCCTTGAACAGCGCATCGCATTGCATTTCGGCCGCGCGCAAGGCAGCGCCGCTATCGGTGGTGAAATAGGGTGCACCGACGCCAGCGGCGAAGATCACCACCCGGCCCTTTTCAAGGTGCCGTTCGGCGCGGCGGCGGATCACCGGTTCGCACACCTGATCCATCTGCACTGCCGATTGCACCCGGGTGTGGACGCCCTGTTGTTCCAGCGCATTCTGCATCGCCAGCGCGTTCATAACCGTGGCCAGCATGCCCATGTAATCGGCCTGTGCTCGGTCCATGCCCTTGGCCGCCCCAGCCATGCCGCGAAAGATGTTCCCGCCGCCGATGACCAGGCAAATTTCGAGGCCGGTTTCCTGCGCCGCTTTCACTTCCTTGGCCAGTTCAGCCACGAATTCAGGATCGATCCCGTACTGCTGCTGCCCCATCAGCACTTCGCCGGAAAGCTTGAGCAGGATGCGTTTGTAGGCGGGTTTGGACATGGTGTGGGGCATCGCTCTCGGAAGGTTTGAGCGGCCTTATACCGATGGTGCTGGGATGCCAAGAACTGCACAGAGAATTCATATGGAAAGGGCGCGAAACCTTGCGGTCCGCGCCCTTTATCATTTTCTCAGTTCCTCTCCATTTTCACGAAGTGCAAATGGGGAGGTGGATCGCCGAAGGCGAGACGGAGGGGTATCGACGCTGGCGCCAAAGCCCCTCCGTCTGGGCCTGGCGGCCCATCCACCTCCCCGTTTGTGGCATTCGCCAAAAACGGAGAGGACCTTGTAGTTCAGCCCAGACCAGCAGCCGCGGCGACTTCGGCCGCAAAGTCGCTGACTTCCTTCTCGATGCCTTCGCCGAGCTGGAAGCGGACATAGTCCTTGAGCACGATCTTGGTGCCCGCAGCCTTGCCGGCCGCTTCGACGACCTGGGCAACCGGGGTCTTGTTGTCCATCACGAACACCTGGCTGAGCAGCGCGTTGTCCTTGGCGAACTTCGCCGCGGCGCCATCGGCGCGCTTGGCGAGGATGTCTTCGGGGATCTGCTTGCCACTCTTGGCAGCTTCCTCGACGGCCTTTTCCAGCGCGATCTTGCGTTCGCGCGCCAGCACATCGGGATCGAGATCATCGGCCGAAAGCGCCTGCGGGAAGGCAGCGGCGATGTGCATCGCGATCTGCTTGCCCAGCGGTTCCAGCACATCAGCGCCAGCTTCCGATTCCAGCGCGACCAGCACGCCGATCTTGCCGAGCAGCGGCGCGGCGGCATTGTGCACGTAGGGGATCACCAACCCGCTGGAAACCGAAACGGTCTTCATCCGGCGGACCTGCTGGTTTTCACCGATGGTGGCAACGTTCGCGGTCAGCGTGTCGGTGACAGTGCCGCCGCCCGGATAGGCCGCAGCCTTGAGCGCATCGACATCGTCCGCGCTCAGATCGAGCGCGACGGCGGTGGTCTTGCGCACGAAGTCCTGGAACTGTTCGTTCTTGGCGACGAAATCGGTTTCCGAATTCACTTCAACCGCAACGCCCTTGGTCCCGGCAACGGCCACGCCAACCAGGCCTTCAGCGGCAGTGCGGCTGCTCTTCTTGGCAACCGCAGCCAGACCCTTGGCGCGCAGCGCGTCAACCGCAGCTTCGAAATCGCCGCTGGTTTCCTCAAGCGCCTTCTTGCAATCCATCATGCCGGCGCCGGTGCGCTCACGCAGGTTTTTCACGTCAGTGGCAGTGTAAGCCATCGGACTTGTCCTTCTTGAAATAGTGTTGCGGCCAGGGCCATTGGCCCCGGCACGCTACAATCGTGTGACCAGAAGCTTAGGCTTCGGTCGCGGTTTCTTCGACGGTCACTTCGTCACTGGCCGGGCCTTCGACTACGTCAGCAGCCGGAGCTTCTTCAGCAACCACAGCTTCAACCGCAGCCACTTCAACCGGAGCTTCAACCACGGCATCTTCAACCGGAGCCACATCCAGCGCGCCGACATCGACGCCTGAATCGACCACGCCATCGCGGTGGCCCTTGGTTGCGGCAGCGGCAATCGCATCGCAATACAAGCGCACAGCGCGGCTGGCGTCATCGTTGGCGGGAACCGGGAAAGCGATGCCATCGGGCGAAACGTTCGAATCAAGCACGGCCACGACCGGGATACCCAACACGTTGGCTTCCTTGATCGCCAGTTCTTCCTTGTTGGCATCGATCACGAACATCACGTCGGGAATGCCGCCCATATCGCGAATGCCGCCGAGCGAAAGTTCCAGCTTGTCGCGTTCGCGGGTCAGCTGCAGGACTTCCTTCTTGGTCAGGCCGACAATGTCACCCGAAAGCTGCTCGTCGAGCGTCTTGAGCCGCTTGATCGAACCCGAGATGGTCTTCCAGTTGGTGAGCATGCCGCCCAGCCAGCGGTGGTTGACGAAGTGCTGACCGCAAGCGCGTGCAGCCTGGGCGATCGGTTCCTGCGCCTGACGCTTGGTGCCGACGAACAGCACCTTGCCGCCAGCGCGCACGGTGGCGTCGACGAATTCGAGAGCGCGCGCGAACAGCGGCACGGTCTGCGACAGGTCAAGGATGTGGATGCCGTTGCGGGCGCCGAAGATATACGGCTTCATCCGCGGGTTCCAGCGGTGGGTCTGGTGGCCGAAGTGTGCGCCGGCCTCGATCAATTGCTGCATGGTGACGACGGGAGCCGCCATAAGATAATTCCTTCCGGTTGAACCTCTGGAATGCTGGAACCGTGCGGTAATCGTCCGCTGCGGCACCGGTATGAGCGCATTCCATGTGGATTTGCCCCGTGAGACGGCGACATGCCGGCCCTGCGGGACGCGCGCCCTTAACGCCGCGGGCCCGGGAATTCCAGCAAAAAATGCCGCAAATGCCAGTTCGCCACTTTTCTGCTTGACCCGCTAGAACAAATAGGGAACACAAGCGTCACGGGAACGGAACAGGAACTTCTTAGCCGATCCCGCGTTTATCCACAAGCTCTTCCACAGGGCGCGGCCACAAGGATTGAACCGATGATTGCTGAATTCGCATTGCTTTTCGCGCTGATGGCCGTGGTTGTGGTTGCTCCCGTTATCGGTCAGGTTCGCCGCCTCGCGCCGCAAATCGCCAAGCTACGCGCCGAATTGGCCGCGCCGCCGCAGATGCGGGAACTGCGTTTCACTATTCGTGAGGTGATTGCAGTTCCGGTTGCGGCGCAGATTGTTGCGTTCCCGGCCCGCGTTGCCCCTGCTGCAGGTAAGCCCGGGCACTGGCGCAAAGCGGCCTAAAGCGCTTCGCCCGCTGACCGGCGTGGCGGCTTGACCCGGTTGTAGGCGATCAGGCCGATCGGAATGCTCGCCAGGTAAGCCACGCAGATCCCGATCAGGGTCCACCAGGTTTCCAGGATCAGTCCGGCCACAGTCATCCCCACCAGCATGATCAGCATCAGCCGCACGCTGCGCCGCGGACGCAGCTTGCCCCAGCTCATTGTCGGCAGGTTTGAGATCATCAGGAACGCCATCGCCACCATCCACACTCCAACGATCCGCGGATCGCGGAATTGTTCAAGCGGGGGGAAGTCCTTGGCGCTGAGCCACAGGTACATCGGCAGGAACACCAACCCAGCCCCAGCGGGTGCAGGCACTCCGGTAAAGAAGCCCGCAATCTTGCGGGGCTCATCAGCCAGATCGATCCGGGCATTGAACCGCGCCAGGCGCAGTGCACAGGCAATCGCATAGGCCAAGGCGGCGAACCAGCCGAGCCGCGGCAATTGCTCAAGCGACCACAGGAACAGCACCAGTGCCGGGGCTACCCCGAACGAGACATTGTCAGCCAGGCTATCCAGCTCTGCCCCAAAGCGCGATTGCGCCTTGAGCAGGCGGGCGATCCGCCCATCGATCCCATCGAGCATGCCGGCCAGCACAATCGCCAGCACGGCCTTGTCGAAATCGCCGGTAATGCCAAAGCGGATGCCGGTCAGCCCCGCGCACAACGCCGCCGCGGTGACCGCGTTGGGGACCATCGCGCGCAGCGTCAGTCCGCCAATGCGCGGTTCGCCCTGGGTCACTGGCGCACGCCTTCGATCAGCACAGCGCTGCCCAGTTCAGCCAGCACGGTTTCACCGGCAATCGTCTTTTGCCCGATCAGCACTTTGGGTTCGGTCCCGGCCGGCAGGTAAACGTCAACCCGGCTGCCAAAGCGGATCAGCCCGACCCGCTGTCCGCCCGCAACAATATCGCCCGGCTTGATGAACGGCACGATCCGCCGCGCGATCAGGCCGGCGATCTGGGTAAAGGCAATCATCCGGCCATCGGCGCGTTCGATTAGCACGTGCTGCCGCTCGTTCTCTTCGCTCGCCTTGTCGAGATCGGCGTTGAGGAACCGGCCCGGCAGATAGACCACCCGGCGCACGGTGCCGCCAATCGGCGCGCGGTTGATGTGGACATCAAACACGCTCATGAAAATCGAGATCCGGGTCATCGGCGCAGCGGGCAGACCGGGCACGCCGCTGCCATCATCGAGCACCAGTTCACGCGGCGGATCGACTTGCCGGATTAAAGTGATCAGGCCGTCAGCGGGCGCAACCACGAAGTTTTCGCCCAAGGGGGTTACCCGGCGCGGATCGCGGAAGAAGGCGCCGATGCATAGCACCAGCACGGCCATCGGCCAGGCCAGCGTTTCCCACGCCATCCACGCACAAAAGCCCGACAGAACGCCAGCCGCCAGCATGAATTTGCGGCCTTCGGGGTGGATTGCGGGCCAGCCCCAGCTGGCTTCGCCGCGCCCGCGGTTGTCAAGAATATCGCCAGCCATTGTGTGCCTTTACGCCGCCTTGCGGACAAAAACAGTGCCGGCAGAATAGCCCGCACCGAACGAACAGATTACCCCGACATCGCCTGCAGCCAGATCATCACTGTAACGGTTGAACGCGATGATTGATCCCGCGCTGGAGGTGTTGCCATAGGTATCAAGCACCGTCGGACTTTCGTCCTCGCTCGCCTCATGCCCCAGCACCCGCTGCGAAATCAGCCGGTTCATGCCCTGATTGGCCTGGTGCAGCCACAACCGCCGCAGGCTCGCCGGATCGATCCCCAGCGCCGCAGCATGGTCTGCGATCATCGCAGAGACCATCGGCACCACTTCCTTGAACACCTTGCGGCCTTCCTGGACGAACAGCTTGTCGTCGGTGCCTACGCTCTCAGGCGTGGCGCAATTCAGAAAGCCGAAATTGTTGCGGATGTTGTTCGAATAGACTGTTTTCAGCCGGGTGCCGACAATTTCCCAGTGCGGGTGCGGTGCCATGTCCACCGCTTCAACCAGCACCGCGGTGGCAACATCGCCAAAGATGAAGTGGCTGTCGCGGTTGCGCATGTTGTTATGGCCGGTGCAGATTTCCGGGCTGACCACCAGCACCGAACGCGCATTGCCGGAACGGATGAAGTCGGCCGCGGTCTGGATCCCGAAGGTGGCCGAGGAGCAGGCGACATTCATATCGAAGCCGAACCCTTCGATCCCCAGCGCATTCTGAATTTCGATCGCCATCGCCGGATACGGCCGCTGCATGTTGGACGCGGCGCACAGCACTGCATCAACATCAGCCGGATCGCGCCCGGCCTTGGCCAAGGCATCGCGCGCCGCCAGCACGCCCATTTCGGCCATCACCGAAATTTCGTCATTAGGCCGTTCGGCCCAGCGCGGCGCCATCACATTGGGATCGAGCAAGGCCGCCTTGCTCATCACGAAGCGCGATTTGACCCCGCTGGCCTTCTCGATGAATTCCACCGAGCTCAGCGCTAGTTCGGCCAGATCGCCCGCCGCGATGGCGGCGGCGTGCTGGGCATTATAGCGCTCGGCATAGGTGTTGTAGCTGGCAACCAGTTCTGCATTGCTGATCGAATCCGGCGGTGTGAACAGCCCGGTGGCGGAAATGACGGGAGTGATGGCGCTCATGGCGGTGTGCTCTACCGGCCAGCGCACCGCGCCGCAAGCCATTCACCCGCCATTCGCGCGCCAATCGCCCATTGACACCGCGCCCCCGCTTCGGCATTGGCGCGCTTCCTCGGTCGGACGGCCCCAGTTTTGGGGTCGCAAATTCGGGCTTAAACCCGCACGCCGGCTGATCTGGTGTGGACAGGTGGCCGAGTGGTTAATGGCAGCAGACTGTAAATCTGCCCGCGAGAGCGTACGGTGGTTCGAATCCACCCCTGTCCACCACCAGCTTTCAAACAGTTGCCTGTATGGCCCTGCGCTGGCAGGGAAGCGCCATGTATAAGGATAAGCGCCAATGACCCGCCGCCCAGAAGACAAGCCATCGCGCGCACTGCGCGGCCGGGCCGGACGGATGAAGGGCGGGCGCGGATCGGGCCGGGCCAGCACCGGCGCGGTGCGGCTGTGGGGCCGCCACGCTGTTGAAGCGGCGCTGCTCAATCCTGAGCGCAACCACCGCAAGCTGTGGGCAACGCAGGAAGGCGTCGCCAGTCTGGATGGTGATCTGCCTGCCAACTTCCCGGTCGAATACGCCTCTGCAGCCGATTTGGGCCGGCTGGTCGCGCGCGATGCGCCGCATCAGGGGCTAGTGCTGGACTGTGATGCGCTGGAAGCCGTGTTCATCGAAGACGTGCTGAGCGGTGAGCCGGATCGCCCGCTGCTGGTGCTGGATCAGGTTACCGATCCGCACAACGTCGGCGCGATCCTGCGTTCAGCCGCAGCTTTTGGCGCGGCGGCGATCATCACCCAGGACCGGCACGCCCCGCCCGAATCGGGCACTCTGGCGAAAAGCGCATCGGGCGCGCTGGAAACGGTGCCGTGGATCCGCGTCGTCAACCTGGCCCGCGCGATGGAACTGATTGCCGAGGCGGGCTATTGGCGGATCGGGCTTGATGGCAAAGGCACCGCAACTCTGGCCGAGGCGCTGCCCGCTGGGCCGGTTGCCCTGGTGCTGGGCGCAGAAGGCGAAGGGATGCGCCACAATATCACCCAGCACTGCGATGCAATTGCCAGGCTTCCGATCACCTCTGCGATAGAAAGTCTCAACGTTTCCAATGCTGCAGCCATTGCGCTATACGCTATCGCTACACGAAGCTGAGGGGGATCTGCAATGACCAAGATGTTCAACCTGCGACGGATCGCCGCCGCGGGGCTTGCGGTGGTGCTGTCTGCGGCGCTGGCAGCGTGCTTCGTCCTCCCCGGCAAATTCGCCGAGACGCTGGATCTCCGCAAGGATGGCCGCTTCTCTTACAGCTACAAGGGCGAGATCGTGGTGCTGGGGCTGACCAAGCTGATGGGCATGGCAAATGCGGCGAGCAATGTCGGAATAGATCAGCTGCCCCCGCAACCTTGCTACAACAAGAAAACCGGGCGCGAACGCCCCTGCACCAAGGCTGAGCTGGACAAGCAACAAGCCGATTGGGAAGCAGGAAAGGAAGCCCGCGCCGCCTCAGCCAAAGAACGCGACCAACAAATGCAGGCAGTGATGGGCGGCCTCGATCCCAACGATCCCAAGTCAGGCGAAGAACTGGCCGTGCGGCTGCGCAAGCAGGCCGGGTGGAAAAGCGTGACCTACAGAGGCGACGGTGTTTACGAGGTCGATTTCCAGATCAGCGGTCAGCTGGCCTATGATTTCAGCTTCCCGACAATCGAAAAGCTGCCCTCGGTGCTGCCGTTCCTGGCGATCAATCTGCGCGGCGATCGCTCGGTGCGGATCAGTTCGCCGCTGATGAATCAAATCAATGGCGCAGGCGCCAATGCCATGGGCCTAGGCGCGCTGGGGGCGATGGTGACTGCGGAAAAAGCTGCCAAGGAGAGCGGCGGAGAAGGTCAAGCAGGCAAGGATGATTTCCCTGCACCCTTCCCGACAATGGACGGCACCTTTACGCTCACCACCGACGCGGAAGTGCTGGCCAACAACACCGAAGACGGCCCGCAAGCCGATGGCACTGGTAAGCGGCTGGAGTGGAAGCTAAACGTCCGCAATCCCACCCCGCCCACGGCGCTGCTGCAACTGGCGAAGTAATCAGGGCTTGCGGCGTTTCGGCTTGGGTGCGGGCGGCGGCACTTTAGCCATTGGTGGAGGGACTGCGTCCGGATCGGTCACTTCAAAGCTAACCTTGGCGGTAACCTTCCTGCGCACCGGATTGCCTGCACCGTCGCGAGGTGGTTCGAAAACCTGACCTCTACCGCAAGGGATCGTTGCGTTGCTCAAAGGGCCAGGGCCTGTATGGGCGCATTCAGTTGCGGTTCCATCGGTTTCAATGATGAAGCTGATCGTATCGACAAACGGCTTGGGCACAGGCGCCAGCTCCGGTTTGGGCAAGACCCACTTGAACCGGCTAGCCCACGAACCCGTGGTCGGCTTGCCCTTCCTGTCGAGCGCAGGCGAAAAGCGCCCGTTCGCCTGCATCAATTCGCAGGCTTTGATATCGAGCCGGTCATAGCCGCTCGAACTTGTGATGGCACAGGTGGTTAATCGTCCGGTCGGATCGATTGTCAGGCGGAATGCGGTTGTGCCCTGCTCGTCATTGCGCAGTGATTCAGCCGGGTAGGCGTCGTCCGTCACCCAGGTCCCCGGATTGGTTATTGGCCGCGCCGGCTGCTCTTTGCCCGAACGCGGCGGCGCAGGCGGTGGCGGCACCGCAGTATAGATCGGCGGCTGCTGCGTTGGACTGGCCTGCGGCTGCCAATTGCCCTGCGCCCCCGCGACTTGCGCGATACCCGCCAACCCGGTTACGAAAATTCCAGCTATTACCAGACGCATACAAACCCTCCTGCCTGTGATATCTAGGTCTAGCAGGTGATCGGTTGCCCGCAACCACTTGCCCCGCCTCGCCCACAAACCTAAGGCTCCCCGCCATGTCCGACGCCACATCTCCGCTCGCCCAGCCCTTCCCCGCGATGCCGCCGATTGGCGGCGTGACGCTGCGTGTGGCGCGCGCGGGCTATAAAGACTGGGGCCGCTGCGACTTGACCTTTGCCGAACTGGCCGAGGGCACGGCAGTGGCGGGGGTGTTCACCCGCAACGTCTGCTGCTCCAGCGAAGTTGAACTGGGGCGCGATAACATCAAGCAAGGCCGCGCCCGGGCGCTGGTGGTCAATGCCGGCAATTCCAACGCCTTCACCGGCTATCGCGGGCGCGAGGCGGTGGAAGCGATCATGGCGCAGGTGGCCGGGGCGCTGGGCTGCGCGCAGGATCAGGTGTTCGTCTCCTCCACCGGAGTGATCGGCGTGCCGCTGCCCAAGGACAAGGCGCAAGGCGGGATCAAGGCCGCCTTGCTGGCCTCGCCCTGCACATGGGAGGATGCCGCCAACACCATCGGCACCACCGATACCTTCGCCAAGGGCGCCACGGCCCGTGCGATTGTCGATGGCAAAACGGTGACACTTTGCGCGATCATCAAAGGTAGCGGTATGATCGCGCCTGATATGGCGACCATGCTGGGCTACATCTTCACCGATTGCGAGGTCGCGCCCGCCTTCCTGCAAGATCTACTCAGCGCGGCCAACCAACAGACGTTCAGCTGCATCACCGTGGATAGCGATACCTCGACCAGCGACACCGTGCTGGCTTTCGCCACCGGTGCGGCGGGCAATGCACTGCTGGACAGCTTTGACAGCTCTGGTGCCGATGCCTTTGCCGCAGCGCTGCACGATGTCTGCCGCCAGCTCGCCCATCTGGTGGTGCGCGACGGCGAAGGCGCCCAGAAATTCATCGCGGTTGCGGTTTCGGGTGCGGTTTCGGATGACAGCGCCCGCAAGGTTGGCCTCGCGGTGGCCAACTCACCCCTGGTCAAGACCGCGATCGCCGGGGAAGACGCCAACTGGGGCCGCGTGGTGATGGCCGTGGGCAAAGCGGGTGAACCGGCAGACCGTGACCAGCTCTCGATCGGGTTCGGCGGCAATTGGTGCGCGCGCGAGGGCCAGCCACTGGCGGATTACGACGAAGCCCCGGTCGCCGCGCACCTGAAAGGCCGCGAGATCAGCATCGAGATCGATCTTGGCATGGGCGAAGGCCGCGCCACGGTATGGACCTGCGATCTGACCCACGGCTACATTTCGATCAATGCGGATTACCGGTCTTGAGTCAGATCGACGCGCTTCACGCCGCCATGCACGCCCTGCTGCGCGATGTCAGCGCGCGGGCGATCCTGCCGCATTACCAGACACTGTCCGCCGGGCAGATCGAGGCCAAGGCGGCTGACGATGTGGTCACCGTGGCTGACACCGAAGCCGAGGATATGCTGGCCGAAGGTCTGGCACGGATCATCCCCGGTCTGCCGATTGTTGGCGAGGAAGCCGCCCATGCTGATCCCGCGGTACTGGACCGGTTATCTTCGGCCTGCTGGATTGTCGATCCGCTCGATGGGACCAACAATTTCGCGGCTGGAAAACCGCCGTTCGGCATCATCATCGCCATGGCCGATGGCGGCGAGGCGCATACCGGGTGGATTTATGATCCGCTGAGTGACCGTTTGTGCATTGCCCACAAGGGCAAAGGCGCGTTTATCAATGGCGAGAAGATTCAGGCGTGCAGCACCGGGCAGGAACCGCCGGTCGCCGCAATCAGCCTGGTGTTCATGGACCCGGCCCAGCGTGCAGCGATGAAAGACCACATCGCCCCGCATTACGGCCTGGTCGATATTCCGCGCTGCGCCGCCGAACAGTATCCGCGGCTGGTGCTGGGAGTAAACGATTGCTCGATCTTTGAGCGCACCTTGGCTTGGGATCACGCGGCCGGGGTGCTGTTCGTCAACGAGGCCGGCGGCAAGGCGGCGCGGCCCGATGGGCGGCCCTACCGAGTTGATGAAGCGCACTTGCCCGGCCTGATCGGCGCGGCGAGCGAGCGGTTGTGGGATGATCTGGCGGGGCGGCTGGCGGCGCTTTAGTTCCTCTCCTTCAGGAGAGGGGGACCATGCGCAGCATGGTGGAGTGGCACGCTGAAGATTACCCAAGCTCGCCGGCACAGTCAGGAAAACCAGCCTGTGCCCCTCCACCACCTTCGGTGGTCCCCCTCCCCCTATCGGGGAGGAATTTAGAGAACGCTTTCCAGCCAGCCCTTGAGTTGGCTCTTGGGTGCAGCGCCAAGCTTTTGCGCAACCGGTTCGCCGTTCTTGAACAGCACCATCAGCGGGATCGACTGCACGCCGTACTTGGCCGGAGTGTCGGTGCTTTCCATGATGTCCATCTTGACGATCTGGACCTGTTCGCCCAGCTCTTCGCTGATTTCCTCAAGCGCGGGGGCGATCATCTTGCACGGGCCGCACCAGTCGGCCCAGAAATCGACCAGAACGGGCTTGTCGCTGGCCAGCACATCGGCAGCGAAGGTGGCATCGGTTACGGCTTTGGTGCCCACGGGGAATCTCCTGAAAAGTGTTGCACCTAATCTAGACGCGATCGCTGTGAAGGCAACGCCCGACTGCGAAAAGCTTTACTGCGCCAGGTCCAACGCCTGCTTGTGCGTATCGATCAGCGCAGCGGGTAGCTCAAGCAGCATCGGCACCTGCGTATAAAGCAGCGCCGCTTCGATCTTGCGCCCCGGATAGGTGGCCTGCAGCGCAGCCGCATAGGCCGCCATCTGCCGCAGGATCGCCACCGGAACTTCATCTAGGCTGGCGGGCGGGCGGCGGCTGGTCTTGAAATCAACCAGGCGGATTGTCTCCGCCCCGATCACCAGCCGGTCAATCGTCCCGGCCACCACCTGCCCGCCAACCGTGGCCGCAATCGGCACTTCGGCCAGCGCACCGGGCGCAAACAGATCGCCCCAGCCCTTGTGATCCAGCACTTTGAGCGCCGCGTCGACCAGCTCGGCCCGTGCCGGAGCGGCAAGGTCCGCAGCCGAACGTGCCAGCCAGGTCTGCGCCGCAGCCTTGCGCACGGCTGGTTCAACATCGGGCAAGCGTTCCAGCAGCCGGTGCAGCAACACCCCGCGCCGCGCCGCCGCGCCGCCTGCTCCGGGCGGATAGGGCGGATCGGCAGCGTTATCCTCGCCCAGCGAACTGGGAGCGAGCGGGCGCGGTGGGCGCGGCTCGGCGGGAATCGCGCGCTCAATCCATGGCGGCAACAGCGCCAGCTGACCGCCATCGGCAGCGGCAGCGGGAACCGGCAATTGCGGGCCTTCGCCGTGCTCAAGCCGCCTGCCCCAGATGAAATCGGGCATCCATTCCTCTTCCAGGAACAGTGCCTGCAGCCGGGCGTACCAGCTATCATCGGCCGGGGCCTGCTCTTTCGGGCCGAGCGATCCGGTGATGTAGAGCGCTTCTTCAGCGCGGGTCATCGCCACATAGAGCAACCGCCAGTGCTCCTGCCGCTCCTCGATCTTGACCTTGTCGCGCGCTACGGCGACCGGGCCAATCTGCTCTTCCTTGCGCAGTGCCGGAACCGGGATCTTGCGCGCCGGATCCAGCGGATCGTCCAGTTCGATGCCGCTAGGGCGCGACCGTTCGGGATTGTCCGCGGCATCCGCCAGGATCACGATCGGCGCCTGCAGCCCCTTGGAGCCGTGCACGGTCATGACCCGCACCTGATTGCCGGCCTTGCCCGCTTCGCGCTTCAGTTCGCCTTCACCCGCATCGAACCAGCGGATGAAGGTGTGCAGGCTGGCCACTTCGCTGGCGGCAAACTGGCTGGCGGCGTTGAGCAATTCGTCGATCGGGTCGTTGGCTTCGCTGCCCAGCCGCGCCACCAGCCGCTGGCGGCCCTGCCACGGGCCGGTCAGCAGCCAATGCAGCAGAACTTGCGGCAGTTCGTAATCGGCGCGGCGCAGCAATTCGAGCAATTGCGCGATTCCCGCATCGGCCGCGCCGCCGCGCTGGCGCCGCAAATGCTCCCATAACCGCACGCTATCGGGGCGATAGCCAAATTCCAGCAGCTGCTCCTGGCTCCACCCAATCAGCGGCGAGGTCAGCAGGCAAGCCAGGTTGAGATCATCGAGCGGCTGCGCAGCAAAGCGCAGCGCCGCCATCAGATCGCGCACTGCCAACGGTGCCGCCAGCCGCAACCGGTCCACCCCTGCCACCGGAACGCCTGCAGCATGGAGCCGCGCGACGATCAGCCCGGCCAGCTCCTTGCGCTTGCGGACCAGCACCATCACGTCGCCCGGCTTTGCGCGGCGCGCCGTGCCGTCCTTCTCACCCTTGACCAGTGGATAGCCGGTATCGTCCCAGACCCTGATCTGCCGCGCAATCCGGTCAGCCAATTGGCGGTCAGCGCGGTCAAGCCAGGTCTCAGCGCCCTCTTCGCCGTCTTCGGCCTCGTCACCCGCTTCGGCTTGGGTTCTGACCACATCCCACAGCACCACCTGACCGGGGCGCGTCTCGCCTTTGTGCGCGTCAGGCGCTTTGTCGAGCCCGAAGCTCTCAAACCCAATCGCGCCAATCGCCTTGTCGACGAATTCCATCACCGGCCAGGCGGTGCGGAAGCTGGTGCCAAGCCCCAGTTCCTGCAAGCGCCGGTCTGGCAGGTTGGACCGCAGCGCGGCGACATTGGCCGAATAGCGATCCAACTCACCCTTCACCCGCTGGCGCGCGGCTTCGAAATTTTCGGGGCTGGTGCCCTGGAACCGGAAGATCGCCTGCTTGTAATCGCCCACCACAAACAGCGTCCGCAGCTTATCGGCATGAGCGCCAAGCCCGGCGAAGAAATCCCCGGTCAGCGCCTCAATGATGCTCCACTGCGAGGCATTGGTGTCCTGCGCTTCATCAACGAGGATGTGATCAAAGCGGCGATCGAGCTTGTAGCGGATCCATTCGGACAGGTCGCTGCGGTTGAGCAGCTGTGCCGCCTCGCGGATCTGATCGTCGAAATCGATCAGCCCGGCCCGCGCCTTGGCATTGTCCCACAGCAGCGAGAACTTGCGCCCAAGTTCGAGCGCGGGGGTAAGCCACGCGGCCAGTTCAAGCAGCGCGCGGCGATCGCGAATGGCGAGCAGCGATTGCCGCACGCCTTCGCCCGCCAGCACGAAATGCTCCTCAAAGCTCAGCAGGTTCTTGTTGGCGCGATTGCGCAGTTCTCCCTTCTGGGTGAACAGCGCATCCCACAGCGCATCGGCGCTATCGGCGCGGGCTTGCGGCCCGGCGGCAATCCACATGGCCATGGCGTCGCGCGGCACCTCGGCGCTGGCGGCAGACCATTGGCGGTAGGCCGAGAGCAGGCATTGCAGCCCATCCACATCGAACGCATCATCGCCGCATAGCGCCGCAAAATCGCCCTCACCGGCATCGCTGGGCAGCCCCAGCAATTGCAGCACGCGCGGCTGCATCGGCGGTTGCCAGCCGCCCGGCCCTTCCCACGCATCGCGCGCTTTGGCGCAGCGCAGCAGCCAGCTTTCGACCGCATCGGGGCCCAGCCGGATCGACAGCATCTCTAGCGCGCCAAGCGTCGCGGCATCGTTGCTCGCTTCAGCCTCGACCAGCATCGCGGCCAGAACCTCTCGGGCCAGCAGATCCTTTTCGCGGTCCTCTATCGCCTTGGCCCCGGGGATCAGCCCGGCTTCGTGCGGGAATGCCGAAAGCAGCCACTGCGCAAAGGCATGGATGGTATCGATCCGCAGCCCGCCGCCCGGGCAATCGAGCACTTCGGCAAACAGAGTGCGCGCGCGGGCGCGGGCTTCGGGGCCGTTGTCCGCGCCAATATAGCCCAGTTCGGTGCCCAGCTGGGTTTCATCCAGCCGCACCCAGCGCGCCAGCACCGCGTTGATCCGCCCGGCCATTTCGGTCGCCCCGGCCTTGGTGAAAGTCAGGCACAGGATCTGCCCCGGGCTGACTTCCGGTTGCAGCAGCAGCCGCAGCACGCGGGCCGAAAGCACCTGGGTCTTGCCGGTCCCGGCCGAGGCGGACAGCCACACCACTTCGGCGGGATCAACCGCCGGGCGCTGCTCTGGGGTGAGCGGGAACAGCTTGGTGGGCCCGCTCATGCTTCGGTCTCCGTGCGGGCTTGCCATTCGTCCAGCCGCATCAGCTGGTCGTAATCGTTATAGCCGCCGAGATCGGGATTGAGCCGCGCGGTGAAGGGCTTTTCGCCCAGGATATAATCGCCGATCGCCTCGCGCAGATAGCGTTCGCTTTCGGACAGGAAATCGGCGCGGGGAATGCCGCTCTTTTTCTGGCCTTCCTTCACGGGTTCGTAAATGTAGCCAAACTGGTCCTTGCCCTTGATAGATTTGGCCAGAGACCAGTATTCGAACTTGGTCGGCTCGCCCGTTACGCCAGCAAACCCGCCATCGTTGGCGATCAGTCCGATCGTGCCGAGTTGCAGAGCAAAGCCCTGCTCGACCATCGAGCCCGAAGGCGGCGATCCGGTCTTGTAATCGACGATCCCCAGGCTGCCATCGGCCATCAAATCGATCCGGTCAGCACGGCCGTGAACCTTGACCCCCATGTACTCCATCTCGCCCTTGGCTTCGCTGACCAGCACGGCGCGGCCATCGGCGCGCTGGATGACGATCTGAGCGTCGATCCATTGCAGCGCCTTGGAAAGCCGCGGCCACCACAGGCTGCGTACCAATGGGTGGGCGCGCATTTCTGCCAGTTCTTCGGCAGCGATGGCGAGCAGTTCGCCCGCGCCATCGCCGGCCTTGTGCCACCGCTCCAGCACCTTGTGGACCACTTCGCCTTTCCACGCCGCGGTGGGATCGGCGTCAAGCGGATCAAGCCGGCGCAGGCCCAGGATCGCCTGCGCATAGAACTGGTACGGATCGCCGCGCAGCCGGTCGAGCGCGGTGACCGATACCGGCACATTGCGCTGGGCCCTGCTGGGCATCGGCATCGGCTGGGGATAGGCCGGGGCCTTGGCCGCACGGTCAATCTCACGCGCTAAAGCCACGGCTTGCACTTCGCGGTGGGCGTCGGCCAGATCGCCCAGCATCGCTTCGACCCGCAAGACAAACCGGCTGGGGATCACGGGCCCGGCCTCATCACGCTGGGCCCAGCTCAGCACCACTTCGGGCGCACCCAAGGCTCCGGCCAGATCGTGCGCGGCAAGGCCGATCCTGAATTCCCCGCCCGGCACCCCCAACGCGCGCAGCACGGCCGGCGGCAGCAAGGGTTCAGGCGCGGGACTGGCCGGCCAGCTGCCCTCGGTCAGCCCGGCGCAGATCACCAGATCGGCGCGGCTCATCCGCGCTTCGAGCAGGCCATAGATCGCGATGCGCGGATGCCCACCCCACGGCGGGCGCACCGCCACCTGATCCATCGCATCGCGCAGCACCTGTGCCAGATCTTCGGGCACAAGTGAAGTGCCGACCTGCCCGGCCGCGCCGCGCAGATCCTCTACCAAGGCGGCAAGCGCGCGGCCATCGGGCCCACTCCACAAGCCGGGCCCGCTAAGCGCCTCTGCCGCCTGCGCCAGTTCACCCAGCGCAGTATCGAGCGCCAGCGCAGCCGGCCAATCCAGCAGCGGCGCCAGCACCGCTTCGATCCCCGCCCACCATTCGGCCAGATCCGACGCGCGCCGGGCCAGCTTTTCGGCAGCGGCGCGCAAGGGGGCCAGCCCCGGTGCGCGGCGCGGACCGCGCAGTTCGCGGTCCATCAGCCGGGCAAATTCCAGCCACTGCGGCCGGCCCTGCTCGGTCCCGGCAGCGGGATGGACCAGCAGCGCCAGCAGCGGCACCGGCGATGCGCGCGTGGCCACCACTTCGGCCAGCAACAACAGCAGCCGCCCGGCCGCAGTTTGCGACAGGGGCAGCCCGGCGGAATCGTCTGCTGCGATGTCCCAGCGCCGCAAATGCGCCACCACCCGACCGGCCAAGCCGCGATCGGGGGTAATCAGGGCCACACGGCGTTCGGGCACTTCCAGCGCCTCGCGGATCAGGATCGCAATCGCCTGCGCCTCCTCCCCGGGATGCGCGCTTTCCATCAGGCGAACCCCGGCAAGGCGGCGCTGCGCCGCGGGCAGACTGACCCACCCGGCGCTCGCCGCAGCGGGCAGGAACAGGTTTGAGATCGCCCGGCTTCGCTCTGGCGGCGCTGCAGCAAGTCCGGCGCGGTGCCATTGATCAACTTCGCCCCGCGCAATCCCCATGCGGTGCAGCAGCAGCTTCAGATGATACTGCGGGTGGCTGACGGCATCACGATCTCCAAACGGCGCGTCGCCGTCGCTGGCGGGATCGCCGGCCCGGCCCAGCATGGTCCAGACATCATCCGCCAGTGCCAGATCGAGATCGGGCAGAATCACCGCCCCGCCGGGCAATTCGGCAATCGTTCGCAGCAGCCGCGCCAAGGCCGGCGAAGCGCTGGTGATCCCGGCGGCAACAATTGGGTGCGGCGGCGGCTTGGCCCGCCACGTTTCGGCAGCGTGATCGAACAACAGGTTGCGGCGCACCGGCGCATCCACCTCACCCCGCGCTTCCAGATCAGCCAGCCAGCGCACCTGGACCCGCGCAAACAGCCGCGTCGCATCCTGCCAGTGCCCGGCCAGATCGCCAACGATCCCGGATACCCGTTCATCGAGCAGATCGCCCAGCTCAATCCCTTCGATCGCCAGCCGGTCCATCGACCGAGCCATTTCGCGCGACAGGCGTAGCAGGCCCGGGGTCTTGGGCGCTTTCTCAGCCATTTCGGCGGCAAGCAGTTCGGCCAGCCGCAGCCAGCGCCGGGTCGGATCGGCAGCGGATGGCACAGCGGCGCCCGCGCCGAGCGGATCGAGCAGCGGCCCCAGCGTTTCATCCAGATCGAGGTCACCGACCATCGCCATGCGCGGCAGCAACATCCCCCCGCCCGATAGCCGGACAAACGCCTCGGTCACGATCCGTTGCGCGCGGCTGGACGGCAGCAACAGAGTCAGCCGGGCAAGGCCAAGTTGCGGGTCGGAATAGCGCGGGATCAGGCCTGCAACCAGGGCATCGGCGAACCCCCGGTGCGCCGCGATCGAATAGACTTGCGGGGGCGGACGATCAGCCACCGGCGATCTTTGCCTCGGTCAACCCGATCGCTTCGGGGTAGCCGACATCGAACCAATCGCCTTCGTGGACAAGACCGAAACACCGCCCCTTGGCGATCGCGCGGTCCCAGAACACATTGGTAGAGAACACATCCGCTGGCGGATCGGTGACAACATGTTTGGCCAGCAGCTGGATCCCGGTCCAGACATAGGGCCGCGCTCGTTTGGGCCCGTCGCGCGAAAGACGCCCGGCAGGATCGAGATCGAAATCGCCAATTCCTTGCGTGTTGCCAGCGCGCGATAGGGGCACCACCAGCATCAGCACGTCCATCAGCGCCGGATCCCACATCGCCGCCATCCGGTGCAGCGCGTGTTCCTCGGTATCGGCAAACCAGTTATCGGCATTGATGCAAAAGAACGGATCGTCCGGGATCAGCGGCAGCGCCTGAATCAGTCCGCCGCCGGTATCGCGCAGCAGCGCCCGCTCGTCCGAGATCGCCACATTGAAATCGCGGGCATGCTGGGCCAGATGCGCCTCGATCTGATCGGCGCGGTAATGGACGTTGACCACGAGCCGCCCGATCCCGGCATCGCGCAGCAGATCGAGCACGTGATCGAGCAGCGCCGTGCCCGCCACCTTGACCAGCGGCTTGGGCTTGTCTGCGGTCAGCGGCATCATCCGCGTGCCCTTGCCCGCGGCCATGATCATGGCGGTGCCGGGCAAGTGCTTCACTGCGGCCAAGCGCCGCCCAGCGCCTCACGCAGATCAGCGGGAATGTTGGCATCGAACCAGGCCGCCACGGGTTCCAGCGCGGGATGGGTCAGATCGCGTTCGAGCAGCGCCCAGACGCGGGGAATGTAGTCCAGGTACCTGCGCTTGCCGTCGCGCTTCCACAGCCGCACGAATATGCCCACGATCTTGGCATTACGCTGCGCGCCAAGCCGGGCGTAATCGGCCAGGAAATCGGCCCCGGCGGCGGTACGATCGGCATAATAATCGAACATTGCGGTTTCGAGTTGCGGCGAGACATCGCGCCGCGCGTCTTGCAACAACGAGACCAGATCATAAGCCGCGTGGCCGTTCAGCGCGTCCTGAAAATCAAGCAGGCCCTGCTTTTCCAGCCCGCCCAGCAGCATGATGTTTTCGGCGTGATAATCACGCAGCACGCAAACCCCGGGGCGCTGGCGCGGCAGCATCTGCGCCAGCACCGTTTCCCAGGCCCGGGTATAGCCTTCGTGATCGACGCTAAGGTCGCGCGCCGGGCAATACCATTCGGTCAGCAGCCGCGCTTCACGCATGTATTCGCTCATCGAATAATCAAGGAACGGACCGGGCGGCAGCTGATGCAATTCGATCAAGGCATCGATCGCGGTGCGGTAAACCTGTTCCTCGTCATCCGGCCAGGCATCGACATATTCGCGCATCCGCACTTCGCCGAAATCTTCGAGCAAGATCCAGCCCTGCGCCTTGTCCTCCGCCAGAATGCGCGGTGCGCGCAATCCGTTTTCGTCCAGCCATTTGGCGGCGCGCAAGAACGGCACGGGATCTTCGTTTGGCGGCGGCGCGTGCATCAGCATCGCCGACTGTTCGCCGCGCCTGATGCGGAAATAGCGCCGGAACGAGGCATCGCCGGGCAGCGGCTCAACCTCAGCCCCGCTCCATCTGGCATATGTCAAAAAGGTCTTGAGCCCGTCAGGCAGATTTTCACTCATCGCCACCGCTCTAGCCAATCACCGCCCGGTTCGACAATGGCAATCCGCCCCATTTCCGCAGCTTCCAGCCGTATCGACAGACATCCGGGTTCGTGCGCAAAGCCGCCGGCATTTTCCGGCCATTCCGCCAGCAGCGCCGCACCTTCGCGGTAGTCGTCAAGGCCCAGCTCTTCGGCGTCTTCGGGCCGCGCCAGCCGGTAGAAATCAGCATGTACCACGGGCAGGCGCACCGCCGGCGGATCATAGACTTCGATGATCGCGAAACTGGGCGATGGCACTTCGCCGCTATAACCAAGCGCGGCGATGATTCCGCGCGCTAGGGTCGTCTTGCCAGCGCCAAGCCCGCCCGACAGGGCCACCACATCACCGGCCTGCAGCAGCGCGGCAATGCGTGCACCAAACGCCGCCATCGCGGCCAGATCGGGCAATTCGATTGTCACGGCAATTCGACGATCGCCGCGGTGCCCTGGCCGGCTTCCGAATGCAGCTCGAGCGTGCCGCCGTGCGCCTCGATCAGTTGCCGGGCCAGCGGCAGGCCCAGCCCCTGACGGCGCTCCACGCCCTTGCCATCGGCGGTAACCTTGATGCCCTCAACCGCGCGCGCCAGGGTGGCCGCATCCATCCCGGCACCGTTGTCCGAAATCACCACCCGGGCCTTGCCTTTGTGCCCGCTTACTTCGACCAGCACCCGGCCGCCGTGCGGGGTTGCCGCCATCGCATTGTCGATCAGATGGCCGATCGCGCGCGCCATCCGCCGCCGATCGCCGTTTATCCGCCCGGCGCTCTTGTCGCCGCGCAAATCCAGCGTCAGTCCGGCCTCGGCCAGCCGAGTGCTGCGATCATCGATCAGCCCTTTGACCAGCGGCAGCAGTTCAAATTCCTCGCGCGCCAAGGGCAGCATCCCGGCTTCGCTTTGCGAAAGATCGAGAACAGTTTCGATCTGTTCGCCAAGCCGTTCAACCGATTGGAGAATAGCCGAAACGTATTCCTTGCCGGAATCGGACAGATCGCCGCCGAGCCCAGCCTGCAGCAGTTCCGCAAATCCGCCGATCGAGGTGAGCGGCGTGCGGAATTCATAGCTCATGTTGGCCAGGAACCGGGTCTTCATCGCATCCGCTTCTTCCAGCGCTGCCGCACGCTGCTTGAGCGCTTCGGCGGCTTTTTCGGAATCGGAAATGTCCAGCACGGTGAGCAGCCCGTTGCCATCGGGCAGCGGTACGCCGGCAAATTCAAGGGTGCGGCCATCGGACAGCAGTGCCCTGCCGCCGGTCTGCTTGCGTTCCAACGTTGCGCCGCGCACCGCATCGCCCACCGCTTTGATCCGCTGCGGCCGGGCCAGCCGCTTGGCAATCTGTTCAAGCAGTGATTCAATCCGCGGGTGCTGATCCAGGAACGCATCGTCCAGCCCCCAGTCCGCGGCGAAGCGCCGGTTCCACAATTGCAACCGGCCATCGGGAGCGAAGACTGCAACGCTTTCAAACAGGCTGTCGAAAGTCGCGGTGCGGGTTCGCAGCAAGGTGTCTCGAGCTGCAGACAGTTGCAGCTGTTCGGTCCGGTCTTCGGCAATCAGGGTCAGCCCGCCATCGGGCAGCGGCTGTGCAACCAGCCGCAGATGGGTGCCATCGGCCAGCATCCAGGCTTCTTCCTGCGCGCTGCTGGCGGTGAACCAATCGGCCCGTTCACGCCGCCAGGCCGGAAAATCGCGCGCCTCGGGCACCCGGCCGGCATCGCGGGCATGATCGAGCAGCCGTTCAAACTGCGGCGGATTGAGCATCATCGCCGGGCTTAGCGCGAACAGCCGTTGAAACGGCGCATTGGCAAACGTCAGCTGACGTTTGGCATCGAACTGCGCCACCCCGGCGGACAGCTGGCTGAGCGTAGCGCGCTGCGCATCACCAAACGCCTTCAGCGCCCGCGCCAGCTCCTCCATCTCCTCAACATCGACGGCATATCCGGCCACGCCTTCCTGCCCCAGTGGTAGATCCGAAACCCGCAGCGCGCGGCGCGTGCCATCAATCGTGGCGGAAACCATACGCTCAATCGGCAGCTGCTTGCCCGCCGCCTGCAGCGCCACTTGCCGCGCGGTCAGCCCATCGACGCTTTCGATCAGTTCGGTGCCATCGGTCACCACCTGGCGGGCATCCTCCCCGCCCACCGCGGCAACATAGGCCTGGTTGACCAGCTGCAAATCGCCATCGGGACCGCGAAACCACATCGGCATCGGCGCGGCTTCGATGATGCCAACCAAGGCGCCGAAATCAGATCGCGCCCGCGCAGCATCGTCGCGCAACTGCACGAGTTCGCTTTCACTATCGGAAAAGTCGAACACCCAGACCAGCGCGGCGCCGCCGGGTGAAACCTGGGGATCGGCCAGATGCCCGCGCAGCGCCAGGCTGCGGGTCGATCCGCGCGGGGTAACCACCATCCGGAACGGCGTTGCTGTGCGCTGACAGCGGCGCACTTCCTCGCCCAATTGTTCAACCTGATCCTGCGTCAGCCCGCCGCCGCCGCCATCGATCCGGCCGCCATCAAGCTCGGTCAGGAATTGCGGGACGCTGTCGAGCCCCAGCCAGTTGGCCAGCCGTTGCGGCGCTTCGATCCGGCCATCGACGCGCACCAGCAGCGGCAAAGCCGGGCTTTCATCCACCATCCGCGCCAGCCGCCGGGCCTGTCTCTGCCCGGCTTCGGCCTTGCGTTCGCGGCGGCGCGCAGCGCCGATGCTCCACGCCGCAGCCAGCGTCCAGGCCGCCAGCAGCAGGCCCAACAGCACCATGGCAAGCGGGGAAAACGTCATGCCCGACGCCTATGCGCGAGGGGCCAATATGGCAAGTGATTGGGGCGGAAGATTACCGCCTAAAAGCAGCTCCACTTATGTAGAAGCAACCTCGGCCCGGGCCCCGGGTATCAGGCGACCTTGGTGCGGATCTTGCCGGTGTCGCTCTGACCGAATTTGGGCAGGCTCAGCGCCATGCCGGGCTGCTGCATCAGTTGCATCGGGTATTGGCCAGTCGGCAATGCGCCCAGCGGCATCCCGGCCTGGGCCAGGACATAGGGTGACACGCGGTGGCGGGTGCACAGTCCGCCCGCGCCATCGTCAACCATTTGCTGTTCGAATTCCAGGCCTTGCGAATTGCCGGCAGAGCGGCGGACCTTGGCAACGGCCAGCTGGCCTTCGCCAAAATCGACCACGAACGGTGTGCCAAGGGGAACATCAAGCAGCCCTTCGACCATGCAGCCCGAGCGCGACAGGTTGCGCATCGTGGCTTCATAGCGGTGGTCTTCGTGGATCAGGCCAACCTTGCGCAGCACCGTGCGTCGTTCCTGGCGGTATTTGCTGGGACCATCGGGTTCGATCACCCATTCGCCGCTCGCCAAGGCTTCGCAGACATCGTCAAACGGAACCGCGCTGGCATAGATATAGCCCTGAATCTGTCCGACCTTGAGCTTGCGCATGGCTTCCAGTTCGTCGTGGGCTTCGATCCCTTCGGCGGTGGTATCCATTTTCAGCGCATCGGCCAGGCTGACGATCGCGGCAATAATCGCGCCATTGCGGTTACCCGGCTGGGTCACCCCGCGAATGAAGCTCTGATCAATCTTGATCTTGTCAAACGGGGCGTGCTGCAAATAGCTGAGCGAGGAATAGCCGGTGCCGAAATCATCCAGCGCCAGCCGCACGCCCAGCAGTTTAAGCGCGTTGAACATTTCCTCGGTGGCCTGGCGATCCCCCAGGAAGATCGATTCGGTCAGCTCAAGTTCCAGGCGTTCGGGCGGCAGCCCAGATTGCGCCAACGCCTGTGTAACCAGTGAGGCAAAGCCAGGATTGGAAAACTGCGATGCCGATACGTTGACTGCAATCTTGACGCTGCCAGGCAGCTCTGCGGCTTCCATACAGGCGCGACGCAGGCACCAGTCGCCCATCGCACCGATCAGGTTCGCTTCCTCGGCAATCGGAATGAACACCCCTGGCGAGATCGGCCCCAGATCGGGATGGTCCCAGCGGGCCAGCACTTCCAGCGTTACCACCTTGTTCGTCTTGGTATCGACGATCGGCTGATAGGCCAGCCGCATCTGATCCTTGTCCAGCGCATCGCGCAGGTCTTCTTCGATCTGGCGGCGGCGTTCGGCTTCGGAATGCAGATCGCTCGAATAGAACCGGAACTGGCCGCGCCCATTGCCCTTTGAGGCATAGAGAGCAAGATCGGCCGAACGCACCAGTTCTTCGGAATTGATCCCATCATACGGCGCAATCGCGATTCCCACCGAGGCGCCGATAACGCAGCGGCTGCCTTCAATCTGATAGGGCTGGCTGACCATCGTGATGATGGTCTTGGCAATTTCACCCAACCGGCCGCGATCGTCGATATCGGGCAGCATGATCTGGAATTCATCACCGCCCAACCGCCCGATTTCGCAGCCGGTTTCGTTGATAACCCGCTGCAACCGGCTGGCGACCTGCTTAAGCAGCTCGTCACCCGCAGGATGGCCCAGGGTATCGTTGACCTGCTTGAACCGGTCCAGATCGATCATCAGAATCGCGCAGCTGCGTTTGGCCGATTGATAGGCGATCAGCGTGGCATCTAGCCGTTTGCCCATCCGGTGGCGGTTGGCCAGCCCGGTCAGCGAATCGTATTGCGCCAGCCGCGATGCGTCTTTCTGGCTTTGGCGCTGGTTGGTGATATCGTTGCCATTGCCGCGGTAGCCGATGAAAGTGCCGTCGCTGGCAAATTGCGGCCGCCCTGAAATCGACCACCACACCTCGGTGCCTTCCAGCGCGGCCCGGACGTTGAGATCCGAAAAGGTTTTCCGCGCCGACAGGATCAGCGGCAGTGTCCGTTCATGAATGCTGTCCTCATCGCGTTCGAGAATGAACAGCGATTGGACCGCCTGACCGATCAGATCGCTGCGCGGCTTGCCCAGCGACTCGGCCACGCAATCGGAAACATAGGAAATCTTGCCCTCGGCGTTGCTGGCCCAGAACCAACCAAGACCCGAAGCTTCATAATCGCGCATCAGCAGCACGGCCTGCTTCAGCTCATCCCCGGTCGGCAAAGCTGCCGCAGCCGCACCGCTTTTCCCGCCGCCAAGCAGGCCGCGAAAGCGCGAAAATGAAGAGGGCGAACTATCAGTCATGGGCACCTTTACGCCCTGAGGGGTAATCAAATGTGGTTACGATTTGGCTAAGACCATGCGGGGCACTTCGAGATTTGGGCATCACTGCGCGCTCCCCCCGGCCCGCTGGAGAACGGGTTTTGCTGCAGTCGGCGGTGTCAGAACCGCAATCCGTCCGGCATCATCAAGCGCGAGCGGCACAGCAAATTCCACCCCCATGCGGTCTTCCTGGCACCACCGCGCAGTCGCGGTGACCATCTGGCCTTCAGCGAGCATGATCCGGAAGATCGTTCCCGGCGGCACATTCCACAGCCCTTCGACCATGGCGCCAGTGGCTGAAATATTGCGGATGGTCGCCCGGTAGTGCTGCCCGGCGTGATCCAGAATTACCTTGCGCAGCATGGTCTGGCGGCTGGCCCGGGCCGCGCGCGGACCAATGGCAATGGCCGTCAACCCGCTTTGCAAGCGGGTGATGGCATCTTCAAAGCTGAGCGGTTTGGCGTAGATATAGCCCTGCACGTGGCTGCAGCCCAGCATCCGCACCAGATCAAGCTCGTCGAGTGTTTCGACCCCTTCGGCGGTGGTCTCCATCCCCAGCGCTTCGGCCAGGCTGACGATCGAGGCGATGATCGCGCCGTTGCGGCTGCCGGTGATGGTGGCCCCGCGAACGAAGCTCTGGTCGATCTTGATCTTGTCGAACGGTGCCTTTTTCAGATAGCCCAGCGAGGAATAGCCGGTGCCGAAATCATCGAGCGCCAACCGCACGCCCACCCGCTTGAGCGCGGTGAACATGGCATCGGTGCCCTCGTCATCGTTGAGGAACACACTTTCGGTGATTTCCAGTTCCAACCGCCCCGGACTGACCTGGGCCGCAGCCAGCGCGCTGGTGATAATCGCGGGCAAGGCCGGATTGGCGAACTGCAGCGGCGAGACGTTGACTGCGACCCGCACCGATTCCGGCAGCTTGGCAAGATCATGGCAGGCCTTGCGCAGGGCCCATTCGCCGATTTGCGCGATCAGGCCGGAATCTTCGGCAATCGGGATGAATTTGGCCGGCGAAATCGCGCCGCGGGTGGGGTGGTTCCAGCGCAGCAAGGCTTCGAAGCCGGTGATGCGTTCGGTCGAAGTGTGGACCACGGGCTGATAAAACAGGTTGAGTCCGCCTTGCGCCAGGGCATCGCGCAGATCCTGCTCAAGCTGGCGGCGCTCTTCGGCGTCAGTGTGCAGATCGGCGGCATAGAAGTGGTGCCGTCCGCGCCCGCCATCCTTGGCGGCATAAAGCGCCAGATCGGCGTTGCGAATGATCGCCTCGGCGGTGACGCCGTCTTCGGGCGATAGCGCCACCCCAACCGACGCGCCGATCATCACCCGGTGCCCATCGATCAAATAGGGTTCGGACAAATCGTGGATGACACGCTGCACCAGCTGGGCCAGATCTTCGCGCCGGTGCCGGCCCGGCAGGATGACTTCAAATTCATCGCCGCCCAGCCGGCCCACCCGGCCATACTGGCCAACGGTGCGTTCAAGCCGGCTGGCCACCTGGGTCAGCAGGTAATCGCCGGCCGGATGGCCCATGGTATCGTTGACCTGCTTGAACCGATCCAGATCGATCAGGAATACCGCGCAGGCCCGGTGCTCTTCGTTGGGCGCGGCCAGGATCTTCTCAAGCGTCTGTGCCATCTGCAACCGGTTGGCGAGCCCGGTGAGCGAGTCGTAATGCGCCAGCCGCGAAGCATTTTCGGCCGAACGACGCTTTTCAGTCAGATCGTGGCCTGAACCACGAAAGCCCAGGAAATTGCCGAAATGATCGTAGAGCGGGCGGCCGCTGATCGACCACCAGCGTTCCTCGTCAGGCGTGGCAGCCCGGATCGGCAGCTCGCCAAATGCTGATCGCGCGCTGAGGTGGAACGACAGCGTCCGCTCGTTTTCCTGACCCAGCGGATCGGCATCGAACAGTTCGGCAATCGGTTTACCCAGCAAATCGCGGGTCTTGCGGCCAAGCACCTCACCAATCGGCGGCGAAACATAGGCAAGATGGCCGCGGCGATCGGTTTCCCAGAACCACCCCTGCCCGGTCTGTTCGAAATCGTGGAGAATTTCCTCGGCCCGCAGCTGGGCGCGTTGCCGTTCACGGTCATCCCATTCAGCCTTGCGATCGGCGTAAGCCTGGCGGACCGTGGTATAGATCCCCACGACAGTGCCGGCGAGCAGCGCAACGAACGTCCCATTCGTGCCCGCAACGATTGCCACGCCAAGCCACAGCGCCACCTGCGCCGTAATCACACTGGCAACCTTGCGGTTGAGGATCACCGCCGCCAGCGCGCCGACGATGACCAGGATGCCCATCAATTCCTGCCACCGCGTGGCACTGGCTTCGGTCCAGCTGGCGACCCCGATGCCGAACAGCAGCATTGGCAGCCCGCACAGCGCAGTGGCCAGCATCGTCCGGTGATTGGTATTGTGCAGCCGCTTGTGCTCAAGCGCCGCCGCCCAGGGTGTCAACGCCGCAATGGCAGCGGCTGCGGCCAGTTCCAGCATTGTCGCGGGGCCGGGCAAGGAAAAGGTCAGAACCCCGGCAAACAGGGCTGCCAGCACGAAGATCGGCGCCATCAGTTTCCAGTTGGGCTCGATCACCGCCTGCAGCTTGCCGCGGCTCGATCCGCGCCGGCTGGTCTTGGCCAGAGTATGGATCGTCGCCTTCGGTTTGGCAGCGCTGGCCGCTTGCTCTGCCGCGCGCGTCGGCACTGCCGCGCCAGCGGCGGGCGCGTCATCAGGCTCTGCAACAGCCAAGGCAGGTCGGGCAGACATGACTTACCCATGCCACCAAAGCGCTTGCAGAAAGGTTAAATTTACCAATAACTGATCACAAATTGCTCGAGAAATTGGTGATCGGCCCAGCCCGCTTGCAATGATTTGAGGGCAAGGGCATGGTCCGCTCCAAGAACAAAAGCGTCAATCGGGGTGAAGGCATGGCCAAAGGCGAAACTACGCTCGAAAACGAAGCAGCCCAATCGACCACGGCTTTGGGCCCGCTGGTTGGACTGGCGCGCGAGGATTTTGTTGGCGCGGTGGCATTGCTGCTGCGCGAAACCGCGAGCGATCCGGCGCGGACCGTCCGCCACATGCAAAGCTTTGGTGAGGATGTGGCCCAGATCCTTACCGGCAAGAGCGAACTGGCGCCCGATGCGAAGGACAAGCGGTTCAAGGATCCGGCTTGGCAGCACAACCCGTTTTTCCGCGCCGGCGCGCAGTATTACCTCGCCGTTCAGAAGGGCATGAAGTCATGGCTCGAAGACCTTGAGCTTGACGAGCTTGAGCGCGACCGGGCCAATTTCATCAGCCAGATCATAATCGATGGCCTGGCCCCGACCAACAGTCTGATCGGCAATCCCACCGCGCAAAAACGGGTGATCGACAGCGGCGGGTTGAGCCTGATCAAGGGGCTGAAGAACGCCTACGATGATCTGGTCAACAACCATGGCATGGTCTCGATGGTGGACAAGAAGCCGTTCAAGCTGGGCGAAAATGTCGCCACGGCGAAAGGCAGCGTGGTTTACCGCGATGCGATGTTCGAATTGATCCACTATGCGCCGACCACGGACGAGGTCTACGCCATCCCGCAGCTGACAATTCCGCCGCAAATCAACAAGATGTATATCAATGACCTGAGCCCGGAAAAGTCGGTGGTCAAATGGCAGACCGATAACGGCATCCAGTGCTTCGTCATTTCCTGGAAGAACCCGACCAAGGAAGAGGGCGTCTGGGGCATGGATGAATACATCGCCAGCTGCCTGAAGGCGGTGGACGTGGTGTGCGAAATCTCAGGCGCACCCAAGGTGAACATTTCCAGCGCCTGTTCGGGCGGGCAGACCGGATCGATCCTGGCCAGTAAGATGGCCGCAGCGGGCGATGATCGGTTGGGCGCACTGACCTATATGGTCACCGTGCTGCACCCCAAGCAGAACGATATCGAAGCCGGATCGCTGATGACCGCCAATGGCCTCGAACTGGCCAAGAAGCGCGCCGCCAAGGCCGGGATCATCAAGGGCAACGATCTCGCCCGCGGGTTTGCCTGGCTGCGCCCGAATGATCTGATCTGGAACTATGTGATCAACAACTACCTGATGGGCGATGATCCACCGGCGTTTGATGTGCTGTTCTGGAATGCCGATGCCACCAACCTTTCGGCCAGCCTGATGGGCGATTTCCTGCATCTGTTCGAAACCCTGGCTTTCACCAAGCAGGGCGAGGTTGAAATGGCGGGCCACAAGATCGATCTGTCCAAAGTGACCAGCGATCTGTTCATCCTGGGCGGCACCACCGATCACATCACCCCATGGCGCGCCTGCTACCGGTCAACCCAGCTGTTCGGTTCCAAGGACGTTACCTTCGTCCTCAGCCAGGCCGGCCACATGCAGGCGATCCTCAACCCGCCGGGCAATCCCAAGGCCAAGTATTACGTCTCGAAAAAGGCTGGCCATCCGCCCGCCGACGTTGACGACTGGCTGAAGGGGACCGAAGAAGTCGCCGGCAGCTGGTGGCCGTACTGGATGGCCTGGCTGCAGGAACGCTCCGGCGCCAAAATCGCTGCGTCCACCAAGCTGGGCAGCAAGAAGTATCCCCCGCAAGAAGCCGCCCCCGGCCTCTATGTCCTTGAACAAAGCTGAGGAATACCTGTTCTGTGAGCAATGACATCACCGCCGAATTCTCGATGGAACAAGTCGGTGGGCGCACTTTGCGCGTGGCCCGCTGGCGCTGGGATCAGCACAGCGAACACCTGCCGATCCTGTTCTTCAACGGCATCGGCGCGAATATCGAAGCCGTAGCGCCGCTGGCCGAAGCCCTGACCGAACGCCCGTTCATCATGTTCGACATGCCCGGCGTGGGCGGCAGTCCCGAACCGTTGGTGCCCTACAACCCCTTCACGATGAGCTGGATCGCCAACGAACTGCTCAAGCGCTTCAACGCGCCGATGGTCGATGTGATGGGGATTTCGTGGGGCGGCGCGATGGCGCAACACTTTACCCTGCAGCACGGCGATCATGTGCGGCGGCTGGTACTGGCGGCAACCACCGCGGGCATGATCATGGTTCCGGGCAATCCGGCTGCACTGACCAAGATGGCCAACCCGCGCCGCTATGTCGATGCGGCCTTCATGGAAGAGCATTTCCGCACGCTTTACGGCGGGCTGACCGGCGGCAAGGCTGAACATATCAGCCGTCTGACCCCGCCCACCCCGCGCGGCTATGTGTATCAGCTGCTGTGCATGATGGGCTGGACCAGTGTGCCCGCCTTGCCGTTCCTCAAAAAGGAAACGCTGATCATGATGGGCGATGAGGACCAGATCGTGCCGCTGATCAATGGCCGCATGCTGGAAAGCCTGATCCCCAACAGCCGTCTGGAAATTTTCGAGAACGGCGGCCACCTGTTCATGCTGACGCACCGCGAGCAGACCATTTCGTCCTTGCGCGGGTTTCTGGGCGGGGCTGAGCGGCAGGGGAAGAAGGCGGCGTGATGGGGCTGGGGTTACGCGGGGGCTTCGACAGGCTCAGCCGGAGCGGGGTTGAGGCATGAACAGGTCTTATGGTCCCGCTCCGGCTGAGCCTGTCGAAGCCCCCTCGGCAAGGAGCAACACTTGATGCGCCACATCGCGATCATCGGCTCTGGCCCTGCAGGCTACTACACTGCCGAAGCCGCGCAGAAGTTGTGGGGCGATGAAGTGCGGGTCGATATCTTCGACATGTTGCCGGTGCCTTACGGCCTGATCCGCACCGGGGTGGCGCCCGATCATCAATCGATCAAGGGTGTTTCCAACCGCTACGAAAGCACCAACGCCCTCGATAACGTGCGGTTTGTTGGCAATGTCATGATCGGCGAAGATATCAGCGTGGCCGAATTGCAGGGGCTCTACGATGCCGTGGTCCTTGCCACTGGGGCACCCAACGACCGGCCAGCGGGCATTGCTGGCGAAGGGTTGGAAAACGTGTTCGGATCTGCCGCCTTCGTGGGCTGGTACAACGGCCATCCGCAGTTCGCCAAATTGAACCCGGACCTGTCCGGCCGCCACGCGGTGGTGATCGGCAATGGCAACGTCGCGCTTGATGTGGCACGGATCCTCACCAAGACCTCAGGCGAATTTACCGGCAGCGATATTGTTGGCCATGCGCTCCATGCCCTCGCCAAGTCGGGCATTGAACATGTCACCATTCTGGGCCGCCGCGGCCCGCACCAGATTGCGATGACGCCAAAGGAACTTGGCGAACTGGGCCACCTTGAACGCGCCGCGCCGCGGGTCGATCCGGCTGATCTGCCAGACGAGGCGGACGATGCGTTCCTTGAACCCGGACAGCGCAAATCGGTCACGCACCTGCGCTCATTCGCCGGGATCCCCGAAGCATTCCGCGCCGAAAAGCCGGTGGAGATCGAATTTGATTTCTTCGCCAGCCCCAAGGCGATCCTGGGCGAAGGCCGGGTCAGCGGCGTGGAGGTGGAGCGCACCCGGCTTGATGCGAATGGCCGCGCCGATGGCACGGGCGAAAGCTATGTGGTCCCCGCCAGCCTGGTGGTAACCTGCATCGGTTACAAAAGCAGCCCGATCCCCGGCGTGCCATTTGAAGAAAGCGCCGGACGGTTCGCCAACGTTGACGGCCGGATCCTGCCGGGGCTCTACTGCGTCGGCTGGGCGCGGCGCGGGCCATCGGGCACGATCGGCACCAACCGCCCCGATGGCTTCAGTGTGGTGGAACGGATCGCCGAGGATATCGGCTTGGGCAGTGCCAAGCAGGGCCGCGCCGGGTTTGACACGCTGGCCGCCGAGCGCAAGCTCGATGTCGTCACCTTCCGTGACTGGAAAAAGATCGAAGAGGCCGAAGTTGGGCGCGCCCGCGACGGCGCGCCGCGCGAAAAGTTCGTCGATGTGGACGAGATGATCCGCGCGCGCAAAGATTGAACCGGCAGCTAACCACATTTTCACCATAGCCGGTTAGGTCTGCCGCTATGGCTGGTATTGCATCCCCGCGCTTTCACACCCTTGATGCCTTGCGCGGGATCGCGGCGATTGCGGTGATGGTGTTTCATGCCGGAGACAATTCGCCGCTGCCGATGCCGGGCGGTTATCTTGCCGCCGACCTGTTCTTTGTACTCAGCGGTTTCGTGCTTGCCCACGGCTACGAGGCGCGGCTGCTGGATAGCATGTCCCTGAAAACATTCGTCGTCGCCCGGTTGCGGCGGATCTATCCGGTGTTCTGGCTGGGCGCGCTGCTGGGCTGCGTGCTGCTGGGCGGCAGCATCACAACCATGCTGATGATCCCTTCGCTTACCGAGGGCGGATTGCTGTTCGATTCCAATTGGCCCTTGTGGTCGCTATTGTTCGAACTGATCGCCAATCTGGTCTGGGCTGCGGCCCTGGTGCAATTGAGCACGCGGGCGCTGGGGTGGCTGGTGGCGGTGCTGGCGCTGGGCCTTAGCACCGCCACGCTGACTTACACGATCGCCGATATGGGGGCATTCTGGCTCACCATAGCGCCCGGCCTGGTTCGCACGTTCTATTCGTTCCTGCTCGGCGTGATCCTGTTCCGGCTTTACCGCCGCGGCGAAGTGCAGCCGCAAACAAGCCTGCGCGCCTGGCTGCTGCTGCCGGTGCTGGCGTTGCTTTTGATGCTGGCTCCCCCCAGCCGCACCCTGTTCGATCTGCTCATGCTGGGTCTGATAATCCCCGCAGTGGTCTGGCTGGGAGCGCACTGGACCCTGCCTGCACCGCGCTTTGCCGCGTGGCTGGGCGGGCTGTCATTCCCGCTGTACTGCCTGCACGCGCCGTTTGTCGCCTTCGTCCACGCCCCTGCTGCAGTGATGGCGCTGTTCTTTGCCGCGATGATCGCACTGGCGACCATGGTTGACCGGTTGTTCGATCGCCCGATCCAGGCGCGGCTGAAGGCCATGCCGCAAGAGACTTGCCCTAGCGCTCAAGCTCTGATTTAATCGCCCGGTTAAAGTCGCGCACGCAAGAGTCGCGGCATTCCAGAGAGAGCCCATGGCAACCTATGATCTGATCATCCGCGGCGGCACCATTGTTGATGGCACCGGCGCAGCCCGCTTCACCGGCGATCTCGCCGTAAAGGACGGGCTGATCGCTGCTGTGGGCCAGGTTCACGGCGACGCAGCGCAGGAAATCGACGCCAAGGGCAAAGTTGTCGCGCCGGGCTTTGTCGATGTCCACACGCATTATGATGGCCAGGCCACCTGGGATCAGGAAATGGCGCCGTCCAGCTGGCACGGGGTGACCACGGTGGTGATGGGCAATTGCGGCGTAGGCTTTGCCCCCGCCGCGCCCGATCGGCACAAGTGGCTGATCGAACTGATGGAAGGGGTTGAGGACATCCCCGGCACCGCATTGGCCGAAGGGATGAAGTGGAACTGGGAAACCTTCCCAGAATACCTTGATGCGCTGGAGGAACTGCCGC
This sequence comes from uncultured Alphaproteobacteria bacterium, assembly GCA_963751145.1. Taxonomy (GTDB): domain Bacteria; phylum Pseudomonadota; class Alphaproteobacteria; order Sphingomonadales; family Sphingomonadaceae; genus Novosphingobium. Next base: position 488,813 of record CAVVTJ010000002.1, read on the forward strand.
GCACGGTCGATGTCGGCACGCACGTCCCGCACGGAGCGGTGCGCGCCTATGTGCTGGGCGACCGCGAACGGCCCGGCGCGGTGCCGACCACCGAAGACATTCAGGCGATGGCCAAAATCGTTGAGGAAGGCGTGCGCGCCGGGGCCTTGGGGTTTTCCACCAGCCGCACCGTGCTGCACCGTTCGATCGACGGTGAAGTGGTGCCCGGCACCACCGCGACCAAGGAAGAGCTGATCGAAATCGGCCGGGCGATGGGCCGGGTTGGCCACGGTGTGTTCGAAATGGCCAGCGACATGCGCCGCGAGTGGGACGAATTCGGCTGGATGGGCGCACTCAGCCGCGAAACCGGTCTGCCCTGCACCTTCGCTGCACTGCAATCGATCGCCAAAGAACAACCACTCGAAGAGCAGATTGCCAACATGCGCGCCGAAAATGATAACGGAGCGAACATCGTCGCCCAGATCGCGCTGCGCGGCAACGGCATCGTCATGGCGTGGCAAGGCACCGTCCACCCCTTCCGCCTGCGCCCCAGCTATCAGGCGATCGCCGAACTGCCGTGGGAAGAACAAAAGGCCAAGCTGCTTGATCCCGCGTTCAAGGCGCAGATCCTGTCCGAAGCCAGCGACTATTCGCAGGTCAACCAGGACATCATCGGCCTGATCATGGTGGTCTGCGGCGGCTGGGCCATGCAGTTCGAAATGGGGCCGGACTTCAATTATGAGCCGACCGCCGATGAAAGCATCGCCGCGCACGCTGCAGCAGCGGGCAAGTCGGGCGATGAATATGCCTATGACCTGCTCTGCGAAAACGATGGCAAGGGCTTCATCTACCTGCCGATCCTGAACTACGCCGATGGCAATCTCGATTTCCTTGAACCGCTGCAGAACAGCGACGATTGCGTCAATTCGCTCAGCGATGGCGGCGCGCACTGCGGCACGATCTGCGATGCTGCCAGCCCCACCTTCATGCTCGAGCACTGGGTCAAGAACCGCAAGCGCGGCACCATTACCCTTGAAAATGCGGTGAAGCGCCAATGCAACGATACCGCCCGGCTTTATGGTCTGCACGATCGCGGCGTGCTCGCCCCAGGCTATCTCGCCGATATCAACGTGATCGATATGGACGCGATCAAGCTGGGCAAGCCGTGGCTGGCATTCGATCTGCCCGCCGGCGGCAAACGCCTGCTGCAAAAGGCCGAAGGCTATGACTGCACGATCAAGGGCGGCGTGGTCACTTTCCAGAACGGCACCTGGACCGGTGCCACCCCCGGCGGTCTGATCCGCGGGCCGCAAATGGCGGCCATGCTCGAAGCGGCAGAATAGCCCGCTTTACAAGCCTTTTTGACTGGAGATTTGTTCCGTGACCATCCGCTGCATTCGCGTCGGCGCACCCGCCGGCCTTGAAACGCTGTTGCCTGCAACCGCCGAAGACCCCGGCCAGCCGCGCCCCGGCCAGATCCGCGTCAAACTGGCGGCCAGCTCGCTCAACTATCATGACTTTGCGGTGGTCACGGGAATGATTCCGGCCGCAGCGGGCCGCATTCCGATGTCCGATGGCGCGGGCACCGTTGAAGCGGTGGGCCCCGGCGTCACCCAGTACAAGGTCGGCGATCTGGTGGTTTCCACCTTCTTCCCCGAATGGATCGACGGCGCCCCGCCCGCCACCGCGTTTCGCGGCGTTCCGGGCGATGGGATCGATGGCTATGCGGTGGAAGCGGTGGTCGCATCAGAGCTGTCCTTCACCCGCGTGCCAAGCGGCTATACCGCCGCCGAAGCCGCTACGCTGACCTGCGCCGGGCTGACCGCATGGCGCGCGCTGTTCGTCGATGATGCCGTGCAGCCGGGCTCGACCGTGCTGATCCAGGGCAGCGGCGGGGTTTCGGTGTTCGCGCTGCAAATGGCCAAGGCTGCGGGCGCGCATGTTATCGCGACTTCCAGCTCGGATGAAAAGCTGGGCAAGCTAAAGGCGCTCGGCGCGGATCAACTGATCAATTACAAGGAAACCCCGGCCTGGGGTGCAAAGGTGCTGGAACTGACCGGCGGCGCTGGCGTTGATTGCGTGGTCGAAATCGGCGGCGCGGGCACGCTTGACCAATCGATGATGGCGACCCGTGTGGGCGGGCACATCGCGCTGATCGGGGTGCTGGCAGGCTTTGCCGGGCCGGTGCAGACCGCGCTGCTGATGGCCAAGAACCTGCGCGTCCAGGGCCTGACCGTGGGCAGCCGCGCGCAGCAAATGGCCATGATCAGGGGCATTGAAGCGAACGGGATCAAGCCGATCATCAGCGATCACTTCCCGCTCGACAACCTCGCCGATGCCTTCAGCCACCAGGCCGCGAACAAGCACTTCGGCAAGATCGTGGTGGATATTTGAACCTGAAGGTAGAAGGCCCGCTCATGCTGAGCTTGTCGAAGCACGGGGTTGTTACGCGAAGTGCGCGTTGCAACGCGGGGCCTTCGACAGGCTCAGGCTGAGCGGGAAACTAGTCGCAGGTTCAGCTCCATTTTGCTCGGATCAAGGCCGGATCACGATCCCCACCGCCGGATCGGCCTTGCCCTCAGCCGTGGCGACAAACGCATCAACCGCGGCTTCAAGTCCGGCGCGAGAATCGACTTTCACCGCCCCGCCTGCTTCGCCGACAAAGCGAGTCCAGCTGGCCGCCACTGATTCACCGAAGGCTTTGGGGCCCAGCTCCTGAATCGCCGCGACGGCATGGTGCGGCGCGAAGAACAGCACCGGCTCTGGCCCCGGCAGCGGTCCGTTATCCTGGCCAAACCCTGCGCCAACGTGCGTTGCGCCGACGGTGCAGGAATATTTGAGCTGATCCCCAAGCGCGGTGTGCACCGCATGGATCAGAGCGGCATTGCCGGCGAAATCGACCAGCACCGATGCCACCTGCGGCAGATCGGCAATCTGATCATAGGCCATGACCAGATCATAGAAGCCCCCGGCGCGGACGAAATCGACATTGCCCGCCGATGTCAGCCCGATCCGCTGCACCTGCGGCGATTTGTCACGCGCGACGCTGGCAGTGGCCATCGCGGTTTTGGATGAGGCGCTGGTGCAGATCAGCACCTCGGCCCCGAACCACTGTTCGCGGCGCATCATGCTTTCGATCAGGAACCCGGTCTTGAAAAGCGGGCCAAAGATCATCCGCTCGGCCTCTTTGGATGGATCATGCTCCGGATCGGCGGCGAGCCGCGAATACTGGTTGTAGATCACGCTCATCGGCTGGCGGTGCGCCGCCGCGTCGACAAACCCGCCCGGCGTGACCGCATCGGGCAGCACATCGAGCGTTTCGGCCATCGGCAGATAGCCATAGACCCGCTCACCCACCGCCAGATCGGGATGGCGGGATTGGGTGATCACCGCATGGCCCCACATCGGCACCACGCCCCACTCGCCTTCGCCGGGGAAGAAGTTCCAATAGCCAAAGGCATCGCCGACTACCGCATAAGTGACGTTGTTGGCGGTGACTGAGAAGCTCTCGATCCGCAGCCGCACTTCACCATCCCCCAGCGGCGGCTGATCCAGATCGACAATGCGGGTTTCGGTGATGGCATTGCGTTTGACCTGGACTGTGCGGCTCATATTCAATCCTCTCAATTTTCAGTTCAGCGGCACCGTCTTGCCGCCATCGGCCATGCGCGGATCGTCCCGGTGGACCTTGGCCGCGCCCCAGGTGCCGTCGGGGCGGCGGCCGGTGACCACCACTTCATCGTCGGCCACCACGCCCAGTTCAACCTCGCGGGTGGGCAACATCGCGATCACCTTGTTGCCGACGGTGACCAGCACTTGCCGGTTCTGCTGAAACGCCAGCACGCTCAGCGCCTTGATCTCGCTATGCCAGGGTTCTTCGCGCCAACGACCCGGGGCCGAGGGATCGACGGTGAAGTTGATCCGGAAGCCCATTTCGCTGACCACCACGATCCGCGACTTGGCCGGCAGCCAGTGATCGGGCACCGCATCCCAGATCAGGTAGCCGCACATGAAATCACGACACCGTTGCGGGCGCTCGTCGTAAATCCCGCAGCCCTTGCCGGTCACGCAGTGGCGGCACCAGCTGCCCTTGTCGCTGTCAGTCTCCGGGATCTTGAGCAGCTTGCAGCACAGCGTGCAAGTGCCGCACTGGCGGCCTTTGACTGTTACTGCGGGCTCAACACTCACACCCGCATCGGCATCAGTACGTAAAGCGCCGGGCTCTTGTCATCCTTGCGGATCAGCGTTGGCGCGCCGGCATCGGCCAGATGCAGTTCCACCGTATCGCCTTCGATCTGGCTGAGGATATCCTTGAGGTAATTGGCGTTGAAGCCGATTTCGAATCCGGCCGATTTGTAGTCGGCCGGAACTTCTTCGGCCGCGGTGCCGTTGTCCGGGCTGGTGACCGAAAGGGTGACGCGGTCAGGTTCCAGCGCCATCTTGACCGCGCGGGTCTTTTCGGTGGCGATGGTGGCGACGCGGTCCACCCCTTCCCAGAAGCTTTTGGGATCGAGCCGCAAGATCTTGTCATTGCCGGTGGGGATGACGCGGCTGTAATCGGGGAAGGTGCCGTCGATCAACTTGCTGGTCAGCACCACGCCGTTTTCGCCGCCCAAAGTAAAGCGGACCTTGCTGGCCGAAAGATCGATCAGCACGTTGGTGCCCTGTGTTTCTTCGAGCAGCTTGCGCAGTTCGGCCACGCATTTGCGCGGGATAATCACATCGGGCATGCCGTCCGCACCATCGGGCTTGGCCAGGGTATAGCGGGCCAGGCGGTGACCGTCGGTGGCCGCCGCGCGCAGTTCATCGTCGGTGACGTGGAAGAAGATGCCGTTGAGGTAGTAGCGGGTTTCCTCGGTGCTGATCGCAAACCGGGTGCGGTCGATCAGTTGGGCCAGCGTGGCTGCGGGCAGTTCAAAGCTGGTCGGCAGATCGCCTTCGGCAATCATCGGGAAATCGTCGCGCGGCAAGGTCGGAAGGCTGAAGCGGCTGCGTCCGGCTTTCACGGTCATCCGGTTTTCTGCGGCCTCAAGGCTGACCTGGCTGCCATCGGGCAGTTTGCGGGCAATATCGAACAGCAGATGCGCCGATACCGTGATCGCCCCGGGCGTATCGACCGAAACTGCGCTCAGGCTTTCGACCACCTGAAGATCAAGATCGGTGGCCATCACCTTGACCCTGCCGTCGCTCGATGCCTCGATCAGCACGTTCGACAGGATCGGAATGGTGTTGCGGCGTTCGACAACAGACTGGACGTGCGACAGGCACTTCAGCAGCGTCGCGCGTTCGATGGTAGCCTTCATGGTCAGCTCGTATCCCCCTTGGGCGCGGATGCGGGAATCGCGCAGCGCGCCGTCAGTTTCGGACGTTCTTCTCTAGCGTGACAGGCCCGTGCGGCAAGGTTGCAGCGCCAACTTGCTGGCGAAGCTGGGGATAAATGCTGGGGTTACGAACAGATCGCGGCCGCTCAGTCACGATCCGCAGCCGGTCTAGACCTTGCAAGCCGCCAACAGGCCCAGTTCCTGTCCTTCGCGCCAGCGCATCGCCGAACCGGCGGCATAGCTGTAGAAATCGACCGTTTGGCCCTGGCTGAGGGCATCAGGATTTGCCCCCGCCGCCTTGATCGCCGCGCGCAACAGGACGGTTGTTTCATCGCTGTCGGCCTGATCGCTGCTGATCAGTTCGTGATTGCAGCGCAATGCCGCAGCTGCATCGAACTTGTCCATGTCATAACCTTGGGCGACCAAGGCACTGCGCGCGGAAAAGGTCAGAGCTTCGCCGAAAACAAACCCTCGAAAACCGGGCTTTGCGGCAGTGGCCTTGTCGACCTTCTTCGAACATTCATCGAGGATCTTGTCGACCCGGTCAAACAGCTTCTCTTTGGGCTGATCGAGGCCGAACATCTTGTGCAATTCGGCAAGTTTGCCGGTCGGCATCTTGTCCAAGCCGCAAAAGCTGGCCTCAGCCTGCGCGGCAGCGGGCACCGCCAGCGCCAGTGTGCACAGCATTGCCAGCACAGCCAGCGTGTTTCTGATCCGGTTCATCTTTGCCCCCTGAAATTCATGCCAAACAGTGTGATGCCGACACTATTACAGGCCAATTCTGCCTTTTGTCGACCAATAGAGTGTGGTCAGCGCGGCATAGCCATCAATCAACCGGCGATCATCTGCGGTCAGGCCGCCAGCATCGAACCCACTTTGCACAAAGGCGGCGTCGAGCGCCTGCCAATCATCCTCGCTCAACCTCGTGCGATCCGGATTGGTGGCACCTTCGCCGATATCCAGGGTCAAATCGATGATCCCGGCCGGAATGCAGCGTTCCTTGAGCAGCTGCGCCGCCCGCGCCGAGCCGACCTTGCCCAGCGTATAGTTGGCCAGCGCGCTTGCATCTGCAGGCGGGATCGCAAGATCGGATGAGCAGGTCACCACCGCGGCGGCGATCGCTGTGCGGGTCCGATCAAAATCGGCTTTGGTCCCAGCGGCCGAAAAGGTGCGGTCCAGACTGGCGTTGAGGTCTCCCGGCAATTGGCTGGCTGGGCAAGCAACCTGCTCTGCCGTCAAAGCCAGCGCAGGGCTGGCCGCAAAAGCCGCGATTACCGCTGCAAAACCAAGAAAAATCCGCTTCACGCCAAACCCCCTGTTGCTGCTCAGCCCATCATCGCCATGCCGCCGTTCACGTGCAGCGTCTGCCCGGTGATATAGCCTGCTTCCTTGCTGGCAAGATAGGCCACCGCTGCGCCCACATCCTCGCCTTCGCCCATCCGGCCCATCGGGATTCGGGCGTTGAGCGCTTCCTTCTGGCCATCGGGCAACACTTCGGTCATCGCGGTGCGGATGAAGCCGGGGGCGACGCAGTTGACGGTGATGCCGCGGCTGGCGACTTCCTGACCCAGCGATTTCGACATGCCGACGAGGCCCGCCTTGGCCGCGGCATAGTTGATCTGGCCCGGATTGCCGGTGCTGCCGACCACACTGGTGATGGTGATGATGCGCCCGTGGCGGGCCTTCATCATCGGCTTGCAGGAGGCGCGCATCAGCCGGAAGGCAGCTTCAAGATTGATCTTGATCACCGCGTCCCATTCCTCGTCCTTCATCCGCATCGCCAGGTTATCGCGGGTGATCCCGGCGTTGTTGACCAGAATGTCGATCTTGCCCAACGTATCGACCGTGGCAGGGACCAGATGCTCAACCTGCTCGGTGTTGGATAGATCGCAGGTGATCTCGACATGATCGTGACCATAGGTGTCGTTCAACTCCTCGCGGAAACTGCGCAGCTTGCCCGGATTGGTCCCCGAAAGCGCCAACCGCGCGCCCTGCCGGGCCAAGGCGTGACTGATTGCAGACCCAATCCCCCCAGCCGCGCCGGTTACAAGGGCAGTCATGCCGGAAAGGTCGAAAAGGCGGTGTTCCATCATCAAATCTCCTTAACCAGCGCTTCGATGTCATCCATCGTCACAATGCTGGAAACTTTCACATCGGCAACACAGCGGCCGATCATTGGGCCCAGGACTTTGCCGCCCAGTTCGGCGAATTGTTCTACTCCGGCGGCTTGCATTGTGATCACGCTTTCGCGCCAGCGGACACGGCCGGTGACTTGTTCCACCAGCAGGCGCTGAACCTCGGTCGGGTCGGTTACCGGGGCAGCAGTCACGTTGGCGAACATCGGCACGGTGAAGGCGCCCGGCGGAGTTTGAGCCAAGGCCTGGGCCATGGCATCGGCCGCGGGCTGCATCAGCGGGCAGTGGAACGGGGCGGAAACCGGCAGCAGCACGCCGCGCTTGATCTCGAAGTTTTTGACCATGGCAATCGCCCGCTCGATCGCCGCCTTGTGGCCCGAAAGCACGACCTGCCCGGGATCGTTATCGTTGGCGACGGTGCAGACCTCACCCTCAGCCGCCGCATCGGCCAGCGCCTGCGCCTTGGCCAGATCAGCGCCCAGCAGCGCACACATTGCGCCCACGCCCACTGGCACCGCGGCCTGCATCGCCTGCCCGCGCAGCTTCAGCAGCCGCGCGGTATCGGCCAGCGAGAATGCGCCCGCTGCGCACAGTGCAGTATATTCACCCAGAGAGTGCCCGGCGACAAAATCGCACTTCTCGGCCAGGGTAATCCCGCCTTCCTTTTCCAACACCCGCAGCACGGCGATGGCATGGGCCATGATCGCCGGCTGGGCGTTCTCGGTCAGCGTCAGCGCCTCTTCCGGGCCATCGGCCATGATGCCGAAGAGCTTTTGCCCCAGCGCATCATCAACTTCCTGAAACACTTCGCGCGCAGCGGGGCTGGCCGCCGCCAGTTCCACGCCCATGCCGATCTTCTGGCTGCCCTGTCCGGGGAAAACGAACGCTCTCATTGTATCTCTCCAATCCGGCGGGCGCGGTTATTGACCGGTGCCTCGCTCTGCAACCCCAAAGGGCACAATCTTGTTGTCAATGTCGTGGCCGATGTCCGCGCCAACCAGAAACGGAATGCGGTGCCGCGCGCACCAGTGCCGGACGATCTCTTCCGGATCATGGCCGAACGGCGCGTCGTTTTCGGGCACCTGGCTAATCCGGCCGAGCCGCAGCCCGGCTGCTCCGCGCAAGTGCGCGCTGACGTGAAACATCAGCCGGTCAATCGCGTAGAGATATTCCGAAACTTCCTCGATCAGCACCACATGGCCGGCCAGATCGGGCATCAGCGGCGTCCCGCACAGCATGGCCAGGGTCATAAGGTTGAACGCGGCGACTGGCCGGCCATCCAACCCAGGCTCAAGCCCCGACATATCACCGGACAGAAAGGCCAGGGTCCGGCGCACCGCCACGTCCCCGCCATCACGGCGAATATCGGTGGGCATCGGTGCGTGCACCTGCCGGCCGATGCCGCGGGCATAGAGCCCGCCCAGCAGCGTGCCGCCATCGGAATAGCCGAGGTAGGTTTTGTTCTCAGCCGTGCGATCCATCCGGGCAATGGCATCTTCGGCGACCCGCGCCGCGCCATAACCGCCGCGCGCGAACCACACGGCATCGAAGGCGGGATCGTTGGCGCAGTCCACCAGCGCATCGCCGCGCGCCTGATCGCTGCCCGCAAAGTGGCCCTGCTCAAGAAAACACTGCGGGTGAAACTGCAGATCAAGGCCGGGAAAGTCCGCCGCCAAGGCAACAACCCGCGCCGCATCTTCGGCAGTGATCGAGCGCGACGGGGCGCAGATGGCGATACGCAGCATGGCTCCTTCTAACCCGGTTGCGCTGGCAGGCAATGGCGCATACCGGAGCATCATGAGCGACCTCACCTCTCACCCCTGGTTCTTCTGCGGCATCGGCGGATCGGGCATGCTGCCATTGGCGCTGATCCTCAAAGGTGCCGGCGCGCAGGTTTCCGGATCGGATCGCAGTCGCGACCAGGGCCGCACCCCGGAAAAATTCGCCTGGCTGGAAAGTTTGGGTTTCAACCTGTTTCCGCAGGACGGCAGCGGCGTGACTTCGGCCGAGCAAACGCTGGTTGCATCGGCAGCGGTGGAAGAAACCGTCCCCGAAATGGTCCGTGCCCGTGAACTCGGTTGCCCTCGGATGAGCCGCGCCGAATTGCTTTCGCGCCTGTTCAACGTAGCCCCGGCGCGCATCGCAATCGGCGGCACCAGCGGCAAAAGCACCGTCACCGGGATGGCCGGCTGGATCATGGACTGCGCGGGGCGCGATCCCACGATCATGAACGGCGCGGTGATGAAGAATTACGCCACGCCCGACGCCCCTTTCGCCAGCGCGCGGGTGGGCAGCGGCGGCATGTTCGTGTCCGAAGTGGATGAAAGCGACGGATCGATCGCGCTCTACAACCCTACTGTCGCGGCGCTGCTCAATGTCAGCCTCGATCACAAGAGCCTGGAAGAATTGCGGGATCTGTTTGGCGATTTTCTGGCCCGTGCCGATGTCGCGGCGATTAACCTTGATGATGCAGAAGCTGCGGCACTGACGGGCCGGGCGAACCGGTTGGTCACCTTCGGGATCGATACGCCGCAGGCCATGATCGGTGTTCAACCCGGCTCAATCTTCGAAGCAGCTACCGGTCTTTCCGCAACGATACTGGATCGACGCGATGGCAGCGCGCACGCATTGGCGCTCAAAGTGCCGGGCCGGCATAACCTGGCCAATGCCCTGGCCGCACTCGCCGCCTGCACTGCAGCGGGAGTGCCGCTGGCCGCAGGAATCGCCGCGCTGGGTAGCTTCAGCGGGCTGGCGCGCCGATTTGACGTGGTCGGCACATCGCCCGCAGGTGTCACCGTGATCGACGATTTCGGCCACAACCCAGACAAGGTCGCGGCCACGCTACGCACGCTCAAGGCACATCCGGGCCGGATAATCGCATTTTTCCAGCCGCACGGTTACGGCCCGCTGCGCCAGATGGGCGCCGAACTGGCCGAAACTTTCGCCCGCGAACTGGGCCCGGACGACATCACGATCCTGTGCGATCCGGTCTATTTCGGCGGCACGGTCGATCAAAGCGAGGGCAGCGAACGGATCGTCCGGTTGATCGAGGCGGCAGGAGGCAGGGCCGAATATGTGCCCGCCCGCGATGATTGCGCCGCACGGATCGCCGCCCTGGCTCATCCCGGTGACCGGGTGGTCGTGATGGGAGCACGCGATGATACGCTGAGCCTGTTCGCGAGGGACTTGCTGGCTCAGGTCTGATTTCAGCCCCGGAATGGCTTGCATTCCCGGCGACTCCCGCTAAAGGCCGCCACTTCCCGCGCTGCGCGGGGAATCACAGAAAGCCGGAGGGGCCCCGCAATCGTGCGGATCAGCCAGCGATCGGTTAGATTGACGAAAGGCATGGCATGCCGCTCTATGAGCATACCTTCCTGGCCCGCCAGGATCTGAGCCAGGCGCAAGTTGACGCGCTGGCCGCTACCGCCACCGAGATCGTTGAAGCCGGTAAGGGTACGGTCACCAAGACCGAAACCTGGGGCCTCAAGAACCTCGCCTACAAGATCAAGCGCAACCGCAAGGCGCACTACGTGATGCTCAACATCGATGCCCCCGCTGGCGTGGTGGCCGAGCTGGAACGCCAGACCGCGATCAACGAAGACGTTGTTCGGTGGCTGACCGTGCGCGTTGACGAGCATGAAGCTGGCCCGTCGGTGCAGATGCGCAAGCAGGACCGTGAGCGCACCAAGCGCCGCGAACGCGAGGAGTACTGAGAATGGCCCGCGCATTTTTCCGCCGCCGCAAGAGCTGCCCGTTTTCGGGCAAGGACGCGCCGAAGATCGACTATAAGGACACGCGCCTGTTGCAGGGTTACATGTCCGAACGCGGCAAGATCGTGCCTTCGCGCATCACTGCCGTTTCCGCCAAGAAGCAGCGCGAACTGGGTCAGGCGATCAAGCGCGCCCGGCACCTGGGCCTGCTGCCCTACCTCGTCAAGTAAGGAGGAAAGAACATGGAAATCATCCTCCTCGAACGAGTTGAGAAGCTTGGCAGCATCGGTGATGTCGTAAACGTCAAGGACGGTTACGCCCGCAACTTCCTGTTGCCGAACAAGAAGGCGCTGCGCGCCAACGAAGCCAACCGCAAGGTCTTCGAAGCCAACCGCGGCAAGATCGAAGCTGACAACGCGGCCCGCCGCGGTGAAGCTGAAACGCATTCGGCCAATGTCGAGGGCAAGTCGATTGTGCTGATCCGCGCTTCGTCGAATGCCGGCCAGCTTTATGGTTCGGTTTCGGTGCGCGATATCGTCGATGCCCTCAACGCCGATGGCGCTGGCATTGGCAAGTCGATGGTCGTGCTGGAACGCCCGATCAAGACGATTGGCGTGTTCGACGTCAAGGTTACGCTCCACCCCGAAGTCGCGGTTATGGTCAAGGTCAACGTCGCCCGTTCGACCGATGAAGCCGAGCAGCAGGCTGCTGGCGTCGACGTGATCAAGGCCATGTTCGAAGACGAAGCCGCGGCTGACGCAGCTTCGGAATTCGAAGGCGGCGGCGGCGAACTGCCCGAAGACGATGCAGCTCCGGCTGCAGCGGCTCCGGCAGACGAAGACGCTGCGGAAGACGAAGAAGCCTAAAATCCCTCCCCTCCTCTTTAGAGGAGGGGCCGAGGGGTGGTGGCGATGCGCAGCATCGCTCGCGTAGCGATGTGCGGCACCGCCGACACCACCCCCAAACCCCCTCCTCTGAAGAGGAGGGGGCTTTTGTTTGCGCCCCCTTTTCGTTCGCGGATTGCAAAATCCTGTGGCAGACATGGGTAATGGAAGTGAAAAAGTCCGAACCTTCAACAGCGACACGCGGGGGGCTGTATGTGCTCTCATTCGCAGCAGGCGCGATTGCGCTTCGTTTCGGATTGGCCGCGCCAACCACCTTTGATCGAGGCGTGATCGCGGTTGTGACTGCGGCCATACTTTTCGGTATCTACAAGCTGCATAACCTGATCCGTGATCACGGCGATGAAATCGGTGAAGCCCGATTTGACACCCGCAACAAGGGCGACTGATAGCGAGCTGCGTCAGCTGCAATTGAAATGTCACCTCAATGTGTTTATAAGCCCGCGATGGAAAAGACAGAAAAGCACATTGCGGAATTGGTCCGCATTTACGAAACCGCCGTTGAAACCCTGAAAGCCGATATCGCCGCTTTCGCACGAGACGGCACCCTTCCCCCCGCAGATCGCCGCGAAACGCGCGCCTGGTGCTATCCTGAACTTCGGATCCGCTACCATGGGACCGAAACTCAGGCAGACCTCTCACGCGCTTTTGGCCGGCTGCAGCAGCCGGGCGATTATGCCACCACCATCACCCGCCCCGCGTTCTTCGCCGATTACCTGGCTGAACAGCTCAACCTGATTTCGGCGGATTATGAGGTGGAGATTCTGGTCGATCGTTCGGCGCAGGAAATCCCCTTCCCCTATGTCATCGATGCCAGTGCTGAGCTTGGCAGCACCAGCCCGCAGCAGCTGGCGCGGATCTTTCCCAGCACCGAACTGGCACTGATCGGGGACGAACTGGCCGATGGGATCGAGCTCAATTCGTGGGACGATGATGTGCCGCTGGCGCTGTTCGATGGGCTGCGCACCGATTTCAGCCTGGCCCGCCTGGCGCACTATTCGGGCACCAAGGTGGAAGATTTCCAGCGCTTCATCCTGTTCACCAACTATCACCGCTATGTCGATGAATTTGTTGATTGGGCCGGGCAGAAGCTGGGCCAGAATGAGTACACGGAATTGACCGGTGCGGGCGGCCTTTCGCTGGATGAACCGGTCGCCAATGCGCGGGATCGTCTGTCCGACACCGCCTGGCGGCGTCACCAGATGCCGGCCTATCACCTCAAGCGCGCAGACAAGAGCGGAATCACGCTGGTCAACATCGGCGTTGGCCCCAGCAACGCCAAGACGATCTGCGATCACCTGGCGGTGCTGCGCCCCGAAGCCTGGCTGATGATCGGCCACTGCGGGGGCCTGCGCGAAACCCAGCGGATCGGCGACTATGTTCTCGCTCACGCCTATCTGCGCGATGACAACGTGCTCGATACCGTGCTGCCGCCCGAGATTCCGATCCCGGCGATTGCCGAAGTGCAGATCGCGCTGGCCCAAGCGGCCGAACAGGTCAGCGGCGATACCGGGGCCAATCTCAAGAAACGGATGCGCACCGGCACGGTCGCCACCACCGATGATCGCAACTGGGAGCTGCAATATACCCAGTCCGCCCGCCGCCTCTCGCTCAGCCGTGCGATCGGGATCGACATGGAAAGCGCCACCATTGCCGCGCAGGGCTACCGCTTCCGCGTGCCCTACGGCACCCTGCTGTGCGTATCTGACAAGCCGCTCCACGGCGAGATCAAACTGCCTGGCCAAGCCAACCGGTTTTACGAAGAAGCCATCGCCGCGCACTTGCAGATCGGGATCGTGACCTGCGATCTGCTGCGCGAACAGGGCGCGCGGTTACATTCGCGCAAGCTGCGGGCGTTCAACGAACCGCCGTTTAGGTAAGCCAGGGTCCTCTCCATTTTTGGCGACTGCCACAAATGGGGAGGTGGATCGTCCGCAGGACGAGACGGAGGGGTCTCTACCCTTGCGCCATAGCCCCTCCGTCAGCGGCTGGACGCCGCTGCCACCTCCCCATTTGCCGCATTCGCGGAAAATGGAGAGGATCTAGCTGAGCAAAAAATCCCGGATTGCCAGCCCCAGGTCTGGCTTGGTTACGCAGCTCATGTGGGTGCCCGGAACAATCGCCTGCACCGCATCGGGCAGCGCCGCAGTCAAGGCCGCGGGATCGCCATTGTCGCGGTCCTGATCGCCGTTGACGATCAGGGTGGGCATGGTGATCGCCGCCAAAGCTTCAGGCGGGGTATCGGCGAACGTCTGCAGCAGCATCCGCACCGCCACCCCGTCAACCTTCATGGTCTTCATGAACTGCACCGCGTGAAACGCCGGATCGCCAGCCTTGACGCTGTCAAACCGGTCAATCGCATCGATGAAGAAGGCGCCGCGCCCGGTCCAGCCAGCCAGCCCTTCCAGTCCCATGCCGCCGAGCACCAGACGGCGCGGCCTCAGGCCGGCGATCACCCCGCGTACCGAGGTACGCGCACCCAGCGAGAACCCGCACAGATCATAGTCAGTCAGGCCAAGCTGCGCGACCAGCGCGGCCAGATCCTTGGCCAGCACATCATCTGGATAGGCGGCGGCATCATGCGGGGCATCGCTGTGCCCATGTGCGCGCAGATCGGGCATCAGGCATTCAAACCCGGCTTGGGCCAGCAGCTCCGCCTGGCCCCACCTGATCCAGTTCATCTCCGCGCTGGAAAACAGCCCGTGGAGCAGGATCACAGGGCGACCCGCACCCATCCGGTGTAGCGCCAGCCGGGTGCCGCCAAAGCCGGGATAGAATTCAGCCATCGCCTACCCCTTCTTCAAATGCCGCCGTCCCAGCAGTTCCGCGATCTGCACCGCGTTGAGCGCCGCGCCTTTGCGCAGGTTGTCCGATACGCACCACAGCGACAGGCCGTTATCGACGGTCGGATCTTCGCGCACGCGGCTGACGTAGGTGGCACCGTCGCCGACGCATTCCACGGGGGTGATATAGCCGCCGTCCTCGCGCTTATCGATCAGCATGACGCCGGGGGCATTGCGCAGCAGCTTTTGCGCGTCGGCGGCCGATATTTCGTTCTCGAACTCGATGTTGATCGCCTCGGAATGGCCGACGAATACCGGCACTCGCACACAGGTGGCGCTGACCTTGATCTTCGCGCCCATGATCTTTTTAGTCTCGACCACCATCTTCCATTCTTCCTTGGTCGAGCCATCGTCGAGGAAGCTGTCGATATGCGGGATCACGTTGAACGCGATCTGCTTGGTGAACTTCTTGGGCACCGCCGGATCGCCGACGAAGATGTTGCGGCTCTGCTCGAACAGTTCGTCCATGCCCTGCTTGCCCGCGCCCGAAACCGATTGGTAGGTGGCGACGACCACGCGCTTTATCGTTGCCGCATCGTGCAGAGGCTTGAGCGCGACGACCATCTGCGCGGTTGAGCAATTGGGGTTGGCGATGATCATCTTGGCCTTGTAGCCATCGACCGCTTCGGGGTTCACTTCGGGCACCACCAGCGGCACATCGGGGTCCATCCGGTAGAGCGAGCTGTTATCGATCACCACGCAGCCCGCTGCCGCCGCCTTGGGGGCATAGGCCTTCGATACGTCTGACCCGGCGGCGAACAGCGCGATATCCCAGCCGGCAAAATCGAAATGCTCGATGTTGCGGACCTTGAGCATCTTTTCGGTTTCGCCGAATTCAATCTCATCACCGGTGGAGCGCGATGAGGCCACGGCAGCGATTTCATCGATCGGAAATTCGCGCTCAGCCAACACGTTCAGCATCTCGCGCCCAACATTGCCCGTCGCCCCGACCACAACTACCCGGTAACCCATTTTTTCACTCCACTAGACTTGATTGCGGCCCTAGCCCCTCACTTCGGCGGCGTCACCCCGTGACGATCAAGGAAGGCGAAGATCGTGTTCCACAGGTGCACTCCCACTTTGGGGCCACTGACCCGGTGGGTATAGCCGGGGTAGAGCATCATCTCGAACGGCACGGCCTGCGCCTGCATGGCCGAGATCAGCATCGAGCTGTTTTCAAACACCACGTTGTCATCCGCCATGCCGTGGATCAGCAGCAGCGGGTCCTTGATCCGCGCCACATCGGCCAGCGCGTTGGACTTGGTGTAAACCTGCGGGTCAGTGCGCGGATCGCCCAGATAACGTTCGGTGTAATGGGTATCGTAGAGCTCCCACTTGGTCACCGGCGCACCGGCGATCCCGGCGGCGTAGAGTCCCTGGTCCGCCTCCAGCATCTTGACCGTCATATAGCCGCCGTAGGACCAGCCATTGGTCGCGATCTTCGCGCCATCGACATAGGGCAGCCCTTTGAGGAACAGCGCCCCGGTTTTCTGGTCTGCCACTTCAACGCTGCCCATGGCGCGGTTGATCTGCGATTCGAATGCCACCCCGCGGTTGGCGCTGCCCCGGTTATCGATCTTGAAGTAGATGTAGCCCTTGGCAACGATCGCCTGTTCAAGCCCACCACCCCAACTGCGTGTCACTTGTTGCGAATGGGGTCCGCCATAGTGTTCGAAGAACACCGGGTAGCGCTTGCCCGGCTCCATTTCCGGCGTGATCATCTTCCAGTGCAGGGTGCTGCCGTCTGCGGCCAGAATCGTGCCAAAGGTGGCCGCACGGTGGCTGGCGAGATAGGGCGCATAGGGGTGGGGCCCCGCAACCATGTTTTCTTCCACCCAGGCCAGCCGCTTGCCCTTGCCATCGGCGATATAGACCTGCGGCGGCTGGGCCGGGCCGGAGCGGCCGATCAGCAGCGTCTGGCCGGACTTGTCCATTGCTGCGCTGTAGGTGAAGCCCGGCGCGGTCAGTTGCTCGATCTTGGCCGGTTGGCCGAGGTTGAGGGCATAGACTTGCGGCGCCAGCACATCATCGCGGGTTGCGGTGAAATAGACCCGGCCGGTCTTCTCATCGACGCCGGATAGGCCGGTGACCACCCAATCGCCTTTGGTCAGTTGCTGCCAATGGCTGTCAGGGTGATGGTTTGGTTGGTAGCGATAGAGGTGGCCAAAGCCATCACGCTCTGACCACCAAATCAGGCTGCCGTCCTTGAGAAAGCGATAGTTGTCGGACAGGTTGATCCAGCTGCCCTTGGCCGCGGTTTCGGTGAACAGCACTCGCGATTTGCCGGTGGCGGGATCGACGCTGAGCAAATCGAGCACGCTCTGCGCGCGGTTCTGCCGCTGGACATATAGCACCTTGCCATCCGGCGCCCAATCGACCCGGGCGAGATAGATGTCCTTGTCTGGCCCGAGATCGACCTGCACCTGCGCGCCGCCATCGGGGTTCATCACATAGAGCGAGACCTCCGAATTGGGCGTGCCGGCGGCGGGATAGCGCTGCTGGAAAGTTTGGGTAGCGTCCGCCCCGATTGCGGTGCGGGTAACGATCCCGACCCCGGCATCGTCAAACCGTTCCACCGCGATGCGCTGGTCATCGGGGGACCACCAGGCGCCACCGAACCGGGCCATTTCCTCTTGCGCGACAAATTCAGCCTCACCCCAGTGAACCGTCTCGGCGCTTTCTGCCGGCGTGATCGGCTGCGCTTCGGCCCCGGCCTTGCCCACCCACAGCCGCTGGCCGCGCACGAACGAGACGTATTGGCCTTTGGGGCTGAGCGCTGGGTTGAGCAGATCACCGCCGCCCCCGCCCAGCTTCTCATTGCTGCCATCAAGGCGCACCAGGAACAGTTCACCATCGAGCGGGACCAGAATGGCCGCGCTGTCATCGCGCCAAGTGTAGGTGACCACACCCTTGAGATCGCCGATCCGCTGGCGCTCGCGCTGCATCTTTTCGGCTTCGCTCAGCTCGCGCCCGCTGGAGAGTGCCTTGGAATCGACCAGCATCCGCCATTGCTTGCTGGTGCGATCAAAGCCCCACAGATCGTAGCGCTCGCGGTCGTCAGGCCGGCTGCGTAGCACGGTCAACCAGCGGCCATCGGGCGAAAGCTTGACCCCGCGCGGCACCGGGCCTGACAGGCTGGGGCTGGCAAAGACGCGTTCGATCGAGAGCTGGGCGCTCTGCGCTGCGGCGGTCACTTGCCCGCCTCCGCCCGGTAGCGGCACGATTGCGAGCAAGGCGGCGGCGAACACAGAAACGAAACGCATGGCAAGGCTGGATCCCCAAATGGAAGAAGGCGCCCCGGCCTGTGCCGGGACGCCTTCCTAATCTGGTTTAGCCAGGTTTGGCCAGAGGCTGACTTGACCTCAGCTTTCGCCGGGCCGCGGATCGCGGCGTTCGGCGATACGCGCGCGCTTGCCGGTGCGGCCGCGCAGGTAATACAGCTTGGCCCGCCGAACCACGCCCTTGCGGACGACGGTGATCGATTCGATGTTGGGCGAATAGATCGGGAATACGCGTTCCACGCCTTCACCGAAGCTCATCTTGCGAACGGTGAAGTTGCTGGAAATGCCCTTGTTCGAACGCGCGATGCAGACGCCTTCATAGGCCTGGACACGGGTGCGTTCGCCTTCGACCACGCGCACGCCAACGCGCACGGTGTCACCAGGACGGAAATCGGGAATAGTCTTTGCGGCCTTGGCAATTTCCTCGGCCTCAATCTGCTGAATCAGGTTCATGGACCTGGCTCCTCATTTTCATGCCGCGCGCCAGAGGCAGACTGGACCCGAACGCCTGTATGACGTTCCCAAAGATCCGGCCTGCGTAACCGTGTGTCGATCTCGGACTGAGCTTTACGCCAGCCTGCGATCTTCGCATGATCCCCCGATCGCAGCACTTCAGGGATCGTGCGCCCTTCCCACGTTGCGGGCCGGGTATAGTGAGGATATTCGAGCAAGCCGTTTTCAAACGACTCCTCGGCCCCACTGGAAGCCGCGCCCATTACGCCGGGAAGCAGCCGAATGCAAGCATCAAGCAGCATCAGCGCTGCGGGCTCTCCGCCCGACAGAACGATATCGCCGATCGATACTTCTTCCACGCCGCGCCCTTCGAAAATCCGCTCGTCATAGCCCTCAAACCGCCCGCACAGAATTATGACGCCGGGGCCTGCCGCCAGCTCGCGCACGCGGGCTTGGGTCAGTGGTTGTCCGCGCGGGGTCATGGCGATGATGGGGCGTTCGTTCGCCTCTGTGCGCGCATGGTCAATCGCCGCCGCCAGCACATCGACCCGCAGCACCATCCCCGCTCCGCCGCCCGCCGGCGTATCATCAACGGTCTTGTGCTTGTCGATGGCGAAATCGCGGATCTGGACAGTATCGAGGCTCCACTTCCCCTCCTCACGCGCCCGTCCTGCGAGGCTGACGCCCAGCGGGCCGGGGAACATCTCGGGATAGAGTGTGAGGATGGAGGCGCGGAAGGTCATTTGCGAAGGCTGCTCCGGATCAGTTCAAGTGACGATAGCGGGACCAGCCCGAGCAAGGCAAATATCATAACATTCAAAATGAGCATCGGACTCTCGGTCCAAATCGTGGCGGCATATTCGCGGCAGCAGAAACCAGTGGCCCAATCTTCCCAAAACATTTGCCCGCTCACAATCATGCCGCCGAATATCGAGGCTGACAGAATGCGGACTGTCGGTCCAAACCGGGTCAGAAAAAGCAGAAGCAGCCACGCGATCAACGCCGGTGCCAACAGCAGAGCAAGCGATTCAAAAGCTGCCATCATAGCGACTCCCCCACCGCGACCATGAACGAGCGTAGGTTCAAACCAATTTCTGTTTTAATGATCTGTTGATGCACGGGGGAACTTTCTGCATCCTCGCGCCATGATGCGACCGCTTTTTATCGTGACTTGCTTGCTTGCCCTCTCTGGCCCCGCCAGCGCCGAAGTGATCGGGACCTGTCAGTTCGACCGCGATGCGCTCAGCTTTGCCGGCACCCCGCTCGATCAGTCCAAGTGCCTGATGCGCAAGGTGCTCCCGCTTGGGGTAAAAGCCGATCAGCCGCTGCCGCCGGTGATCGTGCACTTGATGAGCGAGGCCGCGCCGCCGACGCCTGCGCACAAAGCGGCTGCTATTGCCGCCTTACCGCAGCCTTATCGCAGTTTCGCAATCGAACACACGAACGATCCCGTCAGCCAGACCGAGGCCGGATTGCCGCTGCTCTATTTCGTGATCCACGATACCAGCACGCCGTTTCTGGACGACGAGCCCTTTCCCAAAAACCTCGACAGCAATCGCCAGATCAACGATTTCACGCCTTATATGAACGGCACTTTCGCGGCCGAACCGGTGGCGCATATCTTCCTTTCGCGCGGCGGCCAGATCTGGGCCGGGCATGATTTTGCCGAACCCTGGCGGGCGACCAAGCTGGAAAGCTATGTCATCGGCCCGGCTGCACGCGGCCGGTTTGTTCACATCGAGGTGATGCAACCGCGCCGGTTTATCGATGGCTACGCTGATCTGGCCCATACTCAGGGGCCCAGTCCTGGCTTTTCCGCCGCACAGTATCGCCAACTCGCCGCACTCTACATCTATGCCAGCGCGCGGGCCGGGCGCTGGTTGATCCCGGCGCAGCACAGCACGATCGACGATGGCATTCCCGATGCCCATGACGATCCGCAAGGTTTCGAGCTGGAGAAGTTCGGCGCGGCGCTGGAAGAGCTTTTGTCAGTCAACAAAGCCGGTGCGTAGCGGAACGGCCCAATCCAACCGTCCGTTGCGCTCAGCCTGCGCGGCGGACCGCTCATGATCGTAGGCCACTGCCAGCAGCTCGACCGTCAGATCATCGCCTGCGCCCGACAGCACGGCATAGCGGGCGTGGGTTGAACCCAGTTCCATGCGGTGGATATGCGGCATATCCCACGAATAGGCCGGGAGCCCGACCGAGCCGGGATTGAACAATTGACGCCCATCGCTCAGCACCATGTGGCGGGGCAGGTGCGAATGCCCACAGCCAATCGCGTGGCTGCCATAGCCTTCGATCATGGTGTGTAGTTCGTGTTCGTGCGCATCGCGGATCCGGTCCGGCTCAACCCGGTGGAGCAGGTAATGCTCATCATCCGCCGGATTGGCGTGGCACAGGTACAGATCGTCGCGGTACTGCAGATCGGCGGGCAAGGCGGCCAGCCATTCCAGATGATCGCGATCCAGCTGGTCCAGCGCATAGGCGTCTGATCGGCCCATTTCCTTGGGATCGTGGCTCAGCAATTGGCGCTCATGATTGCCGGAAATCGTCGGCCAGTCCTTGGCCATCAGCCAGTCGGCAGTTTCGCGCGGCCACAGCGGGCCAGACACGACATCGCCCAGATTGAGGAACTGCGTACAGCCGCGGGCCACGGCGTGATCGAAGCAGGCCTCCAGCGCGGGCAGATTGCCATGGATGTCAGAGAAGACCGCGATCATCCGCTCAGTCTAGCGCGAAGGCGTCGACAATCACAATCCGGGTCTGATCCCATTCGGTTACGGCTGCGGGGATCATCGGCACCATGAAGCGCTTGCCGCTTTCGCGCTGCACTTCGATCACATCGCCGGCGCCGAAATTGTCCACCGCCACGCAGGTTCCCAGTGGCTCTCCCGACAGGCCAACGACGGGAAGCCCGAGGAGATCGGTGTAGTAGTATTCGCCATCGGCGAGCGGCGCCAATTCATCGCGCGCCACCGTCAGGGCGGTGCCGCGCAAGGCTTCGGCCGCGGTCCGGTCTGCCACTTCGGCAAAGCGGGCGATGGCGCCGCCTTTGCCGTCATCGCGCAGCTTGGTCAGGTTGAGCGTAGAATCGTTGAAGGCGCGGAAACGCTTGAGCGATTCCACGCCTTCACCGAACAGTTTGAGCCGGACCTCACCGCCAATACCATGCGCGCCGATGATGGCCGCCATGGTGACAGAGCGATCCGTGCCCAAGACCTGGCCTTAAGCCTGTTCTTCGCTGGCTTCGGCAGCCGGAGCTTCCTCGGCAGCAGCTTCAGGAGCAGCTTCTTCAGCGGCCGGGGCTGCTTCGGCCTGAGCCTCTTCAGCGGCAGGTGCTTCAGCAGCGGCTTCTTCAGCGGCAGGCGCTTCTGCGGCAGCTTCTTCAGCCGGAGCTGCTTCTTCAGCCGCCGGGGCTTCTTCGGCAACCGGAGCTTCTTCAGCCGCCGGAGCAGCTTCTTCGGCAGCCGGAGCTTCTTCAGCAGCCGGAGCTTCTTCAGCAGCAACTTCTTCAACCACCGGCGCTTCTTCAACCACCGGAGCCGCAGCGGCTTCCTTGGCGGCTTCTTCAGCTGCAGCAGCCTTTTCGGCCTTTTCTTCCGCGCGATCCTTGGCCTTCTTGCCCGGCTCGGCCTTGTTGGGGTTCACGGTCGCGGTGCGTTCCACAACCCCGGCCTTGTCGAGCAGGCGGGCAACGCGGTCGGTCGCCTGGGCACCAACGCCGAGCCAGTATTTGATCCGGTCATCGAGCAGACGGACGCGGTTTTCATCGTCCTTGGCCAGCAGCGGGTTATAGGTGCCGACCTGTTCCAGATACTTGCCGTCGCGCGGGCTGCGCGTATCGGTTGCGACGATCTTGTAATAGGGGCGCTTCTTGGAGCCGCCACGCGAAAGACGAAGGGAAACAGCCATTTGAACTACCTTTCAGAGAAATTGGATTGAAATTCGAAATTCATTTTTTGAGTAAATCGTTCAGGTTAGAAGGCAGGCCGCCCTGCCCGCCGCCCAGTCCGGGCAATCCGGGTAGGCCGCCACCGCCCATGTCACCGCCGCCGCCGCCGCCCAGCTTGCCGCCCAGCATCCCGGCCAGTCCCTTAAGCCCGCCCATCTTCTTGAGGCGCTTCATCGTGCTGGCCATTTCCTGGTGCATCTTGAGCAGCTTGTTAACGTCCTGCACCTGCACGCCCGCGCCCTTGGCGACGCGGATTTTGCGCTTGGCGTTGAGCAGTTCGGGGCGCGTGCGTTCCTTGACCGTCATCGAGCCGACGATCGCTTCAAGGCGCAGCAACACCCGGTCATCCATGCCGCTGGAATCCATCGCCGCTTTGGCCTTCTTCATCCCCGGCAGCATCCCTGCCAGCGCGCCCAGGCCGCCCATCTTGCGCATGTTGCGCAGCTGTTCGGCCAGATCGGTCATGTCGAACTGGCCCTTGGCCATCCGCGCGGCCATCCGCTCGGCATCTTCGACCTGGATCGCCTCGGCAGCGCGCTCGACGATCGAGACGACATCGCCCATGCCCAGAATGCGCCCGGCGACGCGGCCCGGATTGAACGCTTCGATCGCATCGAGCTTTTCGCCGGTCCCGGCAAATTTGATCGGTTGGCCGGTAACATGGCGCATCGAAAGCGCCGCACCGCCGCGCGCATCGCCGTCCATCCGGGTCAGCACCACCCCGGTCAGCGGGACTTGTGCGGTAAAGGATTGGGCGACGTTGACCGCGTCCTGGCCGGTCAAAGCATCGACCACCAGCAGCACTTCGCGCGGAACCGAAATTCCGGCCACTGCCTGCATTTCGTCCATCAACTGCTGATCGACATGGAGGCGGCCCGCGGTGTCGAGCAGCAGCACGTCGATCGCCTGCAGCCTGGCCGATTGCACCGCGCGGGCGGCAATTTCAGTCGGCTGCTGGCCGGCGATGATCGGCAGGGTCAGCACGTCGACCTGCTCGCCCAACACCCGCAGCTGTTCCTGGGCAGCGGGGCGATTGACGTCGAGCGACGCCATCAGCACCTTTTTGCCCTGCTTTTCCTTGAGCAGTTTGGCCAGCTTGGCGGTGGTCGTGGTCTTGCCCGAACCCTGCAGGCCAACCATCATGATCACCACCGGCGGCGCGGCATTGAGATCGAGCTCGGCCGGCTCGTCGCCGCCCAGCATATCGACCAGCGCATCATTGACGATCTTGACGACCTGCTGCCCCGGCGTGACCGATTTCAGCACGTTCTGGCCAATCGCCAGTTCGGTTACCCGATCGATGAAGCGGCGCACCACCGGCAGCGCAACGTCGGCTTCGAGCAGGGCAATGCGCACTTCGCGCATCGCATCGCGCACGTCCTGTTCGTTCAGCGCGCCCCGACCGCGCAGGCGGTCGAATACCGTGCCGAGCCGATCTGACAGTGCGTCGAACATAGGCCTTACAAACTCCGAACGCGCGTAACGCGAAAAACGCCGGCGGACGAAACCTCGTCGGCCAGCGTGCCAATCAGCACTCTAATTCTTAGGGTTGGTGGAGCCTAGCGGGATCGAACCGCTGACCTCCTGCATGCCATGCAGGCGCTCTCCCAGCTGAGCTAAGGCCCCTTACCAATCCTTCCGTCAGGCTTTCAAAAAGCCCGCCGTCCTCGCCTTAAACGCGAGAGGCGCCCCACTAGTTGCGACTCTCGCGCTTGGCAAGACCTTAATTCTCGTCGACGCTGTCGTCGTCCACGCCCACGCCAAGGTCATCGTCGCCGCCCAGATCAACGTCGTTATCGGGCGAATCGCCGTCCTCGTCGATGTCCAGATCTTCGGCTGCCAGATCGGCATCCTCGACCACTTCGACCTTCTTGACCTCTTCATAGGGGATCGGTTGCTTGGACTTGAGCACCGGATCGGGGATCCAGGCATAGCCGCATTCAACGCAGGTAACCGGATCGTCCTTGCCCAGATCGTAAAAGCGGGTGCCGCACTTCGGGCAGCCATGCTTGTCGCCCCATTCAGCCTTGACCATAAAATTCCTCACTTGCACGGCCCCCCAGGAAGTGGAGCCCGCGAAAACTGCTAAATACGTATTGGGAGGCGTCATTGTCCCTTGCGGGGGCGTGGCGCCGGTCCCAGAGCGGGCGCGCCTTGCCATAGGCTGCGCCCGCTGTCAAAAGCCGCGCGCATTTCCTTGGCCTTTAACCGAAAGCCTGACATTTGTCCGCCCCCGCCAATTCTGACCCCACCCCGCGCTGCTTCATGCCCTCAGGCCCGCTTAGGGGCGAGATCCGCGTGCCGGGCGATAAATCGATCAGCCACCGCTCGATCATGCTCGGCGCGCTTGCTGTTGGGGAGACTAAAGTCACCGGTCTGCTGGAAGGCGAAGACGTGCTCGCCACCGCCACCGCGATGCGGGCGATGGGGGCCAGCGTTGAGCGCACCGGTGAAGGCGCGTGGAGCGTTCACGGCGTGGGCGTTGGCGCACTGCTTCAACCCGAAGTGCCGCTGGACATGGGCAATTCGGGCACCTCCACCCGGCTGCTGATGGGGCTGGTTTCCACCCACGCCATCGAAACGCGGTTCTTTGGCGACGCCAGCCTATCGGGCCGGCCGATGGGCCGGGTAATCGATCCGCTGAGCCAGATGGGCGCGGCGTTCGAAGCGAGCGAAGGTGGCCGCCTGCCGCTGACCGTGCGCGGCGCAAACCCCGCGGTGCCGATCGAATACCGCCTGCCGGTCGCCTCGGCGCAAGTGAAGAGCGCGGTGCTGCTAGCCGGGCTCAACACGCCCGGCATCACCACGGTGATCGAACCGGTACCGACCCGCGACCATAGCGAACGGATGCTGCGCGGCTTCGGCGCGGACCTGACAGTCGAGGAAATCGGCGGCGAACGCGTTATCCGGATTCGCGGCGAGGCTGAGCTGAAACCGCAAGTGATCGAGGTGCCGGGCGATCCTTCCTCGGCCGCATTCTTCATGGTCGCCGCATTGATCGTGCCGGGCAGCGAGCTGTTGATCCGCAATGTCGGCCTGAACCCGACCCGCGCCGGGCTGATCCATGTGCTGCGGCAGATGGGCGGGAGCATCGAGGAACTGAACCCGCGCGAAGTGGGCGGCGAGCCGGTGGCGGACCTGCTGGTCAAACATTCGGCGCTGAAAGGCATCGAAGTCGATCCCGCTGTAGTGCCCAGCATGGTCGATGAATTCCCGGTCCTGTTCGTCGCCGCCGCGCTGGCCGAAGGGACCACCGTCACCACCGGCCTTGACGAATTGCGAGTCAAGGAAAGCGACAGGATCGCCGCCATGGCCGCCGCGCTCACGGTCGCCGGGGCGCGAGTCACCGAAACCGAAAATGGCCTGACCATCGAAGGCAGCAGCGGCGAACCCTTGCGCGGCAGCGCCAATGCACGGGTCAAAACCCACCTCGATCACCGCATCGCGATGAGCATGGCGATTGCGGGGCTGGCGAGCCGCGATGGCGTGCTGGTGGACGATACCCGCCCGATTGCGACGAGCTTTCCGGTGTTTGAGGCGCTGCTCGATGGGTTGATGCAGTGATCATCGCCGTCGATGGCCCCACAGCTTCAGGCAAAGGCACCATTGCCAAGGCGCTGGCGGCGCATTTTGGTTTGCCGCATCTCGATACCGGGCTGCTCTACCGCGCAGTCGGGCGGCAATGCGCACTGAACCACGGCAATGCCGATGATCCGGGCGATGCGCTCAACGCCTGCGATTTCCCCGATGACCTGCTGGACGATCCCGAACTGCGCAGCGAAGCCACCGGCGGGCTTGCCAGCCGGGTTTCGGTCCATCCCGAGGTCCGCCGCGCACTGTTTGAACGCCAGCGCGCGTTCGCCACCCAGCCCGGCGGCGCGGTGCTTGATGGGCGCGATATCGGCACGGTGATTGCGCCTGAGGCGCAGGTGAAACTGTTCGTTGTCGCCAGCGTGCCGGCCCGGGCCGAGCGGCGTTTCAAGGAAATGCAGGCCAGCGGCCGTCAGGTCAGCCTGGCCGAGATCGCCGCCGATCTTGAGGCCCGCGATGCCCGCGATCGCAGCCGCGCAGAGGCTCCGCTGGTGGCTGCGCAAGATGCCGTCCTGCTCGATACGAGCGATATGGGCCCGGCTCAGGCCATTGCCGAGGCGATCCGCATAGCGAGCCACGCCGTCGCGTGATAGGCTGGCGGCTATGAAGCATTTACTCCCCCTCGCCGTGATGGCGCTTATTGCCGCAGTGGCAGCCCCAGCCAAGGCCCCGCACCTCTCGCCCAAGGCCCAGCGCGGGTTCACCTTCGCGCAGGCGCACTGCGCCGTGTGCCACGCGGTTGGCCGCGATGCGCAGCAATCCCCCGAACCCGGCGCGCCGCCGTTCGAACTGATCGCCAACAAGCGCGGCGTGACCCGCACCACGCTTACGGTGTTCCTTCGCGATGCCCACAATTACCCCGAGGCCATGCAGTTCAAGTTGGATCGCCGCGCGATTGACGGACTGGTCAGCTATATGCTGACCCTACGCCGTCCGGGCTATCACCCGCCAATCTGAGAGACGCCAATGAACCAGACAACCACCCTCGCTGCGCTGACCCTGCGCGAATGGGAGCCCACCCTTGCGCCCCACTTTCACGGCATCAATGTCGAATGGATCGAAGCGATGTTCGCGCTGGAAGAGGCAGACCGGGTGGTGCTGGAAAATCCGCAGGCGAAGATCATCGATCCCGGCGGCGCGATCCTGTTTGTCGAAGCGCCAGGGCTGGGCATTATCGGCACTTGCGCGCTTAAGCCAGACGGCACCGGCGCGTTCGAATTGACCAAGATGGGCGTGCGCGAGGCTGCGCGCGGGCTGAAGGCCGGTGAATTCCTGCTGGAAAAGGTGATCGAGCGGGCCCAGACGATGGGCATTGCCGAGCTTTACCTACTGACCAACACAAAATGCGCAGCAGCGATTCACCTGTATGAAAAGCTGGGCTTCGTCCACGATGCCGGGGTGATGGCACGCCACGGCGGCGCATACGGGCGCTGCGATGTGGCGATGCTTTTCACCGGCGGCTGAAGCGCCAATTTCCTTGCGTTTTGGCCTTTCCGGGCCTAACCGCGCCGTGTCCCGATAGCCCCGGCTTGAGAGACGCTGCGCAAGGGTATTCGGCCCGCGCGGCAAGACGGCCCCTTTTGGCCCACCTTGGCAATCCCGCCAATGTGGAGAAAAGACCAGCGGAAACAACCGCTTGGCCGGAAACATTGATACGAGGAAACTCAACCCTATGGCATCTACTGCCAACCCCACCCGCGACGATTTCGCGGCTCTCCTTGACGAATCACTCGGCGGCGCAGCCGACGGCGGCTTTGAAGGCCGCGTGGTCAAGGGCACCATTACCGCCATTGAAAACGACAAGGCCGTCATCGACGTCGGCCTGAAGAGCGAAGGCCGCGTTCCGCTTAAGGAATTTGCGATGCCGGGCCAGCCGCACGGGCTTTCCGTGGGCGACGAAGTGGAAGTCTTCGTTGACCGCGTCGAAAATTCCGAAGGCGAAGCCATGCTCAGCCGCGATCGCGCCCGCCGCGAAGCAGCTTGGGACAAGCTCGAAAGCGAATTCGGCGAAGGCAAGCGCGTTGACGGCGTGATCTTCGGCCGCGTCAAGGGCGGCTTCACCGTCGATCTTGATGGCGCCGTGGCCTTCCTGCCCGGCAGCCAGGTTGATATCCGCCCGGTGCGCGATGTGCAGCCGCTGATGGATATTCCGCAGCCGTTCCAGATCCTCAAGATGGATCGCCGCCGCGGCAACATCGTGGTCTCGCGCCGCGCCGTGCTAGAAGAAACCCGCGCAGAACAGCGCACCGGGCTGATTTCGGGTCTCGCCGAAGGTCAGATCATCGATGGCGTGGTCAAGAACATCACCGATTACGGTGCGTTCGTTGATCTGGGCGGCATCGACGGCCTGCTCCACGTTACCGACATGAGCTACAAGCGGGTCAACCACCCCAATGAAGTCATCAATATCGGTGACACGGTGAAGGTGCAGATCATCCGCATCAACCAGGATACCCAGCGCATCAGCCTCGGCATGAAGCAGCTGGAATCGGATCCGTGGGAAGGCGTTGCCGCCAAGTACCCGATGGGCGCGAAGCTCAAGGGTGTGGTTACCAACATCACCGAATACGGCGCCTTCGTCGAACTGGAATCGGGCATCGAAGGCCTGGTCCACGTTTCGGAAATGTCCTGGACCAAGAAGAACGTCCACCCCGGCAAGATCGTTTCGACCTCGCAGGAAGTCGATGTCATCGTACTTGAAGTCGATAGCGACAAGCGCCGCATCTCGCTTGGCCTCAAGCAGGCTGCGCAGAACCCGTGGGAAGCCTTTGCCGACAAGCACCCGGTTGGTTCGACCGTGGAAGGCGAAGTCAAGAATGCTACCGAATTCGGTCTGTTCATCGGGCTCGATGGCGATGTCGACGGCATGGTCCACATGTCGGATATCGCCTGGGGCATCTCGGGCGAAGACGCGCTGGCGCTGCACCGCAAGGGTGAAGAGGTCAAGGCGATCGTGCTCGACGTCGATGTCGAAAAGGAACGCATCAGCCTCGGCATGAAGCAGCTTGAAAAGGGCGCTCCGGCGGCCGGCGTTGCTGCGGCCAGCTCGGGCCTCAAGAAGAACGAAGTCGTCACCGTCACCGTGCTCGAAGTGCGCGACGGCGGCCTTGAAGTTCAGGCTGGCGACGATGGTGCCACCGGCTTCATCAAGCGTTCGGACCTGGGCCGTGACCGCGACGAACAGCGTCCTGACCGGTTCCAGGTTGGCCAGAAGCTTGATGCCATGGTCACCGGGTTTGACCGGTCGAAGAAGCCGAACTTCTCGGTCAAGGCGCGTCAGCTCCATGAAGAGAAGGAAGCGGTGGAACAGTACGGTTCGTCGGATGCCGGCGCTTCGCTGGGCGACATCCTGGGTGCCGCACTGAAGGCCAAGAAGGACTGATCCTTCGCTTCACGCGAACAAATGCAAAGCCCGTCCGGAGCGATCCGGGCGGGCTTTTGCTTTTTCTCGGATGCGCTAGGATGGTGGCTGGAGATGACCGATGCTTGAAGTTCACCAGTTCGCCTGCCTGTCCGACAACTATGGGTTCCTGCTGCACGATCCCGTCAGCGAGGAGACCGTCTGCATCGATACCCCCGATGCCGATGCGTACCTCGCCGCGGCGCGCGGGCAGCATTGGCAGATCACCCAGATCTGGAACACCCACTGGCACCCCGATCACGCCGGCGGCAATGCGGCGATCAAGGCAGCGACGCATTGTGAGGTCATCGGCCCGGCCGAAGTCGAGAAACTGGGCACCGCGCCTGACCGGGTGGTCAAGCACGGCGATGTGCTGGAACTGGGCGACTGGCAGGTCCATGTGATCGACGTATCGGGCCACACCAACGGCCACATCGCCTATCACATCCCCAAGGCCGAGCTGGCCTTCGTTGGCGATAGCGTGTTCGCGCTGGGCTGCGGGAGGATGTTCGAAGGAACGCCGGACCAGTTCTGGGCCAGCCTGTGCCGGGTCAAGGCGCTGCCGCCCAGCACCATGCTGTACTGCGCGCACGAATATACCGAGAGCAACCTTCGCTTTGCGCTGCACGCCGATCCCGAAAACGCCAAGCTGCAGGATTATGCCGAGCACATCGGCAAGGTGCGGGCTGCGGGCAAGCCGACCGTGCCGACCACGCTCAGCCGCGAGCTGGCCACCAACCCCTTCCTGCGCGCCGATGACACGGCCCTGCAGGCGCGCTGGGGCGGCGGCGATGCGGTGGCGACCTTTGCCGCGCTCAGGGCGGCGAAGGACAGTTTCTAAGATGAGCTATCGCGCACAAGCCCCCCTCCTCTACAGAGGAGGGGACCAAGGGGTGGTGGGGATGCGCAGCATCGCTCGCGCAGCGACCAATCCAGACGTCGCTGCACCACCCCCAACCCCCTCCTCTGAAGAGGAGGGGGCTAAGAAGTGAAAGCCCTCCTCGTCAGCAGCCTCTCTACCGATCTTTCGGGTGTAGAACTGGCCGATGTGCCGATGCCCGAGCGTCAGCCCGGCCAGGTGCTGGTGCGCGTGGCCGCGGCCTCGCTCAATTTTCCAGATCTGCTGATGACGCGCGGGGAGTATCAACTCAAGCCACCACTGCCGTTCGTGGCCGGGCTCGAAGTGGCGGGTGAGGTTGTCGAGGTCGATCCAGACAGTCCATTCCAGCCCGGCGATCAGGTGTTCGGCGGGCAGAAGACCGGTTGCTTTGCAGAATACGTCGCGCTTGATGCAGCAGCAGTGCGGCCGGCTCCTGCGGCGCTGTCACTGCCCCAGGCCGCCGCGTTCGGCGCGGCTTACGGCACTGCATACACGGCGCTGGTTGAACTCGGCGGGATCAAACCGGGGCAATGGGTGCTGGTCCACGGCGCCACTGGCGGGGTGGGTCTGGCAGCTTGCGATCTGGCCAAGGCGCTAGGCGCCAAGGTCATCGCCACGAGCGGCTCACCGGGCAAGCTGGCGGCACTGCGGACGGCTTGCGAGCCCGACGCTGCGATCCTTGCCCAGGGCAAGTTCCGCGAAGCCGTCGCCGAGATCACCGGCGGCGCGCTGTGCGATCTGGTCTATGATCCGGTCGGCGGCGATGTGTTCGATGAAAGCACGCGCTGCGTGGCCTTCGGCGGCAAGCTGCTGGTGGTGGGCTTTGCCGGAGGGCGGATCGCCGATGTCTCAACCAATATCCCGCTGATCAAGGGTTTCTCGGTGGTCGGCGTGCGCGCCGGCGAATATGCCCGGCGCTTTCCCGAACGCGGTAAGGCCATCCGCGACGCCATGTTGGCCTTGGCCGCTGAGGGCAAGCTGACCCCACATATCGACCGAGTGCTGCCGCTGGAACGCTGGCGTGAAGGCTATGAGGCGATGGCCCGGCGCGAAGTGGTGGGCAAAGTGGTGTTTGAACCCTGAACGGAAAAGGGCGGCCCGTAAGCCGCCCTTCCCCTCTCCACAGCTCGTAAAACTGTTACAGCCCGGCAATCGCCTCATCGACCAGGGCCTTGTCGGCCTTGGCGGAGTGATTGGCGGCGATCAGGCTGCGCGCGGCACCCGCGGCGGCCTGGGCCGATTTGGCGCGCAGGCTTTCCACCGCAGCGCGTTCAGCCGCGGAAATCTTGTCCTGCGCCATCTTTTCGCGGCGAACGACCAGTTCGGCGGCGTCGGCTTCGGCCTTGGCGATGATCGCTTCGGCTTCGTGTCCGGCGTGAGCTACAATGCCCTTGGCTTCTTCCGCAGCGGCAGCCTGCTGGGTCTTGGCATTGGCGAGCAGCACTTCGGCTTCGGCGCGCACAGCCTTGGCTTCGTCCAGCGACTTGCGGGTTTCGGCAATCTGCGCATCGAGCGCGCCCAGCACCTGGCGGTGCGCCTTGCCAACGAAGATCGCCAGCAGGAAGAAGATCGTCACCCCGGCATAGACCCAGCCTTCGGGGCCAAGCCCCAGCAGCGTGGCTTCGGCGTGTTCTCCGCCCTCAGGGGCATGTTCAGCCGCAGCGGCGAGGAGTGTGATCAG
The DNA here is from genome assembly GCA_963751145.1 of uncultured Alphaproteobacteria bacterium. GTDB lineage: Bacteria > Pseudomonadota > Alphaproteobacteria > Sphingomonadales > Sphingomonadaceae > Novosphingobium. The sequence goes on from CAVVTJ010000002.1 coordinate 520,944, forward strand.
ATTGGACATGGTGGGCCCTTCCCTCAGGCCTGCGCCGCGACCGCGGCCTTGGCGGCAGCAAGTGCAGGCTCGGTCCCGGTCAGCTTGGCGACGATCGAGCGGGCATTTTCCGCCGCTGCATCGGCCAGCGCGACCTCGGCGCTGGCAACAGCCTTAGCAATCCGGGCATCAGCCGCAGCAAGGACCGCGTCTGATTTCACGCCAGCTTGCGCCAGCCGTGCCTCGGTTGCCTTGGCGGCTGCGGTTTTGGCTTCGGCAATGGCGCTGCGAGCGGCATCGCGCGATTTGGCCATTTCGGTGTGGTAAGCCTCATCAACCGCATCGGCACCGTCTTTGGCAGCCTTGGCCGCGGCCAGATCGTCGGCAATCGAAGCTTCGCGCGCGTCCATGACTTTGCCCAGTTTGGGCAGGGTCAGGCGGACGACGCCGAAGTAGAGCACCACGAACGTAATCGCCAGCCACGCAATCTGCGGCCAGAAGACATGTCCGAAATCAAATTGAGGCATTGTTTGTCCCGCCAGCAAATAGGCTCCGGCGCGGTGCGCGGGTGGGGCCTGGCCCCACCCGCGCACCGCGCCGGAAACTTGACTTAGCCGAACGCCAGCGCCAGCGCGACAACGGCCGCGATCAGCCCAAGCGCTTCGGTCACGGCGAAGCCGAAAATCAGACGGCCGCCCATTTTGGCGTCGGCTTCGGGGTTACGCACGGCACCGTTGAGGTACTGGCCGAAGATCGAGCCAACGCCGATAGCGGCAAGGCCTGCACCGATAGCTGCCAGACCGGCGCCGATGACTTTTGCAGATGCTGGATCCATGTTGAAATTCCTTCTTGATAGAAAATTGAGGTTGGAAAAACTCAGTGAAGATTGATGGCGTCGTTAAGATAGAGCGAAGCCAGCAAAGCGAAAACGTAGGCCTGTACCACTGCGATCAGCACTTCCAGCCCGGTCAGCGCGACGTTGACCATAAGCGGCAGTACCCCGAACACATAGGGCAGCGCGCCGAACGAACCCAGCGTCACCACGAACGTGCCGAACACCTTCAGCAGCACGTGGCCCGCGGTCATGTTCGCGAAAAGCCGGATAGCCAGCGTGAACGGGCGGGTCAGGAAGCTGAGGAATTCGATTATGAAAACGAAAGCGCCCAGGAAAATGTTGGCGTCGTGCGGCCAGAACAGGCTGAAAAAGTGGAAGCCATGGCGCCAGATGCCAACAATGCAGACCGTGACGAACACGATCATCGCTAGCCCGAAGGTGACGGTCACGTGGCTGGTTGGGGTGAACGCGCCCACCCACGGGATCAGCCCCAAAAGGTTGCAGGCCAGCACAAAAATAAAGATTGAGAAGATCAGCGGCGCGAACCGGCGCCCTTCCGGTCCGACGTTTTCATCGAGCATTTTTCGCACGAAATCGTACAGATACTCAGTTGCGGCCTGCATCCGGTGAGGGACCAGCTGGGGCCGTGCAGTGCCGATGAACAGGAACACCGAAACCGCGGCCAGCGCAATGATCATCCACAGCGAGCTGTTCGTGAACGAAACGTCGTATCCTGCCACTTTGAGCGGCAGAATCGTTTCGACCGAGAACTGTTCCATCGGATTGGCCATCGAAAGTCCCTAAATCCTTAAACGTCGTTGCCGGGATCGGTATCGAACTGCCGCGAGGTTTGCATGGCGCGGCGGGTTCCGGCCGCAAAGCCCAGCACCATGCACACGATCATGCCCCACGGGCGGGTTCCCGCACCGCTCCAGTTATCCAGCGCCCAACCGGCAAAACCCAGCACCAGCACCGCACCGACAAATTCGATCCCGACCGCCCAACCGCGCGATTCCGCGGCGCCTTCAGCCCGCGAAATACCGCGATCGTGCTTGGCCTGCGCTTCGGCAATACGCCGGTCGAGGGAATCCCCGCCGTTGTTCTTGCTCGAATCGGTCACACGAAAGTCCTGTCTGCAGCGGCGCCACAAGGGCCAAACCAGCCGGAAAATTGAGCGTGCTCGAACCCAGCCCGAAGATACGGGGGGCCCTGAACGCGGACCCTTTAGAAAGGGACTGTGGCCGAGTCAACCGCGCCGCCCGGTGCACGCAAAAAGGGGCGCCGGTGTGTGCCACCGACGCCCCATGCAGATAGGTCTGATTAGTTGGCCGCAGCGACCGGCGGGCAGCGATTATCGCGCAGCGGCGGTTCGGCCGTGCGGGTGCGCCACGAACCATCGGGAGCCTGATATTTCTCGCCCACCTTGGTCCGCGCGATCAGCTGGCACGAGGTGGTGAAAGCATAGTCTTCCACGGTCGAGCCATTGGCCTGCGCCCGTTCAACATAGATCTTGCGGCGCTTGATGTTCACCGTATCGGCGGTGCGGCGCACTTCGTCCGAAGGCGTGGCTGGAAAGCCCAGATAACCATCGGTCTGTTCGCCGACCTGGCCTGACGAGCGCGCGGCTTCGAGCGCCGGGTTGGCGCTTTGCGCAGCCAGCGGCCCGGATGCGAGGAGAACTGCCAGCACACCGCCGCCCAGCCCCAGCGAGAGGCGGCGAAAGCTTGCACTGTTAAAACCGTTCTTCACGTCAAAAACTCCGATCAGTTAAACACATCAGGATTGTCATCAATCGTATTCACGGCATCGGCCGAAAGACGGTAGACAACCTCCTGCTTGATGTTGATGTTAAGCTCGATCACGATCGGCTTGTCCGGCGCATTCACCGAAACACAGCCTGACATCGCCACCGCGCCGCCCAGCAACATCGCCAGCCCAGTTACCCGGCCAGCATTCGGCCCACGTTTCCCATTTCTTGATCCCTGCATGAGCAGGGTTTTCGCAAAGCGGGCGCGTAAGGTCAATTCGATAGCGTTCATGGACCTGTCCTGCTGTCTGAAGGCTGAATATTGTCTGGCTTTGCCCCGGCCGGAGAAGCGGCGGGCAAGGCAGCGGGCGGGGATTGTACTGGCGCGATCGGGGGCGACACCGGCGCCGGAACGGCCGGCAGCGGCGCGGCGGGCTTGACCTTGCCATCCTTGGCGATCAACCCCAATTCGCGCGGATCGCGGATCCGGCTGGGATCATAGAGCGATTTGAACGAGCCGATCAGCTGGTAGAACGGCGCACGGATGTTGATGTTGAACACCACCGGCAATCCTTCAAACCGCCGGGTCAGGAAATTGCGCTTGGCGCTTTTGCCCTGTTTCACCCCGTCGATGTGCATCTGGGTAACGATTTCGCCATCGATGTGCCCTTCCAGGGTGATTTCCATCCGGCTGAAATCAAGGCTGCGCAGCGCCTGAAAGGCGAAATTGCCCATCGGCGACAGATCCTTGTAGGTCAGTTCACCAACATAGGAGATGTTGCCGCCCGGCGGGCGCGAGACCAGCAGCCCGCCTTCGATCCGCCCGCCTTCCTGATCGAATACCAAGGGCAGACTGCCATCGAAAATGCCGGTCGCGGAAATGTTGCCCAGTTCCAGCCGCTGCACGAATTTGGCCGCATTGATGCCTTCGATCATCACGGTGAAGCGGCGGGTTTCCGACGAACCCAGCACGATCCGGGTGGGCAGCAGCTTCATGGTCCCGTCGATGAACGGCCATTCGCCGCCTTCAACTTGCAGCACGTGGCCGGGGGCGAGCTGGAACCAGACATCGCCGTTGTTGACCTCAATCCCGGGGTTGATCGATTTGACCGACAGGTGCTGGCGCGGCGCGGTTTCCAGCGCCAGCAGATCGGTGAAGTGGACCGTGCCCGAAACCCCCTTCACCGGGCCGAACAGCGCCGCCACATCGGCGTTTTCGGTGGTGAAATCGCCGGTCGACCGCACGCCATTGCGGTCCCAATCGATATCGCCGCGCCCGCTGATCACTCCGAACACATCGGCCACTACGCCCTGCGTGTAATAGGTCAGCATTTCAGGCTGGAGCTGTTTGTCAAACACGATCCCCGGGACCAGCAGATCGGCGTGGCCGACAGCGGTATCCAGATCGTGGCTGATCCGGGTATCAACCACCACCCGGTCGCTTTTGGGTTCGCGCAGCAGGGCCTGCGCGGTGAAGGTGGTGGAATGCAGTTGCAGCGCGGCATCGCGCGCGAACATCGGATAGAACCGCGCCTGCTTCTCGCGGTCCTTGACCCACAGGCTGGCGCCGTCAACCGCCAGGTCGCTGCCGTCGAATCGCCATTTCCCCGCGCCATCGTACATATCGAGCGGCACCGCATCGAGTTTGAGCGAAGTGCCGGCAAACGTCCCCGTAACAATCCCGCCCAGCTGTGCTTTCAGATCGGCAATCTGCATGGTGTTGGGGCGAGCAATCGGGCCCAGCGAGACATCGATGTTGCGCGCAGCCAGCGCACCCGGCCAAGCCATGCCGATCGCGCCGCTTTTCAGCCGGATCGCGGTGGTGCCCAATGTGCCAGTGAAGGACAGCGCTGCTGCCCCCGCCGAAGCACGGAAACCGCGGGCATCATAGCGAACGATTGCCCCTTCCTTGCCCGGGCACAGGGTGGTGGACTGGGCATTGAGCGAGAGGTTGGCAATCTTGAACCGGTCAAACGCCACCGGCGTGCATTTGCGCAGCATTGCCAGGCCGCCGGTGCTGGACCAGTTGCCCTCAATCGGCAGCCGCAGATTATCAACTTGGCCGCCCGGCAGCGGGCCGGTAATCCGGGCTTCACCGGCGAAGCCGATTGCGCCGCCCGGCAATTGCACCACTTTCAGCATTGGCAGCGCCACCCGGCTATCACTTGCGCGGTATTCGGCCAGGCTGAGCTGCGCCGCCGCAGAGCCACTGCCGTTCTGCTCAAACCGGCCCTCGATCCGCGGCAACCCGGCGCCATCGGTTACCAGATTGCCGGCAATGCGCGGTCCGCCGCGCTGGCCAAGCGAAAGGGTGACGCGCGAAAGCTGCGCCAACCGCGCCCCGCGCGCGCCGCGCCACAAAGCACCGGGGACCACCACACTGGTCAGGCCGCCGGTCTGGCGCAGCTGGTAGGTTGCGCTCAGCGTGCTGCCGGGTGCTTCGCGCAGCAAAGCGCCGCGCAGCTGCTGGGCGAGCGGTTCGAGCAAAGTGCCACGCCCGGCCCCGGCCATGCTGGCCAACAGGCCGTCAAACCCGCGTCCGGGGGTAACCCCTTTGCCGTTCAGCGCGCCCGATGCGTCCCAGTTGGTCAGCCCGTCGCGGCCGTGCAGGTCCCCATCAAGCTTGACCTGCGCCATTTGCACGCCAGCGGCCTGCAGCCGGGTTCCCGCCAGCTTGTAATTGGCCACCAGCTGTCCGCCAGCAAAGCTGAAGGCGCCGGTGCCCTGGGCAGTGGCAAGCCGATTGTCGTGGAAGGCCACCGCCTGGCTATCGATGGCATAGGTCCCATCCACCTTGTCAAACTCAGGCCCCAGCTTGGCTACCAAGGCCAGGTTGGCGCGGCGCAGGCTTGGGCCCTGGCGGCAATCGAGCGCCGCCAGCCGTACCGGGCCATCGAACTTCGGCGCGGCAGCGGCAACGGTGACCTTGCCGTAAGCCGTGGCCCCTTGCACCGTACAGCCGCCAACCACGAGCTTAGGAGCCACCGCCGCGAGTGTTCCGGCAAAACCTTCGCGCAGGTTGCCGCGCCCTTCGGCCTTGATCCCCAGTGGGCCATAGGCGCTATCGATCCGGGCCCGGCCATCGATGAGATAAAGGTCCAGATCGGGCAGCCCTTTGGGCCCGGCACGCTTGGTGTAAATGAACTTGTCGAGCGCGCCAAAACTGACCTTGCCATCAGCCAGCCGGCCGAACAGACGCGGCTGGATCAGGGTGATTTCGCCGATTGTCGGGGTGCCTAACGTCAGCTCGGTCGCAATCTCCACCCGCTGCGCCGTCATATCGGGATGCGCCGGATCGCCGATCACCAGATTGGTCAGGATCTGGCGGTTGGTGCCAATTTTCTGGATCGTGTAAGTGGCCGGAAGCCCGAGGTCTTCCAGCTTTCCGACGATGATCCGATTGGCAATCCGCTCGCGCGCCAACCATGCTCCGACCAAGGCCAGCGCGAGCACTGCCAGCAGCACACCAAGCACACGCCAGCCCCGGCGCCGGGCGGGCGCAGGCTGTTCGTCAAGTTCGTCAATCGCTTGAGGATCGTCCGCGGACATTGCACCACCCTTGCGCGTTCAACGCATGAAAGGCAAGAAAGTGCCGCGAGGGAGACAGATTCCATGGCCGGTAGCGGTGAAGATGCAAACGACACCGCCGGTCATCGCGCCCGATTGCGGGCCCGGCTGCTGGCCGGCGGAGCTGAAGCGCTGGGCGATCACGAAGTGGTGGAGTATCTGCTGATGACCGCGATCCCGCGCCGCGACGTAAAGCCGCTGGCGAAAAGCCTGATCGCGCGGTTTGGCGGGCTGTCGGGGCTGTTCAATGCCGATCCCGCCGCCTTGGCCAGCCACCCCGGAATGGGCGAAACCAGCGCCGCTGCGGTCAAGATCGTGGCGCTGGCGGCGCGCCGCATGGCCCGCGCCGGATTGCAGGAAATGCCGGTCCTGTCGAGCTGGCAGGCGCTGCTGGATTATCTGACGATCGACATGGCGCATTTGCGGCATGAGCGCGTGCGGGTGCTGTATCTCGATACCAAGAATCGGCTGGTCAGTGATGAACTGGTCAGCGAAGGCACGCTGGATGAAGCCGCCATCCACCCGCGCACGGTGGTCAAACAGGCGCTCGATCTTGGCGCGGCGGGGTTAATTCTGGTGCACAATCACCCCTCCGGATCGCCCGAACCCAGCCGCGCAGATGTGCAGATCACGGCCCGGATCGCCGAAGCCGGGCGGTTATTGGGGATAATCGTGCTGGATCACGTGATTATCGGCAAGGAAGGCCATGTCAGCCTGAAAGCGCGGGGATTAATTTAGGATTTTTTGCCATTCTTGACCGGCGCTATCGCTTGCGCCTGGCGTGTGGCCGCCTCTGCATCAACCTTGGCGCGATCCTGCAGCATCGAACAGCTGCTGCTGCCGCCGAAAATATCCCAGCCAGTGCCGAACACCACCGCGGCAACGGTGCATTTGGATTTGAGCGTGCTGGCGCCGCTTTTGGATTGCTTGGCCTCAGCAGCAGGGGCGCAGGCCAGCGACGCGGCCAGCGCGGCGGCAATCGACAGGTTAGCAATCCGAGTCATTCGTCCGACTCCCCTGATAACACGCGACCAAAATCGATACTGCAACGATGTGAGCCTTCAGGCAACTTCATTTCGCTGACCGCAAGGATGCTGAGCTGGGCAAAGGTCAATGCGGCCATGAATGTCAGGTTGATAGGCCAGCGCCGGCGTTTGCTCAAGTTTGGCCCCAGGATCTGCTTCAGCTCGCGCGGCATGTAGATGAACAGGATCGCCAGCTCGATCAGATAGGCGCTGGCCATCGATGTGGCGGCTGAATGCTCTTTTGCGCAGTCGATCGTGGAAAACAGCACGGTTGCGCCCAGCGCAATGTAGGCGGTGTAAATTCCGATCACATGGGCGACCGAGAACACCTTCACCACCGAAATCACCGTGCGCACGATCGGCACTTCGCGGCCAAACAGGCGGATGATCACGAACAGCAGGATCCCGAACGAGACCCACATCAACATGCTGTCGATCATCAGCCCGAAGATGTCTTTGGTATTGTTGGGTTCCTGCAGGATGTAGCGGCTCCACATATAGGCGCCGATTGCAGTGGAGAAGATCGCGAAGATCACGCTTTTGTTGTAGTTTTCGTGATCGTCGTAAATCTCCTCCGTCACCGTGGGACGGAAGAAGGTGACCAGATAGACAATGAATTCGCGCAGGTATTTCTCCAGCGCGGCAATAACCTTTTCAACGTCCATGCCTGCCCCCTTGCCGCGGCGTCGATGCTGGTCGATGCATGGCCCCTGCCCACCGCCCAACGGATTCGCCGAAACCGATGTATCACGATTTTCGCCCAGCACAGAATTGCCCCGCACCATGTGCGTAGCCGCGATTGCCTGGCGTGCTGATCCGCGCTGGCTGTTGGTGGCAATCGGCAACCGCGATGAATTTCAAGCCCGCCCCGCCGCGCCGCTGGCGAGGTGGGCCGATGGCCGGGTGATTGCCGGGCGCGATCTGGAAGCGGGAGGAACCTGGCTGGGGGTGAGCGAGGGCCGCCTTGGCCTGGTTACCAACCTGCGCACGCCGGGCTATCCTAAATCTGAGCTGGCTTCGCGCGGGGCGCTGGTTACCGATTGGCTGCGTGGCCAAGCCCCGGCACCGCAGCCAGCGATGAACCCGTTCAACCTGTGGCTGGCCGACCGGCAGAGCCTGCGCGTGGTGACCAACCAGCCGCAGTGGGAGGAACTCGAGCTGGGCCGAGGCATCCACGGCCTGTCCAACGGCGCGCACCGCGATCGCTGGTTCAAGACCGCGCGGCTGGAAACGGCGCTGGGTGATTGGCTTGAGCGAGGCGAAGGCGCGGGCCCGTTGTTCGCAGCCTTGCGCGATGAAACGCCGGAGACCACCGATCCGGAGGATGCCTACTCATCGGTATTTATCCGTAATCCGGCCTACGGAACGCGGTGTTCCACGGTGGTGCTGGTCGATGCTGAGGGTCGCGGGCTGATAACCGAACGCAGTTTCGATCCGGCTGGGGCGCAGAGCGGTGAAGTTACCCTGGAGTTCAGTTGGTCCGCTCAGGCAGAATAATCCGCCGCCAGCAAATGCGGCCGTTCCCGCGCCACCTTCACCACCAATTCGCCAAACAGGCCGTTGACCCAGGCGAACCATTTGCGGGTGAATTTGGCCGGATTATCCTTGTCGAACGCCTCGTGCATGAAGCCGGTGCCGGCATGGGTGGCGCGCAACGTCTTAAGGCTCCAGGCGATCACGGCATCGTCCTGGCTCGATAACGCGCGCACGATGATCGACATGGGCCAGACCTGCCCTTCGCCAATGTGCGGCCCGCCCACGCCTTCGGCTGCGCTGCCAGTGAAGAACCAAGGATTGGCCTCGCTCCACACCGCATCGGCGGTGGTCCGCCACAAGGGATAGTCTGCCGGAAGGCAGCGCAGATAGGCCATGCCCAGCAGCGAGGGGACATTGGCATCATCCATGAACAGGTGGTTGCCATAGCCATCGGTTTCATAGGCCAGCACTTGCCGCCCATCGGGCAATTGCATCACCCCGTGCGCGAACACCGCTTTCTCGACCTCCGCCGCCATCGCGCTCGCTTCGCTTGCCAGCGCCGCATCCTGCAACACCGCGCTGGCCAGTTGCGCCAGTTCGCGCAAGGTCGCCACGGCAAACAGGTTACCGGGAATGTTGTAGGGAAAGGTGCAGGCATCGTCGCTGGGGCGGAAGGCGGAATGGATCAGCCCGGTCTTGCGGGTCGGGCTGCCGATCCCGGCCAAGGTGGTTTCGGTCGGCTGGTTGGACATCCGCTGGAACCGGTACGGCCCCGGACCGGCCACGCGCTGCTGTTCCTTGAACGTGGCGACAATAGTGCGTGCGGCCTGGGCCCAAGGAGCATCGAAGGGTTCGGTATCGCCGCTGGCCTGCCAGTAATCATGCGCCAGCCGCAGCACATAGCACAGCGAATCCACTTCCCATTTGCGTTCGGCCACCCCCGCTTTCATCTCGGTCTGATCGCGCTTTGACCAATCGAGACCGGCGGTGGAGGCTGGATCGCGAGTGAAGGCATTGGCATAGGGATCAAGCAGCACGCAGCGCGCATGGCGGCGGATCAGCCCGCGATAAAGCTCGCGCAGATGGGCATCGTCCTTGGCCAGATGCAGATAGGGCCGCATTTGCGCCGAACTATCGCGCAGCCACAGCGCATCGATATCGCCAGTGATCACAAAGGCATCGGCCTTGCCCTCAAGCGTGCCCAACGTGACCGTGGTATCGAGTGTGTTGGGAAAGCAATTGCCAAACATCCACGCCAGTTCGGGGTCCTTGATCAGGCCGATGACGCGCGCAATTTCGGCCTCGACCGCTTTGCTGACAAAACGGCGCGCGGAAGCGGGCGGGCGGTTGGAGGTAAACATAGGGGTCTCCTGAGCGCGCAACAGCGACGGCGCCAGCATGGTTGCGGCTCCGGCAGCAAGAAACGAACGACGGGGTAGGTTGAGCGACTGCACTGCTGCGTTGGTGGCGGGGTTATCGCGGAATGTCGAGAGGTTGGTTTGCACCTGAACCCATGTTAGCCTTCACCCAAAGGAGAGCCCCCGCATGACCGTCCAGCAGCCCGATGGCATCCATCATATCGCGATCATGTCCGCCAACATGAAAGAACAGCTGACCTTTTTTACTCAGGTGATGGGCTTTCCGCTGGTCGCCCTGTTCGACATGCACGGGGTGCCGGGCGGCAAGCATGCCTTCCTGCAAATGGCCGATGACAGCTTCTTCTCGGTAGTTGAACTGGCCGGAATTGCCGAGATCCCCTCAACCCTTGGCATAACCCACGCAGGCACCGGAGCGGGCAAATGCGCCGCCGGCACGATGCAGCACATGGCCTTTCGCGTGCCCGATGAGGCCGGGCTGATCGCGATGCAGAACCGCATCCGCAAGGCTGGCGTCCCCGCCATCGGCCCGATCGGCCACGGCTTCTGCAAATCGATCTACTTCGCCGGACCCGAAGGGCTGACGCTGGAAGTCAGCTATGCGGTAAGCGAGGTCGATCCAAAACGCTGGATCGATCCGGCGATGCTGGCCGAATGCGGCATTTCGGGCGAGGAAGCGCAGGCGATGCTCAATCCTCCGCCGTGCCTGGCCGAAGCCCCGGTGCCGCAGCCCGCCTATGACGCCAGCAAGCCGCAGCTGGCCTATCCGGTTGAGACCCTGAAAACGATCCTGTCCGCGCCCGATGCGGCGATCACGATGCAGGGGAGTTACAACGAACCGCCGGTGGCGGTGTAGCGCAAGCAAAAGGTCCTTTCCATTTTCACGAAGTGCAAATGGGGAGGTGGCGCGCCGAAGGCGTGACGGAGGGGTCTCGACCCTCGCGCCAAAGCCCCTCCGTCTGGGCCTGACGGCCCATCCACCTCCCCATTTGTGGCCTTTGCCAAAAATGGAGAGGACCTGGAAGGCTTCGGCCCCTTGCCATCCCCGCCCCCCTCGCATAGCGGCTCCTGCACACCCTACAGGAGTCTCGAACATGGTCCCCCGCTATTCCCGCCCCGCCATGACCGCGATCTGGGAGCCTGAAGCGCGCTACCGGATCTGGTTCGAGATTGAGGCGCATGCCACGCAGAAGCTGGGTGAGCTGGGGGTGGTGCCGCCATCGGGGGCCAAGGCGCTGTGGGACTGGTGGGCGACCAATCCGAAAATCGACGTTGCCGCGATCGATGCGATCGAAGCGGTGACCAAGCACGATGTGATCGCGTTCCTTGATTGGGTGGCGCAGCAGGTCGGGCCGGAAGCGCGGTTCATGCACCAGGGAATGACCAGCTCCGACGTGCTCGATACCACGCTGTCGGTGCAACTGGCGCAGGCATCAGACCTGCTGCTGGCCGATCTGGACGCGCTACTCGCCGCGATCAAACGCCGCGCGCTGGAGCACAAGTATACCCCCACCATCGGCCGCAGCCACGGCATCCATGCCGAACCGACCACCTTCGGCAAGAAGCTGGCCGAAGCCTTTGCCGAGTTCACCCGCTGCAAGGCGCGGCTAGTGGCGGCGCGGGCCGAAGTGGCGACTTGCGCGATTTCCGGCGCGGTGGGCACGTTCGCCAATATCGACCCTGCGGTTGAAGAATACGTCGCCGACAAGCTGGGGCTGGCGGTCGAGCCGGTCTCTACGCAAGTGATCCCGCGCGATCGCCACGCGATGTATTTCGCCACCCTGGGCGTGATCGCCAGCAGCATCGAACGCCTGGCGATCGAAGTGCGCCACTTGCAACGCACCGAAGTGCTGGAGGCGGAGGAATACTTTGCGCCCGGACAAAAGGGCAGCTCGGCCATGCCGCACAAGCGCAACCCGGTGCTGACCGAGAACCTGACCGGCCTGGCCCGTATGGTCCGTTCGGCAGTCACCCCGGCGCTGGAAAACGTGGCGCTGTGGCACGAGCGGGATATTTCGCACTCGTCGGTGGAGCGCTTCATCGGCCCCGACGCGACGATCACGCTCGATTTCGCACTGGGGCGGCTGACATCGGTGATCGACAAGCTGCTGGTCTATCCTGAGCGGATGCAGAAGAACCTCGACAAGATGGGCGGGCTTGTCCACTCGCAGCGGGTGCTGCTGGCGCTGACGCAAGCCGGGCTGGAACGCGACGCCAGCTACCGTCTGGTTCAGCGTAATGCGATGAAGGTGTGGGAATCGGACGGCCAGCTCAGCTTGCTCGAACTGCTCAAGGCCGATCCTGAGGTCGCCGCGGTGATGAGCGCCAAGGAGCTCGAGGAGAAGTTCAACCTCGACTATCACTTCAAGGCGATCGACACGATTTTCGCGCGGGTTTTTGGGGAGTAGGTTTGCCAACGATCCTTCCCATTTTTGGCGAATGCCACAAATGGGAAGGATCGTCCGCAGGACGAGACGGAGGGGTTTCTGGGCTGGCCTCGATACCCCTCCGTCACCGCTTCGCGGTGCCACCTCCCCATTTGCACTTCGTGAAAATGGCGAGGATCGTTTAGGTTGTCCCAGCAATCATCGGGGAGTGCTACGTCCATGAAACGCCTGCTCAAATACACCCTTGCTCTGCTGCTGGTGGCGGTCATCGCGCTGTTTGTCTGGGGCTATGCGCCCGATACCGATCCGGCCGCAATGAAGGCCAAATACGCCAGCGCATCATCACAATTCATTGATGTGGGCGGCGGGCTGACCATGCATGTCCGTGATGAGGGCAAGCGCGATGGCCCGGTGCTGGTGCTGCTGCACGGCTCCAACGCCTCGCTCCAGACCTGGGAGCCTTGGGTGGCGCGGCTGGGGGCCAAGTACCGGATCATCAGCCTTGACCAGATCGGCCACGGGCTGACCGGGCCCAATCCCACCGGCAAATATGATGGCGATGCCTTCGTCGCCACGCTCGATGCGCTGATGGTCAAAATGGGGGTGAGCAAGTTTGCGCTCGCGGGCAATTCGATGGGTGGATATGTCGCCTGGGAATATGCACTGGCCCATTCCGAAAAGCTGACTCATCTGGCGCTCATCGACGCCGCTGGTCCGCCCGAGGACCCGAACAAGAAGCTGCCGATCGGGTTCAAGATCGCCCGCACCCCCGGCCTGAACAAGCTGGCAATGGTTATCACCCCGCGGTCGCTGTTCGAAAAGTCGCTGCAAGAAACGGTATCGAATCAGGCGGTCATCACCCCAGCAGTGGTCGATCGCTACTGGGAGCTGAATCGCTACCCCGGCAACCGTGAGGCGACCGGCCTGCGCTTTGCCAGTTATGGGGGCCGAGGCCGCGATCTCGGCCGCATCAGCGAAATCAAGCTGCCGACGCTGATCCTATGGGGGGCTGAGGACAAGCTGATCCCGGTGTCCGGTGCAGACTGGTTCGCCGCGCAGATCGCCGGGGCGGTCAAGATCATTTACCCCGGCATCGGCCACATCCCGATGGAGGAAGCGGCTGATCGCAGCGCCTCCGATCTTGATGCTTTCTTGTCGAAGCCCTTCCCTTCCCCCGCCGCATTGCCTAGCATCGCTGCATCAAGACCTTGAACGCAAAGAGAGAGGGTTCGCCATGCAGATGATCCGTACGCTGCTGTTGCTGCTGATCGCCATTGCCCTGACCGCCTTTGTCGCGATCAACTGGGATACTGTGCCGGTCCGGTTCTGGCCCGCCGGGCAGGGTGAGTATCTGAAATTCGATTGGCCGGTTGGCTTTGTCGCGCTGTTCTTCTTTGTGCTGGGCATGGTGCCGATGTGGCTGATCCACAAGGGCGCGGCCTGGCGGCTGAAACGGCGGATCGGCAGTCTGGAAAATTCGCTGAAGGCCAACACGGTCGATCCAGCGCCCAGTTTTCCCACCTCCACCCAGCTTGATGCTGCAGCACAGGAGCCGCCGGTTAGCCCGCTATGACCAATCCAGTCTATCTTGCGCTTGATTTTCCCCGTCTGGAAACCGCCGAAGCGGTGGCCCGCAAGGTCAAGGATCATATTGGCGGGCTCAAGCTGGGGCTCGAATTCTTTTGCGCGCATGGCCACCACGGGGTGCATGAAATCGCCAAGATCGGGCTGCCGCTGTTCCTTGACCTGAAGCTGCACGATATTCCCAATACCGTGGCCGGGGCGATGCAATCGATCCACGTGCTTGAACCCGCGATCGTCACCGTTCACGCGAGCGGCGGGCGGGCAATGATGGAAGATGCCAAGGCCGCCGCAGGCGAACATTGCAAGGTGGTGGCGGTAACTTTGCTGACCAGTCTGGATGATGGCGATATGGCTGCAACCGGCATTGGCGGCACGCCGCACGATCAGGTGATGCGGCTGGCCGATCTGGCGCATGCCGCCGGGCTCGATGGGATCGTCTGTTCGGGCCATGAAGTTGGCGCGGTCCATGCGCAGTGGAAAGACGGGTACTTCGTGGTGCCGGGGCTGCGGCTTCCGGAGGGCACTCTGGGCGATCAGAAGCGTGCGGTAACCCCGCGCGCGGCGCGCGATGCCGGGGCCAGCGTGCTGGTGGTCGGCCGCCCCATTTCGCGCGCCGAAGATCCAGTTGCCGCAGCGCGGGCGATCGAAGCTACGCTTTAGAGGGGATCAGACAATGCGAATCTTTGCCTTGGCCGGTGCGTTAGTGCTTGCGTCTGCCCCTGCCGTTGCCGTGACGATCAGCGATGTCCCCAGCCTGCCGGCGGCTGACCGGGCGCAGGTCAATGCGCTGGAACGCAAATTCTTCAACGATGTGGAGGCCAATGGCGTCGAAGCCACCATGCTTGCGCAGTTCAAATCGGCAGGGCGCACCGAACCACCGGCCGATGAGGTACTTTCGGCGATTAAGTTTATTGACCGCAAATGTGGAAAGTTGCTGTCGGTCGAACGCTATGACGAAGAGGCATTCGGATCGCATGTCGTACGCGATCACCTTGTTACCGTTCACGCGGGCTGCATGGTGCGCTGGGATCTGACTTTCATCAAACCGCAAAACACTTGGCTGGTCGATTACTTCAATTTCCACACCTACGAAGGTGAGCAGTGGAAGCGGTGATGATCCGGCCCGGCTGATACTTCAAAAGTCGCCTGATCCAACGCCAGACGGCAACCGTTCAGGTTCCGGCGCGTTAAAGAGGGGAATACGGTATCTTGCCTTTTTCTGGAGCCACTTATGAAATCGCTCAAATTTGCCTTTGCCCCGCTTGCCCTTGCCCTCTCGTTTCCCGGAGCCGCCATGGCGCACGATAGCCAGCCCGCGATTGCGGCCAGCTCAACCTTGCTGACCCTATCGGCTGAAGGGAAAAGCACCCGCACCCCCGATCTGGCCGTGTTCAGCGCCGGGGTAACCACCGAAGGCAAGACCGCGGGCGAAGCGATGAGCGCCAATGCAGCCGCTATGACCCGCGTGATTGCCGCGCTGAAGAAAGCCGGGGTGGCCGACAAGGATATCCAGACCAGCAGCATCAATCTGAACCCAGTCTATGGTCAGCCGGTGATGGGCCCCAACGGCCAGGTGATCAACGAACCCCGGATCGTGGGCTATCAGGCGGTCAATATGGTCACCGTCCGGGCGCGCGATATCAAGAATTTCGGCAAGGTGCTGGATGCGCTGGTCGCTTCGGGCGCGAACCAGATTTCGGGGCCAAGTTTTCAGATGTCCGACCCTTCCACCGCGCAGGATGAAGCCCGTATCAGCGCGATGAAAGCCGCGCGCGCCCGCGCCGATCTTTATGCCAAGGCCTCGGGGCTGCGGGTGGTGCGGATCGTTTCGATCAGCGAAGGTGGCGGCTATTCCCCGCCGCAGCCAGTTTATGCGATGGCCAAAATGTCAGCCGATCGCGAGTCGACCCCGGTCCAATCGGGCGAGGTTGAAGCGCAGGTCAGCGTGACGGTGCAGTTCGAACTGGCACCGTAAGCGCCAAGCGGTTAGGGCGCGGGCCATGCCTGCGCCCAAGATCAAACTTTGCGGACTGAACGATGCCGCCGCGATTGACGCGGCGGTGGCGGCGCGCGCGGACTATCTGGGCTTCAACTTCTATCCGCCCTCACCGCGTTATGTCGGCCTTGAAGCCGCGCATCAGCTGGGCAAGCAGGCGGCGGGCCAAATCGTGCGGGTCGGTGTGTTCGTCAACGCCAGCGACGCGACGATCCGCGAAGCCGTGGACGCTGCCGGGCTAGAAGTGATCCAGCTCCACGGCAGCGAGACCCCGCAAGACGCGGCGCGGCTGCGCAACCTGCTGCACCGCGAGGTGTGGAAAGTCCTCAGCGTGTCCTCTGCCGCCGATGTGACCCGCGCCGATGCCTTTCAAGACGCCGCCGACCTGATCCTGTTCGATGCCAAGACCCCCAAGGGCACGCTGCCCGGCGGGATGGGTCTGCGCTTTGATTGGCAGTTGCTGTCCGCCTATCGCGGCGCGGTGCGCTGGGGCCTGGCGGGAGGATTGACCCCGGACAACGTGGGCGAAGCCGCACGCCGCACCGGCGCTCCGCTGGTCGACACCGCATCGGGGATCGAATCTGCGCCGGGGGTAAAGGACCCGGCTCTGATCGCCGCGTTCTGCGCCGCCGCGCGGGCGGGCTGAGAACCTAGAACTTCAGCCCGACCCCGGCGACAAAACTGTCTCCGCCGGTGTAAAGGTCCTTGGCGAAATAGTGGCGATATTCGCCTTTGACGTAGAACATCGGGCCAATCGCCTGCTGATATCCGCCGCCGAGATGATAGGGCGCATTATCGATCGAACGGATGGTCTGGCCGCCGGTCACGTAGAGCCTGCCCCCCAGACCCACCTTGGTGCCCGCCCGGACGCTGAGCCCGATCAGCACTTCGGCAGTGCCCGAATTGGCCGCCGCAAGGTTGGCGTCGAGCGAGAGTTCGGCGCCCACGAATACCGGCACCGGAAGATCGAAATCATACCCCGCCGCGATCCCGGCCAGTCCGCCGGTGGTCCCTGCCTCGTTCAATCCGCCGCCGCGCAGTTCCACCCGGCCGCCCGCCATGGCTGGCGAAGCAAAGGCGCAGGCCAGCGCGACTGCGGCGGAGATCTCGATGATACGGGGCATGAGGCGCGATCCTGTTCAGGAGTAGGGGGTGGCACAGGCTAGGCTGGAACGCAGCTGTGAGCAAATTTCGAGATCAAACGAAAAGGGCGGCCCACCATGGACCGCCCTTCGCTCGGTGGCTGGTATTAGTCTTAGAAGCGCAGGCCGACCCCGCCGACCACTGCATCGGCACCAAAGCTGTTGTTGGTTTCGAAGTAGTGGCGATATTCGCCCTTGATGTAGAGCTTGGGGGCGATGTTCTGTTCGATGCCGGCACCGGCGTGCACCTGGCCATCGCACAGGTCGCAGGCTTCGGTGGTGTAACCGGCAGTACCGTAGACGCGGGTCGAAGGACCAGCCTTCAGGCCAGCGCGAGCGCTGAGGCCAAAGGCAACCTTGGTGCCGGTGGCGTCGACCTTGTCGCCCGACAGTTCGAGGCCATAGAACGCGGCCGGGCCCAGATCGCCATCGAAGCCGATCGCGGCGCCATAGGTGGCTTCGCTGTTGCCATTCGACCAGATCGCTCCGCCGCGCACTTCGGCACGGGTATCGGCGAGCGCGGGGGTGGCTACGGCCAGCGAGGCGAGCAGCGGCAGGATGAATTTACGCATGTGATTACTCCTGATGTTCAACGCCGGTAAAGGCGATGACCCGCAAATGGGGATCACTTCCTTGCGCCACAATGAACTGAACGATAGTAAATTACAGGTTCAAGGTTTTGTGTAACCAATTTGCCACATAATATTCATCTGACAGCAAACTTTCTTACCGAGCGGTTAAGGACATGGCCCGGCGGACAGGCTGGACTCAGCGCCGCCACTCTGCCAATCGCAGCGCTGTCATGACCGCAGCACCTAAAAATAATTCGTTCCGCACCCAGCCCGATGAGCGCGGCCATTTTGGCCAGTTCGGCGGACGTTATGTTGCCGAAACGCTGATGCCGCTGATTCTTGAGCTTGAGGCCGAGTACACCCGAGCCAAGGCTGATCCGGCGTTTCAAGCCGAGTTCGACGACTTGCTCGAACATTACGTCGGACGCCCCAGCCCGCTCTATTTCGCACCGCGGCTGACCGAGGAGCTTGGCGGCGCGCAAGTCTGGTTCAAGCGCGACGAGCTGAACCATACCGGCGCGCACAAGATCAACAATTGCATCGGCCAGATCCTCCTCGCGATCCGCATGGGCAAGACCCGGATCATTGCGGAGACCGGTGCGGGCCAGCACGGCGTTGCCACTGCCACGGTCTGCGCGCGGTTCGGTCTGCCCTGCGTGGTGTTCATGGGTGCAACCGATGTGGCGCGGCAGGCTCCCAACGTGTTCCGGATGAAGCTGCTCGGCGCTGAAGTCCGCGCCGTCACCGCCGGGGCCGCGACGCTGAAAGATGCGATGAACGAGGCGCTGCGCGATTGGGTCGCCAATGTGCATGACACGTTCTACATTATCGGCACCGCGGCGGGCCCGCACCCCTACCCCGAACTGGTCCGCGATTTTCAAAGCGTGATCGGCAAGGAAGCCCGCGCCCAGATGCTCAGCCGCGTGGGCCGCCTGCCCGATCTGCTGGTTGCCGCGATCGGCGGCGGCAGCAATGCGATCGGCCTGTTCCACCCGTTCCTCGATGATCCCGACGTGAAGATGCTGGGCGTCGAAGCCGCCGGGCACGGGCTCGACCTGGCCCACGCGGCCAGCCTGGCAGGCGGCCGCCCGGGCATCCTCCACGGCAACAAGACCTACCTGCTGCAGGATGCCGACGGCCAGATCACTGAAGGCCACTCGATTAGCGCGGGGCTCGATTACCCCGGGATCGGGCCAGAACACGCCTGGCTGCGCGATGTCGGCCGGGTCGATTACACCTCGGTGACCGACACCGAAGCGCTCGACGGCTTCCAGCTGCTCTGCCGCACCGAAGGCATCATCCCCGCACTCGAGCCAAGCCACGCCATCGCCGCAGTGAAGAAAATCGCGCCGACGATGGCCAAGGACCAGATCGTTCTCGTCAACCTGTGCGGGCGAGGTGACAAGGACATCTTTTCGGTCGCGGAGCATCTGGGGGTGGAGCTGTGAACCGAACGCTTTTTCAATCGGCTAAGTTTGGTCTTTTGATGACAATTTTTGTCGGCGCTTGCGTCGCTATCGGCAATTGGAGTTCTGGTCGAAGTCTGTCACTGTTCGATGCTGTCCCAGCCTGCTTGCTTTTCGTGATTGCGACGACCGCTCATTGGCAGCGTTCAAAATCGCGATGACCCGCATATCTGACACCTTCGCCAAGGGCCCCTCGCTCGTCACCTTCGTCACCGGGGGCGACGGGCCGACCGCTGACATCCTCGATGCCCTTGTCGAAGGCGGTGCTGACGTAATCGAGTTGGGGATGCCGTTCACCGATCCGATGGCCGATGGTCCGGCGATCCAGCAGGCCAACCTGCGCAGCCTTGGCGCGGGCACAACCACCGCCGAGATCTTTGGCATCGCCGCCGCTTTCCGCGCTCGCCACCCGGAAGTGCCGCTGGTGCTGATGGGCTATGCCAACCCGATGATCACGCGCGGGCCCGAATGGTTCGCTAGCCAGTGTCAACTGGCCGGGGTCGATGGCGTGATCTGCGTCGATATCCCGCCTGAGGAAGACCCTGAGCTTGGCCCGGCACTGCGCGCCGCTGGCGTCAGCCTGATCCGCCTTGCCACCCCCACTACCGATGCGGCCCGGCTGCCGGCGGTGCTCGATGGCTCATCCGGGTTTCTCTATTACGTCTCAGTCGCCGGGATCACCGGGCTGCAGCAAGCCGTGCAGACCAGCATTGACGAGGCAGTGGCGCGGATCAAGCAGCACGCCAAGATTCCGGTCGCAGTCGGCTTTGGCGTGCGCACACCCGAACAGGCCGGGGCAATCGCCAAGGTGGCTGACGGCGTAGTGGTCGGCTCGGCGCTGGTCGAGCTGGTCGCCCAGCATGGCGCGAATGCAGCCGGGCCGGTGCGCGAACTGACGCGGGCGCTGGCGGATGCGGTGCATTCGGCAAGAAAGTAATTTTCACGCGGAGGCGCGGAGTGGCAATTTTCGCCGTATGCGTTTTGACAGATTCATTGCTTCGGCTCGGCTGAACTGTCGATCTGCAAGGCGGCTTCGCCGATTGCTGCTTATTCTCCGCGTCTCCGCGCCTCCGCGTGAACCCTTCAAACGCTTCCCCACTCGCAATGCCCGAAACACTGCGCTAAAGCCCAAACCATGAGCTGGATTGATCGTGTTCGCAAAGCGCTGCCCTTTCAGGACAAGCGCGATACCCCCGACAACCTGTGGATCAGCTGCCCTTCGTGCAAGGAGATGCTGTTCATCAAGGAATATGAGGAAAACCTCAACGTCTGCCCGCGCTGCGATCATCACGGCCGGATCGGCACTGATGCGCGGTTCGCTCAGCTGCTCGATGAGGGCTTCACGGTGCTCGACAGCCCCAAGGTCAAGGAAGACCCGCTCAAGTTCCGCGATCAGAAAAAGTACCCCGACCGGCTCAAGGCCGCCCGCGCCGCCAATCCGCACCCCGATGCCTTGACCAATGCACTGGGCGCGGTTGACGGGCACAAATGCGTGCTGGGTGTGCAGGACTTTGCCTTCATGGGCGGATCGATGGGCATGGCGGTGGGCGCGGCTTTCGTCACCGGGGCCGACCGGGCGATCAAGGAAAAGTGCGCCTATGTGATCTGCACTGCGGCCGGCGGGGCGCGGATGCAGGAAGGCATCCTCAGCCTGATGCAGATGCCCAAGGCGACCGTCGCGATCAGCCGCCTGAAACGCGCCGGGTTGCCCTACATCGTGGTGCTGACCGATCCCACCACCGGCGGGGTGACCGCCAGCTATGCCATGCTGGGCGATGTCCACATTGCCGAGCCTGAATGCCTGATCGGCTTTGCCGGCCAGCGCGTGATCCAGGATACGATCCGCGAAAAGCTGCCCGAAGGCTTCCAGCGCGCCGAGTATCTTTACGAACACGGCATGGTCGACATGGTGGTGCACCGGCGCGAGCTGAAGGCCACTTTAGCCAGTGTGCTGGATTACCTGGGCGCGGCGAAAGCGGCCTGAGCCATTTCGTGAAAGACTTCGCCGTATCCGACAACCCGCGCGTTCAGGCGCAGCTTGATCGCCTCGGCGCGCTGACGCTGCCCACTGGCCGCCTTGGGCTGGAGGTGATCCACCTCCTGCTGACGCGGCTGGGCGATCCGCACAAGGCATTGCCGCCGGTGTTCCATGTCGCGGGGACCAACGGCAAGGGCAGCACCTGCGCCTATCTGCGCGCGATGCTGGAGGCGGAGGGTTACACTGTCCACGCCGCGACCAAGCCGCATCTGGTGCGTTATAACGAACGCATTCGCGTGGCTGGAAAGCTGATCGAAGACGATCTGCTGGCCGATCTGCTCGAGGAAGTGCTCGATAAAGGCGAAGATCTGAACCCCAGCTTCTTCGAGGTTACCACGGCAGCCACCTTCCTTGCCTTCCACCGCATTCCCGCCGATGTTTGTGTGATCGAGGTTGGGCTTGGCGGCCGGTTCGATGCGACGAACGTGCTCGATGGCCAGGCCGCCTGCGGCATCGCCACGCTGGGGATCGACCACGAGGCCTTCCTGCTAGTGCCCGAAGCGGGCGTGCCGCAAGACCCGCTGTGCCGGATCGCCTTCGAAAAGGCTGGCATCGCGCGGCCCGGAGTGCCGCTAGTGACACAGGCCTATGCCCCTGCAGTGACCAAGGCGGTGATCGATCAGGCCATGGTAGCGGGTGCGAAAACCGCATTGCGCAACCTCGACTGGTTTGCCGATCTGGGCGAGACAATTGCCTACCGCGATCGCCATGGTGAGCTCAAACTGCCCCTCCCCGCGCTGGTCGGCACCCATCAGGCCGATAATGCCGCGCTGGCGGTGGCGATGCTGCGTCACCAATCGCAAGTGCAGGTTTCGCCCGAAGCCATGGCGCAGGGTATCAGCGCCGCGCGCTGGCCCGCGCGGCTGCAATTGCTTGGACCGGGCCCGCTGACCGCCTTGGCCGGGGGGCGCAAGGTCTGGCTTGATGGCGGGCACAATGTCGATGCCGGGTTCGCGATTGCGCGGTTCTTTGCAGGCGCTGCACCGTTCCACCTCATCACCGGAATGCTTTCCAGCAAGGACCCCGCCGCGATCGTTGCGCCGTTGCGCGGCAAGCTGCTCAGTCTGTCGGTTGTCCCCGCGCCGGGGCACGAAGCCCACCGCCCGGAAGACATTGCCGCGCATGCCGATCTTGCCGTGCAGGCGTTCCCCGATGTGGCAGCAGCCCTGCGCGCGCGGCCCCCCGGCGGCGATGTGCTGATCGCCGGATCGCTTTACCTTGCGGGCGAGGTGCTGCGGCTCAACCGCGAATTTCCGGACTAGGCCTTCGCTTCCTCGTGCCCATCGTCTTCGGTGCTCGGTTGGCGAATCGACTGGACCAGATAGCCCTTGTTCCACAGCAGCCACAGCAGCAGCATCCCGGGAATCGCGGCAATAATGGTGAAGCCCCAGAACATGGTCCAGCCCAGTTCCTTGGCGATTACCCCGGCGGGCGAAGCCAGCCAGGTGCGCCCAAACGCCGCAAACGAGGACAGCAGCGCAAATTGCGTGGCGGTGTAGGCCAGGCTGGAAAGCCCCGAGAGGTAGGTGGTGAACACCGTCAACCCGATCCCGCTGGTCATGTTTTCGGTGACGATCGCAAGCACCAGCATCCAGTAATTGTTGCCGGTCATCGCCAGCAACATGAACATCACGTTCGAGAACATCATCAGCAGGCCCGAAATCAGCAGCGCGCGGCCCATGCCTAGCCACAGAATGAACGGGGCACCCAGCGCCGAACCGACAATCAGCGCAGCAAAGCCCCACAGCTTATTGGCAGACACGTAATCGAGATCGGCAAAGCCCAGATCAACGATCATCGGCCCAAGCATGGTCTGGCCCATGGCATCGCCGACCTTGTAGACCAGCACGAAGCCGAGGATCAGAAAGGCTCCATGGCGCCCCAAAAATTCGCGGAACGGGTTGTAGATCGTTTCCTTGAGCCACTGCCCGGCAGTCATCCCAGCCGCCTCAGCATAACGATCGACGAACTTGCCCGGCCCCGCCCAGACCGCGCCGATGATCGCCGGGATGATCGCCAGCGCGGTCAAACCGTAAGCGATCGCCCAGCCCAGCCCCAGCCCTTCGGCTGAAGCAAGGTAGACCGTGCCCGCCCCTGCGATCAGGTTGCCGGTACGATAGCCAAACTGGTTGGTGGCAGTGCCGTGAGCGAATTCGACCTCTTCGAGGATTTCGATGCGGTACGCATCGATCACGATGTCCTGCGTGGCAGAAAGGAACGCGGTTGCAATCGCCCAGAACGCGAATGCGCCCATATGTCCGGGCTGCGGATTGCTCGCCCCCAGTTGCCAGACCGAAACGAACAGCAGCGCCTGCACGAAAAACAGCCAGCCGCGGCGTTGACCAAAGGCCTTGGTCAGGAACGGCAGCGGCAGCTTGTCGACCAGCGGAGCCCACAGGAACTTGATCGTATACGGTGTGCCCAGCGCCACTGCGAAGCCAATCGTGGCGGTATCGATCCCCACCTTGGCCAGCCAGAAGGTCATTGTCGCGACGAGCAACGTCAGCGGAAATCCACTCGAAATGCCGAGCAGGAAGGTGATGATCGGGTTCTTGCGCAGATACGGCTTGAACGCCTTCACCCTTGTCGCGACCAGCGCGAGGGCGACCAGTACGCCAACAAAAATGATGAACCGAACCAGATCGATTGACATGGCGAACCCCTCAATGAATTTTGCGAGAACCTAGCGCCGAAATGCGCTATGACCAGCCCCATGGAGAGGACATCCACGCTTCCTGGCACTGCGCCTACCGCAGGTCAGCTCGCTCTGGCCCGGCAGATTGCCGATGGCTGCACCCGCGCCGATCGCGGGATCACCACGGTGCCCGCCGCCGTCTATACCGATCCTGAACACTGGGTGCGAGAAAAGGCGCTGATCTTTGACCGCGCGCCACAAGTGCTGTGTCCTTCGGCGCTGCTGCCCCAGCCGGGTATGGCTGTGCCGCACGATGCCACCGGCCGCCCACTGCTGATTACCCGCGATGGCGGCGGCCATATCCACGTGTTCCTGAACGTGTGCCAGCACCGCGGCACCCGGCTGGTTGAAGGCAACGAGGTACAGTGTGCCAAACGCCTGACCTGCCCCTATCACGCCTGGACCTATGCCACCGATGGCCGCTTGCTGGCCCTGCCCCGGCCCGATGCCTTTCCCGGGCTGGACAAGGCCGATCATGGCCTGGCCGAACTGCCCAGCTGCGAAAGTGGCGGACTGATCTGGTTTGCGCCCGCTGGCTCAGCCGATTTTGCCGATGCGCGCACCCTCGGCGCAGATTTCGATGCTTTCGCGATGGCCGCTCTGCATTTGTACAAGCGCAACACGCACGATGTCGCCAGCAACTGGAAGCTGATCATGGATGCGTTCCTGGAAAGCTATCACGTATCGCGCCTGCACGCCGCCACCATCGGCCCGTTCTTCCGCGATGGAGTGTCCAGCGGTGACCAGATCGGCCCGCACCAGCGCAGCTTCGTCTGCCGGGCCGAGGAGATGGAAGGCAAGGATTTCACCGACATGGCGGTGCTGCGCCGGATCGGAACCTTTGCCTACCAACTGTTTCCCGCCACGGTTCTGGTGATCAGCCCCGATTACATCAACGTCATGGCGCTGTGGCCGCAAGGCGTGAACCGCACCTTGGTTGAAGATTTCATGCTGATCCCCGAAGCCCCGCAAAGCGAAAAGGCGCGCGATCACTGGGAACGCAGCTGGAAGCTGCTCGATCAGGGCGTGTTCGGAGCTGAAGATTTCCGCGCCGCCGCGCTGGGCCAGCAAGGTCTGGAAAGCGGCGCGTTGCAGAATTTGACGCTTGGCACGCTGGAAGGCGGGATCAGGCGTCTGCACGAGATTTGCGAAGAGCAAATGGGCCTCAACGATGGGGCTTCGACAAGCTCAGCCTGAGCGGGTTGAGAGCCAAACACTATCCCCGCTCAGGCTGAGCCTGTCGAAGCCTCTCGCACAACGCTTCCCCACAGCCGCACCAAAGGCTATGGGCCGCGCATGACAACCTCAGAAGACGCTCCCCGTGAGGGCGACCGTATTGCCAAATTGCTCGCCCGCGCCGGAGTGGCCAGCCGCCGCGAAGTGGAGCGGATGATCGCCGAGGGGCGAATCAAGCTGAACGGCGAAGTGCTGACCACCCCCGCCACCGTGCTCAAAAGCCTGCGCGGCGTGACCGTGGACGACAAGCCGGTCAAGGCCGCCGAACCGGCACGACTGTTTGCCTTTCACAAGCCGGCCGGGCTGCTGACGGCGGAGCGCGATCTGTCTGATCGCCCGACGATCTACACTGCGCTGCGCAATGCCTTGCCGGAAAACGCGGGGCGAGTGATGCCGGTCGGTCGGCTCGATTTCAACACCGAAGGCTTGCTGATGCTGACCAACGATGGCGGGCTCAAACGGGCGATGGAATTGCCCAGCAGCGGCCTGCCGCGCACTTACCGCGCCCGCACCTTCGGCGACGTGACGCAGGAACAGCTCGAAGAACTGATCGAAGGGATCGAGATCGAGGGCTTTCAGTACGGCCCGATCAACGCCAATATGGAACGCAGCACCGGGCGCAACCAGTGGATCGAAGTAAAGATTACCGAGGGCAAGAACCGCGAAGTGCGCCGCGTGCTGGAACATCTGGGGCTGGAAGTCAGCCGCCTGATCCGCACCGCTTACGGCCCGTTCGAACTGCTTGACCTGCCGCGCGGCGCAGCGGTGGAAATCCGCGCGCACGATGTTGAACGCTTCAGCAGCGCACTGATGGGCACGAAGCCCGGCGATGCAGCATTGAGCGCGCCGCAGCAGGCCCGCGCCCGCATTACCCGGACCAGCCCGCGCAAGCTGGCCCGCCCGGCCAGCACGGCCGCACGGCCAGAAGGCCCGGCGCCGCGCCGCGGTGATGGCCGCAATCAAGGTGCTCCCAAAGCCGAAGGCCGCAGGCCCGATGCTCGCAAATCCGGTCCGCCCAAATCTGGCCCACCCCGGTCTGGCCCGCCCCGGTCCGGCCCGCAAAAATCTGGACCCCGCAAACCCGGTCCGCGCAAATGAGCATCAGGATCATTGCCGGGCAGTGGCGCGCGCGCAAACTTGATACTCCGGCCGGCGATACCACCCGCCCCACTGCCGATCGCACGCGTGAGACGCTGTTTTCGATGCTGATCAGCCGCCTGGGCAGCTTTGAAGGGCTGACCGTGGCCGATCTGTTCGCTGGTTCGGGCGCGCTCGGCCTTGAAGCCCTGTCACGCGGGGCGGCGAGCTGCGTATTCGTTGAACAGGATCCCGCCGCAATCCGCGCGCTGCGCGGCAATATCGCGGGATTGCAAGCCGCGCCGCAGTGCGATGTCCGCGCCGCTTCGGTGCTGGCCCTGGGCCCGGCCAAGGCGCCGCTCGATCTGGTCCTGCTCGATCCGCCCTATCTGACCGGCGCGGGCGAAGTGGCGCTCGACAAGCTGCAGCGACTGGGCTGGATTGGTCCCGCTACCTGGATCAGCCTCGAAACCGCCTTCAACGAACTGCCAAAGGTCAAAGGACTGGAAATGGCCGCGGATCGCAAGGTCGGCAAGGCGCGGATCACCTTGTTGCGGATGGAACCCGGCACTTGACCAACTGAGCGTTCGGGCGCAGCCATTGCTGCGGGTCGCTTCAACGGGAGAGACCGCCGTGCCAAAATCGAAACTGCTCAGCTTCTTGTCCGCCGCTGCAGCGCTCGCGCTTGTCGCAGGCTGCGCGAAAGCGCCAACCAACGATAGCGCCAAGGTGGGTGACGAGGTCAAGACAAACATGACCGAAATGGTCGCCGCCTTTGCCGCGCGCGATGCGGACAAGGCGGTATCGTGGGACGCGCCCGATTTTGTCGGAATGTTACACGGCACGCCCAATGTAACAGGTCAGGAGGCCGACCGGGCTTTGACCAAGGAGCAGGTCGCCGATCCGGCGATGAAACTCTCGGTCAGCGATGCCGTGGTCGATGTCGCCGCGTCGGGTGATCTGGCAGTGTGGCGCGCGACCTACAATTACACCTACACCGATCCCGCGACCAAGAAGGCCAAGACCGAAGTGGGCAATTGGGTGGTCGGCTGGAAGCGCGGTGCCGATGGACAAATGAAAGAAGCCTGGGGCGTGGTTTCCGATACGCCGCCACCAGCGGCAGCAGCGCCCCCGGCCTGAACCCGAACGCTTTACGGCGACGTTCGGACCACTTGAGCTGACTGCGCAAGATAGACCCCAAGCGCAGTCAGTGCACCGGCCGCCACCAGCAGCAGCCCGATCGATCCGCCGTGCCCGGCGTTGCTCATCTGCTTGGCCAGCAAGGGAGTTACTGCGCCGCCCAGAATGCCGCCGACGTTGAACGCCACCGAGACCCCGGTGTAGCGCACGCCAACGGGGTAGAGCGACGAGAGCCAGCCGCCCAGCGGTCCATAGACAAAGCCCATCGTGAACAGCGCCGCGGCCAGCGTGGCAAAGACTGTCAGGCCTGACCCCGATTGCAGCCCGGTACCAAACAGCAACCCGATGACCACGGTGCCCAAAGCCCCCAGCAGCAGCACCCGGCGCGCGCCGATCCGGTCAGCCCACCACGCCGCCAGCACGATCCCCAGCGCCAGGAACAGGTTGGCCCCAAGTTGCAACATCAGGAACTGTTCGCGCGGCCAGCCCAGCTTCTTGGTCGCCAGATCGAGCGCAAAGGCGGTCGAAAGATAGAACAGCGCGAAACAGGCGACCACGCCGGCACTGCCCGCCAGCACAGCGCCCCAATGGTGGCGCAGCAAAGTTCCGAGCGGTACCGCGGGCGGCGGCGCATGGTTCAGCGCGGCGCGGAAAGCCGGCGTCTCGGTCAAGTTGAGCCGCACCCACAGCCCGATCCCGACCAGCAAGGCGCTGGCCAGAAACGGCACGCGCCACCCCCAGGCCAAAAAATCCGCATCGCTCAGCCCCATGCCCAGCGCCAGAAACAGGCCATTGGCGGCCAGAAATCCGACCGGCGCGCCAAGCTGCGGCGCCGCGCCAAACCGGGCTTCCCAGCCCTTGGGCGCGTTCTCAACGGCCAGCAGCGCGGCCCCGCCCCATTCGCCGCCCAGACCAAACCCTTGGCCAAAGCGCAGCAGGCACAGCATCAACGGTGCTGCGAACCCGGCGGAAGCATAGCCCGGCAGGAAAGCGACCAGCAGCGTCGATGCCCCCATCAACAACAGCGATGCAACCAGCGTGGCCTTGCGCCCAACCCGGTCACCAAAATGACCAAACGCCACCGCGCCGATCGGGCGGGCGATGAACGCTAGGCCAAACACCATGAACGCCTGAACTCCCTGCGCTTCGGGGCTGCTCTGCGGAAAAAACAACCCGCCGAACACCAAAGCAGTGGCCGTGGCGAAGACGTAGAAATCATAGAATTCCACCGCCGTGCCGGTCAGCGAGGCGGTGAGTACGCGGGCGTTCTGGCGGATCGGGTTCATCGTGCCGATTGGGTCGCCGCGTTGCTCTGCGCTGTCAACCCAAACCGCCCACCGCGCTTGCGCTTCGTGTCAATGTTCCCTAGCTGTTCACACGTGCAACACCCCGACGAATCCCGGCCCGATCCGCTGCTCGATGGCCTGAACGCGCCGCAGCGTGAGGCCGTACTCACCACCGAAGGGCCAGTGCTGATGCTGGCCGGGGCGGGTACCGGCAAGACCGCAGCGCTGACCGCGCGGCTGGCGCATATCATCCGCAGCCGGCTGGCCTGGCCGAGCGAACTGCTCTGCGTGACCTTCACCAACAAGGCCGCGCGCGAAATGAAAGAGCGGGTCGGCAAGCTGCTGGGTCCGGGCGTGGAAGGGCTACCGTGGCTGGGCACGTTCCATTCGATCGCCGCGAAACTGCTGCGCCGCCATGCCGAACTGGTCGGGCTGCAATCGAACTACACGATCATCGATACCGATGATCAACTGCGCGTGCTCAAGCAATTGATCCAGGCCGAAGGGCTTGATGACAAACGTTGGCCGGCCAAGCTGCTGGCGCAGTGCATCGATCGCTGGAAGAACAAGGGGCTGAGCCCGGCTGACATTTCGGCGGCTGAATCTGAGGTCTATGCCAACGGCTTGGGGCAGAAGTTTTACGCGTTGTACCAAGCCCGCCTGAAAGCCCTCAACGCCTGCGATTTCGGCGATCTGCTGCTCCACATGCTCAATATCCTGCGCACGCACCGCGACGTGCTGGAAATGTACCAACAGCGCTTCAAATACATTCTGGTCGATGAATACCAGGACACCAACCAGGTGCAGTACCTGTGGCTGCGGCTGTTGGCGCAAACCCGCAAAAACATCTGCGTGGTCGGCGATGATGACCAGTCGATCTATTCATGGCGCGGCGCAGAAGTGGCCAATATCCTTAAGTTCGAAAAGGATTTTCCCGGCGCCAAAGTGATCAAGCTTGAGCAGAATTACCGCTCTACCCCAGATATTCTGGCCGCCGCATCGGGCTTGATCGATGCCAATAGCCAGCGGCTGGGCAAGACCTTGTGGACCGCGCGGAATGGCGGCGACAAGGTCCGGGTTATCGGCGTTTGGGACGGCCCCGAAGAAGCGCGCCGGGTGGGCGAGGAAGCCGAACGGCTGGAACGCGAAGGGGCCTCGCTGGCCGAAGTCGCGATCCTGGTCCGCGCCCAGTTCCAGACCCGCGAATTTGAAGACCGGTTTATTGCGATCGGCTTGCCTTACAAGATCGTCGGCGGCTTCCGGTTTTATGAACGCGCTGAAGTGCGCGACGCACTGGCCTATTTGCGGCTGATCAGCCAGCCCAGCGATGATCTGGCGTTTGAGCGGATTTACAACAGCCCCAAGCGTGGCCTGGGCGACAAGACGCTGGAAAAGATGCACCGCCACGCCCGCGCGCGCGCCATTCCGCTCAGCCTGGCGGCGGTCGAGATTGTCGATACCGACGAACTGCCGGCGCGGGCCCGCAACACCTTGCTGTCGTTCATGCGCGATGTGGCGCGCTGGCGCGATGCGGCCAAGACGTTGTCACCGGCCGAGCTGGCGCGGATTGTGCTGGAAGAAAGCGGCTATACCGCCGCGCTCCAGGCGGAGAAAAGCGCGGAAAGTGCGGGCCGGCTCGAAAACCTCGCCGAATTGGCGCGGGCGATGGAAGAATACGAAACACTGGGCGATTTCCTCGAACACGTCAGTCTGGTGATGGATAACGAGGCGAATAACGACGCCGAAAAGCTGACCATCATGACAATCCACGCCGCCAAGGGGCTGGAATTTGACAACGTCTATCTGGTCGGCTGGGAAGAAGGCGTGTTCCCTTCGCAGCGGGCAATGGACGAAGGCGGGCTGGCCAGCCTCGAGGAAGAACGCCGCCTGGCCTATGTGGCGATCACCCGGGCGCGCCGCACCGCGACGATCCTCCACGCGGCCAATCGCCGGATCTATGGGCAGTGGACCAGTTCAATCCCCAGCCGCTTCATCGCCGATCTGCCTGCGGCGCATGTCGAACAGGAAACCACGCTATCGGGCGGCGCGTCGCTGTGGCGCGCGCAATGGAGCGAGGCGAGCGATCCCTTTGCGCATATTGCCCGCGGCGATGGACGCGGCCCCGGCTGGCAGCGCGCCGCCGCTCGCGATTTCGATACTGCCCCCAAACGCTTGGCCGAAGCGACTCGCTCTGCCGCCAGCTTCGCCGCCAAGCCGCGCAGCGACGTGGGTCTGGGTGTTCGGGTGTTCCACGAAAAGTTCGGTTACGGCGTGGTCACTTCGCAGGAAGGCAACAAGCTCGAGATCGAATTTGAAACGGCGGGCCCGAAGCGGGTGATCGACAGCTTTGTGAAGATTGCTGAGTGATCCTCCCGTAAACGGGGAGGATTAAAGCGCGGAAACGCCCAGGAAGCTGGGGACCGGACCATTCCAGACATCGCCATCGCCATCGTCTGCGGCTTGACGCTTGGGTTCGGCCTTGGGCGGCTTGGTGCCATCGCGCTTGGGGCGGTCCTGACGTGGGGCGCGGTCTTCGCGCGGAGCACGTTCCGCACGTGGCGCATGCTCTTCGCGGCTGACGCGGTCTTCCGGTTCGACGCTTACTGCAGGTTCAGCAGGCGCCGCGCGTTCGGTCCGTTCCGGTTTGCTTTCGCGTTCAGGCTTGCTCACACGGCGCGAACGGGCGGGACGTTCGGCGCGTTCCGGTTGCTCTTCACTGCGCGGTGCAGACTTAGCCCCCTGCCCCACTTCGAACACGGTCAGCTTGCCGCCAGTCAGCTTTTCGACATTGGCGATCGCTTCGGCATCTTCGGGCGCGATCAGGGTGAAGGCGCGGCCGGTGGCGCCGGCGCGGCCGGTACGGCCGACGCGGTGGACGTAATCGTCCGGGTGCCACGGGGTGTCGAAGTTGAAGACGTGGCTTACGCCTTTGACATCAAGCCCTCGCGCGGCAACGTCAGAGCAGCACAGGATGTTAATGGTGCCGTCCTTGAACCGGTCGAGCTCGGCGATCCGGGCGCTCTGGTCCATGTCGCCATGGATTTCGCCGGCCGAAAAGCCGCTTTGCTTGAGCGCCTTGGCCAGATCACGCACGGTGGTCTTGCGGTTGCAGAAGATCATCGCGGTCTTGACGTTGTCAGTCCGCAGCAGTTCCTTCAGAACATCGCGCTTGACCCGCGAGCTCGCGACCGGAACCTTGAACTGAACGATCTGGGTGTTGGTCGAGGCCGGCCGGGCGACTTCGATGTATTTCGGATTGGTCAGGAACTTGTCCGCCAGCTTCTTGATCGGCGGCGGCATGGTGGCGCTGAACAGCAAGGTCTGGCGCTGCGCCGGAAGTTTGGAACAGATGGTTTCGATATCGGGAATGAAGCCCATGTCGAGCATCCGGTCCGCCTCATCGATCACCAGCAGATCGCAGCCGGTCAGCAGAATCTTGCCGCGTTCGAACAGATCCATCAGCCGCCCGGGGGTGGCGATCAGTACGTCAACCCCGTCCTTCAGCGCCTTGACCTGATCGCCCATCTGCACGCCGCCAATCAGCAGCGCCATCTTGAGATCGTGGTTGACCCCGTAGAGCGCGAATTCTTCGGCAACCTGGGCGGCCAGTTCGCGGGTGGGTTCGAGAATCAGGCTGCGCGGCATCAGCGCGCGGCGGCGGCCGTGGGCGAGAATATCGATCATCGGCAGCACAAAGCTGGCGGTCTTGCCGGTGCCGGTTTGCGCCACGCCGATGATGTCTTTCATCATCAGCACACTGGGGATCGCCTGAGCCTGGATCGCGGTGGGCGTGTCATAGCCTTTGGCGGTAACCGCTGCGAGCAATTCGTCGGAAAGGCCGATATCGGCAAATTTCATGATGGTGCGTATGTCCGGAAATAAGGGAGTCCCGGTTCACGCGCCCAAGGCGTGTGCCGGATAGCGCGGCCATTGGGGCACAAGCGCGGGAAAGTCAAGAAAACCGTGCCAATGCCGCCTTGCGGATGCGTCTAATCGTCCAGCGGGACGAGTTCCTTGAAATTGATGACCTGGCACTTGGCACCGCTGCGCGACATCAGTTCGTCGCGCTTGACGCACATCTGCCCATCGGCTGCCCGGTTGATAATCAGACCGGAATAGAATTCGCGCGCCTGGCAACCTTTGGCCAACTGCGCTGTTATCAGCCGATCATCGCGCATGATCAGCAGCAGCTTGTCGCTCGCAACCGGCTGTATTCCTGCGACATTGGCCAGAGCTACGCATTTGCCCAGCTTGCGTTCCATGAAGCGCGGCTCGCTGCTTGCCGCCCTATCCACCATTGCCGGGCCGATCGGCATCGGCGCCGGGCGCGGGTTGATGCGGATGGTCACGCGTTGTTCGATGTTGACCTGTTCAGCCGGCGGCGGCGCGGCGGCGCTGGGTGCCTGCTCTGGCACGGCCGGCAATTCAACCGCCGCCAAAGCCGGAAAAACCAGGACCAAAGGGGCCAAAAGATGAAGCGCCGGATGCATTGCCGCTCCGCCATAGCAGTCATCGTTGAACCATCGCTTAACCTTGCGGGCGGCAGGTCTGGCTCGGCGGCCAATGCCATGCCATAGCCCGCCGTGATGACCGCGCAAGAATCGCCCTTCCTCACGCAAGCCGCCGCCCTGCTCGGCCCGCGCGGGTTGATCCGTGATCCCGATTTGATCGCGCCATGGCTGACGGACTGGCGCGGGCGCTATACCGGCAAGGCGCTGGCGCTGGCCGCACCCGCCGACACCGCAGAAGTCTCCGCACTGCTGAAGCTGTGCAATGCACACCGGATCGCGGTGGTCCCGCAGGGCGGCAATTCGGGCATGTCTGGCGGGGCGACACCCGATGCCAGCGGCGATCAAGTGCTGCTTTCGCTGCGCAGGCTTGACCAGATCGGCCCGGTCGACACGGCATCGCGCGAGGTGACCTGCGGCGCTGGCGTGATCCTTGAGCATCTGCACGGCGCGGCTGAGGCTGCTGGCCTGCGCTTTCCCCTGACGTTGGGGGGCAAGGGATCGGCAACCGTCGGCGGCCTGATCGCCACCAATGCCGGCGGCACCCAGGTGCTGCGCCACGGGACGATGCGCGCGGCCGTGCTGGGGATCGAAGCGGTGCTGGCCGATGGCTCGGTCTACTCGGCGCTTACCCCGCTCAAGAAGGACAACCGCGGTTTTGACCTGAAGCAGGTGTTTATCGGTAGCGAAGGCACGCTGGGGGTGGTCACCGCAGCGCGGTTGCGGCTCGTCCCGCCAATTGCGACGCGGCAAGTCGTGTGGGCCGGGCTGGGCTCAATCACCGCGACCCGGCACCTGCTGGAACTGTGCGATGCCAGGTTTGGCAGCGCGCTTGAAGGGTTTGAGATCTTGCCGCAGCAATGCCTGTCTGCAGTGCTCGATCATGTGCTGCAGGCGCGTGCGCCTTTGGCCGACGCGCACAATTGGCATGCTCTGGTGGAACTGGTCAGCGAGGATCCCGCCGCCGATCTTGCCGGACAGGCGGCGGCGGTGCTGGCAGAGGCGCTTGGCGCAGGCATGATCGAGGATGCGGCGCTTTCCGCCTCGGATACGCAGGCCGAGGCGATGTGGCTTTTGCGCGATTCGATCTCTCCGGCGCTGCGCGGCAAAGGCCCGGCCATGCAGCACGATATTGCGGTACCGGTGGCGCGGATGGCCGATTTCATCGCCCTGGCGGTGCCGGCAGTTGAGGCAGAATTTACCGGATGCCGGGCTTTTGCCTTTGGTCATCTGGGCGATGGCAATGTCCATTTCCACGTCACCGCTCCGCCGGGGGCCGTGCGTGGGACATGGGAATCGGATCAAGGCAAGGCCGCGAGCCGGATGGTCCACGATCTGGTCGCGCAGTGGCACGGAACCATTTCAGCCGAACACGGCATCGGCCAGATGAAGCGCGATGAACTGGCGCGGCTGGGCGATCCGGTGGCGCTGGACTTGATGGCGCGAATCAAGCTGGCGCTTGACCCGCAAACGTTGTTGAACCCCGGAAAATTGCTGCCGCTTGCACCAAAAGACGTAACCGCCTAAACGCGCGGTTTCGCGCCGGGCCAACCGGCTCCCAACTCGACAGCATACCGGAGATCACACAATGGCCAGCGCGCCTCAAGCCGCCAATTTGCCGATGTTCTACAAGGACCTGATGCCGCTTAACAGCCGCGATCATGCTGACTGGAGCAGCCGTAGCACCGAAACTGCCAACTGGATGGTTGGCCAGCACGCGGTGCCGCTGACGGCCGAAGAATTCATCCACGCTTCGCGTAACTATCCGATCGTGTTCTCGATCTCGGACAACCCGGTGCCGCTGGCGCTGATGGGCCTCAACGAAGGCGTGAACACCTATTTCGATGATAGCGGCAAGCAACTCGATCCGGTCTATGTCCCGGCCTATGCCCGCCGCTATCCGTTCATGCTGGCCAAGTTGGCACCCGATTCGGACGAACTTTCACTGTGCTTTGACCCGACCAGCGATCTGGTTGGCGAATTTGAAGACGGCAACAAGCTGTTCGATAACGGCCAGCCGACCGAAGCCTGCAATGCGACGCTGGAATTCTGCCGCAATTTCGAAGAAGCGGGCTTTCGCACGTCGTCGTTTGTCGAAGAACTGATGAAGCATGATCTGTTGATGGACGGCGAAGTCTCGATCCAGCAGACCGGCAACGAAACCCCGTTCGTGTACCGCGGCTTCAAGATGGTCGATCAGGAAAAGCTGCGCGAACTGCGCGGCGATGTACTGCGGACGATGAACCAGAACGGCATGCTGGCGCTGGTTTTTGCCCATCTGTTCAGCCTTGAACACATGAGCGAAGTCTTCGCCCGTCAGGTAACGCAGGGCAAGGGACCGATTCCCGCTCCCGAACCAGCTGCTTAATCCAGCTCAGGTCAAATAGTTAACGGCGCGGTTCCGCTTATTGGCGGAATCGCGCCGTTTCTTTTGTGCTGCTCTCGAGAGGCTTGAATCCCGTTCCGGACAGGCTTATTTGTTGCGCACCTCGTCGCGGCTTCCCTCATGGCCCGGCGGGCAGGTGCACTTTGTGCACCTCCTCCCTGAACCTTGGCCACCTCGTGCGATTTGCACGAGGTGGTTTTTTTATTCGGCCGCGTTGGCCCAGCCAGCTGCGCCGCCAAGCTGCCCCAATTCGGCAACCTCACCGGCGATCCGCCGCACCAGTCCGGCCAATAATTGCGCCATCGCATCGAACCCGGGACCAGGTTCAACCAGCCGCGAATCGAGATAGCAGCTGCGATCGATCTCCACCTGCAGGGCGTGGATGCCCTGCGCAGGGTTGGCATGCCGGTCCAGCACATAGCCGCCTGCGTAAGGCCGGTTGTGCGCCGCCCCGCGCTGCTGTTCGGCAAAATAGCTGAAGCAGGTGCCGACCAGCGATCCGTGGCAGCTTGCTCCGAAGCGATCACCCAGCACAAAATCGGGTGCCGCCTGCCCGCCGCGATAGCCCAGCGGCGGCATCGAATGCAGATCGAGCAGCAGCGCCGCACCCCAACGTTCGCGCAGCACATCAAGGGTTTTGGCCAGACAGGCGTGATACGGCGCGTGGATCTGGTCGATCCGCTCCGCCAGATCCTCTTCATCGTGGCGGCGCTTCCACAGTTCGCCCAGCCCCGGCAACCGGCGCGGGATCAGCCCCAGCCCGCTGCGCACCCGTATTCCGGGGGTATAGCAGCCCACCCCATCGGGCCGGCCCCGTGCGAACATCTCCCAATCGACATCCTCATGCCCGCGGTTGAGATCGATCATCGCCCGCGGGGCATGGGCCACCAGCAGCGCCGCGCCGGTTTCACGCGCGATTCGCTCTGCCAGCCGGTCGACATATCGGTCTTCCAGTTTAAGCGCGGCAAACCCCGGATTGCGCATCCGTTCCAGCAGCGTTCCGGGATAGGCGCGGCCGGCATGCGGCACGGCGAGCAGCACTGGCAGCGACGATGGTTCCGGCGCAATCAGCGAAAAAGCCGACAGGCCGCTGCTACCAGGGATCGAACCGCCCTCAATACGCGGCGAATCGCCTAGGCTGGCTGGCGGTCTGTTCATCGCATTTGACTGGCCCGAAGCGGCCGCTGTGTCAAAGTATGACGCCGCCGAAAGCAGGCAGGATTGTTAACCTGACTGGTGTACCAAACTACCAAGCCTATAACCGGCGCTGCGAAGGGCGCTTTGATGGAAGATCGGGACGAACCGCACATGATCCGCATCCTGCTTGCTGAAGATGAGGCAGCCATGCGCACCTATCTGGCGCGCGCGCTGGAAAATGCCGGCTATGAAGTGGTCGCGGTCGATCGCGGCACGGCGGCAATCCCCTATCTGGAAGAATATCATTTCGACCTGTTGCTGTCGGACATCGTCATGCCCGAAATGGACGGGATCGAACTGGCCCAGCGCTGCGCCGAGCTGAGCCCCAAGACCAAGGTGATGTTCATCACCGGCTTCGCCGCCGTGACGCTCAAAGCCAGCCGCGAGGCCCCGCAAGCCAAGGTGCTGTCCAAGCCGTTCCACCTCAAGGATCTGGTGCTGGAAGTAGAGCGGATTTTTGGCCAGCAGGCCCAGGCCAGCATCTAGTTTTTCCGCTAGCGCGGAAGACAACACCGGCCCGCTCTCCCGACCCGACCACCCACAGGGTACTAACAGCGGGTGGTCGGGCCGGGAGAGCGGGCCGGTGTTGTCCTGTTTCAGCAATGCTGAAACAGCCTGGGCTTGCAAAGCCGAGAATGCCCGGCTAATGGCCCACCCCTGCCCGGGGCGACGGCCTCGGGCAGAACCTGAATGGTGCGGGCGTATAGCTCAGTGGTAGAGCACTATGTTGACATCGTAGGGGTCGCAAGTTCAATCCTTGCTACGCCCACCATTCACGAAAAAGGCCCCGGTTTCCCGGGGCCTTTTTCGTTTCTACGTCATCCCGGACTTGATCCGGGATCGCTGGCCGCCAAAGCTGCGTGTTTGCGCGGCAACGCCAACGGTCCCGGTTCAAGCCCGGGACGACGCTTGCCTTACTTCCCCTGCCAGTTGGGTTTGCGCTTTTCGGCAAAGGCCAGCGACCCTTCGCGGGCGTCTGCGCTGACGAATACCGGGGCGATATAGCTGGCCTGGTTCTTCCACATGTCCTCATCGCTCCAGCTGTGCGAATCGCGGATGATGGCCTTGGACGCAATCAGCGCCAGCGGGCCGTTGGCGGCAACCGCCTTGGCCAGTTCCTTGGCGCCTTCAATCGCCGGTCCTTCGACGATGCGGTTGATGAAGCCCAGATCATAGGCCCGCGCCGCATCGATGAAGTCACCGGTCAGCGCCAGTTCCATCGCAATCCGCGGCGGGATCTGGCGCGGCAGCTTGATCAAGCCGCCGGCCGCAGCGGCAAGGCCGCGCTTGGCTTCGGGGATGCCGAATTTCGAGCCGGAATTGGCCACGATCAGATCACAGCTCAGCGCCAGTTCCATCCCGCCGGCCAAGGCATAGCCATCGACTGCGGCGATCACCGGCTTCTTGGGGGTCCATTCGGTCAGGCCGCCAAACCCGCGGCCTTCGATTGAAGGCCGTTCGCCGCGCAGAAAGCCCTTGAGGTCCATCCCCGAACAGAAGGTGCCACCAGCGCCGGTCAGGATCGCACAGCGCAGATCGTCTTCGGCGTCGAGCCGGTCCATCGCCGCTGAAATGCCTTCGGCCTGCGCCTTGTTCATCGCGTTCTTCGCCTCTGGCCGGTTCATCGTGACGATCAGGACGCCGTCTTCGACGTGCGTCAGGACTGGGTTTTCATCGCTCATGCCGTTGATCCTCTCGCTAAGCATTTAACCGAACGATTAAGGCCCTGTGGCCCCCGCGTCCAGCCCTTACTTGCACAGGCCAAAGGCTCTGCTAAGGGGGTGCGAAATCTCCCTGGGACAGACGGACAAGCGCATGACCAAGATCAAGGTAAAGAACCCGGTAGTCGAGCTTGATGGCGATGAAATGACCCGCATCATCTGGCAGTGGATCCGTGAACGGCTGATCCTGCCGTACCTCGATATCGATCTGAAATACTACGATCTCAGCGTCGAAAAGCGCGACGAAACCAATGACAAGATCACCGTCGACAGCGCCAATGCGATTCGGCAGTACGGCGTTGGCGTAAAGTGCGCCACGATCACCCCCGATGAAGACCGGGTGAAAGAATTCAGCCTCAAGAAAATGTGGAAGAGCCCCAACGGCACGATCCGCAACATCCTGGGCGGCGTGGTGTTCCGCGAACCGATCGTGATGCAGAATGTGCCGCGGCTGATCCCGGGCTGGACCGATCCGATCGTGGTTGGCCGCCATGCGTTTGGCGATCAGTATAAGGCGACCGATTTCGTGGTCCCCGGCCCCGGCAAGCTGCGGCTGGTCTGGGAAGGCGATGATGGCAGCAAGATCGATGAGGAAGTGTTCCACTACCCCTCACCTGGCGTTGCCCTGGCGATGTACAACCTCGACGATTCGATCCGCGATTTCGCCCGCGCCAGCTTCAACTATGGCCTGGGCCTCGGTTGGCCGGTTTACCTTTCAACCAAGAACACAATCCTCAAGGCCTATGACGGCCGGTTCAAGGATCTGTTTGCCGAAGTGTTCGAAAGCGAAGGCTTCAAGGAAAAGTTCGCCGCCGCCGGGATCACTTACGAACACCGCCTGATCGATGACATGGTCGCTTCGGCGCTGAAGTGGTCGGGCAAATTCGTCTGGGCCTGCAAGAACTATGATGGCGACGTGCAATCGGATCAGGTTGCGCAAGGGTTCGGCTCGCTGGGTCTGATGACCTCGGTGCTGATGACCCCCGATGGCAAGACCGTGGAAGCAGAAGCCGCCCACGGCACCGTCACCCGCCATTACCGCCAGCACCAGCAGGGCAAGGCGACCAGCACCAACCCGATCGCCAGCATCTTCGCCTGGACCCGGGGCCTGATGTACCGCGGCAAGTTCGACGAAACCCCCGATGTGGTGAAGTTCGCCGAAACCCTGGAACGGGTCTGCATCGATACCGTGGAAAGCGGCAAGATGACCAAGGATCTGGCTATCCTGATCGGCCCGGATCAAGCCTGGCTGACCACCGAAGGCTTCTTCGAAGCGATCGTCGATAACCTTGAAGTGGCGATGGCTGACTGGAAGTAGTCTCGCACGGCCCCGCTTGAATTGGAAACCCCCGCTGCCGGCGGGGGTTTTCGTTTCAGACTAGCGGACTGCGGACCCGTTCGCGCCAAAAGCCCAGCCCGATCGCTCGCCCCGGCAAGCGGCGCAGCAGC
Source organism: uncultured Alphaproteobacteria bacterium (assembly GCA_963751145.1). Lineage (GTDB taxonomy): Bacteria > Pseudomonadota > Alphaproteobacteria > Sphingomonadales > Sphingomonadaceae > Novosphingobium. The sequence goes on from CAVVTJ010000002.1 coordinate 560,829, forward strand.
GGCACAGCATTGAACAGCCGCAGGAGCCACGGGGGCCTTTTCGCTTCCAACTTTCCGGCCAGCAGCGGTGCCAGCGCCCGCTCGTGCGCGGCGCGTTGCCCGGCCTGGATCAGCCGGGTTGGCCGCATCCGGCGCTGCTGCACCCGCGCCAGCAGCGGGTCCGGATCGGCCCCGGCCAGCAGCGGCGCGGCCAGCACATTGGCGGCGCAGACCGCGTCCTGGATCGCAAGATTGATCCCCACCCCGCCCACCGGGCTCATCGCATGGGCGGCATCGCCGATCGCCAGCAGGCCGGGACGGTGCCAGGTGGTCAGCCGGTCGAGCGACACCGTCAGCAGCTTGACTGCACCGAAATCAGGCAGCGCGGCGGTAAGATCGCCCAGCACCGGGGCGGCCTCGGCAATTTGCTGGCGGAATGCCGCGATCCCCCGACTGCGGGTCGCATCGGCCTGCCCTTTGGCCAGGATCAGCGCGCATTGCCAATAATCGCCGCGGTCAATCTGGACCAGCATCGTGCTGCCCCGGATCGTACCGCGCAGCAGCGATCCGGCCTGCGCCTTGGGCACGGCAAACCAGAACACGTCGATCGGCGCGCCCAGATCCTCCAGCGGCAACAGGTTTCCGCGGCGCACGACCGAGCCGCGGCCATCGGCCGCGATCACCAGTTTGCGGGCTTCAATTACGGCTCCATCCGCCAAAGTGACGCCGGTAACTCGCCCGCTGCTTTCGGCAAAGCCCGTCACCGCAGCATTCATTAGCAAGTGAAACGCCGGAAAGGCTGCGGCCTCGTCCTTGAGGAAATCGAGAAAATCCCACTGCGGCATCATCGCGATAAACGGCGCGGGGGTATTGAGATGGGAGAGATCGCCGATTTCAAGCACGGTGCCGTTGAAATCGATTTCGGCCGCGTTGATCCGGTGATGCGGGCGCGCCAGAAACCGCTCCAGCATGCCCAGTTGGGACAGAATTTCCATAGTTGAGGGGTGGACCGTATCGCCGCGAAAATCGCGCAGGAAATCACCGTGCTTTTCCAGCACCAGCACCTCGATTCCGGCGCGCGCGAACAGCAGACCCGCCAGCATACCGGCGGGTCCACCGCCGACGATCACCACATCGGCGCCGCCGGCCAGCTGCGGGCGGTCAGGATCAGGCCGGGCAGTGGTCGGAATTTGGCCCCACCATCAGTCCCGATCCGGTGTCTTCGGTGGTTTCCACGCGGATCTTGACCCCCTTGTCGAACAGTTCAGACCCCTTTTCGCAGAAGCCGCTGACGAACAGCTCACTCAGCTCTTCAGCGCTCTTGTCGCGGCGCCAGCCTTTGGGTCCATCTACCCGCAACACCAGAACTTCATCCTCAGCCTTGATCGAAACGATCGTGAAATCGGATCCCTCCTGCTTGCCAACCATGAATTGCAGCGCGCCGACCATTTCCGTGACGAAGTCACTCGTCTGGCTGGCGATAACTGGCGTCGCGACGACCAATTCGACGCACATTGCGGCAACCAAGACTGCTTTCTTGAACATTGGTGTCTTCCCCGTTTTGCAAAGCCAATGGCAGTGAGTTTGAGCACGCCGCGCAAGCCAGTCAAGATACTGCGTGGTGACACTGCGCGGTGCATTGACTAGGTAGCCCGGATGGCCGCCCCAACCGAACTTGCGACAACGTCCCTGCTGAGCGATGCCTTGGTGATCCTTGGCGCGGCGGGGATTGTGATCCCGCTGTTCGCGCGTATCCGCATCACGCCGGTGATCGGCTTCATTCTGGTCGGCATTCTGGTGGGCCCGTTCGGGCTGGGCCAGGCGGTGACGGCGCTGCCGTGGCTGGGTTACATCACGATCAGCGATCCGCACCGGTTGGAGCCTTTTGCGGAATTCGGGATCATCCTGTTGCTGTTCTCGGTCGGGCTGGAGCTGTCGTTCAAGCGGCTCTGGGCCATGCGGCAGGCAGTTTTCGGGCTTGGCAGCAAGGAACTGGTGGGCAGCGCGCTGCTGATCGGGGCGGTGCTGATTGTGCTGGGCAATTCGCCGCCCACTGCGCTGGCCTTGGGGCTGGCTCTGGCGCTGTCGTCGACCGCCCTGGTGCTCAAGATCGCCGATCCGCGCACCGCAGTTGGCCGGGCCGCGCTGGCCATGCTGCTGCTGGAAGATATCGCGCTGGTGCCGATAATCTTTCTGCTGGGCGCGATGGGCCGGGGCGAGGACGCCGGGAACCTTTCAGCGATTCTGCGCACGCTGGGCCTGGGCGCGCTGGTGCTGCTGGTCTTGCTGGTGGCAGGGCGATTTCTGCTGCAGCGACTGTTCGATCAGGCTGCCCGCACCAAAAGCCCCGAGCTGTTCCTGGCCGCCAGCCTGCTGGTCGTGCTGCTGGCCTCGCTCGCGACTGGCGCGGTGGGCCTCTCACCGATTGTCGGCGCGCTGACTGCGGGATTGCTGATCGCCGAGACCGATTATCACGGCGAAGTCGAAGTGATGATCGACCCGTTCAAGGGATTGGCACTGGGCGTGTTCCTGATCACCATCGGCATGGGGCTGGATCTGCACCTCGTCTGGAGCCGGCTGGGCGAAGTGCTGCTGGCCACCACGCTGGTGCTGCTGGCCAAGGCGCTGGTCACCGGGGTGTTGCTGCACAGGTCTGGCGCGCGCGCCGGAACCGCCACCGAAGCCGGGATCCTGCTGGCCAGCCCTTCAGAGACCACGCTGATCGTACTGGGCGCGGCCACGGCCGCGCGGCTGATCAGCCCCGATGCAGCCCAGTTCTGGGAAATCGTCACCGCATTGGGGATGACGATCACGCCGATCCTGGCCGTAGCCGGTAAATGGTTGGGCCGCCGGGTCGATCGCGGCAGCTCCGGCGACAGCGAACTTGCCCCGGCAGAGCCGCATGCCATCGTCATCGGCGCAGGCCGGGTAGGCCGGCTAGTGGCCGAAATGCTGGCCCAGCACGATCAGCCATTTGTGGTCGTCGATGGCGATCCCGAAGCGGTGAAAGCCGCACGCGAAGCCGGAGTGCCAGCCCGCTTTGCCGATGCCGCGCGCACCGCCGCGCTCGACCGGTTCGGTCTGGCCGAAGCCACTTCGGTGATCCTGACCATGGATCAGCCGGTTCCGGCGCAGCGCATGGTCCGCCAGTTGCGCGCCGCTTACCCTGATCTGCCGATCATCGCCCGCGCCCGTGATGCCAGCCACGCTGCGGCCTTGTACCGCGCCGGGGCCAGCCACGCGGTGCCGGAAACGCTGGAAAGCTCGCTCCAGCTCAGCGAAGCCGTGCTGGTCGATCTGGGGGTGCCGATGGGTCCGGTGATCGCCAGCATTCACGAAAAGCGCGACGAGCTGCGTGCCCAGATCATGAATGAGGGCGAGCTGGATCAGAAGCCCAAACTCAAAAGCGCGACGTTGAGGGAGCGGGAAACTTAGGTCCTCTCCATTTTTGGAGACTGCCACAAATGGGGAGGTGGCAGCGGCGTCAAGCCGCTGACGGAGGGGTTTTGGCGCGTCGTCCGAGACCCCTCCGTCTTTTGCTTCGCAAATGCCACCTCCCCATTTGCACTACGTGAAAATGGAGAGAATCTAGAGCGACTATCCGCCCAGCACAGCCTTCACCGCAGCGATTGCAGCCGCCGCTTTGTCGCCATCGGGTCCGCCGCCTTGCGCCATATCCGGACGGCCGCCGCCGCCCTTGCCGCCCAGTGCTTCAACCCCGGCGCGAACCAGATCGACTGCGCTGATGGTGGAGGTCAGATCATCCGTCACCGCAGCAGCGATGCTGGCCTTGCCTTCGTTCACCGCGACAATCGCGGCAACACCCGAACCCAGCCGCTGCTTGGCCGCATCGAGCAAGCCGCGCAGGTCCTTGGGATCAAGCCCATCAAGCACCTGGCCGAAGAATTTCACGCCGCCCACGTCCTCGTCAGCCGTCTCCGCCTTAGCCCCGCCGCCGCCCAGCGCGAGCGCCTTCTTGGCTTCGGCCAGTTCGCGTTCCAGCTTGCGGCGTTCATCGAGCAGCGCGGCGACGCGGGTTTCCACATCGTCGGGCGTGGTCTTGAGCAGGCTGGCGGCGCCTTTCAGTGCGTCTTCGCGGCTCACCAGCCACTGCCGTGCGCCCTCGCCAGTCAGCGCCTCGATCCGCCTCACGCCCGAGCTGACCGCGCTTTCGCTGATGATCCGGAACAGGCCGATATCGCCCAATGCGCGCACGTGGGTGCCGCCGCATAATTCGGTGGAATAGGACTTCTCGCTGGTCTTGCCCATTGACAGCACGCGCACTTCATCGCCGTACTTTTCGCCGAACAGCGCCATTGCCCCGGCCTCGATCGCTTCATCCGGGCTCATCAGCCGGGTCACGACTGCTTCGTTGCCGCGCACCTGTGCATTCACATCGGCTTCGACCGCCGCAAGATCCTGCGCCGAAAGCGCGGTGGGATGCGAAAAATCGAACCGCAGCCGATCGGGCGCAACCAGCGATCCCTTCTGCGTCACATGCGTCCCCAGCCGGTCGCGCAGCGCCTGGTGCAGCAGGTGCGTGGCTGAATGGTTGGCGCGGGTCGCATCGCGGCGCGCGACATCAACCTGCAAAGTCACTGCGTCGCCAATCCGGATTTCGCCTGCTTCGATTTCCACTAGATGTGCGTGGAGGCGTCCTAATGGCTTACTTGTGTCAGTTACTCGTGCCCGGAATCCATTGGGACCCGTCATGGTTCCAGCATCGCCCATTTGCCCGCCGCTTTCAGCGTAAAATGGAGTCTGGTTAGTTAGAATCTGAATGCTTGCACCAGCGCTGATTGGACCGAGTTGCTCGAAACCGTCGACCAGAACTGCAACGACACTTCCTTCGCCAGTGGTTGACGAATAGCCCGTAAACTCGGTTGCACCTTCTCGCTCGGCTAAATCGAACCAGTAGTCTTCCGATGCGGCCTGCCCGCTGCCTTTCCATGCCGCGCGCGCCGCAGCCTTTTGCTGCGCCATCGCCGCGTCATAGCCCGGCCGGTCAATCCCGATCCCGCGCGAACGCAGCGCGTCTTCGGTCAGATCATAGGGGAAGCCGAAGGTATCATAGAGCTTGAACGCGACATCGCCCGGCAGTTCAGACCCCGCGCCCATCGCGCCGGTAGCTTCATCAAGCAGCTTGAGGCCGTTGGCCAGCGTACGGCGGAACTGCACTTCCTCACGCTGCAGGGTTTCCTCGATCAGCGGTTGCGCGCGGCCCAGTTCGGGATAGGCCTGGCCCATTTCGGTAATCAACGCCGGCACCAGGCGGTGCATCAGCGGGTCTTTCGCGCCCAGCAGGTGTGCGTGGCGCATCGCACGGCGCATGATCCGCCGCAGCACATAGCCGCGCCCTTCGTTCGATGGCAGCACGCCGTCCGCCAGCAGGAAGCTGGTGGAACGCAAGTGATCGGCGATCACCCGGTGGCTGGCCTGATTTTCGCCCGCAGCCTTCACCCCCGTTAGGCTTTCAGACGCCGCGATCAGCGCCTTGAAGGTATCGGTATCGTAATTGTCATGCACACCCTGCAGCACGGCGGAAACGCGTTCCAGGCCCATGCCGGTATCAATGCTGGGTTTGGGCAGGCTGGTGCGGCTGCCATCAGCGGCCTGTTCAAACTGCATGAACACCAGATTCCAGATCTCGATGAACCGGTCGCCGTCCTCGTCGGGCGATCCCGGGGGGCCGCCCGGAATATGCGCGCCGTGATCGTAGAAGATTTCGCTGCACGGGCCGCAGGGGCCGGTATCGCCCATCGACCAGAAATTGTCAGAGGTGGGAATGCGGATGATCCGCTCTTCCGGCAGCCCGGCGATCTTGCGCCACAGATCGAAGGCTTCATCGTCAGTGTGATAGACCGTGGCGGTCAGCTTGTCTGGCGCAAGGCCCCATTCCTTGGTCAGCAGGGTCCAGGCGTGGGTGATCGCCTGTTCCTTGAAATAATCGCCAAAACTGAAGTTGCCCAGCATCTCGAAAAAGGTGTGATGGCGCGCGGTATAGCCGACATTATCGAGATCGTTGTGCTTGCCGCCAGCGCGCACGCATTTCTGACTGGAAGTGGCGCGCGGGGTCGCCCGGCTCTCAAGACCCGTAAACACGTTCTTGAACGGCACCATCCCAGCGTTGACGAACATCAACGTCGGATCGTTGAAGGGCACCAGCGGCGCAGACTGCACAACTTCGTGGCCATGCTGGCCGAAGTAATCCAGGAACGAGCGGCGAATATCGTTGGTCGAAGTCATAGACCGCCGCCGATAAGGCTTCCCGGGCGCGCGAACAAGCGGGTTTACACCTTGTTCGGAGGAACCATCACCTTAAGGCCTGCGGGCTGATCAATCCCTGGCCGCCAATTGTCTGGGTTCATAGTGCGTCCCACGGGGCCGAACAGACCCCGCAAGGGCGGCGATCAGGCCGCCGCGCTGACGATCCACGCGGCGCCGGGAAAGGCGACCAGATTGCCGCTGCGATGTTCTTCCAGCCAATCGCGGATCCAGCCTTCGGCGGTTTTGCGCGCTTGGCCATCAAGCTGGCGCAGCGCAGGTGCAGCGGGCCCGATCCGGCCGAAGAAATGCAGGGCATCGCTGACCGGGTCCTCACCCGCACCGACAACATAGGCGAAATCGACCGGATCGAACGCAGCGTCGCGCCATCCTGCATTGTCGAGAATTCCGCGAACATAGTCATGATCGGCAAATGCGAACGGGCCGGGTGCGATACTGTCTGCGAACTGGGGCAGATCAAGCAGGCTGGCCAGTTCTGACGCCCAGGGGTTCAAAGCGGCGCTGCGAAAGCAGGAAAACACCAGCCGGGCGCCTGGCCGGCTGATCTGACGCAGATTGGCAAAGGCCATTACCGGCACATCGAAAAACATCACCCCGTGCCGCGAAATCAGCAGATCGGGGGTAAATTCGCCGGGCCGCCAGTGCGCCGCATCGGCTTCAAGAAAATCAACGTTGTCCAGACTTTCAGCGCGCTGCCGGGCAGCCGCCACCAGATCGGGCGAGACATCAACGCCGATGATCCGGGCATCAGGATTGCCGCGCCCCAGTGCCAGCGACAATTCGCCCGCGCCGCAGCCGATATCGAGCGCGCTCTGACCATCACAGCCGCCGATCCGGCCAAGCAACCGTTCGGTCAGCCCGGAAAAGGCCCGGTCGGTAAGCCGGTAATTGTCGGCCCAGCTGCGGCCAACCTGTTCACGCCATTCACTGCCTGTTGTCATGGCCCAAGACTAAGCGGCACCACTGTGCGCTGCAAGCATGATCTGTCCGCCACATTTCACTTGCGACTCGCGCCCGACAGGCAGAGCATCGGTGCCGTTCCAGTGCGCGTCTGACGCAGCACCAAGCGCCCGGCGCGCCTTCGCGATAAAAGGAGGCGGATGATGGGCAGCACCCAAATTGGTCAAGCAGACGGCAGTGTAGCAACCCGTGCGGTCGCTCTGGTGGGGCCGGCCGGCACGGGCAAGACCAGCCTCGCCGAAGCGCTGCTGTACGCCAGCGGCACGATCAACCGGCAGGGGACAATCGAAGCGGGCAATACGGTGGGGGACAGTTCTCCCGAAGCCCGGACGCGCGGCGGATCAACCGAACTCAATCTCCTTCATTTTGACTACATGGGTGACCGGTTCGCGCTGATCGATGTGCCCGGTGGACCGGGTTTTGCCGCTGATGGCCTGGCTGCGCTGCAATCGGCCGACATGGCGCTGGTGGTCATCGATCCGGTGCCGGAACGGGTCGCCCTGGCCGAGCCGGTGCTGCGCCAGCTTGACGATCTGGGCGTGCCGCATGCAATTTTCGTCAACAAGATCGAACATGCCCGGGCCGGGGCGATCCGCGATCTGATCGCCCAGTTGCAGCCGATGAGCCGCGAACCGCTGGCGCTGCGCCAGATCCCGATCCGGGTGCGCGATAGTCAGGGCGGCGAACAAGTGACCGGCTATGTCGATCTCGCGCTGGAGCGAGCCTATCGCTATCGCCCAGGCAAGGCGAGCGAGCGGGTCGAAATTCCCGGTGAACTGTTGGAACGTGAACGGGATGAGCGCGGCCATCTGCTCGAAACCTTGGCCGATTTTGATGATCGGCTGCTTGAAGCCCTGTTGCTGGACGAACTGCCTGACCAGGCGATGGTCATGGCTGATCTGGCCGCCGATACCGCTGAGGGCAAAGTGGTGCCGGTGTTGCTGGGTTCAGCGCTTTCGGACGGCGGGGTGCAACGTCTGCTCAAACTGCTGCGCCACGAAGTGCCAATGGCGGTCGCTGCGGCAAGCCGGCTGGGCGTTGAGGCTGGCGGTGCACTGCACGTCTTCAAAGTGGCCAATGGTGGGGCGATGGGGCGGCTTGCACTGGGCCGCGTGCTGGGCAGCGGGCTTGGCGAAGGCGACGAGCTGGTAGTGGACGGCACAGCCGAACGCGCTGGATCGCTGTTCTTCGTGCAAGGTGACAAGACCGCCAAGCAAGCCAAGGCGCAGGCCGGTGATGTGGTGGCCGTGGCCAAGGTCGAAGGCGCCCGGCCCGGTCAAGTGCTGGGGCGCAAGGACGCACAGATCGGCGAAACGGCGCTGATCACCTACCCGCCGCGCAATGCAGCGCTGGCGATCACCACGCGTGACCGCAAGGACGACGTGAAGCTCTCCACCGCGCTGCACCGCTTGTGCGAGGAAGACCCTGCGCTGGAATGGATCCAGGACGATAGCAGCCACGAAACGATCCTGCGCGGGATCAACGACGATCATCTTGCCGTGGTTCTGGGCCGGCTGCAGCGCCGCTATGGGGTGGCGGTGGACACCCGCCCGCCCAGCATCGCCTACCGCGAATCGATCCGCAAAGGGGCCGCGGTGCGCGGGCGGCACAAGAAGCAATCGGGCGGACACGGCCAGTATGGGGATTGCCAGATTGAACTGCGCCCGCTGGAGCGCGGCGCGGGGTTTGAATTTGTCGACAAGATCACCGGCGGGGCGATCCCTCGGCAATACATCCCGGCAGTTGAAGCCGGGGTAAAGGACGCGATGGAGCGGGGGCCGCTGGGCTTTCCGGTGGTCGATGTCGCGGTCACGCTGATCGACGGTTCGTTTCATTCGGTCGATTCGTCGGAACTGGCATTCCGGATTGCCGGACGTATGGCGATGGGCGATGCCTTGGCGCAGGCCGCGCCTTATCTGCTCGAACCGATTGCCCGGATCGCGGTTGATACGCCGGCCGGGACCGGATCGAAGGCCGGATCGGTGCTATCGGCGCGGCGCGGGCAGATCCTTGGTCTGTCGCCGCACCCGGACTGGGCACGGTGGGAGCAGGTCGAGGCTTTGCTGCCCGAAAGCGCCTTGCACGGGCTCGACGCCGAACTGCGCTCGATGAGCCAGGGACTTGCCAGCTTTACCGCCGTGTTCGACCATCTGGCCGAACTTGGCGGCAAGCATGCCGACGAAGTAGTGAAGGCCCGCGCGGCGGGCGTGCATCAGTAGCCGTAGTACGCGCCGCCCTTCTCGCGGGCGACCTGCCAGGCGGGTCGGGCGTGGGCGGCGGCGACGAAAGCTGCGAGCTTGGGATAGGACGCACCCTGCCCCTGCATCACCGCGATTTCGGCCGGGAAGCTGAGCATGAAATCTGCCCCGGTCCAATCATCACAGACGAAGTGGCCTGATGCGCGCAGCTCACCTTCCAGGTAGGCGAAGTGGCTGGACAGTTGTTCCTGAATGCGCGGCTGCAGCGGCGCGGCGGCATCACCCAGGCGGCTGGTATAGAGCTGCAGCAGGATCGGGGTCATCGCCGATCCTTCGGCGAAATGCATGAATTGCAGGTGGCGCAGCGCCTCCTTGCTGCCCGGCGCAGGCTGGAACCGGCCTTCGCCATAGGTATCGAGAAGGTACTGCACGATCGCGCCCGACTCCTCGATCAGGGTGCCATCATCCTCAAGCAGCGGGCTCTTGCCGAGCGGGTGGATAGCTTTCAGTTCAGGCGGAGCCAGATTGGTCACGGTATCGCGTTGGTAGTGTTTGATCTCATACGGCACACCTAGTTCCTCAAGCGTCCAGAGGATCCGCTGCGAACGGCTGTTGTTGAGGTGGTGGACGATGAGGGTCATGAACAGGCTCCTGATTGGCAGGGGTCCGGCATAGCATGGCCGGCGCGGTGCGCCAGTACCGCTTAGGGAATGGTCGCCAAATTGCGGGTCCACGGTGCCGAGGCATCAAGCGTGCAGCGCGCACCGGCAACCGTAACATCGACCAAGCCGCCATCGCGGTTGAGCCTGAACGGCAGGTAATAGCGCACCAGCGCACCGTTGTCGCTGGCCCGCAATGACTGCTGGATCGGCTTCATATCGCCGTTGGCGATCGTGAAGCGCAGCGTTTCGCCGGGGATCAGTCCGGCTGCCCGGATCTGCATGGCGCGGCCGCTGCTGGTTATGGCGAGTTGGCAGTCATCATCGCTGGCGAATGCCAGCAGCGGCCAGCGATCCCCCACTTCGGCGCGGGCAGCAGCGGATAGCGCGGCGAGCAGCAAGGTTGCGGCTATCTTTTGAGTGCGGGTCATGACACGTCCTTTTCCGGAGCGAACTTAGAGCCTGTTCCACTTACGTGGAAGCAACACCGGCCCGCGCCCCCTCCCGGCCACTCACGAGTGTACCCCGGTTGGGTGGCCGGGAGGATGAGCGGGCTGGTGGTGTCTGTTTCAGCTTCACTGAAACAGACCCTAACCGATTGCTCCGGCAAGCCTAGCCCCGGCTCAGCCCTGCCCCGCAGCGGGACAGTGATGCAGTTGACCGAAATAACGAAAACGGCGCGAGGGGCTGTATGCCACTCGCGCCGGTTCCGTTTATTGGAGGACGTTTCCGAAGGGGTATGGGGACTCGGAAACGCCCTCCTTTTAACCCCGGCCGCAGCGATAGGCGTCGCCGAGCCGGAAGCTCTCGGAGATCAGACGTCGGCCTCCGCGTCAGGACCGGCCATCATCTCCCCGGAAAGACCTTCGGTTTGGCTGCGGATCGCAGCTTCCAGCCGGTCAGCGAGTTCGGGATTTGCTTTCAGATAGGTCTTGGAGTTTTCACGCCCCTGACCAATCCGGATGCTGTCATACGAGAACCAGGCACCTGACTTTTCGACGATCCCGGCCTTGACGCCAAGGTCGAGGATTTCGCCGATCTTCGAAATGCCTTCACCGTACATGATATCGAATTCGACCTGCTTGAACGGCGGCGCCACCTTGTTCTTGACCACTTTCACGCGGGTGGTGTTGCCGACAATATCGTCGCGATCCTTGATCTGGCCAATGCGGCGAATATCAAGCCGGACCGAGGCGTAGAACTTGAGCGCGTTGCCGCCGGTGGTGGTTTCAGGATTACCGTACATCACCCCGATTTTCATCCGCAGTTGGTTGATGAAGATCACCATGCAGCGCGAACGGCTGATCGAACCGGTCAGCTTGCGCAAGGACTGGCTCATCAAACGGGCCTGCAGACCAACGTGGCTGTCACCCATTTCGCCTTCGATTTCGGCGCGCGGCACCAGAGCTGCAACCGAATCGATCACCAGCACATCGATCGCGTTCGAGCGGACCAGCGTATCAACGATTTCAAGCGCCTGTTCGCCGGTATCGGGCTGCGAGACGATCAGTTCATTGATGTCCACCCCAAGCTTCTTGGCATAGACCGGATCGAGCGCGTGCTCGGCATCGACGAACGCCGCAGTGCCGCCGTTCTTCTGCGCTTCAGCAATCACGTGCAGCGCCAGTGTGGTCTTGCCCGAGCTTTCGGGCCCATAAATTTCGATCACCCGGCCGCGCGGCAAGCCGCCAATGCCCAGCGCAATATCCAGCCCGAGCGAACCAGTGGAGATCGCCTCAACCTCCATAGTCTGCTTCGAGCCCAGCTTCATCGCGCTGCCTTTGCCAAATGCGCGATCAATCTGTGCCAGCGCTGCTTCGAGCGCCTTTTCACGGTCCATCGTTTCCTTGCCTTCCTGAATCAGTTTAAGCTGAGCACCCATCGTTCGTCCCCTTGCGTAAGCCACTGACCCGGCAGGTCAACGTGCGACTCATGTACCGCATCTGTTCTCATGGAACAAGAGTAGAACGAAATTTTTTTCCGAAGCCGGGTTTTGCCCGCTATTCGGGCGGCATGCCACTCGCCAAAGTGGATATCACCGGCTATTTCGGGCGCCATGCAGCCCAGTAGGATCGCAATTGCCGGATGCGGCCCTGCAGGACTGGCCGCAGCGCTGGCGCTGCACCGCCAGGGCCACCGGGTCGCGCTGTTCGATCGCTTTGCGGCGCCGCAGCCGCTCGGTTCCGGCCTGATGTTGCAGCCCAGCGGGATGGCGGTCCTGAACGCGCTGGGGCTGGCGAGCGAAGTTGCCGCGTGCGCGGCGCCGATTGAACGGCTCTATGGCCTGGGCGCGGATGGCCGGCGCGTGCTGGATGCGCGGTATGACGAGCTTGCGGGGCCGCGCTCGCTGGGGCTGGGCATCCACCGCGCCAGCCTGTTCGATGTGCTGCACCGCGCCGTCAGCGTCGAGCGTATCGAGATCACCCCCGACCATGAGATCACCGGCAGCCACATCGGGCGCGGCGAACGCTGGCTGGTATTTGCGGGGGGCAGACTGGCGGGACCATTCGACCTGGTGATTGACGCGCTGGGGCTGCACACGCCGCTGGCCCCGCCGTGCGGCCGTGCGCTGCGGTTCGGTGCCTTGTGGACCACGCTGCCGTGGCCCGCTGACGGGCCGTTCCGCCGCAACCGCCTGGAACAACGCTACCGCGCCGCGCGGGAAATGGTGGGCGTGCTGCCCACCGGCCATCGGCCGGGCCACGGCGATGAGCTGGCGCTGTTCTGGTCGCTGCCCGCCGATGGCCACCAGGGCTGGCTGGCGCGCGGGCTGGACGCCTGGCGCGAAGAGGTGGCGGCGCTGTGGCCCGAATGCGCCGCACTGGCCGCACATGTCACCGATCCCGCGCAGGTCACGTTTGCCCGCTATGCGCACCGCAGCCTGCCCAATCCCGCGCACGAGCGCTTGATCCACATCGGTGATGCCTGGCACACTGCTAGCCCGCAACTGGGCCAGGGCGCGAACATGGCACTGCTCGATGCGTGGGGTGTGGCCGAAGCAATGCGGCTGTCACGCGATCCGCGCGCCGTACCCGCGCTCACGGTGCAACTGCGCGGCGCCCACGTCGCGCTCTATCAGGCGGCGACGGCGTTCTTCACCCCGCTGTATCAATCGAACGCCGCGCTGCCTGCGCTGGTGCGCGACCGCCTGTTCGCTCCGGCTTCGCGGCTGTGGCCGGGCAAGACCATCCAGGCCTTGCTGATGAGCGGGCTGCTGGGCGCTCCGCTGGCGCGGCTGGGGCTGGAACGGGTGGATTATGACCGACTGTTTTCAGTCGCGTCAGATCATCAGCACTAGGTTGAAGCATAGCCCGATGGCCGAGCGCAGCCGGCTACCACTCGGCCAGAAAGAACTGCGTTTCCGCGCCTTCGACCCCGTAATCGCTATCGTTGGCGAGCAGCAATTGCCGCTCTCCCAGCAGGACCATGCCTTCCAGATCGGCGCAGAGTTCGGGATGGTCGTCGCTTGACAAAATCAGGGTTTTTTCCAGCAGCGGCACTCTGGTTGCGACAAGATCAGCGCGGGTGCGCTGCTCCAGCGTTGGCCGCGTGTCAGGATCGGACAGCGCGGCCGGAGCGCGGTTGCCAGGCGAAAGGCGGGTTCGGTAAATCTTGGTGGTCTGGGTGACGCGTTCCATCACCAGCAGCCCACCGGCGCTGTCCAGCTGCAGTTCGGCCACTTTCACATCATCCGTGCGCACTGCCCCTGCAGCAACGTCTCGGCGAAAGCTTTCGGGCGGATCGAGCGGATAGACATGTTCACCCAGCAAGGTGCCATCGGCGGCATCCAGTTCCCAGATCCGCACCAGATCGCTGCGGCGATGCGCGGCGCGATCGGGGTGAGCCAGCGGGCTTTGCAAGGCGACATAAAGCACGCTGCCGTCCACGCTGGCTGCGATGCCTTCAAACCCGCGGTTTAGTTTTCGCGCGGCGGCAATTGCGGGCAGCACAGCACGGACCGGATAGCCCGCGCCGGCAAAGAGCTGCGCCATGCCGCGCGGCACCCAGCGTTCGATCACGGTGCCCGTGCGGCTGACGCGCAGCAACGAGGGACCATATTCTTCGGCGATCCAGAAGGTGCCATCGGGCAGCGCCGCGATCCCCTCACTATCTGCGCCTCCGGGGCTAGGGCCAAGTGGGCGGCCGGCCAGATCAAATACTGGTTCGTGTTCGGCGTGCGCCGCGCCCGCCACCGGCAAGCCGCCAATCGGCGTGCCGGTGCTGTCGGCAAGATCGTGCAGCGCCTCAAGCTCGATACGGTTACCCTGCAGCCGCAAGCGGGCCAGCGCCGGGCCGACCGCAAGCCAGGGCATGACCTTGGCCCCGTCGATCCCCGCCAGATCGTGCAGCCCGGCAATCCCGAAACGGCTGGCCCCGTCCGCCGGGCTGATGTTAGCCCCGCGATCGCCCACGCCCCAGAACACGCCGGGATCATCCCCCGCCGCGCGGGTGAGACCAGAAGCGAGACTGCGGGTGAGGCGCATGACCCCGCCTGGCAACTCAATCCGGGCGACCTCGATATCAGCCCATTCAAGGCGCCGGACTGATGGGGGCACGGGCGCGGTCACAGCCGAAACGCTGCCAGCCGCATGAAATGCGGCGCTGCGGCCGCAGCGATGGCCGCCAGATTATCTGTCAGCTGCGGGGTGGCGACTTCTCCGCTCGGTGGTGCAAATCCGGTTGAAGCTTCGACCGAGGCGTACCACGCCGGGGCCCAGACGCCGTCACTGCTGCGCTTGCCTGCGGGCCAACCGAGCATTGCGGGATCGAAAGCAATGCCCAATACGGTGCATAGCGCGCCGAGGGTGCGGGCGGGATCGCTGAGGACGTCTGCTGCGTCGATCACGGGCGGCGCATGGCCCAGCCGGTCGGCCACGCGGTCAAACAGTTCGCTTTGCTGGACCACACCGATATCGGCCAAGGTCACCGCCTCGCGGCTGCGGACGTAAGAGGCGAGCACCCGGGCCGGATCGCGGATCAGGAAGGCATTGCGGCACTGGTCGATCCATGTCCGCCCAAACGCGGGCAGCATGTGGTGGGTCATGTGCTTCTGATACCACAGCGGCGCGGCACCCGGCGCGGGACCGGTGAGTTCGGCCGCCACTGCGCGCCAGTCGGTCGGCTGCGAGGCCAGAACTTCGTGGCGCAACGGGTGATCGAGTCCAGTTGCGGCGAGGTAGGCGGCGTAGAACGGTTCATCGCTGACTGCGCAATCAGCGCGGTTTTCGAAGCTGCGCATCAGCGCGGTAGAAAGGTTGCGCGGGCCCGACCACATGGCGATCCGCAGGCTCACAGCAGCGGGTTTTCCTGCGCGTAACGGTCCTTTAGCGCGGCATAGTGCTGCTGCAGCAGCTGGGTAACGGGGCCGGCGCCGGGGGCGAACACCGTGCCATCGACCTGCGCCACCGGGGTGATCCCGCCCATTGTGCCGGTGACGAAAGCCTCATCCGCGGCCAGCAGGTCATCGGGGAGAAAATCGCCCACACGGATCGGCGCGGCACCCGCGCGGCACAGATCGATCACATTGCCGAGGGTGATGCCGGGGAAGCAGAACCGGTCGCTCGCGCAGCGCACCTCACCCCCGCGCACCCAAAACAGGTTGGTGGCGTTGCACGAGGCGATGTGGCCATTCGGATCGAGCATCACCGCCTCGTCCGCGCCCGCCTTGATCGCTTCCAACAGCGCGCGGATGTAGTTGAGGCGGCTGTGCGAATTGAGGTGCATGTCGAACACGTCCGCGCCGCTGGTGCGGATGGTCCCGATGTGCAAATTGAGCCCGGTGGTGGCGACGGTCGAGGCCTTGAATTCGGCGGTGCAGACAATCGTCGCCCGGCCCAGCGCGTGGCGCGGATCTTGGTTGATCGAACGTTTGCGTCCGCGGGTGACCATCAGCCGCAAATGCGCCCCGTCGGACATCTGGTTGGCGATCAGCAAGCGCTTGAGTTCGGCACGCAATTCGTAGTGTGTCAGCCCGATATCGATCGCAATGGCCTTGGCCCCGGCATAGAGCCGGTCCAGATGCGCCTCAAGAAACAGGAGCGCGCCGCGGTGCAACCGCAACCCTTCCCACACCCCGTCGCCCAGCCCAAACCCGGCATCAAAAATCGAGACGGACGCCTCTTGCAGCGGCACCAGCGCGCCATCGACCAGCGCCAGCACGTGCGCGTTGCGGGGGTCCTCAGCGAAGTCCTGACTGCCGGCCACAATGCGTCTTTCGTTTCAAAAAATTCCAGGTGGACTGCGAGTGCTGGGGTTCTGAAAAGGAGAAATCCGCTTCATATCACTGACAACCGCTGATTAATTTGTTCAAGCTCTCGCTCATATTTCTCAGGGTCAGAGTTGGACAAAAGCTCCGTGACCGTCTTCAAATTGGCCCAATTTTCAAAGCTATCTTCTATTTCTGCTGCACGACGATAGCATTCCCTCGCCCCTTCGAAATCTTCAATCCTCACCAACAGAGCGCCAAGTTCAACATAAGGATCGACAAAAGTCGGCTCAATCTCAATCGCAAATTGAAATCGTTCGAATGCAGGGACGACAGTCGTCTCCTTCGCGAGGTCGACCCCTACGAGGTATTGATACCTTGCGATAAGATTTCCTTGGTCAATTTCTATTGATTTTTCATAAAATTCAATAGCTTTTTGGAACTTTCGTTCATAAAATGCCAAATTTCCGTATCCCTCCAGTCTTAAGACCTCGGGCCATGCAGGTGAAGCGTTCAATAATTTTGCCTTGCCCTCTTCGATCTGTCCTGAGGACAAAATATTTGTGATCTCGGTCAAAGCAATTTTGGCATCAGCTGATCGCATCGTCACGTGTCCAGATGGAATTTCGATATGAGTCGGTTCAAACCTTCGCCGCCGCCAGCACCGCGCCGACCTTGTCGCTGATCTGCTGGACCGAAAACGGTTTGGGCAGGAATTCGACGTTATCGAGATCGAGCTCCTTGCGCAGCTGTTCCTCGGCATAGCCGGACATGAACAGCACCGGGATGCCGGGGCGCAATTTGCGCACTTCGCGGATCATGCTGGGGCCGTCCATCGCGGGCATCACCACGTCGGATACGATCATGTCGAACATGCCCCCGGCGCTGACCAGTTCCAGCCCGATGTCGCCGTCGCTGGCGGTGGTTACCTCAAATCCGGCGCGGGTCAGCGCGCGTTCGGCGACTGCGCGGACCATGTCCTCGTCCTCAACCAGCAGGATTTTGCCGCCGCCGGACCATTCAGCTTGGAGTTTGGCTTTTGCTGAGGGGGCTTCGACAGGCTCAGCCTGAGCGGAGATTTGGGACTGGTGGTGAACGGGCAGATAGACCGTGAAGGTGGTACCGCGGCCCACTTCGCTATCGGCGAAGATGAACCCGCCCGATTGCTTGACGATCCCGTAGACGGTGGACAGGCCAAGCCCGGTGCCCTTGCCCAGATCCTTGGTGGTGAAGAACGGTTCGAAAATCTTGCCGAGGTTTTCGGGCGAAATGCCGCTGCCAGTGTCGCTGACCACCAGCGCGGTGTAATCAACCTGCGGCATTATAGCGTTGCGCATATCGCGGACCTGCGCGGCGGTGATCTTGCGGGTGGCGAGGGTCAGCTTGCCGTGCTCACTTTTGCCCAACATGGCATCGCGGGCATTGACGCAGAGGTTGACGATCACCTGTTCCAGCTGGGTCGGATCGGCGCGGACCGGGCCTAGATCGCGGTCATGAGTGACCGTCAGCTGGAGCTTTTCTCCGATCAGGCGGCGCAGCATGTGGGTGATATCGGATACCACATCGGGCAATTGCAACACTTCGGGGCGCAGCGTCTGCTGGCGGCTGAACGCCAGCAATTGCCGGGTCAGACTGGCGGCGCGATTGGAATTGGCGCGGATCTGCTGAATATCGTCGTAGTCGCTGTCACCCGGCGTATGGCGCAGCAGCATCAGATCGCAGGTGCCCAGGATCGCGGTCAGCACATTGTTGAAATCGTGCGCCACCCCGCCGGCAAGCTGGCCCACAGCCTGCATCTTGGTCGCCTGCGCGACCTGGCGTTTGAGGCGGGTTTCCTCGGTATTGTCGGTCAGGCCCAGCAGCACTGCCGCCTCGCCCAGCCCGCGCACTCCGGCGAGGCTCAGCGTCACTGGATCCTCGGCCTGGCCCTTCAGCCGCACTGCGATATCGCCAGCGCTTGCGGGCCCCTGCGCAAAGCGGCGCACCGCGTCCGAGATCGGGCCCTTGTCCTCCTGCACCACCAGATCGGTGGGATAGGTTGGCGGAGCCTGCCCTTCCTGCCCGGCAGCGCGCATGAAAGCGGCATTGGCAAACAGCAACCGGCCATCGCGGTCGGCCATGGCCAGCCCGAGCGGCAGCTGCGCCAGCAAGGCTTCGAGATGCGGCACCGCAGCGCTGCTTTCCCCGCCGCCGCCGCCGATCCCCGCGCCGCTATCGGCAACCAGGATCAGCGATGGGGTTTGGTCGTAATCGGGCGCGCCGTGCGCATCGGGATCGGCCACCGGAAGGTAGAACAGAGTGAGCGGCGCGCCGCGCTTGCCATCGCGGGCCCAGCTGATCCGGTCGCTTTCATCCTGCAGCATCAGGCTGGCAAAATCCTTGCCGGTCAGCAGTGCGGCGGCATCACCGGTGGCGCGCGCGGCAAAGCCGGGGCTGGAGGCGCGCAGCTTTCCGTCCGGATCGACAATCGCCAAAGACAGCCCGGCCGAGGCCAGCGCGCGGCCCAGCTTGCCTTCGAAATGCGGGATCAGTTCGCCGACGAGATCGGGCGGGGTCAGCGCGATAAAAGTCCAGACCAGATAATCATCGCCGCGCCCAGCCCGCAGAGCGCTGGCGGTCCAGCGTTGGTGCCCGGCCTCAACCAGATCGGCTTGCCCGGCACCATCGCGCCACCCGGCCCGCGCGGCCTTGGCCAGCCGTTCCAGACTGGCATTGTCCACCGCCAGGCGCGGCGGGGCATGGGCCGCAGTGAACCACTTTTCATACAGCGGATTGGCGCAGACGAGCCGCCCAGCGCGATCAGTAATCGCCACCGCAAGATCACCGCGATCGATCGCCGCGACCGTTACCGACCAATCGGGCAGCGCATAGTCTGCCGTGCGCGCCGCTTCGCGCGGGCGCAGCATCCAGGCCAGTGCGCCCAGTGCAATCAAGCCGGCTGTGAAGGCTGCGACGGCCACCAGCTGGCGCGTAGCGAGCCACACCACCACCAGGCTGAACAGCAGCGCCGCGCCCATGATCAGCCGGTCGCTGCCCGCCGGGACAGTGCGCGCCGGGTTCAACCCGCTGGCTCCCGCAGCCGCGCCTCAGCCAGCCGCCGCGCCCGTTTGCGGGCCACCAGCAAGCGCCAGACAAAGCTGGTGACCAGATAGCCCACCGATGCCAGGACCGTGGCAATAACGAACAGTCCGAACGCGGTATCCAGCCCCGCGCCGGTCAGCCGCTGCAACAAATGGTCGGTCTGGGTCTGCTGCATCGTCTCGGCAATCGGGGCCACCCCGGTCATCGCATCAAGGTGCAGGATCAGCTCGCCGATCCGGTAGGCTGCAGCCACTATCGCCACATAGATCAGCGGAAAGCCGATGAAGGTTGCGGCTAGTGCCGCCGGGATATTGGCGCGCACGAACACCGCGACCAGCGCCGCCACCGCGAAATGCGCCAGCGGGATCATCACTCCCACGAACAGCCCCAACGCCACCCCGCGCGGCACCGAGCGGCGGTTGAACACCCACAGGTCGGATCGCAGCACCGTGTTGGCAAAAGGTTTGACCCAGCGATTGGCCGCCAGCTTTTCGCGGGTCGGAACGTGGCTGCGCAGCCAGGGGATCAGCCGGCCGCTCATCCTTGCGCGCCGCGTTCGGCAATGGCGTTGCGGCGCTTGTGGCGCACCCACCAGTTCCAGCTGACCGAGGCGATCAGATAGCCGCTGGCCGCGACCACTGCAGAGATGGCAAACAGCCCGACCAGCAGCGACGGCGCGGCATCCGAAAGCAGCCAGCCCAGCCAGTCCTGCAGCCCCGCCCCACGTGCATAAAGCGCATAGAAAGTGCCAAGATCGGCATGATAGCCCAGCGTGTTGCCGATCCGGATCGCGCCGATCATGATGAACGGGGTGGTCGCCGGATTGGACAGGAAGGTCATCAGCACCGCCAGCGGAATGTTGCCCCGGCCCGGCACGCACATCAGCGCCGCACCAATGATCTGCAGCCCGGGGATCAGCGCAAAGATCCCAACGAACAGCCCCACCGCGACCCCGCGCGGGACCGAACGGCGGGTAAAGCGCCACAGTTCCGGGCGACGCGCAAACGGACCGATCCAGCGGTTGTGCGCCAGATCTTCGTGCTTGGGCATATGGCGATTGGCCCATGCGGCAATGCGGGTAGTGAGCTTGCTCATTGATGCTCCCGCATGATCCTTTGCTGATCGCGCTTCCAATCGCGTTCCTTGACCGTGGCACGCTTGTCCGCCGCGTTCTTGCCCTTGGCCAGCGCCAGTTCAACCTTGGCCCGACCGCGGCTGTTGAAATAGATCGACAGCGGCACCAGGGTCATCCCCTTGCGCTCTACCGCGCCGTGGAATTTGGAAATCTGCCGCTCTTTCAGCAGCAGCTTGCGCGGGCGTTTGGGCACGTGGTTGTAGCGATTGCCGTGGCTGAATTCGGGGACGTTGGAATTGACCAGCCAAACCTCGCCGTTCTTCACCTCGGCATAGCTTTCCGCGATCGAGCCTTCGCCAAACCGCAAGCTCTTCACCTCGGTCCCGGTCAGCGCGATCCCGGCCTCGAACACTTCCTCAATATAATACTCAAACCGCGCGCGCCGGTTTTCGGCTACGATCTTGGTCTTTTCGAATTCGGGCGTGTGCGGGCGGGCCATGGTAGGCAGGCATGTAGGGGGTGATCGGGAAAAAGGGAACGGGGGGAAGCGAAACTATTCGCCATCCCCAGCCTCGGTTTGTCCCTGGCCTATCAAAGGACCGTTGTTACCTGCCGCTCACATTAACCCGGCGTGCGCCAACCCAGCATCCACTGCCGCGCGGCTTTCCGCGCTGCAAGCCACAATCGGCAGGCGCACTTCTTCGCCGATCCAGCCGAGCACGCGGGACATCGCATACTTGACCGGCCCCGGCGATGCATCGGTGAACAGCGCCTGATGCAACGGGAACAGCTTTTCATTCAGCTCATGCGCCTTGGCCATATCACCCGCCAGGCTGGCCGCCTGAAACTGCGCGCAGAGCCGCGGCGCGACGTTGGCGGTTACCGAGATGCAGCCGACCCCACCGCCCGCATTATAGTGCAGCGCCATATCGTCGTTGCCGCAAATCTGGGCAAAGCCGGTGCCCAGCGCCATGCGGTGCGCGGTCAGCCGGGTCATATCCCCACTGGCATCCTTGATCCCCACGATCCGCTGCGGGAAGCGCCGGGCGAGTTCGATCACGGTCTCAGGCCTGATATCGGTCACCGTGCGGCCCGGGACGTTATAGAGCACCATCGGCAGATCGACCGCTTCGGCCAGATAGCTGAAATGCGCCAGCAGCCCGGCCTGAGTGGGGCGGTTGTAATAGGGCGCGACCATCAAAGCGGCCTGGCAGCCCAGATCCTTGGCCACCTGCATGTGCCACTTGGCGGTCTGGGTATCGTTCGAACCGCACCCCGCGATCACCGGGACCTGGCCCGCTGCTGCGTCGACGCACAGTTCGAACAGGCGGTGCTGTTCCGCGATGGTGATGGTCGGCGCTTCGCCGGTGGTGCCGCAGGGGACCAGCGCGTTCGAACCTTCGGCGATCTGCCATTGGGCCAGCCGCCGAAACGCGGCTTCATCGATCGCCCCGTCCTGAAAAGGAGTCACCAGAGCCGGTATTGAGCCCGAAAACATTGCCATTTTCCCCGCGACTGCGCCATAGGGCGCCTGTTCAGATTTCCATAAGGAGCGTTTCTCCAGAATGTCCAGCATGCATCGCAAGACCGCCACCGCTCTGCTCGCACTGTTGGCTTTCGCTCCGGCCTGCGCCTTTGCGCAGGACAACAACGACACTGTATTGATGGGGGAGGATGGCCGCCAGTGGGATCAGGCTCGGGCCAATCTGCAAGCCCTGCCCCCCGGCGATATGGCCCAGGCGATCGAACGCTGGAAACTGCTGAACAAATCGAGCGGCTATGCCTTCAATGACTATGCCAGCTTCCTGCTGGCCTATCCCGGCCTGCCCGAACAGGACAAGCTGCGCGGCCTTGCCGAAGGGGCACTGGCTCGCGAAGCGGTGCCGCCGGCGCAGGTGGTGGCGTTCTTCGACAAGTTCCCGCCGCTGACCAATCCAGGCCGGGCGCAATATGCGCTGGCGCTTTTTGCCATGGGCCGCCCGCAAGCCGCAATGGTGGCGCGCGATGCCTGGCGCGGCGGGGTGATGAGCGACGGGGCCGAAGCCGCCCTGTTCGCCCGGATCGGCCAGTACCTGACGCCTGATGATCACGATGCGCGGATGGATGCACTGCTGTGGGCAGGTGCCGCCGCCGCCGCCGAACGCCAGCTGGTCTATACCTCACCGGCCAAGCGCGCGACCTTTGCGGCGCGGCTGGCGATGGCCAAGGGGCAGGACCCGGCAAGTGTGGCGATCACTCCGGGGCCTGAAGCAAACGGCGATCCCGGTTATGTCTACAACCGCAGCCGCTATCTGCGCACCCGCGGGCAATCGTCCTCCTCCGCCAGCGTGCTGCTGACCCGCCCGCGCTTTACCGCTGCGGTGCGTGAACCGCGCAAATGGGTGGCAGAGCTGCTCGCTGTGGCGCGCAATGTCGATGCCTCCACCGCAGTGTCGGTTGCCGCATCGGTCGACGACATGTTCGCGCCCGGCACCGATGTCAGCCGGCAAAGCTTTGCGATCCGCGATGATTACACCTCGCTGATGTGGCTGGGCGGGACCAAGGCGCTGTGGACGCTGCGCGATGGCCGCCGCGCCGCGCCGCTGTTCTATCGCTATGGCATGGCCGCGCGCACCCCGCAGACCCGCTCAAAAGGGTTCTACTGGGCCGGACGCGCCCTGGCCACGGCGGGCGATGCTGCCGGTGCGGCCAAGTACTTTGAGCTCGCCGCCGCCTATCCCGATCAGTATTACGGCATGCTCGCGCTGGAGCGGCTGGGCCGCCCGATCCCGCCGCTGGCCAGCGCCCCCACACTGGTCCCCACCGCACAGCAACGTGCCGAATTCGAAGCCCGCCCGCTGACCCGCGCCGTGCGCGAAGTGGCGCGCGAAAGCGATTGGCCCACCGCGGTGCGGTTCTTCAAGGAAATCAGCGAACAGGCCGAGGGCGAGGCCGATCATGTGATGGTCGCCGATCTTGCCCGGCAGATCGGGCGGCGCGATCTGGGGGTGATCCTCGGGCAATCGGCGCAGGCCGACGGCCTGGGCAATTTCCGCACGATCTCGTTCCCGCTGATCCCGGTTCCCGCTGGTGCCAACTGGACCGTGGTCCACATGATCAGCCGCCAGGAAAGCCAGTTCGCCCAGAACGCGGTCAGCCACGCTGGTGCTCGCGGACTGATGCAGCTGATGCCCGGCACCGCGCGCGAACAGGCCGGTAAAATGAGCCTGGGTTATGACAGCCAATCGCTGATCGGCGATGCCGGTTACAACCTCACGCTGGGCAACGCCTATTTCATGCGCATGCTGGCCTATTACGGCGGCTGCTGGCCGCTGGCGATCGCGGCCTACAACGCCGGGCCGGGCAATGTGAACAAGTGGCTGCGGCAGAACGGCGATCCGCGCAACGGCGGGATCGACTGGGTGGAATGGATCGAGAAGATCCCGATCACCGAAACCCGCGGCTATGTGCAGCGCGTGCTGGAAAATGCGGTGGTTTACGAAGCGATGTATCCGGGCCGGGCCAGCTACAAGGGGCCCAATGCGCTCAGCCACTTTCTGGGCAAGCCCTATCCGGGATGACGCCCGACGGCCCCCCGATAACCCCCGCCGGCATGTCCGCGCTGCGGGCGCGCTATGACCATCTGCTCGGCACCGAACGCCCGGCGATTACCGAGATCGTCAGCTGGGCGGCGGGCAATGGCGATCGCAGCGAGAACGGCGATTACCTCTATGGCCGCAAGCGGATGCGCGAGATTGACCGCGAGCTGGCCTGGCTCGCCAAACGCATGAAGCTGTGCCGCGTGCTCGATCCCGCCCGGCAGGAAGACCGCACCCGCGCATGGTTCGGCGCAACCGTCACCATCGCGGACGAGCGGGACAACCAGCGCGTGCTGACACTGGTCGGCGATGACGAGCAGGACGCCAGCGCCGGCCTGATCGGCTGGAGCGCACCTTTGGCCAAGGCCCTGCGCGGCGCCGGCCTGGGCGATCTGCGCCGCGTCACCCTACCCGGCGGCGAAAAGGAATGGGAAGTCATCGCCATCACCTATCCGAACGCCAGGTGATGGCAGACGTGATCAACCTGCGCCTCGCCCGCAAGACCAAAGCTCGCATGGAGGCAGACAAGACTGCCGCTGCGAACCCCGTGAAACACGGCCAGACCAAGGCTGAGCGCGAACGCATCAAGGCTGAGGCTGAACGGGCGGCGCGGGAGCTTGCGGGCAAGCGTCTCGAGGACTGACAACTCCCAACCCCTGCCTCCCTCCTTCGCTCATCCTGAGCTTGTCGAAGGATTCCCCTTTTCTTCGGGCCGCAAAGCAAAACGCACGAAGAACAAAGACAACCCTTCGACAAGCTCAGGGTGAGCGGGGTTGGAAGGGACCAGTTTGGTGCTATCCAAATGTTTGGAGAAGAAGAAGAAGAAGCAGCAAACTGAATGGACACGATAGACAGTGTTCAAGGGAAAAATCTCTTTCCC
The DNA here is from genome assembly GCA_963751145.1 of uncultured Alphaproteobacteria bacterium. Classification (GTDB taxonomy): domain Bacteria; phylum Pseudomonadota; class Alphaproteobacteria; order Sphingomonadales; family Sphingomonadaceae; genus Novosphingobium. Next base: position 585,729 of record CAVVTJ010000002.1, read on the forward strand.
CTCCCGCGCCCCGGCAGGCCATCGGGGAGGCCCTGCACACCGCCGCAATTCGCGAGGCCAGTAAGGTATCGACGAGATCAAAGAGCCCAGCGATTGGGGAAGGTTCGGTTTGTGTAGGAAAGCATCATAGTCACGATGACGTGATTTCCGTTATTTACGAATTGAGTGGAATGCTACCGTAATTGCGCGCCTTCCATTTGGCAGTCAGGTATTGGCGCAGCGGTATATCGACAAAGCGCACTGCTAACCAAGAGATCGTGAGGGCCGTCAAAACATAGAATGGCGCTAGCACTTCTAGGCTCAAGTGAAGTGCCCTGGCAGCCCATTGGAAAGCATGTGAGATTGGCATGTGCACGGCGTATAAAGCGAATGAAAGCTCACCAAGGAGTGTCGCCATCGGAACTAGACGGGGTAGCGGTTCGCTTCGGCTTGCCAGCAGTATTAGCGTCGGCGATGCCACTATGGCCACAACGAGATCATAACCGAGCAAATAGTCTTTGGGTACTGGCACGATAAGCAAGGCCGCAAGAATGGCTAAGCTGGGTATTAGCCAAAACCTGGCTCTGCGAAGGCGATCTGTCGGTTCGACCGAGGCAATTAACATCCCACTTGAAAATGAGAATATCGTACGCAGCAACCCGACACCAAATTCACTCCAAGCAGCTCCGGACGCCATTGTGGACACGTTCTGATCAATCAAGAGACGCCCAGCGTCCGTGGATTGAAAAGCGTATGCTCCAAGGCACATCCCGATCGCGGATATTGCTACTACCAACAAGAGGCTCTTGCTCCCCAACCGCCAAGCACCAATCGCCAGAACGAGATTGGCGACAATCTCGAGGAAAAGTGACCACGCAGGAGCATTTATCGGGAAAAGAACCCTCTCAAAAGGATAGGGTAACATCAGTACATTTGGGAGGAGTGAAAGTAGCAGAGGCATTGTCTCTAGATGCTGATTTGACTGACGAATTGTGCCTTGCAAAAGAAAAAAGAACCCAATCGCGAGTCCCACGAAAAAGAGTGGATATAGCCTGATAAAGCGGCGGACCATAAACTCCTTGGTGCCCAAGCCTGACTTGAATCTCGGGACGTAGGCTTTGCTGAGAACGAAGCCGGACAAGACGAAGAAAAAATCGACCGCAAGATACCCGTGAGCCGCGAAGCGAAGGTCGAAGTGGAACAATGCCACTAGGATAGCAGCCAACCCTCTCAGCGCATCCAGATTGACGTATCGATCAGTACTATTCACCGATGTCTCCATGCCGTGTTCCTCTCTCCTTTTCGAGAGAATGTCCGTAATTGCGGAGACAGATGCCCCATTCCCGAATAGGTTGGCTTGAATTACGGCGACACATCCGTAAACCCCTATCCCACATCACCCCGCAAACACATCCCCATACCCCGTCGCGTAGTGCGCCATCGCCATCGTGGTGTACTGCGCGTTCACGCGGATGCAGCTTGGGAAAACGCTGGCGTCGGTTACCAGCACGTTTTCGGCGCCGTGGAGGCGGCACTCCAGATCGACCACGCCTTCGTTCGGGTCCTGATGCATCGGGTTTCCGCCTTGGGGGTGCGAGCTGGACAGGGTGATGTCGTCCTGTTCGATCACCGCGCTGCGATAGAAGGCGTCGATGTCCATCGCCGGGGTCAGGGTCTGGCCCTTTAGCAGCGCGGGATAGACTTCGAGCGCGCCTGCCGCGAAGTGGACGCGGGCCAAGGTGGCGCTGGCGCGGCGGATCATCGCGAGGTCATCCTGCTGCAGTTTGATATCCAGCTTGCCGCCGACCAGATTGCCCCGGCGATCGGCGGGGAACAGGATCCCGGCTGAGCAGATCCGGCTGTAGGCGCGCATCCGCTTGTCCATCTCGCCAAACCAGCCGGGCATCATCGAGCTCATCGACAAGGGCGGCTGGAAGTGGCTTTCGAGCAGGAATTGCCCACAATCGACCACGCTGGTCATCTGGTCCTCGTCCCAGGCGGGCGTCGCGCCTGCAGGCATCAGCGCGATGATCGGTGAGGCGACGTTGAGCGAGATCTGATAGCCGGTGCCGCCGATCCCGCTGCGATCGAGCAGCAGCGAGCTGGCGATGGTGCCCGCCGCCACCACCACGCCTTTGCGGGCCTGGATCACGTGCGGCATCCCGTCATTATCGACCACCTGCACGCCGGTGGCGCGCCGCTTTGCGCCGGTGCCGCGTGCCCAGAGGATCTTGTCCACCTTGGTATCGGGCAGGATCCGCGCGCCGTGGCGGGCGCAGGCCCATGGCAGATAGGTCTGCGCCATCGCCATCTTGCGGCCATAGGGGCAGCCGGTGTTGCAATAGCCGCAATAGGCGCAGGCATTGGGGGTTCCGGGCGGGCCGAAGTTCTTGGTCACCCAGCCGCCAGCTTTTGCGGCCTTGAACCACGGATCGTCGCTGCCCGCGGCGAACTGGTCCCAGCCGCGGATCAGGTGGGTGCCGTTGGTCTTGCCCGATCGCGGTTCGGCCGGGGCGAGCCCGAGATCGGCGGCCAGCGCATCATAACTGGCCATGAACCGCGCCTCGTCGATAGGCGCGCCGATGCTGGCCCATTTGGCGAAGACATCGGCAGCGTCAGGGTGGCTCAGCCGGTCGCCCTTCATCCGCAGGCAGATGCCGTTGTTGATGGTCGGCGATCCGCCGACATTGCGGCCTTGAAAGACGATGAAATCATTGTCGCGGCTTGATTGCAGCGCGCCGTGCTTAAACAGCGCGGGGACCATCGCACGTTCTTCGTGGGTGATATCGGGCGATGGGTGGAATGGCCCGGCCTCGATTACCAGCACCTTGTAGCCGCGTTTGGCCAGGTTGTAGGCCGAGACCGCGCCGCCCGATCCCGAACCGACCACAATCACGTCGATATCCTGCGGCACCTGATCGATCTTGAGCACGTGCTCTGGCGCAATCTCGCGGCCTTCCACCCGTTCCAGCGGCACTTCGCCAGGCCCACGTGTGCGGAATTTGGGCAGGGTGAAGCCGATCTGCTTCAGCACCGGGTTGTCCCGATTGGCGCTTTGCCCGCCATCAAGGTTGGTGCGCCCGGTGGGATCGATCCAGTGTCCGTAGTATCCGAAATACAGGATTGAGCGCAGTTTCGCCATGTCCTGAAAGGCATCAAGCTGGCTATCGCGCATCCGGTTGATGATCCGGTCCTTGCGGTCTGCCACCGAAAGTTCGGTGAAGAACGGCGCCATCGCCAGCTCGGCCAGCCGCAGCGAGGCGCTGATTTCCTTGGCCTTGGTCCCGCCCACCAGCGCAAAGAACTGATGGACATTGTCCACCACCTGATCGACCGAAATCGCCATCTCTTCGAAATCGACGAACAGGGCTTCGGCCATGGCTTTCAGGAAACGCAATTGGACACGGTCAAACGGAAGCTTCAACGGCCTTCTCCCCCCTGGAATTTGTGCTGGAATTCGCGCCCGTTTTTCAGGGGTCTATCGGCGGCAGTGCGCGCTGCCAAGTCATTTGCCGCTGCTTGCCCGCTTGCCATCATTCAGTTTTCGCTTAGCACTGCGGGCCGGAGCAAACGGGGGAAGCCAGACCATGAACACTGAGGCGCAGCCACGCAGCGGGATGTTGCAGGGGCACCCGCGGGGCCTCGCCTATCTGGCCTTCACCGAAATGTGGGAGCGGTTTTCCTATTACGGGATGACCGCGCTGCTGACGCTGTACATGACCAAGCAGCTGCTGATGCCCGAACACGCGGCCAAGGTGCTGGGGCTGGCCCCGCTGCGCCATCTGTTCGAATTCCGCGCGCCGATGACCGATCTGGCCTTCGCCTCGATCGTCTATGGCTGGTATTCGGGGCTGGTTTATTTCACCCCGATCCTGGGCGGCTGGCTGGCTGACCGGGTGCTGGGCAAGAAGCGCACCGTGGTGCTGGGCGCCTGTTTGATGAGCGCGGGCCATCTGGCGATGACGTTTGACGCCACGTTTCTGGCCGCGCTGGTGCTGCTGATTTTGGGCTCGGGTTGCCTCAAGGGCAATATCTCGGCGCAGGTTGGCGCGCTCTACCCGCGTGAGGCGCATTCACTGCGCGATCGGGGCTTTGCGATCTTTTCCACCGGGATCAACGTCGGCGCGGCCGCCGGTCCGCTGGTAACCGGCGCGCTGGCGGCGGCCTATGGCTGGCATGCCGGGTTTGCGATTGCCGCGGCGCTGATGCTGGTGGCGCTGTTTGTGTACCTCAGCGGGCAAAAGCACCTGCCCGAAGTACCGCCCAAGGCGATGCAGCAGACCATCTCGGCCCCGCTAACGGGCGGCGAGCGCCGCCAGCTGTGGGCACTGGTGGCGGTGATCCTGCTGATCATTCCGGCCGAGATTACCTATCCGATGGTCTGGTCGATCGGGCTGGTCTGGGCCGATCAGCAGGTAGCGCTGGGATCGATTCCGGCGGCCTGGTTCGGCTCGATCGATTCGACCGGTTCGATCATCGCCGCACCGCTGCTGCTGTTGCTGTGGGCGGCGCAGGCGCGCAAGCGGCGCGAACCCGGCAGCGTCGGCAAGATCGCCATCGGCACCTTGCTGGTCAGCCTGTTTGCCTTGGTCATGGCGGGGGCCAGCTGGCTTGCGCCCGCGCCGCATTCGGCCTCGCTGGTGCTGGCGCTGGTGGCGTTCCTGGGCATGGGGCTGGGCTGGATGTATTACTGGCCCACCGCGCTGGCGCTGGTCAGCCGCACCGCCCCGGCCAAGATCAATTCGACCATGGTCGGCGCCACTTTCCTGTGCCCGTTCGTGGCGCATACCATGGCGGGCTATGTCGGCAGCTATTATGACCAGATGAGCCCGGCGGCGTTCTGGACCATGGACGCGGGCATCGGGCTGGTCGGCGCGGCGATCCTGTTTGCGCTGAACAAGCCGTTGTCGCGGGCGCTTGAACCCGATCCGGCATGATCCGCCCTGCCCGCCTCATCCTTGCCCTGCTGGCCCTGATCGCCGCCCCGGCGCTGGCGCGTGAGGCGCTGGGCATGTTCGGCACCTGGGGGGTGTTCCGCGATGCCGAGGCGGCGCGTTGTTACGCCATTGCCATGGCCCAGCCGAGCACCAGGCAACGCGATTTCCAGCCTTATGCCGATGTCGCCTGGTGGCCGCGTGCGCAGGTGCGCGGGCAAGTGCATTTTCGCCTCTCGCGCAAATTGCAGCCGAACGCGCCGATTTCGCTGAGCATCGGCGGGCAGAGGATCGCGCTGACCGGCGGCAGCGCCGATGCCTGGGCGCCCGACAAACGCGGCGATGCGGCGATCATGGCGGCCATGCGCAGTGCCAGCGAAATGACCGTCAGCGCGCGCGGCGCGAACGGTCAGGGCTTCTCCAACACCTGGACGCTAGACGGCGCCGCCACCGCAATGGACGCCGCCGCAGTGGCCTGCGCAAGAGTGAAGTAGCTTTTCCGCACCATCCGCCCTATATCGCCCGCCCTTATGGCCGACACCGCACTCATGCCGATCCCGGGGCAAATCGATCCCGTCCCCGTTGCTCGCAATATTACCCCGCGCGAGGATGGCCGCGTCGATCTGATCGGCCTGCCCAAGGCGCGGATTACCGAACTGTTCGCCGCCGCCGGGCTTGATCCCAAAGCCGCCAAGCTGCGCGGCAAGCAGGTGTTCCACTGGCTCTATCACCGCGGCGTGACTGATTTTGAGGCGATGACCGATATCGCCAAGACCATGCGCCCGTGGCTGACGCAGCGGTTCGTGATCGGGCGCCCCGAGATCGTGCTCAGCCAGCATTCGAACGACGGCACCCGCAAGTGGCTGCTCAAGACCGATGATGGCCATGAGTTCGAAATGGTCTTCATCCCCGATGAAGCGCGCGGCACGCTGTGCGTTTCCAGCCAGGTTGGCTGCACGCTCAACTGCCGGTTCTGCCACACCGGGACGATGCGACTGGTGCGCAATCTGACCCCGGGTGAGATCGTCGGCCAGGTCATGCTGGCGCGCGATGCGCTGGGCGAATGGCCGCGCGCGGGCCAGGCCGATCTGGCGCTGCTGGGCGATGATCTGGTCGACGACGATGGTGGCTATTCCGCCGATGGCCGCTTGCTGACCAATATCGTGATGATGGGCATGGGCGAGCCGCTGTATAACTTCGACAATGTCCGCGATGCACTGAAGCTGGTGATGGACGGCGATGGGCTGGGCCTGTCGCGCCGGCGGATCACCCTGTCGACCAGCGGCGTGGTGCCGATGATGGCCCGCGCCGGGGCGGAAATCGGCGTCAATCTGGCGGTTTCGCTGCACGCCACCAACAAGCTGGTGCGCGATGAAATTGTGCCGATCAACCGCAAGTACGGGATCGAGGAGCTGCTCCAGGCCTGCGCCGATTATCCCGGCGCCAGCAATGCCCGGCGCATCACCTTCGAATATGTGATGCTGAAGGACAAAAACGACAGCGACGATGATGCGCGCGAACTGGTCCGCCTGATCAAGCAGTACAAATTGCCGGCCAAGGTCAATCTGATCCCGTTCAACCCCTGGCCCGGCGCGATCTATGATTGTTCCACCCCGGAACGGATCAAACGCTTTTCCGACATCGTCTTCGAAGCCGGGATCAGCGCCCCGGTGCGCACCCCGCGCGGGCGGGATATCGATGCCGCCTGCGGTCAGCTCAAGACCACCGCGCAGAAAATGACCCGCGCCGAGCTGGACCGGCTGGCCGATGAAAAGCAGGCCGCGCTGGGCTGAAACCTGCGGCGCATACAGGCTTCATTCTGCAATTTATCGCCCGCCCGGCTCACCTCGCCGCGCTATGGCTGATCCCAACGCAACGTTCATCTGCGGTTGGGAGTTTGCCCTTCAGCTTGTTCGCATCAGTTACCAAGCGAACAGTTTGAGGAGTTTTCGCCATGAAGAAGTTCATCATCGCCACCATGGCTGCTGCCACTGCGATTACCGCAGTTCCGGCCTTCGGCGATCCGCCGCCATGGGCTCCGGCCCACGGCCGCCGTCACCATGATCGGGACCGCGATCATGACTATCGCACGACCGACAACGGCGTGCGCTATTGGCGCGGCGACGATGGTCGTTACTATTGCAAGCGCAGCGACGGCACGATCGGCTTGCTCGCCGGGGCCGCGCTGGGAGCCTTGCTGGGCCGCGCAGTCGATACCCGCGGGGAACGCGTGACCGGAACCGTGCTGGGCGCAGCCGCCGGCGCGCTGATCGGCAACGAGCTGGCCAGGGGCCGCACACGCTGCCGTTAAGGCCCGCCCTTTGTACCACTTGACCCGGCGGGCCATCCCTTTCAAACCCAAGGGATGGCCCGACCCGCAGTTTTGATTACCGGCGCCGCCAGACGCATCGGCGCGGTGCTGGCCCGGCGCTTTGGCTTGGCCGGTTGGCATGTGGTGATCCACGCTGGGCACTCCACCAAATCCGCGCATGAACTGGCCGCCACATTGCCCTCAGCCGAAGTGATTGCCTGCAATCTGGTCGATGGCAGCGTCGCGGTTGATATGATCGAGGACCTGGCCGAACGCCTGCCGGACTGGCGGATGCTGATCAACAGCGCGGCAGTGTTCAAGCCCGATACCGCGCAGGCGATCAATCCCGCGATCTTTGCCGAAGCGATGCGGGTCAATGCTGAAACCCCCACCCGCATGGCGCAGGCCTTTCTGACCGAGGCCAAGGCCAGCGGCGGAAAGCGGGTGATTCAGTTCCTCGACATGAAAATCGCCAACCCCAACCCCGATTTCTTCAGCTACACCATGGCCAAGCACGCCTTTGCCAGCACGGTGAAAATGCTGGCCATGGCGCAGACCGATCCTGCCGCTCGGATCTATGGCCTCGCCCCGGGGGCGATGCTGCCCAGCCACGATCAGCAGGACGAGGAGCACGAGCTTTCGGGCCGGATGAACTTGTTGCGGCGGCTCACCGACGCTCAGGAACTGGCCGATGCTGCGCTGTTCATGAGCGCGGGCTGGCTGGCCAGCGGCGAGACGCTGTTTATCGATTCGGGTCAGCATTTGTTGGCTCAGCCGCGCGATGTCCTCTATCTCGCACGCGAATGATCGAAGCTTTCCTCTCCTCCACCGCTGTCGTCGCCCTTGCCGAAGTGGGCGACAAGACCATGCTGTTGGCGATCGTGTTGGCGGCGCGGCTGCGCGCGCCCTGGGCGATCCTGGCCGGGATCCTGTGCGCCACGATCGCCAACCATGCGCTGGCGGCGCTGGTTGGCCAGCAGGTGGCAGGGCTGCTGCAGGCCCCGTGGTTCCGCATTGCCGTGGCCCTGGGCTTTATCGCGATGGCGGCCTGGACTCTGGTGCCCGACAAGCTGGACGATGATGATGAAACCATCCGCACCAAAAGCAGCGCCTTCCTGACCACGCTGGTCAGCTTCTTCCTGGTTGAAATGGGTGACAAGACGCAAGTCGCCACGATTGCGCTGGCGGCGCATTACAATTCGGTGTTGACGGTTGCCGCCGGGACCACCTTGGGAATGATGCTGGCAAATGGCCCGGCTGTGTTCCTCGGCGAAGCAATCGAACGGCGCGTGTCGATGAAGCTGACCCGCACACTTGCGGCCTTGCTGTTTCTGGTGCTGGGGCTGTGGCAGTTGGCAGACATTGCGGGCTGGCTGGGTTGACGCTGCACGCCGCAGCGCCGTAACCATTTGTCCAACGGGCGCGAATTGACTGCAAAACCGTCTTGATCGAGGCGGCATCGATTGGAGATAGTGCCGGTATGTGGCTGCTCGACAAAATGCTGCGCGCGCTGGTCAAGGATGGCCAACTGCAAGTGATCGATCACGATGGCACCGAATATCGCTATGGCGATCTGGCAGCCGATCCAGTCACCATCCGCTTCACCGATAAAGGCGCGGCCCTGCACGTAGCCAAGGACCCCCGGGTCGGCGCGGGTGAGGCCTATATGGATGGGCGCATGGTGATCGAACCACCGCATGATATCCGCGATATGGTGCTGCTGGTGATGGGCAACGCGAATCGCGGCAAAGGTTTGGACGCCCCCAGCCCGCTGCGCCGCAGTTTCGACTGGATGTTTGCCAAGGTCGATCAGATCAACCTGCGCGCCAAGGCCAGCAGCAATGTGGTCCATCATTATGATCTGACCCGCCCGTTCTATGAGCTGTTCCTCGATGAGGACCGGCAATACACCATGGCCTATTTCAAGGACCCGGCGAACACGCTGGAACGGGCGCAGCTCGACAAGAAGGCGCTGATCGCGGCCAAGTTGCGGCTGAAGCCGGGGATGAAAGTGCTCGATATCGGCTGCGGCTGGGGCGGACTTGGGCTCTATCTCAATCGCCATTTCGGTGTCGAAGTGCTGGGGGTCAGCCTGGCCCCCGATCAGATCACTTTCGCCAACGAACGCGCCGAAGCGGCCGGGGTGGCGGGCCAGGTCAAGTTCAAACTGACCGATTACCGCGATGTCGAAGGGCAATTTGACCGGATCACCAGCGTCGGCATGATCGAACACATCGGCGCGCCGCACTTCAAGGAATACTTCGCCAAGACCAATGCGCTGCTCGCCGATGACGGGATCATGCTGACTCACACCATCGGCCGCACCGATGGCCCTGGCACCACCGACAAGTGGACCCGCAAATACGTGTTCCCCGGCGGCTATATTCCGGCGCTGAGCGAACTGGTCACCGCTTGCGAGCAGACTGGCTGGGAAGTGGGCGATATCGAGGTGCTGCGCTACCACTATGCCCACACCCTGGCCGAATGGTACCGCCGCACCACGCTGCACGAAGCCGAAATCACCGCGCTGTATGACGCCCGCCTGTTCCGGATGTGGCAGTTTTACCTCGCTGGCGCGGAACAGAGCTTTGCCAGCGGCGGCATGGTCAACTTCCATATTCAGAGCGTGAAGCAACGCAGCGCCCTGCCGATGACCCGCGATTATATCGGCGCAGAAGCGGCGCGGCTTTCAGCGCTGGACGAAGCGCCGCAGTGGCATCTGGAGACAAAGGCGGCGGAGCAATCCTGCTGATCCGCGACCAGGATCCTCTCCTTTTTCGCGCAGCGCAAAAGGGGAGGTGGCAGACGCGAAGCGGCTGACGGAGGGGTATCGACGCCCGCCCAGCAACCCCTCCGTCTCGTCCTGCGGACGATCCACCTCCCCATTTGTGGCAGTCGCCAAAAATGGAGAGGATCACTTAGGTCGGATAGGCCGCGTTCATTCGCTCCCAGCTCATCGCCACCAGCTGTTCCAGAACCCCCAGATCCACGTCGGCCAGCTTCTTGATATAGAGGCAACCCTTGCCGGTGGTGTGCTTGCCCAGCTTGGCCGCCAGTTCGCCCCCCCGGCCCTCGCATTGGCTGGCGATCTGCATCGCATAAAGCGTCAGCGCGGCCTTGCGGGGGCTGAACCCGGCGCGGCACATCGTGCCTTCGCGGCCGCTTTCGTATTTGTAGTGATAGCTGCCATAGCCGATGATGCTGGGGCCCCACATTTGCGGCTCGCAGCCCGTTACCCGGCGGAATAGTGCATCGAGCGCGGCAGCTTCATCGCGGCGCTGCGGGCTGTCGAGAGCGGCAATGTAGCCTGCCACGCTGACCTGGGTGGCCTTGGTCTTGAGCTCGGCTTTAGCCATCGGCTTGCCCTCCCTGCCCCCATGCCTTAGGGGCCGCAGCCGAATCCTAACGCAAATTCACCGGAAAACCAGCCCATGTCCGAAGCCAAACCGTCCGAAATCAAGAAAGTCGTCCTCGCCTATTCGGGCGGGCTCGATACCTCGGTGATCCTCAAATGGCTGCAGATCACTTATGGCTGCGAAGTGGTGACCTTCACCGCTGATCTGGGCCAGGGCGAAGAGCTGGAACCGGCACGGGCCAAGGCCAAGCTGATGGGCGTGCCCGACGAACACATCTATATCGATGACATGCGCGAGGAATTCGTCCGCGATTTCGTCTTCCCGATGATGCGCGCCAATGCCCGCTATGAAGGCGATTATCTGCTCGGCACCAGCATCGCGCGGCCCCTGATCTCCAAGCGCTTGATCGAGATCGCGCGCGAAACCGGCGCTGATGCAATCGCGCACGGTGCGACCGGCAAGGGCAACGATCAGGTCCGCTTCGAACTTTCCGCCTATGCCCTCGCTCCCGAGATCAAGGTGATCGCCCCGTGGCGCGAATGGGACCTGACCAGCCGCACCGCGCTGATCGCCTGGGCCGAAGCGCACCAGATTCCGGTGCCGAACGACAAGCGCGGCGAAGCGCCCTTCTCCACCGACGCCAATCTGCTCCACACCAGCAGCGAAGGCAAAGTGCTCGAAGACCCGTGGGAAGAAGTGCCGGACTATGTCTATTCGCGCACCGATAACCCTGAGGATGCCCCCGATACGCCTGAATACATCACGATCGATTTCGAGCGCGGCGATGGCGTTGCCTTGAACGGTGAGGCGATGAGCCCCGCCACCTTGCTCACCGCGCTTAACACGCTGGGCAAGAAGCATGGGATCGGCCGGCTCGATCTGGTCGAGAACCGCTTCGTCGGCATGAAGAGCCGCGGGATGTACGAAACCCCGGGCGGCGAAATCTACGCCCGGGCGCACCGCGGCATCGAACAGATCACGCTCGATCGCGGCGCGGCGCACCTCAAGGACGAGCTGATGCCGAAGTATGCCGAGCTGATCTACAACGGCTTCTGGTTCGCACCCGAGCGCGAGATGCTGCAGGCCGCGATCGATCACTCGCAGGTCCGGGTGAACGGCACGGTGCGCCTGAAGCTCTACAAAGGCATGGCCAGCGTGGTCGGGCGCAAGAGCCCCAACTCGCTCTATTCGGAACGCCACGTGACCTTTGAAGACGATGCCGGGGCCTATGACCAGAAGGACGCTGCGGGCTTCATCAAGCTCAACGCGCTACGCCTGCGGCTTCTGGCAACCCGCGATCGGCGCAATTTCTGAGGCTTTCCGGGCGATTCTCCTTACGCTGGTTCAGCGGAATCATTCGTCCACAAGTTCGTCCGCAGCCTTGTCCACAATCATGTGACAATTTGCGTACGATTTCGCTTGCGCGACTCACTTCGGAGGCGCAGCTTTCAGGTGTCGAGAGCGTGAAACCGCACTTGAAGTTCCGGCGGGAAACCGTTGAAACGGAAAGGGAAAACGCACAGCTCAAGATCTGGCAGCGATGCCCGCAGCTCTGTTGGAAAACACGCCTCAGGAAGTCTTCGGACGGAATCTGGCGAACCGCAAATGCAGCGAAAGGCGCAATGTCAGCAGATCGTTTCTGACCGCGGTCGGAAGCGGAAATTGGAAGGCTGGAGCTTCGGCAAAGGCAGTTCAAGGCCCGCAACTGATAAAGCATCAAAAACGGTCACGGAACCGCCAGGTGGAAAGCAAAGGTCGCAAGACCGGAGCCGACCGCCTGACGGGACCGGACGCCGGCAAGGTGGCCGGGCGATGAAAGCCGGTTCCTTCGGGAACCACCGCGACGCCGATCCGAAGCGCTTGTGGGCAGCGATGCCAACAGATGCTTTTGGCGAGGCAGACGGCAACAGGCGATCGCCCAAAATCGACCGGGCACATGCAGGCGATCTTGGGGCTGGCGGCAACGCCGGCCCCATTTGCTTTTGGGGCATGGCCCTTGCACCGACGATTGCCATCCCCCGGCGATCGATGCTTCGAATCACTTGCAGCGACAATGCTTCGCTCTACTTGTTGCTGTTCAAGCAAGATGGCTCGAAGCATTCGATGGATTTAAGTAAGATCAGAGCCGCTTCACTCGACTCACTGACTGGGTCAGGCAGGTCTGTGCCCGCTCATTTGCCGCTCCTTGATCAGCCTCTGCCAAGGACAACAAATGAGGCGATTGATCGCTTGCTTTGCCTGAATGCGGTCGCAGCAATCGCACACGGTTTCCCCCGATCCGACGCTGAGGGATGGCTCAGGCAGGAGCAACTCTTCGCGAAACTGGACGCCAGTGAATCAAGGTTTTTGAAGAAACAAAGCCAAATGACCGCTATGTTTAAGTGGCAAGTGTTTGGCATCCACATTCTGCTTTGGGCGCTTGGCGGTTTGGATAGAATGAGTCTTGACGAGCCGTGCCCTGATGACCTTGTGCGCAAGCTACCGAATTTGAAGACGATGGACTCGAGTGCAGCATTTCGAGATGGCCTGAAACTGCGTCCAATCGCCGAATTGGTGGCTTTAGCGGATCTCGCCTACTGCATGCATTGGGGCATGCGTGAGGCGAACCTCAGGAAGGGAACCACTCAAAGCCAGATGGCTGAATTAGAGATCGTGGAGCGACGACGAGCTCTGGATTGGCTCATACAGGACGACGACTGGTACACCATGAGTCTCGATACTTAGTTCAACGCCCCACCATCGTCGCCCCGTGCTTGACGCGGGGCTTGGCTACCTTTCGGCGTCGGGGTTCTGCCCTGCCCCATCCGGATACCATTGCTCCCACAGGTCCAGCCAATCCGGGTTCTCAGCCTCGATCAGCGCGAACTTCCATTCGCGGCGCCATTTCTTGACCAACTTTTCGCGGGCAATGGCTGGCTCGATTTCCTTGTGGCGTTCGGCATAAACCAGCCGGGTATTGGCGAAGTCCGTGACATGGGTTGAGCCTTCGCCTTCACGGTGCTGCCAGGCGCGCCGGATCAGATCTGAGGTTACCCCGACGTACATGCCGCCGCGATAGCGGTTTGCCATGATGTAGACCCAGCCGCCCTTTTCCATACGCGCGTTGTGTCAAATGATGGCTCGCGAGGGAAGCCAAGCCCCGTGTCAAGCACGGGGCGACGGGAAGTTTGAATGTGAGACACCACACCCCCCTCGCCCACCATCGTCGCCCCGTGCTTGACACGGGGCTTGGCAAAGCTTCCCCCACGCGCAGGTTTGTGTTTGGGGTGCCTTGGCCTATGCCCACCTTATGCCCCGCCTGATCCTGTTCAACAAACCCTACGGCGTCCTCTGCCAATTCAGCGATGATCGATCGGACAAGCCGACCCTTGCGCAATACGTCAAGGCGCCGGGGGTCTATCCCGCAGGGCGGCTCGATACCGACAGCGAAGGGCTGCTACTGCTGACCGACGATGGGCGGCTGCAGGCACGAATTGCCGATCCGAAGTTCAAGCTGCCCAAAAGCTATCTGGTGCAGGTGGAGGGCGAGCCTGATCTCGCCGCGCTGGAACTGCTGCGCTGCGGGGTGGATCTGAAAGACGGCCGCACTCGTTCGGCCGAGGCAGAGTTGATCCCCGCTCCAGACCTGTGGCCGCGCGATCCACCGGTGCGGTTTCGCAAGACCGTGCCCGATAGCTGGCTGCGCCTGACGATCCGCGAGGGCAAGAACCGTCAGGTCCGCCGGATGACTGCGGCGGTGGGCCATCCCACGTTGCGACTGGTGCGCTGGCAGGTGGGGGATTGGACGCTGGATGGGCTCGCACCCGGGGAGTGGCGCGAGGTTGCGGTCTAGTTCCTCCCCGATCCGGGGAGGAATTACCGCACGAACAAACTCGCCAGTTCGACATGGGTCGACCAGCGGAACTGGCCGACCGGGCGCAGCTCGGCGAGGCGGTATCCGCCCTCAACCAGCGTGCGCGCATCCTTAGCCCAGCTGGCCGGGTTGCAGCTGATATAGACTACGCGCTCGACGGTGCTCTGGGCGATGCGTTCAACTTGATCGCGCGCGCCGGCGCGGGGCGGATCGAGCAGCACTGCGTCGAAGCGGTTCAGCTCGTCGGCCAGCAAGGGGTTGCGGAACAGATCGCGGTGCAGCGCGTGGACCGGGCGCTGGCTGCGCCCTGCCGCAGTCGCGCAGGCCTGGCTGGCATCGCGCGCGGCCTCTACCGCCAGCACTTTGGTCTCGGGCCCGGCAAGCGCAAACGCGAAAGTGCCAAGGCCCGCGAATAGATCGGCCACGCTGGCCGCCCCCGCCAGCCACTGGCGTGCGGCGGCGATCAGCGTCGCCTCGCCATCCTCGGTCGCCTGCAGGAAGCTGCCCGGCGGAAACGGCACGGCCACCCCCGACAGCGTCACCGTGACCGGCTCAGGCTCCCACACCGTATCGGGCCCATAGCCGCCATCGACCGTGATCCGCGCCAGCGCATGGGTGCCGGCAAAATCGAGCAGCGCCTGGGTCAGCTCCAGCCCTTCGGCGGAAAGGCCCTTGATCCCCAGATCGACGCCCTGATCGGTCAGGGTCAGCTCGACATCGGCGGCCATGCGGACGTGGCCATGTTTGCCGGCCTTGCCTTTGGTGCGGCCCTTGGGCTCGGCCTGGCCCTGGCCCAGCTGGATCAGCAATTTGCGCAAGGGGCCAAGCAGATCGGCCAGTTCGGGCCGCAGCACCGGGCATTCGGCCAGCTCAACCACCCGGGCCGACTTGGCCTCGTTAAAGCCCAGCACCACCCGGCCGCCGCTTGAGACGGCTTTCAGCGAGGCGCGGCGGCGGCTGTGCGGGGGTGAAAGATGCGGCGGCGCGATCAGCTCCGCGCCCAGTTCCTGCGAGGCTGAGGCATTGCCGACCCGTGCCGCAACGAATTGCGCCAACGTCTCTTCGTCCAGCTGCTGCAACTGGCACCCGCCGCACTGACCGAAATGGCGGCATGGCGGAGTTACGTGGTGCGGGCCGAGCTCCAGCGTGCCATCCTCGCGCAGCAAGTCCCCCGGCGCCGCGCCCCAGGCAAAGCGGCCCGATGCGGTAATGCCGTCGCCCTTGGCGGCGATGCGGATGATCGGTTCAGAATTCATCCCCGCCCCCTACCCGTTCACCCTGAGCTTGTCGAAGGACTGTTCTTGCTCGGGCGGTTGCGCGCTGCGGGACGAAAGAAAGGGCGGTCCTTCGACAAGCTCAGGGCGAACGGTGTTGGGGTTAGAGGCAGCTCGCAAAGGCGCACCGCACCGCGTCCGCAAGCTGCCCGGCGGTAAACGGCGGCGGCGTAAGCCGCGCCGCTTCGCCTTGGAGCCAGACGCCTTGGCAGGCGGCCTCAAATGGATTCGCGCCAGCGGCAAGGCGGCTGGCGATTGTTCCGGCCAGCACATCGCCGGTCCCGGCGGTGGAAAGCCATGACGAAGGACGGTGCGCCATTGCAATCCGGCCGTCGGGCGCGGCCACCACGCTGTCGGCACCCTTGGCCACCACAACCATGCTGCTGGCCGTAGCCAGGGCCAGTGCCCGTTCCACCTTGCCGCCCGTGCCATCACGGTCGAAGGCGCGCTCCAGTGCCAGCAGCTCGCCCTCGTGCGGAGTGGCGATCAGTGGTGCCACGCGTTCTGTCAGCAGGCGCGGGGCCAACAGCACCAGCGCATCGGCATCGAGCACCGTGGGAACTTGTTCGGACAGAGCGATTGCCAGCTTCTCGGATGCCGTATTGTCGCGGCCCAGCCCCGGACCGACTAGTAGTGCACCAAGACGCTTGTCAGACAAGGCCTTGGCCAGCGGCAGGGTATCGATAACGAGATCACCTGGCACTGATGCTGCAGCATTCGGCCAACCAAGCAGTTTCACATAACCCGCCCCCGCCCCTTGCGCGGCCTTTGCGGCGAGCAGCGCAGCGCCCGGCATTGCCCCTGCGATCACGCCGAGCAGCCCACGGGTATATTTGTGCGCCTGCGGTCCCGGTTCTGTACAGGTCGGGCGCGTAATAACCTGCGCTGCGCCTGCCACGTCACCAAGCCCGATATCGACCAGACTGAGCGCGCCCATGCTGGCCGCTGCGGGCATCAGGAAATGGGCGAATTTCCATGCGCCCAGTGCAATCGTCAGATCGCAGGGGGGAAGACCCGGGCCAAGCGGCTGGCCCAGATCGGCCTTGATCCCGCTGGGCAGATCGACCGCGACCAGCTTCTCATGTCGCGCCGCCAGCCTTTGGAGCAGCGCCAGATGTGCATCGCTCAACGGCCGGGTCAGTCCGGTGCCGAACAGGCAATCGACCAGCACTTCGCCGCTTGGCGCGGCATCGGCGGAGAGGATTTGCCCTTGGTAGAGGCCCCGCGCCGCTTTCGCCGCCGCGGTTGTGGGTTCGGCAGCCATAACCACCGCCACTTCGCCGCCGCGCTGCCGGATCACTTCGGCAATCACCCAGCCATCGCCGCCGTTGTTGCCGGGGCCACACAGCACCGTCACCGCGCGGCCGCCCGACATGCGCCAGACCCATTCCGCCGCCCCGCGCCCGGCGCGCTGCATCAGTTCATCAACGCTGGTGCCAGCGGCAATCAATGCCTCCTCTGCGCTGCGCATCTGCGCGGCAGTGAGGATGAGATCGTTCATCCCCGCTCCAGCTGCGACAGATCGCGCACCGCGCCGCGCGCCGCGCTGGTGGTCATCGCCGCATAGGCTTTGAGCGCCTGGCTGACCACGCGGCTGCGGGGGCGCTTGGGCTTCCACCCGGCCTTGTCCTGCGAGGCGCGGCGGTGGGACAGTTCTTCGTCCGATACCGCCAGGTGGATCGTGCGAGCGGGGATATCAATCTCGATCCTATCGCCCGGCTGGACCAACCCGATCGCCCCGCCCTCGGCCGCTTCGGGTGAGGCGTGGCCGATCGACAGGCCCGATGTGCCGCCCGAAAAGCGTCCGTCGGTCAGCAGCGCACATGCCGCGCCCAGCCCCTTCGATTTGAGGTAGCTGGTGGGATAGAGCATTTCCTGCATGCCCGGCCCGCCCTTGGGCCCTTCATAGCGGATTACCACCACGTCGCCCGCCACCACCTGCCCGGTCAGCACCGCAGTGACGGCATCATCCTGGCTTTCATAGACTTTGGCCGGCCCGGCGAATTTGAGGATGCTTTCGTCGACCCCGGCGGTTTTGACGATGCAGCCATCCAGCGCGATGTTGCCATAGAGCACCGCCAGCCCGCCATCCTGGCTGAACGCGTGCTCCTTACTGCGGATCACGCCGTTCTCACGGTCAAGATCAAGCTCGTCCCAGCGGCGGTTCTGGCTGAAAGCGGTCTGGGTGGGCACCCCGCCCGGCGCGGCCTTGAAGAAGTGCTGCACATCGGGATCGTTGCTGCGGCTGATATCCCAGTGGTTGATCGCGTGGCCCAGCGTTGGCGCGTGGACGGTGGGCAGATCGGTGTGGAGCAGCCCAGCGCGGTCAAGCTGGCCCAGGATCGCCATGATCCCGCCGGCGCGGTGGACGTCTTCCATGTGGACATCGCTTTTGGCCGGGGCGACCTTGGCCAGACACGGCACCTTGCGGCTTAGGCGGTCGATGTCTTTCATCGTGAAATCGACGCCCGCTTCCTCGGCCGCTGCGAGCAGGTGGAGCACGGTGTTGGTCGATCCGCCCATCGCGATATCCAGCGTCATGGCGTTTTCGAACGCGCCCATGCTGGCGATATTGCGCGGCAGGACGCTGGCATCGCCCTGCTCGTAATAACGCTTGCACAGTTCGACCACGAGCGACCCGGCGCGCAGGAACAGTGCCTTGCGATCAAGATGGGTGGCGAGCTGCGAACCATTGCCGGGCAGCGACAGCCCCAAGGCCTCGGTCAGGCAGTTCATCGAATTGGCGGTGAACATGCCGCTGCACGAACCGCAAGTCGGGCAGGCTGCGCGCTCGATATCGGCGACTTCCTCGTCGCTGTAGCTTTCGTCGCCGGCCGCGATCATCGCATCGATCAGATCGAGCGCGACTTCCTTGCCTTTAATCACCACCTTGCCGGCCTCCATCGGCCCGCCCGAAACGAACACCACCGGGACATTGATCCGCATCGCCGCCATCAACATTCCGGGCGTGATCTTGTCGCAATTGGAAATGCAGACCATCGCATCGGCGCAGTGGGCGTTGACCATGTATTCGACAGAATCGGCGATCAGATCGCGGCTGGGCAGCGAATAGAGCATGCCATCATGCCCCATCGCGATGCCATCATCGACCGCGATGGTGTTGAATTCCTTGGCCACGCCTCCGGCGGCCTCAATCTCGCGCGCGACCATCTGGCCGAGGTCCTTGAGGTGGACATGCCCCGGCACGAACTGGGTAAAGCTGTTGACCACCGCGATAATCGGCTTGCCGAAGTCGCCGTCCTTCATCCCCGTAGCTCGCCACAGCCCCCGCGCGCCGGCCATGTTGCGGCCATGGGTGGAGGTGCGGGAACGATAGACGGGCATTGCGGGGACTCCTTGTTTCGCTTGCTCTTGCGAGGTTGTGCGGGCGGGTCAAGAAGATTGGTTCACGCAAAGGCGCAAAGGGAAACAAGGCGCGAAGGTGTTGCGCAAGCCGCCAAAGCCGGTCTTCCTGCCTTTGATCCGGCTGGCTCCATCTATCAGAAGATCGGCGGCTTCGCCGAGTTGTTGTTTCTTTGCGCCTTCCTTCTCTTTGCGCCTTTGCGTGAACAAGTCCGGTTATAGCTGCAAGGCAACCGCGTTCGAAATCCGCGCCAATCGCTCAGACCAGAGCAGCTGACCTTTGGAGTCGCCGATCTGGTCCTGCCGCACTTCGATGCCCAGATAGGGGCGGCCATCGGCTTCGGCGTGACGGTTCATGGTGTAGTTGAGCAGCTGACCGGAATAGGGCTGCTGATCGCCCACCACCAGCCCTTCGGCCTCCAGCATGGGGATCGCGATCCGCGCGGCGCGGTCATCGTGGTTGTAGAGGACGCCGACATGCCATGGGCGTGGTTCATCAATGCTGGCCAGCTGAGGGGTAAAGCTGTGGAGCGACAGGATCAGTGCGGGCGGCGCGCTGTTCAGCTGCTGCGCCAGCGCCGCGTGATAGGGCACATGGAACCGCTCCAGCCGGGCGTGATGCCCCGCATGATCCAGCGCATTGCCGGGGATCGCGTGGCCATCGCTGGCGATCGGGATCACGGCGGGGACGTGCGGCTCGCGGTTGACGTCGCAGACCAGCCAACTCGCATTGGCCTGGAACGCCGCCGTGCCGGTGCGCTGGGCCATCAGGGCGCCCACTGCGCCAACACCGATATCGACCGCGATGTGCTGGTCCAGCAGCGCGGGATCGATGCCGAGATCGATGTCATCCGGAACGCGGTTTGAGGCGTGGTCCGACACCACCAGAATTCCGCCGAAGCGCGGGGTGCCGAGGAGGCGATAGGCTTCGCTGTGCATAGCCAGCCGCTCCAATCAAACCTCCGTTCGTGTCGAGCGAAGTCGAGACACCGGGCGCGGCATCTCGACTTCGCTCGATGCGAACGGAGGTTGGGCGTTCAATTCATTCATCGCAGTGCGCCAGGCATTTGCCACCAACCGGGATGATTTGCCGCAATCCGCGCCGCCGCCGCATCGCGCTTTGCCGCATCCTCATACAGCGCAAAGCAGGTTGCTCCTGAGCCCGACATGCGCGCCAGCCACGGCTGTGTTGCGCCCAACGCGGCCAGCACCTGCGCCACGGCCGGGCACAGCACGATGGCCGGGGCTTCGAGATCGTTGCGGCCTTCGAGCGCGATCTTGCTGACCGGGCCTTCGGGCAGTGGTCCACGGTCCACCCCATCCCACCCCTTGAACACCGGTCCGGTGCTAAGCGGCACGCGCGGGTTGACCAGCAGCACGGCCATGCCGGTCAGGTCGCTGTCCACTTCGGCCAGTTCGGTCCCGGTGCCGCGCCCCACCGCTGTGACCGAGCGGACGCAGGCCGGTACGTCTGCCCCCAAGGCAGCGGCGCGGGCGTGCCAATCGGCGGGCAAGCCATATTCGCGGTCATAGAGCCGGAACAGCGCCCCGGCGTCGGCCGAACCGCCGCCCAAGCCAGCCGCGACCGGCAGGTTCTTCTCCAGCGTCACCGCCCAGCCCTGCGGCCGGGGCAATGCAGACAGTGCCTGCGTCACGATATTGCCAAACGGATCAGTCAATTCGCGACCAAAGAGACCAAGCGTTCGAAGGTGGTCCTGCGGCGCGGGAATAACGCTCAGCAGGTCGCCCGCATCAACGAAGGCAAACAGAGTCTCCAGCTCATGATAGCCATCATCCCGCCGCCGCCGGACATGCAGCGCAAGATTGATCTTGGCGAACGCGGTTTCGATCATGGACCGATCAGACGCCGCCCGAGTATCCAAGCATGTACGGAATAATCGAAACAAGCGTGACTGCCGCCAAGGTGCCGAGCAACCAATACCAGCGTTGTGCGGCGTTGAAGCACCATGCGGCGATTGCAATCCCAAACGCCACTACCAATGGAGCTACCATGTACCCGTCGAGCTGTCCCGAACTCGGAAATATCCCCGGCCCCTGCTCGTAAACGCTGTATGACAAGTCACGCCCCATCGCGAAGATCGCGAACCAAAGCGCGGTCGCGATTGCAGCGACGATGTTGGCTGAGCGGCGACCCATCACATATTCGGATAGTTCGGCCCGCCGCCGCCTTCGGGCGTGACCCAGTTGATGTTCTGGTTGGGGTCCTTGATATCGCAGGTCTTGCAATGGACGCAGTTCTGCGAATTGATCTGGTAGACCGGCTTGCCCTCTTCCACGCCCAGCCACTCGTAAACCCCGGCCGGGCAATAGCGCGTTGATGGCCCGCCAAACACGCCCAGTTCGCTGACCTTTTGCAGTTCCAGATCACGGACCTGCAAATGCACCGGCTGGTCT
Source organism: uncultured Alphaproteobacteria bacterium (assembly GCA_963751145.1). Classification (GTDB taxonomy): domain Bacteria; phylum Pseudomonadota; class Alphaproteobacteria; order Sphingomonadales; family Sphingomonadaceae; genus Novosphingobium. The sequence continues at coordinate 607,214 of CAVVTJ010000002.1, forward strand.
TCGGCGTGGTTGGTAAAGCTTTGCGCCACGCTCGACAGCCGATCAAAGCTGATCACGCCATCGGGCTTGGGATAGGCAATCGGTTTGTACAGATCGGCACGTTCCAACGCCTTGTAATCCGGGTGCAGCTTCATCGTGATTGGCAGCCCGATTTTGAGCGTACGCATCCACATATCGATCCCGCTCAGTACGGTGCCGATATCGTCGCCAAATTTCTCAACCGCAGGCAGCACGTTCTGGACCAGCTTCAGCTCCTTGGCGATCCAGCTATCGCGCACAGACGCGTCGTATTCGGCCAATGCGTCACTGCCCCGGCCCGCGTCGATTGCAGCGGCGGCGGCTTCGGCGGCGAGCATCCCGCTTTTCATCGCGGTATGGCTGCCCTTGATCCGCGGCACATTGACGAACCCGGCCGAGCACCCGATCAGCACCCCGCCCGGGAAATCGAGTTTGGGCACGGCCTGCCAGCCGCCATCGTTGATCGCCCGCGCACCATAGGAAACGCGGCGTCCGCCTTCCAGAATCGCACGGATTTCCGGGTGCTGTTTCCAGCGCTGCAGCTCCTCGAACGGGAAGACGTACGGATTCTTGTAATTGAGCCAGGTGACAAAGCCCAAGGCGACCTGATTGTTCGCCTGATGGTACAGGAACCCGCCACCGTTGGTGCCGGTTTCCGAAAGTGGCCAGCCCTGAGTGTGGATCACCCGGCCCGGCACGTGCTTGGCGGGATCGATATCCCACAGTTCCTTGATCCCAAGACCATAGATTTGCGGCTGGCTATCGGCATCGAGCGCGTATTTGGTCCGCAGCTGCTTGGTCAGGTGGCCGCGCGCACCTTCGGCGAAGAAGGTGTACTTGGCGTGCAGCTCCATGCCCTGCTGGTAATCGCCCTTGTGGCTGCCATCCTTGGCCACGCCCATGTCTTGCGTGGCGACGCCTTTGACCGAACCATCATCGTTATACAGCACTTCACTGGCCGGGAAGCCGGGGAAAATTTCGACACCCAGTTCCTCGGCCTTGCCGGCCAGCCAGCGGCACAGGTTGCCAAGGCTGCCGGTGTAGCACCCCTTGTTGCTCATCAGTGGCGGCATCGGCCAGTGCGGGATCGATGTCTTGCCACCCTTGCTCAACACCCAATGCCAGTTATCGGTCACCGGGGTTTCGGCCATCGGGCAGTTGTCCGTGCGCCAATCAGGCAGCAGCTCGTCCAGCGCCTTGGGATCGACCACCGCGCCCGACAGGATATGCGCGCCCACTTCGCTGCCTTTTTCAAGCAAGCATACAGTGAGATCGGCATTGACCTGTTTAAGCCGGATCGCTGCGGCCAGGCCAGCCGGCCCGCCTCCCACGATCACAACATCATACGGCATCGATTCGCGTTCGCTCATGGCCAATTCCACACCCTGTTCGTCTGGTTTTGCTACCCAGACCCTTGATTGCTGCGTCCCTAGAGGTCAAGACCGCATGGTGACATTCCCTGCGGCAAAATATTCTTCAGCAGAAGAGCTGATAGCAGCGATCGACTGGTGGCGCAGCGCCGGGGTTGAACATGACTTTGCCGATCAAGCGCAAGACTGGCTGGCCCGGCCCGAGCCTGAGGCCGCAATGGCGGATGCGCCTGCACCGGCTGCCGCGCCCGCATTCACTGCGCCGCCGCCGCCACCGATCGCGCGCATCGGCGGCGATGCGACAAGCTGGCCGCAGGATCTCGCCGCGTTTCAGGCCTGGTGGCTGGCAGAACCTTCGCTCGACGACGGGCAGACCGCCGGGCGAGTGGCGCCGCGCGGGCCGATCGGGGCCGAACTGATGGTCATGGTCGACAATCCCGAAGCGGACGACAGCGACCAGCTGCTATCAGGACCACGCGGGCGGCTGATCGGGGGGATAATCTCCGCGCTGGGGATCGCGACCGATGCGGTCTATTTTGCCAGCGCCCTGCCGCGCCACATGCCGCTGCCCGATTGGGCCAATCTGGCCGAGCGTGGGCTGGGCGATCTGGCGCGTCATCACGTCGGTCTCGTCGCGCCAAAGCGGTTGATCGGCTTTGGCAGCCACGTCTCATCGCTTCTGGGCCACGATCCGGCGAAAAGCGTTCAGCCCTTGCCGCAAATATGGCGTCTAGGCGCTGCGCTGCCGGCCTTGGCGGCGCCGGAACTGGAAAGCCTGCTGGCCCGGCCAATGGGGAAAGCGCGGCTATGGCAGGCACTGCTCGATTGGCAGAGCGCCTGACCTGCTTTGATTTGGGGACTGGTACAATCGTGAGAGCTGGCACACGCGCCAAGATCGCCCTGCTGCTGATCGCGGCTGGTGGGGCCTGTCTGCCGCTGGTGGCACAGGCCAACAGTGCGGCGATGGATTACTTTGCCGGGCGCGCGCATCGCGGCGCGGTGCCCACTCTCCTCAGTCAGGATGATCGCACCTATTACCGCGATCTATTTGCCGCGATCGATGCGGCGCAGTGGGCCAAGGTCCAGCAGATGTTTACCCAGCGCTCTACCGGGCCGCTGCGTCAGGTGGCACTGGCCGAATATTATCTGGCTCCCACCTCCCCCAAGATCGAGCTCGCGCCGCTGGAGGCCTGGCTGGATCAGGGCACCGAATTGCCGCAAAGCGAACGGATCATGGGGCTGGCGCAAAAGCGCGGCTCCACCACCCTGCACACCCTGCCCAGCGCCAACACCTTTGTCAGTGTGCCCAGCCGCGCCCGGCGCGAACGCCCGCGCGAAACCGGCGATGGCACCATGCCCGGCGCGGTGGCAGGCGCGATCCAGCGCAAGATCAAGGACGATGACGCGCCGGGTGCCAAGGCCTTGCTCGATGGGATCGATACCCAGCTATCGCCAAATGCCCGGGCCGAATGGCGCAGCAAGGTTTCGTGGAGCTTCTACGTCATCAACGACGATGCCGATGCCTTTACCCTTGGTCAGGCGGCGCTCGACGGGGCGGGGCCGTGGGTGGCCGAAGGGGTGTGGATTTCCGCGCTTGCGGCCTGGCGGCTGGGCGATTGCCGCGCCGCCAGCGAAGCCTTTGCAAGGTCCGCCCAGCTTTCCACCAATCCCGAACTGACCGCGGCCGGGTTCTATTGGCAAAGCCGCGCGCTGGTCCGCTGCCGCCAGCCCGAACTGGCCGCCGCGCCGCTGCGGGCAGCCGCGCGGATGGACGAAACGCTGTATGGCATGCTCGCCGCCGAGCAGCTGGGCACGGACTTGCCCAAGAGCCACGAGACACCCGATTTCAGCCAGGCCGATTGGCAGGACTTGCGCGATGTGCCCAATGTAAGGGTCGCCGTCGCGCTGGCAGAAATTGGCGAGGATGCGCTGGCCGATGAAGTGCTGCGGCATCAGGCGCGGATCGGCCGCCCGGCCCAGTTCGGTGCACTGTCGCGGCTGGCGCGCAGTCTGGGCACGCCCGGCACGCAGCTGTGGATGGCCTACAACGTGCCGCAAGGCACCCGGCCAGAGCCGGCTTCGCGGTTCCCGACCCCGCGCTGGACCCCGGTGACCGGATGGAAGGTCGATCCGGCGCTGGTCTATGCGCATACCTTGCAGGAATCGGTGTTCCGCGCGGGCGTAGTCAGCCCGGCAGGGGCGCGCGGACTGATGCAGATCATGCCATCGGCGGCGCGCGATCATGCCGCATCGCTGGGCGTATCGGGCAATGCCAGCGATCTCAACAAGCCCGAAGTCAACCTCGCCTTCGGCCAGCAGCATCTGCAGATGCTGCGCGATTCGCCTGGCACGCAAGGACTGCTGCCCAAGGTGATGGCTGCCTATAATGCCGGGCTAACCCCGGTCACCCGCTGGAACAGCCAGATCAAGGATCAGGGCGATCCGCTGCTGTGGATCGAATCGGTGCCCTATTGGGAAACCCGCGGCTATGTGAACATCGTACTGCGCAATTACTGGATGTACGAACGCCAAGCCGGCGGCCCGTCCGAAAGCCGGATGGCTTTGGCGCAGGGCATGTGGCCGACCTTTCCGGGGCTGAGCGGATCGGCTGGGGTGCGGATGCGGGCCGATGGGACGGTTGACCGTGGCCGTTGATCCCGCCCGGCCTTTCAAGCCGATCAGGATCGCGGTGCTGAGCGTGTCCGATACCCGCGATCTGGATAGCGACACTTCGGGCGCGCTGCTGGCTGAGCGGATTGAGGCCGCCGGTCACACCTTGGCCGCGCGGGCTATCGTCCGCGATGATGTGCCGACAATTGTCGCGCTGCTGCGCCAATGGATTGGCGGCGGCGAAGCCGATGCGATTATCACTACCGGCGGAACCGGGCTGACCGGACGTGATGTAACGCCCGAAGCGCTGGGCCAGATCAAGGCCGCTCTTGGCGGCAAGGACATCCCCGGCTTTGGTGAGCTGTTCCGCTGGATCAGCTACCAATCGATCGGCACCAGCACGGTGCAAAGCCGCGCCTGCGCGGTTCTGGCCGGCGGGGTCTATGTCTTCGCGCTGCCCGGATCGAACGGGGCGGTGAAGGACGGCTGGGACAAGATTCTGTGCGAGCAACTCGACAGCCGCAACCGGCCCTGCAACTTCGTCGAGCTGATGCCGCGGCTGCGCGAGGTTTAGGCTTCTTTCGATCCTCTCCATTTTTGGCGACTGCCACAAATGGGGAGGTGGCAGCGGCGTCCAGCCGCTGACGGAGGGGTCTCTACGCTGGCGTCGATACCCCTCCGTCTGGGCCTGCGGCCCATCCACCTCCCCATTTGCGCCATTCGGCGAAAATGGAGAGGATCTATCGAGTTTGACAAGACCACCTTGCAATTTTGTTCTTTTTATGTTCCAATACTCGCATGCCTACCCAACCCCCGATTCACGGCCGAGGCGCTCCGACTGCGCACGTCCCGCAGCGCTTCGGGCTGAACGCGCGCGAGGTGGACCAGGATTGGCTGGATGTTCGCGAAGAGATTGACGGCCTGGGCCCGAAACTGCGGACCGAGGTTACGCTGGAACGGGCCCGCACGATCCTGAGCTTCAATCAATCGCCCGATATTCCGTTTGACCGTTCGATCAATGCCTATCGCGGGTGCGAGCATGGCTGCGTCTATTGCTATGCCCGCCCCAGCCACGCCTATCACGACTTGTCGCCGGGCCTCGATTTCGAGACCAAGCTGTTCGCCAAGCCCAATGCTGCCGAATTGCTGCGGCAGACCCTGGCCAAGCCGGCCTACAAACCGGCGCCGATCGCGATGGGCACCAATACCGATCCCTACCAGCCGATCGAAGACCGTTTTCGGATAACCCGAAGCATACTTGAGCTTTGCCTGGAGGTGCGCCACCCGGTGACGATCACCACCAAAAGCGCGCGGGTGGTGCGCGATCTTGATCTGCTAACTGAACTGGCGCGGCACAATCTGGTGGCGGTGGGTATATCGGTAACCAGCCTTGATCCGGTGCTCTCGGGCTTGCTCGAACCGCGAGCCAGTTCGCCAGCCAAGCGTCTGGATACTTTGGGTAAATTGGTTGCAGCAGGCGTGCCTTCGCATGTCTCGATCGCGCCGGTGATCCCGTCGATTACCGATCAGTTCATCGAAGGCATTCTGCAGGAAGCCGCGGCGCGCGGGGTCACCTCGGCCAGCTGGATCATGCTGCGCCTGCCGCACGAAGTGGCCTCGCTTTTCCGCGAATGGCTGGCCGCGCACTATCCTGATCGCGCCACCAAGGTGATGCATATCGTGCAATCAGTGCGTGAAGGCCGCGACAATGACCCTTCGTTTTTCAGCCGGATGAAACCGCAGGGCGTTTGGGCTGACGTATTTCGAACCCGGTTCAGGATTGAGACCAAGCAGCTGGGGATGAACCGCGCGCATCCCCGGCTCGATTGCAGCCGCTTCGAACGGCCCAGCACGGATGGACAGTTGCGGCTGATTTGATCAAGCTCGTCGAGCACAGCGAACAGGAGCGTTTGATCATGCCCGCAGCCCACCAGCCCCACCCCCGGCTTGCCCACCACAAGAGCGAAGGCGCCCACACCCGGCGCGGCGAGAATATCGGGTTCAACGGCTGGCTGGCGGTCAGGATCACCAATGTGGTCGGCACGATGTGGTGTGCCTAAGCCTTTGCCGGCCTCGCGCTGATCAGCCTGCCGGCGGCAATTCGCGGCGGCACCGCACCGCTGATCGCCTGGATCGCGCAGACTTTCCTGCAACTGGTGCTGCTATCGATCATCATGGTGGGCCAGAAGGTCGCCGCTGCCGCTTCGGACAAGCAGGCGCTGCAAACCTTTAACGACGCTGAAGCGCTGCAAGAGATTACCGATGAGCTGCACAAGCTGCTCACGGTCAACAATCAGCTGACTGACGAAATCCACACGCTGGTGGCCAAGACGAAAAGCTAACTGCGGTTGGGATCGGACCCCAATGGCTCGTAACGCCGCGCTCCGCTGGCGGGATCGAACCACACTTCCTCGGCAACGCCAGTCAGGGTGTTGATTTCCCGCTCACCAGTGCGCTGCCACAGTCCGCCTTTGGCACCGCGCCGACCAGCCGCGCCGCGATAGCCCAGATCGAACAGCGTCCCCGCCAGCACCAGCGTCCCGACGATAAACAACGGCAGCAGCGGAACGCCGGCGGCCGCTCTGACCACACCGCCAAGCAGCAGAAGCCCGCCCAAGATCAGCAAAAACAGGCGCGCATTGGCGGTCATTGCGGGGCCAGCTTCACCGCAGTGCCATAGGCGACGACTTCGTTCATGGTCTGGCCGATCGATCCCGAATCGAAGCGCATCATCACCACTGCATCGGCGCCCATCAGCCGCGCGTTGGCCACCAGCCGGTCAATCGCCTGACGCCGCGTATCTTCGACCAGCGAGGTGTATTCCTTGATCTCCCCGCCGATCAGCGAGCGCAGGCCCGCGACGATATTGCCGCCCAGTCCGCGGCTGCGCACCACCACGCCAAACACCTGCCCGAGGGCTTCGGTGGCACGATAACCGGCGACGTTTTCAGTGGTGGTTACGATCATTTCAATTCCCCATCGTGTCTCTGCTCGCGGCGAACCTAACCCGGCGCTGTGGCAATTCCCAAGCCAAACTTTGTGCCTATCCGGCGAAGCGGATCAAGCGGCTGTCAGCCACGGCGGCAGTGCGGTGCGGCAAAACATCGCGAACGTATTCTTCATTCTTGACCATCGCCATGAACACTCCGCTATTGGGATATCCCATCACGAAGGCTTCATCCCATTCGTCTGCGGGCCCGGTGACCACGCATTCCGGCTCTGCCGCCCAGACCATCGCCGCGCCATCACCCGCGACCACGCGCTGAAATCCTTCGGCATAGATTGCATAGGCCTCGCGCCCGGTCAGCCCCTTGCTGTGATTGGGATGATCGGCGGGATAGTCTGCCAGATCGCGAAACTTGATCAGGTTGAGCATGTGGATCGGCCGATCACGCGGCAATTGCTTGAACCGCTGCCAGTTTTCGCGGCTGGGATCGATAAATGGCATGCCAGACATCCTTTCAGTGCAAGTCGGCATAACAGCACTTCTGCCCGCGCATTTGCAACCAATAGCAGCCAAATGCGTTGGGAACTGCACCAAACACAACAACAGGATCGTCACCATGGCCGATGAAAATATCACCACCCACACCGCTCCCGATGGCAGCACCCACACCACCGTGATCGACCGCGGGACCAGCAGCAGCAGCGGCGGCGGCTGGATGTTCGGCTTGATCGCGCTCGCGCTGATTGCGTTGGGCGTCTATTATTTTGCCGGCATGTCGGCCAGCGAAGCCAACAAGAACAACGCCGTGGCCGAAGCCGCCAAGGATGTCAGCAATGCCGCGCAAAACGTGGGCAATGCAGCCAATGATGCGGCCAGTGCAGTCAGCAAGAACAACTGATTGTCCGGTCGCAGCGGGGGGCGCAGGCACCGGCGCGCCCTGCTGCGGGCGGATATGCCCTGATCGGACTACGCCGGGTCGCTAGTCCGTCAGGGTATATTCGCGGAACTGTTCGCGCAGGTCTTTCTTGCTGACTTTGCCGGTGCCGCCATGCGGGATCTGGTCGACGAATTCGACCGCATCGGGCAGCCACCATTTCGCCACGCTTTGCGCAAGATGCGCCTTGATCTCGTCCCCGCTGACCTCAGCACCGGCCTTTTTCACCACGACCAGGATCGGCCGTTCATCCCACTTGGGATGATAGATGCCGATCGCCGCTGCTTCGGCCACGGCCGGATGGCTCATCGCGGCATTTTCCAGTTCGACCGAGCTGATCCATTCGCCGCCCGATTTGATCACGTCCTTGGTCCGATCGGTCAGCTGCAAGGTGCCATCCGGGTGCAGAATCGCCACGTCGCCGGTATCGAACCACTGCTCGGCATCGGTGGCGTCTGCATCGGCCTTGAAATAGCGCTTGATCACCCACGGACCGCGCACCTGCAGCGCGCCGCTGGTCTGCCCATCGCGGAGCAGCACTTTGGCGGGATCGTCCAGATCAACGCAGCGCAGCTCAACCCCAAACGGCACCCGGCCCTGCATCTGCTTGATATCGACCTGACCGGCAAAATCCTTATCTGCCCAGTCAAAGGTCTTGGCCCCGGTGGTGCCGATCGGGCTGGTTTCGGTCATCCCCCAGGCGTGGGCAACGTTAACCCCGGACTGCATCAGCCGCTCAAGCATAAAGCGCGGTGCGGCCGAACCGCCGATGATCGCGTGGCGCAGGGTGGGCAGCGTAGTGCCGGTCGCGTCCATGTGCTGGAACGTGGCCAGCCAGACGGTGGGAACCCCGGCCGAATGGGTCACCTTTTCGCGGTTCATCAGATCGCACAGCACCGCCGGATCGTTGACCGCGCTGAACACGAACTTGATCCCCGCCGCCGCGCCAGACCACGGCAAGCCCCAGCTGGCGGCATGGAACATTGGCACCACCGGCAGCATTACCGTGGTGGCATCCATATCGAAAATCGCCGGCTGCAGCCCGGTAATCGCGTGGAGCATCGTGGAGCGATGCTGGTACAGCACGCCCTTGGGATTGCCGGTGGTGCCGCTGGTGTAGCACAGCATGCAGGGATCGCGCTCGTCGCCGCTTGCCCATTCGGTCTCGCCGTCCTCGGCCCCGATCCAGTCTTCGAACTCGCCGTTGTCGAAACAGATGTAGCGCTTGATCGTGGTCCACTTGACCTTCATCCGATCCACAAGCGGCTGGAACGCCGCATCGTAGAGGAGCACCTGATCTTCGGCGTGATTGGCAATGTATTCCAGCTGATCGTCGAATAGCCGGGGGTTGATGGTGTGCAGCACCCCGCCCACGCCAACCGCGCCGTACCAGGTCACCAGGTGGCGCGAATGGTTCATTGCCAGGGTGGCGATCCGATCCCCCTTGGTCACGCCCAGTTTGCGCAATGCCTGAGTCATTTTCAGGGCATCCCGGCGCACCTCGGCCCAATTGGTCCGCGTTTCGCTGCCATCGGCCCAATGCGTCACGATTTCACGTGCCGCATGCTCGCGTGCTGCATGGTCGATCAGACGGGTTACCCGAAGGTCCCAGTCCTGCATTGCTCCCAGCATTTTCGTATCCTCTTGCCCAAACCGGATTGAATCAGGCGACCAGCCGAAGGTTCGCCCCTCCGCGCCGCGCGCTAAGAGCTACATTGGCAAGTCCTTCGACACTTGCCAAGCGTTCCGCCAATTCGCCATCAAGATGGAAGTCTTTGCCAAGGCAAATTCGCGCCTCTTTGCCGGCGCCGGTATGCACATGCGCCACCACTTCGCCGCGCCCATCTTCACCGCGCGGCAGCATTTCGGCCAGCACGGTAAACACATCGGGCCGCAGCACTTCAAGCCGCAGCAGCATCGACCCGGCGCTTTTCACTTCGCTGAGCGGGCGGGCGCCGCGCACTGTTACGCGCGGCGGCTCGTCGGGGCTGGGCGCATCGAGTTCCACGGTCAGCAGCAGACAGGTGCCATCCTTGGCCCACTGGATCATCGGCGCGACCAGCGCCTCTTCAAAGCAGGCGGCAGAAAACTGGCCCGAATTGTCAGAGAAGTCAGCGCGGACAAAATCGGCCCCGCGCCGGGTTCGGCCGCGATTGACGCTTTCGACCATCGCAGCCATCACCGCCTGCGTCCGGCCGCCGCCGCTCATTCCGCTTTCCAGGATGTTGACATAGGACCGCGCGCCATTGGCACTGGCCACCGCGCGCCATTGTTCCACCGGATGCGCGGCGAAATAGAACCCGAAGTTCTCGCGCTCGCGGGCCATCTGCTCGGTCTTGGACCAGGCTTCCGCGTCCACCAGCCGCAGCGCCGGGGCAGCGTGATCATCGCCGCCGAACAGCGCCGCCTGCCCGCTTGAGCGGCTACGCTCGGCCTCGTCCGCCACGGCCAGCAGCATTTCGGCATTGGCCAGCACCTTGGCGCGGTTGGGTTCCAGCGCGTCGAACGCACCGGCTGCGGCCAGACCTTCCAGCTGGCGCCGGTTCATCGATCCTTGCGGGGCGCGGCGGAACACGTCTTCCAGACTGGTGAACAGGCCGCTGGCCTCACGTTCTGCCACGATCGCGTCCATCGCCTTTTCACCGACATTGCGGATCCCCGCCAGGGCATAGCGCACCGCGTGGCCATCATCGGTGCGTTCAACGGTGAATTCGGCTTCGGAATGGTTGATATCGGGCGCTTCGAGCGCCACCCCGGCGCGGCGCATGTCATCAACAAAGGTGCACAGCTTTTCCGATTGGTGCATGTCGAAGCACATCGATGCGGCATAGAATTCGTGCGGGTAATGGGTTTTCAGCCAGGCGGTCTGATAGGCCAGCAGGGCATAGGCGGCGGCGTGGCTCTTGTTGAAGCCATAGCCGGCGAACTTGTCGATCAAATCGAACAGTTCGTTCGCTTTCGCGGCCTCGATCCCCGACACCTCCTTGCACCCGGCGATGAAGCGCGCGCGCTGCGCGTCCATTTCGCTCTGGTCTTTCTTGCCCATTGCCCGGCGCAGCAAATCGGCATCGCCCAGCGAATAGCCTGCCAGCACCTGCGCGGCCTGCATCACCTGTTCCTGATAGACGAAGACGCCGTAAGTCTCGGACAGGATCCCTTCCAGCCGGGCGTGCGGATACTCAATCGCCTCGGCCCCGTTCTTGCGCCGGCCGAACAGCGGGATGTTGTCCATCGGGCCCGGACGGTAGAGCGAAACCAGCGCGATGATATCGCCAAAATTGGTTGGCTTCACCGCGTTGAGCGTGCGCCGCATCCCTTCGGATTCGAGCTGGAACACCCCCACCGTGTCGCCCGACTGGAGCAGGTCATAAACCTCGCTATCATCCCACGGCAGCGCATCGAGATTAACCTCAATCTCGCGCTTTTTCAGCAGTTGCAGTGCCTTCTTGAGCACCGACAGTGTCTTGAGGCCCAAAAAGTCGAACTTGATCAGGCCGGTATCCTCGACATATTTCATGTCGAACTGCGTTACCGGCATGTCCGAGCGCGGATCGCGGTAGAGCGGCACCAGCTGCGCCAGCGGGCGATCACCGATCACCACCCCGGCGGCGTGGGTGGAGCTATTGCGCGGCAGCCCTTCGAGCTGCATCGCCAGATCGATCAGCCGCTTCACCTCATCGTCGTTGTCATATTCGCGCTTGAGTTCCGCCACCCCGTTGAGCGCGCGCGGCAGTGTCCACGGATCAGTCGGGTGGTTGGGGATCATCTTGGTCAGCCGGTCAACCTGGCCATAGCTCATCTGCAGGATGCGCCCGGTATCGCGCAGCACCGCGCGGGCCTTCATCTTGCCGAAAGTGATGATCTGGGCAACGTGATCGTGGCCATATTTGGCCTGGACATAACGGATCACCTCACCGCGGCGGGTTTCGCAGAAATCGATATCGAAATCCGGCATCGAAACACGTTCGGGATTGAGGAAGCGTTCGAACAGCAGCCCCAGCCGCAGCGGATCGAGATCGGTAATGGTCAAAGCCCAGGCCACCACCGAGCCTGCGCCCGAACCGCGCCCCGGCCCGACCGGTATGTCGTTATCCTTGGCCCACTTGATAAAGTCGGCCACGATCAGGAAGTAGCCGGCAAATCCCATTGTATTGATTACGTTGGTTTCAAAATCGAGCCGGTCGGCGTAGTTCAGGAATTCCTCTCCGACCCCGCTCGGACTGAGCTTGTCGAAGGCCGCACGCCGGGCCTCACCCTCAGCTTGGAGGGCTTCGACAAGCTCAGCCTGAGCGGCGTTGGGATAATAAGGAGCCAGTCGTGCGGCGAGGCCGGCGCGGGCATCGTCAATCAGCATCTGCGCTTCGCCGGCCTTGTCCCCGGCCAGGCTGGGGAGCAGCGCCTTGCGCTTGGGCGGAGCATAGGCACAGCGCTGCGCGATCACCAGCGTGTTGCTTAGCGCTTCGGGCAGATCGGCAAAGATCTCAGCCATCATCGGCGCGCTTTTGACCCAGGTCTGCGAATTGGCGCGCGGCCGTTCTGCCGCATCGAGGTGGGTCGAATTGGCGATGCACAGCATGGCATCGTGCGCGCTGACAAACCCGGGATCGCCGTAAGAGGCCGGATTGGTCGCCACCAAGGGCAGATCGCGGGCATAAGCGAGGTTAATCAGCGCCTCTTCAGCTGCTTCCTCTTCACGGTCATTGCGCCGCGCGATTTCGATGTAGAGCCGGCCGGCGAACAGGCTCTCCAACCGCGCGCAATAGTCCTGCGCCGCCTCAACGCGCTGTTCGGCCAGCAGCCGCACCAGTGCGCCCTCGCCCGCCGCGGTTAGTGCGATCAGGCCGTCGGTATGGCCATCCAGCTGGGCGAAGGTGACGTGCGGTTCCAGTTCCAGCGGACGATCAAGGTGCGCGGCCGAAACCAGATGGCACAGGTTCTGCCAGCCGGCCTCGTTCTGGGCATAAAGTGCCAGCCAATCGATCGGACCATCGCCGTCGCGTCGCACCCCCAGCAGCGTGCCGATAATCGGCTGAGTCCCCATGTCGCGCGCGGCACCGGCAAAGGCCATCGCCGAATATAGCCCGTTGCGATCGGCGATGGCAATCGCGGGAAAGCCACGCTCCTTGGCCAGCTTGGCCACCGCCTTGGGATCAATCGCCCCTTCCAGCATCGAATAGCTGGTGAGCACGCGCAAAGGGACAAAGCCGGTGTGGGACATCGCAACGAGCCTAGGCAGCGCCAGCGCGATTGGCAAAAGGTCTTAGCGCTTTTCCACTGCCCCGTCCCCAGATTGCGACGCGCTCTGGCATTGCGCACGAAACTGTGGTTCGATGAGGTCATAACAAAGGTCGCTTGCGCACAATTCTATTCCAAAGAAGGAGCCCGAGCATGGACAATCCCTATGCGCAGAGCAGTGGCCTGCTTGAGCGCGCCAAAGCCATCATCCTGAAGCCCGCCGAAACCTGGCCAGTGATTGCTGCCGAGGCCGCAACGCCGGGCGATCTGATCACCCGCTATGCCTTGCCGCTGCTGATCATCGGCCCGATTGCGGGCTTCATCGGCGGGCAAGTGTTCGGGATCAACGCCATCGTTGCGACCTATCATCCCGGGCTGATGAGCGGGCTGACAATGGCCGTGCTCGGCGTGGTCATGGCGCTGATTTCGGTGGTCGTGATCGGGCTTGTCGCCGATTTCCTGGCTGACAAGTTCGGCGGGACCGCTGACCGGACCTCGGCATTCAAGCTCGTGGTCTATGCCATGACTCCGGGCTGGGTCGCCGGCGCGCTGCAGATCTTACCGGCGCTTGGAATGCTGGGTCTGCTGGCCGGGCTTTATGGGCTCTACCTGTTCTATCTGGGCGCCACCCCGGTGATGAAAGTGCCGCAGGACAAAGCGGTTGGCTATACCGCTGTAACCACCATCGCCGCGATCGTGCTGATGTGGGTGGCCAGCGCCGCGACCATGTCTGTAGCCGGACTGTTCGGTATGGGTGCCGCCGGGATGATGTCTGCCGGGTCGAACGATTCGGTTGAAATGAACATTCCCGGCATGGGCAAGATCGATACCGCAAAGATCGAACAGGCCGGCAAGCAGCTGGAAGCTGCGGCCAGCGGCAACGTCAAGACGATCGACCCGGCTCAGCTCCAGGCAATGCTTCCCGCAGCGCTGGGCAGCTACACCCGCACGGCGGTTGAAACCAACGCCGCAGGTGCGATGGGCGCGCAAGCCGAAGGCACCTACAAGAACGGCGACAAGACCATTCGCCTGACGATCATCGATTCGTCGGGCCTTGGCGCACTTGCCGGCATGGGCGCGGCCTTTGGCGCGCAGCACAGCCGCGAAGACGCTGATGGCTATGAGCGCGCCACTACCGTCGATGGCCAGATGCGGATCGAGGAATGGAACAACAAGAACAACCGCGGCAAATTTACCCAGCAGTTCGGCGGCCGGTTCATCATTTCTGCAGATGGCGAAGCAGGCAGCATCGACGAGCTGAAAGCGGCAGTTGCCGGGATCGATCCTGGCAAGCTGGCTGGCCTGGCGCAGTAGTTGAATAATTCTCCCCGGCAGGCCGCCGGGGAGAAACTACAGCAATTTCTCGATATCCTTGGCGATGCTTTCGGGCTTGTCTGTGGGGGCATAGCGCTTCACCACCTTGCCATCGCGGCCGATCAGGAATTTGGTGAAGTTCCATTTGACCGCCTTGGTCCCCATCAGCCCGGGCGCTTCGCTTTTCAGCCAGCCATAAAGCGGCGCCTCGCCTGCGCCGTTGACCTCAACCTTGGCCATCAGCGGGAAGCTGAGTCCAAAGTTGACCTTGCAGAATTCGGCGATTTCGTCCGCGCTGCCCGGTTCCTGTCCGCCGAACTGGTTGCACGGGAACGCCAGCACTTCAAAGCCCTGCTCGCCGTACTTTTTGTGCAGCGCCTCAAGCCCGTCATACTGCGGGGTAAAACCGCATTTGCTGGCGGTGTTGACTACCAGCAGCACTTTGCCCTGCTTGTCGGCCAGGTTGATCTGCTTGCCGCCCGGCAGGTCAGCAGTGAAATCAGCGATTGTGGTCATGACTGGTCTCCGGAAATATTCGGGAAAGACTGATACCGAAATTGCCGCAAGGTCAACCGCCCGCCTTCGACCGCAGATAGAGGAGATCGAAACTTTCGCTCCAGCTCAGCCCGTGATCGGTCGAAATCTCGCCGTGCTGGCGCACCGTATCGCGGTCAATCGCGGTATAGGTCATGCGGATCAGGCCATCCTTGCCCGGGCCGTTAACCCCGCGCCAATAGCCCATCAGCACCATGCCGCCCGCCGCCGGTCCGCCATCAAAATCGACCCGTGCGCCGGTTTCATCAAGCCAGTACTGGTGCCACCGTCCCGTCTGAGGATCGGGAGCGTTGAGGCTTCCGCCGCCAGCACCTTTGAGCGGCATCCAGTTTTCGCGCACCGCGCAGCCGCCATAGAGCTTTTCGATCCGGCTATGCGCCACAAGCGGGGCTTTGGATTGATCGGCCAGGCGGGGGTAGACATCCCAGTCCCCCACCCAGAAATCGAACTCAGCGTAGACCGCTCCCGAGCAGGCCGGCGGCAGCGGCGCGATCGGCGATACGCCAGCGGCCTGGGCGATAATTGCGACGGCAAGCGCAAACGACATGGCGATCCCCCTTACCGGCAAGCAACCCCGCCACAACGAAGCTTACAAGGCATTTTCGATGGACCGCAGTGTGCGCCCGATCGGGGTTAGCTCAGCACGCCTTCATGCAAGCGCACCACCCGGTCCATCTTTGCCGCCAGGCGTTCGTTGTGCGTGGCAACCAGCGCAGCGCTGCCGGCGGTGCGCACCAGGTGCAGAAATTCGCCCAGCACCTTGTCGGCGGTATGTTCGTCTAGGTTGCCGGTGGGTTCATCGGCCAAGACCAGAACCGGCTTGTTGGCCAGCGCGCGGGCCACGGCGACCCGTTGCTGCTCGCCGCCCGAAAGCTGGCTGGGCCGGTGCGTCAGCCGCTCAGACAGGCCCAGCGCGCCCAGCAGCTCACTTGCCCGGGCATTGGCGTCGGGCCGCGAGGTGCCGAGCAGCAGCTGCGGCAGGACCACGTTTTCCAGCGCGCTGAAATCGGGCAGCAGATGGTGGAATTGATAGACAAAGCCCACCGCCTCACGTCGCAGCGTTGTGCGATCATCTCCGCTCAGATGGGAAGCATCGCAACCGGCAATCTCGATCTTGCCGCCAAAGCCGCCTTCCAGCAGACCAACCGCCTGCAGCAGGGTCGATTTGCCCGAACCCGAAGGACCCAGCAGTGCGACGATTTCGCCGGGTGCGACTGCAAGATTTACCCCGCGCAGCACTTCGATCGTTTCGCCGCCCTGTTGAAAGCTGCGCGTGAGGCCGGTCAGACTGATGACGGGGATAGGCACATCGGCCACGCCTGGATTACTCATAACGCAGCACCTGCACCGGATCGGTCGCCGCCGCGCGGTAGGCCGGGTAGAGCGTGGCCAGGAAGCTTAGCAGCAAGGACAGTACCGCGATCATCGTGATTTCGAACGGATCGCTGCGGCTGGGCAGTTCGGTCAGGAACCGGATCGAAGGGTCCCACAGGTTCTGCCCGGTCATCCGTTCAACCAGATGCACCGCGCCCTGGCGGAACTGCAGCAGGAAGAAGCCCAGCCCCAGCCCCAGCAACGTGCCCATCGCGCCGATGCTGAAACCCAGCGTGACGAACACTTTGAGGATCGATTTGCGCGTTGCCCCCATGGTCCGCAGGATGGCGATGTCGCGGGTTTTGGCGCGAACCAGCATGATCAGGCTCGACAGGATGTTGAACACCGCGACCAGCACGATCAGTGACAGCACCACGAACATCACCACGCGTTCCACTGCCAGGGCTTCGAACAGGCCGGAATTGATCGATTTCCAATCGCTGATCTGGGCCTGATTGATATATTTTTGCTTGATCCCTTCCAGCGTCTCGCGCGCCTGGTCAGGGTTTTCAACCTGCACCTCGATCGTGCCGATGGTATCGCCGGTCAGCAGCAGGGTCTGCGCATCGGGGATCGGCATGACCACGAACCGCTGGTCATAATCATAGACCCCGACCGTAAAGATCGCCGCCACGCGGTAACCGATCTGGCGCGGCACGGTGCCGAACGGGGTGCTTTGGCCCTGCGGGTTGATGATCGTGATGGTATCGCCCACCCGCGCACCGATATTGTTGGCCAGTTCGCTGCCGATTGCCACTTCGCTGGCATCGGGCTTGATCGGGAACAGGCTGCCCGAAACCACCTTGTCTTTCAGCCGCTGGATATCTTCTGCCGTATTACCGCGGGCAAAGATCAGATCGGCGCGGCCATTGAAGCTGACCATCAGCGGCTGTTCGATCAGCGGCGAGGCGCGGGTTACGCCGGGGGTGTTCTTTACATCCTGCAGCATCTGCTGCCAGTTATCCAGCCGTCCGCCATAGCCCTGGATGATGGCGTGGCCGTTCAGCCCGACAATCTTGTCAAACAATTCAGCGCGAAAGCCGTTCATCACGCTCATCACCACAACCAGCGCCATCACCCCCAGCATCACCGCAAACAGGCTGATCCCGGCGACCATGGCGATAAACGCTTCGCCGCGCCCAGGCAGCATATAGCGCCGGACCAGCGCACGTTCGAAGGGGGTAAGGATCAAGCAGGTTCTCGCATGTGTCGATGTTGAAGCGCGATTTAGGGTGACATGCACCGAAGAGCAATGGCCCACCCCTTGCTTTCCGGGCACAGCGGGGCCAAATGCCCGGCCACAGGGCAATCCCGGCTCAGGCGATTCTATCCATGAACCTTACCCATCCCTTCCTTGACGCAGACGGTGACAAGCTGCGCGAGGAGTGCGGCATTTTCGGCGTTATCGGCACGCCAGAGGCTGCAGCCATGACCGCGCTGGGGCTCCACGCCCTGCAGCACCGCGGCCAGGAAGCCGTCGGTATTGTCAGCTGGAACGGCGCAGAATTCTTTGCCCGGCGCGGGCTGGGGCATGTTGCCCAGGTCTTTTCCGAAGGCAGCTTCCTGTCCGAACTGCCCGGCGAAATGGCCAGCGGCCATGTGCGCTATTCCACCACCGGCGGCCAGGGGCTGCGCAATGTCCAGCCGCTCTACGCAGATCTGGCCCGCGGCGGCTTTTCGGTGGCGCACAACGGCAACATTTCCAATGCCATGCACCTCAAGCACGAGCTGGTGAACAAAGGCGCGATTTTCCAGTCCAGCTCTGACACCGAAGTGATCATCCACCTGATCGCGACCAGCCGCTATCCCACCTTGATGGACCGCTTCATCGATGCGCTGCGGATGATTGAGGGCGCCTACTCGCTGATCTGCATGACGCCCAAGCGGATGATCGCCTGCCGCGATCCGCTGGGGATCCGGCCCCTGGTGATGGGCAAGATCGGCGATGCCACTGTGTTCGCCAGCGAGACTGTCGCGCTCGATGTGGTTGGCGCAACCTTTGTGCGCGAGATTGAGCCGGGCGAAATCGTCGAAGTGCGCGCCGATGGCCGCACCACCAGCCAGCGCCCGTTCGGCAAGCCGGCCCCGCGTCCGTGCATTTTCGAACATGTCTATTTCAGCCGCCCGGATTCGGTCATGGGCGGCCAATCGGTTTACGAAGTGCGCAAGGCGATCGGCAAGGAACTGGCCAAGGAAGCGCCAGTTGAAGCCGATCTGGTGATCCCGGTGCCCGATAGCGGCGTGCCAGCCGCAATCGGTTATGCCCAGCAAAGCGGGATCCCGTTCGAACTGGGAATTATCCGTTCGCACTATGTTGGCCGCACGTTCATCCAGCCCAGCGACGGCGCCCGCCACGCCGATGTGAAGCGCAAACACAACGCTAACCGCGCGCTAGTGGCGGGTAAGCGGATCGTGCTGATCGACGATTCGATCGTGCGCGGCACCACCTCGATGAAGATCGTGCAGATGATGCGCGATGCCGGCGCGGCCGAAGTGCACATGCGCGTCGCCAGCCCGCCAACCCAGCATAGCTGCTACTACGGCGTCGATACCCCCGAACGGCATAAGCTTCTGGCCGCGCGGATGGACGTGCAGGAAATGACCAAGTTCATCGTCGCCGATAGCCTCGCCTTCGTTTCAATCGATGGGCTGTACCGTGCAGTAGGCGAAGCCAGCCGCAACAATGCCCAGCCGCAGCACTGCGATGCCTGCTTCAGCGGCCAATACCCCACCCGCCTGACCGACCTGGCCGAGCGCGAAGCCGATGCCGATCAGCTGCCCCTGGCGGTCGGCCTCGACGCATGACCGACCTTTCCGGACAGACCGCGCTGGTGACCGGCGCGAGCAAAGGCATAGGCGCGGCAACCGCAAAGGCCCTGGCCGCAGCCGGCGCGCATGTGGTGATCACCGCGCGCGATGCCAAATCGCTTGAAGCGATCGAGGAAGCGATTTTCGAGGCTGGTGGCAGCGCCACCATTGCTCCGGCCGATCTGGCCGAAGGCGATTCGATCGCTCGGCTGGCCGAGGCCATCGCCCAGCGCTGGGGCCAGCTTGACGTCATGGTCCACTGCGCCGCGATGCTGCCCGAGCTTACAGCCGTGCGCGATATCGATCAGGCGCAGTTTTCCAAGGCGCTGACTGTCAATGTGCTGGCCACGCAGGCGCTGATCGCGCGGTTTGATCCGCTGTTCAAACGCGCTGCGGACCCGCGGCTGGTCTATCTCACCACCTCGGTTGCAAGCGATCCACGCGCCTATTGGGGTGCCTATGGCGCGAGCAAGGCCGCGGCCGAAAACCTGATCGCCAGCTATGCCGAAGAAGTCCGCAATACCTCGAAAACCCGGGTTGCGATTGTCGATCCCGGCGCAACCCGCACGGCGATGCGGGCCAAGGCCTATCCGGGCGAGGATCCGGCCAGCGTCAAGCCGCCCGAAGCGGTAGCGACACGGCTGCTGACATTACTTGGTGAACAGTTTTCCAGTCCGCACCGCGAACGGGTTAACCACTCCTCATAAGCTCTGCGAAACCGCGCTCAGCGATACTCTGCACAGCTTGTCGGGAAGGGAACCGGCAAGGATTGAACAGAGGGCCCGGCCATGAGCGAAAACATGTTTGCCATCAAAGACCCGTATTTTGCGGCGGCACAAGAAGATCGCAGCGCCCCGCGCACGCGCGTATCGATCCCCGCGACGATGCGGATTTCCGGCGGGCGCGGCTTCCAGACCGTCATCCACGATCTGTCGCTAAGCGGATTTTGCGGCGCGGCGATCAACCGCCTGCAGCCCGGCACAATCTGCTGGTTGACCCTGCCCGGGATCGAGGCGCTGCAAGGCGAAGTGATCTGGTGGGACAACAGCTTGGTTGGCTGCGCGTTCGACAAACTGCTTTCGCCGATTGTGCACGATAACGTTCTCTCGCGCTATCAGTCGCCCAGCATGTTCCGCACTGTCTGCTGACCAGATTGTTCCACCCGGGACACAAGGCGGCCTTGCCCACCTGCGTCCCTACCCCCCAAATGCGCGGATGCTGCCGGGTCCTGGGTGGAGCAAAACTCTGGCGTTTGATCCACTGACGTGGATGCAACACCGGCCCGCTCCCCCTCCCGGCCACCTATAGGTTTACCCTAGGTTCTGGGTGGCCGGGAGGGGGAGCGGGCCGGTGCTGGCTGTTTCAGCTCTGCTGAAACACACCTTAGCGCTTGACCAGGGTCACCTGCGCGACATCGATCAGGCCTGAGCGGAAGCCGCCTTCGCAGTAGCTTAGATAAAACCGCCACAGCCGCACGAAGCGGCGATCAAATCCGGCCGGCAACCGTCCTTCTGCCACCGCTGCATCGAACCGTTCGCGCCAGATCTTCAGCGTTTCGGCATAATCGAGCGCGAAGGCGGCATGATCCTGCCACTCCAGCCCATGCTGCGCGGCGAGCCGCTGAAACGCGCTTTCGCTGACCAGCATCCCGCCGGGAAAAATGTAAGTCTGGATGAAATCGGCACCGCGCGCGTAGCTTTCGAACAAATCATCACGCATGGCGATGTATTGAACCGCGGCGCGCCCGCCCGGCTTCAGGCAGCGCTGCAGGCAGGCGAAGAAATCGCCCCAGTATTCCTGCCCCACCGCTTCGACCATTTCGACGCTGACCACCGCATCAAATTGCCCGGTGACATCGCGGTAATCCTGATTGCGGAATTCAATCTGCGCGGCGCGGCCCGCCCGCGCCCAGTCCAGCTGCGCTTCGGACAGGCTGATCGCGGTGACGGCCATGCCGCTGTCATGCAGATGCTGCGCCAATCCGCCCCAGCCGCAGCCCACTTCCAGCACGGTCTGCGCCCCTGCCACCCGCTGGGCGATGGTTTCGAGTTTGCGCTGCTGCGCGGCGGCCAGATCGCGTGCGCCGGCATCGAACCGCGCGCTCGAATAGACCATGTCGGGATCAAGCCAGGCCGCGTAGAAATCGTTGCCCAGATCATAGTGGGCATGAATGTTGCGGCGCGCGCCAGCGCGGGTGTTGCGGTGCAGCCAATGTGCAATCCGCCCGGCCAGGCGGCGCGGTCCGCGCGCGCGGATCAGCTGACCATAGGGCGCAGCATTGGCGGCAAACAGCCCCAAAGCTGCGGCCAGATCGGGGCTGTCCCAATCACCTGCTTCCCAGCTTTGATAGAAGCCGGCGGATCCACCGGTCGCGCCATGCAGCAGCGCCCGCCAGCGCCGGATCGTGATCTGCGCGGCAATCCCAGGCTCTCGCCCGCCCAGCCGCCGCCGCGATCCATCGGGCAGCAGCATATCAAGCTGGCCACTGACTAACCCCGCATCAAACCGGCGCAGCAACAGATCGAACAGCCGGCGTTGCAGCCAGCCCAAGCTTAACCGCGCGCGCCGCGCTGGCACGTCTGCCTTGTGATACTGATCGGCTCCACCCATTTGCATGGCGCCGATATGGACTGCGATAGGCCCCGCTGCAATTGGTGCAGCTAGATTCTTTCGTTGGTAAGCGCGTCGTAAACGACTTCGCTGAGCGGCTGCAGAAATTCGCAGCCAAAATCGAAATCGTTGACCCAGATAACCCGCGCTTCGATAGGGCCCAGATGCCCGATCTTGAGGAAGAAGTGATCGCCTTCGCGGACCAGAAACACGCCTGCAATCCGCGCACCAAGCGCTGAAATGTCGCTGACCCGAACGTCGGCGCGGCGGTTGCCTGCGCGGAACTGCACCGTGGCCGCAAAGGGTTTGCGGTCGGTCCGGCGCACAGCATTGGCTTGAGTTATCGGCCGCTCGATCATCTGCTCAACCTGAATCGGTTTGATGGTACGATCGGGGTAATGCCAAAAATTGGTGAAAGCGCGGTTAACTAGTGCCGGGCACTAGTCCCTAAGTCTCAATTGGCGGCAGCGATTGCCAGCAATGTCTGCTCCATCGCCGGGATCGCGCTGGCCCCATCGGGCACATCGTTGGCGAAAAACGCGAAGGTCAGGCTGCGGCCTGTGGCCGTGACCAAGGTGCCCGATAGCGCATTGGTGGCGTTGAGTGTGCCGGTTTTGGCCATCATTTTGCCTTCCAGCGCAGTGCCGATGAAGCGCCGCTTCAACGTGCCATCACGGCCCGCAACCGGGAACGAGGCCAGCCAGGTCTGCCCCCATTTCTGCGCCATGCCCCAGCGCAGCAAAGCCAGCATGGCCCGCGGACTGACCCGGTTATAGGTTGACATTCCCGAGCCGTCATAGAGGTCAAACCCTTCGGGCGGCACCCCGACGCTGACAAACAGTGCGCGTTCCGCAGCGAGGCCGTCCTCGACCGATCCAGTGCCGCCATTGACCCGCCCAATCCGGCGCAACAACACCTCCGCATGGTGATTTTGGCTGGGCTTGTTGGTCAACGGGATCAGCTCGGCCAGCGGCGGCGGGGCTGCTCCTGCAATCGGCGCACCCCACTCCATAACCGTCACAGCTTGCACCGAGGCGGAAAGAGGCTGCAATTCTTTGCTCATCACCGGCTGGTGGCGCACCCGCACTGTGCCCATGACCTTGACCCCGCGATCCCGCAGCATCAGGGTAAAGATCGTGGCGGCATAGTCTGCCGGATCGTCGATCCCGACTCGCGCGCTCCATTCCGATGCGCCCACTGCGATGGCGCCATAAAGCCTGAACTCGCGAGAATTGACGCGGTGTTCAAGCTGCAGCGTGGTCGGCGCGCCGGTGGGCACAGTCCATGCTTCATTGGTCACGATCAGATAGGGCGGCGCGGCAATCAGCGGCGGGCCACCTGCCGGATTGGCTGTCACCCGGACTGACAACTCGTTGGCATCAAGCGATAGCGCAGAAGCCGCAGTAGCATTGTAATCGCCGATATTGTTCCAGCTCATCCCCGCGCTCCAGCGCTGGTCGGGAAACAGGGTGTCATCGCCTATCACATCGCCAACCACGCGGGTATTTGCCGCCACCGCATCTGCCAGCGCGGAGAGACAATTGACCTTGCAATTAGCCGCGCTGGATAGCCGGGCATCGCCGCGCCCATAAAGCACTGCGTCCTTGGGCTTTCCCGCTGTGCCCGGCACCAGAAACACCTGCGTCCCGCCCGCCAGATCAGGCCGATCGATCCCCGGCAGCAGCGCCAGCGCGGCGGCGGTGGTGAAAAGTTTGGTGTTGGAAGCCGGCACGAACCGCATGTCCGGATTGACCGAGACCAGCACCCGGCCGGAATCGTCCGCCACCATCAGACCAAAGCGGGTGCCTTTGGGGGCCTGGCCCAGCAGCGCCTCAACCTGTTGCTGCAGGCTGGGCGCCGCAACCCCCACTGGCGGCGGCGGTGATGCGGCCAGCACCGGCACGGTCAGCGTCAGCAGGGCAAGCGGAAGGAAGCGTTTCAGCATCGCCGCAGCTTGCCCAAGGCTTTAGCGCAAGTCCACAACCTCAACGTCAGGGAGCGGTTTAGCCCCCGGTTGTTCGGCCCAGTGACGGGAATTGAGCACGCCGCCATTGGCGCGCAGCTGCGCCACATTGGCCAGATCAACTTCGCCAAACAGCCACTGCGCCGCGTCCACTTTGCCCAGCGCGATCACGCCGTCGGCAGGCATGCCCTTGTCAGGCGGGCCATAGATCCCGGCCGCGCCGTGATTGGCATCGACCGCTGGGCTCCACACCGCTTCGCCCACAGTGGGTGATTGCACCGCATAGCATTGCCCCTCCAGCGCGCGGGCCTGGGCGCCCAGCCGCACGCGCCAGTATCCGTGCAGGCTATCGGTGCAGCTTGGCACCAGCAGCAGCTCCATCCCGGCTTCCACCTGCGCCCGGGCGAGTAGTGGGAATTCGCTGTCATAGCAGATGTTTATGCCGATATTGCCAAGCTCTGTCGCAAACACCCGCAGGGGGCCGGATCCGCTGACGAACCACTCCTCACGTTCAAACCGGGTCATGATCAGCTTGTCCTGAACCCCCACCTTGCCCGAAGGCGTGAACAGCCGCGCGCGGTTGACGAAGTGATCCCCGGCCCGCACCGGCATCGACGCGGCGAGGATGTGCAAGCCATGCCGCCGCGCCAGATCGGCGTGCAGGACATCGACCTGCGGGGCCAGCGCCGCCACGCTTGCCAGCGACCCGGCCAGATCACCCATGCTGACCGGATCGAGCGCGGCCAGTTCCATCGCGCCATATTCGGGAAACACCGCCAGCGCCGCTCCGCCCGCTGCCGCCGCCTCGATCCAGGCGTTCAGCTTGGCGGCATAATCAGCCCAGCTGGCCAGCTGCTCTATCGGATATTGCGCAGCGGCGATGGTGAAGCGGGTCATAGCTGCCGCATCCAGTATTGCATCGGCTTGCAGCTTTCTGTCGCTTCGCCGTGTTCTTTCCAGGCAAGTTCGGTGATCAGGCCAGCGACCGGGGCATAGCCGCGTTTGGTCCAGAAGGCATCGAGCGGGACATAGCCTGCGGGCCTTGCGGGATGATCATCGGGCCGGATCACTGCGGCAAAAGTGGCCGCGCTGGCACCCGCCCGCAGCGCCTGCCCTTCGCGGTGATCGAAGAACGCGTGACCGATCCCCTGCCCCCGGTATTGCGCCAGCAGCACGCTTTCGCCAAAATAGAACAGCTGCCGGGTATCAATCCCGCGCGCTTCGAAAGGCGCGCGGAATTCTGGTTTTTGGGCCCACATCGGGCTGGCAGTGGCCGCACCGACAATCCGCGCCCCATCGAATGCCGCGACCAGTACCGCTTGCGGCGCGGCGATGAATTCCTTCAGATAGTCCGCCTCATACCTCGCGTCGCCATCGTAGAGATACGGATAGGCGGCGAAGACCGCGATCCGCAACGCGGCCAGATCATCGATTGCGCCGTGCAGTTCCGCGCCGATCAAGGGGCGGACGGTAATGGTCATGCACCAACCTGCGCGCACCAATCGGCCAGATTGTAATAGACCGTCACCCGGTCAATCTTGCCGTTCGACAATGCGAAGAATGCGCCTGCGGGCAATTCATAGGTCTGGCCATTGGCTTCGGGCAGGCCTTCATCGGTGGCCAGATATTCGCCGTGGACCACAAATTCGGCCGCGCCGCTGGCCCCGTCATCGCTGGCCATCAGCACCAGCGGGTCGAGCCGCTCACGATAGCAGCGTTCCATATGGGCGAGGAATTTGGCAAAGGCTGCCTTGCCGTGCTGGGTTTCGCCCTGGTTGATATCGTGCGCCACCTCATCGCTGAGGCAAACGAGCATCCCCGTCCAATCGCCAGCGTTAAAGGCTGCATAGTAGCGGGTTAAGAGCGCAATAGCGTTGGTGCGGTCCATGTGATCCTCCGTGGCCACTGCGCCTAACTCGGTCCCGGCCGTGCAGCAACGCGCGATGCGCTCCATCAAGAAATGTGATTGCGCCATTCAGGACAGTGGATCGCGCACAAAGAAGGGGCGCCGGAACCGTCCGGCGCCCCCTCCTAGGTCAAATTCGCCGGATCAGAAGTCCTGCGAGATCCCCACCTTCACCGTCAGACCCAGCGGGCTGGCAGTGAACGGATCGTAGTTCTGATCAAGCCGCGCGAACGGCGGATCGGTATCGAGGATGTTCAGCGCCGAAACGGCGATCACCGTCCCGGTGTTGAGCTTCAGCCGATAGGTGAAATCGAGCGTGGTGAAAGCGCCGATTTCCTTGCCGGTGGTGACCGAAGCTCCTGCCAGCGCCCCGGCGTTGGGGCCAAAGATCGCCGCACCGCGCTGATCGGTGTAGCCATCAATGTAGTTGACCTGCAGGCGCAGCTGGCTCGACCCGAAATCACCCTGGAGATAGGCGTTACCCTTCCACCGAGGCAACGGATAGGCGGTGGTCTGATAATTCAGCAGGCCCACGCCATCAAAGGCCGGCTGCACCACGATGCCTTCCACGGTTACCGAATCGGTCTTGTAATCGATCACATAGGTGCCCGCGACACCGAGCGTGACCGAACCCGAACCCACGCCAAGTTCATAATTGGCCTGGAAATCGATCCCCGAGGTGGAGACGTTGGCCGAATTGATGATCTGGGTCCGCAGGCGCTGCACATTGCCCACGCCGCACCCGGCACCGGTGAACGTGAAGCGCGATTGCAGAGCGGCATAGGCGGGGTTGCCGCAATTGGCGGCGCCGGTCGCGCCGAACAGCGCGGTGACGATGCCTTGCACCGGTTCGCCTTCGATCGGCCCTTCAAAGTCATACTTGAAGTAATCGACGCTGGCCTTGAACCCGCGGGTATTGATCAGCAGCCCGGCGTTGTACGTGGTGGCGCTTTCGGGTGCCAGGTTCGGGTTGCCGTTGATATCGATCGCCCGGAACGAGCTGCCGATGATCTGCAGCGAAGTCAGATTGCCGGCCAGGCTTTGCGAAGGGGGCCCGCGGAATGTGGTGCCCCAGCCGCCGCGCACTGCCAGCCACGGCGTAACTTCAAACTTGGCGCGGATCTGCGGATCGAACGTCGATCCCACCGAACCACCATAGTTTTCGTAGCGAGCCGAAGCCTGCACGTTGAAAGCATCGGTGATCGGGAACTGCAATTCGGCGAACGCAGCCCAGACATCGCCATCGCTCTGCCCGTTGCGATTGGTCCCAAGGAAGCCAAGCGCACCGGTCTGCTGGGTGCAGGTTGCAGCCGGGTTAAGCGGCGTGCCCGGGCACGGATAGAACGCCAGGTTGCTGTTGTCGCTATAGGTCCGGCGATAACCGTCCTTGCGGTATTGCGCGCCCAAAGCGAAGCCGATCTGGCCGCCTGGCAGGCTAATCCCGCTTTTGCCCGAGATCACCGCTTCGGCCACCGTCTGGCGGGTGTAGGCCTGGGTAAAGGTATCCTGGAAGAACCAGTCGAACGTGGCCGGATCGTTGATCAGGCCAGCGCCGGGCACGGTCGAGAAGCTGCCGGTGGGCCGCGATCCGGCATAGAGCGGGTTGACCGCCCCGGTGGCGGCATTGGCCTGGACCGCGGTTGAGAACGGGTTCCAGTACTGGCACCCGTTGGTCCCGGCCAAGGCCTGGATCTGGGCAGCGTTAAGCCCAACACGCGATGCGGTTGACGAATAGGCGCAGTTCGGGCCACCGAACCCGGCCAGCGCGTTCTGGAACAGATCGCCGAAGGTATCGGTGCCGCCAAATTTGCGATCATATTCGCTGTGGGTGAAGCTGACGCGCAGATCGATATCCGGGGTCAGAACAAATTCCAGATCAGCGTTGAACATCAGCTGGTCTGAAACGCGTGGGCTGGTCGAACTTCCGCGGCCGCTGTTAAGCGGGTTGCCGCCCAGCAGCACCGGGCGGAACAGCACCGGGAAGGCGGTAGCCGGTTGTCCGGCCGCACAGCCTGCCGCCGCCCCGTAGGTCGCGCAATAATCGAGCAGCGCCGGTGAATAGGCCGGGATAACGAACAGTCCCAGCCCGCCAGATACCGCGTTCGCCGAAGGCGGCAGCGTGGGCAGATAGCTGGGCGAGGTGGTGATGCGGGTTTCCGAATGGCCCCACAGCCCGGTCATCCGCAGCGTTACGCCGTCGCTGAGATCAAATTCGGTATCGATAAAGAACTGGAACCGGTTTTCCGGTTCAACCAGGTTGCCGAACAGGCCATACTGGTTGAAGCAGCGGTCGGTGGTCGATCCCGGCAGACTGCGGAAACCGCCTAGCGCCTGGCAACCAAGATCGCCGGTGAACACATTGCCGCCCACAAACGGGCCATTGAAATCGAAGTTGCCGGGGTTGCCACCGCCGGTGTACCCGCCTTGCGGATTGTTGGCGTAAGGCTGGATCACGAAATCGCGGTCAAGCGTCTGCAGTTCAGAGCGATGCTGATAGCCGCCCGAAACCAGGAAGCGCCAGTTATCGCCAGTATGGCCAAAGCTAAGCGCGCCACCGTAATCGCCCTTCGAGCCGCGGATATAGCGGTAATCGAACGAGGCCTTGAAGCCATCCTGATTGGTGCGGGTGATGAAGTTGACCACCCCGGCGATCGCGTCCGAACCATAGGTTGCCGCCGCGCCGTCCTTCAGCACTTCGATCCGCCCGATTGCGGCCGAAGGGATCAGGTTGATATCGACGATAGGAATGCCGCTGCCGCCCGATGCGACGATGCGGCGGCCGTTGAGCAGCACCAGGGTCCGCTGCGGACCAAGCCCGCGCAGGTTGACCGAGGCCACGCCTTCGTTGCCCTGCGCACGCGCATCGAACTGGTTGGCATCGCCGATCACCCCGTTCGAGGTCGGCAGGTTTTTGAGCAGGTCGATCGCCGAAGGGCTGCCCTGCCGCGCCAGTTCATCTGCGCCGATCACGTCAATCGGGGCGGACGCCTGTTCGCTGGAACCACGGATCAGCGATCCGGTGACGATGATATCCTTGGTCGTGGTTTCGTCATCACCGGCGGTAGTGGTATCCTGCGCAAATGCCGGGTTCGAAAGGCTGCCCACGGCAATCGCAATTGCCGAAGCCAGGCCAAGCTGCCTGAAACGTGTCATTCCTAGTTCCTCTCACCACATAAGATGTTTTGTGTGGGTTAAGGGACGACGCCACCCTTTCTGGCGCAGTTTCCTTCCCAATAGTCCCGCTTCTTTGATCGAGCAGGTGTAGCAAGATGTAACGCATTCGAATGCATCGTCAATCGCCGGTCACATGTCTTTGCGGGAATAAACTGACAGGCGTGGCATGGTCCGCACAGTGCAGACAAAAATGGCGAGGCCTTTCCCCGGCGGGGAAGAGAGAGAATGTCCTGCATCCGTTGCGGACAATTCCAGCGCCCCCTTGCCCCGCAAGCTGCGCCTCGGCACAGTATCGCCGATGACCAGCGCGCTCTATTATGGTGACAACTTTGAAGTCCTGCGTGACCATATCGGCGATGCCAGCGTCGATCTGCTTTAACCACCGCCTGAAATTACGTCCCAACCAAAGGAACCTGCCCAATGCCCGCCTACATCGTCTTCATCAAGGAACGCGAACACGACGCTGCCGCGATGACCACCTACAGCGCCGCTGCCGGGCCTTCGCTGGGTGGTCACACCGCCAAGCCGCTCGCCTATTACGGCGCAATCGAAACGCTGGAGGGCCCCGAAGCGCTGGGCAGCGTGATTGTTGAATTCCCGACCATGGACGAAGCCCGCGCCTGGTATAAGTCCGACGCCTATCAAGCCGCCCGCGCGCACCGCTTTGCCGGCGCAGATTACCGCGTGTTCATCACCCAGGGGCTTTGAGCGCCCGGCACGGGGGCGGCGGGCAGTTGCGCGCCCGCATTGCGCCACCTGCCGAATTCGCGTAGGGTCAAGGCCCCGCCCCGGTGCGCGTGTCTTTGCTGACTCGCCAAGTCCGGGGCTGCTCTATTTCTAGCCCCGAGGAACGCCCGCACATGTCGCGTCGCCGCCAGATTTACGAAGGCAAGGCCAAGATCCTGTATGAGGGTCCGGAACCGGGCACGATCATCCAGTATTTCAAGGATGATGCCACCGCTTTCAATGCCCAGAAAAAAGGCACGATCCAGGGCAAGGGCGTGATCAACAATCGCATCAGCGAATATGTGTTCACGCGGCTGAGCCACATCGGCATCCCCACCCATTTCATCAAGCGGCTCAACATGCGTGAGCAGCTGGTGCGGCAGGTGGAAATCGTGCCGATCGAAGTGCTGGTGCGCAATGTCGCCGCGGGATCGCTGAGCAAGCGGCTTGGCATCCCAGAGGGTGAGCCGCTGCCGCACACCCTGATCCAGTATTGCTTCAAGGACGATGCACTGGGCGATCCGCTGATTTCCGAAGAGGAAATCGCCTGCTTCGGCTGGGCCAATAATGAGGAAATGCAGGACATTTCCAGCATGGCGATCCGGATCAACGATTTCATGTCTGGCATGTTCGCGGCGGTGAATATCCGCCTGATCGATTTCAAGCTGGAATTCGGCCGGCTGTGGGACGGTGAGTACAGCCGGATCATCCTGGCCGACGAAATCAGCCCGGACGGCTGCCGCCTGTGGGACATGACCACCGGCGAAAAGCTCGACAAGGATCGCTTCCGCCGCGATCTGGGCGGTGAAGAAGAAGCCTATCAGGAAGTCGCCCGGCGGCTGGGCCTGCTCGATACCGACAATGGCCCCAGCGAAGTGCTGGACCTGAGCGCGCACCGCAAGCTGCGGGGGAAGTAGCGGGATTGGGGCTGACGTAGCGCGCGGGGTTGACCTTCGGTCGCCTGCGGCTCGACAGGCTCAGCCTGAGCGGGGGTAGTGTAAGGACCTGCTGCCATGCCCCAAACCCAATCTCAAAATCCCGCTCAGGCTGAGCCTGTCGAAGCCCCGTCCGCACGCGCCGTCATCGCCTTCTGGCAACAAGCCGGCCCGGCCAAATGGTTCGCACACGATCCCGCCTTTGACGCCGCGATAGCTGGCCAGTTCGAAGCCCTGCACCACAGCGCTGCGCGCGGTGAGTTGGCCGCTTGGGGCGACCACTGGGAAGGCAGCCTGGCCCTGCTGCTGCTGCTCGATCAGTTTCCGCGCAATCTGTTTCGCGGCTCGGCGCACTCCTACGCAACCGATCCGCTGGCCCGGCACCTTGCGGATGCAGCCATCACGGCAGGGCACGATGGCCAGGCCCCGGCAGAGCTGCGCGTGTTCTACTACCTGCCGCTTGAACACAGCGAGGCCCTGGCCGATCAGGACCGCTGCCTGATGCTGGTGCAGGCGCTCGATGCGGCCAGCGGCAGCGATTTTGCCCGCTGGTCCGCGCTGCACCGCGATATCGTCTTCCGGTTTGGCCGCTTCCCGCACCGCAATGCCGCGCTCGGCCGGATCAGCAGCGCGCAGGAGCTGGCGTTTCTGGCTGGCGGCGGGTTCAGCGGATAGGCGCAGGTCGCCCGCCAGATATCGACAAACAGCACTTGCTCCCGCAGCGATGATGCGCCAGCTTTGGCCGTATGCACAAATTCAAATCGTTGTTCGCCCTGCTGTTTTCCGCCCTTGCCGTACTGCTGATCGCGCCGCTCGAAGCGCGCCGGGCTGGCACCGCGCCAGCCTCCCCGACCTGGGCGTTCGAGAAAAGCGATGTGCCGGTCGATCCGGGCTGGCGCTTCGGCGTGCTGCCAAACGGCATGCGCTACATGATCCGCGCCAATGCTACGCCCAAAGGCACAGCGCTGGTGCGGATGCAAATCGAGGCCGGATCGATCGATGAAAGCCCGCGCGAACTGGGCTATGCCCACTTTATCGAACACATGGCCTTCAACGGCTCCACCCATGTGCCCGAAGGCGATATGGTCAAATTGCTGGAGCGTGAAGGGCTGGCATTCGGGGCCGATACCAACGCCTCAACCAATTTCCAGTACACCACCTACAAGCTCGACCTGCCGCGCAGCGATACCAAGCTGATCGATACCTCGCTGATGCTGATGCGAGAGACCGCCAGCGAGCTGACCGTTTCACCGCAAGCGGTTGACCGTGAACGCGGCGTCGTCCTGTCCGAAATGCGTGATCGCAACACCTATGCGCTGCGCAATCTGGTCGATACGCTGGAATTCGTGCTGCCCGGCTCGCTGGTTTCGCAGCGTTTGCCGATCGGCACCAAGCAATCGCTGGAAGGGGCCACGGCGGCCGGGCTGAAGGCGTTCTGGAGCCGCGAATATGTGCCCGCGCATACCACACTGGTGGTGGTCGGAGACTTCGATCCCGCCGCCGTCGAAGCGCAGATCAAGGCCAGGTTCGGCGATTGGCCGGCTGCCAAGGCCGATCCGCAGCCCAAATTCGGACCGCTGCTGGCCCTGCCCAAGGCCCGGGCCGATGTGTTCATCGATCCGGCGCTGGCCGAACGCGTGGTGGTGACGCGCAAAGGCAAGTGGCTGACCGAGCCCGACAGCGTGGCGCAGCGGCGCGAGGATTTGCTGCGCCAGGTGGCCTATGGGATCATCAATCGCCGCCTGCAGAAAATGACCGTCCAGGCCAATCCGCCGTTCCGCAATGCGGCCTTCGGCACCGATGGGCTGTTTCGTGAAGCCCGCGAAACCGAACTGATCGTCGATACTGTCGATGGCCAGTGGCGCACCGGGCTGCTCGCTGCCGGGACCGAATACCACCGCGCGGTAACCTATGGCTTCACCGCTGCCGAAGTGGCCGAACAGGTGGCCAACCTGCGCACCGGCTATCGCAACGCCGCGCAAAGCGCCGCAACCCGCAGCAACGGCGCGCTGGTCGGCGCGGCTTTCAGCCTGATCGAGGATGAGAGCGTCCCCGCTTCGCCGATCGAAGCTGCCCAGCGGTTTGAAAGCTTTGCGCCGCAGGTTACCCCGGCCAGCGTTCTGGCCGCGATGCAGCGTGAAGTCCTGCCGCTCGATCGCCCGCTGATCCGCTTTCAGGGCCGCACACCCCCGCTGAACGGCGCTGCAGGCTTGCTCGGCGCGTGGGATCAGGCGATGAAGGCCCCGATCACCCGCCCGCAAAGCGCGGTTGCGGCGGCTTTCGGCTACACCGATTTCGGACCCGCCAGCGCGATTGCCAGCGATACCCGCGATGCCCAGCTGGGGATCCGCCAGATCCAGTTTGCCAATGGCGTGCGGCTGAACATCAAGCACACCGATCTCGACAAGGACCGCGTGCTGGTGCGCGCCTCGGTCGATGGCGGCAACCTGCTCAACACCCGCAGCAATCCGCTGGCCACGCGGATGGCCGGGGTGCTCAGCCTGGGCGGACTGGGCAAGCACAGCAAGGATGATCTCGATACCGTGTTTGCCGGGCGCAACGTGTCTGCCGCCTATCAGCCGGGCGAGGAAACTTTCGTGGCAACCGCCGCGACCACGCCCCGCGATCTTGAGCTGGAATTCCAGTATCTGACTGCGCAGGTCAACGATCCGGGCTGGCGCACCGAGGGCGAGGTGCTGTTCCAGCAATCGATCAACAACTACTTTGCCTCGTTGCGGGCCACGCCAGGCGGCGCATTGGGTGCCGATCTGGGCGGAATCCTCAGCGACAACGATCCGCGCTATGCGCTGGGAGCGGTCGAAGACTGGCGCAAGCTGACCTTCACCAAACTGAAGGCCGATATCGGTGATCGGTTGCAGCACGGCGCGATCGAAATCGGCGTGGTTGGCGATGTCGATGAAACGCAGGTGATCGCGCTGGTTGGCAAGACCTTTGGCGCATTGCCCCCGCGTGAGAAAGACTTCCAGCCCTACGCCGACAATCGCGACCGCGCGTTCACCGCCGACCGCAAGCCGCGCGTGCTGCGCCATAGCGGCGCGAAGGATCAGGCCTTGCTGACCATGACCTGGCCAACCCGCGATGGCGAAGACCCGGTGATCGACCTGCAGCTCTCCTTGCTGGAGCGGGTGGTCCAGATCGAGCTGACCGATGATCTGCGCGAAAAGCTGGGCAAGGCCTATTCGCCCGGAGCCTCCAGCAACACATCGCGCACCTGGCGAGGTTATGGCCTGTTCCTGATCTCTGCCTCCATCGATGTGAAGGAAGTGGCGGCGACCCGCGCGGCGATGGGGCTGACCATCAGCGGGCTATCGGCAGCGCCGGTCAGCGATGATGTGCTGCTGCGCGCCAAGGCGCCGCTGCTGGAATATATCGACAATATGCTCAAGACCAATGGCGGTTGGCTGGGGCTGGTCGATCGTGCGCAGACCCGGCCCGACCGGATCGAGCGCTATCTGCAGGCCCGGGCGCGGATTGCCGCGATTACCCCGCTGCAGCTTCAGGCCTTGGCGCGGATGTATCTGGTTCCCGGCCGCGGGCTTGAAGTGCTGGTGCTGCCCGAAGGGATTGATCCGCCGGCGATGTGAACCCTGCGCTGTATCCCAAAAAAGTGGGGCGAGCCGGAAATCCGGCCCGCCCCATCAGGGGAGGATTTGGGAAAGCGACCTAGAACTTGATCGTGCCTTCGATTCCGAAGGTACGCGGCGGATTGAAGTTGCCGTAGGAACCGAGAACGCCCGAGTAGTTCAGCGAGCCATCGTTGTTGACGGTCGGCACCGTGTTGGCGTCCGACCGGCGATAGATGTGGTGTTCGTTGAACAGGTTGCGCGACCACAGGCTGATCGTAGCCGTGGTGCCATTCGAGGTAAGCGGGATGGCGGCCAGAGCAATACTGCCGTTCACGACAAAGCTCGACTCAGCCAGCACATTTTCGCTCTGGAAGCTGTAGGCAGGGTCAGCGTAGTTCGCATCGAAGTGCAAGCGCAATGCGGCTCCACTTGATCCGACCGGCATTTCGTAGTCGAACGAACCGGAAACCGCGTTCTTCGGCGTGTAGACGCTGAACACCTGATAGGGAATGCCGAAGAGCGGACCTGCGAGCGGGTTGGGAGTCGCCGGAACCTTCACGTCGGTATAGGCGTAGGACGCGCCGAGCGTGAGGCCTTCGAACGGCCGCACGGTAAGTTCAGCTTCGATACCTCGGATCGGCGAATTGCTGGGGGCGTTCGCGGTTTCTTCGGTATGCCGGTTGAAGAACGGGTTGGCGGTAACACCATCAGCCAGGAACCGGTTGGTATCGACATAGTCGAAGTCAATCTGGGTTCCAGCGCGATTCATGATATAGGCGGCGATGTTCAACCGGACGTGGTGATCGAGGAAGTCGGTCTTGGCACCGATTTCGTAAGACCTCACCGACTCAGGTGCGAACTCGCGGAACGAGCCAGAGCGAGAGTTGGCGCCGCCCGAGCGGAACCCGGTCGAGTACTTGGCATAGAGGTTGATACCGTCCGCTGCATCCCACGCGAGCGTTACCATAGGGTCGAAGCGGCTGTTCGAATAGTCCAGCAGGCCGCCCGGGAAAGGTGCGTTGTTGATGACGGTGAGTGCACCTTTGCGGGTTTCGTGCGTGTAACGCCCGCCCGCAGTAATGTGGAGAGTTTCTGCAGGTGACCAGGTAGCCTGACCAAAGACGCCATAGCTCTTGCCTACAGCAAAACTGTCACGCTGGACGAACCAGTAATTGCGGGTCCAGCCTTGGTTGGTCGAGGTTATCGCGCCGGTCGGGTTGGCTGGCACTTGGTTGATGAAGGTGTAGCCGGTACCGGTCGCGTTCCACTGCTGCGGGTTCGGAGTTGCTGCGGTTTCTCGGGCGTGCTCGTTGAAGTAGTAACCGCCGAGCACGAAATCGACCTGCGACAAGCTCCCGACAACTTGCACTTCCTGACTGAACTGGTGTTGGTAAAGCTCCGAAAGGCTGTAGCGACCGAACGCGCCATTGGGCACGAAGGTGCTGCGATGCGCGCCGGCCGAACCATCCCACTGGTGGGCTTCGACACCGCGCCATGCGGTGATCGAACGTAGCTCAATATCAGGGCTCAGCTTGTACTTGACTGTTGCAGAAAACCCATGGGTTTGATCAACGCTGGGCTGTTGGGTCACGCCGAAATCGGCCTGCGACATGAAGTTGCTGCCAGCGACCTGCACCAGTGGCGCCAGCGGAGCGATACAGGGATTGGTCGTTACGCCGGCAACAAGAACGTTGCAGTTGGAGCCGCCAAAAGTAAGCGTGGTCCCCGCGTAAGTGCCGACATTGTAGCCATTGGGGTTGTAGTTGATCAGTTGGCTGTAGAACGGCGTGTTCTCGTCTTTCGCTTGATCGTAAGAGAGGTCCACGGTCAGGTCCGAAACCGGCGTCCAACGGACCGCGATGCGGCCGCCAACACGGTTGTGGTAGTTCCAGCCGTACTGGCCGCTGGCCGGGTTCGTGGTGGTGGCATCCTGATGATCGATTACGCCATCAATTTTGACAGCGAAGTTTGCGAAAGCTGGCAGATCGAGGTGGAATTCCCCGTTGTAAGCGCCATAGCTTCCTACACCAGCCTGCATGCGGCCGCCGAATTCACCGGTAGGCGCCTTGGTTACGATGCTCAGCGCGCCGCCTTCGGTATTGCGGCCGAACAGGGTGCCCTGCGGTCCGCGCAAAACTTCGATGCGCTGCACATCGAATAGCGCAGCGTTCAAACCTTGTGAGCGACCAAGATAGACCCCGTCGATGTAGACGCCAACGCCTGGCTCACGTGCGACTTGGTTTTGGTCAAACGGCACAATTCCCCGGACCCCAACCGTCAACGCTGATTGGCGAGATTCGAAAGTTGCAACACGCAGCGAAGGCACCCCACCATCTGCAAGATCAAGCAAGCTCTGGACATGGCGCTTTTCGATCACATCGCCGCCAATGACCGAGATCGAGATCGGGGTGCGCTGCAGGTTGGTTTCGCGCTTGGTGGCGGTGACGACGATATCGGTCAGGCCGGTGTCCGACGAAGTATCGCCAGCGCTTTCGGGCGAGGCATCGCTGCCATCGGTGGCGGGCGGCGTGCCGGTGGAATTCTGATCGGTGGCACCATCAACGGTTACGGCATCTTCGGTAACGGTGACAGCAGCGAACGACGGAGCAGCATGGCCCAGCGCGAACGCCAGAACGGCGAGCGAGGCGGACGAGCGGGCAGTAAAGCGGTTCATCGGGTTTTCCCTGAAACGGTTGGTTCATGTGGTTGAGCCAAGACCGGTAAGGGATCCGCACTTGCTGCGAATCGCCCCCCGGCCAGCCTCGCCATCCGACTAGGGTGCTTGTGTGTCGCTCGTGCGTAGGTGCGCCGACAGCAGCGTGACTGCAATGTGACAGCGGCGCGGCAAGCGGGCTATTCGAGGTGGGCAGACGCCATCAAGGCCAGCCACTGCGCCCGCGCGGCGGGGCTGAAATCGCTTTTGGTCATCGCCGCCAGCAGGAACAGCGATGGCTTGCCCGCCGCCACCCGGTACAAGGCCACCGGCGGATAGCCGGCCCGGCACCCGCTGGATCGCCGCTCAAACGTGATCGAATTGGCATCCTGCGCCAGCATGGTGAACACTGCGGGGCACTGCTTGGCCGCATCGCGCTGTAGCTGCGCCAGCCAATCGGCCGGAGTGGCGATTTTCTTGTCGGGCAGGCGGGCGATGATCACCAGCGCCTCCTGCCAATCCTGCGCCGATTTGCCGCGCACGGCGATCAGATCCACAACATTGCGCGGATTGCGGTTATCATAAGAGATCATCGCCGGATCGCCCGAATCGAGCACCGCTTTCAGCGCCGGGACCAGCCGGTGATCGAACACCAATTTGTCAGCCAGCACCGGCGCGGCGAACAGCGCCAGCACAAGTGAGATCAGTAACCGCGTGCGAATAACCATGCCGCCAGTCTCCTCGCCGCCAGACTACCGCGCCCGCGCGTTCAATTCACCCGGATTTTTATGACAGCAATGTGTCAACCCAGGATCCCCCGCCGTCCCGGCCAGACTGTATTCGAGTTGTCACAATTCCATCATCAAACCGTCACTTCAGGGGCGCATTGGTGAAGCAATCGAGACTGTGACCGTGCCCAGACCATGAACCTGACCCTGCTTGTAACCGCCCCGCCTGATCGCCTGGCCAGAGACATCGCTGCGCAGCGCCCGTCGTGGCGGATGGTCGCCCTGCAAGACGGCATCCCGCAAGAGCCGGTGCAAGGCACGCTGTGGGGCTTTGTCGATTGGCTGGGCGAGAGCATGTCGGGGCTTGAGATGTGCCGGCGGCTGCGCGAAGCCCCGCAAACCCGGGCGGCGCATATCACCATGGTGCTTGACGAACCCGATAGCGATGCCCGCCGCCGTGCCTTGCAGGCGGGCGCAGACGATTACCTGACCGGGCCGCTTGATGCTGCACGGCTGATCGAGCGGGTTGAAGGCCCGCGGAGCAAAGGCGCGCCGCCGCGGATCAATCGTCTCGCCAATGGCAACATCACGTTGGATGTCGCCGCGCACCAGGTGCGGGTCGACGGAACTTTGGTGGCGATGCGCCCCAACGAATTCCAGCTGCTGGCGCACTTCATCCAGAACCGCGATCAGGTGTTCAGCCGCGCTGCCTTGATCGAGCAACTGGGCAAGCATGACGGGGCGATTGATGATCGCACGGTGGATGTCTGGGTGGGCCGGCTGCGCCGCGCGCTGATCGCCGCTGGCGCTCCCGATCCGCTGCGCACGGTGCGATCACTAGGTTATGTGATGGATTCGGTGGAGAGTTGATCGCAGGCGGCCACACCGGGCCTTGCTCCGGGCGGCCACTGCGGGCATAGGCGCGCGCATATTGCAGCACCACCGAAAGGCCAGCCCCATGAAGGTCCGCATCTTCGTCAGCCTCAAGAACGGGGTGCTCGACCCGCAAGGCCGGGCCATCCACCATGCGATCGAAGGGCTCGGTATCCACGGCGTAAGCGATGTCCGGGCCGGCAAGATGATCGAACTCGACGTGGATGACAGCGTTTCCGACGCCGATCTTGAAACCATGTGCAAGCAGCTGCTGGCCAACATGGTGATCGAAAATTACCGGATTGAGAGGCTGGCAGCATGAGCGGGTTTCGCGCTGCGGTCATCACCTTTCCCGGTTCGAACTGCGACCGCGACATGGCGGTGGCGGTAGAGCAGATCTGCGGTGGCGAAACCTTTCGCGTCTGGCACGGCGATGCGCAATTGCCGGAACGCCTTGATTTCATCGCCCTGCCCGGCGGGTTTTCCTATGGCGATTATCTGCGCTCTGGCGCGATGGCGGCGCGCAGCCCGATCATGCAGGCCGTGATCGATGCTGCGGCACGCGGCGTGCCAGTGCTCGGCGTGTGCAATGGCTTTCAGGTTCTGACCGAAAGCGGGCTGCTGCCCGGCGCGCTGCTGCGCAATGCCGGGATGAATTTCGTGTGCCGCGAAGTGGCGCTAACGGTTGAGAACAATCAAAGCCTGTTTACCGCGCAGTACGATGCCGGACAGCAGATCACGATCCCGGTGGCACACCACGACGGCAATTACTTTGCCGATGCGGCCACGCTCGATCGGCTTGAAGGTGAAGGGCGCGTAGCCTTCCGCTATGCTGAAGAGGTCAACGGGTCGGCCCGGCAAATCGCTGGTGTGCTCAATCAGGCTGGCAATGTGCTGGGCATGATGCCGCACCCTGAACGGATGATTGAAGCCGCGCAAGGCGGCAGCGATGGCCGCGCGCTGTTCGAAAGCGTGGTACGCGGGCTCGTCGAAGCCTAAGGTTAGGCTCGCTTAACCGTTGACGCGGCTGAGGGTGTTCTGCTGGAACAACGCGCGTGCTTCCTGGGCAGGCATCGGCCGGCCGAAGTAATAGCCCTGAATCTTACGGCACCGCAGTTGGCGGATCACTTCCAGTTCGTGCTCGGTTTCCACACCTTCAGCGGTGGTCGACATTTCCAGACTTTCCGCCATCGCCACCACGGCGCGGATGATCGCCAGGCTTTCCGGGCTGCCGGTTGCGGCCCCCTGGACAAAGCTGCGATCGACCTTGATCGTCGAGAAGCGCAGGTTGCGGATATAGGCCAGACTGGAATAACCCGTGCCGAAATCGTCGAGCGCGATCCCGCAGCCCAGCGCCATGATCTGTTCCAGCGCGTGGCGCGCGGTGGTGGCATCGCGCACAAAGATTGATTCGGTCACTTCGATTTCAAGTCGCTGCGCGGGCAACCCGCTTTCGCTGAGCGCTTCGACCACCGAGGCGACGAAGCCGGGATCAAGCAGCTGTTCGCCCGAGGCGTTGACCGCGACCTTGATGTTGCTGGGCCAGCGCACCGCTTCGCGGCAGGCCTCGCGCAGCACCCATTTGCCGATCGGCACAATCAGGCGGGTATCTTCGGCCAGAGGGATAAATTTGGCCGGACTGACCAGGCCATGATCGGCGTTGTTCCAGCGCAGCAGCGCTTCGAAGCTGACAATCGTTTCGTCAAGCGCATCAACCACCGGCTGATAGTGCAGCACGAACTCATTGCGCTCAAGCGCCTGACGCAGCGAGAACTCAAGCTTGCGGCGCTCTTCAGCCAGCGCGTGGAGCGCCGGTTCATAGCCGGAATGCTGGCCGCCGCCTTCTTCCTTCGAACGATAGAGCGCAAGATCGGCGTTGCGCATCAAGGTCTCAACCGTCGTGCCATCGCGCGGTCCGATCGCCGAACCCACCGATGCGCCGATATAGAGCGTGTGATGGTCAACCTCATAAGGCCGCGACAGCAGTTCAATCACCGCATTGGCTACGCGCAGGACACGGTTGTGGTCTGATGCATCACGGATCACCACGGCGAATTCATCACCGCCCAGCCGGCCGCACAGTTCGTTGTCGGTAACCAGGCTTTTGAGCCGTTCGGACACCCGCGCAAGCAGTTGATCACCAACCAGGTGGCCCAGCGTATCGTTGACCGCCTTGAACCGATCAAGATCGATCATCAGGAAGGCGCAGCGGGTTCGCCATTGATCGGCATAGCGCATCGCTTCACCCAGCGCCTCGGTCACCATCATGCGGTTGGGCAGGCCGGTCAACGTATCGAAGCGCGCCATGTGGGCAATCTTCTCGCTCGATTCGCGCTGCTCGGTCACATCCGAGCCAACCCCGCGGAAGCCATCGAAGGCGCCGCTATCGGTCAGCTTCGACGTGCCCGACAGTTCCCACCAGCGCTGCTGACCGTTGATCGTGACCCGCACCAGCAGGTTGGAAAAGCTTTCCCGGCGCTTCAGCCGCTCGGCCAGATCGTGCAGGCTGGACGGAAACTGGCCCGTATCCCACGCTGCCCCGGCGATCATCTGGATGAAGGGTTTGCCCTCGATATCTTCGGGTGCCACGCCCAGCGCATAGGCAAAACGCGGGCTGACTGAGCGGACCCGGCGGGCGGTATCGATCTGCCACAGCCAGTCTGCTTCGTTTTCTTCAAATTCGCGCAGCAGCATCGACACCACTTCGCTCTTTTCGGCCATCGCACTTTCGGCGATCCGCGCGATGAGGAACGAACGAGCATTGCCGATTGCGCCCGTTGCTACCACCCCGCCAAACAGCGCGGCGAGCAGCGACATCACATAGTTGCCTGAAAAGGCAAAGCTGGCGAGCGAGCCTGCCCCGACAATTCCGGCAAAGATCAAATTGGCCAAAGGCACCGCCGGCAGCATCACCGCAGCCGCAGCCATCAGCACGCCCACCACTGCCCACAGTTCCAGGCTCTGAATCGAATTGCCAAAGGGCAGGAAGCCCGCCAGCGGCACAACCCAGGCCAGCGCGTTGAAGACCGCGCTAAGGGTCTGCTTGTTAACCTCATCTCGCGAGATGCGGCGGCGATCGACATCGATCAGTGCCTTGTCGATCGTCGCACCGTAATACAGCGTGCCGCACAGAACCAGGAACCAGCTGACCAGCACGGCGGGATGGACCGCGCCGAAATAGATTCCGATCGTCGCCAAGGCCGCCACGACATGGGCGACAATCCGCACCACGGTGACGCGGGCCAGGCTGGAATACTGCAACCCCCGCAGCCGCTCCCACTCTCCGGTCGATGACGACTCGGAGAGTCCCAGCACTGCCATGACGGGCAGCGCTTTGGGCAAAGTGGTGGATTGCTTGGTTGGTTCGGTCACGCGCTCGGAATACCCGGCAAACGTTAGCGCCGCGTAAAGCAAACCCTCGATTTTCTATCTGTGACTTAGGATCGAAGCGGCTTAACGCTTGCCCTGCAGCGTCTGGTTAATGTCAGGCAGCTCCGCCGCGCGCTTGTCAGCCGATGACAGATCGCGATCAAAATTCATGGCTCGGGCATAGACCAGGCCATCTTCACCGCGGGTTTCATCGACATAGGGCGTGATTGGCGGGGCCGGTTCCGCGTCGGTTTCCAGACGTGACTGGGTGCCATCGCGGATCCCAATCATGCGCCGATAGGCAAACGGCAGAAACAGCAGCACCGGTAGAATGACTAAAATCAGGAATACAAGCGCGAGCATGGGGCAGTCTCCCGTGGCCTGCCGAACTTACTCCACCGTCACTGATTTGGCCAGATTGCGCGGCTGATCGACGTCGGTGCCTTTGACGCAGGCGACGTGATAGGCCAGCAATTGCACCGGCACGGCATAGACCAGCGGCGCAATCAGGGCATGGACTTTGGGCATTTCGATCGTGGCAAGGCAGCCCTCACCCGCCTCATCCAGCCCGGCCTTGTCGCTGATCAACACCACCTTGCCGCCGCGCGCGCGCACTTCCTGCATGTTCGATACGGTCTTTTCAAACAGCGGCCCCGAAGGCGCCAGAACGATCACCGGCACCGCTTCATCAATCAAGGCGATCGGCCCGTGCTTCATTTCACCCGAAGCATAACCTTCGGCATGTATATAACTGATTTCTTTAAGTTTCAGCGCACCTTCTAGCGCCAGCGGATAGTCCTGCCCGCGGCCCAGATACAGCACATCTCGGGCCGGGGCGATCAGGTGGGCCATGGCCGCGATCTCGTCATCGTGGGCCAGCGCGGCGTTGAGGCTGGCGGGAGCTTCAAGCAGATGTTTGACCACCTCAGCCTCCTCGGCCCGGTCCATCAGTCCGCGCTTGACCGCCATGTGCGCGGCGAGCGCGGCGAGCACGGCCAGCTGGCAAGTGAAGGCCTTGGTGCTGGCCACCCCGATCTCCGGCCCGGCATGTGTGGGCAGCAGCAGATCGGCCTCGCGCGCCATCGAACTTGTGGGCACGTTGACCACCACCGCGATGGTCTGGCCCTGAGCCTTGCAGTGGCGCAGCGCGGCAAGCGTATCCGCGGTCTCTCCGCTTTGCGAGATGAACAGCGAGAGGCCGCCCTGCTCCATCACCGGCTCGCGGTAGCGGAACTCGCTGGCGAAATCGATGTCGGCGGGCAGCCGGGCGAATTGTTCGAACCAGTACTTGGCGACCATCCCGGCGTAGTAGCTGGTCCCGCAGGCGACGATGGTGA
Organism: uncultured Alphaproteobacteria bacterium; assembly: GCA_963751145.1. Taxonomy (GTDB): domain Bacteria; phylum Pseudomonadota; class Alphaproteobacteria; order Sphingomonadales; family Sphingomonadaceae; genus Novosphingobium. The sequence continues at coordinate 650,240 of CAVVTJ010000002.1, forward strand.
CCCGGTTGATACTCGACAGGTCAAAATCGAACTGCGGCAGCGCAACGGTCTGATCGACCTGGCGGATATAGGACCGCAGCGTCTGCGCCACGACAGTCGGCTGCTCGAAAATTTCCTTCTGCATGAAGTGACGGTAATTGCCCTTCTCGATCTCTGCCGCTGATGCGCCCGAGGTTGTGATCTCGCGCGTGACGACCTGATTGTCCTTGTCATAGATCAGCGCCGCATCACGGGTGATTACCACCCAGTCACCCTCATCCAGATAGGCGATCTTCTGCGTGAGCGGGGCCAGTGCCAAAGCGTCGGACCCAAGATACATCTCCCCCTCACCGTAACCCAGCACCAGCGGCGAACCGAGCCGCGCGCCGATCAGCATATCGGGATAGTCCTTGAACGCGATCGCCAGCGCGAAGGCCCCGCGCAATTGCGGCAGCGCGGCCTTGACCGCGTCCTGTGGCGAAGCTCCGCCTTCGACCAGTTCGGACACCAGATGCGCGACCACTTCGGTATCGGTATCGCTTTCAAAAGTCCGCCCGCGCGCGGCCAGACCATCGCGTAGCTGGCGAAAGTTTTCGATGATCCCGTTGTGGACCAAGGCCAGCTTTTCGGTGGCGTGCGGGTGCGCATTGGCGGTGGTCGGTGCGCCGTGAGTGGCCCAGCGGGTGTGCGCGATCCCGGTGGTGCCGGGCGCCGGATCGCGCGCCAGTTCGCGCACCAGCCCCACCAGCTTGCCCGGCGCGCGGCGGCGGATCAGCTGGCCATCATGGACCGTGCAGACCCCGGCACTGTCATAGCCGCGATACTCCATCCGCCGCAGGCCATCGACCAAACGGTCCGCGACCTCTTCCTTGCCGACGATGCCGATAATTCCGCACATCTATTTTGCTTTCTGTTGAACGGTATAGGGAACCCGAATGCCCGGCATCAGTGCCGGAAAATCCTTGGTATTTCGTGTAACCAAAATGCGTCCCGAAACCTGCGCTGAGGCCAGGATAATCGCATCGGGTGATTTGAGCGATTTGCGTTGGTGCCGCAGCGCCGCAGCACGCCGAGCGATTTCCTCGTCAATCTCGCTCATCGCGAACAGGCGCAGGAATTCTTCGGTTTCAACCGCAGCGCTATCGGGCACGCCCGACATCACCTCGATCCAAGTCATCCGGCTGATCCAGGCGCGAGTGACATTGCGCACCTCAGCCCATGCTGCCGGTCGGTTGTGCAGCATGTCGATCACGATGTTGGTATCGAAGAATCGCTCGCTCACGCGGCTTTGTGCTTTTTCTTGGGAGTAGAGAGATCGGGTGCTTCGGGCCATTCCCCGCGCAGCTTGTCCTCATACTCCAGACCATCGACCGTCGATCCGTGCCGCTCCCACAGTCCAAAATATTTCTCGAACCCCTGCTGCGATTCGGCCGCAATATAGTTGGCCACCGCCTCGCGCAGCACCGCCGCGCGCGATTTCCCTTCAGCCTTGGCCAAAGCATCAAGCCGGGCGACGTCTTCTTCGGGGATATCGACGAGGAATCTTGCCATAGTGATATACTGATATCATATCATGATATCATGTCAAGCTGGAAGGTACCGTAGCATTTTGGCCTTGAGAAGCCTCACCAACCCCTCATCCATGAATTCGTACTCATCTGGAATCTCCAAAACGACGATCCGCTTGGATTTCAGAGCAGAATAGAAGCGTTTTTGAATCTTGTTGCGGTGATGTTTTTCCATCACGACAATGACATCTGCCCACTCGATCTGCTCAATCCCGAGCGGGTTCTCAGCATCGTTGTTGGTTCCGGCGGAGCTGACCCCGATGTCATCGCGAATCGAAAACACTTGCTCTGCGGTGGGACTACGAAGGCGATTTTGACTGCAGACGAACAGGAAATTCTTCACTTCTTCTCCGCCTTCTTCTTCTTCATCGCATCATGAAAGCGGTCGGCCCAGCCGGGCTTGACCAGCTGTTCGCCGCGCACGATCCGCAGTTCTCCTGCCGCAACATCGCGGGTTACCGTGCTGCCTGCGCCGACAATCGCGTCGGGCCCGATCTTGACCGGGGCAACCAGCGCGGAGTTCGAGCCGATGAACGCCCGCTCGCCGATCACGGTCTTGTGCTTGAAGTAGCCATCGTAGTTGCAAGTGATCGTGCCTGCACCGATGTTGGCCCCGGCGCCGACTTCGGCATCGCCGATGTAGGACAGGTGGTTGGCCTTGGCGCAATCGCCCAGCACCGATTTCTTGACCTCGACGAAGTTGCCGATCTTGGCCTTCTTACCCAGCACGGTGCCGGGGCGCAGCCGGGCAAAGGGGCCGACCTCGCAGCCCTCGCCGACCACCGCGCCCTCAATATGGCAGTTGGCGCGGATCTTTACCCCGTCTGCCACCGCAACCCCGGGGCCGAAGAACACGTTCGGTTCGATCAGCACATCGCGGCCCAGTTGGGTATCCCAGGCGAACCACACAGTTTCGGGCGCGATCAGGCTGGCGCCATCGTCCATCGCGGCCTTGCGGCGGCGGCTTTGCCAGCGCTGTTCGGCGAGGGCCAGCTCGGCGCGGGAATTGATCCCTTCGACCTCGTGCGGATCGGCGGTGATAACCACCGCGCAGGTGCGGCCATCGGCATTGGCAACGTTGACCACGTCGACCAGATAGAACTCACCCTGCGAATTATCATTGGTGACGCGGGCCAGCAGGCCGAACAGATCGGCGCTGCGCACCGCCATCAGCCCGGAGTTGCACAGGCGGCAGGCGCGTTCGGCTTCGCTCGCGTCCTTGTGCTCAACCATTTTCACGATCAGGCCCTGATCGGCGATCACCCGGCCATAGGCCAGCGTATCAGCCGGTTCGAACCCCAGCACCACCACCGCAGGATTGTCCGTGCCATGCAGCCGTTCGATCATCGAACGCATTGTGGCGGCGCTGACAAATGGCACGTCGCCGTAGAGGATCAGCACATCGCCATCGAAGCCCGCCAGCGCGGCTTCCGCTTGCCGCACCGCATGGCCGGTGCCGTGCTGCGGGTCTTGCACCGCGATGATAGCCCGCTCACCCAACTGCGCCTCAAGCTGCTCGCGCCCATGCCCGGCGACTACCACCGAACGGGCCGGGTTCAGCTCGGCCGCGCTGGCCAGCAGATGTTCCAGCATCGGCCGCCCTGCAATCGGGTGCAGCACCTTGTGCAGGTTTGATTTCATCCGGGTGCCCTTGCCGGCGGCAAGGGTAACGATCGCGAGAGGGGTGGCGGCACTCATGGTTAATCCCCATGCCACCAAATGCTTGCCGATTCCACAACGCGCATGCGAAGGGCGCGGCTTATGACCATTCCCTTTGATATCGTCGGCTTTGACCTTGATGGCACCTTGCTTGATACCTCGGGCGATCTGGGGGCGGCGGTGAACCATGCGCTGAGCCTGACCGGGCGCGCTGCGGTGCCTCATTCCGCCGTATCAGGACTGATCGGCGGCGGCGCGCGAACCATGCTGGCCCGCGCGCTTGAATTGACCGGCGGGTCGGACGGGACCGATCAGGACGCACTGTTTGGCGAATTGTTGGCCTATTACGATGCCAATATCGCGGTCCACACTGCGCTCTATCCCGGAGCGGCGGCGATGATGGATGCCCTGGAGGCAGCGGGCGTCAAGCTGGCGGTGGTGACCAACAAGCGCGAACCGATGGCGCGCAAGCTGTTCGACGAATTGGGGCTGACCAGCCGCTTTGCCAGCATCATCGGCGCGGGCCGGTTTGCACTGAAGCCCGATCCGCAGGCGCTGCACGCCATGGTGGCCGAATGCGGCGGCGGGCGGGCGGCGTTCGTCGGCGATACCACCTTCGATACCGGCGCAGCGCGGGCGGCGGGAATGCCTTCGGTCGCGGTCAGTTTCGGGTTCTGCGATGCCCCGCCGCATGACTTGGGCGCAGACGCAGTGATCGATCACTACGACGACCTGGTGGCGGCGCTTCGAACACTTTGAAACTCCGAGTCGGCACGTAGCGCCCTGCCCGCGCTGCGCAATACCCCCGATTGACGCTAGGGAACACGGGTGCTGCACTGCGGCATATTGCCAGCCATGCGCGGCCATGCCATGCCGCGCCCGCTTCCCGGCTAAGAGTGACTGGCGGGACCAACCTTTTTCAGCGGAGAAACGCTCATGACCATTTCGTTCAAGGATCGCGTCGCGATTGTCACCGGCGCCGGCGGCGGGCTTGGCCGCGCCTATGCGCTCGAACTAGCAGCGCGCGGCGCCAAGGTTGTGGTCAACGATCTGGGCGGCAGCCGCGATGGCACCGGTCACAGCGATGCCGCGCTTAAGGTGGTTGAGGAAATCAAGGCCGCTGGCGGCGAAGCGATGTCGAACGGCGGCTCGGTCACCGAATACGAACAGATGGTCGAAATGGTCGCCAAGGCCAAGGAAGCATGGGGCGGCGTCCACATTCTGATCAACAACGCCGGGATCCTGCGCGACAAAAGCTTCGCCAAGATGGACATGAGCGATTGGAAGCTGGTGATCGACGTGCACCTTAACGGCAGCGCCAACTGCACCAAGGCGGTGTGGGATCTGATGCGCGAGCAGACCTATGGCCGCATCCTCAACACCGCCAGCTCCACCGGGCTGTTCGGCAATTTCGGTCAGGCCAATTATGGCGCGGCCAAGCTGGGCCTGGCCGGCTTTACCAAGACGCTGGCGCTCGAAGGCGCGAAGTACAATGTCCGGGTCAATACGCTGGCCCCGGTGGCCGGCACCCGCATGACCGAAGATCTGGGCATGCCCGATGCGCTGTTCCACGCGCTCAGCCCTGAAAACGTCGCGCCGATGGCGCTGTATCTGGTCAGCGAAGACGCGCCGACCAACATGATCTGCGGTGCTGGTGCGGGCGCCTATCACGCCGCCTATATTACACTGACCCCGGGCGTGGCCCTGCCCGCCGATGAACGCACCCCCGAAGGGATCGCCGCGCATTGGGATCAGATCATCGACCGCACGGGCGAAATCGTCCCGCAATCGGGCGGCGAGCAATCGGCCGTGGTGATGGCGGCATTGGCCAAGATCGGCGGACTGGGCTAATCGCTCTGCTGTATTGACACACTAATACACATCAGGCATTCTCCCCGCATTCGATGGGGAGAATGCCCGATGTATTCCGAGAACGACCTGCAAAGCGCGGTAAGCGCCGGTGCGATCAGCCATGAAGCCGCCGAGTCCTTTCGTGCGCACGCCGTGGGCATGCGCTCTGCGCCGGTGGCCGATGAAGAACACTTTCGTCTGATTACCGGCTTCAATGATATTTTCGTGACGATTGCTGCGGTGCTGCTGCTGGTGGCCGCCGCGGGCATTGGCCACGCGATTGGCCCGGGCATACCGGGCGTGCTGGTGGCCGGCGCTGCCTGGGGGCTGGCCGAATTCTTCACCCGCAAGCGCCGCATGGCCCTGCCCTCGATCGTGCTGCTGCTGGCTTTTGTTGGCGGGGTGGCGGCTATTCCGGTCCACTTCCTGGCTGAAACCGATACCAACCTGTCCGATCAGACCGGTGCCATCATCGGTGCAGGGATTGGACTGTTGGCGGCGCTCGCTGCCTATATCCACTGGCGCCGGTTCATGGTCCCGATCACGGTTGCTGCCGGCGCTGCCGGTGTCGCTGCCACGGTGATCGCGCTGGTGCTGTCAGCCTGGATGGCCGCGACCGGCCGCACCGATGCCGATCCGATCATTCTGCCGCTTGTTTTCACCTGCGGGCTGGCGGTATTCGCCTTTGCCATGCGCTGGGACATGACCGATCCGGCGCGCGAAACGCGGCGCAGCGATGTGGCCTTCTGGCTGCATCTGCTGGCCGCGCCAATGATCGCGCATCCGCTGTTCAACTGGCTGGGCGTCAGCGAGGGCGAAAACATCGGCGCGGTTTCAGCGATTGGCGTGCTGGCGATTTACATCGGCATGGGCCTGGTGGCATTGGCCGTCGATCGCCGGGCGCTGCTGGTTTCGGCGCTGGCCTATGTGCTGATTGCGCTCAGCCTGCTGTTCCGGCAATTCGGCGCGGTAGAGCTTAATGTTGCGCTGACCGGGCTGGTGATCGGATCTGCCTTGCTGGCCCTGTCAGCCTTCTGGAGCCCGATCCGCATTGCGCTGCTCACGCAACTGCCCGGATCGCTGCGCAGCCGTTTGCCGGGCGGCGCGAACATGCCTGCAACGAAGGCCTTTGCTTAGCGTCTGTTTCAGCTGAACTGAAACAGAGCAACCCCGGCCCGCTCCCCCTCCCGGCCACCCAGACTTTAGGGATACCCTATGGGTGGCCGGGAGGGGGAGCGGGCCGGGGTTGCATCCACGCAAGTGGATCAAACTCTAACCCTAAACCAGCTTGAGCAACTTGCGCTCAAGCGGAAACAGCACGCCGGCCAGTTCGTGACCTCGTTTCAGGATCTGGCCGGACTCACCGTAAAGCGCCCACATGCCTTGCTTGGCATGCAGCGCGGGGCGCTTTTCGATCCGCACTGCCGGGCGTTCGGCGGCGCGGCGAAAGGCTGAGAAGGTTGCGGCGTCGCGGGTGAAGTCCATGGCATAGTCACGCCATTCGCCCGCTGCCACCATCCGCCCATAGAGATCGAGGATGCGCAGCAGTTCCTTGCGTTCCAGTCCCACTTGCGCGGCCCGGGCCGCGGCAGTGGGAAAGGGCGTAATGACCGCGCTCAAGCCTGTTTGGTTCCCGAACGCTTGCGCGGGCTGGCTACCTTGGCTGGCTTGGCGTCGCGCTCTTCAAGCAGCTGGGCCAGCCGGCCTTGCATGGCGAGCATTTCGCACTGCAGCAGTTCCAGCTTCTGGGTAGCCGGATCGAACCGTTCGCTGCACGGCGTACCATAGGGGACGAAGTTCTGCGTTTCGGACTTGACCTCAACCAGCGTCGATTTGGCCGGGATGCCCACCATGGTCGCGCCTTCGGGCACATCCTTGTTCACCACCGCATTGGCGCCGATTCGCGAACCCTTGCCGACCATCAGTGGACCAAGGACTGCAGCACCCAGGCTGATGATCACATCATCGCCGATGGTCGGGTGGCGTTTGCCGCCCACGCCATTGGTGGGATTGGTCCCGCCCAAGGTGCTGCCCTGGTACATGGTGACATTATCGCCGATGATCGAGGTTTCGCCGATCACCACAAAGCCGTGATCGATGAAGAAGTTGCGGCCAATCTTGGCCCCCGGATGGATATCGATCGCGGTCAGAAACCGGCTGATATGGTTGACCAGCCGGGCCATGAAATAGAGCTCAGCCTCAAACAGCCAATGCGCCACGCGGTGCAGGCCAAGCGCCCAAACGCCGGGATACAGCAAGACTTCCCACCGCGAACGGGGGCTGGGATCGCGGGCCACCACGGAATCGAGATAGCGGGTCAGTTCTTCCAGCATCGTGCCATCCTTTTCCCACGCACCGCGCGCTAAATCAAGCGCGGTTCATCCGGCCCCAGCAACTGCTCCAGCGCCTCGCGCCAGATCGCCGGTCCCGGTGCAGCCTTGCGTTCAAGGCTCAGCCGATCGATTGCATCAACCACCTGTTCAGCGCCCAGATGGGAACGCTCGCACCGGGCTGCAAGATAGGCGGCTGCTTCGGGGCCCAGTGGCAGCGCACGAAGTTCGCCGTGCAGCATGATCAGTTCGGCCATCATCGCATCATCGGGCACGCCGATTTCCAGCTGTAACGCCGCCCCGAGCCGCGATGCCAGATCGGGCAGCGTTACCCGCCACCCGCCTTCGTGCAGCCCGGTAACCAGCAGCAGCGGAGTGGCCGCTTCCTGCGCCCGGTTCCAGCGGTGGAACAGTTCGGTCTCGTCCAGACGATCGGCATCGTCGATTGCATCTGCACCGCCAGCGGCTTCGAACCACCGCGCGATCAGCGATTTGCCGCAGCGGCCTGGCCCGGCCAGAATCGCGGTGCGAAACGGCCAGGTCTGCGGCGCGGCCAGGGCTTCAAGCGCCGCCTGATTGGCGCTGCCAATGACGATCCGCGAAGGGCCCGAAGCCCCCGCTTTCAGGGGGAGCGCAATCTGCGACATTTAGGGCTCGGTTCCGGTCACCGCGCGTTCGAGGCGTCCAAATGGCAAACAGATCGGGCCGAAGGAAGTGCCGCAGGGGCTGGTTGCCCCTGCAAGCGCGCTTCGGTCCGAGATGGAAGCCATTTGGACGTCCCAAGGGGATTTGGCCAAAATGGCCCATCCCGGCGTCGGTCGGTCTCGCAATATCGACATATGGCGTCGCCCTCTCTCCTTGTGCTGGGCCATTTTGACTCAAACCTCGAATGCGCGGTGGCCGGAACCGAGCCCTAACGTTTGATCGAAAGCGCGTTGGCGCCGACCGAGACTTTCCATCCGCGTGACCGCAGCGCGGCAGCCAGCGTATCAAGATCGCCTTCATAGGTAACCCGCATCACCGAAGTTCCGCCCATGGCGAGGCTGGTGGTGGAGGCCCCTTTGACACCTGGCGCGCTGCGCACTGCCCCCATTGCCGCATCGACCGAAGCGGCATCGGGTGAGGAAAACTGCACGGTAAAGGTGCGCGTTTCGGCCTGGACTGGGGCCGGCGTGAGGCTGGCCGCAGCCGAAGCGCCATCGCTGGGTGTGGTGCTTGGCTTGGCGCTTGGGACAAGGGCCGGATCGGGCGATTGCCCGGCGGCGATCAGCGCGGCAATGCCCGGATCGATCTGTCCCCTGACATTCAGCGAGGTATCAACCTTGAGTTGGCCCTCAGCCAAAGCCTGGCCATAGATCTGGTCAAGCCGGACCACGGCTTCGGCCAGCATCTTTGGCAGGCCGGCCTCATCCTTGGCGGTCAGGGTGAAGCTGCCCAGGAACACGTTATCGGGGCCATAGCGCGCGGTGAAGGTGCCGCGCACCGGCCCGCCGGGCCACTGCCGCTCTAGCCGCGCTTCGGGCGTAACCACATCGGCCGCACCGAATTGATCGAGCACGTTGCGCCACCAGGCGCGGCTGCGGCGGCCGGGCTGCCCGGCGGTGATAACCAGCGAATCGCCGTTCGCGCCCACCGGGCGGACATAATCGATCGGGCTGTTGCCGGCGCGAAATTCGGCCCAGGCCTTTTGCCACGGCCCCTTGACCTCATAGACCTGCGCCACGCCGCCCGAATAGAGCACCGGGATCACCAGCAGCGGCGCGGAATGCTTGCGCCCGCCATTGGCCCCGCCAACATACTGTCCGGCGCGCGCGCGATCAAACACCACCGACAAGGTGGCAATATAGCGCCGCGGCCCGATCTGTTCGCGCTGGATCACGATCGCCGAGACCATGCCCTGGATCGAACCATCGTCCATCGATGGCCCGCCGGCCTTTTTCCAGGCTGTACGCGCCGCTTCGAGCCAGCCCTTGTCGCGGGCTTCCAGCGCCGTCGCTCCGGTGGTGTTGACTTCGATATCGTTGATCTGGATGTCCGAGGTGCTGGCCACCGGCACGATCCCGCGATCGCCCTCAACCTGCGCCAGCAAGCGACCCGGACCAAGCGCCAGCACGAGCATCACAAACGCAAGCGCAGCGATCCCCAAGGACAAAGCCAAGGGACGGTTGCGCCAGGCGGAAGGGATGAAAGATGCTGAAAAAGGTGTCATCGGGGAAAACCGAGGGCCTTTTGCCCAATGCTGCATGGAAATCCAAGCGCGAAAAGGCTACGGCGCGCGCAATGTCCAACAATCCGCCCCCGAAAAGCTATTCCTACGCCCAGGCCGGCGTCTCGATCGAAGCCGGCAATGCCCTTGTCAAAGCGATCGGGCCGCTGGCGAAATCCACCGCGCGCGCCGGCGCAGACGCCGAATTGGGCGGGTTTGGCGGCTTTTTCGATCTCAAGGCGGCGGGCTACAAGGATCCCTTGCTGGTTGCCGCCAACGACGGGGTTGGCACCAAGGTCAAATTGGCGATCGATCATGATCGCCACGATGCAATCGGCATTGATCTGGTGGCAATGTGCGTCAACGATCTGATCGTTCAGGGCGCAGAGCCGCTGCTGTTTCTCGATTATTTCGCCACCGGCAAGCTGGAGAACGGCATCGCCGTCCGGGTCGTGGCCGGGATCGCCGAGGGCTGCAAGCTGGCGGGCTGCGCGCTGATCGGCGGGGAAACCGCCGAAATGCCGGGGATGTACGCTGCGGGTGACTATGATCTGGCGGGCTTCTGCGTCGGCGCGGTTGAGCGCGGCGAGCAACTGACCGGCAGCAAAGTGGCGCAAGGCGACATTCTGCTCGGCCTGGCCAGTTCGGGCGTACATTCCAACGGCTATTCGCTGGTGCGGCGGCTGGCTGCGGACAAGGGCTGGAAGCTTGATCGCCCGGCGCTGTTCGATTCTGATCGGCTGCTGATCGATGCGCTGATCGAACCCACCCGGATTTACGTGAAAAGCCTGCTGCCAGTGATCCGCCAGGGCCGGATCCACGCGCTGGCGCACATCACTGGCGGCGGCCTGCTGGAAAACGTGCCTCGGGTGCTGCCCGAGGGCCTTCACGCCCGGATCGATGCAGGCGCCTGGGAGCAATCACGGTTGATGGCCTTCCTGCAGGCGCAGGGCAATATCGAGCCAGCCGAAATGGCGCGCACCTTCAACTGCGGGATCGGCATGGTCCTGGCCGTCGCGGCGGACGAGGTTGCAGGCTTGACCGCGGACCTGACTGCAGCGGGCGAAACCGTCCACGTGATCGGCGCCATCGAAGCCGGAGCGCGCGGCTGCACCGTGCAAGGCGCGCCCGAAGTGTGGGCCACGCGTGAGGCGTGGGAGGCCGTACACCTTGCTTGAACGCGCCAAGGTCGCCGTGCTGCTGTCAGGTAGCGGCACCAATATGGCGGCGTTGCTCTATGCCTCTCGTGCCAGCACCTGCCCCTATGAGATCGTGCTGGTTGCATCGAACAATCCAGACGCAGGCGGGCTCAAATTGGCTGAGGCGGAAGGGGTTGCCACCTTTGCCCTGCCGCACAAAGGCATGGCGCGGGCTGATCACGACCGGACGATGGATGCCGCAATCCGGCACAGCGGCGCACAATATGTTGCGCTGGCCGGCTATATGCGAATCCTGACGCCAGACTTCGTTGCCGGATGGCACGGGCGGATGGTCAACATCCACCCGTCACTGCTGCCCAAATACACCGGCCTGCGCACCCACGAACGCGCGTTGGAAGCGGGCGACAGCCACGGCGGGTGTACGGTCCATCTGGTTACCGCGGAGCTGGACGATGGGCCCGTGCTGGGTCAGACCGCGGTGGCAGTGATGGCGGGCGATACCGCCGAAACCTTGGCGGCGCGGGTGTTGATCGCCGAACACCAGCTGTACTCGCGCTGCCTGGCCGATCTGGTGTCCCGCGCCACTTCGCCTGAATTTCTGATCGGTGAGGTGCGCGAACGGGCGCTGGCCCTGCCCGAGAGCGATGAAGTGTTAAGCCACGGCATGCCTTGCTTCGGGATCGTCAAGGGCAAGAAATTTGCTTACGTTTCCAACGATCATCACGGCGATGGCAAAGTCGCGCTGCTGGTCAAGATCAGCGGCGCTGACGAACAGGCGCAGCTGATCGAAAACGATCCCGCGCGCTATTACCGCCCGCCCTATTTCGGCGATGGCTGGATCGGCATCCGGCTTGATCTGGGCGAGGTCGATTGGGATGCCATTGCCGGCTGGCTGGAACGCAGCTGGCGCAGCACCGCGCCCAAGCGATTGACCGGGCTACTCGATGCGGCGGACCAGTTCTAAATCGTTAACCAGGTTCGAAAATCTGCTGGTAGCCACAAGTCTCTATCCGGAATTATCGATAAGCCGGAGTAAGGAGACCAACAATGGCTTTCATGCGTAAACTTCTCGCCGATCAGACCGGCACTTCGGCAATCGAATATGGCCTGATCTGCAGCCTGATGGTGATCGGCCTGGTGGTTGGCATCCAGGGCCTGGGGGCCTCGGTTACCAGCAGCTTCAACAGCACTGCAGACAAGGTCAGGCTCGCTACGCTGCCCTGATCAGATCTCGCTGCCGTCGACCATCGGCCGCTCCTCGCGGGTGCCGCGATAGCGCGCATCGGGTTCGGCCGGCCCGGGCGAGATCACGACGTGATCGTCATGCACTTCGAGCAATGTGCCCACAAACGGCCAGTCCTCCATGGTGCTGACCCGGTAGCTCACGGTATCGCCCGGCTTGAAGCTGGCGGGATCGAAATTGAAGCTGAACGGGCAATCCTCGCCGTCCGCGCCGGTGCCGCCGCCCATGCCTTTCATTGGAACTCTCCTTCGCTGCCCACGGTAGGCGTGCGAAGCGCAAACGAAAAGGGCCGCCGGATCGCCCCGACGGCCCTTTTGCAATTTTTACGCGCTGGTTTAGCCGACGATTTCTTCGGGCTTGAAGAAATAGGCGATTTCGATCGCGGCGTTTTCGTCTGAATCCGAACCGTGCACGGTGTTGGCTTCGATCAATTCGGCCAGTTCCTTGCGGATCGTGCCGGCATCGGCGTTGGCCGGGTTGGTCGCGCCCATGATGTCGCGGTTGCGCTGCATGGCGTCTTCGCCTTCAAGCACCTGCACCACCACCGGGCCGCTGATCATGAATTCGACCAGTTCGCCGAAGAACGGGCGCTCCTTGTGCACCGCGTAGAAACCCTCAGCCTGTTCGCGGCTCATGTGAATGCGCTTCGAAGCGACAACGCGCAGGCCGGCTTCTTCCAGCATCTTGGTGACCGCGCCGGTCAGATTGCGGCGGGTGGCATCGGGCTTGATGATCGAAAAGGTGCGGGTAACCGCCATGTCAGATTCCTTGAGGTGAAATAATTGGGCGAACGATTGTTACGGGTGATGAGTTGGCGCGCCCCTAGCGGGGAAAATGCTGCGCTGCAAGGTTCAGCGCGTCAGCCGGCCTTGGTCCAGCGGCCGTCTTCCTGCCGCCAGTAATTGCGCTCAATCCCGTCCAAGTCGCCCAGCTTGCGCCAGGTGGCGCGGGCATCGTCGATCGTTGAGCCATCGAACAGCAGAAACACCCGTTCAAAGTCAGTCGCCGCATCGCGCCACTGCCCGTCCGCCAGCGCCAGATAGGTTGCACCGTTGCCGGTCGAAAGATCGCCCGCGAGCAAGATCGGCTGGCGCGCATCGTGCCCCCCGCCAGCTTGGCCGTGAGCGAGGAAATGCTCCTTCACCCCCCACAGCCCTGCGCTGATCCGGCTGCGCTGTGCTTCGTCACCTGTAACCACCAGCACCCGCGCCCCGGCGTCGAGCATCTTGACCGCAAGCTGCGGCAAGGCGCCTTCGACCGGGGTCTGGCTCAGCTGGTAGAAATCAACCCTCAAGCAGACTTACCCTTCAAGGTTGTCCCGGACATAGCGATCGAGCAGGCGCACGCCGTAGCCGGTGGCGCCCTTGTCCCAAGTCTGGCCGGGTTTGGACGACCAGGCCATCCCGGCAATGTCGAGGTGCGCCCAGGGGCGGCCCTTGTCGACATAACGCTGGATGAACTGCGCGGCGGTGATCGAGCCGCCTTCACGCGGGCCGACGTTCTTCATATCGGCAATCGGGCTGTCGATCAGCTTGTCATAGGCCGCGCCCAGCGGCATCCGCCACAGCTTGTCGCCCGACATATCGCCTGCTGCGATCAGCTTGCCGGCCAGGGCATCGTCATTGGCGAAGAGCCCGGCCTGCTCATGGCCCAGCGAGATCAGGATCGCCCCGGTCAGCGTGGCCAGATCGACGATTGCGGTGGGCTCGTATTCTTTTTGCACCCAGGTGACGCAATCGCACAGCACCAGCCGCCCTTCGGCATCGGTGTTGATCACTTCAACCGTCTGGCCCGACATGGTGGTGACCACATCGCCGGGGCGCTGGGCATTGCCATCGGGCATGTTTTCCACCAGCCCGCAGACGCCAACCACATTGGCTTTGGCATTGCGTTTAGCCAGAGCAAGCATTGCGCCCGCCACCGCGCCCGCGCCGCCCATATCCCACTTCATGTCTTCCATGCCCGCAGCCGGCTTGATCGAAATTCCGCCGGTATCGAAGGTCACGCCCTTGCCGACGAAGGCGAAAGGCTTGTCGCCGGCCTTGCCGCCGTTCCATTCCATCACGAGAATCCGCGCCGGGCGGACCGAGCCCTGCGCCACACCCAGCAGCGCGCCCATGCCAAGCGCCTTCATTTCCGCATCATCCAGCACCCGCACTTTCATGCCGGTGCCATCAAGGCGCTTGATCACCCGCTCAACAAAGCTTTCGGGATAGATGATGTTGGCCGGTTCGGTGACCAGTTCGCGGGTCAGTTCTACCCCGTCAGCCAGCGCCGCTTCCACCGCCCAGGCGGCTTCGGTGCCGTCCGGCGCACCGAGCACGCGGATCGTGGCGAGCGAGGCCTGCTGATCAGCGGGCAGCTTGGTGCGATAGATATCGTGCCGCCAGGCGCGCAGCTGCGCGCCCAGCAATACGGCTGCAGCTTCTGCTGCAGACAGGCCGGCCAGGCTGAGGTCAATCGTCACCGCGCTCTCGCCCGACGCGAGATATTTGGCAGTGATAGCCGCGCCTGCACGTTCCAGCGCGGCGCTGCGGTCCTTTGCGGCAGCATCGCCCGCCCCGGCCAGCGCCACCCGCGCTACCGCGCCATCGCGGCTGACGAAGCCTTCGTGAAGCTGCCCGGCCTTGCCGGTAAAGCGGCTCGCCTTGGCGCCTTCGACCAGCGCCGGTTCAAGCCCGGCGGGCAGCACATCCTGGTTGACCAGATGGGCTACCGGGCTTTCAGAGGTCGTAACAAAGACGATTTGCATGTGTGCTCCCAGGGCAAGAAAGTGGGGCTGCGCCAAACCGTTCGCGGGCAGCCTTCAGATGGATTGCAGTTAGGCTTCAGCAGTGCGATAGGCAAGCCATGCTCCCGCCGGTCCGGCAATTTACGCCGCCTCTTTTCCTGATTCCCGTGCGCCAGCAACTTGCCGGGGCCGCACTGCTGCTTGGCCTGATCGCCAGTCCGGCGCTGGCGCAGGTTGAAGTTCGGGCACCGCCCACTTTTGCCGATCCCGCGCCAGTCCCCATCGCCAATCCGGATCAGCCCGCCGCCGATGCGGCCCCGGCCCAGACCGATGCAGCGCAGAGCGACCAGGTATCGTTCGAGGCGGACGGGGCCAGTTACGACGATAATACCCAGCAGGTCAGCGCGTTCGGCAACGTCGTGCTGCGTCAGAACGGGCAATCGGTGCGCGCCGACAAAGTTACCTGGACCCGCACCAGCGGACAGATCGTGGCCGAGGGCAATGTCCGGTTCGTCGATACCGATGGCAACCAGCTGTTTACCGAACGGCTTGAGCTGACCGACGATTTCAAGGCCGGGGCGATGCAGGATCTGCTGATCGTGCTGCGCGAAGGCGGCCGGCTGGCGGCGATCAAGGGCGAACGCGGCGCCAATGGTGCAATCGAGCTTAGCCAGGCAGCCTATACCGCCTGCGCGGTTGAAGACAGCAATGGTTGCCCGCGCCGGCCCAGCTGGCGAATCACCGCCCGGCGGGTGGTCTATGATCCCAGCGCCAAGACCGTGCGGTTCTACGGATCGCGCATCGAACTGTTCGGGATCGCGCTGTTCCCGCTCCCGCCAATCACGCTCGCCACCGATGGCCGGCCGATTTCGGGGCTGCTGATCCCCGATATCCAGCTATCGGCGTCCAACGGCGTGCAATTGTCCGATACCTGGTACCAGCGGCTGGGCCAGAACCGCGATCTTTCGGTTACCGGCTACGTCTTTACCAAGGCCCTGCCGATGGTTTCGGCGCAGTACAAGCAAGTCACCACCACCGGGGCCTTTCAGGTCACCGGCTATGCGACCAGGTCCTCGCGCATCCCGATTGGCGGCGTGCCATCGTCAAGCCAGAAGGATTTCCGCGGCTATCTCTATGCCAATGGCCACTACCAGTTTACGCCCAACTGGGGGCTGACCTTCTCGGCCCGGATCACGTCTGACCGCACGTTCCTGCGCCGCTATGACCTCAGCCGTGATGATCGGCTGCGCTCGACTGCAGAGCTTGAGCGGATCGATGCCGATTCCTATTTCTCGATGTCCGGCTGGGCCACGCAGACGCTGCGGGTCAATGATATTCAGGGTCAGGTGCCGTTTGCGATTCCGGTGATCGACTATCGCCGCCGCTTCAACGATCCCTGGCTGGGCGGCCGGATCCAGTTGCAGGTCAATTCGCTCGCTGTAACGCGGTCCAGCGGGCAGGACACCCAGCGCGCCTTCACCAGCGCGCAATGGGACATCCGCCGCCTGACCCCAGGCGGACAGGAAGTGAGCATGACCGCGCTGGTCCGCGGCGATATCTATCACTCGGACGAAAACGCATTGACCACCACGGCCAGCTATCGCGGCCTGCCAGGCTGGCAAAGCCGCGGCGTGGCGACCCTGGCATTCGACGTCAAATGGCCGTTTGTGGGCACCTTCATGGGCGGCACCCAAGTGCTGACCCCGCGCTTCCAGATCGTGGCCAGCCCGACCTTGCGCAATCTGGTCGTGCCCAACGAAGATGCCCGCGCGATCGATCTTGAGGATTCGAACCTGTTCGCGCTCAACCGCTTCCCCGGATATGACCGGATCGAAGACGGGGTGCGCTTTACCTATGGGATCGATTGGCAATTCGAACGGCCGGGTCTGCGGATCAGCACCACCGTCGGCCAATCCTACCGACTGACCAACCGGCCTTCGCTTCTGCCCGACGGCACGGGGCTGAGCGAGCGCACCTCCGACATCGTCGGCCGGACCGATATCCGCTATCGCAACTTTATCCAGTTCACCCACCGCTTCCGGCTCGACAAGGATAATTTCGCGATCCGGCGCAACGAATTCGACGCCGCGATCGGATCGCAATCGACCTATCTAGAAGTCGGCTATCTGCGGCTCAACCGCGATGTTGGAGGCGGGATCGAAGATCTGAAAGACCGCGAGGAACTGCGCGTTGCGGGGCGCGTCGCATTCCTCGGCAACTGGTCGGTGTTCGGCTCTGGCGTGTTTGATCTGACGGGGATCAGCGACGATCCAACCCTGATCGGGGTTGATGGGTTCCAGCCGATCCGCACTCGCCTCGGTGTGGCCTATCAGGATGATTGCCTGGAATTCGACGTAACCTGGCGGCGTGACTATGTGACCACCGGGGATGCGCGCCAGGGCAACATCTTCCAGATCCACATCGCCTTCCGGAATCTGGGCTTTTGAACAGGCAAGATTGCTGGCTGACGCTTGGACATTGGCACGCTGCGCCAAAAACGCTATCCGCGCTTGCTCAGCCAAGGTTAAGGCGCTTACGGGCACCAGCCACGGCAACTTCGGCGCCAGGATATCCGGCGCGTTATTCGGGAATTGTATCACGGTGACTCCACGTTCGTTCCACCGCATTTCGCCTCGTCTGTTCCTTGTTCCGTTGACCGCGGCTGCCATTGCCCTGTCGGGCACTGCCACGGCTCAGGGGCAGTCGGGTGAAGACGCCGGGGGTGGCTTGTCGCTGCCCGCCAACCCGCAAATTTACGGCAAGCAGGATCCCAACCGCCGCACCGCCATGGTCATCATCAACGGTGAAGTGATCACCGGCACCGATGTCGATCAGCGCGTGGCGCTGGTGGTAGCGGCCAATGGCGGCAAGGCCGCGCCCGAAGAATTGGAGCGGCTGCGAATGCAGGTGCTGCGCAATCTGATGGATGAAACGCTGCAAATTCAGGAAGCCAAGGCGCAGGACATGGAAGTGTCCGACGCTGAAGTTGACGAAACCTACGAACGCATCGCCCGCCAGAACTTTGGCCAGGATCCCAAGTCGATGGACGCCTATCTGATCAAGATCGGCTCCTCGCCCGCATCGCTCAAGCGCCAGATCCGCGGCGAATTGGCGTGGCAGCGCCTGCTGCGCCGCAACGTGACACCCTACGTCAACGTTTCGGACGATGAAGTGCGCGAAGCCATTGCCCGGATGGAGCAGGCCAAGGGTCAGGACGAATACCGGGTCGGTGAAATCTTCCTCTACGCCAACAGCGAAAACCACGATGCCGTGGCGCAGAACGCGATGAAGATTGTTGAACAGATCAAGGGTGGCGGCAATTTCGTGGCCTATGCCCGGCAGTTTTCCGAAGCCTCCACCGCACCGGTAGGCGGCGATCTGGGCTGGGTCCGGCTCGGCATGCTGCCGGCCGAACTGCAGCAGCCGGTGGCTTCGCTTGAACCCGGCCAGATGGTTGGTCCGGTCGAAGTGCGCGGCGGCTTTTCGATCGTCCTGTTGATCGACAAGCGCAAGGTTTTGACCGCCGATCCGCGCGATGCCGTGCTCAGCCTCAAGCAGATTTCGCTCAAGTTCCCGGCCGGAACCAGTGAAGCCGTTGCCAACACGCAGGCGCAGTCGTTTGCGCAGGCCATCGGCGGGGCCAAGGGCTGCGCCGCAGCCGATGCCGTTGCCAAGCAGCTGGGCGCCGAAGTGATCACCAACGATCAGGTCAAGGCGCGCGAACTGCCCGGCCCACTGGCCGCGATGGTGCTCAATCTCAATGTCGGCCAGGCCACCCCGCCGTTCGGTTCGCTGACCGATGGGGTCAGCGTGCTGATGCTGTGCGGCCGTGATGATCCCAAGCTGGCCGGCGATCCGACCTTTGACGATGTCGAAAGCCAGATTCTCGACGAGCGCATCAACCGCCGCTCGCAAGGCTATATGCGCGATCTGCGCCGCGATGCCGTGATCGATTACGGCAACTGATAGCGGCAATGGATTTCCCGCCCCTCGCAGTATCGCTGGGCGATCCTGCCGGGGTCGGGCCAGAATTGATCGCAGCCGCCTGGGCCCGGCGCGAGGCGGAAGAACTGCCGCCGTTCTTCGTCGCCGGCGGTGCGGAAGTGCTGCAGGCGGCTGCGCAGAGCCGCGGAATTGCTCTCCCGGTTGCCGAGATCTTTCATCCTGCTGAAGCGCTGGACCTGTTCGGCCATGTGCTGCCGGTGCTGGCCGGGGCCGATGGCAAATATGCACCCGGCACGCCCGATCGCGCCGGTGCCGAGCTGGCGCTGGCATCGCTGAGCGAAGCCACCGCGCTGACCTGCACTGGTGAAGCGGCGGCCCTGGTTACCGCCCCGATTGCCAAGGCCAGGTTGGCCGAAGTGGGGTTCGATTACCCCGGCCAGACCGAATATGTTGCCGCCGCCTGCTCCTATGCGCCCGGCGATGCAGTGATGATGCTGGCGGGAACAAGCCTGCGCACCGTACCGCTGACCGTCCATGTCGCGCTGAAAGACGTGCCCGGCTTGATCACCGCCGCATTGATTGAGCGCAAGGCCCGGATCGTGGCCATGGCGCTGTACCGGGATTTCGGGATCGAGAACCCGCGCATTGCGGTGGCCGCGCTCAATCCGCATGCCGGTGAAGATGGCCGCATGGGCCGCGAGGATATCGATGTGGTCGCCCCCGCCATAGCCGCGCTGGCCGCAGAAGGGATCCGGATCACCGGCCCGCACAGCGCCGATGGCCTGTTCACCGCCCATGCCCGGCCGAGCTATGACGCGGCGCTGTGCATGTATCACGATCAGGCGCTGATCCCGCTGAAAACGCTGGACTTCGATTCCGGCGTCAACGTCACTCTGGGGCTGCCGGTGATCCGCACCAGCCCCGATCACGGCACCGCTTTTGGCATCGCCGGGCAAAACATTGCCGATCCCGGCGCGATGATTGCGGCGATCCGGATGGCCGGCGAATGCGCCGCGCGGCGAATGGGATTGTTCGATGATTGACCTTCCGCCGCTGCGCGAAGTGATAGCCAGGCACGGGCTGCAGGCCACCAAGGCGCTGGGCCAGAACTTCCTGCTCGACGAACAGTTGCTGGCCCGGATCGCGGCAATTCCCGGCAAGCTCCTGGGCCAGCAAGTGCTCGAAGTGGGTCCCGGCCCCGGCGGACTGACCCGGGCACTGCTGCGCGCCGGGGCGCTGGTAACTGCGATCGAGATGGACCGCCGCTGCCTGCCCGCGCTGGCCGAACTGGGCGAGGCTTTTCCCGGTCAGCTGCGCGTGATCGAAGGTGATGCGATGAAGCTGGACCACGGGATCGAAGGCCCGTTCCACATCGTTTCCAACCTGCCTTACAATGTCGGCACCGCGCTATTCGCGGGCTGGCTGGGGGGCGAAGCCTGGCCGCCGCAGTGGGCCAGCCTGACCCTGATGTTCCAGCAGGAAGTGGCGCAACGGATCGTCGCCGCGACCAACGATGATGCCTATGGCCGGCTGGCGGTGCTGGCGCAGTGGCGCAGCGCGGCCAAAATCGCGATGAAAGTGCACCGCAGCGCCTTCACCCCGCCGCCCAAGGTGATGAGCGCGGTGGTTCACGTAGTCCCCGCAGCCATGCCCGCCGGGGTTAGCGCGCGGCGGCTTGAGCGGCTGACCGAGGCTGCCTTTGGCCAGCGCCGCAAGATGCTGCGGCAAAGCCTGAAGGGCCTTCCCGGCGCGCTGGCCGCGCTCGAAGCCTTGGGTATCGATGCCCAGCGCCGCGCTGAAACGCTCAACGTGGCGGAATTTGTCGCGACTGCGCAGCGGCTTGGCGGCCCACCCTTGCCTGATCATGGTGCGGGGGAGTAAGGCCAAGCATGACCGACGACAATTTTGGCAACACCCAGCCGCTCGACCGGATCCAGGAAAACTTCCTCGCCAAAAGCGAAAGGCGCCTGCTCAACTGGCTGTGCGCACGGCTTCCGATGTGGGTAACGCCCGACAAGCTGACCGGCTTTGGCGTGCTCGGTGCCCTCGTCATTTTCCTCGGTTATGCGCTGTCCGAATGGTCGCTGCACACCATGTGGTTCTGCATTCTGGGCTATGCGATGCAATGGTTCGGGGATTCGCTCGATGGCAGTCTGGCCCGCTGGCGCAAGATCGAACGACCCAAGTATGGCTATTTCATCGATCACAGCGTCGATGGCTTTGTCATCCTGCTGATAATGGCTGGCATGGGCCTTTCACCCTATGTCCGGATGGACGCGGCCGCCTTTGCCACGATCGGCTATCTGCTGCTCTCGATCCACGCCTATCTGGCAGCGCGGGTGCTGGGCGAATTCAAGCTTTCCTACCTCTCGTTCGGGCCGACCGAGCTGCGCTTCGTGCTGATCGCGCTGACCCTGGCGATGATGGTAGGCGGCCCCGACGCCGGCCGCGTCGGCAAGATGAGCGGATTTGACTTCTTTGTTGCAGGTGCCGCGGCTGTCCTCAACGTGCTGTTTATCTGGCAAACTCTGGTCACCGCGCGGCGGCTTGACTTGATGGAGCGCCCGCGAAGCAAGTAGCGCCTTCTTCGATCCTCCCCATTTTTGGCATTCGGCGAATTTGGGAAGGACCTTCGTTACCCTGCCTTCTTCACCCGCCGCCACGCATGCAGCAGCGGCTCGGTATAGCCGCTGGGCTGCTCCACGCCCTTGAACACCAGATCGAGCGCGGCGCGGAAGGCTGGGTGATCTTCACCCCCGACCAGCGGCTCATAAGCCGGATCGCCGGCGTTCTGGGCATCGACCTTGGCGGCCATGCGGCGCAGGCTGTCCATTACCTGATCCTTCGTACAGACCCCGTGGAGCAGCCAGTTGGCCATGTGCTGCGATGAAATCCGCAAGGTGGCGCGGTCTTCCATCAGGCCGATGTCGTGGAAATCGGGCACCTTGGAACAGCCCACACCGGCATCGATCCAGCGCACCACATAGCCCAGCAGCCCCTGCGCGTTGTTGTCCAGTTCCTCGCGCACTTCGGCCTCTGACCAGTTGGTGCCAAGCGCCAGTGGCACGGTCAGCAGCGGTTCCAGCCCCGGCGTAGGCTGGCCTGCCAGCTCCTTCTGCACCGCGAACACATCTACCGCATGGTAATGCATCGCGTGCAGCGTGGCGGCGGTGGGCGAAGGGACCCAGGCGGTGTTGGCCCCGGCCTTGGGATGGCCGATCTTCTGGACCATCATATCGCCCATCAGATCGGGCGCTGCCCACATGCCCTTGCCGATCTGCGCCCGGCCCGAAAGCCCGCAGGTCAGGCCAATCTGGACGTTGCGCTTTTCATAGGCATCGATCCACGCAGTCTGCTTCATCGCGCCTTTGCGGATCATCGCCCCGGCGCGCATCGAGGTGTGGATTTCATCCCCGGTGCGATCAAGGAAGCCAGTGTTGATGAATACGATCCGGTCCCGCACTGCGTGGATGCAGGCGGCGAGGTTGGCGGAGGTGCGGCGTTCCTCATCCATCACCCCAACCTTGATGGTGCGGCGGGCAAGTCCGAGCAGATCTTCCACCGCATCGAACAGATCGTTGGTGAAAGCGCATTCCTGGGGCCCGTGCTGCTTGGGCTTGACGATGTAGATGCTGCCCGAACGGCTGTTGCGATATGTACCCAGCCCCGCCCCGTCGTGCGCGCCGATCGCGCTGGTCAGCACCGCGTCCATGATCCCTTCGGGGATTTCGGTGCCGTCCGCCAGCAAGATCGCCGGGTTGGTCATGAGGTGGCCGACATTGCGCACGAACAGCAGGCTGCGTCCGGGCAGCGTGAGATTGCCCCACTCACGATCGCGGTTAAGCCGGCGGGTCATGGTCCGCCCGCCCTTTTCAAAGCTTTCGGCCAGATCGCCGCGGATTACGCCGAGCCAGTTGCGATAGGCCGCCAGCTTGTCCTCAGCGTCCACCGCGGCGACCGAATCTTCCATGTCGCAAATCGTGGTCAGCGCGCTTTCCAGCAGCACATCGGCGATGTGCAGCGGATCGTTCTTGCCAACCGGATGCGCCGGATCGATCACCACTTCGATGTGCAGACCGTTGTTGCGGAACAGATAGCCGCCGGGCTTGGTGGCGACGAGGTACTGGCTGGTCCCGCCTTCCAGCGCCGCCTGCCAGCCCGGCACCGCGCTATCGAGAAACGCGCGCACCGCCGCAATCACTGCGGCCCCACGCACTTCATCATAGCCGCCCGGCT
Source organism: uncultured Alphaproteobacteria bacterium (assembly GCA_963751145.1). Classification (GTDB taxonomy): domain Bacteria; phylum Pseudomonadota; class Alphaproteobacteria; order Sphingomonadales; family Sphingomonadaceae; genus Novosphingobium. Next base: position 673,148 of record CAVVTJ010000002.1, read on the forward strand.
GGGCTGGTGCGACATCGAGCGCATCGGTGCCGTAATAGGCATCGTACAGGCTGCCCCAGCGAGCATTGGCGGCGTTGAGCAGAAACCGCGCGTTGAGCACCGGCACCACCAGCTGCGGCCCGGCCATCGTCGCGATTTCGGGATCAACGTTCTGCGTGCCGATCTGGAAAGCCGCCGGCTCGGGCACCAGGTAGCCGATCTGGGTCAGGAACGCCTGATATGCGGCCGGATCGATCGGCTGGCCGGCGCGGGCCAAATGCCAGGCATCAATCTGCACCTGCAGGTCATCGCGCCGCGCCAGCAGCGCGCGGTTTTGCGGTACGAACCGGTCCAGTAGCGCAGCAAATCCAGCCCAGAACGCACTGACGTCCTTGCCCAGCGGAGCCAGCACTTCGCCTTCGATAAACGCCGCCAGCGCGGCATCGACCTGAAGGCCCGACTTCTCTACCCGATCGCTCATTTTACCTCACACTCGTATTGCGCGCCGGGCGCAGATGCGCCGACGCTTTTTGGTGATTGCCGATTCCGGGGAGGAATGCCAGCGCCTATGCCGCACTTGCGAACACTGCGCAACAACCAGAGGGGTTGGACTGCCCCGCCCACTCGGCTAGAGGTGGGTTCATATGCAACAGCTTGCCCCCACTGAAGCCGCGCTGCTCGAACGCGTCGATGCTGCGCCGATGCTGGCGCAGGTCCAGACGTGGAGCGCGATCAACACCGGCACCGCTAATCTGGCCGGGCTGGCGAGCCAAGCCGCGCTGCTGGCCGATGTCTTTGCCGCGCTGCCCGGTTCGGTGACGCTGGAGCAGCCCGGCGCGGTGCAGGCGGTTTCCGCCGCGGGCGCGGAGGTTCCGGTTGAATACGGCCAGCATCTGGTGCTGCGGGTGCGGCCAGCGGCGCAGCGGCGGTTCCTGCTGACCGGGCACATGGACACGGTGTTCCCGGCCAGCGATCCGTTTCAGGGCCAGAGCTGGCTGGACGAGACGACGCTGAACGGCCCCGGCGTGGCCGACATGAAAGGCGGGATTGCGGTGATCCTCGCCGCCTTGACCGCATTTGAAACCAGCGATGCGGCCGGTTCGGTCGGTTACGATGTAATGATCAATGCCGACGAGGAAACTGGCAGCCTGTCCTCCGCGCCGTTGATTGCCGCGCTGGCGCAGGGCAAGGCCGCCGCGCTGACTTACGAACCTTCGGCCCTGCCCGATGGCACTTTGGCGGGCGCAAGGGCGGGCAGCGGCAACTGGTCTTTGACGGTGCGCGGGCGTTCGGCCCATGCCGGCCGCAACCCCGATGATGGCCGCAATGCGCTGGTCGCGGCCGCCGCGCTGGCACTGGGGCTGAAGGCATTGCACCGCGACGGGCTGAGCGTGAACCCGGCCCGGATCGACGGCGGCAGCGCCAACAATGTGGTGCCCGATCTGGCCGTGCTGCGCTTCAACATCCGCCCGCGTGAAGTGGCAGCGGCGGACCTCTTTCTGATTTCACTCAAAGCCTTGATCGCACGGGTTGAAACCGAACACGAGGTTTCGGTGCACCTGCACGGCGGGATCAGCCGCCCGCCCAAGCCGGTCGATACCCGCGCCGAAAAGCTGTTCGGGATCGTTGAGCATTGCTCGGCGCTGCTCGGCCAGCCGATCACCCGGATCGCCTCGGGCGGGGTTTGCGATGGCAACAATATTGCCGCCTGCGGGGTCCCGGTGGTCGATACCATGGGGGTGCGCGGCGGCGCGATCCATTCGCCTGACGAATTCCTGATTGTCCCTTCCCTTGAAGAACGCGCGAAGCTTTCCGCGCTGGTTCTTCACCGCCTTGCCACTGGAGCACCGCTTTGACTTTCCTGATCCGCGCCGCGCGCGCCGACGATCTCCAGCATCTTTACGAGATGGCCAAAAGCACCGGCGGCGGCTTCACCAACCTGCCGCCCGATCGCAAGGCACTGACCGCCAAGCTAGACCGCGCCGCCGCTGGCTTTGCCCGCAGCGAAGAGACGGTGGGCGATGACCTGTTCTTGTTCATGCTGGAAAACACCGAGACCGGCGATGTGCGCGGCACCTGCCAGATCTTTTCGGCGGTGGGCCTTAAAGGACCGTTCTATTCCTACCGGATCGGCGCCCTGACCCAGCACAGCGAAGAACTAGGCCGCACGTTTCGCGCCGATATCCTCAACCTCTCCACTGATATGGAAGGCCTGTCCGAAGTGGGCGGGCTGTTTCTGCATCCGGGCGAACGATCTGGCGGGCAAGGGATGCTGCTGGCGCGCAGCCGCTATCTGTTCATCCGCAAGCACCGCCCCCGCTTTGCCGACAAGACCTTTGCCGAATTGCGCGGGGTGATTGATGAGGCGGGCGGATCGCCGTTCTGGGACGGGGTAGCCGGGCGCTTCTTCGGGATGAATTTCCAGGAGGCGGACGAATTCAACGCCAAATACGGCAACCAGTTCATTGCCGATCTGATGCCCAAGCACCCGGTCTATATCGCGATGTTGAGCGAGGCGGCGCGCCACGTCATCGGCCTGCCCCACCCCAGCGGCCGCGCAGCGATGCGGATGCTGGAGGTCGAAGGGTTTTCCTGGGAAAACTACATCGATATTTTCGATGGCGGCCCGACCATGACCGCACGCACCGACCAGATCCGTTCGGTGAAGGAAGCCGAAGACGCGGCAATGGTGGCCATCGATGACGCGCTGGGCGATCACAAAGCGGGCGAAAAGCGGCTGGTCTCGACCGGGGTGCTCGGCGAATTCCGCGCTGCCTATGGCTGGGTCGAAGCGCGCGAAGGCGGGGTGGCAATCGATCCGCTGTGCGCGCGCACGCTGGGGCTTGAGCCGGGCATGAGCGTGACCCACGTGGGGCGGTGGTGAGCGCGGAACTGACTGCGACCTGCCGCTGCGGGCAATTGGCCGTGCGCGTCTCAGGCGATCCGCTGCGGGTCTCGATTTGCCATTGTCATGATTGCCAGCGGCGCAGCGGCAGTGCCTTTGCCTGGCAGGCGCGCTGGCCGGCCGATGCGGTGCAAGTGGCGGGTGACAGCAAGAGCTGGCACAGCAGTGGAGACAGCGGCGGCAAGGCCACTTTCAACTTCTGCCCGCATTGCGGTTGCACGCTGTTCTACACCAACGATGGCCTGCCGGATCAGATCGCGGTGGCGGTGGGCGGGTTCGCCAGCCAGCCGCAGCCGGCACCCTGGGTCTCGGTTTATGAAAACCGGCTGCAAGACTGGCTGGCGATCACCGGTGAGCCGATGGAGCACATGTAGTGAGCTTGGTTGAAATCAACTTCGACGGGATCGTCGGCCCCAGCCACAATTATGCCGGGCTGAGCCTGGGCAATCTCGCCTCGGCCAGCAACGCGGGGGAAACCGCTTATCCGCGTGCTGCGGCGCTGCAGGGGCTGGCGAAGATGCGCGGCAATATGGCGCTGGGGCTGGCACAGGGGTTCCTGCTCCCGCTGCCCCGCCCCAACACGGCGTTTCTGGACGCGATTGGCGCCGATGGCAGCGAGGACCGGCGGCTTCTTTCCGCGGCATGGTCGGCCAGTTCGATGTGGACTGCCAATGCCGCCACCGTCTCGCCCGGGCCCGATACCGCCGATGGCCGCTGCCACCTGACTGCGGCCAACCTGGTTACCATGCCGCACCGCAGCCAGGAATGGACCGATACGGTGCGCCAGCTGCGACTGGCCTTTGCCGACCCTGCGCATTTCGCGGTCCACGATGCGGTGCCCGCCTGCTTTGGCGATGAAGGCGCGGCCAATCACATGCGGATGGGCGTGCGTCACGATGCGCCCGGGCTGGAACTGTTCGTCTATGGCAAAACCGGCGGCGCTTTCCCCGCACGCCAGCACGAGCAGGCCAGCCGCGCGGTGGCGCGGCTCCACGGGCTTGATCCGGCGCGCTGCCTGTTCATCGAACAAAACCCCGAAGCCATCGCCGCTGGCGCGTTCCACAACGATGTGGTGGCGGTGGCCAACGAACGCGTGCTGTTCACGCATGAGCAGGCCTTTGCTGATCCTGACGGCACCTATGCCGCCATCCGCACTGCCCTGCCCGAAGCCGAGATCGTGGTCGTCCCGGCGGCATCAGTCAGCCTGGCCGATGCAATCAAATCATATCTGTTCAACGCCCAGTTGCTGACCCTGCCATCCGGCGAAATGAGCCTGGTGATCCCGCTGGAGGCCTGGGAGCATCCGCGCGTGCGGCTCTGGCTGGACGGGATGCTGGCCAGCAACGGACCGATCCGCCGGGTCTTGCCGGTCGATGTGCGGCAATCGATGGCCAATGGCGGCGGGCCTGCCTGCTTGCGCCTGCGCGTGGTGGCCGATCCCGCCACGATCGATCCGCGGTTTTTGCTTGATGAGGCCAAAGCCGCGCGGATCGAAAGCATCGTTGCCGCGTTCTGGCCCGAGGCCATCCATCCGGCAGAACTGGGCGATCCCGATCTGGCCGCGCGCGTGGTGACCGCGCGCATGGCCTTGCTTGACGGCCTTGAGCTAAACGAGCTTTCCTAACCAGTACCGTCGGAAGCGTTTACAATCGGGACGCTCGGTAACCATTGCCTTGCGCCGGAATGCACGGCTGGCATGATGATTGCTGCTGTTGCTGTTAACGATTCGGAGAACTCATGTTCGGCAAGATCAAACGGCTGTTTGTTATCAAGACCCCATTTGAGGCCTATCTGATCATCTACGCCCTGGCGCTTGGTGCGATGGAGCGCGGCAAGCTTTACCTCGATCTCTATCCGGGCTTTGGCGGCAAGCTGCTGATGCTGGCCTGCAGCGGCGCCGTGTTCATGGCCGGGGGCAAGATCCTCGACTGCCTCAAACACGAAAAGCGCCTGAAAGATCATCCCGAAGCGGTGTTTTGAGGAAGTGGAGGGATTCTGTTGCTAGGCTCCCTCCGGGCCCCCGGTTTCCGATTCTGTTACCCGGTTCGGTCCGAACCGTGCTGTCGCTTTGTAAATTCAGGCCGTGAGGCCGTCACATTACGCTGCGAGAGCAAGTGCTTCGTTGTCGTTGGCACTTGTGAGTTTTGAGCCTTGAACGGGTTACTCAGCCCGGGCAAAAACTGCGCTTTTCAATACACGTCGATCCTAGTTCGGCCCCATCATTACCCCTGCGACAACAGGGCCCCTGCAAAAAGCAGGGTAGTAGTGGTGGAGCCGCCGGGTACTGCCCCCGGGTCCGCTGCATCTATTGCACGCAACAATTTATCACCATAGCCGGACGGATCCGGCACCGAACAATATAGGCGCGATTGGGTAAATGAAAAGGGCGGAGAAAGCCTGCGCTTCCCCCGCCCCAAATTTTCACTGCAAAATCCGTTACTTCTTGAGCGAATCCCGAATTTCGGTGAGCAGATCAACTTCGCTCGGCCCGGCATCGGCTGCGGCCGGCGGCGGCATCATCTTGTTGACCTGGCGCACCAGCATGAAGATCACGAAGGCCAGGATCAGGAAGTTGATAATCGCGGTCACGAAGCTGCCCCAGGCCAGCACGTTTGCGCCGGCTTCCTTGGCAGCGGCCAGCGGCGTGCCCTCGGCAACACTCCCGCTGAGCACCATGTATTTGTTCGAAAAATCGACGTCGCCAAACACCGCGCTGACAAGCGGCATGATCACATCTTCGGTGAGTGAGCTGACAATCTTGCCAAAGGCCGCGCCGATGATCACGCCGACTGCCAGATCCATCACGTTGCCGCGTGCGATAAACGTCTTGAATTCTCCAAACATCATTCTGACTCCCCGGATTTAACCATAAAACCTCGCCAAACCTGTGCCACCAAACGATTGCAAAGCCAAGCTTTCAGGTGCGAACGATATTTGCACCCTGCCGCTTGAACTGGGGCCGGGCCGCGCTACATTCAGCTCCATCCCGGCGCATCCGCCGCAATGCAAGGAACTTGGCTTGATGTCCGCTTTCCCATCGACTTTCGCCCGATCGGTTTTCGTCGCCACTGCCGCTGTCAGCGTTGCGGGCTGTGGGATCAATTCGATCCCCACGGCTGAGGAACAGGCCAAGGCAAAATGGGCCGATGTCCAAGCGGCGTTCCAGGAACGCGCCAACCTGATCCCCAATCTGGCCGCGGTGGCCAAGGGCGCAGCGGCGCAGGAAAAGGGCATCCTGACCGGCGTGGTTGAAGCCCGCGCCAAGGCGAGCAGCATTCAGCTGGCCCCCGGCGATCTGAGCGATCCGGCCAAGATGAAGGCGTTTCAGGACGCGCAGAACCAGCTGTCCAGCTCAATCGGCGGGTTCGGCCGCTTGCTCGCCAATGTTGAGGCCTACCCCAACCTCAAGAGCATCGAGAATTACCAGACGCTGCAAAGCCAGCTGGAAGGCCAGGAAAACCGCATCCGCGTGGCGCTGCGCGATTATAACGAGGCGGTGCGCCAGTATAACACCGAAATCCGCACCTTCCCCAGCGTGATCGGCGCCAAGGTGATCTACGGTTCAAAGCCGATGGTGCCGTATCAGGCGATCACTCCGGGGGCCGAAGTGGCACCCAGCCTTGATGGCAAGATCTAGGACAGGAATCTGATCATGGGGCCCCGCCCCTTTTCGCAGCAGTCATCGGCGCTGGCCCGCATCGCGGCGGCGCTGGTGCTGTTGGCCGCACTGCTGCTTCCCGGCCTTGCGCGCGCGCAGACCTTTCCGCAGCTGACCGGTCCGGTGGTCGATGCCGGCAATGTCATCCCTGACGATGTCGAGGCGCGGATCACGCAAAAACTGGCGGCGTTCAACCAACAGACCGGGCGGCAGTTGCAGGTCGCCACCGTGCCCGATCTGCAAGGCTATGAAATATCGGACTTCGCCAATCCGCTTTTTCGCGCTTGGAAAATTGGCGACAAGGACAAAAATGACGGCGCACTGCTGCTGATCGCGCCCACCGAACGCAAGGTTCGGATTGAAGTGGGTTATGGCCTTGAAGGTACGCTGACCGATGCGTTGTCTTCGCAGATTATCCGCCGCCAAATCCTGCCGCGGTTCAAAGCTGGCGACATGCCCGGCGGGATCGAAGCGGGCACCGATGCGCTGATCGCGCAGCTTCAGCTACCGCCCGATCAGGCCCGCGCCGTGGCGGCGAAAGCGGCCAAAAGCACGCAGAGCAGCAGCGGGATCGACCCTGGCTTCGTGATCTGGCTGCTGATCTTCGTGTTCTTCTTCGTGCTGCCGATGATCCGGCGGATGTCCGGCGGGCGGCGCTATGGCTCAAGCGGGCTGGGTCCGATCATCCTGTGGAACGTGCTTGACGGGATGAGCCGTGGCGGCGGTGGCGGCGGCGGTTCCTCATGGGGCGGCGGCGGTGGCGGCGGCGGGTGGAGCGGCGGCGGCGGCAGTTCCGGCGGCGGCGGTGCTTCGGGCGGTTGGTAGGAGGCACGACATGGCAGCCCAATTCATCCTGACCGATGCTGACCGCGATGCGGTAAGCGCAGCCGTAGCTGCGGCCGAGGATCAGTCAGCCGGCGAAATCGTCACGATCATGGCTGATCGCAGCGACGAGTATCACGATGTCGCACTGTGGTGGTCTGCATTCGCGGCGATGCTGGCTTTGGCGGCAGTCGGCCTGTTCTGGCCGTTCTATTCCGGGCTGATCGACCGCGTAACCGGGGCCTGGCAAAGCGAGTGGCATCCCGGCCAGGTCATGGGGCTGGCGCTGTTTGTCGCGGTGGGGAAATTCATCGGCATGTACTTGATCCTGCTGTGGCGGCCGCTGCGCCTCGCGCTGGTGCCCTCTGCACTCAAGCATCGCCGGGTGCGCACCCGCGCGGTCACCAGTTTCAAGATTGGCGCGGAACGCCGCACCCACGGCCGCACCGGGGTGCTGATCTACCTTAGCTTGGCCGAACGCCGCGCGGAAATCGTCGCTGATGAAGCGATCGCAGGACAGGTTCAGCCCGAAGTCTGGGGCGCGGCGATGGCCAGCCTGATCGGCGAAATCCGCGAGGGGCGCGCCGGACATGGTCTGGTGCTGGCGATCGAAGCCGTTGGCGCGGTTCTGGCGCAGCACTTCCCCCGCGCTGACGACGACACAAACGAATTGCCGGATCGTCTGATCGAGGTTTGAGCCACCAGCTCTTTCCGCGCCTTCTCTCGCCAATTCCCCAACATTCGTCACCCTAAACTTGTTTCAGGGCCCATTTCTCCCCACAGACGCGAGTGCTGTTGGGCAATCATGCCGTGTCGTCTGGTTTTCCCAACGCGCGAAGGGTGATCGGCACGATGAGCCCTGAACCAAGTTCAGGGTGATGACATTTGTTGGAGTTGCCACTTTTGACCGACGAACCCGAAGACATCCGCTGGACCGGCAAATTCATCACCGCCTGCACCCGCGGCAAGTGGGAATATGTCACCCGCGCGCGCGGCATCCGTGCCGCGGTTATCCTGGCCATCGACGACGAGGATCACGTGCTGCTGGTCGAGCAATACCGCGTGCCCCTGCAGAAAAACTGCCTTGAACTGCCGGCCGGCCTGATCGGCGACGATGCCGGCAGCGAAGGCGAACAGGCGCTGGATGCCGCCGCGCGCGAGCTGGAAGAGGAAACCGGCTACCGGGCCGAGCGGATCGAAAGCTTGGGTGAATTCTATTCGTCGCCCGGCATGCTAAGCGAGAGCTTCACTCTTGTGCGCGCCCACGGCCTCACCCAGGTCGGGCCCGGCGGAGGGGTTGAGGGTGAGAACATCACGGTCCACCGCGTGGCGCGCGCGCACTTGCCGCAATTTGTCGAAATGGCCCGCGCACGCGGATTGGGGATTGACGTAAGGCTGCTGATGCTGCTGGCTCCGCAGTTCTTGGGAGGAGCATGACAATGGCAGGACGGGTTGCGGGCAAAAAGGCGCTGATCACCGGTGCAGCACAGGGTTTGGGCGCGGCTCAGGCGATGATGCTGGCCCGCGAAGGCGCGCAGGTGCTGCTCGCCGATATCAACGCTTCGGGCGCCGCCGCACAGGCCGATGCGATCAACGTCGCGCTGGGTGCGGGCCATGCCCACGCGGTGGCGCTGGATGTGACGCAGGAAGACCAATGGGTCGCCGCGATCGAAGCGGCGGACGAATTGATGGGCGGGCTCTCGGTGCTGGTCAACAATGCCGGCGTGGGCGTGCGCGGCAATATTGAGACCTGCACGCTCGCCGATTGGCAGCGCGGCTTTGCGATCAACGTCGAGTCGGTCTTTTTGGGCTGCCAGAAGGCTTTGCCCTTGATGAAGGATCACCAACCCGGATCGATCATCAACATCTCCTCGATTGCCGGACTGATCGCCAGCGATACCATGCCCGGCTACAACGCCAGCAAAGCGGCGGTGTGGATGCTGTCCAAATCGGTGGCGCTGTACTGCGCCAAGATGGGCTGGGACATCCGCAGCAATTCGGTCCACCCAACCTTTATCGACACTCCGATCCTTGATGGCATGGTCGTCTCTACCGGCAAGTCCAAGGAAGTGATCATGGAGAAGCTGGCGCGGCAGATCCCGCTCAAACGGGTGGGCCATCCCGACGATATCGCCAATGGCGTGCTCTACCTTGCCAGCGACGAAAGCCGCTTCATGACCGGCGCCGAGCTGAAACTCGACGGCGGCATTTCGGCGATGTAACAAGGGCTGCAATGGGAGAGAACACCGCCAAACCGCGCCCGCGCCTGGTTCGTGTGACATCGTTCGATGTTGCGGCCGAAGCCGGGGTCAGCCAGTCGACCGTCAGCCGCGCGCTGGCGGGCGATCCGGTGGTCAGCGAAACCACCCGGCTGCGGGTGGCCGAAGCGGCGCGCAAGCTCAACTATTTCGTCGATGAAAACGCCGCGCGGCTGCGCACCGGGCGCACCGGGACCCTGGCGGTGGTGGTGGTCTGCCGCCCCGGTGAGGACCGCAAGGATCTCAACCCGTTTCACTCTGCCCTGCTCGCCTCGATGTGCGGCGCTGCCAGTTTGCGCGGTTATGAGACTCTGGTCAGCTTTCAGGACGGGCCGGAAAACTTCAACGGCCGCTATCAGGAACAGCGCAAGGCCGATGGCCTGGCGGTGATCGGGACGACCGAGAACTATTCGGCTTGGGACTATTTCCGCGCGCTCAGCAACGAAGACATGCATTGGGTGTGCTGGGGCGCGCCGTTCGACGATGTCGAATGGATCCGCTCCGACAACCACGGCGGCGCGCGGCTGGCGACCCGTCACCTGCTCGATCAGGGCTGCAAGCGGATCATCTGCCTGGGATCGGAAACATCACCGCAGCGCCAGTTTGGTGAACGCTACGAAGGCTATGCCGAGGAAATGCGCGCGGCCGGGCTGGAGCCGGTGCTGGGGCCGATCGAGAAAGGCCTTGCCCGCGAAGAGCAGGGCCGCCGTGCGGTGGCTGCCCTGATCGAAGCGGGCACAGAATTCGACGCGCTATTTGCGGTGTGCGATCCGATCGCGCTGGGCGCGCTCGATGAATTGCACGCTCGCGGCCTGGCCGTGCCGGGCAAAGTGGCGCTGGTCGGCTTCGACGGAATCCGCGCTGGTGCCTATTCCGCCCCGCCGCTCACCTCGGTTGAACCCGATTTCCGCGCTGCGGGCGAAATGATGGTCGACAAGCTGATCGCGGCAATCGCCGGCGAACCCCACGAAGCCCGCCGCGTGCCGGTGCGGCTGCTGGTGCGTGAGAGCTCGCTCGGGAAATAGGGCGGCCGGGCGGCGATTAGGAAAAGTTGCGAACAAGCAGATGCCTGCACCTGCCGGTATCGTCTCGAAAAGGCCCGCAGGAGGTGCATTTGATGCCGGAAGTCATTCTCCACCAATACGATACCTCACCCTTTTCTGAAAAAGTCCGGATCTGCCTCGGCATCAAGGATCTGGCCTGGAGTGCAGTCGACCAGCCCGTCATCATGCCAAAGCCTGACCTGGTGCCGCTGACCGGCGGCTACCGCCGCATTCCGGTGCTGCAAATCGGTGCCGATATCTATTGCGACAGCCAGTTGATCGTCCGCGAACTTGATCGGCGCTTTCCCGGCAAGCCGCTTTATCCGACAGGCTATGAAGGCTTCGCCAACGCAGTCGAACAGTGGTGCGACAAGTCCTTGTTCCAGTCGGCAGTGCTGGCGATTTTCGGGACGATCGGTGACAGCGTCGATCCCACGTTCATCAAGGACCGTGAAGCGCTGAGCGGCCAGCCGTTTAATGTGGCGGCAATGAAGACGATCGCCCCCTTTGCCATCACTCAGATCAAGGCCCACGCCGCGCTGCTTGCCCAGCAGCTGGGCGATGGCCGCGCCTTTCTGGCCGGCGCGGACCCGTGCCTGGCCGATGCGGCAGCCTATTACAACTTCTGGTTCGTCCGCTCCTTCGCGCCCGGAATTGCTGATCGGTTCGAAGATTTGGCCGGTCTTGACGCATGGTATGATCGCGTCACTGCGATCGGCCATGGCAAGCGTGGCGCGCTGGCAGCAGCTGATGCTCTGGAAATTGCGGCAGCCGCCCAACCGGAGGCTGCCGACACGCTGCCAGCGGATGCGGCCCTAAGCGGCAAGCAAGTCAGCCTGGCGGCAACCGATTACGGCCGCGATCCCATCACGGGGACCTTCGCGGGTTCGACCCCTTACAGCCTCACAGTGGCAAGACAGGTGCCCGGACTCGGCACGGTCCAGGTCCACGTCCCCCGGCTTGGGTATTCGCTGACCCTCACGTAACCCGGCCTTGCTGAGCCTGTTCACAGGCCCGGCATGGCAAACCGGCTCGCAGCGTTAGTACCGATAGTGATCGGGCTTGAACGGCCCGGCTTCGGGCACGCCGATATAATCGGACTGCTTCTTGCTCAGCTTGGTCAGCTTGACCCCCAGCTTTTCCAGATGCAGCGCCGCAACCTTTTCATCGAGGTGCTTGGGCAGCACATAGACGCGGTTTTCGTATTGATCGTTCCGGGTGAACAGTTCGATCTGCGCCAGCGTCTGGTTGGTGAAGCTGGCTGACATCACGAAGCTGGGGTGGCCGGTGGCGCAGCCCAGGTTGACCAGGCGGCCCTTGGCCAGAATGATGATCTGCTTGCCATCGGGAAATTCGACCAGATCGGTGCCAGGCTTGACCTCGGTCCACTTGTAATTGTCGAGCGCGGCGATCTGGATTTCGCTGTCGAAGTGGCCGATGTTGCTGACGATCGCCATCGGCTTCATCGCCTTCATGTGCTCTGCGGTAATCACGTCTTCATTGCCGGTTGCGGTGACGAAGATATCGCAGCGGGTCACCGCTTCTTCCATGGTGACCACTTCATAACCTTCCATCGCCGCCTGCAGCGCGCAGATCGGATCGACTTCGGTGACCATCACGCGGGCGCCGCCCTGGCGCAGCGACGCGGCGCTGCCCTTGCCGACATCGCCGAACCCGGCGACGCAGGCAACCTTGCCGGCCAGCATCACGTCGGTGGCGCGGCGGATCGCATCGACCAGCGATTCCTTGCAGCCATAGAGGTTGTCGAACTTCGACTTGGTGACCGAATCGTTCACGTTGATCGCCGGGAACGGCAGTTTGCCATCCTTGGCGATCTGATACAGCCGGTGCACCCCGGTGGTGGTTTCTTCTGACACGCCCTTGATGTGCGCGACCGACATGGTCAGGTAACCAGGCTTTTTCTTGAGGAAAGCCTTGAGCGCGCGGACGAATTCGATTTCTTCGGCATTGCTCGGTTCGAACATCGCTTCGCCAGCTTCAACCCGTGCGCCCCACAGTGCAAACATGGTCGCATCGCCGCCATCATCGAGGATCAGGTTGGCGGTCTGGCCGTTGCCATCGTCCCAATCGAAGATCCGGCCGACATAGTCCCAATAGTCCGCCAGGCTTTCACCCTTGATCGCGAACACCGGCACGCCGGTGGCGGCGATCGCGGCGGCGGCATGATCCTGGGTGGAGAAGATGTTGCAGGTGGCCCAGCGCACTTCGGCACCCAGCGCGGTCAGCGTTTCGATCAGCACCGCGGTCTGGATCGTCATGTGCAGCGAACCGACGATGCGTGCGCCCTTCAAAGGCTGCGAGGCACCGAATTCTTCGCGCAAGGCCATCAGCCCGGGCATTTCGGTTTCTGCAATGCGGATCTCGGCGCGGCCGAAATCAGCCAGCGAAAGATCGGCAACGGCATAGTCCGGGGCGGTAGTTACGGCAGTGGCCACGGGTAAACTCCTGGGTTTAGAAAACAGACCAAGGGCAAGCGCCCAATGACGCCGCCCTTAGCCGTTCACCCCTTCGGAGGCAAATATAAAGAATTCTTTATGTGTTTCTCGGGTCGTGCTGATCAGCGCAGCCAGGCAAGGCTGTGCGAACGCGCATCGAGCAGTTCGTCTGCCGCCGCCTGCAGCGGCTCTGCCCCGCGCATGTCCGCCAGCGATCCCGCCACCTGCTTAAGCTGCCCGCAGTTCAGCCACGGGTGGCCCTGCCCATACTGGTTGGCCATCTGCGTGCTGACCCGGTCAAGCGCGCGGTTGGCCCCCGCAGCCCCGTATCGCGCGGTCATTTCCTGCTTCATCGTTGCCGCTGCCGCGTTCAGTTCGGACATGTGGGCGGCGGTGAAGCGGCCGTATTCGCGGTTGAAATTGTCTGAGGTGTTGCGGCAGCGCAGCCCCGTAACCATCAGCATGATATCCAGTTTGCGCAGCTTTTCAGCTTGGCTGAAACTGCCGGCGCTGACCGGAAAAGACACCAGCAATCCTGCGGCTGCAAGACATGCAGCGACCCGTTTGATATTCATGTGCAGTCTCCCTCTGGGGTGTTCCCCATGAGACTCACTTTGCCCGATCAGGTTTACCGCAAGTTGAAGCGGGGCGGTAAAGCGAAATTTACCATGAATGGAGCCGTTGCGGGCGCGGCGAAGCTGCCTATATGCGATCAGCGAAACGCAACGATGCGCGCTCAAAAGGAGTTCCGGACTATGACGATTGCAGTTGGCGACAAGCTGCCCGACGTGAAACTGGTCAAGGCGACCGAACAGGGCCCCGAAGCCGTGCAGAGCGCGGACTTTTTCGCCGGCAAGCGCGTGGCGCTGTTCTCGGTCCCGGGCGCTTTCACTCCGACCTGCTCGGCCAAGCATCTGCCCGGCTTCGTCGATCATGCCGCTGACCTCAAATCCAAGGGAATCGACGAAATCGCCGCCACCGCAGTCAACGATCCGTTCGTGATGGGCGCGTGGAACAAGGCTTCGGGCTCTGACCAGATCACCATGCTGGCCGATGGCAATGGCGATTTCGCCGAAGCCCTGGGCCTGACCATGGACGGCAGCGCCTTTGGCCTGGGCAAGCGCGGCCAGCGGTTCTCGATGGTGGTCAATGACGGCACAGTCGAACAGCTCAACGTCGAAGCGCCGGGCGAATTCAACGTCTCGAGCGCGGAACACATGCTCGGCCAGCTGTAAGGCTTGGCATCACTTTCAGCGAAAGCGCCGCTCCGAAAAGGGGCGGCGTTTTTGCTTCAGCCCGGCAATGCGTACGTCACTGTCGATTGCGCCACCAGATTGGCCTCGTCGTCCTGCCACAGTGTCACATCGACCGTTGCCAGCCGCCGCCCCAGCTTGAGCAGCCGGGCATCGGCGTGGAGCGTGCGGAACTGCACCCCGCGCAGGAATGAAAAGTTGAGGTTGCTGGTCACCGCCATGGCCACCGGGCCGATATGCGCCAGGATCACCGCATAGGCGGCGCGGTCTGCCAGGCCCATCTGGGTGGGCCCGGAAACCAGATTGCCGGGCCGCAGGTTGCGGGCCACCGGCTCGAACCTGAGCCGGGCAAAGCCTTGCCGGATTTCGATCACACTGTCGTGCGGGCCTTCGTCACCGGGAAAGGCCTCGCGGAAGAACGCCTCCATATCGGTAACGCTCATCACCGGTTGCGGCAAATCCGCCACGATCAATACCCCATCAAACTGAGCACTTCCTTGCGGCTGCTCTGATCGTCAAGGAAGCAGCCCAGCAGGCGGCTGGTAATCATTCCGACCCCCGGGGTCTTCACCCCGCGTCCGGTCATGCAGCCGTGCTGCGCTTCGATCACCACAGCCACGCCCTGCGGGTGCAGGTTATCCCAAATGCACTGCGCCACTTGCGCGGTCAGCCGCTCCTGAATCTGCAGGCGCTGGGCAAAGCCATGGAGCACGCGGGCGAGCTTGGAAATCCCGACGACCTTGTCGCGCGGCAGATAGGCAATGTGCGCCTTGCCGGTGATCGGGGCCATGTGGTGTTCGCAGTGCGATTGGAACGGGATGTCTTTCAGCAGCACGATCTCGTCATAGCCGCCAACTTCCTCAAACTGCCGCAGCAGATGGTGCGCCGGATCGGCATCATAGCCCTGGCAGTATTCCTTCCACGCCCGCGCCACCCGTGCCGGGGTATCGACCAGCCCTTCGCGGGCCGGATCATCGCCCGACCAGCGGATCAGCGTGCGGATCGCATCCTGCACATGATCGGGCACCGGGAGCTTGTCCATCGGGCCTTCGTCCGGTCCATCTTTGTCGCAGCTCATTTGCGTCTCCATTCGCGCGGATTGCGCAGGAACCCACCGGCCCGGAACAGGCCGCGGCGTTTGCTGAACGGTTCGAACAATTGCTCCGGCCGTTCGGGATCGAGCAGAGCGTTATCCGCCATGGTCTTTTCGGTTTCGGTCAGCGCGCGCAGCTTGAAGGCATCAAGCCGCTTGCCGCCACGCGGCGCATTTTCGATCAGCGCAATCATTGATGGATCCCTGGCCAGGGCGGCCTCCACCGCTGCCAGCGGCATCCCGGTGTGTTCGGCCAGCAGGGTCATCCGCAATCGCTTGATCGGTTCTGCGGCATGACCATTGCCCGGCCGCGCGGCATCGATGAACACATCGCATTCGGTATCGAGCCCCATCGAGCGGTTGTTCATATTGGCCGAGCCGACGCGCAGCACCTCATCATCGACAATCATGGTCTTGGAATGGACGTAGATCGCGGTGCCTGCGGCATTGACCGGAATGAAGATCCGGAACCGGCCCGCCGGATCATGCTCACCAATCGCGTGGCACAATTGCACCCGCGCGCCGTCCATCGCCGCCTGTTCCAGCCACCCTTCGGCGGTTCGCGGGTTGATCAGCACGATCTCGGGCGGATCGGGCTGCGCCAGGCGCTCGGCGATTGCCTCGGCCACTGCGCGGCTGGCGAAATACTGGCTTTCGGCATAGATGAAGTGCTTGGCGCGGGCGATATGTTCGATGAACAGCGCTTCTATCTCGTGCTGCTCGGGCACCTCATGCCAGGCTGAGCGGGTGCGGGCGATGCCGATCTCGACATCCTCGAACTGCGCTTCAAGCCCGGGCGGCCAAGCGCTCTGGGCCTGCGGAGCACAGGGCAGCAATGGGTCACCCCCCGCCACCACCCAGCGATCGCGGCCGAGTTCAGCCAGCGCTGCCGCAGCCTCACCCTCGACCAGCATGGTCAGATCGTGCCACGGGCCATAGAGCTTCTTGCTGTAAGGCCGGCGGCGGCGCGGATCCTGCTCGATATGTTCGGGCGTATCCCAGCGATCGCTGGTCATATCGATCCCGCCGCAGACCGCGAACATATCATCGATTACCACGATCTTCTGGTGATGGCTGCAGCCCACCGGGTGCGCGGCATCGAATTTGAACACGATCCCGCGGTGCAGCCACCAGCGCAGCAGATCGATGATCATCGTGCCCCGCAGTAGATACTTCAGCGCCCCGAAATTCCATTTCAGCACCCGCACTTCAAGGCTGCGGTTGCGTTCGCACAGCCAGATCATGAACGGCCCCAGCCGCGCCGGGTTGACCGCCTTGCGCGGCAAATTCCACAGCCGCCGCCCCGGGCCCAGATGCATCCGGGTATCGAAATCCCAGCCGATCAGATGGATTCGCTGCTGCGCCGCCTCCATCGCCTTTTGCATTAGGGCATAATAATCGGCGGCATCGATCACGACATGTGCACGCGCCGCACGGGCATAGCGCCAGACCGAATTTGAAACCGATTCATCGCAGTTCATACCGCGTCATATCGGCGCAGCGCGCCGCGGTCACGCCCTCCTTTCAATCTGCACTCAATGGTTGCGCCGGGGCCAATGGTGCTGTTACGCTGCGCAATAAAATTACTCACGCTCAGGAGACAGGGCCTTGCGCGCCACCCCCGATTTTGACTTTGGCCTGACCGAAAGCGCGATGATGATCCGCGAGGCGGCGGGCCGCTTTGCCGATGAAAAGATCGCCCCTTTGGCGGCGCGCGCCGATGCCGAGGACTGGTTCCCGCGCGACGAGCTGTGGACCGCAATGGGCGATCTGGGCCTGCACGGGATCACCGTGGAAGAGGAATGGGGCGGGCTTGGCCTGGGCTATCTCGACCATGTGATCGCGGTCGAGGAAGTCAGCCGCGCCAGCGCTTCAATCGGGCTGTCTTACGGGGCGCACAGCAACCTGTGCGTCAACC
Organism: uncultured Alphaproteobacteria bacterium; assembly: GCA_963751145.1. Classification (GTDB taxonomy): domain Bacteria; phylum Pseudomonadota; class Alphaproteobacteria; order Sphingomonadales; family Sphingomonadaceae; genus Novosphingobium. The sequence goes on from CAVVTJ010000002.1 coordinate 690,533, forward strand.
AGATCCGCCGCTGGGGCAATGAAGAACAGAAGGCCAGGTATCTGCCCAAGCTGGTCAGCGGCGAACATGTCGGCAGTCTGGCCATGTCGGAAGCGGGCGCGGGATCAGACGTCGTTTCGATGAAGCTGAAGGCCGAAGCGGCACAGGGCGGATACCTGCTCAACGGCACCAAATTCTGGATCACCAATGCCACCTGTGCCGATACCCTCGTGGTTTATGCCAAGACCGCGCCCGAGGCTGCCAGCCGCGGGATCACCGCCTTCCTGATCGAGAAGCAGGATGAGGGCTTCTCCATCGGTCAGAAGATCGACAAGATGGGGATGCGCGGCAGCCCCACGGCCGAACTGGTGTTCAACGATTGCTTCATCCCCGAAGACCGGATCATGGGCCCGCTGCACGGCGGCGTTGGCGTACTGATGTCTGGCCTCGATTACGAACGCGTTGTCCTTGCGGGCCTTCAACTCGGCATCATGCAGGCCTGCCTCGATGTGGTCATCCCGTATCTGCGCGAGCGCAAACAGTTCGGCAAGCCGATCGGCGCGTTCCAGCTGATGCAGGCCAAGGTGGCGGACATGTACGTCGCGCTGCAATCGGCCCGCGCCTATACCTATGCCGTCGCAAAAAGCTGCGATGCGGGGCAAACCACCCGCTTTGACGCTGCCGGCGCGATCTTGCTGGCCAGCGAAAACGCCTTCCGCGTGGCGGGTGAGGCGGTGCAGGCACTGGGCGGCGCAGGCTATACCAAGGATTGGCCGGTCGAACGCTTTCTGCGCGATGCAAAACTGCTCGATATCGGCGCGGGGACCAATGAGATCCGCCGGATGCTGATCGGGCGCGAATTGATTGGTGCAGCATGAGCACTGCGGCCAAGAGCAAAAGCACCGATCATCCGCTGGAGCGGCTGGTGTTCTTTTCCGATGCGGTGTTCGCGATCGCGATCACTTTGCTGGTGATCGAGATCGAGATCCCGCACCTGCAGCGCGGCGATCAGGCAGAAGCGCTCAAGGCTCTGCTGCACCTGGCCCCATCGTTCTTCGGCTTTGTGCTGAGCTTTCTGGTGGTGGGGCGGTTTTGGATCGGCCACCACAATGCTTTCACCCTGATCGATCATTATGATGGGCGGCTGGCCTGGCCCAACCTGCTGATGCTGATGAGCATTGCCCTGATGCCGTTTGCCACCGCGTTCATGTCGGCCAATCTGGGGCAATTCATCCCGACCCTGTTCTATAATCTGACTTTGCTTTTCACGGCGCTGCTCAGCCGCTGGGTGATCGTAACGGCCACTAGTCCCGCACTGATCCGCAAGGACGCCGATCCCGAAACGATCCGTCTTTTGCGGTCACGCGGTCTTGGCGTAATCCTGGGGGTAATGACCACTGTGGCCTTCACTTTCGCCAACGCCCAATTCAGCCAGATCGCCCTGATCACCATCCCGCTGTGGCAGCGCCTGCTCAACAAGGGCAAAGTGCAACCGGCCTCGATCGCCTAAGGCAAAGGAACAGCATGTCTGCCCCCGTCCTTCCCACCACGCTCAACCCCGACGATCCGCAGGCGCAGGCCCGCGCGGCGCATAATCGTGCATTGGCGCAGGAGCTGCGCGCCAAGGTGGCGCAGGCTGCGCTGGGCGGGAATGAGAAGAGCCGTGAACGCCATACCTCGCGCGGCAAGCTGTTGCCAAGGGAGCGCGTCGAGCGCCTGCTCGATCCCGGCTCACCCTTGCTCGAGATTGGCCAGCTGGCAGCAGGCGGGATGTATGACGATGAAATCCCCGGCGCCGGGATCATCACCGCGATCGGGCGCGTTTCGGGCCGCCAGTGCATGATCGTGGCCAACGATGCCACGGTGAAGGGCGGCACCTATTACCCGCTGACGGTCAAAAAGCACCTGCGCGCACAGGAAATTGCCGAGGCCAACCACCTGCCATGCATCTATCTGGTCGACAGCGGCGGGGCCAACCTGCCGCACCAGAGCGAAGTCTTCCCCGACCGCGATCACTTCGGCAGGATCTTTTTCAACCAGGCGCAGATGAGCGCCAAGGGCATCCCCCAGATCGCCTGCGTGATGGGCAGCTGCACCGCTGGCGGGGCCTATGTGCCCGCGATGAGTGACGAGAGCGTGATCGTGCGCGGGCAAGGCACGATCTTTCTGGCCGGTCCGCCGCTGGTCAAGGCCGCGACCGGCGAGGAAATCAGCGCCGAGGATCTGGGCGGCGGCGATCTCCACGCGCGCAAATCGGGCGTGGTCGATCACCTTGCCGAGAATGATGAGCACGCGCTGACCATCGTTCGCGATATCGTTTCGCACCTTGGCCCGCGCCACGATCACGGCCTACCGCTGAAAGACCCGCGCGCGCCGAAGTATGATGCCGAGGAACTCTACGCGGTGGTGCCCGACGATGTCCGCGCGCCTTACGATGTCCACGAGGTGATCGCGCGGCTGGTCGATGGCAGCGAGTTTCACGAATTTAAGGCGCTCTACGGCTCCACGCTAGTCTGCGGGTTCGCGCATATCTGGGGGATGCCGGTGGCGATCCTGGCTAACAACGGCGTGCTGTTTTCGGAGAGCGCAGTCAAAGGCGCGCACTTCATCGAGCTTACCTGCCAGCGCAAGATCCCGCTGCTGTTCCTGCAGAACATCTCGGGCTTCATGGTCGGCGGCAAGTATGAGGCCGAGGGGATCGCCAAGCACGGCGCCAAGCTGGTCACCGCCGTCGCCACCGCCACCGTACCCAAACTGACCGTGCTGATCGGCGGCTCATTCGGTGCCGGCAATTACGGCATGTGCGGGCGGGCCTATAGCCCACGCTTCCTGTTCACCTGGCCCAACGCCCGGATTTCAGTGATGGGCGGCGAACAGGCGGCTTCGGTGCTGGCGACAGTCCACCGCGATGCCGAAAGCTGGACGCCAGAACAGGCCGAAGCGTTCAAGGCTCCGATCCGGCAGAAATACGAAGAAGAAGGCAACCCCTATCACGCCACCGCGCGCATGTGGGACGACGGGGTGATCGATCCGGCGCAGACCCGCGATGTGCTGGGGCTGGCCTTGGCGGCCGCGCTGGAGGCTCCGATACCGGATCGGCCGGCGTTTGGGGTGTTTAGGATGTGAGGGGAGAGTCGATGACCACTGAAGAACGTGTGCTTGATGCAATCACAAGAACGCCCAACATGACTGAACTGGAATTAGCTTTACGCTTGTTCGGAAAAAACGGAGTGCAACAGCAAGTCAATCCGTCTTGCCGGGCACTGATCAAAGCCAAAAAAGTTAAACGCTCGGGAAGAGGTGGAAGGGGCGACCCCTTCACTTACACTCGCATATGATCAAATCCGTCCTCATCGCCAATCGCGGCGAAATCGCTTGTCGGATCATCCGCACGGCGCGCGCCATGGGCATTCGCACGGTGGCGGTTTATTCGGATGCCGATGCCAAGGCGCTGCATGTGCGGCAGGCGGACGAGGCGGTGCATATCGGCCCCTCACCCGCGCGCGAAAGCTATCTGGTGGGGGCGAAGATCATCGCCGCAGCTAAGGCCACCGGGGCTGAAGCGATCCATCCGGGCTATGGCTTCCTGTCAGAGAATGCCGAGTTTGCGCAGGCCGTGATCGAGGCGGGGCTGATCTGGGTCGGGCCCAAGCCGGCCAGCATCACTGCGATGGGGCTGAAGGATGCGGCCAAGAAGCTGATGCAGGCCGCCGGGGTGCCCTGCACGCCGGGCTATCTGGGCGAGAACCAGGACCCGGCGTATCTGGCCGAAGAAGCCGGCAAGATCGGCTATCCGGTGCTGATCAAGGCGGTGGCCGGCGGCGGCGGCAAGGGGATGCGGCTGGTTGAAGCGCCTGCCGATTTCGCCGATGCGCTTGCCTCGTGCAAACGTGAAGCCAGCTCGAGCTTTGGCAACGACCACGTGCTGATCGAGAAATACGTGCTCTCCCCCCGCCACATCGAAGTGCAGGTGTTCGGCGACAGCCACGGCAACGTGGTCCACCTGTTCGAACGCGATTGCAGCCTCCAGCGCCGCCACCAGAAAGTGATCGAGGAAGCCCCCGCCCCCGGCATGGACGAGGCCACCCGCGAAGCTGTCTGCGCCGCCGCCGTCCGCGCGGCCAAGGCGGTCGACTATGAAGGCGCCGGCACGATCGAATTCATTGCCGATGCCAGCGAAGGCCTGCGCGCCGACCGGATCTGGTTCATGGAAATGAACACCCGGCTGCAAGTGGAACACCCGGTGACCGAGGAAATCACCGGGGTCGATCTGGTCGAATGGCAACTGCTCGTGGCAAGCGGGGAGGCGTTGCCGCTGAAGCAGGAAGAGCTGGGCATCAACGGCTGGGCGATGGAAGCGCGGCTCTATGCGGAGGACCCGGCGAAGGGGTTTTTGCCAGCTATCGGGAAGATCGAGCACCTGAAATGGAGCGGTGACCGGCGCATCGAAACAGGGGTCAAAGAAGGAAGTGAAATCTCGCCGTTCTATGACCCGATGATCGCCAAGATTATTGCCCATGGATCGGATCGGTATGAAGCGATCGATGAATTGCAAAAAGAGCTGGAGCAAATGGAGCTTTGGGGACTGAAGACCAATCAAGGCTTCCTATATCGTTTGATCTGCACGGATGAGTTTGAGGCCGGCGAAGTCGATACGGGTTTAATTGGCCGGGAACTTGGCGCCTTGACCGACGAGACTGAACTCATCGAACGCGCTGCACTTCACGGGGCTGTTGCTCAGATTGTTTCCGCGCACGAAGGCTACGCCGCTTCGCGCTATCGCTGGTATTCCGATAACGAACCATTGGTGGAAGGCCTCTCCGGCGATCCATGGCAGCAGGCAATCAACTTCCGGCTAAATCGGCAAGTGCCGATTTCGGTCGAGGTCTGCATTTCTGGCGAACGTCGGACAATCAAGGTTCCGTCCGATTGGAATGATGTCTCGGCGAATTTCGAAGCTTACGGCATTGGTCATATGGTTCGGGTAGGCGGCGCTTTCTGGTATTACGTGACCCCGTACCGTGCCGAAAGCGGCACAGGCCACTCAGCCCACGATGGCGATATCCTCTCCCCCATGCCGGGCAAGATCATCGCGGTTGAGGTCTCCGAGGGGCAGGCGGTGACAAAGGGCCAGAAGCTGCTGACGCTTGAGGCGATGAAGATGGAGCACACGCTGACTGCGCCGTTCGATGGCGTGGTGACCGCGCTGAACGCGGTGGCCGGCGCGCAGGTGCAGGTCGAGGCCTTGCTGGCGCGGATCGAGGCGGGGGAATAGTCTGGCGAGGAGACTCCCCCATCGGGGGAGGTGGCAGCCCGCAGGGCTGACGGAGCGGGGCGTGCAAATTTGCGCGCGGCAGCGCGCAGCCGCTATCGCGGCTCCTTCGTCATAGCCCCCTACCGAGCCGCCTGCGGCGGCCCACCTCCCCCGAGGGGGAGATTCTATTTCTCGGTTGGATTCACCAGAAACACCACGTACCCCCGGAACAGCGGATCGCTTTTCAACGCCGCAGGTTCACGCCATTCCCCGCCCTGCACCAAGGCCACCTTGTGCGGCACCGGCACCCGGGCAAGCTTGGCCAGATAGCCCTCATACCCCGGGATCGTGCTGCGTCCCTGATAGCTTTGCACCACCACTTCATCAACCACGCCCTGCAGGCTGGCCAGCGCCGAAGGATCGGCATTGGCGCTCCAGTCCATCAGCCCGGTGATCGACAGTTTCATGCCCGGCGGCAGCTTCGCGCGCAGGGATTTTAGGAACGCGGCATAGTGTTCCAGCCCCTTGGCCGAGCTATCGAAATCAATCTGCAGCCCGGCCATCCGGTTCCCCGCCGCCTGCCACCGCGCCAGTTCGTGCAGCACCTGTGCAGTGACAGCCGCATCCCAGTCCAGCCGCTCGGTCCGCACCACCAGCCAGACCTCGGCATGGCTGACACGCGGCACCGCACGCAGCGAGACGAAGCCGCCCGTACGCCGCACTTCGCCCGCCAGCAAATACAGCGTCTTGGCCTGCGCCAGCACCGCTGGCGGCTTCACCCCGGCCCACAGGAAGAAACTGTCATACCGCGCCGGATCAACCCGCGCTGGCGCTCCCCCGCCGCAGGCCGCCAGCAGCGCCAGCACAGCAATCGCGCCGCGCTTCACCAGAAATAGCGCAGCTTCTTGGCCCAGGGGCTTGAGGGGTAATCGCGCTTGAGCTGATCGTACCAGGCCTTGCGCTGGCTTTTGGCCGCATCCTTGCCCCCGCACGTATTGTTGCCGCCCGGCGCATAGCACATCACCGCGCGGTACAGCGCATAGGCCTCGTCCGGGCCGGTCACTTTGGGATCAGAAATGATCGCGGCATAGATCGCGCCTCGGGCAAGCGGCTTGCCCGGAAACAGATCGGCGAACCCGCCCAGCTCGTCCGCCTTGCGCGGAGTATCGCCGATGTCCATTTCGTCGAAGCCGTTAAGCCGCCAGAAATCACCCAGGCACAGTCGCGGGCCCACCGCTTGCGGATTGGCGGCTAGCGCCTTCGCGGTCTGCGCCAGCGCCGGGCAGGCATAGCCATCAGACCACTTGCCCTTGGTGAACAGGCCCAGCGGCAGGTTCTCCTGATCGGGCAGGTAATACATATAGCCATCGGTGCCCGCGCCGGGGCGGACCAGCGCCTGATCCTTGCCGAATGCGGCATAATCGCCGCGGGTCAGATCCTTGTGCAGCAGCGTAAACACCGCGAGATCGCGTTCATACTGCGGCCGGGCGCTGTCTGCCGCGTTGGCGCGCAGCATATCGGGCGCGGCGGCATTGAGGATCAACTGCCGGCGGATCATGCTCTCGGTGATCGGCGATCCCTTGGCGAATACCCGGCCCAGCTTGCCGCTGCGTTCCCAGTTCATCGCCAGTCCCAACTCAACCGTGGGGCGCTGCCATTGGCCTTTGGCCCCGCCCAGCAGATCGAGCCAGAAGCCTTCCTCGTTGCGGTCCTTCAGCGCAGCCAGCGCCTGCCCGCGCAGCACCTGGCGGCTGAACTGAAGGTTGGTGAAGCTGGCGCGCTTGGCATCATCAGGCACCAGGTTCAGCACCTTGCGCGGGTTATTGCCGACATAAAAGGCGTGGGTGGCCTGGAGGAATGAGTACAGTTCGCCTTGTGCGGCAAAGACCGGAGCCTGGGCATTCAATTCCGCCTCGGTCAATTCGGCCGTGATCGCATTTGCGCTTGAACCATCAGACATGCTGCGCATCTGCATCAGATCCTGAACCGCCAGCACCATTGCGCCTTGGGGTGCGGCGTCCTTGGCGTCGGGGTTGAACAGCCATTTGCCATCAGCTTCGAACACCAGATCGCCAGCAGCAGGGCTGGCCGGATCGACCGCCGCCAGCGCGCGTTCGTATTCCCTGGCCAGCGCGGGATAGTCTCTTGCCAGCCACAGTCCGCGCCGCACCAGCCCTTGCGCCGAGGCGGCATAGCGCCCGCTGGGCCAGCCTTTGAGATAGGCCGCCGAAGCCTGAAGCCCGCGCTTCACCGCGCCCCGATCGGTCTTTGCGGCATCGAAATCGCCGTATTGATCAAACCCGGCATCCTGCGCGGCGGCAAATTCGGTGCGGATGGCAAGGTAGGCGGAAGTTTCGCGGACCCACGGATCGCTGGCCCGGGCATTGGCGGACAAGTTGCTGCGGGCTTCATCCCACTGCCGAAAATAGAACGCATCGGCGGCTTTGAGATAGCTCAGGAATTCGCGGCCCGGCTGGCTGGCAACGGTGGGCCATGCGGCGACTGGGGTGGTCGCGTCACAGGTCGTCTCCGACACTTTGCGCACGGCCAGAAGCGCGCTGCGTTCATCCGCCGGCAGCGCCTTGTTGGCCGCCATGGCCGCTGCCAGACTTTGCGTGGCGGCGGCAAAATTGGCGCAGCGCGTTCCCACGTGCGGATTTTCCGCGGTGCCCTCTGCGGGGCCATCGTAATAGGCATCCTGCTGCATATACTGGTTGAGGAACACCTGGCCAAAACCGGCCGCATCGAATGATGGTGCGGGATAGGCTGCGGCCTTGCTGGCCGGGCCGCCGCGATCCCTGACCAGGAACAACAGGTTGATCCGCGTATCGTTGTTGGGGTTCAGAAAGCCGCGACCTTCGCAGGAATAGCCGCTGCTCACCAAGGTCCAGGTGGGGTAACAGCTGCTGTCTGAGCAGGCCAGGGCGGCACCCGAAGTGAGCAGCAGACTTGCCGCCAATAATCCCTTGAAAGTCCGCGCCTTCATCCCCGCCTCCGTCTGAATTTCAGGTGGCAATGAATCTCGCACTTGCGCACGCCGCGCAAGCAAAAAGGGGGCCGCCGCAGCAGCCCCCTTCGTGTTGTTTTGCGCGTGGCGCTAAACGATCAATCGTCGTTCTTGAGGAACGCCGGGATGTGATCGGGCGCCGGGCCATCGTCACGCTCAGGACGCGGGCCGCGATCACCGCCGCCTTCACGGCGCGGACCACGATCACCACCGCCATCACGGCGCGGGCCGCGATCACGGTCACCGCCGCGTCCACCGCCGCCACCAGGGCGACGATCGCCGCGATCGCCGCTGGGACGATCACTGCGCGGTTCGCGCGGCGGGCGGGTGTCTTCCAGCTCGGCACCGGTTTCCTGATCGACGACGCGCATCGACAGGCGAACCTTGCCGCGCGGATCGATTTCGAGGACCTTGACCTTCACCGGCATGCCTTCGCTGACCACATCGGTCGGCTTTTCGACGCGTTCGTTGCGCATTTCCGAAACGTGGACGAGACCGTCCTTGCCGCCCATGAAATTCACGAACGCACCGAAATCGACGATGGTGACAACCTTGCCGTCATAGACCTTGCCGACTTCGGCTTCTTCCACGATGCCGAGGATCCAGGCACGGGCAGCTTCGATCTGGTTCAAGTCAGACGAGCTGATCTTGATCAGGCCTTCATCATCGATATCCACCTTGGCGCCGGTTTCAGCGACGATTTCGCGGATCACCTTGCCGCCGGTGCCGATAACTTCGCGGATCTTCGACTTGTCGATCTGCAAGGTTTCGATCCGGGGGGCGTGGGCCGAAAGTTCGGTACGAGCCGAACCAAGCGCCTTCTGCATCTCACCCAGGATGTGGGCGCGGCCGCCCTTGGCCTGGTTAAGCGCAGCGGCAAAGATTTCGCGGGTGATCCCGGCAATCTTGATGTCCATCTGCATCGTGGTGATGCCTTCGCTGGTCCCGGCGACCTTGAAGTCCATGTCACCCAGGTGATCTTCATCACCCAGAATGTCAGACAGCACGGTGAAATCATCACCTTCAAGGATCAGGCCCATCGCGATCCCGGAAACCGGGCGCTTGATCGGCACACCGGCATCCATCATCGACAAGGCGCCGCCGCAAACGGTGGCCATCGACGAGCTCCCGTTGGACTCGGTAATGTCCGAGACTACGCGGATCGTGTAAGGAAACTCTTCCTTCGAAGGCAGCACCGCCTGCAGCGCCCGCCAGGCAAGCTTGCCGTGGCCGGTGTCGCGGCGCGAAGGGGCGCCAAAGCGGCCCACTTCACCGACCGAGTAGGGCGGGAAGTTGTAGTGCAGCATGAAGTTCGAATACGACAGGCCTTCCAGCCCATCGATCATCTGCTCGCTGTCCTTGGTGCCAAGCGTGGTGGTGCAGATCGCCTGCGTTTCACCGCGGGTGAACAGCGCCGAACCGTGGGTGCGCGGCAGGAAGCCGACCATAGCTTCGATCGGGCGGACCTGATCGACCTTGCGGCCATCGATGCGGGTGCCGTCCTTGAGGATGGCACCGCGAACGATATCGCCTTCAACCTTCTTGACCGATTTCATCGCGGCCATCTGGGTCTGCGCGTCTTCGCCAGCGAACGCTTCCTTGGCCTTGGCCCGGGCGGCGTTGAGCGCGTTCGAACGCTCGGACTTGTCGGTCAGCTTGTAGGCCGCGGCGATGTCCTTGCCGATCAGCTTCTTGAGCTTGTCCTTGATCGCGGTGTTGTCGCTGATTGCAACATCCCAGGGATCCTTGGCAGCTTTTTCAGCCAGATCGATGATCAGGTTGACCACCTTCTTGCATTCATCATGCGCGAACAGCACCGCGCCGAGCATGATTTCTTCATCAAGCTCACGCGCTTGCGATTCGACCATCATCACCGCGTTGCCAGTGGCGGCAACCACCAGATCGAGGTCGCCAGCGGCGGCCACATCCTGGCGCGGGTTGAGGGTGTATTCGCCATCAACATAACCAACGCGCGCAGCGCCGATCGGGCCCATGAACGGCACGCCCGAAATGGTCAGCGCGGCCGAAGCGGCGATCATCGCCAGCACATCGGGCTCAACTTCGCCGTCATAGCTCATCACGTGGCAGATGACGTTGATTTCGTTGTAGAAGCCTTCGGGGAACAGCGGACGGACCGGACGGTCGATCAGGCGGCTGACCAGCGTTTCCTTTTCGGTGGCGCCGCGTTCACGCTTGAAGAAGCCGCCCGGGATGCGCCCGGCGGCGAAGAACTTTTCCTGATAGTGGACGGTCAGCGGGAAGAAATCCTGACCTTCCTTGACGCTCTTGGCGGCCGTGACGGCGCAGAGCACAACAGTTTCGCCATAAGTGGCGAGGACCGCGCCGTCTGCCTGACGGGCAATGCGGCCGGTTTCCAGAGTGAGGGTCTTGCCGCCCCACTCCATCGATACGGTTTTAACGTCGAACATTGTATTTCCTTCAGCCCGGGTGCCCTATTGCACGCGGGTTTTGCTGCCGGGGAGTACCGTCCCGGTCCGGTGCGGGGCCTTTTGTGCCCCAATGGCCCTTCACCGAATTGCGAAGGAAGCCTGAAAGCAAGAAGCGGCCCGCGCTGGGGCCGCTCCGTTGTTGTTACTTGCGAAGACCAAGCTTGGCGATCAGCGCGTTATAGCGATCCACATCGACCCGCTTGAGGTAGGCCAGCAACGTGCGGCGCTTGTTGACCATGGTCAGCAGGCCCCGGCGCGAGTGGTTGTCCTTGTGGTGATCCTTGAAGTGATCGGTCAGGTTGCGGATGCGCTGGGTCAGAATGGCGACCTGCACTTCCGGCGAACCGGTATCACCCGCGGCGCGGGCGTGTTCGCCAATGACTTCAGTTTTCTGTTCAAGCGAAATCGACATGTCTGTTACTCCGCGACATCATGAAAGATTGAAACCCCGGACGACAGTAACGTTTCCGTCCGAAAGCTCCACCAGTGCGAGCGGAACAAGTCCCTCTCGCGCCAAGTACAGCCCATCGCCCTGGGTCATCCCGGTCAGAACGCGGCCCTGTCGGACCGCCCTTGCCGCTTCCGGGTTGAGGTCAAGAGCCGGGATGTCGTCCAGCCCTGCCTCGAACGGCAAGAGTATGTGTTCAAGGCCCGCGCCCTTACCCACTTCGTTCAATTTGTCTAGCGAAATCGCCTGAGACAGGCCGAATGGCCCGGCCTTGGTCCGGCGCAGCATGGTGACGTGGCCCACGGTGCCGAGCGCCAACGCGATGTCGCGGGCAAGGCTGCGGATATAGGTGCCTTTGGAGACGTGGGCGGTAAAGGTCGCGCTATCCAATACCTCCCCGGTACGGGGAGGGGGACCGCCCGCAGGGTGGTGGAGGGGTAACGCGGTGCCCATAGCCCCTCCACCACCAGCTTCGCTGGCGGTCTCCCTCCCCGTACCGGAGAGGTATTCAAGAGCGTGCACCGTCACACTGCGGCTCGCCAGCTCCACCGCCTCGCCTTTGCGCGCCAGATCATAGGCCCGCTCACCGCCGACTTTCAGCGCCGAATAGGCCGGCGGGACCTGTTCGATCGGCCCGGTAAAGCGCGCCAGCACTGCTTCAACCTCGGCCAAGCTGGGCCGGACCTCGCTGGTCGCGATCACCTGCCCTTCCAGATCGAGCGTATCGGTCTCGGCCCCGAACTGGACGGTGAATTCATAGACCTTATCGCCATCCAGCATCCGCCCGGTCAGCTTGGTTGCCTCGCCCAGCGCAATCGGCAGCACCCCGGTGGCGAGCGGATCAAGCGTACCGCCGTGCCCGACCTTGACCTTGCCCAGCCCCGCCTCACGGCACACGCGTTTTACCGCAGCGACGCCCTGCGTGCTGCCCAGCCCCAGCGGCTTGTCGAGGATAATCCAGCCGGAAACGGTCACCAAGCGCCCAATACCTTGTCTTCGATCGCGACCCAGCGGGTGCCGTCCTTGCGAAAGACGTAAACCCCAACCGCGCCGCCGGGACTGCTGTAGTGAATGAATGCGAAGTTCACGGAATAAGAGGGCATGGCCAGGTCCATTGTACAATCCTGGGCATTGCGGGCGCCGAAATGAGTCTGCTTGTCCCTTCGCCAAATGTGATCCCGATATGAAACTGCGATTGCAGCAGCCGCAGCGCGGGCGCCAGGGTCCTGGAATGACTCCGGTGTCAGTTGGCCAGGCGGTTCGTTAGGTCCGGCAATGTCCTCGAAGATGACTGTTTGCCCGTCGACTGTGACGCAATCGCCAAATGGATCCTCCCGGATCAAGACAGCATCCAACACCTCGTTGCTGGTCGATGTCCGCGGCAACAATCCACAACCGGTCAGCGTCAGGGCTATGAAGATCGCGCCCTTCATCACGCTCCCAGCGAGCGGCTTGTCGAGGATAATCCAGCCGTCGGGCATAGCTCAGTTTCCGGCAACGGCCCGCGCAAGTTCAAGGTAGAGCCCGCTCAGCCATTCCACCGCCGGGCTGACCAGCCAACCGACCACGTTGAGGCTGGGCGAAATCATCGGTAGCACCACAATCAGCACGATCATCACCAGCAGCGCATATTTGTGCAGTTCGCCATAGCGCGCCGCCAGCCCTTCCGGCAGCAGGCCTTCGATGATGTGGCCGCCATCGAACGGCGGCACCGGGAGAAGGTTGAACAAGGCCAGAAACACGTTGATCAGGATGAAGTTTAGCAGGTTGAGCGCCAGAAAGCCCAGCGCCAGCCCGCTGTCCGCCCCGCCGCCAGTGAAGCGCAGCAGCAGACCCAGCAGCACCGCGCCGACTACAGCCATCACCAGATTGCTGCCCGGCCCGGCAGCGGCCACCAGCATCATATCGCGGCGCGGATTGCGCAGCAGTTCTTTCTGGACCGGCACCGGCTTGGCCCAGCCAAACACCGGCAGCCCCGACAGCTTGAGGATCGCGGGCAGGATCACCGTCCCGAACGGATCGACGTGTTTAAGCGGGTTGAGGCTGAGCCTTCCCAGCCGGTGCGCCGTCGGATCGCCCAGCGAGCGCGCCACGAAACCATGCGAGACCTCGTGAAAAACAATCGCGATCACCAGCGGAATGACCAACGCCGCGATTTGGAATACAGTTTCGTTCATAGACCCAATTTCTCCCGGTCCCGCTCTACCACCGAATAGATCGCGCTGTCGCGCAGGTATCCGGTCCAGGTGATCATGTGGTTACGCAGCACGCCTTCCAAAAGGGCTCCGTTCTTGGCGCAGGCCGCCATAGAGCGTGTGTTGCGCACATCGACCGAAAAGAACATCCGCTTCAGCCCGCAGTCAAAGCCATGTGCCAGCATCAGCCGCTTGAGCGGAGAGTTGATAGCGCCGCCGCGATGGCGCGGGCGCAGATAGGTGTTGCCAATCTCGCTGGAGCGCCAGGCCACATTGGTGCCGATCCACGCGGTCATCCCGGCCAGATCGCCGTCCACCAGAATGGCAAATGGCAGCCGCTCAGGATTGGTCAGCAGCCGGGTGAAGCTTTCGTCGAAGTGCTCTGGATCATAGGACACCCCATACATTTCCCAGATCGCCGCGTCCTCGGCGCAAGCTGCGCGCAAGGCCTCACGGTGACGCTCCTCCAGCGGTTCGAGCCGTAGCGGGCCCAGTTCCAGAACGACGTGCAGCCCCAGCGGGTCGTCCTTCACCACCCCAGCGCCTCGACAAAATGCTTGCGGCACAGCGCAACGTAACGGTCATTCCCGCCAACCTCGGTCTGCGCGCCTTGTTTCACCGCCGCGCCGCTTTCATCGACGCGCAGGTTCATGCTCGATTTACGGCCGCAATGGCACACCGCTTTCAGCTCGATCAGCGAATCCGCGATTCCCAACAGCACCTTGGCGCCGGGGAACAGCTCACCCTGAAAATCGGTGCGCAAGCCATAGCACAGCACCGGGATGCCGGCGGTGTCTGCCACCTTGGCTAGCTGCCAGACTTGCGCTTCGGTCAGGAACTGCGCCTCATCCACCAGCACGCAGGCCAGTGGCTCCACGCGAGTTGCCGCGCCGATCCGCTCCCACAGATCGGTTTCGGCGGTGAAGCGGTGCGCGTCGGCATGCAGCCCGATCCGGCTTTCGATCGCCTTTTCGCCGCCCCGGTCATCCAGTTCAGCGGTCCACAGCATCGTCGTCATGCCGCGTTCGTGGTAGTTGAAGTTCGCCTGCAGCAGCGTGGTCGATTTCCCCGCATTCATGCTGGCATAATAGAAATAGAGCTTGGCCATAGCCGCATTCCATAATCGGCTGGGCGATAAGTGCCAGCGCGATTGACAGTGCCATGGCCGCGATGCACCGTGCCGGGGCGATAAAAAGAAGAGGGGTTGCATTGCGAAGACTGTTCGCCCTGGCGGCGTTTGCGACGATTACCGCAGCCCCGCCCAGCTACCGCTATCAGCTTGATGGAGCCCGCAGCACGGTGACCGCGCGGGTTCCGTACCTTGCGCTGGGCAGCAAGACCGCAGTGTTTCCGGCGATGAAAGGCTCGATCCGGATCACGCCCGACCGGCTTGACGATATCGACCTCTATGTCGAACTGGATGCCCGCGCACTGACGGCTGGCAACAGCGGCGATACTGCAAGTCTGCGCGGGCGCGATTTCTTCGATGTCGCGCGCTATCCTACCGTCACCTTCAGCGGGCATCGGATGGTGATGACCAGCGCGCTAACCGCGCGGCTCGACGGCGCGATTACGGCCCGGGCGATAACCCGCCCGGCCAGCTTGGCGATCACCTTCCGCGATCCCCCGGCCCGCGCCACCGGCCGCGATCCGGTGATGCTGCGCGCCACCACCACGATCGATCGCCGCCAGTTCGGCATGACCGCCTATGGCTGGGCGGTGGGCAGAAACGTCAAGATCACGATCGACGCGCGGTTGGTGCCGGGGTGAAGGCTAGAAACAACCCATCGATTCGCCGGCTTCGGTGAAATTGGTCAGCCGGATTCCGGGCAGTTTGCCTGGCCAGTTTTCAAACGCCGTGACCCCGGGCAGCAAGGTGCAGACGCTGGTGCGGTTGCCCTTGTCGCTGGGCTTCTTGGCGATGAAGGCCTGGTAGTTATAGGCCACCGGACTGCCGTTCAGCACGATCATGTTGCCGCCATCGAGCGAAACCCGGATTTCGTCGCTGCCGGGCTTGTCATCCTCGCTGCCCTGGCGCTGATCGACGGGCTGCCCATCCTTGATCTTGAAGAACCAGGTTTCGCCCTGCTTCACGAACAGCCCGGGCCGGGCGTCCTTGGCCGATTCCGCTGCGGGTTCGGCCAATGCCGGGCTTAGCACCGTAGGTGCGGCGACTAGTGCCAAGGCCAGAACAATCAACCGCATCGACCAGTCCCCCGAAATTTCGTTCCGGTGGAGCAATTTGCCGAACAATGCGGTGCAGAGCAAGCCGGCTTAATCCAGATCGCGCACAACCTTGGGATTGCGCAGCAGCTTTTCGATCTTTTCGGCCACGTCAAAACTTTCGTCGGGAAGGAACTTGATCTTCGCGGCGTATTTCAGCTTCAACTTGCCCGCCACTTCCTTCTGGAAGAAGGCGGTGTTGGTGCGCAGGGCTTTCAGCACCACTTCCTCTTGCGACCCCAACAGCGGCTTCACAAACACTGTCGCATGGCGCAGATCCGGGCTCATCCGCACTTCGGTGACGCTGACTGCATGGGCGGTCAGCACCTCGTCATGGACCATCTGCCGGGACAGCAGTTCGCTGATCACATGGCGCACCTGCTCACCCACCTTCAAGAGGCGGACTGAGCGGGTTTCGGGGGTGGTTGGGCCTGCCATTGGCTATCCAGTTGCGCCCTAAAGCGTCCGTTCGCGTTCTTCCACTTCGAACACTTCGAGCATATCGCCTGCCTTGATGTCGTTGGTGTCCTGCAGCAGCACACCGCATTCGAGGCCAGCACGCACTTCGGGGACATCGTCCTTGAAGCGGCGCAGCGAAGCGATTGTGGTTTTGGAGACGATGACATCCTGGCGGGTAAGACGCGCGAACAGGCCCTTCTTGATCCCGCCTTCGAGCACCAGCAGGCCTGCGGCCTTGTCGCGCTTGCCAGCCGGGAACACGTCCTTGACCTCGGCGCGGCCAACCACGTGTTCGATCCGTTCCGGACCCCAGATTCCGGCCATTTCCTTGGCGATGTCATCGGTCAGGTGATAGATCACGTCGAAGTACTTCATCCGCACCTTCTGGCGATCAATCAGCTCACGCGCCTTGGCATTGGGGCGGACATGGAAGCCGATAATCGGCGCGCCGCTGGCCGAGGCGAGCTGCACATCGCTTTCGGTGATCGCACCGACGCCCGATTGCAGGACCTTGACCTTGATCTCGTCATTCGAGAGCTTGTTAAGCGCGTTGACGATCGCTTCGGTTGATCCCTGCACATCGCTTTTGATCACCACCGGATATTCGATCACATCCGATTTGGCCTTCAGCGCCGAGAACATGTTCTCCAGGCTGGCAGGCGCGGTGGTGGTGCGCTTGGCGGTCGCGGCTTCGGCGCGGTAGGCGGCAACTTCGCGGGCCCGGGCTTCGCTTTCGACCACGGTCAGCGTATCGCCGGCCATCGGCACACCGCTGATCCCCAGCACTTCGACCGGCAGCGCCGGCGGCGCTTCCTTGATCTGGCGGCCCTTGTCATCCAGCATTGCGCGCACGCGCCCGGCATGGGTGCCCACCACCAGAATATCGCCAACCTTCAGCGTCCCGCGGGTGATCAGCACGGTGGCTAGCGGCCCCTTGCCCTTGTCAAGCTTGGCTTCGACCACGGTGGCTTCGGCGGCGCGATCGGGATTGGCCTGCAATTCCATCACTTCGGCCTGGAGCAGGATCTTCTCGATCAGTTCGTCGAGCCCGGCCTTGGTCGTCGCCGACACTTCAACGTCCTGAACATCGCCCGACATCGCTTCGACCACGATTTCGTGCTCAAGCAGACGTTCGCGGATCTTCTGGGCGTTGTATTCGGCCCGGTCGCTCTTGGTGATCGCCACGATCATCGGCACGCCGGCCGCCTTGGTATGATTGATCGCCTCGATCGTCTGCGGCATGATCCCATCATCACCGGCCACCACCAGCACGACGATATCGGTCACGTTGGCGCCGCGCTGGCGCATTTCGGTGAACGCTTCGTGGCCCGGGGTGTCAAGGAAGGTGATCAGATCGCCGCCCTTGGTCTTGATCTGATAGGCGCCGATATGCTGGGTGATCCCGCCCGCTTCGCCGCGCACCACATCGGTGCCGCGCAGTGCATCAAGCAGACTGGTCTTGCCGTGATCGACGTGGCCCATGATCGTCACCACCGGCGGACGCGCCTTCAGCGTTTCGGATGCATCGACGTCTTCGGCGATATCGATATCGATATCGCTATCCGACACACGGGTGATGTTGTGGCCAAATTCTTCGACCAGCAGTTCTGCGGTATCCTGATCGATAACCTGGTTCATGGTCACCGGCGTGCCCATCTTGAACAGCGCCTTGACCAAGTCTGCGCCCTTTTCCGCCATGCGGTTAGCCAGTTCCTGGACCGTGATCGCTTCGGGCACGACCACATCGCGGACCTGCTTTTCGCGCGGCGCGGACTGCCCGGCAAAGTGGGCGCGCTTTTCCTTTTCGCGCGCACGTTTCAGCGCGGCGAGGCTGCGGGCGCGGGCGCCTTCATCCTCGTTGAGCGCCTTCGATACGGTCAGCTTGCCCGAGTGGCGACGCTCGCCGCCGCTCTTGTCGCGCGGATGGGCGATCTTCTTGGCCGGTGCTTCGGGGCGCTTGGGCGGTGCGGCAACCGGGGTGAAGCGGCGGGCGGCAGGCGCTGCGCCGCGCGGCGCTTCTTCAGCTGCAGCGGGAGTGGCGGCGGCAGCGGCGGCGTCTTCAGGCGCTGCTGACTTGGCTTCAACCGCAGCCGCAGCCGGGGCTTCGGCTTCGCTCGGCGCGGGAGCGGCGGCGGCGACACCGGCTTCAGGATTGCGGTTGGCTTCGGCGCGGCGGCGTTCTTCATCCAGCGCGCGCTGGCGCTCGTCAGTTTCGCGGCGGCCTTGCTCTTGCTGGATCGAGAGGCGTGCTTCTTCAGCCTCGCGCTGCATTCGGGCAACGCGTTCTTGCGGAGTTTCAGCCGCCGAAGAAGGCCGCGGCGCAGCCGGCTTGGCCGCCACCGGAGCGACCGGAGCGACCGGAGCGGGCGGCGGCGGAGGCGGCGGGGCAGCTTCGGCTGCGCCAGGCTTGCCGATCAGCTTGCGCCGCTTCACTTCGACCACCACCTTGTTGGTGCGGCCGTGGCTGAAGGTCTGCTGGACCTGACCCGCTTCAACCGACGTCTTCAGCCCCAATGGCTTGCGGCCCAAAGTCGGTTTGTTATCGCTATCGCTCATGCTCAAATTCGTCCTTCAAATCTCTTGCGTCGCACTCGAAGGCGCGGCCGGTTCGGCGGCACCCTGCTTGTTCACCTGATCGCTCGTTTCATTCTGCCCCAGAAAGCGCAGCAGGCGCTGGAGCGGAACCTGGAGACGCGCCGCCGCTTTGCGGTCAGTCAGCGCCAGGTGCACGACATTGTCGCGGCCCAATGCCACAGACAGGGCCGCCCGGTCCAGTGGCAAGGTTATGCCTTGCTGGCCTGAGCCTTCGGTTTCGCTGCCAACCCGCCACGCCTGATCCAGCTTGCGCGAGCCATCCTGGCTGGCATCGCTGGCATGGGCGAGCCATTCAACCATGCCGCCGCGGGCGTTTTCGGCAATCCGGTCTGACCCGGTCAGCAGCGCGCCGCTTTTCATTTCCAGCCCAAGCCGATCGGTAAAGGCCCGGCGCAGCGCCACTTCGGCGCGCTCGGCCAGGTCTTCGGGAATGGTAAGTTCGGCGCCCTTGAACGCGCGCGCCAGGGCGCCCTTCAATTTGCCCTTGATCCGCGCGGTTTCCAGATCGCCGCGCGAAACGCCGATCCAGGCCCCGCGCCCCGGCGCCCGCGCCAAAGCATCGGGCAGGACCAGGCCATCGGGAGAAATCGCCAGCCGCAGCAGATCGTCGCGCGATCCGTGGTCTCCGGTGAGGATGCACTTCCTCTCCGGATCAACCGAAGCTGATCCGTGAGTGCCGGGCCGGTCAGCCCGTTCAGAGGTGCCGGAACCTAGCGGCTCATTGTGAGGAATCCGCATCAGCGGCCTCCTCTGTGGCTGGCTCAGCGACGACTTCGTCTTCGAACCAGTGCGCGCGCGCGGCCATGATCACTTCGTTGCCCTGTTCTTCCGACAGGCCAAATTCGCCCAGCACCCCGCCGCGATCCTGCTCGCGTTCCTTGCGTGCCGGGGCACTGCCATCACGGCGGCGCTGCTCGGCACGCTTCTTGGCAATCAGTTCGTCGGTGGCAAGGTCGGCCAGATCGTCGAGCGTCTTGATCCCGGCTTTGCCCAGCGTGACCAGCATCTGCTCGTTCAGGTGGGGCATTTCGGCCAGGGCATCTTCAACGCCCAGCGCGCGGCGCTGTTCGCGGAAGGCGGCCTCGCGCCGGTCGAGCGCTTCGGCGGCGCGGCTTTGCAGTTCCTGCGCCAGTTCTTCATCGAAGCCTTCGATCGTCGCCAGTTCGGCCAGATCGATATAGGCGACTTCTTCCATTTCGCTGAAGCCTTCGGCCACCAGCAGCTGCGACAGGGTTTCATCAACGTCGAGTTCTTCCTCGAACATCTTCGAACGCTCGGCAAATTCGCGCTGGCGCTTTTCGCTGGCTTCTGCGTCGGTCAGGATGTCGATCTGGCTGCCGGTGAGCTGGCTGGCGAGGCGGACGTTCTGCCCGCGCCGGCCGATGGCCAAGCTGAGCTGATCGTCAGGCACCACCACTTCGATGCGGCTTTCTTCCTCATCGATCACCACGCGGCTGACGGTGGCGGGCTGCAGCGCGTTGACCACGAAAGTTGCGGTGTCTTCGCTCCAGGGGATGATGTCGATCTTTTCGCCCTGCATTTCCTGCACGACGGCCTGCACGCGGCTGCCCTTCATGCCAACGCAGGCGCCAACCGGATCGATGCTGCTATCGCGGCTGATCACACCGATCTTGGCGCGGCTGCCCGGATCGCGGGCGGCGGCCATGATGGTGATGATGCCATCATAGATTTCGGGCACTTCCTGCGCGAACAGGGCCTTCATGAATTCGGGATGCGCGCGGCTGAGGAAAATCTGCGGCCCGCGGTTCTGCCGCTCAACCTTCATGATCCAGGCGCGAACGCGTTCACCCACCCGGGCCATTTCGCGCGGGATCTGCTGATCGCGGCGGATCACCCCTTCGGCGCGGCCCAGATTGACGATCACGTGGCCGAATTCGACCGACTTGATCACGCCGGTGACGAGTTCGCCGGCGCGGTCCTTGAATTCTTCGAACTGGCGCTCACGCTCAGCATCACGGACCTTCTGGAAGATCACCTGCTTGGCCGATTGCGCATCGATCCGGCCCAGATCGACCGGCGGCAGCGGATCGACGATGAAGTCACCCAGCTTGGCATCGGCATCGAGCTTCTGCGCGGACTTCAGATCAACCTGCTTGAAATAGTCCTCAACCTCTTCGACCACTTCGACCACACGCCACAGGCGCAGATCGCCAGTGCGCGGATCCAGCTTGGCGCGGATATCGTTTTCAGCGCCATAGCGGTTGCGCGCAGACTTCTGGATCGCTTCTTCCATCGCTTCGATGACGATCGACTTGTCGATCATCTTTTCGGTTGCGACCGAGTTGGCGATCGCAAGCAGTTCAGCGCGGTTGGCGGAAATCGGACTGGCCATCTCTTCAGTCTTCCTGTTCTTCTAGAATCTCGTCGACCCCTGAGGCGTCGAGCGGGCGGGTGGCGGCAATCAGCTGATCGGTCAAGATCAGCTTGGCGTATTCAACTTCGGCAAAGGCAAAATGCACCAGGCCGGATTTGCGGTCGGTCAGTGCGATTGACTCGCCCTCTACCCCCTCAAGCATGCCCTGCAGCGCCTTGCGGTTACCATCGACAGCGGTGTTCAATTGCACGCGGGCTTCATGACCGGACCATTGCACAAAGTCCTTGAGCCGGGTCAGCGGGCGGTCGATCCCCGGGGACGACAATTCGAGCCGGTAGGCATCGGTAATCAGCATGTCGCCAGCTTCTTCCAGCGCATCGATCACATCTGAAACGCGGCGCGAAAGCGCGGCGCAGTCTTCGATCAGGAGCTGCCCGGTGGCCGGGTCTTCAGCCATGATCTGCAGCGTGTGCTCTTCATCGCCGATTTCACCGCCCTTGAAATAGCGCACGCGCACCAGATCGAAACCCAAGGCCTTGGCCTCGGGTTCAACAACCTCGGTAATCCGCGCGATATCCGCCACTTGCTGCTCCAGTTTCAACAAAGCCGTTCGGCGCCGGCCCCTTGCGGCGCCAGCCCCTTCGTTGCTTCACAATGTCGGGATGAGGCGCAGATAGGCGCAACTTCTGCCAAAAGCAAGGGGGCGCTCAGTGCGTCCGGGCAAATAGCGGAAACGGATTGACTGCGGTGGCGGGGTCATACCACTTTGCCTCGGGCGCGGTGGCCATGACGGCAAAATGCAGATGCGGCACTGCAGGATCAGCATTGCCGCTTGATCCGACAAAGCCGATCGGTGCTCCGGCGGCCAGCACCTGCCCCTCGGCCAGGCCGGGGGCGTAGGCTTCAAGATGCGCATAGTAATAGATTACCCGCCGGTCGGTTGAACGCAGATAAACGGTTGTGCCGCCCTGTTTCGATGTGAACAGCCGCTCCACCGTGCCGGCTGCGGCGGCCACCACCGGGGTGCCGCGCGGGGCCGGGATATCGATCGCGTCGTGAACCCGCCCGTCGGCGCGGCTATCGGCAAAGGTATCGATCAGCGCGCTGGCTTTCACCCCTGTCACGGGGATCTGCAGGGTTCCGGGCGCAGGCGATTGCAGCACCAGCGGCTGTCCCGCAGAGGCCAGGATCGGCGCGGCCATCACCGTGGCCGCTGCGCTGGGTTCGGGCGCAGTCGGGGCGCCGCTTCCAGCCGCCTTGGGCAGATAGTCCGAAGTGCTGACCGGGCCGCCATCGGCAGCGGCGACCATGCCCGGCCTGCCCCACTCGCGCTCGTAGTAGGCCATGCCCGCCACCAGCCACACGCCCGAAGTGGCGACGGCTGAAAATAGCGCGGTCTTGATCAGTGCGGGCCAGCCAAATTGGGCCATTGCTGCAGCTCCTTCAGGCCTGAAATTCCACTTTGGTCGATGTGCTGACCATTTGCGCCAGCCGCGCCACATCCCAATTGGTCAGGCGCACGCAGCCATGGCTTTGCGCGCGGCCGATCGTCTCGGGCGATGGGGTGCCGTGTATGCCATAGTGCGGTTTGCTGAGATCAATCCAGACCACGCCGACCGGGCCATTGGGCCCCGGCGGCAACAATTGCTTTTGGGCCTTGTCGCTGACATCCCAGAACAGCGCCGGATTATAGTGGAATGGCGGGTTGTGCGCCACACCCAGGATCTTCCAGTTGCCCAGCGGCAGCGGATCGTGGCTGGATCCCATCGTCGCGGTGAACATTGCCACCAATTTGCCCGACGCATCATAGGCGCGCAGCGTGCCCTTGCTTTTGCTCACCACAATCCGGTCAGCCTTGGGCTGGAGAGAACCGACGCCCAGCATGGCCAGAGTATCACGCCAGGCGGCATCGCTGGCCGCAGCGGCATCGATCTGGTCCGCGCCGACATTGGGCACCCGGATCTGCTGTCCGGCCTGAAACAGGCTGGCGGGCGCTGCGGTTTCGCTAGTTTGCTCCACGGGGCCAACTGCCGGGCCAACCACTGGGCTCGTCATGGTCGGCATCGCTCCGTTTGCAACCGCAGGGACGGGGTTGAGCGCCTGCAAGGTCGCGACAGTGGTATGGAACCGTTCGGCTAGTTTCTCGTCCAGCGTTTCATAGCCCATCACTTTCAGCTTGGCCTGCTGCGCGGCCTTGGCCGGGATCCTGGCAAACGGTCCTGCGGCAAAATCGTCCGGGATCGTCACCACGCGGGTGGCAGGAATGTTGTTCCACTTTGCCAAAATGGCGCTGGTCGCCGGGTCGAGCGTTCCGGTCTGCTCCAGCCCGTTGGCTTCCTGGAAGCCCAGCACCGCGTTGCGCGTGGACAGGCCTTCTTTGCCGTCAACCACCCCGGGGGTGAAGCCCAGCCGGTCCAGCACCACCTGCAATTGCATGACCTGGCGCGGCTGATCATCTGCAACGGCCACTGCCGGCGTGACCCCCGGCGCCGGATCGCGCGCGCCCAACTGATCTTGCGGCGCGGTGGCCTGCGAAGGCGGAGCCGACGATGCTCCTTCGCTGGCATCATTGCCGGGCAAAAGATCGCAGCCGCCCAGCATCAAGGCCAGGGCGAGAGTAAGGGAACTGGCAGTCTTGCGCATGAATGTCCTTTGGCTGCAGCCGCCGTGCGGCCAGTGCTTGTTGGCCTCAACGCACCGCACCCGGATTGGCTCCAATTGCCACTCGTTTCACCGCTGGCGCAGGCCGGATGGCAGGGCGCGCGGCGAATAAGTTTGTGCTGGAGCGGGCATTGGCCTAGAGCGGCCGCGCTACGTCGCCTGCGACGGGACCATTGGCCCTTCCGGGCCCATCCGTTCCTTTTCAAGCTTCCTTGCTCCGCAAGCACTCTGCTTGCGGGACCTCTTGGCTCTTGAAAGGAACCATCCCATGCCAGTAGGCACCGTAAAATTCTTCAATTCCGACAAAGGCTTCGGCTTCATTCAGCCTGACGACGGCACGGCCGACAACTTCGTGCACATCAGCGCGGTTGAGCGTTCGGGCATGAGCACGCTGCAGAAGGACCAGCGCGTCCAGTACGAACTGGAAACCGATCGTCGTGGCAAGACCTCGGCCATCAATCTGGTTGCAGCCTGATTTATCCTGACCGGCCGGTGCGCAGCGCGCGCCGGCCGGTCAGACCTTCTTTTTTGCCCGCGAACGGACCAAGCCTGACATGAGCCACGACATTCCCCGCCCCTATCTGGTCGCCCGCGACACCGAAGGGAATTTCCGGCTGACCGTGCGCGATGTCCGCTATAATTCGCAAGGCTACCCGATCATTACCGCAACGCTGCAAAGCGAGCTGTTCAAGACCGCCACTGCTGCGAAAAACCACGCGCGTGAGCATTTCAACGCCCAGCCCGGCCAATACGCCACCAAATAACGGCGCGGCTTCAAATCACTTCTTACCGCATTTGGCGTTCAAGTCGCGCTCCATAGCGGCGAGCTGCTGTTCAACATCCGGAAACCGGCCGCTGTCGACAGCGCGATTCCAGGCGTCCTGATATTCGGCGCGCATGGCTTTGCACCTTGCCGCTTCCTCCTCGTCAACCTTGGTTTCTACAAACTGCTTGGCCTCGCGGGCGACGAAGAATGTGCCGCTCGCCAGCAGAGCTATGACCACGACGCCAATGCACCCCAGCCCGAGCAGTATCTTTCGTATCATTGCTTCACTCCGTTAAATGGATATGTCGCTCAGACCGTGCTTCTTCATCGCATGGCGCAGCTGATCGTAACTTAGCCCCAAGGCCTTGGCGGTTTGCCGCTGGTTAAACCGGTGCCGCGCCAGTGCGGCTTCCAGAATGGCCTTCTCGTGCGCATCGACTGCGCCCTTAAGGTCAGTCACCCCATCATAATCGGCCCGCGCAGTTGGTCGCTGCGGCGCCGCTTCGGCCGTCTCTGCCACTGGTGCCATCATCGGCGAAGGCTTCCACGGACTGTCAAACGGATCGAAATTGATATGCGCGATCGGCTCGGCGAAGTTATCCCAGCGATATACCGCCCGCTCGATCACATTGCGCAGTTCGCGCACGTTGCCCGGCCACTGGTATTCCTCAAGCGAACGCAGCGCCGCATCGGTATAGCCAGGCCAGGTGTCCCAGCGCAGCTCGGTGGCCATGCGCCGCCCGAAATAGTCTGACAGTACGTGGATATCGCCTTCGCGCACCCGCAGCGGCGGCAGGGTGATAACCTCAAAGCTCAGGCGGTCGAGCAAATCAGCGCGGAACCGGTTCTGTTCGGCCATGCGCGGCAGGTCTTCGTTGGTGGCGGCAACAATCCGGACATCGACCCTCACTGGACGCGATGAACCGATCCGCGTCACCTCGCCATATTCCACCGCGCGCAGCAACCGTTCCTGCGCCCCCATCGACAATGTGGCCAGTTCGTCGAGAAATAGTGTCCCTTTGTCGGCTTCTTCAAACCGCCCGGCGCGCGCTCTGGTAGCACCGGTGAAGGCACCCTGCTCATGACCGAACAATTCCGCCTCGATCAAGCTTTCCGGAAGCGCCGCGCAGTTGAGCGTGACGAACGGTTCCTGCCATCGCCGCGACAGCTGATGCAGGCGTTCGGCGATCAGTTCCTTGCCGGTCCCGCGCTCGCCGATCACCAGCACCGGACGCTGCAACGGCGCGGCGCGGCTGGCGCGCTCAACCGAATCGAGAAAGGCGGTCGATTGCCCGACGAACTGCGTGCTGTTCTCCATACCCAATATGTAGTGAAAATTCCCAACTATGGGAATCATTTCCCACATGTCGTTCGTCGATTGGTATCAAGACCCGCCGGATTTTGCCACTTTCGGCATTTGGCACGGCGCTTGCTGAGAGATGAACAAACGCAGCTTTACGAGGCAAACCATGTTCACTCGCAATCCTTCCAAACTTGACCGCGCCATTGTGCTGAGCATCGCGCTGATGGTGGCTTTCAATCTTGCCGTGCTGGGCAGCCAGCAGGGCGCCGCCCCGCAAGTCGCGCTGACTCACAGCGCGGCGACGCAGGGTTGAGCGGCGCTGTGAACCGCAAGATGGGCCACGAACCATTTTCCCCGCTTGGGCCGGAATCCCAGGCTACCCCCCCTGGCGGGAACCAGTCCCCCCGCCGCATGGGTATTCCGGCCCAAACCCGCCTTGAACCGCTTGGCCGCAGCCACGGTTCGCGTCTCGATGCAGAGGTTGAACGCCTCCGCAAATCACCCACCCCAACTGCAGCCAACATCGGAGGTCCCTTGATGGGCATTTTCAGCCGCACTCGCGATATCATCGCGGCCAATTTCAACGACCTGCTCGACAAGGCCGACGATCCCGAAAAGATGATCCGGATGATCATCTTCGAGATGGAGGAAACGCTTGTCGAAGTACGCGCCAGTGCGGCGCGCACCATTGCCGATCAGAAGGAAATGCATCGCCACACCCAGAAGCTGGACAAGCTTCAGGCCGATTGGGCCGAAAAAGCCCAGCTGGCGCTGAGCAAGGACCGCGAAGACCTGGCCCGGGCAGCGCTGGTTGAGCGCAAGAAATCGGTCGATATGGCCGACCAGCTCAATGTCGAAATCAAGGTGCTCGACGATGCCCTGCGCGCCTATGAAATCGACATCGAAAAGCTGCAGACCCGTCTGCGCGAAGCCCGCAGCCGTCAGGGCGCAATCGTCGCCCGGCTGGAAAGCGCGGAAAACCGCGTCAAGCTGCGCACACTGCTGGCCAGCGAGCGGGTCGATGAAGCGATGAGCCGCTTCGACCAGCTGGAACGCCGGGTCGATTACGCCGAAGGCCGCGCCGATGCGCTGAGCCTGGCAGATGGCTCGAACAAGCCCAGCCTTGCTGACGAAATCAACGCTCTCGCCGGGCAGGACAAGATCGACGAGGAACTCGAAGCCATGAAAGCCGCGCTCAAGAGCGGCGATAAGGCGGAGGGCTGAGCCATGGATTTTGACGCAATCATCATCGTGCCGGTTATCTTCATCGGTCTGCCGTGGCTGATCATGCACTACATGACCAAGTGGAAGACCGCGCCGACGCTGACCAACGACGACGAAAGCTTGCTGGAAGAATTATACCAGCTCGCCCGCCGGCTTGATGAGCGGATGGACACGGTCGAGCGGCTGGTAGCAGCCGACAACCCCGAATTCCAGGCGCCGCGGATCATGGCGAACCGCGAAACCGACAACGAACAGCTGCGCGAGCTTGAAGAGCTGCGCGAACTCAGCCGGAACAAGACATCCTTTGGGAGGACTGCAAAGTGAACAGCGAACGCACCCGCTTTTACCGCGACAAGATCAACGGCAAGATCATGGGCGTCTGCGCCGGAATTGCCGACTATACCGGGGTTGATGTGTTATGGGTTCGCCTTGGTGCGATTGCCCTGACCTTCATGGGCATGGGCTTCATCCCGCTCGCCTACCTGGCTGTCGGCATCTTCGCCGCCAAAAAGCCCCAGCATCTTTACACCGACCGGCTGGAGCAGAAGTTCTGGCAAGGTGTTCGCCAATCGCCGACCCGCACCGCCCGCGAAGTGCGCGCCCGGTTCCGCGATATCGATCGCCGCCTGGCCGAAGTGGAAAGCTTCTACGTTTCCAGCAACCCGCGCCTTTCGGCCGAAATCGAACGCCTGCGCTAATCCGCATACCTGGGAGGGAATTTGACATGGCAATTGGGGAAATCGGCGTTCTGATCCCGTTCTTCGGCATCGCCTGCGGAATGCTGGCGATCTGGACCAACCATCAGCAAAAGATGGCCAAGATCCAGGCCAAGGATACCGCCGAACGCGCCGCACAGTACGCCACCCAGAACACCGAGCTCGAAGACCGCGTGCGGGTTCTGGAACGGATCGTTACCGACAAGGGCTATGACGTGGCCACCCAGATCGAAGCACTGCGCGATGCGCGCAAGGTTGACGCACTGCTGGATCAGCGCGGCGAAGAGGCCCGGTCATGAATTGGGGCGGACCGGAATTCGTTGTCGCGATCGTTGCGATTTCGACTGGCGGCTGGGTGATCAACAACTGGATCCGCGCCCGCCACGGCTATGCGCTTGAAGACGAATGGGGCGGCAAGACCGGCAAGGCCGATAGCGCCGAAACCCAGCAGCTGCGCGCCGAGAACACCGAACTGCGCGAACAGCTCGATCATTTCACCGACCGGGTCAAAGTGCTCGAACGGATTGTAACCGACAAAGGCACGCAGGTTGCCGCGCAGATCGAGGCGCTGCGTGATAGCCCGAAGCTGGAGGACCGCGCATGAGCGCTGAACAATTCAATCTTGCCCTGCTCGTCATCAGTGGCGGCCTGGCCGTCGGCTTTGCCGGGATCATGGGCTGGATCTACACCACCCGGATGCGGATCAAGAATGGCTACCCGCTGAGCGGCGCCTGGGGGCAAAGCGTTTACCCCAAGACCACCAGCGAGGAAGCCGAACGGATCAAGCTGCTGAGCCAGGAAAACGCCCAGCTCCGCGCCGAACTGGGCTCGGTCAAGGACCGCATGGCCACGGTTGAGCGGATCGTGACCGACAGCGGTTATCAGCTGACCCATCAGATCGAGGCCCTGCGCGGCCAAGGAAAGGACGTTCAATGAGCTTCGGGGATTTCATGGGCTTGCTCGCAGCCATGGGCGGTCTGGTGGCGATCACCGGAATTTTCGCCAGCCTCTATCGCCGGCGACTGGAGCACAAGGAACGGATCGCCGAGATCCAGGCGGCCCGGCCGCCGCAGTCATCCGGCGAGATCGGCGAAGTCGAACGGCTGGAGCACCGCATCCGCGTGCTGGAACGCATCGCCACCGACAAGACCACTACGCTCGCCGCGCAGATCGAAGATCTGCGGGCCCCGGCCAACTGAATCCTAGGGAGCTGAAAAATGGATTTCTGGACAGTCGTCATGATGCTCGGGATCGTTGGGATGACTCAGATCGCGCGCGTTCTACGGGCCAAGTACAACGCCCAGCACGGCATCATTACCGATCGCAAGGGTAACGTGCAGCACCTGCTGCAGCCCGCCGACAAGGAACTTCAACGCGAAGTTGAAACGCTGCGCGAACGCATCAAGGTGCTGGAACGCATCGCCACCGATGGGCGTCAGACGAACAATCTGGCCGCCGAAATCGAAAGCCTGCGCGACCGCTAAGGCGCGCCAGCTGGGGAGAACAGGCTATGGCATACGACACCATCCTGATTACGGCTTCCGGCCTTTGCGCCGTGGCCATCATCGCAATGACGGGACTGCGCGGCTGGCAAGGCTGGTTAAGCCTGAAAACCCGCGAGCTCGATCTGCACCGGCCCGAAATCGATGGCGGATCGGCCAGCGGGATGGCCCGGATCGAGATCGCCGATCTGAAAGAGCGGATCCGCAAGCTTGAAGCGATCGCCGCCGGAGTTGACCTGTGAGGGATCAGGCATCGGGCGCAGCCAAAGCCGGGATCGGGCTGGGCTCTGCGATCGCCGTGGCGATCAGCTGGAGCCTCCACAAATCGATCGTCTGGGCCGTGGTCCACGGGGTGCTGAGCTGGCTCTATGTGATCTTTTACGCTCTGACCCGGCCGGGCGGGCTGGCGGGCTGATCTCGAAAGCCCTTCCCCGTTGGGGAAGGGTTGGGATGGGGGTTCCACGCCGGCGCCCGGCCCCCACCCCCAACCCCTCCCCGCTGGGGAGGGGGGTTGCACCGCCGGTCTACAAGTCTAAAGCCCCGCCCATGCGCAGCCTTGATGACATCGCCGAAGAATACCTGTTCCTTGAAGGCGACGAACGTTACCGCCTGCTGATCGAACTGGGCCGCGAGCTTGAGCCGATGCCCGATCCGCTCAAAACCGATGCCACGTTGGTCCGCGGCTGTTCGGCTTCGGTCTGGGTCTATCCGTTGCCCAGCACCCGGGGCACGCTGCATTTCCTGGCCGATAGCAATGCCGCGATCACCAAGGGGATCGTCGCGCTGGTGCTGGCGGCGGTGCAGGACAAGCCGGCCGCCGAAGTGGCCGGGGCGGACGTTGCCGCGCTGCTGGCGCCGTTCGATCTCAAGAATCAACTGTCATCGAACCGGACCCAGGGTGTGCCCAACATGATCGCCTTGGTGCAGGACCATGCCGCGCGGCTTGCGGGCACCTGAACGGTTCATCGCCGCGCAATATCTGTTTCAGAATCAGCCGCATCCGCGACATTTTCGGACAATGTCTGACGAGACTTGGCTGCCAGAGCAGCGCATACCTCCTTTCAAGCGGCGCAATTGCCGGATGACACTGGAGTTTATGACATGAAACCGATCAAGCTTGCGATCACGCTGTCCCTGGCGCTGGCCAGCGCGGCGGTTCCCGCCCTCGCTCAGGCCCAATCGGCCGGTTACGGCTATGGCCAGCAGCAATATGGCAACGCCTACCGCGGCGACCGCGGCCAGGTGAATGCACTCAACCAGCAGCTGTTTCAGCTCGATCGCCAGATCGGCCGGGCCCAGGCCATGCGTCAGCTCAGCCCGCGCGAAGCCTATGGTCTGCGCGGCGAACTGAACCAGCTCAACCGCGAAGTGGCCTATGCCAGCCGCGGCGGGCTTGATCGAGGCGAAATGCGCAATCTGCAACAGAAAATTGAGCGTCTGCGGTTCAAGGTTGAACGCAACAGCCGCGATGGTAACCGCGCCTACAACGGCTACGGCAACGATCAGCGCGGTGACGATCAGCGCCGCTACGATCAGCGCGGACACTGATCCGGGCGCGGTGCCCTCCCCTCCCCTTGGGGCGCCGCACCGGTAGAGCAGCGCGCCGGGCTTGCCAGCCCGGCGCGCTCGCTTTAGGCGCTAAGACGTTATGACAACCGCCCCGCGCACGCTTTATCAGAAGATCTGGGATGCCCACGTGGTGGAACGCCGCGATGATGGCACCTGCCTGATCTACATCGATCGCCATCTGGTCCACGAAGTTACCAGTCCGCAAGCGTTTGAGGCGCTGCGCCTCGCCGGGCGCAAGGTGCGCCGCCCCGATCTGACCCTGGCGGTGCCCGATCACAACCTGCCCACCACCGCGCGGCGCGACAGCGTCGGCGCGCGCATACCCATCGCCGACCTTGAAAGTGCGCAGCAGCTGGCCGCGCTGGAACGCAACGCGCCCGAATTCGGGGTGCGGCTTATCGGTGATGCAGATGCGCAGCAGGGGATCGTCCACGTGGTCGGCCCGGAACAGGGCTTTTCGCTGCCCGGCGCGACAATCGTCTGCGGCGATAGCCACACCGCCTGCCACGGCGGGCTGGGTGCGCTGGCCTTTGGCATCGGCACCAGCGAGGTCGAGCACGTGCTGGCAACGCAGACGCTGCTGCTCAAGCAGAGCAAATCGATGGAAGTGCGGATCGAGGGCGCACTTGGCCCCGGCGTCACCGCCAAGGATCTGGTGCTGCACATCACCGGCGCGCTCGGCGCGGCGGGCGGCACCGGCTATGTCATCGAATATACCGGCCAGGCGATCCGTGACCTTTCAGTCGAAGGGCGGCTGACCGTTTCGAACATGGCGATCGAACACGGCGCCCGCGCCGGCCTGATCGCCCCGGATGACAAGACCGTGGCCTATGTAAAGGGCCGCCCCTATGCGCCCAAGGGCGCGGATTGGGACGCGGCCGCCGAGTGGTGGCTCAGCCTCAGCACCGACCCCGGCGCGCGCTATGACAAAGTGGTGGTGATCCAGGCCGCCGATATCGCGCCAACCGTGACCTGGGGGACGAGCCCCGAAGACACCGTCGCGATCACCGGCGTGGTGCCCGATCCGGCCAGTTTCGCTGATCCATCAAAGCAGGAAGCGGCGCAGAAATCGCTCGATTACATGGGCCTCACCCCGGGTCAGCGGATGGAGGACGTCGAAGTGCAGAACGTCTTTATCGGCAGCTGCACCAACAGCCGAATCGAAGACCTGCGCGCCGCCGCCGCGGTGCTGAAAGGCCGGACCAAGGCGGCGAACGTCAAATGGGCGATCGTCGTCCCCGGCTCTGGCCTGGTCAAGCGTCAGGCCGAGGCCGAAGGGCTCGACAAGGTGTTTATCGCCGCCGGGCTCGAATGGCGCGAACCGGGCTGTTCGGCTTGCCTGGGTATGAACCCCGACAAGGTGCCCGCTGGCGAACGCTGCGCCTCAACCAGCAACCGCAATTTCGTGGGCCGACAGGGTCCGGGGAGCCGGACGCATCTGGTATCGCCGGCAATGGCGGCGGCGGCGGCGGTCACCGGGCGGCTGACAGATGTGCGCGAGTTGACAAGGTGAGCTGGTTCCGGCGGACGCGAAAGCCCAGTGCCGCTGAAATCGTCAACGGGGCGGAATCGATCTGCACCAATTGCACCGAAACGCATCACGGCATGTTCGATCTGGCTGCCATCGCGCCTGACCCGTGGCCGGGCAAACAGACTTATGCCCCGAACTCAGAGTTGAGCCTTGATGGCGATTTCCTGTCGGAGGACTTCTGCGTGCTGGAAGGCCGCAACTTCCTCGTGCGCTGCGTCCTAGAAATTCCTGTCGTCGGCATGGAACAGTTATTCGGACTGGGATGCTGGGGAACGCTCTCGCGGGCCAATTTCGAGGACTACATCGCGCGATTCGATGATGCCGACTACGCCGGGGTCGGGCCGTGGACTAGTTGGCTCTGCAACGACCTGCTGGGTCTGGTCGGGACTAAGCCGATCGGTTGCTGGATGTTTCTCCAACTTGATCGCCAGCGCCCGACGTTGAGAGTGCAGGAGGAGGGACAAGCGCTCGCCCAGCTGCAGAAGAGCGGCCTGGAACCCGAGCAGGTTATCGAAATTTACCGGAACTTTGGCCATTCCGTTGGCTAAGATGCGAAAGTCAAACTTCTCGCCTATTGTGACAGTCGATACCCAAGTCCTGATCCTCGGTAGCCTCCCGGGTGATGCTTCGTTGGTGGCCTCGCGATATTATGCTCATCCCCAAAACCGCTTCTGGCATCTCGCCGGAGCGGTGATTGCGCGGGAAGATTTGCCGGAACTCCACTACGAAGTCCAACTTGAGACACTGCTTGCCGCCGGAGTCGGGCTATGGGACACAGTGGCATCGGCTGAACGCGACGGCAGCATGGACGCGGCTATTCGCAACCCCAAAGCCGCGCCGCTGATCGACCTGATCGTGGCGATGCCTCGACTTCGCGCTATCGCCTTTAATGGCGCGACCGCCGCGCGGATTGGGAGGCGCGCGCTGGGAGAAACTGAGCTGACGCTGATCGATCTGCCCTCAAGCAGCCCTGCCCATGCGGCGATCCGATACGATGGCAAGCTCGAACGGTGGGCTGCGCTCAAACAATTCCTGATCTGAGGGTTGAAGTGCGCAGCCCATGCTTACATAGAAAGAACCATGACCGACAATTCCGACAAGAGCGACAAGTCCAACTGGACCGGCAAGGCCGCCATGGCCGGGGCTGCAATTGGTTCGGCGGCGCTGGCTGCGGCGCTACTTTATGCCTCGCGGCGCAAGGAGCGGGCCGAAAAGGCTGCCAAGGCACCCAAGCCGGATCAGGCGCCGGAAACCGATTGATGGACGCGCTGCGGCAGGTAGATGGCCGGGCGATTCCGTTCGGGGCCAAGAATGTCGATACCGATGTGATCATCCCGTCGCATTGGCTCAAGACGATTACCCGTGACGGGTTGGGCCAGGGCGCGTTCGAAACGCTGCGCAAGGATCCTGACAACCTGTTTGACAGCGCCGAATATTCCGGCTCGCCGATCCTGATCGCGGGTGACAATTTTGGCTGCGGTTCCAGCCGCGAACATGCCGCCTGGGCCCTGCTTGACCTGGGCATAAAAGCGGTGATCGCGCCCAGTTTCTCGGACATCTTTTCGGGCAACGCCTTCAAGAACGGGATCCTGACCGTGGTTCTGCCCCAATCCGCAATCGACCGGTTGATGGAAGTGGCCAAGACCGATGCGATCCATCTCGATCTGGAAAATCAGGTTGTCACCACCCCGTTTCAGGACCGGTTCCCGTTTGAAATCGACTCCTTTCGTAAGCACTGCCTGATGGAAGGGCTGGACGAGGTCGGTCTTACGCTGGCGCGTGACAGCGCCATATCGAAGTATGAAAATGAAGCCCGGGACAAATTACCTTGGCTCGGCACCATCACAGCCATTGGGGAGTAATAGCAGCATGAAGGCACTTCGCAGCCACGCCGTGGGCGGACCCGAAACCCTGACCCTGGATGAGGTCGAAAGCCCGGTCCCCGGCCCCGGCCAGGTCCGCGTTGCGGTAAAAGCCTGCTCGATCAATTATCCCGATGTGCTGATCATCCGCGACATGTACCAGTTCAAGCCGCCCCGGCCGTTTGCTCCGGGCGGCGAAGCTTCGGGCGTGGTCGATGCACTGGGCGAAGGCGTGACTGAATTCAAAGTGGGCGACCGGGTGATCGCCAGCACCGGCAATGGCGGACTGTCCGAACAGATCGTGGTCGATACTGGCCGACTCTGGCCGCTGCCCGAAGGCGTCAGCTTTGAGGTCGGCGCATCGCTGATGCTGACCTATGGCACCAACATGCACGGGCTGCTCGATCGCGGAAAGCTCAAGGCAGGTGAGACCCTGCTGGTGCTGGGCGCGGCGGGCGGTGTCGGCCTTTCAGCGGTGGAACTGGGCAAGGCATACGGTGCCAAGGTGATTGCCGCGGTGTCGAGCGAGGAAAAGGCCCAGGCCGCGCGTGATGCCGGGGCTGACGATGTGGTGATCTATCCGCAAGCACCGTTTGACAAGGACCAGTCCAAGGCACTGGCCGAAGCGTTCAAAGCGGCTTGCGGCCCGAACGGTGCCGACGTGGTCTATGATATCGTTGGCGGCGATTATTCTGAACCCGCACTGCGTTCGATCGCCTGGGAAGGCCGGTTCTGCGTGGTCGGCTTCCCGGCCGGGATCGCCCGGTTGCCGCTCAACCTGACGCTGCTCAAAAGCTGCGACGTCTGCGGGGTGTTCTGGGGCGCCTGGGTGGCGCGTGAGCCCAAGGCCAACGCCGCGCATATTGCCAAGCTGTTCGATCTGCTCAAGACCGGCAAGATCAATCCCAAGGTTTCCGCGACTTTCCCGCTGGCACGCGGGGGTGAGGCGATCCAGCTGCTGGCGGATCGCAAGGCAATCGGTAAAGTCGTGGTGACGATGGACTGATTTGAACGGGAGAACGGTTATGAATGCTGCCAGACTTGCGCTTTGCGGCGCTGTGCTTTGCGCTGGTGCGGCGCTTTACGCCAAGCCTGCACCGCGCTCCGTTTCTCCCAGCCCGCAGGATATCGTCACCACCCGCCAGGCGGGCATGGATATGTCGGTTGCCACGCTGACCCTGCTCAAGAACGCCAATGCCAATGGCGCGCCGCTCAAGACTTTGGCGTTTCCAGCAGGCGGCCTGGCCAAATGGGCGGGGGTCCTGCCAACGCTGTTTTCGGACAATACCAAAGGCGTGGCCAGCCGCGCCCGGCCCACTGTGTGGACTGACCGCGCCGGGTTCCAGGCCAAGGCGGGCGAATTCACCACTGCGGCCAAGGCCCTGGCCGCTGCTGCCGCAGCCGATGACAAGCCGGCTTTCGATGCCGCTCTTGCCTCGGTAGGCGCATCGTGCAAGGGCTGCCATGACAGTTACCAGCTTCCGCCCCCGGCCAAACCGGGCTGAGCGCAAGCGGAAATCAGCCATCAGGAGCGCACATGACCGATTTCAATGACCGCGAACGCGCTGAAGAAGCCAAGTTCGCCCATGACGAGGAAATGCACTTTCGCGTCCACGCCCGCCGCAATCGCCTGCTCGGGGCCTGGGCTGCGGACCGGATGGGGCTTTCGGCGGTAGAAGCCGAAGGTTATGCCACCGGTGTGGTGCAGGCCGATTTTGAGGAATCGGGCGATGAAGACGTGGTCCGCAAGATCCTCGGCGATCTGGTTTCGGCCGGGGTCGAGGTGAGCGAAAGCGATGTCCGCACCGCGCTGGCGGCCAAATCGGTTGAGGCCAAGCGCCAGCTGATGGGCGAAGGCTGAACCCCATGGCGATGCCTGGCGCCCAGATCGAAGCTCTGATCAAAACCGGCCTGCCCGATGCCGAAGTGACGCTGACCGACCTGGCCGGTGATGATAATCACTGGGCCGCGCACGTTGTTTCGGCCATGTTCGTCGGCAAGTCACGGATCGCCCAGCACAAGCTGGTCTATGCCGCAATCGGCCCGCAAATGGGCGGCGATCTGCACGCCTTGCAACTCACCACCGGCATTCCCAAATAGTACTGGCCCACTCGAGGATCACCATGACCGATACAAACACCCGCCTCAGCCAGATCGTCAATTCCAGCGACGTCGTCCTGTTCATGAAAGGCACGCCGCTGTTCCCGCAGTGCGGCTTTTCCAGCAAGGCAATCGCGATCCTCGATCATCTTGGCGTCGCCTATGACAGCGTCGATGTGCTGCAGGACACGGAAGTGCGCCAGGGCATCAAGGCTTTCAGCGAATGGCCAACGATCCCGCAGCTTTACGTCAAAGGCGAATTCGTGGGCGGCAGCGATATCATGATGGAAATGTACGAAGCCGGTGAATTGCAGCAACTGATGGCTGACGCCAAGGTTACGCCCGCCGGTTGATCGCTGCTTCCGGCACGCTGCTCTCGATCCCGGCCAGTGCCTCGATCGCGCCCGCATCTTGCGGCATCCCGGTCAGATAGCCCTGAAATTCCTTGCACCCGCAGGCCAGCAGCCGGTCGCGCTGGCTTTCGGTTTCCACCCCTTCGGCAATCACGCTGAGGCCCAGTGACCGGGCGAGCTTGATCATCGCATCGACCAAGGCGTCACCCTCGCCAGTATCGTCCAGCGCGCAGACAAACGACCGATCGATCTTGATCCGGTTGACCGAGAAGCGCTGCAGCACGCTGAGGCTGGAATAGCCGGTGCCGAAATCATCGAGCGCGATTGAGAAGCCCAGCCGCTTGAGCGCCTCGACATTGGCGGCGGTGACCGGATCTTCACCCAGTAGCGCGGTTTCGGTCAGTTCAATTTCATACTTACTCGGATCGACCCCGGCCTGCGCCACCAGTCGGGTAACCAGCGCGGCAAAGCCTTGCGAGCGCAGCTGCACCGCCGAAATGTTGATCCCGACCCGCAGATCGCCCCACCCGGCGGTTTCGGCAAAGACCCGCCGCAGCACAAATTCGCCCAGCGGCAGGATCAGGCCGGTTTCTTCGGCCAGTGGCACAAATATCCCGGGCGATATAGCTCCGCGCTGCGGATGGTCCCAGCGCACCAGCGCTTCGACCGCCCGGGCCTGACCACTGCGATCGACCTGCGGCTGATAGACCATGCGCAGCGATCCATCGCTGAGCGCGCTGTGCAAATCGCTTTCCAGCGCCCGCCGCGCCCGCAAGGCATCGTCCATTTCCGCTTCGAAAAAGGTCACGCAGCCGCGGCCGCTGTCTTTTGATCGGTACATCGCCACATCGGCCCAGCGCAAAGCCTCGGTCGGCTCTACCCCGGCATGGCTGATGATCGCCACGCCCAGCGAGCAGCCAACATTGATCCGGCCGAATTCGCTGACAATCTGCTCCGATACCGCAGCGACGATCCGCTGCGCCAGATCCGCCGCCGCCACCTGACTTTCGCAAGGGTAAAGCACGATGAATTCATCGCCGCCGAGCCGGGCGATGGTTGCAAGCTTGTCGCAGGATTCGCGCAGCCGCGTTGCCACGGTCTGGATCAGCCAATCGCCGGCATGATGCCCCAGCGTGTCGTTGACGTCCTTGAACCGGTCAAGATCGACGCAGATCACCGCCAGGCTGGCATCATCGTCGGCCAGCCGGGTCAGCCCGAGGCGCAGTTTGTCGAATAACATTGCGCGGTTGGGCAGCTGGGTCAGTTGATCGTGGTAGGCCAGATGCCGCGCCCGCGCTTCGCTGGCAATCAGTTCGCTGACAATCGCCCCGCTGCGCCGCATCACCAGCAGTGTGAGCAGACCCAGCACCGCGATCCCGCCCAGTAGCGGCCACTGCAGCATCTGGCGCAGCGCCGTGCCCGGGCGGCGCGGCACCCACGATAGCGCGGTCACATCGTTGCCGGCAAAATCGCGCAGTACGATCTGCTGGCGATTGTCCGGATTGACGCTGGGATCCAGCAGCAGCACTTCGTTAAGCAGGTAGCGCGCCGAAAAGGCATCAAGCAAGGAACGGTCGACCGGCTTGGCCGCAATCACGATCGGTGCGCGCGGGCCCTTAGGCAAGGCCTTGCCGAAATCGGGCTGCACCAGGGTGGCGGTGACGATATAGGTCACCCCGGCCATTCGCACGGTGGTGGTCGATTGGATCGGCGGAATGACGATATTGTTCTTGCCTTCGCGCCTGCGGAACGGGCCGCGGCGCAGTTCGGCAGCGCGGATTCCCGGCACCAGTTTGCCTGCAACTCCGGCAAATTCGGCAAAGGCTTGCGGCTTGGCGCGTTCGCCGCGGATCGCGGCGTAAATCGGCGCTTCATTGCGATCGAGCACGAAGGCATGGGAAAACCCGTTGAAGGTATAGAGGTAATTGCCGACATTGAAATCGGCCCATTGCGGATCGAACTTGTGATCCAGACTGCGGATGGCATCGTCCCAATCGACCTGAGTCGCAATCACCGCGCTCAGTTCATCGACCTGGCGGGCAAAGCCATGTTCGACCAGAACCTGTTCGCGCTGGGAGGCCACCACATCGAACCGTTCGATCAGAAACAGCGCCAGCGCCACCAGCAGCACCAGGCCGCTGATGGTCATGGCGCCGATCGGACCAAACAATTTGGCCCGGCGCCAGTCACGCTTTTGATCCCAGATCTGGGTCAAACGGTTCCCCCGCTGGTTCCGGATAGATCCCCAGCATTTGCGCCGGGCCTTCGAAACACGGCTGTCATTAGGGTAATGAAGTGAAGAAATACTTGAGCGTGCAGGGTTAAGATGGGCTTGCACGGCGCAGCGCAAAGCACAGCTGATGGCGCTTTACAGTTCAGCGATTTCAAGGGGGTTCTCGGGGAGGCGGGACCGCGGAGACCAGTTTGCGGCCCCGCCTCATTCGAGACTACTTGGGGGTATCCCATACATAGCATCGATCGTGCCAAATTGTGATTTTCACGAATTTACAACACTATGGATTTTTACGGCCAAGTGCCGGGGGCAGCCATTGTAAAGCCTGCCGACAGTTTTTCCGGTTTTAACCGCGCAGTGAAATCGCTTGGCAAAGCGGCCGCCGCGCGCCAGTCTGCACGGCATGGATCTGAAAGACATGTTCGACCCCGAGGGTGAGCTGCCGCCGGCTATTCCGGCTGCAACGCTGGTCATTTTTCGCCGCTGTGAACACGGCGGTCCGCCGCAGTTGCTGATGGTGCAGCGATCCAAAACCATGCGTTTCGCCGGCGGCGCGGCGGTGTTTCCGGGCGGGCGGGTAGACGATGCTGACCGGGTACTGGCGCAAAAACTCGGCGCGGCGGACGCTGACGCGGAAGAGGAAATGGCGGCGCGGATCGCCGCAGTGCGTGAAACGCTGGAGGAAACCGGGCTCGCGCTGGGCGTGGCGCAGCGCCCCGATCATGCCGCCGCCCTGCAAGCGCGGGCGATGCTGCTTGAACTGGGCGAGCTTGGCCCGGTGCTGGATGCGCTGGGCTGGACTCTGGCGCTTGACAGCCTGGTGCCGTTTGCCCGCTGGCGGCCCAAGCACCGCGAAATCCGCGTGTTCGATACCCGCTTCTATCTCGCAGATCTGGGCACCGGCGCGGTCGATCTGCAAGTCGATGATACCGAAAATACCCATCTGTTCTGGGCCAGCGCCGCCGAAGCCCTGGCCATGGCAGAGCGTGATGAAATCAAGGTCATCTACCCCACCCGGCGCAATCTGGAGCGGCTGGCGCTGTTCGGCAGTTTCGCAGACGCCCACCAGCATGCGCAGGATGTGCCGGTACGGATGATCACCCCGTTCATGGCTGAGCGTGATGGCGCGCCGTGGCTGCTGATCCCCGATGATGCCGGCTATCCGGTCGACGGCGAACCGCTCGAAATGGCGTCACGCGGGTAAACAAATGGCGCGCCCGGCAGGACTCGAACCTGCTACCTCAAGATTAGAAGTCTCGCGCTCTATCCAGATGAGCTACGGGCGCGCGCCGCTGCCCACATAGGCAGGGTTTGCAGGCCATGCAAATATGGCTAGCCTGTTTGGCCATGACCCAGACGATCGCCCAGATTGACGGCACCCAGGGTGCCCGCCGCCATTTCCGCTATTTCGACTATGTGATGGCGGCCTTTGTCGCGATCCTGCTGCTGTCGAACCTGATCGGGGCTTCGAAGCCATCTTTCGTCGTGGTTCCGGGCATCGCCGCCCTGCTGTCATGGCTGCCCGATTTGATCCGGCCAACCAGCGACACTGTGATCTTTGGCG
This sequence comes from uncultured Alphaproteobacteria bacterium, assembly GCA_963751145.1. GTDB lineage: Bacteria > Pseudomonadota > Alphaproteobacteria > Sphingomonadales > Sphingomonadaceae > Novosphingobium. The sequence goes on from CAVVTJ010000002.1 coordinate 730,862, forward strand.
CGGGGATCATGTTCTTTCCAATCAGCTATGTGATCGGCGACATCCTGACCGAAGTCTATGGCTATGCCAACGCTCGCCGCTGTGTTTGGGCCGGGTTCGCCGCGCTGCTGTTCATGACCTTCATGAGCCTGGTGGTGGTTGCATTGCCCCCGGCAGCGGGCTGGGATGGCCAAGCGGCATACGAAAGCGTGTTTGGAAACACCTGGCGTATCGTGGCGGCATCGGTGGTCGCGTTCTGGGCGGGGGAATTCGTCAACAGCTTTGTGCTGGCAAAAATGAAAATTCTGACTGGCGGCAAGAAACTCTGGACCCGCACGATTAGTTCAACCGTGTTTGGTCAGGCCGTTGATAGCATCCTGTTTTACCCGATTGCTTTTCTGGGCACCTGGAGCAACGACAAGGTGCTGGCGGTAATGTTCGTCAACTGGTTCCTGAAGGTATTGTGGGAGATTTTGCTGACCCCGGTGACCTATGCAGTGGTTGGCTGGCTCAAGCGCCGCGAGGGGGTCGATGTGTTCGACGAAGGTATCGATTTCTCACCCTTCGCCAAGACCAAGTCGGTTTAGGCCCCGCCCGCTGGGGGACGGGGCCTCACCGGGATCCGATCAATCGGCGATGAGGCCGATTGCGAGGTAAACCAGGATCAACGATCCGAAGCCGAAGATGGTGCCCAGCGCAAAAGCGATGCGAACCACGTTGACGTCCCAGCCGAACGAGCTGGCCATGCCGGCACAGACGCCCATGAATTTACCGTTGGTCTTGTCGAGATGATATCCGCTGCGGGTGTTCATGTCGGTATCCTTGTGTTCCAGCGCGCTCATGCGGTTTCGCCGAGGGTAACGGTGCTGGCATTGGCGGTCTGCGGGGTGGTGACGGTGCCGGTGATCAGCAGCAGCGAGATGAACAGAGCCGAAGCTGCGGCAGTGGCTTTGCTGGTGAAAGAGTTCTGGTTGGTCATGGTCAATTCCTTTGGTTTGTTTGGTTCCGCAGGCATTCCTGCAGATGCCACAATGATAGCAGAGACCGTGCCAAATCAGGAAAACCGCAGTTTTCCAAGCTTTCGCCACGATGAACCAAAACTTTCGCCATGCTGAATACAAAACAGTTGGGAAATTTTCCCAACTTTTGGTCTGGCGCTTTTGCGTGACAGCGCGCGGCTGCCGCCATATCGCCGCCCGATGGCGCTAGACCGCATCCAGCTGACTACCTTTCGCAACCATCCCGCCACCCGGCTGGATGGCACGCGGGCGTTCAACCTGCTGGTCGGAGAGAACGGTGCGGGCAAAACCAACGTGCTTGAGGCGCTGTCGCTGCTCGCTCCGGGGCGCGGGCTGCGCCGGGCGGCGCTGCCAGACCTTGCCGCGCAGCACGGACCCGGCACTTTTGCGATCAGCGCGGAGCTTGGTGATGGCGTGCAGATCGGCACCGGCACCCTGGCCGAACGGCCCAGCCGCCGCACCGTGCAGATCAATGGTGCCGAAGTGCCGGCAGTACGACTAGGCGAATGGCTCAGCCTGGGCTGGCTGACCCCGGTGATGGACCGCCTGTTCCTGGAAGGCGCAGGGGCGCGGCGACGCTTTCTTGACCGGCTGGTGCTGGCGCTGGAGCCGGGCCATGCCCGGCACGCCGCGCGGCTGGAAGGGGCGCTGCGCGAACGCAACCGGCTGCTGGCCGATCCGGCCGAGCCTGATCCGCTGTGGCTCGATGGGCTGGAAGCGCAGCTGGCCGAAGCCGGGGCCCTGGTGGCGCAGGCCCGCGCGCGGCTGATCGAGCGGCTTTCGGCAGCCTTGCGCGATCTGCCCGCCGCACCTTTTGCCCGGCCCGAACTGGCCTATCTGCCGGGCGGACCGCTGGCGCAGCAGGCACTTGTTACGGCGCTGGGTGAAAGCCGCCGCCGCGATCGGGCGGCAGGGCGCACGCTAGTGGGCCCACACCGTGATGAGCTGGCGGTGACCATGGCGGGCAAGGATCAGCCCGCGGCGGATTGTTCAACCGGCGAACAGAAGGCAATGCTGATCTCGATCACGCTGGCCCATGCCGGACTGCTCGAAGCGGCGCGTCCTGCCGTGCTGCTGCTTGATGAGGTCGCCGCGCACCTCGATCCGCTGCGCCGCGCCGCCTTGTTTGAGCGGCTGCGCGAAGGCACCGCGCAGGTCTGGCTGACCGGCACCGAACTGGCCCCGTTCGAGGCGATCACCCAGGAAGCTACGGTGTGGCGGGTGATCGATGGACGGGTGGAGCGGGTTTAAGTCCACCAGGGTCCTCTCCATTTTTCGCTGAATAGCGCAAATGGAGAGGACCTTATTTCGGCAGCGCCTTCACCACCTGATCGACGGTTGATCCCACCAGCACATCGATCCCGGCCAGCGTCGGGTGGATATGATCGGCCTGCACCAGCTGCGGCTTTTCAACCAATGGCTGCAGGAAGAACGGAACCAGCCCGGCCCCGTACTTTTTCGACAGCGCCGGATAGATCGCGTTGAACGCCTTGGCATAGTCCGCCCCCATATTCGGCGCGGCGAGCATGCCTAGCAGCAGCACAGGGACCTTGGCTGCAGCGAATTTGGCCAGCAGCGCATCAAGGTTCTTGCGGGTTTCAGCCGGAGACAATCCGCGCAGCATATCGTTGCCGCCCAGGCTGATGATCACCAGTGCGGGCTTCTGCGCCTGATCGTTCAGAACAAAGTCGGTCCGCTGCAGGCCGCCGGCGGTGGTATCGCCCGAGACCCCGGCATTGACGATCCGCGCCTTGATCCCGCGCGTTTGCAGCGCCGCCTCCAGATGCGCCGGATAGCTTTGCCCCGGCTCCAGCCCATATCCGGCAAACAGGCTGTCACCCAGCGCCAGGATCACCTGTTCATCGCCTTGCGGTGCCGCAGTGGTCTGCACCGCAACGGGCGATTGCTCAGCCACCGGGGCATCATTTTTGCACCCCGCCAGCAGCGCGGGGGTTGCAAGCATGACCAGCCATTTCCATTTCATTCTGCAACTCCCTTGCGTTTCCCTCTAGCTATGGCATCCCCGCGCCGTGACAAGCCCCCTCCCCGCAATCGCGGCCCGAAATCTTACCCTTCAACTTGGCTCGGCCGACAGCGCAGTGCAGGTGCTGCGCGGGATCGACCTGATCGTGCCGCAAGGCCAGACGCTGGCGCTGCTCGGCCCATCGGGTTCGGGCAAGAGCAGCCTGATGGCGGTGCTGTCCGGGCTGGAACGCGCCAGCGGCGGTGACCTCACCGTGGCCGGGCAGGACTTCGCGACGCTGAATGAGGACGCGCTGGCCACCGCGCGGCGTGGGCGGATCGGGGTGGTGCTGCAATCGTTCCACCTGCTGCCGACCATGACCGCGCAGGAGAACGTCATGACCCCGCTGGAGCTGGCCGGGATGCCCGATGCAGCCCTGCGCGCTGCGGCCGAACTGGAAGCGGTAGGGCTGGCGGCACGGCTGCAGCACTATCCCGCCCAGCTTTCGGGCGGCGAACAACAGCGCGTGGCAATTGCCCGCGCACTGGCCCCGCAGCCGCAGTTGGTGTTCGCCGATGAACCCACCGGCAACCTTGATACCAAGACCGGCGAGACGATCATGGACCTGTTGTTTGCGCGGCGCGCAGCGAGCGGGGCGACGCTGGTAGTGATCACCCACGATGCGACGCTGGCGGCGCGGTGCGAACGGGTGATTACCTTGGCCGATGGCCGGATTGCGAGCGACACCGGCGCATGATCGGCTGGCCCACCGCCTGGACTATCGCCCGGCGCGACCTGTCGGCCCGGTTTCGGGGACTGCGCTTGCTGCTGGTCTGCCTGTTCCTGGGAGTTGGCGCGCTGGCGGCGATCGGTACCTTGACCGGGGCGATCGAGCAGGAACTGAGCAGCCGGGGCCGGACCATTCTGGGCGGCGATCTGGAAGTGGCGGTGTGGCAACGCGGCGCCAGCGCTGATGAAATCAACGCCTTTGCCGCAGCCGGAAAGCTATCGGGCGGAATGCGGCTGCAGGCGATGGCCCGCGCCGGGGATCTGGCCGCGCCGATTGAACTCAAGGCAATCGATAGTGCCTGGCCGCTCTATGGCCAGCTGCGCCTCAAGGACGGGCGCAGCGCGGGCGCACCGCCGGCGGGGCAAGCGTGGATTGCCGAAGGCGCGGCCGAGCGATTGGGGTTGGCTAAAGGCAACACCTTCGCGGTCGGTTCAGCCACGCTGACGGTCGGCGGGATCATTGCCGACGAACCCGACCGACTGGGCGAAGGCTTTACGCTGGGCCCAGTGGTGCTGGTCGATCAGCAATTTCCCGCCCAGGCCGGGCTGACCGCTCCGGGCGCAATGTACCGCAGCAAGTACCGGATCGCCCTGCCCGCCGGCAGCGATCCTCAGACCGTGGCCGACCGGCTGAAAAAGCAGTTCCCCTCATCCGGGTTTGAACTCAAAACCCGCGACAAGGCCTCGCCCGGGGCGGAACGGTTCGTTTCGCGGATGGGCGATTTTCTGGTGCTGGTTGGCCTGGCTGCGCTGGCGATAGCCGGGATCGGGATTGGCGGCGGGGTGTCATCCTATCTTGAGGCGCGGCGCGGTTCGGTGGCGACGCTGAAAGTGCTGGGCGCAACCAGCGGCGATATTGCCCGGATCTATCTGCTGCAGATCGGCGTGGCGGCGCTGATCGGGTCCGGGCTGGGCTTGATCGCCGGAGTGCTGGTCACCCCGCTGCTAGGCGAGGCGCTGGGTAGCCTCCTGCCGGTTGCCCCGGGCTTTGTGTTTGATCCCGGGGCGCTGCTGCGCGCGGCCACCTATGGCCTGCTGATCGCGCTGATCTTTGCCGCGCCGCCGCTGCTGGCCGCGCGGCGGTTTCCGGCGATGGCCCTGCTGCGGGCGCGGGTTTCGCCGCTGGCCAGTGGCTGGCGCGATGCTGCATTGCCGGTCGGGCTGGGGCTGGCGGCGATTGTCGCGCTGGCGCTGCTGACCACCAAGGCCAAGCTGGTGACGCTATGGTTTCTGGGCGGCACATTGGTGTTGCTGGCGCTGCTGGGCGCGCTGGGCTGGAGCATCCGTTGGCTCGCCGCGCGGCTGCCCCGCCCCAAACGCCCGCTGCTGCGCATTGCACTCGCCAACCTGCACCGTCCCGGCGCGCAGACCGGGGCGCTGGTCACCGCGCTCGGCTTTGGCCTCGCCGCGTTCGTCACGCTGGCGGCGATCCAGACCAGCCTTGACGCCAATATCCGCGCCCGGGTGCCGCAGCGCGCGCCCGACTACTTCGTGCTCGACGTGCCGCGCGATGCAGCAGCTGCGTTTCAGCAGACCGTCACCAGCATCGCGCCGGATGCGCGAGTCCGGATGGTCCCTGCGCTGCGCGGGGCGATCCTGGCCTATGGGCCGCCACAGGCGATGATCCGGGTGGCTGACCTGAAAGAGATTCCTGACGAAGCCTGGCCGCTGCGCGGCGAACGCGGACTGACCTATTCGGCCGATGTGCCCGAAGGCAATGTGGTGACCCAAGGCACCTGGTGGGCCAAGGATTATGCCGGGCCGCCGCTGGTTTCTATCGACGACAAGCTGGGGCAGGCGCTCAACCTGAAGATCGGCGATTCGCTGACCATCGGGCTGATGGGGGTGGAACGCACCGCCAAGATCGCCTCACTGCGGCGGATCGACTGGGATTCGATGGGCTTCAACTATGTGCTGGTGTTCAGCCCCAACACGCTCGCCGATGCGCCGCATAATCTGGCGGCGACGATCAATTTGGGCGAGACTTCTTACCCCCTCCTCGGTGGGGAGGGGTCGGGGGTGGGGGTTCCACACCAGCGTCCAAACACCCCCTCCCAACCTCCCCCTCAAGGGGGAGGAGCACGAAAAGGGGAGCTTTTGCGCGCGCTGGTCAAGGCCTTCCCCTCCAGCTCGGTGATCGAGGTTGGCGGGGTGCTGACGCAGGCGCGTGATCTGCTCCGGCAGGTCAGTCTCGCCATTCTTGCGGCGGCATCGGTGGCGGTGCTGGCCGGGATTGCAGTGCTGCTGGGCGCAATCGCTGCAGCGCGGGCCAGCCGCCTGTATGACAACGTAATCCTGCGCGTGCTGGGCGCCAGCGGGCGGCAATTGCTGCTGTTGCAGCTGGCCGAATATGCCGTGCTGGCGGGGCTGCTGGCCTTGGTCGCGCTGGGGCTCGGCAGTCTGGTGGCGTGGCTGGTGGTGGTCCAGCTGTTCGGCTTCGACTGGCTGCCCGATTGGCCGCAAGTGCTGGCCGTGCTGGGCCTTGGCCTCGCCCTGGTGATCGGCTTCGCCCTGGCGGCTTCGCTCCCCTTGCTGAGAGCGAAACCGGCGCAGGCCTTGCGCGAACTTTAGAGTTTTTTCGCCTTTGGATGAATCAAACCTGCTCCCCCTCCTCTTCAGAGGAGGGGGTTGGGGGGTGGTGGCCTCAGGCGCGACCTGTGTTTGAACCACACCACCCCCAACCCCTCCTCTGAAGAGGAGGGGGGTAAGTGGCTCAGTGTAAAACGGAAAACCTTTAAGAGAAGACGTCGGCGTTGAGTTCGGGATTGGTCGGGTCTTCACCGAACCGGTTCTCTCCCGGCGTCCCCGGTAAAGCTGTAATCACGAGGCTGACGAGCGAAGCGATCCAGCCGACATAGGGTAGGTTTCCAAGCACACCAAAGCCCAGAACCCACCAGCCAGACATGTCCCGATCGTGATAGCGGCGGATCGAAACCGCGATGCTGGGAACTAAAGAGAACAGGCCGAAAAGCCCAAACGCGATGGCTCCGATCCAGAACAATGGACCAAACGTTGGCTCGGTCATGCTCCCGGCACGAAGCTCGGAAAAATTGAGCCCGCCCAGCACCATCAGACCGCCAAGGGCGAGCGAAACCAGTGTCGTGAACAGGACAAACATCCAGTATTCCATCCGGCGCGAGCGGCCATTAAATTCGGCATAACGCTTATAAGGCAAAAGCATCCATTCCATGTCAGAACTCCGGTCTGTGCAGTTTAGCTGAACACGCTGGTATCAGCCGCAATCCCCTTGGGATCGGGGCCATAGCGGTTGGGCCCCGGCGTGCCCGACATGAAGAAGTTGACCAGCATGATCACCGAAAAGATCAGCCCGATAAACGGGATGAAGGTCAGCAGCATATAAAGCCCGCTCTTGTCGCGGTCATGCAGCCGCCGCACTGTCAGCGCGATCGAAGGAATGAAAGCGGCCAGCGCCCACAGTCCAAGCATCCCCAGCCCGACCCAGCTCATCGCCCCAAGGTTGCTCGAATAGTTCGCATGGGTTGAAATCCCGTTTTCGACCCGGTCATAATTTCCCGAATAGGTTCTATCCCCCGCACCCAGAACCATAAGCGCCAGACCGATCATCGAAACGATCAGACCCAGCAGCTGAAACGACCAGTATTCCATCCGCCGCGACCGGCCTTCAAAATCGAAATAGCGCCGAAACGGCAGCAGCATCCATTCAAGCATTGATTCCCCCCAAGGTCGAACCGCGCAAATGCGAAGATCAAGGCGAAACAACCACATCCCCCCGCCCGAGGCAAGCGCGCTTGCTCTTGCGGCTGCTTTAGGCTAGGGGCCCCGCCCATGTTGCGGTGCAACAAGCCCCGCCTTCCCCAACCGAAGAGAACCCTGTGATGTCCGCCTCGCTGCCGCTGCGCAATATTGCCATTATCGCCCACGTTGACCACGGCAAGACCACGCTGGTCGACCAGCTGTTCCGCCAGTCTGGCACCTTCCGTGACAATCAGCGCGTGGAAGAACGCGCGATGGATTCGAACGATCTGGAAAAAGAGCGCGGGATCACCATTCTGGCAAAGTGCACTTCGGTCGAATGGGCCGACGCCAATGGCGAAGTCACCCACATCAATATCGTCGATACCCCGGGCCACGCCGATTTCGGCGGCGAAGTGGAACGGATCCTGTCGATGGTCGATGGGGTCATCCTGCTGGTCGACAGCTCTGAAGGCGCGATGCCGCAGACCAAATTCGTCACTGGCAAGGCGCTGGCGCTGGGGCTCAAGCCGATCGTGGTGGTCAACAAGGTTGATCGCCCGGACGAGCGCATTCAGGAAGTGCTCGACGAAGTGTTCGATCTGTTCGTCAGCCTGGACGCCACCGATGAACAGTGCGATTTCCCCGTACTCTATGCCTCGGGCCGCAATGGCTATGCCAACGAAGACCCGAATCTGCGCGAAGGCACGCTGACCCCGCTGTTCGCCAAGATTGTCGAGCATGTGCCGCCGCCGGCCGCCGACGTTGATGGGCCGTTCAAGTTCCTCGTCACGCTGCTCGATCGCGACAACTTCCTGGGCCGCATCCTGACCGGCAAGGTCCAGTCGGGCACCATCAAGGTCAACTCGCCGATCCACGCGCTGGATAACGATGGCAAGGTGATCGAAACCGGGCGCGCTTCCAAGTTGCTGGCGTTCCGCGGCCTGGAACGCGTGCCGGTGGAAGAAGCCAGCGCCGGCGATATCATCTCGATCGCCGGGATGACCGATGCGACCGTTTCCAACACCATCGCCGATCTTTCGGTGACCGAACCGCTCCACGCCCAGCCGATCGATCCGCCGACGCTGTCGATGCGCTTTGCGGTGAACGACAGCCCGATGGCCGGACGCGAAGGCACCAAGGTGACCAGCCGCATGATCCGTGACCGGCTGGCCCGCGAAGCCGAATCGAACGTGGCGATCAAGGTTACCGAGAGCGCCGACAAGGACAGCTTCGAAGTGGCCGGGCGCGGCGAATTGCAGCTCGGCGTGCTGATCGAAACCATGCGCCGCGAAGGGTTCGAGCTGGGGATCAGCCGCCCGCGCGTGCTCTATGGCAAGGACGAAAAGGGCGGCCGCACCGAACCCTATGAAACCGTGGTGATCGACGTTGACGACGAACACTCGGGCACGGTGATCGACAAGATGGCGCTGCGCAAGGCCGAGATGACCGACATGCGGCCATCGGGCGGCGGCAAGACCCGCATCACCTTTACCGCGCCATCACGGGGCCTGATCGGCTATCACGGCGAATTCCTGTCCGACACGCGCGGCACCGGAATCATGAACCGCCTGTTTGACAAGTACGGTCCCTACAAGGGCCCAATCGAAGGCCGCCCGGTGGGCGTGCTGATTTCGAACTGCGCCGGCGAAGCGGTGGGCTATGCGCTCAACATGCTGGAAGAACGCGGTGTGCTGTTCGTGCGCCCGCAGGACAAGATCTACGAAGGCATGCTGATCGGCGAAAATGCCAAGCCGGGCGATCTTGAAGTCAATCCGATGAAATCGAAGCAGCTGACCAACTTCCGCTCCACCGGCAAGGATGATGCGATCCGCCTCACTCCGCCGCGGATCATGACGCTGGAGCAGGCGATCGCCTATATCGACGATGACGAAATGGTCGAAGTGACGCCCAAGAGCATCCGCCTGCGCAAGGCACTGCTCGATCCGAATGACCGCAAGAAAGCCAGCCGCAGCAAGGAAATGGCGTAGATCTTTATGGTCTGATTTACGATCGAGAGTCCCGCTCAGCCTGAGCCTGTCGAAGGCCCATCGTGAGCAGCTGGCGGCAGCGTAACAGGCGGGTGCTTCGACAAGCTCAGCATGAGCGGGTTTGATTCTGATTCGAGCGCCATGCTCTAGTTTCGCTTGCGTGGGGCGAGGAGCGGGCCGGTGTTGCCACGTTTCAGCGTAACTGAAACCCAATCAAAACACGAAACGGGCCGCTGGATCAGATCGATCCTGCGGCCCGTTCCTGTTTTACCTGTATGGCTCTGCTCAGAACCGCAGGTTTACGGTTGCGCGAAGGGTATCGAACGCAAACCGCGAATCTTGCCGGGCGTTGGTACCACCGCCGTTAAGCAGAAACGGATTGGTGGCCGGTGCGGTTCCCGCGCCAATCGCAACATAGTACTTATTGTCGTTGTAGCGGTTGTAGAGGTACTCGACCCCGACCGAGAGCGCGCTGCCCAGCTTCAGTTCGGCACCGGCCCCGGCCTGCCAACCCCAGACCATGTCGTCATCGTTGGTGGGCGTGAAGCTGTTGGCGGTGTTGGTGGTGCTGAAGCTGTGGTTGATGCGGGCATAGCTGGCCCCGCCGGTGCCATAGACCAGCAGCTTGGGCGCCGGGGTGAAACCGGCGCGGGCGCGGGCCGAGATCGAATAGTCCAGATCGCGCGCGAAGTGATAGCCGGCCGGGGTGCTGCTATAGGCCGAGGAGGAATCGCTCGCCTCAGACTTGTCGAATTCCACCAGCGCACCGAACACCGCGCTGCCCGATTGCACATCGTAGCCGGCGCGAACCGAATACTGGGTGCCCTTCTTGTCCTTGTCGCAGGTGGTGGGCGTAGCGCCCGAAGCCTGACCGGCGCAGAACCCCGGCGCAAAAGCATTGGCGCTGGTCGAAGTCAGCACCGGATCGCCGTATGCGCCATCGCGGTTGGTATCGAACTGGACCGGATCGACCGATGTGCGGTTCTTGACCGAGCTCTGTCCGGCCGAGACACCGATGTAGGGGCCGCCAAATTCGGTATCGTCTTCCTGGGCGAAGGCTGGGCTCGCCATGCTGGCCAAGGCGATAAAGGGCAAAGTGGCCAAAATTGTACGCATAGTGCTGGTTCCTCATGGTTGATAACCGAAGGAACGATCCGGCCGACGAAATAGTTTCAGGAAAAATTGCGCTGCGGGCTGAATTGTTGCTGCGCAGGGGTGGAGCGCTGGCAAGCACCGAACTGATCGGCTAAGGCACCGGCCATGCAAGTGTCCGATCTCAGGATCGCCCTGTTTTCGGGCAACTACAACATCACGGTTGATGGTGCGAACCGCGCGCTCAACCGCTTGGTTGGCTATCTGCTGCGCTGCGGCGCGGCGGTGCGGGTCTATTCCCCGACAGTCGAAAACCCCGGGATGGAGCCGGTCGGCGATCTGGTTTCGCTGCCTTCGCTGCCGATCCCGACGCGCAGCGAATACCGCTTCTCCACCGGCGTCAACGCCCGGATCAGGCGAGATCTGGCCGAGTTCGCTCCGAACATCGTGCATGTTTCAGCACCCGACATCAGCGGCCACCGCGCGGTATCATGGGCACGCGATCAAGGCCTGCCGGTGGTTGCTTCGGTTCACACCCGGTTTGAAACCTACCTGCCCTATTATCACCTCGGGCTTTTGGCGCCCGCGGCGATTGCGCTGCAGCGGCGCTTTTATCGCCGCTGCGATGCCCTGGTGGCGCCGTCGCAATCGATGGTCGATGTGCTGCGGACCGAACGGATGGGCAGCGATATCGGGATCTGGTCGCGCGGGGTGGATCGCACTATTTTCGATCCCGCGCGGCGCGATCTGGCGTGGCGGCGCAGCCTGGGGATTGCCGACGGCGATTTCGTGATCGGGTTCCTGAGCCGGGTAGTGATGGAAAAAGGGCTCGACGTATTCTGCGATACGATCGACGAACTGCGCCGCCGCGGGGTGGCGCACAAGGTGCTGGTGGTGGGCGAAGGCCCGGCCCGTGCCTGGTTTGAAGAACGGTTGAGCGACGGGATCTTCATTGGCTTTACCGGCGGACAATCACTGGGCCGGGCCGTGGCTTCGATGGATGTGATGTTCTTCCCGTCTGAGACAGAGGCGTTCGGCAATGTCTCGCTTGAAGCGATGGCTTCGGGCATTCCCGTGGTCGCTGCAGCGGCAACCGGCAGCGAAAACCTGGTCGACGATGGCCAATCGGGCCGCCTGATCGCGCCGGGGAACATTGCCGGCTATGCCGATGCGATTGCCGCTTATGTGGGCAACCGCCAGCTGGCGCAGGGTCACGGCGCGGCCGGCGAAGTGCTGAGCCGCGATTACGATTGGGACAAGATCAACCAGGCGGTGGCGGACACCTACATCCGCAAGATCACCGAACGCGCGGGCTAGCGTTAGGTCCGATTGGCGCTGGCGCTGGAGCGCAGGGCCGTCTGACCAAACCCTGCACTCACAAGCCAGCAAAGGCTGCACGCATTGGCCCGCACAAATTTAGCCCATTGGCCCGCTCAGGCTGAGCCTGTCGAAGCCCCGTCCTTTTACGCGGCCGTTGGCTGCACAAGCGGGGGCTTCGACAGGCTCAGCCTGAGCGGTAGTTAGATGGGTTCGGCTTGCTTACCCTACCTCAGGTTTGCAACCCCTAACGCAGCATGCCCTTGGCGCGTTCGCGGCTTGAGAATTGCCACAGGAAGGCCGCCACAGCGACAATCACCACGGGCAGCACCAGCCGCGCAGAACTGTCAAACGCGGCGGGAACATTGCTATCCGTCGCCTGAAACACCAGACTGCCCACCGCGCCGATCAGCGATAGCAGAAACGCATGGACGGCAAAGCGCGACCGGGCGAGCAGCAGCAACGATCCGGCGACCGCGCCCCAAACCCCCATGCCCCAGCACAGCTGTACCCACAGCGGGAAGCTGTCGATCCAGGCCAGCACCGCTTTGGGATCGCCCATCGCAGAAAGGTACGCTTCGTTGCGGGTGCGGGTCATCAGATAGTCATAGGCACCAAACAGGTTCCACAGCAGGCTAAGGCCCGCCACTACCCAGAAGCTGATTGGCATCGGTGCCCGCATCGCGGGTGCAGTGGTTTCGTTCATGGCTCTCCCCCATGTGCGCGACCCAAGGGGGAGATTATCCCTGTCACCCGCGCATTACAACTGCGCGGGCACCGGGGGTGGATAAACCCCCTTAGAGCCGTTCGATCTTGCGCGCTGCTTCGTCCAGGATATCGGCCACCTGGTGCATCGTTTCGCGGTCAAACCCGCCGCTGGCCATGCGCTGGCGCACCGCCATGAACAGGTTGCCCATCGCCCGCTTGAGCGGCGGGGCGGAATGGCGCTCCTCATCCTGCGCCAGGGCTGTCAGCCGTTCGATGATCGCCTTGAATTCATCAATCCGGGTGTCGAGTTCGGTCCGTCCGGCTGCGGTGATTTCAAAGCTCTTGCGCGCGCCGCTGCCGTCCTGTTCGGCGATCAGGCCTTCATCGGTCAGCAGGTTGAGCGTGGGATAGACCACCCCCGGGCTGGGGGCATAATTGCCGCCCGACAATTCTTCGATGGCCTTGATCAGTTCATAGCCGTGGCGCGGCGCTTCGCCGACCAGGCCCAGCAGCACCAGCCGCAGTTCGCCCGATCCGAACATCCGCGATCGGCCGCGTGGGGCCCGCTCACCGCCGCCCCAGTCGCCGCTGCCGAAGCCATCGCCCCAGCCGCGTCCGCTGCGGTGGCGGCCCCAGCCGCCCATCATCATTGCGATCATCGCGCCTTTGCCATGGCGGCCGTGGTGGCCGCATCCATGCATTCTCATGTCTCTAGTTCCTTTCATGATTGTTCTAAGATATATCTTACAATTGATCTGGCAAGCCCCGCGTGCAAATTTTTGTCGCTGCGCCTATCTTGCATGACAATGTCTGACCTGTTCCCCGATGATCTGCCCCCGCCTCCCGCTGACCAAACCAGCGAAGACGCCCCGCTGGCCGATCAGCTGCGCCCGCGCGGTCTGGGCGATGTGATCGGGCAGGAGCACCTGACCGGGGCCGAAGGCGCAATCGGGCGCATGGTCGCGGCGGGCAAACTGTCCAGCATGATCCTGTGGGGGCCGCCCGGCACCGGCAAGACCAGCATCGCCCGGCTGCTGGCCGATGCGGTGGGGATGCGCTTCATTTCGGTCAGTGCGGTGTTCTCCGGCGTGGCCGATCTCAAGAAGGCCTTTGCCGAAGCCGAACTGGCCGCCAAGGCTGGTCAGCGCACCCTGTTGTTTGTAGACGAGATCCACCGCTTCAACCGCGCCCAGCAGGACGGCTTCCTCCCCTTCGTTGAAAAGGGCACGGTCACGCTGGTCGGCGCGACCACCGAGAACCCCAGCTTCGCTCTCAATGCCGCGCTGCTTTCCCGGGCGCAGGTGCTGATCCTCAACCGGCTCGATGGGGCCGCGCTGGGGGTGCTGGTCGAACGCGCCGAAGCGCTGGCCGGCCCGCTCCCCCTCACCCCCGAGGCCCGCGCCGCGCTGATTGCCAGTGCCGATGGCGATGGCCGGTTCCTGCTCAACCAGGCCGAAACGCTCTACAACGCCAAAATTCCGGAGCCGCTTGATCCGGCCGCGCTGGGCAAGTTCCTGCAGCGCCGGGTGGCGGTCTACGACAAGGACCGCGACGGGCACTACAACCTGATTTCCGCGCTGCATAAGGCGCTGCGCGGGTCGGATCCGCAGGCCAGCCTCTACTACATGGCGCGGATGCTTACCGCCGGTGAAGAGCCGCTCTATGTGCTGCGCCGGCTGGTCCGCTTTGCCAGCGAAGACATCGGCCTCGCCGATCCGCAGGCACTGGTCCAATGCCTCGCCGCCAAGGACGCCTACCAGTTCCTCGGCAGCCCTGAGGGCGAGCTGGCGATCGTCCAGGCCTGCCTCTACCTCGCCACCGCACCCAAATCGAACGCAGCCTATATGGCGCAGAAAGCGGCGTGGAAAAGCGCACGGGAAACCGGCAGCCTGGCCCCGCCGGCAAACATCCTCAACGCCCCGACCAAGCTGATGAAGGACATCGGCTATGGCAAGGACTACGCCTACGATCACGATGCCGAGGACGGCTTTTCGGGCGACAACTACTGGCCCGAAGAAATGGCCCCCGAAACATTCTACCGCCCGGCCCCGCGCGGGTTTGAACGCGAAGTGATGAAGCGGCTGGAGTGGTGGGACAAGAAGCGGGCTGAACGGCGCGGCGAATGATGCCTCAACGTTTCTCCCACTTCGCTGCGATCGACTGGTCGGGCGCGGCGGGCGAACGCCATGCCGGGATCGCTGTGGCGCTGTGCGGGCTGGGCAGTGCGGCCCCGGCGCTGATCCGCCCTGGGCACCGTTGGTCGCGCGGCGAGGTGCTGGACTGGCTGCTGCGCCACTTGCCTGCCGATACGCTGGTTGGCTTCGACATGGGCATCTCGCTGGCGCATCACGATAAGGGGGCGTTCTTTCCCGGGTGGGACCAAAGCCCGGCCGATGCCAAGGCGCTGTGGGCGCTGATCGAGGCGATCTGCGCTACCGACGCCCATCTCACCGCCACCAGCTTTGTCGATCATCATGAGGCTGCGCGCCATTTCCGCCGCCACGGCGGGCGTGAGGGCGATCTATTTGGCGGGGGCAGCGGGCGGTTCCGGCTGACCGAACTGGCGCAGCGTACCTTGGGCTGCAAACCCTATTCCAATTTCAACCTGGTCGGCGCGGCGCAGGTTGGCAAATCGAGTTTGACCGGAATGCGGCTGCTGCACCGGCTGGGCGGGCGCTTGCCGGTCTGGCCGATCGATCCGCTGCCCGGGGCCGGATCGGTGATCACCGAAATTTACACGACAATCGCCGCGACGGCCGCCGGGCGCAGCGCGGGCACATCCAAGATCCGCGATTTCGCCGCGCTCAATGCGGCGCTGGAAATACTAGAGAGTGAACCTGTGCTCGGCGCCGGGCCTATTGCCGATCACGCCAGCGATGCGCTGATCACCGCCGCCTGGCTGCGCCGATCCGCGCCCGATCAAGGCCTTTGGAACCCGCAGGGGCTGACGCCGCAGATCGCCGCGACCGAAGGCTGGACTTTTGGTGCGCGGTAAATCCAACATCGCGGCGCGCAGCACCGCGCCAAGCGGACGGGTGACGGCCGGTGCCTGGGGTTGCCCGAAGCCATGCGGGCGCGGCTGGCCTGGTCCGTTGTCTTTGCGAACGGCTTGATCCGGCGGACAGGTACACTGATCCGGCAAGCGCGGCCCTGTGCTGCAAAGCGGCGGAACTGCGGGCTCGCGTCCGTCATTCCGTGCCGTGGGGGCATACCCCCAGGTTGCGGGCGAGGCCGGCAAGCAGGCCGCCCCATCCCTCTTCGCAGCCATGTGCGGAGGCCTGATCCGTCGCAGGGGTCAGGCACCAGCCGTCATGCAGGGGCAGAAGGCGCTGCGCTTTCGCACCCCTGCACCGTCACGCGCGGGCTGTTAGCCTATTTGGTTCGTTTTGTCAATATACCCTGCCAAATTGGAATGAGGGGTGCCGTGGGAAGCCTTCGGCCATGCCCCCTTGATCAGCCAAACAAAGGGGGTTTATAAGTACCCTTCAAACGAAATTCAGCAAAGGCCCTGTCATGTCAAAATCGCCAACCACCACTGCAGACCCAGCCGCTCCTGAGGCCAAGGCGCCAGCCCCCGCCAAAAAGCCAGCGCGGGCCAAGAAGCAGGCCAAGGCCATGCAGCCCTATATCGCAACCTTGTCGCGCGATCCCAATCTGATCGGGTTTGAGCCCGACTATGGCAATTTCGCCAATGTCGGCTCGCCCGAATTCCGCGCCCAGATTACTGCAGTGCTGACTTCGGCTGAAGCGGTCAACCGGATCATCGGCTCGGTCAGCGCCGCCCCCAGCCGCCCGCCAGTCGCCGCGATCGAGCAACTGCTGGTCGATCACGGCGGCGAAACCGCGTTTGACAAGGAACCCAAGAAGATGGTCGGCCGCCTAATCCGCCAGATCATCGAACACCTCGGCGGCCAATTCGTGCGCCGCGGCGTGCCGGTAACCGTCGCCTCGCGGTTCAAGAAGGGCTCGATCTACAAGCTGTGAGGGTGGGCCGGAGGCGCTTGCTGGTTGTACCAATATTTGGTATAACCGGCCCATGGCTTCCAAGAACACCTCGATCGCCCTTGGCAAACCCTTCACCGATTTCGCCCGCCGCAAAGTCGAATCGGGCGAATTCGGCTCGACAAGCGAAGTGGTGCGCGAAGCGATGCGGCAATATATGCACGAGGATGCCAAAATAGAGGCGCTGCGGCGCGAAATCCAGAAGGGTCTGGACAGCGGACCGCCCAGAGAATTCGATTTCGACGAATTCCTGCGTGAAATGCGCGCCAACTACAAAGGCGCTGCATGACGCGCTTTACGCTTAGCTCTGAGGCTGAGCACGATCTTGCCGAAATCTGGCTCTACACTGCGGACAATTGGGGCGTGGATCAGGCCGACCGGTATGTGCTGGGCATCAAGGGCGATCTGGCTAACGCTGGGCCTGACTCGCCGTTGGTGCGGCCCATCGATGGACTGTGGCGGCTGAAGTCCAGCCATCACCTCTGCATTTTTCGCCGGGACGGGGCTGGTGAAATCTTTGTGGTGCGTGTCCTGCACGAGCGGATGGATGTGGCGCGGCATTTGCCAGGGTAATGCAGCGGGGCTTGGGGGGCTTCAAGACACCTGTCACGGCAAGCGGCCATTTCACCGCATTCCTCACCGCAAGCCTGTAACCAGAGCCGCGCTGCCTGCGAATATACCGGTGATGAAACCGGTCTATATCCTGCTGACGGTCCTGTTTGCCGGGCTGCTGTCGCCGCCATCCTATGCTGCGGATTGCCCGCCAGATTGCATCGGCATGAGCTGCTGCCACCAGCCAGACCAGCCCTGCCGCGATATGCCTGCTGCCTGTCACCAAAGCAGCATGGCGGCCATCCTTGGGGCTGCGCCGGCAACAATCATCCATCCGCGCGCTTTGTCCGCCTTTGCACAACCGGTACCTGCCTTGCGGTCAATTCCAGCCAAGCCGCCCGCGCCCCCGCCGCGATGGCAGCAGGCCAAACTACACTCAACACACACAATCAATGGAGAAATATCATGAAATTCATCGCAACTTTAACCGCAATTGGCGCGGTCCTGTCCTCAACCACC
Source organism: uncultured Alphaproteobacteria bacterium (assembly GCA_963751145.1). GTDB lineage: Bacteria > Pseudomonadota > Alphaproteobacteria > Sphingomonadales > Sphingomonadaceae > Novosphingobium. The sequence continues at coordinate 748,507 of CAVVTJ010000002.1, forward strand.
GCCTTTGCCGCAACTGCGACGGCAGCTGTGGCGGCTACTGCGCCTGCGACTGCGACCGCTTCACAGGCGCTGGCCCAGGCATGCTGCGCTTTGGCAGCGTGCTGCGGGCTTCCCTGCTGCTAACTAGGATAGGTCAGGGGCGGTGGCTGCGCGCCGCCGCCCCTGATTAAATTCCCTCGCTCCACCTCCCTGCACCCGTCACCCTGAACTCGTTTCAGGGTCCATCGTGGTGGTAAGCCCATTTGTCGGACTGCAAATCAAACCGCGCGGTTCGGTTTGCCGACTAAGCTCCGGGCTGAGCCGAGAAATGGACCCTGAAACAAGTTCAGGATGACGGCAAGTTTAAGACTTTGTGGACTTCGCGCCATAATTTTTCGATCCGTTCCAACGACCGGGAATTCAACGCTTTTCGTACCGGTCAATGATCTGTTGGTCTAAGTCGACTTGACCTTGAATGTAAGCGACGCATACTTCGAGCGCATAAATATCGGGACCAATTTCGGGGTTACGTTTAATCTCCGCTAGGAGGTTTTCCGGAAAGTACTTAATATCTTTGGCTGACCTGCGACAGGCTTCCAAACGAGCCACTCTAGCCCGCTCACCGCGATTAGCACTTTCAATGGCCTTTGTAGCCGCCTGAGCTCCCGCCTCTGCTGCATCTGACTGACTCGTAGCAACAGGAACGTCCGCTACAAGGCCGGCCACAGCAACTAATGACAACAGCACTTCAGTTAACACAATCAATAAACCCGCTTCTTCGGCTTGATATAGCTGACATCATCGGTGAGCGTATATTCATGCACTGGCCGGTAATCGATTTTCACCGATCCGCCTTTGCCGCCCCAGCCTTCGAACCAGGCGGCGGTGTGCTTCATCCACTGCTTGTCATCGCGCTCGGGGAAATCCTCGTGCGCGTGGGCGCCGCGGCTTTCCTTGCGGTTGTGCGCGCCGTGGATCGTTACGGTGGCCTGGGCGATCAGGTTGTCGAGCTCCATCGTCTCGATCAGATCGCTGTTCCAGATCAGGCTGCGGTCCGAAACCTTAAGGTCCTGCATCCGCTCATAGGTCTTGGCGAGCTGCGCCTTGCCTTCGCTCAGCAGCGCCTCATCGCGGAACACCGCGCAGTGGATCTGCATGTTGCGCTGCATTTCGCTGCGCACTTCGGCAGTCGGCGATCCGCCATTGGCATTGCGGAAGTGATCGAGCCGGGTCAGCGCGAGATCGGCGCTGTCCTTGGGCAGTTCGGCGTGGGCCGACTGCGGCTTGATGATCTCCTTCAGGCGGTGCCCGGCGGCGCGGCCGAACACGACCAGATCGATCAGCGAGTTTGAGCCCAGGCGGTTGGCGCCGTGAACCGAAACGCAGGCCGCCTCCCCCACTGCGAACAGGCCGGGGACGACCGTTTCGGGGTTGCCATCAGCGCCGATCGTCATCACTTCGCCGTGGTAGTTGGTCGGCACCCCGCCCATGTTGTAGTGCACCGTCGGGCAGACCGGCAGCGGCTGGCGGGTCAAGTCAACCCCGGCGAAGATCTTGCCGCTTTCGGTGATCCCGGGCAGGCGCTGGGCCAGCACTTCAGGCGCGATGTGATCGAGATGCAGGTAGATGTGGTCCTTGTTCGGGCCCACGCCGCGGCCTTCGCGCATTTCCAGCGCCATCGAGCGTGACACCACGTCGCGGCTGGCCAGATCCTTAGCCGAGGGGGCATAGCGTTCCATGAACCGCTCGCCTTCCGAATTGGTCAGGTAGCCGCCTTCACCGCGCGCGCCTTCGGTAATCAGCACGCCCGCGCCGTAGATCCCGGTGGGGTGGAACTGGACGAATTCCATGTCCTGCAGCGGCAGCCCGGCGCGCAGGGCCATGCCGCCGCCATCGCCGGTGCAGGTGTGCGCCGATGTGGCGGTGAAATAGCAGCGGCCATAGCCGCCGGTCGCCAGCACCACCGCATGGCTGCGGAAGCGGTGGATCGAGCCATCTTCCATGCACATGGCGATCACGCCGCGGCATTGGCCGTTCTCCATGATCAGATCGATCGCGAAGTATTCGATGAAGAAGTCCGCGTCGTACTTCAGGCTCTGTTGATAGAGCGCGTGGAGCATGGCGTGGCCGGTGCGGTCCGCCGCGGCGCAGGTGCGCTGCACCGGCGGGCCTTCACCCATATTCTGCATGTGGCCGCCAAACGGGCGCTGATAGATCGTGCCGTTTTCGTTGCGGCTAAACGGCACCCCGGCGTGTTCGAGTTCGTAAACCGCCTGCGGGGCTTCGCGGACCATATATTCGATCGCGTCCTGGTCCCCCAGCCAATCCGACCCTTTGACGGTATCGAACATGTGCCAGGTCCAGTGATCGGGCGAATTGTTCTGCAGCGAAGCGGCAATCCCGCCTTGTGCGGCCACGGTGTGGCTGCGGGTCGGGAAGACCTTGGTGATGCAGGCGGTGCGCAGGCCCGCTTCGGCACTGCCCATCGTGGCGCGCAGGCCCGATCCGCCGGCGCCAACCACCACGGTATCATAGGTGTGATCGATGATCTTGTAGGCAGGCCCAGCAGCAGAGGCGGTCATATCAGGCAGCTCCAAGCGCGATGCGGACGATCGAGAGCAGCGCAAAGCCTGCCCCGCCGAAAGTCAGAAGGTTGAGAAGGGCGAACAGCGCAAACTTGTTGCCGCTGCTTTTGACATAGTCTTCGAACAATACCTGCAGCCCCAGCCGGGCGTGCCAGAAGCTGGAGGCGACGAACAGCCCGGTCAAAGTTGCGGCCAGCGGGCTGTGCAGCCAGCGGTGCACGCTGGCATAGCCGAAATCGCCCATCCGCATGAAGCTGAAGGCCAGAAACAGCCCCAGCAACAGATTGCCCACCGCGGTGAAGCGCTGCACCAGCCAATGGTGGCTGCCCGAATGTGCCGATCCCAATGCGCGGACGCGGCCGATCGAAGTTCCGTTACCCATGGTTTCAGCGTCCCTTAGTTCAGCGCGATCGCCGTCCAGAACAGGACGGTTGCGGCGAATGCGAATAGCGGCGTCAGCCATGACCACATGGCATTCCGATCAAGCTCATACCCCGCGCCCAGATCGAGCACGAAATGGCGCAGGCCCGAGGCCATGTGGGTGAAGAACGCCCACGACAGCCCAACCAGCACGATCCGGCCATACCAGGCCCCGGCATGGGCGGCGAACATGGCGTAGCTTTCCGCTCCGCCCGCCAATGCTCCCAGCCACCAGACCAGCACCGCCAGCCCGACCAGGGCCATGCCATCGCCGGTAACGCGATGGAGGATCGATACGGCCATCGCCGGGCCCCAGCGCCAGATCGACAGATGCGGCGAGAGCGGGCGGTTGTTCGGCTTCAGATCAGCGTGGGCCATGCGGCGTAATACCCCCAGGTGGCTGGTGGAGCGCGCGGGCTCCGTTGCCATCCCCTTAGCCAAAATGAGGGGCGGTGCAAGCGGTCCAAGGGGCATATCGGTTGGCGGTGACTTGGGCGTGTGGTGCGCGGGGGCTTCGACAGGCTCAGCCTGAGCGGCTGTGGTGTTTTGCGATTTAAACCAAACCACGCTCAGGCTGAGCTTGTCGAAGCCCCCGCGCTGCGCCAGACTAGGCGCATGACCCAACCCGCCGCCCCCATCACCGCACTCGTCACCGGAAGCTCGCGCGGGATTGGCGCGGCGATCGCGGCGCAGCTGCGGGCGCGCGGCGTTACCGTGATCGGCCATGCCAGCCGGGCGCACGATGCCAATACGATCGGGGCCGATCTGGCCGATCCGGCCGCGCCCTCGGCGATCTGGGAGCAGGCGCTGGAGCGTTCGCCTTCTGGCCGGATCGATGTGCTGGTCAACAACGCCGGGCTGTTTGCCCCGAACCCCCTGGGCCTCAGCGACATCGAATGGCTGGACAATTGGGAAGATACGCTGCGGATCAACCTGACCGCTGCGGCCGAGCTTTCACGCTTTGCGGTGCGGCACTGGCTGCAGGGCGGCGGGGGCCGAGTGGTCCATATTGCCAGCCGCGCCGGATATCGCGGCGATTCGCCCGATCACTGGCATTATGCTGCGGCCAAGGGCGGGATGATTGCCATGCACAAAACCATCGCCCGGCAATATGCCGCGCAGGGCGTGATGAGCTATGCGGTGTGTCCGGGCTTTACCGACACGGCGATGGCAGGTGATTACCTGTCCAGCCGCGGCGGCGCACAATTGCTCGCGGATATCCCGCTGGGCCGGGTCGCCACGCCCGAGGAGATCGCGACAATCGTCACCTTCTGCGCGCTTGATGCGCCCGAGAGCATGACCGGGACGGTGATCGATGCGAATGGGGCAAGTTATGTTCGGTAAGGCGAAGGCACCACCCCCAACCCCCTCCTCTGAAGAGGAGGGGGCTTCAAAGCGGGGCCTTCTCCCCCTCCTCTTCAGAGGAGGGGGCCGGGGGGTGGTGGCGGTTTGCGCTGCCTTTATGCTTGGTAGCGCGGCGAGAGGTTTTAGAGTCTCGGACAAGAGCTTTTAGAGCACTTTCAATCATGCTGACTACCCATATTCGGGGTAACGAGCTGGTGCCATCGCGTGTGGCACGTCCTGCATAACAGGCCAACCGGCCAGTCGTACGACTCCTCGCCGAACAGATGGCGAGGAGCCCAGTGGTGGGCTTCGGTGGTGCCGGTCGCACCGCAAACCTCGCAGGGCTGGTTATGATCGAAGACCGAAGGGTCTAAATTGCCCGCGAGGACGCGCTTCTCCGTGACGGTGTAAACCCGCTTCAGGGCCTTCTGGGTATCAAGTGAGTACGCACGAGCCTTTGCCTTCGACACATATTGAAGCATGACCTCGCCGCAGTCGGCGCAGTAGTAAGGATGGATTACGCCTCCTCTCCTGTCGCGCGCTTCGCCGATGGCAAGATTGGTCGACTGACAGGCGGCGCAGGACTTGAATCGATCTATGGTCATCACCCACTGATTATCACCTCTCGCGCCGGCGTCACCTTGCCGCTCAGCCGATAGTTGAGGGTAACTTCCTCGATCTCGAACTGGCCGAAGATCTCGCGCACCTCGGGCGTGTCGTTGAGCGACAATATAAAGCGTCCCTGAATGGCTTCTAAGAGGCCTCTAAGAAGGTCGAAATCGGCCTCTGAGAACACGTTCTTGCCATAGTCATCGGTGCAGCCCCAGTAGGGCGGATCGAGATAGAACAGCGTCCCCGGCCGGCTGTCGTATTTGGTGATGCAGTCCTGGTACGGCAGCCGCTCGATCAGCACGCTGTCGAGGCGCTCGTGCACCTCCTCGAGCAGCGGGACCAGCTTGGTCAGATTCCACCGGGGCCGCGCATAGTCCAGGCCGAACTGCGTTCCCATCCCGCCAAAGCTGGTGACCTGCATATAGAGGAACCGCGCTGCCCGTTCGAGGTCGGTCAGCGTGTCCGGATCGGCCGCTTTCAGGCGCTCGAATTCGGCCCGGCTGTAGGTCTGCCATTTGAGCACGTCGAGCAGCTGCTGATAGTGCCGCTGCAGCAGCCGAAACAGGTTCACGACGTCGCGGTTGATGTCGTTGATCACCCCCAGCTTGGCCCGGTGCCGGCGACGGAAGAATACCCCGCCCATGCCGACGAACGGCTCTACATAGCGCACGTGCTCGATCGCCGCGATCCGCTCGGCCAGGCGCGCCGCCAGGGCACGCTTTCCGCCGCGCCATGGGGCCACTGGCTTGGTCGGCCGAACGGGCTCCAAAGCGGGCGATACAATCAATTGTTCTTTCATGGTTGGCACCTATATGCACACCCGCCGTGACGGCCGGGGGAACTGAAGGCTGCGCGCGCAGCCCGAGGTGCGAGTTACCGCTCGCTGGTTTGAGGGATTGCCGTCCCTCGGCCGCCCCCGTTAAGGCGCGGCGATATCGCTCATGGCGGCGGGACCAGACCTTCTTCGATCCGCACCACTTCGTGAATCTCGCGCACCAGCGGCGGCACCAATGCAAGGTTGCGCAGCTCGATCCCAACGCGCCAGGTGCCCTTACCCAGGGCCAGCGTCTCCTCAGGCGTCAGCCAGGCCAGAAAGCGCGTGTTGGCCAGGTTCTTGATGGCCACTACTCTTGCGATCGCCGGCTGGGCTTCAGGCACCACGATCCGGCAGGCAAAGTTGCCGTCCAGATCCGCCAGCTCGACCGGTAGGACACCCACGTCCGATGTCACCAGGCCGACTTCCCAGATATCGCTGGTGTCGCCCGCAAAGATCGTCTGCCGCTTGTCATTCGCCATTGTCGTTACCTCGTGCCCGCCGTCATGCGGCGTTCCTGAAATCGATAGTTCGGGTGGTCTTGGCGACATCGATCAGGCGCGGCTGCGGCACCGCCAGATCAAGCGCGCAGCGCGCCGGCCCGGCCACCTCAAACGCGATCCTACCAAGGCCGATATCACGCGCGGTTCTGGCCATCCGCAGGTCGATGATCCGGCCCTTGCCACCAGCGATCGGCGGCATCGGCTGCAGCGCCTCATCCAGCTCCTCGGCCAGCCCTACCGCACGCGCCAGAAGGCGTGGCAGCGCCAGTGGATCGTCGATCTCGCTGGCCAGCCCGATCGGCCGCATGATCGTTGCCGCCAGTGCGTTCGCAGTGTTGACTTCAGCGGCAAGCCCGATCGCACGGGCCACCCGCGCTGCCTGGGCCAGGGCAGCATCGGTTTCGCCGGCAAAGCCCACCGGCCGGGCGATCAATCGGCCCAGCGCCAGGGCCGTATCGGCCTCAGTGGCCTGGCCGATCGCACGCGCCACTAAAGCGCCCAATGCCAGCGCCACATCGCTTTCGCCGGCAAGTCCGAATGCCGATCCGCTCGGTGCGGCCAGCGCCAGTGCCGCGTCGCTTTCCCCGGCCAGCCCGAACGGCCGCGCAATCCGTGCCGCCAGCGCCAATGCGGCATCGCTTTCTCCGGCCAGCCCCACCTGGCGAGAAATCCGTGCCGCCAGCGCCTGTGCGGTGTCCGCTTCGTTCGCCAGCCCAATTGAGCGAGCCAGCAGCACGCCCAGCGCCAGCGCCGCATCGTTTTCTGCCGAGAGGCCTGCAGCACGCGCAATCAGTCTTCCTAGCGGCAAGGCGGCGTCGGTTTCCGCTGCCAGACCGACCGGGCGAGCACTGCCCAGGGCCAAGGCACTATCCGTCTCGGCCGATAGGCCAGCAGCGCGTGAAAGCAGGCCCGCCAGCGCAAGTGCCGCATCGCTTTCGGCCGCCACACCTATGGCCCGCGCCAACAGCGCCGACAGCGCCAGCGCCGCCTCGCTCTCGCTGGCCAGCCGGATCGGCCGGGCACTGCCCAGACCCAGTGCAACGTCGGTCTCCTGCGAAAGACCTATCGCGCCGCTCAGCCCTCCAGGAGCCGCGAAAAGCAGCAACAGGCTCATTTAGGCAACCACCTCAAAGGTTATTTCGAAGCTTAGGTTACCCACACTGGCCACCGCGCCCTGGACAAAGCGCAGCCCGGTTCCTTCGCGCACCCACAGCTCGGCACCTTCATTGCGAACGAATTCGGCCCCGATCAAACCGGCCAGCGCAGCGCCGGCGCTGGTTTCTTCGGTAAACACCCAGCGATCCGCGATTACTGCGCCCGCGGTTGCCCCGCCTGTTGGCGCAGCCCGCGCGGTGACCCCGCCCGGCAGAGCTGCATAGTTGGTGTCCATCTTGTTGATGCTTGGCGTGGTCAGCACGGTGTTTTCGCTGCCGGCAGCTGTGCCAGCAGTGCCGATAGCGGTTGTCCTGGTCAGCACGACCTCAACGCCCAGGGTGCCTACAACCGCCGTGTCGCTATCGACATAGCAGAACGCCGAAAGCACCTTCAGTGAGACCCCGCTGCCGGCCGCGTTGAACAGGTCACAAAACACCTTGTTCGCCGCGACCGCTGCAGAAGGGATAATCATGCGGTAGACCGGATTATCGCCGATCAGCCGGCCATCCGGGCTTGCCAGCACCACGACCTGGTACTCCTTGGCGCTCTGCAGGTGCGTGGCGATAACGCCGCCCGATGCGGGGGTCTCAGAGCTGTTGGGGAAACCCATGATCAGCTCGCCCGATAGAAGACCGCGCCGGTCGCCTGGATATCAGACCCGTTGGGCGCCTGGACAAAGTCGAAGTAGGTCAGCGGAATGATATTGGCATCGGTGCCGCTGGTCGTATCGGCGTCATAGGCCACCACGATGCCCGAAATCGCGTTGCCGGCAGCGGCTGCCCAAGTTGAGGTCGGCAGGCTGATATCGAAGCGATCATTGTTGTCATCGGGTGCCGGCAGCGCCGCCAGGTCGGCATCGGTCAGCACCTTGCGGCCCATGGTGGTCTGCTCGTTGGTAGTCCCAACCAGCACCGCCGCCAGGTCATCCTTGTCCTGCAGCACGGCCTGCGTTTCAAGGCCAGCAGTCTCGATCGGGATCAGGATCAGTGCCGAGTTGGCGGGATCGTTTGCCTTGACCCGGTTGTAGTACTCAACCACCCGGCCCTTGGCGATATTGAAGGTAAAGCTTGCCATATCAGTCTACTCCTTGGATGATTCAGGTGCAGCGATCGGCGCTTCGCCAATCGTGCAGTCGATGAAGAATTCGTCGGTCTGATCGACCGTTACGCCGCGCTCGCTCAGCGGCCCGGCCATCGGCGCAGCGCCGCGGACGGCCTTGATCACAGCCTCCTTGTCGAGCTCCACCTTGGTGCGCAGGAAGGCCTTTCCGCCGACCACCATGCCAAGCCAGGCAACGATCGCTTCAACCTTGGTCCCGCGCGCGAATTTGACCTTGGGCGTGGTCAACCGGATCCCCAGCACCGCGCCCGCCAGCTCGGCCGATCGGCGCTTGCCCGCCAGATCCTTGCCGCCCGCTTCCCACCATGCTTTCAGCGCGGCAAAGCGCTGCGCATTGGGTACCGCATACAGTGCGATCAGCGCATCCCGCTCGGCCTTGACCGCGTCGATCGCCTGCTCGGCCACCAGTCGCGCCCGCGCGATCTGGCGCTCGGCATCGACATATTCGGCCATCAGCTCGCGCGCACCGTCGGTCGTCGTCGGCACCGGCAGCGCGGCCTGTTTCTTACGGCTCATATCCATTCCTCCATGCTCAGTTCCCACCGGGTCTGCTTGGGATTGCGCCGCTCGAACGGGCGCAGCGATCGCAGCAGGCCATAGTGGATGCGGTTGCGCTGGGCGGTCGTCGCGGCAGGATCCTCGACCACCAGCACCGGGCCGGTTTCGCCGGTGTCCAGCTGCAGCGCATAAAGCGCCTCATATTCGGCCTCTGAGAGGTCCCCAAATGTCCACTTATAGGTGCCCAGCTTGGCCCCGCCGACGATCGCAAACCCGCCCGATGGCAGCCTGGTCGAACTGCCGGTGTCGATCACCCCGCGGCCCGCACCCCATTCCTTGTTCCAGGTGGGCACAAATCCAGCGCCGCAGATCGCCCGGCCGATGCTCAGCACCGGGTTGCCGGCAGGCTGGGTAACGCTGATCCGGATGTAGCGCACATTGACCACGCCGCCTGTCCACAAGGCGTGGCTGACACTGGGCGCCTGGCCGGCCGCATCGATCGCGCGCAGGGCGCCAGCAGCTTTGATTACCGCGTCGGCATAGCCGCCAGCACCGCCCGTGATCGTCCAGGTCGCACCCGCTACCGGGCCATAGATCGCCACCAGCGCGATCGTGTCGACTGGCTTTACCGCGCCCAGATCAAGGTCGATCGTGGCAGCACTGCCAACGGCCGCATCGGTCCAAACTTCCTTGGGGTCGAAGCTGCCCAGATTGGCCCCGCCAGCCCCGCGAGAGACGGCGATCGCCGATACGGCCGTGGGGCTCAGGATCAGGATATTCGCCACCGCTACAGCCTCCTCAACACGGTCACGCGCGATTGGCCGGTGGCGCGGTCGTCCTGCGCGCCCAGCACCATCACGTCCACGCCGGCGTCGTATCCCAGCTGCGCGATCTTCAGGGTCACCACCTGGCCGCGCCGGTCGCGCCATTCACCCAGTAGCAAATGCTCATCGATCGCGCAGACCGGGCCAAGAAAGGCCAGCTGGCGCGCTCCCTCGGTGGTCGCATCGGCCTTCAGGGCAATCGTGGTCATCCGCTCAGTAGTTAGCGCCTTGTCGCCCCAGCGCGCGCTCAGGGCAGCATCTTCGGAGAGCTGCCACAGCCCTTCCGATTGCAGCCACTGCGCATAGATGGGATCGACCGATGCCATGGCTTAGCTGAAGCCCCCCAAAGACAGGTCGTCCACAGGCTCGGGCACGGCATAGGCCTGCGCGGGTGCAGGCGGCGCGATTTCCTTGAACGTCCACTCGCCGCGAAGCACCATTTGCATGCCCGCACCGCGGTTATCATCGCCCAGGCCGTGAAACCCGTTGAGCGTGGCATAGCTGCCCACATCAGCCACCAGCGCCTTCAGCTCGGCGGGCAGCAGGTCGGCGCGGGCATAGCCAAATTCGAACAGCGCACTCAGCTTCTCGGGCAGCACCACCATCGAAACGATCCGGTCCAGCAGTTGCTGATCGGCTGCATCGGGCAGCGCCGCAACCAAGGCGGGATAGGCCTTGGCGATCGCCAGATTGGCGGATGGCAGATCGGCGATCACGGTCATGGCTGGCTTCCCTTCTGAACTTTGGCATCGCCGCCCGGCCAACCGGCCTCGATGTCGATCGCGTCAATCTGCTCGATCGCGGTTGCCGCCTCGATCTTGGCCTTCAGCACCCGCGCCCACTCATGGCAGGCCGCAACATGCACACCGGCTGCAGAGGCGACTGCGATCATCGTGTCGGCGTTCAGATCCACGATCGAATTGTCAGCCATGGTCCAGGTCAGCGCGAACGGCGCGCCCATCACCTTGGCGATCAGCGCCATGGTCGCCGCGCCGTTCAGCTTCAGCTGGCTGTACTGATCGGTTTCGACCGGCCCGGCGATGGTTTCGCAGCCAAGGCCCTCGGCCAGTTCGCGCCGCGCGTTGACCGCCTCACGCGCCTTCACCCTGGCCACTGCAAATTCGATCTCTGGATCGATCGCGCGCTCGCGCAGCTTCAGCGTGCCGTCTAGATAGGTTTCGGTGGCCTCGATATCGGCCGCACCTTCGCCCAGCTTCACCACGATCAGGCCCTCGGTCGGCACGAACGCATCCAGCTCGCTGTCGGCCGCAGTCATCCGCTGCACGGTTTCGCCGGTTGCTAAATCGACCAGGAAGGCTTTCGTGGTCATTTGCTGAAATACTTTCGGACCTTGATCGACCCGCTGGTAATCGTGAACTGGGTTGTCCCGGCCGTGCCATCTCCCAACGATTGCGCGCCCTGCTGAAACATCACGATCCGGTAATAGAGCGAGCCAGTTGCATGGCCGACGTGCTCCAGCGCGGACACCGAATAGGTTGCCGCGCCCACGCCGGTCCCTGCGAGCGGAGCAAGATAGGTGCGCGAAGTCGGCGAAAAATTGGTCCAGGTCACGTTGTCGGTGGACCGCTGAAGTTCGACCCGACCTCGCGCTGTCGGTGCGGTCACCACAATCGAGGCATCCACGAATATGGCATCGGCCGCATTGTTCGATGTGATCACCGGGGCAGCGACCACCGTGGCGGTGCCGTTTCCGTTCGGCCCGTTGGTGTTGGGGCTGTTGAGCGAAACCGCGATGCTAAGACTACCGCTCTGGGTGGCGCTGACAATGGTGTTAAGCTCGCCGGTCTGGACCGCCGCATAGCTCACGTTCTCGCTGGCCACCCCGCCACCCGAATTGATCGTCGCCGATACGTCGGCCGCGGTGATCGTGCCCACCGGGGTGCCGGTCGGCGCGCCCACGGTGGCATTGTTCGCGGGCTTGGTCGCACCGGTCACCGCGCTGAAATCGCTGTTGGTCGCCGTCGCCGCCTGTCCAGTGATCGCCGCAGCCACGCCTTCGAGGGTGCGAATTTCCGCCTGCGGCATCACCGTGGTGCCATCATCGCGGTAAGTCCGGATGTCTGAATTGGGTGACAGCCGCAGCGCCTTGATCACCGATCCGGGATAGCCTGACGAGCAATGGGCCACATGGGTTTGCCCGCCCAGCAAGGAGCCCGAATAGGTGTAAACCAGAACGTTTTCGGCGTAATAGCGATATTTGAAGCCATCGAAGGTGACCGAGAAAACCGTGCTCGGCCCGAAGTTGACCCCGCCGGAATTGTTACCCGTCCAGAGCGCCGTTCCGCCGACGTAGGCCTGCCAGTATCCCGCCCCCGATCGGTGCCAGCTGGCCTTGCTTCCGGTCGCATAGCTGTTGTCGGCGGTATCGGTGGAAAGCCCAATGAAGGTATCGTCGCTCAGCTGGCCCGATACCATCGCGCTGCCCACGCAGCACTCGCGCGAATAGACACTGTAATCCCAGGCAGCCGCTGCGCCCGGTGCTTTGGCCACCGTGTTGCCGGTGATTACATAGGTGCCGCCATGCCGGTCATACAGCGTGATCCCGGTTCCCGATGTCGCACCGGCCTCGGCCGGCTGCACCGCCTGCAGCGGTGTCCCATCGGTGAAGGTGATCGTATCGGCCAGCACGATCGCCGCCAGGTCGCCGCGTGCCATCTGCAATTCGTTGTGCTGATAGCCCAGTCGCCGCTTCGCAACCGGGCGCAGCACCTTTTGCCGGGCCACCGCATGGCTGGTAGCCGTGGCCACGCTGGCGCCCCATTCCCAAGCCCTGATCACCAGCTGCTGATTGGCATCGAGCAGCCACATCAAC
>CAVVTJ010000003.1:0-141449 GCA_963751145.1 uncultured Alphaproteobacteria bacterium
TCAACACCGTCGAGTCCTTCAAAATGTTCGGTTGGAATATTATGTGTCTCGCCGATCGCGCCGATAATCGTCGCTCGATTCCTTGCGAAAGGTGAACATTCAATCCCGCGTCTTTGATGTGTTCGATAACATGCTCCACTTGTTGCGGCGTTGCGCTGGCTTTCATGATGATCATCATAGGTTCTTCTCCTTGAAAAGTTTCAGGTCAAAGGTCGAAGGTCGCAAGTTGACTTTTGACCTTTGACTTTCACTAAATTATTGCGCCGCCACCAAATCGGGTCTCAACTTGACCGCGTCGCGTAAATAGACATGCGTGATTTCGCTTTGCGGCATATCCGTATTCCAATGGACAAGCACGCGAATGACGCGCGCTCAAACTACCGGGGACTGGAATTTCGCGCGCACACATCATCGGCACAAGTCCCCAGCCCATTTGACGCGCCGCCTGCGCGGGGAAGGTGGAGACGAGATCGGCGGTCACAGTAAATATCGCGCTGCCAACATCTTCCGGCTGCATGGTTTCGTTTGCGTCCAAGAATTGATTCCAAGTAATTCCCGCGTGGCTTCGAGAATTAGATCGGGTTCATCTGCTGATACAGTTGTTGCGCCACGAATTCCACGGATTGACATTAATTGCTCCTTGACTCCCCTCTCCTTTTAGGAGAGAGGGGTGGGGGTGAGGTGGTAATAAAAAAGAGCGAGACCGTTTGGTCTCGCTCTTTTAACTTACAGAAATACACTCTGTTGCTCTTAAGCGTCACCAACGGCAACCGAATTGCGGAAACCGTAAAAGTAATACGCAAAATAAAAGCGGACGGAAGTGGACATGTTGGGCGGTATTCTAATTACCTTAATAAAATATGTCAATGATTTTGGTTCTGGAAATTTTCATATTCCCTAGGAGAGGGGCGGGATGACCCCGCCCCTACTCGTTGGGATCCAGATGAACCCAGCACCCGCAGCATTAACCGATACTCTGCAAGATGATCGAGAGCCTTATTCACATGTGCTTCTTTCGATGAACCAAGGAAATCAATATAAAACAAATACTCCCACGGCTTGCCCTGCAAGGGACGCGAACTCTATCTTGGTCAGGTCAATATCGCGCAAGGCAAACACGCTCAAGGCTTTGAACAATGCGCCCGATTGATTCTTCAAAGTGAAAACAATCGAAGTCTTTGCATTGGCGTCTGGCACAATTGGCTCATGCTGAATGGCGAGGAAACGCGTGTAGTTTTCGGGGTTATCCTCGATGCTCTCCTGAAGGATTTGCATTTGATAAATTTCCGCCGCGCGGTGAGATGCAATCGCCGCAGTGGTAGTCTCACCGCTTGATTTCAGCATCTTGACACTGCCCGCCGTATCATAGACCGGTTCCACCTTCACGCCTAAAGCGCGCAAATAGGCCGCGCATTGTCCCAAGGCCTGTGGATGACTAATGACGCGTTGAATGTTTTCTTTCTTCGCGCCGGGTAATCCGATCAGGCAATGACGCACCCGCAGAAGATATTCGCCAACGATGTGAAGGCACGGACGGCGCCGGCCGCTACCTCACGCGCACCACCACCGAGTCCGATGGCACGTTCGCGCTCCACGTCCCCGCCGACGCCGACGTCACGCTCGAGGCGTACCGGCGCGGCGATGCGATTGGGACCGCGCATCCGGGGACCACGAGCGATCCGGTCACGATTGTCGTGGCGGAGCGGATCGATCCGGGTCACCGCCTCGGAAGGTGGACTGCCCGTCCCGGTGCGCGTCCAGGTCCTGCCGGCGGGCGGCACCACGCTCTCCACGGTGCCGGCGACCTATGGCGAAGCGCCGATCGCCGAGGGCCGGCTCCACGTCGAGTACGTCTATACCGGCGACATCACGCTGACCGCGCCGGTCGGGCAGTGGGAGGTGATCGTCTCGCGCGGCTACGAGTACGAGCTCGTCCGGCAGACGGTGACCGTCACGGCGAACCAGCTCGTGCGGGTCGACGCGGTGATGGATCGCGTCGTCGACACCACGAACATCCAGTGCGGCGACTTCCACGTCCACACCTGGCGGTCGAACGACTCGGGGGACCTCGCGAGCGAGAAGGTCGCGCAGGCGGTCGCCGATGGCGTCGAGCTACCGGTGCGCTCCGATCACGAGTGGGTCGCGGACTTCTCGCAGGAGATTGCCGACCTCGACGTCGCGGCGTTCGCCGTCGGGTTTGGCTCGATTGAGCTGACCTCGTTCGAGCTATGGGGGCACATGGGCGTGTTCCCGGCTGATCCCGCGGCCCGCCGAGGTCAACGCGGGCGCGCCGAAGTGGCAGACCTTTCCGACCGCGGAACAGCCCGACACTCCCTTCGAGACGCTGTCGCCGCCGAAGGTGTTCGACGCCGTGCGCGCGCGTGACGAAGCGCCGGTCGTGATCATCAATCACCCGCGCGGGCCGACCAACTACTTCGGCTACGTCGGCTACGATCCTGCGACCGGGCTCGCGAGCTCGGTCTCCGCCTGGGACCGCCGTTTTGGCTGTGGAGTTGCCGCTGGGCATCATGCTCGGGCTGTCCATGCCTGCATCCGGTTGGAAAGCATCGGTGACCTTGGTGGTGGTGGCCTTGTCGCTGCTTATTCCCTTGAACGTGGTTGGCACGATCTGGCAGATCTTCGGTCGTACCGACATTGGCCTGATGGGTGTCACGCTTCAAGCGCTGGGGATCGAATACAGCTACACGGGCAATACCACCCATGCGTGGTTGACGGTGTTGTTGATGGACGTGTGGCACTGGACGCCTCTGGTGGCCCTGCTCGCTTATGCAGGCCTTCGCAGCATTCCTGATGCCTATTACCAGGCCGCCCGCATTGATGGGGCCAGCAAATTCGCGGTGTTCCGCTACATCCAGTTGCCAAAGATGCGTGGCGTGTTGATGATTGCCGTCCTGCTGCGCTTCATGGACAGTTTCATGATTTACACCGAGCCCTTTGTGCTCACGGGCGGTGGGCCAGGCAACTCGACCACGTTCCTGAGCCAGTACCTCACACAAAAAGCCGTCGGGCAGTTTGATCTAGGGCCCGCTGCAGCATTTTCTCTGATCTATTTTTTCATCATCCTGCTGTTCTGCTTCGTGCTCTACAACTGGATGCAGCGACTCGGCCAGGCCGAAAAAGAAGGAGCTGGTCATGATTGATCTGAAGCCGAGCCGACTCAAGGCAGACCACTCGTCCGCAGGGAAAACGCGCGCAGCGCGAAAGGGGACAACATGAAGCCCAGGTTTCAAAAGCGCACGATCTTCCTGATTGCCTACTTGATCTTTGCCTTGTTGCCCATCTACTGGATGTTCAACATGAGCTTCAAGACCAACGAGGAGATCGTTTCGAGTTTCAGCTTGTTGCCAGAGCATTTCACCTGGGAAAACTACAAGCTGATCTTCACCGATGAGAGCTGGTATTCGGGCTACATCAACAGCCTGATTTATGTGGCGATCAACGTGGTGATCACCATCACGGTGGCCTTGCCTGCCGCCTATGCGTTTTCCCGTTACAGCTTTCTGGGAGACAAGCAGGTGTTTTTCTGGTTGCTGACCAACCGAATGACACCGCCAGCCGTATTTTTGCTGCCGTTTTTTCAGTTGTACACCACGGTCGGTTTGATGGACACCCACCTCGCCGTCGCGCTGGCGCATCTGTTGTTCAGCGTGCCCCTGGCCGTCTGGATTCTTGAAGGGTTCATGTCGGGCATTCCGCGTGAAATCGACGAAACCGCCTACATCGACGGCTACAGCTTTCCGCGCTTTTTCATCACCATCTTTCTGCCTTTGATCAAGGCGGGGGTGGGTGTTACCGCCTTCTTCGCCTTCATGTTCAGTTGGGTCGAATTGCTGCTGGCCCGCACGCTGACCAGTGTCAACGCCAAGCCCATTGTGGCGACGATGACCCGCACCGTGAGCGCTTCAGGCATGGACTGGGCCACCCTTGCCGCGGCCGGCATGCTGACCATCGTGCCCGGCGCCATTGTGATCTGGTTTGTGCGGAACTACATCGCCAAGGGCTTTGCCATGGGGCGAGTATGAGCACACCAAAAAATCAGGAGCACACCATGACATTTCATCGAAACCGTGCAGAACTCAGGACGCCGCGGAACGGGCTTTGTCCGGCCGCCAGCGTCGTCCCCCTGGGGGGGGAGCACCACAGGTGCGCGGGGGGGAGCCATGTTTAACTGGATGGCATGGACGTTGCCCGTCGCCGTATTCTTTACTTGCATCGCCTTGATGCTGATCGGCATGACCGTCTGGGAAATCAAATCTCCTACTGTCATGCGCAAAGGGTTTTTGCCTATTGCGACCACGCGGGGCGACCGACTGTTCATCGGATTGCTGGGCGCCGCGTACATCAATCTCGCCTTTGTCGGCATGGCGGGCTGGATCACCGAATGGATGTCATTGGAGCAAGAGCCCTCCATCTGGATCAGTTTTGTCGTATCGATGGTGTGGCTGGTTATTGCCTTGCGAAAAGGGTGATCCGTCTGCCGTGAACACGTTGCGGAATCCGGCCCGATTGCTTCCCCGGGGCCGATCCATTCTGAACAAACCGGGGAAGCGAATTGCCAGAGGAGACAACATGAAATTTCGCCATACAGCACTCGCTGTCGCAGCCATCGCTGCGTTCAGCACGAATTTGGCCTGGGCCGACGCGGCTGCAGCCAAAAAGTGGATCGACACCGAGTTTCAGCCTTCGACGCTGAGCAAAGACCAACAGGCCGCAGAGATGAAATGGTTCATCGATGCTGCGGCCACTGTGCGTGGTGCCGTGCTTGCCGCATGTCCCGGATGCGCTGGTGGACGCTTTGCAGGCCTTTACCGGACAAGTGGTGATCGGCCCGCGCGGCGGCAGCCGCACCGCCGAATTCGCCATTCCCGCCGACCTCGCACCGGGGCCGCTGCAGGCGCTGCTGCCGATCAAGGTGACCCATGTCGAAAGCCTGCCGCCCGGGGTGGCCCATCCCGGCGATGGCTGGGAAGCAGCCCGCTGGCTTGACCATATCGAGGGCGAAGCAGAGGCGGAATTTGTCGCCGATGATGGCACGGTAGCGGGCTGGCGCTACGGCGCGCTGCGCTATCTCGCCACTTGGCCGGAACGCGCGCTGATCGATCAGATGCTGCAGCGCGCGGCCCGTGACGCCGGGCTGGAAACCCATATCTTGCCCGAAGGCCTGCGCCTGCGCAGCGCCGGATCGCGGACTTTCGCGTTCAACTATGCCAACCAGCCGGTCGAACTACCCGCCACACTGGACGGTGACCGTGTTAGCGGCACGCGGCTGCTGCCCGCCGCTGGGGTCAGCGTTATCGATCGGAACAGACTTTAAGCCGCCACCTGCTCCAACGCTTCGTTGGCTTCAAGCCAGGCTGCCTCAGCCGCCGCTATGGCGCTGTCGAGTTCGGCGCGGTGCTTCATCAGTTCGGTCATGGTCAGCTTGGCCAGCCCGCCGGAGGCTGAGCCGGGATCGAACATCGTGCGATCGACCGCGCTGCGCTCAGTGGTCAGGCGTTCCAGCTCGGCTTCGGCGGTGCGCGCGCGCTTTTTCAGCGCCTGGCCTTTTTCGCGTGCTTCGGCGGCAGCCTTGCGCTGATCCTTCTTGTTGACGGTGCGATTGTCGCCGGTCTTGCGCGCGCCGGCCGGTTCCTTGGCCAGCACGAAGGCGATGTAATCGTCGATCGATCCATCGAATTCATGGGCCGTGCCGTTATCGACCAGCACCAGCCGGTCGGCGGTCATCTCCAGCATGTGCCGATCATGGCTGACGATCACCACTGCGCCTGCATAGTCGTTGAGCGCCTGAACCAGCGCCTCGCGCGCGTCGACATCCAGGTGGTTGGTCGGCTCGTCAAGGATCAGCAGGTGCGGCGCATCGCGCGTGATCAGCCCCAAGGCCAGCCGCGCGCGTTCGCCGCCAGAGAGCTTGCCGACCTTGGTGGTGGCCTTGCTGCCGGAAAAGCCGAACCGGCCCAGCTGACCGCGCACCGCCCCCTGGCTCGCGCCCTTCATCAGCCGGGTCATGTGCTCCAGCGGGGTATCCTCGCGGTCCAGTTCTTCGACCTGGTACTGCGTGAAATAGCCGACCTTCATCCGTGACGAGGCTGTCATCTCCCCTTCCATCGGGGTCAGCTGCGCTGCCAGCAACCGTGCCAGCGTGGTCTTGCCATTGCCGTTGCGGCCCAGCAACGCGATCCGGTCATCGGGATCGAGCCGCAGGTTGAGCCGGCTCAGCACGGTCAGATCGCCATAGCCGGCCGAGGCCAGATCGAGCGTGATCAGCGGCGGGCGCAGTTCATCGGGGCTGGGGAAATCGAACGCCAGCGAGGGATCGTCGATCAGTTCGGCAATCGGCTGGAGCTTGGCCAGCGCCTTTTGCCGCGATTGGGCCTGCTTGGCGGTCGAGGCGCGGGCGGAGTTCTTGGCGATGTATTCCTGCAGGTGTTCGCGCTGGGCCTGCTGCTTTTCGCGCGCCGAGGCGATTTGCGCCTGCCGCTCGGCCCGCTGACGCTCAAACGCGTCATAGCCGCCGGGGTACAGCGTCAGCTTGCCGCCCGTAAGGTGAAGGATGTAATCGACCACGTTGTTGAGGAAATCGCGTTCGTGGCTGATCAGCAGGATCGTCGCGGGATAGCTTTTGAGGAAGTCTTCCAGCCACAGCACGGCTTCCAGATCGAGGTGGTTCGATGGTTCGTCGAGCAGCAGCAGGTCAGGCTGCGAAAACAGCAGCGCAGCCAGCGCGACGCGCATCCGCCAGCCCCCCGAAAAGCTTTCCAGCGGGCGCTGCTGGGCTTCATCGTCGAACCCCAGCCCGACCAGAATGCGCGCGGCGCGGGCCGGGGCCGAATGCGCTTCGATGGTGATCAGCCGCTCGTGGATTTCGGCCAGATGGTGCGCGTCTTCGCAGGTTTCGCTTTCCAGCATCAGCGCGGCGCGTTCGGTATCGGCGGCCAGCACGGTTTCAAACGGGCTGGCATCACCGCCCGGGGCTTCCTGCGCGATATAGCCAATCCGGCTGCCGCGCGGCATGGCCACCACGCCGCTATCCGCTTCAAGCATACCGGCGATAACCCGCACCAGCGTGGACTTGCCCGCGCCATTGCGCCCAATCAGGCCAATGCGGCCACGCGGCGGCAATTTGGCGGTGGCGCCATCGATGATCGTGCGGCCGCCCAGCCGGACAGTGATGTCGGTCAAATTTAGCATCGCGGGCGCCTAGCAGGCCTGAGCGCCAAGCAAAAGCGCAATGAGCGCGGCGACCGGTTGATTTGGTGCGCCAGGACTGACGGGTATCAGGCCAGCACCGCATCAGCTAAGACCGGTCACGATGGAAACACCCACGCCGCGCCGCCGCCTGAAAGTATTCTTTGACGGCGGCTGCCGCCCTAATCCCGGCCGCATCGAAGCTGCAACGGTGATCCGCGGGGTCCCATACCTGTTCGACGATCTGGGGCATGGCAGCAACAGCGACGCCGAATGGCTGGCGCTGATCTGCGCGTTGAAATTGGCCCAGTCACTGGGCCTGGACGACTTCGTATTGATGGGTGATGCGATCGAAGTGATCCAGCAAGCCAACGCGGCCTTGACCAGCGGGCGCGCCAAACACAGCCATGCCGCCGCATTTCTCGCAATAAGTGCCGGGACACCTGCGGTGCGAATCCGGTGGATCAAGCGCCAGCAAAATCTTGCCGGCATCGCTCTGGCAACCCGGCATCCAAGATAGCGGCGCTGGTCCAGGTCCCGCTGTGGTAAAGCTGCCTGCATCGCTTTACGTGCGCTAACAAAATTCAGAAGGCTCAGGCAGACACATGGCTCGCAAACATTCAAAACACGACCCTTATGGCGATGCCCAGCGCGATGAGGAGCCGCCCGAAGTGGTGCCGCCATGCTGGCTCTGCAGCCGGCCAACCGGCAAGACCATTGTCTGGCACCATCCGGTTCCCAAAAGCCGGGGCGGGCGCGATGTTGTGCCGATGCACCCGGTTTGCCAGCAGACCCTGATCGCAAATTTCACCAATTCCGAGATGCAGCGCTTCGGGCTGGACGTGGAGGGGCTGTTGGCTAACCCTGCGGTTCGCAAATTTGTCGATTGGGTGGCCAACAAGGATCCCGATTTCACCGCGCCGCAGGCCAAGAAGCAACGCTGAACGATTGGCGGGTGCAGGAAAAATGGAAGAACAATGATCGGATCACTTACACCGCAGGCGGCGCAGGATCACTTTGCCCATTGCGTCCAGGTCTTTGGCGGCATTCCCGCAACTTCGCGGCGTCTTGGCATAGACGAACGGGCCATCCGGCGATTCATCAATGGCGAGCGGCCGGTTGGCAACGGGCTGCTGGACGACACCGCAAAAGCGCTCCGCCTGTTGATCGCGGAAGCAACAGCGGCAGAAGAACAGATCGCTGCGGTTCTGGACCGTTAGAGCGACTGCCGAAGGACCGCATTCTCCGTCGCTATCTGCGGTGAAGCCGGGCGCCCTGAGGCGAAGAGCAGTTACCTTGTCGGACTGATTGGTGCGCGACGCAGTGCGGAGCGAGCCACGCTCGACAGGGAAATTCCCTGTTTTCGGACTATTAACAGGGAAATCATCGATTTTTGAGGGTGCCCCCTGCGTGGTCGAACGTCTGTAAGCCTCAGAAACTCGCGATTTCATGACCCAAACGCCGTGATTCAGAACAGGGAATTCGAAATCCCGCAACAGGGATTTGGGCTGCGCGGAACAGGGATATCTCTCCAATCTTTCGAAGGTCAGCTTGCGGACATAGAAACCAAGCCGCCCTCCTTACTGAGCGGATGATCCATCCGTGCGCTTCGAGAAGTTGCTGGCGCCGCGGGCCACGGTGATGGGGCAATTTGGTCTGATACTGCCTCACGGTCACCTGAAAAATTACCCGTCTCCGCCTTGTGGCGTCAAATTACGGCATCCTTGAACAAATTAGTTCCTTGGGGACGATTCACCTCAAACCTAGTTCGGTCGAAATACAACGGCAATCCCAAACTCAATCTGCGGTTGCTTACCTGCCATTTGCTAGCGATGGAACTAAACCCTCGCCAAGTTGCAGTCCCGCTGCCTCCTTGCCGCGCAAATATGTTCTCATTCGATCTACACCATCGTCGCTTATTGTAAGCCAAGAACGCCGCTGATCTTTGATATCGGCTGCACGAAAAATTAGTCCTTGTTCCTCGAGAATGTATACCCACCGAAGAGCGGTGGTGGGGGGACAACTCGTTGCAAGACACGACGAAGTGACTGAAATTTGCAGGCCATCAATTTTTGCTAGAAACAGGTCGAGTAAAATATCCCAGCCTGGCT
Source organism: uncultured Alphaproteobacteria bacterium (assembly GCA_963751145.1). Taxonomy (GTDB): domain Bacteria; phylum Pseudomonadota; class Alphaproteobacteria; order Sphingomonadales; family Sphingomonadaceae; genus Novosphingobium. The sequence continues at coordinate 9,318 of CAVVTJ010000003.1, forward strand.
CTGAGAATAAATTGGCGTTGAAGTGTTTAGCGCGTGCGCGGCGATCACGATATTCGTTCAAGGCTAACACCCTCAGCCTTGGAGTATCGTCAGTCCTTGCCATGCCCGGGGATTTGCGTTGAGCCTCTGTCGAATGTTCAGCTGATCCTAGATTCGCTTCTTCCGAAAGTTCGATGAGGTACTGACCAATGTCACGCAGCCTAAACTTCAGAATTGGCTCATCTTTGCCATCATTCATGTGCACCGCCCTCGACGTGTCCTCAGGTTGAACCGCAATCCCTTATCCTGACCAAGGCTACCTCGAGAAGAAAGCTAAGCGGTTTTGGTATCAAAAGCTAACCAGAAATTCAGTTTTGGAAACTTTGTTACAAAAAGCTTCGGTCAATTGTGCATATCCAACATCACACCGTCTATATCCTCAATAGCCTGCTTGAGATGCTGCATTGCCAGATTGATTTTTGCGCGACTCGTCGTTCCTTGATGTTTCTGCTGAAATTTCAAAGCCTCAACTGCAGCTGCAAGGCGTCCCCGAACGACGATCAACTCGTCATATCGCAGTTTTTGCTTGCCCACTTCATCCTCCCGCAGCCCTACACCTGGCATTACCAGAGGCTCGGTTAATACAAGTAAACGTGTATCATTAAATAGGTAATAATACGCAGATTTGCAGAAGATGCTCCAAATATTTGATCGCGAATGCAACGTGTGCTGACGCTACGGTCAAGCCTTCATCGAATAATGATACGAGGCAATCGATCAGGGAGAGCAAGATGTGATGCGTGTTGCCAGAAATTTCATTTTGCTCATCGTCATCCGTGATACCGAACTCCAGTTTATGCCTATGCTTAAACTGACAAAATTGAGGATGACGCGCGATTCAGCTGGGTGTCTTCACTGACTCCATGCGATTACGCAATCTCAACGGGAGTATGACATCGATTCAGGGGGAATTTAACACCTTGCCCTTGTCTTGACTCATGTTAATTGCCTCGCACAACAATAAAAAGTCGGGATGCATGCAACCATGCCGGTAGATTCTAGAGATGGTCGCGAAGACCGAGATGACGACTCATCGCGGCAAAAGGTGCTCAATCTGCGTCAGCAGTTGACGATTCTTGTCGAAGAGCTTGACAGGGCAGCCGCGTCTGTAGCTGCTGCCCATGTTCAGACGGCTATCGATGTTCTAACCGATGTTGCTGATGGCTGAACTGTCGAGAAGCTCTCAATCTTGGCCTGCTCAAGAGTCAGTGCATCCAACGAGGTCGCAAGATGAACGGCTGTCATGGAGCAGTGTAGGCTGTCTGCCAATTTTACGCAGTGCTTGATCATAGCTTCGAGATCCGCGTGCCCGTCGGTAGGTCGAATTCGTCTTGCCATGGCATGCTCCGCAGAATTTTTTCGCGAGTTCTCGGACAGAATCGATGCTGCAGGTGAAATTGTTAACTTGCAACCTTGATATTTTATGCAATCGATTGACCACGGAAAATTTGTCCCTTTTGGGACTTAAAGCTAATTTCGTAAGTTGCGTCGACTGCGGTCCCAAGAAATTTGGAGCGAATGGATTCCCATTTGCGACTAAATCAGCGCAGATTGCCGGTGCACAGGCGTTCTCAATCTGAAAATGCAAAGCGGACGAGCTGCCTAGGAAATTGCACATTTCGTTGATTTTTGCCTCGAGCTTCCTTCCCTTAGATTGCGTGGAATGGCCTTTGTTAGGCCCGAATCCCAGCATTAGCCCCTAGGGAGATGATCGCTCCATCTTAGGCTATTTTCCCATATTGGATTTGGCGCAGACTTAGGATTGGACAGCGCCTTGGCCATTGGAAACCGGCAGCAGTCGAGACTTCGCACAAGGATGCGAGCAACGCTGATTTCCCGTTACGGGCATGAGCGAGCCATTCTGGTCAATCTATCCGAGCACGGTTGTTGCATCGAAGTGGAGATTCTCCCGCATGGGGATGATTTGATTGTTCGCTGGCAGCAGTTCGAGGCGCACGGCCAAGTAGCCTGGGTTGATGAAAATCGGATCGGTGTTCGATTTTTCCAACCCATTTCGTTCGATTGGCTCATTGAAACGCGGCTTCTTAACGAGACCAGCGGAAAGCTCTGCCACCTGGTCGAAAGTCGGGAGATCGCCCGCGCTTGGGTAGAAGGAAAGCGATTGATTTGAGGGCTGATTTGCGCTCGCCCGAAGGCCATAATCTGGATCAGGGCGCGCCAGAATGCACTCGAAGTAGATGATCGACTACTGGGGCATAAAGCGGTGCGTCAAATGCAATCCCGAACTTGCCCGTCGAGACCCACTGCACAGTTCCAAGTATCGCCTCCATCCCGTTAGGCCGAAGGTACACTTTCGCACCCCTGCCGCGGGGCTGCGCCTTTGCCGCGATGCCACAGCCATGAGCAGTCAGATCGTAGACCACTGCATTGATCGGAGCGAGCGTATTGATTCGCACCATGGCATTGAGATACAAGCGTTTACGTGGCTCTTGTCGTCTTTCAGTGGTCGGGCTCATGGCTGCGTTTATCCCGTGAGGGGCTAAGGACCGGTCAGAAGAGATGATGACCGGCAAGGTCTCAACCATGCTTAAGATCGTGCTGCTGGGTCAATAGCTCGCCCCGGCATTGATCAAGCAGGGATGAGTCAGGTATTATTGCCGTGAGGAAGCCGCTCGATGATATCAACTGCGGTCTGGATATAGACGGCTGCAAGGGTCTCGCCAGCTTTGTCCAAAGCTGAAATGATCGTTTGAAGTTGATTCAGGATTTCATCGACGGACCATTGTTTGGCACCGACCCCCTTCAAAAGGCATTCCAGATAAGATGTCGGTTCGCGCCCCTGTAACATGCTGCTTGAGATAGCCCTCCCAGACGAGGTAGAGGAATTCGATTATGCATCCATCCCAATATAGGTAAATCCGATGAGTTGGCGAATGAGCTAGCCAACACTCTTGCACCGAGGGCGATCGCATCTGCGGTAGGATTCAAACTCAAAAAATTTCAGCCATCGTGCTTATCTCGGTTGACGGTGCAAGCGCATCCTCGAAGGCACCGTTCGAAATTTGTGCGAAGCCAATTTCTCATACAGCTAATATCTGTCGAAGTAGGTTGCCGATTTTTAGCTCATGTAGCGCGGCGATAACCCAAGCTTCAACGACAGATCGATCAGCGATACGCACCACCACACTCCCCATTTCCCAATCATTCGCCCGCTGGTTGGCTGCACCTGCTTAGCTGGTAAATCACCTGAGTTTTCCGCCCTGTAAGTCGATTACAGCCCTGATTAGCCCAATAGCTGTCCGTTTGTAACCAACCTGGCGCCTTGGGCGAATAGCCCCAAATAGGGATATTCTACAGGTTTCGTCCTTTGGGAGACTGTTAAGAGTGCGCCTACAAATGAAGGAGTGTTCTAGGGTGCCACCTGCGAATGACGCCAAAAATGACTTTGAGCGGCTTGCGCAGATCAGCGCGGCGCGCAGCAAACTTTCCGCAGTTCTAGAAGAGCTTGATCGGCTGGACCTGCCATTATCTGCAGCCCACCTTCAAGCTGCGCTTGATGCTCTCAATGATACGCTACGGCAAAATTGATTGAAGCAAATGCACCGCATTTGCCGTTAGCAGGTAGCGACCATCCACTGACTCCTCGACGAAATTCCGCTCGATAAGGATGCCAAGCCAGCGACGGGTCATTTCGTCTGATCGGTTACAAGCTGTGGCCAACTCCGATCGGGTCATTCCCACTGCTGGTGCAATCGCCAAAAGCAGGATCAAATCCCACGATTGATCGCTAAACAAATCATCTCCGAAACTGGTCCGACGCCGCTTGCGCATGGCTAAGATGCCTTTGACCCACATTCTCAGTTGCGCGTCTAGAGTTTCACATTCCTCCCGCAGCGGGAAAACATTTGCCTTGGCCATCGTATCTGTCCCCAGGCAAACGCGCGACCTGTCTGCCAATACCTAACATGACAAACCGGCACCCGCAAACAACTGGTAATTTCTTACAGGGTTAACGCATACAGGTTGTGCTAATTCGTAGTCACGCAAAGCGCGCGAGCTTGAGCTATTTCCTGAATATGGATTCGGTCAAGCGCCTGCCATGCTGCTGTGTTTTAACAGTCGTGTCGCTGAATCTGAGGGTCTGGTGCGGACATCCTATCCAGGAGAAATCCTAGGTTCGTCCAAGTTATCACCCTCAAGCCGCTGAAGGTGCCTTGTATCCTCCCGCCACTTGGGAACCCCGTCAAGGTCGCCGCTAGCCAGCAGCCGGTCCTGCTGTTGGGCAATAAATAGCCAGCCGGCACCGGCGTGGGTCTTCTCGACCCACAGCGCAACTCCCCATAGTTTCTGGTCGTGAGTTAGCGGCATATGGAGCGGCTATTAGGGGCCGCTCCTCGGCTTGGTCCAGCCCCGCCATAATGCGGAGCGAACCTAAATGAATGCAGGGCCGCAGCGGACATCGCGCTTGCCGCATTTCTGGCAACGCAAGCGCCGCTCGATGGCAGCAATGTCACGCGACAGGTTGCGCCCGATGGCCATGTCACTGATCGCTCTGGCGTCGAGCTTGGCGCTGTGGCCGCAGACACGGCATAGCACTGTCATAGCGTAGCCGTGGCGTGCATAGTCGCCGATCTTGCCGAGACGCTTGCTGCTCACGGGCGCCGCCTGATCGCCCAGATCAGGCTGGCCGCGGCCGTCATTACCGCGGCGATCCCGAGCAGCATCGCAGAATTGAGCACGAACATAGGTCACCTCCGATTCGGTTGAGGCGCTATATGTTTACATTATGTTCCATATAGGAAAGTGGTTCTTCAGGCCCTGTTGTTGAGTTTGCGCGCGCAGCGTCAGCATTGATGGTGGCCCGATCGGGTGCGATGGTCATGGCAATTAGTTTCTTTCCTACCGGCAATTTGCTCAATTCGCCCACAAACATCGGTCTCCGCACAATCGGTCGATGGGTTTGACGTTATACGATAAGGCCCCGTCCGCAGTCTCTAATTTACACAATTGTAACTAAGTATCATATACACAAAGCAGGATATTCCCGATTTACAAGGTGGCGCATCGTGACTTCCCCCGACAATTCTAATAAGAGTTCTGCGAGGCTAGACCGTGCGACTGTTGTCGCGAAGCTCCGCGAGACGGTCGAAGTGCTAGACGCCCTAGGGATGCAGCTGGCTGCAGTTCATGTGAGCCAAGCAATTGATGCCCTTACCAAAGACGACGAACAGTGATCTGTTTGGACGATTTTAACCCGATCTCTTAGCAGCTTTCGATCCCACATTTGCGTACTCTTCTTGCTGCACACTTGATTGTGGGCAAGGTCGGGGGGGAATGCGATGCGGGAGAACACCAACGAACTTGGACGACTGCGAGGCCAATTGGTCAAGATAATTGCGGACTTTGACGATACCCCAAGTAGGCAAACGGGTGAAGATGCAGTCTCAGTTGAAGCAGCAGTAAAGCATCTAAAGCTCGCTGTGGGCGAAATTGACATTGCACTCACAAGATATGGAAATCATTTCTAAAGCTGAAAGCTTTTAGAGTCGCGCGAGTTAGCAGAGGTCTGCGCCCACCGGCTATCAAAGCCACGCAGTGAGCAGTCTATAGGATTGTTCTCAAAGTTGCACGATCAACTCCTGCAATAGTCCAGTCAGGCGATAGAGCGACTCTCATTGACCAGCTCCGCCAGATCCGCTGGCTGTCTCAGAAACGTACTCGGGCAGATCCACTCCTGGAAAGGGGATCACTTCACCCGACATCAAGTTCAGCCGGTTCCAGATGTCGAGCGCCGCAATCTTGTAAGCTTCGGCGAGTGTGGGATAGTTGAAACTGTTCTCGACAAAATAGTCGACGGTCCCGCCCAGATTCAAGACAGCCTGGCCTATGTGGATAAGCTCACTCGCGCCTTCGCCGATAATATGCACGCCGAGCAATTTCCGGGTCTTGCGATCGCAAATCATTTTGAGGACGCCGTAGTCCATGCCCATAATATGACCTCGCGATGTTTCGCGGAAACGCGCTGAGCCACATTCATAGGGAATACCGGATTTGCGGACGGCCTCTTCCGACATCCCGACACAGGAAAGTTCCGGTACTGAATAGACGCCATAGGGAGGGTGCTGGTCATCAAAATTCACTTGGCTCCCGAAGGCGTGGCAAGCTGCCGCGCGGCCCTGTTCCATCGAAGTTGATGCCAAGCTTGGGAAACCGATTACATCTCCCGCAGCGTAGATATGTGGTTGAGCGGTCTGAAAAGTATTCCGATTTACCGCGATGCGGCCACGATCGTCTGTCTCAATACCAGCAGAATCGAGGTTAAGCGACGACGTCGCACCTGTCCTTCCGACAGTGAATAATACCATCTCAGAGGCCACTTGCCTTCCGTCGGCCAGGTTGCAGACCGGATTGCCCCGCGCATCAAAGTTGATGTTTGAAACCTCGCCATTGAGACGGAGCGCTATTCCGCGATCTCGCATTAAATGCATTAGATGGTCGACAACTTCGCGATCGAGAAATTCGAGCAGGTTTGGGCGGGGATCGATCAGTGAAACTTGGATGTCGAGAACACTGAATATCGTGGCATATTCAACCCCAATCACTCCACCGCCAACGACCGTAAGGCTCCGGGGTATGCGCGGATTCAAAATAAACTCGTCGCTATCGACAATGCGTTCGCTATCGAAGGGGATGTTTGCAGGCCGCTGAGGTGCCGTGCCAACCGCAATCAGGATCTTTTCGGCTTCGATCCGCTCTATTACCGGCCGCCCTTCAAGCTGCCGTTCAACTATTAGCGAATGTGGGCCTTCAAATCTACCGCGCCCAACACAAACCGACACGCCGTTCCGAGCAAATTGATGTTCCAGGACGGAGACCTCGAACTCAAAGGTCTTGCCCATGCGCATTGCGAGATCTTCCGAGTGGATGTCTTGCTTCGCCTTATGGCTTCGACCGTAAAACCCGCGTTCGCGCCAGCCTGAGAGATTGAGCGCAGTTTCCCGAAGTGTCTTCGACGGTATGGTGCCAGTATGAACAGAGACGCCGCCTACCTTGCTTCGGTCGTCGATTACCAGCACCGATCGTCCGAGCTTTGCGGCTTGGATTGCGGCTCGCCTTCCCGCTGGACCGCTGCCAAGAACCACAAAATCATAGCTAGTCATTATGTTTACGCCCCTCCGCCGCCCTATAGAACGGCATCAGTGCGCCCACATAAAGCCGACTTAGTGAGGTGCCGAAATGGCATTAAGTGGGGAGGTTCACTGCGCGAGCGCACGTTAGGTTGCTGAAATGCTGGCATGACAGGAATGCCGGCTACGTTAGCGCGCTTTGCGCGGATCGCTTTTGTCGGGTTAGCTGACGCGAAGAGCCAAGCTGGCATCGCTGGCCGAAAGAATTGTTACAAAGTTCGTGCCTAGGTGAGGGCGCTCGGCAGGAACCGTAGCGAGACAGATCGTCTCATTCGGTAAAGCCGCAACGCCCTCGAAATTTGAATAGTCGCAGCCACCCTAAGATATGGTTAATGGATCATTGCAAACCTTCGGTCTTTACCTACCTGCATTTACTGATCCCTGCAGTGCAGAAGCATCGGAATGATGCCATCTTCCAGACTATTAATTAAGTTTTTTCAGCCTCTTGAGCTCATCCACTGGCGAACTCGCGATCTGTTCCAGAAAGGTGTTCAAACCCAAGTCGATATAGGCCGCCGGAAGCGAATGCTCGGTGGCATCAAGCACCTCGAGCGCAACTTCCAGCAAGGCCACTATGGCTTGGGTCCGGTCTGACTTAGACAAAGCAATGATACTAAGTGCTGATTTCACGACAGATGTCCCCCGCGCGCCATGGCGCGTTTTATAAATTTCAGGCCTTTCGCTCAAATTGCCTGCCTCTAACCTGAATGGCTGGCACAGCGCCCGTTCAGATCAGGCCGGAAAATTGAATGCCCCGGTCGCGGCTCATGGACAACGTTGCGCCGAAGTCCCGGCAGGTTTGAAGCGAACGTCAGGCTAAATTGAGTTGAGACTACAAAAAGGGCCAATAATTGGGTCGCGGTCATAGTCGGTGGTCGCCACAAAGGTTCCGCCTCGTCACGTCAAGATTTGACGAATAGAAACCGCTGTTCTGATGCGCGGCATCACTCATCTGTTTGATCATTTGGTACATGGCACGAATAGTGATTCCGAATGGCTGGCATTTATCGGCGCATTGGCATTGACCCATTCGATGGGCCAGGCCGACATCGAATTGATTGGTGACGCGATCGAGGTAATCACGAAAGCCATCCGGACTTTGAACTCTGGTCGCTCAAAACACGGCACGAGACATGATTCTGAACTTGTGTGCTGGCAAGCCAAATCCTCGCAAACGCTCGATCAAACGAGAGAAAAATCTTGCCGGCATAGTTTTGACTGCACGGCACTCAAACCAATGAACCTGTAGCATGGCCTTCAATCATCGACCGCGTCTCGGCTGTTCGCCTTGCAACCCAAGCATTAAGCTTGCGACATGGCGAAGTTTTGCGCGGTGACAGCGAGGGAAGCTCAGATCGACAGGGAGGCCTCAACCGAAATTCGAATGGCTTCGCTCGTGTGGTTTGCTCCTAATTTGGCCAGCATATTGGATCGATGGATCTCGACTGTACGGGGTGAGATTTGCAAGCGATCGCCAATCAACCGATTCGAAAGGCCATCCGCTACTGCGCTCAATACTTCCCTCTCGCGACGGGTGAGCTTGTCGACCTTGCTGCGCGCCTTGGCTTCACGCAATCGATCCATTCTTGCCGAGTTGAATGGATCCGCGACGATGCTGATCGCGCAGGAGATTTCTTGCTCGGTGAATGGCCAAGGAAGGTAATCATCCACGCCTTTTCTCAATGCTCCAACGATCGACTTGATTTCTAGGTTCTCGGAGAAGCATATGATTGGGCGCCAGCAGGCATTTTCGGCCATGTGCTTAACCACTTCGCCGATTGTTTTGCCGTCGTCATGGAGAAGAATCACGCCATTATCGGGTAATGGAAAGGACAACTCCCACGCGACTTCCAATGGCTCGATATGGCAGGATGGACCTTCGAGCCGGTGGCTGATTGCAGCCCGGCGGCGAAAATCACTGTCGATCAAAAGTATCTTCCGGACCATTCAAACCCCCTGTTTGCTTCGGGGATTGTGCTTAATGAAACATACTTAGCGGTTCACCCTGAAGCGAACTCGGTATTCTACCTAGTTCGGCTATCTCGCCAGTGAGCTAAGAAGGTAATTCCGAGATAGCCGGAGCGGATTAAGAATCCGCCGACATTTTTAGGTCTGTCATCTGTTTTTACCTCACCCGAACCGAAGGGTCCGCTGACAATGCGGACATTGGTCGCCGATCATTAGGTCCAATAACAGGCATAGCTTTCATTTTGGCCGCTCCCAAATGAGCCCACTTCGTGCACGGACGGCTAGTTTGGCTCACTTGCTTACGGCAGCATTCATGGACACGTCTTAGCAGTCCCAAGGGCCCTGTCAGTCTAATCACAACTCGCCTCCGATTCGCGCGCGACGCCCCAAATCGCGGATTATCAGGCGGCAAGCGACTGCCACTCGGCCAGGGCAGCCGAGCGGCGTATTTTGTAAGTCTGGCGATCGACGAGGTGGCGTTCCTGGTTGAAGTGGTTGTGGACGTCGGCATGGACCGAGGCGAACTTCTGCAGTGTCTTCATTCGCCTGAAGCGGAGCGTTGCCCGATCCCGTCTTCAAGAAGGCAGGTGCGAGTTTTCTGCTCGATTATTCTTCCATCGCCCCATCTCGCGGCGATCGAGATTTCCCAGTGCGCGCATTGCTGCTGGGCAGGATTTCAGCCCGTCGGTGACGGTCGCTGCGGCCCGGCCATGCCGCTTCAGTGCCTTCTTCAGGAACTTCAAAGCGGAAGCTTTGTCCCGTTTCTTCGTAACGTAGGACTCCAGAATTTCGCCTTCATGGTCAACGGCGCGCCAAAGATAATGTCGCGCTCCGTTGATTTTCACAAACACCTCGTCAACGTGCCAACGCCAGTGGCGAAACCCGCGCATGCGCGACACACGCTGCCGGCGTAATTCAGAGGCGAACATCGGCCCAAACCGGTTCCACCAAAATCGTACGGTTTCATGGCAGATGTCGATGCCGCGCTCGAACAGAAGATCCTCAACGTTGCGCAGGCTGAGCGGGAACCGTACGTATATCATGACCACGAGCCGGATCATATCCGGCGACGAGTTGAAACAACGAAACGGGTTAGCGGGCGTGGTCATTTCGCTTTTTTACCAGCGCCCCACCCCGCCTGCAATTTTAGTCTGACAAGGCCCTCTCGTTCCTCAGCCCGAGAATCGTCGATGCCATCGCCGATGGCTCGCAACCCAAAGGGTGGACCAGGCGCGTGCTGCTAAGCTGCGATGTGCCAATCGACTGGGCCGACCAGGAGCGTAAGTTCGGTCTCGCCGTCTGACCGCAGTCTGCATCGCAATTTGAGGTGAAGCCGGGTTCTCGCAGACAGAGAATCCGGCATATTTTTGGCCAGATGGGCGTAGAGCAATTGAGTCTATGGCTTCACCCCGGAATTTGGATTGCCAAAAACCCCGCAGAACTGCGCCATTTTGCGAGCGCCTCTCGCCAGGAGGCGAAAGTCTGTTACCTCGAAAGACTGATTGGTGCGGTCGAGAAGACTCGAACTTCCACGGGCTTTCGCCCACAACGACCTCAACGTTGCGCGTCTACCAATTCCGCCACGACCGCTAAATCATCGGGGCGAAAGTAACGTCCCGGGGGGGTAGGAGCGGGCCCTTAGCAAAGGCTTTGCGGGGCCGCAAGCCGGTTACACCTGGACGGCGCATTGTCTCTTTCGGGGACGGCGCGGGCGCGGCCATTGCAGGCTTGGTAAATCGCGCGTTTACCTTCGGGCATGGCCGGATTGTTTACCTTGGTGCTTGCTGCTGTGGTCAGTCTTAGCGCGCCGCCCGCTGACGTCCAGCCGCACGGCGCGCAGGTTCGCGCGGTAGCCACTGTCACCATCCTTCGCGCTGAGAGCGCCAGCGAATCCGCCGGGCCGGGCGGACTGACGCGCCATATCAGCCGCCACAGCGACGGTTCGGCTTCAATCCTGTTTGAATGATCAGTTGCCCGGCTTCCAGCCGAACTTGGCCTTGACCGCGCCTTTGGGGACGTTGACCAGCGCCTCGTTGATCGAAACACTTTCACCCGGAGCCAGCACGCGTTTGGGCGAGTGGATTTCCTGGATGAATTTCTGCCCGCCGCGGGCATCGTAAAGCACCACCTGCAGTGTCGGCACCGTGCGTGATTGCGCCGAAGTGTTGGTGATCGTGCCATTGGCTTCAAAGAAGAAGCTGCCATCGGGCAATTGCCGCTGGCCCTGCTGCTTGGCCGGGAAATCAAGCTTCAGACCGGGTTGGTCCTGGGCAAAGCTGGGCTGGGCAAAGGGCAGCCAATCGGGCAGACCATACCATGCTGCGGCCGCGATCGAGCCCAGCGCGACCACCGCGAACAAGACGGCGGCGTACATTGCGATCTTGGCCGGGTTGCGGCGCGGGCGAAACAGCGGTTCGTGCGCGAAGCGGGAATAGTCTTCGTCGTCGCCCGCCGTGGGCTCCTCATAGACCGAAGGCGCAGGCGGCGGCGCGGGCGGCGCATCATCGAGCGCAAAGTTGAGCGGCGGGGGCGCGGGCGCGGGTTCATCTTCAGCCGCTGGACTGGCCGCGGGTTCACTGAATGGCTGTGCTACGGGTTCGCTGGCAGGTTCGCTGTCAGGTTCTGGCGCAGCCTCTGGGGCTGCATCTTCGGGCGCTGGTTCAGGCTGGGCCGTAACAGGCGCCGGAGCTGGTGGTTCTGCCACTGGAGCAGGAGCTGGCGCTGACACCGGCTCCGGCGCAGCAGCGGGGGCATCGAGCTGCGGGCCATCCTGAAACCAGGCGTGGCGGCACTTGGCGCAGCGCACTGTGCGCCCTTCGACGCCGATCGCGGTGTCGGGAACGACGTAACGCGTGGCGCAGGCTGGGCACGAGATAATCATGGTTGCAGGCTGTTAAGCATGGTCTCGTTGCCAAGGGCAAGCCATGCGCGGTGGGAAGCGGGGTGCAACGCCCTTTTTTCCACATCGATTGGCCGCTATAGCCCCGTCAGGGCGCGTCGCGGCGGGCCCGGCGGCCCGATTGCCGTCTTTCTCTTACTCCGGATGGGCGATCCCCACTGCCATGATGAGCAATACCGAAGGGGATATCGTCCAGTTCGACAATGTCGGGCTGCGCTATGGCTCGGACCGCGAAGTGTTGAGCGACGTGTCGTTCACGCTCCACCCGGGCAGCTTCTATTTCCTCACCGGGGCCAGCGGCGCGGGCAAAACCTCGCTGCTGCGGCTGCTTTATCTCGCGCAGCGCCCGTCGCGCGGGATGATCCGGATGTTCGGCACCGATGCCATCACCCTGCCGCGCGAACGCTTGCCCGGGTTCCGGCGGCGGATCGGGGTGGTGTTCCAGGACTTCCGCCTCGTGCCGCACCTCTCGGCGTTCGATAATGTCGCCTTGCCGCTCAGGGTGCAGGGCGTGGCCGAGCGTGATATCATCAAGCCGGTCACCGATATGCTCGAATGGGTGCAACTGGCCGACCGGATCCACGCCCTGCCGGCGCAGCTTTCGGGCGGTGAACAGCAGCGCGTGGCGATTGCCCGGGCGGTGATCCACCGGCCCGAAGTGCTGGTGGCGGATGAACCGACCGGCAACGTCGATCCCGAAATGGCGGTCAAGCTGCTGCGCCTGTTCGAAGCGCTGAACCGGATCGGCACCACGGTGGTGGTCGCCACCCACGATGTGCATCTGCTCAAGCGGGTGCCGGATTCGTTGATCATGCGGCTCGATCGGGGGCGGCTGTCCGATCCCACCGGGGCGCTGCGCTATCCCCCCCGCCCGCGTCCGCGCGCTGCGGCAGGTGAGGATTAGGCCGATGGTAGCACTGCCCCAACTGTTCAATCGCAGCGCTGAAAGCCAGCTGATCGGCCAGCGCCGCCTGTCTGGCCCGATGCCGTGGGTGATCGCGATCATGGTGGCGCTGACGGTGATTGCGGCCGCCGCGGCGCTGGCCTTTTCCAACGCGGCGGGCACTGCTTCTGACGCACTGACCGGCGGAGTGACGGTGCAAATCGTCGATGCCAATCCGGCCACTCGCGATGGCCAGGCCCAGGCCGCGCTGGCTGCGCTGCGCGCCGCGCCCGGGGTGCTGGAGGCCAGTCTGGTGCCGCAAGACAAGATCGACCGGCTGATCGAACCGTGGATTGGCCAACCGTTGAGCGGCAGCGATGCCATTCCCGTGCCCGCGCTGATTGACGCGCGGATGCGCGGCGCGGTTACGGGTGAGACGCTGGGTGCGCTGCGCCGCACGCTGCGCACCGTGGCCCCTGCGGCGCGAGTCGATGCGCAGTCGGGCTGGCTCAAGCCGGTGTTCGGCGCGGTCGATACGCTGCGCTGGCTGGCCTTGATGATGGTAGCGGTGCTGGGCTTTGCCTTGGCCGCCGCAGTGCTGCTGGCGGCGCGCAACGCGCTGGGATCGAACCGCGATACGATCGAGATCATCCACCTGCTGGGCGGCACTGATACCCAGATCGCGCGGATTTTTCAGCGGGCGATCGGTTTCGATGCTATGATCGGTGGCACTGCCGGCTTGCTGCTGGGGCTGGCGGCTGTGATTGTGCTGGGGCGGCAGTTTGGCGGGCTGGGTGCCGGGCTGGTTGATAGCGGTGCTTTGGGCTTGACCGATTGGTTGCTGCTGGCGCTGGTGCCAATTGCCGGGATCGTCCTGGCGATGGTCACCGCGCGCCAGACCGTGCTGCGAACACTGAGAAAGATGCTATAAATTGCCGATTCTGCGCCGTGTCATTTCCCTGATCCTGATTGCCTGGATCGCCGGGTTCATTCTGTTTGCGATGAGCCTGCCGCGCGCCGCCGGGGCGCAGCGCAGCGATGCGGTGGTAGTGCTGACTGGCGGGGCCGGGCGAATTGAGCGCGGGCTTGAGGTGCTTCACCGCGGCTGGTCGCCCCGGATGCTGGTTTCAGGCGTCGATCCGCAAGTCAAAAAGGGTGAATTTGCCGCCCAGTTCAACATCACCCCGGCCGAGATGGAGTGCTGCATCACGCTGGGCTACCGCGCCTTCGATACCACCAGCAACGCGCGTGAGAGTGCCGACTGGATCGAGCAGCACGGCTATCGCAGCGTCCGGCTGGTCACCAGCGACTGGCATTTGCGCCGGGCCAAGGCCGAGCTGGCCAAGGTCTTGCCGGCCAAGGTGACGGTGATCGACGATGCGGTGCGGACCCAGCCTTCGCTGCGGATCCTGATGGTTGAATATCACAAACTGCTGTTCCGCAGCGTGCCGGGGCTGGACCCGTCGTGACATGATGGCGGTGCGGATCATCAGGAATGCGCTGTTCTATCTGGTGTTCTACACCGGCAGTGTGTTCGTTGTGCTGGCTAGCCTGGCGGCGCTGCTGGGCTCGCGCCAAACCTTTCGCCGTGCGGTTGATCGCTGGTCGCTGTGGCACCGCTGGTGCGCGCGCCATTTTCTGGGAATAACCATTCGCGTCGAAGGCCAATTGCCGCCCGGGCCGGTGTTCGTGGCAATGAAGCACCAAAGTTTTTTCGAAGCGATCGATATCCCGCAGGTGGTCCCGTTCCCCGGAATTTTCGCCAAGGCCGAGCTGCTGCGCATTCCGCTGTGGGGCACGGTCGCCGATCGTTACGGGCTGGTCGAGGTGCAGCGCGAACAGGGGGCCAAGGCGCTGCGCCATATGATGGCTGCAGCCAAGACCATCATTGGCGAAGACCGCTCGCTGTTCATTTTCCCCGAAGGCACCCGCGTGCCCCACGGCACCCAGCCGCCGCTGCAGGCGGGCTTTGCCGGAATCTACAAGCTGCTGGGCCTGCCGGTTGTGGCCATTGCGGTGGAGACCGGGCCGCTCTACCATCGCTGGATCAAACAGCCCGGCGTCATCACCTATCGCATTTCCGAACCGATCCCGCCGCGCCTGCCCCGCGCCGAGGTTGAGGCACGGGTTCATGCTGCGATCAACGCGCTGGCCGCATCGTGACCGACAAGCCCGAACGCCGCTCGCCGCTGGAAGTGCTGGGACCAGGGCTGGTAACCGGCGCTGCGGATGATGATCCATCGGGCATCGGCACCTACAGCCAGGTCGGGGCGCAGTTCGGCTTTGGCCTCGCCTGGACGATGTTCTTCGGGTTTCCGCTGCTCGTCTCGATCCAGGCGATCTGCGCGCGGATCGGCGCGACCACGGGCAAGGGCATTGCACAGAACCTGCGCCAGTTCTATCCGCCATGGCTGCTGCGCGTGGTGGTGCTGCTGCTGCTGATCGCCAACGTGATCAATCTGGGCGCAGACCTGGGCGCGATGGGCGCGGTGGTGGCTTTGGTGGTGCCGGGGCCGGTGCTGGCCTTTACCGTGGCGATCGGGCTGATCAGCGTCACTCTGGAAGTGATGCTGAGCTATGAGAAGTACCAGCGCGTGCTTAAATGGACCACGCTATCGCTGTTTTCCTATGCCGGGGTGGTGCTGGTGGCCGATGTGCCGTGGGGCACCGCAGTTTACGATATTCTGGTGCCGCATTTTACCTTCGACAAGGATCATTCGATGGCCTTGGTGGCGATTTTCGGGACCACGATCAGCCCTTACCTGTTCTTCTGGCAGGCCGGGCAAGAGGTGGAGGAACAGCACCGCCGCCATATCAAGCCGCTCCACGTCAGTCCGCGTAACGCCGGGCCTGAACTGGCGCGGATCCGCACCGATACCCTGGTGGGCATGGGCTTCTCGCACCTCACCGCGCTGTTCATTATCATCGCCACTGCCGCCACATTGCACGCTGCTGGAGTGACTCAGATCACCGATGCCGCCCAGGCGGCCGAGGCGCTGCGCCCGGTGGCGGGCAATTTTGCCTTTGCGCTGTTTGCGCTGGGGATCATCGGCACCGGATTACTGGCGGTGCCGGTGCTGGCCGGCAGCGCGGCTTATGCGGTGAGCGAAACCTTCGGCTGGACCGAAGGGCTGGACCGCAAACCGCGCGAGGCCAAAGCGTTTTACGGCGTGATCGCGGCGGCGACGCTGGGCGGGGTCGCGCTCAACGGGATCGGGATCGATCCGATGAAGGCGCTGTACTGGGCAGCCGTGGTCAATGGCCTGCTCGCCCCGCCGCTGATGGTGGTGACCATGCTGATCGCGCGCAACAATAAAATCATGGGCAAGCTGGTGCTGGGCCGCTGGCTGGAATTTGGCGGCTGGCTGGCCACCGCGGTGATGTTCGCGGTCGCCGGGGTGTTTCTGTTCAGCTAGGTGCTCGGAACTGCCATCCACTCATACCTCAAATTCCCGCTCAGGCTGAGCCTGTCGAAGCCCCACCGTGCCCACGAACCGGTCGAGTAACAGGCCGGGACTTCGACAGGCTCAGTCTGAGCGGGTTTTCATCAAGGTTTGCCGCCGCGCGCTAGACCCGTGCAACGCTGACTTTCGTTTCATACAGCTCGGCATTGCCGAAGCTTGACAGAAACGGGATGTCGGCGGCGTCGCGGCCGACGCCGATTTTCACCACATCTTCGGCTGCGGCCATGCCGGTGGCGTCAACCAGATGCCAGGTGCCGTCCAGCCATACTTCGGCCACCGCGTGAAAATCAGGCGGTGAGACATCGGGGGCATAGACGCTGGCATAGCGCGCGGGGATCGAGGCGGCGCGGGCCAGAGTAATCAGCAGGTGCGCAAAATCGCGGCACACGCCGCGGCGCTGGATGAAAGTATCACTGGCGCAGGTTCCGGCGTGGCTGGCACCCGGCTCGTAAGTCAGATGGCTGCCCACCCAATCGCGCAATGCGGCGACCAGCGCGCCGCCGCTTAGGCCTGGAAATTCGGTGCTGACAAAATCGCTGAACCGGTCCGATGGGCAAAACCGCGACGGCATCAGGTAATCGATCACCGCGCCGGGCAGCAGGTGCGGCTGGGTATCTGGTAAGGCCGAAATATCCACCCACGGCCGCGAGACGTCGACCAATGCCTTGTAATCCAGCGCCAGTTCGCCATCGACCCTGATCCAGATCCGCTGGCCGATCTCGTCATGCCCCGGAACCCGCGCGAAGTGCAGCACCGGGGTAAGCCACAGCTCAGGCGCATCGATCCGCTGATCGGCCTCTTCTGCGGCTTCGACCTGGATCAGCACATCGGTGGGTTCGGCGAACACGTAGAACAGCCGGGCATGGATCTGGATTTTCATCTGCAGCTGCAATGCGCCGGGCGGCATGGAGTTCCAGCAGCGGGATCAGCTCTCATGATCGCTCCGCCCGAAATCGGGCCGGGCATCGTCCTGGCCCTCTTCGATGATCGAACGGCGGATCGTGCGGGTGCGCTCGAAATGATCGAACAACTGATCGCCATCACCCACCCGGATCGCGCGTTGCAGCGCGGTCAGGTCTTCGGTGAAGCGTTGCAGCATGGCCAGCACCGCGTCCTTGTTGGCCAGGAAGACATCGCGCCACATGGTCGGATCGCTGGCGGCAATGCGGGTGAAATCGCGGAAGCCACCGGCCGAATACTTGATTACTTCGCTCTCGGTCACCCCTTCAAGGTCCGATGCAGTGCCGACGATGGTATAGGCGATCAGGTGCGGCAAGTGGCTGGTTACCGCCAGCACCATATCGTGATGGCCCGCGTCCATCACCTCAACCTTGGCCCCCAGCGCTTCCCAGAAGGCGCACAGCGCGGCCAATTGCGCGCCGTCGGCATCGGCCGGCGGGGTGATGATGCACCAACGCTGCTGAAACAGGCTGGCAAAGCCGGCGTCGGGGCCGGAGCGTTCAGTCCCGGCCACTGGATGCGCGGGGATGATCGCGTGGCCGGGCAGGGCCTCTGCCAGCGCCTTGGCCACCGATTGCTTGGACGAACCGACATCGCTGACCAGCGCGCCAGCGGGCAGGGCCGCGGCCAGTTCCCCAGCAGCGGCGGCCATCGCCCCCACCGGCACGCACAGGATCACCAGTTCGGCATCGGTTACCGCCGACGCGGCGCTATCGCAGATGCTGTCCACCAGGCCGCGCTGCGCAGCGCGCGCCCGCGTGGCCGGATCGGCGTCATAGCCGGTGGTCTTGGCACCGGGCAGATACGCCTTGATCGCCAGCCCGATCGATCCGCCCAGCAGCCCAAGGCCAATGATCGCGATGCGTTGGAACGCCATCAGGCCGCCTCCGCCAATTCGCGCAGCACGCGGGCGACGCCGGCCATATCTTCATCGGTGCCGATCGTGATGCGCACGCCTTTGGACAGGCCTGGGACGGAAAACCAGCGGGTCATATAACCGGCTTTGGCAAGGCCTTCGTAGGCCGCCTTGCCGGTCAACTTGCCCTCGCACAGCACCAGCACGAAGTTCGCCTCGCTTGGCACCGCGCGCAGCCCGTGGTTGCCCAGCGCCTCGATCTCGGCAACAAATTGCGCCCGTGCCGCGGCATTGTGGCGGCGCGATTGTTCGACAAAGGCCTGATCCTGTAGCGCCACCAGCGCCATGGTCTGCGCTTCGTTTGAGACGTTGAAGGCGCCGCGCAGCCGGTTGAGCACTTCGATCACCTCGGCAGAGCCGGTGCCCCAGCCAACCCGCTCGCCTGCCAGGCCATAGGCCTTGGAGAAGGTCCGCGTGGCGAGCACATTGGGCTGGCTGGCGGCCAGATCCATCGAGCCATCATCGTCTGCCGGATCGACATATTCGATGTAGGCGAGATCGAGCACCAGTAGCACGTGGCCGGGCAAGCCCGCGTGCAGCCGGGCAATCTCGGCGCGTGGCAGATAGGTCCCGGTTGGGTTGTTGGGATTGGCCACCAGAACCACCCGGGTGCGCGGGGTTATCGCAGCCAGCAGCGCATCGACATCGGTGGCGTAGTCGCTTGCGGGTGCCTCGACCGGTTCGGCCCCGGCGCGGCGCGCGACGATATCGTAGAGCGAGAAGGCGTGCTGCGAGAACAGCACTTCGTCGCCCGGCCCCGCATAGGCGCTGGCGGCAAGGTAAAGCAGTTCGCCCGAACCGGCGCCCATGATGATCCGCGCAGGGTCAATCCCGTTACGTGCGCCTAAAGCGGCCCTTAACGCGGCGCTATCGCCATCGGGATAGTGCGAGGGGTGCTCGGCATCGGCCCGCGCCGCCAGCGCCAGCGCAGAGCAGCCCAGCGGGTTTTCGTTGGCCGAAAGCTTGACCACAGGCACGCCGTCTCCCCCCGACTTGCCGGGGACATAAGCGTGTATCCCTGCGATCCAGGGCTTGGGGATAGGGCTGCTGGCCATTGCGGGCTTGCGCATAGCAGGTGGCGGCGGATTTGCCAGCCAGTTCCGTTGTCTGCGGGGCAGGAATTGACAGTCCGGCTTTGCTCCCCCAATCGCCGCAAATGGCCACTGCCGATCTTCTCACTGCCAGCCACACCCTCGAACTGGCCGCGCCCTTGCCGCTTGACGGCGGGCAGGATCTGGCCGGGGTGCAGGTTGCCTATGAGACGGTCGGCACGTTGAACGCTGACAAGTCCAACGCGGTGCTGGTGTTCCATGCCCTGACGATGGATCAGCATATCGTCAGCCCGCATCCCAAGACCGGTAAGCCGGGCTGGTGGGCGCGGTCGGTCGGTCCGGGCAATGTCATCGATACCGACCGGTTTTTCGTGATCTGCGCCAATGTGCTGGGCAGCTGCATGGGCTCCACCGGCCCGGCCAGCCTGGCCAGCGACGGGCAGCCCTACGCCATGCGGTTTCCGGTGATCACGATCCGCGACATGGTTCGCGCTCAGGTGGCGCTGCTCGATGCCTTGGGGATCGATCAATTGCACGCCGTGGTCGGCGGATCGATGGGCGGGATGCAGGCGCTAAGCTTTGCCGCCAATTGGCCGCAGCGCACCCGCGCCGCGCTGGTAATCGCCAGCACCGCGCGCCATTCCGCCCAGAACATCGCGTTTCACGAAGTGGGGCGCCAGGCGATCATGGCGGATCCCAAGTGGAATGGCGGCGATTATTACGGCGCTCTAAGCAATGGAGGAAAGGGCCCAGAGAACGGCCTCGCCGTGGCGCGCATGGCGGCGCACATCACCTATCTTTCCGAAGAAGGGATGCATGAAAAGTTCGGCCGCAAGTTGCAGGATCGGCCAGATGGGACGAAAGGCGCCAAAACCTTTGGCTTCGATGCCGATTTCCAGATCGAAAGCTATCTGCGCCACCAGGGGCTAAGCTTTACCGACCGGTTCGATGCCAACTCCTATCTCTACATCACCCGGGCGATGGACTATTTCGATCTGGCCGAAGAGCATGGGGGCAAATTGGCGCAAGCCTTTGCCGGATCAAACGCGCGGTTCTGTCTGGTCAGCTTCGATACCGATTGGCTCTACCCCACTGCGGAAAGCCGGACGATCGCCCATGCACTCAATGCCTCGGGCGCAGCGGTCAGCTTTGTCGAACTGTCGGCCCCGTTCGGGCATGACAGCTTCCTGCTCGATGTGCCGGCGCTGGACCGGGTAATCAAAGGCTTCCTGGGATGAGCGCGCTGCGCCCCGATCTGGCGATCATCGCTGAAAACGTCGCGGAGGGTAGTCGCGCGCTCGATGTCGGCTGCGGCGACGGCGAGCTGATGACCGAACTGCGCGATCGGCGCGGTGTCGATGCGCGTGGGTTGGAGCTTGATGCCCACAATGTTGCACTATGCGTGGGGCGGGGCCTTTCGGTAATGCAGGGCGATGCCGATACCGATCTGGCGGATTACCCCGATGCTGCGTTTGACTATGCGATCCTCAGCCAGACGCTGCAGACCACCAAGCGACCCGATCTGGTGCTGGATGAGCTTCTGCGGGTGGGGCGCAAGGCGTTCGTCTCGTTCCCCAACTTCGCGCACTGGCGGGTCCGGGCCAGCCTGCTGTGGAACGGGCGTATGCCGGTCACCCGGCTGCTGCCAATCGCCTGGTACGAAACCCCCAACATCCACCATGTGACAGTGCGCGATTTCCGCCTGCTGGTAGCTGAAAAGGGCTGCCGGGTCGAAGGCGAATGGTTCCTGTCGGGTGACAAGCGGATCGGCCCTGCAGCAGCGGCGTGGCGGGCTGAACATGCGGTGTTTTTGCTGTCCAGATGATCCTCCCCGGCACGGGGAGGGGGACCATCCTCGCAGAGGATGGTGGAGGGGTACGTGCGAGTGATCCCGAGGCGTCCGGATCACTCGCGCGTGCCCCTCCACCATGCTTCGCATGGTCCCCCTCCCCCCAGGGGGGAGGATCTAAAGGGAACCGTCATTCACCAGCAACACCGAATCATCGCGCGCCAGGGCCCACAGGCTGAGCCCGGCGGCCTTGGCCCGCTCTACCGCCAGCGAGGTCGGCAAGGACACGCAGACCAGAGTGGTCGCCCCGCCGCGCACGGCCTTCTCGACAATCTCATAACTGCACCGGGCGGTGCTGACCACGAAGCCCAGATCAAGCCGTTGCCCGGCCCGCGCGGTAGCTCCGATCAGCTTGTCCATCGCGTTGTGACGGCCAACGTCTTCGCGCAGCAGACTGATTTCTCCATCGCAGGACGCCCAGGCTGCAGCATGGGCTGCACCGGTGCGGCGGGTCAGCTCCTGCAAGGGCCGCAAAGCCCTCAGTGCCGCAAAAATCGCCGCAGGTTCAATTGCCGCGTGCCTTGCAACGGCGGGCAAAGGCCGCGTCACTTCGGCCAGATTGTCGATCCCGCACAGCCCGCAGCTTGATTCGGCCACCCGCGTGCGGACCCGCTCGGTCAACTTTTCGATCCCCAGGCCAGCGAGCTGCGCGCGGATCACCCAGCCGTTTTCAACTTCGGCCACGGCAAGATCGGAAATGTCGGGGGCCGAGCCAGCCAAGCCTTCGCACAGCGCAAAGCCGGTCGCAAAGTCTTCCAGGTCAGCCGGGGTGGCCATCATCACGGCATAGGACAGGCCGTTGAATTCCAGCGCCACCGGGGCTTCGGGCACCCAGTCACGCGATACCGCGCGCCGGGTGCCGTCTGGCCTTACTTCGTAGATATCGCTGCTCACATCCGCTTGAGCGTGCACAGCTTGTTGCCATCGGGATCGCGCAGATAGGCAAGGTAGAGCGCGCCCATGCCGCCTTCGCGAACTCCCGGCGGATCTTCGATCGCGGTGCCACCAGCGGCCACGCCGGCCTCGTGCCAGGCATTGGCCTGTTCGGGGCTGTCGACCGCAAAACCGATCGTGCAACCGTTGCCGGCAGTGGCCGGCTCGCCATTGATCGGCGGGGTGACGATGAAGATCCCGCTGTTGTGCATGTAGATCAGGCGGCCCTTGTCATCCTGAATGGCTTCCTTGCCGCCCAGCGCCTTGAACGTGGCGTCATAAAACGCCTTCGATTTGGCGATATCGTTCGATCCCACCATATTGTGACTATACATCCGCTCTCTCCATCGGTTGCGATATGCCACTCTATCCGATGCATTGGCCCGGTCAATCGGCCACATGCGGAATAACCGCCTGGCGGGTGTCCGACTGTGCGCCGAACGGCTGACTTTGCTTTGGCAGCGGCCCCCGGCAATCGCGGGGACAAACCATCGTCGGCTAATGCCATCGCGGCACAAACGGGCTAAGCCCGCTGCCATGCCAGCAGCCCCGCGCCACGTCATCATCGATATCGGTTCCAACACCATCCGGCTTGAAGTGTTCGGCGCCGGGGTGGGCGATGTGCTGTACGATGACAAATTGGCAGCAGGCCTGGGCCGCGGGGTGGTCGCGCGCGGGCAGCTTGACCGGCGCAGCATGGCCGCGGCGCTGCGCGAACTGGAACGCTATGCCGCGCTGATCCGCCTCATCGATCCCGCCAGCCTGCAAGTCGTCGCCACCGCTGCGGTGCGCGATGCTGGCAATGGCGCGGCGTTTCTCGAGGCGGTGCGCGCTCTGGGCCTGCCCGTGCAATTGCTCTCGGGCGAGGATGAGGCGCGCGCTTCGGCCATGGGCGTTATCGCCACGCACCCGGGCGCCACAGGCTTGGTCGCCGATCTGGGCGGCGGCAGTCTTGAACTCGCGCGGATCGGCCAGGACCAGGTCCACCAGTGCACCTCGTTCCAGCTTGGGGTGATGCGCGTGGCGGCAATCCGGGCGCGCGGGCGCGGGCAACTGCGCGCTGAACTGAAAGAACGGCTGCGCGGCATGGACTGGGCCCGGATGCAGGCTGGTGAGACGCTCTATCTGGTTGGCGGGGCATGGCGGGCGCTGGGGCGCTTCGATGCCCTGCTATCGGGCCGCAGCTTTGCTCAGCCGATCCCGGCCGCCGCTGCCCGCGCGCTCAAGATAACGGTGCGCGAATTCGGCCCGCGCCGGCTGGCCGCCTTGCCCAAGATCAGCTCGGCCCGCGCCGCCCAGCTGGGCGATGCCTCGGCCTTGCTGGCGGCGCTGCTGGCCGAAACCGGCGCGCTCCAGGTCCAGGTTTCCACCACCGGCCTGCGCGAAGGGCTGCTCGCGGCCAAGCTCGGGCAGTTATCCACCTGAATTAGTCATCGACCGGCCCGCTTTCGCCTTGAAGCGCGAATCACTCGCAGGCAAGGGAAGGCCATGTGGCAGCTTTACCAATTCCCCCTGTGCCCGTTCAGCCGCAAGGTCCGCCTCCAGCTCAGCGAAAAGGGCGTGCCGTATGAACTGTGGCGCGAAAATCCGTGGGAAGCGCGCGATGATTTCCTCGCGCTCAACCCCGCCGGCCGCACCCCGGTGGTCCATGAAAGCGAGCGCGGGATCACTCTGTGCGATAGCCGGGCGATCTGCGAATACTTCGAAGAGACGATCGACAAGAACGCGCTGATCAACGGCACCGCCGTCACCCGCGCCGAAATCCGCCGGCTGACGGCGCTGTTCGACGAGAACCTGTTCGGCGATGTCACCGCGCCCTTGCTGCACGAGCGGATGAAGAAGCGGCTGGTCTACCGCCAGTCCCCCGATAGCCGCGTGTTGCGTGAGGCGATGAAGCTGGCGCACGAGCACCTCTACTACATCGATCACCTGATCGATCACCGCCAGTGGCTGGCCGGCCCCACCATCAGCCTCGCCGATCTCGCCGCGGCCGCGCAGCTGTCGGTGGCAGACTACCTTGGCGGGCTCGATTGGGCCGGGCACGAACAGGCCGCATCATGGTACGCCGTGATCAAAAGCCGCCCCAGCTTTCGCCCCCTGCTGGCCGAGCGGATGGAAGTGATCCAGCCCCCCAGCCACTACGCCGATGTCAACGCGTGAGCCCCTCTTTTGATCTTTTTGGCACAAACCCCGCCCTGCCAGCCATCGACCAGTTGACAACCCTGCCCGCCCCCCGCTAGGGGCCCGCTCCTACCCGGCACCCCCGCGCAATCTGGCGCTGGATGCCACCCGTGCCCAGATGGCGGAATTGGTAGACGCACCAGCTTCAGGTGCTGGCGCTCGCAAGGGCGTGGAGGTTCGAGTCCTCTTCTGGGCACCATCTACCCGTCCGGCGTTGTTCGCCGACGGCTTTGAAACCCGCAGAAATCTGCTACTTTCCTGGCTTCGCCGTCGCCGAAGTTCGCGCTCGTTCGCGTGAAATCGGTGGCCACTTGGGGCCACATCGGTGGCCACGGCGGTGAACGTCGAGGAGGTGGCCACCAGACATGGCACTTAGTGACACAGCGATTCGCGCAACCAAACATGGGTCGAAGCCATTCAAGCTCGCCGATGAGCGGGGACTGTTCCTCCTCGTTCAGCCCAGCGGGGGCAAGCTTTGGCGGCTGAAGTATCGATTTGATGGGAAGGAGAAGAAGCTTTCCCTCGGTCGTTACCCCGACGTGTCCCTTACGGCAAAGATGAGATGACCGCACATGGTTTCAGAGCGATGGCTAGCACCTTGCTGAACGAATCTGGGCAATGGAATCCAGATGCGATCGAACGCGCACTGGCCCATAGCACTGGCAGCTCAGTCAGAGGCACGTATCATCGAGGAAGCCATTGGGAAGAGCGTCAACGAATGTCGCAATGGTGGTCGGACTATCTGGATCAGCTCAGGGACAATTCTGCCGCAAGAAATATCGCGAATCGCTAACAACAGGTGCCCATTCGTCAAATAAGATATTGATTTGATTATCCTATCATCAACTGCGCATTTCAGCCATTTTTGACGAATTGGCGAGATTCTGCTAAATTCACTGCAGCGCTGAGCCTTGGATTTGCCGAATGTCGGCAGGTTCGGCGCGGTTTCAATCGAGGTCCGATTGGGGTTGCCGGGGTCATTCCTAGCCGGAAGTCGCTTGCCTTCGCCACAGGTTATTCTCTTGGCGCAAGATCAAGCCATGCATCGCGAAGCCAACCTTCAGTTGGCGGAGAGCCCCAGTGGCCCTCCCATAACGGAAGGATGACAACATGGATCACGAACAGCGGGCCAAGGTGGCGAACGAACAGGACTCCAAGCTGGCTGGAAAGATCGTCCGATCGCTCAAGCAACTCGAAGACGAATATTACCTGGCTGCCGGTCCTCTCTCCGAGCGGATGATGGCGGCGGCGGTTCAGGCGATCAAGAAGGCGGTTCCCGAACCGTTTAAGGTGGTGGAAGCAGATGTCACTGCCAGCATCGTGGAAAGCGGTTGGCGCGCCACCCGCGGGGTTGGGCAGGACTTTTCGCTGACACTCACTGAGATCGGCGCGGACGAAGAACGTGAGTTCTGCTGGCTGACGGCAGCAACGGCAGTCGGTCCGACGCGGCTCGGCCTGGAATTTTCGTGCCGCCCCGGCCTTAGGGACGCGATGCAGGCGATCACCAAGGACGAGAAGAAGCTTGCTGACATTTGGAAGAGTGGCTTCCTTTTGGACGAAACTGACGCTCGGTTGTTCCTTCCGATCGTCATTCCACCTGAAAAACTAGCCCAGGCGTTCGAGCAAAACACGCTCGATGCAACCATGGCTCCCGTCGCAAAAGCCGTCGAACAGCCCACGGAGATCATCGTGCCGACCGACTGGGCGGAAGCCCAATTGGCCAAACGCGCCTTGCGACTCACGTCCGAACAAATCGATGCCTTGGAAGGTAACTCGACAATCAAGCTGCCAGCTAGCTTGGTCAATCCCCTGTTTGGCGCGCCGATCGATAATTCCGCGATTGAGTGGATCGAACCGATTGATGCGGTCCATTTGCTTGCGCCAAAGCTTGGCGGAGACGCCGCAGCAAAACTGGCGATCGCAGAGCGCCTCAGAGACGGTGCGATCAAGTGCACCTGCGTTTGGATGTCAGAGGGTCTCGACATCGGCCCGATAACAAGTCTCAGGCCCGTGGTGGCGAGGGGACGGCTAAGTCCCAACAATGCTATAGCCTGAGGCCCGGTTCCAAGTGATGCAGGTTTCTCGCGAGATAGTTTTGGAGATCCTTCTCGTAAGCGAAGGTGTCTCCGCCGATCTCGCCAGTCTCAGAGGATTCTGAACTCAGTTCAGCGTCTGCCAGCGACTGAATTGAGCTCGCCTCAATGTCGGCCTTGTAGCGCGGGTCAGGGTCGTGATCTTTGTCCCACAAGCGGAACTGATTGGGCCCAAGCTTGAAAAAGAGGTCGTGTCCAGAACCTGGCTTTATCTGGGGGTGGTGGCGCCGGTTTTGATTGTTCACAGCCATGCCCTCAACGTGCATATCGACGGTGTTCGATTTGATCTTCGGGTAATTTGCCCTGAACCAAGCCACCGGCAGCGCCTTTGTGAATATCAATCCTGGCTGAAGGTTTGCTGACGCCCACTCAGACATGAGCGCTTTGGTCGGCTTGTCATAGATGGCCAAATGATTGTCCTCTCACAATGTGCGATGGGCCCATGAAAATGAGACTTGCGAAATTCGGCCAAATTGGCCTCAATGTATTCTAGAGCCTACGTGAGTAAGATTGTCGGACGCAAGATCAGCTGAGATTGCGACGCGGGCGGCGATGCAGAGGGCTTATTGCATCGTCCAATTAAGCGCAATAAAGATACGAAGGACGATTGGGGGGGGGATGAGAGAATTTCGGTCGGTATTCAAAGGCTTTTTCAGCGCGAACGGCATGATTATCGGCCTTTGCCTCGCCGCTCTAGCCCTTGGAACTGGCGTTCAAGGGCCAGTGCAAGGCCACCCATATCTGGCAGGTGCGGCGCTCGGATTAGTCGAGCTCATATTGATTTTATCGCTCATCTTTATTCACCGCGACCATCATTCTGCCCCGAAACTCGAAAACTACGACGATGATTCAATATCGGTCGTTGCTTTGCATGGTCGATTTGCAACTATTCAAGATCTCCCAGATGTAGATTTGGTTTATCATGAGTGGTTCAAACCCCAACTAGAGATCGCTGATGAGGAAGCTTGTGCCTTGCTCGAACGCGGTGGGTTCATGAGAGTAATTGAGGCGGAGCACATAAAAGCGTCAAAAACGCAAGTTAGGGTCGCAGGCTACTATACCGTGCTTCCTATATCATTGGATACGTTTGAAAAATTGTCCAATGGCGCCCTCTTAGAGCGAGACTTGAAATCCGCGATGGTCCTTTCACCATCGGACGGGCAAGCAAGCGTCCTCTACATTTTGGAGGTGTGCACATCAAAGCACGAGTGGAGCGCGGTGCGCAGCTCACTCATGATGGACTTGGCTTGTTATGTTGGGCATTTGCTGCGAACTAACCAGCATCTGAAATATGTCGCAACCTGGCCATATACGGACTTCGGTTTCCACTATGTCCGGAAGTTTAAAATGAAAAGGAACGGTAGATCAATTTTTAGGAAATTCTATTCCGTAAAGAGGGATATCGTTCTCGCCCAGCCTGTGACAAGAAAAGAGTTTAAGCCCAAGTGGAGCGTGAAATTCTAAGCGTGCTCGGAAAATTCTAAGCGTGCTCGGAATCGTGCATCTGAGCCCTATATTAATGATAAGTCACGTTCCTGATATCCCAAATTGCCCGCTCTTTGGCCTGATCCTGGCAACTCCTCCCAACCAAGCTACGCGCGCGCGTAGCGGCTTGCCAACTTTTTTGGGGGCCATTATGGTGGCCACAGTTGAGTTTGATTCGTATAATTCGACGCCATAGCTGCGTGTTTTGTCTCTAATTCGAGTCCTCTTCTGGCACCAAAACTAAGGTCCCACGGCGTCCGTCGAAATCCGCCAATGGCATGGATTTCCGCCGTTTGTTGCCCCATAATCGTTCGCCCAAATCCGGATTGGTACTCACATGTGTGGGCTTAGAAAGGGCTATTTGCGGTCCTTCTGTTCCATACATGTTCCGCCGGATTGACCACGGCGCTTCGGCGCCTGAGCGAAAGGCGCGAAGGCGATGCGCAGGGCGGCGCGATGCGTTGTGGCTGTTAGCAACCCCTTCTCGACCAGCGCGGACGTCACCATCCGGGCGGCGCGCTCCTCGTAACCGGTTAGCATGGGAACCTTGCCCCGTTCTACTTCTCCAGCCAACGCCGCTTCGCGCAGAACCATGAAGCTTCCCTTGTCTGAAGGCAAGATTGAAGTTTATATGGCCGCGCACCAACACGATCAAAATGCCAACGAGTTGTGGAGCTACTTTCAGGCCGTGCTCAACTGGGTCAATCTGACTTTTTCAAACTATCGACGCGAAATGAAGGGAGTGGCTTGGGGGCCGCTCTACAACCGTTATGGCAAAGACAAGCTGGACACATCCAAGCTTGAAGCAGGCGTTTCACGCCTTATGCAGGATGAAGATGTCACGCGGAAATCGGGTATCTTTGATTATGTTTTGAGCGGTAGTGAGCGAGCGCTGTCGGTCAGGGCCTTTACCGACAACATGAAGCGTGAGGCTTATGAGCGACAGGGTGGTGTGTGCCCGGCCTGCGATGAGCCAAAGCCAAAATTCGATATATCTGAGATGGAAGCTGACCACATTACGCCGTGGAGTAAGGGTGGCAAGACGATCGCCAGTAACTGCCAGATGCTGTGTAGGCCGCATAATCGGATCAAGAGCGGAGTTTGAGGCTGGTGGGGGGATTGTGCTGCCGCTGGATTGATGGAGGGGGGTGCGGTCTTCCTGCCTCAGAAAACCCGCGTGCCCCTCCACCCCCGCTGCGCGGCGGTCCCGCTGGCGCAAGGCGCCCTCTGCGAGTCCCCCGGTTCGGGGAGGAGCTGGGCGGACCTGGCCCCGGCGTGACTCGCGCCCCCGCACCCGCCAATCCGCCCGCCGCCTGCTCCGCCAAGGTGTGGCACTTACGCTACGGTTTTCGTTTGATCTAACCAATCGATTAAAACCTGTTGTAAAGCGCGGCGGACGGTGGTCTTATGCCCAAGCAACCGCCCGAAATAGGGTCGGGCAATATGAGGAGAGTGGGCTAATGAGGGGTAAACTAACCCTGCTTGCTGGCGTATGCGCCGGCGCAATCGCGTTTCCAGCTTATGCGCAGGATGCTGCAGCGGCTGCGGAAGAAACCGCAGCAACACCAGAAATCGTGGTTACTGCACAGCGTACCAGCCAAAGGCTGCAGGACGTGCCGATCGCCGTCAGCGCCTTCAGTTCTGAAGCGCTCGACAAGCAGCAGATCAAGAACACCTCCGATCTTCAGCTGACCCTGCCGAACGTGACCTTTACCAAGGGCAACTTCACCGGGTCCAGCTTCACGATCCGCGGGATCGGCGATCTGTGCGTGGGCGTGACCTGCGATTCGGCCACCGCCATCCACTTGAACAACGCGCCGCTGGCCGGCACGCGTCTGTTCGAAAGCGAATTCTACGATATGGGCCAGATCGAAGTCCTGCGTGGACCGCAGGGCACCCTGTATGGCCGCAACGCGACCTCGGGCGTGATCAACTTCAAGACCCAGACCCCCAAGCTCAACCGCACCGAAGCCAGCATGGAAGCCGAATACGGCAACTACAATTCCATCAAGGGCAAGATGATGGTCAACCTGCCGCTGGGCGATGTGGCGGCAATCCGCGTGGCGGGCTTCTACCTCAACCGCGATGGCTACACGCAGAACATCTTCAACAACACCAAGCTTGATGACCGCGATATGTGGGGCGGCCGCGTCTCGCTGCGGGTTGAACCCGATAGCGGCACGACGATCGATTTCATGGTTCAGTACTTCCATGAAAAGGACAACCGTCTGCGCATCCAGAAGCAGATGTGCCAGCGCGATCCCACCGGCGTGCTGGGCTGCCTTGCAGGCAAGCGCGATTTCCAGATGACCAACTCCAACACGTCGTTCGTTGGCGTGCTGACCAGCCAGGAATTCTTCGCCACGCAGGGTCTGCCGACCTCGCTGGCTTTGGGCAGCCTCTATACGCCCGATCCCTACAGCTGGGCTGGTGCCACCAACCCGGCGGATTACCGCACGGTCAACACCGATTTCACGCCGACCTATTATGCGCGTGAATGGAATGCCCAGGCCGGGCTCGATCAGGAACTCGGCGGCGGGGTCAGCCTCAGCCTGCAGGGCAACTATCAGAACGTGATCATCGATTCGTCGCAGGATTACAACCTCTCGGTCCAGAACCGCGCCAACTATGCGACGGCGCTGAACACGCTCAACGTCTTTGCAACCGGCGGGGCCGGGGCGGTTTATGTCCCCTACTTCGCACCGGTGGCTGCGGCCTTGATCCCGGGCGGCCCGAATGGCCTGCTCTGCACCTCGCTGCCGGAAGAAACCGGCACCGGCGCGTTTGGCGGTCACCGGATCTGTTCGCAGACTCCGCAGGACTTTGACCGTTCGAACCAGAGCCAGTCGAGCTGGTCGGCCGAAGCGATCCTTTCAACCAAGTGGGACGGGAAGGTCAACTTCCTGCTCGGCGGGATCTATTCGCGCTTCCACATGACCGAGAACAGCTACTACGTCGACGCCTTCGGGATCGACTATTTCACGGGCGTTCTGGGGGCCTTCACCGCCCTTTCGACCGGCCGTGCGCCCAGCTATCTCGGCACACCGACCTATCGCAACAATTCGGATGATCTGCGCGTCAACAGCCAGGGCATCTTTGGTGAAGCCTATGTCCAGTTCAACGACCGGACCAAGCTGACCCTGGGCGTGCGCTACAACCATGACGAAAAGTTCGTCACGGCGCGGACAACCCTGGCCAGCTTCCTGACGCCGTTCTCGGTGCCGAATGCCTATCAAACGCCGTACGGCGCGGGCTTCGATGCCGATCCGGCCACCACTTGCTCGCCTGCAGGTTCGAACGTTGCCGGCGGGATCGGGACGGTTCCGGGCTGCGAAGCCTACCAGACCCGTTCGGTCAACTTCACCGAAATAACGGGCCGTGCGGTGCTTGACTTCAAGGTCACCGATAACAGCCTGCTCTATGTGTCCTACTCGCGCGGCTACAAGTCGGGCGGGATCAATCCGCCGCTTTCGCCGGTGTTCGTGGTTCCGGAAACCTTTGCTCCGGAATTCGTCAACGCCTTCGAAATCGGTTCGAAGAACACGCTGATGGGCGGCAAGATGACGTTCAACGTCACCGGGTTCTATTACAACTACAAGGATCTGCAGCTCAGCCGCATCGTTGCCCGGACCTCGGTCAACGATAACGTCAGCGCCACGATCTACGGGTTGGAAATCGAATCGGTCATCCGTCCGACCCCGGAACTGTCGATGAATTTCGGTGCCAGCTATCTGCACACCGAAGTATCGCAGGACAAGTTCCTGGCCAATCCGCGTGACTTTGGTGGCGGCCGCGCTGATGCGGTGATCATCAAGGACATCACCAACGGGGCAAACTGCGCCGTGGCTTCGAACACCGGTCTCGCTGGCACTGCTGGCGGCGCAACCGGGGTGAACGGCTACGTCAACCAGGTGAACGCGCTGATCAATGCGGGCGCAATCCCGGGTCTGAAGCCCGGCGCCGGGCTTCAGCCCACGGTTGCGTTCCCTGCTGGTGGCGGGATCAACTCGACCGGTGCCTTCTCGGTCTGCGGTGCGCTCTCTGCGCTCGCCGGCACGGTTGGCGCGGGCTTTGGCGGGGTAACCGTCTACACCTCGGGTATTCCGGTGAACATCAAGGGCAACAAGCTGCCTGGCGCTCCGGATTACAAGTTCTCGGCCGGTGTCCAGTACGCTGCACCGATGGGCGCAATGACCCTGACCCCGCGTGTTGACTATGTCTACACCGGCAAATCGACTGGCAATATCTTCAACGGTACGGTCAACGAAGTGCCCAGCTTCAGCCAGGTTAACGCCCAGCTGCAGCTCGACGGACCCGACAAGAAGTGGTTCGTTCGCGGTTGGATCCAGAACCTGACCAACAACGATGCGATCACGGGTCTTTACGTGACCGATCAGTCGTCGGGTAACTACACCAACGTCTTCACGCTCGAGCCGCGCCGTTATGGCCTGACTGCTGGCATGAAGTTCTAAGCTTCCTGGGAGGGGAGCCTGCGAAGGGGTCTCGTGCGCATCGCACGGGGCCCCTTCTGCTTTGGGGGAAGCAAGTGATGACCATGACAATCAATCGCCGCACTGCACTGGGTCTGCTCGCGCTGGCTCCGGCCGCCGCCCGCGGCGCTGGCCTGCGTGAGCTGACAGTTTTCGAAGCCCGCCGCTTCATCACCATGGAACCGGGCCGACCGAGCTGCCGCTATGTCGCCGTGGCCGATGGCATGATTGTCGCGCTGGGCGACACGCTGGCAGAACTGGAGCCATGGACCGCCGGGCGGAACGTCAAGATCGATCGTTCGCTTGCCGAGCAGGTTGTGCTGCCGGGGCTGATCGATCCGCATCTGCACCCGGTGCAGGCCGCAGTGATGCTCAACATCCCGTTCATCGCCCCGGACGATTGGAAGCTGCCCTCGGGCACTTCGCCCGGTGTGCGCACGGCGGCGGGTTATCGCCAGCGGCTGACCCAGGCCATCGCCGCCTCATCGGACGATCCGTTCATCACCTGGGGCTGGCACGAATTGTTCCACGGGCCGCTCAGCCGGGCAGACCTCGATGCCATGGCGCCAGGCCGCGCAGTGGTGGTGTGGCAGCGCAGTTTCCACGAAATCCTTTCCTCCACTGCCATGCTCGAACGCTGGGGGATCAAATCCGCAGATGATTTTGCGGCGGTGCTAGGGGCCGTGAAGGCCGATCCCGCGCACGGTGATTATGCCCGCGGGCTGTTCACCGAAACCGGCCTGCAGGCCGCGCTGATCAAGCTGCGCCCGTTGATCCTGGGTCCGGCCAGGATCGTCAAGGGCATGGCGGCGCTGCAACAGATGATGCGCCAGAACGGGGTGACCACCGCAGCCGACATGGCCACCGGCGTGTTCGCCGATTTCGCCACCGAGGCTGGGCTGATCAAGGCTGCTTTCGAACGCAGCGATGCCGCCGCGCGGATGATGCTGGTGCCGATCGCCACCCGGCTCGATGCCGAAGCCGATCTCGATGGCTGGCTGGCCAAGGCCACGCGCGATTTTGCCGGAGCGCATGTCAGGCTGGACCGGCGGGTCAAGATGCTGGCCGACGGGGCGTTCTTTTCGCTCAACATGCGGATGAATGCGCCGGGCTATATCGACGGCCATGAAGGCCGCTGGCTCACCGAGCCGGCGGTGATCAGCCGCCAGTTCGCACGCTTCTGGCAGGCCGGTTTTTCACTGCACATCCACGTCAACGGCGATGAGGGGCTCGACCGCGTGCTCGAAGGACTGGAGCCGCTGGGTCCGCGCGGCGGACAGACCATCACGCTGGAGCATCTGGGCTATTCGACCGAGGCTCAGAACCGCCGGATTGCGCGAATGGGGCTGATGGTTTCGGCCCAACCCAACTATATCCGGGTGCTGGGGGATGTCTATTCGCACGAAGGCCTGGGGCCGGGCCGCGCCGAGCAGATCAACCGGCTTGGCTCGCTTGAGCGGCTGGGCGTGCCGCTCGGGCTGCATTCCGATTTCAACATGGCCCCGGTCGATCCGCTCTACCTCGCCTGGATTGCGGCCAACCGGATCACGCTCGATGGGCATGTCATGGCCCCGGCCGAACGGCTCAGCCTCGACAAGGCCCTGCGAGCGATCACGATAGAAGCCGCGCAGGTGATCGGCATGGATGCGATTGCAGGCTCGATCGCGGTGGGCAAAAAGGCCGATTTTGCGGCGCTTGACCGGGATCCCTATGTGGTCGGCGCCAAAGGGCTGAACACGATCAAAGTGGCGGGCGTGGTCTACGAGGGCCGCTACACGCCCGCCTGAGTTTCGGATCGTGAGTTAGACTCTGTTTGAATCAAGCTTGCTCCCCCTCTTCTTTAGAGGAGGGGGTCGGGGGGTGGTGGCCCCAAACGCGACCTGTTTTAGAACAACACCACCCCCAACCCCTCCTCTAAAGAGGAGGGGGGTAAGTGGCTCAGTGTAAGCCGAAAGAACTCTAACCCACCAGCGATGCCTCGATCGCAATCCGGATGGCTTCGCTGGTGTGGTTGGCACCCATTTTGTTGAGCATGTTGGCGCGGTGAATTTCGACTGTGCGCGGACTGATGTCCAGGCGTTCGCCGATCAGCCGGTTGGACAGGCCATCGGCTACGCCCTCAAGCACCTCGCGCTCGCGCCGGGTCAGGCGTTTGATCCGGCTGCGGGCCATTGCCTCGCGCAGCCGCACATTGCCCGATGCGGCGCCGCTTTGTTCGGCCATCGCAATCGCCAGGCGGACCTGCGCCTCGCCCACCGGCCAGTCGATATAGTCCAGCGCACCCGCCAGCACGGCCCGCACCACTCGCGGGATCGATGGGTTTTCGGCATAGGCCACCAAGGGGATCCAGTTGCCGCTGTCGGTCATCGCGCCGATCAGATCGTGCACCTCCTCGCCCTCATCGGCGACCAGCACCACGCTGCCACGCGGCCAGCGCTGCGTCATTTCGGTAACGCTTTCGAACGGCTCGACGTGAATTCCGGTTCCGGCCAGATCGTGCGAAATCGCCGCACGGCGCCGGAAATCGCACTCGACCAGTATGATGGTATGCCCCTGTTGCATCGCAATTTACCCTAGTTGTTAACGCCTAGGGGATATCGCCAAGGCTGCATTGGCGCGCGCAGCGTTGCCTCGGAAACGAAGCGACTGAGCGGGCCTTCGTGGCTGAAACGGCAGCGGCGCGGCGGTGCAAATCGGTCCAGTTCGGACATTAATCGCCGCCAGCCAAGGCATGGCGGACCTCCGCCACGTCGCCGCCAAGCCTGGTCAGCGCGTCGGCATCGAAATTGAGCACGGTGCCCAGCAGTGTCTGCCTGGCCCCGGCATAGAACTGGCGCAGTGCGACCGAAAGCGGCGCGCCCGGGTCGATCCCCATTTGCAGCGCTGCGATTGCGGACAGCGCGCGGGTCAGCGCCTCGCTCTTGCCCTGGTTGTCGCCGCGCTGATTGGCGCGGACTGCCCGGCCCAGCGCCTCACCAAGCTGATCGTAGCAGACCAGCACCAGCTCGCGGGGGCTCGCGCCGGCTACCCGAGCATCGAATTCGATCCGGCGATAGGCTTGGCCGGGATTGCGGGGAGCATGCATGGCGATCAGTTCGTGCTCTTGTTCCAGGCCGCGACCTGGTTCTGCAGGAAGGAGAGGGTGGCGCGGGAGGCGCCGACCCGGCTATCGGTGGCGGCAAAGCGCGACACGAACTGCGCACGCAGCTTTTCCTGCGCATCGGCCAGCTCGGTCTTCTCGCTCGCCAGATTCAGTTTTTGCGCGTTCAGCCGGGTCAGTGATCCACCCAGCGCGCCCGGATCGCTGATCGCGCTGGCCGAACGGCTAAGCTTGTCGATCGTGGCATAGACGCCGAAAATGCCGTTGGTCATCATCGCCGATACGCCCGCCGGCGATGCCTTGATCGTGGCGGCAAGCCGCGCAGTATCAAGCCGGAAGGTGCCATCGCGGTTGGTGGCGAGGCCCAGATCAGCCATGGTGCGCGGCGCACCCGGGGCGGCACCGGGCATGACAATGCTGCCGGCCAGCTGGGTCAGCGCGCGGCGCAGCGCCCGGGTTCCCGGATCGCGCGCCAGATCGCCGCTTTGCGGATTGATATCCTTGCCCAGCTCGCTGGCCAGCTCGTTCAACGCCGAGGTCAGATCGTTCAAGAAAGTGGTCACCGCGCTGCCCGGATCGGCGAAGCGGATCGTGGTCGGCGCGCCCGGATTGGTTCCGGTCAGCGCCAGATTCAGCCCCGGCACCACATCGGCAATGCTGTTGGTGGCGTTGGTCATCTCCAACCCGTCAAGCTTGAAGGCGGCGCTGGCAGCATTGGCCAGGCGGCGCGTAGGCGCGGCCGCCGGGGTCCAGGCAAGCGCGGCCAGGCCCTCTTCGCCTGGCGTCTCGGCGGCTTCGAGCACGAAGGCGTTGCTTTCGCCGCTCAGCCCTTTCAGCATCAGGTGCGCGCCGTCCGATCCGTTCAGCACATACGCGCTGACCCCAGCGCCCGAGGCATTGATCGCGCCCGCCACGTCGGCGAGCGTCGCGCCGCTGGGAATGGTCACGTTGACTGCGGCGTGGGCCGGATCTTCGCTGAAAGCGGTGCCGGCGATAGTTCCGAAGCGCAAGGTCAGGCTGCCCGATCCGACCGGGCCGGTGGGTGCGGCAATCGGCGGGCTGCTGAGCACTTGTGCGGCGGCAAGGCTGCTCACCTCCAGCGTATAGCTGCCGCTGCCGGTCACGATGCCGCGCGATACCGTGGCAACTGAGGCATTGGCGATCACCGGCTGCGACGACAGATCGCCGGTGCGGACCCGCTCACCCACGCCAGAGGCGAGCTGCATGATCTGGTTCTTGATAGTTGAGGCGGCGGTGATTTGCCGATCAACCTGTTCCGATTTCGCGGTGTTGCGATCGATTCGCGCCGCAAACTGCGCAGAGGCCAGGCCTTCAGCCAAGGCGCTCATATCGATCCCGCTGCCCCCGCCCAGCGTCTGGACAATCGAACTGGTAACGGATGTGGCCATGGTGCGTAGAACGGCGGGTCGCAGCGCGGCTTAAGCGTTGGCCGCCGGATCGGCGCGGCCCTCGGCATCGAAACGCAGCGCCAGCGGCACTTCGATCGCCGGGCGCGGCGGGCTTTCCCCGCGGCGCAGCGAAAACACGAACGCCAGCACCGCGGCCACCGCGGCAAAAAGCTCTTCGCGGATCACCTGATTTTCGCGCGTGGTGAAATAGACCGATCGGGCCAGCGCCGGGTATTCCAGCGTCGGCACCGCCAGCTCGGCGGCCAGCTGCTTCATCGCCAGTGCCTTTTCGCCGCGGCCCTTGGCCAGCACGATCGGCGCCGCTGCTTTGGCGGGATCATAGGCCATCGCCACCGCGAAGTGGCTGGGGTTGGTGAGCACAAATTGCGCTTCCTTCATCGCCTTGGCCACCGCGCCACTGGCATATTGCCGGGCGCGCTGGCGCTGCGCGGCCTTGCGTTCGGGCGAGCCTTCGCTTTCCTTGTGCTCGTCACGAATTTCCTGATTGCTCATCCTGAGGCGCAGGTAGCGGCGGATCCATTGCACCGGGAAATCTGCCATTGCGATCACCAGCAGCCCCATACCCAGCAGCAGGAACAGCCCGGTCAGTGCCTGCCAGGCCAGGGCCAAGGCCGGACCCAGCGCCGCAACCCGGCCCAGGCCGATCAGATCGTGCAGGTGCGATTTCCCCCAGCTCCAGACAATCACACCCAGCAGCACAACTTTGGCCAGGCCCTTGCCAGCTTCGATCCACCCGGCCGCGCCGAACATCCGTTTGAGGCCTGCGAGGGGATCGATCCGCGATCCCTTGGGCAGCATGTTGGCCCCGACCCAGCGCCCGTCGGCGGGGCCCAGTTGCACCGCCAGCACTGCCACCAGCACGCTCAGCGCCAGCAACAGCACCGGGGCGGCCAGATCGAGCGCCAGCCGGGCCAGCGCCGTGCCGGGCGAAAAGTCCTCCAATGCGGCGCGGTCCCAGCGTAGCCCGCTGCGCGCGCCATCGGCCAGCTTGGCAAACAGCCACGGCCCGGCAAATTTGAGCCAGGCCCCGCCGGCCAGCAGTGCGGCGGCATTGGCCATATCGCGCGAGCGCAGCACATCGCCTTTAAGCGCGGCATCGCGTTTGCGCTTCTCGGTCGGGGCAAAGGTCTTCTCGCCGCTCATTTAGAGTCAAGCTCTTCCCAGCAGGCTCGCCGCCTGTTCAAGCGCCTGCTCCGACAGATCGGCAAATTGATCGGCCATCAGCGGCGCGACCATGATCAGCGCGGCGATCCCGGCCAGAACCCCGGCGGGCAGCCCCAGCGAAAACAGGTTGAGCGATGGGGCAGAGCGGCTCAGCACCCCCGCCGCCAGCTGCACCAGCAGCAGCACCAGAGTAACCGGCAGCGCGATGGCCACTGCGGCGATGAACATATCGCTGCCGAAACCAGCGATGGCCTGCAAGTGCTGGGCCGAAAGCCAGGCCGCGCCGGGGGGGAAGGCGCTGTAGCTTTCCACCACCAGTCGCAGCCAGATCAGATGCCCGCCCAGGCCGAGGAACACCACCGTCAGCAACACGGTGAAATACTGCCCCAACGCGGGCGAATGCGCGCCGCTGACCGGATCAGCGGCGGTAGCGATGCTCATCCCCATCGCCCCGCCGATCTGTTCAGCGGCCAGGATCGGCGCGGCGAACGACAGTTGCAGGACAAAGCCGAGCGCGAGGCCGATCAGGGCTTCGGCCAATAGCGCGAGAATGCCATTGGCGGTGAGAAGGGCTGGGGGCACCTGCACCGGCAACCAGTTGATCACCAGAATCCCGATCGCCCCGGCAATCGCTACGCGCAGTTGCATCGGCACCGCCGCCGCGCTGAAGAACGGGGCGGCCAGCAAGGCCGCGCCGATCCGGGTCATCACGAACAGCAACCGCCACAGATCAGCTTCCAGCGCGCCGAACCCGAAGCTCAAGGTGTTCACCGCGCGATCCCGGCGATCTGGGCAAAGATCTCGGTGGTGAAATCGCCGATCAAGGCCATCATCGATGCGCCCAGCAGCACCAGCACCAAGGCAATCACCATCAGCTTGGGCACAAAGGTCAGCGTCTGTTCGTTGACTGATGTGGCGGCCTGGATGATCCCGACCACCAGGCCGACTGCCAGGCTGGCCAGCAACACCGGCGCGGCCACCAGCGCGGTAACCCACAACATCCGGTCGGCGAGGGCAAGGAGTGAGGATGTGTCATCCATGATAATTGGTCCAATCGTTGCGCGCAGGCTTCGACAGGCTCAGCCGGAGCGGGCCTTGTGCTTGATTCCGTTCCCGCTCAGCCTGAGCCTGTCGAAGGCCCCTCGTTTTAGATTGACCCATCACCCGAAACTCGCCGCAAGACTGCCCATCAGCAGCGCCCAGCCATCAACCAGCACGAACAGCAGCAGCTTGAACGGCAGCGAGACGATGGTCGGGCTCATCATCATCATCCCCAGGCTCATCAGCACCGAGGAGACCACCAGATCGATCACCAGAAACGGCAGATAGAGCATGAAGCCGATCTGGAATGCGGTCTTGAGCTCGCTGGTAACGAAGGCCGGCAGCAGGATCGAAAACGGCACTTGCGATGCGTCAGTGAATTTGGGCACTTTGGCCATTTCGGCAAACATCGCCAGGTCCTTCTCGCGGGTCTGGCGGATCATGAAGCGTTGAAATTCCGCGCCGCCAGCGGTGAACGCCTGTTCGGCATTGATCGTGCCCGCGCTGTAGGGCTGGATCGCCTGCGCGTTCACCGCATCGAGCGTCGGCGCCATGATGAACATCGAGAGGAACAGCGACAGCCCGACCAGCACCTGGTTGGGCGGGCTTTGCTGCAGCCCAAGCGCCTGGCGCAAGATCGACAGCACCACCAGAATCCGGGTGAAGCTGGTCATCATGAGGATGAGGCCCGGCAGCAGGGTGAGCAGCCCCATGACCAGCAGCAGTTGCAGCGATATCGAAAGGCCCGCCCCGCCGCTACTCGGCCCGACTTGCCCCAGCGCCCGGTCGAGCGCGCCGGGAATGGCACTCTGCGCGTGGGCGAGAGTGGGGAGGAGGAGAGCTGGGAGGGCGAGGATGACCTGAAGCCCCCTCCTCTCCAGAGGAGGGGGTTGGGGGTGGCGGTCCAGCTCGAGGGTTGAATGCCCGATAGTGCTTTGCGCGAAGACACCACCCCCGCCCCCTCCTCTGAAGAGGAGGGGCGGAAGAAATGCCGCGCTCATTGGCCCAGCTCCCGCAGCGGGGCATCGCCCAGCCGGGTCAGCCCCTGGCGGCTGGCCGAAACCAGAATCTCACGCCCGCCAAATTCGATCACCGCCAGCTTGAGGCCGGGTGACAGCATCGTCGTCTCGACAATCCGGAACCGCTTGGCCTGGCCTTGCGAGACCCCCAGCTTGGCTTGCGCCTTCTGCGCCAGCTTGAGGCTGCCCCAGGCGAGGGCCCCGATCAACGGCAGCAGCACGATCAGTTTGATCACATACCAGATCATGCTGCGCTCTCACCCGCAGCGGCGGCGCCGGCCATTTCGACGATCCGCAGGCCAAAACGATTGCCCTGGGCAATGATCTCGCCGCGCGCGATCAGCTTGCCGTTGACGTGAACGTCCAGCAATTCGTCGGTTAGCCGCTCGAGCATCACCACGCTGTCTTCGCCCAGCGCGAGCACGTCCTTGAGCTTCATGTCGGTCCGGCCGAGTTCGACCGAAAGGCGCACATCAACTTCCTTGAGGAAATCGAAGCCGCGGGAATGGATTGTCATGCTGGTCCCCTGTCCAAAATAGTCATTGCGTGATCTGGGTCAGGCGGATCGCCACCAGATCGTCCTGCGCGCCGATGCTGCCGCGTGCGATAACCGCCCCCCCAATGCTCAGCGGTACCGCCCGCGCCACCGCCACCGGCAGCACCGATCCTGGCTCCAGCGCCGAGATTGCCGCCAGCGGCACTTTCATATCAACCAGAGTCGCGACCAGCGGCAGCGGCACTTCGGCGAAGGGTGCAGCGGCCGGATCGGCCGGACCCGAAGGTTGCCGCGCCGCAGCGCCGGGGCTGTTGCCCAGCACTTTGGGCAGCGCGGACAAGGGCAGGATCAGCCGCAGCTTCCACGGCGCGCGCGCGCCTTCCATCACCTCGATCGGCAGCAAGGCCAGCCGCGCTCCGGCAGGGAAGGGTGCCAGCTCCTCGATCCGGGGATTGCGGCGCAGCGCGCGCAGCGGCTCCTCACCCAAGGCTTCCCCCAGGCAGCGCGCCACCACAGTTTCAAGCCGCGCAATCAGCATTTCGGCTGACAATGGAAAGCTGCGCGGTAATGGCCCGCCCGGCTCGCCCTTGCCGCCATAAGCCCGGTCGACCAGCCGCAGCACCGCGGGCCCTTCGATCGAGGCGAGCAGGGTGACTCCCGCTGCAGCGGGGGCGAGCAGGCCATTGGCGGCCAGCGCGCCCAATTCGGCCGCGAGATCGCTCTCGCGCAGTTCGCTGGGCGCCAGCGCGGTAACCGTGGGCGCATCGCCGCCGATCAGATCGGCCAGGGCCGGAGCCAGCGCGCGGGCAAAGCGTTCGCCAGAGCGGCCCAGCGCGGGCAGCAGATCGCCCGGTTCGGGCCCGCGCCGCAGCAATTCCGCGCAGTGCTGCGCGGCGGCCCGATCGGCCACGAAAGTGTGCTCGGTGTTCACTGGACCAGGAAGCTTTTGAAATAGACTTCATCGACCCCGCCGAACCCCTCGGTCTGGGTCAGCACCTTGTTGATCGCGCCGGTCATCCGCTTTTGCAGATGGACCTTGCCTTCAGGCGTGAAGGCATCTTCCTCGGGCGTATCGGCCAGCACGACCAGAATTTCGCTGCGGATGGCCAGCTCGTGCTTCTTCAGCCACATCAGCACCCGGCCATCGCGGCGGGTCGAACAGGCGAGACTGATCTGGACCAGTGAGCTGGAATTCTTGAGGTTGGAGGTGAAGTCCTCGGTGAAGTTGTAATAGCTGGTCTTGTACTTGCTGCCGCCTTCACCCTCGACTTCGGCCACGCCTTCGCCCTCTTTCTCCTCGCCTTTGGGGGCATAGGGATCCTCTTCGCCCTTCTTGATGAGCTTGGGTTCGTCCTTTTCCTTCTTGGTTTCAGCGCCCTCGCTGTGGCCGAGCATCCCGGCCTGGACCAGCGCGAACGTCCCGCCGCCGCCCGCGCCGATCAGCACCAGTGCGCCGATCGCCTTGATCAGCAGGCCTTTGCCCTTTTTCTTCTTCTTGGGCTTTTCGCCCGCTTCGACTTTGTCACTCATGGTCTGGTCCCCCGGATAGTGTCAGTTTCAGGCAAAAATGCCGCTGCGGCCGCGGCCCTTGGCCGAGCTGGCGGAGCGGGGCAGGTGGTCAAAGCGGGCCTCTGCCTCGCCGTGCCCTGCGCTGCGCCGCTCCTCGCTCTGGCCGCGCTGGCTGCCTTGCTGCGACGCACTGGCGGCCTGGCCTTCGCCGCGCGCCAAGCCTTGGCCCGGGGCATGATCGGCGCTGCGGGCCTCGGCCAAAGCCAGCACCGGCGGTGCTGCCTGCGCGGCGATGCGGGCGAAATCGGGATCGGCGCTGGCCAGCGAAACCGCCAGTGCGCCGTCTTCGCTCCTGAAATGGAGTTGGACCCGGCCAAATTCGGCGTGCGGCAAGCTGATCGAGATGCTGTGCGGGGCGGTGGCCTCGCGCGCGGCGGCCAGCCGGTCGATCAAGGCAGAGAAATCGTGCGGGCGGTCCAGCGGAGCAGGCGCTGCTGAGGAAAACACGGGAGGCGCGGCTGCGACCGGGGCCGATGCGGCGATGGCACCGCCTGGGGCTTCCAGTTCATCGCCAGGCATGGCTGCCAGAAGCGGCGCAGCGCGGGCGGGCTGAACCCGCGCCGGGCGCAGCACTTCGGGCAGCGCAACATCAAGCCGCACTTGCGTCAGCGGCGGCGGGGCCGGGGCGGCGGTTGCAACTTGCCCTGCCGGAACCTGCGCGACCGGAACTTGCGGAGCGGTGCTTTGCTGGGGCTCCGCCTGATTGCTTAGCACGCGGACCACAGGGGCCGCTGCGTCTGGCAGAAGAGTGCGGGCCAGCGCGGGCTGGGCGGCGGCAGCGCTCTCGGCCGGAGTAGCGGGAATGGCCGGGGTGGCCAGCTGCGCCGTTTGAGGGAGCGCCGGGGTGACGTGCTCAACCAATTCAGGCAGACCCGGCGGCGGAGCGATCGCCAGCGCCTGGGCCGGGTCAATCAACGCGGCAAGCTGCAGTGGTTCGGGTTCGGCGTCCTTGGCCGAGGCCTTGTCACCAGCATTTGCCCGCTGCGCCGCCGCGCGCAGC
Source organism: uncultured Alphaproteobacteria bacterium (assembly GCA_963751145.1). GTDB lineage: Bacteria > Pseudomonadota > Alphaproteobacteria > Sphingomonadales > Sphingomonadaceae > Novosphingobium. The sequence continues at coordinate 52,497 of CAVVTJ010000003.1, forward strand.
TTACCGGTCTGGGCCGTAAGCGGCAGACTATGGGTCACCGGGTGCTGGGCGCGGGGATTTGGGGCTTCGGCCTGATCGGTTTCGGGCTTGTCTTGACCTGAAACGGCAAGCGGCAAGGCCACCGGCAAGATCTTGCCGGGTGTTGCCGCCGTGATTGCCGGTTCGGCCGTGATTGGAACAGGCGGGGTGAGGGCCGGATCGACCACGGCCGGGCCCGGCTGCGGCGCATCCTGCACAGCCGCCGGAGCCCCGCTTTGGGCCAGCAAGGCCGCGAAATCCGCGCTTTCCGGCGTGTCGCCGTTGTCACCGGGCAGCACCACACCGGGCAGGGCGACCGGGCTGGTCAGGTGCAGGGCGGGGCTGGGGATCATCGGCGGGGCTCCTTGGTCGCGGGGTCTGTGCCGTTAACTATTCAAGGCCCGTGCCAAGTCGCTTGCGCGCGGCACTGGCGGGGTTCGATTGGCGCTGCGCCAGTGCCCGTGCACTGTCCTGCGCGCGGGTCTCGACAGCGGCGCGGCGGCGCTCGGCCATGGCCAATTCCTGCTGGCGCAAATCGGCCTGGGCCTGCGCGGACAGGGCATCGCGCCGGGTGGCCGCAGTGATCCCGGCCAACCCTTGCGTGAACTGGATCTGCTGGCGCAGTGCCTGGCCATCGCTCAGCCCGGCGTGATCGCGGTAGACATCGCCCATTGCCCGGGTCCGCTCGGCGAGGGACTTCAGGTGCGCCAAAGTGCCTTCGGCGGCGGCGGCCTGCTGCGCGGCGTGCTGTTTGGCCAGCGCGCGGACCTTTTCCAGCCGCCGCAGCCGCGCCAGCTTGCGCAGTTCAGGCCGCATGGCCCAGCAGCTCGGCCAGCTCGGCCACGCTCAGCTCCAGTGGCACCACATCATGCGCGCGCTGGGCCAGGAACATGCTGAGCGCATCGTGCATCGTGATCGCCCGGTCGAGCAGCGGATCGGCGCCGGGGCGATAGGCACCCATCAGCACCAGATCGCGGTTGGCCTCATAAGTGGCGACCAGTGCGCGGAATTCGCGGGCGAAGGCGGCATGTTCGCTGGTGGCGATCTGGTCCATCACCCGGCTGAGCGAGGCGGCGACATCGATCGCGGGATACTGCCCGCGCTGCGCCAGATCGCGGCTGAGCACGACATGCCCATCAAGGATCGAGCGCGCGGTATCGACCACCGGATCGTCCTGGTTATCGCCGTCGGCCAGCACCGTGTAGATCCCGGTGATTGATCCGCCGCTGGCCGCCGAATTGCCCGCGCGTTCAACCAGCTTCGTGATTGCCGCGAGGGCTGACGGGGGATAGCCGCGCGCCGCGCCGGGTTCGCCCAGCAGCAGCGCCAGTTCGCGCGCCGCATGAGCCACGCGGGTCAGGCTGTCCATGATCAGCAGCACCTGCCGCCCTTGGGCGCGGAAATATTCAGCCAGTGAGGTGGCGAGCAGGGCGCCGCGCAGCCGCAGGTTGGGGGCATGATCGGCGGGCACGGCGACCACCGCAGTGCGCTCGCGCTTGGTCCCGGCCATGTGCCGCTCGACGAAATCGGACACTTCGCGGGCGCGTTCGCCGATCAGGCCGACGATGACGATCTCGGCCTCGGCCCCGCTGGCAATCATGTCGAGCAGCACCGATTTGCCGACGCCCGATCCGGCCATGATCCCGATCCGCTGGCCGACCCCGAAAGTGGTGATGGCATTGAGCGCGCGCACGCCGACATCAAACGGTTCACGCACCCCCGAACGATCCAGCGCAGAGGTGCGTTTGCCCCCGGCCGGCCAGCTCTGCCGCGAGTGAATCGGTGCCAGGCCATCAATGGCCAGCCCCTGACCATTCACCGCGCGGCCCAGAAAAGCCTCGCCCACCCGCAGCATACCGGGGTGCCCTTCGGCGCGGACGCGCGCGCCGGGGCGCAGCATCACCGTATCGCCCAGCAGCATCATCAAGGTGCGGCCATTGCGAAAGCCGATCACTTCGGCGGTCAGCGGTTCGCCGGGCCCGTGCGCCACCTTGCACAGCGCGCCGACCGGCGCGGAGAGCCCCGAAACTTCGAGCAGCCCGCCATCGCAAGCGGTGAGCAGGCCATAGCGGCAGGGCGAAAGGTCGATTGATGCGGCGGCAAGATCGCTGAACAAGGGATCGAACAGCTTCAACATTCTCCCAGCGCCTCGGCAATTGCGCGGCGCCAGTTTTCTGGGCCATCCTCAACCCCGCCCGCTGCCGTCTCAACCCGGATCGCGCCGCGTTCAAGTGTCGGATCGGGCAACACTTCGAGGCCGGCTGGCAGATGCCGAGCGACCAGTTTGAAATCGTCGGGATGGAGCCGCAGCACGCGCTCATCATCGGCGCGGGCCAGCAACGCCGCAGCGCGCTCGACCCGGGCCGCGAGCGCCGTCTTGTCGAGCGCCAGCGGGGAAATCGCCGCCTCGCACAGGGCTTCGACGGTAATGAACAGCTTCTGGCGCAGGTCTTCCGCCAGCTGGGCATCGAGCCGCGCAAAGGACAGCGTGATCGCGGCCTGCGCACGGGCGTTGTCTTCGGCTTCGGCTGCGGCACTGGCTGCCGCCTCAGCGCTGCCGGCGGCGTAACCCTGGTCCCAGGCCTGGGCTACCGGATCAACAGGATCGGGAGCGGCGGCACTGCGCGGATCGGCGGAGAAACGCGGATCGGTCTGGAACCTGCCGCCCCCGGCCAGCGCGGCATAGGGCAGGTTAGACATATTCGTCGTCCCCGCCGCCCGCGCCGAACTGGATCGTTCCGTCTGCCGCCAGCCGCCGGGCAATGGTGACGATGGCCTTTTGCGCCTCGGTCACCTCGGCCATCTTCAGGCGTCCGCGCGCGGCGATTTCGTCCTTCACCCCGTCAGCGGCGCGGCTCGACATGGCGCGAAAGAACACGTCGCGCTGCTCTTCGGCGGTGCCCTTGAGCGCGTCGATCAGCACTTCGCTTTCCACTTCGCGCAGCAGCGCGCCCATCGCCTGGGCATCGAGCGCGAACAGGTGTTCGAACTTGAACATTTCGTTCTCGATCGCGCGGGCCAGCCCTTTGTCGATCTTGTTCAATTCAGGCATGATCCGCTTTTCGGCGGCCTTGCCGGCCTGGTTGATGATATCGGCGGCCTGCTTGGCCCCGCCCATTGAGAGCACCTGCTTGCCGTGATGCTGGGCGATGCGCTGTTCGAGCAAGGCCTCCAGCATCGCCATGGTATCGGCGGAAACCGGCCCCAGCGTTGCGATCCGGTGGACCACCTGGGTCTGCTCCTCAGGTTCCAGCGAGTGAAGCACCTGCGCCGCCACCTCTGGATCAAGCTGGACCAGCAGCACCGCGATCGCCTGCGGGTGTTCGCCCTTTACCAGCGGGATCAGCGCCGCAGGGGTTAGCCAGCGCGCCAGCTCGATCGCCGGGGCACTTTCGCCGCCACCCGGCAGAATCCGCTGCATCAGGTTTTCGCCCTTCACCTCGCCCACCGCCTTGGTCATCACCCGGCGGACATGATCGCCGCGTCCGCGCGCGCTGATCCCCTGGTGCTGGGTGCTGGAGACAAAGCCGCTGATCGCCTGGGTGATCTGCTCAGGCCCGATGTGGCCCAGGCTGCACATCTTTTCGCCGAGCAGCTGCAATTCATCAGGGCCAAGCTGGCTGAGGATCTGCGCGGCCTGATCTTCTTCGAGCAGCATGATCATCACGGCGGCGCGTTCGGCGTCGCCCAGTCCGGAAATTCCGGGTGCTGCGGCGCTCATGATGCGGCCTCCGCAGCAGGCTGGCCAAGCATGGCGCGCAACGCGACCAGTGCGTCTTCAGGCTTTTCCTCAACGATCCGCTGGGCCAGACCGACCTGGCGGCCCAGCACTGCGGCATCGACCGGGGCGCCGGGGACGGGGGCTGCGCCAGCGGCGCGCGCTTCGCCTTGTTCTGCAGCAGAAGGATCGCGCTTCAGCGCGCGGACCAGTGGACGCACGCCCATCAGCAGCACCAGCAGCACGCCCAGCAGGGCGGCGACGGTGCGCACCACCATGGCAAACCACGGCGCTTCATAAAACGGCAGCGCGGTATCGGCGGGCACATCGAACGGGCGGACCAGCATCTGGATCTGATCGCCGCGCGCGGGGTCAATCCCCATCGCGGCGGAAACCAGCGCCTTGATCTGATCGATATCGCCCGGCTTGGCCTTCTTCATCACCTCCTGGCTGATCGCCACCGCTACCGAGAGACGCTTGATCTTGCCGGGTGACTGATTGGCGACCGAGACTTCGCGGCCCAATTCATAGGTGCGGGTGGCCGAACTTTCGCCTGCCCCGCTGGCTGGCGCTGCCGGAGTTGGCGCCGCGCTCTGCCCCTGCGGCGGTCCCGGCGTGACGGTGGCAGCGGGCGGCGGGGTGTTGGACAATTGTCCCGGCACACCTTGCGCCTGGCCCGGTGCCGCGCCGCCGCTGGCCTGCGATTGTTCCTGCGTTTCTGTGCGGACCACGCCGTTCTTGTCATAACTTTCGCGCGCCGAGGTGACTTCATCCATATCGAGATCGACCTGGATCTCGCTGGAGAAATTGCCCGTACCCAGCATCGGGGTCAGCAAGGTTTCGACCTGCGCGCGCAGCTTGTCTTCCATCCGGCCCTGAATTTCGAGCCGATCACCATCGGCGTTGCCCCCGGCAGACAGCAGCTTGCCGCGGCTGTCAGCAACCCGCACCGCATCGGCGCTCATCCCCGGGACCGAGCCCGCGACCAGATTGACCACTGCGGCAACCTGGCCGTCGGAGAGCTGGCGGCCCCGCGCCATCTTGACCATGACCGAGGCGGTGGGCGGGGAATTGTCGCGCACGAACACCGATTTGGCCCCTTCGGCCAGATGCACCCGCACCCCTTCAACCCCGTCAATTTCCTGGATGGTAAGCTGCAATTCGTGCTCACGCGCGGCGCGTAGCCGTTCGCCTTCCAGCGTCTTGCTGGCCCCCATCGGCAGGGTGTCGAGCGAGGCGGTGGGATCGGGCGCAGCGAGCGAGCCGTCCTGCGCCACCAGCATTCGCGCCTTGTAGAGATCGTCCTCGGCCACGGTCAAAGTGCCGGTAGAATTGTCGATTGCGTAAGTGATGCCCGCCTTGTCGAGGCTTGAGGCCACCCCGGCGCGGCTGTGATCGTCAAGATCGGAATAGAGGATCCGCTGTGGCGCGGGGCTGAGCAGCTGCCAGGTCAGCGCCACGCCGCCGATTGCAGCCACGCCAAGGAACCACGGCAATGCACGCCGCACCAGTGGCTGCGCAGATAGCGCGCGGACCCGGTCAAGCGGGCTGCCGGTACCCAGCGGCACCAGCGAGGTTTGGGGCAAGTCAGCCTCGGCCATCTATCAAACTCCCATCCGCATGATGTCCTGGTAGGCACTGAGCAGGCGGTTGCGCACCTGCAGCGTTGCTTCGAACGCGACCCCGGCTTCCTGCCGCGCCAGCATCACCTTGGCGACATCGGTCACATCGCCGCGTTCATAAGCGGCAGACAAATCCTCAGCCCGGTTCTGGCTGGACGAAACCTGCTGCAGTGCGGAATTGAGCGCATTGCCAAACCCGCCTTGAGGTTCGGTCGGGGCGGGGGCCGCGCCGCTCTGGCTGGCCTGATGGACATCCTTGAGCAGCTGCGAGCGATCGAGGATCTGCTGGCGCATCGCCAGGATCTGCTGGATCCCGCCGCCGCCGCCAATGCCGCTTGGGCCGCCGACGCCGCTCATCGCCGGCCTCCGGCCACGGCGATCCCGGCATCACGAAACGCGGCCAGCCGGTAACGTAGGGTGCGTTCGGAAATGCCCAGCTCGCGGGCAGCGGCAATCCGGCTGCCCCCGCAAGCGGCCAGCGTTTCCATGATCGCGCGGGCTTCGGAAATCTGGACGATGTTGGACAGGCGGCGCGGGTCTTCGCCCTGCGGCGCGGCCAGGGCGTTGCTATCGGTGACCAGCCGCGCCACCGAATCGAACACCACGTGCTGCGGGGCAATCTCCGCTGCACCATTGGCCAGCAGCAGCGCGCGGCGGATCACGTTTTCCAGCTCGCGGACATTGCCCGGCCAGCCGTGCTGCTTGAGCATCTGCAGCGCCGCCGGTGAAATCCACGGCAGCGGCTGGTTCGGTGCGGCGTGGCGCAGCATCATCGCAAAGGCCAGCGGGGCAATATCATCGGGCCGTTCGCGCAACGGGCGCAGCGTCAAGGGGAAGACGTTGAGCCGGTAATAGAGATCGGCGCGGAACCGGCCCTCGGCCACTTCGGTGGGGAGATCGCGGTTGGCGCAGGCGATCACGCGCACATCGATCTTGATCGGCTCAGTCGAACCGATCGGCACCACTTCGCCTTCCTGCAGCGCGCGCAGCAGCTTAGCCTGCAGCCCCACCGGCATTTCGGCAATTTCATCGAGCATCAAGGTGCCGCCATCGGCCGCACGGAAAAACCCCTGCGCAGCTTCAGTGGCACCGGTGAAGGCCCCCTTCTTGTGCCCGAACAGCAGCGCTTCGAGCATGGTCTCGGGCATCGCCGCGCAGTTGACCGCAACGAATGGTCCGCCTGCGCGGGGGCTGCGGTTGTGGATGAAGCGGCTCAGCACTTCCTTGCCGGTGCCGGTCGGCCCGCCGATCAGCACCGGAATCTCGCTCACCGCCAGCCGCTCGGCCAGCGCCAGGATCGACAGGGTTTCGACATCGGCGGCAATCGGGCTGCCGGGCGCGGCCAGCGCGGCGATCGCGGCGGCCAGTACCGCCTCGTCACCGGGATCGCGGTAGGACAGGGTGTAGCGGCCGCGCGGCCCATCTCGGCGCAGGGCGCAGGCGCCGCCGCGTTCGAGCGTCAGCACCGGGCCGGGGCCCACCGGCATGGGATCACCGGCGCAGCGCAGCACGGGCTTGGCCGCCCCGCCAATCGTATCCATCACCGCGGCCAGTCGCTGCACCAAGGGCGCATGTGATTTTTGCGCTGTTTCGCCCGATGCCAGTCCAGTAATCATTTATGGCCCCCTGATTAACCATGCTTCGGGAGCCGTTTTGCGCGCAGAACGTCAAAGCCTTCGGTAATTTAAGGCCCCGATGAAACCCCTAGGGGAATGTCCGGATCGGAAATGGCTTTGCAATTCCCACCCTTAACTTTGCCGCGCATTCGCCGCTCTTTGGGGGGCAAGCCGCGACGGATGGTCCGCCCGGCAGGCACTTTGGGACTATCCACGGGAGCTTACCCTCATGTCTGTTATCAACACCAACATCAGCGCGATCCGCGCTGCCAATGCTTCGAATTCGGCCGCCAAGATGCTGGGCACGGCGATGGAACGCCTGTCGACCGGCAAGCGCATCAACAGCGCCAAGGACGATGCCGCCGGTATGGCGATTGCCACCTCGATGACCTCTGCGGTTCGCGGCATGAGCCAGGGCATCCGCAATGCCAACGACGGCATTAGCCTGGCGCAGACCGCCGAAGGCGCGCTGGGCGAAGTGACCAACATGGTCCAGCGGGTACGCGAACTGGCCGTTCAGTCGGCTTCGGGCACCTATCAGGATGCCACTGACCGCGCCTATATGCAGACCGAAGTCGATCAACTGACCGCGCAGGTCGGCCAGGTCATCACCAACACCAAGTTCAACGGCGTGACCCTGTTCAACGGCTCGACAGCCACGGTCAAGGTGCAGACAGGTGCCAACGCCGCCGATACGGTCGACCTGACCATGGCCAACCTCACTACGCTGGCCGCCAGTGGCGGCGCGGCAGGTTCGTATAACGTGTCGACTGCCACTGCCGCAAACACGGTGCTCGCTACGCTCGACACTGAACTCGATTCGATTTCGAGCGCCCGGGCAGGCCTGGGTGCCGGCCAGAACCGCCTTGAATCGGTGGTCAACAACCTGACCAGCAACGTCACCAACCTGTCGGATGCCCGCAGCCGGATCGAAGATGCCGACTATTCGGCCGAAACGACCGCGATGGCCAAGGCCCAGATCCTCTCGCAGGCTTCAACCGCGATGATCGCCCAGGCCAACCAGAGCCAGCAGAACGTTCTGTCGCTGCTGCGCTGATAGCCAATTTTGTTGCCTGTCCCTTCCAGGCATGGCCCGGCGGTCCCCCCTGACCGCCGGGCCTTTTTTCTGCGTGCCCACTTCGTCTCTCGACACAGGGGCGCGGACGCGGCACTCTGCGCGACATAGTATCGGCAAATCAGGACTTTCGGCACAGCGATGACCATGAGCAGGCTGACAGGTGCCGTTATGGCAAGCGCAGTGTTGCTGGGCAGCGCGCCAGCGGCATGGGCCGCGCAAGCGGTCGCGCCTGCACCGGTTGCAACAGTGGCACCTGCACCTGCTCCGGCGGCGGCGCCTTCACCCGCTCCGCCAATTGCGACTTCACCGCCGCTCACGCCGGTGGCAACGGAAGTCAAATCACCGACTCCAGCCGTAGCAGCGGCGCTGCCACCGCCGATTTACGTGTCGGTGACACCGGCCATGCCCGCCAATTCGGTGCGCTGCGTTTATGAGAACCTCTCGGTCGAAGACCGCGAGATCACGATGATGCTGATCGCGCTGGATTTCATCAACCGGGGCAAATATTCGCGGGTCGCACCGCCGAACCGCATTGTCGATCGGCTGGTGCAAGAGGCGGTGCCGCGCTGCGCTGAGGCGTATCGCTGGTCGGCGGCGGCATCGGCGGCGGCGGTGGATTATGCCCATGCGGCGCTGATTCAGGAAGTGGTGCGCCAGGCGCTAGATCTGGAAAATCGCAAGGTCGATCCGATTGAAAGCTATTACGGCAGCAACCGCGCCGCACTGGCCGGCAAGGCAGAACTTGATGATCTGATGGAAGAAGGGTTCACCGACCATCTTCGCAAAGCGGGCTGGAAAGAAATCGATCGCGCGCCGCGGCGGCTGGCGCGGGTCTATCTCGAACTGCTGATCGTGCGGGACCGGTCGGAACAGGTCTTTGCCAAGGCTGGCGCGCCGCCGCGCCCTGCTAAACGCCCAGTGCGTCGGGCAAGGACAACATCGCGCGGTAGGCCTTGATCCGTTTGGGTCCGGTCAGCTTGCCGATCGCGACCATCATCTGAAACCCGGATTTGCAACTATCGGCTGAACCGAAATTGCTGGGCAGCAGCGGCACGATGTCCTTGGTGAACACTTTCATCGCATCCTTTTTCGACATCACCGCGTAAGTGGGCGCGCTGTCTAGCGCTTCGATCAGCAGCAGATCTTCGGCGCGTTCAAACGCGATGCTGCTTTCGGTAAGCTCGAAATTGCTGTCATCCATGCTGGTCTGGCACACCGGATAGCCCAGCTTCGATTGCCGCACCGCTTCCTGCGCATAGAGCGAGAGGTGGCGATCGACCAGGCTATCGCTGGCGCGGGCGACCCGGCCCATCATCGCCACGATCAGTTCAGCGCGGCCTGAACTGATCGCCAGCTCCATCGCTGTGCCGCTGTTGCCCAGCCGCCAGGCGTTGCCAAACCCGGTTGCATAGGCTGCGGGATATAGCTTCGCGGCGCGCTCCCAGACCGGCCGCTTGGCCAGCATCGCGCGCAATTCCGCCTGGGTCATGCTGCCTTCGGGCGCGGCAAATTCGGGCTTTTCGGCCTGGCGGGTGATCACGCGGGCCTCGGTCAATTCCTTGACCGTAGGGTTCCACATTTCCTCGTGGTTCTTGGCCAGCACCTTGGTGATGAAGGCCTTGTCGAGCCCGGCCAGTTCATAGGCGAGCCGCAGCGTATCGTTGCCATTGACGTCAAACACCACGGTCGGCGTCAGCGCGCGTTCGGTCGCGCGGTTGACCCGGGTGGCGCGGCCTTGGCGATCGACTCCCACCGCCTGATGAAAGCCCAGCGAGGCTTCCTGGCCAATCACCCGTTCGCGTCCGGCCACAAAGATCTGCGTGCAGGCTGATGCGCAGTACTGCTCGACATACGTGTTGAGGCGGCGCTTGCGCACTTCCGCCGCGATCAGCCGCGCTTCGATCGTCAGCCCGCCCGGTGATGAGAGGTACAGCGTGCGCACCTTGGGCGCAGTGGCCAGAACCGCGTCGAACCGCTTGAAACTGTCATCGAGGATCGAACCGATCAGATAGATCGTGGTGCCATCGGGAGAGAGGTAAATCTTGGGCTGCGGCTCTGCCACTTTGGCGGGCGGCGCGGGTGCAACTGTTTGTTGCGGTGCCGAACTGACCGGCTGGGCGCCCAGCTGCGGTGCAATCAGGCCGGCCACGACAAGCGCCGGGGCGAGTAGAGCCAAACGGGTGAATCGCAGTGCCATTACCGGCAAGTGATGTCAGATATGGAACGACTTGAAAAGGTGGCTGGTGGGCTAAGCCAGCACCACCACATTGTTTTCGCGTCGCAACGGGTGCGACAGGCGTGTGGCCATTATCGCGGTGCCCTCGGTCCGATCCAGCAGCGCCGAAAGCCTTCCGGCCGCTTCCCCGCTCAACTCAGCGGCAGCGGCCTGGGCGCGCGCCAGATGCCACAGCGAGTGCACATGGCTCGCCCGCCGCATGGTCATGCCGCGCCAGGGATATTCGATCATCCCGACATGAGGGTGAACCACCCGGTTGCCGCTGTGCGAAACCACGATGCCCGGCGCCGCATCTGGCAGATCTGCCAGCCAGCGTTCGAACTGGGCGGCATCGGCGGCCAGCCCTGGTTCCCACTGGGCAAAGGCTATATTCAGTACTGCTTCCAACGTGGCTGGAATGGCATCGTCAGCGGGAAAGTTTCCACCCGGATCGGCATAGTCATCGTCTTCGATTCTGGCGCTATTCATCCGCTCGGTCCAGCGTGCCACGTTGGGTGCGCGGGTCCGCATCAGCATTGCCGGGACCGGATCGCGCGCCAGGTGGGCGTAAAGCGGGGCCATCATCCCGAAATCGGCCAGGCTGGGCCGACCGCCGAGCAGATAGGGATGGGCGCGGAAATGCAATTCCAGCGCGTCGAGCAGTTCCAGATAGGCGCCTTCGATCGCCGGGATCGCCTGCTCGTCGACGCCCAGATTGGGCAGAAATCCATTGAACCGCGCCATGACCTTGCCGGCTAGATCAAGCCGCTGGTCATAGGGCATCGCCGCCGGCACCGAGCGTGCGAATTCGGTTTGCAGGAAGAGCTCCTGCTCGCTGCGGTAGGACCAGCGATAATGCATCGCCGCGGGCATCAGGTAGTTCGATCCGAATGCGTCGAGGAATTGCGCCACCACCTGCTGAACCGGACCGGGCGGGGTGATCGAAACCGCATCATGGCGGGCCTCGACGAAATCGATGATCGCGGTGCCATCCTGGATCAGATCACCAGCCGGGCTTTCTACCACCGGGATCACCCGGTGGCCGACCGCGGGCACCACTTCGCTCAAGAAGCGCGGGTCCGATGCCAACAATTCAATAAAGGGAACCTGCTTCTTGATCAGGTAGCTGCGGACCTTGCCGGTGAACAGCGAATGCGGGGTGCCCCAAAGCGTATAGTGGCTGGTGTTCATGCCTGTCCTTCCGAAACGAAGCCCAGCCGCCGCGCCGATGCTTCAAGCCGCTCCATCCGCCCCGGCGCGAGCCGTGCGGCGCGGGCCTGATAGACCCCGACCAAGTCTGCCCCGGCCTTGGCCGGGCTGCCGCAATCGAACGGCGGGGCGGGATCGTATTCGAGCGCCAGCTGCACCGCGCGGGCATAATCATCACCGGCGATCCGCGCCATCAGCGCCAGGGCGAAGTCGATCCCCGCGGTCACCCCGCCGCCGGTCGCGCGGTTGCGATCAATCACGTGGCGGGCTTGGACCGGATCGGCCCCGAACAGCGCCAGCTTGTCATGCCAGGCCCAGTGCGTGGTCGCCCGGTAGCCTTCAAGCAGCCCCGCCGCGCCCAGGATCAGCGCCCCGGTGCAGACGCTGGTCACCCATTGCGCCTCGGCCCCGACCAGCCGTACCCAATCGAGCGCGGGGGCATGATCGATCACATCGGCGATCCCCATACCGCCGGGCAGGCACAGCAGATCCGTGCGCGCCACATCGGCAAAGGTGGCGGTTGGCAAGATCGAAAAGCCCGCGTCGGTGGGCACCGGCTCGATAGTCTCCCAGACCAGATCGACCTTGGCCTCCGGAAGACGCGAGAGGAACTGGGCCGGACCGGTCAGATCGAGCTGGGTGACGCCGGGGAACAGCAGGAAGGCAATGTGCATGTGTGGCACTATGAACAAAACAGATGGACCTTCAACCTTGCAGCCGCGCTTTGGCTGAAATAGCCAGTGGGACAAGAGGGAGAGACCATGACCAAATACGTCGGCGCGATCGATCAGGGCACCACCAGCACGCGCTTCATCGTCTTCGATGCGGCCGGAAACACGATCGCGGTGGACCAGATGGAACACGCGCAGATCATGCCGCAACCAGGCTGGGTTGAACACGACGCGGCAGAGATCTGGATCAACACCCAAAAGGTGATCCTTGGCGCGCTCGACCGCGCCGGGCTCAGCGCCTCCGATCTCGCTGCAGTGGGGATTACCAACCAGCGTGAAACCACGGTGCTGTGGGACAAGGTCACCGGGGAGCCGGTCCACAACGCAGTGGTGTGGATGGACACCCGCACCGCCGATCTGGTGGCCGAACTGACCGCGACGGGCGGGCAGGACCAGCTGCGCGGCAAGACCGGGCTGCCGCTGGCGACCTACTTTTCGGGCCTGAAGCTGCGCTGGCTGCTTGACAACGTGCCCGGTGCGCGAGCCCGGGCCGAGGCGGGTGAGCTCTTGTTCGGCAACATCGATACCTGGCTCGCCTGGAAACTGACCGGGCTGCACATCACCGATGTCACCAATGCCAGCCGCACCCAGCTGATGGATCTCGCCACGCTTGATTGGGACGCGGAAATCCTCGCACTGCTGAAAATTCCGCGCGCCTGCCTGCCGCAGATCCGCTCGTCGAGCGAGGTTTACGCGCCGTGCACCGGGATGCTCGACGGCGTGCCGCTTGCGGGCATTCTGGGCGATCAACAGGCGGCGCTGTTCGGGCAGGCCTGCCTGGCTCCCGGAGAGGCGAAGAACACCTATGGCACCGGCTGCTTCATGCTGATGAACACCGGGGAAAAGCCGTTCCCGTCCAAACATGGCCTGTTGACCACGCTGGGCTACAAGCTGGGGAATGCGCCCGCAGTCTACGCGCTGGAAGGATCGATCTCGATCGCCGGGGCCTTGGTGCAGTGGCTGCGCGATAACCTGGGCCTGATCCAGCACGCATCGGAAGTCGAGGCGCTGGCGGCCAGCGTTGCGGACAACGGCGATGTCTATTTCGTCCCCGCTTTCTCCGGCCTTTATGCGCCGCACTGGGATGCCAGCGCGCGCGGAGTGATCGCGGGCCTCACGCGGTTCGCGGGCAAGGGCCACGTCGCCCGCGCGGTGCTGGAAGCGGTGGCCTTTCAGGTCCGCGAAGTGATCGATGCGATGACCGCGGATTCAGGTGTCGCAATCCTTGAGCTGCGCACCGACGGCGGGATGGTGGTCAACGAATTGCTGATGCAGTTCCAGTCCGACATCCTGGGCGTGCCGGTGGTGCGGCCCAAAGTGATCGAAACCACCGCACTGGGCGCTGCCTATGCCGCCGGACTGGCGGTGGGATACTGGCAGAGCACCGCCGATATCGCCGCCAACTGGGGCGTCGACAAACGCTGGCACCCGGCGATGCCGGACGATCGCCGCGCTGAACTCTACGCCAAATGGAACAAGGCGGTGGCGATGAGCCGGGGGTGGACGAGGTGAACGCAGATGGATAGTCCTGCGAGCTTCCACCGCAGCAAGGACAGCCTGCTCAAGCGGCTTGAGCCCTATTGGAAGATGGAAGCGGCCAACATCGCCGCTATTCCGATTATGGCACTGTATATGACCAGCGGCCGGATTGGCTGGGTCACGCTTGTACCTTTAGCCGCAACCATGGTCTTGCTGGGGATTGGTGCGGCTTATTGGCGTTTGAAAGTCAGGCAATTGCGCGGTGATGCGGTGAACGGCGATGCCGTGCTGCGCTGGCTGGCCTGGCTGCAATGGCCCAGCCTCACGTTGTCAGCGGCTGGCTGCGCAGCGGCTGCGCTCGGCTGGATCACCCCCGCATTTTCGGTCGGCCTGCCCGATCGTATTGCAGCAACAGTTTGTGCGGCACTAGCGGGTTTGGAATACGTCAATTACTACCACCGCCAGCTGCAGCACTTCGACAACAAGGCAGATTTCCGCCGACTACTGGCGGGCAAGGGGTTCCGTCCGTCGTGGATGGCGCGCGATCTGGCGGCCTGGCGCGCTCGCGCCTGATCACCGCATCAACAAGATCGAAATCCGCCGGTTCCTGGGATCGCCCGGCTTGTCTCTCACCAACGGCTCGCGATCCGACACGCCTTCGATTTTGCGGAAGCGTGATTCGGCGATCCCGCGGCTCATCAGGGCCTGGCGGGTGGCTTCGGCGCGGCCAGCGGAGAGCGACCAGTTGTTGGCTTCCGCGCTGCCGTTCCAGGGCAGGCTATCGGTGTGGCCGCGGATCGATATGCCGCCCGCTTCGGCCTGCAGCAGATCACCGATCGCGCCGAGCAGTTCGGCCGCCTGCGGGGTCAGTACGGTGGTGCCAAGCTGGAACATCGAGAAATCGGCATCGTCGACCAGATCGATCCGGATGCCCTCGGCGGTATCGATCATCCGCACTTGCTTAGCCAGCCGCATCAGCCGCGGATTGCCCGCCAGTTTCGATTGCAGGCGCTGCTGCATGGTGTTCATGCGCTTGGCGGTGTCGGCACCCTCTTTCGGGCCGCCGGTGGTGTCGCGCGGGATGGTCATGGCTTTGGTCCCGGTTTGCCCGGCGCGGTTGGGATAGTTGTCGACATCGGTGATCGAGCTGCCGCCCAGCACGCCGTTGGATCCGGCGCTGCCTTCCTTGAGCTTGACCAAAGTCGGGGTGAAATAGTCGGCAATCCCCTTGCGCTGCTTTTCGGTGGTCGCGCCCAGCAGCCACAGCAGCAAGAAGAACGCCATCATCGCGGTGACGAAATCGGCATAGGCCACTTTCCACGCGCCGCCATGGTGCCCGCCAGCGACCACGGTGATCTTCTTGACGATGATCGGTGGCGGCAATTCGGCCTTGCCCTTGGCTGATTTTGCAGCGGCCATGGGTTAGCGGCCCCGCAATGCATCGAGCAGTTCGCTCAAGCCCGGGCGAAAATCGTGGCCTAGGCCCGAGCGGGCACTTTCGACCACCAGCGGCTGGGGCCAGCCGTGCAAGCTTGCAATCATCACTTGCTTGACCGCGTGGAAGATCTGTTCATCGGCGTCGATCACCTGTTTCAGCCGCCCGGCCATTGGCGCGACGATCCCGTAAGCCAGCAGCACCCCCATGAACGTGCCGACCAGCGCCGAACCAATCATCCCGCCCAGGACCGAAGGCGGCTTGTCGATCGAGCCCATGGTCTTGACCACGCCGAGCACCGCCGCAACGATGCCCAGCGCGGGCAGCGCATCGGCCAGGTTCTGCAAGGCGTGCTGCGGTTCGTGGAATTCGTGAAAAATCTGCTTCAGCGCATTGTCCATCACCTCTTCCACCGCGTGCACTTCAAGCGTGCCCGACGAGACCACGATCAGGGTCAAGGTATCGCAGATCAGCGCGGTCAGCGCCTTGTTGGCCAGCAGGCGCGGAAATTCGGCAAAGATCGCGGAACTCTGCGGCTCGGTGACATGGCTTTCCAAAGCCACCGGGCCTTCGGCGCGCAGCAGCTTCATCAGCTTGGTGGTCAGGATGATCACATCGATGTGATCCTGCTTGGTGTGCTTGGGGCCTTTGAACACCTTGGCAAAGCCGCCGCCCAAGGCCTTGATCCCGTGCATGTTGTTGCCGGTGACGATCGCGCCTGCGGCCGCGCCCAGAATGATCAGCATTTCGTGCGGAATCGCTTCCATCACCGGGCCCAGCGCGCCGCCGGTGATAGCGAAACCGCCAAACACCATGACCACCAGAATTACGAAACCTACTGCGGCGAACATTGTCTAACCCCCTGAAAGTGTATGTGTCGTCTCAGCGCAGCACGTCGAACAGCGACAGCGCGGAAAGCCGCGCAAAGCTGGCCTGGCTGGCTTCGAGCACGGTCATGGTCTGCTGCAATTGCGATACCGCCAGGGTCAGATCGGTGCCGCCCACGCTGGCTTCCTCCTCGCTGCGCAGTTGCCCCAGCTGGGTGCGGCGTTCGGTGTTGAGATCGATCCAGTTCAGCCGCGCGCCGACCACGGTCTGCTGGGTGGTGATCGCCTCCAGCCCGATATCGAGCGTGCCCAGCGCATCGCGCGCGGCCTGCGCCGGATCGGCCACCCCGCCGCGCAAGGCATCGCTGAGCGACTGGATCACCGCGAACAGATCGGTCGGGCCAGCCGGGCCGGTAAAATTGAAGAGTTCGGGCCCGGTGAGCCCCCGGGTCACGGTCTGCCCGTCGCCCAGCGGCAGCTCGCTGGCGGTCAGGGTCCCGGCATAGCTCGGAACGCCGGCGGTGACGGTGTAGGCGGGCCCGGCGGTATCCCCGCCGAACAGCGCGTGGCCGGCGCTGTCCTGGGTGTTGGCGAGGCGGATCAGTTCGCCGCGGATCTGATCAAGCTCGGTCGCCACCCCGGCGCGCTGGCTGCTGGTCAGCACGCCGTTGGCGGCCTGGGTTGCCAGTTCCTGCACCCTGATCACCGAATCCGCGACGAACGAGAGGGCGTTGTCGGTCAAGGTTAGATCGCTACTGGCGCGCGCGGCGACCGAGGTATCGATGGCCGAGGCGCCATCGGCGCGGGTCAGGCTGCGCAGCCGCGCCGCCGCCACCGGATCGTCCGATCCTTTTTCCAGACGCGAGCCGCTGCCGATCGCCGCCTGCAACGCATCGGCGCGGGCGCGCAGGGCCGACAGGCTCTGGTTGGAGCGATCATAGAACGCGCTGGTTGATACGGTGGTCATGGCTGGGCTCCTGGATTTCAGCGGATCGCAAGCAGGGTGTCGAACAGGTCGGAGGCAATCTGGATCGCCTTGCTGCTGGCCTGAAAAGCCTGCTGAAAGCGCACCAGATTGACCGCCTCTTCATCGAGGTTGACCCCGGCCTGGCTATCGAAAGCGAGCTTGGCCGCCCCGGCGATCGAATCGAGCGCTTGCGAAGTGGTGCGGCGGCCCTGGGCAGTGTTGGCAGCGGTAAACAATAAGGCGTTGAGCTGGCCGGTCACATCGGCGCTATCCAGCGCGCTGCGCAGCGCGGTCAGCCCGGCGGGATCGCGGCTGCCCGCGGGCGCTCCGCCCGGCGCGGTGGCCAGCCCCGCGCCGGAGCTCAGCGCCAAAGCAATTCCGGCTGCGCCAGACCCTGAAAAAAGCGGCTGGCCGCTGGTCCCATTGAGCGCGGTGCCGGTGCTTTGCGCAGCGTTGGTGGTGGCAATCAGGCTGTTGGCCACCGCATCAAGCCCGGCCTTGGTATCGCGCACCATTACCAGCCCCTGCGCCGCGCCGGCGAGCGATCCTGACGCCAGCGTCACTGGTCCACCGGTGTTCAGTGCAAAAGAAATCGTCCCATCAGCGGCGGCGGTCATGGCCAGCACATCGCTAGTGACGCCGCTGACCAGTTGCGGCCCGGCGGCCCCGCCGATCCGCACCGTTACGGTCTGATCGGCAGCGAACTGGGTATTTATATCGGCAAAGGTAGAGAGCGATTTAAGCACCGCATCGCGGCGATCGAGCAAGGCGGCCTGATCGCTGCTGCCCGGCTGGGTGCGGACCAGCTGGACATTGAGCTGGCCCAGTTGGCCAGACAGCAGGTTGATCTGCTCCACCCCGGCGGCGGCATCGAAACGCAGCCCTTCGCCGACGGTATCGAGCCCGCTTGAGGCGAGGCCAAAGGTCCGCGCCAAGGTGCGGGCCTGCTCAATCACCGCAGTGCGCAGCGAAGTATCAACCGGATCGGTCGCCAATTGCTGGAGCGTGTTTTCAAATCCGGTCAGCGAGGGGAAAACTTGCGACTGCTCAAGCGCCGCCTCGACATTTTCTGAAGCGGTCAGTTCGACTGAACCGCGCGCGGCATCGCTGCCGGTGCGGCGTAGTTCGCTTTGCCGAAAGCTGTCGGCATTGCGGGTCAACCCGTCGATCCGCACCCCGGAAAGCGAGAAATCGCCGATCCGGCCAAACCCCGAGCCCAGCGCCACTTCGCTCATCCGCACCGTCCGGCGGACATAGCCGTCGGTCGCGGCGTTGGCGATGTTCTGGCTCGCCACATCAAGCGCGGCGCGCGCGACACGGACCCCGCTGGCGGCGATGTTGAGCATGTCGCTGGACATCAGATGCTGCTCCCTTGGTGTGCGCCGGAAGGGGGTAGACCTTCGGTCGCCTCCGGCTCGACAGGCTCAGCCTGAGCGGGAACAGGGGCGGGGTTCTGATTCAGCACAATCGGATTTGGCGGGGGGAGGTTTAAACCCTGTCCCGCTCCGGCTGAGCCTGTCGAAGCCCGCGCACTACCTCCCAGCCCAAGCTGCCCCGAAAGCTGCGCCTCGATCATTTTCGCCAACCCAAACGCCCCGCGCTCCGCCGCCAGATCGGCAACGTGTTCGTCCTGCATCCGGTTGAAAGTGCCAATTGCGCTGTCGGGATTGCCTTCATCGAACAGCCCGCCGCCGAAATGGCTCTTGCGGGCTTCGGCCAGGACTTGCCGCACGAAGATCGCCTCGAACTGACGCGCGGCCTGGGCGAGGCGTTCGCGGCCGTTACCCTGGCTTTGCGGCAGGCTGCCAGTGGCGAGCAGGGGAGCGGAGATCTGCATCAGATCACCTCGATCTCGGCCTTGAGCGCCCCGGCCTGCTTCAAGGCTTCGAGGATCGCGACCAGGTCGGACGGGCTGACACCCAGCAGGTTGAGCGCATCGACCAGCTTGGCCAGTGAGGCGCCGGGCTTGAACAGGATCACGCTGCGACCGTCTTCTTCGGCCGAAAGCTTGCTGTCCTGCTGCACCGCGGTTTGTCCGCGGCTAAGCGGGGCGGGCTGGACCACGGTGGGGCTTTCATCGATCCGCACGGTCAGTTTGCCGTGGCTGATCGCTGCGGGATAGAGCCGCACCGCCGAATTGATCACCACCGTGCCGGTGCGCGAATTGATCACCACCTTGGCGGCGGCTTCGGCCGGGGAAACCTCGATCATCTCGATCGCGGCCATCACGCTGGCGCGCTCGTTTGCCCCGGCGGGCAGGCGTAGCGCCACGGTCATGCCATCGTCGATCGTGGCCATGCCGGGCCAGCGCGCATTGATCGAATCGCGGACTCTCGTGGCAGTGAGGAAATCGCTCTGGTAAAGATTCCAGCGCAGCATTTCGCCGCTATCGAACCCGGTGGCAACGCCGCGTTCCACGCTGGCACCATCGGCAATCCGGCCCACGGTCGGCACGTTGACAGTCAGCTTTGAACCATCCGCGCCCGAAATGCCCAAGCCGCCGACCGCAAGATTGCCCTGCGCCATCGCGTAAACCTGGCCATCCGCGCCATAGAGCGGGGTCATGATCAGGGCCCCGCCGCGCAGAGACTTGGCCTTGCCGATCGCCGATACGGTCACATCGATGCGCTGTCCGGGCTTGGCAAAGGCGGGCAGATCGGCAGTGATAATCACCGCCGCTGCGTTTTTGAGCGCGGGGTTGACCCCGGGCGGCAATTGCACCCCGACCCGGCCCGAGACGCCGTGCATCGCCTGGGTGAGGTACTCAAGGCTGTCATCGCCGGTGCCCGAGAGTCCCACGACCACGCCGTAGCCGGTCAGCTGGTTGGTGCGCACGCCCTGGAAGGTGCCGAGATCGCGCAGGCGTTCGGCCTGGGCCGGAAGGGGTGAGAGGGTGGTCAGGACAAGCAGCAACGCCATCGCAAACTGCAGGGCCTTCGGCAGGCCCAGGCTGAGCGGGCTTTTGATGGTCTGCGCAAACCTCTCCCCGCTCATGCTGAGCTTTTCGAGGTATGGGCGGCGCGCGAGGTTGAAGTTCATCTCACCCCCCTCAAAACGGACTGACGGCGCTGAAGAATTTCGACAGCCAGCCTTCGCGGCTGGCGCGGCCGACCGCTCCGTTGCCCGAATATTCGATCCGCGCGTCGGCAACGCGACTGGAGGCAATGCGGTTGTCGGCATCGATATCGGACAGCCGGACGATCCCGGTCACCTGCACCCATTCCTCACCCTGGCTCAGCAACAAGCGCTTTTCTCCGCGAACCAGCGCGGTGCCATTGGACCGCACTTCGACAATGGTGACCGATACTTCGCCCGCGAGTGTGCTCGACTGATTGGCGCTTCCGTCACCCTTGAACGACGTGGTGCCGCTGGCGTTAAGGCTGCTGGGATTGATGAAGCTCAATGGCCCGGTTACCGGCGGGGTCACGCCGATGCTGCCAGTGCGGCCGCTTTTGGATCCGGCGGACTTGGAGGTGCTCATGCTTTCGGTCAGGACGATGGTCACCGGATCGCCCACAGCATGGGCGCGGTGGCCGGTGTAAAGCGGGGCATACCCGCCGGCCATGTCGAAGATCGCCCCATCGGCCACTTTGGGTGCAGGCGGCGGCGCGGGCAGCGCGGCGGCAAAGCCGGGCTTGGGCTGCGGCTGGGTGCAGGCGGCAAGGGCGATGATGCCCAGCGCAATCGGAAACGCATTGGCTTTCATCACATCCCTCACAGTGTCTGATTGGCGTTGCGCAGCATTTCATCGACCGCGCTGATCATCTTTGAATTGATTTCGTAGGCGCGCTGGCACTCGATCATGTCGACCAGTTCCTCGACCACGTTGACGTTCGATCCTTCGAGCATCCCCTGGCGGATCGATCCGCGCACGCCGTCGCCTGCCGCGCCGATCTGCGCCGAACCGCTGGCGCCGGTTTCCGCGAGGAAGTTGTCACCCAGCGCCTGCAGCCCCGACGGGTTGGCGAAGCTGGCGATCGTGATCTGGCCGATTTCGGTGGGTGAGGCGCTGGCCGCGGTGGTCACCGAAACGGTGCCATCATTGGCGACGGTGATTGATGCGGCATCCTCAGGCACCTGGATCGCGGGCTGCAAGGCGTAGCCCTGCGCGGTGACCAGCTGGCCATCGGCCGAGCGGCTGAAATTGCCCGCGCGGGTATAGGCGAGTTTGCCGCCGGGCAGCTGGACCTGAAAATAGCCTTCGCCATCAAGCGCCAGATCCAGGCTGTTGCCGGTGGTGTTGAGCGTGCCCTGCGTGGTGATCGCGGTGGTCGATTGCACCGACACCCCGGTGCCGAGGTTGAGCCCGGTGGCATAGGCGGTTTCGTTCGAGCTTTGCTGGCCCGCCACCCGCTCATCCTGATAGGACAGCGTGGCGAAATTGACCCGGTCGCGTTTGTAGCCGGTGGTGCCGATGTTCGCCAGATTGTTGGCGATCACCCGCATGCGCGCGTCCTGCGCTTCTAGCCCGGTGCGGGCGACGTGGAGAGCGGAAGTGGGCATTTAGTTGGCTCCTGCTTGAGATGGGGAGGAGACTCCCCCCGTGGGGGAGGTGGCGGCCCGCAGGGCTGACGGAAGGGGGCGGACGAATTGCTCGCGGCAGCGCGCAGCCGCTATCGCGGCTTTCTTGGTCAAGCCCCCTTCCGGCCCACCTGCGGCGGTCCACCTCCCCCACAGGGGGAGACACGGTGAGAGATCTGCGCCCGTCATCATGACGACATTCGCATCAGGCTGGCGCCGCCTTCATCAAGTTCCTTGGCGGTGGCGATAAGTTTGGTGCGCATGTCGTAAAGCCGCTGGGCTTCGACCATCTGGACCAGCACGTCGGCGGGTTTGACGTTCGATCCCTCAAGCGTGCCCGAAAGCACCGCGGCGCTTTGATCCTGCGGCAGCACCCCGCCGCCGACCACGCGGAACTGGCCGTCGAGCCCTTTGGCGATCGCGCTGCCGCGCCATGACACCAGCTTCAATTTGTCGATCTGCTGCGGCGGCGCGGCGGGATCGCCGCCTTGCGCCTTGGCCAGCACCACGCCTTCGGGGGTGATCGTCACATCGCTGCCGGGCGGCACCGAAATCGGGCCGTTCTCGCCAACAAGGGCATAGCCATCGCCATTGACCAGCAGCCCGGTGGGGGAAACCGAAAGATCCCCGCGCCGGGTATAGGCTTCTTCGCCGTCGGCGGCCTGGACCGTCAGCAGCGCCTCGCCCTGCACGGCAATGTCGAGCCCGCGGCCGGTGCCGACGAAAGTGCCGGCATCCATCTGCGCGCCATAGACGCTGGCATCGGCCATCGATCGCACCTCAAGGCTTTGCCCGTCGAGCGTCATCGGCGTGTTGGCCATGACTTCGGCGCGGAACCCCGGGGTCTGGGTGTTGGCCATGTTGTTGGCGATCATCCGCTCGCGCGCCATCGAGGCGTTCATGCCGGAGACTGCAGTCCAGATCAGGCGGTCCATCTAACTAGCCTCAGGTCCGCAGGTTGATGACGGTTTGCGACAGCTGGGTGGCCGTATCGATCGCCTTCGCGTTGGCCTGGAAATAGCGCTGGGCGGTAATCAGCCCGACCATTTCCTCGGCAATATCGACGTTCGATTGTTCGAGGCTGCCCGACATGATGTTGCCGAACCGCGCCGCGCCGGGTTGGTTATAGGTCGCCGCGCCGGAAATCCCGGTTGAGGCCCAGTCCTGGTTGCCCAGCTGCAGCAAGCCATTGGGGGCGACAAAGGCCGCCAGCGCAACCTTGCCGATCGACTGCGTGGTGCCATCGGCATAGGACGCCATGATCGAGCCATCGTTGGTCACCGTCACCCCGATAAAGTCCGATCCAGCGCCGTTGGTAAGCGGGGCGATCGCATCTTGCGGGGTTAACGAGGTGACGGTGTTGGTGGCATCTACCGGCAGCAGCTGCAGCCGATCACCGCTCGAATCGGTAATGAAGCCGCCGCCATCCAGGCTGAAATTGCCGTTGCGGGTGTAGAAGGTCTTGCCCGAAGTAGGATTGACCTTGGTGAAGAAGCCTTCGCCGTCGATCGCCAGATCAAGCGCCGCGCCGGTCTGCTGGACCGGGCCGAGCGAAAAGTTCTGATCGATCGACTGGACGGTGGAACCGAGCCCCTTGACCAGTTTGGGATTGGTCGAGGCCGAGCTTGAGACGATGTCCGAAAAGTTGATCCGGCTTTTCTTGAACCCGGTGGTTTCGGCATTGGCCAGATTGTTGGCGATTACCGACAATTCGGTCTGGGCATTCTTGAGGCCGTTGAGCGAGGTGTAAAACGACATGGGGGTTCTCCTAGGCGGGGGTCTGGTTGGTCTGCGTGGTCATCACCCGGTCCAGCTGGGCCGAGATCGCTTTCAGCGTCGAATTGATGTTCTCGATCCCCGAGAGCGAGGAGAACTGCGCCATCTGCGCGATCATCTCCTTGTTATCGACCGGCTCGAGCGGGTCCTGCAGCTTCATCTGCGTGGTCATCAGGCGGATGAAATCGGCCTGGCCCAGGGTTTGGCTCTGCTTGGGTGTGGCGGCGGCCGCAGCAGCGGCGGAGGTTACGGAACTGACCATTATTTCATCCTCAGGGTATCAAGCATCAGCTGCTTGGCGGTGGACAGCGCCTCGACCAGGTTCTGGTACTGACGCGAGGCATCGAGCATCTCGACCATCTCGGCATTTTCATCGACCGGGGCGGTGAAAATGTTGCCCTCGGCATCGGCCAAGGGATGGTTCGGATTGTGTTCCTTGACCGGCGCCGCGCTGGAGCGAACCACGGCCGAAACGTTGACCGTGGAAAGCCCGCTGGCCTTGTCGAACTGTTCGGTGAACACCGGCCGGATTGGGCGATAGGTGCCGGCCTCGGTGGTGGAGACCGACCCGGCATTGGCCAGGTTCGAGCTGGCGGCATTCATCCGCACCAGCTGCGCCGACATGCCGCGCTGGGCGACGCCAAACAAAGTGAGCGGCTGGGAGACGGGGCGCGGCATCATTCGCCTTTCAGCGCGCGGGTCAGGGTTTCCACCCGGCCGCGAATGAAGGACAGCGTGGCCTGATAGGCCACCGCGTTTTCGGCAAAAGCGGTCTGTTCGGTGGCCATTTCCACCGTGTTGCCATCGAGGCTGGGCATGACGGGCACGCGGTACTGGATTGCATCCGCCGCCGCACGGCCGGTTCCCACCCCGCGCTCGCTGGCGGCGAGTGCCGAGGGGAAATCGATGTCGCGCGCCTTGTATCCGGGGGTCCCGGCATTGGCGATGTTCGACGTGATCAGGCCCAGCCGCTGCGAACGCAGCTCCAGCGCTTGTCCGTGAATTCCAAACAGGCTTGTACCCATTACATAGCTCCCGCCACTGCGATGCGAGTTAAACAGCAAGCGGTGTGCCAATCGCGGAAATGCGCAGATTTGGCCACGTTCCGGGCCCGGCTGCGGCAGTGGATTGCCGCGTTCCGGCAAATGCTTGCCGCCCCCTCAACAAGCCGCGGATGGTGCCGTTCTAGATCAGGATATCCGGCCAGAAGGGGCGCGCCACATGAACCTGATTAGTCTGATCGACGGCCCATCGGCGCTGATTGTGCTGGGTGGGACGCTGCTTTCCACCGTGCTGCGCGCCGGGTGGGGCGATTGCGCGGTCACCCTGGCCAAACTGGTCCAGCTAGGCCGCAGCGGCTTCGATGCGCAGGCTGCACGCGCCGAATTGGGCCGCCAGATTCAGGAAATCCGCAAGGACGGGCTCTACCGCGCCAATCCGCACCGGTTCGGCGATGCCGAATTCGACGAAGCGACCGAAGCGCTGATCCACCAGCGGTCGATCCCGGCCTTGCTCGCCGCGCACGAAGCTCACAAGGCGCGCCGCCTGGGCGAGGCCGAGCGCGCGGTGCGCACTTTGGCGCAGGCGGCAGAGCTGGCCCCGGTATTCGGGCTGGCCGGAACGCTCATCTCGCTCAGCCAGTTGCCCGCCGATGGGATTGCGCACGGGGCCTTGACCGGGGCGATTTCGATGGCGGTGATCACCACGTTGTATGGGCTGCTCTCGGCCAATCTGGTGCTCGCCCCGCTGGCCCGGATGGTTGAGCGCAAGTCGGCAGCAGAAGAGGTTGCGCGGCAGGCGATGATCGACTGGCTGGCGCAGCAGATCGCGAGGGATATGCCGCCCACCCGCCGCACCAGCTTGACGGCAGTGCCGGCCGAGGCGGTATGATCGCGCGGGCCGGCAGCGGTTGGCAGACGGTGCTGGCCGATCTTTCGCTGATCCTGTTCATGACCATGGCCGCAGCGGTGCGCGATGTGCCGCCTGCCAAGGCAGCCCAGAGCGCACCGCAAAGCGCCAGCTTGCCTGTACTAGCCCAGCCCGTCGCGGTGTGGACCGCTGCGCCCGGCGCGCCTGCGCTGGCGCAGTGGCTGGCCGCAGCGGGCAGCGATCCGCGGCTGCGGCTGACGATCCTCGCCCCGCCGGGTGCTGCGGCGCAGGCGCTGGCATTGGCTGGGGCGGCGGGCCGTCCGGCGCGGATCGTGCTCGATCCCGATCGCAGCGGGCCGGTGCAGGCCTTGCTGGGCTATGATCAGTCCGGGCTGGCACAGACATTGCACAGCTCTGCGCAATCCAAACCTGCGCAGGAGCCAGTCCGATGATCCGTCCACTTGCAACACTGTTAGCCCTTGGCCTCGCCGCGCCCGTACTGGCGCAGGCCACCGCCGATCTTGATGGGGTGGACCGCGCCGTAGCGCAGTTTACCGGTGCGCCGCTGGGCCAGCCGGGCGGGGCGGCGATGCCGACCGACCGGCGCCTGCGGCTCGCCCCGTGCCGGGTGCCGTTGGCGCTGTCATGGCATGGGCTGAGGCGCGAAAGCGTGGAAGTGTTGTGCCCCATGCCCGGCGGCTGGAGGCTCTATGTGCCGCTGGCGGGGGCTGGTCCTGCCGCACGGCAAAGCGATGCGATCACCCGCGGCGATGCGGTGACCGTGACGGTGATGGGCCAGGGCTTCGCCGTCAGCCAAAGCGGCGAGGCGCTGGAAAGCGGACCAGTGGGCGCGTGGATCAAGGTTCGCACCGTAAACGCCGGCGCACCGGTGCTGCGCGGCAAAGTGCTGCGTCCCGGCGCGGTGGGCATCGATCTGCCGTGATCCGGCAGCAATTTGCCGCCGGGCCTTAACTGGGCGAAGCCGCAGCCGTTCTCCTGATCTGACCAACAATCAAGGAGCGGCACCATGCCTCCCATCGAAATTGGACACGGCGGTCCCCACGCGCCCCGCGCGGTTGGAACGGCGGATGCGCGGCCGGTAACAGGCCGGGCTGTAGCCAGTGACACAGCGCGCAGCCACGCTGCCGAGCAATCGGCGGTGGTGCGCAGCGCCGCACTCGATCCCGGCGCCGCGCCGATCGATCACGAACGCGTCGCGCAGATCCGCAAGGCGATTGAAGACAATCGCTATCCGGTGCTGCCGATGAAAGTCAGCGATGCGATGATCGCCGCGGGCTTCCTGCTGAGGAGCGGAAAATGACTTCGGGTTCTGAAATGCGCGAAACCTTGCGGCAGATGATTGCCGTGTTGCAGGCCGAACGGCAGGCGCTTGCCGGACTTGATCTGGATGAGATCATGGGCTGCGCGGCAGACAAGATCGCGCTGTGCGGCACGTTGGATGTCGGCGGGCCGTTCGATCCGGACTATCCGCTGAGCGAGGAATGCCGTGGGCTGCTGGACGCCGCGCGGCGTTTGAACGAGGTAAACCGCCAGGTTCGCAATCTGATCGCGGCCAATGTCGCGGCGCGGCTGGATGCATTGACCGGATCGCCGGCGCTTTACCGGGCGGGGCCGGGCGGGGCTGCGGCCTATGCCTACGCCGCACCGCGCGGCTAAACTGGCACACCTCTTGCTGAAACCCTGACAACGACCACCCGTTGCAGGAGTTTCGCTTGAGCGAGGCCAGACCCATTGGCGCAGCTGCGCCGCAATCCAGTCCCCCGGCCAATCCCCAGGTTGAGGCTGCGATCCGGCAGGCGGCGCAGGCCACCGGTATCGACTTCGCCTATCTTCTGGGCGAGGCCCGGCTTGAATCAAGCCTCAACCCGAATGCCCGGGCTGGCACCTCCAGCGCCGCCGGGCTCTATCAATTCACCACCGGAACCTGGTTGTCGACGCTCGATGCGCACGGCGCCGACCACGGCTATGGCTGGGCCGGGGCCGCGATCGAAGGCGGGCGGGTAACCGATCCCGCGATGCGCGCCTCGATCATGGCGCTGCGGTTCGATCCGCAGGCTTCGGCGCTGATGGCTGCCGAACTGGCCAGCGACAACCGAGATCAATTGCGCAGCGTGCTGGGGCGCGAGCCCGATGCGGCGGAACTGTACCTCGCGCACTTTCTGGGCGGCGACGGCGCGAGCAAATTCCTCTCCGCGCTAAGCGCCAACCCCGGTCAAAGCGCCGCTGCACTGTTTCCCAAGGCGGCAGCGGCGAACAAGGCGATTTTCTTTGCCGCCAATGGCAGCCCGCGATCGCTGGGCGAAGTGATGGACCTGATCCGCGGCAAGATGGACGTGGCGATGGGCAACTTCTCCCCCTCTCCTTCAGGGGAGGGGGCCGGGGGGTGGGGGCTGTCGTATCACTCAGACCCTGCGTTTTCGGACAGCCCCCACCCTCTAACCCCCTCCCCTGAAGGAGAGGGGGACAAAGTGCTCATCGCCCTTCGATGGCCCAAACCCTGGCCTCAGCCTTTGGCGGATCGCCTGATGCGATGCCCGGCCATGTCCGTAGCGCTTACGGCAAATTGCAAGCGTTCGGGCTGTGAACGGCTGGGTCGCCAAATTGCGGCTGGGCGCACTGGCGCTGCCGGCCGGGATTCTGACGCTGATCTGCCTGATGGTGGTGCCCACCCCGGCAGTGCTGCTCGACGTGTTCTTCGTGCTCAACATCGCGCTGTCGGTGGCGGTCCTGATGACCGCGATCAACGCCGACAAGCCGCTCGATTTCTCGTCGTTTCCCTCGGTGCTATTGTTCACCACCTTGCTGCGCCTGTCGCTCAACGTCGCCTCGACCCGGGTCGTGCTGGTCAACGGCCATCTGGGCGGAGCGGCTGCGGGCCACGTGATCGAGGCATTCGGTGCCTTTCTGGTCGCAGGCAATTTCGCGGTCGGGCTGTTTGTGTTCATGATCCTGGTGATCATCAACCTGGTTGTGGTGACCAAGGGCGCGGGGCGCGTTTCCGAAGTGTCGGCGCGCTTCACGCTCGATGCCTTGCCGGGCAAACAGATGGCGATCGACGCCGATCTCGCCGCCGGGCTGCTCACCGCTGACGAGGCCAAGGCGCGCCGCCGCGAAGTGGCGACCGAGGCCGATTTCTATGGCTCGATGGATGGTGCCAGCAAATTCGTGAAGGGCGATGCGATTGCCGCGCTGCTGATCCTGGCGGTCAACATCTTCGCCGGCTTCGCGCTGGGGATGATCAGCCACGGCTTGTCAGCCAGCGATGCGGCGCAGAAATACATCACCATGGCGGTGGGCGATGCACTGGTGGCGCAGGTCCCGGCGCTGCTGCTGTCGATTGCCGCCGCGGTGATTGTCACCCGGGTGGCCGATAACCGCGAGGGACAGGACGGCGATCTGGCCGGGCAGATCGGCGGGCAATTGTCCAAGCCCAGCACCTGGCTGCCGGTGATGATCATCCTGGGCGCAATCGGGCTGATCCCGGCGATGCCGCAAACCGTGTTCCTGCCGGCTGCAGGCCTGGCCGGATGGCTGTGGCGCACGCTCAGCCGCCGCGCTTCGGCCCCGCCGCCGCCGCCCGCCGCCGAACCCGCGCCCGACCCGGGGCGGATCCTGCTGGAGGACGTGTCCGATCACACTTTGGTGACGATCGAGCTGGGTTACGGCCTGGTCCATCTGGTCGATCAGCGCCGCGCCGCGCCGCTGGTTTCGCGGATCACCGGGGTGCGCAAGCAGCTTAGCCAATCGTTCGGCTTCATCGTCCCGCAGTTCCGGGTGCGTGATAGCCTTGACCTGCCGCCCGGCGATTACCGCATTCTGATGGGCGGGGTGCCACTGGGTGCGGGCTCGGTCCGGCCTGACCAGATACTGGCGATCGATGCGGGCGAAGTAAGAGACGGCGCCCGGCTGGGCGGCGAGGCGACTGTGGATCCCAGCTTTGGCTGCCCGGCAGTGTGGATTGCGCCGGCGCAGCGCGATCTGGCCATTGCCGAGGGTTACCTTACGGTCGATGCCTCCACCGTCATCGCCACGCAATTGAACCAGCTGATTGCCGATCGGCCGCAGCTGCTGTTCGGCCCCGATGAATTGAAAGCGATCCTTGATGCGGTCAAGGAGCATAGCGCCGGGCTGGTCGATGCGGTTTATCCCACGCCGCTTTCCTTGGGTGCGCTGACCCGGATTTTCCGCGATCTGCTGGCCGATGGTGTGCCGGTTGCGCACCCGGTGCCGATCCTGTCGGCGCTGGCGCAGGGCGTGCTGCAGTCGCTTGATCACGAACGGCTGGTTGAACTGGTTCGCGCCGATCTGGGGCCTTTGCTGGTCGGGCGGATCTGTGCGCCCGGCGAGCGGCTGCCGGTGCTGACGCTTGATGCGCAGCTTGAGGCTGCGATCGTCCAGGGGCTTAGCGATCCTGCCACCGGGCAGCCGGTGGTCGAACCCGATCTGGCCCGCGCCATCGGTGAACATGTCGCTGATCTGATCCACGCCCGCGGCCCCGATGCGCCGCCGCTGGCGATGGTGGTTCAGCCGCGCGCCCGCCGTGCGCTCGCCGCTTTGCTGCGGATGCGCGCGCCGGGCTGCCTGGTGCTGTCAATTGCCGAGCTGCCGCAGAGCCAGCCGATCGAAGTGCTCTCGGTAATCGGCGGGCCCGCCGATCCGCCGGCCCTGCCGCCGCCCGCTCACCATTCGTCTCCAGCCGAAAGAGTTGCCGCATGATCCACGATCAAAAGCCCTTTTCACCCGCCGCGCGCGGGGCCGCCGCCGCCTATCGCGGGGAATTTGCCGAACGGATCCAGCGGTTCGTGCCGATGGTCCGGCGGCTGGCCTGGCATGTCCACGGCGGCGGGCGTCAGGGGATTGAGCTGGAAGACCTGATGCAGGCCGGGATGGTCGCGCTGACCGAAGCGGCGCAGCGCCACACGGGCCCCGGCGAGGATGGCTTTGCCGCCTATGCCAAGCTGCGCGTGCGCGGGGCGATGGTCGATCTGATCCGCCGTCACGTGCCCTTGAGCCGCGGCGGGGTGGTGCGGCGACGCAGCCTGCGCGAGGCCGAGGCGGCCTTGCGCAGCGAACTGGGCCGCGATCCCCACGGCGGCGAACTGGCTGCGGCGATGGGAATCAACGAGGACGAATTGCAGGCCCTGCGCGCCGCCAGCCAGCCCTTGCGGTTCGAGCCGATTGACGAGGCCTATTCGGATGCTGACATGGCCTTTGCCGATGATCGGCCCGACAGCTTTGCGATGCTGGCCGATCAGGAATTGCGCGAGGCGATGGCCGGCGCGATCGGCACTTTGCCCGAACGGCTGCAACTGATCGTCCAGCTCTACTTCGTCGAAGAGCTCAACCTGGCCGAAATCGCCGAAACGCTGCAGGTTTCGGTCCCGCGCGTGCATCAACTCAAAGCGCAGGCGCTGGACAAGCTGCGCGGCGCACTGGAAGGGCTGGCTGAGATCATCTGACTTGCGCTTTGCCCGGCGGCAGAGCATGGCAGATCGCATGACCGCCTGCGATACCTGCGTTGTGCGTAACCGCGCAATCTGTGCTGCGCTTGATGGCGGCGAGGTTGCGCTGCTCAACCAGATCGGCCGCCGCCGCGACCTAGCCCCCGGAGAATTGCTGATGTGGGAGGGGGAGGATTCTGTCCTCGTCGCCAATGTCGTCGAAGGCGTGCTCAAGCTGTCCACTGGCACCGAAGATGGCCGCGAACAGATTGTCGGGGTGGTCTACCCTTCCGATTTCATCGGCCGGCCGTTCGGCGCGACATCGGGCCACGGGGTTACCGCGCTGACCCAGGCCAAGGTCTGCGTGTTCAGCCGCCGCGATTTCGATAAATTTGCCCGCGAACACCCCGCGCTTGAACACAAATTGTTGCAGCGCACGCTGGGCGAGCTGGATCGGACGCGGCGCTGGATGCTGCTGCTGGGTCGCAAATCTGCGGGCGAGAAACTGGCCACTTTCCTGCTCGAAATGTCCGAACGGCTGGTCGATCCCGGTTGTGATACTCAGCCTGATCTGCCGCTGAGCCGCTTTGCCCTGCCGTTTTCGCGCCAGCAGGTGGCCGATGTGCTGGGGCTGACGATCGAAACGGTCAGCCGCCAGTTTACCCGGCTCAAGGCCGATGGGCTGATCGATCTGCCCTCACGCCGCGAAGTGGTGATCCTGAACCGCGCCGGGCTGATGGCCGAGGCGGGGTAAAGTTGTAGCGAAATTCGCTGAATTGCGACATCGCCTTGCGCTCCCCCGCCTGCGCGGGGGAGGTCACAGGTTTGAAAAGGTAGGGGAGAGTCTGTTCAAACCGCCTGAGAACAGGCCCTCCCCCGGCCCCTCCCGAGGGGCGGGAGGGGTGTTCAAAGTGCGGCGTGGCCAAGCCTCGCCGCGTGTCTTCAGAAGCGGAAGTAGACCCCGCCAGAAAGCACCCACGGATCCAGCTTGTGGGTCGTGGACAGCACTTCGGTTGTGCCCGCATAGAAATGCGTGGTCGCTTTCATGAAGTAGCGCTTGGCATCGAAGCTGATCCCCATGCCGTTATCACCCAGCGGCACATCGAACCCGGCCTGCAGGGCAAAGCCCAGCTTGTGATCCATCTTCAGGCTGGTCGCGCCCAGCGAGACCGGGACGGCGCCGGGCTTTTCATCGAAATAGAGGAACACCGCCGGACCTGCCCCGACATAGGGGCGGATCGGACCGGCATTGGCGTGCAGCTTGAGCGTAAGCGTGGCCGGCAGAATCAACAGGTGATCGGCAATGTCGGCACCCGCAATCGAACCGGTGCCGGTGACATGATGCTGGGTAAAGCAGCAGATCGTTTCAACCGACACGCTGGGTGTCGCATAATATTCGATCGCCAGGGTGGGCACCAGATTGTCGCTGGCGGTGGTCCCCGGCGTGGCGCCCAGCGCGGTGGCGACAGCCGGTGCGGCGACATTGATCCGGTCAATCTTGCCATCGGGCAGTACGCCGGTGGCGAGCAGTTTGATTTCCAGCTTGCCGTCCTCGCCTGCCCAGGCCGGGCCGGCAATCAGTGTTGCAGCGGCAAGTGCCGCGGATGCGATCAGTCTTTTCATAAATCCCTCATTGTGGTGCGCTGCAGCGGCCGCCCGTTGCGGCCCAGGGTGTTTGCAGCGCCGGGACGAATGATGCCGCCATGCTGCACCTGCAAACATTGATCCCGCGCAATTTGCCGCAGATTTCGGCGAATTATTTTCCGCCGCCGCGCAATTTGATCCGTATCAATGCCGCACTGCGATGCAGCGCCAAAGGCAAATGTGGCGGCAAACAGGACTGCCGGAACAACAACCCGATTCGACGGGGGGACAGACGCATGGAATCCTTGGTTACCCGCACCGGCCTGTGGCTGCTGCTGTTCGTGGCGGCGCTGTTTATGGCCGCCAACGCGCTCGACACCGGCTTTGCCGTGCACATGTCGATCTTTGCCCTTGCGGCGCTGACGGCGATGATCGCGGGGCTGCGCGGGGCTGATTATCAGCTGCTGGGGCGTGGCGCGGCACCGCCGCCCGATCAGGCGCGCTATGATGATGACCTGATTCGCTGGGGGGTAATCCTGACCACGTTCTGGGGGGTGACCGGGTTTCTGGTCGGCCTCTATATCGCGATGCAGCTGGCCTATCCGGCGCTCAATCTGGGGCTGGAATACAGCACCTTCGGGCGGCTGCGTCCGCTCCACACCTCGGCGGTGATCTTTGCCTTTGGCGGCACCGCGCTGGTCACCACCAGCTTCTATATCGTCCAGCGCACTTGCCGCGCGCGCCTGGCGCTGCCCGGCCTCGCCCGGTTCGTGTTCTGGGGATACCAGCTGTTCATCGTGCTGGCGGCCACCGGCTATCTGATGGGGGTGACCCAGGGCAAGGAATATGCCGAGCCTGAATGGTATGTCGATCTGTGGCTGACGCTGGTCTGGGTAGCCTATCTGGCGGTGTTCGTGGCTACGCTGATGAAGCGCCGCGAACCGCATATCTATGTCGCCAACTGGTTCTTCCTCAGCTTCATCCTGACCGTGGCGCTGCTGCATCTGGTCAACAACGCCAACCTGCCGATCTCGGTCTTCGGCAGCCGCAGCTATCCGCTGTGGGCCGGGGTGCAGGGCGCTTTGGTGCAGTGGTGGTACGGCCATAACGCGGTCGGCTTTTTCCTGACCGCCGGCTTTCTCGCGATGATGTATTACTTCGTGCCCAAGCAGGCCGAACGCCCGATCTACAGCTACCGCCTGTCGATCATCCACTTCTGGTCGCTGATCTTCCTCTATATCTGGGCGGGGCCCCACCACCTGCACTACACCGCGCTGCCCGATTGGGCGCAGACGCTGGGGATGGTATTCTCGGTCATGCTGTGGATGCCCAGCTGGGGCGGGATGATCAACGGGCTGATGACACTGAACGGTGCCTGGGACAAGGTCCGCACCGATCCGATCATCCGGATGATGGTGTTCAGCCTGGCGTTCTACGGGATGAGCACGTTCGAAGGCCCGGTGATGAGCATCAAGGCGATCAATGCGCTGTCGCACTATACCGATTGGACCATCGGCCACGTCCATTCCGGCGCGCTGGGGTGGAACGGGATGATCACCTTCTCGGCGCTCTATTATCTGGCGCCGCGGCTGTGGGGCCGGGAGCGGATGTATTCGCTGCGGATGATCAACTGGCACTTCTGGCTCGCCACTGTGGGGATCGTTTTCTACGCCTCGGCTATGTGGGTCAC
The DNA here is from genome assembly GCA_963751145.1 of uncultured Alphaproteobacteria bacterium. GTDB lineage: Bacteria > Pseudomonadota > Alphaproteobacteria > Sphingomonadales > Sphingomonadaceae > Novosphingobium. The sequence goes on from CAVVTJ010000003.1 coordinate 86,314, forward strand.
GGGCATCATGGAAGGCCTGATGTGGCGCACTTACGGCGCCGATGGCTACCTGCTCTACAGCTTCGTCGATACCGTCGCGGCCAAGCATCCGATGTACCTGATGCGCGGCTTTGGCGGGGTCCTGTACCTGTCGGGCGCGCTGATCATGGCCTTCAACATCTGGCAGACGATCCGCGGCAATCTGCGCGCCGAAGCGCCGCTGCGCCAAGCCAGTTACGATCCGGCAGCCGATCGGCCGCTGGCCGCTGCTGTTCCGGCTGAATGAGGGGGACCTGAACCATGACAACGCAAAATATCGATGGTGCTGCCCCCGATCGGTGGGCCCGCCACAAAAAGCTGGAAAAGAACGTCGCGCTGCTCGGGCTGTTCGCCTTTGGTGCGGTGATCGTCGGCGGGATCGTGGAAATCGCCCCGCTGTTCTGGATCGACAACACGATCGAGAAGGTCGACGGGATGCGGCCTTACACTCCGCTCGAACAGGCTGGGCGGGATATCTATGTGCGCGAGGGCTGCTATGTCTGCCATAGCCAGATGATCCGCCCGTTCCGCGATGAGGTCGAACGCTATGGCCACTACAGCCTGGCCGCGGAATCGATGTACGATCATCCGTTCCAGTGGGGATCAAAGCGCACCGGTCCCGATCTGGCCCGGGTCGGCCTCAAATATTCGGACAGCTGGCACGTCCAGCACCTGACCGATCCACGCTCGGTGGTGGGCGAATCGATCATGCCGCCTTACGCTTTCCTGGCTGACCGGGATCTCGATCAGGGCGATATGAGCGCCGAACTGACCACGCTGAACCGCGTCGGCGTACCTTACAGCAAGGCCGATATCACCAAGGCCAATCAGGATCTGCTGACCCAGGCTGGGGCGGGCGACGGCGATGCCGCCGATTTGCAGAAACGCTATCCCAAGGCGCAGGTCCGCGATTTTGACGGGCACCCAGACCGGCTGACCGAAATGGATGCGCTGGTCGCCTATCTGCAGGTGCTGGGGACCATGGTCGATGTGAATGCGCCGGCGGCGCAGGAACAGCTCAGCCAGGAGAAGGGCCGGTGAACGGGCTCTCAACCTACGAAGCAATGCGCCACTTTGCCGATAGCTGGGGGCTGGCGGCGATGGTTGGGGTGTTTGTCGTGCTGGTGGGCTGGCCGCTGCGGCCGGGGGCCAAGGCGGACAACGAAACGGCGGCAAACATGATCTTCCGCGAGGATCAGGATTGGGGTGACGACAATGGTCAATAAACGCGTTGACGAGCCGACCGGGGTCGAAACCGTCGGTCACGAATGGGACGGGATCGAGGAGCTCAACAATCCGCTGCCGCGCTGGTGGGTGGTGGTGCTGGGCATGACCGTGGTGTTCGCGCTGGGTTATGTGGTGGTTTATCCCGCGATCCCCTTGGCCAATTCGGGCACACCGGGGGTATGGGGCTGGACCAGCCGCGGTGATCTGGCGCAGGATACCGCCCGGGCCGAGGCTGACCGGTTGCCGATGGTCAATGCCGTCAGCGCAGCCAGCTTCGATGGCATTATGGCCGACCGCAAGCTGCTCGATTTCGCCAAGGCCGGGGGCCGCGCCGCGTTCAAGCAGAACTGCGCGCAGTGCCACGGATCGGACGGGGCCGGATCGCTTGGCTATCCCAACCTCAAGGACAGCGACTGGCTGTGGGGCGGCGATCTTGCCGCGATCCAGACTACCATTCAATACGGCGTGCGCGCGCCCGGCGAAAGCCAGACCCGCACCAGCCAGATGCCCAATTTCGGCGCTGACGGGATCCTGCAGCCGGCCCAGATCGGCGATGTTGCGGCGCATGTCCGCACGCTTTCGGGTGCCGGGCCGAACGATCAGGCCGCAGCGCGCGGAGCCCCGCTGTTCGCGGCCAATTGCGCGGTCTGCCACGGGGCGCAAGGAACCGGCAATCGCCAGCTTGGTGCGCCCAATCTGGCTGACCGGGTGTGGCTCTATGGCGGCAAGCCCGGCCAGGTTGTTTCCAGCATCATCAATGCTCATGCCGGGGTGATGCCGGCCTGGCACAGCAAGCTTGATCCGGTGACGATCAAGATGCTGGCGGTCTATGTCCACTCCCTTGGCGGGGGCGAAAAGTTTGCCGCTCCGGCCGCTGCTCCGGCTCCGGCAATGGCTGCTCCGGCGAATGGCGAGGGCAATGCGAAACCCTGATCCCGCCCTGACCAGCCTGTTCGAAAAGCGCGAGACCGTTTACCCCAAGGCGGTGAACGGCCGCTTCCGCCGCTTCAAATGGCTGGTCATGCTGATCACCCTGACGATCTATTACGTCACCCCGTGGCTGCGCTGGGACCGGGGGCCCTATGCCCCCAATCAGGCGGTGCTGGTCGATCTGGCGCACCGCCGGTTCTACATGTTCGCGATCGAGATCTGGCCGCAGGAATTCTATTTCGTCGCCGGGCTGCTGATCATGGCCGGGATCGGGCTGTTCGTGGTGACCAGCGCGGTGGGCCGGGCGTGGTGCGGCTATGCCTGCCCGCAGACGGTCTGGACCGACCTGTTCCAGCACGTCGATCGCCTCATCGATGGGGACCGCAACGCCCAGATGCGGCTGGCGGCGGCGCCATGGGGACCGGCCAAGATCGCCCGGCGCGCACTCAAATGGTCGATCTATCTGGTCATCAGCTTCTGGACCGGCGGGGCATGGATCATGTACTTCGCAGATGCGCCGACGCTGACAGTCGATTTCTGGACCGGGCAGGCTGCTGCGGTGGCCTATGGCACGGTCGCCGCCCTGACGCTGACCACCTTTGTGCTCGGCGGGTTCTTCCGCGAACAGATCTGCATCTACATGTGCCCGTGGCCGCGCATCCAGACCGCGATGCTCGACGAAAAAAGCCTGATCGTGACCTACAAGGACTGGCGCGGTGAAAAGCGCGGCAGCGTCAAGCAGGCGCTGAAGGATCCCGAGGTGGGGGACTGCATCGATTGCAACGGCTGCGTCAACGTTTGCCCGACCGGGTATGACATTCGCAACGGCCCTGACGTCCGCTGCATCACCTGCGCGCTGTGTATCGATGAATGCGACAATGTGATGGCGCAGATCGGCCGCCCGCGCGGGCTGATCGATTATGCCACGCTGGAAGATTGCAAGGCTGAGCGGGCCGGCGGCACGCCCCGGCCGATTACCAAGGCTTTGTTCCACACCCGCACGCTGGTTTATGTCGGGATCTGGGCGGCGATCGGCGCTGCCCTGCTATTCGCGCTGGGCGCGCGTGACCGTCTCGATATTTCGGCGCAGAAGGACCGCAACCCGCCCTATACGATCCAGCCCGATGGGGCGGTGCGCAACGATTACACCGTGCGGCTGCTCAATATGGAAGGGCGCGTGCGGCCGATGCAGGTCACGCTACAGGGGCTGCCCGGCGCGGTGATGTGGACCGACGATATCCCGCGCGATGCGGCGGCCCGGATGCTGCAATTCCAGGTTCCGGCAGACCAGGTCGCGAAAGTGCGGATCTATGTCTCCGCGCCTCCGGAAACCCGCCAGCAGAAATTTACTTTCGCGCTGCTGGCGATGGACGGCGAGGGCGGCAGCGACACGAACAGCCAGGGTTTCGCCGCCCCCGATCCCGACGATGACGACGAAGAGGAATGACCATGCTGCGCGCCTTTACCACCGGGCCGTTTACCGGCCGCCATGCCGCCATTCTGACCGTGCTGTTCTTCCTGGTGGTGATCACTGTCAACTTCATCATGGCCCGCGCAGCGCTGCAAACCTTTGGCGGGACGGTGGTCGAAAACTCCTATGTCGCCAGCCAGAGCTTCAATGGCTGGCTGCATGAGGCCAAGCGCGAACAGGATCTGGGCTGGGGCGCGGTGGCCAAGCGCCGCAGCGATAACCGGGTTTCGATCCGGCTCAGCGGGGTTCCGGCCGGCACCGTGACGCTGACGGGCGAAGCGCGCCATCCGTTGGGCACCCTGGCTGACCGGCGGCTGGCCTTTGCCCGGCAGGCCGATGGCAGTTTCCTCTCGGCCCAGCCGCTCCCCGCTGGGCGCTGGCAATTGCGCCTTGCCGTGAACGCCGCCGGGCAGGTGTGGCGTAGCCAGCAGAACCTGTGATGAAAGCCGCCGCCCGCCCGGTTCCCGCGTCAAAGCACACCACCACCAGCGTGCTGGTGGTGCCCGCGATGCACTGCGCCGGGTGCATGGCCAAGGTTGAGCGCAGCCTGACCGCGCTCCCCGGCGTCACCCACGCCCGGGTCAACCTGACCGCGCGGCACGTACAGGTCGATCATGATCCGGCGCTGGATCAGGCGGCGCTGATGGACGCGCTTGCCCACGCGGGCTTTGCCAGCCAGCCGCGCAGCAGCGCTGAGGCCGCGCCGCCATCGGCGGTAAAGCCACTGCTCGCCCCGCTGGCGGTGGCGGGCTTTGCCTGCATGAACGTGATGCTGCTTTCGGTCAGCATCTGGTCGGGCGCCGCAGGGGTGACCAAAGAGCTGTTCCACTGGCTGTCCGCCGCGATCGGGGTGCCAGCCATCCTTTATGCGGGCCGGCCATTCTTCACCTCGGCCTGGGGCGCGCTGAAACGCCGCACCACCAACATGGACGTGCCGATCTCGATCGGGGTGTCACTGGCGACCGGGCTGTCGCTGTATGAAACGATGACCCACGGCCAGGATGCGTGGTTCGATGGCACCTTGATGCTGCTGTTGTTCCTGCTGGCGGGGCGGGCGCTGGACGCGGCAATGCGTGACCGGGCGCGGGCTGGGGTCGATGCGCTGCTGCGTCAGGCGGCTTCGGGGGCGATGGTGGTGACACGCGAGGGGCAGGTCGCTTGGCTCGCTGCGGCCGACCTTGTGCCCGGCATGGTGATGCGCGTGGCTGCCGGAGAACGCCTCGCCGCAGACGGTGAGGTGGTGCGCGGCACCGCGCGGTTCGATCAATCGCTGCTGACCGGGGAAAGCGCTCCGGTGGTGTTGAGCCCTGGCGATGCGGCGCTGGCCGGGACGCTCAATCTTGATGCCCCGGTCGATGTGAAGGTCACCGCTGCCGGAACCGGCACCGCGCTGGCCGAAATTGCCCGGCTGATGGAAGCATCGGGGCAGGCGCGCGGCGCTTACGTGCGGATCGCCGATCGCGCCTCGCGGCTTTATGCCCCGGCAGTACATTCGCTGGCTGCGCTCACCTTTGTGGGCTGGATGGTGGCCGGAGCGGGGCTGCACCAGGCGCTGATCTATGCCATCGCCGTGCTGATCATCACTTGCCCCTGTGCGCTGGGGCTGGCGGTGCCGGTGGCGCAAGTGGTGGCCTGCGGCGCGCTGATGCGGCGCGGGGTGATGGTCAAGGACGGCGCGGCGCTGGAACGGCTGGCCAGCATTGATCGCGCGCTGCTCGACAAGACCGGAACGCTCACCTTGGGCCGCCCGGTGCCCGATCCGGTGGTGCTGGCGGCGCTGCCCGCCCATGCCAGCGGCGTGGCACTGGCGCTGGCATCGCACAGCCGCCACCCGCTGTCGCGCGCGCTGGCCGAAGCCTTTGGCGCACGCGGGGTTTCCGCCGCCGCGCTGGACCGGGTGGAAGAGCTGCCCGGGCAAGGCATGACCGCGCTGTGGCAGGGCAAACAGGTTTCGCTGCGCCGCCCCGATGCGGCTCTTGGGATGGCTGCCACGCTCGATATCACGGGCGAGCCGGCCTGGCTGATCCCCTTTGCGGATCGGCTGCGCCCCGGTGCCTCTTGCGCTATTTCGGATCTCGCTTTGTTGGGGATACCAGCCACGATCCTGTCAGGCGATAATCCCGCCGCTGTGGCTGACGTTTCATTCCAGCTTGGGCTTGAAGCGCAGGCCGGGCTGACCCCGCAGGAAAAGCAGGCCGCGATCGCCGGATTGCAGGCCGATGGCCACAAGGTGCTGATGGTTGGTGACGGGCTGAACGATGGGCCCGCGCTGGCCGCCGCCGATGCCTCGATCGCGCCGGGCAGTGCCAGCGATGTCGGCCGGCAAGCCGCCGATCTGGTGTTCCTGGGCGATGATCTGGGCGTGCTGCCCGCCGCAGTGCGCGCGGCGCGGCGGACCATGGCGGTGGTGCGGCAGAACTTCGTCATGGCGATCGGCTATAACCTGCTGGCAGTGCCGCTGGCCATGGCCGGGCTGGTCACCCCGCTAATCGCGGCGGCGGCGATGTCGTCCAGCTCGCTGATCGTGATCGCCAATTCGCTGCGCCTAGTCAGGGCGGCAAAGTGAACGGGCTGGCGGTCCTGATCCCGGTCGCGCTTGGACTGGGCGGGTTGGGGCTCGCAGCGTTCTTCTGGGCGCTGAAACGCGGGCAATTCGAGGACCTTGACGGCGCCGCCGCGCGGATCCTGATCGATGATGAAGACCGGCCCGGCCAATGAAGCGCACCAGCCTGCTCGGCTTGATCGCGCTGGTTCCGCTGGCGCTTAACGTCTCTGCCCCCGCGCAGGGCGCGGTGCTGATGCCGATGTGCACTGACGGCGGAAGCGTGGTCGTGGTGCCGCTCGGAGCCGGTGGCTCGCTACCGGGCAAAACCGATAGCGGCTGCTGCATCAAGGGCTGCCACGGGGGCTCCAGCCGCAAGAAATTGGCCAAGCTCTTTGAGCCTGCGCAATGAATATGCCAGCTGACTGCGCCACGACTGCGCCGATGTGGTCCTATTATCCCGAACTGCTGGAAAAGCCGGTGCCGCGCTATACCAGCTATCCCACCGCGGCCGAATTTGGCCCCGGCCCGGGCGAGGCCGATCTGGATGCGGCGCTGCGCCAGGCGCAGGGCGATGTCTCGCTTTATCTGCACATCCCGTTCTGCGAGAAAATCTGCTGGTACTGCGGATGCAACACCGCCGCGAACAACAAGGCGCACCGCCTGTCGGGCTATCTCGATGCCTTGCACCGCGAGATCGCGCTGGTCGGGGTGCGGCTGGAATACAGCGTGGCGGTGCGCCGGATTGCCTTTGGCGGGGGCAGCCCCAATGCCGTCGCGCCGACCGATTTCGTCCGGCTGGTCGATGCCCTGACACTGCACATGCCGCTGGAAGATCCCGACTGGTCGATCGAACTTGATCCGCGCGGGCTGAGCGAAGAATGGGGCGCGGTGCTGGCGGCGGTAGGCGTGCGCTATGCCAGCCTTGGCGTGCAGACCTTTGACCCCGCGCTGCAGGCGGCGATCGGGCGGATCCAGCCCGATGCTGATCTGGTCCGCGCCACCGATCTGCTGCGCCGCAGCGGGATCACCTCGCTCAATTTCGATCTGATGTACGGCCTGCCGGGGCAGAGCCTGGCTCAGCTGGAAGCTACGCTTAAGCGTACCGTAGAGCTGGGCGCAGACCGGATCGCGCTGTTCGGCTACGCCCATGTCCCGCATATGCTGCCGCGTCAGCGCCGGATCGATGCCAGCCACTTGCCCGATCAGGCCGCGCGCTTTGCCATGGCCGAGTTCGGGTACCAGTATCTGACTGCAGCCGGCTATGTCCCGGTCGGGTTTGATCACTTTGCCCAGGCAAGCGATCCGCTGGCCCGCGCGGTGCAGGCGGGGCGGCTGCGGCGCAATTTTCAGGGCTTTACCGATGATGCTGCCACCACGCTGATCGGCCTTGGGGCTTCCTCCATCGGCAATTTCCCCGATCTGCTGATCCAGAACGAAAAGAACGCAGGGCGCTACCGCATGCTGCTTTCGCAAGATCGCTTGCCCGCTGCCGGGGGCCTGCGCCGCAGCCTTGATGACCAGCGCCGCGGTGCGGTGATCGAAGCCTTGCTGTGCCAGGGGGAAGCGGTGATCAATGGCGAACTGCAGTACGAGGTGGCCGCACGGCTTCTGCCCTTCGTCGCGCGCGGGCTGGCCGAATTGTCCGGCGATCTGCTGCGGATCGCACCACGCGGCCTGCCCTACGCGCGCACTATTGCCGCACTGTTCGATCCTTACCGGCAGGACAGCGCAAGGCGGTTCAGCTCAGCGGTGTAATTCCTCCCCGTGCGGGGGAGGAATAAAAAAGGAGCGGCTGTCCGGTTGAACAGCCGCCTGAGGTGGGGAGAACTGGCCAGAAAGCGGATGCCTCTGAGCCGCATTTGTCCTCGCACACCGCGCCCACCCGGACCTTGACCGGGATCAATCTCCAGCCTGTTCCGGCAAAAAAATTGCGCTTTGCAACCTTTACCTGAACCGTCTGCGCGGCCATGCTGGGCCAAACAATCGAGAGGCACGAGGCACAATGGCAGGACAAATGGCCGGGCGGATCGCTTTGATCACCGGCGCTTCATCGGGCTTTGGCGCCCATTTCGCGCGGCTGTTCGTGGCGCAAGGCGCGCGGGTGGTGATCGGCGCGCGGCGGGTGGATCGGCTGGCCGATCTGGCGGCAGAGCTGGGCGATGCCGCGCTGGCAGTGGCGATGGACGTAACCGACGAGACTTCGATCATCGCCGCTTATGATGCGGCAGAGGCGAAATGGGGCACGGTTGACACGGTGGTGGCCAACGCCGGGATCGCCAAGGCGGGCCGCTCGACCGACCTGACCGCCAGCGACATTGCCGCAGTGGTCGAAACCAATTTCACCGGCCTTTACCTGACCGCACGCGAAGGGGCGAAGCGGATGATCGCCGCCAATTTCCGCGAAAGCGAGCGCGGCCGGATTGTGCTGCTCGGATCGATTACCGCCGAACTGACCGGCAATGGCGAAACTGCCTATGCCGCGATCAAGGCCGGGGTGGCGCATCTGGGCCGTCAGTTCGCGCGCGAATGGGTGCGCCAGGGGATCAATGTCAACACCATCCAGCCGGGCTATATCGAAACCGAAATTCAGGGCGACTGGTTCGAAACACCGGCGGGCCAGGCGCATATCAATTCGTTCCACCGCCGCCGGTTGACGCCGATCACCGCGCTCGATGCGCCGCTGTTGCTGTTCGCATCGGACGCCTCGCGGCATATCACCGGATCGACGCTGACGGTTGACGATGGGCAGGTGCTGTAATGGCTGACATGGGCGACAACACCCCGGTGATCATCGGAGTCGGTCAGGTTTCGGAACGCATTGGAGAGCCTGGCTATCTCGAACGTTCGCCGATGGATCTGGCAGGTGATGCGCTGAGAGCTGCTTTCGCCGATGCGAAGGCCAGACGCAGCTTGCCGAAGGCGCTCGATACTTTGGTCGGGGTGCGGCAATTCGAACAGTCGGCGACGCGCTACTCTGCGCCATTCGGCTGTGCCGATAATGTGCCGCGTGCAATTGCGCGGCGGGTTGGGGCAAACCCGGCCCGCGCGATCCACGAAGTTGTGGGCGGTGACCGGCCGCAGCGGCTGGTCGGCGAACTGGCGGCGGAGATTGCAGCGGGACGCTCCAAGCTGGCAGCGATTGCCGGGGCCGAGGCACTATCGACGATGCGGTCGCTTCTGGCGCGCGGCGAGACTCGTGATTGGTCCGAACATCGCCGCGGCAACCAGGAAGATCGCGGTCCGGGTCTGGAAGGATTGTCGGATCGCACCGCGCTGAAGCATGGCGTTGCTGCCCCGATCTACGCTTATCCGATCGCCGAGAATGTCCGGCGTGAGCGCATGGGTCTGAACCTAGCCGATTACCGGACCGAGATCGGGAGGCTGTTTGCGCCATTCACAAAAGTGGCTGCGGCCAACCCGCACAGCGCTGCGCCGACCGAGCGCAGCGTCGAGGAACTGGCGACCCTGACCGAGCGCAACCGCCTGGTGGCCGAGCCCTATGGCCGGCTGGTGGTGGCCCGCGATCAGGTCAACCAGGGTGCAGCAATTGTGCTGGCCAGTGTTGCCGAAGCACGGCGGCTGGGAGTGCCGGAAGACCGCTGGGTGCATGTGCACGCGGTTGCCGATTGCGCTGAACCGCCGCTGTTCTCGCGGGCCGAGATGGAGCAGAGTCCAGCCGCTGTAGCAGCAATCTCAAGGACACTTGAGGTCGCTGGAGTTGGTTGGGAAAACGTAAGTACTGTCGACCTTTACTCGTGCTTTGCAATCCCCGTTTTCAACTTGATCGATGCCTTCGGGCTTGACCGTGACGATCCGCGCGGATGGACGCTCACCGGCGGCCTGCCGTTCTTCGGCGGGGCCGGGAACAACTATTCGAGCCACGCGATCGCCGAAGCGGTGGTGCGTTGCCGCGCCGCACCGGGGAGCTTCGCGCTGGTCGGGGCGAACGGCGGAACTATGAGCAAATATGCCGCCGGCATCTACTCGACCATGCCAGCCGATTGGTCGCAAAGCCGGTGGCAATCGCTCGGCAAGATCAAGCCGGCGTTTGAGGTGTTGGACAGCTTTGATGGTGAGGCGGTGGCGGAAAGCTTCACCATCATTCCCGGCAAGACCGGTGAAACCGGAACGGTTGTAGCGCGGGCCGGGACGGCGCGGGTCTGCGCCAACACCAGCGACCTCAGCGTGGTTGCGGCGCTGCGCGGCGGCAAGCTCTCGGGCCGTCCAGTGCGGATCGAAGAAGGCGAAAACGGCCAGAACCGGTTCTGGTTTCTGTAAGGCGATAGGCCGACTTGGGGCTCGCAGAGCCTTCCCCTTGGGGAAGGAGAATCATCCGCAGGATGGTGGAAGGGGGCTCGCAGGAAACGCGCGCGATAGCGAGCAGCCGCTACCGCGGCTTTTTTTGGTCCGCCCCCTTCCGCCCCGCGAGGCACCTCCCCCCAGCGGGGGAGACTCCAGAAGTTCTACTTGGGGGAGCCCGTCGATTTCGCTGCCAGCTCCGCCAACAGCGCCGGGGTCAACACTTGCGGCAATTGCTGCCCGCCGCCGCCGCCAGCCGGATACCAGATGTACAGCGGCACCCCGGCTGCGCCTTGCGCGGTGAGGAACCGGGTAATCGCCGGATCACGCCGGGTCCAATCGCCGCGCAGCACCACCACGCCCGCGTTTTCAAACGCGGCGCGGGTTTCCTCGCGTTCGATCGCGGCGGCTTCGTTGACCTTGCAGGTCAGGCACCAATCGGCGGTGAGATAGAGGAACACTGGTTTGCCTGAGGCGCGGGCTTTGGCGAGGCTCTCTTCGCTGAACGGCTTTGTCGGGAGAAGCGATTGGCTGGACCGCAAGGCAATGGCTGATGGATCGATCGTGCGAGGTGCGAACACGGTGATTGCCGCGATCAAAATCAGGCTTGCCCACATCGTCGGCCGCATTCCCAGGCCCAGCCGCTGGCGACTGCCAATGGCGCTCAGGACGAAATAGAGAAATTGTCCCAAAACGATCAGAATAAGGGCAAACCTGCCTCCTCCGATCCGCCATGAAAGCCACAGCAATGCCAGCGCGGTCAGCGCCATCGGCACCGCCATCGCTTTGCGGAACCACACCATCCACACCCCCGGTCGCGGCAGCAGGCGGCGCAGAGATGGAACGCAAGCCAGCAGCAGGAACGGCAGCGCCAGCCCCAGCCCCAGCGCGCCGAACAGCAGCAAGGCTTGCGCCACCGGCAACAACAGCGCCGCTCCCATCGCAGCGGCCATGAACGGCCCGGTACACGGGGTGGCGACAAAGGCTGCGAGCAGTCCGGTGGCAAAGGCACCCTGCCGTGATCCGCCAGCCGCAAAGCCGGGCACCGCGAATTCGAACAGTCCGGCGAGGTTGGCGGTGATCGTCACCGCCAGCAACAGCAGCGCAGCGACCACCAGCGGCTCCTGCAACTGGAAAGCCCAACCGACCTGTTCACCCCCGGCGCGCAAGGCCAGCAGCAAGGCTCCCAGCGCCAGGCAGGCGAGCACCACGCCGGCAGTGTAGGCCAGCCCTTCGGCGCGGGCCTGCGCCTCGCTCTCCCCGGCGCGCACGAGGCTCAGCGCCTTGAGGCTGAGGATCGGAAAGACGCAGGGCATCACGTTGAGAAGCAGTCCGCCGAGCAGTGCCGAGACCAGCAACCAGCCCAGCGCCGGGCCTTGGCTGAGCGGGGTGCCGCCCGCCGGGACGGAGCCGGGCGCAGCGTCGATCGCCAGACCATCGGGCCCTTTGCCCAGCCGCAGCACCGCGCTGAGCTGGCTTGGCGTGGCAGCCTTGTCGGCTCGGTCCAGCTCGACCACCAGCCGGTCACCATCGCGGAAAAAGCGCTGCGGCGCGCCGTATTTGATCTGGCCTTCGCTGGCCATGAACAGGTGCGGCTGATCGAGCACTACCGAGGCCGGCAGCGGGATCGCCACGCGCAAGGTCTGGCCGTCTATCGCGAACGCGGCCTTGCTGCCCAGCGGTGCGGGGAGCGCAGCGCGCCAGGCATCGAAGCGGGGATCACGAGGAGCCGGATTGCCGCCCGTTGCGGCGACCTCCAGCAAGCCCGGCAGCGCAAGCTCGGCACTTTCGGGCACACAGATCTTGTCGGTGCAAGCCAGCCAGCGCGCTGCCAGACGCAACCCATGCTGTCCGCGGGCGTCCGGATCAGCCTTGAGCGGCACCAGCACCACGTATTCGCCTTCGTAGACGTGGTTCATCAGGCCCTGGACCACCAGCGTATGCGGCACCGGATATTCGATTCCACCCAGTGTGAACGGGAGTCTTGCGGCGCTTTCGCCGAAGCTCAAGTCAATCCCGAGCCCGGCATCGCCCGGGTTGAGCCAATAGCCGTGCCAGCCCGGTTCGGGGCGCATCCGGATCGCCAGCCAGACCGTGCCGCCGGGCGCAACGCTGGGCTGTTCGCCAACCAGTTCAGCCTTGATGTGGGTGGGGCGCGGCGCCACCGCGGGCAATTCCTGCGCCGCAGCGGGCAGCGCGGACAACAGAGCCAGCAGATGCAGCAGAGCGGTCACAAACCGGCGGTAGGGCTGCATTGCAAATTCACTCCTTGATGCCCACTGCGCCGCTGGCCTAAGGCGCTAGTGCAGGCCGTCAGGGCTGTGCCCAATTTGCCCGCACAATTCAAGGAATGCCGATGCGCCGTCTGATCGCCCCGCTTGCCCTGTCACTCACCGCTGCGTTTGCCCTGGCTTCAGCGCAGGGGCTGGCCCGCTCTTCACCCGCGCCGAAGGGACCGCCGCGCCTGATCGTGGCGATTTCGGTCGATCAGTATTCGGCCGATCTGTTTGCCGAATACCGCCGAAATTACCGCCACGGGCTGGCGCGGTTGCAGCAGGGCGCGGTGTTCCCATCGGGCTTTCAATCGCATGCCGCGACCGAAACCTGCCCGGGCCATTCAACCTTGCTGACCGGGGTCCACCCGGCGCGCAGCGGGATCATTGCCAACACCTGGTTTGAGCCGGGCAGTGCGCGCGGGACCAAGCCGATCTATTGCGCCGAGGATGAGCGCGATCCCAAATCGAGCCCCAAGGATCCGGTGGTCTCCGCCTGGCATCTCAAGGTGCCGACGCTGGGTGAATATATGAAGGCCGCCAACCCGGCCAGCCGCAACGTCGCGGTTTCGGCCAAGGACCGTGCAGTGATGATGATGGGCGGGCACAATATCGACGCCGCCTATTGGTGGAAAGGAGCGGGCTTCGTCACGCTGGGTGGGCGCGAGCTGTCGCCAGCAGCGGTGCGTGAAAACGCCGCGATCACCAAGGTTCTGGCCAAAGGCGCCGGGCCGTTCAAAATGCCCGAGATGTGCCGCGCCAACAATCAGACGGTGGCAGTGGGCAAGACCACGGTTGGCACCGGGGCCTTCGCGCTGGACAAAGCCAAGCCCGACCAATTCCGCATTTCGCCGCGGATGGATGCGGCTACGGTCGATCTGGCCAATGGTCTGGTCGATGAAATGGGGTTGGGTAAAGGCACAGCCACCGATGTGCTTTCGGTCAGCCTTTCGGCCACCGATTACATCGGCCATGCGACCGGCACCGAAGGGCTGGAAATGTGCATCCAGATGGCCGAACTCGACAAGACCATCGGCCGCCTGCTCAGCCATCTGGATGAGAAGGGGATCGATTATCTGGTGGTGCTGTCCGCCGATCATGGCGGGCTCGATACGCCCGAGCGCGCTGACTTGCAGGGCTATCCCTTGGCGGTGCGGGTTGATGCCTCACTCAGCCCCAAGGTGCTGTCTACGGCCGTTGTGGCCAAGGCCGGGATTGCGCTTACCGACGCGCCGCTGGTGTTCGGCGAAGGCGGCGATCTTTACGTCAACCGGGCGGTAAAGCCCGCTGACCGCGTGCGGGTGGTCGATGCGCTGGTCCAGATCATCAAGGCCAATCCGCAGGTTGCCGCAGTCTTCACCAATGACGAGCTGGCCAAAACGCCGATGCCCAGCGGCAGCCCGCAGGACTGGACCCTGAAAGAGCGCGCCCGCGCTTCGTTCGATCCGGTGCGGTCGGGTGATGTGGTGTTCATGCTGGCGCGCGGGATCACGCCGATCCCCGAACCGATGCCGGGTTCGTACATCGCCACTCACGGCAGTCCGTGGGACTATGACCGCCGCGTACCGATGCTGTTCTGGCGTTCGGGGATGATGCGGTTTGAACAGCCGCAGCCGGTCGAAACAGTGGACATCGCGCCGACACTCGCGGCTGTGCTGGGACTGCGCGTGCCCGATGGCAGCTTTGACGGACGCTGCCTTGATCTGGATAGCGGGGCGGGGAATAGCTGCGGGAATTAGGGTCAAAATTTCCCCTTTGTCCCGCTCCGGCTGAGCTTGTCGAAGCCCGCGCACAGGCCTAGGTTCACGCCATGAACGACAAACGCGATCTGGTAATTCTTGGCGGCGGTCTGGTGGGCATGACCCTGGCCCTCGCGGCGGCCAAACAGGGCATCACTAGCCATGTGATCGACAAGGCGCTGCCCGAACAGCTGACCGCTGAAGGAATCGATGGCCGCGCTTCGGCGATTTCGACCGCCAGCTGGAACCTGTTCACCAATATCGGCCTCGCCCCACGGCTGGAGCCGCTGGGCTGCCCGATCTCCAGCATCGCGGTGACCGATGCGATGCGCCCGGGGCGGATTGATTTTCAGCCCGGCGCCGAAGACGGCACTCTGGGCCGGATGTTTGCTAACCGCGATATCCGCCTCGCGCTGTTTGAAGCCGCGCGGGCCGAACCGGCAATCGCCTGGGCCAGCGGCGTTGAGCCGGTTTCGCGCGAGCGCGGCGAACACGGCGTTGCAGTTACGCTCAGCGATGGCCGCGTGGCTGAAGGCGCGCTGCTGATCGGCGCGGAAGGCCGCCAATCGCCCACCCGCGCCGAAGCCGGGCTGTCGTCGGCCAAGTGGGATTACCGCCACCGCGCCTTTGTCTCCGGGATCACGCACGAACAGCCGCACGGCGGCGTAGCCTGGGAAATCTTCTATTCCGCCGGCCCCTTGGCGCTGCTGCCGCTGCAGGATCTGCCCGATGGGCGGCACCGCTCTGCGGTGGTCTGGACGGTCGATGAAAAGGACGCGAAAGGCATCGCCGCGCTCAGCGATGCGCAGTTTCTGGGCGAGATCGCCGCGCGGATGGACGGAATCTTCGGTCAGCTGGAACTGTCTGCGCCGCGGATCAGCTATCCGTTGAACTTTCACCACGCCCCGCGGATTGTCGATCACCGCCTCGCGCTGGTGGGCGATGCGGCGCACGGTATGCACCCGATCGCCGGGCAGGGCTTCAATCTGGGGCTGCGCGATGTCGGCTGTCTGGTCGAAGTGCTGGGCGAAGGGATGCGGTTGGGGCTGGAACCGGGAGATGCGCAATTGCTGGCGCGCTACGAACGCTGGCGCAGCCTCGATTCGGTCAGCGTGATGGCCACCACCGATGCGCTTGTGCGGTTGTTCGGCATTCCCGGCCGTCTGCCCAGCTTCGCTCGCCGCCTGGGCATGGGCGCGGTGCAACGCTCAGGCTGGCTAAAGCGGTTCTTCATGGATGAAGCCCGCGGCATGTCGGGCGATCTGCCGCACTTGCTCAGGGCGTAGGAGTGACAACGGGCGGGGCGTTGAGCCCCGGCTGGGTAACCTTTTCGCCTTCGCCGCTTTTCAGCAATTGCGGTTCGGTCAGCGCGGCTTGCTCGATCTGGTCAAGCGCGGCCTGGGTTTCGGCATAGCGGCGCGCGGACGAAATCCAGTCCTTGGCGGCGGCATTGCCCGGCAGTTGCGAAATTTCGGCAATCGCTTCGATTACCCGGCCGCTGCGCAGCATCAGCCGCGCCTGATCCAGCCGGTGCTGCGGCGGACGGACTGCGCCATCATCGCGTTTGATCGTGAACATGTTTGACACGGTGCGGGTAAAGCTTTGCCAGGCGCCTTCATCGCGCGGCGTGCCCATCAGCGCGGGGCCCAGATCATCCAGCTGCGCGGCCAGGCTATCCAGCGTGACCGGGGCCTTGGCGGCGCTGACCACGGCCTTCACCGCATCGGGCCGGGCGCTGCCAAACCGGGTCTGCAACTGGCCTTCCAGATAGCCGAGCGGCTGCCCCTGATCGATCGCGCGGCGGGAGGCAAAGGCCACCAGCAGCCCTTCGGCGCGCACCGAAGTGCCATCGAAGGCGGCGGCCTGGAGGTTGAGCCGCGCGAGGCGCTGCTCCATCACGGCGATCTGCGCATCAAGCGCGGTCGGGGCGGGCAAGCTTGCGCTGGGGGTGGGCACTGGTGCGGCCAGCGGCGCGACCTGCTGCTGACCGATATCGACATTGCCGTTCCAGACCAGATAGCCGACCAGCGCGGCCCCGCCGGCAAACGACAGCAGACCTGCGAGCAGGAACCCCTTGAACGAGGAGCCGGAACTTACGGCACGAGTTGAATAATAATCTTCTGGCATGCGTTTTGTGTTCAATTTCCGGAAATGCGACCCGCCGGCCACGGGTCTTGGCACATTTGCCGGGCCAAGACCAGTAGCGCCTTGTCTTCCGGGAAAGCGGCCACCGCCACTTCGCCCCAGCCATCGCCCGCCGCCGCAGCAATCCGCTGTGAGAGCGCCGCCAGCCGCAGCCGCGCGCGCTTGATCCCATGGGTGACGCATTGCGCGGTCAGGTGCCGGGCGGCTTCGGCTGAATGCAGCGCGACAATCGCCGGCTCGGCCAGCAGCTCGGCCAGTTCGGCCGGCAAAGGCGCGGCGCGGCTGGCATAGACCACGCGTTCGTCAACGGTGATGCCCTTGGGAACCTGCAGCGCCACCCGCTCTTCCCCGGTCAGCCGCAGCAAGCGGCGATGCGCGGGATCGAGCCGCTCAAACAGCGCCTGCATCGCCCCTTCGCCGGTGGCAGCGACGGTAAATCGAGCCGCGCGCGCGGCCTCAGCAGTCGCCTCGCCTACGGCATAGACCGGCAGATCGCGCAGCCCACTCAGCCCCGCACCGCCCAGCCGGAAGACCTGCGCCGAACCGATCAGCAGCGCATCGTGGCGCCCGGGCAGCGCTGCTTCCCAGCTTTTGGGTACCATATCGAACAGGGCAAAGCCGTGCGCCGTCATCCGCAGGCTGATCGCCGCGGCCACGGTGGCGGCATTGCCGGGCTGCGGACGGATGACGATCAGCGGAACCATGGCCTACCCCCTGTATGCTGGAGTGTCTGGCGGATCGAAATGCGCCCGGATAGCCGGGCCTGCGCCGTCGAGCAGCATTGCGGCCAGATCGGCGGGGCCGGTATCATCGCCGGGAAAGAAGCTGTGTACCGCGCTGACCTTCTCGGCCCCATCCGGGCTGAACAGCGCCGCATCAAGCCGCATCATTTCCCCCGCCCAAGTGCTGAGCACCGCAATCGGGCTGTGGCAATTGCCGCCCAGCGCCGCCAGCAATGCGCGTTCGGCGCGTACGGCGAGGTGGGTGGGTTCGTGATCGATAGCTGCCAGCAGGTCGCGCACCTGTTCGTCATTCGTGCGGCATTCAATCGCGATCGCACCCTGACCCGGGGCTGGCAGCCACAGTAGTGGATCGAGCGGCGTGCCTACATCAGCGCGGCCCAAGCGGTTGAGCCCGGCCAAGGCCAGCAGCGTCACGTCTGCCTCGCCGCTCGCCAGTTTGGCCAGCCGGGTCTGAACATTGCCGCGAAAGCCGACAACGTGGCAATCGGGCCGCGCGTTGAGCGCCTGCGCGGCACGGCGCGGGGCGCTGGTGCCGATCCGTGCGCCGGCGGGCAGATCGGCCAGCGATGCTGCGCCAACCAGGCAATCGCGCACGTCCTCACGCTCCAGCACTGCACCGATGGTAATCTCCGCCGGGCGCAGGGTTTCCACATCTTTGAGCGAATGGACCGCGAAATCGATCTCGCCACTCAGCAGCCAGGCGTCGAGCTCCTTGGTCCACAAGGCCTTGCCGCCGATCTCTGCCAGCGGACGGTCAAGCACCTTGTCGCCGCTTGCCACCACCGGGACCAGTTCGACGCTGAGGCCAGGATGCGCGGCAATCAGCGCCGCGCGCGCCTCATGGGCCTGTGCCATGGCCAGCGGGCTGTTGCGGGTGCCAAGTTTGAGCGGACGATCAGGTGCAAAGGTGTTCATGGGCCGCTTGTGCTAGCCCGCAATGGCACTAAGGGAAAGAGGACATGGGGTTGGTGCTTGGCATTGAATCGTCGTGCGACGAAACCGCAGCGGCGCTGGTAGACAGCGACCGGCGCATCATCGCGCAGCGCATCGCCTCGCAGGATGAAGCGCACCGCCCCTATGGCGGCGTGGTCCCCGAAATCGCCGCGCGCGCCCATGCCGAACGGCTCGCCCCGCTGATCGCCGCCACCCTGGCCGATGCCGGGATGACGCTGGACCAGGTCGATGCGGTGGCGGCCACTGCTGGGCCGGGGCTGATCGGCGGGGTTATGGTCGGGCTGGTCACCGCCAAGGCGCTGGCCATGGCGGCGGACAAGCCGCTGATCGCGATCAACCACCTGGAAGGCCACGCGCTGTCGCCGCGGCTGGCCGATGCGTCGCTGCACTTTCCCTATCTGCTGCTGCTGGTTTCGGGCGGGCATTGCCAGATCCTGCTGGTGCAGGGCGTGGGGCGTTACCAGCGGCTCGCCACCACGATCGACGATGCCTTGGGCGAGGCGTTTGACAAGACGGCCAAGATCCTCGGGCTGGGCTATCCCGGCGGCCCGGCGGTGGAGCGGCTGGCTTTGCTGGGTAATCCCAAAGCGGTAAAACTGCCGCGCCCGCTGCTGGGCAGCGCGGAACCGCATTTCAGCTTTGCCGGGCTGAAAAGCGCGGTGCTGCGGGCGAAGGAAACCGGGCTGCACCAAGACGCCGATCTCGCCGCTGCGTTCCAGCAGGCTGCGCTCGATTGCGTGCTCGATCGCACAGCCAAGGCGCTCGGTTCCATCGACAAACCCACTGCGCTGGTGGTGGCTGGCGGGGTTGCCGCCAACCAGACGATCCGCGCCGGGCTCGAAGCCTTGGCAGCCCAGCATGGCCTGCCGTTCGTCGCCCCGCCGCTGGCGCTGTGCACCGATAACGCGGCGATGATTGCCTGGGCCGGGATCGAACGGCTGGGGCAAAGTGATCCGCTCGATTTCGTCGCCCGCCCTCGCTGGCCGCTTGATCCCGATGCCGAGCCGGTGCGCGGTGCGGGGATCAAGGCATGAGCCGCACGATCGGCGTGATCGGCGGCGGGGCCTGGGGCACGGCGCTGGCGCAGGCGATGGCCAGCGATGGCCGGGCGGTGCTGCTGTGGGCGCGCGAGGCTGAGCTGGTCGAAGAGATTAACCGCGATCACACCAACAGCCTGTTTCTGCCCGGCGCACGGCTGTCACCGCAGATCCGAGCCACCACCGAAATGCGCGATCTGGCCGCGCTGCCGGTGCTGCTGGTCGTCACCCCGGCGCAGCATCTGGCGAGCGTTCTGGCGGGCCTGCAGCAGGGTCCGCGTGATTTGGTGCTCTGCGCAAAGGGGATCGAGGCCGGGACCGGGCGGCTGATGGCCGATGTTGCCGCCGCTGCCGCACCCGGGGCCAGTCTCGCGGTGCTGTCTGGCCCGACTTTCGCGCACGAAGTGGCGGCCGGGCTGCCCACTGCAGTAACGCTGGCCTGCGCTGAGGGCGAGGCGCAGTGGAACCGGCTGGCACCCGCGCTGTCACGCCCCATGCTGCGGCCCTATTATTCTGACGATGTGATCGGCGCGGAGATTGGCGGCGCGGTCAAGAACGTGCTGGCGATTGCCTGCGGCGTAGTCGATGGGCTGGGGCTGGGGCAAAACGCCCGCGCCGCTTTGGTAGCCCGCGGATATGCCGAAATGCTGCGCTTTGGTCTGGCCCGCGGCGGCCGGGCGGAGACTTTGGCGGGGCTGTGCGGGCTGGGTGATCTGGTGCTGACTTGCTCCTCCACCTCGAGCCGCAATTTCTCGCTCGGCAAAGCGCTGGGCGAAGGGCTGAGCGCGGCCGAGGCGCTGGCGGGCAAGAATTCGGTGGCCGAAGGCACGCATACCGCCCCGGTTCTCGATGCGCTGGCCCGCAGCGAAGGGATCGACATGCCGATTGTCGCCGCGGTGAACCGCTTGCTTAAAGGCGAGGCACCAGCGCGGCAGGTGGTGTCCGATCTGCTGGCGCGCCCGCTCAAGGCCGAAGGATCGCCCGCGTGAGCGACGCCGGGCAAGCCGATATTCAGGCCTTGGCCAAGGGCGGCCGCACCAATTTCCTCGGATTCGTCCTGCGCCTGGGCGGCACCGCGCCGTTCCTGTTCATCGCCGGACAGCTGTATGGGGTAGAGGCGCTGGGGCGCTATGCCTCGGCCTTGGTGATCGTCGAACTGGCGGCGCAGCTCTGCGCCTTGGGCCAGCGCCGCGGCCTGGCCCAGCGGCTGAGCGAAGACCCGCGCGCGGCGGCGCATGTGATTGCCGATGGTCTGCTGCTTACCCTGCTGCTGGGCGCGGTGGTGGCGGGGCTGCTTTATCTGGTCCCGGCGCCGATGTTTCCCAGCGGGCATTACAGCCAGTGGGACCGGCTGGTGCCGTTTGCGATCATTCCCAACGCGCTGACCGAAGTGGCGCTGGCGGCGCTGGCTTACAATTACAACGTCGCCGCCACGGTCCGGGCGCGCTCGCTGGTGGAGCCTTGGGCGCAGGTTCTGGCGGCGCTGGCCTTCCTGTGGATCGCGCCCGAAGGCGGGCTGATCCTGGCCTATATGGCAGCCAAATTTGCAGCGATGCTCACCGCGTTCTGGCCACTGCTGCGCAGCATCGGCCTGCCGCGCCACTGGGTGCCGCATCCGCTGCGGATCGGCAAATTGGCCTGGCTCTCGTTTCCGCTGGCCGGGGCCGATCTGGTGGAATGGGGCACGCGGCGGCTGGATATTGCGATCCTCGGCTTCCTGACCTCGCCCACTGCCGTCGGGGTCTATTTCGCCGCCCAGCAGGTCGCCTCGCTGCCGCAAAAGCTCAAGACCAGTTTTGAACCGATCCTGGGCCCGGTGATCACCCGCAATCTCAAGGAAGGCAACTATGCCGCGATTGCCCAGCAGGTCTGCCAGGTGGGGTTCTGGATCATCGCCGCGCAGGCCGGGATTGCGCTGGCGCTGGGGATCCCCGGCCCCGATGTGATGCGGCTGGTGGGCAAGGATTTTGTCGGCGGCACCGGCGCGCTGGGGTTCCTGCTGCTGGCCGAAGTGGTGGCCGCCACCGCCGTGGTCAGCGAAGCCGCGCTGGTTTACGTCGCGCGGCTGCCCAATCTGGCGATTTCGCTGTTCACCATCGCGCTGCAAGCCGCGCTGACCTGGGGCGGGGTCAAGCTGATGGCCGATTACGGCTTCAACCAGAAGTTTCAGGCGGCGGGGGCGGCGATGGCGCTGGCGTTCTCGCTGGGCGTCGCCTCGTTGCTCAAGGCGCGGTTGCTCGCGCGGATATTGGGTCATCCGATCAACAACTGGCGCTGGCCGCTGGTCTGGGCAGCGGCCCCGGCAGTGGCAGTGGGCTGGGTCACCCAGCAGATCCACCCGTGGTGGCTCTCGCTGCTGCTGGGCATTCCGACGATCCTGTTGTCCTATGGCTATGTCATCTGGCACAAGGGGTTCGGCCCCGAAGACCGGGTGCTGTTCCGTAAAAACGTGGGGGCCTGACAAGGAGTACGCCATGACGATCGAGACCCTGCAAGCGAACTGGATGATCTTTGCCGCCGCCGCCCTGGCGGTGCTGCTGGTGGCCGCGTGGCTGATCAGCCGCGCCGGCACATCGCGCCGCGACCGTGCATATCAGCCCGATGTGCTCGATGAAGGGCAGGGTCCGGCGCAGCGCAACCAGGCGCTGATCGATGCCCCGCCAGCCGCCGCCGTGGTGCTGCCGCCGGTGATGTCCGATGCACTTGGCGGGATGGGCGAGGTTGTCGCCATGGCCGCGCAGAACGAAGTCCGGCAAGCGGAACTGCGCAGTGCTGAGCCCGAAGTGGCACCGCCTCCGCCGACTCCCCCGGCTCCCCCGCCAGCGCCGATCGAGGCTCCGCCATCGCAGCCCAATACTGTGCCCGCGCCATCGACCGAACCCGAGATCGCGCCCGCCGCGCCAGAGCCCGAAGCGGAGCCTTACGCGCCCGAACCCGCGCAGCAACCGCAGCCCGAAGCGGTGGTGGTTGAGGTGGCCGCGACCCAGCCCGAGCCGGGCGATCCGCCCGCGCAAGTGCCAGAGCCCGAACCGCAACCAGCGCAGCCCGATCCCGCCCCCGCGCCGGGCCCCGAACCAATGCCCGAGCAGCCCACCGGCGGCGGGGCGGACGATCTCGGCCGGATCAAGGGGCTGGGCCCCAAACTGCAGACCTTGCTGCCGACGCTGGGGCTGACCAGCTTCGCCCAGATCGCCGCGCTCAGCGATACAGACCTGGCCGCGCTTGATCCCAAACTAGGCCCCTTCGCGGGCCGCCCTACCCGCGATGGCTGGGTGGAACAGGCCAAGTATCTGGCGGCTGGGGACGTAGCCGGGTTTGAGGCGCGGTTCGGGAAAGTTTGAGGGGGCTCTACCGCGCAGCATACAGCGCCGGACAATAACGCGGCTCAGGCACCGGAAGACCGGCCCCACGCGCCGCCAGCAGCCAATCAGCAATTACCTTTTCCAGCAAAACCACCGCCCGCGCCGCACTATCCCCGCGCGCGCTGCACGGCCGAAGATCGGGCACATCGGCGATCCAGCACTGTTCGTCCGGATACCAGAAAACGTTGATATGGTAGCGGGGTTGGTGGGACATGGCGCAGACGGAACTACGCGTTTGCCCTGATACCATGCAAGCGCAACTGGCTCCGGTTTGGAGCGAAATCAGGCTGCGCGGGGCACGATCCGGTCAAGCTCGCCGTTCAGCGTGCGCTTGGCTTCAAGCAATTCGTATTGGTCTTGCAGGCGCAAAAAGAAGCCTTCGGACATGCGGAAATAGCGGCCCAGTCGAAGGTCAAGGTCCGCCTCGATCCGGACCCGTCCCGCAATCATCGCTTCCAGACGCGCGGGTTCCACCCCCAGCGGCACCGAAAGCGCATCTGCGGTCAAACCCAATGGTTCCATGAACTCCTGCGCGAGCAATTCGCCCGCGTGAGGGTTGTGGAGCCAGTCAGGGTTAGTCGTGGTAATCGATGATTTCGACATCGTAAGCGTTTCCGTCCTTGAAGCGGAAACATATACGCCACTGCCGATTAATGGAAATAGAATGTTGCCCGGCGCGATCGTCCTTTAGCTCGTGGAGCCGGTTTCCGGGCGGGTTGCGCAGGTCTTCCAGTGAGTCCGCTGCATGGAGCAGCATGAGTTTCGCCAAAGTGCGGTTCTGGATTTCGGCAGGGACGTGCTTGCTACGGTGACCGTTCCAGATGCGCTCGGTTTGAACTTTGGTGTTGGCGAACGAAAGGATCATCACGCTATTTTAGATTCTGTTCGCCTCAACCGCAAATTTGCAAATTTCTGAAATAGCTAAATTATTTAATCTAGCTGGGGATAACCAAATTTCAATTTGAAACCTACCGCCCAAACCGCTTCTTGCTCTCGCGCCCGAACCGGCCCTTCCTGGTCCCCGGCTTACCCTCGTTGCTCCGCCCCACGATCGGTGCGCGCTTCTCGCCATCCGGGATGCCGAGTTCGTCCGCCTCCAGCCGGCGGATTTCATCACGCAGGCGGCCGGCTTCCTCGAACTCAAGGTCGGCGGCGGCGTTGCGCATTCTGCCCTCAAGCTCCTCGATATAGCCGCGCAGGTTGTGGCCGACGAGGTTGTTGCGCTCGCCGTCGTCAAGCTCGACCAGCACGCCGTCCCGCGAAGCTGTATCGGCGACGATATCGTGGATGTTGCGCTTGATGCTTTCGGGGGTGATGCCGTGTTCGATATTGAACGCGTGCTGCTTTTCGCGGCGGCGATCGGTTTCGGCCATGGCGCGTTCCATGCTGCCGGTGATCCGGTCAGCATAGAGGATCACCCGGCCATCGACGTTACGCGCGGCGCGGCCGATCGTCTGGATCAGCGAGGTTTCGCTGCGCAGAAAGCCTTCCTTGTCGGCGTCCAGGATCGCCACCAGCCCGCATTCGGGGATATCCAGCCCTTCGCGCAGCAGGTTGATGCCGACCAGCACATCATAGACTCCCAGCCGCAGATCGCGGATCAGCTCGATGCGTTCCAGCGTCTCAACGTCCGAATGCATGTAGCGAACCCGCAGCCCCGCCTCGTGCATGAATTCGGTCAGGTCCTCGGCCATCCGCTTGGTCAGCGTGGTTACCAGCGTGCGGTATCCGGCTTGCGCCACCTTGCGGCATTCCTCGATGCAATCCTGCACCTGATCCTCGACCGGGCGGATCTCCACCGGCGGGTCGATGAGGCCGGTTGGGCGGATCACCTGTTCGGCGAACACCCCGCCCGATTGCTCCATCTCCCAGTTGCCCGGGGTGGCCGAAACCGCCACGGTCTGCGGGCGCATTACGTCCCATTCGTTGAAGCGCAGCGGGCGGTTGTCGATGCAGCTGGGCAGGCGGAAGCCGTATTCGGCCAGCGTGATCTTGCGGCGGTGATCGCCTTTGCTCATCGCGCCGATCTGCGGCACGGTCTGGTGGCTTTCATCGACGAACAGCAGCGCGTTATCGGGCAGATATTCGAACAGCGTCGGCGGCGGTTCACCCGGTAGCCGCCCGGTGAGGAAGCGCGAATAGTTCTCGATCCCGGCGCAGCTGCCGGTCGCCGCGATCATCTCAAGGTCGAAATTGGTGCGCTGCTCAAGCCGCTGATGCTCGAGCAATTTGCCTTCCGCTTCCAGCTCCTTCAACCGCTCGGTCAGCTCAAACCGGATCGCCTCGCTGGCCTGCTTCATCGTCGGGCCGGGGGTGACGTAGTGCGAATTGGCATAGACCCGCACCTTGTCGAGGCTCGCGCCCTTTTTGCCGGTGAGCGGATCGAATTCGCTGATATCTTCGATCTCGTCGCCGAAGAACGAGATCCGCCAGGCCATGTCCTCATAGTGCGAGGGGTAGATTTCGAGGTTATCGCCGCGCACCCGGAACGTGCCGCGCTGGAAGGCGGCGTCGTTGCGCTTGTATTGCTGGGCGACCAGCTTGCGGATCAGTTCGCGCTGATCGACCGCTTCGCCCTTCTTCAGGTCAAAGATCATCGCGGAGTACGTCTCGACCGAGCCGATGCCATAGATGCACGAAACCGAGGCGACGATGATCACGTCATCGCGTTCGAGCAGCGAGCGGGTGGCCGAATGGCGCATGCGATCGATGGCCTCGTTAACGCTCGATTCCTTTTCGATATAGGTATCGCTGCGCGGCACATAGGCTTCGGGCTGATAGTAATCGTAATAGCTGACGAAAAACTCGACCGCATTGTCCGGGAAAAAGCTCTTCATTTCGCCATAAAGCTGCGCGGCGAGGACCTTGTTGGGCGCGAGGATCAGCGCCGGGCGCTGGGTGATTTCGATCACCTGCGCCATGGTATAGGTCTTGCCGCTGCCGGTAACCCCCAGCAGCACCTGCGTCGCCTCGCCATTGGTGATGCCTTCGGTCAGCTCGGCAATCGCAGTCGGCTGGTCCCCGGCCGGCTGGTATTCGGACACGAGCGTGAAGCGCCGCCCTCCCTCCACCTTGTCCGGCCGGGCCGGGCGGTGCGGGGTGAAGCTGGATGAGGTGTCGGGCTCTTCGAGGCCCCGGCGGATGATCAGTTCGGCCATATGGCGCGAATATGGGGGTTTTGGTTTTGTTCTGCAATGGGGGCTTGTAAGCCTGTGTCCACAGAATTCAGTACTCGCCGTATTGCCAGCGAAGTCTGCGGTAACCCAAATGTATCAACCAAAAAACCTAAGTTGGAAAAGCTTGCGTGACGAACGAACAAGAAAAAATAATCCTCGGGGATGCAATCACGCTTGTGCGCGATAGGGTCCGGTCGCTTTGTCTGACGGCTGTGATGTTGGTTTCGATTCTGCTTTATATGGCTGATTTGATAGGCCATGTTTCGTTGGGCGTCTTAGCGGCGGTGGTTATTGGATTAGCTGCATTTTTTGATGACAAGGTCCGCGAACCGCTCCGGGAACTTTATCTTGAATTAATCCAAGAAAACATGACTGAAGACTTGAGTCCAGATGCTGTGGAAATTCAACTGAAAGAAGAAAACGCGAAATTTGAAAAGTTTTTTGCTGGTAGCATTGGAGCCAAGTAACAAAGAAAACGCATTCTTTATAATAGTCTTTATAGTAATGCTAGTTATGTCATTTTCCAAACTTCTCGAACATTTCGAATTTTCAAATCAATACATGAACTACGGTCTATGTGGCATTTCGTCAATGATGTATTCTGTAATAATAACGGCGGCTCTAACTATATCAACGTTAGTGCCAATCGCTGTTGATGGTGAAGAGAGCATTAGGAGATTGAATTTAGGAAATTGGGCAAATATAATAAAAGAAAATGATTTAGACGATATCTTAATTCATCGTAAAAGAATGCAGATTGACGGTTTGAGGGGTAAGGCCGATAACTTAACGGAAGAGAGTATTTTGTTTTCCGCGCTTTCGTTTACAGCTTTTTTGTCTATGGCTATGGCAGACAGAGTAAGATTCAATGATCTATTAATAGATGATACCGGACTAAGAAATTTCGGAAACATTATTTACATAATAGTTACGGGAAAGATTCGGGAATCTGAGACTAATATTCTTGAGTATTTAAGAGGCAGTTCAATTCTTTTTATTGCGCTACTTCTTTTGCTCTGCTCGATATTTTTTATGTGCAACATAGTCGCACTCGCCCGGTTTAACGATAGGCATCATAAGGCTGACTCGTTTGTAAAGGCCGCTGAATGGTTGAACGCCAAGGAAGAAAGTATCAGCGAAGCAGAAGGCTCTTACAAAAAAGAAAGTTACAAAGCTGCAATATTAGGTATTTTAGATTCAGCTAATTACCCAATTATGGCAACAAAAATACCGTTGGTCCAAATGAAAATATTCCGAATGGCTGGAATTACGTGTTTTCTATTGTGCGGTTTAGTGTGTGCAAATTTGTTTAGTAGTTTTATTTTTACTGCGGTTTTGTTAATAATTTTGCTGGGGATTGCAATAGAAATTGCAGATTCTTTGTTTCACTCAATTTCAAAGTTGTGGGGCCGCGGCGATAACAGATTAATTAAACTCTTCGACTCGCACGACGCGTAACCGCTGCCGAGATTCAGGATGCGTCGGTTTTGCGCGCTTTTTTAAGACAGAGACGACGGTTCCCTGACGCTTTCCACCTTTGATCAAGGTAGCCGCCTACCCCCACCTCTAGGAACACCCGAATTTTCCTACACCCCAAAAATCTGCAACATGGCCGGTTTTCCTCCCCGCAAGGAACCCCGCCATGCCCACCGCCACTGACCCCGTGTTCACCCCCGCCTGCAAGCTCCGTTTCCTTGGCGAACTGGCCCGCCACGGCAACGTCCGCGTTGCGGCGGCGCGGTGTGGGGTTTCTCGGTCTGGCGCTTACTTGGCCCGCGCCCGCGATAAGGCCTTTGCCGAGGCGCGGCGGGGAGCGCTGGTGCTGGGGCGGGACTGCGCGGTTGAGGAGATGGCGGTGCGGGCGATTGAGGGGTGGAAGGAGCCGGTGTTCTATCGCGGGCGGCAGGTCGGGTCACGGCGGCGGCACGATGTGCGGTTGCTGCTGGCGCATATTGCCCCTGCTCGACAAGGCTTGCGGCCAAGGTGACGGCGGCGAGGCCGGGGCCGAGGAACTGGCCGCGCGGTTTGACGCGCTGCGCGGGGCTTTGGTGGGCGATCAAAGCACCGGGTCTGGGGAGGGCAGTGATTTTTCCCCTGGACGTTGTCCATAGTGTCCAGCTGGAAGTGCGCAGGTGAGGGTTCGCTTTGGCGCGGGTACCCCTCCACCAGCTTCGCTGGTCCCCCTCCCCGTTCCGGGGAGGTACCGGAATGCGGCTTGCCCCTTGCGGCGCTTGGGCTAGGCTGACGGGCATGACATTTCGCCCCCTGATCGCCCTTGCCGCCGCCGCAATGCTGCTCTCCTGCGCGCCCGTTACCAAGCTGCAGCAAAACTCCGCCAGTGCGGACCTGATCCTGACCGATGCGCGGGTCTATTCGCTGCGCTGGGGGGAGCCGGCGCTCGATGGCACGCCCGCCGCCGATGCGCCCTATGCCAAGGGTGCGTGGCATCCCGATGCAGAAGCGGTGGCGCTGCGTGGGGGGAGCATTGTCTATGTCGGCAGCGAGGTGG
The DNA here is from genome assembly GCA_963751145.1 of uncultured Alphaproteobacteria bacterium. GTDB lineage: Bacteria > Pseudomonadota > Alphaproteobacteria > Sphingomonadales > Sphingomonadaceae > Novosphingobium. The sequence goes on from CAVVTJ010000003.1 coordinate 114,742, forward strand.
GGGCCCTGGCCTTTCGCGGCGCGCAGACGCGGGTGATCGATCTGCACGGGGCGACGGTGGTGCCGGGGCTGGTCGATACGCATACCCACTTTCTGGAGCTGGGGGCCAAGCTGGAATCGGTCGATTTGACCGGGGTGGCAACCGAGGCGGAGGCGGTGGCTTTGGTCGCGGCGCGGGCCAAGTCGGTTCCCAAGGGCGAGTGGATCTTTGGCGCGGGCTGGGATGAAGGGGCCTGGGCCAATCACTACCCGGACAAGCGCCTGCTGAGCGCGGCGGTGCCCGATCATCCGGTGGTCTTGCGCAGCCTGCACGGCTTTGCGGTGTGGACCAATCAGGCGGCACTGGATGCGGGCGGGCTCAGCGTGGCGAGCCCGGTGCCGCTCGGCGGTGAGATGCGGCTGGGCCTTGATGGCAAGCCCAGCGGGCTGTTCCTCAACCGTGCGGCGGCGATGGTCGAGGCGGTCGTGCCGGCACTGCCGCAGGCGGTGGCAGAGCGGCAGGCGCTGGGCGGGCTGAACCAGATGGCGCGGGATGGCTATGTCACCGTGCATGAAGCCGGTGCCAACCGCCAAGCGATGGCAGCGTTTCAAAGCCTTGAGGATCAGGGCCGCTTGCCGATCCGGGTCTATGCCATGCTCTCGCTGCGCGATGCGCCGCTGATGCAGCAATGGATCGCCAAGGGGCCGGACCGCGATTCTAGCTCGATGCTGGTGACCCGCGCGGTCAAGGCCTATTACGATGGTGCACTGGGATCGCGCGGGGCGCGGCTGCTGGAGGATTATGCCGACAAGCCCGGCTCCCGCGGGATCAGCGGCGCGGGCTATGGCTTTGACCGCGATCTCGCCGCCGCGGCGATGCAGGCGGGGTTTCAGGTCGGGGTCCACGCGATTGGGGACGCGGGAAACCGCGAGGTGCTGGACTTCTTCGCCGCGCAGATTGCCGCCAATCCGCTGACCCGGCAGCAGCGCAACCGGATCGAACATGCGCAGGTGACCTCTCCCGCCGATATGCCGCGCTTTGCGCAGCTGGGCGTGATCGCCTCAATGGAGCCGCCCCACGCGGTGGAGGACAAGGGCTGGGCTGAGCAGCGTCTGGGCCCGCAACGGATCCTGGGCGCCTATGCCTGGCGCACGCTGCGCTTGAATGGCGCACGGCTGACCTTCAATGCCGATACGCCGGGATCGGATCACAGCATCTTCTATGGTCTCCACGCCGCGATCACCCGCCGCGACAAGGCGCTGCAACCGGCGGGCGGATGGTATCCGGCGCAGCGGCTGACGGTGGAGGAAGCATTGCGGGCCTATACCGTCTGGTCCGCCTACGCCGCCTTCCGCGAGGGCGAGACCGGGATCATCGCGCCGGGTCGCTGGGCCGATCTGACCGTGATGGATGTCGATCCGTTTGCGCTGGCCACCACTGCGCCGGAGCAGATCCTGCACGGGCGGATCATGCTGACAGTGGTGGCCGGGAAGGTGGTTTACCAGCGATAGGGGCGAGGACTTTAGACCGCCTACCCATCACGCCTTGCAGAATGTCCCGTCGCGCAATTCGATGACATAGGCTTCATCGGCATAGTGCTGCGAGACCGGGGTGAACGCGGATTCGAGATCGGGATTGGCCTTCATCGCGACGGTTACGCTGGCAAAGTTGGCCGCAGCCAGGCGGATTGTCTGGCAAGCGGCGGTGTGATCGCCAGCATCCCACAAACGATTGGCTTCGTTGTACTGGCTGACCGCGAGTTTGCGGGTGCGTTGCAGTTCCAGCTTCTTGGCCTCCCAGTCAATTCCGACATAATTCGACCGGCCATCGCTCGAACTCGTCTGCACCGGGCTATCGGGCCGCCCGCAGACTTCGGCTGCCTTGGCCTTTGCACCGTCGAGGCTCGATTGCTGCTGATCGGCCATGCGTTTGACATCATCGCGCGCTTCCTCGGTGTTCATAGGGTAGGACATCAGTGCCATGATCGAGTTATGGTAAAGCGTCTCGGCATTGCGAAAATGATCGCAGGCCGCCCGATTCTGGCCGGCATCGCGCGCATCGAGCCCGCGGTTGTATTCAGCTGCGGCCCGCGCATCGAGATCGGGAGCGCTTTGCGCCAGCAGCGGCTGGACGCCCAACACGGCCAACCCAAGGGTTATCGCAATGGCGGCGGTGGCGCGGGGCCGGATGGCATGGTGGTTCATTCTCAGGTCCTTACCTCTGTCGCTTGAACGGGAAATCGCAGCGCGTGGCGGGGCTTACTGGTCGAGAGGCTGGCTTGCAGCATAGGCAAAACGCGACAGGCGCTGATTGCGCGCGCAACATCGAGCGGGGGAGGAATTGCACCTTGCCGCGTGCGCAGACGATACCCTAGGCTGGGCATATGACCATCCGCCCCCTGATCGCCCTTGCCGCCGCCGCGCTTTCGCTCGGTGCGGCTGCTGCCACCCCGCAAGACCTTTCGGCCACGCGCATCACCCAGACGGTGCGCGAGTTGACCGATGACTTCTATCAGGGCCGGGCGCCCGGTACGCTGGGGGAGGAGCGCACCGTCGGCTATCTGATCGGGCGGTTCCAGGCCTTGGGACTTGAACCCGCCGGGCCGGGCGGCAAATGGGTGCAGGATGTGCCCCTGCTCCATACCCGGCTGGGCACGCCGCAACAGCTGGAGCTGGCGACGCCCAAGGGGGCCATGCCGCTGGCGATCGGAACCGATGCCTATCTCTCCACCCTGCAAGGCGGCGATCTGGCCAAGGTGACCGCTGCGCCGCTGGTGTTCGTCGGCTACGGCGTGCAGGCGCCGGAGCGCAAGTGGGACGATTTCAAAGGCGCGGACCTGAAGGGCAAGGTCGCGGTGTTCCTGATCAACGATCCCGATTTCGAGGCCGGGCCGAAAGAGCCGGTGGCGGGCAAGTTCGGCGGCAAGGCGATGACCTATTACGGGCGCTGGACCTACAAGTTCGAGGAAGCCAGCCGCCGCGGCGCGGTGGCGGCGCTGATCGTGCATGACAGCGCCGGTGCGGGCTATGGCTGGAACGTGGTGACCAGCCCGGGCGGCGAGAACTATGGCCTGACCAGCCGCCAGACCAGTCTGGCGCTGCAAGGCTGGCTGAGCCACGAGATGGGCGACAGGCTGCTGGCCGCTGCCGGGCAGGATCTGAACAAGCTGCGGGCGGCGGCGCGCAGTGCGAAATTCAAGCCGGTGCCGCTGGCCGGGCTGACGCTGTCGGCCGCAATCCCATCAAGCCATGAGGTAATCACCAGCCACAATGTGCTCGCCCGGCTGCCGGGCACCACCAGGGCCGATGAAGTGGTGATGCTGGGCGCGCACTGGGATGCCTATGGCGCCGGCAAAGCGGATGAGCAGGGGCGGATCTATCGGCCCGGCGCGAATGACGATGCGCTGGGAGTGGCAGCCTTGCTGGAAATGGCGCGCGGCTATGTGGAGCGGCCCTCGCCGCAACGCTCGATCGTGTTCGCTGCCTGGACGGCGGAGGAACGCGGGCTGCTGGGCAGCGAACACTATGCCGAAAACCCGGTGTTCCCGATGGCCAAGACGGTCGCCAACCTGACGATCGATGTGCTGCAGACCGCAGGCCGCGCGAAGGACGTGGTGCTGATCGGCCAGGGCCAATCGACGATGGAGGATGAGCTGGCAACGGCCGCCGCGGCGCAGGGGCGCAGCGTGACCCCCGAAAGCCTGCCCGAACGTGGGCTGTTCTACCGCGCCGATCACTTCTCGTTCGCCAAGCGCGGGGTGCCGGTGCTGCTGATGATGAGCCTGGCCGGGGCTTCGGACCTTGAACAAGGCGGCCGCGCCGGTGGCCAGGCGTGGATCGATGCCTATACCGGCAAATGCTATCACCAGACCTGCGATGTCTGGGATGAAAGCTGGAACCTGGACGGCGCCTTGCAGGATATCGCGCTGGTTCAGACCATCGCTTGGGACCTGGCCAATTCGGGACGCTGGCCGACATGGAAGCCGGGGAGTGAGTTTGCGGCGGCACGGGGTAATGTGGGGCGCTAATCCTCCGGATAGACCCCTTTCAGCACCCGGTCGAAATGCTGGCGGACCAGTGCGTCGCAGTCGCATGACAGGTGGCGCAGGCCGTCTTCGTCGGTGATCCGGATGCTGCCGCGGTGCAGGTCGATCAGGCCGCGTTGGCGGAAAGTTTGCAGCCCCCGGCTGATATAGCCGCGGCCTACCCCCAGCAGCGCGGCCAGCTGTTCGTGGGTGATCCGTATGACCGTGCCCGGCGTGCGATCGAACGTGCCGCACAGCCAGCGCGCGGCGCGTTGTTCGACCGAGTGGAGGGCGTTGCAGGCGACCGATTGAAAGGTCTGGGCGATGAAGCAATCGGCATAGCGCGCAAACAAGCGGTCGACCGCCGGGCGGTCCCGCTTAAGCCCATCAAGCGTGACCAGCGGCACTTTGGCAAAGCGGCCGCCCTGAACCACCACCGCGCGGGCGAAGGCCGGCAACCGGCCATGGCTGACAATCCCGCCCAGCGCGCCTTCGCGGCCGATCAGCGCAGTTTCGATTGCCTCGCCATCGGCGGTCACCACCTGAAAGCTGGCGATCGCCGCATCGCAGGGGAAATAGCACTGCTCGATCACATCGCCGGGATCGAACAGCATCTGTCCGCTGGCCAGATCGATCATGGTGCAGGCGGCGAGCAGACGCGCCGCATCATCGCTTTGCAGCGCGCGCAGCAGGTTGTTGTTGACCATTTCCATCGCGTTTCCCTCCGCGCGAACCCGCATAGCGGCGCCTCCCGCCGGGGTATGTCTACTTGTGCACAGACAAACACGCTGCAGGCCTGCAAAGCAAGGGGCGGGGGCTGGCTCCGCGACAAGGGGAGGCCGATGCAACACGTTCAGAACGCCGCCCTGGTGGTGGAACCCATGCCCTTGATCGCCGCAGCCGCTGCAGACAGTCTGGTGCAGCTGGGCTTCGGACACGTCGAGCTGGCTGCGGGCGTTGACGCGGCGCTTGATCTGATCGGCCGCGTCAGGTTCGATTTTGCGCTGCTGTCCGTGGTGCACCGCGAAGGATCGATTGCGCGGGTTGCAGCAATGCTCGATCAGGCTGCTGTGCCCTATGTGCTGGTCAGCGATCTGGCCGATGGACGCGATCGGCCGCTGGAACTGCTCGGTGCCAGATATGTCACCAAACCCTATTGCCTAAGCGATCTTGCCCGCATCCTGGGCCGGGACGTATCGCCGTGCACCATGCGTTGATCGGGCTCTGCGGCTTCCCTTTCGGACGCTTGCGGCGCGGCGGCGCAGCGCCTAGCTACGCATGATGGATCCAGCCCAGCTAGTTTCTGCGCTGCCTGCCCAGCGCCATCTGCTGATAACCGGCGGCACCGGCTTTGTCGGCACGGCGCTGGTTGCGGCGCTGCACGCGGGCGGCCACCGGGTGACCGTGCTGACCCGTGATCGCAGCCATGCCGCCGCTTTGCCCGATATGGTCAACCTGATCACCAGCCTTGATGCGATTGCCGCTGACAGCCAGATCGATGCGGTGATCAATCTGGCTGGTGAACCGATAGCGGCGGGGCTGTGGACCAAGCCTCGCCGCGCCCGGATCATTGCCTCGCGGGTCGATGTGACCCGGGCCTGCGCCAGCCTGATCGCCCGGCTGGAGACCAAACCGGCGGTGTTCATCAGCGGATCGGCAATTGGCTGGTATGGTCTGAACGACGGTGAACAGCTGGATGAAACCAGCCACGGCAACGACTGTTTTTCGCGCCAGGTGTGCCTGGCCTGGGAAGCGGCTGCGGCGGGCGCGGCGTGCCGCACCGTGCTGCTGCGCACCGGGCTGGTGCTGGGCCCCAACGGCGGTCTGCTGGCGCGGATGCTGCCGCCGTTCCGGTTGGGGCTGGGCGGGCCGTTCGGCAAGGGTGAGAACTGGATGAGCTGGATCCACCGCGACGATCTGATCCGGCTGATCGCGCATGCCGTGGCTGATCCGGCGCTGTCTGGTCCCGTCAACGCCACCGCGCCCCATCCGGTGACCGGCTATACCTTTGCCAAAGCACTGGGCCGGGCGATCAAACGCCCGGTGTTCCTCAGCGTGCCGGCCGCGCCGCTTCGGCTGGTGCTGGGCGATTTTGCCGAGGAGCTGCTGCTCGGCGGCCAGCGCGTGTTGCCGGCCAAGGCAGAGCACAGCGGCTTTACGTTCGAATATCCCGAACTCGATCCGGCCTTGGCGCAGGTGTTCGGGCGTTAACCCAGCCGGTGCACCCAGCCGTGGGTGTCGGTTTCCTCGCCGCGCTGGATCGCGGTGAGGCGGGCCTTGAGCTTGCCGGTGATCTGGCCGGGGCCGCCGCTGCCGATGGTGAAAGTGCCGTCATGCCCGGCAACCTGGCCGACCGGCGTGACCACCGCTGCGGTGCCACAGGCGAACACTTCGACCAATTGGCCTGAAGCAGCGTCAGCGCGCCATTGGTCCAGACTGTAGCGCTCTTCACGCACGGTCAGACCTTCATCGCGGGCCAGCGTGATCAGGCTGTCGCGGGTCACTCCGGGCAGGATCGTGCCGGTCAGCGGCGGGGTCAGCAGCGATCCATCGGCGAAGGCGAAGAACAGGTTCATGCCCCCCAGTTCCTCGATCCACTTGTGCTCGGCCGCGTCCAGGAACAGCACCTGATCGTGACCCAGCGCGAAGGCTTCGGCGGTGGGGACTAGGCTGGCGGCATAGTTGCCGCCGCATTTCGCCGCTCCGGTGCCGCCCGGCGCCGCGCGAGTATAGTCCGACACCCAGATCGACACAGCCGGCGCTCCGCTTTTGAAATAGTTGCCGGCCGGGCTGGCGATGACGATGAATTTGTATGACTTGGCCGGGCGCACGCCCAGAAATGCCTCGGTCGCGATCATGAACGGGCGCAGGTACAGCGAACCGCCTTCGACTGTGGGGAACCAGTCCTTGTCGGCCGCAACCAGTTCTTCGATCGCGGCAATGAACAGCGCCTCGGGCAGCTCGGGCATGGCGAGGCGGCGGGCCGAAGCGTTGAAGCGCGCGGCGTTGGCTTCGGGCCGGAACAGCGCCATCGAGCCATCGGGGTGGCGATAGGCCTTCAGCCCTTCGAAAATTTCCTGCGCATAGTGCAGCACCGAGGCCGCCGGATCGAGCGCGATCGGGCCATAGGGCTGGACCTTGGCATCGTGCCAGCCAGCCGCTTCGGTATATTCAATCACCACCATGTGATCGCTGAACCGCGTGCCGAAACCCGGGTTGGCCAGCACGTCCGCGCGCACGTCCGCCGGGGTCGGGGCAGGGTGGCTGGTGTGGGCAAAGCGGACTGCGGGTTCGGCGAGAGTGGCCATTGGAATCGCTTTCGTAGGGTTCGAACAAGGTAATTGAATTAAAATTACACGTTATACAAGTGCAATGTAATTAATGAAAAGCACCTGTTTGCTATTCCTTCATAGCCCAGCTTGGGCGTTTGGCCAAGTGCTGGTCGAAGATGGATTCACGCGGAGACGCAGAGACGCGGAGAAGGAAAGGGGTTCACGCAAAGGCGCAAAGTGCAGGAAGGCGCGAAGAGGTTGCGGATGGGGCGAAGCCCCTTTCATTTTAGAAGCAGCGCGCGGGAAATGAAGAAGGCCTGCGGCGCAGACCGACACCTTCGCGCCTTCCTGCACTTTGCGCCTTTGCGTGAACCAACTTCGTCCCTCCGCGTCTCCGCGTGAAATCATAACGCGCAACGAACCCCAAAACGCACAGCCCAGAAATGGGAAGGGCGGCCCCGGTATCCCGAGAACCGCCCTTCGCATGGTCAGCGGCCGGAAGTGCCGCTCACGAAGCCTTTATCGCTGGGAAATGCTCAGCGATAATGCTCCATGGAACGGGTTACCGACCTCCCTGCTGAACCATGAGACATCGGTCACCTCCTTTCACGCTGTTGAGCCATTTGCCGACCAGTGCTGATCGGCCGGACCGTTTCGCGGGGATCGCGGACGGCCCTCGGGAATACTTGTGAATCAAACTGCACATCACAACAAGTCTTGTGTTTAAAAAAGATGCTGTCAGAATCCGTGCTTTCGCGCCCGGTGCAGCGGCTTTTCCACATTCTTGTTCAGGTGCGCCAATCGCCTCCGCGATTGGCCTGGCCAGGAAAGCCCGAACGGGCTTTCCGCACCGGCGTGAGCCGGAAAAAGCCTAGCGGCAGTCTTCGATCACCCGGCTGATTTCGGGCCAGGCGGGCAGGTACAGCGTCTGCAGCCCGGCGGTTTCCACCGCAAAGCGCCCGCGTGAAAAGGCCATGGCATCAAGCAGCGGATCGCGCGCCGGGATCGCCACGGCCAGCCAGCCCGGTGGGCTGAGCGCGGGATCGCTGGGCAATGGGCGCAGGGTGGATGTGGTGCGCAGCGCCATTGGCACCGATCCCGAAGCGTTGCCGGTGCGCATCAGCAGCACCCGCGCTGCGCCGCGATCACAGATCAGTTTGACCGTGGGGGTAAAACCGGTGGCGGCAAAGCTGGCTGTGGAGCGGCCCGCGTCAAGCGACCAGCGCCAATCGCCCGCAGTCTGCGGCGCATCGCGCCAATCGGCCGGGGCGGACTGCGGTGCGGGCGGCGGGGTGTGGACTGCCACCGGGCGCGGCGCTGGCGGGGGCGGGGCGGCTTGCGGCGCGGCGCACGAACCCAGCGTCACGCTGGTGGCGGCAAGAGCCAAGGCCCAGCTCTTGCTCGTAATGGGACGCACGGTTGCGATCATGGTCCTTCTATGGAAGGAGGCGCGGCGATGAGCAAGCTGCCGAAACAACGCGTCGATCAATTGCTGGTGGAGCGCGGCCTCGCCGAAAGCCGCACCCGCGCTCAGGCGCTGGTCTTGGCCGGGATCGTTTTTTCGGGCGAGAGCAAGCTGGCCAAGCCGGGGCAGACGCTGCCGGGCGATGCTCCGCTGGAAGTGCGCGGCCGCGATCACCCGTGGGTTTCACGCGGCGGGATCAAGCTGGCCCACGCGATCGATCACTTCGGGCTCGATCCTGCAGGCGTCACCGCGATGGACATTGGCAGCTCAACCGGCGGGTTCACCGATGTGCTGTTAAGCAAGGGCGCGAGCCATGTTTTCGCAGTCGATTCGGGCACCAACCAGCTCGCCTGGAAGCTGCGGCAGGATCCGCGCGTGACCGTGCTGGAACAGACCAGCGCCCGGATCCTGACCGAAGTGCAGATTGACCGGGCCTGTTCGTGGGTGGTCTGCGATGCCAGCTTCATCGCGCTGGCCAAAGTGCTGGAAGTGCCGCTCAAACTGGCCGCCACGCCGTGCCGACTGGTGGCGCTGATCAAGCCGCAATTCGAGGTCGGCCGGGCCGAAGTGGGCAAAGGCGGGGTGGTCCGCGATGCGGCGCTGCACCAGCGGGTCTGCGCCGAAGTGCAGGATTGGCTGGAAGCCAGCGGCTGGCAGGTGCAGGGGATCACCGAAAGCCCGATCAAGGGGCCGGAAGGGAACGTGGAGTTCCTGATTTCGGCGGGGCGGGATTAGGCCCTCTCCCTAGATCCTTCCCATTTTCGCCGAATGGCGCAAATGGGGAGGTGGCATTTGCGCCAGCAAATGACGGAGGGGTTTCTACCCTCACGCCATTACCCCTCCGTCTGCCGCTGAAGCGGCATCCACCTTCCCATTTGTGGCCTTCGCCAAAAATGGGAAGGACCATGAGCACCAAACGTTGCTTGCGCCGCCTAGCCCCGCCATACCCAAGCTACCGATTCGCCAGCAAGGATTTGCCCAACGATGAGTGAAATTGCCTCGCCCGGCCAATTGCGAGCCGCATTCTTGCGCTGGGCCCTGTTTATCGTGCCGGGCATCCTGTTTCTGGGATTCTTCTCCGGGCAAATGGCGGGCAGCGGGCCGGGCAATCCTTGGTTTGAGGGGCTGACCAAGCCGGCGATCAATCCGCCGCCCGCGGCCTTCGGGATTGTCTGGTCGATCCTCTATGTGCTGATGGGGATTGCGCTGACCCTGGTGATCACCGCGCGCGGTGCCCCGGGGCGCAGCGAAGCGATCGCCGCGTTTGTGGTGCAATTGCTGCTCAACCTGGTCTGGACCCCGCTGTTTTTCGCCGCGCACAAGATTACTGCGGCGCTGATCCTGCTGGTGGTGCTGGATATTGCGGTGGTGATCACGATCGTGCTGTTCCGCCGGGTGCGGCCCGTGGCGGCGTGGCTGCTGCTGCCTTATCTGGCCTGGGCCTTGTTCGCCACCGCGCTCAACTGGCAGTTCCTTAGCGCCAATCCCGATGCTGAAACCGGGATGGACGTAGCATTGATCTTGAACCCGGCCGCAGGAAAGACCATCTAGCCGCCATGCAAAGTGAAAACCCCCTGATCGCCGATATCGCCAAGCTGTTCAACAGCGCGGCTGGAACCATGGCCGGAATGGGCCGCGAAGCCCGCGACGCGGCGCGCGAACGGATGCGCGAAGCGGTCGGCGGGCTCGATTTCGTCGCCCGTGATGAATTCGACGCGGTCAAGGACATGGCCGCCAAGGCGCGCGAAGAAAACGAGGCGCTGAAGGGCCGTATTGCGGCGCTGGAAAAGGCGCTCAAGGCAAAGAAGTAGATCCTCCCCGACCCGGGGAGGGGGACCAGCAAAGCTGGTGGAGGGGGCCATCCCCCTCACGCAACCTCGCGTGGATGCGATAGCCCCCTCCACCCCCCTTCGGGCGGTCCCCCTCCCCGTGCCGGGGAGGATTGCCACCCCCCCGCTTTCCCGCCACACCTCGCCCATGCATTTCACCGGCCAGGCCATCGTCTGCTCCAGTCGCCCGCACGGCGAGACGGCGGCGATTGTGCGGTTGCTGAGCGCCGAGCACGGGATGCTGGCGGGCTACGTCGCGGGCGGGCGGGGGCGGCAGATGCGGCCCATTCTGGTGCCGGGCAATGTGGTGGAGGCCGAACTTAAATCGCGCAGCGAAAGCCAGCTGCCGTTCGCGCGGCTGGAACTGCTGACCAGCCGCGGGCCGTGGCTGGGTGAACCGCTGCCGGCCGCCGCGATTGGCTGGGTGACCGCGCTGACCGCGATGGCGCTGCCCGAACGCCAGCCGTTCCCCGCGCTCTATCCCGCGCTGGCCGCCTTGCTCGATGCGGTGTGTCATGCCCCCTCGGCGCGGGGCTGGCTGCCGGGGCTGCTGACGTACGAGACCATGCTGCTGCGCGATCTGGGTTATGGCAGCGAAGATCTGCTGGGCGGCGAAGCTGATCTGCCGGAAATGCTGGCCCGCTTCGATGCGCTGGGGCTGCGGCTGGAACGCTATCCGCTTGCCGATCGGCGCACAGATGGTATGGGCGCGCGCGCCATGCTGCGCGAGCGATTGGCCCGGATCGGGTGAGGGGAAACCATGAAGATTGCAGTCCTGCCCGGCGACGGGATCGGCCCTGAAGTTACCGGTGAAGCGGTGCGCGTGCTCGAAGCGCTGGGGCTGCCCGATCTGGAGCTGACCTTCGCTGATGTCGGCGGCGCGGCCTACAAGGCGCACGGCCATCCGTTGCCCGCAGCCACGCTGGATCTGGCGCGCGCCAGCGATGCGATCCTGTTCGGCGCGGTCGGCGATCCAGACTGTGATAATCTGGAACGCGCGCTGCGCCCCGAACAGGCCATATTGGGCCTGCGCAAGGAACTCGGCCTGTTCGCCAACCTGCGCCCGGCCAAGGTTTTTGCCGGACTGGAGGATTTCTCCGCGCTGCGCCCCGAAGTGGCCGGCGCGATCGACCTGCTGATCGTGCGCGAGCTGAACGGTGACGTTTATTTTGGCGACAAGGGGATCGAGACCCTGCCCGATGGCACCCGGCGCGGCTGGGACATGATGAGCTACAGCGAAGCCGAAGTGCGCCGCATCGCCCATGTCGGCTTCCGCGCCGCGCAGGGCCGCAGCGGCAAGCTGTGCTCGGTCGACAAGGCCAATGTGCTCGAAACCTCGCAGGTCTGGCGTGATACGGTGATTGCGGTGGCGGCAGACTATCCCGATGTCGAGCTGAGCCACATGTATGTCGATAACGCCGCGATGCAGCTGGTGCGCAGCCCCGGCCAGTTCGATGTGGTGGTCACCGGCAACCTGTTCGGCGATATCCTGTCGGATCAAGCCAGCATGTGCGTCGGCTCGATCGGGCTGCTGGCGTCGGCCTCGCTGAGCGAAGGGACGTTGGGGCTGTACGAGCCGATCCACGGCTCTGCCCCGGATATTGCCGGCAAGGGCCTCGCCAATCCAATGGCGACGGTGCTGTCTGCCGCGATGCTGCTGCGCCATTCGCTGGGGCTTGAAGACCAGGCGGCGCGGATCGAAGCAGCGGTGGCGCGGGCGCTTTCGGACGGTATCCGCGGTGCAGACCTTGGCGGCAACCATGGAACTGTGGCAATTGGCTCTGCGATCGTGGAGAGACTGTAATATGACCATCCGCCTTGGCGTTGTCCTGCCGACCTATAACGAGCGCAAGAACCTGCAAGGGATGATCGACCGGCTTGATGCCGCGCTGACGGGGATTCCCTTCGAAGTGATCGTGGTTGATGACAACAGCCCCGATGGCACATCAGACGAAGCGCGCGCGATTGCGCAGGCTGATCCGCGCGTCCACGTGATCCAGCGGATCGGGCGGCGCGGGCTGTCCTCAGCCGCGATCGAGGGGATGTGCGCCACCGCTGCGCCGGTGGTGGCGGTGATGGATGCCGATCACCAGCACGATCCAGTGCTGCTGGTGCAGATGCTGGCGGCGATCGAGAGCGGGGACTTTGACCTGTCCTATGCCAGCCGCTTTGCCGAAGGGGCCAGCACCGCCGAGTGGGGCCGGCCAGACCGGGTCAAGGCATCGGGGCTGGCCAACCGGATCGCCAACAAGGTCACCGGGATCGAGCTGAGTGACCCGATGAGCGGCTATTTCATGCTCCGCACCGAAATGCTGCGCGGCGATGCGCACCGGCTTTCAGGCGTGGGCTTCAAGATCCTGCTCGATATTCTGGCGACGGTGGAAACGCCGCTGCGGATCAAGGAAGTGCCGATGAACTTCGCCGCGCGGCTTGAAGGCGAAAGCAAGCTGGACCGCACCGTGGTGTTCGAGTTCCTGGTCGGGCTTTACGACAAGTGGCTGGGGCGGATCATCCCGACCCGCTTTGCGCTGTTCGGCACCGTTGGGGCGATGGGCGCGGTGGTGCACTTCACCGTGCTGGCCATTGCTCTGGCGCTGCTGGGTGAGACCTATAACGTCAGCCAATACCCCAACGAAACCAATTTCATCATCGGCCAGACCGCGGCAGCGATGGTGGCGATGACCTTCAACTTCGTGCTCAACAACGAACTGACCTATGCCGACAAGCGGCTGCGCGGCTGGGGCCCGTGGCTGCGCGGCTGGGCGCAGTTCGCGCTGACCAGCTCGTTCGGGATACTCACCCAGATCGGCGTCGCCACCGCCCTGGTGCGGATCGGCTTCCACGCCTATCCGGCCGCCGCGATCGGGATCGTGCTGGCCTCGGTGTGGAACTTCGCGCTGTCGAACAAGTTCGTCTGGGGCAAGTATTAGGTTCTAGGTCCTCCCCATTTTCACGCAGTGCAAATGGGGAGGTGGCAGCCCGCAGAGCTGACGGAGGGGTAATGGCGCGAGGGGAGAACCCCCTCCGTCATTTGCTGGCGCAAATGCCACCTCCCCATTTGTGGCATTCGCCAAAAATGGAGAGGACCTTATCTACCGCCAGCGCGGAAACCACATCCAGTATTCGAAACTGGACGAACCTTCGCTAAGCGGCGCGGCGGACAGGATCGGGTAGAACCACACGAACAACGCCGCGCTGCCCACCAGCACGATCGGGGCCAGCCAGCGCAGATTGACTTCGGTCCGCCACAGCGCCTCCAGCGCCAGGGCCAGCGCGCACATCATGAAGGTGTTGGGCAAGAGATAGTGGTAGAAGAACTGGATCGGCTTGCCAGATAGTGGCCACAGCGCCAGGCTGACAGCATAGAGCAGGACGAAACCCAGCGCATCCCAGCGCCGCTGCCGCACTCCCACCACTGTGGCCCAGACCAGCGCCGCCAGCCCGGCAAACATCGTCATCGGATTGCCGATCAGCATGATCCCGCGCTGGGCACCGTCGATCTCGCGGTAGAGATACCAGATCGCGCGGCGGTTGATCACCCAGTCTGGCCAGGTTGAGCGGTATGGGTGCAGCTTGACCACGCTGTCCTGCAGCTGGATCATGAATTTGTGCCACGCCAGCGGATGGCGCCAATCGACCGGATTGGTGGTCCAGTGGAAGGCGGGCCAATAGGTCAGCCAATAGACCGCCAGCGGCACCAGGCCGAGCCACAGTGCGGCTTCGATCAGGCTGATTCCCTCCACAGGCCCGCCATGACGCGCGGTGAGGAAGCGGGCGCGGTGCCGCACCAAACTGGCCACGGCAAAGATCAGGCCGGGCACCACCACCACCGGCGCGATCGACCATTTGCTGCCCAGCGCCAGCCCGAACAGGATCCCGGCCAGCGCCAGCCGCCAGCGCGCCTGATCGGGCAAGCGTATGGCCGCAGCGCAGTGCCACAGCCCGACCATCCCCAGCCCCGCCATGATCATGTCGAGCATCGCAATCCGGCTGTGGACGAACCAGAAGAAATTGGTCGCCACCAGGACCATTGCCCCGAGCGAAGCCAGCCGCCGCCCGCTGACGAACCACACCAAACGCCCGATCGCGAACAGCCCTAGGGCACCGAATAGCGCGGAGGGCACTCGCCAGTTCAGCGGCGTATCGCCCAGCCAGCGGATTGAAGCGGCGATCATGGTCTTGCCGAACATCGGGTGTTCGGGATTGATCCGCGTCCCCGCGATCAGCGCCCGCGCGGCTTTGACGTAGTGAACTTCATCGAAATAGACTTCGGTGGGAATGCCCAGCCGCCACCAGCACACAGTCAGAAAGAACAGCGTGATGACCACCGACCACTGGACCGGGTCACGCTCGGTGGTGAACGGCTGGGTCATGGGTTGTTATGCCGCCTGCCAGAAACTCCCCCAACGGGGGAGGTGCCGACCAAAGGGAGGCGGAAGGGGGCGAAACCAGAAACGCCGCGATAGCGGCTGCGCGCTGCCGCGCGCAAATTCGCCAGCCCCCCTCCGACCTGCCTGCGGCTGGCCACCTCCCCCACAGGGGGAGTATCCGCAAAGGTCGCGCGCAATCGCATCGCAGTCCTAAAGCCCGGCCGCCTTCAGCGCCTGATCCAGATCCTCGATCACATCGTCGGGATCTTCCAGCCCAACGTTGAGCCGCAGCATCCCCTCGGTCACGCCCATTTCTGCGCGTGCTTCGGCGCTGACTGAATAGTGCGTGGTCGAGGCATTGTGGCACATCAGGCTGCGCGAATCGCCAATGTTGTTCGAAATATCGATCAGTTGCAGCGCGTTGAGCAGCGCGTGCGCCTGTGCCCGGCCATCGACCTCAAACGAGAAGATCGCCCCGGCGGCGTCCATCTGGCTCATCGCCAGATTGTGCTGCGGGTGGCTGGGCAGCCCGGGATGGTTGATCTTGGCCACCCGGCCTTCGAGGAACTGGCCGACTTTGACCGAATTCTCGCTCTGCCGTTTGATCCGCAAGTCCAGCGTTTCCAGCCCCTTGAGCACCACCCAGGCGTTGAACGGTGAGAGGTTGGGGCCGGTGTTGCGCTGGAACGGCAGCAGCGTGTCGTTGATGAACTGGGCGCTGCCCGAAACCGCACCGGCCAGCACGCGGCCTTGCCCGTCCATCATCTTGGTTGCCGAATAGGCCACCACATCGGCGCCCCATTCGATCGGGCGCTGCAGCGCCGAGGTGGCAAAGGCATTGTCGACCACCGTGGTGATCCCGCGCGCTCGCGCCAGCGCGCAGACGGCCTTCAGATCGACGATATCCATCGTCGGGTTGGCCGGGGTTTCAAAGAAGAACACCTTGGTGTTGGGCTGGATTGCGGCTTCCCACTGGGCATTGTCGCGCGCGTCGATCGTGGTGCTGGTGATCCCGAACCGGGGGAGCAGCTGATCGACCAGCCAGCGGCACGAACCGAACGCGGCGCGGCCCGCAACCACGTGATCTCCGGCCGAAAGCTGGCACAGCAAGGCCGCGGTCATTGCCGCCATCCCGGTCGCCTGGACCCGGCACGCCTCGGCCCCGTCCATCAGCGCGATGCGTTCTTCCAGCATCGCCACGGTGGGGTTCTGCAGCCGCGAATAGGTCATCCCCGGATCTTCGCCGCGGAACCGCGCGGCGGCGGTTTCGGCATTGTCATAGGCATAGCCCGAGGTGAGGAAGATCGCCTCGCTGGTCTCGCCCATTTCGCTGCGCCAGGTGCCCGCGCGCACTGCCTGCGTGGCGGGGCGCCATTTCTGGGTGATCGAGCGGTCTTGTCCGGTGGTGCGTTTCATAGTGCTGGGGCTTTAGCCACAGTCGATTCCAGATGGAAGCGCCAAGAACCTTCCCCGGCGGGGGAAGGGGGACCACCGCAGGTGGTGGATGGGGGCGAAACCAGATTGCGCGCAATAGCGCGCAGCCGCTCTCGCGGCTTTCTTGTGACGCCCCTTTCCGCCTCGCTTCGCGAGGCACCTCCCCCGAGGGGGAGACTTTAGAGCTGGCTAACTGCGCCGATGCCACGCTTGCGCAGCCACAGGATCGACCAATCGCCGTTCACCAGCCGCTCGGCAATCCGCAGTCCAGCGCGGCGGCAGGCGCGGCGTACACCGGCTTCCTGTGTTTCCAGCAGCCCCGCCAGCAACAAGTGCCCGCCCGGGACCATGCTCTTGGCGAAATGCGGGGCCAGATCGATCAGCGGGCCCGCGAGGATATTGGCGATCACCAGATCATAGGGCCCACGTACCTGCAGCAGCGGATGCTCCATTCCATCAGCGACCAGCATGGTCAGCTCGCCGCCGCGTGCACCCATCGCAATATCGTTGGCACGGGCGTTATCGTCGACCACGTCGAGGCACACCGCATCGATATCGCTCGCGGTGGCCAATGCGTGAGGCCAAAGTTCCAGCGCGGCGAAGGCGAGCAGCCCGGTGCCGGTGCCGATGTCCGCACAATTGCGCACCACCACGCCGCGCTTCTTCATTTCGCCCAGCATTTCAAGGCACCCGGCGGTGGTGGCGTGCTGGCCGGTGCCGAAGGCCTGACTCGCCGGAATGCAGAAGTCGCGCACTCCCGGTTCGCACAGCGGCGGATGTTCAGGCGTGTGAACGTAAAACCGCCCGGCGCGGATCGGTTCAAGCCCTTGCTGGCTGTGTGTCAACCAATCGGTCTGCGGCAGCTTTTCCTGGGTAAAGCGCGGCGCATTGCCAGCAAACAGACCGGCAACCGCAGCGCGGTCCTGATTGGTCGGCTTGCGTGGCAGCCAGGCTTCGAGTTGCCAATCATCGGGCCGGTCTTCGGCGATCTCGCTGCCCGAAATGACGATCTCGGCGTCCCAATCAAACGCATCCTCGTGGGCGAGCAGCGCAGCCTCGATTGCCCCGCGCGGGGCAAGGGCGGTGAGTTTCCAGCTGCTCACTTGGCCGCCCTCTCCTGCTCAAGCCGCTTGGCCAACCGATCACTTCCCGCCGCAGCATAGGCAATGCAGGCGCGCGGCGCGATCAGCGGCGCCTGGCCCGAAAGCCGCGCCAGCAGATTGCTGCCCGAAGGGTGCGGGGTCAGGATCAGGTCGCAGGGCAGCGCCTCCATCACCCGCAGCCCGGCGCGCGCAGTATCTACCCGTTCGGGGTGATCGCTGAAGCGGTAATCATCGGACGAGATCGTGTTGACGCTGTCTGCATAAGCAATCGTCAGGCACTGGCCGTCTTCGCAGCTTTGCCAGGTCCAGCTGGTCGATCCGGGCGAATGGGTGGGGGTGGCATGCGCCGTGATCCGGGTGCCGCCCAGCACCAGCGAGCCACCATCGCGCAGCACCCGGTCCACCCGGGCCGGGGCCATCGGATACTTGGCCAGCAGCGCCGCCTGTGGATCGTCGGGATAGGACTTGCCGCTGCGCAGCGCCCCGGCCGCAAACGGGCCGACCGCCAGCTGCGCCCCGGTGGCCTTCTGCAGCGCGGCAATCCCGCCGGCATGATCGAAATGCTCATGGGTGGAAAGGATCCACTTCACCGCCTTGGGATCGAACCCCAGCGCGCGGATATTGGCCAGCACCTGCGCCGCCGCATCAGCCGGGCCGCTGTCAATCAGCACCAGCCCGGCGCGGGTTTCGATCAGCACCACGGTGATCCCGCAAGTGCCGACATACCAGGTGTGGCCGTGGATATGCGCGGGCGGGGCAGGGTCGGACCAACCATCTTTTTCTCCGCAAGCTGCGGCGATGTTGGTGCTTGCGGTGGGCAGCGGGGCAGCGGGGGCGGCGCTACCAAGCATTGTGAGGGGACAAGAGTGATTGGAGTCCGGGGAAAGGCGGGGAAGTCCGGGGAATGATGGGGCGTTGTGGCGGAAATCGGGCATTTGTGCGGTCCATTCATAGCTGCTCCGGCGCAATTTGACTGTCTAGAGTCATGCTTAATTTAGACGATCGCCGGACAAGACCGGTTAGAGTCGCGCTGTTCGGCGCTGCACCTTCTTAGTGGCAGAAAACTGCGGCTCAAGGCCTTCTTAGAGGGTTCTTAGAGGCCCATGAGAGCCGTTTAAGTGGGACGAACTGGGGCAGTTAGCGCGCCCAGTTCGGATATCGCACCGAAACGGCCCACAAATGGCTGAATTGCGCCTTCTTAGAACGTCGATCGAGCGGTCGTTGCGCAGGTCCGAACGGCTGGAAGTGGGACAGTTTTAACTGGCCGCTGCTGGGGGAAAGATTGACCGGCGCACCGCTTCAATCTCTGCGACGGGGACGCTAAAGGTAATGCTGCCGGTCTTCGTCGCGACGCGAAAACGAAACAGCGAACTCGCATCTGTTGCATAGGCTTTCGACAGCTCATCGAGCAACGCGATGGGCAGCTGAACGACTCCGACTTCGGTAAAGGTGCAGGTGGTAGCGCCTATTGATCCGCGGCTCATGAAGCTGCAGTCCGGCGCCGCATTCTCATGCGCGGAAACAGTCAGCTCCTGGCGCCTGCCTCCCACCATGGCAAATACCGAGCCGAAACCGAGCCCACCGCCATTGTCGCTGGTCAGCCTCGATCCACCTACATAGGTGGAAATTCGATCGAAGCGCGTCCCGAACGCGATGGCGACAAAGGCAAGCGCCTGATTATCCTTGTTGCGCGCGCCGGTTACGAAGGTGATTGCCTTCAGGTCACTCGGAGCGCCTTCAGATGCGTCAACTGAGTTGCGGCCGCCATTGCATCCCTGGCTGGTAATGGTCAGGTCGGGTGCTAGCGGATCAGACCCGCTCGCCTTCAGGCATCCAGCATAGCGCTCAACGTCCCAGGGCTTCTTTTTGGCGAACAGCGGACCACCCGAGACCAGAAAGCAAGCAACAACGACGCCTGAAATAATCGATCGAACGCGCATCAAAGCCCCTTCACCACTCGGATCACTCGGCCGAATATATTGACCTCACCATCATAGGCAAGCTCGGGCGGAACTGCCGGATTGTCGGACATGATCTTCAGGCTGCCGTCTGGCATTGGCCTGAGGCGCTTGACCATGCCGGTCTGGCCATAGGCGAACGCAAAGATCAGGTCTCCCATGGTGGGATTGGTCTGCGAACGATCGATCAGGATCATATCGCCGTCGCCGATTTTGGGTTCCATAGAGTCGCCCTCGCCGCGCGCCCAATAGAGCATGCTGGGCGGACTTTTGGTGATCTGGCGCAGCCATGCCACCGGGAAGGACATCATCTCAGCCTGATGCTCGACGATCTCCTGATCCATGAATGCCGATCCCAGGCCGAACTTCAGATCGACATAGGCGACATCGACCAATGCTGGGTTACGCTCGGTGGGGAAGCCGCGGAACGGTAGTCGATCGTCACTGACCACGGTTTTCTTCCACCCTGGGAAATCAGGATATGCCGCCTGCAGCTTCTCCAACGCATTGCGACCGAGCCGCGTTGTGGCGGTGCCACTATAGGGCCGTTGAATGGTCGAAGGCGATACACCTGCCTGCCTTGCCAGGGTGGCAGGCGCGATGTTCGCAAAGGCGACTAAATCGCGGATTAGTTGCCGATCTTGTTCAAGCCCATCCATGAAATGCCCTTAGCAAATATGCAAAGACGGTGAATTTGCATTTATGCGGTTGTCGAGCCGCATAAATGCGGTTAACCAATGCGCATGAACCAAGAATCGATCGTGGCGGATATCGAGCAGCGGGCGTGGCGCATTGGCGTCACGATCGATGCCCTGTGCCGCAAGGCGGACGTGGCACCTTCGACGTTCAGTCGCTGGAAGCCATCTGAGCGCAACCCACAGCCGACCAGCGCGACGCTGCATAGCATCGGCAAGCTCTATGATGCGCTCGACCAGTTCGAGAAGACGAGCCGTCGGCGCCGGAAGGTGGCGGCGTGAGCGACAGCGGCTTCTTTGACCCTGCTGCTGCCAGAGCCGTGGCACAGCGTTTGACCGATTTCCGACGGCGATCAGTCATTGGCCGGGGCATCGAGTGCAATGCGAATCTCGTCGAGCAGGCGAACGATCGCGCGTACTTCGCCCAAAGGCCGGCCCTGTGCGCTTACATCGGCAATAGCCTGGGCCTGATCAATGACCGCGCGAGCAAACCCTTCTGCGCGGTGGTCGATCGCAATCACCGCAGACAAGACAACGTCACGCAGTGCGGCATGTTCATTCTCCAGCTCGGAGAGCCTGGACTCAATCGACTTCACCATGGTGGGTCCTTTCTGTCTCAATCTGCCAGCAATCCTATCCTCGTGGGTGCATACGCGCATCGTCTAAGTGAGACTTCCAAATGAACAGTGCTTCCACCTTCGGCGGGGAGCTGCTGCGCATTGCTCCTTCAGACATCCACATCCCCAAGCGGCTCGGGCTGTATTTCCCTGACAAGGCGGCTGCGCTTGGTAGGCTAATGGCGATCCATGGGCAGCGGACGCCGATCACGGTGCGGAAAACGCCTTTAACCGCAGCCAAGATCGAGCAGCCCTGGACGCTCGTCACCGGGATGCACCGGCTCAACGGCGCGATGCTGGAAGAGCTGCCGCATGTGTTCGCCCTGGAGCGGATTGGCGGCACCGCCACTGATGCGCTGGATGAAGAGGCCAGCGAGAACCTCGATCGACGTCATCAGCCGCCGCTGGAGCGGGCGATCTTTATTCACGCTACCTGCGAGGCAGCGAAGGCGCGACTTGAGCAGGCGCATGGCACTACGAGCCATGGAAAGCTGGGTGCAAAGGCCCGCTGGGACCGGGTCAGGGGCGGCGAAATGCTCGTCCAGCAAGCCCTTCAGGATGAAGCCGATGATGCTTGTGGCACGATGCAACAAGCATACGGGTGGGCGGAATCGGTGGCCGAAGCGTTCGGGCGCGACAAGTCTTCGATCCACCGGGCGCTCAAGCTCTATCGCATGATCATCGAGCCGTTCCCTGGCCTGGTCCAGGAGCTGTCCGATCATCCGGTCGTCGGCAACAATGCCGCCCAGCTGAAGGCGATCGCCGAGGTACGGGATGAGGCGCAGCGGCTGGCGGTGATCAAGCAGCTGCTCGCCGATCCCGAACTGAGCGCAGAAGAGGCGTCGGTGCGCGTTGGGATCGGCATGGCCGATCAGAGCGGCGCGCCGCGGCGCGAACTCGAAAAATATCAAAGCCAGATCAAGGGTGGCTGGGGCCGGTTGAGCCTTGGCGAGAAGCGAAGCTTCATCCCCGATCTGGCCGCGATGATGAACACCCCCGAGCTGAAGCGCGCGCTGCGCGACAAGCTGAATGAGGAGCTGGGCGATGCGTGAGGCGTGTGTTGCCTATTTGGAAGCCTGCTCGCTTAATGAGCGAGCCAAGCTTTTGCGCCGCTTTCAGGCGGTTTCGCTGGTCTGGGGCCTGGAGGCCTTTGGTCATACGCGGAGCGCAGCAGTTTGTGTCTCGGCGCGGCACCACGGTGTGTCGCCAAAGAGCGTCTGGCGCTGGCTGAAGCGGATCGACGGCTGCAGCCACGACCCGGTCATTCAGATGCGGTTTTTGGCCAGGGACGGCGTCCGCGTGAAGGCCCGGATCAAGCGTCTCCGCGAGGTGATGACGCAGCTCGGGGAGATCCTTGATGCGCGGTGAAATCTCCTCGGCCAAGTTCGCCAAGCGCCACCCACTCGACTGGTATGTTGAGCAGGGCTGGGAGTGGGAGCAGATCGTTGATGCGATCGGGCTTGAGCCTGAGGTTCTGGACTGCTGCACGATCTGGGACCCTTGCTGTGGTTATGGTCACTCGCTGAGCCGCCTGCAGGGGGTCGACTTCAGGGGCGATCTGATCGCCAGCGATGTGGTCAACAACGTCGCCTGGGGCGATTTTGAAGATGCAACCAAGGTGGGCTTCTTCAGCAATGACTTCCTGGACTATGAGCCCCAGCGGCTAAGCACTCCAACTTCAATCTGGTGCAACCCGCCGTTCAGCTACAAGAAGGTGAACGGCGAGATCATCAGCCAGGCGTTCGTGCGCCAGGCGTTGAAACTGGCCACGCACCGGGTGGTCATGCTGCTGCCGCTGAAGTGGCTGGCGGGACAGGCGCGGGGCAAGTTTCTGCGCGAGCATCCGCCGCAGCAAGTCCTCTATTTCACGCAGCGGCCATCGATGCCGCCGGGCGACCGGATCAAGCTGATGGGCAGCCGTGCCTATTCGGGCGGGATGGTCGATTACTGCGCAGTGGTCTGGGACGTTCGCGCCCCGACTGCGCCCGGCGATACGCGCTCGGTCTGGCTGCCCAGGCTGGGAGAGCGGGCAGCATGACACCGCACGACGATCACAAGGCAGAGGCCGAACTGAGGGTGATGATGTCGCGTGCGGCACTCATTTTGGCCAGGGTCGAAGCCGCAGGAAATTCGGTTCGTCAATTTGTCGAGTCCGGACCCACAAAATCCGGCCCTCTCTTCAGAGATCCTTGGCCGGTGATGAACCTCGCCATTGCACTTGGTGACCTTCTGGAAATCGAATGTCGGTGCTGGATCAATAGCGACATGCTTGATGCAGTTGAGGTCTCCGCGCCCCTTCAAGACGCGATCTCTGCCTACATCGGCTCCATCCAAGGTTACAACATCGATGGCGAGGGCACCGCGTGATGGCCCGCTATGCATCCGAGGCGGAACGGCTGCGCGCGCATCGCGCGGCGTTCGAGCTGGCGCTCGAGCTCGGTTGCACACCCAAGGATGCCGCGATCGAGCTGCGCCGCCGTGCGGGGCTGGCTTCGATCCGGGAAAAGCAGCGGCAGATCGCCGCGATGCAGGCCCATTCGCCCGCTGCACGCTCTGCGCCGCTGCCGGATGCGCCCTGGATGATGAGGGACTGACCGACATGGCATCGAACCTTCGTGGAGCTCCGCTGTTTCTGCGCCCATCGGTGGTGCGCCAGCTGGTGGGCGATCTGGCCGCGATCCGCGCTGCGGTGACCGAAGTGCCCCTGCTGCCGATCAAGCTGGTCGATCGCCCGCGGCCATCGGAAGATCCGCGCCTGGCGAAAGCCAATGATGACATTGCCGAGCTGCCTGTCGCCCCCGATGCAACCGGGGACGCGAGTGGGTCCGATCGGGTCGCACCGTCGGACGCGTCCGCGCCGGTCGTTCGGATTCAGGCCGAAGAGCCCGAACCGAGCGACTGGCCGGATGCCCCGCTGCCCGAGCATGCCGATCCTGATCTTGATCGGGCTGAGCCGGATGCTGATCACTTCGAATCCGCCGCCACCTGCCTTTCAAACGTCGACCGGGCTGGCGACGCTGCGCTGGCACCTGAGGGAACAAGCGGGGAGGTGGCGTGCGGCGGCATTGATAGCCCTGCGAATGCCAGCGAACAGCCCACTGAATCCAAAGTTTGCGACCGCCTCCCGGTGAAAGAATCCGGTCTGGTGAGGATGGCCGCAAGGGAGAGTGTTAGCCCGACCCAGCGGGCGCTGCCGGACACCCTGCGCAACACGCCCGGCGAAAAGCACTCTCCCACCGTTCAACCCGCGCTGCGCAATCTGGGCAGGCGGAAGTCGGTCCAGAAGGTAATCGAGACCGAAGAGCCCAATCCCGGCCGCGAGCGCATCCGCGCCATGGCCGAGAAGCTGGCAGCAAAGCGCCGGGCAGCAGCCGGGATCGACTATGCCAAGGTGGCCGAAGCACACCGCAATTCGAGCGGTGCACGCCCTGCAAGCGCCCGCGTGGCCCGTCCGCTGGAGCCCGCGCCGAGCCGCGAGGAATGCCCGCGTTGCGGGATTCCCGGGTGGAAGGGCTGCGATCACTTCCTGCCGTGTCTGGACCAGCTGCAGGCTGCCCCGGAAGGCGAACAGACATCGGCGCGGCCGTTGGCGAAATTCACCGGCAAGCGGCAGGGCATCGGAGCATCGCGGCTATGAGCAAGCCCCCCGCCACGATCGAGGGTCGGCTGACCTTTCGGCGGCTCGATGATGCCGCGCTGGATGGCAAGTACCAGCTGGTTGCCGACGGCAAGGTCTTTGCCCTGGCCCGCAATCTGGATGGCGAGTGGCGCTATCCGGGTGGCGATCTGCTGGAGTTCGGGCCGACGCATTATCGGCCTGCGAGCATGATGATGAAGCCGGAGGGCATCGATGCCCAAGGCTAAGTCACACCCTGATCAGTTCGGATTCGACTTCCAAGCGCCGACCATGGCGAGCCTGCCGGGCTCGCTGGCGGGGCTTGATCGGCAGATCTGCGAAGCGGTCGGAACGATCCTCGCCAGCGATGGTCGACGGCGCGAAGTGATCGCGGCCGAGATGAGCGTGCTGCTGGACGACGAAGTCAGCCGCGCCATGCTCGATGCCTATTCGAGCCCGGCGCGCGAAGGCCACCGGATCTCGCTGACCCGATTCCTCGCGCTGGTCCAGGTGACCAAGCGGCACGACATCTTCGACCAGCTGCTGCGCCCGATCGGCGCCGGGCTGCTGGTTGGCGAAGAGGTCCACACCGCCCGGATCGGCCAGCTCGAGCTGATGATCGCCCAGATGCAGCGCGAGCTGCGCGCGGTGAAGAGCAGTGCCCCACTCATTCGCGGAGGAAATCAAGCGTGATCGCAATGGGGGGAAGTACGGCCAGGGTGGAAGAACCGATCGGCACAGACCTGCGCGAGTGGTTCACCGCGGCCGAGCTGGCCGATCTGGCGCTGCCCGGGTTGCCTGCCGACAAGCGGAGCCTCAACCGGCGCGCCCGCGAGCAGAACTGGCAGATGCGCAGCAGCAGCTCTGGCGAGGCACTGGCGCGCCCGCGCAGCGGCCGTGGCGGCGGTATCGAGTTTCATATGTCGCTGCTGCCGGGTGTAGCCCAGATCGCTCTGGCCGAACGCGGCATTGCCCCGGCGATGGTAGCTGCCGCGCCGACCGAAACGACATCGGAAGGCGCCTGGCGCTGGTATGAAGCCCAGAGTGCCAAGGTGAAAACCGAGGCCGAGCTGCGTACCAAGATCGTTGCCATGATCGAGCTGCTCGAAGCTGCAGGGATGACGCGGACGGCGGCGCTGAGCGACGCGAGCCGGCAGCATGGAATTGCCACATCGACGCTGTGGAACTGGCTCAAGCTGGTTGAAGGCGTTGCCCCGAGCGATCGGCTGACCGCACCGGTGATCCTGATCGAGGCGCAGCCGCGCCGCGTGGCCGATGGTGTGGCCGAGACTGTACGCCTGGCCGGTGGCGGCGCGCTGCTGCCCTATACCTATGGCGGCTACAACGACTGGCGCGCTGGCGCGGTGGGCCTGCCGACGCTGATCGCCTCGCTGGATTACACCGGTGGCGATTTCCCGGCCGGGAGCGTGCCCGCGGCTGCCGAGATCGAGTGGGCCCCGGCCAAACTGGCAGATCTGGCAGCGATGGCCGGCTATCTGTGGTTCGGCGCCGATATCACTGTGCGGATCGGCGACGAGGGTGCGGCGCTGCCGGGAATCGTGATCTCCGGACAGGTCCTCGATGTCGTGTCCAGCCGCGATGGCAAGCTGCGGATCAGCCTGGCCGATCCGGCGACCAAGCTGAAGAAGCCGCTGCTGACCGCGCGTTTTGCCGGTACGGGCGGGATTGAAGGCCCGGTTGAATGGGAAGGCCGGATCAAACGGCGCATCTGGGGCCGGGTCTGGAACCTGCGCGGCGATCCGATCGACAAGGCCAACAACATCTATTGCTACGCCGATCCGGGCCAGCCGCTGCAGTCGATCGATGCCGTGCGCGACAAGGGTGCCAATGCCGCCGCGCTGACCACTCTGGCCTGGCAAGGCAGCATTGCCGCGACCTTTGCCGCGTTGCAGGCTGCAGCCGCGCCAGCAGGCGGCGGGGTGCGGTGTCCTTCGATCGCCTGCGTCAAGTGGTGGACCCAGCCCTTCGGCGATCTGTGCGCCGATCTGAAGGGCGAAGTGGGCGCTGGCTATGTGGAAACGACCGCTTCGATCGCGCAACGCCTGGTCCAGGTGATCGCCGGGCCGGCGTTTGCCGCAGGAACGGTGGCCGCTGCCGATGCCGCCCGCACCGCACCGGTGGGCTGGGTAGCCGACAGCGACACCACCAATTGCGCATCGATGCTGGACGAGCTGCTGGGCAACAGTTCGTTGATGTGGCTGCTCGATGCCAATCAGCAGCTGGTGATCAGGGCTTGGGAATGGGGCGCCAGCGTGGCCACGGCTACCAGCCATGCGGTGGCCCGGCAAAAGGTGCTGCGCCCGGTTGCGAAGCGGCGACTGGGCT
>CAVVTJ010000004.1:0-33925 GCA_963751145.1 uncultured Alphaproteobacteria bacterium
GATAGTGCTACCTGCCGGATGAGCCACACTTTGGGCACCATCCCAGATTTGTGTGCTCTGCCACAGTGGTCTGAACAAACATTCGCTCGCCTCACAGAGGCTCTAATGTCCGCTTTCAGGATAGATAATTGGGAGCCTCAGCAGCTCATTTGGGGTGGAAGGCGGACCTCAGGTCTGTATCCTATCCGGCATGTTGGCCGCTTTGGAAATATTGGCAGCAGTGTCGCTGCAACCGCCTGCAGATCCCATCGCAGGGCAGCTTCAGTCTGCAATTTGGTATGACCTTCAAGTCAACGCGATGATCGGGAATGGGAACTGGTTAGCTTCTCTTTGGTACAACGCTGGAAGTGAAACCGCGCCAAACTTGCATATCCGGAATCTCGAATGTGACGAAGGAGCCAAGGTGAAGCGCTGCTCTTTCTCTCTGCACAGAGATGGCGGCGTGACAGTTGCCTTCGGCCAGGAAGCACCAGCTGATCTCTTATGCGGCGCCACATTCATCCGACCAAGCAGAGGCAATGGATGGGCCGTGAAGCACTTACCGCCCCGAGGGGCAGGTCACAGCCAAACCACGATGCAATGCAAGGAAGCTTAGACCTAGTGTCCGTAGCTGGGTTGATGGCTGACCAGCCGCAGCGACGCATTTGGGGTGGAAAGCTGACATTGCTGTCCGGCGCATTGAGTGCGAACATACTGCATGTCGGAAGCCGCCGCTGATATCGCACGAGAGTTCCTCGCCGTAGTTTGGGAAGGAGATGCACCTGGCGACGCGACGCTATTGCGGGCGCTCGATAGGTTGCTGTCTCGGTCCCATGAAGTGCCGTTCGCAAATTGCGCGGACGCCGATGACGAGCCACCTGAGGTCGATGGGCCAGCCCTCTTTCAAGAGGTCGCCCATCGCTTCCCAAATTATGGGATGTATCCTGTTGCCGATCCGCAAGCGCCAATCGAGGACGACATGATGCTTGCAGGCGCGGTGGACGACATCGCTGACATCACGAAGGATTTGCGTGAAGTCATTTGGCGCGATGAGACATTTGGTCCGGACGATGCGGCTTGGTATTTTCGACTAATGCATTTCCATTGGGCGCGTCATGCCCGCGAGTTGAGCTTGTATTTGCACGCCCGTCAGTTCGGTTGATGTCCGCAATCGGGTGGATCTCCGACCAGCCACAGCGACGCATTTGGGGTGGTTAGCTGCCTTTGTCTGGGAGCGGGCCGGGTTCCGGAACAATGGCGAAAGTCACCAGCCCAAAGTCGATAGGGAGAGTGTTCTCTGGTGCGACCGCATAGCCTTCCAACAGCGGCGCTTTGTCCTTCCAAAGGTGGAGGATCATCCCGAGGCCGTGGCTCATGCCACTTACCGCGATCCAAACATTCTCGCCCAAATGACTATTCTGAAGGTGCGCAGGGACTTTCCCACGAAAAGCCAACTCGGTAAAAAACCCGCCGCCAGTATTCTCGCGGGAAAGAACCGAAGCTTGTAGGGCCAGCCTCTCGATGTCAGTGCGGCTGTCCCCTAGTTCATCCAAAACCGCATTTAAGGCGGCCCGCTCCAGAGCAGTAAGCTGGTTCATATGACTGGAATGCCCACGCGGTGGGATGTCCGCAAGCAGATCGTTCGCGAGATAGGCGCACTGGCGTGTTTGGGGTGGAAAGCGGACATTAATCGATCAAGCGCTCGATTGCTTCGACCCCGACAAGGGATAGGGTAAGTGGCTCAGGTCTGCCGCCAAGAATGACCTGTTTCGCTTGCGATAGCGGTCAAACGTCAACGTGTTGCCTAAAAGCGACATCTGCCCGGTAACGCTCAAAGTGCGAATTTTCCGCTTTTTTTTTTGCAGAGCTCATTACTTTTGGCCTCAATAAATCGTCCTGCACAGGGCAACATTGAGGAGTAATTCATGCATAAACTGATTCTGTCGCTTGCTGCTTCTGTCGCCGTGGCATCGCCAGCACTTGCAAACGAAGCGCGAGTTGAAGTGCGGGGCGGCGTGTTGTTCGGTGGCGGAGTAACCGAAGACGTTTATGGCGTTGCAGCTGGTTATGACATCGACATGGGCAAGCAAGGATTTGTTGGCCTTGAAGTCTCCGGTGACAAAGTTGCAACGTCCGGCAGCGATATTGCCTTTGGCGTGTCTGGCCGCGCCGGTTACAAGGCTGATACTGGCACGAGGCTTTTTGTTGCTGGCGGCTACACGTCGAAGATTTGCAGCACCTGTGTTGACACTGTTCACGCTGGCGCAGGCTTCGAGCAGAACATCGGAAGCAACGCTTACGGCAAGCTCGAATACCGCCATTACTTTGCGGGCAGCGGGGTTCCCGATTTCAACGCAATTGCTGTGGGTGTCGGCTTTCGATTCTAAGCAGTAGTCCGACCCGAACAGAGAGGGGCGGTCCATGCTGGGCCGCCCTTTTCGTTTGGTCAGGCGGCGCGTGCGGCAGCGCAGAAGGCGGCGATCAGGGCGGGGTCCTTGACCCCGGACGCGCTATCGATCCGCGATGCAGCATCGACCAGCGGGGCGCCGGTGCAGCGTGCGGCTTCGGCGACGTTGGCTGGGGTCAATCCGCCCGCCAGGCCCCAGCGCAGCGCACCGCGATAGGCGCTCAGCAATTGCCAATCAAAGCGCAGACCCATGCCGCCGGGCAGCGTGCCTTTGGGGGTCGTCAAACGCTTAACTTAATCAAGCAATGCTGTATCACTGCCCAGGCGGAGCGGCGAGATTGGGGTGGTTATTCGAAGCCGGGCGGCTCACGTGCAGCAAGCCCTTGAGAACCTCGCTCTTGCTGACGAGTTCGAGATGTTACTGGACCTCATGATCATTGGCGAAAGGCCTCAGGATCGTGTGCCGGGGATGCCTAGGGTCATCTAACTCTTATGTCCGCAATCGGGTCGTTCACCGTCCAGCCCCAGCGTCACGATTGGGGTGGAAAACGGACATCAAACCTCCCTGGGCGGCTTGGGCGATCCGTCATCGTTTCGCAGCCCCAAGGCAATCTCGTTTTTAATCTTGGTCGCAGATGGTTCCCAACCTACTTCGCATGCACCCACGCACCCCCAGCAATCTCCGCCGCAATCACCGGACAAAGCGTCAGCAGGATTATCGAGCAATCGTCCGCAAATCTGGCAGCGTTTGGCCGAGGGCATGTCTTGAAGGTTCATTGATCTGGCTTGGAGAAGGAAAGCCATGTCTGCAACTGGTTCGTTCTTGGGCCAGCCGCAAAGACGAGTTTGGGGTGGAGCGCGGACTATCGCTATTCATAACTGTTGATCAGACTCAGTGCCGATATAAAATCATTGCAATCCAGTCTTGTTTCGTCATGACTTGATTTGTGGATTTTAAGAAATTCAATCTCCGGCCAACCTTTATCAAAATTGACCTGGCATATTTCCTTGAGATCACCCCCCTCTCTTAGGTTAATAAGATAAGTCATTTTGTCGTATCTAAGATCACTGAAACGTAATATTTCTAAATTGCCTATGTTTTCGCTCATGATTCACCTGTTAGCGAAGCCGCAAAACCTACTTCCTGAACCGAGCGCACTCCATAGCGAGGCAACCGGTTGGACAAGAACCTGCCCATCTTCAAAGATATGTGCAACGTGATCGTTCGCTAACACCCTCACTGCTGGTGCGAGACAAAGCGGTCTAGCCCGACCGTGGTAGATAGTCATGGCGAAAATGTCCGCTTTGGCGTCGTTCTTGGCCCAACACGGTGGGCGCATTTGGGGTGGAAAGCAGACATCGAGAATTGACTAGACGACGGGCGGCCTAGAAATGTCGAAAACATCAATCTGCGCTGCCTCGAATCGAGCTTCTAAAGAATTAGACCCGTGCCCTTCGAGGTAGGCTAATTCGCTCTCGGAGATCGGGATCGCCATGAGCCAATGAACTTCAGTGCCAGCGAAAAACCTAGGGGCAAATCCCTCCCACAAAAATGGACTGGCGAAGAACACGTGCTCCATTGTCTGCGAGATGGCATATTGGGCCACGACGTCCCTGATCGTACTCCCGTACGTGATAGGGCTGCCGTTTTTCATTCTCTCGATTGCGCAGCTGGCAATGACATTGTCGAAATTTTTGGTTGCAGTTGCGCAGGCTCCAAGAAGCTCAAGATTTACTCGATCACAACCGACTGGAACTGGATAGTTCGATAAGCCAATGGTGCCGTAAGATGTTACACCTTCGATCGGCCAATTGCTCCCGGTCGCAATGAAAAGGTCGTGTGCCTCGTGGTCATCAGCATACCGATGCACCGACGTGTCAGTTCCAAGCATTGACCGGACATATCGTCCAATAAGCTTCTCTGTTTCGGTTGGTTCGCGACGGCTAGGTGCTTGCGTTGACATAACCTATCCTACTGATCGTCGCTGGTGACCGCAATAGGGTCGCTCGCTGCCCAGCTGCAACGTCGCATTGGGGGTGGTTTTCGGAAAGGCAGCTTTTGAAGCAGTTGCCGCGCTAAGCAGCTGTTCGTTAACTTTACAGTCTAACCCGCAGATGCTGCGCCATAGAGCATGATGTCATCATTTGCGTCCATTGAAGGTTCGCATAACAGGTGATACTGTTCTCCTCACGGCGCAAGCCCTAGAAATTGTGGGTTGTGAATTCCAGAAATTGCCGCGCCACGATGGCAGCAATTCTGGCACAATGTTCGAACCAATTGCTTACGTCACAAATTGAGGCCGGATGTCGAAATCCTTGGTATCAAGCAACGGCATGCTGCCATCGGGCAAGTCCGAATAGGCCGACATCCATTGTGAAACCCAGTAAGGGTCAGTTACTTTGGCGGGGTGGTAGCCGGGCAACAGCGAGCGCAACATGGCTGGTCCTGCATGTACAACGAATCTGGCAATCATGGCATAGACGCTCAACCGGCTGCGCCAATTGGTCCACCGCCCATCCCTCTCTAACATCGCCTTGTAACCCCGACGGCTGCACCAAGCCACATGCCCAGCGCCCACAATCAGCCCCCAAGCCTTGGCGGCATAACTGCCAAAGAGATGCATATACAGATCATAGGCGACGTTCTTATGCTCGGCCTCTTCCACCATGTGCCAAAGGACGAGTGATGATACCGATCGGTCAGCTCCACCGAACAGGTCCCCGCGCTTCGCGATCAGCCATTCTGTGATTCCCATCGTCATGGTTTCAAAACCGGCGGTATAGGCCAACCTCCATTTCAGGCTTCTTTTTTGAAACCGGCGATAGTCTGCTTCCATTTTTAGCTCTACTTCCGCCAATTCGGGATAATGAAGTTTCAAAATCTCGTTGTAGCGGCGGTGGTTGCGATAATGGTGGCCCTCCTGCCCGATAAAGCCGTGCACATCTGCCTTTAGCGCCGGGTCATTTACGAGCTTCAACGCCTCGCTGACGGTCTTGATCAGAAATGGTTCCAGATATGGCATGACAAGCGACGCGCCATTGACCATATGGCTCCATTCCGGGCGCTTGCGGTTCCAAACAGGAGCAATGTTTTCGTCAAACGCAAATGGGATTTGACGAACTACAATCGGTGCATGCTTAATCATAACCTTCCGCCTCCTAACGGGACAACTTCGGACATTTTCGCCGTCGTTCGGTAAATCGCGCGGCGGTCGGCGCGGATCAAAGTTACGCTTTGCGAGAAGAAGCGGGCTTTATCTTGTCTACACGTGCTTCGCGCAACGCATTGTTCAAGCAAATACCTGTTGTAACAACCGCGCCGATCACTGCCGCGTAGAAGGTAAAGTAAGAGATCAGGTTGGCGAAATCGTTTTCAAAGATCGGCTGTATGCCGCGACTAGGCGTGAGGACCGCTGTCGAATAGCCAATCACATTCCCCCAGAGCATGATAATCGCACAATAGTAGACCCATTTGGCTTGCCTCACACTGAAGCGAAGCCAGGGGCTGAGCGCTATCAAGGCCATCACATACATTGAGTTCATCATCGTTCCGGTATGGGCATTGCGCAGCAGCTCTTTCTGGTAAGGCACCCGAATCTCCATTCGTGGCAATGGCAATATGTGAAACACGTTGTCAGCCAATGCGATCAGCCAGACAAACCCGCCAAAAAAACCCAAGAACATCGCGATAAAACAGTGCGTAAGAAGTTTTCCGCCGATGGATCGGGAAAAGCTCCCGTTCTCGTCTAGCCAAGTCATATCGCTTGCCATCTTCACATCCTCTCGTGAGCTGCCTGAGCTTTCACAAATCTTTGTACGTTGGAAACGTGACTATGCGCAACTTAAATTTTACAGCGTAAAATTTATATGCTAATCCCCGCCGATGGCACGACCCTTAACGAAACCAGAGCAGGTCCAATCCATTCGCGATGGATTGCTGGATGTTGCGCAACAATTATTTGAGGCCGGCGGCCTCGCCGCCATGTCTTTCCGAGCGATATCTGGCCGTTATGGCTGCAGCAGTATGAAAGCCTATTCGTACTTCTCATCGAAAGCAGACATTGTCGATTCGCTTCGAATTAGGGCTTATCATTGGCTGGAAAGGGAACTCGCAAGGGCGGCTCGGTCAAAGGCCGATCCGGTCGAAGCATTGAGAGGCGTCACGTTCACCTATTTCGATGCAGCGCGAGCTCGCCCCCGGATGTATGAATTGCTGTACACGCCTCATGGTGAGAAAGACGAAACGCACCCTGATTTAATGGCGGCAAAGGTCGGTGCGCTCGGCGTATGTCAGAACGCCATCGAAGCCGTGGCGGACCTGCCGGACTACACACTCAAATTCGAGCCCAGCAAAGCGGCTCACCTATTCTGGATCGCCGCACATGGCCTCGTGTCATTGCAAGATGGCGGATTTCTTGTCGTCGGATACGAGGCCGACGAAATTCTTCCTACCCTCCACGAGACAACAATCAACGGTATCTTTGAGAGGCGCACACTATAACCCTTATATTGATGAAGAAGCTTTCGAGGATCACCATCGTATGCGCACCGCCTTCGCCAATGTTCTTTCCAACGGGAATAACGCGCTGACGACTGACGAGGTTTTTAATAATGAACGCATGACCGGTATTAGGAGATCGGTTTGCAGCATTGGATGTCCGCTTTGTGGTCGTAAGCGGACTGTCCGCTTTTGGTTGTAAGGGGGCAAAATCGGACGTTCAAATTTGGACAATTCCTGATGTCCGCTACCGCTGACATAGCAGCCGTTCGACTGCCCAACCTTGCTGCAAAAACCCGCCATTCGTACGTCGCCCGATCGGCGACCGGATCTGGGACTTAGTTGCCGTTCTCAATCGTGGTGGCGAACGGCAGCTTCTGTAGGAAGCGGAACACCAGGTGTCCGTCGGTCTCGTAGTACCCTCGGATCGCGCCTCGCTCGAGCCCACACCCAAAACTTGGATGACGTGACAGTTGGTGCTCAGCACTTCGTCAAAGCTACTCTAAGTTCTTGCGTTCCTGTGCAAAGTCCAATTTCCCGGATAAACCGAGTATGGTAATGCTACCGCATGCCCAGCTTCGCACACAAAAAAATCGTCGAGAAGATTCAGAAGATCGACGAGCTACCGTCTGATGACCCGCAATACTTGCAATGGGTCGTCGCCGGTCAGCACCTGGAGTTCCTCAAGCAGAATGCCATCGCTGACGAGACAGTCATTTACGGGTCCGGCCCCTACACGTTCATTCATTCAATCGTGGTGCCGGATGAAGCGCTAGCGGCCGCATCGCAGGATGACCTGCTGCGATGGAGCTGCAATCCGTATGTCAGCATCGCCAGCTATGTCTCCGGCGGTAGCCGCAGGGGGGTGTGGATCGAGCGGGATGACCATCACCGGGGCTCAAAGGTGCTTGATCAGGGGCGCGATCTCATTTTCGCGCGCACGTTTGAGGGATGGAGCGGTGACGGGCGCGACTACATCGAAGCCAATCAAGAATACACACATCTGACGGGTGTGCACTGGCGACCCGAGGAAAATGCCTATTGCCGCTTCGATG
Organism: uncultured Alphaproteobacteria bacterium; assembly: GCA_963751145.1. GTDB lineage: Bacteria > Pseudomonadota > Alphaproteobacteria > Sphingomonadales > Sphingomonadaceae > Novosphingobium. The sequence goes on from CAVVTJ010000004.1 coordinate 7,940, forward strand.
ATCACGGTGACCTTCGGCACTGTGCATCCGTCACGTTAGGTCGCAGTGGCGAAGAGGTACGGCTCGTCTCGTTTACCTGGGAAGAGCTAGAGGAATACCTGACCATCGCACGTTGCTCGCTTGTGCGCATGTTCGACTTCACGTTGCTGAAGCACAGCGAATTCAATGGCTGGCCAGACAACATCGATGAAGTGGTCCATGTCGATTCCGCCGATTTCTTCTATCGGCAGCGTCACTGCGGACGCTGTGCCTACACGCGCGGCATCCAGATCATGCGCCCGCGCCGTAGCGCTGACCAGGTCTTTCAGGGGGTGACGGATGGCTGGAGCGGGAACAAGTCCAAGCAGTACGTTGAGTTCATTGCGCATGATTGGCGCAATGAAAGACTGGCCAAAATTTCCACGGACCCGGCAGCGACGACCAATTATTTTCAGGCGGAGGGCAACGATCTGCCCTTCGAGCTATCCCCGGCCTTCTTTCGGGCCGAGGTGCTTTCAAAATACAAAACCGACCGCGAAAAATACACAATCAAAGACCGTGAAGTGAGCTGCCGGGCGGCATGGCACCTGCGCGGCTACGACGTGAATGAGGCGGGTCAGGTCCATGCCTATATCTGCGATCTGCGTGCCCTGCCGTACTCCGAACAGCTGCACTGGCTGGGCTTCAACGTTGAGCCGCAGGCCGGTATCTCAGAGCGCGCCATCATCAACGACTTCCAAGGTCAGTTTGTGACATTCCGCCACCCGCGTGAGGAAGTTATGTCCATTGTCCGGCGATGGAGAGACTGCAAGGTTGAGTGGTGGAAGCTGCGTGATCCAGAATTGATGGATCGGGCAAACATTCCGCTGACGGCGAGCAAGGATGAGTGGGCCGAGGCCATCATGGACCTCTCGAAGCTTGTCGTCGAAGGCTTCGAGACAAAGCCCCTGCGACAGCGCCTAGACCGCTTATCGGTCGATTATGCCGAGAATGACCGCACGCTGGCATTGCTGGAAAAGCTCTTGAATGTCGGCCGTCACCGCGATGAGCAGATAAAGCTATCGGGGCTACGGGACGCGCAATGGCTGCGGTCAAAGTTGCAGGGTCACGCAAGAGGGACCGAGGCTGCGCAAGCGGCGAAGGACGCCATCGCCAACTTTGGCAGCTTCAAGGAGCAGTTCTCGGACTTGTGCGGGCGGATCGCTGCGGAACTGCAATCGATCGAGTCCCAATGTGAAGCCGAGCTGTGACGGAACGCGCCGCCATCTTTGATTTTGATGACAACGCGGAATGGGGGCCGCGCTTATGCGAGCTTTTGCGCCCCTATCTGCCAGGCAACATGGCCCAGATTGTCGGGGCGGCAGAGCCTGAATTCATCGAGGATGCAGCGGACGTCGTGCTGGCGCATGCGGATAAGCAGGTTCTCTCTGCGGTAATGACCGACTGGCTTCGGTCCCAGCGGATACGCGGTTATCACGGCACACGCGTCAATGCCGAGGGGCTGGCGTCTATTCGCCGAGACGGCCTTCTGCCTCTCAGGGTCCAGCAGCGCACCGAGCGTCTGCAACGCGCCTTGAGCCAGCATCCCCGATGGGGCGAGGTTGCGCACACATTGCCAGCAGCGTTAGAGCTATTCGGCCCAGGAATGCGCTTAGGTAGGCGCGAAGGGCAGGTGCATCTGACGGTCTCGCGGGCAGGCCTCGTGAACGGATTCAATCATTATCTCAAGGAAGGCTCTGAGTTCGATTGGCATGTCTCGCACCATTTGCTTGGTTCCGAGGGCCAGGTCCTAATGGCAGCGGACGGCGATGCGTACCTCATTTCACTTTTGGTGCCAGGGGATGCTGCGCTTACAGCATGCAATCGCTTCGGAATGCCGACGGATGGCTTTCCGAACTTGGTCTACGACCTATTACGTGTTTGGAGCTATTGGCTGGGGTACCCGGATTACCGTGCGTCCCGCCTCAAGCTCGATTGCGGGATGGTTTTCTCAGACATAGTCCCTGTGTCCTGGATAGACCGTGTCGAGAAGATCGACTTTATCTAGGCCTACTGCCGAGGCGGCTGATTCACGGTATTCAATCGGCAGCTTCTGTCAGTAGTGGACATTCGCCGTGAACGATCGCAATGACCGGGTCTGGTCGGCAACCGCTCCCTGCACGGACGCAACCCTAGTGACCGCTATCCGCGCTTCACTCCCTAAAACTTGCCGTTCCGGATCGTCCGATGAGCCGGGCGCTAAATTCCCACTGCACTTGCTACCAACCGGGCCAATTGGGGTGACAGCCTGCAAACACCGTCGTTACGAATAACAAAATCATCAGCTGTGAAGTTGCGCTTGGCGATGAGTGCCAGGATAACGGCATCAATCTTGGGCCGCTCAGGTTCGATCAGGTCCAGAACATAGGCCGATGAGCCCTGGTGATGGTTGTGCATGATGCCGATCGTCGGGTCATAGCCATCAGCAACGGCATCAATCTGCAACTGGCTTTGCCGGACTGTATAAGCATAGTTGAGCAAAGCGTTGATCGGATGTGACGCAAGGCGGTTTTTTGCCGACTTGCCGCTGAGCAGTGAACTGCGCGATGTGAATTGGCGCCAATGATCTGGAATTGGCCTGCGGCTCGTTCCGGTCCAGCGAATTTCGACCGATTTCCAAGCCGCGAAATAGGCCGCCGCACATTCGCCTTCAATCGCAAAAATGGCGTTCATGTTCGCATGGGTTTCGGTCCGCAGACGTTCAATACCGATGCTGTGTCGCGCTATTGCCGTCTTCCGGCTCGGACTTTCTTCGAAGTGGCCTTCGAGAGTTTCTAGACTGGCGATCAGCTTGCGTCGAATGAGGTCGGATGCGAATGCAAGACGGCTGCCATCATCAGCGCGTGTTCGCCTCTGCCATTCCACCTTGTCCGCTTCGGCGGCGTAGCCGTGGCCACTCGCAACGACTGCAACCTCGCCGTTCCATTTAACCCGCGCCAGCGCCACGCCATGCTCTCCAAGCCAACTCAGCACGTCGAATGACAAAGTACCGCTGCCATCGAGCAGAATTATCCGAGGCGGCAATTCCAAATCACCCCGAAAATAGCGATATGCGGTCTGTTCCTGCGGATAGTGGGTAAATCCATCCCGAATTACCAACGCGCCATTTTCCACGCGCATCGACACGCCATGCCCGCATAGAATTAGCGGTGTTTTGCGCCGATCGCGCACCCGGCGCTTGGGCTGCATTTTCTGTAATTCGGAAATCCAATTTTCCGAACGAATTGCCCAATCATTATCGTCATTTAGCGTGGCCAGCACCGGGCACCTCGATAGATGATTTTAGCTTCGCCAATTGTACCAGACGGGCGAATTCCTCCAAAGACATTTTTCCTGATAGAACCTGTTTTAAATTACGAGGATTCAGCACTTTACCTAATTCTCCGCCCTGCTCACCCAAGGCTTTGAGCGATTGGCTCATTTGCACCAAGGCCGTCGCCTGGAAATGCAATTCTCGAATTTTCTCATTTGAATATAGCTCGGCATCGGCACGGCGCATATTGACCCAAATTAATATCCAAGATCGCAAGATTCCTGGCGGTGCCTTGCGCGAAATCCAATTTATGAAACGCAGTCCGAATGCGGTTTCGCCATAAATCCATTGCGTTGATTGGTAGAGAGCTTGTCCAATTTCCATGGCTCGCCTGATGTCATCCCGCGCAGCTTCGAGTTCGGCACGAGGCGCGGCGGACGCAACCGAAAGTCTGCCAAGGCGAATGCCAGAAGCAATATCTTGCAGCACCTTTGGCATCGCTTCCCGAAGCTGGAGGCGATGCCCGCTAATTGTGTCGTCGACAAAATCTTCCTGGTCGGTCGCGGGGTCGCGTTTCAAATTGCCAAGATCCATCGCGTTGAATAGCAAATCCAGATCAGCAGGCCGCCTGCTTTGCTGGAGTGCCGGTTCATGTTCAGGCTCGGCGCCGCTCGCCACGTCGAGCAGTATCCGGATGACCGTAGGCAAATCTTGCCACGACACCCGCCGAGTGATTCTTGAGCTCATAAATCGAACGGCGGAATTGGGATCTTTGAAGTTTGGGGCAACCCTGTCAGCCAAAGTCGTGTTCCGGCGAAGATCATCACCACTGCGCTCGCGGCGCAAGATCCGGCGGAGGCGGTGTAGGTAGCCATCAAGTTTTTCTGCTTGTTTCGATAGCTCAGGGCGCCAGCAGCTCTCCGGCGCCGGACAGCCTCGCCACCATAGTTCCCATCTTATCCAGGCGAGGTCATTCCTTTCGGTTTGCAGCTGGCGAATGGCGACTGCGAGGTCGACCGTTTCCAGTGGAAACAGCCAGGCGCCACCGTGGCCAGGTCGGTCGAAGATTTGTTTTCCGAGTGGCAGCAAATTGGCCTCACGCCACCGCTCGAGTTGACGCTCCGAGACGACGACACCTGCCGCGCCAAGGCGAGCAATAATCTCCGAGATCGATAGCCAATCCGGACCAGCAAGGTCCGAGCTCCCTGTCAAACGCGAATTATCAGAATTCGCGCCCCTCATGAGTCCCGCTCCTCAAACAAAAGGAGCCCGGCCATGCGCCCCACATCCATCAATACTAAAACCCGCAAACCCCGGAAAAAACGAGATTTCAGGGAAGAATACCGTCGCCGAATCGCCAAGGCACTCGCCGCCGGCAAAAGCCGATCAGCGGCGCGCGGCCACCCGACAGCCGCCGACATACCGGGTTTGTTGGCGGCTTACGACCGAGATTCTCGGCTTGAAAGAGCCCTGACCCGGATCAAACGTGGCGAGACACAAAAGGCTGCGGCCAAGGCTGAAGGCATCAGTGTCGAAAAGCTCAGAGCTCATCAGAAGCTGAATACGACCTCAGTGCGGCAGGGACGTCGATGGATTATCTCTGACCGCCGCCCAATCTCGATGTGGCTGGCCACGCGCGGTAATATCAAATCCGTCACTGTGCCGGCCGACGAGGGCAGCGCCATCAGTAGCTATTGGTCACAAGTGAACAAGTTCCTCGACACCAACAAACTCGAGCACCTTGCTCCCTTTGTCGGCAAGGGCGTGCGGGACATTGAAGGCCGCCTGCATCCGTTCGAGGTTCGCCCCAATATCCTGCGCAAGCTCGACAGTGCTGGCGAGCTCGATTTCCTCGAAATCTATGCTGATGTGGCCAAATAGGGAGGCGGTAATGGACGAACTGGAAATCTACCGCCGCCGCCGCGTCATCAGGCAAAAGTCTCTGAGACGCTTGGGTGTCAGCAATGCGCAATGCCTGTGTGGTGAGAACGACCCGGTGTGCTTCGAGGCCGAACATATCGATCGACAAGCAAACAGCGACACTGTCTGGGGCATGTGCAAGAATTGCCATGCCAAGAAATCGGCACGTGAGTTGGCTCTGCACCCGCCCGTAGGGTTAAACGCCGGCGACCCGTTCGAGCGAATGCAACATGCCTTGCTCGGCATGGCGATGTATCTGGAATTTGCCACGGAACAATGCAGGTCTATTGCCGGGGTCCTTTCCAAATTGGCAGGCCGGGGCATCAGCATTGACGAACAGTGATTTGGATAATGTCGAGCCGGTTGCGGGCGCCTTTCCCGGTGATCCCGTAGACCGGCTCATCATTCAGCTTCGCGCCTATCTCGCCCCCAAGCCCCAATCGGGCAATGTGCCGCCCGCCCGGAAGTGGACTTCGGGCATTGCCGTGATTTTCGATTGCGAGACCACGACAGATCCATCGCAGCGCCTGAAATTCGGCGCCTATCAAATTCGGCATGACGGCGGCCTACTCGAACGCGGGCTGTTCCACGCCGATGATTTACCAGAGGCCGATATCGCAGTTTTGCGCGCCGTGCTTGTCGAGGAAATGCCGAGCGATGACGGCGAACGGCTGATGCTGCGCAGCCGCGCCGAATTTGTCGAAGAGGTGATCTTTAAATGGGGCCAGGAGGTCGGTGGCCTCATTGTCGGATTTAACCTGCCGTTCGACCTGTCGCACATTGCCACCCGTCACACCTATGGCAAACGGGATATGCGCGGCGGCTTCAGCTTTACGCTTGCCGACAAGCGGCCAAACCTGCGCGTCAAACATTTGTCGCAGCGCGCCGCCTTCATCAATTTTGGCGGCAAGGGCGACGCCGACAAGAAACCCGATCGCGGATTCTTCGTCGATGTGAAAACCCTGGCAGCGGCATTGACCAGCCAGTCGCATTCGCTGGCTAGCCTAGCCTCGGCACTCGGCACCACGCCGAAAAGCACTGCGGAAACCTATGACGGTCCGCTCAGTCCAGAATTTGTCCGCTACGGTATGAATGATGTGCAGGTCACGTGGGAATGCTTTGCCAAGCTAGCCGAACGTTATGATGCCTATGGCCTCAAAGCCGGCCTGCATGACCTCTACAGCGAAGCCAGTCTCGGCAAGGCGTTCCTCGCCGCCATGAACATCAAGCCATGGCGTCAGGCTCAACCTGATTTCCCACCAAATATCATCGGGCAGATCATGAGCACCTATTATGGTGGGCGGGCCGAGGTGCACATTCGGCGGGAAATCACGCCGGTGCTCCACTGCGACTTCCTCTCGATGTATCCAACCGTCTGCACCCTCATGCAGCTATGGCAGTATGTGATCGCCGACGGTGTCACCTGGTGTGATGCGACCCAAGAAGTCCGGCAGCTTGTTGAACACTGCACTTTGGAGGATCTGCGCAATCCAGATTGTTGGCAGCGCCTGGCCTGTATTGTCGAGGTGCTGCCCAGCGATGATGTGTTCCCGGTCCGGGCCTCATATGAAAAGGACCAGGCCGCAACCATCGGTCTCAACCGTCTAACGAGCCATGAGCCAATGTGGTTCACCCTGGCCGATGTGCTGGCCGCCAAGCTGCTCGGCGGCAAAGCGCCTCAAATCGCCTCGGCACTGCGGTTTGAGCACGGCAAGGTCCAGACCCAGTTGCGCCCCATCACCCTCGAGGGCGCCGAGGTTCAGCCCGCGCTGGATGATTTCTACAAGCTGCTGATCGATCAGAGGCGGATCATTCAGGCCCAGGAAAGGGCCGCTTCAGAGGCGGAAAAACCCGCCCTGACGTCGGTCCAAAAGAGTTTGAAGATTCTCGCCAACTCTACCAGCTACGGCATTTTCGTCGAGCTCAACGTGGAGCCATTGGACAAGCCCAGGACGGTCACTCTCCATGATTTTCGGGGTGCAGGCCGAAAGGTGAAAGCCCGCAAGATTGAGAAGCCTGGCCAATATTTTCACCCGCTGCTTGGATCGCTGATTACCGGCGCTGCCCGGCTGATGCTGGCACTGGCGGAGCGCAACGCCCTCGACCAGGGATTGGATTGGGCGTTCTGCGATACTGACAGCCTCGCCATCGCCAACCCCTCACGCTTTCCCGACACGGAATTTATCCGCCGTGTGGAAGCGGTGCGAACCTGGTTTGAGCCGCTCAACCCCTACGAAGTCAAAGGCCCGATCCTGCAACTTGAGAAGGTCAATTTTCCCGTCGGGGCCAATGGCGAAATGGGGCAACTTCGCTCGGTCAACTGTCTGGCAATTTCTGCCAAGCGCTATGTGCTGTTCAACCGTGCCAACGATAAAGCCCCTGCCATCCGCAAGGCATCCGCGCATGGCCTTGGGCACCTTGTGGCGCCATACAAGGATGATGATCGCGGCAAACGCATCGAGCGCATCGGTGTCGAGTTGTGGCAGGAGGATTTGTGGCGCGAGATCATAGGTGCGTATGACGCGGGCCATCCCGATGAGGTCGATTATGCCGGCATGCGCAATTTTGATGAGCCGGCAGCAAGCCGCTATGCCGCTACAAACCAGCCCCTGCTCAAGTGGTTTGCCCGCTATAATGAAGCAGTGGCCGAGCATGAGCAGGTCTGGCCGTTCAACTTTCTGCTCGCCTTCCAGGCCAAGTCTCGGATGGAAATGGCCGCAACGGACCCCGAAGCCCTATCCTTGCCAGCATGGTCGCGACGGGAGCCGAGCCCGGCTTCGCGGTATTCCAGTGATTTGATGAACGATCGGCCGCCGGTGTTTGATCGAGCAACGGGCGAGCCCGTGCCCTGGCATTGGCTGAAGTCCTATCGCCGCGCCCTGGTCCGCCACCACCTGCATTCCGAAATGAAATTCCTCGGTGGGGCAGACGATCAGCGTGGCACACTGCGGCGCCGACATGTTTATGCATGGGCCGTTACCCCAATCGGCAAAGAAGCGGACAATCTCGAGGAACGTGAAACCATCGGCGACAATGATGACGTCGTCCAGTGGACGATGGCCGATCCAGACCGCGCCAGGATCGCCAAAGATATCGAAGATATGCTTGCCGCGCATCGCATCAGCGACCGCATGCTTTGGAGCCGGGCTGGAGTCTCGCATCATACCTTGGCAGATTTGCGCGCAGGGAGACGGGTGACCGAACTTTCCCTGCTGAGCATCGCCCAGGCCGCCGAAGAACTTCGCCAGGATGCCATCACTTTGGAAGCTCAGCGCGATCGTTGGTTGCATGAAGTTAGGTTGCTGGTGGAGAATACTGGAAGCATCGCGAAAGCCGCCAAATCACTGGCTGTCAGCCGCCAATTTCTTGGACGGGTGCTGCGGGGCGAGAAGGCCGTCACATCGGCATTGGGTGAGAGACTGAGCTTATTTGCTGCGACCAACTGAATAAGTAGCCCAAGGTGCCACACTGTCGACGATGGGAAAGAGTTGCGGGTTGATCGGCACCGAAAATGTCCGCTTACGAGATTTTTTTTTGAAGCGAGAGAAGCCTTTCCGGATACGACAACGGAACAGACATCTCCCGCAACCAAAGTTGAATGTCCGCTTTAGCGATATTTCGACCAAAAGCGGTCAGTCCGCTTACGACCACTTAGCGGTCATTCGGACTCTGCGACTTCAAGATAAGTGCGGTAAGCTCATTGTCTGATTTATTGGCGATAGACAGCAATGCTTGGAAGGGATCGCCATTGTGGATGGCTTCAAGTCCGGCCAGTTGTATATTATCGAACTTGAAAATGTTGGAACGCAACGTTTGCGGGAAGGAATTGTGGGGCCTCAGCCAAGCGTCGATGGCGCTCCAGGGGCGGACGGCGGAGGAAAGCAGGTTCAATTCATAGGACCAATAAATCTAAAATTGATTGGGCAGCTAGTGCCTTTGCCTCTAGATCCACCCACACAGGGTGGAAGGTAGTAATATGACGATTGAGAGCATTTATATAACCCGGGAGGACGGCGTCATGTCTCGATATGGCTCGCCCAATAGGGACCTTTGGAAATATGGAATGCCGAAAAGAGTCGTAAAAATTGAATGGGCCGAAAACGGAAACAAACATGAGGTGATTAATTCCGAAGGTTTAGCATTTTTTATTATTGATAAGATCGACAAAATCGCAATAATTAAGTTAAGCGAAGGTGACAAGAAAAATGAATTGGCGCTATTCAATTGCAATGGCAGCATAGACTGGATTGCGAACAGAACAATAATGATAGACGGATCAAGCATATTTTGCGAATATCTTTGGTTTGACGGGTTTTGCGAAGATAACTTAGCTATCCTATTGGTAGTTGTCAATAAATTTAGTTATGTAAAATTTAGAATATTGATTGATATTAGGAATGGTGAACAAATGAAAATTTTAGATTTTAGATAGGCAATACGGTGAAGATAGCTATTTTGATGACATCGCGCAGTTAAATTACGGTCGCCCCTTCCGAAAACTCCTATTCGTCGCCGAACTATGCAAATTACGGCACCAGTTTACCAAATACACGTAATTCAAAACGAATTACGGTGACTGTGCATTAAATTGATAACAATTACGGTGACAGGAGCGTAAATCCCCAAACTCCACTGACGATGCACGAACGTCACATCACCGCACGGTGATTCCACTCTGCTTCAGCCGCCTTAATTGCCTCAGTCCCCTACACCGGCACCAGAACCAAGAGGATGGGCAAGCAATTGGATATGTGGGCATTTCTGTTCCGCATTTCCTGCCTGATATACTCCCTGCGGTAGAAGCTGGCTGGCGTTTCGATCCCGTTGCCTGGGGGCAGGCATACGCAACAGAAGGGGCATCTGCCGCATAACCCAAGCGTTTACGACCCTTGGTCTTGATAGGGTCTGTTCTGCTCCTCAGTCCGAGAACGCGCCATCTTGGCGCGTTTGTGAGCGCTTGGGCATGTCGCGCGAGCGGCTCGCCATCGCCCAAGCAACGCCAACCAGAGGGCCAGTTGAGGTGGCCTTGTATTGGATCACCAAAAACGAATGGTCAGATTGGCAACGTTGATCCCGAATGACCACGGTCGCGGAGATGCCGGAGAGTCCGCTTTCCACCCCGAATTTGACACCCGGGCTGATCGCCAACCGACCCGATTGCGGACATCGACGGGTTATGTGATGCATGTAAGGTGAGATTTTGGGTTTTCTGCATTGGCTTGCTTGCTCTCTCGGCCTGCACGAGACAGGTCGAAGTATCAGCCGCCAAGCTGAGCAATGACTTCAGCGGTCTATCGGACAATGAGCAGAAGGCGCGGGCGAACTGGGTTGCCTTTGACGTAGTTGTTCCAGCAAACGTTGTTCGGTCAATCCGTCGGTGGCAGCTGTCGAATGTCACCCTCAAAGTTTTTCGCTGCGAAAACTCCGCCGACGCTTACCCAGCCGACGCGAGACTCGACGGCAAACCGCTTCAATATGAAGACCTGAAAGAGCCACTTCCGCCTTCCGTCAGACTGACATTCTACGTGCCGCTTGAGCCAGACGCCCGAGAAGCCTCCGCTTGTGCTGCGCTTGACGCGAGAGGTTACTCGCCTGTTTTTTTGCGGGGCCAGACAGACCGTTTACCGTCGTTGAAAATGACCTTCCCACACTACGACGAAAAGACCGGGCGCATAACTTCGACGTAATGTCAGCTTTCCACCCTAATGCGCATTTGCGGCTGGGCTGGTAAAGGCGCCATTGCGGACATCTGGTTCGGCTGCCATCCTAAGTGAATGAGCAAGATTGGCTGGGCCTTCATTCTGATTGCGCTATTATTGATGGCGGCAGGGATGTTCTACGGCGGCATGATGATGCACGGCGACTAACGTCCGCTTCCCACCCCAAATGCGTCGCCTCGACTGGTCGGTGAGCGACCCGAAAGCGGACGCTTAATTGCTCCTCGGCCATGCCGGGTGAAGGTCGTCGATCACGAAACTGTGTTCGTCGCCGCCGCCATGCGCTTCGCGCAAGTGCGGGTGGTCGGCGGGCAAGTCGTCGTGCGAGTGACCAATGCTGTCGGGGTCGCTCGCTGGCCAAAGCCAAAGCGCCAAGACTGTGCCAAGGCCAGACACTGCGGCAAGAGCCGCAAACGCCGCCGTCTGCCCGATGTTCGCGCCGACCTGTCCGGCCAACGGGTAGCAGATCAGCTAGCAGCCGTGGCTCAGTGCAAACTGCGCCGCGAATATGGCGGGCCGATCTTCCGCGTTGGCCGAACGGCGCAGCAGGCGGCCCGAGGGGGTGACGCTCATCGAATAAGCAATACCGAGCACGAACCACCCGCCGAGCACGACCGGCCAGACCACTGCGCCAGTGCCGAACAGCGCCGCCATGGCGAGCAGCCCCAAAGTCAGCACTGCTGCCGCCGCACTCATCATCGTGCGGTCACTGATCTTGTCGAGGAGACGTGGCAGCACCAGCGCAGCAAGCATCGATCCGCCGCCGTATGTAGCAAGCGTAAGCGCGACCTCTCGCTGGCCCAGCCCGAGCATTCCGCGCACGATCACCACCGTGTTGACGATGACCATCGAACTCGCGGCTGCCGATGCGAGGCTCAGTGCCAGTAGCCCCTGCAAGCGTGGGGTCTTGAGATAAATCCGCATCCCGCGCGTGGTCCGGGTGTAAATTCCGCCCTCACGCGGCTTGGCCGGTGAACGTGGCAGCACGACAGAAACCACCAGGAGTGCCGAGGCAACGAAGCCCAAGGCCGTCCCAGCGAATAACCAGTGGAAGCTGATCACGGTGAGCAACGCCGCCGCAATGATCGGGCTGGTCAGGCTTTCCATGTCATAGGCGAGCCGCGACAGCGACAGCGCTCGGGTATAGTCGGCTTCGTCGGGCAGCACGTCAGGGATCGTCGCCTGAAACGTCGGGGTAAACGCTGCCGACGCCGATTGCAGCATGAAGATCAGAACATAGACTTCCCACACCTGATCGACGAACGGCAAACAGATCGCAACAGCCGCGCGGACCATGTCCATCGCGACCAGAAAGGCGCGGCGTGGCAACCGATCGGCAAAGGCACCGACCACCGGGGCAACCCCGATATATGCGACCATCTTGATCGCCAGCGCCGTGCCCAGCACCGCGCCAGCGTTGCCCCCGGCAATGTCATAAGCGAGCAGCCCCAGCGCCACAGTGGCGAGGCCAGTGCCGACCAGTGCGATGATCTGTGCTGCGAGCAGGTGGCGATAGGTGCGGTTGGCAAGGACAGTAAGCATAGGGTCGCTATGCATTGGATCGATCAGCTGGAATAGTGGGAAGCGCACTGGAAAACAGAATGTCCGCTTACCACCCCAAATGCGTCGTAGCGGCAACGATCCGATTGCGGACGTGCGCCGATTGGGTAGATTGCACGAATGAGCGAACGGTCAGAGAGTGATCCCGATGACGAATGGCAGGACCGCGGGCTTAGCGCGGTTAAAGAGTTTGCTGGCACGCTCAGAGGACTACACCGAAATAACCCCTGGCCTAATCTGCCGGTGCTTCCGCAGGCGTTGGTCTATTTGATGACTGAGCTTTGGGATCTTGGTTTCACTCAGACCCAGATCAGGCAGGGTTTTGAAGACGCTCTTGCAGAGTTGCCTCAATACACAGCGGGCGAAGAAGTTCGGCCCTAGAGTCCGCTTTCCACCCCCATTCCAGTCATTGGGCCTATCGACGCGACCTACCAAAAGCGGACAATCAACCAATGTTGAATTTCTCCAGGCGGCCTTGCGTTTTGCTGTCCCCATGAAAATTTCTCGGGAACAGGCTCCGCAAGTGCTGGGAACACAATTTGAAGCGGCCTGCCAAACATTTAGCCCGCATGTTCCCAATTTCCCGCTGTTCCCGTCATTTTTAGAGTATCCCCACAACGGGACTGCTCAAGCCGCGTGGCCTAGCTGACTTTGATCCTGCGACCTGTCGTGCCCGAATCGGACTGTCAGTCCGGCATCGCATTGCCTTGAGGAGAGTTCGCAAGGCTGCAACCCAGCCGCCTCACACTGCCCCTAGCCGGTACACTTGGGGGTATATTTGGGGGTATCTTGAAAATTTGCCTTCTCTGAAATGCTCAAATATCGTGCATTATTGGACATTTCGCGGTTCCCCTTACCCGCTCCATTTCCCAAATTTTCTGAAGCCGGCCGGCGCGCCTCGGCCGCTAGGCCTGCTGCATACTTGCTTGCCACGCCTGGTCGAGCAGTTCTGACAATTCGCCGAGGTGTTCGCAATTCACGAACCAGCGGGGCATGCAGCGTTGCCAGGTTGCAAGCGGGGTGGCCGGATCGACTTCGTGCAGCTTGTCGCCCCAGGCTTTGACGCCAGCACTATTCCCAAGGCCTTGCGCGGCGATCATGTGACCGATCAGCGCGCCAGTGCCCATCGGGTTGAGCTGCAGCGCGAAGTCATAGTTCTTGTGTGCCGCGGTCCAATCACGCTGCCGCAAGGCACCGCTACCGCGCCAGGTCCACGATGCGAACAGGGTGTGCGATCCGGGGGCGGCGCGCAGTTCCTCATCGAAATGCGCGCTGGCTTCTTCGACCCGGCCGAGCAAAGTCGCCGCCACCGCCGCCACATAATGCGCCAGGCCGCAACTGGCGCTGATCTGCCGCGCACGCTGCGCCAGCACAATGGCATCGCCCGGTCGGCCGATGTAGTTATAGGCCTCAGCCACGTGGGCGAGGACGGTGGCGTTGTCCGGTTCAAGCGCCAGCGCGGTGTCGATCGAGGCTCGGATACCGGCGATCTGGGCTGCATCATCGGGCTGGGTCCACATATAGATCGTTGCCGCCGCATCGGCGAGCATGGCATGAGCCAGGCCGTAATCCGGAGCGATTTCCACCGCGCGCTGCGCTTCGGTAAGCGCCTGCAGCAGCGTTTCGCCGGTGATGTTGCGGAACGCGGCGCTGGCCCGGATGACGCATTCCCACGCGGTCAGATCATGCGGCTTTTTCAGGACCCGCGCCATTTCCAGCCGTTCGACCTGGCTGTGCAGATGCGCCGAAACTTCAACCACCAGATCTTCCTGCAGATCGGCCAGTTCGGTCACCGGGCGCTCAAACCGCTGGGTCCAGAGAATTTCGCCGCTTTCCGCTTCAACCAATTGGGCGGTGACTCGCAGCACCGGCCCGGCGCGGCGGACATTGCCTTCCATCACATAGCGGACCCCCAGATCGCGGGCCATGGCGGGCAGATCGGGAATCGCCCCGGTGCGGAACCGGGCGGTGGCCGAACTGGTGATGACCCGCAGGTTCACCCCTTGCGACAGGGCATCGATGATGTCTTCAACCATGCCGAAGGAAAAGACATCGTCCTCAGCCAGGCCCGAGCGATTGGCGAACGGCAGGACTGCGAGCGACGGCGCTTCGCCGTGCCGGCCGCGCTTGCTGGTCCGGAGCGGAGCGGGAGGCGGCGAAGGAGCCGGTGCCAGCAGCGCGGGGCGCGGGTCGACACCATCGGCGCCAGCGACAAACCGGCGCACGTCCTCGACAAAGGCGCGCCACACCGGATCGCTGTCGTCACCTTGCCAGTGCGAGAGGTCTGCGGTCTGGGTCAGTTCGAACATGATCGGGCGCTCACACGCCTCGATCATCGCCGGGACCAGGGTCTTGTTGCGATCGGCCAACGTCGCCTCGGCCCGGACCCAGCGCGAAACCACGCTGCGCTGCGACCACAGCACCACCACCGCGCCGGCCCGGCGCAGCGCGTTTTCGGTCACCTCATCGTAAGCTTCACCCGAGCGCAGGGTAACGTCCCACCACACCGACAGACCGGCGCGTTCAAACCCTTCGGCGAACAGCCGCGCAACCGGCTGGTCCTCGCGGTTATAGGAGAGGAAGATCTGGCTCATCGAAGCATCCGATTCACGCCTGCCACAGCACTTTGCCGGGCAGAATCGTCATATCGTAGACGAATTCGGCACCTAGCAGAGTTTGGGCCGGCGCGATCCCGAAATCGCTAGCCACCGGCGAGGAATCAAGCGGATGCAGCACCATGTCAAATTCGGTCAGATGCGGCAGCGAATCGAACCGGGTGACATAGCCATCGGCCTCGGTAATCGCCTGATAACAGGCCCGGGTGCCATCGCCCACATCGCGGAACTGCTTGAGGAACAGCTGCGGAATCCGCCGCTGCAGCACATCGACCAGCAGCTCCTCGCCCAAGGCCAGGCTGGGATACCATTGCTGGGCATCGGCGCTCAGCTTTGACCACAGCGCCTTGGCCCCGCCTTCGAACGACGCCGCCGCCTGATCAAGCGGACGCTGCGGGCTGGCGGTCGGGGTCAGATCGAGCAGCCGCTGGTATTGCTCCTGGCTGTCCGCGCCAAAGGTCTTGGTGGCAAACAGATCGACCGACAGGCCCGCCGGGTTGCCCGGATCGCCCGGACAGGTGATTTGCCCGGCCTGCTTGAAATAGCCGAAAATCTCGCGCCCCGAAGCGATCGCCACCGGATTGTTAAGCACCAGGTAGGGCATCGCCATGTTGAAATGGGTTGCCACTTTCACGCCGCCCTGGTCCTCGACCCGCACCACTGGCACCCAGAAAGTCAGCTCGCGTTCGGACGACCAGCCCATCGCGGGGGCATCGGCAAAGCGGCCATTGCCGATATCAACCACGGTCATCATCAGGTAGGATGACAGCGGCAGGACCTGCACCGCGCTGTGGCTGGGGGTGTCAAACATCGCTTGGCACCAGGTGGTCATCCTGGCCAGATCGCCCTGCAGCAGGAAGGCCCACATCCGGGTTTGGTTGAGCTCGATATTGCCGGGGAAGGTGGCCGATCCCGAATGTTCGGCAAAGCGCGGCAATGATCCCGGCACTTGCCGCACGGTGCTGAACCGCGCCGCGTCCAGCCGCTTGATCGTGTTCGGGAAGCCCGAGATCGCCCGGCTCGCCAGCATGCCGGAAACGGTGGTAGCCTCAAACGAACCAAGGTTCTGGCCGTTCTGGATCCAGTCCCCGGTCAGGTAGAGGTTGCTGTAGGTGGATCCATCGGTGCGCATGCGCAGACGCGCGGAATCGGTGACGCTCAGCGTGTAACGCTCACCCGGATCGATATTGGCGCGGTTGTAGGTGCTGACCAGCGTGCCCGCCTTGGGTCCATTAGCACCGAACCGCTTGGGCCAGAAGGTGGCGAGATCACCATCGAGATAGGCGGCAGCCAAGGCATCGATCTGGGCCTTGGCCGCGGCCGGGTAGCCATGATCGTCCTTGGGCGGGGGATAGGGCGGGCACGGCAGCGGACCGCAGGCAATCTGCTCTGCCACCACACCGCTTGATGCGGGCCATTCTTCGGTGCCCAGCACTTCGGAAATATCGGCCCAGCTGTTGAGATTGGCCTTGTCATACCCGCCGATCATCGCCGGGTCGGTCCAGCCCATCTCGGCCTGATCGGCAGTGGTCCAGGTCTGCAGGCTTTGCGTGGCGACCGTCTGGACAGCGCCGATATAGTTTTGCCACGCCGGTTTCTGGGTGATCAGACCGGCGCAGATATCGCGGTGCGCGCCTGGCGGGATCGCCAGCACCAGCAGATCGTAGTCGGTTCCAGCCTTGATCACCTTGGGCGGCAGGGCATCGGCCCAGGTGGTCCATTTCGATTCGAGATCGGCGCCGCTGGCCTTCAGCGCCTCGCCATTTTCGATCTGGTCATACAGCGGCCGGTCAGGCCAGACGAGCTGCCCGCTGGCGAGCGGATAGAGCGGATCGTAGGTGCCGGTCTTGAGATCTACCTGCCGCCCGATCGTCACCGCTTCAATGGCCGTGCCATCGGCGGCAGGGGTCAATTCATCGACCCGGCTGAACCACTCAAACTTGACCCCGCGACTTTTCAGCACCTGATACAGCGGTTCGACCACCAGATCGCCAGTCGCGGTGTTGAACTTCCAGATGATCGATCCCTGATAGGTCGCGGTGTTCATCAGGCTGAGGAACATGGTGCCGGCTTCGCAGTTGCCCGGCCCCTGCCAATCGCCCTCGGGATAGGCGAAGATCAGATCGTAAAGCGCGCGCACCAGGGCCGAATTGGCCGTCAGCGGATCGGTGCCGTGGGCCAGCAACCACTGCTTGTAATCCAGCTTGTTGACCGCATCGAGATTGGCGGCGGGATCAAGCAGCAGACCATCGCGCAGCCCGCCGATCAGGCTCGACATACCCAGATCGATCACGATCCACAGCCGTCGCAGCAGAGTGTTGCCCGCGACCAGATGGCCGATTGTCCGGCCAATCACGACCCGCAATTCGTGCAGCAGATCGGCCAATGCATTGTGCTGGGCCTTGCTGTGGGTAGTCGGATCGGGATCGAGCCTGTTGATCAGCGCCATGGCCGCGCGCAGCAAGCCAATCGCGGCATGTTCTACCCCGCGTCCGATCAGCCCCAGCAGCCAGTCCAACGCCTTGCGCCACCACGGTGCATTAGCGGGCTGGCCGGGCTGGAAATGCGCTGCATGCGAACCCGTAAGCTGGTCCATGATCCAGTGCAGGAACTGGAGCATCCGTTCAAAGATCGAAGGCGGTGCATCGATTCCGGGCACGCCGGGGAACACCGGCAAATTGATCACCCAGGGCACCCATTTGCCGTCCACCTCTTCCATCAGGCTCATCGCCGGGACATTGGTGAAGCCCTTGCGCCAATCGTCGAACGGCGGACGGGCCGCTTCGCCATAAAGCGCCTGGACCATGGTGAAAGCGTTGTCATACTGCCCCATGAACACGTGGAGCCCGTGTTCCTGGATCCGCTGGTGAAAATCGGGATTGCGCCCGGTGGCGCATTTGCCGCCCAGCCGCCAGCCAAGCTGGTAGATCGTCACATCGTAGCTGCCGCGCTGTTCGGGGGCGGTAAGGTTAAACGCCGTTACCAGTCCTGACAGCCCGCCACCAAGTATTGCAACCTTGGTCTTGGCCACGCCCAATCTCCCCTGCGTGCCGGTGGATGCGACCCCGATGCAGAAGAAACGGCATTTTTGCCTAGGAGTTCACCGTTAGAGTTGCGCTGCCGCCGGTCGCTGCCGCAGGTCTGCCTAGCCTAAAGGCCTTCAGGCGACTGCCTTCAGCCGCGCCTGGCCGTGCTGCTTCATCCAGCCTTCGACGATCGGAGCGATCCGGTTGCGCCACTTGCTGCCGTTGAAAATGCCGTAGTGGCCAACTTCGGGGGCAAGGTGGTATTGCTTGCGCGATGCGGCCAGCCCGGTGGCCAGGTGCAGCGCGGCCTTGGTCTGGCCGATGCCCGAAATGTCATCGCGCTCACCCTCAACCGCCAGGATCGCGGTGTCCTTGATCTTGGCAAGGTCAACCGGCTTGCCGCGGTGCATGAAGGTGCCGCTGGCCAGCGACTGCTTCTGGAACACCTCTTCGACGGTTTGCAGATAATAGGCCGCGTTCAGATCGCAGATCGAACGGTATTCCTCGTAAAAGTCCTTGGTCGCATCGGCATCTTCATCGGCGCCTTCGACCAGGTGCTTGAACATGTGATAGTGGCTGAGCATGTGGTTGCCCAGGTTCATGCTCATGAACCCGGCCAGCTGCAAGAAGCCCGGATAGACCTGACGGCCGGCGCCCGGATATTGCAGCGGCACGGTGGCAATCACGGTGTGGCGAAACCATTCGATCGGGCGCTGCATCGCCAGATCGTTGACCGAAGTCGGCGCTTCGCGGGTATCGATCGGCCCGCCCATCATGGTCAAGGTCAGCGGGCGGCAGGGGTGCTTGGCTTCGGCCATGATCGCGGTTGCGGCGAGCGCCGGGACCGAAGGCTGGCACACGGCGAGCACATGCGCGCCTTCACCGATGTGTTCCAGAAAGCCGATCAGATAATCGATATAGTCATCCAGATCGAACTCGCCTTCGCTCAGCGGGACCATCTTGGCATCGGCCCAATCGGTCACAAAGACATGTGCGTTTTCGGCCATGCGTTCCACTGTCCCGCGCAGCAGCGTGGCGAAGTGCCCGCTCATCGGGGCCACGACCAGCAGGCGCGGTGCGTCCGCAGGCAGTCCGGGATGCGAAAAGTGCAGCAGATTGCCCCACGGCCGGTGCATCACGATCGCTTCGGTGACCGGATAGGACACGCCATCTACCGTAACCGCTTCGATATCGAAGGCCGGCTTGCCATACGGCGCACTGGCATGGGCGAACACTTCCAGCGCCGAAGCCATGCTCGGCCCAAGGCCGGAGTAGCCAAACGGCAGCACCGGATTGCTGAGCATCTGCGCGCCGACCGAGGCCCAGGTGCTGGCGGCGTTCAGCCACGAGCGTTGCAATTCATATGCGGTATAAAGCACGGTGCGTGTACCCCTGCGGGCCCGGAAACGGGCACTGTTATCGCCGCATGGTGCCGCCAATCGGCCTATTGTGCAATGCACAATTTATCTTGCACCGCACAATGGGTGTGCGGCCCGCTACTTAACCGCTTACGAAGGCAAACAACTGTGCTAGGGCGCGCGCCATGAGTTCCGCCCCTGCTGGTGCCCAGCCCGAAGAGCCGATTGACCTTCCGCCCGCCGAGGAGGCCAAGCCTGCGCGCACGCTTGGTCCGTTGCGGATGGTGATGCGCGAAACCGCCAAATACCCGCGCCAGATTACGCTGGCGCTGTTTGCCTTGCTGATCACCGCCAGCGCAACTCTGGCGATCCCGGCCGGCTTCCGCCTGGTGATTGATCGCGGGTTCGGCACCGGCGGCGATACGGCCAACATCGCCCGCTGGTTCCGCTATCTGCTGCTGATTGTGGTGGTGCTGGGGATCGGCACGGCGCTGCGGTTCTATTTCGTGTCGTGGCTGGGTGAACGCGTGGTCGCCGATATCCGGCTCAAGGTGCAGAACAACCTGCTGCGCATGTCGCCCGCCTTCTTTGAAGCCAACAGTCCGAACGAAATCTCCTCGCGGATGACTTCGGATACCGCCTTGATCGAACAGGTGGTGGGAACCACCGTGTCGATGGCGCTGCGCAACCTGATCATGGGCATCGGCGGGGTGATCATCCTGTTCGCGCTTGCCCCCAAGCTGACCGCGACGCTCCTTATCGGGATCATCGCGGTGATGACCCCGCTGCTGTGGTTTGGCCGCCGCATCCGCACCATTTCGCGCACCAGCCAGGACCGTGTGGCCGATATCGGCGCGATGATCGCCGAAACCCTGGGGGCGATGAAGATCGTTCAGGCGTTCAATCAGGAAGCGCGCGAAGCCGCCCGGTTCGCCACCAGTGTCGAGCTGACCTTTGCCACGGCCAAGCGGCGTATCCTGCTCCGCGCCGGGATCACCGCCATGGCAATTTGCGCGATTTTCGGATCGATCGTGCTGCTGGTCTGGGCCGGCGCCGAACAGGTTGCTGCTGGCGCGATTACCGGAGGCACGATCCTGCAAATTGTGCTGGTGGCCGGGCTTGTAGCCGGATCGCTGGGTTCGCTGAGCGAAGTCTATGGCGATCTGCTGCGCGGCGCTGGCGCGGCCAGCCGGCTGGCCGAATTGCTAGGCGAAAAGCCCACGATCGCGCCGCCCGCCCGGCCGCTGGCCCTGCCCAGCCCGGCGCGCGGCAAGATCAGCTTTGAAAACGTCTCGTTCCGCTATCCCACCCGGCTGGACACCAGCGCGCTGGCAGACTTTACGCTCACCGTTGAACCGGGTGAGACGGTGGCGATTGTCGGCCCATCGGGCGCGGGCAAAAGCACATTGTTCCAGCTCGCCGAACGGTTTTACGATCCGCAGGCCGGAACCATCAAGCTTGACGGGGTGCCGCTGACCGCAGCCGATCCCGCCGACATTCGCCGACGCATGGCCTTGGTTCCGCAAGAAGCGGTGCTGTTTGCCGCCAGCGCGCGTGATAACCTGCGCTATGGCAACTGGGAAGCCGGCGACGAAGCGATCTGGGACGCCGCCCGCGCCGCCAATGCCGAAGCGTTCCTGCGCGAATTGCCCGAAGGGCTCGATACGTTCCTTGGGGAGGGCGGAGCACGCCTTTCGGGCGGGCAGCGCCAGCGCGTGGCGATTGCCCGTGCGGTGCTGCGCCAGGCCCCGATCCTGCTGCTCGATGAAGCGACCAGCGCGCTTGACGCCGAAAGCGAACAACTGGTCCAGCAGGCGCTTGACCGGCTGATGCAGGACCGCACCACGCTGGTGATCGCGCACCGGCTCGCCACGGTGCGCGGGGCAGACCGGATTGTGGTGCTGGACAAGGGCCGGATGGTCGAAACCGGCACCCATAAGTCGCTGGTGCGCGCGGGCGGGCTCTATGCCCGGTTGGCCGCGCTGCAATTCGATGAAAAGGCCTATGCTGCCGAGGAACCGCGCTAGATGGATCTGATTGTCACCGCGATCCTGCTCGGGATCGTCGAAGGGCTGACCGAATTTGTGCCGGTGTCCTCCACCGGGCACCTGATCCTGGCCTCAGAACTGTTCGGCTATGATGCCCACACCTGGGCGGTGTTCAACGTCGTGATCCAGCTGGGCGCGATTCTGGCGGTGGTGGTGCTCTATTGGCGCACGATCTGGGCCGTGGCGCTGGGGCTGCTGCGCTGGGAGCCGATTTCGGTACGGTTTGTCACCAACCTGCTGGTCGCGTTCATTCCCGCAGTGGTTTTGGGCCTGTTGTTCAAGCACCAGAATCAACGCGATGCTGGGCAGCCCGAAGATCGTGGCCTGGGCCTTGATCGGTGGCGGGCTGGCCATTCTGGGGATCGAACGCACTGCCAAGACCGGCGATTATGTCGGGCTTGGGCAATTGCCGGTGCGCCAGGCACTGGGCGTCGGGATCTTGCAGTGCCTGGCGATGATCCCCGGAGTCAGCCGTTCGGGCGCGACCATCATGGGCGCGCTGGCGATGGGGATCGAACGCCGCACGGCGGCCGAATTCAGCTTCTTTCTGGCCATCCCGACCATGCTGGGGGCGAGCTCGCTCGAACTGTTCGATAACCGCGCCGAGCTGATGGCGGGCACCGGATCGGTGGGCTGGGGGCTGATCGCGATTGGCTTCACGGTATCCTTCGTCGTGGCCCTCGCAGTGATCCGGCTGTTCATGGCCTATGTCAGCCGCTCAGGCTTTGCGCCTTTTGCCTGGTACCGGATCGGTGCCGGAATCGCCGCGCTGGTGTTCCTGACCCGCTAAGCGGACAGCGTTGGAACAAATTTCCGGGCAAAGCATTAATCCCCGTATCAACACACTGGCCGGATGGTCCGCAGCCAGCCTGGAAGGGGATTTTGCGATGAAGAATTTCACCAAGGCAGCAATGCTTTCGTCCACGCTGGCCATGGGTCTCGCGCTTGGCGCTTGCGACAGCAAGAAGGAAAACGCCGACGAAGCCGCCGCCAATGCGGTGCGCGAATCGGGCGAAGCCACTGCTGCAGCGATTGATGCCACGGCTGCTGCTGCCGACGCTGCGGGCGCGCCCGCAGCCAAGGTTGATGCGATGAAGGACAAGGCTGAAGGCGCACGTGATGCCGCCGATACCAAGGCAGATGCCATGGAAGACAAGGCCGACAAGAAAGACACCGCCCCCGAATAGGGCCGCGTTGATCCAAGGTTTGCTCCACCGGAGCAGCGAGGGGCCGGTGGTCGTAATGGCCACCGGCCTTCGCCGTTTTCAGACCGGCTTGGCCCCGCTGCCGCGCCCGCCGCGCAAGTAATATTCCTGGGTGCCGCGATGCAGCACATCGTCCACATCGATCACCGCCGTATTGGCGTAAGTAAAGCCCGCGCTGAGCGAACGGTAAAGCCGATCGAAATCGCGATCGACCGTATCGTGGAACAGCGCATCGAAACTTTCGATCACGAAATAGCTGGGCTGCAGATCATCGATCACATAGTCGGTGCGCATCACCCGGTCGACGTTGAGCATGATCCGGTTCGGGCTTTGCGCATTCAGGCAATAGACCGCCTCGGTGGGGCCAGACAGGATCCCGGCGCCATAGGCCCGCAGCCCGTCAGCTTCCTGGATCAGCCCAAACTCCACCGTGTACCAATAGAGCGCGCCCAGCGCCTTGAGCCGGTTATAGCGCATCGCCTTCCACCCGGCGCGGCCATATTCCTGCATGTAATCGGCATAGATCGGATCGGCCAGCATCGGCACATGGCCGAACACATCGTGGAACACATCGGGTTCCTGGATATAGTCGAAGCTGTCGCGACTGCGGATGAAGTTCCCAGCCGGAAAGCGGCGATCGGCCAGGTGCCAGAAGAACACGTGATCAGGGATCAGCATCGGCACCGGCACAACGCTCCACCCGGTCAGGTTGCCAAGGTTGTGCGACATTTCGGCAAAATCGGGCACGCCCCCTCTGCTCAGGTCGAGCCGGTCGAGGCCGCGCAGAAACGCGCTAGCGGCACGGCCCGGCAAGATCTCCATCTGCCGCGCAAACAGCTCATTCCACACCGCGTGCTCGTCGCTGCTGTAGATGTGCTGCGCCGGTTCGAGCCAATCCTCACCCACTTGCGGCGGGCGTTTGAGCGGAGCGGTGAACAGGTCAGCGCCAAAATCGGGGAGCTGCGTAAAATCGGTGTCGGACATGGTTGCATTTGTAACTTTACCGAAACGGGACGGCAGTCTATTTCCGGCAGGTCTGCGAAGCCGCAGCGGGGCTGGCGCATGCTCGCGCCCGAATAGGACCTGACCGACCATGAAATCCATGAAGCGCAAGAAATTCGAAAAGCACTATGCCCCGCTCGAAAAGGGACCTGGTGGCGATGGCGCGCTGGGCCGCCGCGACGGCGCGCGGATCATGGTGGTGTTCGAAGGCCGCGATACCGCTGGCAAGGGCGGTGCGATTCAGGCTGTGGCGCACCCGATCAACCCGCGTCAGTGCCGCACGGTGGCGCTCAGCAAACCGTCCGAACGCGAACAGAGCCAGTGGTATTTCCAGCGCTATGTGGCGCACTTGCCCGCGCCGGCCGGCGAAGTCGTGCTGTTTGATCGCGAGAGCTGGTACAATCGCGCCGGGGTGGAAAAGGTGATGGGCTATGCCAAGCCCAAGCAGGTCGAAGGCCTTCCTCAAAGCCGTGCCGCAATTTGAAAAACAGCTAGTCGATGATGGGATCCTGCTGTTCAAATACTGGCTAACCACCGATCAGGCTGAGCAGGAAACCGCGTTTTAGGAGCGGCTGGAAGATCCGCTCAAACGCTGGAAGCTTTCCCCGATCGATGTCGCCGCGCGCGAAAAGTATGATGCCTATAACCTGGCACGCGAGGAGATGCTCGGAGCAACTCATACCAAAGCCGCGCCATGGACCCTGGTCGATTTCAACGACCAGCGTCGCGGCCGCCTGCCCCACCCTGATCCGCGATCTGCTTGACCGCTTGCCCGATACAAAGGTTGCGCCAGAGGAAGTGGACTTGCCGCCGCTGGGCCACGAGCCTTCGGTTGAGGGCTATACGGTGCTGAAGCCAATTCCCCCCTACAACTCTTGACTTTCCGCCCCATCTGACGCATTGGCGCGGCCTTCCGGGGCGGCGCTCAAGTGCCGCTTTTGCAGTTTGTGGGCCTTCGCGCCCGAATCACAAGTTCAGGACCGAAAGCCATGGCGAAGCCCGCAACCGTCAAAATCCGTCTCGTGTCGAGCGCCGACACCGGCTTCTTCTATGTCACCAAGAAGAACCCGCGCAACACGACCGAGAATGAGCTTCCGCAAATACGATCCGGTCGTGCGCAAGCACGTCGAGTTCAAGGAAGCCAAGATCAAGTAAGGATTGGATGGCTTCCGCGGCGTGGCCCGGAACCAATCCAGTTCATTGCGAGTTCAAGGCCAGACCTCTAATTGGCAGGCTATGAACACAGTGATCCAGACCTTTCGCACTTTGACTGGTGCCGCCGTTTCGGCGGCGCTTGTCGTTTCCGCCCCCGCCCTGTTCGTCAGCGCCGCGCCTGCCGCCGCGCAGGCTGGGTCGCTAACCTCGCCAATGCGGTTGCCGCGCTGCGGGCGATTACCACCCTGCGCGCCGATTTCGTCCAGACCGATCTGCGCGGCAACCGTCTGCGCGGGGTGCTGACGCTGAAGAACCCCGGCAAGATCCGCTTCCAGTATGAAAAGGGCGTGCCCATCCTGGTCGTTTCGGATGGCAAGGCGCTGACCTTTATCGATTACGGCGTGCGCCAGGTGCAGCGCTGGCCAATTCGCAACAGCCCGCTGGGCGCGCTGCTCAACCCGCGCGGCAACGCGATCAAGTATGCCCGGCTGACGCCTGCAACGAACAACCAGATCGTCAGCGTCGAAGTGCGCATCGGCATCCCGAATACTCGGTGATCACCTTCATCTTCGTCCGCAAGGCGGGGGTGCCGGGCGGCCTTGAGCTTGTCCGAGTTGCGCCACGCTCGGTTTCCAGACACCCGCACCGGGGTCAATTTGTCGAATTAGCAGTACGGGCTGGCAGTGCCGGACAGCACTTTCCGGTTTCAACCATCTGCGCACCCCGGCTCGTCGATAGGGGCGGGCGGCTCGTCGCGGGACGTGCCTGACATGCGACAATTTGCGACAAGGCTGAAGCGATTGTTCATGACAACGCAAGGCAAAACGGCCTAAAAACGGTCCTCGACAGCGCGGCCTGAGGCGGGTTTCCCCCCTGTTGCCCATGCCTCTCAAAGGCCGCTCCTGTCCAGCGTCAACCATGACGCCTCGGTCCAAATGCCCCCGGACCGAGGGTTTTTTGTTGTGCGGCGCGGGAGGCCCAGGCCGGGCTGAACCACCCCGCACCACACAATGCTTGCGTAGTGGGTCCGAAAGCCCCTCCCCTCAGGGGAGAGGGGAGCGCATAGCCGCGCCCTGGCAAGGTCATTGATGACCACACTTTGAGGCGAG
>CAVVTJ010000005.1:0-45100 GCA_963751145.1 uncultured Alphaproteobacteria bacterium
CTGTATGCCTGGCACGCGACATCGCGATCGGTATCGTTGCCCTGACTGCAGGTCGCCTGAGAGCAGCGTGATAGGTCAGCGCTAAGCAATGAACCTTAACGAACACTACCGGTCTTGGCTGCAAAACCGGCGTCCCGACTGCGGCTCTTACGTACGCGGCGAGGATGTGCCCTTGAATGTCGGTTGCGCCCGACTTTCGCGCGAACAAACCTCGCACTGCGGGCTAAGCCGGCGAACAGAGTTACGCGAGTTGGAGGCGCATGCAGTCAATCAAGCCTTCCTAGAAGAAATAGGGTCTCTCGCAGGTCTTGATTACCTGGCGCTTGACTATCCAGTCACCGCGACCGATCTCTCTCCACTTACTGCTTTGGCGGAACTGCGAATCCTCAAGATCAACTCTCCGCGCAACGTTGCCGACTTTACACCGCTCCTCGCCATGCCTAAACTTGAGCGGCTGTTCATCGAGAACGCCAAGCACATGACCGACCTTGAATGGCTTCGCCCGCTAGTCGGTCAGCTCAGAGTGCTCGGTGTTGAAGGCAGTATGTACACCGCCCAGCGCATCCCGACACTGACCCCGCTCGAGGGCTTCGCTCTGGAGGCTCTGTTCCTCACCAGCACGAAGCTTGGTGACCAAAGCCTAGCCCCTCTGCGGACGATGAACAGCCTAAAGTTCCTGGGCGCTGCACTCAACGCCCCCCGCGTTGAGTTCGAAGCGCTCCACGCCGCCCAGCCCCAACTAGAATGCAAATGGTTTCGGGCGGAAATGTGGGTAAACTTCAGGGACCCGCAGCCGCCAAAGAAGTGAGCCAACCTAACTCGGCCCTACTGCCCACTTCCCCCAACATTCCAGCCGAACGTGCCCTTCCAGGCACAACAACATTGCGGTCAGGCGGCGCTGCTTGCGCCGCTCCATGGCGAGTTCGGTTTGGTCGAGTTTCATGGGGTATTCTCCTTTCAAAGGGTGAGGCGGTAGAGTTGGTGGAATGGTTGATCGTCGGACGCCGCAAGACGATGCAGCCTGTTGGGATCTGTCTCGAGCGGGTGCGCCTTGGCATTTGCCCCCGCCCCGCTGTGAGTCCCTCAAAAACAATTTTCCTGCACTCGCCCACCTCGCACACCAGCGACAAGCGCATGCGATGGTCCGTTTTCGAGCACTCGATCAGGCGAGCCGAGTGGCAACATTCGACCACAAAGCGGACACATCCTCATCCAACGGCCTCGCTCCAGTTCCCGTCGATAAGCCAGCTATGTGTGTCGCAGCAGGGCCGATCAGCACTCACCTGCTCTGCCGAGTCCGGCTGTAACCAAAACCCCCACCGCCCTGAATTGACATTCACCACCCTCAAGAGCATTTCGGCACCGATATGAAATTCCTATTACGCCATCTCCTGTTACTCGGGGTCATTTTTGGCTAAGCCGGGCTCAAACATGGTCGAATGCGCGGCGGATATGCTGCAGCTGCTCGGGCACAATATGCCGCCGGTTGAGGGGTGACCTATGAAATATGACTGGAGCGACAGTCGTGAGGCCTGCAGGGCGTATTTTACGGATTTCTCACTTCGGTTTGTTCCACCTGAAGAGGCCCAGAAGATCACGGACGTGGTCGATCGGGCCTGCGACCTTCACGAGGGCTCAGGCTCGATTGAAGCCTTCTTGGATGCTGCAGTAATAGCCATGAGCGAGGGACGGGGAAGCATCTGGGAGAGCGCAGCAATCTGGATTGGCCGCGCGGCTGAAGAGCGTCCAGTGGTAAACGATGTCTGGGACACGTTAGCAAAGCACAGGGTTTGGCAGGTCCGTTGGAGAGTATCTTGTGTTCTTTATCACAGCATCTCCGAATCCAAGTCAGATGAGCTCTTTGCAATCCTTCGTCACGACAAGAGCGAGAAGGTTCGGCGTTTTTCAGTGGATCGATATGAGAACCGTCCCGGTCCTGATCGCATCATCGTGTTCAAAATGTTTGACGCGGCCAATCCACTTTCGCCCGGTTACAGAGAGAGCTGACAATGTTCAAAAAAATCCTCATCGCCAATCGCGGCGAAATTGCTTGCCGAGTGATCAAGACCGCGCGGCGGATGTGTATCCAGACCGTCGCGGTCTATTCCAATGCCGATGCCCGCGCGCCGTTTGTGCGACTAGCGGATGAAGCGGTGCATATCTGCCCGTCGCCCGCACTTTGAGGTGTGCGTCCGGCTTACGGCATCTGATCCAGCCCCAATGTCTGCTTTCCACCCCAAAGGTGCCTTTGCGGCTGGGCGGTGAACGACCCGAAAGCAGCCGTGAGAAACAGCCATCCATCGCGCCATTCTTGCCGATGAAATTTAAATGGGTATCATCCGGCCATGAAACAGTCGCAACGAGAGATCCATTGGGTCCGTGTTCTTCCAGCTTTCCTTTTGGCAGCAGGCAGCGTTGCCTTAGCCACTAAACCGCGTGTCGAATACCTTCGATGCACGTTTACTGATCGCATCGGTGACGAATCGATGAGTAAAGGCATTTTAATCTATGAGGTCTCTCCTGGACATGTACGCAAATGGTCGAAAAACTGGGGAGGGCAATGGAACGGCAACGATTGTGAGCCAGGCGGAATTTGTATCGTCAACAGTAAACGTGTCCGAGTGAGCCGCACTGAAGAAGACTATGAAATGAGGGTCGACAGGAGAACAGGCGCGTATTCACTGATAATCGGCAGCTACGCAGCCATCGGCAATTGTGCGCCGACCACAAAGCCAGTTGTTCACCCAGGACGAGGCCCGCACGGTGAAAATTACCCAGATGCCTAGTCGTCGCTGATATAACTCACTCTCGTCCGCTAACCCCAACAAGGCAGCCATTCGACACGCCTGATCGAGTGCTGGAAAACGGACTTTCGAATGCTAGCATCGCGGGCTGGCTAGCAATCACCAGCCGCTTGCCTCAAAGTGTGGTCATCAATGGCGTTTCCAGCGGCTATCACTATACCCCCTCCCCTCAGGGGAGGGGATAGTGCTACCTGCCGGATGAGCCACACTTTGGGCACCATCCCAGATTTGTGTGCTCTGCCACAGTGGTCTGAACAAACATTCGCTCGCCTCACATAGGCTCTAATGTCCGCTTTCAGGATAGATAATTGGGAGCCTCAGCGTCACATTTGGGGTGGAAAGCGGACATATGATGTTTGTGGCCCTGATGACTGCATCTCGACCGTATCGAGCCAGAACCCACTTCGCCGGCACACGAAGTGGCGTCAGGTGACCTTGCCGCCCAGGCGCTTTTGCCAATCTACTTGCGCCAATGCCACGAGCAGCCCGAGCATGAGTATCTCCATGCCGATGCCGATGGGACTGGTGAGGTAGTGCTTAAATGCTCCTCCCATGCTGGTCTTCGCGATCCCCTTCGCGGTAGCGGCGTAGATTGAATACGAGACAATGCGACCAGCAAAGAATGCGGTCGTAAAGTGGACGAGCCGGACCCCAGCAAGACCCGCAGCCTCGAACAGCTGCGCAGAGGGAGCGGCGATAGCGCAAACAAACCAATCGCAACCAAAGATCCGCGCTTGTGTTTTTCGACGGCATCACCAGCCGCCTGCAGGTTGTGCTTCATCTTCTGCGGAATATGGCCTCTGACCAGCCGGAACCCATTGGCGAGCGCGAACCTGCCAAGTGCTGCGGCGGTGGCACCGACGATCACCAAGGCTGGAAGAGGCATCTTTGTGCTGAGGCCGTAGATGACGATCACGGTCCAGGTTGGTGGGCCAAAGGCAGGCAGAAGGTGCACGCCGAACACCACAGCAAAGAGGATCAGGTAGTCCGTCACTATTCTCCAGATTGAGCCTCAACTAGACCTTCCAAGACATGAAGCAGGCCCCATGTGTAGTCACAATCAGTCGGCTACTTGGATCACGTCGCGCTTTGTGATCGAAAGGTAGGTTACGAGCGCGAGGATCACGATCAGGAACAATGTGCTGGTGCCGACCGTGCCGAGACCGAGACCACCGTCAGCGCTAGTCTGCGACAACAGATCGCCGCACGAGGCCCCGAATGGGCGGGTCAGCACATAGGCGATCCAGAACGCCCAGATGGCGTCGAGCTTCAGCCAATAGTGCGCGGCAGTCACCGCAGCGATTAAGCTCGCGAAGATTAGCGCGGACGTCGCGTAGCCAAGCTGAAGCCCTTCAGCCACCAAGTCACCCGCGGCCGTTCCGAGCGCAAACGTAAACAAGATCGCGGTCCAATAAAACAGCTCGCGCCTGGTTGTGAAAATCGAATGGATCGACAGGGTTTTCTCGCTGGCATACCAGCCGGCAAAGATAGCGATCAGCGCAATGCTGAAAATCGTTGTGGTAGTCGTTAGCGCGACCCCGAAATTGTCAAACAGATTATCGGTTATCAGGGTCCCAAATACGCTGAGGAGCACCACCGCAATCCAATAAACTGCGGGAACATATCGCCTTGTCCAAATCTGCAACGCGAGGGCCGCGACTAATAAACCGCCCATCAGGATCGACGTATTGGTAAGACCCATGTGCAAATTGAAATTTAGGAAGTCGGCTGCGGTCTCGCCCACCGTCGTTGCCATGATCTTGATGACCCAGAAGTAGAGCGTCACCTCGGGCACCTTATTGAGCATTTCTCGCGCCGGGTTGCTTGTCATTGCTTGCATCGAAGGTTCCAATAAGTAGTCGGGGAGATAATCCGGCGACAGAGCTGCGCCGACTGCAAGGCGAGCACCGGCTTGGCAATTAACGAACTCACGGGTCGGTCAGGTTGCGCGGCATTGGAGCGAAATCTGCCATGTCGCGAAAGGTGATCTCGGCGCGAAGACCTGGGAAATTGTCCGACAGAGAGAGCTGCGCTTCGTGGAGTGCAGCAATGGCGGATACGAGCGCCAAGCCCAGCCCCGCACCTGGTGATTGGCGGCTGGCATCGAGTCGGTAAAATCGCCGCAGAACCTTACTGCGCTCCTCAACCGGAATACCGGGCCCATCATCGGCCACGGCCAGCGTGACACCATCTTCTGTTTGTCTGACTGACAAGCCGATGTTGCAGCCGGTCGGAGTATGAACCAGCGCGTTTTCGATCAGGTTGGTGACTGCCTGCGTCAGCAACTCTGCATCGCCCCTGACCTTCACGGCAGGATCGATGTCGGCTGACAGACTGTGATGCGCATCTTCGGCAACCGGAAGATAGGCGTGAAAAACCCGGTCCAGCATTTCGCTGAGATCGACTTCGGCAAATCGTTGTTTCCCGGCCCCTGCCTCAAGCGAACTGATGCGCAAGAGGGCGCGGAAAATCGCCAGGATCGAGTTTGTCTGCGCAATCGCCGCCTCGATCTGCTCCTCAGTAACCGGCTCCGGCCCGCTCAACCCCTCATTCATGTCCTCAAGGCGTTGCCGTAAACGGGTCAACGGCGTTCTCAGATCGTGAGCAATGTCGGTCGAGACCTGCCGCATCCCCACCATGAGGGCTTCGATGCGGTCGAGCATGAGGTTCAGGTTGGTCGATAGATCGTCGAACTCAGCGCTCATGCCGATCGCCGGAAGTCGCTCGGACAAGCTGCCCAGCATGATGCGCCCGACCGCGTGATTGACGCGGTCGAGCCGCCGCAAGAAAATCGTTCCAACCACCAGGCCACCGATTAAAGCCAGCAAACTGATCCCGATCCCAAATTCTAACGTCGACAGGCCCAACGTCTGGCGCAAATCCCTAAGGTCAGATGTGTCGCTGCCGACGACCAGAATCGCTCCGTCGCTCAGACGCACCCCCACGGTCATCAACGAGACCGCCGCGCCGTCAACTTCATCACCATGGTCAATCGCCGGCAAGACCAGGTCGTAGCTGCCGACGCGCGCTGCAGCGGCGGGAATGCTGCCTGCGAGGCGATGGGCCTGGCTATCGACCAACAAATAGCGGATTTGGTGCTCGCGCACCGCCTGCTCGCGCAGCATTATCGACTGGATCAGCTGAGCCCGGCCCGCAGTCCGGTCCTCGCCCTGCAACACGGCGAGCTCGGCTGCGACACTGTCGCTGGCTACCTCAGTGGCGTAGCGGCCCACCAATCGTTCGACCGCGACAAGCAGAATACCGGTCCCGATCGCGAAAATCGCGGCAATCAAGATGGCAAAGCGGAATGCGCCGCTGCGCAGCAGGCTAAGTTTCCGCATCAAGCCGGTATCCTGCGTTGCGCACGGTATGGATCAAGTCACGATCGAATCCGCGGTCTATTTTCGCCCTGAGCCGGCTCATGTGACTTTCGATCAGATTGGTGCCTGGATCAAAATGGAACGACCAGACATTTTCCAACAACATGGTGCGGGTCACGATCTCGCCAGCATGGTGCATCAGATATTCGAGCAGCTTATATTCCTGCTGCTGCAGATTGATCCGGCGTCCGGCACGCGTAACCGTGCGCTTGAGCAGATCGACTTCAAGATCGGCGACCGACAGCCGGGTGACTGTCTCGGCAATTGGCGGCCGCCTGCCAAGCGCAGCGACGCGCGCGAGCAGCTCACTGCCAGCAAAGGGCTTGACCAGATAATCGTCCGCGCCTGTTTCCAGCCCTTCAACGCGGTCATCGACATTGTCCATGGCGGTCAGGAAGATCGCAGGCGTTAGGTTTCCCGACGATCTAAGGGCCTTGAGCACACTCAGGCCATCGACGCCGGGCACCATCCGATCGAGAATGAGCACCGCGTAGCTATTGCTCGTGCCCAGAAAAATGGCGTCCGGTCCGTTGGCGCAGGCATCGACGACATGGCCAGCCGCGCGCAGCATCTTGATCACATGCTCGCGCGTATCCGGGTCATCTTCGAGCAACAGCAGCTTCACTTCTGTGGCCTTTCGATGCAGCAATCATTAAATCGTGCACACAGACAGCGCCAAGATACACGGCAACACAAGTTGGAAATTCCCAATATTGACGCGAACGTGGGCGAACGTCCCTTCGGTTATCAAGCAGCGCAAGGCACTTCAGCCTTTGGAGAATGACCATGCGTAAGTTTCTCGTTCTTGGCGCAATCGCCATGCTGGCTGCCAATGGTGCGATAGCAGCTCCGGCCAAGCACGGCCTTACTGGGGCCGAATTTGCACCGCAGACCCGTATCACTCTGGTGGCTGCACGCGCTGCTGCGTTGAAGGCGCGTCCGGGCGTGATCACCGATCAGGAGCTCGAAAAAGAAGCGGGCGGAAGCGGCCTGCGCTACTCGTTCGACATCAAGAGCCACGGCAAGACCTTCGAAGTCGGGATCGATGCCGTGACGGGCCGGGTCCTCGAGAATGCTCCGGAAGGCCCGAACCCCGATTGATCGTCTGATTGGTATACGAACGTCGTCGCGCGAATGCGTGGCGGCGTTCGATTCTAACCACCGCATTACAAAACCATACGAAGGAGGTTATTGATGACCAAGAGCGAGGCCCTGACCAAAGTCCCAGCCGTCACAATAGGGTTCTGGATTATCAAGATCCTGGCCACCACCCTGGGCGAGACTGGCGGCGACACTGTGTCGATGAGCTGGCTGGGTGAGACGACCCCCGGTGCGGGCCAAGCAGGGCTAAACGGTTACCTGGTTGGAACGGCGATATTCGGAGTGGTGTTGCTTGCACTGGTCTGGGCCCAGATCAGAACCATGCGCTTCAACCCGTGGCTTTATTGGGCAACGATTATCGCCTCGACGACGGCAGGCACCACGCTTGCCGACTTCTGCACGCGCTCGCTTGGGATTGGCTACCTTGGCGGCTCGTTGCTGCTGCTCGGATGCGTGCTGGGATCATTGCTGATCTGGTATCGCGCGACCGGCTCGATATCGGTCAATTCGATCGTCAGTCCGCGCGAAGAGACGTTCTACTGGATCACCATCACCTTCTCGCAGACCTTGGGGACCGCGCTAGGCGACTGGTTTGCCGATTCCGGACTAGGCTATGGCGGGGGTGCTGCAGTGTTTGGCGCTGCATTGCTGGTTCTGGCTGCGCTCTACTATCGGACCGCGATCAGCCGGGTTGGCCTGTTCTGGGCGGCCTTCATCCTGACCCGGCCGCTGGGCGCAACCGTCGGCGATTTCCTCGATAAGCCGGTTGCCAAGGGCGGCCTTGACTTAAGCCGGCCAATCGCGACATTGGTTCTCGCTGTGGCAATCCTGGCGCTGATCATCATCCTGCCGCAGCGCGCTGGTGAGCATCCAGGGGCTGAACGGGGAGCGGTGAGCTGATCGGACACCTCAAACTGGCGCCGACTGCATTGGGGGTAGTTGCGGCATTGCTGGCAACTACTGCCCAAGCTGGCCCGCCATTCCTCACCGACGACCCCGAGCCGACCCAAACCGGGCACTGGGAGATCTATGCGCCATTGTTCGAGGCCGAAGGCAGCGGGAACGACTTTCAGGGCTCGTTCGGGGCTGAGATCAATTACGGACCAGTGAAGGACGTGCAACTGACCCTCGGTCTGCCATTGGCCTATACGCACGATGCTACTGGCTGGACTTCGGGTGCAGGCGACCTGGCAGCCTCAGTCAAATACCGCTTCTACCATGACGAAGCTGCGGGCGTGCAGGTTGCGGCCTTCCCCGGCATCACCCTTCCCACCGCAAGCAAAGGGCTAGGGGCTGGTCATGTGACAGCTCTGTTGCCGATCTGGGTGCAAAAGGATCTCGGCAAATGGTTGGTGTTCGGCGGGGGTGGATATGCCATCAATCCGGGTGTGGGCAACCGTAACTACTGGACAGGAGGCATTGCAGTGACCCGCCAGTTCGGCGAGAAACTGCTTGTTGGACTGGAAGCTGATCGACAAGGCGCGGATGTCGTGGGCGGCCATGCAACTACCAGCCTTGGCTTGGGAGTCATCTACGATCTACCCGGTCCGTTGCGCATACTCGCCTCTGGCGGACCGACCTTCGAAGACTGCGGCGGCCGATCATTCCACGCTTTCGCTGCACTTGGCATCGACTTTTAGAGATCGAGTTCGCCTTTGCCTATCGCGGCGTTCTCAGCGGTATTGGAAACGTCCGCTTTTGGGTCGTTCGCGGCCCGGCCGCAACGACGCATTCGGGGTGGAAAGCGGACACACATTTCTACGTGCTGAAAGACCTCGGAAGTTGAAATAAATTTGCCGAACGGTCTTGGTGGGTTTGTTGAGGTTTGACGATGCCGAAACTTGGCTACCGTTCACTGACTACACCATGTATTCCGTATGCTCCGATTGAACGCACAAGTGGGTTGACGCGCAATATCGAAGCGGCTTGGACGCGGCATGGCTGTAATCGAAAAGATGACCTTGCTTGCCAGCATAACGCGGCTGCGGCGGAGGCTGCGGGCGAGCGAAGCGGCGTTCATCCTGCTGGCGGCTATCGCCGGTGTCGCAGCGGGCTTGCTGACAATTACTCAGCAATCCATCGCGCACTCCGCACAGCGGCTGTTCTACGGCGTGTCGATCAATCGGCTCAGCGCCCTGGGTTCAATTCACCATCCATGGAGGTTGATAGCGCTACCAATTGGCGGGTTCCTGCTTGTTTTGCTTGTGCGCTGGCTGGATCGTCGTCGCGCTCCGATCGACGTTGTCGAAGCCAATGCCCTTCATGGTGGACGCATCCCGTTCACAGATAATCTGGTCATTTCCGCGCAAACCCTGCTGTCCAACGGAGTAGGTGCGTCGGTCGGCCTTGAGGCTGCCTATGCGCAAATGGGTGGCGGCATAGCTTCGACCCTCGGTCAATGGTTTGCCCTGCGCAGGAACGATTTGCGCATCCTCGTTGGTGCCGGTGCCGGCGCAGCCATCGGTGCCGCGTTCGGTGCACCGTTGACCGGCGCATTCTATGCCTTTGAGATCGTCATTGGGGCCTATACGCCCGCAGCGATTGCACCCGTCATGGCTGCCGCCCTGGCCGCCGCATCCATTTCACGACTGCTCGGGGTCGAACCTTATCTAATCGCGACGACCACCGGCCGCGCGTTCAGCCTATACGAATATCTCGCTTACGCTGGACTGGGCGGAGTCTGCGCACTGCTTGGCATTGTTGTCATGCGGCTGGTGACTTTTGTCGAACAGCGTGTGCAGGCATCGACAAAGGTCTCACGCTGGCGCCAGTTCATCGGCGGTTTGCTGCTTGTGCCGATTGCCTTGGCATCGCCACAAACCCTTTCGGCCGGTCATGGCGCGCTACACCTCGACCTTGTGCTGCACCCTGCGCTGACATTCCTGCTGATCGTCTTGCTGCTGAAGATCGCGGCTTCGGTGATCTCGCTCAGTTTTGGTTTCCGGGGGGGGCTGTTCTTCGCCTCGCTTTTCCTTGGTTCATTACTCGGCCAGATCTTCGCGGGACTGATCAACATGATGGGTCTGGGATTTACGCTTGACCTGAATGACGCCGCGCTGGTCGGCATGGCCGCGCTCAGTGTTTCGATTGTCGGCGGTCCGATGACACTTGCCATACTCATGCTCGAAACGACCCATGACTTTGCACTGATGGGCGTCGTGATCACTGCCACACTCATCTCGAGCTCGCTGACCCGGGAGCTGTTCGGCTATTCATTTTCAACTTGGCGACTGCACGTCCGCGGGTCTGCGATCCGCAGTCCGCGCGACATAGGTTGGATGCTGGATTTGACTGCCAAAGCCGTAATGCGGCGGGATTGGGTGGAGATCGCGGAGAGAACGACGATCGCCGAGTTCCGCGAAAAGGTTCCGTTGGGCTCGACCAAGAAATCGATCATGACCGACGGCAAAGGTCACTATCGCGGAATTGTAAACACGTCGGCAGCCTATAGGACCGATCTCGATCCCGATGCGAGCGTCGCGACGATTGCCATCCTGCCCGAGACCATGCTCACCGCCGAAACCGGAATGCATGAGATCCTCAAGACCTTCGATCGTGAATCGGTGGACGAGCTTGCGGTGGTAGATGGTGATGGCCGCGTTCTTGGCATCGTTACCGAAAAATATGCACGTCGTCGCTATTTCGACCGGATCGAGCTTTCGCAGCGCGAGATCTTTGGTGAAGCCTAGCGCGTATGCTCAAAGCAAGTGCAAATACCAGTCAACATTCGATTAGGGTGACCACCTCAACGCGAAAGGTGAGTGCAGCTCCGCGGTTCAGGCTAGGTTTGGCCAGGGCATACCAACTGCGCTCACTTGCTTCCTCCGACAGATAAGGCGACCGTCATGAGTTTCGCGCAAGGCGCACAACACGGCATTACCTTTTCATCGCTCGGCCTCGATCCAGTGCTGTTGCAATTGGGCCCATTGGCGATCCGCTGGTATAGCATGGCATACTTGGTGGGCATTGTGCTTGGCTGGCGCTTTCTCCTGCGACTCACTCGGGACAGCGACGCTCCGCTCGCTCACGACGATGTCGAAGAGCTCATTACATGGGCCACGATCGGCATTATCGCTGGTGGACGTATTGCCTACGTCATCTTTTACGAGCCAGCCAATTACCTGACCAATCCCCTGAGCATATTTGCCCTATGGCGCGGCGGAATGTCGTTTCATGGCGGCGCCCTTGGTGTCGGACTGGCGACCTACCTCTTTTGCAAGAAGCGGAACCTGATCTGGTTAAGCGTGCTGGATCGCGTTGCGATGTGCGCGCCGCTTGGTCTCATGCTCGGGCGTATAGCCAACTTCATCAACGGCGAATTATGGGGCCGGCCTACGACCCTGCCGTGGGGGATTGTCTTCCCAGACGGAGGTCCGCTGCCCCGACATCCGAGCCAGCTCTATGAAGCCATTCTGGAAGGCCCGCTGCTGTTCTTGATAATGTGGTCGCTCTATCGTTTCACCAGCACGCGCCGGCAGCCTGGAGTGCTCACGGGCAGCTTCGTGCTTGGCTATGGTATAGTGCGGTTCCTAGTCGAATTTGTCCGCGAGCCCGATCAGCAATTGATCGCATTTGCACAAGCGACGGGCCTGCACATGGGCCAGTGGCTGTGTGTCCCGATGATTGTCGGTGGTGCTGCGCTGGTACTATTCGGGCTCAAACGGTCACAGCCCTGAAGGATGACATTGGACTGATCGTTGCAGACGCTGGCATTTGAACCATATGCGACAACGGTCCGCAGTCGCTCGACGATTGAGCGCATACCCCGGCTCTTGGCCATTGACCGTCCGCTCTCAAGGTCGGGCGCGTCCAATGTCTGCTTTGTTGTCGTTCCCCGACCAGCCGCGATGGCAAGATTGGGGTGGCGAGCCGACATCTCCAGTGATTCGACGAGGCGTATCAACTCGGGCGAAGAGTTGAAGTAACGGAACGGATTGGCGGGGTTGCGGGGGCGAGGCATGCAGCCCACACTAACCCGCCAATCCCAACGGGAGGTGCATTTGCTCTGACAGAGCCTTCACGCACTATGTGAAATTTGCGATCAAGGCCTTTAGCTGCAAAGCATTCGGCTTCTGCCAAAAAGATGGGCGGGCAACCGTAGCTGCCCGCCCCACTAAGAGTAAGGGCTGGGATCGCCCTTAAAACTTGAGAGTCGCCTCAACACCGAAGGTCCGCGGCGGGTTGAAGTTGGCGTAGTCGCCTAACACGCCGGAGTAATTCAGGGAGCCATCGTTGTTGACAGTCGGTGCGTCATTGGCGTTCGACCGGCGATAGATGTGGTGCTCGTTGAACAGGTTGCGCGACCACAGGCTAATCGTGGCTTTGGTTCCTCCCGAATTCAGCGGAATGTCGGTCAAAGCGAGATTTGCGTTCACGATGAAACTTGAATCGCTCAGCACAGGCTCGTTCTGGAAGCTGTAGCTCGGGTCTGCGTAGTTCGCGTCCATGTGCAAGCGCAAGTTGGTTCCGCTTGCACCGACCGGCAGCTCATAGTCAAACGACCCGGAGGCTGCGTTCTTCGGCGTGTAAACGCTGAACACCTGATAAGGGATCCCGAACAACGGACCAACGAGCGGGTTAGGCGTCGCCGGGATCTTCACGTCGGTATAGGCGTAGGACGCCCCCAGAGTAAGGCCGGTAAACGGCTTCACGGTCAATTCGGCTTCAATGCCTTTGATCCGCGAATTGCCAGGAGCATTCGCCGTTTCCTCGGTGTGCTTGTTGAAGAAGGGATTGGCCGTGACGCCGTCGGCCAGGAACCGGTTGGTGTCGACATAGTCAAAATCGATCTGCGTGCCCGCGCGGTCCATGATGTAAGCAGCGACGTTTAGGCGAACGTGATGGTCGAGAAAGTCGGTCTTGGCACCGATTTCGTATGCCTTCACCTGCTCAGGCGCGAACTGGCGGAACGAGCCGGAGCGCGAGTTGGCACCGCCCGAGCGGAACCCGGTCGAATACTTGGCATAAAGGTTGATCCCCGGCGAAGCATCCCACGCGAGCGTTACCATTGGGTCGAACCGGTTGTTCTTGTAGTTCAGCACGCCGCCGGTGAAGGGTACGTTGTTAATGATGGTCAGTGCGCCAACACGGGTTTCGTGGGTGTAACGTCCGCCTGCTGTCAGGTGCAGCGTCTCGATCGGGGACCAAGTGACCTGACCGAACAGTCCAAAGCTCTTGCCCACGGCATTGCTATCGCGCTGGACGAACCAAAAGCGCCTGTCCCAGCCCTGATTTGACGAGGTGATCGGACCGGTCGGATTGGCCGGAACCTGATTGACGAAGGTGTAGCCGGTGCCGTCGGCATTCCACTGCATCGGGTTCGGCGTAGCCGCGCGTTCAACGACATGTTCGTTGAAGTAGTAGGCGCCGACCACGAAATCGACCTGCGGCAGGCTGCCGACCACCTGGAATTCTTGGCTGAACTGATGCTGGAACAGTTCCGAAAGGCTATACCGCCCAAACTGGCCGTTGGGGGAGAACGTGCTGCGATGTGCGCCTGCCGAGCCGTCCCACTGGTGGGTTTCGACACCGCGCCAGGCAGTGATCGAGCGCAGTTCGATATCCGGGCTCAGCTTGTATTTGATCGTTCCGCTGAAGCCATGGGTCTTATCCACGCTGAGCTGCTGGATCACGCCGAGATCGGCCTGCGACATGAAATTGTCGCCGCTCACCTGCACCAACGGCGCCAGGGGCGCGATACAGGGATTAGTCGTAACGCCGGCAACCACGACGTTGCACGGATTTCCGCCATACGTGAGCGTGCTGCCCGCGAATGCGCCAACGTTGTAGCCATTCGGATTGTAGTTGATCAGCTGACTGTAGAACGGGGTGTTTTCGTCCTTCGCCTGATCATAGGCGAGGTCCACGGTGAGCCCCGAAACCGGGGTCCAGCGGCCGGCAATGCGGCCACCCACGCGGTTGTGGTAGTTCCAGCCATACTGACCCGTAGCGGGGTTGGTGGTGGTAGCATCCTGGTGATCAAGCACACCATCGACCTTGATCGCAAAGTCGGCGACTGCTGGCAGATCGATATGGAATTCGCCGTTGTAGGAACCATAGTTGCCCACGCCAGCCTGCACGCGGCCCCCGAGCTCACCGGAGGGAGCCTTGGTTACAATGCTCAGGGCACCACCTTCGGTGTTGCGACCGAACAGAGTGCCCTGCGGTCCGCGCAGCACTTCGATACGTTGAACATCGAACAGCGCCGCGTTCAGGCCTTGCGAACGACCAAGATACACCCCGTCGATATAGACACCGACGCCTGGTTCACGTGCGACCTGGTTTTGGTCGAAGGGAACGATACCGCGGATGCCGACCGTCAGCGCCGATTGGCGTGCTTCGAAGGTGGCGATACGGAGCGAAGGCACACCCCCATCGGCAAGATCGAGCAGGCTCTGGACATGGCGCCGTTCGATGATGTCGCCACCAAGCACCGAGATCGAGATCGGGGTGCGCTGGAGGTTGGTTTCGCGTTTGGTCGCGGTGACTACGATGTCGGTCAGGCGTGAATCGTCCTCGCCCGACTGCGCCTCGGGGGAAGCTGCCGGTTCCGCTTGTGGCTCTGCCGCCCGCGCTGTCGCCGCGTGCTGTGTGAAAGCGAGTGCTGCAATTGAAACTGTGATTCTGAAAATGGAGCGCGTCATTTCGTTTCCCTCAAATCTTCTGTGACGTCTGAGGATTGGAGCATGACGCTTGATGTTGCGCTCCGCCCGTCCTCCGGCCGAGCGATGCTTTAGGGAGCCCATGTTGCACTTTAGCGAAGCAAATATGACACCAATGTCGCACAGATGTCATATCGATAGTTGATCTTGTTATGTTCTTACTGATTCAGAAAGAACGTCATAAAAATGTCATCTAAGGTTCCCATCATAGGGCACTTTATTATGGCTGATGATAAGATGAACTACTCAACGACCGTATTACTTTATACAAAAAACAATCTAGTGAACATGCCAGACAACAAGAGTTGTTATGGCTTCAATATTGTTTCGAGCGTTACCAACATATCGAAATGCAGAATTGAAGGTAGGCTGGTGTGCATCATCGATGCACATCCCCAAAATGAGAATGCTGAGAATCTTTGCCGAGCTTTGCGGCAATCATTAAAGACAGCGCATTGTTATATTGTATCGATACTGGATCCGATGCTACCCGATGCTTCGGGAAAAAGAGCCGCAGCAGGTTGCGACGATGCCTTGATCGGACCACTGACCTTTGAACTAATAAAAAACTACATTGCGAAACTGACGGCAGAACGGCCCTGGGCAGGAGTGGGGCCAACTTTGCGGGTCGGAGAACTTGAAGTCGACCAACTCGCCTACCGTGTCCTGTTCAAGGGAAAGTTCATAAGATTAAGCGCAAGCGAATTCGAAATGCTGGTAAAACTATTGAAAAACAGTGATACATTGCTGACACGTTCCCACCTGATTGGCCTGTGTCGACCTGGTGGATGCAACGTGCTGGAACGATCTTTCGACAATTCGATTCGTCGGCTCCGCAAGAGTCTGCAGTCCCAAGGTGTGCCCGACCCCGTCCGTCGCATTCGTGCGCGCGGCTATGTAATCGATTCGGGGGTTTTCGGCCGCCAGGCTGCGTCGGTGCGAGCATACTGCTGAGTGAGATGCCAATCCCGGCTCATGGGCGGCGACACTGGATGTATCTAAAGAGATATATTTATTGATATATCTCGGCGGGGCGCGCGACTCGCCGAAGACGGGCAATGCCGA
Source organism: uncultured Alphaproteobacteria bacterium (assembly GCA_963751145.1). Classification (GTDB taxonomy): domain Bacteria; phylum Pseudomonadota; class Alphaproteobacteria; order Sphingomonadales; family Sphingomonadaceae; genus Novosphingobium. Next base: position 16,012 of record CAVVTJ010000005.1, read on the forward strand.
CCTATCTGCCCTGTCAGAATGCGGCGTTCTTGCCTTGTATATTGGGCGTAGGCATGGAGGCTCTCGAGCGATGAAGGTCTTGGTGACCGGATCGCCTCGTGAGTGAGGAAATGTCGTGATCGTGGATCACAAGCCGCCGAATTTGCGACCAAGCAGAGTGCTGGCTGGGGTCCGCATCGCGATGATTGCTCTGTTTGCGCTGTGGGTCACGACTGGAGCGCCGGGGCACAACTGCGACATCAGACTGATTGCCGGACTGACGGTCTATCTGCTGTTCGCACTTGTTGTGCTCTACTGTGCATGGCGCAATTGGTGGCTCGATTTCCACCTCGCACTCCCCTCCTTTTTGATGGACACATTTGCGTTCTGGATCGGGCTGCTCGCTGCCCAGAAAATCGGCTTCGACGCGTTCAGCCCATTCATGACCTTCTTCGCATTTCTGGTCATATCCGCTGCCTCGCGCTGGAATCAAAAATACGTGCCGCAAACGGCAGTCGCACTTGGCCTTTTCTTCGGATTGGCAGGCCTGTTGCTATACGACATCGGGGCCCCGGTGAATCTCGAGAAGTTGCCCCGGCGGTTCAGCTATCTCCTCTTGTTGGCGCTCCTTCTCGGTTGGTTCGCCATGAGTCGTGGATCATCGAGCCGTCTCCCGGCGCACGAACAGAGGGGTGACATGAATAGGTCCCGCCTGGACCGCGCGCTCGCTTTGGCGATGGCGGGGGTCGGCGCCAAAGGTGCGGCCGTCATCTGGTCACCCGAGGATGAGCCGATGAGCAAGTTGTATCTGGCAGGAGATCTCGGCCAAGGTGCGAGCCAACTACCGCCCGACAGGATCGAAGAACCGGAAGGCCTTGCGCCGATGCTGTTCGATCGAACGAGGCAAAAGCGTCTGATACTTGAGCCGGGCGAAACGGTAACGTCGCGCACCGGGCCGTTCGCAGCCGGTGTCGCTGACTATCTGGCAGTTTCGCAAGGGTTGTCGGTTCCGCTGAATGGCAACCTTGGGAGAGGACAACTGGTCCTATCGGGTGCAAGCGCGGCGTGCTGGGACGACATCTGGCTTGGCCTTGCCCTCGCCCGCGAAGTTTCCACGGCACTGGACGACGAGGAGGCCGTTGAACTTTCACGCGCGCTAGCTGAAACACGCATTCGGACCGATGTGGCGAGGGACCTGCACGATAGCCTTGCACAATCGCTGGCGGGAGCCCGATATCGGCTCGAAGCGATGCGAGAAGGAATCGACAAGGACTCCGATATGGAAAAGGAGATGGTCAAGGTCATCGCCAGCCTGCGCGATGAACAGGAGCATGTTCGCCAGGTGATAACCCGCCTGCGCAAAGGCAATGCCCACACTGCTGCGCGAGATCTCGGTTCCGACTTTGTGCAACTTGCTTCATCGCTCGCGGATCAATGGCGGGTAAATGTCCAGTTCCTCGCCGAAAATGAACTACCCCTAGTTCCGGCACCTATGGCATACGGCTTGCTGCAAATTACCCGCGAGGCTGTCGCGAACGCGGTGAGGCATGGAAAGGCCAAAGCTATAAATGTTCGGCTCGCCATGCCCTTTGCAGAGACAATCGCTTTGTTAGTTGTGGACGATGGCCAAGGCATGCCCGACGGCCGTAATGCGGCAATGCCGCGATCGATCGCGGAACGCGCCGCGCACCTCGGCGGGAGCCTGAGGGTAAATTCGACTTCCAGGGGGACAACCATCGAATTGCAGATCCAGCTAAGTGCGGCCGCATGACGACGCTCCTGATCGTAGACGACCACGAATTCCTGCGAGCCGGTCTAGAGGCGGTGCTCGAGCGCAAAGGCTATCAGATTGTCGGCTCGGTGTCCGATGGCGATGCTGCCCTGACCGCAATCGCCCGTGAGAACCCGGACGTGGTAATCATGGATGTGCGAATGCCGAACCGGAGTGGAATCGAGACGATCGACGCGATGCGCGCCGGCGGCGATACGCGGCCCGTCATATTATTTACGGTCGAACTGGACGACGCAGGTCTGGTCGCTGCGATGAGAGCGAAGGTGGATGGAATCGTATTCAAGGACTGGCCCGCCAGTCGCTTGCATGAAGCGATCGCAACGGTGATCGGGGGTGGACGATTCATCGATCTCGACTTGGTGGACAGAGCGATCGCTCGGGCAATGGAACAGCCAGATCGCGACCGCTTGGCCGGCCTGACGGCGAGGGAACGCCAGATTGTTGAATGTGTTGCGCTCGGAAAGCGAAACAAGGAGATCGCCGACCAACTTGGCATCACCGAAGGCACCGTGAAGGTTTACCTGCATCGCATTTATGAAAAGGCGGACGTCACCAACAGGACGGAGCTTGCATCATTGGCCTGATGCAGAGATCTCCGCTTTGTTGTCGTGTCCGGAAAGGCAGCTTTCGTTGCAGATGGGCGGCTTGCGGCCCTTCGTTTGCCAGCCTGCCCAATAGCAGCTTTCAAACCCGGTCTGCGACCGTTGTTAGGGCTGGAAGGGGGTGGAAAGCGGACTCTGGCTGTCACCTAAGCCATAGTCGCAAAGCATAAGAGACCGCGCCAAGGCCAATAACGCTGGCGAGCCAGATCCCAGCGAACCAGCCGAGACGGGCGAGACTCTCGCGCATCAGTGATATCCTTCGGTGCCAACCTTGCCGCGGAACACCCAGTATGCCCAGCCGGTGTAGGCGAGGATGACCGGCACCATGAGGCCAGCCCCGATCAGCATGAACAGCTGGCTGCGATAGGGCGCGGCCGCTTCCCAGATCGACACACGGGCCGGAATCACGTTCGGCCAGATCGAAATGCCGAGGCCGACGATGCAAAGGCCGAATAGGCCCAGCGCATAGAGAAACGGCTGGGCCTCGTGTTTGCGTTTCAGACTGCGGAAGAACAGGACGCTGACGATCAGCGATGCAAGCGGCACCTGCGCGGTGGCGAGCACGCCAGGGAAGGAAAGCCAGCGCGTATAATACTGCGGCTCCAAGGTCAGTGTGGCGAGGCTCACCGCCGCGATGGCCAGCAGCAGAAACATCCCTAGAAGCCGCGCCCGACCATAGGCATGGTCCTGCAATGGCCCTTCGGTCTTCCAGATTAGCCAGCACGATCCGAGCAAGGCATAGCCGATGACCAGACCGGCGCCGGTCAGCAGACTGAAGGGCGACAGCCATTCCCACCAGCCGCCAGCATAGGTGCGGCCCTTGACCGTGATGCCCTGCAGCAAAGCTCCCAGTGTTATGCCTTGTGCGAAGGTGGCGATCAGCGATCCCGCGTGGAAGGCGAAATCCCAGGTCGGTCGATGCGCCGGGTCGCGCCAGCGAAACTCGAAGGCAACACCGCGCAGAACCAGGCCAAGCAACATGGCCATCAGCGGGGCATAGAGCGCGGGCAGGATGATCGCATAAGCCAGCGGGAAGGCGGCAAGCAGCCCGCCGCCGCCCAGCACCAGCCAGGTCTCATTGCCATCCCAGACCGGCGCGATGCTGTTCATCGCTGTATCGCGTTCGGGCCCGACCTTGATCCAGGGGAACAGGATCCCGATCCCAAGGTCGAACCCATCCATCACCACGTAGGCAACGATGGCAAAGCCGATGATCCCGGCCCAGATGACGGTCAGGTCTATCACGCGCCTTCTCCCTCAATGACGGCAGGTGCGGGGGTGATGCCTGCAGTGCGGATCGGCATTCCGTCGAGCGCGGCCTCATGCGCCTCAGGCGGCTTTTTCATCAGTCGCAGCAGATACCAGATGCCTGCCCCGAACACGCTGAAATAGACCACCGCAAAGGCAATGAGCGAACCTGCGACGGCCGGCGCGTCGAGCGGCGAAGCGCTGTCCGCGGTGCGAAGCAAACCGTAGACCGTGAAAGGCTGGCGGCCCACTTCGGTTACCACCCAACCTGACAGAACGGCGATGAAGCCTGCCGGACCCATGACCAGTGCCGTCCGGTGAAGCCACGGCCAATCGAACAGCCGCTTGCGCGCCCGCGCGATCAGGCTCCACATGCCCACCCCGACCATGGCAAAGCCCAGCCCAACCATTACGCGGAAGGCCCAGAAGACGATGCCGACCGGCGGCCGGTTCGCCACCGGAATGGTGTCCAGCCCAGCTAGCGGTGCATTCGGGTCATGTTTGAGGATCAGCGATGAGGCTTTGGGAATTTCGATCGCATAGTCGACTCGCTGCTGTGCTGTGTTGGGAATGCCGAACAGGATCAGCGGTGCGCCGTTCGGATGGCTCTCAAAGTGTCCCTCCATCGCCATGACCTTGGCAGGCTGGTGTTCAAGCGTGGTAAGTCCGTGCATGTCCCCGGCGAGGATCTGGACGGGGGCGACGAGCGCAGCCATCCACATCGCCATAGAAAACATCTTGCGCGCGCCTGGATTGGTGCTGTCTTTGAGTAGGTGCCAGGCGCCGACCCCGCCAACTGCAAAGGCCGTGGTCAGATATGCGGCGATCACTGTGTGGACCAGCCGATAGGGGAAGCTCGGATTGAAGATGATCACAGCCCAGCTTGGCCCCGGCAGGAATTGACCATTTGCGCCGATCTCGTAGCCAACCGGGGTCTGCATCCAGCTGTTCACCGCAAGGATCCAGAAGGCCGAGATGAACGTCCCGACTGCCACCGCCAGGGTCGCGACGAAGTGCAGACGGCGGCCGACCTTGTTGATGCCGAACAGCATGACCCCGAGAAAGCCTGCCTCAAGAAAGAACGCGGTCAGCACTTCATAGGCCATCAGAGGGCCGATAACTGGCCCGGCTTTGTCCGAGAACACCGACCAGTTTGTGCCGAACTGGTAGGACATCACCAGACCTGAGACGACACCCATCGCGAAGACCACGGCGAAGATTTTGAGCCAGTAGCGATAGAGGTTGGCGTAAACGCCCTTGCCGGTTTTCAGCCACAAGGCTTCAAGCACCGCAAGGAAGCTTGCGAGGCCGATCGTGAAGGCGGGAAACAGGAAGTGAAAACTCACCGTAAAGGCGAACTGGGCGCGGGCCAGCAACAATGCGGTCATGTGTTTCTCCGTGTGTCAGCCCGCAAAGGCCGCCCAACTTCTATAGATCATGTAGCAGGCAACGATTAGGATCATGCTTGCAAAAACCGCGTTGAGGGTTCCCTTTTTCGCTGACAGATGCCGCGACGCGCGGGTGCCGATCAGACTGCCAATCGCGCCCCCGGCGATGAAGTAGCCGGCAAGCGTCCAATCGAGCAGCCCCGAGAGCGCATAGTTGAGCGACGTTGTCAGCCCGAAAGCGGCGACTGCAATCAGCGAAGTGCCGATCGCGCGGTAGATCGTCATCGAGGTGGAGGCGACCAGGCCGGGAACGATGAGGAATCCTCCGCCGATGCCGAAGAAGCCAGACAGCGCGCCGGTGCCAAACCCAAAGCCCATCACTTTGGGCATGTTGTCGCGGTTGCAGACCACGCCTTCGGTGCCTTCGTTGCCGCGGCCTCGATACATCGCCACTCCCACCACAATCATCAGCAGGGCGAACAGGAACAACAGCTTCTGCCCGTCGATCGATTTGCCAAGTGTCGATCCGGCGAGTGCGCCGATAACGCCCGCTGCGGCATACGAACCGCCGCAGCGCCAGTTGACGTTGCCGCTGCGGGCGTGGTTGAAAAGTCCGATCAGCGCATTGACTGCCACAGCGAGTGCGCTTGTGCCAATGGCGACGTGGGGGCTGCGCACACCGACCAGGTAGACCATCAGCGGCACGGCGAGGATCGACCCACCGCCGCCGACCAGCCCCAGCGTGAAGCCGACAAGCACGCCGCTTAAGGCAGCGAGCAAATAGTGGAGTTGATCAATCACAGTAAGTTCAGGGGCAGCTTGAGGTAACTGACACCGTTCTCGTCAGCAGGCGGGAACTGACCGCCGCGCATGTTGATCTGGACCGAGGGAAGTATCAGTCGCGGCATGTCGAGCGTAGCATCGCGCGCCTCACGCATGGCCACGAATTCATCTTCGGTGGTGCCTTCGTGGACATGGAGATTATTGCGGTGTTGCCCGCCGATGGTCGTCTCCCAGACAAAGTGATCGCGCCCCGGCGCCTTGTAATCATGGCACAGGAAGACCCGTGTGGTATCCGGCAGCATCAGGAGGCGGCGGATCGAGCGGTAGAGCGTGCGCGCGTCTCCGCCAGGAAAATCACACCGCGCCGTGCCGTAATCGGGCATGAACAGCGTATCGCCAACAAACACCGCTTCACCGATCACGTAGGCAAGGCATGCGGGCGTGTGACCGGGCACGTGGAGTGCCAAGGCTCCAATTCCGCCGATCGCGAATTGTTCGCCATCCGCCATCAGCCGGTCGAACTGTGAACCATCGCGTGCGAAACTGGCGGGTTCGTTGAAGACGCTCGCGAAGGTCTCCTGAACCGCGGTGATCGCCTGTCCGATCACCAATGTGCCGCCGAGCTGTTCCTTGAGGAAGGGCGCGGCTGACAAGTGATCTGCGTGCGCGTGGGTTTCGAGAAGCCAGTCGGCGGTCAGATCCTGGGCCTTGACGTAGTCAACCACTGCCTGCGCCGAAGCGCTTGTTGTGCGGCCCGAAGGCTGGTCAAAATCGAGCACTGGGTCGATGATCGCCGCATGGCGAGTGGCGGGGTCATGGACCACATGGGTGGCCGTGAAGGTCGCCTCGTCAAAGAAGGTCTTCACTACCGGCTGGTTCGACGCGCGCGTGGCCTCAATCAGATTGATAGCGGCGGAGAGGGCTTGGTCGGACATTGTTTGGCCTTAGGGGTTGTCCTGCGCCGCAATGGTCGGGGGCAACCGGCGGCGCAGGACAGGGGTTCAGCCGCAGGCGGCTATCTGAAGAAAGCTCCCGGACGCACGCCCAGCTTCCTGAAAGCGATGGCGGCCGGACAAAACCCGGTGAAACTGGCCTGAAACAGGTTCAGCCCGGCAAAAGCGGTAAGCCAGAGCCATGCTGGATTGACCCAGTGCGCCAGCGCAAGGCTGGCCAGCACGACCACCCCGGCAAAACGGAAAACGGCAGTGTCGAGCGTCATTGCTTGGTCTCCTTATTTGAAGCGCAGCTTGCGGATGCCCAGCGCGTGGAGCGCGAGCTTCTCGTAGAAAGGTTCGCTGGTGCCGCGCCGGATCTTGTGGATGAAGTATTTCTCGAACCCGATCTTGGCGAGGTGAACCCACTTGCCTTCGCTCGACCAGTTAAGGTTGCGCGGCGGAATTTGTGGCTGAGCAACGAAGGCGACGCCGCCATCGCCGAAGTCGGCGAGGCAGAACGCATTCCATGTGGCCTCTTCGCTGGGCTCCTGACCGTTGAGCTCGGCCTTGAGGTTCATCGCGATAGCGGTGACCATGGATTCGATCATGAACCCGGTCTTCGGCACGCCCACCGGAACCGGGGTCGGACCGACTGGCGGGATCGCAACGCAGACACCCAGCGAATAGACATTCTTGAAGTTGGGGTTGCGCTGGTGCTTGTCCGCCAGGATGAACCCGCGTGGATTGGTCAGTCCTTCGATGCCGTGGACAGCGGGGACACCGCGAAATGCCGGCAGGATCATCGAGAAGCCGAACGGAAGGTCGTGTTTGGCCTTGGTCGTGCCGTCTTCGTTCACCTCCTCAACGTGCATCATCCCATCCTCGACCTTGCTGATCTTGGCATTGGTTATCCACTTGATGTGGCGATTGCGCATCTCGCTTTCGAGCAGGCCCTTAGTATCGCCAACCCCGTCAAGACCGAGGTGGCCGATGTAGGGTTCGGCTGTGACAAAGATCATCGGCACCCGGTCACGCACCTTGCGCCGGCGCAGCTCGGTATCCACGATCATCGCAAATTCGTAAGCGGGGCCATAGCACGAAGCGCCTTGTGCCGCGCCGATCACCACCGGCTTGGGGTCAGCCGCAAGCCGATCGAAAGCATCGGCAGTATCGGAGGCATGGTCGGTCCGGCACACCGATGACGTGAAGCCCTTGGGCCCCAGTCCTTCTACCTCGTCGAATGCCAGATCCGGGCCGGTGGCGATCACAAGGTAATCGTAATTCAGTGAAGTGCCGTCATTGAGTTCGACGCGGTTCTCGGACGGGTGCACCCGTTTGGCCCCTACTGAGGTGAAGCCGATGCCCTTCTTTGCCATGACCGGCGGAAGATGCACCTTGATCGCGTCCGGTTCACGCCAGCGCACTGCGACCCACGGGTTGGAAGGCACGAACCAGTAGTTATCGCTGTCATTGACAACCATGACTTCGGCTTTGCCTTTGACGGCGGCGCGGATCTCGTAAGCGGCAATTGTCCCGCCCAGACCTGCGCCCAAGATGATGATCTTCGGCAATGCCATCCCAACGCTCCCTAGGTTTCGATCGCGACTCATTGTTGATCCGACTCGATCTCATATATCGCCATTGACTAATATGCGGCTCTAAGCATATAAGCAAGTGCTGTTTTAGAGTCTGCTTTTGGATTGGAGGAAAATGGGCCGATGTTCTTTGATCGAAAACAAAGTCGCCATCGTGAAGTCACTGTATCGGAGCTTGCAGCGTTGCTGCGCGCAGGCGACGCGCTGGTAGTCGACGTGCGTGAGCCTGAAGAATTTTCCGCCGGTCATATTCCGGGTGCGATCAACATGCCGCTTTCACAATTCCGTCCTAGCCAGCTGCCTGATCCGGGCGACAAGCTTCTGGTGCTGAACTGCGCCGCCGGGCGCCGCTCGGCCATGGCGCTGGAGAAGTGCGCCGCCGTGCGGGCTGAGATCGATACCCACCTGGCTGGTGGGTTCGACGCTTGGCAAGCGGCCCGCCTTCCGGTCGAAGTTTAGGGAACAGGCCATGCATTTGGGCAAAGCAATCATCAGCACCGCTGCCGCGCTGGTTCTGGCCATGCCGCTGGCTGCATGCAGCAGCGATGAGCAGCCAGCCCAGCACGCAGCCGCGCCTGCAGGGCAGCGGCTGGTCTTGCAGCTAAGCGATACGGTGGGCTGGCAAGACGTCAGCGCCGAGATCGCAGCACTGAAAGAAGCCCAAGTGCTGGCGCGGATTCCAGGCATCCTGACTGCAATTACGGTTCATGAGGGCGATCTGGTCGGCAAAGGCCAGGTGATCGGACGGATCCTGGATACCCAGCTCGGCTATCAGGCCGGCGCCTATGGTGCGCAGGCTGCCGCAGCGCAGGCGCAAGTCGATCAGGCCACTGCCGACTGGAAGCGGGTCAAATATCTCTATGATCGAGGCGTTTACGCGAAAGCGCGGCTGGATATGGCCGATGCGGCAGTGGCTACCGCCCGTGCGCAGGTTCGTGCAGCGCAGGCGCAGCAGTCTGCGGTCGGCGCAGTGGCCGGGCAAGGCACTGTCGTTGCTCCAGCCAATGGCCGCGTGCTGCGCGTCGACGTGCCGGCTGGCGCACCGGTTGCCCCCGGCGTTGTAGTGGCGGTAATTACTGCAGGACCAACGATCCTGCGCCTGCAAGTCCCGGAATCGCTGGCCGGAAAGATACACCCCGGATCCCGCGTGACCACGACCGGCTTTGACGGCGCATTGAGCGAAGGGCGAGTGATCAAGGTTTATCCTGCGGTCGTTGCCGGGCAGCTAACCGTCGACGTCGATATGCCGGGAATCGACAACAGCTTGATTGGCCGCCGTCTTCCTGCCCGGATCGAAACGGGTAGTCGCAAAGCGCTTCTGGTGCCAATCGGCTTCATCACCAGCCGCTTTGGCATCGACTATGTCACCGTCTTCGCCAAGGATGGCAGTGCGATGCAGGTGCCGGTGCAAACAGCCCCATCGAGCGAGATTGGCAAGATCGAGTTGCTCTCGGGCGTGACCGCCGGTGACACGCTGGTTGGGGCAGTCAGGCAATGAACCTTGGCCTTTCCGGCCGGTTGACCCGCGCGACGATCCAGTCGCCGCTCACCCCGCTGCTCCTGCTCGCTGCGGTGATTGTGGGCCTAATTTCGACGATCACCATCCCGCGCGAGGAAGAACCGCAGATCTCTGTGCCGATGGTCGATATCCGTGTCGAAGCCCCCGGTCTGTCTGCGCCCGAAGCGGTTGAACTGGTGGCCAAACCGCTCGAGATGATCGTAAAGAGCGTCGACGGCGTCGAGCACGTCTATACCCAGGCGGACGACAACGGCGTTCTGGTCACCGCGCGTTTCCTGGTTGGTTCCAACCCCGAAGCTGCCGCGACCCGCATCGACGAAAAGATCAATGCCAATATCGAGCGGATTCCGGTCGGTATCCCGCCCCCACAGATCACCGTGCGCGGCATCAACGATGTGCCGATCGTGGTGCTGACCCTGACACCCAAGCCCGGAGCGCCGGGGCAGTGGAACGATCAGGCGCTGTTCGAGCTAGCCGGCAAACTTCGCAGCGAGATCGCCAAGGTAGACGATGTCGGCCTGACCTTCATAACTGGCGGCCAGCGCGAAGTGCTCCGCGTGGTGCCCGATCCGGGCAAGCTGGCCGCCTACCGAGTGCCATTGGGCAATGTCATCGAAGCGGTGAGTCAGGCCAATAGGTCGTTCCCAGCCGGTTCCATTCGTGAAGGCGGCCAGGCGGTCAGCGTCACCGCCGGACAGACGCTGCGCAGCGCTGATGAACTAGGGCGGCTGACCGTGCGCTCGGCGAGCGGGGCACAAGTCTTGCTCAAAGACGTTGCGCGGGTTGATCAAGCCCCCAGCGAGGATCAGGCCCATGCCTGGCGGTGGGCGCGGGACGACAAGTCGGGATGGGCAATGACCCCCGCAGTTAGTCTGGCGATTGCCAAGCGTGCCGGTGCCAATGCCGTGGCCGTGTCGCAAAGCGTGACCGAGCGGGTCGAAACGCTGAAGGGCACTCTCATCCCCGATAGCGTCAACGTGGCAGTGACCCGCAACTACGGCGAAAGCGCCAATGAAAAGGCGAATGAGCTAATTTTCCACCTGGCCCTGGCGACGATTTCGATCGTGGTGCTGATCGGCTTTGCGATCGGCTGGCGCGAGGCAGGCGTCACCGCCATCGTAATCCCGACCACGATCATGCTGACGATGTTCGCGTCGAAGATCATGGGTTTCACGATCAACCGTGTCAGCCTGTTCGCGCTGATCTTCTCGATCGGCATCTTGGTCGACGATGCGATCGTGATGATCGAAAACATCGCCCGCCATTGGGCGATGAACGATGGTCGCAGCCGGATCGACGCAGCGGTCGAAGCGGTCGCCGAAGTTGGCAACCCGACCATCGTCGCGACACTTACCGTGGTCGCCGCGCTGCTGCCGATGTTGTTTGTGTCGGGTCTGATGGGGCCTTACATGGCGCCCATCCCAATCAACGCCAGCGCCGCGATGATCTTTTCGTTCTTCGTCGCGGTGATCATTGCGCCGTGGCTGATGGTCCGGCTTGCGAAGCAGGCGATTGGAAGCGGTCACGACCATGCCGACGGCGGCAAGCTTGGCGCTCTTTACAAGCGCTATGCCAGCAAAGTGATCGCCACGCGCCAGAGTGCCAGGCGCTTTCTGATCGTGGTGGGCGTTGCAACCCTGATTGCCTGCTCGATGTTTTACTTCAAGGCGGTGACGGTGAAGCTGCTGCCGTTCGACAACAAGAGCGAGATGCAGCTCGTCGCCGATATGCCTGAAGGCACCAGTCTGGAGGCAACGTCGCGCGTGCTGGAACAGGCCGCTGCGGTTGCACGGCAACTCCCCGAAGTAACCTCGATGGAAGCCTATGTGGGCACCTCGGCGCCGTTCAATTTCAATGGGCTCGTGCGGCATTACTTCCTGCGCGCGAAGCCCGAAATGGGCGACCTGATGATCACCCTGCAGCCCAAGGGAGATCGCAGCCGCGCCAGTCACGATATCGCGGTAGATCTCCGCAACCGGCTCAAGGTTGCCATTCCACTGCCTGAAGGCGCTTCGCTCAAGGTGGTTGAGACGCCGCCCGGCCCCCCGGTCCTCGCGACGCTGCTGGCTGAAATATATGGACCCGATGAGGCTACCCGTCGCCAGACCGCGCTGCAGGTCCAGGAACTGTTCAAATCGGTCCCATACATCGTCGATACCGACAACAGCTTTGGCATGCCTCGGCCCACGCTGCGGCTGGTGCCCGATCGCGCCAAGCTCGACCAGTATGGCCTGTCGGAACGTCAGCTGTTCGATTCGATTGGCGCGCTACTCGGCAATCAGACCGTGGGCTATGCGCCGCGCGGAGGCGATCGCGACCCCTTGCCGATCGAACTTGGCCTCGCGCAATCGCAGCGCACCTGGTCGAGCTCGCTTGCCGCAACACCAGTAGCAGTTGCTCCTGGGGGACAGTTGATCCCGCTGGGCGAGCTGGTCCGCGCCGACATGACTGGCGGCGGTCAATCGATGTTTCGCCGCGACGGCCGGGGTGCCACAATGGTCATGGCCGATCTCGCGGGGCGCTACGAAGCACCAATCTATGGCCTGCTGGCGGTCGATTCCGCGGTGGATCAGTTCGACTGGCAGGCGCACGGCATGATCAAGCCAGCCGTGCTACTCCACGGTCAACCCCTCGATGAGAGCAAGCCGTCGCTGCTGTGGGACGGCGAGTGGGAAATTACCTGGGTAACCTTCCGCGACATGGGCGCGGCCTTCATGGTGGCTTTGCTGGGCATCTATGTGCTTGTGGTGGGTCAGTTCCGCAGCTTCAAGATCCCGCTGGTGATCCTGACGCCGATCCCATTAACACTCATCGGGATCGTCTTGGGCCACATGCTGCTGCGAGCACCGTTCACAGCCACGTCGATGATCGGCTTTATCGCCCTGGCCGGGATCATCGTGCGCAACTCGATCCTGCTGGTCGATTTCATCCGCCATGCCCGTTCTCCGAACAAGACTTTGCGCGAAACGCTACTCGAAGCGGGCATGATCCGGTTCAAGCCGATCGTGCTGACTGCGGCGGCCGCGATGATTGGCGCGGCCGTTATTCTGACCGACCCGATCTTCCAAGGACTCGCGATCTCGCTGCTTTTCGGCCTTGCGTCCTCGACCCTTCTAACAGTGCTGGTCATTCCCGCGATCTATATCGTCTTGCGCGACGACGTGAATGAGCTATCCGAGGAAATGCAATGAAACCAACTGGCCGCGATGAACTGAAGGCGAATGCCGCACTGATGGCGGCGCGCCTTAAGATGATGAGCCATCCTGAGCGTTTGCTGATGCTGTGCCGCATGGATGAGGGCGAGGTTTCGGTTACCGAACTGGTCGAGCTGACAGGGCTGTCCCAGTCGGCAGTATCCCAGCACTTGGCCATTCTGCGCGAGGAAGGGGTCGTCGGCACGCGCGGTGAGGCGCAGACCCGGTTCTACAGTCTGAAAGAACCCGTTGTCCGTGACATCATCCACGCGCTTTGCGAGATCTGCGACAGTGGAGCTCAGCTTAACCGGTGAAACTGAATGGCGGCTTTGTTGTCGTAACCGGACTGTCCGCTTTGGGATCGAAATTTCCGGATAGCTGCCGTGAAGAGTCCGCATCGGAATTTCTCCACGTCGCCTAGAGCACTTGCTGCCAGTCGCGCCTAGGGCTGCAATTCATCCCGATAGTGCAGGCGAAGCGTTGGCACCGATATTCCGATCAGCTTGGCAACTTCCGCTGTGGTCATGCCCCGCAAGGATTGCGTGCCGAACGATCTTGCGCCTTGCTGGCGTGGGGGAGTGGCGACGGCGGCCCTTAGGCGGTCTAGCCAGATTACTCGGGAAATAGTGCCTCGCGAAGGTGTTTACACAAACACCCAAGGTCCGGGCGATTGCAGGCCAGGTCGCCCCGGACGCCTTCAGCTCATTCGCGAGCAGAATTTGCTCCGGCGAAGGAATGTGCGGCTTTCTGCCGACGCGCTGACGGGAAGGCTCTGGCTGCGCCTCGAATAGATCGAATTGCGGCGGGATGGCAGGGGCGGGCATTACCAACCGTACCCACCGTCGCCGAGGGGATCGAAATCATCGGCCCCATAGTCGTAATCGTCCTGCTCCGGTGCGGCTGGACCAGCACCAATGGGCCGCTGCACTGGCTCCGCTGCGGCATCATCGGGCGGGCCGCTGCCAGCTTTTGCCTGGTCGCTTGCATCCCATTCCAGAATGGTCGCCCTCACGGTGTAGAACCGTGGGGTTTGGTCGCCAACACGTTGCTTGCGCTTGAGCCGGCCGCCGTCGCCGGAGATAAGGAAACCACGCTGTTGCAGAACCGCAGCCGCTTCCTTCGAATCGAAGCCAGTCAGGATTTCACCCCAACCGCTATCATGGAACAGGTAGCAGGCCTTGCCCGGCTCAATATCGTGCAGATAGCCCAGCGTGCATAGTGAACGGGCTTCCCCTTCCCGGTTGCTGGTCCCGCCGTCGCCATCACCTGAATCGTCCCCATAGAACGATTGCACCTTGCCATGGGCGATACGCCCAAAGCGGGACTGACCGGCCTGTATGGCGTTGCGGACCCGCTCCAAAATCTGCCGGTGCTCCCGTAAGGCGGTGCGGCCAAAGCCAGCCGCCCAGGCACCGAAGCAAGCAAGCGCCGCAGCCTCTGCTTCACCGGCTCGCCATGGCACTATGCAAAGCGCCGCCGCCATTTCCCCAGCCGCCGCGACGGCAGCGAAGCGTGCGGCACCGCGATTGGCCTGCCCGCTGTCCCCGTCTTGCGAGGCCTTCGCCACGAACGCCTTGGCCAGCCGCTTCGCTTCGCCCTCCCAATACGCGCGATTGGCAACAAGCCCGCGGACGAAGGCAGGTCCGGCGTGGCCATAATGGGCGGCGCAGGCCGATTTGATCGCATCAGAAAAGGCGGCTGGACTGGCCATGTTGTGCAGGGCTTCCCAAGCCCCGAAACCCGCCCCGGCATCGGCTGGCAAATCGAGTAAGCGCAATTCCTGCCCGGCCATTGTCCGTTCGCCTCGCTTGGCGGCGCGCATGTGATCGGCAAGGCCGATTTCTCCGGTGCTGCAAACCATGACCCGCCATTCGGCCCGGCGGCGCAAAGCCCCGCTCTGTTGCGCACGCGCCTTCCCCTGCCCGCTGGCGAGTGCATAGGCCGCGTTGCCCGCTTCTATCGGATCCACCAGCGCCAGCTCATCCAGGATCAGGAGCGCTTCCGTATGACCGTGCGCAACGCCCTCCAACGCGTTCCCGGTTGCCCGCCAGCTCGAAGCGAAGCCTAGCGGCCCGCCGCCGCCCCATATGCTGCCAGCCGCCATTGCCAGCGACGTCTTCCCGGTGCTTGAGGCCCCGCGAAAATGAAAGCCGCCGCCCTCCATATCCAGACTGCGCATGATTGGTCCGACGAAGGCTAGGGATATGGCGAAGGTCAGCAGACTGTTGCCCGGCGCAAGCGATGCTATGTCGCGTTTCCAGCCGTCCAGACTGCCCTTTTCCCTATAGTGCAGTGCAGAGGCCGCCCCATCGAAATGCACCGGCTCCGCGCCCGGCGGCGCAATTACCGTATGGGGCAGGACAAAGCGGCTGGCATCAACCCAGCCGGTCCTTTCCGCCAAAGTGAGCCGGGCGCTATGCGTCACTGCCCGCAGGAAGCGAATGAAGCGGTCGCTTTGGCCCGTCGCGGACAGGATCAACATTCCCGCGCCCGCCAGCTCGGCCCGCACCGCACCGGCATCGGACGCCAGCGCCGCCCGCTTGACCGTTTTTCGCTTTTCTACCCCGTCGCGGTCCCGAAACCGAATCAACAGGCCCCAATCGCCGCCGTCGCCGTCGCGCGCTTCGCCCATGATGTCGAAAGGATCGGACAGCCGGACGGCCCTTGAGTCCGCGCCATCCTTGCCCGGCTCCAGCCAATAGAGGCCATCGTCATCGAGCGTATAACCAAAGGGCATTTCCAGCCGCCCGGCGCTCGCGACTTCAAGCGCACCGCCGATCAGCCCCAGCAAGTCAGCTTGGGCAAAGCCAGGCGGGAAGGGATCGGCGCAATCCCATGCGGATGGCAACGTGGCGGGGAGCTGGACGATGGCCGCACCTTCCACCCCAGCCGCCAGCGCGGCCTTTCGGACGGCTTGCGCGGCTTCGCGCCCCGGCGTGTCGGCATCGGGCAGGATTGCCACCCGGCGGCCTGCCAGCGCCGTCCAGTCGGCTTTGCTGACTGCCTTTGAACCCCCGGACCATGACGCCACCGCAAAGCCCGGAAACAGGCCTGCCGCCGCGTCCGCCGCCTTTTCCCCTTCGACAATCAGCACGGGCGCGGCTGGAACCAGGGCGAGCCGGTCCAGCCCATAGAGCGGGCGAGGGACAGGCGGCGCACCCCAGCGCCAGCCCGGCCGCCCGGCTTCACGCCACAGGGTTTGCGGCAGGATTTCCTTGGACCCGTCCGGCTTGTCGAAACGACAAACCCAATGGATCAACCTGCCCTCTGCATCGCGATATGGCCAAGATGCAGAGGGCTTGCCATGGTGATTATGCGAGGTCCGCGCGTCCGGCGCATCGGCTGGCACCGGGCACACCCATTCGCCCTTGGGCTTGGCCGCGCTCTTGCGTCTCGTTTCGGGCACGTCCCCGGCTGGCAGGTCGCCCCCAGCCGCAATGGACTTGGAGACATTGGCGAAAGGATCATCCGGCTTATCGTTCACGCCCATGGAGAAACCCCCATCGATTCCGCCAGCCGAATGGCGGCTTCACGCTGGGGCAGGCCCGAAACGAACGCTGCAAGGCTCACCAGGTCGCCGCCGCCGTCGCCGGTTGCGAAGTCTGCCCAGCGGCCTGTCGAGATATTGACCTTGAAGCTGCCCAGCCGCCTGTCAGGGCGCAGCGGATTGCGGGCGACGTATTCATGGCCTTCCATTCGCCCTTCAGGCAGTAGGCCCCGCACCACTGCAACGGCGCGGGCGAGCGCGGCACTGTTGACCCGTCCGAAATCGATTCTGCCAGACCGAACGGCACCGCTATCGCCGATCATCGGTCGCCCCCCAGCAGCTTGTGCAGGGCATGGGCAGGGATCAGCGTCCTGTTGCCGATCTTGACGGCCTCCAACTGCCCGGCGGCAATCAACTGATAGAGCCGCGTTCGCCCCAGCGACGTGGCGCGGCTGGCCTCTTTGATCGAATAGGCGAGAGGCGCGCCCGATGGTGTATCGTTCATTTCCGAACTCCCTTGTTCATGGGAGTCCGGTTCAATACGCACAGCTAAGGCGGCGGCTACAATTTCCGACTTCGGCTAATTCGCCTAATTATCTGTATCTCCAGTAAGCCAGCTTGATCGATCCAGAGAATTGCGCCGTTTCCGACACCATCCGGCCACCACTGCATCCTTCAAACCCAGCCGTTTTGCGACCTTTCCCACCGCGACCTTTTGCAGTTCCCCAGCCGCAATGAGCTCTTCCACTTCAAGCGCGACACCCCACCATCCAAGCGACTGGGGGCGCAGCTTGCCGGGTTTGACTGGCCGCCCGCGACGGCGCTTCAATTCCGCGTTGAAAGCGAACCGGGCTTCGTCATCGGCTGGCAGCTCACTCCGCCCGAAAATCTCGGCGACCATCTCCAGCAAAAATTTGGCCTCCTTGATGGCGACGGACACTTGGCCAAGCGTCAACGGGTTTGCCACCCTTGGCCCGAATGCCCCCAAACGCGTGGCAATCGCGTCAGCCGCCCAAGCCAGAATCTCTGCCGGGTCGCCCGGAAAATCGTCATGCAGACCATACCAAGCCGTCAGGCTAGGCCCGATCGTTTCAGGATCGGGATAGCGCGGCACAGTGCCATCCCAGAGGCTGGAATCGGGCGTGGAATCGTCCGCCATCACCCCCCCTCACCGGCTGGAGGGGGCAGGGGGTAGCCACACGCGCGCGGATTTCCCCCCGTATGGATCGGCCAATTCTGTTCCCATGTTCCCAAAGCGGCCCGATGGCTTGGGAACAGGCTCGCACCCCCCAGAGGCTCGGCTTTCGGACTGTCTGACATAGCTTGTTCCCATGTTCCCAACGTTCCCTTGTAAATCATAGCTTCCTGAAAGCCGTTCGGAAAATGGGAAAATATTCCGCCGGAAATCCGGCCCCTGCGCATGATCGCAAGCCCGCACTGCGATAGCGCCCGGATCGTGCTGGCAAGGTCGTGGAGATGAGGCCGCGCAACGTTTGGGCGGGCGAAACCCCCAGCCGCATGGTCGGCCTCTATCTGCCCGCCTGTCCGTTCCGCCTCTGCCCAGCCGTCCGAAAATGCGGAGAACAAGAAAAAAACCTGCCGGTGAGAGGGGCAGTGGTTATGCGCCAGGTGCCGCTCTAGACTTTTGACCACCCCCCCTGTCTGTGTTTAGCGCGGCTGGCCGCCACATAGCGAAACTGCCATGGAATGCCGCGCGCGTGTGGCCTCTCCGTAGCCCCCACCGCCGCCGTGCAATCGCCGCATCGCGGCTGGTTCATTCCATGTCCGATTGCCACGACCGCTTGCCGAAATCCCATATCGCTTCCCATGCGCGAAGGTGTCTCGGGTTACTGGGATCGAACGGCGGCACGTCGGCCCGCAGCTCCAGCGACTGCGCTTGTCGCTCATCCGCCCTTGTCCATGGCGACTTGTAAGGGAAAGCCAAGGGCTGACTGGCGACGAGCTCGCGCTTGGCCTGCCCATCGTCCCGCCCATAGCGTTGCTGGACTTGCCGCGCGGGCGCGGTCGGCAAAATGGCCACGTTGCCAGGGCAGTCGCGGCGTAGCTCCCGAAGGGAAAGAGTGCGCCTCACTTCCCTTTCGCTCGCTCGATCGGCACAACGTCCGCACCCTTGCGCAGTGTATCGAGATGGTCGCCCCACCATTGGGCCATCGCAACGCGTTCCTGCCAGTGTGCGCCGCGTGTGTAGGCCGCCCGCACCTTGTCAGTATCGCTATGGGCAAGCGCCCGCTCGATGGCGTCAGGGTGCCACTTGCCGCTTTCGTTCAGCAGCGTTGCGGCCATCGCCCGGAAGCCATGAGCAGTCATTTCGTCGCTGGTGTAGCCCAGCCGCCGAAGGCCAGCGTTCAGGGTGTTCTCACTCATCGGGCGGGCACGGGTGCGGACAGAGGGAAAGACAAAGCCAGCCGGGCCAGTGAGGGCGTGAATCTCCCGCAACAGCGCCACGGCTTGCCGCGACAACGGGACGCGGTGGTCCTTCCGCATTTTCGTTTTCTCGGCTGGGATGGTCCAGAGCGCGCCGTCCAGGTCAACTTCCTCC
Organism: uncultured Alphaproteobacteria bacterium; assembly: GCA_963751145.1. GTDB lineage: Bacteria > Pseudomonadota > Alphaproteobacteria > Sphingomonadales > Sphingomonadaceae > Novosphingobium. The sequence continues at coordinate 35,094 of CAVVTJ010000005.1, forward strand.
CAGCGGGCATGGCGCAGCTCACCGGGGCGCACAAAGACATGGGGAGCCAGTTGCAACGCCAGCCGGGTAAGCCCAAGGCTTTCATAGCCGTCTATCGCGCGCAGCAGCTCGCCCACCTTCACCGGCTCAAGGATCGCCGCGTAGTGTGTCACCGTGGGCGCTGCCAGCGCGCCGCGCAGATCGCGGGTAGGATCGGAGGCCAGCCGTGCAGTCGCCACAGCATAACGGAACACCGCGCCAGCCAGTTGCAGGCTACGCCGGGCACTTTCCAGCTTCCCCTTGCCTTCGATCCTGCGAGCGGCAGTCAGCACGTCCGCCGGTTCAATCTCGCCAATGGGCAATTTGCCTATCGAGCCGCAAACCAGAGAAAGCAGATATTCGCTGCGAATGGCCGTAGCGGGTGCCCAGCCTTTGGAACCGTCGCGGCGGCGCTTCTCGCAATATTCGTCGCAGATCGCCGCGAACGTATCTGCCGCCTGCACCCGAGCACGAACTTTGTCGCGTTGCTTTTCGCGCGACGGGTCTTTGCCAAGGGCAATCAGCTCCCGCGCTTCCTCCCGGCGACGGCGAGCCTCGCCAAGCCCGATCTCGGGATAGGCCCCGATGGCCAGCAACTTTTCGCGCCCATCGACCCGATACTTGAGCCGCCAGAGCTTACCCCCGGCTGGCGTAACCAGCAGGAACATGCCGCCGCCGTCCGCCAGCTTGATCGCTTTCGCGGCTGGCTTGGCATTGCGGATGGCTACATCGGTTAGAGCCACGGGATTGCCAGCCTTTCCGGGGCCTATACCCCCAATATACCCCCAAGCGTGGGGGTATCGACTTGGCCATTTCGCAAATGCCCCCCAATCATACCCCCACCAGATAGTGGCTGTATGCGGACGCAAGCGGATGCTATCGGCCTTACAGCCGCTAATTACCTTGGATTTTGCGGGTTTGTCTAGACGCCTATGAACATCGGCGGACAGGAAAATGGAGCGGGTAAGGGGAATCGAACCCCTCTAGCCAGCATGGGAAGCTGGTGCATTACCACTATGCTATACCCGCTCGGGCCGAGCGCCCTTGCCATGGGCGGGCTTGGCGGTCAACACTGCGCCAGCACAGGAGCGCACACGAATGGACGAACAGCCGATCACAATCGAGGCGCGCGGCGCGATTGAAGTGGTGAGCCTGAACCGGCCTGATCGGCTCAACGCGATGAACGAGCCGCTGATCGCGGCGCTGCTCGATTACTTCACTGCGCTGCGCGATCGTGCTGCGGTGCGGGTGGTGGTGCTGCGGGCCGAGGGACGGGCGTTCTGTGCCGGGCTCGATCTGGCCGGCTGGCCGCGCGATCCCGATGCTGGCCCGGTTCATCAGGTCTGGCGCACGCAGCGGATGATCGCTGCAGTGATGCAGGCGATGCGGCGCTGTCCGCAGCCGATCATTGCCGCAGCGCAAGGGCCGGCCTGCGGCGGCGGATTCTCGCTGCTGCTGGCCTCGGACGTGCGCTATGGTGCGCCGGACCTCAGGATGAATGCGGCCTATATCAAGATCGGGCTGGGCGGCTGCGACATGGGGGCGAGCTATTTCCTGCCGCGGCTGGTGGGCTCGTCAGTGGCCAGCGAATACCTTTTGACCGGTCGGTTCATGAGCGCTGAGAAAGCCGCTGCATGCGGGCTGGTGAGCGAGATCGTGCCGCACGAAGAGCTGCTGCCCAAGGCGCTGTCGCTGGCAGCCGAAATGCTGCAGACCTCGCCGATGGGGCTGCGGCTGACCAAGGATGCGCTCAATCTCAACATCGATGCGGGCAGCATGGAGCACGCCTTCGCGCTGGAAGACCGCCAGCAGGTGATGCTGTCCGGCACCGCCGATACCGTGGAAGCGCGTGCGGCCTTCTTTGAAAAGCGCGATGCGGTGTGGGGGGACGCCTAGCCCGCCTGGCTGCGCCCGCGTTCCATCACGGCGCGGCGGCGTTCTTCTACCTCGCTGCCGCTGACCTGCGAATTGCGCGCCTTGCTCGCGCGCTGTTCGCTTTCCAGCCCATCGCCAAAGCTTTGCGCATAACCTGTGTCGATCAGCGCCTTGTAGGCCCGCAGCATGTCCGGATCGATCCCGGCCATTTCCGCGGCGAGCGCCTTGGCGACGGAGACCAGCTCAGCGGCTGGCACCACCCGGTTGATCAGGCCCCAGCGGCACGCGGTTTCAGCGTCGAGGAAATTGCCGGTGAACGACAGTTCCTTGGCCCGGCTGATCCCGATCATCCGGCTGAGCTTTTGCGATAGCCCCCAGCCGGGCATGATCCCGACCCGGGCGTGGGTATCGGCGAACCGGGCGTTTTCCGATCCGATCAGCACATCGCAGGCCAGCGCGACTTCGAACCCGCCGGTAATCGCCACGCCGTTGATCGCGCCGACCACCGGCTTGCGGCACTGTTCGATTGCCTTGACCGGGTTGGCCGCCGGGGCATCGGCATTGGCCGCACCGAGGCCCTGCACGCCCAGTTCCTTGAGATCGAGCCCGGCGGTGAACGCGCGCGTGCCCGCCCCGGTCAGCACCACCGCGCGGACGCTGTCATCACGGTCAAGCTCCAGCATGACCTGGGCCAGCTCGGCGCGCAAAGCACTCGACAAGGCGTTCATCGCCTCGGGCCGATTGAGCGTCACCACCGCAACCGCGCCGTCGCGCTCGACAGTTACCAGCGCGCCGCTCACATCCGCCCCCGTGCGCTTTGGCCGTCGTCGATCCGGATCGTGGCGCCGGTCACACATTCGCTGGCGGGGGCAACCAGATAGAGCAGCGTCGAATCCATCTGCTCGGGCACCGGCACGCGTTTGCGCGGCAGGTTGGGCGCGGGATCGCCGCCCATCCGGGCAAACATGCCGTCGGTCATTTCGGAGACGAACATGCCCGGCGCGATCGCGTTGACGTTGATATTGTAGTGCGCCCACTCGACCGCCAAAGCCTCGGTCATCCGCGCGATTGCGGTCTTGGTCACCGCATAAAGCGCCGCCCCGCCGCCATCATAGCGGAAGTGCGCGACCGAGCTGATGTTGACGATCCGCCCCGGCTTGCCCGCCGCGATCAACCGCCGCGCAACCTCGCAGGCCAGGATCCACGGGCCCCGCAGATTGACCCCCAGCACCTGATCGATCAGCTTGGTGCTCATCTTGTGGGCGCGCTGGGCATCGGGCATCCCGGCGTTGTTGATCAGGATATCGACCGTGCCGAACGCCGCTTCGCCGGCGGCCACCGCGGCGACAATGCTGTCAGCATCGGTGGCGTCCATCTGCACCGCCAGGGCCTTGCCGCCCGCAGCGGTGATCTTGGCCGCTAGGGCCTCGAGCCGGTCAAGCCGCCGCGCCGCCAGCACCACCGCCGCGCCCTGGGCCGCCAGCACTTCGGCAAAGCGCGCGCCAAGCCCCGAAGATGCGCCGGTAACCAGCGCGACCCGGCCGGTGAGGTCGGCCGAATTGTTGGGTAAGGTGTAGTCGGTCATCGTGGCTCTCCGCTTGCGCGCGCAAATTCAATCGCGCGATTAAATTGCACGATGCATGGCGCAGCGGGGCTTTGCAAGTGTCAGGCGGTCGCGGCCTCGACCACATCGCGCAGGCGGTCTTTGCCGAACCACATTTCGTCGCCGATGAAGAAGGTCGGCACCCCGAAGGCGCCGCGCTCCACCGCACGCTCGGTGCTTTGGGCCAGCGCGGCCTTAACAGCTTCGTCCTGCACCAGGGCACCCAGCGCCGCTGCATCCAGCCCGGCCTTGGTCAGCACTTCGGCCCAGACTTCAGGATCATCAAGCTTGAGCCCGTCCTGCCACAGCGCGGTGTACATCGCCTCGCGGTATGCGGGCGCGCAGCCCAGCTGCTCGGCCGCCACCGCGCCGCGCATGGCGAGCAGGGTGTTGACCGGGAAATGCGGGTTGAACTGAAATCCGGTGATCGCGTGGCGCGCCATGAAGCGGTCCATCTCCAGCCGGTCATAATTAACTTTGGCCGGGACATGGCCATAGACCATCATCGGCGGCTTGTTGCCGGTGGCCTTGAACAGCCCGCCCAGCAGCACCGGGACATAGCGGAACGTGACCTTGCCCGCAGCCTCGATCGCGGGAATCGCGCGGTGCACGAACCACGAATTGGGCCCGCCAAAGTCAAACACGAATTCGATTTCGCGCGGCATTACCAGGTCTCCCCAAAGGGCCGGATGGTCTGTTCGAAGGTCCAGGCCGATTTGGGCTGGTTGTAAAGCGTCCAATAGGCATCGGCCACCGCCTCGGGCGGCATCAGCAGATCGGGCTGCTGGGCCAGTGCTTCGGCGCCGATCCGCTCGGTCACGCGCTGGCGGACCCAAGCGGTGTCCACCCCGGCATCGATCACCAGATGCGCCACATGAATGCCCTGCGGCCACAATTCGCGCGCAGCACTTTCGGCCATCGCCCGCAGGCCCGCCTTGGCCGCAGCGAAGGCGGCATAGCCGGGGTTGCCGCGCAGACCTGCGGTTGCTCCGGTCACGAAAATCTTGCCGCTCCCGCGCGGGGCCATGATCCGGGCGCTTTCCCGCACTGCGACAAACCCGGCGAAGCAGGCCATTTCCCAGACCTTGCGGAACACCCGGTCGGTGGTTTCGGTCAGCGGGAACTGTACGTTGGCACCGACATTGAACACCACCAGCGCCAGCGGGGCGATTGCTTCGGCCTCGCCCAGGAACGCGGCAAGGTCTTCAGGCTCGCGCGCATCAAGGCTGCGGCCGGTAACCGCGCCGCCGAGCAAAGGGGCGAGCTTGTCACCGTTCCTGCGCCCGGCGTGAACCGCAAAGCCTTCGCCCGCAAACTTGCGGACTATGCCCGCACCGATGAAATCGCCGGCACCGATCACGGCAACCGATTGGCTTGGCCCCGACTTGCTGGGCATGATTACTTCCTTTCGAGCGGGATGACGGCCACGGTCAGCCGTGAAATGCAGACCAGCTTGTCCGCCTCGTCAGTGATCCTGATCGACCAGACCTGGGTGGTGCGGCCGATCGATTCTGGTGAAGCCTTGGCATAGACCCAGCCCGCATAGGCCGGGCGGATATGGTTGGCGTTGATTTCCATGCCGACTGCGACGCTGATCTCGCGGTTGATGCAATAGCTGGCAGCGACCGATCCGATCGTTTCGGCCAGCGCCACCGAAGCCCCGCCGTGGAGCCGCTTGAACGGCTGCTGGGTGCGGTGATCGACCGGCATGCGTGCAGTGATCCAGTCATCGCCGCAATCAACGAATTCGATGCCGAGATGGCCGGGCATGGCATTGTCGCCCAGCCCGGTCATTGGTGCCAACGGCGGGCGCTCACCGCCCCACCAGATTATTGCATTGCTCATTGAAACGTAGTCTGGCGAAGCGGCGGCGGGCTGTAAACCGATTAAAGCCCCAGTGCGCTCAGCCCGGGGTGATCATCGGGACGCCGGCCCAGCGGCCAGCGGAACAGCCGTTCGGCTTCGGTAATCGCCAGATCATTGATGCTCGCGTGGCGTTCGGCCATATGGCCGCTGGCGGCAAAGAGCCAGTTTTCGTTGCCATAGCTGCGCCACCACTGGCCGTCCTGGTCATGCCATTCATAGGCGAAGCGCACCGCGATACGGTTGCCGTGGTGCGCCCACAGCTCCTTGATCAGGCGGTATTCGTGCTCGCGTTGCCACTTGGCGGTCAGGAAAGCCTCGATCTCGGCGCGGCCGACCGGGAAGAGGCTGCGGTTCCGCCAGCGGCTATCCTCGGTATAGGCCATGGCGACCTTGGCCGGATCGCGGCCGTTCCAGCCATCTTCGGCGGCGCGGACCTTGATCGAGGCGGTCTCGGCGGTGAACGGGGGCAGGGGCGGGCGTTGGGCGGTTTCCATGGGTCTTGTTCCTAGGCTGGTCAGCGCAACTGTTCCAGTTCGGTGCGCAGACGGGCGATTTCGGCGTGGAGTGGCTGGACCGCAGCGGCGATCTCGGCCTCGGTAAAGCGCGGGGTGATGTGCTGCGGGCAGTTCCAGTCAAACCCCTCGATGGCAATGACATAGGCGCGCTCGGCCATGGCCTGGCTGCTGGGCGGCATCAGCGCCGCCACTAAGGCAGGGTCCTGCTGGGCCGTCACGATCTCGGCGCGGCCCAGCAGCTTGAGCCGGCGGCGACCCGGATAATCCATCAGAAATAGCGAAACCCGCGGTTCGGTGCGCAGGTTGGCGGTGCTGACATGCTGCCGGTTGCCGCGATAATCGGCAAAGCCAAGGCGGTTGCCGCCCAGAAGTTTGAGGAAGCCGGCCGGGCCGCCGCGATGCTGGACATAGGGCCAGCCCTCGCTGGTCACGCTGGCGAGATAGAAACTGTCACGCGCAGCGATGAATTCGGCCTCCTTGCCGCCCAGTTGATCGGGCGTACCATCCGCGCCTTGCTCCATCCGGGCATAGGCATCGCGGCTACCATCTTCGGCCTGAAGCTTGCGTGCCTCAGCGGTGAACAGGGTGTGGACGTAATTGCGGGCCATGGTGGGGGGTTCCGTGTGCCGGGAAGGGTTGGCGGGCGCCGATCGGACGGGGGGGATCGGCACCCGCGTCCCGTTATGCCGCCTTGCGGGCTTCGACGGCGGGGAAATCGATCGCGGTCTGGAACACTTCGTTGAAATAGTTGGTCCAGGTGTTGAGCGCGACATGCTGGACCACCTCGATGATCTGCGCGTCGCTGTATCCGGCCAGTTTCACCGCAGCGAAATCATCCGCCGAAACATGGCCGCGCTGCGCGACGATCTGCGCGGCGAAGCGCACTGCGGCATCGGCCTTCGGGTCGTTCGAAGCGCCGCTGCGGTTGGCGGCGATTTCGGCATCGTCCAGCTTGGCCAGGTTCTTGCCAAGATAGCTGTGCGCCGAAAGGCAATAGTCGCAGCCATTGGCTTCGGCCACTGCCAGCGCAATCCGTTCGCGGGTTGCGGCGGGCAAAGCGCCTTTGCCAAGCGCGCCGGACATGGCGAGATATCCTTCCAACGCCTGAGGGCTGGTCGAAATCAGCCGGAACATGTTGGGCACGCTGCCCAGCTGGGCCTGAACGGCAGCGAGCAGCGGCTGCGACTTTTCGGGGGCAGCGGCAACATTGGCGGGAGTGGGGATACGGGACATGGGAGGGAGCCTTTCGTTTTCGCGGGGGGAGGAGGTCCTGCCCGGTGGCGATGAGATAGCCCATTCCGTTATTTGGGATTATCCGCTAAGTTCGGGAATTATCCTTCCAAATATTGAGAGGCATGGATGGACCGTATCGATGGCATGAAAACGCTGCTGGCGACGGTCGACGGCGGCAGCCTATCGGCGGCGTCGCGCCAGCTGGGCATGCCGCTGGCCACGGTCAGCCGCAAGGTTGCCGATCTGGAATCACATTTGCGGGCGCAGATCCTGATCCGCACCAGCCGCAAGCTGATGCTGACCGAAGTGGGTGAGGGCTATGTCCAGGCATGCCGCCGGATCCTTGATGACATCGACGCTGCAGAGCGCGCCGCAGCCAGCGAATACCAAGTCCCGCGCGGCCACCTGACCTTGGCGGCCTCGGTGATGTTCGGCCAGGTGCACGTTGAGCCGGTGCTGCTCGAATTTTTGCGGGCCTATCCCGAAATCACCGCCCGGCTGGCGCTGTCGGATTCGATCGTCAACATCCTCGACGATCATATCGATGCGGCGATCCGGGTGGGCGCGCTGCCCGATAGTGCGATGGTGGCACAGCGGCTGGGCGAAACCGGTTGGATAACCTGCGCCAGTCCAGCCTATCTGGACCAACGAGGGATCCCGCAGAGCCCGGCCGATCTGCCAGCGCACCAGTGCATCCTGTTCGAAGGGCATTCGAGCGCGCAATGGTCGGGCGAGGTGTGGCGCTTTGGCAGCGGCAAACACCGGATCAGCGTGCCGATCCAGCCGCGCCTGCGGGTCAACACCGCCAGCGCGGCGCTATCGGCTGCGATTGCCGGCGCCGGGATTGTGCGGCTGCTGCGCTATCAGGCGGTCAAGGCGGTCAAGGCGGGAGAGCTGCAGATCATCCTGCCCCGGTTTGAGCCGGACCCGGTCCCGGTGCATCTGGTGCACACCGGCGGACCGATCCTGCCGCTCAAATTGCGGGCCTTCCTTGATTTTGCCGCACCGCGCCTGCGCGCCTCGTTGAACGGTTAGGCCGGCTCGCTGACCTTCTTGCCCGCCCGCACCCCATCGTAAAGGAATTCACTGCCTTCCAGATCGGTCGTCGGGATCTGTTCGCGTTCAGCCCAGTAATCCTGATTGTGGCGCCATTCGGGCTTGTCGCCGCGCTGGGGCATCTGTTTGATCCCGCGCATCAGGTAGCCCGGATTGAAATTCTCGCCCTCAATCCAATCGCCCAGCGGCATGTTGTGATCTTCATCGCGCAGCGCGACGTCGACCCGCTTGGCACCCTTGCGGTCCATATGGTTGAGCAGGCTGCAGATGAAATCGCCCATCATATCGACCCGCAGCGTCCAGCTGGCGCGGAAATAGCCCATCACCCAGGCCATATTGGGCACTCCGGTGAACATCATGCCGCGGTAGTTGACTGTTTCATGCCAGTTGACCGGCTTGCCATCCACTTCGAACGGAATGCCGCCCATCATCAACAGGTTGAAACCGGTAGCGGCGACAATGATGTCGGCTTCGATTTCGGTGCCGTCCTTGGTCCGCACTCCGGTTTCGGTGAAGGTGTCGATCTCGTCGGTCACCACGGTGAGCTTGCCTTCAACCGCAGCCTTGAAAATATCGGCTTCAGGACAGAACGCCAGCCGCTGCTGCCAGGGGCGATACTTCGGGGTGAAGTGCGGCTCAAACTGGAAATCGGGTTTGCCGGGTGAACAGCGCAGGACCAGTTCCTTGAGCCTCTTCGAAAACCTGATCGGGTTCCTCGATACAGCGTTTGGTCATCATGTCCTGATCGTACATGATCTGGGCGCGGACCACGCGGTGGATGGTCGGCTCGTCGAATCCCGCCAGCAGCTTGTCGGCCAGCTCGTTCTTGTTTTCCGCGCAGAAGAAATAGGTCGGCGAACGCTGCAGCATGGTGACATGCGCCGCGTCCTTCGGCGATTCGGGGATCACCGTGGCCGCAGTGGCACCTGATCCAATGACCAGCACCTTCTTGCCCTTATAATCGATCTTGCGATCCCACAGCTGTGCGTAAATCAGCAGACCCTTGTAGCTGTCTTTCCCGGCCCAGTCCGGCATGTAAGGCTTCTCGTGATCGTAATAGCCCTGGCACATCCAGAGGAAATTGGCGGTGAACGTGTGCCGCGCGCCATCCTTGGTCTGGGCCTCAACGGTCCACAGGTTGGCCTTGCTGTCCCAGCTGGCGTGGGTGATGCGGTGGCCATAACGGATGTGCAGCGCGATGCCGTTCTCCTCGATCACTTCACCCATATAGGTGAGGATCGCTTCGGCCGAGGCGATCGGGGTGCCAACCCACGGCTTGAACCGGTAGCCGAAGGTACTCAGTCGCTGTCCGAACGCACGCCGGGGTATTTGTGGGTATCCCAGGTGCCGCCAAAGGTGTCTTTCATTTCAAGGATCGCGTAGCTTTTCCCCGGGCATTGGTCCTGCAGGTGATAGGCCGAACCGATCCCGGAAATCCCTGCGCCGACGATCAGCACGTCGACATGGGTGGCCTCGTCCTTGGCAAGTGCAACTGCGGCGCTCATCGGCAACTCTCCTCTTTTCAGGGCTCTTAACTGCGCGATTAAACACCGTATGGATCAATTTGGAAAGAGATTATTTGATCGTGATCAACCCCCAGCCTGCCAGGTCCGCACCGCCTCAAGCGGCCAGACCAGCATCAGCACGTTAAGCGTCAGATTGTCCCGGATCATAAAAAGCGTGAACAGTTCGAAACTGATGGCAAGGGCAAGGCTCGCCTTCCACCGCAACTTGCTGGCGATCCAGAACCCCAGCGCCATGAAGCCGATGTCGCTCAGCGAATTGATCACCGCATCGCCTTCGTAGCCGAAGCTGACTGTTACCGCGCGGTAGCGATCGAT
>CAVVTJ010000006.1:0-1541781 GCA_963751145.1 uncultured Alphaproteobacteria bacterium
CCCCAAACACGCCGATTGAGCTGGGCGGTGGGCGACCTGATTGCGGACGTTTGTCCTTGCCCGTGCTGCGTCCGTCCTTTGGGTGTTAAGACTTGCGCCTGGTCACGTTCCAATTGGCCAACTGCCTCAGCTCTTGCGTCTGGGGCGCTGTTTTGCAGATATTGAACGAATAATGAGCTTCGCTGGGCTGCCATCAACTAGCGGCGACTTGCCCAAATCCACGGCTTGCTGGATCAGCGCTTCCACTTCAGGTTGCGCGATTGTCTCCTTGGTCTGCAATTTGATGAAGCGGTTCTGACTGCCTGATCCATTCAAAACGCCATGTTGATCCACGAGATCGGCACCGCGATAGAATGACAGGCTGATGCCGCCAGCGCTTGCTGCAATCGAAACGATGCAGTCCGAGGGGCGCTCAGTCGAACAATATCCGATCACAAAGAAGTTATAGTTATCATAGACTAGCTCGTGCGCGGCCGGGAGCCTGCGACGGAGCGCAGCGCGAACTTCCCTAATCATGCTTTGCTTTTCGAGGTCGAATTTCTCGATGAACGATTCAAGCTGAGATTCTGCATCCGCCATCGCGTCAGGAAGCTATGTCACACAACAATAATGTCAATGATTGCCCACCTGCAGCCAGGATATGTTCGCTGATCCAGCAAATCCGCGTTGAAGCCGAATGTCCACTTTCCACCCCAATCTCGCCGGTGATGCTGGGCGGTGGACGACCCGATTGCGGACACCGGTGGTATCGCTATGTTCACGAAATGCGGCCCTCCATTATTATATTAGGCTTCTTGCTCCTTGCGAGCTGCACCACCTTCAGTTCGATGTCTGGCACAAGCAATTATTCCGAGCTTGAAGGGCATGTCGGAGAGGACGTTACGTTGGTTGGATTTTGGTCGAACCAACATGAAGCTACAGGCATCTACTTCGGCAGTCGCGACTATGACGACGCTCCCAAGCAATGTGTCATGACAGACCCTGCACTAACGGTAGCGCACGGTTCGGCAGTTCGGGTCAAAGGAGTTTTGGTCAGGAGCGGTTGCGGTGACCAGGACATCTGTCTGACGGTTTGCCAGCCATACGTCCTGAAAAATGCGCGAATGATCAACTAGGCGCAGCGGCGGCTTTCCACCCCTAATGTGCCGGGACCGCTGGTCGGCGAACGATTCGATTGCGGACTCTACGTGACGCGTTAGACTGATGAATGGCCTTGATTTTCGATCTGGCATTTTTTGCGCTGTTAGCTGCCTGTTTCACTTGGCTTCTTTTTTATTGCCTGAGAATGGGCGTGGTCGGAGGAGGAAGAGGGCCATGGGCAAAAGATGCACATCGTAAAACAGAGCCAGTCCGTTTTTGGATCAATACAGCTGCCCTCACTCTCGTAGCAGCGTTTTGTATCGCCGGATTTGCCTACAGTGTGTGGCTGTTGTTCTAACGAATGACCGCTTTCCACCCCAAACTTGCCGTTGCTGACCGTCCAGTTTGGGGTGGTTAGCGGACATTAGGCCGCACTCGAGCGCGGATCATCTCCGTAGGAGTTCGCTCCCTTTGTACCACGCATTACACTCAGATAGAGCAAGGCTATCCCATACAAGATGGATGGTGCAGATATGATCAGGTTGGGCCGGTCGGGAAAAATTGGGAGCCACGGAAGTATTTCCTGGAAAGCGAGTAGCAAGCCGATAATTAGCACCCACCAGCCTGACCTATCTAGATCGTGCAATCGCCTGGCAAAGAGGGCGAAAACCGGGATTGTCAGCACGAGATCGAGAGCGACCTCGAACGCGATCGCCGCATCAACCGACGCGACCGTTTCGACAGCATAGTTGAGCACATTGCTAACGAGCAGGAGAACAATCCAGTAGTAGATCACCTCCGACCGACGCGAACGACCAGAAAAATCGGCCGAACCTGTTATCGTTCGCCAAAGAAGCTGAGCATTGTCGGCGGCTGAATTGCTGTAGGTCATCCTCTCTCCCTAACACCGTTTTGACTGCTCCCGTCGATGTCCGCAATCGGGTCATTCGCGGTCGAGACGCGACGGCGCGTTAGGGGTGGTAAGCGGACGTTCACCGAGGTAGCAATTGACGATGTTCCAAATCAGAGCCGACCTTCGAGAATATGGTCATCCCGACGTAATCATACAGGTGGACCCGCAGTGGTCCCGATTAGCGGATTGGTTGCCAAACTATTTTGCGGATGAGGTTCGCAGAGGTGTTCGGTTCGAGGCAGAACAAACTATCCAGTTAGGCTGGTCGCTCCTGAAACTTGAGCAAACAGACGATGGCGACTTGTTAGCGCTTGAACCAGACTTTGAAACTATGCCCGTCCGTTGGGTTTGCGGAGTAAGCCGTGCTGTCCGCTTGCTCGCTCTACAGCGGGCTGTATGCGAAGAGTGCCAAGTCGAACCGGACTTTCCCTCAATGCGGCAGGCGACATCTTTGCCCGAAGAGGTGCCGTTAGCTGAGCAATTTACGATGGCGCGTCTGGAATCTCAGGGGAACATTTCCGGATGGATCATCCATGAAGGACGCGACGCTGCCATGCGGCTGGTATCACTCTATGAAGTGGCCCTGACGAACAAAGCGATTGTTCCATTCTTGGCTCTGCCAGCTGGCGCCGTCGTTGAACGAGACCGTAAAGTCCTATCCGTAGCAGTCTCGGGAAGACACTACTCGACTTCGTCCAGCGAGCTTTTGGCGCGCATCGCTGCCGGAGAACCGTTTGAGGTTGTCCTACCGATCTAGGTCGACGTGGGTAATGACCGCAATCGGGTCGTTCACCACCCAGCCGCATCGACCAGTTTGGGGTGGAAAGCAGACACTCAGCGGTTTGGTCGCTGCCAGTGCTTCGCCACCAAGACTGAATTGCCGATTGCGCCTCCTAACAGCCCGGTGAACGCTGTAATTACGACGATGCATATAAAGGCACCAAGGATCGTCGCCTCACTCGACCAAGCTAGGGCTAGGCTCACGAGCCAAGTTACACCCAACGCGAGGGTGGCCAGGATCAAAGCTAATCGAGAACCACCCAACAAATATGTGACCTTCGATGCAATTGGAGGCCTCACCAGTTTGCCAATCGTTAGCCATCGCAAAGCCAAAGCCAGCAAAGACCAAGAGACTATGCCAAGGATCACTGGCCCGGTCAGGATGCTTCGAAACAACAGGCCGACGGGGTCACCAAAGGTAACAGAAACGTAGATCGCACCGCTGACCACTGCGACACCCATCACGGCGACGTAGATAAACCAAAGGCGCGCACTGCGAGAGTTCATGCAATAGCCCATCCCACAGGTAGGTCGTGTCCGCAATCAGGCCAGTCGAGGTTCAGCATTCACGACGCATTTGGGGTGGGAAGCGGACGGTCTCAGGGCGAAGACCAACCGGCCATAGTGGTCCGCATGTGGTTTAATACCGAAGGGTGGATCGGTCGACTGAACTCTATACCAATGTCGTTATTTCGCCGCCATCTGACATGGGCATCGACGGGACCAATCGAGCCGATTCTGATGTAGACAGAGTCACTCAGGTCAAGTTTGCTAAAGCGATCGAACATACGGCAGCCATGAATGGAAAGGTCGTTGACGGTCACGTCTTTCCAGAGCCCGTTACCGATCCGGTAGCGCGCCTGAATATCGACAGCATATCGCTGATGGCTTCTCGTCTCCAAAATTTGATCCCATCCGCAACCTAGTGGCGCTCACCGATGTTGACTGTTCAGCCTCTCAAGGGCTTCAGTGATCGTTTCGACTTCGCGCAATTCTAGTACATCATCCTGTAATTGAGGTGCATACGCCGAATGCAAGCTATCGCCCAGGATACGCAATTGCTGCCGCGCTTTGTCTTGCTTCGTATCATCCCCTCTTTGAATGGCCCATTCGAGCTGGAGAAGGGTCACCGAAATGCGCTCAGCAACATTGACTTGCTCGTCAGGTGCCGAAGAAGCCTGAAGGTGGTCGATCTCGGAATAGATGACTCCGCGCCAGCCTGCGGGTGGCACGGGCGACATGGTCAATTCAGCCAATAGACTGCTGGTCCCACCGGACCTGCCAATTGTTTCGATCATAGACATCGCGTGTCCTCGGAATTGCAACGATTGGCACACTTAATCGAACATGGTTAACAAATGGCGTGAGTGCCCGGACGGTGTTTTGGAAGCGAGCGAGGCATCAGCATCCCGGCGGGCGCAGCCCAAGGGAGTTCGGTTCCGTTCAGGCAGATTGAAGCAGCCGATGTTCGGAACGCTAACCGATCCATTGAGGGCAGACGCCAGGATTCGGGTCGTTCGCCGACTGGCCGCAATGGCGTAATTGGGGTGGAAAGCGGACATTGCGCAGCAGATCTCGTGATGGCGTAATTACCGGTCACCGGGGTTTCTGCTTGTAGCTGCCTAGGTGGGTACGATACCATTGGCGACATTCGTAACAACCGTATCAACGGCTCGAATCCAACCTGCTCCAATTGGAGCCCTACCTCCCGGCGTCGCAAGCCAGAAATCGGTCTGCGGGCAGGTTCTATTTGGTGCAGTAAAACTCATCCCGGTCAGTCGCCGCCTGCCGGGCATTGGCATAGATCTGATCGGCGTTGGCAAAGGCCGATTCCAGCGCACCGTTGGCTTTCAACGCAGTGACAATCTTGCCATAGCTGACGGCCGACAGGCGCGCGCTGGTGCAAGCTCCGGCGAAATCGTTCGCATCATACTTGCGGACTGCATCCTGATACTGGGCCTTGGCCAGGGTTTCAGTGCGCTGCAAATCCAGTTTTGTTTCCGCATCATTATCGAAATCGTTTGAACTGGTGGTGGCTTGAACCGGCTCATCGTTCAACCCGCAGTACATTTCGGCACCTTCTTTTGCAGAGTCGGCATGGCTTTGGAGAAAGTTGGCGGTGTCCGTAACATATTTGCGATCATCTGGGGTCGACAGCGAAGCCGAGTAGAGCGAGAGGATGGCGTTTTTATAGAGGATCGCCGCGTTCTTGAAGCCTTGGCAGGCCTGCTCGTTGCGGCCGGCTTGACCGTCTTCAAGCGCCTGCCATGCGACCTCCCTTGCATGCGCGGCCTGATCAACGGTACTCTGCTCGGCCTTGGCAACATTGGCACCAAGCAGCGCCAAGCAGGCGATCAGCCCTGTAATTGGCGATTTCAAGGCAGCAAGTCTGGCCATTTCCATTTTCCCTCAAGGCCGTGACAAATTGAATTCCGTGCGCGCGGCTGATCAGGGTGATGGGTGTGAACCCGTGATCCAGCATTGTTAAAACGCGACAGCGATGTTGTTCGCGGACACTGTCAGACCAAATTGCCCCATCCCCGATTGAGCTGCTAGTCAGCGTTGATGCGCCGTTACAAACTGAAGCCCGCCAGTCCTAACGGGAGATGCATTTGCTCTTACAGAGCCCAAACGTCCGCTTTCGGATCGTTCACCGACCAGCCGCGAAGGCAAGAATGGGGTGGAAAGCGGACATCACTTGTAGAAAGGATGAGCCCCAAGGATTTTGGAGTATTCCTGCCGCTTTAGGTCTGCCCAGTGCGAAGACAATCGACCGAGAAGTTCGACATCCTTGGGAAACGCCTGTCGTCGGCTGTCCTCGCCTTCGCGCCTGTTTTGCATCTCGTAGTCCCAAGCCATCTCCGCAGTCAGCCCACACATGATCCAGTAAAGCAATTCATCTGGGTCATTGGTAATTCGACTTTCCAGCTCAACCCCTCGCTCCTCGATGACGAAATGATAGACATCAAGAATTTCGATATATGGTGAGCCGTCGCCGCTGGGTTCCGTGCAGATGAAAAAGTCCTCGCGGCCGAGCTGGTACGCCAAATCCTTGACTCGCTGTTTGATCGCTTGGACACTCAACAGATTGTCTCGGTTTAGATTCATGTAATGTTTGTCTCACAGCTCCCGAGTGTCCGCAATGTTATCGTTCGCCGACCAGCCGCAGCGACGGGATTGTTGGGAGATGCCGACGCTCGCATGGTACTTCGATATGCAGTAAGGAATGGAGACGTTATGTTTTTGAAGATCGACTCGCTCCGCTAAATCAGCACAACGACTGATAATACAAAAGGTTACAGCATTATGGATGCAAAATCCGAGTCGGAAGATCTTCTAAACGAACTGATGCCGCTTGCTGAGGAAAAGTTGGCCAAAAGTGGCGAGTTTCATCCCTTTGCAGGTGCAATTTTGGCCAATGGACATATGTCTTTGATACACGGCTTTGACGGTCGAGAAATTCCGCCGTCAGAAGATCTCATCCTGATTTTAGAAAATGGCCTTCGTCGAGGTGCAGCCTCTGGAGAGTACATTGCAACCTGCCTTCTTTACGATGTACGCCTGAAACCAGCGTCAATGACCTTAGGCAATGAGGACGCGATCGCTGCAGAATTGGAGCATCGCGACGGATATGCTGTTACCGTGTTCTTTCCATATTCTCTGACAGGCAATCAGCCTATATTCGCAGAACCGTTCGCAACCGCTGAATGCCGTAATATTTTTTCCCGTTAACTGCGCCAGAGTCCGCAATGGGGTCGTAACCGGACAGTCCGCTTTTGGTGCCAAAACCACGAAAGCGGACATTCTCGAGCTCTCAAATTAGGAGGCAATCAAACGCGCGCGAGCCGATGGATTGCCGATCTGCTAACGCCAAAGTCCTTTGCGAGCTCAGCCAGCGATGCGCCTTCTACACGTCTGCGCCTGACCTCATGCCGCTGATCGTCAGTTAGCAGACTGGGACGACCGAGCTTCTTACCCTCAGATTTCGCGCGGTCGAGACCGGCTCGAGTCCGTTCGACAAGAAGGTCCCGTTCAAACTCCGCTACCGCGCTGATAAACGATACAACTCGGCCGACTTCAGAAAGCGCGGCGGCACCTTCCAGTACGATGGGTCAGTCAGGTTCCGAATGAAGAGGCGTACTGTTCCATCATCGACCTCTAGCATCCCAGGAATATCACCTTCGATGGGCTCAATGATTTGCTGACCCAGATTGATCCCGTCGAGCTCGCACAATCTTCCAAAATCTGAAGGCAGATCGCCTAAGCGAAAGCCGGTAAAAGGCTCCATTTCAGTATGCTCGAGCGCGACGGCAAACCGGTGGTACGGGTCGTCGCAAACGATATATCGGTTGCCGGACTGCCCTGAGAACAGGCCGTACGGCGTTCGAACGTCAAGCGGCATTGGATAGCTTACATCTGCGGTGCCCGTCTGGTTTGGGCGGAAGATTAGGTTCTCTATCATTGTGATATCCTTTTCAGTCAGCGCGTCGAGAAATGCTCTCAAGCTTTGCTCAGCGGCCAGACGTGAATAGCATTTTAAAGCTTATTATTCAATGTATTAGCTGCGATCTTGGGTGACCCATCACGAACTACAGCGACCTCATCACCGGTTGAGCGATGGAAGCTGGCGCAGTGTCGGAGCGGTGATTTTGGGGCAAATTGAAGACGTGATTCGCAGCGAATAGGAACGAAGCGGAATGCGCCTTTCAGGTGTGACGGGGTACACCACCGCAAAACGATGCACCCCAGGATTATGCGATTGGCAAAGGCCCGAGCCCTAGCTGTGTCGAGAGAACCTTGTTCAAACGCTTGGGCAAGCGTCTCAGCAGGCAAGATGATGGGGATGAGCGATCGGACGATCTTTCCGGCAAGCTTGGAGTCCTGTTCGTTCGCTGCCTTGGTCCGCTGTTCGTGATCCATGTTGTCATCCTTCCGTTATGGGAGGGCCACTGGGGCTCTCCGCCAACTGAAGGTCGGCTTCGCGATGGTTGGCTTGATCTTGCGCCAACAGAATACCCTGCGGCGAAGGCAAGCGACTTCCGGCCAGGAATGACCCCGGCAAGCCATCCTCGATGTCGGCGAGGTATTGCTTGGCGAAAGCGCCGAAGGTTGTTGCGACCTTCCTTGGAATCATGGCCTTTTGTCGCTCGTCGCGTGGATCAATGCCTTCGATGAGCATCGATCTAACTTCCTCCGCCTTTTCTCGAGCCTTTGCCAAGCTGACGTCCAGTGCTGACCCCAAGCCAATTTCGATTCGCTCACCCTTTCCAGTGCCCTTGATCCTCAAGTTGCCCTTTGGCTTCAGCGTTCCGATGAAGAACCACGAACGACCTGACGCCCGAACTCTAAGATACAGACCACCACCATCGGAATAGATGTTTGGCTTACTAAGTGTGGCCACCTGCCTAGCTGTGAGTTTGTTACGCGCGTGCGAGGACATTTTTCGCCGATAGCAGCGCCGGAGATCAAATTCCAGAAAATTTAGCCATAATTTTAGCGTGGCTTGAGGCGATCCGTCGCGAACTTCGGCGAAAGCAAAATCCGCACAACATGGCCGTCAACAGCCGATTCTTGGCGTTCATCGTAGTTCGGGGGGAGTCGCCGAAAGGCGGGTTCTGGCGGAGAGGGTGGGATTCGAACCCACGGTACGGTTTCCCGTACACTGCATTTCGAGTGCAGCGCATTCGACCTCTCTGCCACCTCTCCGCAGAAGTGATCGGGCGGGCGCAGGCCCTCCCGTGGTCGGGAAGCGCGCGGTTAGCCCAAGGCACGGCGCTTGCCAAGCCCCTTGGCATGGTTTTTGGGGCATTGGCGGCGGCCAGTCATTGTCTGGCAAGCAAGCTGCGCCTATATTGCCGGAGCAATGGATCGCGCTTCGTTCTTTTCCCCCCAGGCCGGCCGCCTTGTCGATGCGCCGCTATCGTCGAAAGCGCGCTATGCGATCGGCGACGTGGTGCGGCACAAGGTGTTCGATTTCCGCGGGGTGATCTACGATATCGACCCGGTCTTCGCCAACAGCGAGGAATGGTACGATTCGATCCCCGAACACGTCCGCCCCGCGCGCGAACAGCCGTTCTACCACCTGATGGCGGAAAACGGGGACAGCAGCTATATCGCCTATGTCAGCCAGCAGAACCTGGTGGCTGACGGCGAAAGCGGCCCGATCGACCACCCGAGCGTTGAAGAGCTGTTCGAGGATTTCGCGCAAGGCCGATATAAGCTGCGCCGCTCAATGACGCACTGATTGTCGTGTGCGCCAATCGCCTCCGCGATTGGCTTGCACCACCGGCCTGCTCAGCTAGCGCTTCTTCTGCTTGCGCGCGGCATAGCGTTGATCGCGCGCCGCCTTCTTCTCCGCCTCGGTCAATTCCACCGGCTTTGCCGCCTCGGCCACCTCTGCAGCCTGTGCCGCAGCGGCGATCTTCTGGGCCTTGGCTTCCAGGATCGCGGCTTTGCGCTCTGCGGCCTTCTGCGCCGCGGCAGCTTCCTTCGCCAGCCGCGCTGCCGCACGCTCAGCAATAACCGCCGGATCGAGCGCAGGTTTGTCGGCAAGCTTCTTCAGCGCCTTCTCGCGGGCCTTCTGCGCCAGCGCAGCGCGCTCCTGAAAAGTCGGTTCCTTGTAAGCAGCCATGGGTTTGCTCGTACTCTCGTTTGGGGGTAAATCCCGCGCAAAGCTTGCGCGGCTGCCCGCCCCCTAGCCCGACTTGGCCCGCAGTGCAGCAAAATTCATTTTCCTGCCTTCCGCACAACCGAAAGCCCGCGCGTAACCATCTACAAACGCCGCCTCCTCCGCCGACCGGGGGGGCGTAATTATTCCTCGCCCATCCGCAGCGCAGCGATGAACGCCTCCTGCGGGATGCTCACATTCCCATATTCCCGCATCCGGGCCTTGCCCTTTTTCTGCTTTTCCAGCAGCTTTTTCTTCCGGCTGATATCGCCGCCATAGCACTTGGCGGTGACGTCCTTGCGCATGGCACTGATGGTTTCGCGGGCCACGACCTTGCCGCCGATCGCGGCCTGGATCGGGATCTTGAACAAGTGGCGGGGGATCAAGTCCTTCAGGCGTTCGCACATGTGGCGGCCGCGGCTTTCGGCGACCGAGCGGTGGACGATCATCGATAGCGCATCGACCGGCTCGTTGTTGACGAGGATGCCCATCTTGACGAGATCGCCTTCGCGCAGGCCGATCTGTTCGTAGTCGAAGCTGGCATAGCCGCGGCTGATGCTTTTCAGGCGGTCATAGAAATCGAACACCACTTCGTTGAGCGGCAATTCGTAGCTGACCTGGGCGCGGCCGCCCACGTAAGTGAGGCCGGTCTGCACGCCGCGGCGATCCTGGCAGAGCTTGAGGATGGAGCCGAGGTATTCGTCAGGCGTGTAGATCACCGCCTTGATCCACGGTTCGTCAATCTGTTCGATCCGGCTGGGATCGGGATAATCGGCCGGGTTGTGGAGCATGATCTCACCGGCGTCCTCGGTTTTGCTTTTGCGCAGCACGATCCGGTAAACCACGCTGGGGGCGGTGGTGATCAGATCGAGGTCGTACTCGCGGGTCAGGCGTTCCTGGATGATTTCCAGGTGGAGTAGGCCGAGGAAGCCGCAGCGAAAGCCGAAGCCGAGCGCGGCGCTGCTTTCCATTTCAAAGCTGAAGCTGGCATCGTTGAGGCGCAGGCGGGCGATGCTTTCGCGAAGCTTTTCAAAATCGGCCGCGTCAACCGGGAACAGGCCGCAGAACACCACCGGCTGGACTTCCTTGAAGCCGGGGAGCGCCTGCACGGCGCCGTTTTTCACGGTGGTGATGGTATCGCCGACCTTGGCCTGCGCCACTTCCTTGATCTGCGCGGTGATGAAGCCGATTTCGCCGGGGGTGAGCTCGGTCAATTGCTCGATCTTGGGGGTGAAGCAGCCGACCCGGTCAATCAGGTGTTCGGTGCCGCCGGCCATGAATTTGACCGAGAGGCCCTTTTTGATCACGCCGTCGATTACGCGGACCAGGATGACCACGCCGAGGTAGGGATCGTACCAGGAATCGATCAGCATGGCTTTGAGCGGCGCCGCAGCATCGCCCTTGGGCGGGGGGATGCGGGTGACCACGGCTTCGAGCACGTCCTTGATGCCGATGCCCGATTTGGCGCTGGTCAGTACGGCCTGGGAGGCATCGAGGCCGATCACTTCCTCGATCTCGGCCTTGACCTTTTCCGGTTCGGCGGCGGGGAGATCGATCTTGTTGATCACGGGAACGATTTCGTGGTCGTGCTCGATCGACTGGTAGACGTTGGCGAGGGTCTGGGCCTCAACCCCCTGGGCGGCGTCAACGACGAGGAGCGCGCCTTCGCAGGCGGCGAGGCTGCGGCTGACTTCATAGGCGAAATCGACGTGGCCGGGGGTGTCCATCAGGTTGAGTTCGTAGAGCTTGCCATCGTCGGCGGTGTAGTTCAGCCTCACCGTCTGGGCCTTGATGGTGATCCCGCGTTCGCGTTCAATGTCCATGTTATCAAGGACTTGCTCGCTCATCTCACGGGCAGCCAGCCCGCCGGTGAACTGGATCAGCCGGTCAGCCAGCGTCGACTTGCCATGATCGATATGGGCAATAATGCTGAAATTTCTGATACTTGCAAGGTCGGTCATCGGACTCTCTATAAGTTTGGACCGCCGTTAGCAGTGTGCACCCGCCCTGTCACCTTTGCTGCTTCAGCTTCGGTAAAGCTCTTGCACGGCAAACAGAACCGTGCAGATTGCTGCCAGGAGGGGCTCCACATGATCACACCGCGAATTGCCGCCGCCTTGTTGGCCAGCACGCTGGGCATGGCATCCCCGGCGCAGGCCCAGTCGGTTACGCCGGCCAATCAGGCCGATCATTTCATGGGGCTGTTCACCGATGCCGGCAACGATTGCATCGACAGCAAGAAGCTGACCGACGCCGAGCGCGCTCCTTCGTGCGAAAAGGCGCTGAGCGAACTGGCTGATCGCCGCAAGGCTGCGACCGATCCCAGCGTTGCAGAGCTGGCCAATCTCGATTTCTATGAAGCGTTCATGCAAATCGCCATGGCCAACGCCTATTCGCATATCGATGGCGCAGTTTCGAAGCGCACCTGCATTGCCGCTGAGCGCAGCTGGACGCTAGACAAAAAGTTGATGCTGATCCCGAAGGCGGCGCTCGATCCTGATTTTTACGCAGCCTATCACTCGGTCCCGCCAGCGGTAAACCGGGTGCTGGGCGAATGCCGCGGTCTGTTTGGAACCCCTGCCGACGGCGCTCCACTGCCCCCTGCTGCAGCCAGTTGACGGGCGCAGAAGCCCGGTCGGGCGATACAGGTAGTAAGATTTCCGGCGATCAATTATCGCGCCGCACCCCCTTCCCTTTCGCGGCTGCGCTGCTTATAGGCAGCCGCGCTGATGGGGCGTAGCCAAGCGGTAAGGCACTGGTTTTTGGTACCGGCATGCGAAGGTTCGAATCCTTCCGCCCCAGCCATCTTTCTCCTAAGATATTGAATTTACGATACTTCTGACTGCCGCCAAATCGCTCGCTGGGGTTTTGCTACAGAGCCCTGCTACAGAGGGGCGGTTTTCAGGATGGCGGGAATACCAAATACCGTCCGTCGAGCGGGCACATACCATTTTCGCCGCGCTGTCCCCTTCGACCTTCATCAGGCACTTCGCCGAACCGAGCTAACCGTGAGCTTGCGCACCTCCGTTCCAGGTGAAGCTGGCAATCGCGCCCGACATGCTTACCTTGCAAGCGAAGTGCTATTCGCCAACGTAAGACTGTCACCAATGCTATCAGATGCCGACCTGGCCCACCTCGTCCAAGATTTCTACGCTACGGTCCTCGACCGCGAAAACCAGCTGCGCCTGCTGGGCCGATTGACCATGGACGACGCTCAGCGCCAAGCGCGGGCCGATCACTGGAAAGATGTTGCAGAACGGACCCGTGGCGATCTTGCCACGAACAACTTCATGTCCGCCAGCATGGCTGCCGCATCGGCAATCAAGAAGCACGGCTTGTCAGGCACACTTCAGGATCATGAGATTGCGCAAATCCAGCAAGCCATGCTGCGCGGCGGCATAGATCTCGCTGATGCTCTTCACGCCCGTTACCGAGGCGACTTCACGTTCCGCCCCAAGGACCCATTGCTTACGATGGAACTGGCAAGCCATCCGTCGATGACAATGCAGGAAACCGACTCAACCGCCTCCCCGGATCAATCGCGAAGCGCGAAGCGGCCAGACGGCCATGTTTCGAAATCAAAGGATGTCGAAGAACCGTTCGAAACGGTGGCGGACACATTCAGGCAGACCCAACTTCGCCGCAAGGTTTGGGAAAACCAGACGGCCCTTCAAGCTCGCAAGACGTACGCGCTATTCGCTGAAATTGTCGGCAATCGTCCACTCGCCGAATATGTTCGCGGGGATGCCGTTGCGTTCAAGAATTTGTTGCAAGACTTGCCTGCCGATTACGGAAAGGCCGCCAAGTACCGCGAAATGGCAACCGCTAAGATCGTTGAGACAACCAAAGACCAGGATTTGCCTCGATTGTCCCCCCGCACGGTCCAGCGCCATATCGCCGCGTTGTCCACTTTATGGGAATCCGTGATCGAAAGCGGCCAGATCGGGACCAACATCTTTGCCGGCTTCAAGTTCGCAGCCACCAAGAAGGCCAACGAGCAACGCGAAATGTGGCCCGAGGACAAACTCAACGCGCTCTTCGCCACCCCCGTCTGGGCAGGCTGCCAGTCGGCTGACCGGCGCAGCAAGCCAGGCAATCAAGTCATCAAGGACGAAAAATTCTGGCTGCCGTTGATCGCGGTCTTTTCGGGCATGCGGCAGGAAGAGTTGTGCCAGCTCCAGCTTTCCGACATTCGGCAAGAAGGCGGCATTTGGGTGTTCGACGTGAACTCTGACTCTGACCGCAAGGTAAAGACCGGGGAATCGATCCGGCTCGTGCCAATCCATTCCATACTGATTGAAGCCGGGTTCTTGAGGTACGTCGAAGGGCAGCGTGCCGCCGACCAAGAGCTAGTGTTCTCTCAGCTCAAGCGTGGCGGAGCAGATCAGCGGCTGGGTCATAATTTCTCGAAATGGTTCACGCGATATCGGCGCGAAGTTGGCCTCTACAGGCCGGATATGAACTTTCACTCGTTCCGCCACAGCGCCACCACTTTTATGCAGTGGAGCGGCGTTCTTGAACAAATCATCGACAAGGTGACCGGCCATGTCCGGCAAGGCGAAACCGCTCGGTACACCAAAAACTTCAAAATCGAGCAGCTGCGGGACGCAATCGAAGGCATCCAGCCCAAGATCGACTTGTCACATCTAATCACCGTGGTTGAGGCATAGCGGCTGTTTGGCCATGACCAGCTAGGTAAGCGCGGCGCCATGTGGTTTCGCAGGCCTTGGTCGAAAACGCTCAACCATTTCCGTCAAAATGCAGCCCTTCATTTGCAAAATTGCATCGGCAGAACGGCAACGTCACGCCATATATTTTTACCCCCTTCCCCCTCCTGCTCTACCTACCTATCCCTCTTCCCTCTCCCTACCACCCCCTTCCAATCCCCCCTTATTTCACTGAATTAGTTACGGATTCTTGTTGAAAGACAAGAATGTAGGGTTTCAGGATGAGATATGTTCAAATGCCCTTGGCAGAGGTTCGATCAACCGATGACCTCGCCATGATCGAAGCCATCGAAGCGCTCACCAAAGCAGGCATTGAAGTGCGCCGACCACCCAACAACGCTCATCAACTCAAGGTGAGCCCATCACTAAGCTACTACCCAGGGCGCGAAACTATCGTGGCCGATGGCGAACCGTCCGCTAGACCACAACGCGGGCTCGCTGCCCTTCTGACATACCTTGACGGTGAACCAGATGCCACGCTGCGTCACCCTGCCTAACTGAGCGGTTCAGTTCGCAGTCCCTCAACTGAAGTTTCCTTGGACGCCCCGATCAGCCGGGCCCTATCCTCGAAGAAAGCTTCGTTCGCCCATGCGCACTGCAGACATCTACACGCGCGTAACCCAGCAAATCATAGACGACATCGAGGCCGGGGCCGGGGCCGCTTCCTACCGCATGCCCTGGCATAACTGGGGGCAAAGCGCTTCATGCCCTACCAACGTCACCACCGGCCGGGCCTATCGCGGTATCAATACCTTGTTGCTGTGGGCCGCGGCCGAGGCACAGGGCTATTCATCGGGGCGATGGGCAACCTACCGGCAATGGACTGTCGCCGGGGCCCAGGTTCGCAAGGGGGCAAAAGCCACCCCGATCATCTTCTGGAAAACCTCAACCGGCGCACCTTCATGCGCTGACGACGATGGGGACACTGGCACCGGCCCCGGCCGCATCGTTGCTCGCACCTACTTCGTCTTCAACGGTGACCAAGTCGAGGGTGCCGAGCCCCAGCCGCAGTGTGTCCTTGACGAGACTGAAACCGTCACCGCCGCTGCCCAATTCATCTGCAGGACCGGCGCACAGATCCGCCACGGCGGTGACCGAGCTTACTATGCGCCCAGCATCGATCAAATCTGGCTGCCCCAGCACGCGCAGTTTCGTGACAGTGAAAGCTATTACGCTGTCCTGGCGCACGAACTCGTTCATTGGACCGGAGCCAAACACCGCCTTGATCGCGGCTTCAGCGAACGCTTCGGTAGCGAGGCCTATGCCGTCGAAGAGCTCGTCGCCGAAGTCGGCGCGGCCTTCCTCGCTGCGCACTTGGGGCTGAGCCTTGAGCCACGGTCCGACCATGCCGTCTACATCGCTTCATGGCTCAAGGTGCTCAAAAACGACCCGAAAGCCATTCTAACTGCCGCCAGCAAGGCGCAGCAAGCTGCCGACTACCTGCTCGATTTAACGACAAAGGTTGCGCAGCCTTGGCCCCATTTACCTTCCAAGATGCGCACTGCTGCCAAGGTCGCCATCGGGCACGATTGATCAGCGCCAAGTGAACACCTTTCAATGCTTGGGGGTGGGTTCAAAGTTATGCCTCAGTCAATCACTTCACCGGCAGCGTCCCAACCGCGCCTATCGAAAAGCAAAATCGCTAGCTTCGAGGCCTGTCCGCGTAAATTGTGGCTACAAGTTCATCGGCGGGAGCTCGGACAATTCGACGAAAACACCCTTGCACTGTTCGAATGTGGGCATGCGGTCGGCGAAATGGCGCGGCGCCGTTACCGCCATGGCCACTTGGTCGCCGAAACCCATCTCGAAATACCTGCCGCCATATCCCGCACCAGCGAGCTTCTGGCATCCCCTGACGGGCTGCCGATCTTCGAAGCTGCGTTCGAGCGGCAAGGCGTGATCATTCGTGCGGATATCCTTGAACCAGACAACTGGGGCGGCTGGCGCCTGATCGAGGTCAAGAACAGCCGCAGCGTCAAAACTTACCAGATCCGCGATGTCGCCACCCAGGCGTGGGTGCTGCAGGGCAACCGCATTTGCATCTCCGCCATCGTCGTCCGCCACGTTGAACGACCGCTGCGCCTCAATTCACGAAATCCCACCGTCCGCTTCCTCGACGCTGATGTCACTCCGGATGCACAACGTCTCGTGCCCGGCCGGGAAACCATCGTAGTGGCGGCTGGGGCCGTGCTTCAAGGGGCGGAGCCGGTGGTAAAGCTAGGACCGCACTGTGCTCGGCCAAGCTGCGAATTCCGACAGCATTGCTTTCAGGATGTCGAAGCAGCCATCGGTCGCGAATGAACGTCCGCTTTTGCGCTTTCCACGCCAAAAGCGGACAGTCCGCTTACGACCACATTGCGGACATCTCAAATCATCGATAGCCAATCCAACATTGGGTGCGAAGCGAACTTCAAAGTCAAAAAAGTTCGCAGCGAATTCCTTGTGCGCTGGAGGAAATCTAGTGTCGACCCTAGTCAGGCAATTGATGGCAACCTCATTGGTCTTTTTGCTTGTCATCTTTTTTGCTGGCCTTGCTTCCGTGCTCCACGTGCGAGGTGCGATAAGGGACGGCGCTCTAGAAGACGCGATGCCCTGTATTCACCGCTCAGATAAAGTAAAACTTGAAGATAGACGAAAGCAGAACCTCGCAGACTGGTGGATTTGGCGAAGTGTCTACGAACACAGCGTAGGTGAAAATCGAGGCCCAGGGGTCGGCTGGCGCGGCGCCTTTGCATACTATGGGATGAAGCTTGGAATCTCCTCGTCCGAGCGAATCGACCTTGCCCGCGCAGCTATTAAAACTCGACCTGTTTGTGAAAATCAGGCCGCGGCAGTCAAAGCGTCTGCATCTCACCCCATTCTCGTAACTGAACCTGGGCGGTGAACGACAACTTTGCGGACCTGAGCCAGTAGACAGTCAATTCGACGTTTGTTCCCACTTTATCAACTGCGACCATCGAAGGGCGGTTTAAGGTATTGCCTAAGCAAATGTGGGCACAGAAATTCGGACGTGAACAGGCTCTTTATGTAAGGAAGCTCGCTGAACATTGGATAGATCATTGAACCTTCGGCGAAGTAAGCGGCTTTCAGCAGAAGCGATCTCGCTTCTCCGAATGGTAGACTTCGAACTTCGGGAATACTATCAACAAGCTCCCTCAGTTTCTGGATATCGTCAGGAGACGTAGCATAATCGATCATGAATGCATCGGCCTCGGCATAGTAGTCTAGTCGATTGAGCGCTTCATCTCCGATTTCGCCGGCCAGCCATTTCTCGGCACCCCTCAGGCCATTTTGCAAGCCAGTTTGTGGAATGAGGTGCTGATGCTTCCAGCAGCAATCGATCAAAAAGTGATGAAGAGACCTAACTTGCGCGCTCAGATAGTCGGGCTGTTGTCGCCAGATATGCAATAGCATGCTCTGCGCATTTTCAGATTCTTCCCACTCACTTTGATCCATGGGAATTGACTAGTCGTGTAAAGACAACAGTTCAAGCAACCCGCGTGAAAATCACTTGGGGCCAAGCATGTCCGCTTTCCACCCCATTCCGGACGATCGTGTGTTGGTTTCTTTTGCCTGATTGCGGACATTCCGCTGAGCGCAGCGCGAGCGCCACCCGACGAAGCAGCCGTTACCTCGTCCGTCCCGCAATTGAATTCTCCGGGCCACCGCGCTGCCGCGGCTGGCGCCGGAGACAACCATGATCCCTGAACCCCGCAATCCGATCGCGCAGTTGCCGATCGTGCCCCAAAAGGTACTGAAGGCGCACCGCGTCGATGAAGCGTTCGACAATCGCTTCCGTGCGTGTGCCCGGCTGCTCCAAGCGCTGTGGCGCGAACGTTCCGACCTGCCGATCGGCACTTTCACCAATCATCAGGGCGCCAAGCGCCGCATCGGGTCGCTGATCGCCGAAGCCGCGGCCGATGAAGGCCGCAACTTCCTCACCCCGGAAATCGCCGAAGTCGCGCGGCTGGAAACCGCTTACCAGGAACCCGGCGCGATGATCGATCGCACGCGGCTGTTCGGTAACCTCCTTTCCAGCATGCCAATGTGCTTCAACCTGTTCGCGCCGCTGCGCCGCGATCTGGAGCTTGCCGCCAAGATGCTGCGCTCGATCGTCCCGGGCATCGATATCAAGGCAGTGCGCCACGTCTGGTTTGAGCATTCACCGGGCCGGGTCGACCCGACGCTGACCGGCGACCGTTCGGCTTTCGACGTGGCGTTTGTCTACGAGCGCGCCGACGGTAAGCTCGGTCTGGTCGGCGTCGAAACGAAATACAGCGAAAGCGGTCAGGAACCCGCTCCGCCCGAACTCAACCCGCGCTATGCCGAACTGTCGCGCGCATCAGGCCTGTTCAGGGATTCCGATCATGCGGCGCTGCGTGTGAACCCCCTGCAGCAACTCTTCCGCGAACACTTGCTCGCTCAGGCCGCCGTGCTGCGCGGCGACTATGCCGAAGCGCATTTCGTGCTGATCGCGCCGCGCCACAACCACTTGGTGCAGAACGCCGCCCGGCTCTACGCCAGCTTTCTCGCCAAGCCGGGCAAGGCGCAGGTGCCATTCGTCAAAATCGAGCTCGAACAAGTGATCGAAGCTTACGGCTGGGCGGGACAGGAAATCCACGCGCTCAACCTGTGGGAACGCTACTGCGATTGGTGGCGCGTCGATGAAGTGGTCCGCGATGCCCTCAAAGCCAGCGGCAAGACCTGGCTGGCCAAGCCGGCCAAATCGAAGGCAATCGCCCTGATCGGCAAGGCTGCCTGACATGGCTTGGCCCGGCGTGGTGCGACCTGCATTCGTATCTGAAGCCGCCTTCAACGAACTCCTCGCCAACGGTCACCGTACCGCTGGCGGGGACGAGTTCGACCCGAAGCCGGTCCTCAAGTTGTTCACGCCAGACGGGCAGGCAACCTGGCTGCTCACCGAAATCGATCCTGATGACGAGGATCTGGCGTTCGGGCTCTGCGACCTGGGCATGGGTCTGCCCGAGATCGGCTGGGTGCGCTTGAGCGAACTCGCTGCTTTACGCGGACCTATGGGCTTGCCGATTGAGCGCGACGAATGGTTCGTCGCCGACGCCGAGCTATCGGTCTATGCCGCCAGTGCACGCCTAATTGGCCGCATCGTGGCGTGACCGAGGTCGGCCACTTCTGGTTCGTTCCTGCCAACATCAAGACCTACTCAGCCTTGGTGACTGACATGGTTCCTGCACATGAAGCGCCTTGCATCGACGGCCAAAGGGTCGCCCCGCACAGCAAGCGTCAATTCTGGGATGGCCTCGCGTCGCACGACCCGCGATGGCTGCGCCGACACGGCTGGCCCGTCTCGATTGCAGGTCGCGCAGAGGAAGACTTTCCAGGTGGGAGCGTTGTGTATCACGTCGCTTCGGGCCGCGTAATGCTATCCGTCGATCCGGTTGTCTCATCGCCAGAGTATCTTTGCGAGATTTCGGCCCATTTCGGATTTCAACTCGAATGCGCGGCGATAACACTGACTGAGCGTTACCTGTTCGAATGCGTCGCCCCGCCCAAACCCTGGTACTAGGAGAAAGCTGCCTCAATGCATCTGCAGGTGCACAGACAAAAATGCGCGTCTCTTGTGACCGCCCCTCACAATATGATCCAGTAACATATTGTTAAACAAAGCTTAATGGGACGGAAAAAATGCTCGACCTGCAACCTTATAGAGGTTGCAGGTCGATTAGGGGCCCGGCTGGTACTCAATCTTTAAAAGCAAGGAACTGGTCAGATCAAGTTTCGGTATGCCAAGGCTCGCTTCCTGAAAGGAAGGCAGGCCAAGTGTTCGCGCACCATGCGCAATGCGGTCCGAAGTTGTTATCGATCCCGCCGCGCTTTGATGCGCTCCACCAAAGACGCCATCACTGACAAACTAAGCCCGAAAACTATTGTCCATACTACAAGGACTAAGATCCAGAGCGGCACCAGCCAGGCACTGGGTTTCTCACCCGGCAAAGTCATCCACTCGGTCAGCAAACTCATGACAAAGTAGGGAATGGCCAAGAACACCACGGTTGGCACGAAAGCCAACAGGGCAACGGTTCCAATTGTAGCGATGAAGTGGACCAGCCCATTGCCCATCAATAATTCGATTATTTTTCGCATCAGCTTCTCTCTCGCATGACCTAATCGGCCTAAATTGGCGCAGCTTACGCCACAAGCAGTAGCTCTGCGTACCCATCTAGCTCTTGCTTCCAAGCCTTCCAATTTGGGCAGTACCGCCCCAGCAGGGCGTAGAAGCGCTTGCTGTGATTATGTTCAACTAGGTGGCAGAGCTCGTGCAAAAGCACATACTCGATGCAGTGTGCTGGCGCCTTGATAAGTGAAGGGTTGAGGCTCAAACGCCCGGCTGGAGAACAACTGCCCCATTGCGTTTCCATGGCCAAGAGCTGGAAATCCGGCACTGTGCCAAAGTCGTCGAACCGATCCACCAGTTCGGTCAGCTTTCGGGCAAAATGCGCTTGCGCTTTATCACGGTACCAAGAGGTAAGCCGACGGCGCACTGCCGCCGGATCTGTTACCGGCAAGGCGACCTCGATCCGCCCACGCCAGAGCCTTACATTTGAGCTGCCACGCTCAGCTGGCAAGACGATCAGCTTGAAACGTCGACCGAGGTAGAAGTGCAATTCACCGCTGACGTAGGTCCGAGGCAACGCGTGCTTCTTGGAATCGCTTGCTGACGCGACGTGCCGGAATACCCAACGTGCTCGCTTCTGGACCGCCTCATGGACCTTATCAGCACCAAGACCCTCGGGTGCTTCGACTTCAACATCACCGTCGGGACCGACATGGATGCGCACTCGGCTTGCCAGCCGCTGATTTTCGACGACCCGATACGGTATCTCAGCCAGCCCGTAGTGCAATCTACCACGCATCACAGGTTGCCGCGAGACAGGCCAATCCGCACTATTTCGACAATCCGATCAGCGATAACCTTTGCTTGATCCAGTCCAACGAGGCCGAACAGCAACGGTAGCACTGCCTTGCGGATGGCAGCCTCGATATTGTGCGGATTGAGGGAGTTCTCAGCGATTGCATCGGTGACGATCTGATCGATCTTGAGCGCCATGTCTTCGAACGCCGCCGACGCTGCACCCACCATCGCGCTGTCGCCCACTACCAGCCGGAATAGTCCAAAATAGGCCGCAGCATGCTTGTTCGACGCAATCCGCTCCGGCAGGCCATCAACCGTGCGGCTGGCGACTTGCTCTTCAAGTTCCTTGAATAGCACGTACTGCTTGCCAGGATGATCGAACATGGCCTGGGCCTCATCAATCGCCCGCCGCAACAATTCTGAAAAGTAGCGTTCGGCGAATGGATCGTCGGCCAGTTCCTGCTCGATGGTTTCCCGAGGCAAGTTGGGTTCGAAGCCCTTTGGCGCACCGAACTGTCGGCGGCTGGGGCCGAGGTTCTCGCAAACGCCGATCCGACGATTCAGTGCCACTGGGCCGGGATCACAGTAGGGCCAGGGGATAACGTCACCCAGTCGAATACACATGCCGTCCGGACTGTTGCGCGCCGAACAGAGAACCGCATTCCGGTCAAAACCCTTCATCAGGTATGTCGTCAGAATCCAGTGAGTCACCCACGATTCCTTGCGTCCGCCGCGAACGCGCAGTGCACTGGGAACGTGGGCAACACCGTTCCGCTTCGCAAAGTTTCGTGCCCACGTTCGAGCCCAGATTCGGAATTGGCGGCGAAAGGTGACGACGGGCAGCTCCGGTTCAGGGCCTGAGTAGCCTGGCACAAACAGGACCACATGGGCATGGTAGGTCAGCGCCTTCGACATCTCGATACAGCTGATCCAGCCAGCCGGCAGGTAATGATCCGCACACCACGCCGAATAGCACCGCACGAAACGGCTGAGCGCCGACTTGACCTCGCCCGGATCGAAAACCCCGAGTTTGGCAAAGTCCAGGGTGACGTGCACGTCGAGGCACATTTGGGAATACGCGGCGAACTCAGCCGCCGCATGGATCGAGGTGAATTCCTCAACTGTCAGATTGTGCGCCTGGGCATTTCCCGGCGTGATGGTCTGGAAGCCCGTGGCGCGACGGCGCAGTTTGCGTACGAACAGGTGCGGGCGGTTCTCTTGGTCCCAAGCGGTGGGCTCGTCGTCTTTCTCGTTGCGGGCCATGGTTTCAAAATCGAACCAGGTATCACGGTCTTCACGCATAGTGCGATCTCTCAAGCAGTTCGGCGGCAGGCGCGTCGCGCCCACCGCCGAGATTAGATTGTCGGGATTGATTAAGCCGGGCGAAGGACGCCGACAAACGCCTGAAGGAATTGCCCAAGGCGCTTGATCGGCAGGAACCGGACATCCGCATCAACCGACCAGGTTGCGTGGAAGTCGACCAAGCCCTCGCCCAGCTTGACCAGACGGTCGACATCAACGCCGTGGTCTTGCCCGTAACCCTCAAACAGCGCTGCCATCATCGCAGGCAGCGCCACGGTCATCCGGTAGCCGGGATCGAACCGGTCACCTTCCTGGTGCGGAAATTTGAAGTGCGGCTTGCGCTGGTAATGGCAGTAGAGCTTGTCACTGAGGCTGCGCGCATTCGCGACAGCTTCTTCCATGGTCGCCTGGGTCAGGCGCAAGTAATGCGGCTGGATCAAGTTGGCGACGCGGACGGCTTTCTTGCCTTCGGGGCTTTCCGGGTTAGGCATGGCCCGCAGAGACGGCAGCAGGTCAAGTTCTTTGTGGAAATTCGGGAAAGCCCAGCGGTCTGGATCATCCAATTTCTCGACCGGCTGGTTGATAGTCGATGGGTTTTCGACGGCGTAGCGGTACGCTTCGATGCGTTGTTTGGATTCAGTAACAGTGGTCATAAGCACTAACCTTCGATCAGCCGCAGGGGCGGCGTTGGGAAGTGCAAACGCGGGCGTTTCCCGAGTTCGCCCCATATATAGGAAATTCGAAGCGTTTCCTGCAGCAAGCCAAGGCGGGTGACCGGCGAAGCGTGCACTATATGCGCCGTATTGAGATTTTCGGCATGAGACCACGAACATGTCAGCGGCCTTCAACACAAACTGCGCTGAGGAGCATTGCACGACGCCACAACGCGATGCTACAGAGATCCAGCGATTTGAGGCCTACAAGAAATTTATGTATTTGATTGGCTTAGGATAAAAAACGGGGTGTAGTGTCCTTCCGCCCCAGCCAGCACAACACCAGGCCGGAACCTTCGCGCAAACAAGAACGCAGGTTCGAGCCGAAGCGGAGCGGAGGCGACCGAGCAAAGCGAGGTCAATCCTTCCGCCCCAGCCAGCATTTTCCGGGAGAGCAGCCGATGCCTTTGACCCGCCGCGCGGTGATTGCCGCCGCACTTGCCGCTCCTGCTACTGCCGCATTGGCCAAACCGCAGCTGGCCCTGGCCAAGCCATACCGCTCGATGCTCGTGATCGATGGTCTGGGGGGGATTTCCGATCCCTATGCTCCCGATGGCGAGCTCAAGCTTTCGGCCCGCGCGATTGCAGAGATGAAGGCCAGCGGGGTCAGCGCGGTCAACGCCACGGTGAATGCCGTTGGCAATGGGCCGAGCGTCTGGGCCGACACGCTGGAGATCATAGCGTTTTACGAAAAGGTGATCGCTGCCAATCCGGGCACCCTGATGGCGGTGCACAGCCTGGCCGATTTCTCGCTGGCCAAAGCCCAGGGCAAGCTGGGCATCTATTACGGAACGCAGGACACCAGCCTGATCGGCACGCAGCTTGACCGCTTGGCCGAACTCAAGACCAAAGGCGTGCGGCAGGTTCAGCTCACTTACAACCTGCGCAACCTGTCCGGCGATGGCGCACTGGAACCGGCCAATGCCGGACTGTCGCGGCTTGGCCTGGCGACGATCGAGGCAATCGAAGCGCAGCGCATGGTGCTCGACCTTAGCCACGGCGGCGCGCGGACCATGGCCGAAGCTGCCGCTGCCGCCAAAGCCCCGCCGATGATCAGCCACACCGGATGCCGGGCACTGCACGATCATCCGCGCAATACTGCTGACGAAACGATGCGCGCGGTGGCGGGCAAAGGCGGCTGCGTGGGGATCTATTTCATGCCGTTCCTGGCCCCGGGCAGCAAGCCTAGCGGTGAACAACTGATCGACCACATCGTTCACGCCGCCAATGTTTGCGGTGAGGATCACGTCTCGATCGGGTCCGACGGCGCGGTGCTGCCGCTGGTAATCGACGACAAGGCGCGCGCTGCCGCCAAGGCCGATTATGAAGCGCGCAGCAAGGCCGGCTTTGCCGCGCCCGGCGAAGGGCCCGACGTGTTCACGGTGGTGATGGACTACAACAGCATCGACAAGTTCGAGCGGCTGGCAGGTGCACTGGCCAAGCGCGGCTGGACCACACGCCAGATCGAAAAGCTGCTCGGCGGCAATCTGGTGCGGCTCTATGCGGCGGTCTGGGGCACCGAGCAGTGTAAAGATACCTAGACCGGGCTAACCCTCTTTGAGCGACTTTCGAATACCTGCGAGGGCATCAGCCAAGCAGGGGTCGACACCGGAAATGCTCAAACGAATCAGTACTTCACAGGTCGAACTGGGCATGTTCGTGCACAAGCTGGAAGGCAGCTGGCTGAAGCATCCGTTCTGGAAAACCAAATTCGTGCTGGACGATACCGAGACGCTGCAGGATCTGCGCGATGCCGATATCGATGGCGTGGTGATCGATATTTCCAAGGGACTTGACGTGCAGCCGCTTCGGCACGCGGCAGCGCCCCGCCCTGCACCAGCCCAAACTGCTCCCCAGCGCCGCCGCTTCGTGCCGCCGAGCACGCCCGCCCAGTTCGATCTCGCTTCCACCGCGCCGCAATCCACTGCCCGCGAATTCGGCCATGCTACCAAATTGGCCGAGCGCGGCCGCAAGGTGGTCAACAAGGTATTCCTGCAGGCGCGGCTGGGCAAGACGATCAAGGCCGAAGCGATCGAGCCGGTGATCGAAGATATCTTCGCCTCGGTGCAGCGCAATCCGCACGCCTTCAACGGACTGATGCGCTGCAAACAGGAGCATGAATACCTCTACCGTCATGCTCTGGCCTGCAGCGCTCTGATGATTTCGCTGGGGCGCGAGCTCAAGCTATCGCCCGGTGAACTTCGCGAGGCCGGAATGGCCGGGCTGATGTTCGATGTAGGAATCAACCAACTGCCAGTCGATCTGGCTGCGCTGGGCGGCGATCACCGCAAGCTGCCGATCGAAATTTTCGCCCGCCACACCCGGCTGGGACACGACTTTCTGCTTGCCAGCGGGATGCCGCAAGCGGTCGCCGATGCCGCGCTGCACCACCACGAGCGCAACGATGGCAGCGGCTATCCCGATGGCCTGCTCGGCGGCACCATTCCGCTGCTCAGCCGCATGGCCGCAATCTGCGATGCCTATGATGAACTGGCCAGCCTGGGCGACGAACTGGGCGCGATTGACCCCGGCGCGGTGATCGAGCGGATGGCGGCGATGCCCGGCAAGTTCGATCCGGTAGTCTTCGATGCCTTCGTGCGCTGCATGGGCAGCTTTCCGATTGGCACCATCGTGGAGCTGAAAAGCCAGCAGCTGGCTATGGTGATCGATCAGGACGGCACTGACTACGCCAAGCCGACTGTGCGCACCTTCTATTCGCTGGTTACTGGCGAAAGTGTGAAATCGGAAAACATCGATCTCGCCAATTGCTATGGCGCGGACGAGATTGTGGGGCTGGCCGACCTGTCATGGTTTGAACCAGAGGACGTTCTGGAACTGAGGCAACGGATGATGCTGCTGGCAACCAGGGCGCGGTAGCGGGTGGCTCAATCCTTGACCATAGGCAACCACACTGCGCTGGCATCTGCCCCGCCCCAGCGCACCGTTTGCGTCGCCTTGCGATATGCGCCGGCCGGGGCGTCCATGATCGAGCTAACCCAGGTCTGGGGGTTGCGATCATAGAGCGGGAACAGGCTGGATTGCACCTGCACCATGATCCGGTGGCCGGGCAGGAACACGTGGTTGACGTTGGGCAGCGACCAGCCAAAGGCATAGGTCTTGCCCGGCGCCAGCGGCGCCGGACTGCTGAAGCCGTGGACATAGCGGCCGCGGAAAATCTCGATTCCGATGCCCAGCTGGTACCCCGCCATCCCGGGATTAGCGGACATTTCTGCCGGGTAGACATCGATCAGTTTGACCACCCAATCGCTGTCTTGCCCGCTGGTCGCCGCGCGCAGATCAACCCGCGGTGCGCCCTTGATGTGCACCGCTTCGCCCAGCACCGGCGTGGTGTAACTCAGCACATCAGGCCGCCCATCGACAAACCGCTGGTCTTGCACCAGCCAGGTGCGCCAGGCATCGCCGTCCATATGCACCGGGCGCGGCACGAACGGCACCGGCTTGGCCGGATCGGAGACATAGTCATCGCTGCCGGGTGCCGCAGGCTTTTGGAATGACAGGCTGAAATCGCTGCCAAGGTAGAGCGGGGTCTCGCTACCGGCTGGCCATTTGCTGTCTGTCTCCCAGCGGTTGGTGCCGGTCGCATAAGTCACTGCGGCGGGCATCGGCTTGCAGGGCGGGGCATTGGTCTTCAGCCGACAATCGAAGAACGGCTTGATCCAGTTCAGCCGGAACTGCAGCGCGGTATCGCCTTCGAATTTCAGCGGCCCCAGGCTTGATCCTTCGTAATTGGCCCCCGAATGGCGCCACGGGCCGATTGCCAGCGTGATCGGCGCGTCTGGCTGCGCAGCCTTGACCGCCTTGAACACTGCCGGGCCGCCATAGCTGTCTTCCTGATCCCACTGCCCCAGCATCACCAGCGTCGGCACGGTCAGCTTGCGCCTGGCGAGCAATTTGTCGACCGCCTGCTCCTGCCAATAGCTGTCATAGGCCGGATGGCTCAGCACCTTGCGCACCACGGGCAGTTGGTCGATCCCCCAGCTGCGTGCGAACTGCCCGGCAGAGCCTGCGCTCAGATAGCTTTGATATTCATCACCCGTGCCCACCGGAACCGAACCGCCGCCGTCCTTCACCGTCTGACCCAGATCATAATCGAACCCGAAGGTGCGGAACGCGCCGTTGTGGAACCAGTCGTCACCTATCCAGCCATCGACCATCGGCGATTGCGGAACTGCCGCCTTCAGCGCCGGATGCGGGCCTATCAGTGCCATCAGCGAGGTGAAGCCAAGGTAACTTGAACCGATGATGCCGACCTTGCCGTTGCTTTCGGGCACGTGCTTGGTCAGCCAATCGATCGTATCATAGGCATCGGTGGCGTGGTCGATCCCGGTTGGGTTGAGCGGGCCTGACAGGGGCCGCGCCATCACATATTCGCCTTCCGATTTGCCCAGCCCGCGCACGTCCTGATAGACGCGGATATAGCCATCATTGACGAACGGCGCATCCATCACCGGCAGCACTTCTTCTATCCGTTGGCTGCGGTTGCGGCTGGTCGCGCCATTGGCGTCATAGGGCGTACGGCTCAGCAGGATTGGCCCATCCTTGGTGCCCTTGCGGTAGACGATCACCGTGAACAGCTTGGTGCCATCGCGCATCGGCACCATTTCGGTGCGGCGGACATAGTCCGCTTCGGGGCGGACCCAGTCGTAACTTTCGACCTGCTCGTTCGCCATCGGATCGATCGGCACTTGCGCCAGCAGCGGCACTGCGGAGAACAGCAAGGTGGCAGTGATCAATTTACGCATTGGCTTGGCCCCAGATAGCTCTTTTGCCGAAGCTAGCAGTTTTGTTGCGCTTGAGAAGGGCTGCGTCTGCGCTAGGGTGCACCGCAAAGGAGAACCCCATGCGTGCGACCCAGGCCTTTATCGAGCAGACCGGCGGCCCCGAAGTGATCCAGTGGCATGAGGTGGATCTACCTGCCCCGGGCCCCGTCGAGATCCTGATCCGGCACGAGGCGGTGGGGCTCAATTACATCGACACCTATTTCCGCACGGGGCTTTATCCTGCGGCGATGCCCTCCGGCCTCGGTATGGAAGCTGCCGGGGTGGTTGAAGCGGTGGGCGACGGGGTCAAGCACCTGAAAGTGGGCCAGCGCGCGGTGACCTTTGGCGCAATCGGGGCCTATTCCACCGCGCGGATTGCCCCGGCGATGCAGTATTTTCCGCTGCCCGAAGGGATCGACAGCCAGACCGCCGCGGCGGTGTTCCTCAAAGGGGCAACTGTCGAAGCCCTGGCCGAACGTTGCGCGCCGCTGGATGCGGGCGAATGGGCCCTGGTCCCGGCGGCAGCTGGGGGCGTGGGTCAATTGCTGGTGCAATGGCTGAAAGCGCGCGGCGTGCGGGTGATCGGCACGGTCGGGAGCGAGGAGAAGGCGCAGCTGGCAACCCAAGCCGGGGCTGAACTGGTGTTCCTCTCTGCCGATCCTGACCTAGCCGGCAAGGTCCGCGCAGCGACTGAAGGCGTGGGCGTTGCGGTCAGCTATGACGGGGTTGGTGCGGCCACCTGGGAGGTTTCGCTCAAATCGGTGAGGCGGCGCGGCACGATCGTATCGTTTGGCAATGCCAGCGGTCCGGTAACGGGCGTCAATCTGGGCGTGCTGGCGCAGGCCGGATCGCTGTTCGTTACCCGTATGACCCTGTTCGACTATTACCGCGAACCGGCCGAAGCCATGGCCGGCGCGGCCAAGCTGTGGGAGATGGTCGGCAGCGGCAAAGTGACCGTCAATATTGGTCAGACTTATCCCTTGCTCGAAGCCGCGCAGGCGCACCGCGATCTGGAGGCGCGGTTGACGACGGGGTCTACGCTGCTGCTGCCTTAAGCTTCCGTCCGAGCGAACCAGATTACGTGCCGCGGCCCCTTGCCTTTGCCATTGGCATCGACCCGGGCGCGCACTTCGACCTCATCGACTTCGAAGCCGACTTCTTCCATCCGCCGTTTGAACTTGGGGTCGGGGAAGGCTGACCAGATCGCGAGAATTCCGCCGGGAACCAGCGCCTTGCGGGCATTGTGCAGCCCGGCTTTGGAATAGAGCCGCTTGTTGTCATCGCGGACCAGCCCATCGGGGCCGTTGTCGACATCGAGCAGGATCGCATCAAGCGGTTCAGGGGCGAGCAGGATCGCTTCGGCAACGTCGCCCATCTTCAGCCGCACGCGCGGATCGCTGAGCGAGCCGGCCTCGACCGCTGCCATTGGCCCTTTGGCCCATTCGATGATCTCGGGCACCAGTTCGGCCACGGTGACCTGGGCTTTGGGCCCCAGCTTGGCGAGCGCCGCGCGCAGCGTGAAGCCCATGCCGTAACCGCCGATCAGCACCTGCGGTGCCGCCCGGCCCGGCAGCCGTTCAAGCGTCATCGTTGCCAGGGCTTCTTCCGAACCGCGCAGCCGCGTGCTCATCAGTTCGTTGTTGCCCATCACGATCATGAAATCGCGGCCGTGGCCGTAAAGCTTGAGCTCGGCCCCGTCCGGCACTTGCGCAGTGCCCAGCAGTTCGCGGGTGATCACGCGGCGCGGGCCGCGCGTTCCACCGCTTCCTGGTTGAGCATATCGGCCAGCAGGAACGCCAATTCAAGCGATTGCGCGGCATTGAGCCGCGGATCGCAGTGCGTGTGATAGCGATCGGCCAGGCTTTCCGAACTGATCGCCACCGCGCCGCCCATGCATTCGGTCACGTCCTGCCCGGTCATCTCGATGTGGATGCCGCCGGCGTGCGTTCCTTCGGCGCGGTGCACCGCGAAGAACCCGCGCACTTCGTTGAGGATGCGGTCGAACGGGCGGGTCTTGTAGCCGCTGCTCGCCTTGATCACGTTACCGTGCATCGGATCGCACGACCAGACCACCGGATGCCCCTCGCGCTTCACCGCGCGGACCAGCGCCGGCAGCCCGGCTTCAACCTTGTCATCGCCGAAGCGGCTGATGAGCGTGATCCGCCCCGCCTCACGGCCCGGGTTCAGTGTATCGAGTTGACGCAGCAGTTCATCGGGGGCCAGGCTGGGTCCGCATTTGAAGCCGATCGGATTGCCCACCCCGCGCAGGAATTCGACGTGCGCCGATCCTTCAAACCGGGTCCGGTCACCGATCCACAGCATGTGCGCGCTGGTATCGTACCAATCGCCGGTCAGCGAATCCTGCCGGGTCATCGCCGTTTCATAGGCCAGGTGCAGCGCTTCATGGCTGGTGTAGAAACTGGTGCCCTGCAACTGCGGCACGGTTTGCGGATCAATCCCGCAAGCCTGCATGAAATCGAGCGCCTCACCGATCCGGTTTGAAACCTCGGCGAACTTGTCGGCCCACGGGCTGCGGCCCATGAAATCCAGCGTCCACTGATGCACCTGGCGCAGGTTGGCATAGCCGCCAGTCGAAAACGCGCGCAGCAGGTTGAGCGTCGCGGCGCTTTGCGAATAGGCCTGCAGCAGCCGCTGCGGATCAGGGATGCGGCTTTCGGGGGTGAATTCGATCCCGTTGATATTATCGCCCAGATAGCTGGGCAGCTCGATCCCGTCCTGCACTTCTGTGGGTGAGCTACGCGGCTTTGAGAACTGGCCGGCCATGCGGCCGACCTTGATTACCGGCTGCTTGCCGGCAAAGGTCAGCACCACCGCCATCTGCAGCAGCACGCGGAAAGTATCGCGGATGTTGTTGGGGTGGAATTCGGCAAAGCTTTCGGCGCAGTCCCCGCCCTGAAGCAGGAAGCCGCGGCCCGAAGCCACTTCGGCCAGATCAGCCTTAAGCGCACGCGCTTCACCGGCAAACACCAGCGGCGGGAAGTTGCTGAGCGTGCCCGTTACCCGGCCAAGGGCAGCGTCATCGGGATAGCTCGGCAAATGCCGTGCTTCCTTTGCCTGCCAGCTTTCGGGGGTCCAGTTACTCGCCACCACACATGCTCCTTAACGCGAAAGCGCGCGCCATAGCGCCGCACGGCGCGAATTGCAAAGTCTGCAAAGGCAATTGGCCTCTGCGCGAAACTTTATTTCGCGCAAGGCCACGCAATCTTAACGGCCAACACCACCGGCTGGCAACGGCGCCAGCGCTTGCCCTTGCGGGATCACGGCCAGACGCCAGCTTTTGCCGCGCAGCAGATACTTGGCGGCCAGCGCCTGCATCCGTTCCGGCGTGGTCACCGTGTAATCGGTGATCAGCGAGCGCACGGCGGTATAACGCACCGGATCCTGGGTTGCCCCTTCGATCAGGTACATGATGAAGCCGTTGCTGCCGGTTACCGCGCGGGTAAACTGCTGCTTGAGCGGTTCGATCACCCGCTCAAGCTCATCAGCGGTGACTGGCTTCGCGATCAGATCGGCGGCGATTTCGTCTGCCACTTCAAAGAACACCGGGACCATTTCCGGCTTCATCTGCGCCAGGACCATGATCTTGCCGCCGCCATCAAAGTCAACCGGCCAATCATTTACCGCTTGCGGCGAATAGGACTGCCCCATCCGTTCGCGGACCTTGTCGAGTACGCGGTTGGACATGATCTGGGTCAGGATCTCAAGCTGCCGGCTTTCGCGGATATTGGCCATACCGCCGCCAGTGGGCCAACCGATGATCGCCGCCGCCTGGTCCTTGTCCCCGTGGTGATACAGCAGGACCGGGTCAAGCGACGGCGGCAGGGTGCGCGCTGTGGCCGGAGCAGTGCCTGCGGGCAAGCTGCCGCGCGGCGGCAAGGCCCCAAAGGTCTTGGCCAGCGCCGCGACCGCGTCTTCACGCTTGAAATCGCCAAACAGCTGGATTTCGATCGGCCCCTGCTTGAGGATCGGTTCCCACACTGCGCGGAAACCATCGGGCGATGTTGCCGTAATCTCCTGCGGTGTCGGGGTGCGCAGGGCCGGTTCCTTGCCGCGCGCATAATAGCCCAGATCGCGTTCCAGCACCCCTTGCGGGCTGGTGGAATAGTTATCGTAGCTCAGCTTGGAGGCGGCCTGCGCGCGCAGCACCGGGTTTGCGTCCCAGCGCGGATTGATGAACTTGTTGGCGAACAGATAAAGCTGGTCCTGCAGATCGGCGCTGCGGGTATCGGCCCCGAAGCTGAAATAGCCGTCCTGGATTTCGAAATCCCAGCCCATCTTGCGCCCGGTCATCGACTTATCGAGCGCTTCCTGATCAAGCGTGCCCACGCCCGAGCCAACCAGTGCCAGGTTGCCCAGCGCAGCATAGGGTGCAGTCTTTTCATTGAACGCACGGTAGCCTGCGCCAAACCTGACCTTGAGTGTTACCCGGCCCGGCTCATTAGTGGTTGGCCACAGCAGCACCTTGACCCCGTTGGCAAAATCGACCTGCTCAATCTCAAGCACGCCAGTTTCGCGGGCAGCAGTAGGTTGCTGGGCTGCGCCGATTGCCGGCAAGCTGGCAAAATCGATGCCCTTGGTATCGACCCGTGCATTGCCGTTGGCAGTTACCGGAGCGGCCAGCGCCATTTTCAGCGCAGGCGCAGTCGCTTCATTGGCAGCAGGCGTGACATATACCCCGCGGGTTACCGTGCCGCGGAACATCGCCTTGGTGTGCGAGAGGATATTGGCGGGCGTGAACAGCGGGATCGCGCCGAGGAATATCTTCTGCACCACTTCGGGCGACGCCACGGTTTCGCGAATATCGAGCGCCGAGACCATATCGTTGGCCAGACTGGCGCCCGATTGCAGACGGCGCTGTTCAACCGAACTTTCGTAAGCGACGCCGAATTCCTTCACCTCACGGTCGATCTCGGCCTGCGTCGGCGGTTTGGCCATGGCATCGGCGATCACCGCGCGGGTATCGGACAGTGCCGATTTCCAGTCAGTTCCCAGCGGGGTGACCGAAATCATCGTCATGTCGGCTGAACGCAGCACCTTTTCGCGTCCGACCTGGGCGACCAGAAAGCTGCCCCCGGCCCGGGCGCGCGCTTCCAGCCGGCGGTTGATGATTGCCGCCGCCAGCGCGTCGAGCATGTTACCCTGGTTGTAAACCACGGTATCGCGCACCGGGCGCCACGGCCGCATGATCGCATAGGTGACCGAACGCGGGAGATCAGGTTCGACAATAACCTTGGTCTGCCCAACGGGGGCCAGTCCGCGCGCACCCTTGGGGGCCAGCGGATCACCAAATGGCGGTTCCGGCGTGCGGGGCCCCTGCCCCTCCCAATCGCCAAACCACTTCTTGATCGAGGCTTCCATCATCGCCGGCGAAATATCGCCAGCAGCGATGATCACGCAGTTTTCGGGGCGATACCAGCGGCGGTGATAGGCCCGCACCGATTCCTGCGTAGCACCCAGCAAGGTGGCATCGGTGCCGATAACCGGGCGCGAGCCCAGTTTTTGTCCGGCAAACAGCGTTGACTGGGTTTGATCGAACACGCGTTCGGCAGTGCCGCCGCCTTCGCGCTTTTCGGCCAACACAATCGGCACGTCCTTGGCGACATTATCCGCCGACAGGGTTGGCGCGATCATCATGCCCGACAGCAGCTTGAAACTGGTATCAACCGAGGTTGACGTGGCATTGGGCAGATCGAGCATGAACGTGGTGCTGAGCGGCCCGGTCTGTGCATTGGTATCGCTGCCGAAAGTGGCGCCCATCCGCTGCCAGGTGGGGATCGCTTCGCCATCGCCGAGATACTTGGACTGGCGGAACACCATGTGTTCCAGCAGGTGCGAAAAGCCCATTTCGCTGGGCATTTCGTACATCGAGCCGACGTCCATCCGGATCCGGATCGAAACCTGATCGGGCGGCACGCCATTGCGGCGCACCGCATAGCGCACGCCGTTGCTCAGCTCGCCAAAGGCCCATTCTTTGTCCGGCGGAATATCGCTGCCGCGGTACAGCCACGGGGCATTGGGATCGACCGGCGGCGCAGGCGCAGCCACCGTAACCGGCGCGCGTTTCTTGGCGCGCGCGGTCGCTGCATCAAGCGCAGGCGCGGCAAGAACAGCAAGAGAGGTGAGAGCAAGGGCGAAAAGGCGCGCAGGCCGGGTCTTGGGCAGCATAGGGGGCGGACTATAGGCAGCGAAATTATGTATCGCTAGTGAATATCGGGCAAGGCCGCGCCCGGACTTCGCTTCGCCCCGCTATCGCCCGATAAACCTTGACCCTGCGGGATGCGTACCTAAATGCCACGCATCATGTTTATTGAAACCGAAACTACCCCCAATCCCGCGACGCTGAAGTTCCTGCCAGGCGAACTTGTCATGCCAACCGGCACCCGCGATTTCCGCGATGACGAAGA
This sequence comes from uncultured Alphaproteobacteria bacterium, assembly GCA_963751145.1. Classification (GTDB taxonomy): domain Bacteria; phylum Pseudomonadota; class Alphaproteobacteria; order Sphingomonadales; family Sphingomonadaceae; genus Novosphingobium. The sequence continues at coordinate 34,278 of CAVVTJ010000006.1, forward strand.
TGCCGCCGCATCGCCGCTGGCCGCCGCCCTGTTCGATCTGGGTGACGTTTCGGGGGTGTTTTTCGGGCGAGACTTCGTTTCGGTCACCGCCGGGCCGGGGGTCGATTGGTCGGCGCTCAAGCCGCAGGTCGTGGCGATCCTGCTCGATCACTTCGTGAGCCAGGCGCCGCTGTTCAGTGGCCCCGATGCCAGCGGTATCGTGATTCCAGCTGATGATGCCGAATACGATGCCGATCCCGCCGATGCCGATGTGGTGGCGCAGATCAAGGAACTGATCGAAACCCGCGTGCGACCAGCAGTGGCCGGCGATGGCGGCGATATCGTTTATCGCGGCTTCCGCGAAGGCGTGGTTTACCTGACCATGCAGGGTGCCTGCGCCGGTTGCCCCAGTTCCTCCGCGACCCTCAAGAACGGGATCGAATCGCTGCTCAAGCACTACGTTCCCGAAGTGCACGAAGTCCGCGCCGCCTGATCCTCGCTCATTTTTCCGGAGTTTTGCATGTCTCAGCCGCTTGACGACGCTGCGCTTGACCAGTTGTTCCGCACGGCGCGGACCTACAATGGCTACCTCGACCAGCCGGTCACGACTGAGCAGCTGCATGCAATCTGGGATCTGATGAAGATGGGGCCGACTTCGGCCAACATGCTGCCGGCGCGGCTGGTGTGGTGCACCAGTGATGCTGCCAAGCAGCGGCTTGCCCAGTGTTGCCTGCCAGCCAATGCGGAAAAGGTTCTGAAGGCGCCGGTCAGTGTGATCATCGGCATGGACATCGATTACCACGAACAGCTGCCGTGGCTGTTCCCGCACGCCGATGCGAAAAGCTGGTTCGATGGCAACAAGCCGCTCCGTGAAGTTTCAGCAATGCGCAATTCAAGCCTGCAAGGGGCCTATTTCATTTTGGCTGCGCGCGCGCTTGGGCTTGATAGCGGCGCCATGTCCGGTTTCGATAACGCTGCGGTCGACGCTGCATTTTTTGCCGGCCAGCCCGAGGTGAAAAGCAATTTCATCGCGACGCTTGGCTATGGCGATCCCGCCAGCATCTTCGAACGCAGCCCGCGGCCGGAATTTGACACTTTCAATTCGATCGCCTGAGGCGTTAAGGCCAGGTCCATGACACTGCTGGCTATCGACTGCGCCACCGAAGCCTGTTCGGTAGCCCTGTTTGACGGGGGCAGTCTGCTCGCCGGCGAATACCGCGTGATGGGTCGGGGCCACGCCGAAGCGCTGGTGCCGATGATTGCAGCCCTGCCCGGCAAAGGCAAAGCGGACCGGATCGTGGTCTCGTTGGGGCCGGGCAGTTTCACCGGGTTACGCGTCGGCCTGGCCGCGGCGCGCGCGCTGGGGCTCGCCTGGAATGTGCCGGTGCTGGGCTATCCCACCCTGGACCTGATCGCCGCCATCGCCCGGAAGCGGTGCGGCACCCAACCCGTTTCGGTGGTGACAACCGGCGGGCACGGTGAATGGTTTGTGGCGCATTATGATGCCGCCGGGGCCGAACTTGCCCCGCCGCTGTCGATGACCCCGGAATCTGCCACTGCCGCCTGCGCCGATCTGGTCGTGGGCAGCCAGGCTGAAGCGCTGGTTGCGGCGCGCGGCACGGGAACCGCGCTTTCCCTGCTGCCCGATGCCCGCGAACTGGCGGCTCTGGACAAAGCCTGCTGGCGTGAAGATCTGACCCTGATCTATGGCCGCGCGCCCGATGCCCGGCTGCCCGGTGCCCGCCCCTGATGCAGCCGGACGATCATATCGACCTGATGATGGCGGTGATGGCAACCGCCTTTGACCCGGCCTTTGGTGAAGCGTGGAACCGGCGTCAGGTAGAAGACGCGCTGCTGCTGGGCAATTGCCACTATGGCCTGGCCATGGCCGGCGTGAACTGCGCAGGGTTTTATCTGGCTCGCAATGGTTTTGGTGAGGTTGAGCTGTTGTTGCTGGCGGTCAATCCGCTGCATCGCCGCAGCGGTTATGCCCGTCAATTGCTGCAAGATCTTGCCGCCTTTGCTCACGAGCGAAACGCTGAGCGCCTGCTGCTGGAAATGCGCGATGGCAACCCGGCCGAACATCTTTACCGGCAATTCGGGTTCGAGGTGATTGGCACGCGGAAGAACTATTACCAACGGCCCGACGGGTCGCGCGGCGATGCTATTACATTCGCCAAACCACTGGTTTGAGTAGTCGCATGTAAGCCTACTTGGTGGTTACTGTGGAAAATAGATTCGGTTTAGCTTTGCAATCGATACTAATTTGCAACGCAACCCTTGAATGGCGCGCCGAATCGGCCTAGCGAAAAATGGTCCTGCGCAAGACAGGACACAAACCACAAAAGTGGGTCGTCGCACAGCAAGTGAAAGGAACAGGTCATGGATGCAACCCAGGCCGATACCAATGAAATGCTCATCACGCTGACTTCAGACATTGTCGCTGCGCATGTCAGCAACAACTCTGTCTCGGTTGATGATGTGGCAACATTGATCAACAAAGTCTTTGGCGCTCTGGCCGGTCTTGGTCAGGCCGTTGTCGTCGAAGAAAAGCTGCCCGAACCGGCGGTTTCAATTCGCTCTTCGGTCAAGACTGACTACATCGTCTGCCTTGAAGATGGCAAGAAGCTGAAGATGCTGAAGCGCCACTTGATGACGCATTACAACATGACCCCGGATCAGTATCGCGCGCGCTGGAGCCTGCCTGCCGACTATCCGATGGTTGCCCCCGCCTACGCTGAAAAGCGCCGCGAACTGGCCAAGAAGATCGGCCTGGGCCGCAAGCCGGGTGTAAAGCGCGGGCGCAAACCCAAGGTTGCTTAATGCAGCCGCGCTGCGTTCCGCCTTGGCTAAAAGCGCGCATGCATGAACAATTGTAGAATCGCCCCGCCGCTCTATGATCGGCGGGGCGTTTCTTATTCGGACACCAGATCACCGTGCACCAACCCATTGACCTTGAGGCGCTCTGCGCAGAGCGCGGCCTTAGAATTACCGAGCAGCGCCGGGTGATTGCCCGCGTCCTGTCCGAAGCGGATGATCATCCCCACGTTGAAGCGGTGCACGAACGTGCGGCCGCGATCGATCCCAAGATCTCGATCGCCACGGTCTATCGCACTGTGCGCCTGTTCGAAGAGGCAGGGATCCTTGATCGCCACGATTTCGGCGATGGCCGATCGCGCTATGAAGCCGCGCCCGAGGCGCACCACGATCACCTGATCGATGTCGAAACCGGCAAGGTGATCGAATTTGTCGATCCTGAACTTGAGGCGCTACAACGCCTGATTGCCGAACGGCTGGGCTACCGCCTGGTGGATCACCGCATGGAACTCTACGGCGTGCGGCTGGACCGCAAGGACTAGGCGGCCAGGGTGGCTTCCGCGCTGACCATGCCGCGCACCCTTTCCCCGGGCGGCTGGCTGCGCATTGCGGCCCAGATGCTGGGTATGCTGGCGCTGCTGCTGGTCTGCATTCCGTTCTATTACGTTTATCGCCTGCTCGGCCTGAGCAATCCATGGCCGCGGGTCTTCCTGGGCAGCGTGGCCGTTATCGCCGGAGTGAAGATCATTCCCGAGGGCCACCGCCCCACCGGACCGGTGTTCCTGATCGCCAATCATGTCAGCTGGATCGACATCCCGGCGATCAGCTGGATCACCGGCAGCGCATTTGTCGGGCATGATGGGCTGGCTTCGATGCCGCTGCTAAAATGGCTGTGCGAGATGAACGACACGGTCTTTGTTGCCCGGCATGATCGCACCAGCGTCGCCGATCAGGTCCGGCAAGTTCGCCATGCGATGGACGATATGCATGTGCTGACCATCTTTCCCGAAGGCACAACCAGCGACGGAACCGGCCTGCTGCCGTTCAAGAGTTCGCTCCTGTCCGCCTTTGAGCCGCTGCCCGACGGGGTGGCAATCCAGCCTGTGCTGCTTGATTACGGCAGCGATGCGGCTGAAATTGCCTGGGTGGGCGAGGAACACGGGCTCGATAATTTCCTGCGCATTCTGGCGCGCCGCAGCCCCGTGGTGGTGCGGGTGAAGTTCCTGCCGCCTTTGCAGGGGGCGGTGCTGGAAAACCGCAAGACCATCGCCCAGGCCGCGCGTGAGGCGGTGCTGCGCGAACTGACCAAATCTTAGAACCAAGGATCAAGCGACCCATGGCACAAAGCAGTCCACTCAAAAATCTGGTCCGCGATCTTGAAGCTCCGCCCGAAGTTCGAGGTTTTGGGAGTGGCTGGCTGTCGGGCTTTTTCGGCATCCTTCTGGCGATTGTCGGGCTGTGCTTTGTCGCGGCGCTGCGCTGGCAGATGACCTTTGCCATGCCGGAACTGGTTGCTTTGCGTGATTGGCCGGGCTTTCGCATGCTGGTCCACGGCATTTTGCTGAGCAGCTATGCCCTGGCCCTGCTCAGCCTGTTGCTGCGCCCGCGCAAGGCGCTGGGGCTGACCGCACTGGGAATCGTGCTGACCGCGACGATCCTGGGCGGAGCCAGTGTCCAGCCGCACGAATCCAACGATTGGGGAATTTTCTTCGGGATCGATTTCTTTGCCATCAACATGGTGGCCACCGGGCTGATGTTCGCCCCGCTTGAACGGGCCTTCCCCCGTCACAGCGCGCAGCGATTGTTCCGCAGTGAGTGGAACGAGGACCTGTTCTATTATCTGATCAGTTCGATGATGGTTCAGGTCATCACCTTTCTGGCGCTGGCCCCGTCGAGTTACATCAACGGGCATTTCGGCTGGCTCGACAGCCTGCGCAGCGGGGTTTCCAACCTGCCCTGGCTGGTCCAGTTCGCCCTGGCCATGATCCTGACCGATCTGGCGCAGTACTGGTTCCACCGCCTGTTCCACCGCATACCGTTCCTGTGGGGCTTTCACGCGGTACACCACAGCGCCAAATCAATGGATTGGCTGGCAGGCGCGCGGATGCATTTTGTCGAGATCGTCCTGCTGCGCGGCGTCACCTCGCTGCCGCTGCTGACATTCGGGTTCCTGCCCTCGGTGATGCAGGCCTATGTCGGGCTGGTCTATGTCTACGCCTCGCTGGTCCACGCCAATCTGCGCGGCGATTTCAATTGGCTGGGAAAATGGCTGGTGGTGCCGCGGTTCCATCATTGGCACCACGCGATTGAAGCCGAGGGGATCGACAAGAATTTCGCGATCCATTTTCCGCTGATCGACCGGCTGTTCGGGACCTATTACTTTCCCGACAGCAAGTGGCCGACAGGGTATGGCGTGCCTGAAACGGTGCCAAAGGGCTATTTGCGGCAGCTGCGCTATCCGTTCGTGCGCAAACAATCCTGAGGCAAATGACCAAGTCCCCGCCTTTCACCAGCAACGAAGCGATTCCGATCCACGCCCTTGGCACGCCGCTTCCCGTAGGGCTGGCGGGCGAGGCTCGGATCTGGGGCCGGTCAGCCTTGCTGGCGCTGGCCATGCTGGTGGTGGTGCCGCTGCATTACCTGTTCCGGCTGATCAAATACGGATCACCCTTTCCGATGTATTTCCTGCGCTGGGCCACCTTTGTGATCGGCGCGCGCGTGCACATTCATGGCACACCGCTGAAACGCGATGTGTTCTTCATGCCCAATCACGTATCGTGGTTCGATATTCCAGTGCTGGGTGGGATCACCGGCAGCGCCTTCGTCTCGCGGGCAGAGATCGCCGATATGCTGATGCTGGGCTGGATGGCACGGCTTAACCGCACGGTGTTCACCCGCCGCGGTGACAAGATGAACATTGCCGAGCAAATCAACGAATTGCGCGATGCAGTGGCAGATACATGGTCAGTGGTGATCTTCCCCGAAGGCACGGTAACCGATGGCCATTCGCTGCTGCCGTTCAAAACCAGCATGATTTCGGTGTTGGAACCGCCGCCGCCCGGCATGCTGGTGCAGCCGATTGTGATCGATTACGGGCCGGTGGCGGAATGGATCGGCTGGCTGGATCAGGAAAGCGGGATCAACAACGCGCGGCGGATTTTTGCGCGGCCCGGCACATTCCGGGTCGATGTCTATTTCCTCGATCCGTTCGATCCGCATGATTTCCCCGGCCGCAAGAAGATTGCCGCCCGCGCCCGCGAAGCGATCGAGGCGCGGCTGATCGAATCGCTGGGCAAACCGCTGCGCCCGTTCCGCTATGACCTGGCGATGGTGGGCTATGTCGCGCCCAAGCCTGAGGCCGCAGCGGAGGCCCTGCAGGACGTTTGAACAATCCGGCGCGCGCCGCTATAGGCCCCAGCCCATGCCCCCCGTCCCGCCTCCTCGCACCTACCGTGTCAAAAGCTTCGGCTGCCAGATGAACGTCTATGACGGCGAACGCATGGCCGAACTGCTGGGCCAGCAGGGCATTGCCCCCGCCGCCGATGGCGAGCAAGCCGATCTGGTCGTGCTCAACACCTGCCACATCCGTGAAAGGGCTGCCGAAAAAGTCTATTCCGACATCGGCCGATTGGCCAAGGAGTGGGGCCGCGGCGATGGCTCCGCGCCGTTGATCGCAGTGGCTGGATGCGTCGCCCAGGCTGAGGGCGAGGAGATCATGAAGCGCGCGCCATCGGTGTCGATGGTGGTGGGTCCGCAGGCCTATCACCGCCTGCCCGCGATGCTGGCCGATGCGGTTCAGGGCAAGCGTTCAGTCGATACCGATATGCCGGCCGAAACCAAGTTTGATGTCCTGCCGGCGCGGCGCAAGGTGGGGCCAAGCGCCTTTTTGACCGTTCAGGAAGGGTGCGACAAGTTCTGCACCTATTGCGTAGTGCCCTATACCCGCGGCGCCGAAGTTTCCCGGTCATTCAATTCGTTGATCGATGAAGCAGAGAAACTGGTCGATGCCGGTGCGCGCGAGATCACGCTACTTGGCCAGAACGTCAACGCGTGGAGAGACGGCGATGGACGCGGGCTGGAACGGCTGATTGAGGCGTTGGCCGTGCTGCCCGGCTTGGCCCGGATTCGCTATACCACCAGCCACCCCAACGACATGACCCAGGGCCTGATCGCCGCACACCGCGACGTTGAAAAGCTGATGCCGTTCCTGCACTTGCCGGTTCAGGCCGGGAATGACCGGGTGCTCAAGGCGATGAACCGCAGCCACAGCGTCGCAAGTTATCTTGCAGTGCTGGACAAAGTCCGCGCCGCCCGGCCCGACATTGCCTTGTCGGGCGATTTCATTGTCGGCTTTCCCGGTGAAACCGATGCCGAATTTGCCGATACGATCAAACTGGTCGAAGCGGTCGGCTATTCGCAGTGCTTTAGCTTCAAGTATTCGCCCCGCCCCGGCACCCCTGCGGCAACAATGCCGGATCAGGTGGCACCGGCGGTGATGGATGAACGGTTGCAGCGCCTGCAGGCCGCGCTCAACGTGTCGCAATTGGCGTTCAATCAGGCATCCGTGGGACGGCGCTGCGCGGTGCTGGTCGAACGCAAGGGCAAGCTGGCCGGCCAGTGGCTGGGCAAGACCCCGTGGCTGCAATCAGCCCATTTCAGCGGCGAGGTTGCGATCGGCGATCTGGTTGAGGTTGAGCTGGTTTCCGCCGGCGCCAATTCCTTGGCTGCGCGGCTAGTCTAGGTTCAGCGTGGCCCGCGCCGTCATGGCGGCGGGCTTTCATCGTCCCGCTGCTTAAGCGTGCCGCCGCGCCCATCAAGCACGGCCCGTTCGGTCGCATCATGGATGCTGGCCACCTTGGCGCCCCGGTCCAGCCGGTAGTAAGCCGAAAGATAGGCCCAATCGAATTCGGTCAAGCCATCAGGCGGCGGCACATCGCCCTGGGCAAACAGCTCCAGAATGGTCGGCACCGTGCCCTGTTCAGCCTTGGCGATATCTTGCACAGGGGCAAGGATCCGCACTGTGGCATAATCGGCCAATTGCTGCAGCGTCAGCCCAGTCACCCGGTTGCTGTCAAATATCACCAGCGAGCCGTTGATATCGACCCGGATCGGCGAGACCAGCCGGCCGCCCTGATATTGGGCGTTGGTCTGCACTTCGCGGCCGTTGATGGTCATGGTCGCCAGCGGGCGGCCATCGACATTACGGCGCTCGGTTGAATGCCACACCTGCGCTGCGCCGCTGCCGCCGAAAATCCGGTCGACCTCAAATTGCTTGAGCTCGGCAAAGAATTCGGGGTGGCTCTTGCGCAGTTCCGCAACCTGTTTCTTGCTGTCGGTCGCAAAGCCGATCCAGACGTTCGGCTGGCAGCCGGTGCCGCCAACCGGCAGGCCCAGCAGTTTGACGTTGCTCATTACGCGCTGCGCCAGCACTGCGCCAAAATCAGGGTTGATCCCGAAAGTGGTTACGCAAATCGGCGCATAGTGGCGCGCCAGCGGCACGTCGCCGGCGGGGCGCAGCGTGATTGTCTTGGCTTGTTCGGCTGCGGCCTGAGCCTGCTTTTCGCGGTTGCCGGTCACCACGATTGTGGCTTCTTCATTGGTTGCAGCGACAGTATCCGCCTGCGCCAGCAAAGCGCTTTCACCGGCTAGCAACAAAGCCAAGGGGAAAATCAAAAGCCGCGTCATCATCGTATTCATAACTGTTTCTTCGCCCCGAACAAGTTGAGAGGCTGGAGCTATTTAGACCCGGCCCGAAGGTCAAATCCCCTTCGACCAGCGACTGATGGGATCGGCCCACCGCTTTTCCCAAGTAAGCTTTGCAAACCCGCTTGCACCGCGCCGCGCGGGCCTTAAGCTTCCGAATCGAGGCCACTCCGGCCCGGTGAAAGGAGCAAGCCACCAGCCCCTATGGCCCGCAAACCCCTCCGCGCTCACAACGATGCGCCCACCCACCCGGCCCCCACCCGGGCCCGGACCGAAATCGAATTCGACGAGGCGACAATCCTCGGCGCACTGTTCGGTCAATTCGATGCCAACCTGGTGCTGATCGAAAACCGTCTAGGCGTGTTTATCTCGGCCCGCGGCAATCGGGTCCAGATCGAGGGCAGCGATGATGGCGTCGGCCGGGCCCGCGATGTGCTGAAAGCCATGCATCAGCGGCTGCTCAAGGGCGAGGAACTCGATTCCGGCGCGGTCGAATCGATCATTATGATGTCGGCTGAGCCAACGCTGGAAGGAATCGTCAGCGGCGATCAGGGCAACCCGCCGATCATGATCCGCACCCGCAAGAAAACCATTGTCCCGCGCAGCGCGATGCAAATCGAATATATGCGGGCACTGGCCAGCACCGATGTGATCTTCGCGCTGGGCCCGGCGGGCACCGGCAAAACCTATGTCGCAGTGGCGCAGGCGGTTTCGCAGCTGATCACCGGCAGCGTGCAGCGGCTGATCCTGTCGCGCCCCGCAGTTGAAGCGGGGGAGCGGCTGGGCTTTCTGCCGGGCGATATGAAGGAAAAGGTCGATCCGTACCTGCGCCCGCTGTACGATGCGCTGTACGATTGCATGCCGCCCGAACAGGTTGAGCGGCGGCTGGCCAGCGGCGAGATCGAGATTGCGCCGATCGCCTTCATGCGCGGCCGGACCCTTGCCGACAGTTTCATCATCCTCGACGAAGCGCAAAACACCACGCGCGAACAGATGAAGATGTTCCTGACCCGCTTTGGCCAGAACAGCCGGATGGTGGTCTGCGGCGATCCCAAGCAGGTCGATATCCCCGGCGGCCCGGCGATGAGCGGGCTGAACGACGCGGTTGCCCGGCTTGACGGAGTGGAAGGAATTGCCATCACCCGCTTTACCGTGGGCGATGTGGTGCGCCACCCGATCGTCGGGCGGATTGTCGAGGCTTACGAGGGGCAGGACGCTTCGTGACTCTCGACATTCCCGATTGGGAACCTGAAGTTGAATGTGAAGTTGAGGGACTTTGGGATTCTGTTGACCACGATTGGGAAGCGATTGCTCGAATTTCGTTGCGTGCCGCCCATAACGTGGCGCCTGAGCTCGCAAACTCTCGCCTTTGTGTGAGCGTTCTGTTCACTGATGATGCGCAAATCCGCAGTCTGAACCGCGAATGGCGAGGAAAGGACAAACCAACTAACGTGCTCTCCTTCCCGATGCTCGAGCGCGACCAGCTCTTGCTGCTTACGTCCGAAGGGCCGCCTGAACTTCTTGGCGATATCGCATTGGCTTACGAAACGTGCGCCAAGGAAGCAAAGGTGAAAGGAAGGCTCCTATTTGAGCACGTCTATCACCTTTTGATTCACGGGCTGCTCCATCTTGCTGGCTATGATCACGAAACCTCGGCCGAAGACGCCCGCGCGATGGAGCGACTGGAAATAAAGGCGCTTGCACAACTGGGCATAGCCGACCCATATGGCGACCACGACGACATACAGGGACTTTAGCGGCGCAATGGCCGAAATATCTTCCGGCGACGGAGACAGTAGAAGCTGGCTGGCCAGCATGGTGCGCCGCCTGAAGAACCTGGCCGAGCCGGATCAATCGCTGCGCGCGCAGCTTGAAGAAGCAATCGACGAGCACGAGGAAGATGGCGGCGAAGATGCCGCCGGTGACCTCTCCCCGCTCGAACGCCAGATGCTGCGCAATCTGCTGCATTTCAGCGAACACGATGCCGACGATGTGGCAATTCCGCGCGGGGAAATCATCGCCGTGCCGATCACGGCCAGCTGGGACGAAGTCGTGGCCGCCTTTGCGCAGCACGGCCATTCGCGCTTGCCGGTCCACGGCGAGACGCTGGACGAGGTCAAGGGCATGATCCTGATCAAGGACGTGTTCACTCACCTTGCCGTGGGCAAGCCGCCCAAGGACTGGACTCAGCTGATGCGCCAGCCGCTGTTTGTGCCGCAGGCGCGCAATGCACTCGATGTGCTCAACGACATGCGCGCCAGCCGCGTCCATCTGGCAGTGGTAGTCGATGAATATTCGGGCACCGACGGGATCATAACCTTTGAAGATCTGGTTGAGGAAATCACCGGCGAGATCGAGGACGAACATGACGATGCGCCCGAAGCCATGCTGGTCCAGCTCGAAGGCGGGATGTGGCAAGCTGATGCCCGCGCCGAGCTCGACGACGTGGGCATAGCCATCGATCCGCGGCTGGCCGAGGTTGAAGAAGATGTCGATACGCTGGGCGGCCTCGCGTTCTTGCTCGCCGGGCAGGTGCCGGCCGTGGGGGCGATGCTGGAACACGCCAGCGGCTGGATGCTGGAAGTGATTGCCGGCGATGAAAAGCGCGTCACCGGCCTGCGGCTCCACCCGCCGGGGCCGGTTCAGGAAGGCGAGGAATAGCCCGTCATGGCGATTCGCCGCCTACCTCCCCTGCGGGCGATCGAGGCCTTTGTGCGGATTGTCCGGCTGGGCTCTGCCCGTGCTGCGGCGGATGAGCTGGGGCTGTCACCCTCGGCATTGTCGCGCCGGGTTGCCGCGCTGGAAGAATTCATCGGCAAGCGGCTGTTCACCCGTCAGCATCAGGCGATGCGGCTGACCGACGAAGGACAATCGTTTTACGATGCGGTCAGCCCCAAGTTCGACGAACTGGCCGCCGCGGTTGAAGGCCAGGTCGAGGACAGCAAGGTGCTGCGCCTGCATCTGGGCGTGCTGCCCCTGTTCGGCGGCCAGCGGCTGTTCCCGCGCCTGCCCGAACTGCGCAAGGCCCACCCGCGCCTGCACATCGATTTCGATACCAGCCCGCACCTTGATCACCGGGTCGGCGATACGCTGGACGCGGCGATCGTGCTGGCCAAACAGCCCGATCCGTTCTTTCACGCGGTGCGGCTTGATCACAACCGGGTCTATGCCTTCAGCTCAACCGCCTTGGTCGAAGAGATCGGCACCGAGCCCGACGAGGCTGAGCTTTCCAAGCAGACCTTCCTGATCCACACTGAACTGCCCGACAGCTTCGTCGCCTGGAAAAAGGCCATCGGCCTGCCCGACCTTCAGCCAGCCGCAGTGGATCATTACGATTCGGGCCAGTTGATCCTTGAGGCCGCCGCCAACGGCCTGGGGATCGCGATCATGCATGATGATCACTTTCACCGCAGCCACGACAAGCGTCTCGCCAAGCTCTACGATGTCGAGGTCGAAAGCCCCTATTCGTACTGGTTCATCTGCCGCCCGCACGCGCTGGAAATGCGCTCGGTGCGGATTTTCCATGACTGGATTTCGAACGCAGGGCTTTAGCTCACCCTACCGTCTTGAGGCATCATATTGCAATGAAACGCAGATTCGTCCTCTCCGCCATGCCCGCAGCGCTGCTTGCGCTGACTGGTGCGACCAAGCCACGCAGGGCCGCCAAGGCACCTGCTCAACTACCGCTTGGCGATACGGTGCAGGTGGAGCTGTTGACCGATCTGGGCACAATTGTGGTTGAGCTTGACCACAAGAAAGCGCCGATCACTGTCAGCAACTTCATGCGCTATGTCGATAGTGGACGCTTCAACGGAATGGATTTTTACCGGTCAATGCAGCTTGAATGGGGGACCCAGCCCAATGGCGTGATCCAGGGCGGCTTGCAGGATTTCCCCGCACGGCTGTTCAAACCGATCGCGCATGAGCCGACCAGCGTGACCGGGCTGACCCATAAGGCCGGGACACTGTCGATGGCGCGGCTGGCGCCGGGCACCGCCAACGCCAACTTCTTCATCCTGCTGTCGGACCTGACCAGCTTCGATGCTGATCCAAAATCGACCGATCTCGAGGCTCAGGCTGGTTATGCCGCGTTTGGTCGGGTGCTGTCAGGCATGGATGTCGTCGGCAAGATCTTCAATGCACCGCGCTCCGCCACCAAGGGTATTGGCGTGATGAAGGGTCAGATGCTGGACCCCAAGATCAAGGTGCCAAGGGTGCAGCGCGTGGCCGCACCCCCGGCCGCTTGATCAGCTGACTGTCGCCTTGGTGATCACGCCCGGTTCGCGCGGCGGTTCGCCCTTGGGCAGGTTGTCAACGTGTTCCATGCCTTCTTCGACCTGGCCCCAGACGGTGTACTGCCGGTCCAGGAAGCTGGCATCGTCGAACACGATGAAGAACTGGCTGTTGGCGCTGTTCGGCGCGCTGGTGCGGGCCATCGAGCAGACGCCGCGGACGTGCGGCTCAGCGTTGAATTCTGCCTTGAGGTCGGGCTTGGACGATCCGCCCATGCCGGTGCCATCCGGGCAGCCGCCCTGGGCCATGAACCCGGGGATCACGCGGTGGAATTTGACGCCATCGTAAAAGCCTTCGCCGGCCAGTTCGACAATGCGTTCCACGTGGCCCGGTGCCAGATCCGGACGCAGCTTGATTTTCACGTCACCGCCCGAGCTGAGCGACAGGGTAAGGTATTCGGCCATCGGTAGAGTCTCCTGTGAATTTGCGCACCGATATAGGGAGCTTGAGGACAAAGTCACGCCTGTGCGAGGGGCCGGGTTGCTTTTGGCAGTTTGCGGCCTAGACCGGCCCCAATGACTCCCGAGGATCTCCTTGAAGCGCAGCGCAGCACGCCGGACGAGGCCGTGCAGCCCGCGCCCGTGGAAGACAGCCTCGACGAAGAAAACACCCTGACGAAAAGCTTCGTCCGCAAGGTTCGCGACGCCTTGGAAGACGGCGAAACCGACCGGGTCTATGAACTGGTCGAACCGCTGCACCCGGCCGACGTGGCCGATCTGTTCGAACTGATCGAGGCGGACGAACGTCCGGCGCTGGCCAAGGCGATCAGCGATCTGATGGGCAGCGAGGTGTTTGCCGAGCTGAACGATCACGTCCGCGAACTGCTGGTCGAATCGCTCAGCCACGGCGAAGTGGCCGACATCGCCGAACAGCTCGACACCGATGACGCGGTGGCAATGCTTGAGGATCTCGATCTCGACGATCAGCAGGCGGTGCTGGCCGAAATGGAGCCCGAGGACCGCGCCGCGATCGAATCGGCGCTGTCCTATCCGGAAGAGACCGCCGGGCGCCTGATGAGCCGCGATTACGTCGCGGTACCCGAACATATGACCGTGGGTGACGTTATCGATTTCCTGCGCGATGGCCGCGATCTGGCCAACGAATTCTGGGAAGTGTTCGTGGTCGATGCCCGCCACCACCCGGTCGGCACCTGCCAGCTCAGCTGGGTGCTGCGGACCCCGCGCAATATCGCGCTGAGCGACGTGATGACCCGCGAACAGACGCTGATCCCGGTGACGATGGACCAGGAAGAAGTGGCGCTGCGGTTCCAGAAATATGCGCTGATTTCGGCGGCCGTGGTCGATGATGACGGGCGGCTGGTCGGCCAGATCACGGTCGATGACGTGGTCCACATCATTCAGGAAGAAGCAGGCGAAGACGTGCTGCTGCTGTCCGGTGCGGGCGATGGCGATATCAACGAGCCGCTGCACATGACCGTGCGCGCGCGCCTGACCTGGCTGGTGGTTAACCTTGGCACCGCGATTCTGGCTTCAAGCGTAGTTGGCCTGTTCCAAGGGGCCATCGCCAAGTTCGCGCTGCTCGCAGTGCTGATGCCGATCGTCTCGGGCATGGGCGGCAACGCTGGCACCCAGACCTTGGCCGTAACCGTGCGCGCGCTTGCCACCAATCAGCTGACCAGTTCCAACACGCTGCGGATGATCGGGCGTGAATTCATGATCGCCAGCATCAACGGGCTGACGCTGGGCGCGATGATCGGCACTGGCGTTGGCTTGATTTTCGGCAATCCTCTGCTCGGCATGGTGATTGCCGCAGCGATGCTGATCAACAACCTGATGGCCGGATCGGCCGGGATTCTGGTCCCGCTCACGCTCGACCGGCTCAAGATCGATCCGGCGGTGTCCTCTGCTGTGTTCGTGACTATGGCGACCGACGTGATGGGCTTTTTCTCGTTCCTGGGGCTGGCCGTGCTGAGTGGCCTCGCCTGATGCCGCTGCACCTGACCAAGGTGGCTTACGGCGCGCAATCGCTTGACGAACTGCGCGGCTGGTTCGCGACGCGCGGCACAGAAGCGCGGTTGACCACGCGTTATCTGCCCAAACGCCATGAAGAGATCGTGCCCACAGCTGATGCCGAGGGCGGCTCGTTGTTCTGGATATTCAAGCACCAGCTGGTGATGCGTAGCCCGATCCTGCGCTTTGAAGAAGCCGAAGGCGGGCGCACCAATATCGTCATTTCGACCCAGCTGATTGCCCTGCACCCCCGGCCAAAGCGCGCCCACCAGGGCTGGCGCTATCTGGCCGATGAGGACGCCCCGATCGATCTCGGCACCGGCGAGGACGCGGGCGAAGTGATGCCTGGCAACCTCGCCGCCGATCTGGCCCGACTGGGCCTGGTCTAGCTTACCAGGCGATCAACCGCGGTACCGCCAGCCGTCCGATCAACCCGGCTACAACCACAGTCAATCCGTGCCACACTCCGATGTGGATGAGGTCGTTGTGCGGGCAGTAAAGTGAAACCGCAAAAATCCCGGCAGCGCCCGAAGCCACCCCGGTCAGCAGCCCGGCCCGGCGCGGCAATGAAGGCGCGCCGCGTCGCAGCCACACCACCAGCGCGCCGAACATTAACACACCCCAGCCCAGTCCGAACCGCATGCAATCGCTGCCATTCATCTCAAAACCGCTGGGAAGGCCGCGCCACCACGCCGCACCCATGGTGTATGCCCCTCCGACGGGCAGCATCGCGGCCATCAGCGCCGTCCAGCCCCAGCCTTCGCGGCGCATGCCAACATAGGGACGTGCCATATCGACTGCCGCCCAGGCCGAGGCCAAGGCCAGCACCAGAAATAGCCCCGCCCCCAGCAAGGCCAGTCCATCGGGCTGGCCCGCCATCAGATCGGCGCGCGGGCCGAATATGGCAATCATGCCGATCACGCCGCCACTCAGCGCCAGCAGCGCCAGGCGCATTCCAGCTGCTTGCCTTAGCGGTGCCACGGGTTTGAGATCAGCGACCAGGCCGGCGATCAGGTCTTCGGAATTCCGGGCCATTGCATCAGCCCCTTTCAATCATTGCAGAAAGCCGTTTCAGGCCTCGGTGGATATTGACCTTGACCAAGCTTTCGCTTTGGCCGGTGGTTAGTGACGCTTCGGAAATCGACAGGCCCTCGATCTTGACCAGCTCGATCGCGCGCTGCTGGGCATCGGGCAGCGCTTCGAACAGGCGTTCAAGGCTGATCCGCGCAGTAATTGCAGGCTCGTCCGAATGACTGTCCACATGGTCGGCGCCCAGTTCATCTTCGGCGCGGCGGTAAATGGCCCGCAAATGATCGACATACCGATAGCGCGCAATCGCCGCGAGCCACGGGGTGAATGGCCGCGTTGGCTCATAGCTCGCCAGTTTGCGATGCACGGCCAGCAGGGTTTCCTGCACCAGATCGTCCAGCTGGCACGGCGTGGTGCGCCGCCGATAATACCGCTGCAGCCACAGCCGCGCCGTTCCCAGCAAGGCCGCATAGGCTTGCTTGTCACCCGTCTGGGCAAGTCCCGCCAGGCGGGTCAGCGTGCCTTCATCGGTGGTCAAGCGCGCCCCCGCGAAAGCAACGCGTCAAGGCTGAAGCGCCCGCCGCCGCGCAGCACCAACACCAAAGCCAGTGCCGTCCACAGCGAATGTTCGGGCCACCAGGCATCGGGGTAGACGAAAAACTGGATCGTCAGCGTCATCCCAACCAGGGCTAGCGCCGCGCCGCGGGTGAACAGGCCGATGAGCAGCAATGCAGGCAGAATGTGTTCAGCCCCGTTGGCCACCACCGCCGCCAGCTCGGCCGGCAGCGGCACTCCGGCATATTCGGTGCGGAACAGCTCGTACGTAGAGTCGGTCAGCTGGAACCAGGTGCCTTCGGCCACCTTGGTCTGGCCTGAGCGCCAGAAGATACCGCCCAGCACCACCCGGACAAAGGCCAGCAGCAGGCTTTCCGACACCCGGCCGGAAAGCCTGCGCGTGGCTGCATCATAGCGGTTCAGGGATGCAGCCACCAGGCTCATGCCTGCGGATCCAGCGTGCCGTGGCCCTTGGGGGTCTTGGTGGTCAGGCAGGTGCCTTTGGGAACCAGTTTCCAGGCATTGCCCTGATAGTCACGAGTAGAAGTACCGGCGCAGCTGGTGCCGGCTCCGGCCTTGCAGTCGTTCTTTCCGGCCTTGGCAACGCCATAGCACTTTTCCATTTGCGGTGCGGCAGCATGTCCGGCGGTTGCGGCCAGGCTGGCCAGCGCGATACCGGCAATGGCAATGGTAGGTGTTGTGGCAGGTTTCATCTGACTCTCCTTAGCTAACAAGTCCCGCCGCCGCTGCGGCAGGTACCAGCCATTTCGAAGACGAGCCTGCCCCGGTTACAAAACCAATCCAAAAAATAATCTGCGCCTCGGCCTGTAACCACTCCACCTCCAGCGGCGAACTTCCCGATGCCATCATGGCACAGTTCGAATTTGTGGAGAGCATGCAATGATCACTTTCAAAACCGGCGCAACCCTGGCCGCCACCGCCGCCAGCTTCGCCCTCGCCGCCTTGGCCAGCGCCGCCACTCCGCCCGCAGGCAGCACCGGTGCCGCTCTTGGCGCGGCTGATACGATCCACTGTTACGGCGTGAACAGCTGCAAGGGCACCGCCGACTGCAAGACCACCGCGCATGAGTGCAAGGGCATGAACGAATGCAAGGGTCACGGTTTCAAGGCGATCACCGCCGAAACATGCCTGAAGCGCGGCGGAACGATCGGCGACCTTGGCTGATCGATCTGCTACCTGGTCCGGTCGGTCGCTCCCCTCCCCCTCCGGTGGCCGACCGGATCAAACCTACCTGGAACCTGGTTCAATGATCGAAGCAATCGCCCCATTCACCGGCTTTGGGCTGGGACTGCGCAAGGAGCATCACGCCGATTTTCTGCGCGATTCCCAGCCGGTCGATTTCGTTGAGGTCATTTCCGAAAACTTCATGGCCTGCGGCGGCCGTCCGCTGCGCACGCTTGATGCCGTGCGCGAACGCTATCCGGTCATCATGCACGGCGTTTCGATGTCGCTGGGTTCGGCCACCGGACTTGACCGGACTTACCTGGCCGAGCTGAAGGCGCTGGCTGACCGGGTGCAGCCGCTGTGGGTCTCAGACCACCTGTGCTGGACCGGGATCGCTGGTCACAATGCTCACGATCTTCTGCCCTTGCCCTATACCGACGAAGCGCTGGCCACCTGCGCCGCCAATATCCGTTTTGCCCAGCAGGTTCTCGAACGCCCGCTGCTGGTGGAAAACCCATCGAGCTATGTCACATTCGCCGAAAGCACGATGAGCGAATGGGCGTTCCTGGCTGAGCTGACCCGCCAAACCGGCTGCTACCTGCTGCTCGACGTCAACAACGTGTTCGTATCGAGCGTGAATCACGGGTTCAATCCGCTTGATTTCATTGCTGCAATTCCGGCTGACCGGGTCCGTCAGATCCATCTCGCCGGGCACAGCGAGGGCCCCGACGAGATGCTGATCGACACGCACGATGCACCGATCCGCCCCGAAGTCTGGTCGCTCTATCAAGCGGCGACCGCGCGGTTCGGCCCCTGCGCGACCATGATCGAGCGGGACGATGCAATTCCCCCGTTGGCAGACTTGTTGGCAGAGCTTGATCAAGCACGCTTGATGGCACGGGTGCCGGCATGACGCACGCCACCAGCCAACAGAGCTTTCTCGCGGACGTTTCCGCCAGCGACGATGCACCCGCCGCCCAGTCCACCGGGATGGCAATCTATCGCAACGCCTATCGCGCCCGGCTGACCGATGCTCTGGCGGTCAGCTTTGAACGCACCCGGCGCTGGACTGGCGATGAAGCCTTTGCCGCTGCCTCGGCGCATTACATCATCACCCATCCCCCGCACAGCTGGACGCTGGACGCCTATGGTGATCGGTTTGTCGCCGTGCTGGCGGACCTGTTTGCGCAAAACGCCGAAGTGGCCGAACTCGCTTGGCTGGAATGGCACATGCAGCAGGCCTTCGCGGCAGCCGACCAGCCCGAGCTGACCGCCGCCGCCCTGGCCGCAGCCAGGTTGCGCGACGAGGAATGGGAGACGCTGCGGTTTGGCATTGCGGCGGGGTTTGCCGCGCGCGAGGTGCGCCATGATTGCGCCGCGCTGTGGCATGCGCTTGGCGCTGATCCGACGAGCGAATTTGCGATCACTCCGATCGAGCCCAGCGCATTGGTCGTCTGGCGCTGCGCCCTTTCGCCGCATTTCCGGTTGCTGGACTGCGACGAATTCGCTGCATTGGGCCAACTAGCGGCGGGCAAAGCCTTTGGCGAGGTCGCCGCGCAGGCTGGTGAGCAAGGGATTGCCCGATTTGGCCAGTGGTTCGCGCAGTGGCTGGGCGAAGGCCTGTTCAGCGCGGCCCAGCGCGGCTAATTCGCGCGGGCCTGCCGCATTCGTTCGATCACACTGCGGACATCGTATTCGTCATCACCGTCATAGCGCGGTGCATGGCGGGCATAGGCATCAGCCAGCGCATCACTGCGTTCGGCAATCCGCACCACGTTATAGGCGTGCCCCACCACAAAGCGTTCGCAGGCCAGCATCTGCGGCACAATGATCGCGGCAAACCGGTCTGTCGCCATGCCATGGCGCATCGCCGCATCGGCGCCGATGGCGGTGTAGACCCAGCCCGGAATGACCAGCCCGGCGTGAACGTGGAGCGGCAGATCTTCGCGCAGGCTTTCGGTCATCCCCAGCACCGCGTGCTTGGCGGCAATGTAGGCGGCGGTGCGCGGCACGGCGCAGAACAGCGAGTTTTCCGACCCGGTGTTGTAGATCGCGCTCGGGCTCTGCTGGCTGGCAAGGCGCGGCGCAAACGCCCGGCAGCCATTCCACACGCCCCAGAAATTGGTCTCGAAATGCGCCTTGGCCTCGCTTGGATCGACCTCCCACAAGCGTCCACGCGGGCCGCTTACTCCGGCGTTGTTGAAAACCAGATCGACCCGGCCAAGTTTGGCAAAGGCGCTGTCGGCCAGGACCTCAACCTGATCCAGATTGCTCACATCGCACGGCTGGGCCAGCGCCTCGACGCCTTCCGCCGCCAGCGCCGCGCAGGCTGCTTCAAGGCGCTCACCGGGCAGATCGGCCAGCATGATCCGTGCCCCGCCAAGGCCGAGTTCGCGGGCCACCGCCAGGCCAATCCCGCTGGCCCCGCCAGTGATCACCGCGCCGCTGACCGCCAGCGATGCGCTCACGCCGCCAGCCCTTCCTTCATCGCCACCCGGCGCAGGGCATTGGCGTAAACCTCTGGCTCCTGCGCGCCGGGGATCAGGTATTTGCCTTGCACCAGCATCGCGGGGACGCCCGAGATGTTCATGTCGAACGCCTGCGCCACTTCCTGGCGGACGATCTGGCCGAGCACAGGATCGTCCAGCGCGGCACGCGCGCCTTTGGCGTCAAGCCCCAGGCCAGCGGCAACATCGACCAGCACTTGTGGATCAGACACATTGCGTCGCTGCTGGAAATGGGCATCGAACAGCGCCAGCTTGAGCCGGTTCTGCAGAACTGAGCCGTGTTCAATCAGCGCCCACTTGAGCAGCTTGTGCGCGGCAAAGGTGTTCCACAGCATCGCTGGCGGTTCGGGCGCGTCGCCCGAATAGCCAAAGTCATAGCCGGCCCGTGCCCCCGCCGCGCGCATCTGATCGCGCCCCGCCGCCGCCTGTTCCAGCGTGCGGCCATATTTGCGCGCGATATGCGCCACGCTTTCCTCGCCTTCAGCAGGCATGTCGGGGTTGAGTTCGAACGGCAGCCAACGCACTTCGGCCTCGATCTCGCCGTGCAGCGCCTCAAGCCCTTTCTGCAGCTGGTTGTAGCCGATGATGCACCACGGGCACATCACATCGGAATAGATATCGATCGTCAGTTTCGCAGTCATTTGGCAAGCCACCATTTGAGCAAGTGATGCGCGATCGCCTGGCTGGGCGGGGTCAGCAAGCGGCCGCTTTCATCCCCGGCCATCGCCGCAGCAATCTCCTCGCGGCTGAACCAGTCTGCCTCTTCCAGTTCGGTATGATCGACCGTCAGTTCGGGATTGTCGGTAAAGGAATGGCAGCCGATCATCAGGCTGGAGGGAAACGGCCACGGCTGGCTGGCAACATAGCTGACATCGCGCACCGTAACCCCGGCTTCTTCCTTCACTTCGCGGGCCACCGCTTCTTCGATGCTTTCACCCGGCTCAAGAAACCCGGCCAGCGCTGAATAACGCCGCGGCGGAAAGCGTGGCTGGCGGCCCAGCAGCAGCATGCCCTCGTGCTCAACCAGCATGATCGTGACCGGATCGACCCGCGGGAAATGCTCGCCCTTGCAGACTGCATTGGTGCACGATCGCTGCCAGCCGCCCTTGGCCAGCACTGTCGGGTTGCCGCAGCGCGCGCAATAGCGGTGGCGGGCGTGCCAATCGACCAGCGCCCGCGCCGTGCCATAGGTTGCCAGCTCCGCGCTATCCAGCGCCGACATCGCCGCCCACAGCCGCGGGTTTGCCGGTGCCACACTGCCGATCAGACCCACTGACACCTCGGCAAAGCAGGCCTTGCCATGCGCCAGTCCCAGAAACACCAGCTCGCTGTCCGGCGCCGCATCGGCCAAGGTGCCCCAGGCGAGATTACCCTCCGGATCAATCTGCGGATCAAGCCCATCGAGCCGCAGCAGGCGCGCACGCCAATCCATCAAGCCGGCCAAGGCTTCGGCATCGGCGCGAATATGATCGGCGCGGTCCAGCCCCGATCCGGCGAAGGCGACCTGGGCGGTGGTCACAGCTGCGCCTTGCCCCGGGCGGCGACATCGCTATCGACCGCGGCGATAAATTCATCGAACACCGGATAGTTGTTGGACGGCATGTACTGAACATAGAGCCCCATCCGCAGACGACTACGCGTGTTGCAATAGCCGATTGTTCCGGCGGCACCTGACCAGCCGTAGACGCCCTCGGTCTTGCCCTTGCCGACAACCCCGCCTGCGCCGAAATCTTGCCCGTCTATCCAGGTACCCGTAAGATCGGCACCGTTCGGCAGCAGGTTTGACGTGCCCAGCCGCACCGCCCGCTCGCTCATCACCCGCCGGCCCTGGTGGCGTCCTCCGTTGACGATCATCGCCAGGAACCGGTCATAGTCAGCCGGACTGGTGACCAGGCCCGAGCCACCGAAGGCAAATGGCGTTGGTTTGAGATAGATCGAAGTTTTGGGGGCATCAATCGGGAACGGCTTGGCATTGGCGCTGACCCCGTAATTTGTGGTCAGATGATCGATCTCGTTCGTCGGCACCTGGAAGAAGCTGTCGTCCATCCCCAGCGGGGCGAGCAGCCGGTCATGCACGAACTGGCCAAAGCTTTTGGCCCCAGCGGCGCGCTGGATGATGATCCCCAGCACATCCATGCTCATCGAATAACGCCAGGCCTTGCCCGGTTCAAAGCACAGCGGAACCTGCGCCGCGCGGCGCAGGAATTCATCCGGCCCGGGCGTGGGCGTGCCGCCGCCCAGCCCCGGGATCGGCAAATCGGTAACAATCGCCGGACGCACTCCCAGCCGGTCCAGTTCCCTGGTAATGGCCCTGTTCTTGCCGATCCCGGCGTAGCCGAAGCCCGAGGTGTGGGTCAGCAAGTGGCGCACCGTGATCAAGGTGTCGGTGGGCTTCGCATCGAGACTTTTGTCAGGATCGATCGCCACTTTCATGTGCGCGAATTCAGGGGCGAAATCGGCAATCGGCTGATCGAGTTTGAGCTTGCCCTCGTCAATCAGGATCATCGCCGCCATGCCGGTAACCGGTTTGGTCTGCGAATAGGCGCGGTACAGGCTTTCCGGCCCGGCCTGATCCTTGTCGTCAAACCCTTCGAGCCCCGCCCCGACATAGCCCGGCGCTTTATCACCCCAGCCGAGCGCGGCGATCATGCCCGCCACCTTACGTTCGGCGACATAGCGGTTGACCATCGCGCTGACTGTGGGCCAGGCCGCATCGCCGCGCTTGATCCCGCGCGCCCAGGCAGGCGCCATCGGCGCGCCGGAAAACAGCGCAGCTCCGCCCAGCCAGGCGCTGGAGCGGAGCAGATCGCGCCGCGAAAAATCTGGATGGCTCAACCTTATTCTCCCTGATCTTTTGCCGCCATTGCCAGGCGGGCGGCCTTGGCAAACAGTGTCGGCAGTCCCGCTTCGTCAAGCCGGGCCATCGGCCACCATTCGCCGCCATTGCGATCCAGCCTAGCCCAATCGTTTCCCGAATAAAGCATCAATTGCATTTCGAGATCGAAATGTGTGAAGCCGTGCCGCACCGTGCCGCCCGGTTGCCACGGACCGGGCAGCGGCGGCACGCTTTGCCCATCGCCGCGCGCCGACCAGGCATCATCGGGCAAGGCCCGCATCGCCCCCAGCATGCCCTTGTCCGCGCGCCGCACCAGCCAGACCGCGCCGGCCTGCTCGATCCAGAAGGCTTGCCCCTGCCGCACCGGTTTGGCGCGCTTGGGGAGTTTGATCGGGAATTGCTCTGCGCCCAGCCGCCGCCCCGCGCACGTGTCAGCCAAAGGGCATAGCAGG
Source organism: uncultured Alphaproteobacteria bacterium (assembly GCA_963751145.1). Lineage (GTDB taxonomy): Bacteria > Pseudomonadota > Alphaproteobacteria > Sphingomonadales > Sphingomonadaceae > Novosphingobium. The sequence goes on from CAVVTJ010000006.1 coordinate 57,604, forward strand.
CAGCGCGGGCTGCGCGCGGTGCAGATCGTGGCACCCAGATCCATCATGGCCTGGGCAAAATCGCCGGGGCGCTGCGCCGGCGTCATTAGGTCAACCTGCGCGCGGATCGCCGGACGGGCCGCCGGGAGCGGTGTGGCGATCGCAAAAAGCCGGGTCACCACCCGCTCGACATTGGCATCAACCACCGCGCTGCGCTGACCAAAGGCAATCGCCGCAATTGCCGCAGCGGTATAGGCGCCCAGCCCCGGCAATTCGCGCAGTTCAGCTTCGGTGCCGGGGAATGTGCCGCCCCGCGCTGCAACTGCCTTGGCGCAGGCGATCAGATTGCGGGCTCTGGCATAGTAGCCCAGCCCGGCCCAGGCCGCGAGAACATCGGCTTCGGCTGCAGCGGCCAGCGCTTCGACCGTAGGCCAACGCGCAGTGAATTTCTCGAAATAGGGGATCACGGCAGCAACGGTGGTTTGCTGCAGCATCACTTCGGACAGCCAGACGCGGTACGGATCGGGCGGCGGCGCACCCGGAGGCGCGCGCCACGGCAGGCTGCGGTGATGGCTATCATACCAGCCAAGCAGCTGCGCCGCGATCGGTTTGGTGCTGGCATCCATGTGCTGCCTATGGCATTGCCCGGGCCGCAATGGAACGGGACGCAAAGGGAACTGGGGCAAAGCCGCGCCGCTATGAGCGGCCCCGGGGCATGGGTGCCCGGCAAATCTCTGACCTGATGCCCGAAGTGGGCCGCGCCGCGTTTCGCCGGTTTGGCTTTGTGCAATCCAGCGTGGTCACCCGCTGGCCGGAAATTGTCGGCACCGCCCACGCCCGGGTATGTATGCCCGAAGCGATCCGCTTTGCCCCGGGTGAGCGCAACGAAGGGATCCTGCAACTGGTCGTGCTGCCGGCCCACGCGCCGATCATCAACCATGTGATCCCCGAAATCATCGAACGGGTGAACCGCTTCTTCGGCTACAACGCCGTATCGCGGGTCAAATTGCGGCAAGGTGCGGTTAAGCCGCCCTCTGCTGAAAAGCGCGCGGCACCGCCATCGCTCAAGCCGATCCCGCTCGCTCTGGGAGACAGCCTGCGCGATATCGGCGATCCGGAACTTCGCGCGGTACTGGAATCTTTGGCCCGCAATCTGACCGATACAAAGGAAGGCAGTTAAGAGTGGGGCTGATCCGTGGAACTATCGCTGTGGTGCTATTGTGCTGCGCGCCGCTTGCGGCTGTAGCCGCCACCAGCGGGTTTGGCTGGAACACCACGGTCACCCTCAGCCCTGAGGGTGGGCACGTGCTGGGCAACCCCGACGCGGCAATCAAGGTGACAGAATATGCGAGTTATTCCTGCCACTTCTGCGCCGAATTTGCCAATCAATCTGAAGGGCCGCTGCGGATTGGTTATATCAGTTCGGGCAAGGTTTCGTTCGAAGTGCGCAATCTGCTGCTCAATTCGTTTGATCTGCCGCTGGCAATGCTGGTTGAATGCGGTCCCAAGGAACGGTTCTTCCAGAACCACATCGCCTTCTATCGTCGTCAGCAGCGCTGGATGGAAAAGCTGCAAGATCTGACCAAGGCGCAGACGGTGCGCTGGGGTTCGGGCACCATGGCCCAGCGCAATCGCGCTATCGCCAGCGACCTGCAGCTTTACGATATCATGGAAAGCCTGGGCTATGACCGGATGGAAGTGGACAAGTGCCTGACCGACGAAGCAGCGGCGACCCGGATCAAGGCACAGTCCGAAACCGCACTTGATCTGGGGGTCAGCGGCACCCCCTCATTCGCCATCAATGGCTCGTTGATGGAAGACATTCACGACTGGCCGGAACTGCGCCGGATTATAGATTTGAGTAATTAGACATGATCGCCAAACATCTTTTTACCGCGCTCGCCCTGACCTGCGCCATTGCCATTCCTGCCGCTGTGATTGAGGCCAAGCCCGCTGCGCGCGCAGCGCGCGATTGGCGCTCCACCATTGCCGTCACGCCCGAAGGCAGCGCGGTGATGGGCAACCCGGCGGCACCGATCAAAATCGTCGAATATGTCTCCTACGCCTGTTCGCACTGCGCCGATTTTGCCGCCCAGTCCCGGGCCAGGCTGGAGGGTGATTGGATCCGCAACGGCCAGGTATCGCTGGAACGGCGCGCCACCGTGCTCGAAAACCAGCCGTTCGCACTGGTCGCCGCGCTGGCAGTGCAATGCGGTGTGCCGTCGCGCTGGTTCGCCAATGGCGATGCGATGCTGGCCGCGCAGCCGCAATGGCTCCCCAAGGTGCTCGATCCGGCGCTGCAGAAAAAGTGGAATGCCCAGCCCGCCAATCGCTATGCCATCACCATGGCGCACGATCTTGGCTTTTATGAACTGATGCAAAAGCGCGGCTATTCCCCGGCCCAGCTTGATACCTGCCTGACCGACCAGACCAAGCTGCAGGCGATCCTCAAATCCACCAATTACGGGTTCGTGACGCTGGGGATTACCGGTACCCCCAGCTTCATGATCAACGATTCGCTGCTTTCGTTCTTCGATTGGCCCAATCTTGAAGGCTTGATCGAAGCGATGCTTCCGCAATAAGTCCGCCAGGGACCGACTCACCTGTGGAGAAGCGCCCAAGCGCCCGCTCTTCAGCTTCATCGCCCGCCTGTTCCGGGTTAGTTTTACCGACTCGCAATGCAAGGAAAGCCACCGTGATGCGCCTTACTTCCACACGCCGCCTGTTGCTCGCTGTCGCCGCCGCCCCGCTGGCCCTTGGCCTTGCCGCTTGCGGTGACAAGACTGCCGAACCTGCCAAGGGCGATCCGATCGCCAAGATCACTCCGCCAGCCGGCCAGAAGTGGGAAGAAATGGTCAGCGATGGCCAGGACGGCGGGATGATCCTCGGCAACCCGCAGGCGCCGATCAAGCTGGTCGAATACGGCTCGCTCTCGTGCCCGCACTGCGCGCGTTTTGCCCAGGAAGGGATGCAGCCCTTGATGAGCGATTATGTCGCGACCGGGCGGGTCAGCTACGAATATCGCAGCTTTGCAATTCACCCGCAGGATATCCCGCTGACCCTGCTGGTTCGCTGCGCCCCCAAACCGGCGTTCTTTGCCATGGTGGAACAAGTCTATACCAATTTCGATGCCATGAACGCCCCGCTGGGCGATCCGGCGGTGCAGCAAAAGGCTGAAGAAGCATCCAAGAACCCCCCGGCAACGCGCTTTATGGCGATTTCGCAAGCGCTGGGCTTCACCGATTTCTTCGCGGCTCGCGGGATAGCAGCGCCCCAGGCCAATGCCTGCCTGGCAAACCTCGATAATGCCAAGCAGATTGCCGATTATGCCAAGAAATACGGCGCCGATGGCATCAGTTCCACGCCGACCATCCTGATCAATGGCCGGACCATGCCGGCCGACGATTCGACCTGGCCCAAGGTGTCCGAAGCGCTGCGCCTGGCCGGCGCGCGTTAAGCCGGCAGGCGCGGGGGGCCGGGACAGATCAGATGCGGATCAAACGGCTCAAGCTCACGGGATTCAAGAGCTTTGTCGAGCCGGCTGAACTGCGCATCGAACCCGGGCTGACCGGGGTTGTCGGCCCCAACGGCTGCGGCAAATCAAACCTGCTTGAAGCCATCCGCTGGGTGATGGGCGAAAGCAGCGCCAAATCGATGCGCGGCGGCGGCATGGAAGATGTGATCTTCGCCGGCACCGCGCAGCGCCCGGCGCGCGATTTTGCCGAAGTCGTGCTGCATGTCGATGCCGGTGACAATGACAGCGACATGGAAGTGGTCCGCCGGATTGAGCGCGGCGCAGGCAGCGCATACCGCGTCAACGGCCGCGATGTGCGGGCCAAGGATGTCTCGCTGATCTTCGCCGATGCAGCCACCGGCGCGCACTCCCCCGCGCTGGTCAGCCAGGGCAAGATCGCCGCAGTGATCGCCGCCAAACCGGCGGAGCGGCGGATGATGCTGGAAGAAGCCGCGGGCATTGCCGGGCTCCACGCGCGGCGCAAGGACGCCGAACAGAAGCTGCGCGCAACTGAAACCAATCTGGCGCGACTCGAAGACTTAATGGGCCAGCTGGACCAGCAGATCGGTGCCTTGCGCCGACAGGCCCGCGCCGCCGAACGCTACAAGGCGCTGACTGACCGGATCCGTGTCGCCGAAGCCCGGCTGGTGTTTGCCCGCTGGCGCGATGCCGCTGCTGCTGCCGAGGATGCGCGCGGCGAAGCACAGGGCGCCGAAGCGCGGGTCAATGCTGCGCAAGCAGCGATGAAGGTGGCGCAGGAAGCGCAGCACCGGCTGGCCGACATGCTGGCCGAAGCGCGCGACGAGCTGGCTGATCGGCGCGATGATTGCACCGCGCACGGGCACCGCATGGCGCAACTGACCAGCCAGCTTGAAGCTGCCGAACAGCGCCTCAAGGATCTGCATCGCCAGCACCAGCGGCTTGAGGAAGACCGCGGTGATGCTGATCGCCTGACACAGGACGCGGCCAATGCGCTGGCCCGGTTGGAGCAGGATCTGGCGGCAAGCGAAGACGCGCTGCTGGCCGATGAGAAACGCCGCCCGCAGGTCGCCGCCGCGCTCGATGATGCTGACCGGGCGCTGCGCGGGGCTGAGTTGGCTTTCGCCAAGGCAACCGCCGATCAGGCTGGGGTCGAAGCCGAATGGCGCGTCGCCGATGCCGCCCTGGGTGCCGCCGAGCAGCGGCTCGCACGCCTTGCCGCTGAGCAGCGCCGTCAGCACGAACTGAGCGCCGCACTGGAACGCGAGGGCGATCCTGCTGCGGCTTTGGCAGATGCAGCGGCGGCGCGAGTAAGCGCCGAACAGGCTTTGGCTGAAGCCCGCGCTGCGCTGGACCTGCAGCAGGCGAGGAAGACGGAACTACAGGCGGTCCGCGATATGGCCGGATCGGCCCTTGCCGCAGCCAAAGCGGATCTTGCCGGGATCGAACGCGAACACGGTTCATTGCTGCGAGACCGTGAGGCACGCGCCAAGCAGGCCAGTTCCAGGCACGGCCGCCCTGCGCTCGATATGGTCCGTGCCGCGCCGGGCTATGAGCGCGCGCTCGCCGCTGTGCTGGGCCGCGATGCCAAAGCGCCGCTGGCCCCGGCTCCGGCAGGTGAGGACGGACGGTTCTGGACCGGCGCAGCAGTGCCCGCTCCTGTCCCGGACAGTCTGGCCGCGCATGTCACGCAGTGCCCGAACGAGCTGAAGGCCCGCCTCGCGTTGGTCCACGTTGCGCAAAGCGATGATGGCCGCGCGCTGGGGGCCGGCGAATGGCTGGTGACACTGGCCGGGCGAATCCGCCGCTGGGACGGCTTCGTGGCGCAGGGCGAAGGTGCGGCCGAAGCGGCGCGGCTCGAAGCCGAAAACCGTTTTGCCGTGCTTGAAGCCGAACTTCCCGGCAAACGATCACTGGCCGCCGAAGCGGAAGCGGTCGCCGCGCGGGTGCAGGCTGAACTCTCTGAGGTGCAGGCCCAGCTGATCGGCAGCGAACGCGCAGTTGCACAAGCATCGGAAGCTGAGCGCGCGGCGCTGCGCGGGCTCGATCAGGCGGAGGCCGCTAAAGCCCGGCTCGAAGCCCGCCGCGCCGAACTGGCCGAAGCTGCAGGGGACCTTACCGAACAGATCAATCAGGCCCAAGCCGAACGTGACGCCGCCTTGGCGCAGCGCAGCGAATTGCCGCATCCTGAAAGCGGCCGCGCGCAGCTGGCCGCGGCGCAGGCGCGCCACGATGCCGCGCGCCAGGCGCTGCAATCAGCAACTGCGGGCCTTGCCTCGCACGACCAGGCCATCGCCGTGGCGCGCGAACGCACCAATGCCCTGCGCGGGGATATCAAGGGCTGGCAGGCCCGCGCCGGCGATGCCGCCAACCGCCTTGCCGGGATGGAACGCCGCTTCGCCGAGGTGGCCGAGGAACGCGCCGTGGTCGCCGCCAAGCCTGCCGGGCTGATCCGCGAAATCGAAGCCGGAGACGGAGTTCGCGCACGCCTGACCACTGAGCTCGCCGCCGCCGAGGCCAAGGTGGCCGAAGTGGGCGAAGCAGCCCGCCAGGCCGACGCCGCCTTTGCGCAGGCCAACGAAGCCTTGAGTCTTGCCAGAGAGAGCCGCGCCGGTGCCGCCGCCCGGGCCGAGAACGAGGAAGCCCGCCGCCAGGAAATGGCCGGCATTTCAGGCGAACGCTTTCAGTGCCCGCCGCCTTTGCTGCCCGAACGCTTTGCCTTTGCCGCTGACGAAGTGGCCTCCGCGAGCATCGAGAGCGCCGAGCATGATAGGCTGGTGGCCGACCGGGAACGGCTCGGCCCGGTCAATCTGGTCGCGGCCGAGGAACTGGCCACGGCCGAGGAAAAGCACGGCACCTCGCTGGCCGAACAGGCCGAATTGCACGAAGCGGTCAACCGGCTGCGCGGTTCGATCGGCAATCTCAACCGAGAAGGCCGCGAACGGCTGCGCGCCGCGTTCGAAGCGGTCGACGTGCACTTCCGCCGCCTGTTCAGCCGCCTGTTCGAAGGCGGCGCCGCGCATCTGGCCTTGGTTGATAGCGACGATCCGCTTGAGGCGGGCCTCGAAATCTACGCCCAGCCGCCGGGCAAGCGGCTGCAGTCACTCACCCTGCTGTCAGGCGGCGAACAGGCGCTAACTGCAGTGGCGCTGATCTTCGCGCTGTTCCTCACCAACCCTGCCCCGATCTGCGTGCTCGACGAAGTTGATGCGCCGCTCGACGATGCCAACATCGAACGGTTCTGCGATCTGCTCGATGCGATGGTTGCTGAAACCGACACTCGCTACCTGATCGTCACTCACAACGCCGTGTCGATGAGCCGCATGCACCGCCTGTTCGGGGTGACCATGGTCGAACGCGGGGTCAGCCGCCTGGTCAGCGTGGACCTTGGGGGGGCGGAGGAATTGCTGGCGGCGGAGTAGGGTTGACATTTTTTGTAACTACGCTATTTAGCGTGCCGTTCGGCCTCTAGACAACCTGCCGACGCTCAAACGCATTCGCGCCTAAGCGCAGAGGTTGGCTATGAGAATCGAATATGATGAAGCAAAGCGAATCCAGAATATTGAGAAGCACGGTCTCGATTTTCTTGATTCTCCGAAAATACTTGAAGGCCGTCGGATCGTTTTGCCAGACGATCGTAAGCAGTATCCAGAAGAGCGCTTTCAAACATATGGATTCCTGTTCGAGCGTCTGACAATGTTTGCATGGACTCCAATCCCGGGAGGCATGCGCATCTTTTCAATGAGAAAATGCAATGACCGAGAACAGCGCAAATTTGAACGTTGGGTGGGATGATGATGATCTCCCCGAATGGACGGACGATCAGTTTCGCCGTGCTGCCCTTTACGATGGCAAAAAGCTTATTCGCCCAGCCGATGGAACGCTTACCAAGCCCGGCCGTCCAAAGTCAGAAAATCCCAAAAAGCAAATCACGCTGCGTCTCGATAGCGTTGTTCTCGAAGGTTTCAAAGCGATGGGGCCGGGCTGGCAATCGCGTATCAATGCCGAACTGCGCAAGGCTTTGGGCATCTAATCCAGCACATACCTAGGCCCCGGCCCTGCCGCCCCGGCCCGGTCATCGCGGTTATACAGCCTGCAGCGATCCAGGCTCAGGCACCCGCAGCCCAGACATTCATCCAGCTTGAGCCGCGTGCGGCGCAGCAGCGCGATGCGTTTGTCGAGTTCCTGCTTCATCGTCCGATTGATCTTCTGCCAATCGCCCATGGTCGGGGTGCGGCCTTGCGGCAGTTTGGCCAGTTCGGCCTCGATCTCACCCAGCCCCAGCCCGACCTTTTGCGCGATCAGGATGAAACTTAACCGGCGGATATCGCTGCGCAGAAAGCGCCGCTGGTTGCCGCCGGTGCGCAGCGCCTGGACCAGCCCCTTGTCCTCGTAAAAGCGGATGGCCGAAACCGCCAAGCCAGTGCGCCGAGCCAGTTCGCCGATCGGCAGGAGATCGTTCTTGTCCATCACGCCACTCCGAGAAATTGCTTGACCTCAACTTAGCTTGAGGTTGCACAAAGGTAAAGCGCACTGATTCGTTCGTGCGGTAAACTTCTAAATAAAGGACATTTCCTATGCCAATCGGCTTTCTTGAACATGCCAATATCACCGTCAGCGATCCCGATCGCTCTAGCGCGCTACTGCAAAAGCTGTGCGGCTGGCACGAACGCTGGCGCGGGCCTTCGCAGCTTGGCGGGCGCACGATCCATGTTGGAAACGACCACGATTATATTGCGGTCTATACCAATGACAATGTCCGCACCGACTTCGCAAAAGGCCAACCGCTCAACCATGTCGGCTTGGTGGTGGACGATCTCGATGCTGCGGAAAGGATCGTGATCGATGCCGGACTGCAGCCGATGAATCACGGCGATTACGAACCCGGGCGGCGGTTCTATTTCTTCGATTGGGACGGGATCGAGTTTGAAATGGTCAGCTACGCCTAAAGCAACACCTCCTGTCCGCCCAGCGGCTTGCCATCGACCCAGCGGTCCTGCGTGTGATCCGCTACCAATTCGCCCGGCCAGGTCCGCACCAGCGCCAGTGCATTGTCCACCGAGCCAGTGATCCACTGTTCCCATTCGGCGGGTTCAAGGATCACCGGCATCCGGTCATGCACCTCGGCCATATGCGGCGAGCTGTCAGCCATGACCATTGTGTAGCAGTCGCCCCATTCCGCCGTGCGCCGCCACAGCCCGGCCACTGTCAGCACATCGCGGCCGGGCAGCGAGTACCAGCTGCGCGTCATCCGCCCCGCCGGCCCACGCGGTTCGGCCCACTGGGTCACCGGGATCAGGCAGCGCCGCTGCGCAAAACTGTCACGCCAGAAGCTGGTGAGCAGCTTGTCATCGCGGGCGTTGGTGACCGGCTTGGGTTTGAGCGGCTGACCCTGTCTGCCCTTCAGAACCAGTGGAAAACCCCAGTTCATCGCCCGCGCGCGACCCTCGGCCACCACCAGCCCGGGATAGCCGGGATAGACCTCCTGCGCGTAATTCGCCGCAAGGTCAGGCTCGGCCTTGAACAGCTGGGCGACCTCGGCAGTGCCCTTTGTCATGCGGTAGAGGTTGCACATCAGAGCTGCCGCGCGCAGCCCTGTTCAGTCTTGCCGTCGATGGTCAGTGCGGCCGTCCACTTGTGCACCGTGTCGCTCATCCCGTCACTGCAGGTGCCCGGTTCGATCAGCAGGCTGATAGCCTTGCCATCCAAAGTTCCGGAATACCGCACACCTTTGCCCTCGGGCGAACTGCTTGCCGCAAATGCCTTTCCGTCCTGAAGTTCGGGGCTGGAATAGCGCAATTGCCCCGGGGCAATATCGATCGCCCAGAACGGCTCGGTTCCAAAAGCGCGCAGATGCAGCGTCGTCGTGGCTGGCCGGGTGTTTTCCGGTTTGGCGGTAACGGCCGGCTTCGGCGGGGGCACGGGCAGTCCAGTTTCGCTGGGCGATACGGCAACGACCGCATCAGGCGGCGTAGCCTTTTCGCAACCGGCCAGCAGCACAGCCAACCCCAGGATCAACGCCTTACGCATTGCCGACGACCCAACAGGCGAGCGCGACCAGCAGGCCCAGCGTGCGGTTGGAGCGGAACCTCGCCAGGGCATTGTCGGCATCATCATCCTCCAGCGTCAGCACTTGCCAGCCAAAGTGCGCCGCCGCCGGGGCCAAGGCAAGCAGCACCAGCGGATCGGGGCGATAGAGCCAGAAGGCCAGTGCCCACAGCAGCACGGCCCCGGCATAAAATCCCGCCACTCCGGCGCGCAGGTGCTTCCCCAAAGTCAGCGCGCTGGAACCGATCCCGACCATGGCATCATCCTCGCGGTCCTGGCAGGCGTAGATCGTATCGTAACCGATGCACCAAAGCACGGCCCCGCCATAAAGCGCGGCCAGCACGTCGAGCCGGTCAGAGCGTATTGCAAACCAGCCAACTGGCACGCCCCATGTGAAGACGAGCCCCAGCCACGCCTGCGGGAAGCCGGTAATCCGCTTCATGAACGGATAGGCCGCAACCAGTGCCAGACTGCCCAGCGCCACAAGTTGCGCCTGCCAACGCAATTGCAGCAACACCACCAAGCCAATCAAGCACAGCAGCGCCAGCCAGATCCACGCCGCGCGCTTGCTCACCCGCCCGCTTGCCACCGGGCGCAACGCGGTGCGCGCCACTTGCCGGTCAAGATCGGCATCGACGATATCGTTGTAAACGCAACCCGCCCCGCGCATCGCGATTGAACCCAGCAGCAGCCAGCCCAGCAGCCGCCACTCGCCCTGCCCGCCCGCCAGCAGCAATCCCCAGGCGCAGGGCCAGAACAGCAGCCACCAGCCAATCGGGCGATCGAACCGGGCGAGTTGGGCATAATCTCGCAAGCGCGGCGGCAGCGCGGCGATCAGGCCCTTGTGCTCGGAGTCGGGGACGATCTGGCCGGTCATTTCATCGCAACTGCAAAACGCTTGGACCGCCTGGACCACAGTTCAGGCGATAAAAAAGCGCAAGGCGCGGGAGCCATCGGGATTTGCGGGTACAAACTCATGAAAGTGTTGAGGACCATAATCGACCTCTGCCACATTTGGACTCTGTAGGACAGATGCACCGATGTCTGCTTACGACAACATTGCGGACATTGACTCACGGCGAGGTCGCGAGAACAGAGCAGTAATGATGCGCAGTGTATCTTTAGCAGCCCCGATAGTGTGCGTTGTCCTGGGAGGGGCGCTTTGGCTCGCAATGCGAGATGGTGGCTATGAGGTGGAGGCCCACTCTCCTCGGCAAAATCTTGCGCATTTCGATGCGACGGATGTTTGTGAGATGCTGCCAATAAGCCAATTTGGAAATCCGATAGACCAAACTGGACATCGGGTTGGATCCGAGATGACTATCTATTTGCGCGCTCCCGAAGGACGCAGACCAAAAACAGGCGATGTGCTTGATATAAAATATCCGAAGGAGTTGCAGGGCCAAGTGCGATTTACTCAAGCAACGAATAATGGATATGGCGGCAGTGGGCCCCTTGTTTGGATTGGCAAGAATCGAACCGCAGAGTTGGGAATGGCGATATTCGATTTTACCTCTTCGGGTTCGCTCCAATATCGCAAAGGCAAGGTTCTGTTATGGGGTGATTGCAAGAAGGCAAGCGAATTGAAATCCTAAGAAAATCGCATGTTCACAGGGCTACGGCCAATGTCGGATTTCCACCCCAATTCCGACATTCATCGAACGACATTGGCAACCATTGCAAACCCATAATGACGTGGCGCTGAAGCTCGGCTATTGCAGCCCCATGCCCGCCACCCCTGCATGGCCGCCCAAGAGTTCTCCGCGCCTGTTTATGGCGCAACAGCTTTCAACTGGCGCGCACCTCACAATTGAAGGCCCGCAGGCGCATTACCTCGCTCGCGTAATGCGGGTCGGCGTGGGCGATGCGGTTGTGCTGTGCGACGATCAGACCGGCGAATGGGCGGCGCGGGTTTCCTCGGCCGACAAGCGCGAGGTTGCGGTTTCCTGTGAAGCCCTGCTGCGCCCGCGCGAACAGGTGCCCGATTTCACGCTGTGCGCGGCGCTGCTCAAGAAAGACCGGTTCGATCTGGTGCTGGAAAAGGCCTGCGAGCTGGGCGTGCGGCGGATCCAGCCGGTGCTGACCCGGCGCTGCGTGGCCGACAAGCTCAACCTTGAGCGTGCCCGCAGCATCCTGATCGAAGCGGCCGAGCAATGCGCGCGCACCGCGCTGCCTGAACTGGCGGAGCCAGTGAAGCTTGAGGCGTTGCTCAAACATTGGGATCCAGCCCGCGCGCTGTTTTTTGCGGACGAGAACGGCGGCGATCATGCGGCGCAGCAGTTCGGGTTGCATCCCGGCCCCGCGGCCCTCTTGACCGGCCCCGAAGGCGGGTTCGACGAGGCCGAGCGCGAGGCGGTGCGTGCCCTGCCCCAGACCCGTGCGATCACGCTGGGCCCGCGAATTTTGCGCGGCGAAACTGCGGCGATTGCGGCAACCGCGCTGTGGATGGGCACTTGCGGCGATTGGGGATTGGCTCAGGACTAATCCCTAACCCCGCATCAAAGGTGTCTTAGCCACGATTGCGGCAAAAGGCGTGTATGTTTCGCACCGCCGCTTCATCGATCTCTGCCCGTGCCGTCCGCACGCTATTGCGGTTGTTGGCTGCGCTGCTGACGCTGACGCTGACCGCCAGCGCCGCATTTGCGCAGGTCTCAAACCAGTACACCAACACCACCAGCGGTGCGATCAACGATTTGACCTGCGGCAGCGGGAACGAGGTCAGCCGCACTTTCAGCATCGGCTCAAACGTCTCCATCACCGACGTGAACATCGGCGTCGCACTGCAACACACGTTTCGCCAGGATCTGGTCATCACGCTGACGTCGCCGCAAGGCACGACTATTACGCTGATGACCGCCGTTCCAAATGACGGTGACAATCTATCCGACTTGTTTGATGATTCGGCCTTCCAACCGATTGCCAACCATGCAGTCAGCACCACCGATTCAATTGCTGCGCTACCGCCCTATTCCCATAGCTTCCGGCCAAGCGCGGCGCTATCCGCCTTCAACGGACAACGGTCGGTGGGCACCTGGACGCTAAAGACTTGCGACAATGCCGTGCAGGATACCGGCACCTTCACGCGTTCCGATCTGTACATCACCGGCACCACGCTGAATGATCTGTCGCTGGCGATGACCAGTTCCTCCGCCGCGCCAGTCTATGGCACCAATTTCACTTATGCCCTGACCGTGAGCAGCGATGCGACCTCCAGCGCAGCGGCCACCGGGATAAACGTTACCGATCTGCTGCCCGCCGGCGCGACCTTTGTCAGCGCAACCGGAACCGGAACCTATACCGCTGGAACGGGGGTCTGGTCGGTTGGCAGCATTGCTGCGGGTGGTTCAGCCAGCTTGACGATCACCGCGACAGCCAGCGGCCCGGTCGCCTCGACCGTCACCAACACCGCGCAGATCACTGCCAGCTCGCAGCCGGACCCGGATTCGGCCGTCAACAACGGCGTTACCTCTGAGGATGATTATGCCAGCCGCTTGGTCACCATCGCGGCCAACACCATCAATTGCCCCACGGGCAGCAGTGCCACCGGGTCTGGCTATGCCGCCAGCGGGACCAGCAGCTATGTCGGTCAGGTCTTCTGGCTTGACTGGAATTGCGGCAGCACGACCTTGTTCAACAAAGGCGCGACGATCAACAAGAGTTGGACGGTGGGCGATGGGGTGACGATTATGGGGCAGATCACCGGTCTGACTGAGGATGTGAGGCCCTACACCGCCGGAAGCTGGGGCGGAGATACGCTTCAATTGCTGCATGCGGGTTTGAACCCGATCGGGCTGCGCAACAATGTCGATGGCACCGACCCACAGTTCACCCTCTCGCTCAGCGCCACGCTCAACTCGTTGCCGGTATCATTGCGCTATGTGCTGGGCGATGCGGAAGATTCAGATGGCATTGCCAGCAACGAATCGATCCAGGCCACTACAACCGGCAGCGCATGGAAAACCGTCGAGACCTATGGTTCGATCACCGTGAGCAATTCGGGCAGCGCTACCACAATCTATGATCCCGCGGCGGCAGGCGGCGGGACTGCGGTGGTGGAATCGAGCGGCAGCGCCGTGACGTTTTCAGTCATAACCTTTAGCGCCGGCGGCACAGCTCCTGCCTTCGGCATCTACACCCCCTATGACTTTTCGGATGCGCCACTGACCGGCACCACTTACGGTTCGGCCAGCCACCGCACCATCGCCGGGCTGCGGATGGGCAGCGCAGTGACCAGCGAATTGACTGCATACGATAGCCCCACCGCTTCAGCCGATGTCGATGACGGGGTCACCCTGCCCCCGCTGTTCCGCAACCAAGCCGCCACGATCAGCGTGCCCGTGACCGGACCGGGCAAGCTATCGGCGTGGCTCGATTACAATGCAGACGGGGATTTCGGCGATGCCGGAGAACAGATCGCCAGCAGCATCAGCGATGGCGGCGCAGGCGATAGCGACGGCTCCGCCAATGGCACTATCGTTTTCGCGCTGACTCCGCCAGCCACCTCCAGCACCAATGCCACGATCGCACGGTTCCGCTTCTCTTCGAACACCAGCGCGGCCAGTTCAGGGCTGGCCGGGTTCGGCGAAGTGGAGGACTATCAGCTCAGCGCTATCCGGCCCTCGCTGGCTGTAACCAAGGTTTCAACTGTGCTGACCGATCCGGCCAATGGCGCTTCCAATCCCAAGCTGATCCCCGGTGCCAGCGTGCAGTACTGCGTGTCGATCACCAACGATGGCTCGGCCAGCGCCAGTTCGATCGCGCTCAGCGATAGTCTCGCCGGCAATGTCAGCTTCGTCACTGGATCAATGAAATCGGGCACCAGCTGCGCCAGCGCCGCCAGCACGGAAGATGACAATTCGACCGGCACTGATGAAACCGATCCCTATGGTGCGGCAATTTCGGGAACCACGATTTCAGGATCTGCGGCCACGCTCAGCGTGGGATCCAGCTTCGTTCTGACCTATACCGTGATCATCAACTAGGCGGCAAAAAAATCATTGGCGCGGCGGCAAACAAAACGTTAGCTCCGCGCCATGAGCACCAGACAGGTTTCAGATCGCAACGATCCCGTGATCGAAAGCCGCGACCAATTGGTCGCCCCGATGATTCTGGGTGAAAAGCCCCCCGAGCGGTGGCGGATCGGCACCGAACACGAAAAGCTGGTCTATTGCGTCAGCGATCACCACGCCCCGTCCTATGACGAAAAGGGCGGAATCCGCGATCTGTTGCAGGCGATGGAACAGTACGGCTGGACCCCGGTGATCGAGGGCGGGAACGTTATCGCGCTGTCGGGCAGCGACGGGGCGATCAGTCTTGAGCCAGCCGGGCAGCTGGAACTGTCGGGCGCGCCGCTGGAAACGCTGCATCAGACCTGCGCCGAAACCGGGCGGCACCTCGATCAAGTCAAGGCGATCGGTGCCAAGACCGGCAAGGGGTTCCTGGGCCTGGGCATGTGGCCCGACAAGACCCGCGCAGAGCTGCCGATCATGCCCAAGGGGCGCTATGCCATCATGCTGCGGCACATGCCGCGGGTCGGCTCGATGGGCCTCGACATGATGCTGCGGACCTGCACAATCCAGGTCAACCTCGACTATCAGTCAGAAGCGGACATGGTTCAGAAGTTCCGCACCTCGCTGGCACTCCAGCCGCTGGCCACCGCGCTGTTTGCCAACTCTCCCTTTACCGAGGGCAAGCCCAACGGCTTCCTGTCCTATCGCAGCCATATCTGGACCGACACCGATCCCGCGCGCACCGGGATGCTGGGGTTCGTGTTCGAAGACGGGTTCGGGTACGATCGCTATGTCGAATATATGCTCGACGTGCCGATGTATTTCGTGTTCCGCGATGGCAAGTACATCGACGCTGCCGGGCTCAGCTTCCGGGATTTCCTGAAGGGCAATCTCTCGGTCCTGCCAGGCGAGCTGCCCACGCAAAGCGACTGGGTCGATCACCTCTCCACCGCTTTCCCCGAAGTGCGCCTTAAAAGCTTCCTCGAAATGCGCGGCGCCGATGGCGGGCCGTGGAACAAGATCTGCGCCTTGCCGGCGTTCTGGGTCGGGTTGCTGTACGATCAGGGCGCTCTCGATGCGGCCTGGAACCTGGTCAAGGACTGGGACATGGAAGGGCGCGAGGCCCTGCGCGCAGCCGTGCCCAAGCTGGGCCTCGATGCGCCGATCCCCGGCGGCGGCACCTTGAAGGATATTGCCGCGCAGGTGCTGGCGATCAGCCGCGCCGGGCTCAATTCGCGGGCGCGGCTCAATTCGATGGGCGATACCGAAGCCGCTTTCCTCAACCCGCTCGACGAGATCGTCCGCACGGGCAAGGTGCCTGCGCAAAAGCTGCTCGACAAGTATCACGGCGAATGGGGCGGCGACATCACCCGGGTCTACGAAGAGAGCTTCTGATGATTGTCGTTGTCGGCCAGTTTCGCTTTCCCGCAGCGCGGATGGAACAGGCGCGGCCGGTGATGCGCCAGGTGATCGAAGCCACCCGCGCCGAGCAATGCTGCGTCCAGTACAACTACGGCGAAGACGTGCTCGACCCCGGCCTGATCCGGGTCAGCGAGTTTTGGCAAAGCCGCGAGCACCTGGATGCCCACATGCAAACCGCGCACATGGTCCAGTGGCAGCGCGAGCGTGCCGAACTGGGGCTGAGCGGGCGCGAGATTTTGGTGTTCGAAGCTGATCAGGGTGTACCGCTTTAGCTTCGGTCAAACGGTGGGGGCTCTCCGCCCCCGCACCCTATCCCGCAACCGATTAAGCCGCGCCGTCACCAGCCCGTGCCGGTCCATCCACTCGGAATAGTCACGATACTTCGGATCTTCGGCCAGCAGGTGTTTTTCCTCGGTCTTGGCGCGCCAGAAATAGAGCGCGCTGACACAGCCCATGAAGAACGCATTGCGCACCGAATTGGTCAGCGACCAGGGATCGACTAGAAACGGCATTGAGGCGCACCACCAGAACAGGTTCTTGGACAGATAAGCCGGATGCCGCGTGAAGCGGTAGGGACCATTGGTCACCACGCCGCGATTGGTCAGGTTGGAGAAGCGGATCCCGAAGGCCATCGTCGCCCAGGCATAGACCGCAGTCAGCGCCACCAGCAGCGCGCCCCAGCCCCACAACAATATCGGCTGTCCGGCAAACAGCTGAAACCAGGTGTCATCCCCGTGCTGGCCGCCGGCATCGACGAGGTAGAATAACGGTCGCCCCGGCTCCATCAGCTGGAACGGCGGATAGCACGCCAGCGCCGCCACCCAGCCGGCCAGATAGGGGTTGGCCGAACGGATCTGCGCGTCGAGCGGCTTCATCGTCAGGATATAGCCGACCGTGCCGATCTGTTCATCGATCACGAACATGAAATTGATCAGCAGGAACGCCAGCGCGCCCGGCATGATCAGAAAATTATTCCAATCAGGCGTGACCAGATGGGTGAAGCCGCCCGGCACGATCATAATCATGAAGGCGGTGAAAAAGCCCTTCACGGCCCAGGCGCGCAAGTGAATCCAGATCTTCTCGCGCTCATAGCTTTCACGCCCGATCAGCAATGCGCCGAAATGCCAGCAGGTATCGCGCGGTTCCTTCAGCACCCGGTCAAGCCACAGCACATAGGGGATCGACAGCACGAACAGCGGCACGATTGCCGCGCCAAGCACCTGCATCGCAATCAGATAGGGCGGCTGCCAATACCACCGCGCCAGGCAATAGAGCGCAGCGATCAGTGCCCAGGTGGCCCACAGCCCCGCCAGCTTGGTAATCGAAACGTCGATCACATCGGCCAGCTTGCGTGGATTGTCCCAATCGATCCCGGTGGAGGCGCGGCGGTGCACTTTGACCACCAGCACATCCCACAGCACCATCGGCACCGCGCAGACCACCAGCCCCATCAGCGCGGCGTTGGGCCCGGTCAGCCGCTCCGCGCGGCTGGGCAGATCGAAGGTGCGAACAACTTCGGGCCAGAAGTGGCACAGCATGATCCAGCCGGTCAGCGCCGCCAGCCCAAGCATGCCGGTGATCGCTGAAACGTCGCTGGGCGGCCTTGTTGCCACGCTGGGATGCTCTGTCTGCATTGGCCCGCCCCCTAACACGTCAGTGGTTAAAGGGCGGGTAACGCATGGGGAATCACTTGAAAGCGGTGATCACGCCGCTGTCATCAAGCACATACAGCGTCGAACCCGCCACCACCGGGGCCAGGGTGATCGGTGCCTTGACGGTTGCGTTCAGGCTGGGGACGCCGTCCGCAGCCGCAGCCGACATGATCTGGCCAATCGAATTGACAAACCACAGCCGATCGCCCGCCAGCACCGGGCCAGACCAAAACAGCGCGTCCTTCTTTTTCTTCATGTTGCGAAAGGTGTCGAGCTGGGTCAGCCACCGCACCTTGCCGGTGGCGCGCGCGATGCACAGCAGCCGGCCATCATCGGTCAGCGTAAAGATCCATTCCCCCGCAATCGCCGGGGTGGAAATCCCCGCGAGGTTCAGTTCCCAGATGCGCTGGCCGGTGACCAGTTCATAGGCGGCCATGCGTCCGCCCTGCCCCAGGGCATAGACCCGGCCGCGATCGATGATCGGATCGGCATCGATATCGGTCAGCACACCCACCGAGGTGGAAAGCGAAGTGCGGGCCAAGGCATCGGTCCAGACTTCGCGGCCGTTTTCATAGCGATAGGCGATCAGCTCACCCGTCGAAAAACCAGCGATGATGGTGCCTTGTCCTGCGGCTGGAGCGGCCACGCCGAACACCCCGGTCTGCCCGACCGAGGCCGAGGCGTTCCAAACTTGCGCCCCGTCATCCGCATTAAGCGCGATGATCTGGTTGGCCTGGGTCATCACAAAAACGGAATTGAACGCCACAGTGGGCGATCCGCGCAGCGGGCCCGCCGGCTTTACTTTCCACACCTGCGTGCCGTCAGCCGCATTCAGAGCCGCAACTTCGCCAGTGCCGGTGGTGATAAACACCCGGTCGTTCGCATAGCTGGCCCCGCCGCCATAGACCGAGGTCGCGCCATCACCCTTGATACTGAACGATGCGGTCCACACTTCCGATCCGGTCTTGGCATCGAAGGCATGGACCAGGCCGTTGGTGTCCATCACAAACATCCGCCCGCCGCCGATCACCGGGGCTGCGGCGAGCCGCTGCTTCTTGGTTGATCCGGCGATTTTGGCGCTCCAGATCTTTTGCGGAGCGGCAGCCAAGGCCAGATTGCCATAACTTTTGTTGGCCGCGCCGCCGGCCTGGGCCCACTCGGCGTTTTCAGTCGCTGGCGGCAACACCACGGACTGGCTGGCCAGCGCGGGATCAACCTTGGCCCCGGTATCGACCTGGGTCAGGATCGGCACGCGGTTCCCCACGGTCGGGGTTGCAACAGTCTTGGCCTTGCCGCCAAACACGCCGCACCCTGCCAGCGATAGCGCCAGACCAAGAACGAGCGGTGCGGCGAGACGGGAATTACGCAAATTGGAATTCATCAGGGTATCCTTGGCTAAGGCCATTATTGCTTGGTTGCAGCGGCCGCAGCATCGGCGGCTCCGCCCGTGGGTTCGTCAGGGCTATCGGTCGGCACCTGTTCGCCGCCATCATAGCCCAGTCCGCTGGAAAACTGGCGGGCGCGCTTGCGCAGCGATTCGGGCACCGTCTTGTCGTTGCCGATCTGCGCCAACAGCGGGCCGGCCAGTTCCGGCTTGCCGGCATCAAGATAGGCCATCCCCAGCAGTTCACCCGCGCTGCCGAAAAACGGAGCGCCCGGAACGGCCAGCGGCTTGAGCCGGGTGATCACATCGTCCGGCTTCATCGTATCATAACGGATCGTCACCGCACGGATCGTGGCCAGATCGCGGAACGGCTTGGGCATCGCACTGTTCGCAGCAATCGCTTCAAAGCGTTTGGCGGCATCCTCGGTCTTGCCCTGCTCCATGGCGATGGCGGCCAGGGTCATTGCCACCACTGCCTTGTTGCCATCACTGCCCTGATCTTTCAACGCTTCCAGATCCTTGGCCGCAGCATCAAGCTGCCCGGCGTCGATCTTGTCGAGCGCCAGCACGGTCTTTTCGGTCAGTTCCGAAGCGGATTTCTTCTTCTGGCCATCCCACAGCATATAACCGGCCATGGCCAGCAGCAGCACCAGAATGGCTGCACCAACGGGCTTGACCCAGCGTTTGACCGCATCGACCATCTGCTCCTCACGGAGCGCCTCATCGACTTCGCGCAGGAACCCGTCCTGCTGCGCCGCATCGCGTTCGGCGGCTTTGGATGTGGGGAGGTTACTGCTGGGAGGTTGGCTGGCCAAGGGTACTGCCTTTTGGTGGCTGAATGAGAGATTGCGGGGCTGTTTAGCGCAGTGGCTGGCCTTTTCAACGCGCAACTTGTGGCTATGCCCCGCTGAAGCTGCGGTGAACGGCTGCGATCAGGGGAAATGGGCCCGGCCAAGCGCCTTGGCATAGACCCGGGAATAGTCTGCGATCATCTTGTCTTCGCCATATTCGGACGCAGCCAAAGCGCGATTGGCCTGACCGATCAAAGCGCGCGCCGCGGGATCCGATGCAGCTTTGGCCAGTGCGGCGGCCAGTGCGCCATCGTCTCCTGCTGCGGTGATCCATTCGCGATTCTCGGGCGCGACCATCGCCGCCACATCGCCCACCGCCGGGCTGACGACGGCGAGCCCGGTGGCCATCGCCTCCACCACCGAGATCGGAAACTGCTCGCTATCGGAAGACAGCGCAAACAGATCGAACAGCCCCATCACCTGCGCCGGATCGGGGACAAAGCCGGGAAGATGCACCCGATCTGAAATGCCCAGCCGCGCGGCCTCGGCGGTGATTGCGCCGCGTTCCGGCCCTTCTCCCACGATCACCAACTGCCACTGCGGCGGCATGACGGCAAAAGCGCGCACCAGCCGCGGCAAGTTCTTCACCGCGCGCAGACCGGCCATGGTGCCCAGCAACAGCTGGCCCGGCTGCTTGACCAGGCCCGGCAGCGCCTCGGCGGCGGGGCGGTGTTGATAAGCGGCCAGATCGATCCCGTTGGCGATCCGGCGTAACCGTGCGGCCGGCACCTTCCATTCACCCAGCGCAATCCGCTCAAGCCGCAGCGATGGGACCACGAGTGTAGCTGCACCGCGCAGTGCCATCCGCCGAAACAGGTTTCGGCGCGGATCAAGCTGCGCGGTCTCGTCCTGGTTGAAGCCGTCCTCGTGATGGATCAGCGGCGCGAGGCCCAGCACGCGGGCATAAAGCCGGTGCGCGGCAACCGCGTCCATCGCTCCCCAATTATAACTCAGGATCAAATCGAACCCGCGCATCGCCCGGGCGATCCGCAGCAGTCGCAACGGCGTCGGCCGCCCCGAAAGCGCGGGAAAATCATCCGGATATGCCACTCGGGTCTGCGGTTCGATGGCCACAGCAGCGCCGAGATCGCCGGGTACCCCGCTGACCAGCACGTGTTCGATCCCGCTGCCAAAGGCGTTCATCAGCCGCGCGGCGCGCAGTTCCTTGCCGCCAGGCGCGAAACTGGAATGGAGGTGCAGCGCGCGCAGGCCGGTCATCCCACCCGGGCCAGCAGCCGTTCGATCGCGGCAACGGCTTTGGCCTCGCTCAGCATCGGGGCATGGCCGACGCGCGGCACTTCCACTGCATCGGCTTCCGGCAGTGATTTGGCCATTTTGCGGAACACGTCTTTTGCCAGCACATCGGACAAGGCACCGCGCAGCAGCGTTACCGGCCGCCCTTTCAGCCCCAGCAGCGCCGGCCACAGATCGACCGGCGGTGCATCGCTGACCTGCGCCATCGGCTCGGCAATCCGCATATCGTAATCAAACACAATCCGCCCGTTGGAGCCGACCACCATCGCCCGCTTGGCCATTTCCAGCCAATCGGTCACCGAATAGTCCGGGAAGACTTCGCCTTGTGCTTCGATCAAGGCCCGGGCGGCGTGCATCCAGGTGGAAAAGCTGCGCCCTTGGCCGACATACCCACGGATCCGTTCAAGCCCGGCGGGAGAAATCTCAGGCCCGACATCGTTGAGCAGGGCCCCGGCGATCCGTTCCGGCATCATCGCGGCCAGCATCATGATCATCAAGCCGCCCAGCGAGGTACCGATCGCCACAAACCGGTCAATCCGGGCCTGTTCCAGCAAGAGGCCGATATCCTCGACATATTGCAGCGGGTTGTAGCTCGCTGAATCCTTGGCATAAGCGCTATCGCCGCGGCCGCGCAGATCGGGGCAGATTACCCGCCATTGCCCGCCAAACCGCTGGGCCAGATGGTGAAAATCGCGCGCATTGCGGGTCAATCCCGGCAGACACAGGATCGCCGGGCGATCTGCGGGGCCGGAATATTCGCGGTAATGCAGCCGCAAACCGTCCTGGCTGGTCCAGAACTGGTCGGTAAAGCCATCGGCAGTAACCGGGCTGGCAGAGGATGGGCTGGCATTCATCGCTTGCCCGCTTCCTTACCGATTGACCGCCACTGCGCAAGCGCCAGCGTTCGCGGCCCTCATTATCAAGCAAGCCTTTGCAATTGCGCAAGCAAAGGCTAAGGGCCGGTTTGCAACCAACACATGCGAACTATCGCGGGCGGGGATATCAGTTGAGCTCTCCAGAAATCGTCTCTTACGAACCGGCAACCGGGGCTGAAGTCTGGCGCGGCAAGCTCGGCAATGTCGATGATGTGGTGGACCGTGCTCGCCGCGCCTGGCCGGCCTGGGCTGCGCAGCCGCTGGCCAACCGGATCGAACTGGTCCGCCGCTTTGCCAACGAAGTGCGCAAGCAGTCCGAAGAACTCGCCACCATGATTGCCCGCGAAACCGGCAAGCCGATGTGGGAGGCCCGCACCGAAGTTGAAAGCGTGGTTGGCAAGGTTGAAATCTCGATCCGGGCCTATGCCGAACGCACCGCCCAGCGCAAACTGGACAATGCCTTGCAAGGCACCGCCGCGCTGCGCCACAAGCCGCACGGGGTCATGGCTGTGCTCGGGCCCTATAACTTCCCCGCGCATCTGCCCAACGGCCACATTGTCCCGGCGCTGATCGCGGGCAATGCGATTATCTTCAAGCCATCGGAAAAGACCCCGGCCACTGCCGAAATGCTGGTGCGCTGTTTCCACCGCGCGGGGATTTCAGCCGCCGTGGTGCAGCTGCTGATCGGCGGGCCCGATGAAGGCCAGGCGCTGGTCGGCCACGAAGGCATCGATGGCGTCCTGTTCACCGGATCGGCGCACACCGGGATTGCCATCAACCGCCGCCTGGCGATTCGGCCTGACAAGATCGTGGCGCTGGAAATGGGCGGCAACAACCCCATGGTGGTGTGGGATACGCCAAAGTTGACCGATGCAGCGGTGCTGGTGGTGCAGTCCGCCTTCACCAGCGCCGGGCAACGCTGCACCGCCGGCCGCCGCCTGATCGTCAAATCGTCGCTGTACGATCCGCTGATCGCCGAAGTAAAGCGGCTGGCCGACCGGATCATTGTCGGTGCGCCGTTTGATGACCCCGCCCCGTTCATGGGCCCGGTGATCGATAACATGGCCGCCGATGGCCTGACCGAAAGCTTCCTCTACCTGCTCAGCCACGGCGGCAAGGCGATCAAGCATATGGTCCGCACTGACGATAGCCTGCCGTTCCTGTCACCCGCGATCATTGATGTCACCGCGGTCAAGGATCGTCCCGATGTCGAACTGTTCGGCCCGCTGCTGCAAGTGGTGCAAGTCAACGATTTCGACGAAGCGATTGCTGAGGCGAACAACACCCGTTTCGGCCTCTCGGCCTCGCTGATTGGCGGCAGCCCGCAGGATTACAACCGGTTCTGGGCCAATGTCCGCGCCGGGGTGATCAACTGGAACCGGCCCACCAACGGCGCCAGTTCAGGCGCACCGTTCGGCGGCGTCGGGCTTTCGGGCAACCACCGCCCCAGCGCATACTATGCCGCTGATTACTGCGCCTATCCGGTTGCCTCAAACGAGATCGACCAGCCGCGCGCGCTCATCGGCGTTGGGCTGCGCGAGGATTAGACTAGAAGTCTGCGGTAACCAGATCGACTTCGGTTAATCCGTCGGCACGTTTGCGCGCATAGACGGCAAATTTCTGCGTGCCCCTGCCCCCGGTTATCACCTCGTCGGCGCCTTCGCGCGCGTGTTGCGGGGCCAAACCGGCCTTCCCGGCGCTGCCGTAATAGAAATCGGCGACCTCGTTTGCGGCTACGGGCGTGACGAACCGAACGCTGCGCAGCTTGCACTGCACGGCATCGCTGCCGCCCGCCACCATCGTGTGGCCGCGTGGGTAGACCATCAGCGCAGACGGCAACTTCGCCGCCCAGACTGCTGAAAAGGCGAAGCTCTTCTCACAATCCCCGTTCGCAAGTTGCAACGCCGTGGCCACCGCCAGCGGCGTTTCAGCCCCGGCGAGGCGCGACTTGTCCGCGCTGCGTTGCGGCGGCGGGGCGGGATTGACTGTGCCGCCCAGCAGATCGGCAGCAGCCGTGCGAGCCCGCTCAATCTCTTCGGGCGAAGTGTTGAACGGAGGGATCTGCGCGCTGGCCGGCCCGCCCCCGGTCAAGGCCGCATTTCCCCGATTTTGCGCCGCCTGATCGGGATCGGCCATGATCGGATCGTTCACCGCATCAGCCACCACGGGATCCTGATCCGCCGCCTTGCCGGGGCCGTCCTTGCTGCCGCATCCCGCAAGCAGGAGCAAAGCGGCTGGCAAGATAAGATGCGGCAACTTCCCTCGTGGCACAGCGCAAACTCCCCGGCGCACCGTGCGCCAGCGCATTCATGGCCCACACCGCCCCTTGTTGCCAAGCACCAAAGCCGGGTTGAAGGCGCCGCATCCACATTGCAGATACGGCGCCTCCCGCAGCGCACTTCGCGACCCGGCGCTGCGTTGCCCGCGAGATCAGACCCGCCGCTTGGGCGATCCGATTCGGAGCTGGTGGGCCTCTAAGCCCAGGCGAATTAACCTTGTGCAACGCCGGGCCGGTACTTGCCTGCGCCGGTCATGCCCGCTAGCGCGCTGGCCATGCCCCCTTCCCTGACTTCGCACCGCCATGCCGGCCTGTTCATGGCGCTGGGCGCTTATGCCATCTGGGGAGTGATGCCGCTTTATCTGCGGCTGATCCACTGGGTTCCGCCTTATGAATTCATCGCCTGGCGCGTGGTTTTCACGCTGCCGGTGTGCCTGGTCTTCGCGAGCCTGCTAAAGCAGTTCGGCGCAGTGCGGGCCGCGCTGGGCAATGCCAAACTGGTCCGGCTGCTGGCGCTCAGCGCTGCTCTGGTGGCGGTCAACTGGACGATCTATGTCGCCGCGGTGCAATCGGGCCACGTGCTGGCCGCCAGTCTGGGCTATTACATCAACCCCCTGGCCAATGTCTTCGCCGGGACGCTGTTCCTGGGCGAGCGGCTGAGCCCGCGCCAATGGATCGCGGTTGGACTGGCCGGCCTTGGCGTTTCGCTGCTGGCGTGGGACGCGCGTGAGATGCTGTGGATCAGCCTGTCACTCGCGATCAGCTTTTGCGGATACGGCCTGGTGCGCAAACTGGCGCCGGTGGAATCGCTGCCCGGGCTTACGGTTGAAACGCTGCTGCTGTTGCCGCCGGCGCTACTGGCGATCTGGCACTATAGCGCGCTGCCGGCCGGATCGGCGCTGGCGCAAGGGCCCGGCGCGGCCGCGCTGATGTCGGTTTCGGGATTGATGACCGGCATCCCGTTGCTGCTGTTTGCCGCAGCGGCGCGGCGGATGGATTATTCGGCGCTGGGGATGACCCAGTTCATCGCCCCGACAATCGTTTTCGTGCTGGGCGTGACCGTGTTTGGTGAGGTGCTGAGGCCCAGCCAACTGGCCTGCTTCGGCCTGATCTGGTGCGCGATCGCCGTGTTCGTGTGGGATATCCTGGCCCGGCGCGGGCTACGCGCTGAGGCGCCAGCCTAACACTTCACCGGCGCGATAGGGCACGATCAAGGTGCCATTAGCGTCGATTACATGCGGCACTGCAGTCTGTGCGCGTTCGAGCGTGACCAACTCCGTATTGACCGGCAGGCCGTAGAAGGCAGGGCCGTTGCGGCTGGCGAATGCTTCGAACCGGTCCAGCGCGCCTTCCTCGTCAAACACCTCAAGATAAGTCTCAAGCGCGAACGGCGCGTTGAATAACCCCGCGCAGCCGCAGGCCGCTTCCTTGGCGCTTACCGCGTGCGGCGCGCTATCTGTGCCAAGGAAGAATTTGGCACCGCCCGACGTTGCCACTGCGCGCAGCCGCAAACGGTGTGCCTCACGCTTCGCCACCGGCAGGCAATAGGCATGCGGACGGATCCCGCCGTCGAACATCGCGTTGCGGTTGATCTGCAAATGCTGCGGGGTGATCGTCGCGGCCACATTCGCCCCCGCCGCCAGCACAAAATCTGCGGCCTCGGCCGTTGTGATGTGTTCGAACACCACTTTCAGCGCCGGAAAGTCCTTGATGAGGTCAATCATCACCCGGTCAATGAACACCGCCTCGCGGTCGAAAATATCCACCGCCGGATCGGTCACCTCACCGTGGACCAGCAGCGGCAGCCCCACTGCCTGCATTCGTTCCAACGCGGGATAGATGTTGCGGACGTCGGTTACCCCGTGCGCCGAACCGGTGGTGGCATGAGCGGGATAGAGCTTGGCGGCGGTGAACACTCCCGCCTCCTTGCCGCGCTGCAATTCATCGGGATCAATGCCGTCGGTCAGGTAGCAAACCATCAATGGGGTAAACTCTGCGCCCGGCGGCACCGCCGCCACGATCCGCGCGCGGTAGGCTTCGGCAGCGGCAACGGTGCTGATCGGCGGCGAGAGATTGGGCATCACGATTGCCCGGGCAAATTGGCGCGCAGTATGCGCCAGTACGCCGGCCATTACGGCACCGTCGCGCAGGTGGACATGCCAATCATCGGGGCGGGGAATGGTCAGGCGATTCGTCATGCGCTGCGCCATGGCACATCTGCGCCCGCAGGTCATTCGTCGGGCGCGCATGCCAGTCCATCGACCTGAGACTGCGTTGCAGCTCTGTTGTGTTACCGCAGCAATACAGTAATCGACCAAGGTGGAGGGAATATCATGAAATTGCGCGCATTTTTGCGCCTGGGTGGCGCTTGTTCAGCGCTGCTGCTCGTCCCCGCCACCGCCTTTGCGCAAGACGCCGAAAACGCTGTGGAAAGCGCGGAGGATGCGTTCGGCACCTCCACCGGGCACGATCAGATCGGGGTCTATGACGAAGGCAACGTGCGCGGCTTCTCGCCCGGCAGTGCCGGCAATTTCCGCATGGAGGGGATGTATTTCGATATTCAGGGCGGGCTCGGCAACCGGGTGATCGATGGCGAAACCATTCGCGTCGGCACCGCTGCCCAGGGCTATGCCTTCCCCGCGCCGACCGGCGTGGTCGATCTGACTCTGCGCAAAGCAGGCGATAAGGCCAGCGCAACGCCGTTCCTGTCATTCGACAGTTTCGGCGCGCACGGCGCTGAACTGGACGTGCAACTGCCGCTGGCGGGCAAGGCGCTGGGCCTTTCGGCCGGTGTTGGCCTGTTCGACAATCACTTTTCCAACGGCGGGGGATCGACCGGCATGAATGCGGGCGGCGTGCTGCGTTGGCGCCCCGCCCCGAAAGTGGAACTGCTGGCTTTTGCCAACCACCAGGAATTCAACGATGAGACCTCGCAGCTGATCTACATCGCCAATGGCAATTTCCTGCCACCCCGGCCGCGGCGCGGAGCGTTTGGCGGGCCGCGCTGGGCGCTGTCGGATTCCGAATCGAACAGTTTCGGCCTGGTTGGCCACGCCAGCCTGGGGGAATGGACGCTGCGCACCGGGCTGTTCCGGTCAAGCTTCAGGAACGATGGCAGCTACACCAATCTGGCCCTGGTCAATCCCGACTCCAGTACTGATCGCCAGATCTATGCCGCCCCGGCCAGCACCTCGGCATCGTGGAGCGGTGAGGCGCGGCTTTCGCGGCGCTTTACCGATGGCCCGCGCCAGTACCTGATTCTGCTGACGTTGCGCGGGCGGTCGATCGATTCGGCTTACGGGGGTGGTGATCTGGTCGATCTGGGACCGGCCGGGCTGGATGAAGAACTTCTCATCACCCCGCCGCAGTTCAACTTCACCGCGCTGACCGGCGATTACACCCGCCAGCTGAGTGAAGGCGCGTCCTACAGCTTCAAATGGAAAGGGATCGGTGAATTTACCGCCGGGCTGCTGCGCACGCATTATACCAAACGGGTCGAGGTTCCGCTTAGCCCAGCGGCGCGCGGCTCCACCGATGCCGTGCTGCCCTATTTCAGCGCGGCGCTGTCGCTCGCTCCCAATCTCACGCTTTACGGCAGTTTCGTGCGCGGCCTTGAGGATTCGGGTTCTGCCCCCGGCTATGCCAGCAACGCCAACGAGGTCTTGCCCGCCACCCGCACCCGCCAGATCGACTTTGGGCTGCGCTGGAGCCCGATAAAGGACACCACGCTGATCGTGGCGTTCTTCACCATCTCAAAGCCCTACATCGATATCGACAGCGCCAACCATTTTGGCGAGCTGGGCCAGGTTACCAATCGCGGGATAGAATTCAGCCTGACCACCAATTCCACCAAGTCCGTGCGGATCGTGGCCGGCGGCGTGTGGCTGGATCCGCGGCTGGAAGCATCGCCGCTGATTGCCCAGCCGGTGGGGTTGCGCCCGGTCGGCCAGCCGCAGCTGCGGACCCGGTTCAATATCAACTGGACCCCGCCGTTTGCCCCCAAGCTGACGCTCGACGCCTATGTCAATCATGACAGCGGATCTTGGGCAACGCTTGAAAACTCGGTCTATTCGCCGGGCTCAACCCGGATCGGCTTTGGCGCGCGTTATCGCTTCAAGCTGGCCGGGCGCGATTTCACCGCGCGGGTCGGGCTCTACAATGTGTTCGATGCCTACATGCTGGTCCCGTTCGGCAGCGGCGTTTATGGCTATAACACCCAGCGCAACGCCCAGACCTGGCTGACAACGGAGTTCTAGCCGCATTGCCAAGCGCGCTGCGAACCCCCACCTATGGGGGATGACTGCCACTCTGCTTGCCAACCGCGCCGTGATCCGCCTTGCCCCTCTGGAAGAGAGCGAGGACGTGCGGGATTTCCTGCAAGGGCTTGTGACCAACGATGTTGCCGGCGATTTGCCAATCTGGGCCGCGCTGCTCAGCCCGCAAGGCAAGGTCTTGTTCGATTTCCTGGTCTGGGAAGACGGTGCCGATCTGCTGATCGATTGCGCGGCCGATCAGGCAGAGGCGCTGGCCAAGCGGCTTTCGATGTACCGTTTACGCCGCAAGATCGCGATTGCGCTTGATCCGGCAATCGGGGTCCACTGGCAGTCCGGCGAAGGCCCCTCACCCGATCCGCGATTGCCCGCGCTGGGGCAGCGTTGGCTCGGCGAAGACTCTGGCCAAAGCGCAGATGATCAATGGCTTGCCGCGCGGCTTTCCCACGGGGTCTGCGAAGGCCAGGCTGAGCTTGGCGATCTGCTTTGGCTGGAATGCAATGCGGCTGAACTGAACGGGGTGAGTTTTACCAAAGGCTGTTATGTCGGCCAGGAAAACACCGCGCGGATGAACTGGCGGGCCAAGGTGGGCCGGCGGGTGATGGTGGTGCCGTTGGCCGATAGCGATCCCAAGCGGCAATGTGCGGCCTATCCTGAACTGGGATTGGCGGTGGATCACTTGCGGGTTGAGGATGTGCGGGCGGAATGGGTGCCGGAATGGTTGGCGCTGGAAGTGTAAACCGCGGGACTTCGACAAGCTCAGCCTGTCGAGCCGAAGGCGGCCGTAGGCCAACCCCCCAGCGGGAAAGGGCTAACCCTTCCCCGGCACCACAATCCCGGCCGCAACCGCCCCATCGATCAACATCCTCTCAGCCGTATCACGCGCCGATGTACGCGCCAGACCCAGCGACTGCGCCAGCGGCCCGCCCAGCAGCGCATCGCCGAGCGCCATCAGGCACAGTGCGTGGGTGACATCGTGCATCTTGCCGCCTTCATGCTGCCCCAGATCATCGACCAGTTCGTGAATCGTCTCCAGCAGTGGATCGAGCGCGTCTTCGTTGCCGTTCATCAGCATCCAGGTGGCCAGCGCGCCGCCGCCTTCCTTGTCAAAGGCATCAAAGGTCAGGTCAACCACATCGCGCGGTGACCCCTCGCCGGCGCGGGTGGCCAGCACCGCATCTTCGATCGTCGCGCAGATCGTCACCGCCAGATGCCGCGCCAGTTCCTTCTGCAAGCCGGCGGCCGAACCGAAATGGTGGAGCAGATTGGCGTGGGTGCGGCCAATGCGCGATGCCACGGCTTTCAGCGTTACCGCCTGCGGGCCCCATTCGATCAGCAGCGCACGCGCAGCTTCCAGCGCGACTGTGCGGCTTTCTTCCTGGCTGAGGCGTTTCCTTATTGACATCAGTGTTAGTTACTCTATCTGGGACAGCATGAACGCTCACACCTCCATCGCCCATAACCTAGAACCAGCCGCGCCCCTCGGCAAGCTGGACGTTGCTGGGCAGTTCGGGCCGACCCCTGCCGATCTCAAGATCGTGGTCCGTGACCAGCGCTTTGGCCGCGAACAGAAGCCAGGCCGCTGGTGGCTGGCGGGCGATCCTGTCGCCACCGCGTGGCACAATGCCCTTTCGGCGACTTTTCCGCGCGGCGAGGCGATGTTCATCGAAGCGGTGAAGGCCTTCCGTGAAGGGACCTCGCCCAAGCTGGAAGCCGAAATCCGCGCGTTCGTGAAACAGGAAATCAACCACACCCGCGAACACGTTGTGTTCAACAAGGCTGCGGTTGAAGCAGGCTATGATCTGGACAAGATCGACGCCCGGATCGAAGAGATCATGGGTGAGATCAAGAAGCGCCCGCAGATCATCAATCTGACGGCGACCATCGCGCTGGAACACTACACTGCGATGATGGCGCATGAATTCCTCGCCAATCCGAAGCATTTTGCCGGTGCCGAACCGGAAACCGCAGCAATGTGGCGCTGGCACGCGATGGAAGAAATCGAACACAAGGGCGTTGCCTTTGATACCTACCTTCACGCCACGCGCAGCTGGACCCGCTGGAAGCGCTGGAAGCTCAAATCGGTGATGATGCTGGTGATCACGGTCAACTTCATCAAGAACCGCTGGATCGACACGCTGGCGCTGCTGGCGCAGGACGGGCTGACCGGCTGGAAAATCAAGGCCAGGCTGGCTTGGTATCTGTTTGGAACGCCCGGCGTGCTGCGCAAGATCGTGCCCGCCTGGTTCGCATATTTCATGCCCGGTTTCCATCCCTGGAACCACGATGACCGCGCGCTGATCGGCAAGGCCGAGAGCGAATTCGCTGATGCGGTGATGGGTTAAGCCTCTCGGTCCTTTCCATTTTTGGCGAATGCCACAAATGGGGAGGTGGATGCCGCTTTAGCGGCAGACGGAGGGGTTCGGACGCTGGCGTTGAAACCCCTCCGTCACCGCTTCGCGGTGCCACCTCCCCATTTGCACTACGTGAAAATGGAGAGGATCTCGTTTGCTTGCTTCAAGCAGCTCGCATCGGGGCCAGATCTTCATCACTGCCGCCATCGCAGTCGCTCGGGCTGCCCAGCGCGATGCGATGCTCGACCGTTTGCGCTTCATAGCCGCGTGACAGGCTAAAGCGCCGCCCCATTCGCCCGGTGGGTGCAAAACCAACCTTGCGCAATACCGATCCCGATGCCGGGTTGTCGATGAAGTGGCCAGCCACGACTTCGCTGTGGCCCAGCACCTTGGCCAGGCGCAGTACTGCACGGGCGGCTTCGGTGGCATAGCCCCGGCCCCAGAAATCGCGGCCGATCCAGTAGCCCAGCTCAATTTCGCCATCCGCCTGTGCCAGCCCGACGCAGCCGATGATTTCGGCCGGCCGCGAACTGCTGGGCAAGGTGATGAAAAAGTGCGGGCAGCGCGCGTCCTGCTCTTGGCTGGCAAACCAGCGCGCATCGTCTGCGGTATAGGGCCACGGCGCTTTGGCGAGGTTCTTGACCACCGCCTCATCCGCGATTCTCACCAGCAGCTCCTGCCAGTCTTCAGGCCAGCCGGGCCGCAGAAACAGCCTTTCACTGCGAATGAACATTGCATCAACTCCCGTCATTCGCCCCACGCCCGATCTAGTCGCGGCGTGTGACATTGCCATTACGACTTGCGTCCGGATGCGCGCACGATGGGCCATCCTGATCAAACCGTGCTGAGGGAGAGACGAAAAAAGGGAGATGGGTCTGGCCCTCTCCCTCATTCGACCGGTCTGAACCGGCGGGGCCATCCATCAAGGACAGCCCGTTTTCGGCTGTCCGCTATTCGGCTGCCTGCGGCATATCGACCGACACGTACTTGCGGCCAAGTTTGCCCAGGTGGAAGCGCACGCGGCCTGCGACCAGCGCAAACAGGGTGTGATCCTTGCCAAGGCCAACACCGGCGCCCGGGTACACTTTGGTCCCGCGCTGACGGATAATGATGTTGCCGCCGATCACTTCCTGACCGCCGAACTTCTTCACGCCGAGGCGGCGGCCTGCCGAATCGCGACCATTGCGCGAGGAGCCACCAGCTTTTTTATGTGCCATCTCGATCTACTCCGAAAATCTTATTCAGCCGCGCCGGCCGCATCGGCCTTCTTCGCGGGGGCTTTCTTCGCCGGCTTTTCAGCAGCGGTTTCGTCAGCCTTGGGGGCAGCTTCCTTCTTGGGAGCGGCCTTCTTTTCTTCGCCGCCAACAGCCAGAATGCGCAGCAGGGTCATCTGCTGGCGGTGGCCGTTCTTGCGCCGATAGTTATGGCGGCGACGCTTTTTGAAAACGATCACCTTTTCGCTCTTCGCCTGAGCGATGATTTCGGCCGAAACGACAACGCCCTTGGCGTCTTTCACTTCGCCGCCGTCACCAGCCAGCAGGACATCGCCCAGCGTGATGGTTTCGCCGGCTTCACCAGCCAGCTTTTCAACCGCGATCTTGTCTCCGGCAGCAACCCGGTATTGTTTGCCGCCCGTGCGCACTACAGCGAACATGGTATTTCTATCCGTTCTCTTGCATCAAGCCACCCGGCGATTCGGGCAGCACATTGGCCCCAAGCCGACGGCAAGGGGGTCCGAAAGAAGGGCAGCCCCTAGTGCAAGCCTCCGGAACTGTCAACGCCAAGAACGGTAAAGATGCGTCGTATCTGGCAAGTTTCCCGCGCCATGCTATGGCCGCGTTATGCATCGTAGCCTGCCCAATGCCGCAATCCTGTTTTCCGCCCTGGCCCTTGGCGGCTGCGCGCAGGATAGCGGCGCGTTCCCATCGCTCGCCAAACGCCCTGCTGAACGCGTAACCGCCGTTTATGGCGCGCCGCAGCCAGCCGCAAGCCCGATTGCCCTGCCCCAACCGGCAGATGGCGTGCTGTCCGAGATCGATTCGCTAGTCAGCAAGGCGCAGCAGGGCGACGCCCGGTTCCGTCGCGGAGAGCCCACGGCGCAGCGCCTGGTGGGTCAGGCCGGCCGCGCGCGAATCGGCAGCGAACCCTGGGCAATTGCGACTATGGCGGTGTCCGAACTTGAAGCAGCCCGGGGGCAGACCATGGTGCCGCTGGCTGAACTGGACCGGATGTTTGCCGAAGCGATGACCCGCGGCGAAGATGTAACCCGCATTGCCAATGCCCGCGACCGGGTGATTGACATCATTGCCCGGCAAGACACCGTCTTGGGATCGCTGCAACGCCGATTGGGGAATTAATCCCAGCGCGCCAGATCGGCATAGTCTGCCGCGCGCGGCTCGATCCAGCTCCAGTGCCCGCCGCGTTTTTCCCGCTTCCAGAACCACGCCCGGCTTTTCAGGTTGTCCATCGCGAAGTCCACGGCATCGAACGCGGCGCGGCGGTGGCTGGCAGCTGCGGCTACCAGAACGATCGGTTCACCGGGCAGCAATTCGCCGGTGCGGTGCACAATCAGCAGGCCCTGCAAGCTGAAACGAGCGACGGCGCGCTGGGCCAGCGCCTCCATCCCCGGCAGGGTCAGCGGCGCATAGTGGCTCAGCTCCAATGCCTCGACCCCGCTTTCGCCGCGCACTTCGCCAACGAAACTGCACAGCGCGCCAAGCCCCGCGTGCGCGGCACCGAAATCCGCAACGGACACTGAAGGCACAAAGGGCTGGTCGAGCAAGCGGACGTCGATCACGCGGCTAACCTCCGCTAACTGGCGGCAGGAACGCCAGCTCGTCTCCCGGTTGCAGCACGGCCCCTTCGGGATGCGCAATCAGTTCGCCGTTCAGGGCGAGGCGAACCCGTTCATCCAGCAGTGCCACTGCCAGCTGCACCGGCAGCGCCGCCAGCACATCGGCCAGCGGACCTGGCGCCACTTCACGCTCTGCAGCACCAGCCAGATCGGCCAGCTTGCCCAGAAACACCAGTTTCGCGTTCAAAGCCTCCTCCTCTTCAGAGGAGGGGGTTGGGGGTGGTGCAGCAACGTCTGGGCGGTTCGCTTCGCGAGCGATGCCGCGCATCGCCACCACCCCT
Source organism: uncultured Alphaproteobacteria bacterium (assembly GCA_963751145.1). GTDB lineage: Bacteria > Pseudomonadota > Alphaproteobacteria > Sphingomonadales > Sphingomonadaceae > Novosphingobium. The sequence continues at coordinate 91,609 of CAVVTJ010000006.1, forward strand.
GCCCCTCCTCTGAAGAGGAGGGGGATACATCGAACGGCAAGCTCATCCCCCGGTTGTCGACATGTGCCGCGCCAGCGCAGGCTCGGCCCCGCTGCGGTCGATCGCAAAGTGGTGGCGCTCGGGCTTGATCCGCATCGCCTGATCCAGCCCGGCGGCCAGTGCGGCATCGGGATCCTGACTGCGCAATGCGGCGCGCAGATCGACCTGCTCGGTGCCGCCCAGGCAGGCGTAAAGCTGGCCCGTCGCGGTGACCCGAACACGGTTGCAACCTTCGCAGAAATTGTTGGTCAGCGGGGTGATGAAACCCAGCCTCCCGCCAGTCTCCGCAACATCGACATAGCGCGCCGGGCCGCCGCTGCGGTGCAGGCTGGCGGTCAGCGTATAGCGCTGCTCAAGTTCGGCGCGAACCGTGCTGAGCGGGAGATACTGATCGAACCGGTCTTCTTCCACTTCGCCCAGCGGCATCACCTCGATCAGGGTCAGTTCTATGCCCTTGCCGTGCGCCCAGGCGATCAGATCGGGGATCTCGGCGTGATTGATCCCCTTCAGCGCCACGGTGTTGAGCTTGACCGACAGCCCCGCCGCCTGCGCCGCCGCGATGCCCTCCAGCACCTGCGGCAAGCTGTCACGCCGGGTCAGCCGGGTGAATTGTTCGCGGTCCAGCGTATCGAGCGAGACGTTGATCCGCCGCACCCCGGCGCCGCGCAGATCATCGGCAAAGCGGGCCAGCTGGGTGCCATTGGTGGTCAGAGTCAGTTCGTCCAGGCCATCGCCCAGCTTGCGGCCCAGCGCGCGGACCAGCTCGATCATGTCGCGCCGCACCAGCGGTTCGCCGCCGGTCAACCGCAGCTTGGTCACCCCACGGGCAATGAAGCCCAGCGCCAATTGGTGCAGTTCTTCCAGGCTCAGCACATCCTTGCGCGGCAGGAAGGTCTGCGCCTCGGGCATGCAATAGGCGCAGCGCAAATCGCAGCGATCGGTCACCGACAGCCGCAGATAGCTGATCCGCCGGTTGAACTGATCGATCAGGGGTGCGGGCGCGTTCATTGCGCGGGTTCTACCACAGGCCCGGCCCCGGCGTCATCCAGTTGCAGCACTTGCCCGGTGACCCCTTCGGCAGCAGCAAGATAGAGCACCGCAGCCTCGCGTGCAGCAGCGCCGCCACCAGCCGCTGCGTTGACGCGCTGCGGTGCAGCTTTGCGGGCCAGCGCCTGCACTGCAGCAAGCCGCCAGGCGGCATGGGTATAGTCCGCCTGCGGAAACAGGATGGTCAATGGCTCGGGCACAGCGGCAAGCTGGATCTCGATCAGCGGCAGATACTGGCTATAGAATTGCGCGGCGGCTGCGCTGGGGTCCTGACCAAGCGACTGGATTTCAAACGCCGCCATCAGCGCCGCTCACGGCTGAGCGTCATGCCGATCTGTTCGCCGTCTTCGCTGATCGCCAGCTTGACGATCTTGACGCTGACCGCCTCGACTCGCTCATCCTGCACGAACAGCGTCTCGCAGACGTGATCGGCCACCGCTTCGATAAGTTTGAAGTGCACCCCTTCGGGCAGCGCCTGCGATGCGGCGAACTTCAGGTCCATGTAGTTCTTGCTGGCCTCAAGCGGCGTATCGGGCGCGTAGTGCGGCGCCGGCTTCATCCGCACCGTAATCGTGAAACGCAGCGGCTGCGGGCGGCCGGTTTCTTCCGAATAGATTCCGGTCAGCACGTCGTGCTCAAAATCGGCGACTTCAAGGATCAGGCTGTCGGCCATTCAGTCGTTGCTCCAGCGGGCAAAGATCGCGGTGGGCAGCAGGCGGCCATCGGGCCCTTCCTCGCGCACCGCCAGATCGCCATGCTCCAGTTTACCGGGCAGGTCGCGGAAAATTTCATCCATCAGCCCGATCAATGCCAATGATGACATCCTGACCGCATAGACAGTGAGGAACAGGAACCGGCTTTGATCATCAAGCAGCTGCCCGCAATCGCCCAGCAGGCGTGGCAAATGTTCTTCCAGCCGCCACACTTCGCCTTCGGGGCCGCGGCCGAATTTGGGCGGATCAAGGATGATCCCATCATAGCGCTTTTCGCGCCGCACTTCGCGCGCGGCAAATTTGGCCGCATCGTCGACGATCCAGCGGATGGGCCGATCCGCGATCCCCGCCAGTTCGGCATTGGCGCGGGCTTGGGCGACCGATTTCTTGCTGGCATCGACATGAGTAACTGGGCCAAAGCGGCTTAGCGCCTGGGTGCCGACGCCGGTATAGCCGAACAGGTTAAGCGTGGCAGCATCGCTCCGCCCGTCCAGCCGTTCGCCCATCCAGTCCCACACCGGGACCATATCGGGGAAGAACCCCAGGTGGCGGAACGGTGTGCATTGCGCGGTGAACTTCGCCTCGCCCCAGCTCAGCGGCCAGCCTTCGGGCACCCTGCTGCCGAACGACCAGCGACCGCCGCCGTCCTCGTCGCTGCCGGGCACGAATTCACCGTGCGCGTCCCAGTGTTCCAATCGCGGACGCCACATTGCCTGCGGTTCGGGGCGGATGAAGCGGTAGGGTCCATAGCGTTCGTATTTGCGGCCATGCCCGCTATCGACCAGACCGTAATCGGCCCAGCCCTGCCCGGTCATCACCACGGGATCGAGAACAAGATCGGCCATCAGCCCCGGGCAGTGGCGTGAGCAGCCACATAATCGGCGATGGCGGCATAGTCGCCCGAAAGCTCGGCCAGCCGCTCCTCACGCTCAAACAGATCGCCAATCCGTGCGGGCAGGAACGGACGGTGGCCAGTGGCGCGTTCCACCGCATCGCGGAATTTGGCCGGGTGCGCGGTGGCCAGCGTAATCACCGGCACATTGCTGGGCAATCCAGCTTCGCGCGCGGCGTGGAGGCCGATTGCGGTATGCGGATCGAGCAGTTCACCCGCATTATCCCAGGCCCAGCGCAGCGCCTGCGCCATCTGATCGGGATCGGCCCGCGCGCTGGTGAACAGCCGCGCGGCGCCTTCGCGCTGCTGGTTGGTCAGCTGCATCGATTTGGTCGCCTCAAAGCCTGCCATCTGCGCCGCCAGGGCCGCGCCATCGCGTCCGCCGAGATCGAACAGCAGGCGTTCGAAGTTCGACGAAACCTGAATATCCATCGACGGTGCGGCGGTGGGGGTTACCTCGCCGGCCGAATAGTCCCCGGTGCTGAGCGCGCGGTGAAGGATATCGTTGACGTTGGTGGCCACGATCAGCTTGGCCACCGGCAGGCCCATTTGCGCCGCGACATAGCCGGCAAAGACATCGCCGAAATTGCCGGTCGGCACGGCAAAAGCCACTTCGCGCTGCGGCGCGCCCAGTTGCAGCGCGCTGGCGAAGTAATAGACCACCTGCGCCATCAGCCGTGCCCAGTTGATCGAATTGACCGCGCCGATCTGGAATCGTCCGGTCATCGCCGGATCATTGAACATCCGCTTCACCATGGCCTGGGCGTCATCGAAAGTGCCGTCCATCGCGATGTTGTGGACGTTGGGGGCCAGCACCGTGGTCATCTGGCGGCGCTGGACATCGGAGACGCGGCCCTTGGGGTGGATCATGAAGATGTCGATCCGGGCCCGGCCCGCCACCGCATCGATCGCTGCCGATCCGGTATCGCCCGACGTGGCCCCGACGATGGTCAGCGGATCACCGCCGCGGCCCAGGAATTCCTCAAACAGCAGGCCCAGCAATTGCAGCGCCACGTCCTTGAACGCCAGCGTCGGGCCGTGGAACAGCTCGAGCAGCCAATGCTGTTCGTCCAGCTGCACCAGCGGGGTCACCGCCTTGTGCGCAAAGCGGCCATAGGCCAGCGTGGTCAGCTCGAGCAGCCGTTCGGGCGTCAGGCTATCGCCCACGAATGGATGCATGATCCGCGCGGCCAATTCGGCATAGGGCAGCCCGGCCATCGCCGCGATCTCATCGTGCGAAAAGCGCGGCCATTCACGCGGGACATACAGCCCGCCGTCGCTGGCGAGGCCCGCCAAGGTCGCGCCTTCGAAATCAAGCGCCGGTGCGCTGCCGCGGGTTGAGATGTAGTCCATGGACCTGCGCGTTAGCCGTGGCGCGCCCAATTGAAAACCCCGCGCGGGCGCGCTGGCTTATCGAAAATTGCTATGCGGCAAGCCGCTTGCGCAGCGCGAGGGCGTAAATCACCAGCGCGGTCAGCGCGAACAGGAACCACTGGACCGCGTAGGACAGGTGGTTGTTGGGCACGTTGGCTGGATCTGGTTTTGCGTTCGCTTCGAGGCCCACAAGCGGCGGATCGGCGATGATCCGGACCGTTTTGCCGGCACCCGGCGCAACAGTACCGGTGAATTTCCCTCCGCGCCAAGTCACTTTTTTCGGTTCGCGGCTCCACCCAAAAACGACAACGATTTCGGAGCCTTTCCAACCCCTGACTTGCTCTTCGTATGGCCCCGCAGGTGCGATGGCAAAGCAGTTTGCCTCATGCGCCCAGCCGGTCTGCCCCGAAGCATTGTGTCCGGCAACCATACCCCCGCCTTCCATCAGGCGACAATTTCCCTCTACCCGCCGGAACAGCAATTTGGGGTCGTTCACAGAGCCATCGTATTTGAAGGTAGGCTGGCTTTCAGCTGCAACATACTGCGCCAGCAGCGCCTCCTTCTGATGCAACCGGTCAAGCTGCCAGAAGCCTAGCCGCACCATCGCACCCACCGCAATTAGCACCAGCAGCGTTGGAAAGATCGGGATGCGCTGAACTCTCATTCCGGTTTGATATCCTTGCCGGTCGCCTCAGCCGCCTTGCGCTTGAATTCCGCCGCCAGCAGCGCGGCCTTGGTCACCCGCAGGCCCCATACGGTTGCGCCCAGCACCAAGGGAGCCAGCAACAGAAGCAGAAGCCACAACGGCGGCTCAAGAGTGAACTCGATCCACAGCCCCAGCCCAAGCACCAGCCCGCCGATCACCATGGTCAGGAACGCCGCCGGACCATCGCCGACGTTGAACGCCTGATAGTCCAGCCCGCAGGTGCTGCACTTGGGCGCAAAGCCGGTCAGCCCGGAAAATAGCCCCTTGGCACCGCAGCGCGGGCACAGTGCGAAAAAGGCAGCCGCGGCCAAGCCGGGCTGCCTTTTCGTTTCAGGCTGCTTTTCGTTGTCCAAGTTACTCGACCGGGAAGCCCCAGCCGCCCCAGACATAGACCGCCACGAACAGGAACAGCCACACCACGTCAACGAAGTGCCAGTACCAGGCCGCGGCTTCGAAGCCGAAGTGCTGCTTGGGGGTGAAGTCGCCGTTGTAGGTGCGCTTGAGGCAGACGATCAGGAAGATCGTGCCGATGATCACGTGGAACCCGTGGAAGCCGGTCGCCATGTAGAACGCGCTGCCATAGGTGTTCTTCCCGAAGGCGAACGGCGCGTGGATATATTCGTAAGCCTGAATGCAGCTGAACAGCAGGCCGAGCAGGATCGTTAGCCACAGGCCCTTTTTCAAGCCATCGCGGTCCCCATGGATCAGGCTGTGGTGCGCCCAGGTGACGGTGGTACCCGAACACAGCAGGATCAGCGTGTTGAGCAGCGGCAGATCGAACGCGTTCATCACCGCTTCGATGCCCTTGGGCGGCCATTGTCCGCCGACAACTTCGCTGATCGTCGATGGAAACAGCGAAAAATCGAAGAAGGCCCAGAACCAGCCGACGAAGAACATCACTTCAGACGCGATGAACAGGATCATGCCATAGCGCAGGTGCAGCTGCACCACCGGGGTGTGGTGGCCCTGGTGTGCTTCGGCAATAACCTTGCTCCACCACAGGTAGAAGGTCAGCAGGATTCCGGCGATCCCGAGCGGGAACACGATCTTGCCCGCAGCGATATCGTGCATGAACAGGACCAGCCCGCTGGTCATGGTCAATGCCGAGACAGAGCCCAGCAGCGGCATGATATCGGGATCGAGGATGTGGTACTGGTGGTTAATCTTGCCGGCCATGATCGTATCAGGTCCCTATTGTCGGATTTGCCGGCAGGCAGCCCCCGCCGACGTGAAATGCAGATCGCCCTTATCGCGCAGGGCGCGGCTGGTCCAGTGCCTTTGATGCGGCTTTCCCCGTCGCTGCCGATTGATCGGCCGAGATGTGGAACGTGTAGCTGAGCGTGATCTGTTTGACCTTCGACGCATCGGGATCATTCAGGATCGCCGGATCGACGAAATAGTTGACCGGCATACGCAGCTTCTGCCCCGGCTGCAGGGTTTGCTGGTTAAAGCAGAAGCACTGGATCTTCTTGAAATAGAGCGCGGCATATTCGGGCTCGACATTGAAGCTGGCGATCCCGGTGATCGGCCGGTTTGAAGTGTTTTCGGCGGTAAAAAACGCCAGCTTGCGTTCGCCGATGTTCATTTCCTCGGTCACCTGATCGGGGCCGAAGCGCCACGGCATGCCGGCTTCAACATTGCCATCGAAGCGCACGGAGATCGTTTTGCCTGAGACCAGAATCGCGCCAGCTTCAGCCTCGCTGGCGCGCTGGGTAGTGCCGCCAAAGCCAGTAATCTGGCAGAACATGCGGTACAGCGGCACCGAGGCGAAACCCAATCCGAGCATCGTCAGTGCGACTGCGCCGGCAATCAGCGCCACCCGCAGGTTACGGCTCGGTTTGATCGAGGCCGACAGCGCCATCGTCAGTGCGTCCGCTTGACGATGGTGATCGCGAAAAACAGCACGGCCAGTGCGGCCAGCACCAGTCCCAGGGCAATATTGCGCCCACGGATGATGCGGGCCCGTTCGGCCACGGGATCAAGATCGGTCATGCGTGAACTCCAAGGATCAGGCGATCGGCCACCAATGCGCCGAACAGCGCAAAAAGGTAGATGACCGAAAAGGCAAACAGCCGCTTTTCAGCGCGCATGTCGGTATCATTGGCAGGCGTGCGGAACGTGGCGACCTTGATGCTGAGGAACAGGAAGGCCGCCCCCAGCAAGAGCGCGCTCAGCCCATAAATCCAGCCCGTCAGCTGCAGCAGGAACGGCGCCATCGCGATCGGCAGCAGCAGCACCGCATAGATCAGGATCTGGCGGCGCGTGCTCTGGTGCCCGGCCACCACTGGCATCATCGGAATGCCCGCCGCCGCATAGTCAGTCTCGACAAACAGCGCGAGCGCCCAGAAATGCGGTGGGGTCCAGAAGAAGATGATCGCGAACAGCAGCACCGGCATCAGCGTGATATCGCCAGTTGCCGCGATCCAGCCGATCATCGGCGGAAAGGCCCCCGCCCCGCCGCCGATCACGATGTTCTGCGGGGTGCGCGGTTTCAACCAGATGGTATAGACCACCGCGTAATAGACGATCGAAATGGCCAGGATTACCGCCGCGAGCCAGCCCACGCCAAGCCCCATCACGATCACTGACCCGACCGACAGGGCGATCCCGAAATCGCGTGCGGCGCTGCGCTCCATCCGCCCGGCCGGGAGCGGCCGCGCGGCGGTGCGCTTCATCTTGGCATCAAGATCGGCTTCCCACCACTGGTTGAGCGCCGCAGAGCCGCCGGCACCCACCGCAATGCACAGGATCGCGACAAAGCCGGTGATCGGTTTGACCACGTTTGGCGCGGCCAACATCCCGCACAGCCCGGTGAAAATCACCAGGCTCATCACCCGTGGCTTGGTCAAGGCCAGGAAATCGCGCCAATCGGTGGGCAAGGGAATCGGCTGGGTGGTGACTGAGGTCATTATGGCTGGCGCTATAGGCGCGCTTTGGTGACGGTGAAAGGCCATTTCCCTCACTTGATCCTGCCCCTTTGGGAGAGGATCAATCACGTCACAATCTCTCCAGCCAATCGATCAGCAGCGTATTCACCGCTGCGGACCGTTCCTGCTGTGTCCAGTGCCCGACACCGGCCAGAACGTGGCCTTCAACCTTGGGCGCGAACATCCGCATCATCGCGACCGGATCGGCCACCGCGCCAAACAGCGTCGTAGCCGGATCGCGGGTGCCGCCGATGAACAGGCACGGCTGTTCAAGCTGTTTGCCCTGCATCGGCTTCAACCATTCGTAATCGCGCTCGTGGTTCCGGTACCGATTGAGCGGGCCGCGAAAGCCCGAGGCGCGGAATTCGGCTTCGTAATAGTCAAGGTCCGCACTGGTCAGCCAGGGCACCGGCTGCGGATCCGGCAAGCCTTCAAGGAAGGTCGCACCCGCGGGCTTGGACCAGTAATCGCCCGGAGCAACATCGCCCGAAATCGAATACATCATCCGCTCGACGAAATCGCGCGGGTCCGCCTCGGCCTCGGCCTCGGCCACGCCAGGTTCCTGGAAATACTCCTGATAGAAGAACCGCCCCTGGCTGGTGAAATGTTCGCGGAACACTTCGGTGAACGGCCGCGACGGGGCGCCGCTGAACGGCACCGAAAGCCCCGCCACCGCGCGCACGCGCGATGGGTGCATGAAGGCCGTGTTCCACACGATCGGTGCGCCCCAATCGTGGCCGATGAGCACCACGGGTTGATCGGGCGAGAGAAAATCAGCGAGCCCGATCAGGTCTCCGGCGATCTTTTCAAGCGTGTAGTCCTCGGTCAGTGGCGGCTTATCGCTGCCGCCATAGCCGCGCACGTCAATCGCGCAGGCAGTGAACCCGGCTTTGGCAATCGGGCCAATCTGGTGACGCCACGAATACCAGCTTTCCGGAAAACCGTGGACCATGATCACCAGTGGGCCAGTTCCTTCAAGTGCGCAGCGCAGGCGCGTCCCGCCCACATCGATCGTCAGAAATGGCGGCATCGGTTCCTCCATACGAAAACGCCCCGACCTTGGGGGTCGGGGCGCTTCGTGTCCAGTGGGACCGTTTGGGATCAGTGATGATCCTTGTCGTCGATCACCGGCAAGGTTTCGAACTGGTGGAACGGCGGCGGGCTGGACAGGGTCCATTCCAGCGTGGTCGCACCTTCGCCCCAATAGTTGCCTTCAGCCTTTTTGCCGGCAACGAAGGCATAAATGATGTTGACGAAGAAGATCAGCAGCGAGCTGGCCATCACCAGATAGCCGATAGAAGACCAGTGGTTCCAGTATTCATAGGCCGGAGCATAGTCCGGATAGCGGCGCGGCATGCCCTGCAGGCCCAGGAAATGCTGCGGGAAGAAGATCATGTTCACGCCCACGAAGAACACCCAGAAGTGCAGATGCGCGAGGAATTCGCTGTGCATCTTGCCGCTCATCTTGGGGAACCAGTAGTAGAAGCCGCAGAACAGGGCGGTCACCGCACCAAGGCTGAGCACATAGTGGAAGTGCGCCACCACGAAGTAGGTATCGTGCACCACATCGTCGATCCCGCCATTGGCGAGATAGACGCCCGTGACGCCGCCGACGGTGAACAGGAAGATGAAGCCGATTGCCCAGACCATCGGGCTCTTGAATTCGATCGAACCGCCCCACATCGTCGCGATCCAGCTGAAGATCTTGATGCCGGTGGGCACCGCGATCACCATGGTCGCCAGCGTGAAGTACATCTTGGTGTCGAGCGTCATGCCGGTGGTGTACATGTGGTGCGCCCACACGACGAACCCGACCACGCCGATCGCAACCATCGCGTAGGCCATCCCGAGGTAGCCGAACACCGGCTTTTTCGAGAAGGTCGAGATGACCTGGCTGACGATGCCGAAGCCCGGCAGGATCATGATGTACACCTCGGGGTGGCCGAAGAACCAGAACAGGTGCTGGTACAGTTCGGGATCGCCGCCGCCCTTGGCATCGAAGAAGGTGGTGCCAAAGTTGCGATCGGTAATCAGCATGGTAATCGCAGCGGCCAGCACCGGCAGCGCCAGCAGCAGCAGGAAGGCGGTCACCAGCACCGACCATACAAACAGCGGCATCTTGTGCAGCGTCATGCCCGGTGCGCGCATGTTGAAAATGGTGGTGATGAAGTTGATCGCGCCCATGATCGACGCGGCACCGGCAAGGTGCAGCGAGAAGATCGCGAAATCGGTGGCCGGCCCGATTGAACCGTAGGTCGATAGCGGCGCATAGGCAGTCCACCCGATCCCTGCCCCGTTCCCGGTCGAATCGCCCGGGACAAAAGCTGAGATCATCAGCGAACAGAACCCTGCAACGGTCATCCAGAACGAGATGTTGTTCATCCGCGGGAAGGCCATGTCGGGCGCGCCAATCATCAGCGGCACGAACCAGTTGCCAAAACCGCCGATAATCGCCGGCATAACCATGAAGAACACCATGATCAGCCCGTGCGCGGTAATCAGCACGTTCCACAGGTGCAACTGCGCATCAAAGTTGGCGTTGGGCTCACCCAGGAACGCCGCCACGGTGCCGAGCACCTGAATGCCAGGTTGGTTAAGCTCCCAGCGCATCAGCCCGGAAACCGCGCCACCGATCACACCGGCCATGATCGCAAAGATCAGGTACAGCGTGCCGATATCCTTGTGGTTGGTGGACATGAACCACCGTTTGAAGAACGTCGGCTTGTGATCATGCTCGGCATGATGGTCTTCGGCATGAGCCTGCAAATGTTCGGCGGTAGTGGCCATGGGATGCAACCTTCTTTGGCTCAAGTGTCTTTTAACGAGCGGGCTTGCCGGCTTCGGCGGGCTTGGCCCCCGCAGCCGGAGCGGCGACGGCGGGCGCGGCAGGGGCATCAGGTGCCCCGTCGATCTTGCCGCCCTGGGCGATGACCCAGGCATTGTATTTATCACGCGGCAATGCTTCGACCACGATCGGCATATAGCCATGACGCGCGCCGCACAGTTCGCTGCACTGTCCGAAATAGACGCCCGGCTGTTCGATCCGGAAGAAGCGCTCGTTAAGGCGGCCCGGAACAGCGTCGATCTTGATCCACAGCGAAGGCATCGCGAACGAATGGATCACGTCAGCGCCGATTGACTGCAGGCGGATGTCTTCGCCAACCGGAACGACCATGCGGTTATCGGCGGCCAGTTGCTGCGGCCCATCGGCGTCAGTCCGGAACCGTTCGCCAGGCTGCACGTCGGCCTTTTCCTTGAGCATGTTCGAAATCACTTCGAACCCGCCGTTGTCAGGATAGGTATAGGTCCAGTACCACTGGTTGCCTGTCGCCTTGATGGTCAGCGCCGACTTGCCCGGATCCTTGAACTGGGCCTTGAGCAGACTGATCGACGGAACAACGATCGCCACCAGGATCAGGATCGGGATCCCGGTCCACACCACTTCGAGCAGCGTGTTGTGCGCAGTCTTCGACGGCACCGGGTTGGCGCGCTTGTTGAAGCGGAAAATCACGATCAGCAGCAACAGCAGAACGAACGCGGCGATGATTACCATCACCCAGACCAGCCAATTGTGCATCGTCTGTGCCTGATGACCGGTGGGCGAGAACTGCTGCTGCACATCAAGCCCGCCGGCAACCGGCATGCCCACGCCTTCAACGGGCACCATCGGCGTATAACCGCCGGGAGCGACCTTGAAGTGCGGATCGTTGGGATCAATCGCCGGCGCAGCAGGAGCAGCCGCCACAGCAGCCGGCGCCGCCTTGGTTGCCGCAGCCGCATCGGCGCTGGCCGAAGCCGCTGCTACGGGCGCGGCTGCCGGAGCTGGAGCCGCTTGGGCAGACTGCGATCCCGCCAGCAGTGCCAGCGACAATCCGATTGCCTTCAATGTGCTTCCCGCTGTGCGGGCCTTGTGACCGATTGCCATCGTTCCTGTGCTTTCGCCCTCTTGCTGCCGTGGACCCGGTTAAACCAGCTGTTGCACAGCCTGCCTAGCGCCCATGGACTCTCGAAATTCACGCGGCCTATACGCGCGCTTTACGGGCACCTCAAGCGCCTCTAGGGGAAATTTTGTTGGCATGGGAAAACAGCTAGCGCCCACGCTTCATCGCAAACTGGAAGGTCAGGGGTAAAAATGCAGGACGAAGACGTTCTTGCCGAGTTTCGTGCCAGCAAAGCCTTGCTGGAAGGTCATTTTCTGCTCTCGTCAGGTCGCCACAGCGCGCATTACCTGCAATGCGCGCGGGTTCTCGCCGATCCGCAGCGCGCTGGCCGGCTGGCCCAGGCGCTCGCCTCGCGGATCCCACGCGAACTGCGCAAGGATATTGCCAAAGTCATCTCCCCGGCGATGGGCGGGGTGATTATCGGCCACGAAATGGGCCGCGCGCTGGGGGTTGAGGCGCTGTTTGTCGAACGCCCCGACGGCACGTTCGAGCTGCGCCGCGGCTTCACGATCGAGCCGGGCGAGAAAATCCTGATGGTTGAGGACGTTGTCACCACCGGGCTTTCCAGCCGCGAAGCGATTCGCTGCATCGAAAGCGAAGGCGGCGAAGTGATCGCCGCAGCGGCTTTGGTCGATAGATCCGCAGGGTCAGTCGATCTGGGCATTCCCTTTTTCCCGCTGATCGCCATCAACTTCCCGACCTACGCCGCCGATGAACTGCCGGACGATCTGGCAGCCAAACCGGCGGTCAAGCCGGGGAGCAGAGCAAAGCCGTGATTCCGGCCCGCGTCACCATTGGATTGGCTGCTGCGCTATACGCCACCATTGCGGCTGGGGCTTCAGCCGGTCTGTCAAATGCAGACGCTCCTGGCCCACCATTACCCAGGGCCGAGCGCACTCTTGCACCAGACGTCGCTGCCGATGTTGGGCGCAGTGGCTATGCCGGCCAGCGCCTGCAGGCGTTCATGAAAAACAGCCGCACAGTGGCGGCCAAGGCCGGCTTCAGCGGCGAGTTCGGAATGGCCTACACCCGCCGGACTGACTCAGAGCCAGGAACCCCAGTTGTTGTCGTCGCTGCCCAAGATAGCGCCGGCAAATCGCGGCCGGCGAACCAGCTATGGCGCTGGGCCTCGGTCACCAAGCAAGTTGTCGCGGTCCTGATCATGCAGGAAGTCGCCGCTGGCCGAATCGATCTTGACGCGCCGGTTGCGCGATATCTGCCGCAATTTGCCTCGCCCAATGCTTCAAAGATGACCGTGAGGCAGCTGCTGCGTCATCAAAGCGGCTTACCCAATCCCGACGACACTCCGGCCGGCGCTGATGGTGTGCCCGAATTCTATCGGCCAAGCAGCACTACCGAGCCGCTGGCATACTGCGCCGGTCCCGTAAGGGGTGAACCCGGCGGCAACTGGGCCTATAACAATTGCGATTACATCGTCGCGGCTGCCTTGCTTGAAACTGTGACCGGCACGAAATGGGCCGATCTGGTCAAAACCAGAATCGCAGCGCCGTTCAGCCTCACGACCCTTGCCGCGTTTCCTGCCGATCAGCCAACGATGCCCGGTTTCGTAGCCACCAAGCCAGAACCCGCCTATGCTTTGGAACGATTTGGCGGTGCCGGTGCGCTGTACGGATCGATGTCGGACCTGCTCAAGTTCGACCTTGCGCTGCAACAGGGCAAGCTTGTCCCAGCCCCCGAGCTGGCGCAGATGTGGGATGGAAAGCCTGAGCTGGGTTCAATTGCGCTGGGGCAATGGTCCTTCACCGCCCCGCTTAACGGCTGTTCCGCTCCGGTTCGCATTATCGAGCGTCGCGGCGCAATCGGAGGGGTGCAGGTGCGCAATATCATCCTGCCCAATCTTGGCATTGCTGCTGCCCTGTTCACCGACCGGGCCGAATTCGAATTTGGCGAAATATGGCAAGGCCGCGGCTTTTCATATGACATTTTGAGTTTGGCCGCTTGCCCGCAAGGAGCTTCATGACACCCCCTCGCCTCCGCCTTGGCGTCAACATCGATCACGTCGCCACGATCCGCAATGCGCGCGGCGGGGATCATCCCGATCCGGTGCGCGCGGCAAGGATCGTTGCGGCTTGTGGCGGGGACGGGATCACGGCGCATCTGCGCGAAGATCGCCGCCATATCCGCGATGAAGACATCGCGCGGATCCAGGCCGCGACCGACCTGCCGCTCAACTTCGAGATGGCGGCGACTGAAGAGATGCTCGAGTTCGCGCTGCGCCACAAACCGCACGCCGCCTGCATCGTCCCCGAGCGGCGCGAGGAGCGCACCACCGAGGGCGGGCTGGATGCCGCCGGGCAGCACAACCGGCTCTATCCGCTGGTCCAGCGCCTGTCCGACGCCGGGATCCGCGTCAGCCTGTTCATCGCGCCCGACGAACGCCAGATAGAAGCGGCGATGCTGCTGAAAGCCCCGGTGGTGGAACTGCACACCGGCGAATATGCGCACGCGACCGGCGATGCGGTAGCGGTAGAACTGCGCCGCCTGACCGAAATGGCCGCGCTGGCCGCGAAAAACGGGATCGAGACGCACGCTGGGCATGGGCTGACTTACGATAACGTCCAACCCGTCGCCGCGATCCCTCAACTGGCCGAGCTCAATATCGGCCACTACCTGATCGGCGAGGCAATCTTCTGCGGGCTGGAACCGGCCGTGCTGCGAATGCGCGAACTGATGGATGCGGCGCGGTGATCCTCTCCATCGGCTCAGACCTGTGCAACATAGATCGCATCCAGGCCTCGATCGACCGGTTTGGTGAGCGGTTCGAAAACCGCGTGTTCACCGAAGTCGAGCGCGCCAAGGCGGCGCGGCGGCCGTTCACCAAGGCTGGCACGCTCGCCAAGCGCTTTGCCGCCAAGGAAGCTTTTAGCAAGGCGGTGGGAACCGGGTTCAAGGCCGGGGTGTTCATGAAGGACATCGGCGTGGTCAATGCAAAATCGGGCGCGCCGACGCTCAATCTCACCGGCGGGGCCGCTGCCCGCCTTGCCGCCTTGGTGCCAGGCGGGCATGAGGCGGTGATCCATCTTACATTAACAGACGACCACCCATGGGCGCAGGCCTTCGTGGTTATCGAGGCCCGGAAATTGTGACCGAACAGACTGCCCCACTGCCTGATGCTCCATTTGCCGGACCCGCTGAGACTGCGGCCCAACCGGCACCTGCGCCGTCCGCGCTGGTGGAGGATGAAGGCCCATCGCTCGATTGGGTGGGGGAAATTCGCGGGCTGTTCTGGATGCTGTTTGCGGTGCTGGCGTTCCACAGCTTCATCGCCAAGCCGTTCTACATCCCGTCGATTTCAATGATGCCCAACCTGCTGGTCGGTGACCGGCTGGTGGTTTCGAAGTTTCCGTTCGGCTGGAACTGGGCCTCGGCCAGCTTTCACATCGCCCCGCGCGGGACCTGGCGGGTGCTGCCGGGCACGCCCACCTATGGCGATATCGTCATCGTGGTGCCGCGCAACCGCACAGACGATCTGATCAAGCGCGTGGTCGCCTTGCCGGGAGACCGGATCGCAGTGGTCAACGGCCAGATCATTCTCAACGGCAAGGCAGTGCCGCAGGCCGCAGAGCCCGAGATCCAGCTGGCCGCCGATCCCAAGCTGCAATGCGAAGACCGTGCCACGCCTTATTATTGCTACGACGAGTTCAGCCAGTTTGCCCGCACCCTGCCTTCGGGGCGCAAAGTGATCGAACTGCCAACGCTGCGCGAAACCATGCCCAACGGCGCGACTTATCTGATCATCAAGGACAAGATCGATCCAGAAGCGGACAATTTCTCCGAGATTACCGTGCTCAAGGGCCACGTCTTCCTGATGGGCGATAACCGCAACCATTCCGCCGATAGCCGCTTCCCCACCTGGCGCGATGGCCTGGGCGGGCCGGTGCCGCTGTCCGATATTGGCGGCCGCGCCGAATTCATCACCTTCTCGCTGGACGGCGAACAGGGCCGCAATCCACTGTCGCTATGGCAGGCCTTGCGTCCGGGCCGTTCGTGGACCAGCCTGCGCCCGGTGCATATCGTCAAGGATAAGTGATGGTTCAGGCCAAACCGCGCCCCGCCCGCAAACCCAAAGCAGCCCCGCCGCCCGCAGTGCTGCACGCCGGCCCCAGCGATATTGCCGATCCGCTGCTGCGCACCGAATTCAAGCGCGCCGCGGTGTGGATCGGACTGGCCGCCGCCTTGGCGCTGATGGTCTATCTGGCCCAACCGCTGCTGGTGATTTTCGGCGGCATGGTATTTGCCGCGATGATCGATGGCGGAGCGCGGCTGATTGGCCGGGTGCTGCCGATCGGCCGGCTGTGGCGTGTGGGGATCGTGCTCCTTTTGACGGCGGCGTTCCTGATGTGGACGGCCATGTTCGCCGGCAGCCAGATTGCAGCGCAAGCCGCGCAATTGCCCGCCACGGTTCAGGCCCAGGCGATCAAGGTGCTGGCCTGGCTGCATGCCCACGGCGCGGTGGTCGATTTCAGCAGTGCACAAGGCCTGATCGAAAAGGCCGCCGGATCGATCGGCCAGTTGACCAGCGCGCTTGGCAATGTGATCGGCGGAGTGACCACGGCCTTCGGGATTGTGGTGCTGGGCATCTACTTCGCGCTTGAGCCGCAGCTGTATCGCCGCGGCTTTGCCTGGCTGCTGCCGCTGGGTGAGCGCGAACACTTTGAAGGCACCGCCACGATCATGGGCCACACCATGCGGCGGCTCATGGCTGGGCGGCTGCTGGGAATGTTTCTGGAAGGGGTCTCAACCTGGCTGTTGCTGGCCTGGTGGGGCGTACCGATGGCTGCGCTGCTGGGGCTGCTAACCGGGCTGCTCGCCTTCCTGCCCAATATCGGCGCGCCGATTTCAGGGGCCTTGATGGTCCTGGTCGGTTTTTCTGTCGGCACCTCAACCGGGCTGTTCTGCATTGTCGTTTATCTGGCGGTGCAGATAATCGACGGCAACGTGGTGGTGCCGCTGGTGGCCAAGCATACCGCTGATCTGGCCCCGGCCGTGGTGCTGGGGATGCAGTTGATCATGGGCACACTGTTTGGCCTGATCGGCCTGATGCTGGCCGATCCGATGGTGGCGATGATCAAGGTTGCACTGGAACGTCAGTCCCTGCGCAACGAAACCGGGTGAGCCGTGGCGCGCAAGTTCCTTTATTTGGTGGCTTTTTTCATCACCCTGTTCGTTGGCGCACGGATCGCGCTGGCCTTCTGGCCCGATGCGATGACGCGGATGAGCTTTACCCCCAGCGCAGCGTTTGAGCCACAACCTGCCTTGCAGCCCAGCGCCTATGCTGATCCCAAGATGTGGTTCGCACGCCCCGGACAGCCGGGCGAGGCGTTGGTCAAATGGCTGCCCGATGGCTTCCCCACGCCAGCCGATGGCAAACCGGTCGAAGCTGCGGTGTTCTTTGTCCACCCGACCAGCTACCTGAAAAAGACCCACTGGAACGCCCCGCCGGGTGATTCCGATGCGGACCGGATCGGCACGATTGTGGTGCGCGGCCTTGGCAGTGTGTTTGGCGATGCGCGCGAAGTCTGGGCTCCGCGATACCGACAGGCCACGTTCGGGGCGTTTGTGTCAGACGCGCCCGAAGCCCGCCAGGCGCACGAACTGGCGTACCGCGATGTTGCCGAAGCGTTTGATGCCTTTATCGCCGCGCAGCCCGCGAACCGGCCGATCGTGCTGGCCGGACACAGCCAGGGCGCTTTCATCATCAAGCGGTTGATGGCCGAAAAAATCGCCGGCACCCCGCTCGCAAAGCGGATCGCGGCGGCTTACGTGATCGGCTGGGTAGTCGATACCGCGCGCGATCTGCCCGGAATGGGCCTGCCGGCTTGCGAACGGCCCGATCAGGCTGGCTGCGTGATCAGCTTCCTGTCGTTCACCGATACTGCCGACACCGCAATGATGCGCGATGCCTATGAACGCTTTGCCAGCAACGGTGCGTCCGCTGCCGCGCCCGCCTATCTCTGCTCGAACCCATTGACCGGCGGCATTGGCGGCACGGCGCCCGCCAGCGCCAACACCGGCGGCATCGTGCCCGACATCAAGTTCGAGACCGCCAAACTAACTCCCGGCCTGGTCGGCGCAAGCTGCGCACCTGATGGCAGCCTGCGGATTGGCGAAGGGCCCGATCTTGGCCCGTTCGTGCTCCCGGGCGGGAATTACCACGTTTATGATTACGCGCTGTACTGGACCAATTTGCGTCGGGATTTCGCGCGGCGAGTGGCAGCATGGCAAGCCAGCCGCTGATCACCACCATGGCCGCCGAATTTCGCGGCGCCTTGCCGATGGGCGGCACGCTGCTGGCGCTTGATCTGGGCACCCAGACCATTGGCACGGCCTTTTGCGATGCCGGCTGGCGCTTTGCATCGCCGGGCAAAACCCTGAAGCGCGGCAAATTCGGCGCCGACCGATTGGCTTTGGCGAACTTGATGCGCGAGCGCAGTGCCGCCGGGGTGGTAATCGGCCTGCCGCTCAACATGGATGGCAGCGAAGGCCCGCGCGCCCAATCGAGCCGCGCCTATGCCCGCAACCTGTCCGCCGCGCTGGGCATGCCGATCCTGCTGTGGGACGAACGCTGGTCTACCGCCAGCGCCGAAAGCGCACTGATCGCCCAGGACATGAGCCGCGCGCGGCGGGTGACCCGGATCGATTCGGCTGCCGCTGCGGTAATCCTCCAGGCCGCGATCGATGCGCTGACGGGCGGAGTTTAGATTGCGTATTCAACGACGCTCAATGGACCGCTCAGGCTGAGCCTGTCGAAGCCCCCCGCGGTTTAAGATCCGTCAGTGTAAAACGAGGGGGCTTCGACAGGCTCAGCCTGAGCGGGATTTAGAGCTCCCGAATTTGCGGTTCAGCCCTTTGCTTCAAGCCACCAATTCCATCCGGCGCGAACGCGCTTCCTTTGCCACCAAAGTGCTGCCGCTCAGTTCGGCGCGGGCCCATAGCGCATCGCGCGCTGCGCGGTCAGCCGCGCTGCTGGCCAAAGCATCCCAGGCCACCAGCCGCAACCGGTCGCTGGGGTGGCGGCTGGCGAAGTGCTGTGCCAGATCCAACGCGGCCTCCCCGCCCAGCCCCACCGCAATGCGCAGCAGTGCCTGGGTTGGCGTGGGCGACAGCATTGCGGTGATTGTGCCTGCCTCCAGATCGAAGCGGTATTGATCGAACCAGCCCTGCGCGCCGCTGGTGTGCATGATGTTGAGCGAGACCGAAAGGCTATCGGCGGGCAGTTGCGCATGGACATCCAGATTGGCGCGATAGAGCAGGATCTTGCCCTCTTCCAGCCGCGCCCGTTCGATGAATTTCAGCGATGGCACCGGCTCTCCCCGCCAACCATCGACTGCGGCAAAATCATACTCGTAATAGTCGCTCCAATAGCCCGGCCCGAAATAGCCCAGCGTCAGGAAGTTGAAATTGTGATCGTGCGGCAATCCGATCGCGAAGGCTGCTTCGCCACTGGCGCGCACCATGTGCTCTTCGGCAGAAGGCCAGATGTTGGCGCGGATGAAGAAATCACCCTGCGGCGGGATCAGCATAACTACTTGCGGGCCATAGGCGTTTTCCAGTCCATCGCCGCGGTGACGCCGGGCCAGTTCATCAACCAGCACATCGCCAAGAAACGTTTTGTCATTGCCCAGCCGCCGCAGCCACCGCGCAGCGTGACTGAGACTTTCCTCGTCCGAGGGATCAAACCCCGCCGCGCGCAAGGCGTCGCCAGTTTCGGCGAGTGATGCCGTGCGCGTATCTGCCACATCGATTACTCTTGGCATGCGGCGATCCCTTTCAGCTGCGGATATGTCTCGATCAATTGCGCACGCAATGCCCCGGCCGGTGCAGCCAACGCATCATCATCGCGCCCGGCGATCCGTTGCAGCGCAGCAAAGCCGATGGCAGTATCGAGCCCGAGACTTTCCTTCAGCGATTGCCAACGCAGCGATTGCGCGGCCTCTTCCTCGGCCATCGCTGCCAGCAATGGGGCAGCGTCGCTGCGGCCCATCCGGCCAAGCAGCGCCGCGACCAGTTCCAGCCTTGTCTCACGCGGGCTGGCCGCAGCCTGGGCCAGGAACCGCCCATCGCTCAGAGCATATTCGCGGGTGAGCTCGCCCGCACCACCGCGGCGCTGCAGCCGCAGGATCACCAGCGGCTTGGTGACCGAACGGATCATCCGGCTTTGGCGGCCGCTATCGCGAAACAGACATTCGCCGGCGGCCAGGCGGCACTGCTCGATCATCAGGTCAACCCGGTCGGGCAGCTGTTCCTTCAGGCTGACAAGATCGGCTTCGCCAGCCCCGGCGAGAATGCGTTCGTGCGCCAGTCCGGGGGTGAAGGTAACCGTCCTGGCGCGGGGAAGCGGCGCACGGCCGCTCGGCTCAATCACCTGCAGGGTCAGCGCAGCACCGCCGCTTTGGCTCAGCACCAACAAGGCGGAGCGATCATCGACATAATGGCGCAGCGGCACCTCGCCCAGCGGCTGGCCGGACAATGCGGTAATGAGCGGCGCGATCAAGGCATCGACCAGACGCTCGGCGGCCTGGCAACCGGGCCGAAACAGCTGGGTCAACACCGGCAGCGCGTCCAGCGGCTCACCTGCGGCGAACGAAGCGATTTCGCGTTCGAGCCGGGCAAATTGCGCGCGCTTGCGCCAGGTCTGCACCGCGGCGGATACGGCGATCTGGTCTCGGCGCTGCGGAGCGTCATCGCTCCGCAGCGCCAACAGATCGGGGTGAATAGACATTCCCGAACCCCGACCGCTTAAGGCTGGATCAGTCGTTCATAAACGAACACCATGATCACCACGATAGTATCGTCCGAAGTGCCACCGCTGGCCGAACCCGGCTGAAACAGGCTGCCGAACGCTCCGGTCAGGGTGTGGAGATCGGGCAATGCCGAAAGATCGATCTTGGGCAAATTCATTGTTGGTCCCCTTGGGTCTGGTTGCGCGAAAGCGAAGCGCTTCGCCTCATCAAGGTGCGCATGGCAGGCCGCCGGTTTGAAATTAAAAGATTGTAATCGGCGCTGAGCCGCACCACAGACGCAGGCATGAAGCCGCCGGAAACTGTCAAAACGCTGCAGGATCTGCCGCCGGATTTCGTGTTCGATCCGGCGCGCGCATCCAAGATGATGACCCGCCACGGCCACGGCGGCTGGCTGGGGTTTGCCTATCATGCGCACGGCCCCGATTGGGTTGAGCTGGCCCTGCCCTGGCGTGAGGATCTGGTGGGGGTAGCCGAAACCGGGGTGCTGGCATCGGGACCGATCATCAGCCTGATGGACAATGCCACATCGATGGCCGTCTGGACTTTGGCGGGGCGCTTTACCGCCCATGCCACGCTCGACCTGCGGGTCGATTACATGCGCGCCGCAGTGCCGGGCAAGACGATCATCGGGCGCGGCGAATGCTACAAATTGACCCGCACGATCAGCTTCATTCGCGGCATCGCCTATGATGGTGATCCGGACGATCCGGTGGCCCATGTCATCGGCACGTTCATGGCCACGCACGGAGCCTATCTGTGAGCAGCGACCTGCCGCCCTATGCCCAGGCGCTCGGGATCGCGCTGGATCATGCCGAGGACGGCACGCCGATCCTCTATTTCGATTATTCCGAGCGCGTCGCCGGACGCCCGGGATTTCTGCACGGCGGCGCGCTGAGCGGATTGATGGAGATGGCGGCGATTGCCGCACTGCGGACGGAACTGGAACGCCGGGGTGAAGCCATGAAGCTAAAGCCGGTCAACGTGCAGGTCGAATTCATGCGCGGCGGAACGCAGCAGCGCACTTTCGCCAGCGGATCGGTAACCCGCGCCGGACGCCGCGTGGCGCTGGTCAATGCCGAAGCCTGGCAAGATGATCGCAGCAAGCCGATCGCACTGGCGCAAATGAAAGTGCTGCTCAGCCCCGACGAATAACCACGATCCGCCCTGGTAGTGCCGGAGCGGGTTCGCCCGGCAAAAGCGGCTGGCGAACGGCATCGGCGCGCGCGCGCATCAGCACTGCATCTGGCACGCCGGGTTCGTGGCAGACCACATCCGCGCTGCCCAGCCAGCGGGCCTGACGCAGCGACAGGTCATCGGGATCGTCAGACAGCAAAGTAAATTCGGCCGCTCCGGTCGAGCTTTGGTCCGCGCCATCAAGCCATTCCGAAACCGCTTGCGCGCCGTGATCCCCCAGCGGATCGAGCACGCCCCCTGCAGCCAGCGCCGCATCCAGCGCGCGCCGCCGTGTGCCGCCATCGGGCCAGCGTTGCCGCATCGCCGTGCGCGCTGCGCCAAGTGCATCAGCCAGCGCACCCAAAGACTGCGGCAGCAGGCCTTCCAACCGCAGCCGCAAGGCCTTGGCCAGTCCGGCAGAAACTCCGCCGGTGCCCACCGCCACCAGCACCGGGCCGCGTTCGAGCAGACTGGGCACGGTGAACTGGCACAGCTCTGGCCGATCAACCACATTGACCAGCACGCCGCGCGCTTTCAGCCGGGCTACCGCCGCTTCGGGTTCGTCAAGCGCCACAAAGGCCAGGCTGGCCGCAGCCGTTTCGTCCTGCGTAACCAGGCCTCCGGCCCGCTCGATCAGCCGCCGCTTGGCTTCCGCTGCATCGCCTTCACCCAGTACGATGACCGGCTGACCGGCAAGACGGAAGAAAAGCGGAAGGCTGTGCATTATTCCAGCCAGTCCGGTACCCGTTCGGCGGCGCTGATGGCTTCGGGCAGGATCCGGTCAGCCACCACCGCAAACTTGTCCCCATCCACCATAACTTCGCAGACGAAGCCGCGGCTGTTGTAGGAGCTGGCCATGGTTGCACCGTAAGCCCCGGCAGTGCGGAACACTGCCAGATCGCCCGCTTCCAGCGCATCCACATCGCGGCCCATGGCAAAGGTATCACCGGTTTCGCAGATCGGGCCGACAATGTTGGCGACCATCCGGCTGCCATTCGGGACAGCCGCGTCAAAATCGTGCCACGCGCCGTACATCGCGGGGCGCGCCAGATCGTTCATCGCCGCATCGACGATCACGAACGGTGCGCCGTTGGAACTGCGCTTGACCCGGATTACGCGGGTCAGCAGCACCCCGGCATTGCCGCAGATCACCCGGCCCGGCTCGAACTGCAGGGTTACATCCCACCCAGCACAAACCCGGCCCACCATCGCGCCATATTCGGCCGGGGAGGGAAACACTTCACCCGCCTTGTACGGCACACCGAGCCCGCCGCCCAGATCGGCGTGGGTCACCGTCTGGCCCGCAGCGCGCAGCTCTGCGATCAGATCACCCAGCTTGATGAAAGCGTCTTCCAGCGGCTGCAAGTCCTGCAACTGGCTACCGATATGCACCGCCACGCCGCGCAGGTTCATGCCTGGGAGACCGGCCAGCCGGGCATAGATTCCGCCCGCGCGGTCAATCGGCACACCAAACTTGTTTTCGGCCTTGCCGGTCGAGATTTTCTCGTGGGTGCGGGCATCGACATCGGGATTGACGCGCAGCGCGCAGGCCGCCACCTGTCCCCGCGCCGCCGCCAATGCGGCCAGTTCGATGCCTTCTTCTTCGCTCTCGATATTGAACTGACCGATCCCGGCATCCAGCCCCTGCACCATTTCGTGCGTCTGCTTGCCGACGCCGGAAAAGACGATGTCATCCGCCGGTATGCCCGCAGCCAACGCGCGCGCCAATTCCCCGCCCGAAACCACATCTGCGCCCAGCCCTTCGCGGCTCATCACCTTGAGCACGGCGAGGTTGGGATTGGCCTTGATCGCGAAGGCAATGTGCGTGCGCGGCAGGTGCGCCAGGGCCTGCTTGAACACCCGGGCGTGGCGTTCCAGCGTGGCCCGCGAATAGACGTAAACGGGCGTGCCAACCGCATCGGCGATCACGCTCAGCGGCAGGTCTTCGGCGTGCAGAACGCCGTCCTTGTAGTCAAAATGGTCCATGGTTTCAGGGCTGCTTCTGATCGTCGGAAGGGGGCAAATCGAACGGGTCCTGGAGGCGCTCCTCCGACCGTTTTCGCAGTTCGACGCTGCGTTCCGGGGCAGCCTGAGGCGTGGGTTTGAGCAGGGTTTCGGCGCTGGGTTTAACTTCGGTCCCATAGGGCGCAACCGGCAATGACTTGCCCGCAGCCGGCTTCAGCGGCGCAGTGGCCCCGCAGCCGGCCAGACCAAGGATCAGCAAAGGCAGCACAAACGAACGCATCACGTTACTCCAGCCCCAGCGCAAGGCGCGCTTCGGCAACGCGCGCTTTTACCTGATCGGGCGCAGTACCGCCATAGCTGGCGCGCGAAGCAACCGAAGCATCAACCGAAAGCGCCGCGAACACCCGGTCATCGATCCGGGGATCTATCGCCTGCAGGTCTGCCAGTGACAGTGCATCAAGCGCCTCCCCTCGGCTTTCCGCCAGTTTCACCGCCGCGCCGGTGATGTGATGGGCTTCGCGGAACGGAATATCGGCCTGGCGCACCAGCCAATCGGCCAGATCGGTGGCGGTGGCATAACCCAGCTCTGCGGCGGCGCGCATCCGCTCGTTGCGGAAGGTGGCGCCTTCGATCATGCCGGTCATGGCTGCCAGGCATAGGGTCAGCAGGTTGGCCGCATCGAACACCGGCACCTTATCGTCCTGCATGTCCTTCGAATAAGCCAGCGGCAGACCCTTCATCGTCACCATCAGGCTGGTCAGGCAGCCCACGATCCGCCCGGCATGGCCGCGCACCAGTTCGGCGGCATCGGGGTTTTTCTTCTGCGGCATGATCGAGCTGCCGGTGGAAAGGCTATCGGGCAAGGTCACGAAGCCGAACGGCTGGCTGGCCCAGATAATCAGTTCTTCCGCGAGGCGCGACAGGTGCAGCGAACACTGCGCGGCGCTGGTCAGATATTCGATCGCAAAATCGCGATCGGATACCGCATCCAGGCTGTTGCGGGTGGGTGCATCGAAACCCAGGGCCATGGCGGTCATATCGCGATCTATCGCAAAACCGGTTCCGGCCAAGGCGGCCGAACCCAGCGGCGACTGGTTGAGCCGCACCCGGCAATCGGCAAACCGCGAACGATCCCGCGCGATCATTTCGTAATAGGCCATCAGGTGATGGCCCAAAGTAACCGGCTGCGCCACTTGCAGGTGGGTGAAGCCGGGCATGATGCTGGCGGCATGGTCGCTCGCGCGCAGGACCAGTGCGGTCTGCAGCGCCTTCAATCCGGCATCGGCAGCATCGCAGGCATCGCGGACCCACAGGCGAAAATCAGTCGCCACCTGATCGTTGCGGCTTCGCGCGGTGTGCAGCCGCCCCGCCGCCGGACCGATCAGTTCGGCCAGCCGACTTTCGGTGACCATGTGGATGTCTTCCAGATCCCAGTTTTCCGGCACGCCGCTCGCCTCGTATTCAGCGGCAATCGCTTCAAGTCCGCCGCGAATGGCGGCAGCATCGGCTTCGGCAACGATCCCCTGCCGGGCCAACATCGCGACATGCGCCAGGCTGGCGGCGATGTCCTGCCGCCACAATGCCTTGTCGAATGGGATCGAGGCATTTATCTCGCGCATGATTGCTGACGGTCCGCCCGCGAACCGTCCGCCCCACATTGTGTTGGAGCCCCCTGCTGTGTTGTTGTCCCGATCGCTCAAGTTCGTTGCCCTTGGCTGCGTTGTGTTACTCGCCGGGTGCGATAGGCAAAGCGGGGACAAGGCGCAACCGCAAGCGACACAAGGTGCCCCGGCAGCAGTTGGCGCGATTGATCGCAGCCACAAGGGCAGCGCGATGCCCGACCTGCAGTTCAAGAACAATGCAGGCGAGGAGCTCAACCTGTCGAGCCTCAAGGGCAAGCCGGTGCTGATCAACCTGTGGGCCACCTGGTGTGCGCCCTGCGTGGCCGAATTGCCGCAACTGGACAAGTTGGCGACGGAAAATCCCGGCCTCAAAGTGCTTACGGTCAATCAGGATATGGACAAGCTGGACAAGGTTGCCGGGTTTCTCGCCGAAAAAGGCGGGCCCAAGCTGGAGCCGTGGCTCAACCCTGACAATTCGCTGACCTTCCAGTTCGGCGCGGAAACCCTGCCGGCGACGGTCTATTACGATGCGCAGGGGCGCGAGGCGTGGCGGATTGTCGGTCCGCGTGAGTGGTTGAATGCGGAAACGAAGGCGCTGCTGGCTGAGGCGAAGTAGACAGGATTTCTGACGCGCCTCGTCATTCCCGCGAAGGCGGGAACCCATCTCCTACTTCAGCGCCCAGCATTACCCTTGCGTGGTGAGGGCAAGCGCGCGAGATAGGTTCCCGCCTTCGCGGGAATGACGAAATTTAGGTTTGGTTGGAGTGTGATCGCTAATGCGGTCCGCCCCTTCGCTATCGCTCGGGAGTTTTGGGGGAATATGTCCCCGGGACTCAGCGGCTGCCGGAACCGGGAACGTAAACCGAGAGCGTGCCCCGTCGCTTACGCTCGGAAGTTTTCGGGAAGATGTCCCCCCGGACATCTTCTGATTCCGAAAACTGGTGGGCGCTGACGGGCTCGAACCGCCGACCCTCTCGGTGTAAACGAGATGCTCTACCAACTGAGCTAAGCGCCCCTCACGGGAGCGGCGCCTATGCTGCGAAATTCGCTGCGGGTCAATCCGGCTATTGCCTGGTGCGGCAAAGCTGACCCGACCGGCCCTGCCCGGCGGCCAGCTCTCACCTTAAACCAGCCGCGCCGCGTTTGCGCCGATTTCGGCAAAATATCGCGATATGGCGTCCGATGCCTTTTCGGTCAGCGTGATGAAGGCCCGGCGGCGATCGGTTTCATCGTCAACCCGTTCGAGCAGCCCGGCATCGATCATCTGGCCAATCCAGCGCAGCGCAGTGGTGGGCGGGACGCCGCTGGCGATGCACAGCGAAGTGACCGAGACCCGGCTGTGTTCGGCCCGGGCCGCCGTCAGATCGAGCAGCATATCCCAGGCTGGATCGCCAAACAGATCGCCATCGAAAAACCGCGTCCGCGCCTGCCGCTGGCGAATGATCCGCCGCACCAGTCGCGGATCGGGCAACGGCGGCCGCGCCGCGCGGATCAGGCGAGCCGAACTGTCTTCGCTATCCGCCCCGGCAAAAGCCGGCCGCGGGCTTTCAAACCGGAACGCGCTTTCGCTATCGCGGTGATCCGCCGGGCCTTCCAGCCGTTCAAGCCGCTGGGCGATCTGGCCCACCTGCTCGGTCAGCCGCAGCAGCACCAGCCGGTCTTCCTCGCTCAATTCGCGCAGCCGCGAGCCCGCTACCCGGCCCAGCACCCGGCCTAGCGCAATCACGCGTTCAGCCCGGCTTGGATCGACCAGAATTTGCGGCGCTGATTGATCAAGGCAGCCGAACACATCCTCCAGCCCTTCAACCGACGTCGATACGATCAACTGTGTGCCCGAATGCGCCGCGCGCAGATCAAGCCGCGCCAATGCCGCCAGCGCGGCAATATCGGGCACCGGACAATCGACCAGCACCACTTCGCCCAGCGCCCGCACATCATCGCCCAGCAGCCCATCCAGGCCGCCGCCCGCCGCAACCCGGAACCCCGCCGCCTCGGCATCTTCGCGCAATTGCCCGGCCAGATGAGGCCGATCAGCAAAGATCGACAAGCTGAGCGGCAGGCCCGCAGCATCATTGGCCGCCGTGCTGTAACTGAAATTGGCCTGGCTCATCTGTTCCGACTCCTTGCAATTGCGAACAGAAGTAGAACATAAAGGGACTATGTCAAGAATGGGTGCACTTTATTGCCAGTGCCGGTTACTGAATTCGAAGTGCCTCATCGAGAGCGTGCCAGAACTTACCCCTCCCCCCGCTCGGCCTTGATCATCCGCGCCAGCATCCGCCGGGCTTGATTGCTGCCCAGATCGGTGGCGAGGTCGAGCTTGCTGGGCTGGGCTTTCAATCCGGCATGAACCGCTGACAGCACGATCAGGTCTTCATTGAAGGCGGCGATGAAATCTTCGGTCAGGGCCTGGCTCTCCGCTGGATCGTCCGCAGCGTAATTGCGGACCTGGAACCAGTAATATCGGCATGTGTCGTCATCGATCGGCGTGACGAAGTTGTAGCTGTCAATCAGGAAGACAGCCTCGTGCAGGCGGCCTTCGGGCGCGCCTGATCCAGCCGGGGCGACAATATCCTTGATCACCGCTTGGGCCGGCATCCGCACTTCGTAGTGCTGCAGCCGGTCTGCCGGGCCAGTGAAGCGCACCCGCTTGGCGAAGAACGGGGCGAGCGTGTGTCCCTTGATCCAGCGCGTCACGATCACCCGGTCCAAACCTACTTCTGTCTCCACCGGAATGCCCACCGTATCCATGCTGCCCAGCGAGCTGGCGTGGACGTAGGAAACGTGGCTGGGATCGAGCAGGTTGTCGGTCATCAACTGGTAATGGCACGCCACCTCCATCGCCGGGCCGCGGTTGACCGCCCAGGCGGGATCATCAAAATGCGGCACATCGATGAACTTTGCGGGGTCGGCCTGCTGGGCGTCTCCCATCCAGATCCAGATCAGGCCCCAGCGCTCCGCCACCGGATAGGTCCGAACATGCGCATTCGGCGGGATCACGTCTTGTCCGGGGATCTCCACGCAGCGGCCATCGGCCCCGAACAGCATCCCATGATACCCGCAGCGCAACCCTTCCCCGCTGACGCAGCCCAAGGACAGCGGCAAGCGGCGGTGCGGGCAGCTATCAGCCAAGGCGGCGGGCTGGCCGTGGTTGCGGAACAGCACCACCGCCTCGCCCAGAATGGTCCGGGCAATCGGTGTGTCAGCCAGTTCGTGATCCCAGGCCGCGACATACCAGGCGTTGCGCAGATACATATATGTTCCCCTCACCCGTCCCGTTTGGGCCGCGATGCGCGGTGCCTACCCCCTGAACGGATCGCGCACCAGAATCGTATCTTCCCGCTCTGGCGAAGTGCTGACCAGCGCCACTGGCGTCTCGATCAGTTCTTCGATCCGGCGGATGTATTTGATCGCTTGGGCAGGCAGATCGGCCCAGCTGCGGGCGCCGGCGGTGGTTCCGCTCCAGCCTTCCACTTCCTCATAGACCGGCTCGACTGCGGCCTGATCGGCGGCGTGGCTGGGGAAATAGTCGAGCACTTCACCGCGCAGCTTGTAGCCAGTGCAGATCTTGATCGTCTCGAACCCGTCGAGCACGTCGACTTTGGTCAGGGCGATACCGGTGACGCCGCTGATCGTGCAGCTCTGCCGGGTCAGCACCGCATCGAACCAGCCGCAGCGGCGCTTGCGGCCCGTGACGGTGCCAAATTCGTGCCCGCGCTCGCCCAGCCGCTGGCCGGTTTCGTCCTCCAGCTCGGTCGGGAACGGGCCGCTGCCGACACGTGTGGTATAGGCCTTGACGATGCCGAGCACGAAGCCGGGGGCGCTGGGGCCCATGCCCGATCCGCTGGCCGCAGTGCCGCTGACAGTGTTGGAACTGGTGACGAACGGATAGGTGCCGTGATCGACATCGAGCAGCACGCCTTGCGCGCCTTCGAACAGGATCCGCTTGCCGGCCTTGTTGGCGCGGTCAAGCGTGCGCCACACCGGCTTGGCAAAGGGCAGCACGAAAGCGGCGATATCCCACAGATCGTCGAGCAGGCGCTGGCGATCGATCGGATCCTTGCCAAAGCCCTTGCGCAGGGCATCGTGGTGCGCGCAGATCCGGTCAAGCTGCGGGCCAAGATCGTCCAGATGCGCCAGATCGCAGACCCGGATCGCGCGGCGGCCAACCTTGTCTTCATAGGCCGGGCCGATCCCGCGCCGGGTGGTGCCGATTTTCCCTGCACCGCTGGCATCTTCGCGCAAGGCATCGAGATCGCGGTGGAACGGCAGGATCAGCGGGGCGTTTTCGGCCACCTGCAGGTTCTGCGGATTGATCTCCACCCCCTGCGCCGTAAGCTTGGCCACCTCATCGCGAAAGTGCCACGGATCGAGCACCACGCCGTTGCCGATCAGGCTGAGCGTGCCGGTTACGATCCCCGAAGGCAGCAGGCTGAGCTTGTAGACCTTGTCCCCAACCACCAGCGTGTGCCCGGCATTGTGCCCACCCTGAAAGCGCACCACGGCATCGGCCTTGCTGGCCAGCCAATCGACAATCTTGCCTTTGCCTTCATCGCCCCACTGGGCGCCGATAACGGTGACGTTGGCCATGGTTGCAGTGCTCCCCCTGCCGGGACAATCCGCGGGGTCCTTCGACAGGACTCGACCCCGGGACGGGAACCATTGGGGCCGCATAGGCCCGGTGTGCGGTGCGGCCCCTAGGCGGGGACACGCTGCAGAGTCAAGCGTGCAGCATTTGATCTGTGCAAGGCCGCGCTCAATCCTCCAGCCGCCCGATCGCATCCTCCAGCCGGGCCTTGATCTTGGGCTCGGGATTGAGCTTCATGCCCTTGCGATAATAGGCCAGCGCCAGACTGGTGTCGCGCGGCGCGCCGTGGCCGGTTTCATAGTTGAGCCCCAGGTTGAAGCAGCCTTTGGGATCACCACCATCGCAGGCTTGCCGATAGAGGCGCGAGGCTTTTTCGATGTCCTGCTTCACGCCTTTGCCGTCTTCGTACATCAGAGCCAGGTTGAAGCAGGCAAAGCCATCTTCCAGATCGCAGGCCCGGTCATAGAAGTCAGCGGCCCGTGCCGGGTCCTTCTTCACCCCTTCGCCGTTTTCGTAGATGAAGCCCAGGTTGAAGCAGGCTTTGGTATCCTTGCCATCGCAGGCCAGGCCATAATAGGTCAAAGCCTTGGCGCTATCCTTGGGGATGCCTTTGCCGCCATCGTACATTATCGCCAGATTGAAGCAGCTTTTCTCATCAGCCAGATCGCAGCCGCGCTGATAGAGGGTTTGCGCCTTGGCAAGATCAATCGAGGTTCCGCGGCCCTGCTGATAGGAAAAGCCCAGGTTGGTGCAGCCCCATCCATCGCCGCCCTTGCAGGCCTGATCAAACAGCGCGTTGGCCTGAACATAGTCTTGTTTGAACCCCTTGCCATCGCGGTACAGCAGGCCAAGGTTGAAGCAGCTCAAAGCATCGCCGCCATCGCACGCGGCTTTGTAGTGCCTGGCCGCTTCGGCAAAATCGCCGCGATCATAGGCTTCGTTGCCCAGCAGCATTTCCTTTGACGGCTTGTCCTTGTCCGCCGCGCTGGTGCTGCCCTTGCTGGTTTCTGCGGCGACCGGGCTGCCCACTGCCACTAAAGTAGCAGCAAACATGCCCACGATCCATTTCAAACCCATGCCCCTCTCCTTCGCTTACTTGGCAAGATTATGTAATCGATAGGATTTTGGCAAGCTTGACTGTTCCATGATGGCGCAGCCTTTTGGACCGCGACAATCTGGGACAATTTGCGGCTGGAGGCAGTTAAACCGGGCAGTAGTTTCCCGCAAAAAGGAGCAGGAAATGAGGAAATCGATTATTCTGTCGTGCGCAGCCATTGCGCTGATCGGCGCTTCGCTGGCTGACGCCCGGCCAAGACTGCGCGATCGGATTGGCGGACGCGCAACGTCAGAGCAGATACCGCAGCCTCCGGGCAAGCAGACCCTGGCCTATGGCGCGGGCGCCTTGCAGAACCTGGACTTTTGGCCGGCGCAGAGCGGCAACAAGCGCGCGCCGCTGATCGTGTTTGTCCACGGCGGCGGCTGGAAGCGCGGCAGCAAGGACAACGCCGCGGGCAATTACAAGGCTCCGCACTATACGGGCCTCGGCTATGCCTATGCCTCGATCAATTATCGGCTGGTGCCCGATAACACCGTGGAAGACGAAGCGGCCGATGTCGCGGCTGCGGTTCGCTACCTGATCGACAATGCGGCGCGGCTGGGGTTCGATCCCGGCCGGATCGTGATCATGGGCCACAGCGCCGGCGCCCATCTGGTTTCACTGGTCGGCACTGACGAACAGTATCTGCGCGGCGCCGGGCTGAGCTTCGCCAGCATCGACGGGGTAATCCCGATCGACGGCGCGGCTTATGATGTGCCGCAGCAGATCGCCGATGGCGGCAACTTCATGCACGATACCTACCTGCAGGCGTTTGGCGAAGATCCAGTGCGCCAGCGCGCGCTTTCACCGACGTTCCAGGCGATGACGCCCAACGCCCCGTCGTTCCTGCTGGTTCACGTCGAACGCAAGGATGGTGTGGCGCAGAACAAGGAACTGGAAGCCGCGCTGCGTCAGAGCCGCACTTCGGTTCAACGCAACCAGTTCCCCGGCACCGGCCTTAAAGGCCACGGCGAAATCAATCGTAGGATGGGCGATCCCAGCTATGCCGCGACGGGGGTGGTAGATGCCTGGCTGAAAGCAGTGTTTGGACTATAAGCTCGGCCCTTCATCCTACAGCCGAGATTTATGACCTAAACCCCGATCGCTCAGGGTTCATCAATCACTTGCGGAACAAAAACAGGTCCTATTCGTTATCAATAGCGAATGGCTTTGGGGGTTGATTTATTTCCTCTGAATGTGCCTGGCCTTTGACGAATTATCGTTGGGCGTTTGTTCAAACAGGGATTTGTAATGACACGACTTCAGATTGTTTCCATTTCGGCACCTCTTGCTGCCGCAGCAATGATGTTGCTTCCCGGCTGCACGACGGGCAATTCGCGTCCGCTCGACAACGGCCAAAAGCTGTCGCAGCGTGGAGAAAGTGTCTCGAGCCGCGGCACCGACTGGACCGCTGGACATAAGGAAATGGCCAGCGGTCAGAAACTGATCGCGAAGAGCGATAAGAAACTGGCCGATGGACGCAAGAAGCTGCGCGATGCTGATGACGAAGCGGCTAAGGCACAGCGCCAGATTGACGATGCGAATGCCGATCGGGTCCGGGGCGATCAAATGGTCGCTGGCCTTAGCCAGCCAATGAACATTGTCGCAGGCCAGAAACTGATTGCGCAAAGCGAGAGAAATTTGGCCGACGGCCGCAAAAAACTGCACGATGCCAATGAAGATGCGGTCAAGGCACAGCGCCAGATTGATGAAGCCAATGCGAACCGCATACGGGGCGACCAGATGATCGCTCGTGGCACCGAGAAAATGACCAGAGCGGAGGCTGATTACCAGCAGATCCGCAACGATGGCCCGGCGATTCAGCCGCGCTGATGTCTGGGGCCACCGGCGGTCAGAGCTTGACCGCCGTGCCATCCTCAAGACGGTACGAACAGCCCAGTGCCTTGCCATCGCAGCCCGCATCCAGCGCCGCCACGGTCCGCCAGCCGATCGCGCGCAGCCGGGCAGCATGGTCCGCATTATGGCCCAACGGCAGGAACAGCCGGTCGGGCTGCGGTTCGCTGGTGGCCAGCCCATCGATCAGCGCATCGGGATAGAGCGAGAACCCAATGGCAGGTTCATCTGCCCGCCCCGCCGCGTTGCTGTTGATGGCGTAGCTGCCGCCGCGGCCCAGCAACCCGGCCAGACCATCGGCATAGATCGTGAACCCGAACCAGGTCTGGTATTCGAAGCCGTGGCGTTCGCTAGGGTCCAGCGTCAGGCGGGCCTTGCCCTGCAACCGCGCCGCAATTTCGCGCAGCGCCGCAATCCGTGCGCCCAGCGCGCCTGCTGCATCGATTGCCGCCAGCTGTTCGATCGCGCGATCGAACGGGCCGATTGCACTGAGCAGCGGCAAATACGCCTCGCCTCCCGCTGCAACCAATCCGCCTGCATCCTTGGCATCAAGTTCGCGGCGCACGGCTTCGATCATGGTAGGGTCGAGCGGCAATGCCTTGGCCGCGAGCAGATCGACTAGATCAGGCATGGTGAAATCGACCGTCAGCCCCTTGGCCCCGGCTGCAGCCAGTGCTTCGATTGCCACTACAACGACCTCGCCAGCCGCGGCCAGACTATCGTTGCCGATCAGTTCGGCGCCCAGTTGCAGCCGCTCACGCGTGGGATCGAGCCCATCGCCCTTGATCGTCACCACCGGCCCCGCATAGCACAATCGCAGCGGCCGGGCCGATCCGGCCAGGCTGGTCGACGCGATCCGGCCCAGCTGCGGGGTCATATCGCTGCGCAGCGCCAGGGTGCGCAAGCTGGCGGGATCGACAAACCGGAACATCTTGCGCGCACGGATCCCGGCCATCCGGCTGGCGAGCGAGCGTTCGAACTCGATCATCGGCGGCTGGACCCGGTCATAGCCGTGCGAGCCCAGCACATCGAGCACAGCGCGTGTTACCTGCGCCGCAGCAGCAGCGCTGGGCGGCAGGCGGTCTTCAAGACCTTCGGGAAGCAGATCGCGGTCGGTATCCATGATGCGTGGCCCTTAGCCTGAACGTCATCCCGGCGAAAGCCGGGATCGCTGGCCGCGTCAACGCCGACTTGCGTCAGGCGGCCAGCGGTTCCGGGTCAAGCCCCGGACGACGCGATCATCAAAACGCCAGCGCCATCACGCGCTTCACGCCCGGCAGCGCTTTGGCCTTGTCCAGCACTTCGCCCTTGACCGGACTGTCGACGCTGAGCAGCAGCACCGCTTCACCGCCCGCTTCGCGCCGGCCCAGGTTAAAGGTGCCGATATTGATCGCGTTTTCGCCCAGCAAAGTGCCGATCCGGCCGATGAAACCGGGGGCATCCTCGTTGACGATATACATCATCGGGCCGTCCAGTTCGGCTTCGACCTTGATCCCGAACAGTTCGACCAGACGCGGTTCGCTGTTGGAGAACAGCGTGCCCGCAACCGAACGTTCGCCCGCTTCCGTCTTCACCGAAACGCGGATCAGGGTGTGGTAATCACCGGCCTTCTCGCTCTTGATTTCGCGCACTTCGATGCCGCGCTCCTTGGCCAGGAACGGCGCGTTGACCATGTTGACCGTGGCCGACTGCACCCGCAGGAATCCGGCCAGCACGGCGGCGACGATTGGCTTTATGTTAAGCTCTGCCGCAGCCCCTTCGGCGTGGATCGAGATCCGCGGGATTGCCCCGGTGGTCAATTGCCCAACCATGCTGCCAAGCTGCTCCGCCAGCGCCATGTACGGCTTCAGCTTGGGCGCTTCTTCGGCGCTCAGCGAAGGCATGTTGAGCGCATTGGTGACGCCGCCAT
This sequence comes from uncultured Alphaproteobacteria bacterium, assembly GCA_963751145.1. Taxonomy (GTDB): domain Bacteria; phylum Pseudomonadota; class Alphaproteobacteria; order Sphingomonadales; family Sphingomonadaceae; genus Novosphingobium. The sequence continues at coordinate 126,220 of CAVVTJ010000006.1, forward strand.
TGACCAGGAAATCGGCCATTTGCTCGGCTACCTGTAGCGCCACGTTGACCTGCGCTTCGTTGGTCGATGCGCCCAGATGCGGGGTGCAGATGAAGCCGGGGGTGCCGAATAGTGGGCTGTCCTTGGCCGGTTCGGTCTGAAACACGTCAAGCGCGGCCCCGGCGATGTGGCCGCTATCGAGGCCCGCCTTCAACGCCGCCTCATCGATCAGGCCGCCGCGCGCGCAGTTGACGATCCTCACGCCCTTCTTGGTCTTGGCGAGGTTTTCGGCCGAGAGGATATTGCGGGTCTGGTCAGTCAGGGGAGTGTGCAATGTGATGAAATCAGCGCGCGCCAGCAGATCGTCCAGCTCAACCTTTTCGATCCCCAGTTCCACCGCACGTTCGGGCGAAAGAAACGGATCGAACGCGACGACCTTCATGCGCAGCCCCAGCGCGCGGCTGGCGACGATCGAGCCGATATTGCCCGCGCCAATCAGGCCCAGCGTCTTGCCGGTGACTTCCACGCCCATGAAGCCATTCTTGGGCCACAGGCCTTGCTGGGTCTGGGCATTGGCTTCGGGGATCTGGCGGGCGAGCGCGAAGATCAGCGCGATCGCGTGTTCGGCGGTGGTGATCGAATTGCCGAACGGGGTGTTCATCACCACCACGCCTTGCGCGCTGGCGGCGGGTATATCGACGTTGTCCACCCCGATCCCGGCGCGGCCGATGACCTTGAGGTTCTTGGCCGCAGCCAGAACGTCCTTGGTCACCGTGGTCGAGCTGCGGATCGCCAGGCCATCATAATCGCCAATCCGGGCGATCAATTGCTCAGGTGTTTCGCCGGTGATGACATCGACCTGGCAGCCGCGCTCTTCAAAAATGCGCGCGGCGTTGGGGTCCATCTTGTCGGAAATGAGTACGCGGGGCTTGGTCATGGTCTTGGTTCCTTCGTCGTCCCGGACTTGATCCGGGACCGGTGGCCGCAAAAAGGGCGGCCGAATGTCGGGTGATGAGGCCAGCGATCCCGGGTCAGGCCCGGGACGACGGTTCAGGCCTTGGCGGAATAATAAGCCCAGTCGAGCCAAGGCCCGAGCGCTTCGATATCGGCGGTGTCGACGGTCGCGCCGCACCAGATCCTGAGGCCCGGCGGGGCATCGCGATATCCCGCGATGTCAAAGGCCGCGCCTTCCTTCTCGAGCGCGCCGGCCATCGCCTTTATCATCGCCTCGTCCGCGCCTTCTACCAGCAAGCAGACCGAGGTTTTCGAGCGCGAGGCAGGATCGGCGGCGAGGTGGCGCAGCCAGCTGCGTTCGCGCACGATGTTGTCGAGCGCCTCGGCATTGGCATCGCTGCGCGCCTGCAAGGCTTTCAGAGCACTTTGTCCCTTGGCCAGCCCCTTGGCCCATTCGAGCGCGAAGATCGCATCTTCAACTGCGAGCATCGAGGGGGTGTTGATCGTTTCGCCCTTAAACACGCCCTCAGTCAGCGCGCCCTTGGAAACCAGGCGGAAGAGCTTGGGCAGCGGCCAGGCCGGCGTGTAGCTTTCCAGCCGCTCGACCGCACGCGGGCCCAGGATCAGCACGCCGTGGCCGCCCTCACCACCCAGCACTTTCTGCCAGGAGAAGGTGGCGACATCGATCTTGTCCCAGGGGATATCGTAAGCGAACACCGCGCTGGTCGCATCGGCGAACGTCAGGCCTTCGCGGGTATCGGGGATCCAGTTGCCATCGGGCACACGCACGCCGCTGGTGGTGCCGTTCCAGGTGAACAGCACGTCATCGGCAAAGTTGACCTGGCCCAGATCGGGCAGCTGGCCATAATCGGCACGGATCACAGTGGGATCGAGCTTCAATTGCTTGACCGCATCGGTGACCCAGCCTTCGCCAAAGCTTTCCCAGGCCAGCGTGGTCACGCCGCGCGCGCCCAGCATGGTCCACATTGCCATTTCGAACGCGCCGGTATCGCTGCCGGGAACGATGCCGATGCGGTGCGTATCGGGCAGCTGAAGCACTTCGCGCATCAGATCGATGCACAATTGCAGGCGCGCCTTGCCGATCTTCGCGCGGTGCGAGCGGCCCAGCGATTCTGTCGCCAATTTGGAAGGGGAATAGCCCGGCGGCTTGGCGCAGGGACCGGAAGAAAAGAACGGACGCGCGGGTTTGCGCGCCGGAAGTTGTGCAGTCATTGTAGTCTCTCCTTGCAGAGAGCTCGCGCGGCGTTGGGACCGCGTGGCCCGGAGCCGCAAGTAGTGTTGCGCTGCAGCAAGTCAAGGCAATTGCGCCACAGCTCACCGCTTATCGCGCCGTTTGCTTCGCCCGTAGCGAAGTTGTTAACCATTACGATGGCACAATTCCGCACATGTCCAGCGCCAGGTTCCCGGTCCTGCTTGTTCTGCTGCTATCAGCCTGCCAGATGATTCCCGGCGGGCAGGAGCCGCAGCGCAAGGCGGTTTCACGCTCCGCCCAGCCGCTAGTCGTGCGGCCGGAGACGCGCGCCTGCCTAGCTGATCTGGGCAGCAAGCGCGCCGCCTTCACCCCCCTGCCGGATCAGTATTACGGTGCCGGATGTTCAACGCTGGGCACGGTCCAGCTCGCCAGCCTGCACAGCGATAATGCCACGCTGGCGCTGGCCGGCCTGGGCCCGGTGACCTGCCCTTTGGCCGATACCTTTGCCGGTTGGGCCCGCTTTGGGGTCGATCGCGCCGCACGGCAGATTCTGGGCAGCGAACTGGTCAAGATCGAAACCATGGGCAGCTACAACTGCCGCAACGTCGCGGGATCAGCACGCCGCAGCGCTCACGCCACGGCCAGCGCGATCGATGTCTCGGGCTTTGTCCTGGCCGATGGCCGCCGGATCACCGTTTCGGGCAATTGGGCTGACAATGCGCCCAAAGTGCGCCGCTTTTTCCAGGCCATCCACACCAGCGCCTGCAAGCGGTTTGGCACCGTGCTGGGCCCGGCCTACAACGCCGCGCACCGCGATCACCTTCATCTCGAAATCAATGGAAGTGGCACCTGCAAGTAGGTCTAGCGCGCCGCCGCGGAGCGCCAGTTGCGATCCAGTTGCCGCACCGCCTCGCGCAGCAATGTTCGCGAATACCACCGGTGAAAGCCGAGCAGCAGAGTGAAAGCCGCCTTGGCGGTGCGACTTTTGGCTGGAACTACCGCCGAGCCGAAGTGAAGCCGGGTTCCGCCTGGAATGGTTGCCACCTTCAGCCAGGACCGGGTCTTGCCCTGGTAATCGCATAGCAGGATTTCATCGCCGCGCCGGTCTTCCACGGTCCAGGCTGAAAACCGCTTCGTCTGGTCAGCAGCCAGGCGGGCTACGTCCGCATCGTCGGCAGGCTTGCCCAGCACGGCACCCAGCAGCCAGCGTTCCGGCCGGAATGCGGCGCTGGAGTAGAACGCGGTGATCAAATCCGGCAGAGCAACCGCGCCGGGAACATCTGCCACGAAGCAATCGACATGGCCGCCGGTCACCCGGTATAATTCAAGCAAGGCTCCAGACGGCAATTCGCCTTCCTGGACCGGGCGGCTCATTCGCTGAAGAAACTGTAGTCCGGCAGCGCGTGGAAGGCATTCTTCAGCGCTTCGCTCCAACCGGCTGAAACCGCGCGGTAATAGGGATCGTCAGCATCGATGCGGCGCTGGTGCGCGGGTTCGAACCGATCGGCTTCGATCACCAGCAGATCAAGCGGCAACCCGACCGAAAGGTTGGCCTTGATGGTCGAATCAAAGCTGACCATCATCAGCTTAATTGCATCCTCAAAACTCATGTCACGGTCATAGCCGCGGATAATGATCGGGCGCCCGTACTTGGTTTCGCCGATCTGGAAGAACGGGGTGTCAAAGCTGGCTTCGATGAAATTGCCTTCGGGATAGACCAGGAACAGGCGCGGTTGCCCGCCCTTGATCTGCCCCGCGACAATCATCGAAGCCTTGAACGCGCCCGCGGCTTCCTCACCGTTCTGGGCCGAACTGGCGGCAATGATATCGCGCAGTATCTTGCCGACGATGGTCGCCACCTGGAACATCGTATCAGCCTGGAGTAGCGAATTTTCGCGGTCGACGTGCGCTTTGGCGCGCTCCTCGATCTGGCTGATCACGCCTTGCGTGGTGGCCAGATTGCCCGCAGTCATGATCGAAATGATCCGCTCACCCGGCACCGACCAGACGTGCATCTTGCGAAAGATCGAAATGTTGTCGACGCCCGAATTGGTGCGGGTGTCGCTCATCAACACCAGCCCTTTATCGAGCAGCATTCCCACGCAATAGGTCACTGCAGCGATCTCCCCTGCTGCAAGGCCTACTGCTCACAGTGCTGTTGTTCAACCGCCAGACGCACTTGCAGCAAGCTATCCCCAGCTCCGTAACTCATCCCCGTCACCGGCGCGGCCTCACGGTAATCGCGGCCCGTGGCGACTCGGACATAGCGTTCATCGGGGCTGATGCCGTTGGAAACATCAAACCCGACCCAGCCCAGTCCTTCGACATGCGCCTCGGCCCAGGCGTGCCCGGCTTCCTGTTCGATCCGGTCGTTCATCATCAGATAGCCCGAGACATAGCGCGCCGGCACCCCCAGCGCCCGCGCCGCGCCAATGAAGATGTGGGCATGATCCTGGCACACCCCCATCCCCAGCTCGGCCGCTTCCTCTGCGGTGGTGTAGACGTTGGTTTCCCCGGTTACATAGGCAACCTGCGACAGCACCTTTGCCGAAAGCCGGTGCAGCAGATCAATCACGCTAAGTTTAGGGGCATAGACCCCGGCCATGAGTGCCCGGATCCGCGGTCCGGGCCGGGTCTGGGCCGATTGATCGAGAAACGCCCACATCGGCATGTGTCCGGAATGCGGGCCGACCACGCCCAGACTGTCAGACGTGGCCACGGTTCCGCTGCATTCCACGACAATGCTGGTGGTGCCCGGTTCAACCGAAACCAGCGTGGTGCGGTTGCGATTGTGGTCATCATATTCCACTTCCAGCCGCGCCCCGGCCAAATGCATGTGCCAATCGAGCACGGTCTGTCCTTGCGTGCTTTTGGGCGTCAATCGCAGCCGTTGCAGCCCGTGCCGCACCGGATTGGCGAATTCATAGCGGGTGGTATGGCTGATCCGCAGTCTCATGCAACAAACCTGTAGGCGCGCTCGATCGCTTGGGCGACTGCGCGGTTGCTGGCGATGAAATCCTGGATGAATTCGTGCAGGCCGGCTTCGAACACCATGTCGATGGTAGTTTCGTGGAACCGCGTGGTCAGACCACGCAGCACCTCATGCGCTTCGGTTTCGTGCCCGTATTCGAGCGCCAGACCTGCAAGGTTTGAGCGCAATTTGTCGACGCAAAAGTGCAGCGAACGCGGAAAACGCCGGTCGAGCAGGATGAATTCGGCGATGCCTTTGGGTTCCATCACCCCGGCGTTGAGCCAGCGATAGGCCCGCTCTCCCGATACTGCCCGCAGCACCAATTCCCACTGCACATTGTCCAGGCTCGAGCCGACCCAGGCCAGCGAGGGGAGTAGCACGTAATACTTTACGTCCAGAATCCGCGCAGTGCTGTCCCCGCGTTCAATGAAGGTACCAAGCCGGGTGAAATTGTAATTCTCGTTGCGCAGCATGGTGCCATCGAACGCGCCGCGAACCTTGGTCGCTTCACGCCGGATTGTCGCCAGCACCCCGCCCAGCGCGGGTTCGCGTACCGGCCGGGCCAGCGCCTCTTTCAGCACCATCCACGCCTCGTTGATCCCCTCCCACACTTCGCGGGTCAGGGCGGTGCGCACACCCCGCGCATTGGTGCGGGCCATTTCCATCTGGCTGTGGACCGAACCGGGGTTGGCCCGGTCGCGCAACAGATAATTCCAGACCCGCTCGCCCGCATAGTCGGGGCCATAGGTCGCTTCGAACCCGGCAGTCTGGCCCAGCGTCAGGATCAGCGAGCGCCATTCTTCATGCGCGGTGGCGGCATCGCGGGTCAGCGCCATGCGAAACCCTGCCTCGATCAACCGCGCGGTGTTTTCTGCCCGTTCAAGGTAGCGGGCCATCCAGAAGGCCCCATTGGCGGTCCGGCCTAGCATAAAGCCCCCTCCTCTTCAGAGGAGGGGGTTGGGGGTGGTGCAGCAACGTGGCGCAGGTTCGCTGCGCGAGCGATACTGCGCATCGCCACCACCTCTGCCCCTCCTCTGAAGAGGAGGGGGGAGAAAGTGAAAGGTGCCTGGCGAGCCATCAATCCTCCAGCACCCAGCTGTCCTTGGTGCCCCCGCCCTGCGACGAGTTGACCACCAACGAGCCAGACTTCAGCGCCACCCGGGTCAGGCCGCCGGGAGTGATGTCGATCCCGTTAGGCGATACCAGCACGAACGGGCGCAGATCGACATGGCGCGGGGCGAGGCCCGCCTTGGCAAAGATCGGCACGGTCGACAGCGCCAGCGTCGGCTGGGCGATATAGTTGGCCGGCTTGGCCCGCAGCTTGGCGGCGAACGCAGTGATTTCCTTTTTCGAGCTCGTGGGCCCGATCAGCATGCCGTACCCGCCCGAACCGTGCACTTCCTTGACCACCAGATCGGCCAAGTTATCGAGCACATAGGCCAGGCTGTCCTTCTCGCTGCAGCGCCAGGTGGGGACATTGCTTAGGATCGGCTTTTCACCGGTATAGAATTCGACGATTTCGGGCATGAACGAATAGATCGCCTTGTCATCGGCAATCCCGGTCCCCGGCGCGTTCGCGATCGTGATCCCGCCAGCCCGGAAGATGTCCATGATCCCGGGCACACCCAGCTTGGACGAGGGGTTGAAGCTGAGCGGATCGAGATAATCATCGTCCACCCGGCGATACAGCACATCGATCGGCTGGAACCCCCGCGTTGTGCGCATCGCCACCCGGCCATCGACAACCCGCAGATCGCTGCCTTCGACCAGTTCGGCGCCCATCTGATCGGCCAGAAAGGCATGTTCGAAATAGGCCGAATTGTAGATCCCCGGGGTCAGCACTGCGACCACCGGGCGTTCACCGGCGCAGGCTGGGGCACAGGCAGCCAGGCTTTTGGCCAGCCGGCGCGGATAGTCTGAAACCGGGCGCACGTTCACTTTGGTGAATAGCTCCGGGAACATGGCCATCATGGTTTCACGGTTTTCGAGCATGTAAGACACGCCCGACGGGGTCCGGGCGTTGTCTTCCAGCACCATGAATTCTTCGGGCCCGGTGCGGACCAGATCGATCCCGACGATGTGGGTATAGACTCCGCCCGGCACCTCCATCCCCACCATCTGCGGCAGGAACGCGGCGTTGCGGGCGATCAGCCGTTCGGGCACCCGGCCCGCGCGGACGATCTCCTGGCGGTGATAGATATCGTGCAGGAACGCGTTGAGCGCGGTGACGCGCTGCTCGATCCCCTTGGTCAGCTTGCGCCATTCGCTGGCGGTGATGATCCGCGGCACCATATCGAACGGGATCAGCCGTTCTTCCCCGGCGTTGTCCCCATAGACGTTGAAGGTGATGCCGGTGCGGCGAAAGTTGTTTTCGGCTTCCAGCCCCTTGCGCCGCAGCGCCGCCTGGTCCTGGCCCGTGTACCAATCACAATAGCCGGCATAGGCCGCGCGAACGCCGCCATTGGCATCGTACATCTCGTCATAGGACGAGGGCGCGTGATTCATGCGGACCGGTTCCCTTCGATCCCATGACTGCCGCAAGTCAGCGAAGAGTCAAGCGCTTGCTGCAGGTGCGAAGGGTTTTGACCGATGCAAATGCCTTATCGGTTATAAACTCGCCCCGACTGGGCCAGCCGTTGCCGCGATGTGTTGACCGGCACCGCGATGGCCGTGCCCGGATCGTATGTCTTGCCCACTGCCTTGCTACCCGGCGCCACCCATACCTCGACCCAGGTGTTGGTATAGCTGTTGGGCTTGTAGCGCACCCAATAGCCATCGGGATGCAGGCTCCAGCGGGCGGCGGGAACATCGATCGACCCCGGCCCGCGTGGCGCCGCGCCGGCAATAACGGCCACCCGCTCAATCTCGGCATAGTTCGATCCCGGCGTGGTCAGCAGTCCGCGCATCCGGCTTTCCGCCTCTACCACCGTGCGCAGCGGGCCCGGCAAACCGCCGGTAACCGATGCCAGTTGCGGGCTGGTCAGCACCCCCAGCGCCGAACGATTGAGCCCGGCCAGCTGTTTTTTGGTCAGCAACCGTGCCGCCACGGCTTTCAGCCGCATGTCGAGATCCTCAAACTTCGCACGCGCCACGATTGCCCACAGCAAGAGCTGGATATCGTGTTGGTCGATTTCGGGATGAGCCACCGAATTCTGCAGGATGCTGGTTACCGCATCCTTGGCCGAACCCTTGACCGGGGCATACAGATAGGCGTCGCCTCCGCCCGGGCCATAGGTGCCAGCGTGCAGGCAATAGCTTTGCGCCAGCATCACGTAATAGCCCGGTGCCAGCACGAAGCCGCCTTGCGAACTGCGCGGCAGGCTGGTCATCTGCAGCGGCTTGCCCGGCAGACTGTTCCGGTCGCGGCTGGCATCGCCGAACACCGCGTCCTTGATATTGGTCGAAACCGGCTTGGGCCCATTGATGATATCGGGCAGATCGGGGCCCTTGATCGGCGCGGCACTGATGACTTTACCGATGGTGCCGAACTGCGCCTGCGCTCCGCTGGCGCCAAGAACGGCCAGCGCCGCCAGCGCGGCAAAAGGCATCACTTGCTTGAAACGCGTCATGGCAGTCGCTCTCCGATCCGGATTCTGTGGTTCATGTTACCTAGGGCAAGTGGCGCAGCCCTGTCTTGGCTAAATTCGCCAGCGCGCTTCACCAACGCAGCGACATGCAGGTAAGCCCGGCGTCGATCATCGCGATCGCTGTGGTTGGCAAAGCAATCGGCGTAACGCCATGCGCATCGAGCAATGCAGCGATATGCGGATAGCCGCTGCCCATAAGCACCCGGTCGGACAAGCGCAGCACGTTGGCACCGCTTGCCTCAACTTCGGGAACTTCGATCACGCGGTAGTCCTTGAACACCCTGCACCGCGCGATGGCGCTGGTGGCCAGCACGGTTTCTTCGTCGATCAAGGAACAGGCGGTTTTAAGATGCAGCACGCCGGGCGGCGGGGTGACGATTGTGCTCGCCAGGCCCGCAGCCTCAAGGATCGCGGCGAGGTTTTCAGCACCGACCTCGTCCGTGCGTGCCGAAAGCCCGATGAAGGCCCGGCCCGGCATGACCAGCACATCGCCGCCATCGGCCTGGCCTCGTGTCACGCTTTCAATCTGGCCGAAATGTTCTGCCAAAACTGGAGCGATTGCATCGACTTCGCCCGCGCGGCTTGGCGCGCCGGGGTTGAGGAGCACCGCCAGTCCCTCGGCAAAGACCAGTGCCGGATCTTCCACGAACAGTGCATCGGGAAAGGCATCCAGCGGTTCGAGCACGGTAACCACAATTCCGGCCGCTTCGAGCGCGGCCACATATCCGGCATGTTCGGCAGCCAACGTAGCAAAATCCGGATCCGGGCCGCCCCCAGCACGCAGGCCCTTAACCGCGCTGGGCGCGGGTTGGCGAACTATTGCTCGGGTGAAGTCATAGCGCGGCACCGTGTCCCCCTGACAAATCGGGGCGGAGCCACAATGACCCCGCCCCCGTTGTGTCCGCAATCAAGCAGGATCAGGCGACGCCGGCCATCCGCGCGACGAAGATAACCGCAATGGCGCCCAGGATCGAGTAAACGAAACCGGCCGGCTTGAGCTGCGTACCGGGTTCCTTGTCGAGCATGCTGCCGACGAAGCCAGCCAGAAACGAACCGACCACACCCAGCACCGCGCTGAGGATCAGGCCCATCTGCACTTCGCCCGGATAGATAAAGCGCGCGAGAATGCCGACCACAAGGCCGACCACAATCATGGTGATATATTTCATTGAACTTCCCCTCTTTGCCCCGTTCCCATGACCCAGTGCGGGACGGGCGCTGCGCCAAGGCGACACGAGCTTGCTATTCGAGTCAAGCAAAACCCGCCCAAATTGCTAGGTGCAATCCCCGATACGCTGTGCCTTAACCGATTGTTCGACATGCATAGAACGCCCACCGGGCAGCTTGGCATCGGCCGTTACCGAAACATCCGATCCGCTCTCGCTATAAGTGCCATGGCTGACCGAGCGCATGGCAAAGCCGCCATCGGCAGTGCAGGTAAAGACGCTGTCAACCGTTCCACCCGAGGCTTTGAAACTCTCGAACTGGCAACTGCCCTTGGCCATCTGCTGCTTGAGTGCTTCGATGCCCTTGGCTGCCTGTTCTGGCGTGACGCAATATTCGTATGAGCTTTGGCGCGGCATCGCTGCTGCGACCTGCACCGGCAACCCGCCTAGATCGAGCTTGGTGATATTCACCGACGAGCGGTATTTGCCCGGCGCAACCTTGAACGCAGCCTCATCCAGCGCCGCACTGGCTGCGGCTGCATTTCCCGATGTGGCAGCCGCGCCGGTCTTGTCGGATGATTGCCCGCAGCCCGGCAGGACCAGAGCCGCTACCAGCGGCAGGATGGCGAAATGGCGCATTGATCCGGTTCCTTTTCATGACGTGGCAGACTTCAGCGTAACACTCCGCGCCGCACAGGCAAGCAGCCGAGCTGCGATTCGCGAGGCAGGCTGCAGATTCGGACGAGGATACGTAGGGTTTAGTGTGAATTCAGCTTGGCAAAGCCCCCAATCGCGCATTGAACCAATCAGCTTGATCCTGATCGTCACGCCGCATGCACATGGCCGATCACCGCCGCACATCCGCCTTTCCGTAAGGTCATTGCCGCAAAGCGCGCAACCACAGTGCGCCCGGCCCTGCCTGCATGGCCATGTTGCAATGGTTTCGCCTTGCAACGCAGACTTGCAGCACAGCGCAAGCTGGGCCAATCTGCCCGCAACAACACAACTGGAGAGCCGCTCATGGACCTCGATCTGAGCCCCGAAGACATCGCCTTCCGCGATGAAGTTCGCACATTCATTGCCGAAAGCTATCCTGCGCAGTTGCGCGGCAAACAGGATGAGGGCGATGAGCTGTCCAAGGAAGACTTCCTTTCGTGGCACAAGGTCCTGGCCAAGAAGGGCTGGGTCGCCCCGGCCTGGCCAGTCGAATACGGCGGCACCGGCTGGACCTCGACCCAGCGCTACATCTGGTCGGAAGAGACCGCGCGGGCCGATTGCATCCGCCTGATGCCGTTTGGCCTGACCATGGTCGGCCCGGTAATCTACGCATTCGGCACGCCCGAACAGAAAGCCCACTTCCTGCCCCGGATCCTTTCGGGCGAAGATTGGTGGTGTCAGGGTTACAGCGAACCGGGTTCCGGCTCGGACCTCGCAAGCTTGCGCACCAAGGCCGAGCGCGACGGCGATCACTATGTGGTCAACGGCCAGAAGACCTGGACCACGATGGCCCAGCACGCCGATTGGGGCTTTTTCCTGGTCCGCACCGATCCCGATGCCAAGATGCAGGAAGGCATCTCGTTCCTGCTCATCGACATGAAGAGCCCGGGCATCACCGTGCGGCCGATCATCACGCTGGGCGGCGAACACGAAGTCAACGAAGTGTTCCTCGATAACGTCCGCGTGCCTGTTTCCAACCGCGTTTACGAAGAGAACAAGGGCTGGACCTGCGCCAAGTTCCTGCTCGCCCACGAACGCGTCGGAATTGCCGGCGTGGCCAGCTCGAAGCGCGGCGTTGAACGGATCAAGGCGATCGCCGCAACCGAGATGGAAGGCGAACGCTCGTTGCTGCAGAACCCGTTCTTCAAGCGCAAGGTCGCCGAACTCGAAATCGATCTCGCCGCGCTCGAATATACCGAACTGCGCACCATCGCCGGAATGGCGGCGGGCAAGAACCCGGGGCCGGAAAGCTCGGTGCTCAAGATCAAGGGCAGCGAAATTCAGCAACGGCTGACCGAACTGACGCTGGAAATGGCCGGCCACTATGGCGCGCCCTATTATCGCGGCTTTGGTGAAGGCGACAACGAGCATCCGATCGGTCCGGCCTGGGCCAACCGCGCGGCGCCAAGCTATTACAACATGCGCAAGACCACGATCTATGGCGGCTCGAACGAAATTCAGCGCAACGTGATCGCCAAGATGGTGCTGGGTCTTTGATCGTCGACGAATAGACCAACATTTGCCGTTCCCGCGAAAGCGGGAACCCATGGCGGACAACCGTTGCATGGATCCCGGCCGATGCCGGGATGGACCTGAGGGATGAGGATTTGACATAATGGACCTGAGCACCACCGAAACGCAGGACATGCTGCGCGATACCCTCGCGCGGTTTCTGTCCGATACCTATAGTTTCGACGCGCGGCAGAAGATGCTGGCCAGCCCTGAAGGCCGCGATCCGGGGATCTGGAAGGCGCTGTCGAGCGAGCTTGGCCTGACCTGCGCACCCTTTGCCGAAGCGCATGGCGGCATGGGCGGCGGCGCGATCGAGAACATGATCATGATGGAAGAGCTGGGCAAGGTCATCGCGATCGAACCCTGGCTGCAAACCGTGGTCGCCGGCGGCGGCGCGCTGAGCGCAGCCGGCGGACAGATGGCCGAGGCTTTGATCCCCGCGATCATCGCCGGCGATTGCCTGATCGCCTTCGCCTATGCCGAACCGCAAGGCCGCTACAACCTGGCCGACATCGGCACTTCGGTGAAGAGCGACGGCGCCGGCCATGTGCTCAACGGCCACAAGGCAGTGGTCTACGGTGCGCCCTGGGCCACCCATTTCCTCGTCACCGCGCGCACCGGCGGCAGCCGCCGTGATCGCGAAGGGGTTGAGCTGTTCATTGTCGAGGCGAACAGCAGCGGCATTTCGCGCCGCGATTACCCCACCGTCGATGGCTTCCGCGCCAGCGAGGTCTATTTCGAGAACGTCAAGCTGCCTGGACAGGCCTTGCTGGCTGGCGGGATCGACCTGATCGAACAGGTGGTTGACCAGTGCACCATGGCGGTCTGCGCCGAAGCCACCGGGATCGCGCGTTCGATGCTCGCCCAGACGGTTGAATACAGCCAGCAGCGCAAGCAGTTCGGCCAGCCGATCGGCAAGTTCCAGGTCCTCCAGCACCGCATGGCTGATATGCTGGTTGAAGCGGAACAGATCGCCTCGATGAGCCTGATGGGCACCCTGCGCCTTGATGAAGACGCCACCGCCCGCAAGACCGCCGTTTCCGCCGCCAAGGCCAAGGTCTCCCGCAGCCTCAGGTTCGCCGGGCAAAGCGCAGTCCAGACCCATGGCGGGATCGGGATCACGATGGAACTGGCGATCGGCCACTATTTCAAGCGCGCCACCATGATCGAAAACCAGTTCGGCGGCAGCGACTATCACCTTGAACGCTACGAAGCGCTGACCCTCGCCGATTGATCTGCTTCGGCGATCTGCACTGCCAGGAATGCCCCACCCAACGTGGCGGGGAACTCTGGCAGCAGCAGATCGCCCGCGTCAAACCGCTCCGTGCCAACATTGCCCCCGGCCAGCGCCACCAGCATCGCCGCATCCGCTGGACCATGCGCCAGCCACACCCGGTGCCGGGCAACCCCGCGCAAAGTCATGACATTCACCGCCCGCAGCGGGCCCTGATCAAGCTGCGCGCTAACCTGCGCTTCGCCCGCAAACGCGGTCCACTCCCCCAGGCTCAACCGCCGCTCGTCCCCATCGACCAGCAGCGTCACCGCCCCCGGCCCCAGCACGCAAAAGCTGCGATCATACCCTGCATAAGCCGAGAACGGCGCGTCCCGCTCCAGCGCGGCCACGCTGATCCGCGCGCCCTCGCCCGACCACAAGGTCCGCGTCCGCCCCGCCCCGTTGCGCCAGGCCTCCTCGGCGCAGTCAGCATAGCGGATCAGGCGCAGCAGCTCAGCACCCCCAGGTGCAGCTCAGCGCCGATCCGCCCGCCACCGCCACGATCTGCATCGATCCACCGCAGGCATCGTCGTGCAGCTCGGCATAATCGGGCGAGCGCGGCGCGCCAAAGCCCAGCCGGGCCAGCGTGGAGCGCACCTTGTCCGGCTCCTCGATGAAGTTGATCGTGCGGGTATAGCTGCCATCGCTTTCGGGCACGATCGTGCTGGTCGAAGTCACCCGGCTCAACTTCAGCCCGTGCCAGATGGTATTGGCGGGAAAGCGCAGCCAGGCGAGCTTGGTTTCAACTCCATCGGCATCGGTGCTGTTCTTCACCTCGATCCCCAGCGGATTGCTGAAGGCATCCAGCCGCACCGTGATCCCCTTGCCACTGCCCAGATCGGCCGCACTGCCAAGCTTCTTGTAGACCGCCTCCAGTGTGCCCCCGGCCTTGCAATCGCTGGCCCCGGCAAAGGCCAAAGTGCCATCCAGCGCGGCGGGCAATTGCGCCTCCGCGCTCGGTTCAGCACTGGGCATGGCCGCTGCGCTGGGCGCCGCAGTGGCGATCGCCCCGCCGCTCAGCTCGGGATCGCTCCTGCCGCCGCCGATTATCGACGAGCCAAACCACGCTGCCCCGGCCAGCACCAAGGCCACCGGCACCGCAATCAGCGCCCACTTGGGCACCCCGCCGCGCGCGGGCTCCTCAACATATGTCGTGCTGTCCCATGTCGGCGCCGGATCGACCGGTGCAGGTGCGGGAGCAATCACCGGCGCCGCCGCCACCGGAGGCACATCGCGTTCGGCCAGCAATTTGGCCTTCTGCCCGGCAAATTCCTCGTCCGTCAGCACCCCGTCTTTGTGCAGCTGCGCCAGCCGTTCCAGTTGCTCAATCCAGTCCGCCATCGCGCCCTCCCAGGGATTCGTCGTGTTGGCCCAAGGGCTAACCCGGCTGGCCCGGTGTGCCAAGGCAGAAAGGGTTCACGCAAAATGCGAAGTGGCCCAGAGCAGGGGTTCACGCAAACCCCGCCACTTCGGCATCGCCGCACAGCTTGTCGAGCCGCGCCAGGTGCGCCAGCAGCAACCGGTCCGAAAAGCGCCGCCGCGTAGCCACCACTTCGTCGTGATAGAGCACGTCCTCCTCCCACCCCCAATTCTTTCCAGGAAGAGATGGGCGCGCGGCACGCCAGCACCTCCTCCGCCTGCGCCCGCGCCGCCAGCAAGGCCGCATCCCACGCCCGCCGGAACCCCGGCGAAGCCAGCCGCGTACGGTACGCCGTCTGATGCGAAACCCCCGCCCGCGCCGAAGCCGAGCGGACATTGCCGGTGCCAGCCAGCGCGGCGAGGAACGCCGCCTGGCGCTCGCGGGAGAAGAGCGCGGGATCGGCGTCGATCAGGACGGGAAGCGAAGACATGTGCGACATGGGCGGTGGCTCCGAAGCAGGAAGGCAAACCGGCCATGTTGCAGATTTTCGCGGTGTAGGAAAATGGAGGTTGATCCGGGGACATGCGCCCCATCCGGTACGAAGGTGCGACCAAGTGTCGCAATTGGGGGTTAGTTAAACTTTGAATTGAGCCACTGTCACTGTAAAGACACGATATCTATGACAATGTGACTATTAATTTCGTCAATTTTCGAAGGTTGCCAAAATCCCATCTAAATTAGCAAGCATTCTGATATCAGCCGTGGCAAAAGAGCTATCCCAACTTATACGCATTTCTTGATTGGAAGTGACGCGGTCGATAAGCGATTCAAGATCTGATTTGCTGTTTACTCCAATCACGGAAAGTAAATTTCTCCCGAATTTCGAATCAATTGCGCGGGCAAACCAAGGAAATGACCCATGTGCATCTGCTGCATACAACAAGGAGTCTGGCCACCAGCGACTCTTTTTGAGATTTTCGGAAAGGCATATGAGCAAATCTGCCTGCATATATTCCACAAAATCAATCTTGGTTACTAAACAAATTTCCTTTATTAGATCGGAATGCAGAGAAACACGGTTCAATTTTAGCCGAGCATTTCTCGCTTCCAACGACCTCAAATATTGATTCAGCCTACCTATTGGCAAGGCTTCTGCAGTAATTTCACCAAAGCGGCTTTTCAAAACCCTCCCATCTAACAAACTTTTAGCACTGTGGAATCTTCTATATTTTATAAGCCTGCTCAGAATCGCGGTAAAAGAAAATTGGCCAAAAAATTTGGTGGAATCCCCACTCCAATTTGTTGGCCCATTATCATAATTATTAAATATAGAAGAAAAATATTCTAAAATTTTGTCAATTTCATTGTCATTAAGTTCTTTGTCGAAAACTGCATTTGTAACATTTGATATTATCTGCTCAACAATTGCGCCAAGTGAAATTATTGATTTATATATAGTTTCATCATTTTCTTCTTCTTTATTCATTTCAACTTTGAAATCAGATTTCTGTTTGATCGCCTCATCGAAAAAATGCAATAAGCTTTGAATATGTTGAGAATTGTGCCCTGATCCAACAGCATTTTCTATTCTGATTGGTTCAAAATCGACTTGCTCGTCGACAAAAGATGGCCTTGGCCCCACTTCCGGCTCTCGATACAATGGCTTATCGAATGCCCAGCGCACAAGTTGCTGCAGTTGCTCAGAATATTTATAGTCGTCTCGGAAATCAATAAATACTCGACTCGACAAAAAGTTTGGAATTGCAGGAGAACCATCATCAGAAGACTCTCGAATAACAGCAACAAATTTTGTCTGTCCGACATCAGCGTAAATCTTTGAAGTTACGATTTGGGATTCCGCACCTACACCTCCTTCACGCTTTTCAGCGCGATCGACATATTTTCTGTCGCAAATTAGGATGGCTTTGTTCACTTCACCTGAGCGAACCATACTTTCCATGAATGAATGTGCGTCTTGACCTTCCCTTAGGTGCCAGCGATCAATGATCGCCTCCACTCCGAGGTTCCTTAGATCTGTGGCTAGCTGAATTACCCAGTCGATATGGGTCGGACTCGTCCAGCTGTAGGAGACAAAAAGCTTAGGAGCTTCGTTTTTTTCATTTCCCACAGCCAAGTCGAAGTCCTCGAATTTTTGTAATCTATCTCGATGTATAACATTGGTGATGAACGAGTCCATTCTGTCGTCGCTACGAAGGCTACAAAAACAGAGGCCTTCATTTCAAGAATGAAGTGGTGTGGCTGAATATGTCCAACAAGGGAAAGCGCCGAGCCTGTCCTTTTCTGGGAACAAAACCCCCGCCCCTGCGTCTTACCCCTACGGCCGCCCTCGCGCCGCACCTTTTAGGGGAATGACATGCGTACCACTGCAACTCTCGTCACTATCGGCTGCGGCCTGATCGCGCTTGCCGGGTGCAAGCAGGAAACTGTTGTTCCGGCTGATAGTGCGACCACCACGGTGATGGTGCCCGCGCCGATGCCGACGCAGACTGAGGTTGTCGGCGTGCCGGTGCCTGGGCCGACGTCTACCGAGACGCATACCAATGTTGTGACCGTGCCGGTGCCCGGGCCGACTGTGACCGCGACGGCTGAGGCTACGCCGAAGCCTTAGGGTGTGCCGGAGGGGTTGGGTGAGGACGCACCGACCCCTCCCCCACTTCGTGGGTCCCGCTGGCGCCTACGCGCCCTCTACGAGCCCCCGTGTCGGGGAGGAATTACGCGGCACCCCTCCACCACCCTTCGGGCGGTCCCCCTCCCCTTGCAGGGGAGGTATTTGTCTAGCGCGCCAGCAGCGGGCCCAGGTAGCCGCCGGTGAAGCTGGCCTTGTTCTTCGCCACTTGCTCCGGCGTGCCTTCGGCCACCACCAGCCCGCCGCGGACGCCGCCTTCGGGGCCCATATCGACGATCCAATCGGCCACCTTGATCACATCGAGGTTGTGTTCGATCACCACCACAGAGTTGCCCTGATCGACCAGCCGCTGCAGCACTTCGAGCAGCTTGCGCACGTCTTCGAAATGCAGCCCGGTGGTCGGTTCATCGAGGATGTAGAGCGTCTGCCCGGTTGAGCGGCGCGACAGTTCCTTGGCCAGTTTGACCCGCTGCGCTTCCCCGCCCGACAGCGTGGTGGCCTGCTGGCCGACCTTGACGTAGCCGAGGCCCACTTCGTTGAGCATGTGCATCTTTTCGCGGATCGGGGGGACGGCCTTGAAGAATTCTTCCGCATCCTCAATCGTCATGTCGAGCACGTCGGCGATCGAGTGGCCCTTGAACTTCACCTCCAGCGTTTCGCGGTTGTAGCGTTTGCCGTGGCATTCCTCGCAGGTGACGTAAACGTCGGGCAGGAAGTGCATCTCGATCTTGATCAGCCCATCGCCCTGGCAGGTCTCGCAGCGGCCGCCCTTGACGTTGAAGCTGAACCGCCCCGGCTTGTAGCCGCGCGCGGCGCTTTCGGGCAGGCCGGCGAACCAGTCCCGGATCTGGGTGAACGATCCGGTGTAGGTGGCCGGGTTGCTGCGCGGGGTGCGGCCGATCGGGCTCTGGTCGATCTCGATCACCTTGTCGCAGAATTCGAGACCGGTGATCTTGTCATGCGGGCCGGCGATCACCCGCGCGCCATTGAGCACCCGCGCCGCGCCGGCATAGAGCGTGTCGAGCGTGAGTGAGCTCTTGCCGCTGCCAGACAGACCGGTGACGCAAGTGAAAGTGCCGAGCGGAATCGAGACGGTGACGTTCTGCAAGTTATTGGCGCGCGCGCCGTGGACGGTCAGCTTATGCCCGTTGCCCTTGCGGCGTTTGGCCGGAACTTCGATCCGGCGTTTGCCCGAAAGGTACTGCCCGGTCAGGCTTTCCTCCGAGGCGAGGATATCGGCGAGCGTGCCCTGCGCGACGATATGCCCGCCATGGACGCCCGCGCCGGGGCCCAGATCGACCACGTGATCGGCGGTGCGGATCGCATCCTCATCGTGTTCAACCACGATCACCGTATTGCCCAGATCGCGCAGCCGCTTGAGCGTTTCCAGCAGCCGGTCATTATCGCGCTGATGCAGGCCGATGCTGGGTTCATCGAGGACGTAGAGCACGCCTGACAGACCCGAGCCGATCTGGCTGGCCAGCCGGATCCGCTGGCTTTCCCCGCCGCTCAAGGTGCCGCTGGTGCGGTTGAGGTTGAGGTAATCGAGCCCGACATTGTTGAGGAACCCCAGCCGCTCGTTGATTTCCTTGAGGATCGCCTTGGCAATCTGCTGCTGCTGGGCACCCAGTTGATCGTTCAGTTCAAGGAACCACTGCACCGCCGCGGCGACCGAGAGCATGGTGATGGTGCTGATGTCCTCGCCCGCCACCTTGACGCTCAGCGCCTCGGGCTTGAGCCGCTTGCCTTCGCAGGTTTCGCACGGCTGCGCGGTCTGGAACTTGCCCAGTTCCTCGCGCATCCAGGCGCTTTCGGTTTGCAGCAGGCGGCGATTGAGGTTGCCGATCACGCCTTCGAAGGCCTTCTTCACCGTGTAGCTTTTCTTGCCATCGGTGAAAGTCAGCGGCACCGCTTTGCCGCCGGTGCCGTGCAGGATAATCAGCCGCACTTCGCCCGGCAAATCCTGCCACTTGGTCTCAAGACTGAAGCCGAATTCGGCCGCCAGGCTGCTCAGCACCTGCATGTAATAGGGACTGGGCGGGTTGCTCTTGGCCCAGGGTACCACCGCCCCCTGCTTGAGGCTGAGCCCTTCGTTGGGCACCACCAGCTGCGGATCGAACAGCAGCTTTTCGCCCAGCCCGTCGCAGGCCGGGCAGGCTCCCATCGGCGCGTTGAACGAGAACAGCCGCGGTTCAAGGCTTTCGAGCGTGAAGCCAGAGACCGGGCAGGCGAACTTTTCGCTGAAGACGATGCGGTTGTCAGGCAGGCCGGCGCCTTTCATCGCGCCGCCCTTCTCTTCCTCACGCCCGGGCACCACGGCATCGACCAGATCGAGATAAACCAGCCCATCGGCCAGTTTCAGCGCCTGCTCGAAACTATCCGCCAGCCGGGTTTCGATCCCTTCGCGCACCGCGATCCGGTCCACCACCACTTCAAGGTCATGCTTGTACTTCTTGTCGAGCGCGGGGGCTTCTTCGATCGCGTAAAGCTCGCCATCGATCCGCACGCGGGTGAAGCCGGACTTTTGCCATTCGGCCAGTTCCTTGCGGTATTCGCCTTTGCGCCCGCGCACCACCGGAGCGAGCAGATAGGCGCGCGTCCCTTCGGGCAGCGCCATCACCCGGTCCACCATCATGCTGACGGTCTGCGCGGTGATCGGCAGGCCGGTGGCGGGCGAATAGGGCACGCCGACCCGCGCCCACAGCAGGCGCATATAATCGTAGATTTCGGTCACTGTGGCTACGGTGGAGCGCGGGTTGCGGCTGGTGGTCTTCTGCTCGATCGAGATCGCAGGGCTGAGCCCGTCGATATGTTCGACATCGGGCTTCTGCATCATCTCAAGGAACTGGCGAGCATAGGCCGACAGGCTTTCAACATAGCGCCGCTGCCCTTCGGCGTAGATCGTATCGAAGGCCAGACTCGACTTGCCGGAACCCGACAGCCCGGTGATGACGATCAGGCTGTCGCGCGGCAGCGTGACATCGAAACCTTTGAGGTTGTGTTCCCGGGCGCCCCGGACGGTAATGTTGGTAAGGCTCATGGTGTCCGCATGTGGGGATTGGCAGGCCCGATTGCCAGCCGCACTGAAGGGCAGAATCGCCATATCCCGTGTTCCACATATGTTCGGATTGGGCAAGAGCCCGCTGCGTAGCCCTCCCCCGCCCCTTTCGCCAGGCCGGGGCAATGGTGCGGCGGATCGCGGCGCGAGGGGGCGATCGTTCAACTAAACGAAAGGTGCCGCCCCCGAAAATGCCAAGACCAAGGGAGGTCGCATCCATGTTCAAATTCACCGCGCTGGCGGGTCTCGCCGCGTTCGCTGCCGCAGGTCTCGCCGTGCCGACTCTGGCCGACGATCCAAACGATCCATCGATGCGCACTGCAGCGGCACGGGCCAAGGACAAGGCCAAGATCCGGGAGATGAACCTGCAGGAAGCCGAACGCGTGCGCGCCCGCGATGCGCAATATGCCGAAGGCTGGCGCGCTTACCGCGAATATTATGGCGACCGTCCCCCAGCCCGCGCCAAGTGCCGCACCGATCGGCGGGGACGCTGTCGGCGTTGACCACACCATAGCGTTTGCGCCAGCCACAGCGTAAAAGTGCACGCGCCGTAATCTGGCGCGAATCCACAAGGCATTCAGCCCCCGGCAAGTTACCGCTTGGCACATATCATATAAGGCCGCGCAACAGTTGCGACGGCAGTACCATGATCGTGTTTGGGGGCATTGATGATCGACGCAGTTCTGAAATTCACAGGTTCGCGCCGCGCCTTGGCGTGGACCGCATTGCCGCTTGCCGCAGCCATGCCGCTGTCACTGGCCATGCCGGCGGCGCAGGCGCTTGGCCTGCCGGGTGCGGTGATCGCCGCGCTTGACGGGATCGGCGCGGCGCAGGCCGCTACCAAGCCCAAGCCCAAGAAGAAGATCGTCACCAAAAAGAAGGCCAAGGGGCCCGCAACCACCAAGCGGGTCTGCACCAAAACCAAGGTCAAGGGCCGCACGGTCACCAAGTGCCGAACGGTCAAGCTTGCCTACCTGCCAGCAGAAGTTCCAAACCCTTTGCCGCCGCCGCCCGTGCTGGTCCCGCCGCCAGTCGTGCAGCTCTATGCCACGCCGATCGCACCGGTTGAGGTGGCTCCCCCGCCCCCGGCTAATCGGCTTCCGGTTGTCGCCCCGCCGCAAATTCCTATCGAGGCCTATTACTACATCGATTCGGCTGACAGCTTTGCCAATGCCCTGGGCAAATCGCCGCCCGATTTCAGCTTCGATTGCGGGGGCTATGATTGCTATGGCTGGGTCAGCCGCGCGGGCGAAGTGCTGGTGGTCGAACCGGGCCGCGACGGGGTGGTGCAATACTATTTCGCCCCCGGCGATACCGCACCCTATCTGGTGCGCGACAGTTACAATTCCTATGCCTTTGATGGCCGCGAACTGCAGGTGGTCTATGATCAGCGCGGCGCGGTCTCGATCCAGGCCCCGGTGTGGCAGCAGGTGGATTACGCAGTGGGGCTGCGCGAACGCGGCCGCGCGCTTTATGCCGCCTCGCTGCGCTCTCGTCGGTGGGATACCGGCAGCGCGATTGCCTATGGCGATTGGTATGACAATTTCAGCTTTTACCCCAGCTGGGGCTATGGCTGGGACCGGCAGTGGACCCAGCGGGTCGATTATGGCCTGATCCCGCGGCACCGCCAGCCGCGCCAACTGGATGACGAACGCCGCCGCCGCCGCCATGCCGATGGCGATTACCAGCAATGGCGCCGCCGCGGCGGCGATGGCGCGCCGCCGCCGACCGGCAACCCGGTGGTGACCCCCACGGCCAGCCCGATCAGCCCGGTGGGACCGGGTGGTTCGAACGGCCCGGGGATGGGCGGGGGACCGCGTCCGCGCCCGCCGGCCCCTGCGCCTGCACCTGCACCTGCACCTGCTCCAACGCCCGCCGGCGTGCCGACACCTCCTCCTCCTCCTCCGTCGCCGGTCTATCAGGGCCCGCCACCTCCTGCGCCGCCTGTGGTGAGCCAGGAAACACCGCCGCCGCGCGTTGAACCTGATCCGCCAGAGCCGGGCGCACCGGTGCGCGGCCGCCGTCCGCGCCGCGAAATGCAGACCGATCCCGGTGTGGAACAAGCCCCGCCGCCCGCACCCGCCACAGCTCCAGTGCGGCCAAGGTTTGCGCCTGTGCAACCACCACCGCCGCTGCCTCCGCCGCCGGTGCAGGTCTATGTCGCGCCGCCGCCCCCTCCTGCCCCGACGCAAGCTCAAGAGCCCGCGCCTGAGCCGGTTCCGGTTTACGTAGCGCCGCCTGCGCCGCCGCCGCCAGAGCCGGTCTATGTTGCACCGCCGCCACCTCCCCCTCCGCCGCCTGAGCCGGCCTATGTAGCTCCCTCGCCGCCGCCTGCGCCGGTTTACGTGGCACCTCCTCCGCCGCCGGCTCCGGCGCCAGCACCGGCACCGGCACCGACGCCGCCGCCGCCGCCGCGCGATGTGGTCGATACGTCTGGGGGAACCGAAACGCCGTGATGGCAAGGCCCGGCTGGAAGCAGATACCTGCCCTTTCCAGCCGGGCGGTTGCCCGCTATCAGGCACCTGGGGGTCGCCGGTTCAACACTGGAGACATACGATGACGAAATTCCGGACTATGCTTGGCGCGCTCGGACTGGCGCTGGTTGCGGCCGCGCTGGCCACCACCCCGGCTGACGCGAAGGGCAAGCGCAAGCACCGCCCGGTTGCTACTGCAACTGCGGCAGCTCCCGCCACCCCGGCGCCGGAAAGCAGCGAAGCGGCGCGTGCCCGGCTGAATGCCGAACAGGCCGCTGCCGCCAAGGCGCAGGTCGATGCCAACGTTTCTGCGCAGGCCGCCTATGACAAGGCGATCGCCGATGAAGCCGCGCGCGTAGCCAAGGAAAAGGCCGATTACGATGCCTCGATGGCCAAATGGCGCGCCGATGTTGAAGCCTGCAAGGGCGGCGACCGGACCCGCTGCGCCAAACCCGCCGGGAACTAGGTCCACAACCACACCATCCACCAACGCCTGATCGCCATCGGCGAACGGCATTGACTAAAGCGCGGGTAGGCGCGAGGCAGCGTGCACTGCATTTGCGCGCGGGGGCAGTCCGTTTTGCGCCTGCCCCGCGTGGTTGTTACCCAAGGGAGTTTGCCTGATGAAAAGCCGTTTTCTACTCGCCGGTGCCGCGATTGCGCTGCTGGCCGCACCGTTCGCCGGGAGCCAGGTTCTGGCCCAGGCTGAGGCGGCTGCAACCACTGCGGCCCATGCCGCGATTGGCGCCTGGGGCGTCGATATTGCTGGCGGCGATTCCTCGGTCAAGCCGGGTGACGATTTCTTCGCCTATGCCGGCGGCAAATGGGCTGCGGCCACCGAAATCCCGGCTGACCGGGCTTCGGTTGGCGCCTTCGCCGATCTGCGCGAACGCACTCAGGATCAGGGCAAGCTGCTGATCACCAGTGCCCCCGCAGGCAGCAAGTATGGCGCGCTTTACGCCAGCTACATGAACGAAGATCTGGCCGAAAAGGTGGGCCTGGCCCCGCTGATGGCCGATCTTGCCAAGCTCAAGGCGATCAAGACGAAAAGCCAGTTTGCCCGCCAGATGGGCGATACCAGCGGCAAGTTCGGCAGCTCGGTGATCGATTTCGGGGTCAGCTCGGATACCGCCAACCCCAATCTCAACGTGCTCTATGTCGGCCAGTCGGGCCTGGGTCTGCCCGACCGCAAGTACTATCTGGACGATAGCCTGAAGAAGCAGCGCGATGCCTACCGCGCCTATATCGAACGGACGATGAAGGCGATCGGCTATGCCGATCCCGCCGCCGCCGCCACCACGATCATCAACTTTGAAACCAACATCGCGATCAAGAGCTGGGATGCCGATGCCCGCCGCGATATCGACAAGTTGAACAACCCGATGACCACGGCACAACTGGCCGCCTATGCCCCCGGGATTGACTGGACGGCGTATTGGCAGGGCGCGAAGGTCCCCGCGCAAAAGCGGATGATCGTGGGTGAAAATACCGCGGTAAAGGGCATCGCCGCCATCTACGGCGAAACCCCGCTGGAAACCCTGAAGATGTGGCAGGCATTCCACATCGCCAGCCAGGCCTCGCCGTTCCTCAACAAGGCGATGGTCGACAGCCAGTTCCAGTACACCAGCCAGCTTTCGGGCGTCACGCAGATGCGCCCGCGCTGGAAGCGTGCCTTGGGCATGGTCGATGGTTCGCTGGGCGAACTGGTCGGTCAGGATTATGTCAACCGCTTCTTCCCGGCCAGCTCGAAGGCCAAGATGGAAGTGCTGGTCGGCAACCTCAAGACCGCGATGGCCGGGCGGATCCGCGGCAATGACTGGATGAGCGACACCACCAAATCGGCCGCGCTGGAAAAGCTGGCCAAGATGGACGTGATGGTCGGCTATCCCGATAAGTGGCGCGATTACAGCAAGCTTCGGATCGACGCGAACGACCTTTACGGCAACGCCAAGCGCGCCGGGGAATTCAATTCCGCCTATCAGATGAGCTTTCTGGGCAAGCCGGTTGATCGCAAGCTGTGGGGGATGAACCCGCAGACCGTGAACGCCTATAACGGCGGGCTGGAAAACAAGATCGTGTTCCCGGCCGGGATCCTGCAGGCCCCGTTCTTTGATGCCAATGCCGATGATGCGGTCAATTACGGCGCGATCGGCGCGGTGATCGGCCACGAAATCAGTCACGGCTTCGATGATCAGGGCCGCAAGATCGACGCCACCGGCGCGGTCCGCGATTGGTGGACGCCCGAAGATGCCAAGCGCTTTGAACAGCAGGCGGCAATCTTTGGCGCGCAGTATGCGAAGTACGAGGCGGCCCCTGGCTTCTTCGTCAATCCCAAGCTGACCATGGGCGAAAACATCGCCGATCTGGCCGGGGTTTCGGTGGCGCTTGATGCCTACCATGCCTCGCTGGGCGGCAAGGCTGCACCGGTGATCGATGGACTGACCGGCGATCAGCGGTTCTTCCTCGCTTTCGCTCAGGTCTGGCGCACCAAGCAGCGCGATGACGCGGTTCGCAACCAGGTGACCACCGATCCGCACAGCCCGGCGGTGTTCCGCACCTATGGCCCGCTGCGCAATGTCGATGCCTGGTACGCTGCGTTCAGCGTCCAGCCGGGCGACAAGCTGTACATCGCCCCCGATCAGCGGGCGCGGATCTGGTAAGCCAGTCGTTCAGTAAACACTCAGGGGGCAGCGGCAACGCTGCCCCCTAATGCTTTTCAAGGAGTTCCCCCGATGCGCAAACTCGCACTGGTTTCGATGACTGCTCTCGTGCTGGCCGGTTGCGCCACGTCAAGCGCGCAGACCGAAACCACCCCGCTGGCTGAAGCCACCCCCACCCCTGCTCCCTATAATCCGGTGATCCCGAAGGGCACCGGGATTTTCGCGCAGCCTTCGACGCTGCCGTTCCAGGCACCGGACTTCAGCAAGATCCAGGAAAGCGATTACGAGCCGGCGATCGAGCAGGGCATCGCCATCCAGCTGGCTGAAACCGATGCGATTGCGAACAATCCGGAAGCGCCGACGTTTGAAAACACCATGGTTGCGCTGGAACGTTCGGGCGCGATGCTGACCCGCGTGCTTTATGTCTTCAGCGCGCTGACCTCGGCCAACACCAACGACAATCTCGACGCGATCGACACCCGCACCGGCCCCAAGATTTCGGCGATGCGCGATGCGATCACGCTCAACGGCAAACTGTTTGAACGGGTCAAGGCGCTGTATGATGCGCGCGACAGCCTGAACCTGGCCCCCGACCAGCTGCAGTTGCTGACGATCCAGTATGACAACATGGTGCGCAACGGCGCCAATCTCGATCCCGCCGCCAAGGCCAAGCTGACCGATATCAACGGCCAGCTGACCACGCTGCAGACCGATTTCGGCCAGAAGCTGACCAAGGGCACCAAGGACGGCGCGCTAACGGTGACCAGCAAGGCCGCGCTCGCCGGGCTTGATGCCGCCGGAATTGCTGCGGCGGAGAGAGCCGCCGCCGATCGCGGGCTGGCCAAGGGCAATTACGTTGTGCCGCTGCAGAACACCACGCAGCAGCCACTGCTGGCCTCGCTGACCCAGCGCGCCACCCGCCAGGCCCTGTTCGAAAAGAGCTGGAACCGCAGCGAACGCGGCGATGCCAATGATACCCGCGGCATCATCCTGCAACTGGCCGCATTGCGCGCTGAAAAGGCCAGACTGCTCGGCTTTGACAGCTTCGGCGCCTATGCCCTGTCGGATCAGATGGCCAAAACCCCGCAGGCCGCGCTGGGCTTCCTCGAAAGCTTCATCCCGGCGCTGGGCGCTGCGCAAAAGCGCGACGCGGGCGAAATCAACGCGATGATCAAAAGCGAAGGCGGCAAGTTCACGGTCACCCCGGCGGACTGGGATTTCTATGCCGGCAAGCTGCGGACCAAGAAGTATGCCTATGAAGCCAGCCAGGTGAAGCCCTATCTGGAAATCACCAATGTGCTGGAAAACGGCGTGTTCTTCGCCGCCAATCAGCTTTACGGTCTGACCTTCAAGAAGCGCACCGACATCCCGGTCTATCACCCCGATATCACCGTCTACACCGTCTACGATGCCGATGGCAGCGAACTGGCGCTGTTCTACTTCGATCCGTGGAAGCGCGATAACAAGTCCGGCGGGGCATGGATGTCGAACTTCGTCGATCAGAACGCGCTTACGGGCACCAAGCCGGTGATCTTCAATGTCGAGAACTTCACCAAGCCCGCCGATGGCCAGCCCGCGCTGATCACCTGGGACGATGCCAACACCATGTTCCACGAATTTGGCCACGCGCTGCACGGGATGCTATCCAACCAGCGTTATCCCTCAATCTCGGGTACCAACACCGCGCGCGATTTTGTGGAGTTTCCCAGCCAGTTCAACGAAAACTGGATGACCGATCCCAAGGTACTGGCCAACTTTGCCAAGCATTACCAGACCGGCGCGCCGATGCCCGCCAGCCTGGTCGCCAAGATCGAGCGGGCCAGCAAATTCAACCAGGGCTATGCCTTGGGTGAAGTGATGACTGCGGCGATGCTCGACATGAAGTGGCACGCGGTCCTGGCCGGCACCGATTTCGGCAGCGTCAACGCCTATGAAGGCGGCATCATGGCCGGCATGGCGGCCAAGGGCCTGCAGACCGATCTGGTCCCCAGCCGCTATCGCACCAGCTATTTCCGCCACATCTGGGGCGGCGGCTATGCCTCGGGCTATTACGCCTACAGCTGGACCGAAATGCTCGATCACGATGCCTTCGCCTGGTTTACCGAGCACGGCGGGCTGACCCGCGCCAACGGCCAGCATTTCCGGGATACCGTGCTCTCAAAGGGCCATTCGCAGGACTACGGCGTGATGTACCGCAACTTCGCCGGGCGCGAGCCCAGTGTGGAGCCGATGCTGAAAGCCCGGGGGTTGAAGTAGGCGATCAACGAAGGTCCTCTCCATTTTTGGCAACTGCCACAAATGGGGAGGTGGATCGTCCGCAGGACGAGACGGAGGGGTAATGGCGCTGGCCTCTTAACCCCTCCGTCAGCCGCTTCGCGTCTGCCACCTCCCCTTTTGCGCTACGCGAAAAAGGAGAGGATCTTAAGTCACCAGCGCCCGTGCCCCAGTCTCACCCAGCCACCGCACATTCACGCCCCAGACCTGCGCGATAACTTCCGCCGATAGCGCCTGTTCCGGCGGGCCATCGGCCAGCACCCGGCCGTGCTGCAACACCACCACCCGGCCCGCGTGGTTCATTGCCTGGGCCAGATCGTGCAGCACCAAGGCCACCCCGAGCCCCTGCCCGGCCAGCTTGGCAAAGTGCGCCAGCAAGGCCAGCTGGTGCGCCAGATCAAGATTGGCCAGCGGCTCATCCGCCAGCAGCCAGGTCGGTTCCCCCGCCAGCACCCGGGCCAGCAATGCACGGGCACGTTCACCGCCGGACAGCTGCGAGACCGCGCGGCTGCGCAAGGACTCAAGCTGCATATCGGCCAGCGCCCGCTCCACCGCGCGCGCATCCTCTGCCGGGCCCAGCGTCCACGGCAGCCGGCCCAGCCCGGCCAGCACTTCAACCGACAGATCCCAGGCCAGATCGCCGTGCTGCGGCAGAAAACCGATCCGCCGCGCGCGGTCCTTAGGATCAAGTGCGGCCAGCAAATCGCCATCAAGCCGCACCGCGCCGCCATCCAGCGGCAGGATCCCTGCCAACGCGGCCAGCAGGCTCGATTTGCCCGCACCATTGGGCCCGCAGATCGCGGTCACTTCATTCTGGCGCAGAGTGAGGGAGATGCCATCAAGCCGTCCGTTCAGGGCCAGGTCCTGTGCGGTGATCGTCATGCGAGTCCCTTCCGCATTCTGAGCAGCAAGCCCAGGAAGAACGGCGCGCCCAGCAGCGACAGCGCGATGCCCAGCCGCAGTTCGCTTTGCAGCGGCACGATCCGGCACAGGCTATCTGCGATCAGCAGCAGCAAGGCCCCGGCCAGCGCGCTTGGCACGATCAGCTGTGATGGGCGGCGATCGGTGTAACGGCGCATCAGGTGCGGCACGATCAGCCCGACAAAGCCGATAATTCCCGCCGCCGCCACGCCTGCGCCCACCGTCAGCCCGACCCCGCCAATCATCAGCCATTGCAGCCGCCGCGGATCAACCCCGAGCGACAGCGCCGCCGTCTCCCCCAGGGTCAGGGCATCAAGCGATTTTCCCGCCCGCAACAGCAGCGCAATCCCGGCCACGGTCAGCGGCGCGGCAAACCACACTTCGTGCCACGAACGATCGGCCAGCGCGCCCATCAGCCAGGTCACGATCTCTCTCATCGCAAACGGCGTGGGCGACAGGCTGATCGCGAGGCTCATAAGCGCCCCGGCCAGGCTGGCGATGATCATGCCCGCCAGCGTGAACAGCAGTGCTGATCCGGTCCGCCCCGCAATCAGCCCGAGCAGCGCCATTGCCCCGCCCGCGCCCAGCAGCGCAAACAACGGCAGGATCCACGGCGTCCCGGCAAGGCCAGTCCAGAAGCTCAGCACCGCGCCCAAGGCCGCGCCGGGGGCGATCCCGAACAGTCCCGGATCAGCCAGCGGATTGCGCAAATAGCCCTGCATCGCTGCGCCCGCTGCGCCAAGCCCAGCACCCAGCACCAAGGCCAGCACCGCGCGTGGCAGGCGCAGCTGCGTGAGGATAATCAGCGCGTTGTCCGGCATTGCTGTGAAGGGATCGAGCCACACCCGTCCTGCCAGCAGTGACAGCGGCACGGCGATCAGGATGCCGATCAGCAGCAGGAGATTGGGGCGGGTCATGGTTTGCGCACTCCACCACCCCCAACCCCCTCCTCTGAAGAGGAGGGGGCTAACAAGCTCCCCCTCCTCTTCAGAGGAGGGGGCCGGGGGGTGGTGCGCGGCAAGGCAAAACCCCTACGCACCTCAGCCAATCGCGCCACTGCCCGCACGATCGTCGGCCCGCCGCACCACAGCAGCTTGGGTTCGAACGCGGCGCGGCGGGTGCCCGCCAGCGCAGCCAAGGCGGGGTGCGACAGCAGCCGGTCTTCCTCCGAATAGCGGTTTCCTGCGGTAAAGATCACCTGCGGCGGATCGGCCAGCATCGCCTCCAGCCCCAGCACATCGGCCTGATGCAGCCCGCGCTGCGCCGCATAGTTGATAAAGCCGGTGCGGCGCAGCAGATCATCGATCAAGGTCCCCTGCCCCGGGACGATCCCGCCCGATTGCCACACCACCGCCTTGATCGGCGGCCCCGGCGGTGGCGCAGCGGCAGCCAGCGCCGCATCGATCCGCGCCACCAAAGCTTCACCGCGTTCGGGATGCCCGGCGATCCGGGCCAAGGCGCGCACCTGTTCGCGGCTGTCCTCGACCGTTCCAGCCAGGCCAAACGCTTCGAACCGATAGCCCAGCCGTTCCAGCGCCATGCGGGTGCCGGGCGGGGTAAAGCTCGATCCGATCACGATCCCGGGCCGCAACGCCAGCACTTCCTCCACCGTGCCGCTGACCGCGTTCATCGCGCGGGCGCGAGTCAGGTCCATCGAGCTGGAAGCCGGGTCCTGGCTATAGCTGGAGATCGCCAGCAATTGCTGCGGATCGGCCACTTCGGCCAGGATCGCATCGGTGCAGGGGTTCATGCTGACGATGGTCAGCGCGGCGCTGGAGCTAGGCTGCGGCGCGGCGCAGGCGGAGAGCGAGATGGTGAGAGCAGAAGCCAAGATCCTTCCCATTTTGCGCAGCCAAATGGGGAGGTGGCGCCGCGAAGCGGTGACGGAGGGGTAGCGACGCTGGCGTCCAAACCCCTCCGTCAGCGGCTTGACGCCGCTGCCACCTCCCCATTTGTGGCAGTCGCCAAAAATAGAGAGGATCTGATGCGTTGTCACCACTTCAGCCGCACACCGGCATAGGCCGAGCGGCCATAGGAGCCGTATCCGGCAGCGGTTTCGTAGCTCTCGTCGGTGACGTTCTCAACCCGGCCGTAGAGCTCGATCTTGTCGCCCACCGGCACACTGGCGCGCAGGGTGACCAGGCCATAGCTGTCCAGCGGAGTGAAATTGCCCGGATCGTCAAACCGTTCGCCGACCAGGCGGAAGTCCGCACCCAGCGTCACCCCAGCAGGGGCGTGCCAATCCACCGACATGCTGAGCGAATGGCGCGGGCGGCGGGCCAGTTGCTTCCCGGTAGCGCGATTGCTGGCGTCAAGGTAGGTGTAGGCGCCCGAAACGGTCAGACTGTCAGCCACGGTCACCGCTCCTTCCAGCTCGAACCCCTGCGCGCGGGTGCGGCCCACATTGAAGTAACCGGTGGGGGACACATAATCGATCAGGTTAGTCGAATCGCGGCGGAATGCGGTGACTGCGAAATGGCCCGATCCGCCATCATCGTATTCCAGCCCCAGATCATAGGCATCGCTCTCTTCGGGCTTGAGCGAAGGATTGGCGCCATAGCCATACAGCTGACTGAGCGAGGGCGCCTTGAAGCCCTGCCCCCACGATGCCCGCACCCGCCAGTGATCGGTCAGCTTGAAGCTGCCATTGGCCCCCAGCGTGGTGTGGCTGCCGAACCGGTCATGATCGTCAACCCGGCCGCCGGCGCTCAGGCTGACCCGGTCATCGTGATAGCCCAGCAGCGCATGCCCGCCCAGCGTGCGGGCCGTCTGACGCGGATCGTAGGTGGTCGAATAGCGCGCCCAATCAGCGTCCCCACCGAAATCGAGCCGGAATCCGCCTGACAGAATGGCTCGTCCCTTCAGATCGGCATGCACGCCGCGGCCAATGGTGTTGAAATTGGGCGCGGTGCCGTAGGTCGGATCGTAATAGGCGCGGCGGGTGTCGGACAGCGCCACTCCGCCCGCGAGTTCAAATCCGTCGCTATCGTATTCCAGTCCGGCCCGGCCCGAGGCCTGCCGCGTGGTCTGGTATTCGGGGGTATCGGCGAACACGCTGTAAGTGGGCGCGGGATAGCCGTCGAAATCGATCCGGCTATCGGCATAGCGGCCCACCGCGACCAGTTTGAGGCCATAGGCAAGGCCATAGGAGCCCTTGCCGTTCACGTGCCACTGGCGGAACCCATCGGGCTCTGCCCCGCCAGCGAAGGCCGAGATGCCATCGCTGCGGGTATAGCCGCCGTTGAGCGCAATCCCGGTATCGCCATCGCGGCGCATGGCCCAACCGGCATCGGCGCTGAGCGTGTTGTTGGCGCCAAATTCGGCGCCGGCGCGAAAGCCCGGGCGATCGTCGCTGGTGATCGCCAGTACGCCGCCGATTGCGTCAGAGCCCCAGGCCAGGCTGTTCGATCCGCGCAGCAATTCGATCCGGCCAACTCCGTCATTCAGCACGGTGCCGAAATCGAACCCGCCCGATGGCGCGGCCTGATCGTCCACCCGCACCCCGTCGATGGTGACCAGCAATTGCTGCGAATTGGCCCCGCGCACGAACACGCTGGTGGCGCTGCCCAAGGGGCCGTTGCGCGATGTCGCCACGCCCGGAAGCCGCTCCAGCAACCGCACCGGATCGCTGCCCTGGACCGCTTCAATCTGATCCGCGGTGATCACCGAGATCGACTGGCCGCTTTCGGCGATCAGCCCTTCGATCCCGGTTGAGGTGACGGTGATGGTATCGTCGGTGACCAGATGGGGCAGCAGAGTAAACGAACCGACGATTGTATTCGTGCCATCATCGCCCTGATCATCCTGCGCCAAGGCAGGGGTGGCAACCAGCAGCGATGCACCCACTAAAAACACAAATTTCACGCGCAATTCTCCCGTCATGAACAAGCCGTTCATGCGAAAGCGCTCGCATCATTGCGAGCCTTGCGCTGCATTCCGGTACACCCCGCCCGGCTGCGGAACGACCGTCATCGGCAGGTCTACTGGCTCCCGGATCATCGCTTTGCGCCCGCCTTCCCGGTTTTGACACCAGTGGCATGTGGGACGCATCGCTCCCCGGTCACAGTTGCGGGGGCAGCGCGAGCACTTCACTCGCTTCCCTCTTAGGTCCAGTCGCCTGGACAACCTATGACGTGGCCGCGGCCTTACGATCAGATGCGGTGATGCACAAGTTCCGCCTTTGTCATGGGACGTTAGCTTTTTTTGAGGGCTTCACAGCTATCACCCGGTTCGTCCCGCTTCGGCACGGCGCCGAAAGCACGCTGGCCCTGGGACCACCCCAAGGATTACGCGCGAAGGCGCGTAGCCAGTTACGAGAAAGCATGATCCAAAGCCTGATCCTTCCCTATGAGCCCAGACCGCGCGATTTCTCCGCGCGGTTCAAGCGCGTGCGGGCGGCAACGCTGTGGCTGCGCAGCCGCCGCAAGCATCGCGGGCGGCGTGCGCTGGTGCTGCTGGCGGTGGTCGCTGTGCCCGCGCTGGCCGCACCGCAGGGCTGGGAACGGCTGGGGATTGGTGATGCTTCGGGCCAGGGCTTCGCGCTCGATCCGATGCCGTTTGAACGGCCGGGGGACAGCTTTCCCGGGTCCGCGTTCTATTACGTCGCCCCCACCGAGGTCTTGCCCGCCGGGCTTGATCCCTCGGGCCTGCCCAGCGATGCAGCCGGGGCGAATATGGTCGATTTCGTCGGCGGGGCAGTAGCCCGCGCGATGCGGTTCGATTATTCAGGCGTTGACCGCACCCGCGCGGTCGAATGCCTGACCGCCGCAGTCTATTACGAAGCCGCCAGCGAGCCCGATCAGGGCCAGCGCGCGGTGGCGCAGGTTGTGCTCAACCGGGTGGCGCATCCCAGCTATCCCAATACGGTCTGCGGCGTGGTCTACCAGGGCAGCGAGCGCAGTACCGGGTGCCAGTTCAGCTTTACCTGCGATGGATCGCTGGCGCGGCGGCCCAGCGCGTTCTTCTGGGAGCGCGCCCGGCGCGTGGCCGATGCCGCGCTGTCGGGCTATGTCGAGCCCAGCGTTGGCCTCGCCACGCATTACCATACCGTTGCGGTCCACCCCTATTGGGCGCCCAGCCTCACTTATATCACCACCCTGGGCGCGCACCGGTTCTACCGCTTCAAGGGCCGCGCTGGCGAGGCCGGGACCTTCCGCTTTGCCTATGTCGGAGGCGAGCCGATGGCCGCGCCGCACCTGCGCGATCCGGCGGCGGACAAGGTGCCCGATCCGGTGCTCGATCCCACCGCGCTGCAGCGCTCCTACGACGCCGGGCTCAGCCAGGCCCAGGGCGGCGTGCCCGGCGCTCCGGCCAAACCCGGCGATGCCGGCCAAGCCCCGGCGCGCCCCGCCCCAGCCCCGAATTATGCCGCCGAGGTGCGTGCACGCGGCGGTGATCAGCAATATTCGGGCGAGAACTTGCCCGGATCGCAAGGCGTGAAGCCTGAATTTGAGAAGTCCGGCCAGTGGATCCAGCAGCCGGGCGGGTGATTGGCTGGCTGGGCAAACAAGCTTAAAATGCTGGCAACCATAGAGCGACACCAACACTTAGCGGCGGCGGTCTAGATCAAGGTCCACAGCGCAACGACGCAAAGGGCCGCAAAAACAATGACAATCCGTACCGCTACCGCCCGCCCACTGTTCGTCCCGGCGCATCTGACCCGCGGCGATCTGGGGCGGATCGCGGCGCGCGCCGCCAATGATAATGCCGATGTGGCGCGTCAGGACCAGGTGGTGCGCGATGCGCTGAAGCATTTCGCGGTGCACGGCCTCAATGCCGCCGAAGACGCCGGGCTGCGGGCGCGCGCAGCACACCAGCGCGGCGATCAGCAGGACCTGCGCCATTGGCTGCAAATCTGCGCCGCACTCGATCCGCGCCGCGCCGCAGCGATGCACCGCAAGCTGGCCAAAGTGCCGCGCTAAGGCGCGCCAGATATTCCTTCCCTGCTCAGGAAACTCCCCCATCGGGGGAGGTGGCTCGCGTAGCGAGACGGAAAGGGGCGTACCATTAAAGCCGCGGTAGCGGCTGCGCGCTTCCGCGCGCAATTCCTCCGCCCCCTTCCACCGCTTCGCGGTTCCCCTTCCCCGCGGGGAAGGTTCAGGCTGAAACTGATTCCGAGTCTACTATTGCAATTGCGAACTATTATCAGCAAATAGTTGACGCCAGGGTCTTTTACCACCTTGCAATCGCGTGCAGCGCGCTTTAGGGCCGTCTGGAACACCGGGCGGCCCCTTTTCCACGCGGGATGGAAGGGCCACAACCTGCAGCCAACGATCGATCCCGCTTTCCAGCACAAGGACATCGTCGCATTATGGCCAAGACTTCCGGACGCAAGAAGATTGCTCTCATCGGCGCTGGCAACATCGGCGGCACTCTGGCCCACCTCGCGGCGCAGAAGGAACTGGGCGACGTGGTCCTGTTCGATGTGGTTGAAGGCGTCCCGCAGGGCAAGGCGCTCGATCTGTCGCAGTGCGGCCCGGTTGAAGGCTTCGATGCCAGGATCACCGGCTCGAACGATTACAAGGATATTGCCGGGGCCGATGTGATCATCGTCACCGCTGGCGTTGCCCGCAAGCCGGGGATGAGCCGCGACGATCTGCTCGGCATCAACCTCAAAGTGATGAAAGCGGTCGGCGAAGGGATCAAGAACAACGCCCCCGGCGCATTCGTGATCTGCATCACCAACCCGCTTGATGCGATGGTCTGGGCGCTGCGCGAATTTTCAGGGCTCCCGCACCACATGGTCGTCGGCATGGCCGGGGTGCTCGATTCCGCGCGGTTCAGCCACTTCATCGCCGATGAATTCCACGTCTCGGTGCGCGATGTGAACACTTTCGTGCTCGGCGGCCACGGCGATACGATGGTCCCGGTGGTGCGCTATTCGACCGTCAACGGCATTCCGGTGCCCGATCTGATCAAGATGGGGCTCTCATCGCAGGACAAGATTGACGCGATCGTCAAGCGCACCCGCGGCGGCGGCGGCGAAATCGTCGCGCTGCTCGGCACCGGCTCGGCGTTCTACGCCCCGGCGGCTTCGGGCATCGCCATGGCCGAAGCCTTCCTGAACGACCAGAAACGTATCCTGCCCTGCGCCGCCTATGTGGATGGCCAGTACGGCCAGAACGGCCTTTACGTCGGCGTGCCGGTGATGATCGGCGCGGGCGGCGTGGAAAAGGTGATCGAGATCGAACTGGACGATGCCGACAAGGCCGGACTGCAGGTCTCGGTCGATGCGGTCAAGGAACTGCTCGACGCTTGCAAGGTGATCGAGCCGAGCCTGGGCTGAACCCCGCGCTGCAGCGCCGCTGGAAGAGGAGAATGCCCTGATGAAACTGACCACCCCGCTGCGCACCGCGTTGGCTGCTGCCACTCTGTTCGGCCTGTCCGCCCCGGCCATGGCCCAGGACGAATGGCCCACGCCTGAGGAAACCGCCGCTGCGTTCAAGGCAATCTGTCTCGATCATCCTGGCGATCACAAGGCGCAGGCCAAGGCTGCAACCACTGCGCCGTGGAACCTCAAAAAGGGCAAGGATGCCGATGCCCAGCGCACCTATTACGATGATGGCACCTGGCAGGTCGGGCTCAGCACGTCCGATGGCGGCCTCAAGGTCTGCTCGCTGACCACCGCGGCTTCGGGCGAAATGACCGATGCCAAGGCCCGCACCGCTGCGATCGAAGTGCTGGGCCCGCGCCCGGCCGATATCGAACCCGAAGAAGGCGGCTTTTACTGGACCCCGACCATCGAAGGCCGCGATTACATGATCATGTTTCAGGCCAAAACCTTTGATAACGATGGCGATCCGCGGACCATGGTCAGCTATGGTCTGGCGTGGAAATAGGCTTCAAGCCAAACAATTTCGATAGATCAACCCTTTGAAAGCGCAACACGATGTCGATCCTGATCAATGCAAATACCAAGGTCATCACCCAGGGGATGACCGGTGCCACCGGCAGTTTCCACACCCAGGCCGCGCTCGATTACGGCACCAAGATGGTGGCCGGCGTCACCCCGGGCAAAGGCGGGACCGAGCATCTGGGCCTGCCGCAGTTCGATAGCGTGGCCGAAGCCAAGGCTGTAACTGGCGCGAGCGCATCGTGCATCTATGTGCCGCCCCCAGGCGCGGCTGATGCCATCCTTGAGGCGATCGATGCCGGGATCGAACTGATCGTGTGCATCACCGAAGGCATTCCGGTGCTCGACATGGTCCGGGTCAAGCGCGCGCTGACCGGCAGCAGCAGCCGCCTGATCGGCCCCAACTGCCCCGGCGTGCTGACCCCGAACGAATGCAAGATCGGGATCATGCCCGGTTCGATCTTCAAGGCCGGCAGCGTCGGCGTGGTCTCACGCTCAGGCACGCTGACCTATGAAGCGGTGTTCCAGACCACGCAGATCGGCCTCGGCCAGACCACCGCAGTCGGCATCGGCGGCGATCCGGTCAACGGCACCAATTTCATCGACGTGCTTGAACTGTTCATGGCTGATGATGCGACCAAGTCGATCATCATGATCGGCGAAATCGGCGGCTCGGCCGAAGAAGAAGCTGCGCAGTTCATCGCTGACGAAGCCAAGCGCGGGCGCAAGAAGCCGATGGTTGGCTTCATCGCCGGGCGCACTGCCCCTCCGGGCCGCCGCATGGGCCACGCCGGGGCAATCGTCTCGGGCGGGCAAGGCGGCGCCGATGACAAGATCGCCGCAATGGAAGCCGCCGGCATCCGCGTTTCGCCCTCACCCAGCGAACTGGGCGTGACGCTGGACGGGCTGCTGAAGGAACTTGCGTAAGTAGAGCTACCGGGGGCGGCCTTGCGCCGCCCCTAACCATGTCCGGGTTATGCGCTATCCTCCCCGGGAGCGCTTTCAGGCCCCAGAGTTGATGAAGCGGAAAGGCTGCAAAAATGGGCAGCGAGAGCCACGATTTCCTCCCCGAGTCGCTTGACTCTGGCCTGCAACTCGGCCCCAGCTGGGCGTGCGGCGATTGGCGCAGCATGTCGGATGATCTGACCGCCGCGCTTGATCCCACGCAGATGACTGCAGCGGTCAAGGCGGCGGCGGCCAAGCCCGGCGCGCCCGTTGATGGCAAGGCGATCGAGGAAGCCGCGGCGGATTCGATCCGGGCGATGATGCTGGTCCGCACCTACCGGGTGCGCGGACATCTAGGCGCCGATCTCGATCCGCTTGGGCTCAGCCACCAGAACCTGCCCGCCGATCTCGACCCCGCCTATCACGGCTTCACCGGCGCGGCGCTGGACCGCAAGGTTTACCTTGGCGGCACGCTGGGGCTGGAATGGTCGACCGTGCGCGAACTGGTCGATGTGCTGAAGCGCAATTATTGCGGCAAGCTTGGCTATGAATACATGCACATCGCCGATGTCGATGAACGGCGCTTTATCCAGGACCGGATCGAAGGCGGCGACAAGTCGATCGACTTCACGCCCGAGGGCAAGAAGGCGATCCTGCAGGCGGTGATCCGCGGCGAGCAATACGAAAAGTTCCTCGGCCGCAAATATGTCGGCACCAAGCGCTTCGGGCTCGATGGCGGCGAAGCGATGATCCCCGCGCTTGAGGCAGTGATTAAATACGGCGGCAGCCGCGGGGTGCGCGAGATCGTTTACGGCATGGCCCACCGCGGCCGCCTGAACGTGCTGGCGAACGTGATGGCCAAGCCATACCGCGTGATCTTCCACGAATTTTCGGGCGGCACCGCCAATCCCGAAGACGTGGGCGGATCGGGCGATGTGAAATACCATCTCGGTTCTTCCACCGACCGGGAATTTGACGGAACCAAGGTTCACATGAGCCTGACCCCCAACCCCAGCCACCTGGAAACCGTCGATCCGATCGTTCTGGGCAAGGTCCGCGCGCAGCAAATGTTCCGCGATGATATCGGCCCCGGCAAGCACAAGACTGTGCTGCCGGTGCTGATCCACGGCGATGCTGCCTTTGCCGGGCAAGGGATCGTGTGGGAATGCTTCGGCTTCTCAGGCGTCAAAGGGTACAACACCGGCGGCTGCATCCACTTCATCATCAACAACCAGATTGGCTTCACCACCAGCCCGCAGTTTTCGCGCGGCTCACCCTACCCGTCTGACGTGGCCAAGGGCATCCAAGCGCCGATCATCCACGTCAACGGCGATGATCCCGAAGCGGTGACCTTTGCCTGCAAGCTGGCCACCGATTACCGCCAGACCTTTGGCCGCGATGTGGTGGTCGATATGTGGTGCTATCGCCGCTTCGGCCACAACGAGGGCGATGAGCCCAGCTTTACCCAGCCCTTGATGTACCAGGTCATCCGCGCGCACCCTGCAGTCAGCAAGATCTATGCTGATCGGCTGACCAGTCAGGGCGTGATCGACAAGGACTGGGCCGCAGAAGCCGAAATGCGCTTCGTCCAGGCGCTCGAGCAGGAATTCGAGGCATCCAAAGGCTATAAGGCCAACCAGGCCGATTGGTTCGGCGGGCGCTGGCAAGGGCTACACGCCCCCGCTGATCCCGAAAGCGCACGGCGCAATGTCCCCACCGGGATCGAGGCCAAGCTGTTCGACAGCCTGGGCCGCACCCTGACCACGGTTCCCGCCGATCTGACGATCCACAAGACGCTTGCAAGGGTGATCGACGCCAAGCGCGAGATGTTCACCAGCGGCGCCGGGTTTGACTGGGCGACCGCTGAAGCCTTGGCGTTCGGCAGCCTTGCCTCCGAAGGGTTCAACGTGCGCCTCTCGGGCCAGGATTCGGGCCGCGGCACGTTCAGCCAGCGCCACGCGGTGTGGGTCGATCAGACCGACGAACGCAAGTACATTCCGCTCACCACAGTGCCGCACGGCAAGTTCGAAGTGCATGACAGCCCGCTTTCGGAATATGGTGTGCTCGGTTTCGAATGGGGTTACGCCAGTGCCGATCCCAAGAGCCTCGTATTGTGGGAAGCGCAGTTCGGCGATTTCGCCAACGGCGCTCAGATTATCACCGACCAGTACATCGCCAGCTCGGAATCGAAGTGGCTGCGCGCCAATGGCCT
The DNA here is from genome assembly GCA_963751145.1 of uncultured Alphaproteobacteria bacterium. Lineage (GTDB taxonomy): Bacteria > Pseudomonadota > Alphaproteobacteria > Sphingomonadales > Sphingomonadaceae > Novosphingobium. Next base: position 165,995 of record CAVVTJ010000006.1, read on the forward strand.
CGTGCTGCTGCTGCCGCATGGCTATGAGGGCCAGGGGCCGGAGCACAGTTCGGCCCGGCTTGAGCGGTTCCTGCAACTGTGCGCTCAGGACAATATCCAGGTCTGCAACATCACCAGCCCGGCCAACTATTTCCATGTGTTGCGCCGGCAGATGCACCGCCCGTTCCGCAAACCGCTGATCATCATGACGCCCAAGAGCTTGCTGCGCCATCCGATGGCCAAGAGCGAAGCCAGCGAATTCATCGGCGCGGCGCACTTCAAGCGAATCCTGTCCGATCGCAGCGGCGCGGATGACAAGACCACCAAGCGCGTGATCCTTTGTTCGGGCAAGGTTGCCTATGATCTGATGGAAGCGCGCGATGCCGCCGAAATCACCGATACGCAGATCGTGCGGCTGGAACAGCTCTATCCCTTCCCGGGTGAGCCGCTGGCGCTGCGCCTGTCGCGCATGCCAAATCTGGAAGACGTGGTCTGGTGCCAGGAAGAGCCGCGCAACAACGGATCGTGGTTCTTCGTTGAAAGCCTGATCGAAGAGGCGCTTATCGCTGCAAAGTGCAAGGTCACCCGCCCGCGCTATGCCGGCCGCGTGGCCAGCGCATCGCCCGCAACGGGCCTGGCCAGCCGTCACGCCAGCGAGCAGGGTGCATTGATCAGTCATGCACTCGGCACCTCGGTCCGCAACGAAATTCGTCGCCGCAAGAAGGCGTAAGGAAACAAGCAGATGTCTACCGAAGTTAAAGTTCCCGTGCTGGGTGAATCGGTCTCTGAAGCGACCATTGGCGAATGGCTCAAGCAGCCTGGCGAAGCGGTTGGCCTCGATGAGCCGATCGCCAGCCTGGAAACCGACAAGGTCGCGATCGAAGTGACCGCGCCGGTGGCCGGGGTGATGGGCCAGCAGATCGCCAAGCTGGGCGATACGGTTGCGGTGGGCGCAGTGATCGCCACGGTTGAGGACGGCACGCCCTCGGCCGGGGCTGAGCCGGTGGCCGCCCGTGCCGAAGCCCCGATAGCACCCGCATCGGACACCATCGCCCCAACCCCGGCTGTGCCCACAGTTGCGGCAGAAGCATCGACGCTATCGCCAGCAGTGCGCCGCGCGGTGCTGGAACACGGGATCGATCCCGCCGTGATCAAGGGCACCGGCAAAGACGGCAGGATCACCAAGGAAGACGTGCTGAGCGCAGCTGCAGCCAAGTCCGCCGCGCCTGCCCCCGCCGCCGTTACCGCGCAGGCTGAGCCTGCCTCCGCCCCTTCGGGCTCGCGCGGCGAAGAACGCGTCAAGATGACGCGCCTGCGTCAGACAGTCGCCCGGCGATTGAAGGAAGCGCAGAACACCGCCGCCTTGCTCACCACCTTCAACGATTGCGATATGAGCGCGGTGATGAAGGCGCGCGACACCTTCCGCGAAAGCTTCGAAAAGAAGCACGGCGTGCGGCTCGGCTTCATGAGCTTCTTTGCCAAGGCTGCCTGCCTGGCGCTGAAAGACTTCCCCGCAGTCAACGCGCGGATCGAAGGCGACGAGATCATCTACCACCCCTACGTCGATCTCTCGGTCGCGGTCTCCGCCCCCAATGGCCTGGTCGTGCCGGTTGTCCGCGATGTGCAGGCGATGGGCTTTGCCGATATCGAAAAGGCGATCGCCGCATTGGGCAAGAAGGCCAAGGACGGCACGCTGACCCTGGCCGATATGCAAGGCGGCACCTTCACCATCTCCAACGGCGGCGTGTTCGGCGGGCTCATGTCCACCCCGATCATCAACCCCCCGCAAAGCGCTGTGCTTGGCCTCCACCGGATCGAGGATCGCCCGGTTGTGCGTGATGGCCAAATCGTTATCCGCCCGATGATGTACCTCGCGCTGTCCTACGATCACCGCCTGATCGATGGGCGCGAGGCAGTGACCGCGCTCAAGACCATCAAGGAAGCGATCGAGGATCCGACGCGCTTGCTGATCGATTTGTGATTTTGGCGTCGTCCCGGGCTTGACCTGGGACCGCTGGCCGCAAAGTCGGTGCCAGCGGCCAGCGATCCCGGGTCGAGCCCGGGATGACGGAGGAAGAAATGGCTGAATACGACTACGACCTTATCGTCATCGGTGCCGGACCTGGCGGCTATGTCGGCGCGATCCGTGCGGCGCAGCTGGGGCTGAAGACGGCTTGCGTGGAAAGCCGCGAGACGCTGGGCGGGACTTGCCTCAACGTCGGCTGCATTCCTTCAAAGGCGCTGCTGCACGGATCGGAAAAGTTTGCCGAGGCTGCCAGCGGCGCGCTGGCCCGCTACGGCGTCAAGCTGGGCAAGGTCGAACTCGATCTGGGCGTGCTGCAGGCGGACAAGGCCGATGCCGTAAAAGGCCTGACCGGGGGCATCGAATTCCTGTTCAGAAAGAACAAGGTCGATTGGCTCAAGGGTTATGGCACATTCAAGGACGCGCACACTGTCGAAGTCGCGGGCAAGGCCTACACTGCCAAAAACGTGGTGATCGCCACCGGCTCCAGCGTCACACCGCTGCCGGGCGTGGAAATTGATAACGACAAGGGCGTGATCGTCGATTCGACCGGAGCGCTGGCGCTGGCCAAGGTGCCCGCACACATGGTGGTGATCGGCGGCGGGGTGATCGGGCTGGAAATGGGTTCGGTCTGGAGCCGCCTGGGGGCCAAGGTCACTGTGGTCGAATACCTCGATGCGCTGCTGCCCGGCATGGACATGGATGTCCGCAAGGAAGCCGCCAAGATCTTCAAGAAGCAGGGCATGGAGATCAAGCTCGGCACCAAGGTCACCGGCGCTGCGGTCAAGGGCAAGAAGGCCACGCTGACGCTGGAACCCGCCAAGGGCGGCGCGGCCGAGACGCTGGAGGCCGACTGCGTGCTGGTCGCGATCGGGCGGCGTCCGCACACCGAAGGGCTGGGGCTGGACGCCATCGGGTTGGAGCTCAACGCACGCGGGCAGATCGAAACCGATCACTCGTTCCGCACCAAGGTGGACGGCGTCTGGGCAGTCGGCGATTGCATTCCCGGGCCGATGCTGGCGCACAAGGCCGAGGATGAAGGCATCGCGGTGGCTGAAAACATCGCCGGACTGACCGGGATCGTCAATCACGATGTGATCCCCGGCGTGGTCTATACCAACCCCGAATTTGCTGGCGTCGGCCTGACCGAAGAGCAGGCCAAAGAACGTCTTTCGGCTTCTGGGGGCGAAATCAAGGTGGGCAAGTTCCCGATGATGGCCAACAGCCGCGCCAAGACCAACCACGAGCCTGACGGGTTCGTGAAAGTTATCGCTGATGCCAAGACCGACAAGGTGCTGGGCGTCTGGGCGATCGCCAGCCTTGCCGGCACAATGATTGCCGAAGCTGCGCTGGCGATGGAATTTGGCGCAACGAGCGAAGATATCGCCTACACCTGCCACGCCCACCCGACGCACAGCGAAGCGCTGAAGGAAGCGGCAATGGGGGTTACCGGCAAGCCGATCCATATTTGAACGACAAGGTCCTCTCCATTTTTGGCGAAGGCCACAAATGGGGAGGTGGATCGTCCAAAGGACGAGACGGAGGGGTAATGGCGATAATTTCGATACCCCTCCGTCATTTGCTGCGCAAATGCCACCTCCCCATTTGCACTTCGTGAAAATGGAGAGGACCTGACCAGTGGCCAAGCGCACCCTCATGCAGAAATTCACCCGCTGGCACATCTGGCTGGGCTGGGCTGCGGCGGTGCCGCTGGTGCTGTGGACGCTGAGCGGGGTGTTCATGACGCTGCGCCCGATCGAGGATGTGCGCGGCGAGGACTTGCGCCGCACGCCAGCTCCCTTCGCCAGTCAGGTGCTGGTCCCGCCGCACTTGACCGCCCCGGTGATCAAACTGACGCTGGTGCAGGAAGGCCAGCGCGCGGTGTGGGTGAGCACCGGTGCAGACAAGGTGCAGCGCCGCTATTCCGCCGATAGCGGCGCGGCGCTTGGCCCGGTCGAGGTGATGGAAGCGCGAGCTTTGGCCGAGGCCGCCTTTGCCGGGCCAGCCAAGCTAACGGCAATCAAACGCTTCGCCGCCGACCAGCCCCCGCTCGATCTACGCCGCCCGCGCCCCAGCTGGCAGGGCACCTTTGCCGATGGCACGCACCTCTATATCGATGCCGATACCGGCGAAGTGCTGGCACTGCGCACCAAATGGTGGCGCGCCTATGATCTGATGTGGGGTCTGCACATCATGGACCCGGAGGGGCGCGAGGATACGAGCCACTGGTTGCTGTGGCTGTTGGGCAGTATCGCGCTGATCACCAGCCTGTTCGGCACCACGCTGCTGTTCCGGCGTCGCCGCAGGGCCCGGCCATGAGCACCGTCCTGCCCCAGATCCCGGCAGTGCTGGATCTTGCCGGAACCGCGGTTTTTGCGCTCACCGGGGCACTACTCGCCGCGCGGCTGCGGCAGACGTTTGTGACCATGGCGTTCTTCGCGCTGATCACCGGAGTCGGCGGCGGATCGGTGCGCGATCTGTTGATCGGTGCGCCGGTGTTCTGGGTGCGCGATCCGTGGGTGGCGCCGGTCTGCCTGGCGGTGGCGCTGATCGCCTGGTTTACCCCGCGCAAGTGGTGGGAAGGCGAACTGCTCGATTGGGCCGATGCCGCGGGTCTTGCCGCCTATGCCGTGCTCGGCACCGCCAAGGCGCTGGCCTTTGCCATTGCCCCGGTGCCGGCGGTCCTGATGGGGGTGATTACCGGCTGCGTCGGCGGGGTGATCCGCGATGTGCTGGCAGGCCGGCCCTCGATTATCATGCGGCCCGAGATTTACGTCACCGCCGCCGCGCTGGCCTCGGCTTTGTGCGCTGCGGGTGCCTGGCTGGGCCTGCCGCGCGAAGCCAGCTGGACCGTGGCGGCTCTAGCCGGTTTTGCCCTGCGCGGGCTAGCGATAACGCGCGGTCTGGCGCTGCCGAGCTATAAACGCGAAGAGGGCTAGAGCCGGTCCAGCTCTTTCAATGGCCGTGAGGTATCGGCCAGATCATCGGGCGCAATGCTTGCCCCTTCCTCGACCAGCTTCCTGGCCTGGACATAGTCCTTGACCATGTTCACCGCATCACAGGCGATCAGCTTGCCGCCGCGCAGGTACAGCACCGAGAAACTGCGCGTCGCCGGATCGCCGCGCAGGACGCTCTGATCGTGCCCCGCAGACAGCCCGACAGTCTGCAGTTTGAGATCGTACTGGTTCGACCAGAACCACGGCGTTGCGCCGTATGGTTGGGGCTCGCCCGTGATCGCCTTGGCCACGCAGCTGGCCATGTCGTTGGCATTCTGAACCGATTCTAGCCGGATTACCTGGCCATCGGCGAACTTGCTGGAATGCGCCGCACAATCGCCAATCGCCCAGACGTGGGGCAGGATGGTGCGGCAATATTCGTCTACATCCACGCCGTTGCCGCCCGCCGCACCCGCCGCCAGCAAGGGCCCGACCGCCGGGATGATGCCGATGCCGACGATGACCATCTGGCATTCGACCAGGCTTTCATCGGTCAGCCGCACTCCTGAAACGTGACCTTCGCCCTCGATCGCGACGACACCGATGCCGGTGCGCAGATCAACGCCGTGGTCTCGATGTTCTTTCTCGTAAAACTCCGAAAGCTGCGGCCCGGCCACCCGCGCCAGCACGCGCGGCAGCACTTCCAGCAAAGTTACCTCCTTGCCCAGTTTACGCAGCACTGCGGCAGCTTCCAGCCCGATATAGCCGCCGCCAACAATGCAGACCCGCTCCACCTGGTCCAGCTGAGCCAGGATCGCATCGGCATCCTTGCGGGTCCGCACCGCGTGAACCCCGGTCAGCTCAGAGCCCGGACACGAAAGCGGACGCGGATCGCCGCCGGTCGCCCAGATCAGTTGCCCGAAGGCAATGCTGCGCCCATCCTGCAAAGCTACGCTACGGCCAGCCGGATCGACCGAGACCACTTCGCAGCTGAGCAGCAGCTCGATCCCTTTGCCCGCCCAAAAATCGGCTGGGCGGATCAGCAGACGTTCCCAGGCCTTGTCACCCAGCATGTATTCCTTGGAAAGTGGCGGGCGTTCATAGGGCGGCTCTGCCTCACGCCCGATCAGCGCAATGCTGCCTTCAAACCCCTGTTGGCGCAGCTGGATCGCGGCATAGGCCCCGCCCTGCCCCGCGCCAACGATCAGCACATCATATTGCATCACGCGATTCGCTCCCGTCCTTGTCATTTCGCCATAGCCGAGGCGCGAAGCCGCACAATCCTGTTGCGCCAGTGGGAGGCAGCGTTACCGTAAGTTTCAAGGGAGGACGCATCACAATGAACGGCGCCGAAGCATTTATCGAAACACTGGCAGCAGCGGGCGTGGAGGTGTGCTTTGCCAACCCCGGCACGTCGGAAATGCAGCTGGTCGCGGCGGTTGATCGCCAGCACGGGATGCGCGCCATTCTGGGCCTGTTCGAAGGCGTGGTGACCGGTGCGGCCGATGGTTATGGCCGGATGGCAGACAAGCCCGCGGTGACCCTGCTTCACCTCGGTCCGGGTCTGGGCAATGGCCTGGCCAATCTGCACAATGCCCGCAAGGCGGGCAGCCCGATCGTCAACATGGTGGGGGAACACGCCACCTATCACAAGCATTTCAACGCACCGTTGACTTCGGACACCGAAGGGGTAGCCCGGCCGATGTCGGATTGGGTGCGCAGTTCCACCTCAGAGCGTGATCTGGCGCAGGCCGGGGCCGAAGCCTTTGCCGTGGCGCAGCACTATCCCGGCAAGATTGCCACGGTAATCGTACCGGCCAACCACGCCTGGACCGAAGGGTCGTCGCCAGTTGCTCCCCTTGCTGTGATCGCCCCGCCGCGCACAACAGATGAAACGATTGCCGCCGCGGCTGCTGCGCTGAAGGACGGCGAAGGGCCCAAGTGCCTGTTCCTGGGCGGACGCGCGCTGCGTGAAGACGCTTTGCGCGATGCCGGGCGGATTGCCGCCGCCACTGGTTGCCGCCTGGTGGCGGAAACCTTCGCCACCCGCCATCAACGCGGCGCGGGCCGGGTCGCAGTGGAAAAGCTGCCCTATTTTGGCGAACAGGCGCAGGCCTTCCTGGCTGAGTTCAAGACCATCGTGTTCTGTGGCACGGAGCCGCCGGTGTCGTTTTTCGCCTATCCCGGCAAGCCCAGTTGGCTCTCGCCCGATGGCGCGGCGCTTGTGCGGCTGGCCAGCTTGCGCGAGGATGCGGACCATGCGCTGACCGGGCTGGCATCCGCGCTGAATGCCCCAGCAGAGCCTGCTCTGGTGCAGCAGCCAACCAAGTTCGACGCCACCCCCGGCAAGCTCAGTTCCTCCAGCATCGGCGCGATCCTGGCGGAGCAACTTCCCGAGAACGCCATCGTCTCGGATGAAGGTGCAACGCAAGGCGGCGCATCGATGCTGATGTGCGCGGGGGCGAAGAAGCACGATTGGCTCCAGCTAACCGGCGGCGCGATTGGACAGGGGCTGCCTTTGGCTGTCGGCGCAGCGGTGGCCTGTCCGGACCGCAAGGTGATTGCACTGCACGGCGATGGCGGGGCGATGTACACCTGCCAGGCGCTGTGGACCATGGCGCGCGAACAGCTGGATGTGACCACGATCATCCTCAACAATGGCAGCTACGCCATCCTCAACATCGAACTGATGCGCGTGGGCGTGCAGAACCCCGGGCCCAAGGCGCTGTCCATGCTCGATTTGAAGAACCCCGGGCTCGGCTGGACCAAGATTTCCGAAGGCATGGGGGTGCCCGCAGTGCGCTGCGAAACGGCTGAGGAATTCGATGCCGCGCTGAAGGACGCGCTGGCGGCCAAGGGCCCGCGGCTAATCGAGGCAATGCTTTGACTGCCAGCGATCCTTCCATGACCCCTCCCCGGTGGGGAGGGGTTGGGGTGGGGGTTCCCACGCTGGCGTCGAACCCCCATCCCAACCCTTCCCCACGGGGGAAGGGCTTTAGAGAAAAGCTGAGAATTCATGGCTGAATTGCTCAACCTGCTGCCCGCCAGCTACGCCGACTTCCGCCGTCAGGCCGAAAATCGCCTGCCCCGGTTCCTGTTCGATTACATCGATGGCGGCGCAGTGGCCGAGGACACGCTGCGGCGCAACACCGCCGATTGGGAGAGCCTGCAGCTCACCCAGAAAGTGCTCAACGACGCCTCGAAAATGGACTGTTCGGTCGATCTGTTCGGGCAGAAGCTGGCCTTGCCGGTGGTGCTCGCGCCGGTCGGCATGGGCGGGATGACCGCGCGGCGCGGCGAAGTGCAGGCCAAGCGCGCAGCCGACGCTGCGGGCATTCCGTTTTGCCTCTCCACGGTCGGGATTTGCCCGATCGAGGAAGTTGCCGGCGTCTCGGACCAGCCGATGTGGTTCCAGCTTTACATGCTGAAGGACCGCGGCATCGTCGCCGAAATCTTGCAGCGCGCCTGGGATCACGGGGTGCGCACGCTGGCCTTCACGATCGACCTGCCAGTACTCGGCACGCGCTACCGCGATATCCGCAATGGGATGTCCGGCGGGCTTGGCCCATGGGGGAAGCTGCGCAGCGGCCTGATCGATTATGCGCTCCATCCCCGCTGGGCCATCGACGTGGGCCTGCGCGGCAAGCCGCACGGCTTTGGCACCATCGCGCGATACGTCAGCCAATCGAAGAACCCGCGCGATTATCTGCACTGGACCGGCAGCCAGTTCGATGCCTCGGTAACCTGGAAAGACATCGAATGGTTGCGCGGGGTCTGGAAGGGCAATCTGGTGCTCAAAGGCGTGCTCGATGTGGCAGATGCCAAGCAGACAGTCGCGATCGGGGCCGATGGCATGATCATATCGAACCACGGCGGGCGCCAGCTGGACGGGGCCAGCTCAACCGCAGCAATGTTGCCCCGCATCGCCGACGCGCTGGGCGGATCGAGCACGCTGATCGTCGACGGCGGGATCCGCACCGGGCAAGACCTGGTTCGCGCGCTGGCGCTGGGCGCCAATGCCGCGATGATCGGCCGCCCCTGGGTGCTGGCAATCGCCGCTGGCGGCGAAGCCGCGCTGACCCGCTACCTCGGCCTGCTCAAGCAGGACATGCGCACCGCGCTGGGCCTGACGGGCGCGATAAACGCGAAAGATGTAGGGCGCGGGGTGCTGTTGGAGCAGTAGGTGGAATGTCGGCTTTGGGGTGGAAAGCGGTCATTTCGACATTTTCGGCTTAAGAATCGCCAGCAAGGATTCCGCCTCCTCGCGTTCGTACTCCGTGATGTAGAAAGACGTATGCGCGACTGCGAGGCACCGCAGCGCCGCCTGCTTGTCTTTCCGAACACCGACGCCGCTCAAATAGCACTTTGCCATTTCCAGCTGAGCGCTGCCGTCACCAGCTTCTGCGACACGCTTAAACCACTGGAACATTGTCCGCATTTTGCCCCGCTGACGATACATAATCGCGATATTAGTGGCCGCTGCATGGTCGCCGCGACGCCACGCCTTGCGGTATAGCTTCATCGCTATGGTTTTGTTTTCGACGACGCCTTCGCCAACGTCGTACATATAACCCAATGCTTGGAGGCACTGGGGATCGCCCAGCGACGCCCCAGTTTCATAGCATTGGCGTGCGCGATCGAAATCGCCTGCCTCTGCTGCAGTATGCGCAATTATCAGAAGTGCGTCGGTTTCAAGCATGGTCTAACATGACACCAGTTGGGCATGCCGCCAATGTCTGCAATGGGGTCGAAACCGGACATTCGCCCAAACTACTTCCCCGCAAACTTCGCCGGACGCTTTTCGAGGAATGAGGTTACCCCTTCCTTGAAATCGTCGCTGGCGAACAGCGGGAGCAATTGCAGGTAGACGTGCTGGACGTGGGTTTCGAACGTCTCTTCCAGCCCCATCCGCATCAGGCGCTTGCTGGCGCGCACCGCCATCGGGGCGTTGGCGGCGATTTCGCGGGCCATCGCCTGCGCGGTCGAAGCCACTTCATCTGCGGGCACCACCTGATTGACCAGCCGTTCGGCCAGGCATTCTGCCGCGCTCAGCGTGCGGCCGGTGAAGATGATTTCCGCCGCCTTGGCCCAGCCCAGCATCCGCGGCAGGAACCAGGTGCCGCCGCTTTCGGGCACCACCCCGCGCTTGACGAAGGCGGCCGCCAGCTTGGCGTTATCGGCCATGATCCGGATATCGCAGCCGAGCGCCAGATCCATCCCGTAGCCCGCCGCCGATCCGTTGAGCGCGCAGATCACCGGCTTGTCCATCGCGTTGAGCACGGTCGGCGGAGTGTTGCGCAGATCGATCGTTTCGGGCGGGCGGCGATCCTTGCTGCCGATCCCGGCGCCGCCGGAGGCCTCGTTCAGGTCAAGCCCGGCGCAGAACGCCCGGCCCGTGCCGGTCAGCACCACCACCCGCACGTCGCGGTCTTCATTGGCGCGCACCAGCGTGCGGGTCAGGTCATCCAGCATGGCCGAGGAAATGGTGTTCATCCGCTCGGGCCGGTTGAGGGTGATGGTGGCGACGAAATCAGCCACTTCGTATGTCATGTCGGTCATGATCAATCTCCTTTTTCCCCAAACCTCCGTTCGCATCGAGCGCAGTCGAGATGCTGCGCGTGGTGTCTCGACTGCGCTCGACACGAACGGAGCGGGGTGTTGAATTTCAGCTGAGCACCTTGCCCGGGTTCAAAATTCCCTTGGGATCAAGCGCCGCCTTCAGTGTCCGCATCAGCGTGATTTCCTCGCCCGAGCGGCTGATCGCCAGCCAATCGCGCTTTTCGATGCCGATGCCGTGTTCGGCCGAAACCGATCCACCCAGTGCCTGCAGCGGGGCATAGACCAGTTCTTCGATCCGGTGCTTGGTTTCCGCCGTAAACGGCTGCGCGCCCATCAGAATGTGCAGGTTGCCATCGCCGATATGGCCGAATACCACCAGCTTGAGCGTCTCGCCAAATTCGGCCTGCGCGGCCTTGGTCAGGTCTGCCACATAGCGGTCCATGTCGCGGATCGGCAGGCTGACATCGAAGGTGACGCTGGGCATGGTGAACATCATCAGCCCGGGGATATCATCGCGGATCGCCCAGATCTGATCGGCCTGCGTCTGGCTGGAAGCGATCACCGCATCGACCACCGTTCCGCTTTCCAGCAGCGCGCCCAGCACCGCCTCGAACCGCGCCGGATCGGCTTCAGGATCGGTCCCACTCATCTCGGCAATAACGTAGCAGCCGTGCCCGCCGGGCAGCGGCGGAGTATGGCGGCCCGATGCCACCATCGGTTCGTAAAAGCTGGGCCACATCACTTCGAACGCGGTCAGTCCGGGGCCAAGCTGGCGGCCGATCTCGACAAACAGGCGCTGCACCGCTGCAAAGTCCGGGCAGGCCAGCATCGCGGTTTGTGTGGTCAGCGGCGCGGGATGCAGTTTGAGCACCGCGCGCGTGACAATCCCCAAGGTGCCTTCGCTGCCGATGAACAGCTGTTTGAGGTCATAGGCAGCGTTGTTTTTCAACAGCACGTTCATGCTCGAAATCACCGTGCCATCGGCCAGCACCGCTTCAAGACCGAGCACGTTTTCGCGCATCATGCCAAAGCGGACCACCGAATTGCCGCCGGCATTGGTAGCGATCCCGCCGCCAATCGTTGCTGAACCGCGCGCGCCCCAATCGACCGCGAATTTGAGACCATGTGCCTCTGCCGCTTCCTGCGCAGTCTGGACCACGCAGCCGGCCTCAACCACCATGGTCCGGCCGACCGGATCGATCTCGCCCACCGCACGCATCCGTTCAAGCGAGACCTGAATATCGTCAGGCGTGCAGACCTGCCCCTGCACCAGCCCGGTGTTGCCGCCCGCCGCCACCACCGTCTGGCCGGCGGCGCGGCACAGCTTCATCACTGCGCTCAGTTCAGCCGTGCTGGCCGGGCGGACGATCGCTTTGGCCATGCAGCGGGTGAAGCCCATAAAATCGGCTGCACGCTCTTGAACGTCACTGCCGGTGATCAGCCCTTGCGGGCCGACGATCTGGGCGATTTTCTCAATCAGGTCGGTCACGCCACGCTCTCCCATAGCAATCGCCCCGACCGTATCAGCTACGGCCGGGGCGAGAAGTGCTAATCAGGCATCGGCTGATGCAGCTCAGTCCAGCCGCTCGATGATGATCGCCGGGGCCATCCCGCCCGCCGCGCACATCGTGATCAGGCCATACTTGCCGCCGATCCGCTCAAGTTCATCCAGCGCGGTGCCGATCAGCATCGATCCGGTTGCGCCGATCGGGTGGCCCAGCGCCATTGCCCCGCCGTTGGGGTTGACCTTGGTCCGATCGAGATCGAGATCGCGGATGAACTTTTCAGCGACGACCGCAAAGGCCTCGTTGATTTCGAACACATCGATATCCTCGACCTTCAGCCCAGCCTTCGCCAGCACCTTCCTGGCTGCGGGAACCGGAGCGTTGAGCATCAGCGTAGGATCATCGCCGCAGTTGACATAAGCGACGATCTTGCCGCGCGGTTTGAGCCCGTGCTTGTCCGCGTAGGCCTTGCTGGTGATCAGCACCGCCGCCGCACCATCGACCACGCCCGAGCTGTTACCGGCATGGTGCACGCCTTGCCAGTTCAGGTCCGGATAGCGGCGCTGGATCTGCTTGCGGAAGGTCGTGCCGCCCAGATCGAAATCGGCGATAGCATCAAAACTGGCGCGCAGGCCCGCAAGCCCTTCGGCCGTGGTTTCGGGACGCGGAAATTCTTCGTGATCGAGCGCCACCGTGCCGTCTTCGTTATAAACGGTGATCAGCGATTTATCGAACCGGCCTTCGCGGATCGCGCGGTCCGCGCGTTCCTGGCTGACGAGCGCGAGGGCATCGAGCGCGTGCCGGTCAATCCCTTCCATCGCCGCGATCGCATCGCCGCAAACGCCTTGGTGGCTCTGCGGGTGAATTGCATCAAGCTCACGGTTACCCGAACCCATGCCCAGCGGCTTGAGCCCGGCGTTGGCTTCTTCGGCCGCAGTGGCCGACGTGTAGCTCATCATTTCGGTGCCGCCTGCGATCACGCAGTCTTCCATTCCCGACATCACCGCCGCGGTGGCAAGGTTGACCGAGGTGATCCCGCCGCCGCAGAACCGGTCCAGCGTCATGCCGCTGGCGCTGGTATCGTAACCGGCAGCCAATGCTGCCATCCGGCCAAGATCCCCGCCCTGTTTGCCCTTCTGGGTGCTGGTCGACCAGATCACGTCATCAACGGTACTGGTATCGAGGTTGTTGCGGTCCTTGATCGCTTTCAGCACGGTGGCGGCCAGGTGCTGCGGGTGAAGGTGCGAAAGCGCGCCCTTGCCCGGCTTGCCCACCCCGCGCGGGGTGCGGACGGCGTCGATGATATAGGCTTCGGCCATGTCAGTTTACTCCTCTTAAGCCAGCATGCCGGCAAGGCGCTGGCGGATGATGCTTTCGGCGTCAGCCACGATCCGGCTGATCAACACTTCGCAGGTGGGGATATCGTGGATCAAACCCTGGATCATCCCGGCCGACCAGATGCCGTGATCGGTATCGCCGGTTTGCAGCCCTTCGCGGCCGCGCACGCCCTTGACCAGATCGGCCACGGCGGTGAAGTCCTTGCCCTCAGCCTCCGCTGCAACAACGGCTTGGCTCACTTCGTTCTTCGCCACCCGCGCAGTGTTGCGGAAGGTGCGGAAAATCAGATCGGTTGAGCGTTCGTCCCCTGCCACCATCGCATCCTTGAACGCCTGGTGGATCGGCGCTTCGACCGTGGCGGTAAACCGGGTGCCCATGTTGATCCCGTCTGCCCCCAGCGCCAGCGCCGCCGCCAGCCCGCGGCCATCGCCGAACCCTCCCGAAGCAAGCAACGGGATCTTGACCTTGTCAGCCGCCGCAGGGATCAGGATCAGGCCCGGAATATCGTCTTCACCGGGGTGCCCGGCGCATTCAAACCCGTCGATCGAGATCACATCGACCCCGGCCCGCTCCGCCGAAAGCGCATGGCGCACCGCGGTGCATTTGTGCAGGATCAGGATGCCGTGCGGCTTCATCATTTCCCACAGTTCGCGCACCGCCGGCGTGCCAGCCGTTTCAACGATTTTGATGCCCGAATCGATGATCGCCTGGGCATAGGCCTTGTAATCGGGTGCATTGATCGTCGGGAACACCGTCATGTTCACCCCGAACGGCTTGTCGGTCATGCTTCGGCAGCGTTCGATTTCGGCGGCCAGCGCCTTGGCATCGGGCTGGGTCAGCCCGGTCAGAATACCGAGCCCGCCCGCGTTAGAGACCGCGCTGGCCATTTCGGCCACGCCCACCCATTGCATCCCGCCCTGCACCACCGGGTGCTGAATCCCGAGCATTTCGGTGATCCGCGTCTTGATTGCCATTGCCGGCCGCTCCCATCGCCAAGTGTTGTTGAGGGCCTGTTTAACCGTTCGGTTAAATTTGGCAATCGTTAAGGCGCCGCATCAGCCATCCTTGTAATAATAGCTGTAGCCGTTGATCGCGGGCGCGCCGCCCAGATGGGCGTAGAGCACGCGGCTGCCATCAGGGAAAAACCCCTTGCGGGTCAGATCGATCATGCCTTGCAGGGATTTGCCTTCATAGACCGGATCGGTAATCATCGCCTCGGTCCGCGCGGCCAGCCGGATCGCGTCGTTGGTTTCGTCCGAGGGCACGCCGTAAGCCGGATAGGCATAGTCCGGGTTGATCACGATCTCGTCCTCACGCACCGCCCGGCCCAGCCCGACCAGCTCTGCCGTGTTATCGACGATTGAGCGCACTTGCGCGCGGGTCTGCTCGAGCGTGCCCGAGGCATCGATACCGATCACCCGGTCAGCCCGGTCCTGCGCGGCAAAGCCCACGATCATTCCGCCTTGCGTCGATCCAGTGACGACGCAGACCACGATGTAATCGAACTTGAAGCCCAGCTCGGCCTCTTGCGCAGCCACTTCCTCGGCAAAGCCGACATAGCCCAGCGCGCCGAACTTGTGCACCGAGGCCCCGGCCGGGATCGGATAGGGTTTGCCGCCGGCATCGATCACCGATTGGATCGCATCCTCCCAGCTTTGCCGGATGCCGATATCGAACCCTTCATCGACCAGGCGGCTGTCCGCGCCCATCAAGCGGGTGAGCAGGATATTGCCGACCCGGTCGTACACCGCGTCATAATGGGGGACCCATTTTTCCTGCACCACCACGCATTTCATCCCGATCTTGGCAGCGGTGGCAGCGACCATCCGGGTGTGGTTCGATTGCACCCCACCGATCGAAACCAGCGTGTCCGCGCCGCTGGCGATGGCATCGGGCACGATATATTCCAGCTTGCGCAGCTTGTTGCCGCCGAACGCGAGGCCCGAATTGCAATCATCACGCTTGGCCCAGATCTCCACCTTGCCGCCAAGTTCGGCCGATAGCCGCGGCAGATGCTCGATCGGGGTCGGGCCGTAGGTCAAAGGATAGCGTTCGAATTGGGTCAACAGGGACATGGCGGGCTCCATCAAGCGTTGCGATTCGCCGCGAAGCTAATGCAAGTCATGCGAAAGGTGCTTGCAATCTCATCCATCAGATTTGGCATCTTCGCACTATCACGATATAGAATGCAGCAATTATTCCTGAAGAGAGCTCCAATATGGAAGATTCCACCAAATCTGACCTCGATCGGATTGACCACAACCTGCTGCGTTTGCTGCAAGCCGACGGTCGCTGTTCGAACCAGGATCTGGCTGAAGCTGCCAATGTCAGCCCGGCAACCTGTCATCGCCGCGTGCAGCGACTGGTTGAAAGCGGCGCGATCAGCAGTTTCCGTGCGGCGATTGATCCGGGCCTGGTGGGGCTTGGTACGCTGGTCATGGTCGGCGTGGTGCTTGATCGCTCAACGCCGGAAAGCTTCGCCGCGTTCGAAAGCGCGGCAATCAAGCTCAAGCAGGTGCTCGATTGCAACCTGGTGGCGGGCGATTTCGACTACCTGCTCAAGATCCGCGTGCGCGACATCGCCGATTTCAACGCGCTCCACGGCGGCCGGCTGCTAACCCTGCCCGGCGTACGTCAGACCCGCACCTTCTTCGTGATGAAAGAGGTAAAGGAAAACGCCCCACTCGATTTCTGATCAGCTCTTCAGCTTCCACCCGCTTTTCAACAGGCCGTACAGCGCCCCCAGCAGCGCGACATTGAGCAGCCCGAGATACAGTGCCCCATTAAGCACCGCCATGTTGCTATCGCCGATATCGCTTTGCCCCAGAAAGCCAAAGCGGAAGCCCGAGATCACGTAGAAGAACGGGTTGACCCGGCTGACCGCCTGAAAAGCCGGGGCGAGGTTGCTGATCACATAGAAGGTGCCCGAAAGCATGGTCAGCGGGGTAATCACGAAATTGGTGATCATCGCCGCGTGATCGAACTTTTCCGCCCAGACCGAGGTGATCAGGCCGATCACCGCCAGCAACACCGATCCCATCAGACCGAACCACACAACCGCCCAGGGATGCATGACCGACAGGTGCACGCCCGGCCACAGCAGCATCGCCAGCGTGATCGCAAGGCCGACCAGCACCGCGCGGGTTACCGCCGCGCCGATCAGGCCGATGATCAGTTCACCATTGGAAAGCGGCGGCATCAGGTAATCGACGATGGTGCCCTGGATCTTTCCGGCCAGGAAATTGAAGCTGGTATTGGCAAAAGCATTGCCCATCATCCCCATCACGATCAGCCCAGGGGCGATGAAGCTGGCGAAGTTTACCCCCAGCACCATCCGTCCGCCGCGGCCCATGGCAACGGTGAAAATCATCAGGTACAGCAGTGTCGTCATCGCCGGGGCCCAGATCGTCTGGGTCTGGACCTTGAAAAAACGGCGCACTTCCTTCATATAGAGCGTCCACAGCCCCAGCCGGTTGAACGTGCTGAACAAGGGCACCCCCCGGTCAGGAAATCCGGGAGCTGCAGGCCGCGCCAAGGCGGCGGCAGTTTCGGGTGCGGGATTGGGTTGATTGGCCATGGCGGTGCGACTATCGCCGCCTTGGCCGCCATGCAATAGCGCGGTGCACAGCCGCAGTAGAAAGAGAAACGGGCACGATGAGCTGGACCGACGAACGGATCGAAAAGCTGACCAAGATGTGGGAAGGCGGCGCCACCGCCAGCCAGATCGCCGAAGAACTGGGCGGGGTCAGCCGCAATGCCGTGATCGGCAAGGCTCACCGCCTGGGGCTGAAAGCGCGCCCCAGCCCGGTCAAGCCCAACGACAAGGAAACTGCGGCTCCGGCGCCCAAGCCGGTGAAGGCCGCGCTGCCCCGGCCCGCACCCCCCGCGCCGCGCCCCGCTGCGCCTGCCGCGCCGCGCGCTGCCGCGACCGCAGGCCCATCAACCGGCGATGGCAGCCACCCGATGCCCAAAAGCGATATGCCGCGGATCGTCTCGGTTGGTCCCGGCGGATTTCTGCGTCAGGGCCCCGGCGATCAGCAGGCCCCGATCCCGCCCGCCCCGCCGCGCCGTCTGGTCCCCGCCAAGCCCAGCGCTGACATGGCCGAAAAGACCAGCCTGCTCGATCTGAATGACCGGATCTGCCGCTGGCCGATGGGCCACCCCGGCGAACCCGATTTCCACTTCTGCGGGGACAAGGTGAACCCCGGCTTCCCTTACTGCGTGCAGCATTGCGGCCGGGCCTATCAGGCACAGCTGCCGCGCGGGCATCGCCGCCCGCCCCCGCCGCTGCCGTTCGGCGGACCGCGCGTTCGATAAGGCACGCGAGCGGCACGTTTTGGGAGTCAGCGGTCCGCCGCGGGCTTAATCTTCGGCAGCATTTGCCGTTAACCATGGCATGACCGCATATGATCCATCGCTGCATCGCTCAGTCGGCCTGCTCGGCTGGCTGGGACTTGGCAAACGTCCGCTGCAGGAAGGCGATCTGACCGCTGAACCTGATGAGCTGGACCAGCGCAGCAATGCACGGCTTCATCAGCTTGAAGGCCTTGCCAGTTTCCTTGCCCAGCATCAGCTGCCGGCCAATGCCAGCACCTTGGCGATCGGCTGGAACTATCTGTCGGCCGGAAACCGCGATCTGGTTCGCACGCTCGACCGGCGGGTGCAAAGCCAGCAAGCGGTCACCTTGGCCTGGCTTGACGAACAATTCGGCACCAGCGGCAATGACAACGAGTTGGCCGTTCTGACCGAGCTGATGCAGCGGCTGGAAACCAGCATCGATGAATTTGCCAGCACCAGCCGCGATGCCCACACCGCGACGGCGCAGTATCACAATGCGCTGGAAGGCCATGTGACCGAGCTGGAACAGGTGACCCGCGCCGGTGATGTGATTTCGGATCTCGCCAATATTGCCAAAGTCATGCTCAAACGCACCCGTGATATCGAACGCCAGATGCTGCGCAGCGAAGCCCAGACCCGGGCGCTGAAGCGGCGGCTGGACGAGGCGCGGCGCAGCGCCGAAGAAGATCACCTGACCGGACTGCCCAATCGCCGCGCCTTCGAAGCCCGCTTCGAAGAAGAATTCCGCGATGCCCGCGCCGCAGCCGATCAGCTCTGCGTGGCCTTTTGCGATATCGATCATTTCAAACGGATCAATGACGAGCATGGCCACGATGCCGGGGACCGTGTGCTTAAACTGGTTGCCGAAAATCTGTCCCGCTTGTCGAACGACAGATGCCATGTCGCCCGCCACGGCGGAGAGGAATTCGTGGTCTTGCTGCGCGGCGATACGCTGGAAGCGGCAGCGGCCACTCTCGACCGGCTCCGCAACACCCTGGCCGAACGGCGCCTGGTCAACCGCGCCAATGATCGGCCGTTTGGGCAAGTTACCTTTTCGGCTGGGATCGCCGATGTGTTTGCCTGCGGTGATACCCGCAGCGCTTTGAAGGCCGCCGATACCGCGCTGTACCGGGCCAAGAACGGCGGCCGCAACCGCGTGGAAATGGCCACGCTGCAAGATGTCTTTCCCGAGCAACTCGACGCAGCCTGACCGACCACCTGGGGCCCAGGTCCGTTCAGTGCATCCGCTCCTCGCCGGGGGCCCTTTGGCTAGTCCAGCGGCGCTTCCCGGCAGGGGACGGTTACGATGGCCATTACAAAACAGGCCCACCTTGCGGTGAGCCTGTTTTGTAATGGTGCGCCCGGAACGATTGTCCTCGCCCTGCGGGCTCGTTCGTCTCCGCTGCGCTCCGACTCCGAAATTCAAATCGGTGCATGACCCAACATTACAAAACAGGCCCACCTTGCGGTGAGCCTGTTTTGTAATGGTGCGCCCGGAACAATTCGAACGTCCGACCCTCAGATTCGTAGTCTGATGCTCTATCCAGCTGAGCTACGGGCGCATTGGAATGGCGCACATAGTTGGGCGGCGCAGGCTTGGCAAGACGCTAATTCACCGTTCCAGCATCTCTTTTACCGCCGCCGCCAACGGCACATCAAGCGGCGGCATGGCCAGCGCTGATAGCTCCGCCGGTTCGCACCACAGCAAGGCATCCGCATCAAGTGCCGCAGGTTCGCCCTGCCAGGTGCAGCAAGTGTAAAGCCTGATGACAATACCGGCGGTGTCGCTGGACGCTGCCGCAAGATAGCGCAGACGTGCCTGATCGAGTGTCAGGCCAAGCTCCTCCTCGATCTCACGCTGCAAGGCGGAAAGGTCGGTTTCTCCGGCCTCAACCTTCCCGCCCGGGAATTCCCATAGTCCGCCATGGGCCCGCTCCAACCTGCGGCGCTGCATCAGCACCCGGCCGGCAGGATCAATCAGGGCCAGCGCGACCACTTCAATCATTGTCGGATTTTTTTGCAAAGCCGGGTCCTGTCTAAACGAATTATTAGGGATGCCCCAACTATTCCCGTGGCCAGCTGCCATAATCAGCGGAGTTGGGAAACTATGAAGGCTATCCTGCGAAAACTGATGCTCGACACTCGCGGCACGTCTGCGGTCGAGATGGGTTTGATCTGTGCTCTGATCGTTCTGGCCATGCTGACCGCGCTGAAAGGCGTGGCCAACGAAACCACCAACACATGGAATACGGTGTCGCAACAATCGCAGGCAGCAATCGCCGCCTCTTAAAGTTTTGGCAAGGAATTGGTTCTATTTCGAATCGTGCTCAGTCCGGAAGTTTTTGGAACGAGCCGGGTAATTGAAGACTGCAACAGGAGACTAGACATGAAGTTTATCAACAAGCTGATCCGTGACGAAGCTGGCGCCACCGCAATTGAATACGGCCTGATCGCCGCTCTGATCGCCGTTGCCGCGATCGCTGCAATGCAGGGCCTGGGCAACCAGCTGAAGACCACCTTCAACACCACTTCGTCGGCGATGGCATCGGCTGCTTAAGCCAGACACGTCGAACTGACAACGAAGGGCGGCAGGGAAACCTGCCGCCCTTTTTGTTGCTAAATTTGGCTCTGCGCGTGAGCTGCTGCTCCGCAATTTTTGCGGCGCCAGGGAAACCGGGCGCCGCTGCTGCATCTGCGGCGCAAGGGTGCCTCCGCCGGTCATCGTTAATAGTGCCCTATCAAGCACAGCGCGTCTTAACTCCAAATAAAGGATTTCGGAGCAACATCGGCCTTCTCGAAACAGGGTGACAATTTGGGGAAATTTTCCACCAACTGTTGAGAGGAAGCAAGAATGACACGGTTCAACACTATTTTTCGCGACGAAGCCGGCGCAACTGCAATTGAATATGGGCTTATCGCGGCCCTGATCGCCATCGCCGCTATCGCCGCAATGCAGGGTATCGGGAATGAACTGAAGAACACGTTCAATACCACATCGTCGGCGCTGGCCACCGCCAGTTGAGCCTGATGGGTGCGGACCGTGCAGGATCTCAGAACCACGCAAACAGGTAAGGGGAGAACCCAGATGAAGTTTCTCAGCACACTACGAAAAGACGAAACCGGGGCAACCGCGATCGAATACGGCCTGATTGCTGCGCTGATCGCTGTTGCGGCAATTGCCGCCATGCAGGGCTTGGGCGATCAGCTGAAGACCACCTTCAATTCCGCATCGTCGGGAATGGCCAGCTAAGGCTGCCCACGGACCGAAAAAAAGGGCGGTGCGCTGCTTGCGTACCGCCCTTTTTTCGTTGTTGCCGCGCGTCAGTAAGTGACGAGCTTGACCTTCTGCCCCGTCGTCAGCGCCGATGTGGCGGACAGTCCGTTCAGCACCCGGAACCGATCAAGCGCAGCGTCGGTATAGGCCATCCGCGCCGCCAGCGATTGCACGGTGTCGCCGCGCTTTACGGTAACTACCACCAGCTTGCGCGGCCTTAGCGCCGCTGCTTCGCTGTTCGAAAGCCGCCGCATCGAACGAAACATCGGATCGAACGTGTTTGCGCCGGTCTGGGTGATGGTCATGAAATGATAGGCTGTGGTTGCGTCGATCTGATAGGCGAACACGGTGACATCAACTTGTTGGCCATTGCCCGAATCGACCCGCGCCACCGAATAGGCGGCCGGCACGCCATTCACCGTAGTGCGCTGCACCGCCGAAGCGTTCAGCTGCGCTTTGTTGGCGGTTGCGAATTCGGTGAAGACCCCGCGCACATAGGCGTCCAGATCCCCGCTGAACGCCGAACTGGTAAACTGGCCCTTCCCGCTCTGCCCGCCGATCGCCACTGCCCGCGAGCTGTTGACGAGATAGAACCCGGCCGGCGCATCAAACGCGATCTTGTAGATCGAGTGCTTGAAGCTGCGCCCTTCAATATAGCCTTGTTCGGGGGCATCGCCGTAGATCAGGCCTGAAATCTTGGTCAGGAACGCATCGCGGTTGGTCACCCCGCCGCCGCTACCGGCCAGATTGAGTGTGGTGCGAACGCGCGCGGCCGGATCGGGGTGAGTCGAGGCCCATTCGGGAACCTGTGCATTGGTGCCCATCAACCGGGCATCAAGCGCGTTCTGGTTGGCCAGACTTTGCAGCACGGTGGACATCGCACGCGGATCGTAGCCAGCCTTCTTGAGATACTGGATCCCCAGCGCATCAGCCTCGTTTTCCTGTGAGCGCGAATACTTGAGCGTCAGCAGTTGCGAACCCTGAAGAAAGCCCTTCTGCAGGTATTGGCCGACCTGGCTGTTGCCGAGCACTACGCCCGAAAGCACTGCGCCAACCACGCCGAAAATGGTGTTCTTGGTCGCCGCGCTTTGCCGTTTGGCGCTGTGCCGGGCATCGACGTGGCCCTTTTCATGGCCCAGCACCCCGGCCAGCTCAGCCTCATTGTTCATCAGCGCGACCAGTTGCCGTGTGGTGTAAAGATAGCCCCCCGGAATGGCGAAAGCATTGTCGACCGAGGAATTGAGCAAGGTGACGGTATAGGCCGAAGGCGGATTTCCGCCGCCCGAGGCCACCGCGATCTTGCGCCCGATGCTTTGCACATAGTCGGCCTGCGGGCCGGTCATCGCGCCGCCGAATTCGGCCACCAGTTGCGGATGGGCTTTCGCCCCTTCGGCCTTATCCTTGGCGGTAATTGGCGCGATCGAGCTGTTCTGCGCGCCGCTGGGCACGGCCGCGAAGCCGCCCAACACCAGAGCGGGAATGACGGCCAGTAACGTTGTTTTGCGACCGATTTGACGGGCCATATTTGAACTCCTCAGACTGCTTTGCATGCAGGGTAACCCCATGCCAACGCATTGCAATACCGAAGGGTTCCGGTCTGTAGCCTTAACCCTCGCCAATCCGCAGAAAGCGCTCCTCGCGCCGGGCGCGCAACTGATCGGGGCCAAGTTTGCCAAGCAGATCAAGCTCTTCACCGATCGCCTTGGCCAGCGCCTGTGATGCCAGCGCCGGATCGCGATGCGCACCCCCGACCGGCTCCTTGACGATCCGGTCAATCACCCCAAGCCCCAGCAAATCCTGCGCAGTAACCTTCATCGCTTCGGCAGCTTCGGCGGCTTTTTCAGAGGTACGCCACAAGATTGAGGCACAGCCTTCGGGTGAAATCACCGCATAGACCGCGTGTTCCAGCATCAGCACACGTTCGGCGCTGGCCAGGGCCACGGCCCCACCCGATCCGCCTTCACCCACGATCACCGCCACCATCGGCACCGGCAATGCCAGGCAGGCCTCGGTCGAGCGGGCGATGGCTTCGGCCTGACCGCGCTCTTCCGCCTCAACCCCGGGAAACGCGCCCGAGGTATCGACCAGGGTCACCACCGGCAGGCCAAACCGCCCCGCCATCTCCATCAGACGGATCGCCTTGCGATAACCTTCGGGTTTGCCCATGCCGAAATTATGGCGGATCCGGCTTTGCGTATCGTTGCCCTTTTCGTGCCCGATCAGCATCACCCGGCGGCCGTCCAGCTTGGCGAAACCGCCGATGATCGCCTCATCCTCACCGTAAAAGCGATCGCCGCCCAGCGGCATGAAATCAGTGAACATCGCCGCGGCGTAATCGCCGAAATGCGGGCGCATCGGGTGGCGCGCAACTTGGGTTTTCTGCCACGGGGTCAGCGCAGCATAGGTACTGGCCAGCAGATCGGCGCTTTTCATTTCCAGCCGGCGAATTTCGGCGGAAATATCGACATCGCCGCCCTGGGCGGTCTGGCGCAGCTCGGCAATGCGGGCTTCCAGCGCGGCAACGGGCTTTTCGAACTCAAGGTAGGAAATCATACCGCTGCGCTAGCCCCCCTAAGACCGCTTCGCAAGAGGATGCCGTGCATTGACCAGCGCCACCAGCCGCGCCGAATCGACATGGGTGTAGATCTGCGTCGTGGCGATATCGGCGTGGCCCAGCAGGGTTTGCAGCACCCGCAGATCGGCGCCGCCTTCCAGCAGATGGGTGGCAAAGGCGTGGCGCAGGACATGCGGGGAGATCTTTTCGGGATCGATCCCGGCCCGCGCCGCCAGCGCGCGCAGCAACTGGAACAGCCGCACCCGGGTAAGGTGTCCGCTTTTGCCGGTGGAGGGGAACAGCAGCTTGCCGCCGTCTCCGCGCAGCGCCGTCCAGCGTGACAGAGCAAGGCGGGCGCGGCTGCTAACCGGGACCATGCGCTGCTGTCCGCCCTTGCCGGTTACGGTCAGTAGCGGCGCATCGCGCGGCACTGCGTTCAGCGGCAAGGATACCAGCTCGGTCGCGCGCAGGCCCGACCCATAGAGCAGTTCGAGCAGCGCCAGCAGGCGGACCGCTTCGCGGCGTTCCCCGGCGGCTTCTTCTTCGGCGCGCACAAACAGCGCGGCCACTTCACCGTGGCTGAGCAGACGCGGCAGCGGACGGCGGGTGCGCGGGCGCGGCAGGGCAGGCGATGGATCATCCCCGCGCCACCCTTCGTCGATCATGAAGCCGCAGAACTGGCGCAGCGCCGAACATTTTCTGGCCAGACTGGACGGGGCCAAGGCCGACCACGCCGCGCCGAGCGAGGCGAAGGCATCGCGGTCTGCCGCTACCAGATCGCCAATCGCCTCCTGCGCGCCTTCCAGATCACGGCGATAGGCCGCCAGCGTATTCGCCGCCGCGCCGCGTTCAGCGGCCAGCATGGCAAGGTAGGCTTCAATGGCCGCTGAGATGGGCTAGAGCCTGATGACGACAGGTTGCATCGCCGGGATTGCGTCAGGAAGCTTCTCGGCAAGAAGCGGCGCGCAGCGCGGACTGGTAGTCCGTGCCAGCACCGCGACGCTGCCCGAGGGGCTTCCTGTCGCAACCGCTTGCGGCGGGCCGCTTTTGGCCCATCGCAGCGTCGATCGTCGGTCACTATAGGCAGGCATAGCTCCCTCCTCTCTCCTTACGCTGGGCCAAAATCGGCTCCGTCACGGCGGTGCAACCTGCCGTCATCAGGCTCTACCCCCGCGCCACCGCTTCGGCGGCGATCATGCGCGCTTCGGCGGACAGGCCCACCCGATTCAGCGCCGAAACGATGTGATAGAGGTTGACGCTGGTCATCTTGTTCCAGCCATCCCCTTGCATACCCACCCCGGCCAGCATCATCACCAGCGCGCGGTTATTGACGTCTGCGGCCTGATCGATCAGCCGGGTCCAGCGGGTCTGGCGATCCAGATCGATCCCCAATTTGCCCTGAAATCCGGCGATCGCGTTAGGTTGAACCCGGCCAAGGCCAGCCAGCCCCGCAAGCAGGAACCGCGATTTGCGGTGCCCATCGCTGGGATCGTTGCCATAGAAACTGTCGAGCGCGCCGCTTTCCACCGGGGCGGTGCGATTGGGTGCGGCCAGTACCAGTTGACCCCAGCCCAGCGTGCCGACGTCGGCGCGTTCGCCCCAGCGCAGCGCATTCTGATCCAGCCCGGCGCTGAGCATTGCGGTGATCAGATCGGGCAGCTGATCATCGAAATCGCCCGATGGCGTCAGCCGCGCAGCGGCAAAGGCGGTGAGGATCTGGCGCGAATAACGCGCCTCGGGATCGGCGCCGCCATCCCACAGGGTGCGCATCGCCTGCAGGCGCTGCGCCGGACTTTCGCCCAGATAGGCCTCGCGCAGCGTTTCCGCACCATCGGCATAGGGCCCGGTGACATCGTTTTGCGCATAGATCTGGCCGTAAAGATCAACCATCGCCGCAGAGGACAGGATCCCGGCGGCGGCCGCGCGGTCTGCCGATTTGGCCCGCGCCGCCAGCCCGGCCATCGGCGCCGTGGCAATCACATAGTCATAGCGCACGGGCAGATCTTTGAGCAGTGCATCGGGAGGAGCCGCCCCTACCGCCGCGCTTAGCGCATAGCGCCACGGGGTCATTTCCTTGACCCCGTCCCATTCGATTTTTACCGTCTGGCGGGCTGATCCAGCTGCCCCGGCATAGCGTTTGGCGAGCAAGATGTCGAGCTGCGACCAGCCGCCAGTGCCGACCAGCCGATCAAGCTGCGCCATCGCCGAGGCACCGCTGCCCTGATACGAAGTGCAGATTGCCTGCAGCACTTTCCAATCGGCATCCTTGCGCCCGCCGCCGATCACACTGACAACCGGGCAGATCCCGGTGATATCGGCGGTAAACTGATAGGCATCGATCGCTGCCTGGGTCAGCGCCGGGGTGTAATTGCCGGCATCGACATCCTGCACCAGTTGCCGCGCCGCCTCACCCTCGCCCATCCGCACCAACAGCGCGGCGCGGGCTCCGGCAAAATCGGCGGCATTCATTCCAGCCGGCGCATCCAGCCGCGATGCCAGCGCCCGGCGCAGCAGGATGTGCCCCCAGCGCGATACCAGCCGGCCCTTGTTGCCGTTCAGAAGACCCAGCACCAGCGCCGGGTTCTGCCGCCCGAGCGAACCCGGCGGCAGGCCGCCCTCAGCCTCGGCCAAAATCCCGATCTGGTGGAGCGACCGCCGCGCTGCTGCGGGCATATCGAATTTTGGCTTCAGCCCCAGCAGTTGATCCAGCTCATCCGGGCTCATCGTTTCAAGTTCTTTGAGCGTGGGAATGCGCGCGCCCGAAGGCAGCGTGGCCGGCCGCGCCGCGGGCGCTGACCCAGCGCCGCCGCTGGCGCTGCCCGGCAGGGGCTGGACCACCGGGGTTGAGCCATCGGCTGGCGGCGCGGGCGGCTTGGCTGCCGGCTTGGGCTTGTCAAATCCGGGGGGGAGCAGCGATTCGGGCAAATCCTGCGCTGTGACCAGCACCGAACTCGCGGCCAGCGCCAGCGCAGCGCTGCTCATCAGCCAGCGTTTCATGCCGCGATCCTGGGCAGCATGGCCGGGGTTTCGATCAGGTGCTGCGGGCGCATTCCGCCGTCGTACCAGGCCCAGCCCAGCACGGCCGCCAGCAGCAGCAGCGCGCCGCCGCCCATCATCACGCCCCTACCCATCCGTAACGCCACTTGCGACCTTCCAGTTGCAATACTTGCGCTGTCGGTTAGCCCATCTATAGGCGGGGCCGCAATGGACCATGCGCATTCCCCTGCCGAAATCGACGCGCTGGCGCGACGGATTGATCGTCCGCTTGTGCTGGTGGGCATGATGGGCGTGGGCAAGACCAGCGTCGGCAAGCGTTTGGCCGGTGCGCTCGGCCTGCCCTTCGTCGATGCTGACGACGAGATCGAGCAGGCCGCGCAGATGTCGATCCCAGAAATCTTCGAACGCTTTGGCGAGGCCTATTTCCGCGATGGCGAACGCCGCGTCATCGCCCGCCTGGTAAGCGGTCCACGTCGGGTTATCGCCACCGGCGGCGGGGCCTTCGTCAACGCCGAGACCCGTCGGATGATCCTGGACAAGGGGATTTCAGTGTGGATCGACAGCGATATCGAAACACTGCTTGACCGGGTCGGCCGCAAAGACAACCGCCCGCTGCTGAAACAGGGCAATCCCCGCGAAATTCTCACCCGCCTGAAGGCTGAGCGGGAAAGCGCCTATGCCGAAGCACAGATCCATGTGATCAGCGGCAATGTGCCGCATAGCCGCACAGTCAACGAAATCCTGAAGGGCATCGAACAATGGCTGTGATTCGCGTCGATATTGCCGGAGCGCCTTATGATGTGCGGGTCGGCAGCGGGCTGCTGACCAATCTGGCCGCCGAATGCGGCGATCGGCTGCGCAAGCGCCGGGTGCCGATCATCACGGACGCCAATGTCCACAAGGCTTGGGGTGCGGCGGTGGGAACTGCGCTCCAGCAAGGCGGGTACGAAGCCGTGTGGCGGATCCTGCCGGCGGGCGAGCCCACCAAAAGCTGGGATCAACTGGTGGCAACGACAGACTGGCTGCTGGCCGAAGAAGTGGAACGCGGCGATGCCGTGCTGGCGCTGGGCGGCGGCGTAATCGGCGATCTGACCGGCTTTGCCGCCGCGATCCTGAAACGCGGCTGCCACTTCATTCAGCTGCCCACCACCTTGCTCGCGCAGGTCGATTCGAGCGTCGGCGGCAAGACCGCGATCAACACCGCCGCGGGCAAGAACCTGGTCGGGGCATTTCATCAACCCGCGCTGGTGCTGGCCGATCTGGCCATGCTGGATACCCTGCCGCTGCGCGAATTGCAGGCCGGTTATGCCGAAGTGGTCAAATACGGCCTGCTCGGCGATGCCGAGTTCTTCGCCTGGTGCCAGGCCAATGGCGCGGCCATGCTGGCGGGCGATCCGGCATTGCGAGAGTATGCCGTGGCCTATTCGGTGGCCGCGAAAGCCCGGATTGTCGCGGCGGACGAGCGGGAGACCTTGGGGCTGCGCGCGCTGCTCAATCTGGGGCATACCTTCGGCCATGCACTCGAAGCGCAGACCGGCTTTTCGGACAGGTTGCTGCACGGCGAAGGCGTGGCGCTGGGCATGGTGCTGGCGGCGCGCTTTTCGGCCGCACGCGGATTGCTGGCCGAGGCCGATGCCGCGGCGATTGAGGATCACTTCACCGCCGTTGGCATGGCCAGCACGATCGCCGCGCTGGGGCTGAACTGCGATGGCGCGGCGCTGGTCCAGCATATGCTCCACGACAAGAAGATGGATGCCGGAGTGCTGCCCTTCGTGCTGCTGAAAGGCATCGGCGAGGCCTATCTGGCCAAGGACGTAGCCCTGACCGATGTGATGGCTTTTCTGGATGGCGAGCTGGCGCGCTAAGGCACGCCGGGCTGCGCACGGTATACTCTCCCCTCTTCCTGCCTCGTCACCCTGAACTCGTTTGAGCAAGCTCAGCTTCGCTTCCAGGGTCCATCGTGCCACAAATTCGAAGCCCTGCGACGGCAGCAAACCGAGCCGTTTGGTTAAACCAGAAGCCACTGGGCGGTTGGCGAAATGGACCCTGAAACGAGTTCAGGGTGACGACAGAATTGCTGGGTAGTCTTTCCATCGCAGAATTTGTTGCCCCGCCCGGCAACAATGCTAGCCTCACTCGAAACGAAACCATCCGGGGATGCTCATGACTGTTGCCGAAGCCACGCCCGCACTGGACGACGTAACCCATGACACCGCCTTTCTGGGCCATCCCAAAGGCCTCGGCTATCTGGCTTTCGTCGAAGGGTGCGAGCGGTTTTCGTACTATTCGATGCAGACCTTGCTGGTGCTGTACATGGTCAAGTACCTGCTCCTGCCCGAACATATCGGCGGCGTGATCGGATTGGGCTGGCTGCAACAGGCGGCCTATGACGGCAAACAGGGCCAACCGCTCGCCTCGGCAATTTTCGGCGACTATTCCAGCCTGGTCTATCTCACCCCGATTGCCGGCGGCCTGATTGCCGATCGCTGGCTGGGCCGGCGAACGACCCTGCTGGCCGGCGCAGTGATCATGGCGATCGGCCATTTCCTGATGGCCTTTCAGGGGCTGTTCCTGTTCGCGCTGCTCTCGCTGATCGTCGGTGTGGGCCTGTTCAAGGGCAATATCGCCAGCCAGGTGGGCGAACTGTACAAGGCCAACGACCTGCGCCGGGCAATGGCGTTCCAGATCTTCTACATTGCGATCAACGTCAGCGTGATCATTGCCCCCTTGATTTCCGGCACTTTGGGCGAAAAGGTCGGCTGGCATTACGGCTTCGGCACCGCTGGCGTGGTCATGGTGCTGGGCCTGCTGCTCTACATCAAAGCCGGGCCGTGGTTGCCCAAAGACAACCGCGCGCAGCGTGCGGCCGATGTGGCTGACGGTGTCAACGGCGCCAAGCTGCTGGGCTTTGCAGGGGTAATCGTGCTGGCCCTCTTCATGCTGGGCCGCGCCGTACCGCAAGTGGCGGCGATGGGCTTATCAGGCCAGGTTGGCCTGGCGGTGGCGCTGGGCTTGCTGCCCGCAGTCTCCGCCGCAGATCGTCCGCGCGTGTTGGCGCTGCTGCTGCTGATCCCGATCCTGGCCATGGCGATGCTGACCAATCAGGAAATTTTCAACGCCTATCTGGTCTGGGCGGACGAGCATTTCCAGCTCACTTTCTTCGGCACCACCCTGCCCACCAGTTACATGATCACCATCGATGCCGCGCTAAGCTTCTCGATGCTCGCGGCAGTGGCGCTGTTCTGGAAATGGCGCAGCACCAAGGGTGCGTGGGAACCGGATGAGATCGGCAAGATGATCATCGGCAGCGTGTTCGTGATCGCTGGGGGCCTGTGCCTCTATATCGCCGCGCTGACGCAAGGCAGCGGCAAGATCGGGCTGTTCTGGCCGGTGATGTTCCACCTGCTCAACTCGATCGGCTTTTCGCACATCATGCCGGTCAGTCTGGCGCTGTTCACCAAAGTGGCACCGCGCGCGATCGTGGCGACGGTGGTGGGGATCTATTACCTGGCGTTCTTCACCGCCAACAAGACCGTGGGGATCATCGGCGGGTGGTATTCAACCATGGACACCCCCAGCTTCTGGCTGGTTCACGTCGGCACCGCGGTGGTCGGCATGATCGGCTTCGTGCTGTTCCGCGCAGTGATGGGCAAAAGGCTGAACGCGCCGCAGGCGGTCTAACCAAAGATCGCGATTGACTGCATGCCTACCGCCACCGCCTCGCCGCGAGTGTTCCAGATCGCCATGTCCTGGCTGGAGCAACCCTTTTCGGCATAGTTTGCCGCCGCGCGCAGCAGATACCAGCCATCATCGGTTTGCGGCAGCGGAGTCAGCATGTTGATCAGCCAGGTCATCGAACTGATCGGTGCCGGGCCGGTCAGCGGCATCACGCCGGGCGGCAGGGCATCGCCCAGCAACACCATGGCCACCATCGGATCGAGGCCCTGCACATCCTTCAGCCGTTCCCACCAGATGATCTCGGGCCGCTTTTCATCGCTGCGATGCTGGGCAAAGCGGCGCTCAAAATTGGGGGCAAAGCTGGGTCCGGCCTTCTCGGGCAGCGGCACTGCTTCGGCCAGGGGCACTACATCGGGCATCGGCACATCGTGCAGGTGCAGTAAGCTTGCCTCAACCGCGCCCATGAATACGAAGGTTGCGGTCAGGCCGATCCCGGCCTCGCTCGATACTTCGGCGTCGATCCAGGTGGCATTGCGCCCGCGCCGCAGCACCCGCGCGCGCACTTCCACTTCGCCCGCCAGCGGCCCGACGAAATTGACCGTGGCCGATCGCAGCGGCGGCAGATCATCGGCCAGACGCTGCGCCGCGGCCAGCGCCAGTGCAGCGGAAAACCCGCCATAGCTGGTGCGTCCCTGCATCCAATCGACCGGGATAGTGGCGGCAAATCCGCCTTCGATCGGCCGCGCGGCGGCCAGCACTTGAGGTAAGCTCATCGGCTTCCCATTGACGTAAACGGAAAGCAGGTCAACATTGCGTTGCATGACCCAGTTCATCGACCTGTCGATCCCGATCACCACCAAAGTGGTGTCCGATCCCCCCGTTATGCTGCCGCAAATCCACTATACCGATCACAGTGAGACCTGGGCCCAGATCGCGCTGTTCTTTCCCGGGCTGACCAAGGAAGACCTGCCCGATGGCCAGGGCTGGGCAGTGGAAAGCTTGACGCTGTCAACGCACAACGGCACCCATATGGACGCGCCGTGGCACTATCACCCGACTACTTACGAAGGCCGCGAACGTGCCGCGACGATCGATGAAGCCCCGCTTGATCGGTTCTTTCGCCCCGGCGTGAAGCTGGACTTTACACACCTGCCGCATGGCCATGTGGTCAGCGCTGCTGAGGTTGAGGCCGAACTGGCGCGGATTGGGCACGATCTCCAGCCGCTCGATATCGTGCTGGTGCAATCAGGCGCAATCTACGGCACCGACAATTTCACCGATCAGGGTGTGGGCCTGGGGGCCGAAGCGACGCTGTATCTGACCGAGCGCGGGGTCGAAGTGGTTGGCACCGATGCATGGTCATGGGACGCGCCGTTCAGCCATACAGCGAAGAAATGGGCGGAAACCCGCGACCCGGCGATCATCTGGGAAGGCCACAAGGCCGGCCGGGTGCGCCCCTATTGGCAGATCGAAAAGCTGATGAACCTGTCCGCCCTGCCCCCGCACGGCTTCACGCTGAGCTGCTTTCCGGTGAAGATCGAAGGTGCCAGCGCGGGGTGGATCAGGGCCGTGGCGCTGATCGACTAAACCTTCACCACGCCCTTTTCGATCAGGCTGTTCGCGCAATCGATGATCGATTCCTCGGGCGAGCGCGGCTTCCAGCCGAGCACGCTTTGCGCCCGCGCCGAACTGGTTGCACGGGTGCGCCCGATTTCTCCCAGCAGCTGGCGCGCCGGCGGCATGAACAGCGCGAGCACGTGCACTGCCCAGCCCGGCATCTGCCGCGTCGGCACCTTGCGCGCTTGCGGACCCAGCCGTTCGCGCAGCACCGCCGCCATATCAGCGAATTTGAAAAAGCGGCCCGAGCTGCCTAAGAACCGACCGTCCTTGATCTTGGCCGCCGGCGCTTCAAGCGCCAGGACATGCAGCGCGGCAATATCGCGCAAATCGACAATGCTGAACCCAACATCGGGCAAGGCCGGGATCGATCCGTTCAGCAACCGGAGCACCGGTTCGACCGACGCCGCAAAATCGCCCCCCTGCACTGGCCCCAGCACCATCACCGGGCAGACCGCGCAAAAGTCCATCTCGGGCGCGTTGGCCGCCACCCAGTCCCGCGCCGCACGTTCGGCGATAGTCTTGGATTTGATATAGGGCTGAACCCTGGGTGCGTCGACATTGGTCCAGTCGTTTTCATCGTATTGGATTTTGCCCGGCGGGTGGCCATAAGCGATCGCAGCGGCCGAACTGGTCATCACGAAGCGCTTGATCCCGGCCGCATGGGCAAAGCGCAGCGCCCGCAGCGCGCCATCGCGCGCAGGCACGATCAGATCGTTCTCATCCTTGGGCACTTCGGCCGGAAACGGCGAGGCCATGTGGCAGACTGCGTCGCATCCGGCCATCGCCTCGGCCCAGCCCGCATCGCTCATCAGATCGGCGGCAAAGAATTTCATCGTCTGCGGGGTGCCGCCCAGCTGCGTGCGCAGCTCGGCCTCGCGGCTCAGGCTGCGCACCGAGGTGTGAACGCTCCAGCCATGCGTGAGGAGCTGGCGGATGGTTTCCCCGGCGATGTAGCCGCTGCCGCCCGAAACGAAGACTGTGCCTGCCATGGTGCTTTCTCCCTTAAAACCGGATCATTACCGCGCGCGCCAAGGCGGGCGAGAGCGAATTGATCAGCTGCAAAATCTTGACCATCCCGACATTGATCGTCTCGGTCCCGCGCTCCATCCCGGCCACGATTTGCTGCGCACATTCGGGCGCGCTCATCTTCTTGTTGCCGCGCCCGGCGGTCATCTGCGTATCGACCATCGGCGGCAGGGCTTCAACCACAGCGATGCCGGTGCCTTTCAGCTGCGCCCGGATCGCCAGCGTGTAAGACCGCAGCCCAGCCTTGCTGGCGCAATAGACCGGCGATCCGGAATTGGGCGCCAGGGCCAACCCGGAGGTGACGTTGACGATCATCGCCTCGCCCCGCGCCTTCAGCACCGGCAGCAGCCGCGCGATCAGCAACGTCGGGGCGTGCAGGTTGAGGTAATAGGTTGCCTCGGCCCCCGGCAGATCAACTTCGCCGCTGCGAAAATCATAATTGGTGCCCATCCCGGCGTTGTTGACCAGAATGTCGATCGGGCGGTTTGTCAAAGCGGCGACCAGTGCCTCAACCCCGGCGGACGTGGACAGATCGGCTGCGACCACTTCAAACCCGTCGGCACGGGTTGCGGCGATCCGATCGGGGTTGCGCCCCGATGCGATCACCATCGCGCCTTTGTCGCGCCATTGACGGATCAGCTGCGCGCCAATCCCGTCGGTGCCGCCGGTGACGAGCACGGTCTTGCCCTCAAGGCGCATTGCAATCTCCCCATCTCTTCGGCGGGGAGCCTAAGCAAATGGTTTCAAATCACAACCCGAATTAACCTGCACCGGAACGAATTGTTCACGCGATTTTGGTACTGAAATGCGATGCAAAGCGCGCGATTTATTTCGCCACCTCTGTCCGGATGGCTCGACCTGATCCGTGCACTGGCGGCCTTGGCGGTGGTCGTTGGGCACACGCACTTGCTGGGCCTGTATACCGGACCCTATCCGTTCACCCACATTTTTGAACTGAACGCTGTCGTGGTATTCTTTGTGCTTTCGGGCATGGTTATCGCGAGTTCCGCTGATCGCGATTGTATGGATGGACGCCGCTATGTGGCTGCGCGTGTTGGCCGGATCGTGCCCGTGGCCTGGGCAGCGCTGGCCATTTCCTATGGCATCGCATTGTATGGCCAATCGCAGGGGCTGCCCCCCAAATCGGTGGGCATGGACCCCGGCGGGGTGAGTTTGGTGCGAGCCTTGCGCGCCGCAATATTCCTGGACCAAAGCTGGACTGGGGGTCTGGCGATCAACCCGCCATGGTGGTCGCTTTCTTGCGAGGTCTGGTTTTACGTGCTCTTCGGCCTTGGCACCTGGCTGAAAGGGCCAAAGCGGATCGCCGCGCTGGCCCTGGCCGGGCTGATGGCGGGCACCAACGTGCTACTGATGCTGCCGATCTGGCTAGTCGGCGTACTGCTTGTCAGACTGCCAGCGCTGCGGAACGTGTCCCTCGTCGGCGGCACTGCTTTGGTGCTGGTGGCCTTTTTTTCACTGCAGGCCTCGGTCGTCGCTTACGTCCTGCTGGAGCCGATCACCTTGCCAATTGCCGCGCTCTATCCGGGGCATTCGCAATACGCGCTTGGCTATCTTGCAGTAGCGCTGGGAGTTGCTGGAGGTTTTGCGGGACTTCGCGCGCTGGTGGGTGAACGTGGCTTCCTGCCAGCCCGCATCATGCCCGCGGTCAACTGGGCGGCCAACATGTCGTTTTCGCTCTATGTGCTGCATTGGCCGCTGCTGGTTCTGCTCAAAGCCAACGGGATCACGGCAGGAACTAGCCTGGCCGGGTTCTTTGGCATTATCGCGCTGGTCGGAGCAACGTCAGGACTGTTTGCCCATCTCGTCGAGCATCGCCGCGAACCTTTGCGACGCTGGCTGGAGCAAGTGTTAGGCGCGGCTCAACGCATTAGCACCAACTCTTCAGCCATCGAAGGATGCAAAGCCACGGTGGCGTCGAAGTCGGCCCCGGCCAGATCGACCTCGCCGCTGCGAAAATCATAGTCGGTGCCCATCCCGGCATTGTTGACCAGAATATCGATCCGCCGATCGCCCAGTTCGGCCACTAGCGCGTCAACCCCGGCGGCGGTGGACAGATCGGCGGCGATCACTTCAAACCCATCGGCACGGGTTGCGGCGATCCGCTCGGCACTGCGGCCCGAAGCAATCACCATCGCGCCCTTGTCGCGCAATTGCCGGATCAGCTGCGCGCCAATCCCATCGGTGCCGCCAGCGACCTGCATGGTCTTGCCTTGAAGGCGCATTGCAATCTCCCCATGTCACTGACGCGCGAACCTAGAGGATTGGTTGCGGATTGCAACCTAGCCCGCATATCCCATCGGTGCCGGTCAATGTGCCAATTGGCATTTGCAATATCCGCTCTGACTATTCAGAAAACGGCTATCAGGGAGACTACGAATGCGGCGGATTGCTACTGCGTTGTTGATTTTGGGTGCCGCATCGTCGGGTTATGCGGTGGCGGTCAGCATGGCCGGGAAGCCCGCGTTCGATCCTCGCAGCCTGCGCGGCGTGCAGCAGGGCCCGTTGACCCAGGTGCTGACCCTGGGCAGCCCGCATCTGGCCCAGTTGCCCCAGAAACCGGCCAGCGGTGCGCTTGAGCCACTGCTTGCCAAGCTCGCCGCGTTCAAGCCGCAGATCATCACTCACGAAGGGCTTTCGGGTGAACAATGCGATCAGGTGGCCCGGTACAAGGCCCGCTACCCCGCCATCTGGGACGATTATTGCTTCGATACGGCGGAGATTGAAAAGGCCACCGGGCTTGCGGTGCCCGCCGCGATGGCGGCAGTCGAAACAACGCTGAACGCCTGGCCGGCGGAGCCCAGCGCCACTGATCGCCGCCGCCTGGCCATGTTGTTTCTGGCCGCGAACGATCGTTCATCGGCGCTGGTGCAATGGTTGCGACTTGCGCCAACGGAACGGCGCGCGGGCGATGGCCTGGACCAGACGCTGGTTGGCCTGCTCGATGAGTGGAGCGCGAAACCCAATGAAACCATCGCGATTGGCGTGGCGCTGGCAGTGCGGCTTGGGCTTGAACGGATTTACGCTGTCGATGATCACACCGCTGACAGCATCGCCGCACAAGCTGGCGCAGGATATGGGCCAACGATCGAGGCGCACTGGAGTTCTGACGATCCCGCCCCGCCCACCATCGTGCAGTACAAGGCGGTGATCCAGGGCTTGCCCGGCAGCGGCGATTATCTGGGGTTCTACCGTCTGCTCAACCAGCCGGAAACCCAGCGGCAATTCATCGAATATGATTACGGCCGCGCGCTGGCGATGAAGGGCGCAGGTCTTTACGGCCGCCAGTATGTCGCCTGGTTCGAAGCGCGCAACCTGCGCATGGTGGCCAATATCCGCGCCGCTTTTGGCAACCACCCCGGGGCGCGGGTGCTCAACATCGTCGGCGCATCGCACAAGGGCTATTACGATGCCTATCTCGATATGATGTCGGACGTGCAGATCATCGATGCGGAGAAGGTGCTGCGTTAGCGCATCAGCACCAGTTCTTCGGCCATGCTGGGGTGCAGCGCCACGGTGGCGTCAAAATCGGCCTTGGTCA
This sequence comes from uncultured Alphaproteobacteria bacterium, assembly GCA_963751145.1. Classification (GTDB taxonomy): domain Bacteria; phylum Pseudomonadota; class Alphaproteobacteria; order Sphingomonadales; family Sphingomonadaceae; genus Novosphingobium. The sequence goes on from CAVVTJ010000006.1 coordinate 202,381, forward strand.
GCTTGGCCTGCACGGCGATGGCTGCCGCCTGGAGGATTTCTGGGGCTTCGGGGCCGATCATGTGAATGCCCAGGATCCGGTCAGTCCCGGCATCGACCACCAGCTTGTAGAGCCCGCGCTCCTGACGGCTGGCGAAGACGTTTTTCATCGGCCGGAAGTCTGAGGTGAAGACCTTGATGTTGCCGAACTGGTTACGCGCCTGCCCTTCGGTAAGCCCGACCGAGGCCAGCGGCGGCTGTGAGAAGACTGCGCTGGGAATGCAGTCATAGGCGGTAGAGCGCGGGTTGCCGCCGAATACGGTATCGGCAAAGGCCTGGCCTTCGCGGATCGCGATCGGGGTCAGCTGCACCCGGTCGGTCACATCGCCCACCGCATAGATGCTATCACAGCTGGTCTTGCTGAAGTCATCGACCGGAATCTCGCCGTTTTGGCCAAGCTCGATCCCGGCACTTTCAAGCCCCAATCCATCGGTTTTGGGGCGGCGCCCGGTGGCGACCAGCACCACATCGGCAGCGAACGGATCCTGATCGCCGACGGTGACCATCAGGCTGCCGTCTTCCTGCTTTTCCACGCGCTTGATCGGGCAATTGAACTTGTATTCGATGCCGCGCGCCATGGTGATCTGCAGCAGCCTGTCGCGCAGCGCCTCGTCATAACCGCGCAACAGCGTCTCGCTGCGGTTGACCACGGTGACATGGCAGCCCAGCGCGTTGAAAATCCCGGCAAACTCCATCGCGATATAGCCCGCGCCCTGCACCACAACGCGTTTGGGCAGTGCCGGCAAGTGGAACACCTCGTTTGAGGTGATGCAGTGCTCGTTGCCTTCAAAGTGGGGCACCACCGGCCAGCCGCCGGTGGCGATCAGGATGTATTTGGCGGTGATCTCACGCCCCGAAGCCAGCTTGACCCTATTGGGCCCGGCTACCACCGCGCGTTCGTGGAAGTGATCGACCTTGTTGTTGTCGAGCGTATTCGTATAGGCCGCTTCGAGCCGGTCAACATCGCGCAGCACCGTATCGCGCAGCACGTTCCAATCGAACTTCATCGCCTCAACCGTCCAGCCATAGTGCGAGGCGTCCTGCAGCTCCTCGGCAAAGTGCGATCCGTAAACCAGCAGCTTCTTGGGCACGCAGCCGCGGATCACGCAGGTGCCGCCGATGCGGAACTCCTCCGCCACGGCGACGCGCGCGCCGTAGGACGCGGAGATCCGGCTTGCCCGCACTCCGCCTGATCCGGCGCCGATTACGAACAGGTCATAGTCAAAGTCTGTCATGGGCGGGGATATGGGGTGGACGGAGCCGGTTTGCCAAGCGGTTTTGGTGATGTCTCGGCAAGAGCAGCTGGGCTGACCTTCGCGCGGGGGATTCGACAGGCTCAGTCTGAGCGAGCCAAGGGCTTACAACCACACTTACTCAGGCAGAGCCTGTCGAAGCCCACGCGCTGTACCGCCACCACCCCCAACCCCCTCCTCTGAAGAGGAGGGGGCTAATAGCCGCGCTCTTGCCCCCCTTCTTCTTCAGAGGAGTGGGCTATTGGCCACAACCTTGTCCCCCCTCCTCTTCAGAGGAGGGGCCGGGGGTGGTGTCTTCTTTCTTCCTACTTGATCCCCGCCTCCACCAGCAGCGCTTCAGTGCTGGCGTCGAACGTCGCGGCGCCGGCAACGATCGACTTGGCGATGTCCTTGCCCAGTTCCACCCCGAACTGGTCGAAGCTGTTGATCCCCAGCATCACGCCATTGGCGAAAGTGCGGTGTTCGTGGAACGCGATCAGCGCGCCCAGCGTGGCGGGGTTCAGGTCTTCGCACAGGATCGTCGCGCTGGGCCGGTCGCCCGGATAGGCGCGCGCGCCGTCTTTCGATGCCTTGCCGGCCATCAGCGCCGCCCCTTGCGCAAAGCAATTGGCCAGCAGGTTGCGATGGTGCGCCGGATCAAGGCTATCGCCCGGAATGATCGCGGCGATGAAATCTACGGGCACCAGATTAGTCCCCTGATGCAGCAGCTGGAACACCGCGTGTTGCGCATCGGTCCCCACCCCGCCCCAGGTGATCGGCGCGGTGGGACCATCAACCGGGCTGCCATCGAGCTTCACCGACTTGCCGTTGCTCTCCATCTCGAGCTGCTGGAGATAGCTGGGCAGCAGCCGCAGCCGCTCGTCATAGGCAAAGCAGGCCCGGGTCTGGGCACCGCGGAGGTGGGTGTAATAGAGATCGGCAAAGGCCGCGCGCAGCGGCAGATTTGCGAGGCCATTTGCTTCGAGGAAATGCTGGTCCATAGCCGCGGCACCGTCCAGAAACTCGGCAAATTCATCCCAGCCCAGCGCCAGCGCAATCGGGAAGCCGATTGACGACCACAGCGAGTAGCGCCCGCCCACGCTTTCCGAAAACGGCAGCACCCGGGTTTCATCGACGCCCCATTCCACCGCCTTGTCCGGATAGGCGGTCAAAGCCACCACCCGGCCATAGGGATCGGCCACCCCGCCCGCCTGCAGCCAATCGAGCGAGGATTGGGCGTTGGTCATGGTTTCGGTGGTGGTGAAGGTCTTGCTGGCCACTGCGATCAGTGTCGTCGCGGGATCGCAGGCCTTGAACGCGGCTTCCAAGGCGCAGCCATCTATGTTGGAGACCACGTGGACCTGAACCTTGGCCTCATCGCGCGCCAGGGCATCGATCGCCAAGGCCGGACCCAGCGCCGATCCGCCGATGCCGATGTGGATCAGGTGCCGCACTTCACCCAGCGCACCGCCGTGGATCGCTTCGACCAGGCTTTTCATCCGCAGGTGCAGCGCGTGCGCCTCCTCGACGCTGCTCTCACGGCCGACACCGCGCAGCGCGGTGTGCTCCACCGCGCGGTCTTCGGTTACGTTGATATGCTCGCCGCCGAACATCGCGCCGCGCCGCTCGGCAAAGCCGGCAGCTTCGGCCAGCTTGAGAAATTCGGCAGCGTGCGCGCTGTCCAGATGCGTTTTCGACCAGTCAAACCGCACCGCCCCGCCAGGCAGATCAAGCCTGGCCGACCAGCTATCCAGCCGGGCCGGATCGGCGAACAATGCTTTCAGATCTGGCTTGGGCAGTGCTTTCAAGGCCTGCCATGCTGCTGCCACCGCGTCGCTCATCGTCACACTCCTGCGCCTTGTCGAATGCGCCTATGCAACGCCCGCACGGCGCGGCCAAGCGAGGAATAGCTATGCAGATGCCGCATTGGTGCCTTATTCACATAATACACCAAGAGACTTGACGCGCGGCCCCCGCGCCTAGATGGACGAACGCGATGACCGAAACGATCACCGAGCCCGCCCCCGAGGCGCAGAATCCCGCCGAAACACCGGCCGCAAAGCCCGCCAAGAAGGAGGACTCGTTCCCGGTCTTCCTGCTCAAGCTGGCCTTGGCGGTGGTGATCTTCCGCAGCTTCATCTTCGCGCCGTTCTACATCCCCAGCGAATCGATGCTGCCGCGGCTGGTCAACGGCGATTATCTGTTGCTGGCCAAGTGGCCCTATGGCTTTTCCAGCCGCTCGCTGCCGTTTGGCGCGCCGCTGCTGCCCGAAAAGCGCGTGCTCGCCTCAAATCCTGAGCGCGGCGATGTGGTGGTGTTCAAGGCCCCGGCGCATTTCGAGCAGGACTGGATCAAGCGGGTGATCGGCCTGCCCGGCGATACCATCCAGATGAAGGGCGGCCAGCTGTGGCTCAACAACCAGCCGGTGCCCAAGGTCAAGATCGCCGATTTTGAAGTCGCGGTCAGCCCGAACACCCATTGCTATGCCGATCGCTACACGGCCAAGCGCGCTGATGGCGCCTTAGTGTGCCACTATCCGCGCTTTACCGAAACGCTGCCCGGCGGGCGCAGCTATGACGTGATCGATCTGATCAACAATTACCCCAAGGACGATACCGATCCGGTAATCGTGCCCGAAGGCCATGTGTTCCTGATGGGCGATAACCGCGATAATTCGGAAGACAGCCGCTTTCCGGCCGATCCCGCAGGCGGCATCGGCCTGGTGCCGATCGATAACCTGCTCGGCCGCGCCACGGTGATGATGTGGTCCACCGATGGCAGTGCGGAATGGATCAAGCCGTGGACCTGGTTCAGCGCCGCACGCTGGAACCGCATCGGCACCACATTCTGAGGCTGGTGTGCTTGAGCGCGATACCCACCTTTTCCTGACCGAGCTGGCAGGCCGCGCCCCCAGCGATGAACTGTTGTGGCTGGAGGCGCTGACTCACGGATCGACCGGACAGGCGCGCGATTACCAGCGGCTGGAATTTCTGGGCGACCGGGTGCTGGGCCTCGCCATCGCGCAGTGGCTGTTCGGGCTGGATCACGCCGATGAAGGTTCGCTGTCGCAGCGGCTCAACGCGCTGGTCAGCCGCACCAGCTGCGCCGAAGTGGCGCGTTCGATCGGCCTTGGCGCGCACATTCGCCTCGGCAAGCAGGCCCGCGACGATGGCGGGCAGGACAGCGACAATATTCTGGGCGATGTGATGGAGGCGCTGATTGGCGCCAGCTTCGTCACACAGGGCTTCGATGCCACCGCCGAAATGATCCGCCGCTTGTGGGCCGATCTGGTGGCAGGCAAAGCCGGCAAGGCCAAACACCCCAAATCGGCGCTGCAGGAATGGGCCGCGGGCAATCGCCGCAAGATCCCCGAATATCGCCTGATCCAACGCTTTGGCCCCGATCACGCCGCCCGCTTCACCGTGGCCGTCAGCATCAAAGGCGTGGGCGAAGCTGAAGCCACCGGCAACAGCATGCGCGACGCCGAAACCGCGGCGGCTGAGGCATTTATGCAAAGGTTTGGGTAACCCGGATGGGGCTTCGACAGGCTCAGTCTGAGCGGGTATGGGGACGAAATGAGATTCTTGAACCCTTTCCCGCACCCCTGCCCTAGCCAGCCCCAATTCTTCGTTCCCGCTCAGGCTGAGCCTGTCGAAGCCCCATCATTCGAAGGCACCCCATCATGACCACTCACTGCGGCCTCGTTGCCGTTATCGGCGCGCCCAATGCGGGCAAGAGCACGCTGGTCAACGCCCTTGTCGGTCAAAAGGTCGCGATCGTATCCGCCAAGGCGCAGACCACTCGCGCCCGGCTGATGGGGATCGCGCTGGAAGGCCCGGCGCAGATCATCCTGGCTGATACCCCCGGCCTGTTCGAACCCAAGCGCCGGCTGGACCGGGCGATGGTCCATGCGGTGTGGGAAGGCGCGGCTGAGGCGGACGCGATCCTGCTGGTGGTCGATGGCCGCAAGAAGAAGCTCGATTATCTGGAACCGATCCTCAAGAACCTGGAGGGGCGCAAGGAACGCAAGATCCTGGTGCTCAACAAGGTGGATGAAACCGCCAAGGAACCGATGCTGATCGCGGCGCAGGCGCTGGCCGGTGAAGGCCAGTTTGACGAGGTGTTCTTCATCTCCGCGCTGAGCGGCGACGGGGTGCCCGAACTCAAAACGCGGTTGGCAGCACTGATGCCGGAAAGTGCGTGGCACTATCCCGAAGATCAGGTGTCAGACGCCAGCGAGCGTCTGCTGGCCTGCGAAATCACCCGAGAGCAGCTTTACCGCCAACTCCACGACGAACTACCCTATGACAGCACGGTGCGGCCCGAAAGCTACACTGCGCGCAAGGATGGCTCGGTCGAAATCCACCAGCAGATCGTCATCGCCCGCGATAGCCAGAAGGGCATCGTGCTGGGCAAAGGCGGCTCAAAACTGAAGTCGATCGGTGAGGCAGCGCGCAAGGAACTGGCCGGGCTGCTGGGGGTGCCGGTGCACCTGTTCCTGCATGTGAAAGTCGATGAGAAGTGGGGCGATGACAAGGAGATTTACGAGGAATTGGGGCTGGAGTGGGTTAAGTAGCCTAACGCAGCTTCGCAATCCCGATCCCGTCGATCTTGGCGCGTTCCTTGGTTGATTCCTCGCTGCGGCTGAGCGCTTTGGCGATTTCCTTGAGGCCCTTGCCCTTGCCCGCCAGCGTGCGCAGCTTGGCGACTTCGTCGGATTTCCAGGGTTGGCGGTGTTTGGTGAATTGTTCGGCCATGGGCGGGGGATAGCGCAGAAGAACCCCTCCGTCACGCCCTTCGGGCGCGCCACCTCCCCATTTGCACTTCGTGAAAATGGGAAGGATCTGGTGGCCGCGTGATCCTTCACATTTTCGGCGAATGGCGCAAATGGGAAGGTGGATGGGCCGTCAGGCCCAGACGGAGGGGTTTTCAACGCTTGCAGTAACGAACGATGCTCTCGGCGACGGTCTCTGGCGATTTGAGCACGTCGGTTGCGGGAATGCGCACTACTTCGATCCCTTGCCCGCGCAGCCAGGAATCGCGATCTGCATCGCGCTCAGGCCGATCAGCCATGTCGTGAGCTATGCCATCGATCTCGAATGCGACCTTCGCCTTGGCGCAGTAGAAATCGAGCACGTAGTCACCAATCGGCTGTTGGCTGCGAAAGTGCACGCCATCTGGCGAGCCTTTGAGGAGCCGCCACAGTAGAGCTTCGGGCAGCGAAAGGTTGTTGCGCAGTTCTTGCGCTCTCTCCAAGTCTCGCTCGATCCGCTTGCGTGGCAAGAACCCCTCCGTCTCGTCCTTCGGACGATCCACCTCCCCATTTGCGCCATACGGCGAAAATGGGAAGGACCTTTTCCCTTGTCGATCCTTCCCATTTTTGGCGAAGGCCACAAATGGGGAGGTGGCAGACGCCGAAGGCGGCTGACGTAGGGGTTTTCTACTTCGCCTTCTTCGCCGGAGCCTTCTTCTTCACCGCTGCCTTTTTCTTCGGCGCAGCCTTGCGGCCACCCTTCTTCGCGGGGCCCTTGGCGGCCTTTTCGGTGATCAGCACCACGGCTTCCTCAAGCGTCAGATCCTCGGGCGCCTTGTCGCGCGGCAGGGTGGCGTTGGTGGTGCCGTCGGTGACGTAAGGCCCATAGCGGCCAGCCATCAGCTTCATTTCGCCACCGCTTTCGGGGTGCGGACCGAAGGTGTTGAGTGGTTCGGCCGCAGCGCGTGCCCCGCGGCCCCCGCCGTTCGCAGCTTCGGCCAATTTGTCGACCGCGCTGTTCATCCCGGTTTCGAACACTTCGGCGGTTGAACGCAGTTTGGCGTACTTGCCATTGTGCGCAAGGTAAGGCCCGTAACGCCCTATAGACGCGGTAATATCCTCACCGCTTTCTGGGTGCTTACCGATCACGCGTGGCAGACTGATGAGTTTGACCGCCCAGTCCAGATCGAGCTCGGGAATGTCCTTGGGGATCGAGCTGCGGGCGGCTTCCTTGCCGCTGCCCATTTCGATGTAGGGGCCGAACCGTCCGACCTTGCGGGTGATCGGCTCGCCGGTTTCCGGGTGCTTGCCGATCTCACCTTCCTCGCCCGCCGCTGTGCCGCCGGGCTGGGCGAATTTGCGGGTGAACTTGCATTCGGGATAGTTGGCGCAGGCCACGAACGCACCGAACCGGCCGCCGCGCAGCGCGAGCCGTCCGCCGCTGCGGCCTTCAGTTTCGCACAACGGGCATTTGCGCGGATCTTCGCCGTCTTCGCGCGGCGGGAACAGGTAGTCGGAGAGGAATTCATCGAGCGCCTCGGTCACTTCCGAGGGCTTACGTTCCATCACCTCGTCGCTCTTGGGCTTGAAATCCTTCCAGAACTTGGCGAGCAATTCCTTCCAGTTTTCGCGCCCGCCCGATACGTCGTCGAGCTCCTCTTCCATGCCCGCGGTGAAATCATAGGCGACATAGCGCGGGAAGAAGCGTTCGAGGAACGCGGTCAGCAATCGGCCAGATTCCTCGGCGAAAAAGCGGTTCTTTTCGGTGCGGACGTAGTTGCGGTCCTTGATCACCTGGATCGTCGCGGCATAGGTTGATGGCCGGCCGATGCCCAGTTCCTCGAGCCGCTTGACCAGCGTAGCTTCGGAAAAGCGCGGCGGCGGCTGGGTGAAGTGCTGGGTGCTCTCGACGCCCTTCTTGGCCGGGCTATCGCCCGCGACCAGCACCGGCAGCATCGCGCTTTCGTCTTCGTCATCGCCCGGCTTCTGATCGAGCAATTCGTCATAGACCGCGAGGAAGCCGGGGAACTTGATCACCTGACCATTGGCGCGCAGCTCGTTCTGGCCGGTGCCATCCTTCAGCGTCACCGTGGTCCGCTCGATCTGGGCCGAGGCCATCTGGCTGGCGATCGCGCGCTTCCAGATCAGTTCGTAAAGCCGCGCCTCATCACCGCTGGTGCCATAGCGATCCTTGCCGAAATCGGTCGGCCGGATCGCTTCGTGGGCTTCCTGCGCGTTCTTCGCCTTGCTTTCATAAATACGCGGCTTTTCAGGCAGGTAATGGCCGTTGTTATAGCGATCGCTGATCGCCTTGCGCGCGGCGGAAATGGCGCTCGAATCCATCTGCACGCCGTCGGTCCGCATATAAGTGATCGCGCCCGCTTCATAGAGGTTCTGCGCCACCCGCATGGTGTGCGCGGCGGCAAAGCCGAGCTTGCGCGCGGCTTCCATCTGCAGGGTCGAGGTGGTGAACGGCGGCCACGGATTGCGGCGAGTGGGCTTGGTGTCCACTTCGGCGACGCGGAACGCTCCAGCCTCTACTGCGGCCTTGGCGCGCGCGGCAGAGCCTGCATCGCCCAGACTCAGCTTGTCCAGCTTGGCCCCTTCAAACTTGACCAGCCGTGCCGGGAACGCAGTGCCAAGGTGTTCAAGCTGAGCCAGCACCGACCAGTATTCCTGCGGGCGGAACGCCTCAATCTCACGCTCACGCTCAACGATCAGGCGCAGCGCCACCGATTGCACCCGGCCCGCGCTTTTCGCCCCAGGCAGCTTGCGCCACAGCACCGGCGAAAGCGTAAAGCCGAACAGGTAATCAAGCGCGCGGCGGGCGAGGTAAGCGTCGATCAGATCCTGATCGAGTTCGCGCGGGGCCTTCATCGCCGCCAGGATCACGTCCTTGGTGATGGCGTTGAAAGTAACCCGCTCCACCTCCTTGGGCAGCGCCTTCTTTTTGGCCAGCAGTTCGCGCACGTGCCAGCTGATCGCTTCCCCTTCGCGATCAGGGTCGGTGGCGAGGATCAGGCGATCGGCGGTCTTGGCGGCATCGGTGATCGCCTTCACCTGCCGGGCCTTGTCGCCGTAGAGCTCCCAGTCCATCGCGAAGTCTTCATCGGGGCGCACCGATCCGTCCTTGGGCGGCAGATCGCGGACGTGGCCATAGCTGGCCAGAACCTTGTAGTCCTTGCCCAGATATTTCTCGATGGTTTTGGCCTTGGCGGGGGATTCGACGATGACAAGTTGCATGGTGTTTTGGGTCGCCCTCTACGCGTATGTGTACACGCGCGAGGGTGGGGGCTGGTTCAGGGCGCCGTCAAGGGGGTCTTGCGCCAGGCCAGAAAGAACCCCAGCCCCAGCAGCAGATCGATCACGACGAATGGCTCGGTGTGCGGCGCGATCGGGTAGTGCTGGAGGTAGAGCGCCAGGGCGGGCACTCCGAAAACCAGCTTTTCCAGCACCGCATAGGGCATCAGCGCGCGGTACTTCACCGGATCGCTGCCGATAGTCCAGAACACCGCCTGGAACACCAGCGCAAGGCCGACAAAGCCGAGGAACACTTCGGCGCCGAGTGCGGGTAGCGGGGTGAAGTACAGCGGCGCCAGCACCACCACGCCATAGATCGCGGCCCAGCGGAACATGCGGCTCGGGAACTTGCTCATGGTGGCTCCCCCTCCCTGAGTCACGCATAGCCGCTTCGCAAATCGCGCGAAAGCCGAGATGCTACTGCTGCGGCCAGCCGCCCGGCGGGATCACGCATTTGCCGTGATCGTAGTTGCCGACCGTGCGGATCACCTCCTGCTCGCGCGGTTCGATCCGGCGGCCCGAGATCTGGCTGTCGATCACCCGGATCAGCAGCGCGTTGAGCCGGGTGACGAGGTAGCAATCGATCGCCGGGGCGGCATGGGCATTGCCCACACCGCTATCGTCGGTGAGGAAGGTGTAGCGGCTCTGGGTCAGGGCTGCCATCGCCCGCATCACATATTCGGCCTTGTCCGCCACGCCCGATGCTGCGACCGGGACGATCTGCACGCGATTGGCGCGCAACACTTCGCTGGCCTGCCAGGCCAGTCCGATCTTGTTGTCGTGCGGCGGCGCATCGGCGACCAGCAGCATGGTCTTGACCGCATCGCCGCGCCACTGCTGGCCCGCCGCGCGGATCAGCGCCTGCTCCATCGCTTCGGGATAGTCCCCGCCGCCATTGGCGTATTGCTGGCCCAGTTCGCCCTGCGCGGCGGCGAAATCGCGGGTCAGCGGCACGGTGCGGGTGACATAATCATCCCCCACATCACGGTAGAAGACGAAGCCCACCCGCACATCGACGCCGGGATGGTTCTGGCGGATCGTGGTCAGGATCGAGGCCAGCTCGGTCTGCAGATAGCGGATTTCATCGCCCATCGATCCGGTGGTGTCGATCACCAGCATTAGATCGAGCTTGGTCACCGCCTGCGCGCTTTGCGCAGTGGTGAAATCGATGCGCTGGCCGCCGCTGCGGGCAATCCCCACCTCACGCCAACCGGCCCCGCCCGCACGCACCCGGACTTTGCTGCCCAGCCGGTCAAGATCGGGGAACAGGCTGACGGTGCCATCTGCGGTGGTGCTCAGCCGCAAGCTGCCGCCATCGCTGCAGGCCACATCGACCGGCGCGAAGGACACCGGGCGGCCATGCCCGTCTTTCACCGCGACGGTCAGCACCCGCGCGGTGTCGAGCACGGGAAGCCCCGGCACGTCCTGCCCCAGGTTTGAGCGCCGTTGATACAGCGCGTAGAGTTCGGGGTTGAGCAAATCGTCATGCTCGCCCGCGGTCAGGATGCCGGGCTGCGGCTGATACTGCGGACGCCGCGGCGGGACTGACATCTCGGGTCGGCCAGGCTCAGGCATCGGCCGAGCGCTGGACGCACCGCCTTCGTCCGAGGCGCCAACGCTGACCGGAGAGGCCGCATCCATCGACGGAGCGGGCGCACGTGCAGCCGTGACCACAACATCGCCGCGCTCAGCCTTGCTTGTCGCAGCAACGGGCGGAGGAGGAGGCGGCGGCGGCGGGGCCATCATCGGCGGGGGCGGTGCGGAAACATCAACGGTCGACATCCGGCTTTCCGGAGAAGCGGTCGCCGCGCCATAGGGCCTTTGCTGTCCTTGCCGATCGCCGTTCTCAGCTGCCAGCTGCGGCAAGGCGCCGGGATTGCGGCACAGGCCGTTGCGCCCGGTATGGCCGCTGTAGGGGCCAGGTTTCGATATCGCCGCCGGTCCTTGAACCAGCACTGCCAATATCGCGGTTAGTGAAATGCCCCGTTTGGCCCAGATCGCACGCATCGCTGTCCCTCCTGCAATTGTACCTCGATGATCGCTGCGGTGAGGTGAATGGGCGATGAATGTAATACTATATCATTGCGCGAGGCTGACACGTCCAGCTGCGTGGCGCACCAGCCGCCCGGACAGTTCCAGTTCAAGCAGCGCCAATTGCACCGCGGCTGGCGCTTCACCCGATTGGCGGATCAATTCATCCACCGGTATCGGCGCGGTGGTCAGCAGGCCGGCAATGTCGGCCGGGGCATCGCCCAGCTCCTCACCGGCTGAGTCATAGCTGGCGGCGCTCTCGCGAAAGCTGGATCGGGCCTCACCGGTAAAGCTGCTGAGCAGTTCAATCACATCGGCAGCGCTTTGCACCAGGACCGCGCCTTCGCGGATCAGCTGATTGCAGCCCTGCGCGCGGCTATCAAGCGGGGATCCGGGCACCGCCATCACCTCACGCCCCGCCTCTCCCGCCAGCCGCGCGGTGATCAGCGAGCCCGATTTGGGCGCGGCCTCAACCACCAGGGTGCCGGTGGCAAGCCCGGCAATGATCCGATTGCGCGATGGGAAGTGCCGCGCCAGCGGCTCGGTGCCGGGAGGTTGTTCGGCCAGCAGCAGGCCTTGGCTGGCAACTGCTTCCTGCAGATCGCGATGTTCAGGCGGATAGGCAATGTCGATCCCGCTGGCGATAACGCCGATAGTCCCGCCGCCAAGGCTGGCCTGATGCGCTGCGCCATCAATCCCGCGCGCCAGCCCCGAAACCACCACAAACCCCGCGTCAGCCAGATCGCCCGCGAACTGCCGCGCCAGCTTGACTGCTGCAGCCGAAGCGTTGCGCGCACCTACGATCGCCACACAGGGCTTTGCCGCCAAAGCCGCGTCGCCACGGCAGGTCAGGATCGGCGGGGCGCTGTCCAGTTCCGCCAGCAAGGCGGGATAGTCCGGCGAATCGAGGAACAGATACCGCGCGCCAGCATTGCGAACGGCGGCAACTTCTGCCGCAACGCGGGCTTCATCGGCCACGCGATAGGCCCCGCCCCGCCCCGCCAGATCGGGCAAAGCCGCCAGCGCGGCCTGTGCAGTGCCAAACCGGCGCAGCAATTGCCGATAGGTGACCGGCCCGACATTGGGTGAGCGCAGCAGACGAATCCGCGCGAAAGCTTCCTCCTGCGAAAGCATCGCCTAGCCCTTGCTGCCCAGTTTGGGTTCGGTTCCGGCGCGCAAGCGGGCGATATTTGCGCGGTGAAGATAGACAATCACCACCGCAATCGCTGAGAGCACCGGCACCAGCGCTGTAAGCCCCAGCAGTGCGGCGGTAAGCGGCGCGGCGGCGGCGGCGGCCATTCCGGACAGCGATGAGGTGCGGGTCAGCGCCAGCGCGGCCAGCCAGACCACCGCATAGGCCAGCCCCACCGGCCAGGCGAGGCCGAGCGCAACCCCCAGCGTGGTTGCCACGCCCTTGCCGCCCTTGAACTTCAGCCAGACCGGGAAGCAGTGCCCCAGCACTGCGCCCAGCGCCGCAAACGGCGCAGACAGCGGCAGGAACCGCCAAGCCAGCCACACCGCCAGGAACCCTTTGCCCGCATCGAGCAACAGCGTGGCCGCAGCCAATCGCTTGTCGCCGGTGCGCAGCACATTGGTGGCGCCGATATTGCCCGAACCCATGGAGCGCAGGTTGCCTTCGCCAAACAGATTGGTCAGGATCAGCCCGAACGGAACCGAGCCCAGCAGGTACCCCAGCAACAGCGCAAAAAGACTTTCCATCGCGGCACCTTTCATTTCCCTGCCACTCGTAGCTACAAGGGGGCAGACAAAACAAGCGCGCAGTGGAGGATCGTCACCCAAATGGATGCAACAGCGCCTTTGCTGTTTTTCGATTCCGGCGTCGGCGGGCTCTCGGTGCTGGGCGAAGTGCGCAAGCTGTTGCCGCAGGCCCCGGTGATTTATGCTGCCGATAATGGCGGGCTGCCCTATGGTCCCAAGAGCGAGGCCGAAGTGGCGGCGCGGGTTTGCGGCTTGCTGGGCCGGATGAGCGAACGGTTCCGCCCCCGGCTGATCTGCATCGCCTGCAACACCGCCAGCACAATTGCGCTGGGCATGGTCCGCGATGTGCTCAACGTCCCGATTGTCGGCACGGTGCCCGCAATCAAGCCAGCGGCAGAGATAACCCGCAGCGGAGTGATCGGGCTGCTGGGCACTGCCGCCACGATCCGTCAGGCCTATGTGGACCGGCTGGAGGCTGAGTTCGCCAGCAGCAAACGCCTGCTGCGCTTTGCCGCGGGCGAGCTGGTTGGCGCGGCCGAGGCCAAGCTGCGCGGCGAATCCGTCGATCCCGCGATCTATGCCCGCGCCGCCGCCGGGCTGCGCGATCAGCCAGGCGGCGATGCGATCGATACCGTGGTGCTGGCCTGCACCCACTTTCCGCTGCTGCTTGCCGAATTGCAGACCGTCTTCGGTCCCGGCGTGCAGTTCGTTGATGGCGCAGCGGGCATCGCCCGGCGCATCGCGCAGCTGACGCAGGGGCAGCCGTTCGCCCGCAGCGAACCCGATCTGGCCCTGCTCACCCGGCAGGATGATAGTCTGCAAGGCCTGCTGCCAACCTTTGCGCACTATGGGCTTGAACGGATCGAGGTGCTGCAATGACCCATCGGCTCAATCTTTTCCTGCTGGCGCTGGTGCTGCTGATTGGCGGGCCGTTCTATTGGTTCCTGCTCGATAATCACGCCGCCAACATTCCTGCCCAACGGATCGATATCGGCGAATTGCGGCAGCTCGCCGCCAGCCAGACTGGCTCTGCGCCCAGCGACATCGAGGTGGAATGCGCCGGGTTCAGGCGGGTTCCCGGCAGCTTGATGGTCGCCGGATCGGGGATCAAGCGCAAGCTGGTCTGCTACATGGCGTTTCGCTTGCCGGTGCCGGGCGGCGCGCCGGTGATGATCGAAAGCGGCATAACCGCGGCCGATGCCAAGGCCGGCGGGGCGGAACGGTTCAACCCCGGCAATCAGGCGCGGATCGAAGCAGAGCTGGACCATGCCGGGCTGATCCTGGTGACGCACGAACACGCTGACCACCTGGGGGCGCTGGTGGCGCACGGCGGGGCGGCGCTGATGCAAAAGGCCATGCTGAACCCCGGTCAGTTGCCGCCATCGCCCGTTGCCGCCCGTCTGCGTTGGCACAGCGGCCAGATCCCGCCCGCGCGGCTACCGGGGGACCGGATCGTGGCAGTGGCCCCCGGCATTGTGGTGGTCCCCGCCCCCGACAGCCACACTCCGGGTTCGCAAATGATCTTCGTCCGCCTTGGCGATGGCCGTGAATTTCTGTTCGTCGGTGATATTTCAAGCTTTGCCCAGAACTGGCAAGAACAACGCGGCCGCTCGCGCCTGATCGAGCAGTTTTTTGCGCCGGAAAATCGCGCTGGAGTGTTTGGCTGGCTCGCGGCTATTGCTGCGCTCAAGGCGCAGAATCCGGCGCTTGTCGTGGTGCCCGGCCATGATTTTGAATGGATTCTGGACTTGGAGAACCACACCGGGATCAGGATCGGGTTTTCCAGCCGACCAATTTGATTTGGCGCAACGATTCCGCTCTGGCAAAAGGGCATCGCTTGGCTTAAAGGGCGCCCGAACCTGGGCAGATCCGTTTGCTTTTGAAACGGCCCTTGTTGGGGATTTCAACCACGTGAACTACGATCAGATTTTCGACACGGCGATCGAGCGGCTGCATTCGGAAGGCCGCTACCGGGTGTTCATCGATATCCTGCGCAACAAGGGCAGCTATCCCAACGCGCGCTGCTTTGCCGGGCACAACGGTCCGCAGAACATCACCGTCTGGTGCTCGAACGATTATCTGGCGATGGGCCAGCACCCCAAGGTCATCGAAGCGATGGAACAGGCGCTGCACGATGTCGGCGCCGGATCGGGCGGAACCCGCAACATCGGCGGCAACACCCATTACCACGTCGATCTTGAGGCTGAGCTGGCCGATCTGCACGGCAAGGACGGCGCGCTGCTGTTCACGTCTGGCTATGTCTCGAACGATGCCACGCTCTCCACCCTGGCCAAGGTGCTGCCGGGCTGCGTGATCTTCTCGGACGAGCTCAACCACGCCAGCATGATCGCCGGGATCCGCAACGCCGGCTGCGAAAAGCGCGTGTGGCGGCACAACGATCTGGCGCACCTTGAAGAACTGCTGGCTGCCGAAGATCCGGACGTGCCCAAGCTGATCGCGTTTGAAAGCGTCTATTCGATGGAAGGCGATGTCGCCCCGATCCACGCGATCTGCGATCTGGCCGACAAGTACAACGCGCTGACCTATATCGACGAGGTCCACGCCGTGGGCATGTACGGGCCGCGCGGCGGCGGGATTACCGACCGCGATGAGGCGGCGCACCGCATCGACATCATCGAAGGCACGCTGGGCAAGGCGTTTGGCGTGATGGGCGGCTATATCGCCGCAGACAGCCGGATCATCGATGTGATCCGCTCCTACGCGCCGGGGTTCATTTTCACCACCAGCCTCTCACCCGTGCTGGTCGCAGGCGTGCTGGCCTCGGTCCGCCATCTCAAGGCCTCGAGCGTGGAGCGTGAGGCGCAGCAGGCCAATGCCGCGATGCTCAAGGCGCTGATGCGCGATGCCGGTCTGCCGGTGATGAACAGCACCACCCACATCGTGCCGCTGATGGTTGGCGATCCGGTCAAGGCCAAGAAGATCAGCGATGTGCTGCTGGCCGAATACGGGGTCTATGTGCAGCCGATCAATTACCCCACCGTGCCGCGCGGCACCGAACGCCTGCGCTTCACCCCCGGCCCGGCCCACACCGAAGCCATGATGCGCGATCTGACCCAGGCACTGACCGAGATCTGGCAGCGGCTCGATCTCGCGCTGGCGGCGTGAAACCCAAGCAGTAGTTTTATTGGTCTGACTGCGCGCCGATTCCGGCTGGACCGCTGCCCAGAATCCGTTACGACTTTGCGCCGCGCACCAGCGCACAGGGATTATTGCGGCGATCGATCGATTGCCGGGTTCTGAGGGAGTGGGAAATGGCAACCGATTGGGCCGCAGACGTCAAGAAATATGTCGCAAACGCTGATGATGCGGCAATCGCGGGGATCGTGCGTTACCTCGGGATCGCGCTGCGCAACCGCGATTCTTCGCTGGTTTCGTTCAGCGACAAGACCGAGACCGACCGTGTCCGGACCAATTTTCTCAAGAAAAAGCTAGGCCTGACCCAGTCTGACGCCGTGCTTGATGCCGCGATCGCCAAGGTTGGCGAAGCAATGAAGGCTGATCGCACCAAGAACCGCGTCACCGTCTATTATCTGCTGGCCGCCGAATTCAAGCAGCTGGGGCTGTTCGTAAAGGCACCTGCAGCGGCGAAGAAGGCTCCGGCGGCGAAAGCTCCGGCTGCCAAGGCCGCTGCTCCCAAGGCTGCTGCGGCTGAAAAAACTGCCGCCAAACCCGCAGCCAAGAAAACCGCGGCGAAAGTTGCTGGCGCAGCGGCAGCAGTTGCTGGCGCGGCTGCGGTTGCCAAGGCTGCGGCCAAGCCAGCTGCGAAAGCAGTGGCAAAGCCTGCGGCCAAGGCAGCACCAAAACCAGCTGCGAAGCTGTCCACGGCCAAGTCTGCTCCGACCAAGGCGGTTGCCGTAAAGGCTCCTGCGGCGAAGACTGCGGCCAAGCCCGCTGCCGCGAAGGCTCCGGCCAAAGCTGCTAGCGGTGCAGTTGCCGGAACGATCGCCGCGGGCGCGGCTGTGGCCGGCGCGGCAGTTGCGGCTGCATCGGGTGCAGCCGGTGCTGCAAAGGACACCGCTGCCAAGGCAATGGGCAGCGTCGGCGATGCCGCTGGCGCCGCCGTTGGCGCTGCAGGCGATGCTGTAGGCAAGGTTGGCGATGTGGCCGGTGCTGCCGTGGGCGCAGTGGGCAATGCCGCTGGCAACGCCGCCGGAGCCGTTACCGGCGCTGCGGGTGCTGCGGCGGATAAGGCTGCTGCGCTGTTCACCCCGGGCAGCCAGGCTGCAAAATCCGATGATGAAGGCGGGATGGGCTGGCCGCTGTGGCTGCTGGTCGCTGCGCTGCTGGCCTTCGCGCTGTGGTGGTTCATGCGCGGCGGTAATGAAAGTGCCGTCAGCAACGCCCCTGCTACCGAAGCTGCGGCAACGGTCGATGCCATGGGCGCTGGCAGTGCTTCGGGCGCGGCGGCCGATCTGGCTGCGGCTCCGGCTGAAGGCACTGTGGCAATCCCGGCGGGTGCCGGGGTGACCACCGAAATGCGCGATGGCAAGCCGGTGGTGAAAGTCTATTTCGACACCGCCAAGACTGATGTGGTTCCGGCCTTTGCCGGCACTGCTGGCGGGCTCAAGGGCTGGCTTGAAGCGCACCCAGGCGCCAAGCTGGCAGTCTCGGGCTATTCCGATCCCAGCGGCAACGCCAAGTTCAATGCCGAGCTTTCCAAGCAGCGCGCCCAGGCCGTTCAGGCGGCGCTGGTCAGCAGCGGCATTCCGGCTGAGGCTGCCGAACTGGTCAAGCCTGCCAACAGCGCCGACGGCACTGTTTCCAAGGAAGCCGCCCGCCGCGTGGAAGTTACCGTACAGTAAGCTCCCGCTTTCGGTCTGAACCAAACAAAAGGGGAGCCGGCACAGATCGTGCCGGCTCCCCTTGTTTTGATCCGGGCCAGACCCCTCAGCGCAGCGAGACGACGTTGTCGCTCTTGCGCGGATCCTGGCGGTCGCCGCGGTACAGGCTCGACATCGGTTCATCGCTGACTTCGACCACGCCGGTGCTGCCAAAGCCGTTGAACCTGGTTTTCATCGCCGCGCCATATGCGCCCAGCATGCCCACTTCGATGTAATCGCCCGGCTGCACGTCCGACGGCAGCGCGAAGGGACCTTCCATGTAATCGGCATCATCGCAGGTTGGGCCATAGAAAGCATAGGTGCTTTCCTCCGCGCCGCTCCGTTCGGCCAGGCTCTTGACCGGGAAGCGCCAGCCGACATGCGCCGCATCGTAAAGCGCTCCGTACGCGCCATCGTTGATGTACAGTTCATCGCCGCGGCGCTTTTCCACGCGCACGATCATCGAATTGTATTCAGCGCACAGCGCCCGGCCCGGTTCGCACCACAGCTCTGACGAATAGGATACCGGCAGCAATTCAAACGCGCGGCCGATCACATCGAAATAGTCTTCGAGCGGTGGGGGTTCCATGCCCGGGTAGATCGAGGGGAAGCCGCCGCCAACGTCGACGATATCAACCGTCACCGCCGCATCGACAATCGCCGCGCGGACCCGCTCAATCGCCTGAACATAGGCAAACGGGGTCATCGCCTGTGATCCAACGTGGAAGCAAACCCCCAGCCAGTCCGCCACCTGACGGGTCGCCTGAAGCAGTTCGCCGGCATCGGCAAGGTCGATCCCGAACTTCGAAGCGAGGCTGAGCTCGGAATATTCGGACGAAACCCGCAGCCGCACGCACAAGCGCAGATCGGCCGCCGGGGTGCCATCATCGCCAGCAGTGGCCTTGACGATCTTGGCCAGCTCTTCGTGGCTGTCGAGGCTGAAGGTGCGCACACCGTGGACCTTGTAGGCCTCGGCAATGGCATTGGCCGGCTTCACCGGGTGCATGAAGCACAGCACCGCCTGCGGCAGAGCTTCGCGCACCAGCCGCACTTCGGCGATCGAGGCGACGTCGTAATGCGTCACCCCCGAGGCCCACAACACTTGCAGCAGATCAGGCGAAGGATTGGCCTTGACCGCATAGAGCGATTTGCCCGGAAACTTCTCGGTAAAGAAGCGGGCAGCGCGCGCGGCGGCGTGCGGGCGGTTCAGAATAACGGGTTCGTCGGGCGAAAGTGCGCGAACTACAGCCGATGCATCAGGATAATGGTGCAACTCAAGGGACCCCCAATAGGCCTTTCGGCCAAGAACAACACGATAGTCGAAAGCTGCCTTGCGGTTATTGGAAGTCCCCATGGGGCAGCGGAGGTCGCCTATAAAGATTCGCGCCTTAACCGCAAGTGAAAATCAGTGTCCTTTGGGGCAATTTACGCCTGCATCAGGTGATCTGAAATGGCACGAAACGCTGGCAGCGTGGTGGGATCGAACGCGGTGTTGGCGGCGATAGGGTGCGAGCCGAAGCGGACGATCGTCACTTCCGCCGCCGGGTCGATCCAGATTGCCTGGCCGTGAATCCCGCGGGCCGAAAATACCCCGTGATTTCCGCCAATTGCCCACCACTGGCTGTTGTATGAGCCGCCGGGGATGGTCTGATATCCAGCCGGGGCAAAGGTCGCCGGATCGCCGCCGGCCTTGATCGCGGCCACGGCTTCGTGGGCAATCGCCTGGCCGCCTTGGCCCACCCCGTCGAGCCGCATCACTTCGCCGAACCGGGCCATATCACGCAGCACCGGATTAAGCCCGCCGCCGGCAAAGGGCATATGGGTCGAATCGGTCAGCCAGTCGGCGTCCTGCTCCATTCCCAATGGCTGCCAGATGCGCTGCGACAGGACATGGTCAATCCGCTGGCCCTCGGTGCGCGCCACCAGCCAGCCCAGCACTTCGGTGTTGCAGGTGCGGTAGGTGAAGCGCTGCCCGTGCTCGCCGCTCTTGCGGATCGTCGGCAGAAACGAAAAGACGTCGCCCGCCCCGGCATAACCCGGCGGGCGCGGCGTCAACCCCAGCGCATTGCTCATCGCGCCGATCCCCGATGTGGGATCGGTGTATTCCTCGCTGAAATCGAGCGCGGTGGTCATATCCATGACCTGCCGCAGCGTGGCATCGCCAAAGCCGCTGGCAGCCAGCTCGGGGATCAGATCAGCGATTGGCGCTGCGGGATCGAGCCGCCCCTCGGCAATCAGCATTTCGGCCAGAGTGCCGACAAAGCTTTTGGTCACCGAAAAGGCGATGTGCGGGGTATCACGCCGGGTGACGCCGAAATAGCGTTCATAGACCACCGCGCCCTGGTGCATCACCAGCACGGCATCGGTGAAATTGGCGCTGAGCGATTGCTCCCAGGTCATCTCCTCACCGCTGCCCAGCGCGGTGAAGTTGACCGAATCGAGATCATCGCGCATCGCTTCCGGCAAGTCCCACACCGGGCCAGACCCGCGCGAAACCCGCGCCGTGGGCAGGAATTCGCGCATGTGCGAATAGGCATAGCGGTGCGTGGGAAAGCGCATGTGATCGGCGCGTTCCCAGGCCAGCCGCTTGTCCGGCGCGGGCGGCAGGCCCTGCATCCAGCCCATGGCAACGGGATCGGAACTATGAGCGTCGAGAATTTTGTCAGGCATGGGCTTAAAACTTCACTTGCGGGACTGCGCCAACGCTGGCGCGGTCATCGGCGGCGATGTGGCTGACGGCGAAATCCTGGAACCCCAGCGCGGAGGCAAACAACACCGCGGGGAAGCTTTGCCGCGCGGTGTTGTAATTGGCCGAGGCGGCGTTGAGCGCGCGGCGGGCGGCGGCCAGCTTGTCCTCCACATCAGCCAGTTCGCCTTGCAAGGCCTGGAAGTTGGCGCTCGCCTTGAGATCGGGATAGGCTTCGCCCAGCGCGATCAGGCCCTTGATCGCACCTGAAAGCTGTTCCTCGTTGGCTTTGGTGGGCGCTGCGGCGGCCCGGTTGCGCGCTTCGATCACAGAATCGAGTGTAGATTTTTCATGCTCGGCATAGCCCTGCACCGTGGCGACCAGATTGGGCACCAGATCGTGGCGTTGGCGCAATTGCGCATCAATATCCGCAAGTCCTTGCTGGCAGTTCTGGCGCAAGCCGACCAGCCGGTTATAAATGCCGATCAGGATCAGCCCGAGAAGGACCACAAGTCCGATGACGATCATAATGCCCATGCCGGTTATCTCCCTCCGCACCGCGAACTGCGACAATGGCTACCATCCCGCCGCGCAGAGGCAAGCGCGTTGATTGTCCGGCCTGATCCCGGTGCCCTGATGGCGGGCCAGCTGGGCACCTGGCTGGAGAGCCAGAATGCCGAGCGCGCCGCAGTTACGGCCAAGGTGCGCCGGATCTGGATGCTGGCCATTGCTGCGGGCTGCGCGGTTGCCGTGGCGGTCACGCTGTTTGGGGACAACATTGGCGCGGGCATGCAATTCGGCTTTTTCACCGGGCTGGCCGGGTTCGGGATCGCCGAATGGGTCAAGCGGCCCATGATCAACCGGCTGAAAGGCGGGATCAACAGCGCGATCGCGCAGGCGCTGGAGCTTGACTATGTGGTTGAAGTTGTTCCCGGCGATGCCTTTCAACAGGCTTACAAGTTCCAGCTATTGCCCAGTCATGATACTGCTCGGTTTGCCGATGGCTGGCGGGGCAATCTGGGCGGACGGCCCTTCGCCATGCACGAAGCCAAGCTGACCGAGGAGCGCGGGGGCGGCAAAAGCCGCCGTACGGTGACGGTGTTCGAAGGTCAGGTCCTGTCGATCGGTTTCAACCGGCAATTCAACTCAACCACCCTGCTTGAACCCAATGCCCAGCGGCGCAAATTCTTTGTCGGCGCGGAAAAGGAACAGGTGACCATCGGCGGCGTGGAGCTTGAGCGGGTCGATATGACCAACCCGCAGTTCGAGGAGCGCTTCACCTTGTGGTCGAACGATCAGGTTGAAGCACGCTATCTGGTTCACCCCGAATACCTTGAGCGCCTGCTTGCAGTGGAGCAGGCCTTTGCCGGGGAAGATATCCGCGCGCTGTTCCAGAACGGCGATCTGGTGGTGACAATCAAGACCGGTGACTTGTTTGAAAGCGGCTCGCTCGATTCCAGCGACGACCGCACGCTGCTTGAAACCGCGATTGCGCAGTTCGGATCGCTGGCGGATCTGGCCGTGCAGCTTAATGAAAAACCGCGGATGACCTTTGCCGATCTCGCCGGTTCTAACTCAGCCGGTCCCTGAAATCCTCATAGCCAAAGCGTTTGATGCACTCCAGGCTGTCGCTTTCGCTGTCCCACAGCCAGATTGATGGGAGCGGCACACCGTTGAATGTGGTGGTCTTGACCATCGAATAGTGCGCCTGATCAAGGAAGGCAAAGCGCTGGCCCACCCGCGGCCCTTCGGCAAACCGGTAATCGCCGATCACATCACCGGCCAGACAGGATGGTCCGCCAAGGCGCACCGCCCCGCCCTGCCCTTCATCCACTGCCTGCTCGTCACGCTCCAGCTCACCCAGCATCGCCGGGCGGTACGGGGCTTCGATCACATCGGGCATGTGGCAGGTGGCAGAAATATCGGTGATCGCCACCGGCATCCCGTTCCAACCGCTGTCGAGCACCGTGCCGACCAGAATCCCGGCATCGAGCGCCACTGCTTCGCCGGGTTCAAGGTAAACTTCGGCTCCGGTATCGTCCTTCATGTCGATCAGGAACTGGACCAGTTCGTCGCGCTGATAGTCGCCGCGGGTGATGTGGTGCCCGCCGCCCAGGTTGATCCATTTGAACTGGCCGAAATAGGGCTCGAGCGCATCGAAAGCGACATCCCAAGTGCGGCGCAGCGGCTCGAAATCCTGCTCGCACAGCGTGTGCATGTGGATTCCGTCGACCAGTTCCATGTGTTCTTCGGTTAACTGATCGATCGGAAAGCCCAGCCGCGAATGCGGCGCGCAAGGGTCATAGCGCGGCACTTCACCCTCGGCATGCATCGGGTTGATCCGCAGGCCAATATCAAAGTTCTCGCCCCGCCCCCGCGCCGCCTCGATAATCGCGCTACAGCGTAGAATTTGGTCGGGCGAATTGAAGATGACATGGTCGGACAGGCGCAGCACTTCGTCGAGATCCTCGGGCTTATAGGCCGCGCAATAGGTCGCGATTTCGCCGTCGTAGAATTCAGACGCCAGCCGCGCCTCCCACAGCCCCGAGGCGCAGACCCCGTCGAGATACTCGCCGATAATCGGCGCGGTCGACCACATCGAAAACGCCTTGAGCGCGGCGAGCACCTTGATCCCTGCCCGGTCGCGGACATCGGCGAGGACCGACAAGTTCTGCCGCAGCCGCGCGGCATCGACCACGAAGCTGGGGCTATCGACGCGGCTAAGGTCAAACTGGGCAAATGCACCCGGATCGCCGGCTCTGGTTTCCAAGCGAAATCACTCCTTGATACCTCCCCGGGACGGGTAGGTGGCAGCCCGCAGAGCTGACGGAGGGGTGTCGATGCGGGCGGAGAGACCCCTCCACCACCGGCTTCGCCGGCGGTCCCCCTCCCCGTTCCGGGGAGGTTCTTAATTCAAAACTCCACCGGCCCGGGCAGTTCCTTCACTTGCCACGGCAGCCCTTGCGTGTTCAGCATGTCCATGAACGGATCGGGGTCCAGCTGCTCGATGTTGAACACGCCTTCGCCCGCCCAGGCCCCGGTCAGCATCATCGCCGCGCCGATCATCGCGGGGACGCCGGTGGTGTAGGAGATCGCCTGGTTGCCGGTTTCGGCATAGGCATCTTCGTGATCGCAGATGTTGTAGATGTAGAAGGTCTTCTCGCCCGAACCATCCAGCGCTTCGCCGGTGGCGATATCGCCGATGTTGGTCTTGCCTTTGGTCGTGGCCCCCAGCGTTTCGGGCTTGGGCAGCACGGCGGCGAGGAATTGGAGGGGCACGATTTCCTTGCCCTGATACATCACAGGATCGATCCGGGTCATGCCGACGTTCTGCAGCACGGTCAGGTGGGTGATATAGGCATCGCCGAAAGTCATCCAGAAGCGTGCGCGTTCCAGTTCGGGGATGAACTTCGCGAGGCTTTCGAGCTCCTCGTGGTACATCATGTACATGTTCTTGGGGCCGACCGCTTCGAAGTCGAAAGCAACCTTCTTGCCCATCGCCGGGCTTTCGACGAACTGGCCGTTTTCCCAGTGCCGCGCCGGGGCGGTCACTTCCCGGATGTTGATTTCCGGGTTGAAATTGGTGGCAAAGGCCTGGCCGTGATCGCCGCCGTTGCAATCGAGGATATCAAGCTGGCGGATGGTTTTGAGCTTGTGCTTGCGCAACCACATTGCGAACACGCTGGTCACGCCCGGATCGAATCCGCTGCCCAGCAGCGCCATCAGGCCCGCTTCCTTGAACCGGTCCTGATAGTCCCACTGCCATGAGTATTCGAACTTGGCCTGATCCTTGGGCTCATAGTTCGCAGTGTCGAGATAGTGTACCCCCGCCGCCAGGCAGGCGTCCATGATCGGCAGATCCTGATAGGGTAGCGCCAGATTGACCACCAACTTGGGCTGGATCTGCTGGATCAGCCGGGTCAGCGCGGGCACTTCCTCGGCGTCAATTTCATAGGTCGAGACGGTTTGCCCTGTGCGCTCGAGCACTGATGCGGCGATCGCATCGCACTTGGAACGGGTCCGGCTGGCGAGGTGGATCTCGCTGAAAATCCCGGCGTTCATCGCCATCTTGTGGACACAGACCGAGCTGACCCCGCCCGCACCAATCACCAAAACCTTGCTCACGTCCCGAATCTCCTTGCCGCAGACTGCCGCGCATATAGAATTGTTTCATGGCCACACAACAAATGCGAACCCCGACTCCACAGGGAGTCGCCGATGCCGCCGCCAAGATAGCCGAACTGCTGCCGAACACACCCCTGATCGAAAGGGCGGTAAACGGCACCCCGGTATGGTTCAAGGCTGAGAGCTTGCAGCCGGTCGGCGCGTTCAAGATCCGCGGGGCCTGGCACCGGCTGACCGACCTTTCCGCCGAAGAACGGGCACGCGGCGTGGTCGGCGTTTCGAGCGGAAATCACGCACAAGGGGTAGCCTGGGCGGCCAAGCGGCTGGGGATTGCCGCGACCATCGTCATGCCGGTCGATGCACCGCAGACCAAGATCGCGGCGACGCGCGGCTACGGTGCCAAAGTGGTGCTGTATGATCGCCCCGGCGGCGAGAACCGCGACGCAGTGGCGCAAGCGTTGGTTGACCAAAGCGGCGCGACTTTGGTCCACGCCTATGGCGATCCGTGGGTGATCGAAGGACAAGGCACCACCGGGATAGAAATTGCCGCCCAAATGGCCGCGCGCGGGCTCGATGGCCCCACCCGGATCGTCTGCCCCT
This sequence comes from uncultured Alphaproteobacteria bacterium, assembly GCA_963751145.1. Taxonomy (GTDB): domain Bacteria; phylum Pseudomonadota; class Alphaproteobacteria; order Sphingomonadales; family Sphingomonadaceae; genus Novosphingobium. Next base: position 227,706 of record CAVVTJ010000006.1, read on the forward strand.
GCGGCGGCGGCGGGCTGATCGCCGGGCTCGCTATCGCCTGCCCCGATGCCGAGATCGTGCCGGTTGAGCCCGAAGGCTGGGACGATGTCCGGCTGAGCCTTGAAGCAGGATCGATCGTGCCGGTGCCAGACATGAAATTCCCCACCCAGTGCGATGCGCTGCAAACTCCCGCCACCTGGCCGATCAATTTCACCATTCTGAAAGCACGGGTCGCACGCGGCTATGCCGTCACCGCCGCCGAAGTGCGCGCGGCGCAACGCTGGGCCTTCGCCAATCTGCACCTGGTGGTTGAACCGGGCGGCGCGGCGGCTTTGGCGGCGGTGCTGGCGGGCAAGGTTCCGGTCGATGGCCGGACTGCCGTGATCCTGTCCGGCGGCAACACCGATCCGGCGGACTTTGCCAAAGTGCTGGCCAGCAACGATTAGTTGCAATTGACAATCGGTTGCAAAACCTAGACCTTTCACCGCTCGGGTTGCAATCGAGGGGGGAGAGCAATGGAAGCCAAGATGCTCGCACCGGCCGCTGTGCTGGTGCTGTGGTCGATCGTCATGCTGATATGGACCGCGCTGTCACGGTTCCCGGCGATGAAACAGCTGGGCCGGTCGGTCAGCAACGTGCCGCCTGGCGGCCGCGGATCGCAGCTTGATGGGGTCTTGCCCGACAGCGTGATGTGGAAATCGCACAATTACACGCACCTGATGGAACAGCCGACGATCTTTTACCCCACGGTGGTGATCCTCGCGCTGATGGGCGCCAATCCCGGCGATGTGGCGATCGCCTGGGCCTATGTCGCGCTGCGGATCGTTCATTCGATCTGGCAGGCCACGGTGAACAAGCTGCCGGTGCGGTTCGCGCTGTTTATCCTGTCGACGATCTGCCTGCTGCTGCTGGCGATACACGCCTTCGAACTTACTGCTTTAGCCTGATCGCCATGACGCCTGATGCACTGCAAATCGTAGCTCCGGTCTTCGCACTGGCGGGCTGGACCATCGTCATCTGGGCATGGATGCTGATTGTCCGGCTCCCGGCATTGCGCTCAGCCGGGGTCAAGCTGGGCAAATTGCGCGGCGGCACCGGCCGCAATGCGGAAGGCGTCGTGCCCGATCGGGTGCAGTGGAAGGCGCACAACTATAATCACCTCCACGAAGCGCCGACCGTTTTCTATGCGGTTGCGCTTGGCCTGGCGATTATCGGCCACGGCGATGGAGTGAACGCGCAGCTAGCCTGGCTCTATGTTGCGCTGCGGATCGTCCATTCCCTGATCCAGGTGTTGTGGAACAAAGTGATCTGGCGGCTTGGCGTTTATATCGCATCGCAGCTGGTTATCGCCGCGCTGGTAATCCGGGCTGGGTGGGTATTTCTATAACTGAAGGGGAGACTAGAAATGATTCAAGCTGATATCCTGCAACCGCTGGCGGTCCTTGCCATGTGGACCATGGTGATGTGGGTGTGGATGTATGCCACCCGCATTCCCGCGATCAACAAGCTGCCCAAGCCCACCGAACCCGGTGCCGATCAGGGTTGGACCGGGGCAATGCTGGAAGGACTGATCCCGCGCGAGATCCAGTGGAAGGCGCACAACTACAACCACCTGCATGAAGCGCCGACGGTGTTTTATGCGGTGGCGCTGGCCTTGGCGATGGTCGGTGCTGGCGATGGCATGAACGCCACGATTGCCTGGGCCTATGTGGCCTTGAGGATCGTCCATTCGATCTTCCAGGCCACCGTCAACAAGGTGATGCCGCGCTTCGCACTGTTCGCGCTGTCCAGCCTGTGCCTGATGGCGCTGTGCCTGCACCTGCTGATCGCGGTGTTCCACTGATCGAGGCGCCCGGGCGGAGTGCAATCCGCCCGGGCTGCTTCAGAACACCTTGCGCAGCGATACGCCGATCACTCGTCCGCGCGGATCGAGGTAATCGGGCTGGTACGATTGCAGCACCTGTCCGCTGCCATCGGTAACCCGCTGGTGCGAATCGAACAGGTTTTCGACCCGGATACCCACGCGCATGCCTTTGAGGAACGGCACCTGCCGAACCCATTTGGGCCGCGCCGAAAGATCCAGAAACAGGAACATGTTTACATTGGTGACACTGCCAAAGCGCAAGTCACTGGAACCGGGCAGGCCTGAACCGGCGACCCGGGTCGGCGCGCTCCAGGTGCCTTGGGCGAACATCCCCAGGCCCTTGTAAAACAGCCCACCATTGAATTCGAAGCTATGACGCGGCGTCCCTGCGGCAGAGAGCGAATCGCCGCCGAGCAGATCAAGGACCGGCCCGCCGGGCGCGATGGTGACGCGGCTGGTGAATTGCACGGTGTGAAACACGCCCAGGCTCCAGCGGCCAGGCTGCCCGCCCATCGCGCCGAAGATGGCGCCCATGCCGCCACCGCGGCCACCGCCGCCACCTGCCCTCGGAGGACCACCGCCGCCGCTGGGCCGCGGTCCGCCGGGACCAGCGCCCATGGGACGCGGAGACCCGCCGCCGCCTGCACCCTCAGCCGAGCCGAACCCGCCCGACAGATTCAGGCCAGAGCGTAGCCGCGAGCTTTCCTGTTGGTAAAAGGTCACCGGCCGCTGATCGATGGCGATCAACCGCCCTGCCCCGTCGCGGGTCACGCGGCCGGGGAATGCAGCTTCGATATCGGGCGTCAGCAGCGGAAAGCTGGCGGTGACATTGTCCGAACTGTTGCGGAAGTATTCGACCACCAGGTTCGATCCCTTAAGCACCGGCAACTGCCAGTTAAGCCCGAATTTCAAATCGCGCTGCTGTTCTTTCTTGAGCAGCGGATTGCCGCCGCTGGTGATATTGACCAGCACAGTTTCGCTGCGGCTGAAATCATAGACCGGGACATTGGCGGTGACTGTCAAGGGATTGCCCAGCTGGCTGATCGCCGGGGCCGCCTGGCTGACGATGTAGCTGGCTTGCAGATTGATCGAGCTGACCGGGGCCCAGGTCAGCCCGGCGCTCCAGCCGTTAACCGCGCCGAAGTCCGACAAGTGGCTGACATCGCCGCTGAGGTTGAGCGTGATATCGCCCACGCCTTCCAGCACGCCTTCGCGCCGGCTGGTCAGCGGGATCGCCAGATTGACCCCGCCCAGCACCCTGAACCTGGTCAATGAAACCGGCCCGACCGAACTGCGCTGATCATCGCTGTCAAACCCGATCCAGGTGAACCCGGTCTTGAGCGTTGCCGTAACTTCGCCGGCAGGCAGCCGCAGCGGCCGCCCGATCAGCGTTGTCAGGTTCTCAACCCGGTTTGAGGTGCTGCTGGCCGCGTCCTGTCCTGCCCCGGGCAGGACCGGCAGGGCCCCGGTTATGGGCAGGGTTCCGGCCAGCGCCGCCGCAGTCAGGCTGCTGGTATCGGCGCGCCGATCAGTCAGGCTGGTGCTTTCGGCATGGGTTCCATCAAGCGTCGTATTGAACTGCCAGGTGCCCAGCAGTCTGCTGTATCCGGCCCCGGCCTGCAGCGTGGTGACATGATTGGTCTGCTCGATCGGATCGGGCAGGAAGCGCAGCGCGCTGCCCCCGCCCGGCGCGACCAGTTGCACCGAATTGAGGCCCTGATAACTGCGACTGTCTACCCGGTTGGCGGCGGCGCTGAGGGTGAATGTGCCGTCCATCCCATCTTTGCCATAGCCCTTGGTCCAGGCCGTATTAACCCCGTAATTGCGCGATTGGCCGATCAATGTGCGGAACCGCGCCGGATCGGGATCGCCCGCAATCACCGGGACATTGGCGGGCGCGGGCACCAGATTGCGCTCGGATTCGAACAGCGGACTGCTCGCCGATAGCGTTCCGGTCAGGCTCATCCTGCTGGGCCCGTTGATCCGGGTCAGCGTCGATTCCAGCGAGCCGCTGACAAACCCGCCGCGGGTGGGAACCGATGATCCTTCCTCAACCGCGACGCTGCGATACTTCTTCTTGAGGATCAAGTTGATCACCCGGCTATCGGGCGAATAACCATAACGCTGCGCGGTTTCCTCAGGCAGGATCTCAACCCGCTGGATCGCTTCGGGCGGGAAGTTGCGCATTTCGCGGAAATTGGTGATGCGCTGGCCATTGACCATGATCACCGGCTGGCCATCGCCGCGCCCCCGGCCCGATCCGGTTTGCGGGGCAACCCGGGTGATCAGTTCACCGATCGAACCGACGCCGAGCGCCTGAATATCGTCTTCGTTGAGCGTGGCGATCGGCTTTTGCTGGGTTTCCAGCTGGCCTTTCAGCCGATCGCCGATCACCACCAGTTCACCGGGGACTGGCGCACCGGATAGATCGGGAGCGTCTGGCGCCGCATCGGCCTCAGGCTCCGCCAGCACTGGGGTGCTGCTAGGTGCCGGCGCTGCCTGCTCTGCCTGCTCTGCCAATGCCGGGCTGGCCAATGCCAGCAAGGGCAAAGACCAGAAATAACCAATACGCTTCATTACTTGGGCCAATCTCAAATCGTTACTCGGTAAGTGGCGAAGCTGGCCAGTCATGGCAAGGCACCAGCCTGTATCAAATTGTCAGGCTGCATACCGTGATCGACCAACGACCACCCGCAATCGATGCGCGGCACAAGGCTTCCCTTTTAGCCATGGGAAGGCTATGGGCCCGCTCACTTTCACGATAATGTGATACCTGAAGGAATGTAGGCGCGGATGGCGAAGGAAGAATTACTCGAAATGCGGGGCACGGTGGTGGAACTGCTGCCCAATGCCATGTTCCGCGTACGCCTTGAAAATGATCACGAAATTCTGGGCCACACCGCGGGCAAGATGCGCAAGAACCGCATCCGTGTGCTGGTTGGCGATGAAGTGCTGGTTGAACTTACCCCCTATGATCTGACCAAGGGCCGGATCACCTATCGCTTTATGCCCGGCCGCGGCGGACCCGGCCAATTCAGCGCTTGAGCGCACCCCGGCTGATCCTTGCCTCTGCCAGCCCGCGCCGGCGCGATCTGATCGCCCGGCTGGGGTTAGAGCCTGCCGCAGTACAGCCTGCCGAAATTGATGAGAGCCCCCTGAAGGCCGAACTGCCGCGCCCTTATGCGGAGCGTATGGCGCGCGAAAAGACCCTCGCGGTGGATGCTGCCGATGCCCACGTGCTGGCCGGCGATACCGTAGTGGCACTGGGTCGGCGGATCCTGCCTAAAGCCGAGGACGAGGCAACCGCGCGGCGCTGCCTGGCGCTGCTGTCAGGTCGGCGGCACAAGGTGCTGTCTGCCATTGCCCTCAAAGCCCCGGACGGCGCGATGCGCGAACGGATCAGCGAAACGATCGTCCGGTTCAAGGTCCTCTCTGCGCCCGAAATTGACAGCTATATCGCCAGCGATGAATGGCACGGCAAGGCGGGCGGCTATGCCATCCAGGGCCGCGCCGAAGGGCTGATCGCGTGGATATCGGGCAGCCATTCGGGCGTCGTCGGCCTGCCCTTGTTTGAAACCCGGACGCTGCTCAAAGCCGCGGGGTTCCCCCTTGGCTGAGTGGCTGGTCGAACAGGGGATCGGCGAAGAACGCGCGATCCTGGCCGAGCGCGGCGATGCGATTGCGGCGCGGCTGCGCTGGCCCGGCGGACTGGAAGCGGGGCTGGTTGAAGAGGCCAAGCTGATTGCCCGCACCGCCAATTCCAAACGCGGCACCGCGCGCTTCGCCAGCGGCGAGGAAGCGCTGGTCGATCAGTTGCCGCACGAAGCCAGCCAAGGCGCGCTGCTGCGGCTGGTGGTCACCCGTTCGGCCATTGGTGAGCGCGGGCGGCTGAAACGCGCGCAGGCCCGCCCGGCGCAGGAAACCCCTCGCCCCGCCCCGACGTTGGCCGAAGATCTGGGCGCACGCATTGTCCCACGTTTTCCGGCAGGCCTGTGGGAAGACGTGTTTGCCGATGCCTGGTCCGGGGAAGCGGCGTTTTCCGGCGGTGCGCTGACGATTACGCCCACGCCCGCGCTGACCCTGATCGATATCGACGGAACCCTGCCGCCGCGCGATCTGGCGCTGGCCGCGATCGATCCGCTGGCGGCGATGCTGGCGCGGCTCGATCTGGCGGGATCGATCGGGATCGATTTTCCCACTCTGCCCGACAAGGGTGACCGCAAGCAGGTCGATTCCGCGCTGGAACTGGCGCTCGACGATTTGCCCAATGAGCGCACCTCGATGAACGGCTTCGGCTTTGTTCAGGTGGTCTCGCGCCTTAGCCGTCCATCGCTGCTGCATCTTTTGGCGCGCGACCGGGCTGGCGCGGCGGCGCGGCTGCTGCTGCGGCAGGCTGAGCTGGTTTCTGCGCCCGGCGCGCTGCTACTGACCTGTCATCCAGCGGTAGAGGCGGCATTGCGAAGCGAGTGGCTTGACGACCTGGCCCGCCGCACTGGACGAACCGTGCGCGTGAAGGCCGATCCCGGTCTTGCCCTTGCCGCCGCCTTCGCGCAGGCAGTGCCGATATGAGCAGCTTTCGCAAATGCCCGCTGTGCCGCAAGGAGCGCAGCGAAGAGTTTACCCCGTTCTGTTCGAAACAGTGCAAGGACCGCGATCTGGTGAGGTGGCTGGCCGATGGTTATGCCCTGCCCGGCGCCCCGGCAATCGACGAAGAAGAAGGCAAAGCCTGAGCTAGACCTGAAAGGGTCTTGCCAAGCGCGCCCCGCTTCGCCATAGGCGCGCTTCCAGTCGCTGGGCGTCCCATTCGGGACCTGGCCGAAGCGCTGCCCGAGTAGCTCAGTTGGTAGAGCAGCGGATTGAAAATCCGCGTGTCGGTGGTTCGAATCCGCCCTCGGGCACCACTTCCTTCACCCCTTCAGATCAGCCCATGCCGCCAGGGCTCGCGCGCGGCCTTCGGCGTGGCCGATCAGCTTGGCCGGATAGCCGCGCACCGGCAGCGGCGGATCGTGAATCTCGGCATCGGGCAGATGCGCCAGTTCGGGCACCCATGCGCGGATATAGCTGGCAGCATCGAACTTTTCGGATTGGCTGAGCGGAGCCATGATTCGCACGAACATGTTGGCGTCCACCCCGGTGCCCGCGCTCCACTGCCAGTTGACAGCGTTCTGGCCGTAATCGGCATCCAGCAGGCAATCCCAGAACCACTCCTCACCGCGCCGCCAATCGATCAGCAGATGCTTGATCAGAAAGCTGGCGACGATCATCCGCACCCGGTTGTGCATCCAGCCACTGGTCCACAGCTGGCGCATCCCGGCATCGACAATCGGATAGCCGGTGCGGCCTTGCTGCCACGCGGCCAGATCGGCCTTAGCCTCAGCATCATCGCGCCAGGTGATCCGGTCAAACTCAGGCTTGGCGTTTTTCGCGCCGTATTCAGGCAGCGAGAGAATGACGTTCTGAGCATAATCGCGCCAACCCAGTTCACCCAGGAAGGTGCCAGTTGAGCCGCCTGCGCCTGCCACAGCGTGCCATACGCTGGCGGGTGAAATTTCGCCAAAGGCCAGATGGGGGGACAGGCGGCTGGTGCCTTCGATTGCGGGCAGATTGCGCCGCGCGGCATAGCGGGCGGCACGGTCTGCAAAGTCTGCCAGCCGGTCCTGCGCGCCCGCTTCACCCGGGGTCCATTCCGGGCCGAAGCCGCGAGCCCAATCGGGTTTGGTCGGCAACAAGTGCCAATCGTTCAGGATATCGCTGACAGGCCAGATTTCGGGCGCTGCAATCCGGTCTGGGGCGGCCAAGGGCGCGGGCGGCGGCAAATGCTGCTGCATGGCGCGCCAGAACGGGGTGTAGATCTTGTAGGGCGTCCCGCTGCCGGTCAGCACGGTGCCCGGCGGGGCAAGGTAGTTGCCGTGGTGCAGGTGCAGCGCCAGCACCTTGGCCACCGCGCGTTCTGCATTGCGCCACCACGGCTCATAATGGTGCAGCGCATGCACCTCGCGCGCGCCCAACTCGTGCGCCACCGCCGCCAGCACTTGCTCACTGCGGCCGCGGCGCAGGATCAGGCGCGATCCCTTGGCCTGCAGCGCCGCATCGAGCCGATCAAGCGAATGGTGCAGCCACCACCGGCTGGCCCCGCCCATGCGGCGGTGCTGCGGGGTTTCATCATCCAGCACATAGACCGGCACCACCGGCCCGGCGGCGCAGGCGGCGACCAGCGCGGCCTGATCGGCAAGGCGCAAATCGCGGCGCAGCCACAGGATCGAAGGAGCAGTCATGCCGCCCGCCTTACAGCCTTCGACTGTCCGGTCGACATGACTGTTAGAACACGCGCTGGGTCAAACGCCCGACAGCGGGCCCTGATCTTCCGCGCTGACCGTCCAGGTCTGCCCCTTGGCCAGCAGCTTGCCCAGATCGGTGCTTTTGCCTTCGCGCATCTTGGCGTCCTGGCCGAGCAGCGATTGCTCGAAGGTCGGGCGCGGATCGTCATAGATCACGCCCAGCGCCATCGGGAACTGGCCAAACGGCATTTCGACCAGCATGTGCGCGATCGAACGGTTGGTGACATCGTGGACGATCACGCCAGCCGCCTGCCAATCGCCGTCAACCACATCGACCACCTTGAGCGTCAGCTTCTCGATATCGAGCGCAATGCCTTGAGTTCCCTTGGCGAAGACCATCGGCTCACCATTCTGCAGCCACAGCTGGTGATCCTCGGCCCCCTTGGGCGCGGCGAAGGCATCGAACACGTCCTTGTTATAGACGATGCAGTTCTGGAAGATTTCCACAAAGGCCGCGCCCTTGTGGCGGTATGCCGCTTTCAGCACCTCGGGCAGGTTCTTCGATACGTCGAACCCGCGCGCGATGAACCGCGCGCCTGCACCCAGCGCAAAGGCGCAAGGGCTGGCCGGACGATCGACCGAACCCATCGGCGTGGTCGGGCTGTGCGTGCCAAGCCGACTGGTGGGCGAATACTGGCCTTTGGTCAGCCCATAGATCTCATTGTTGAACAGCAGCACCTGGCAATTGAGGTTGCGGCGCAGCAGGTGCATCGTGTGGTTGCCGCCTATGCTCATCCCGTCGCCGTCGCCGGTCACCAGCCAGATATCGAGCTTGGGATTGGCCAGCTTGATCCCCGTCGCCACCGCCGGCGCGCGGCCGTGGATGGTGTGGAAGCCATAGCTTTCAACGTAATAGGGGAACCGGCTGGAGCAGCCGATCCCGCTGACAAACACCGTGTTGGCCGGATCCGCGCCCAGTTCAGGCAGGGTGCGCTGCACCGCCTTCAGGATCGCATAGTCCCCGCAGCCCGGGCACCAGCGGACTTCCTGATCCGATTCCCAGTCCTTGAGGGTGGTGGTGATGGTGGAGATGGCGTTCATGGGTTGGCACTCTCGATAGTCGGCATCTGTCCCGCATTTGGCGGCACTTCATCACCGCCCGCATTGCCGGGCACGCCGTCGAAATAGGTGGCGATCGCCGCTTCGATTTCGGCGATCGCGAAGGGCTGGCCCGAGACCTTGTTGAGCGGCTGGGCATCGACCAGGTACTGATCGCGCAGCACGGTCTTGAACTGGCCGGTGTTCATTTCGGGGACGAGGATTTTCTCGTAACTGCGCAGCAGATCACCCAGATTCTCGGGCAGCGGCCAGATGTTGCGGACGTGGATGTGGCTGACGTCGAGCCCCTTGGCGCGGGCGCGGCGCACGGCCTGATGGATCGGGCCGAAGGTGCTGCCCCAGCCGACCACGGCCAGCTTGCCGCTGGTATTGCCCAGGCACACGTCCTGCGGCGGGATGCTCTTGGCCACGCCATCAATCTTGGCCTTGCGCGCATCGGTCATCGTCTGGTGCGCGTCGGCGCTGTAATCGAGGTTGCCGGTGCCGGGGTTCTTTTCGATACCGCCGATCCGGTGAGTCAGTCCCGGTGTGCCCGGCTTGATCCACGGCCGCGCGCCCTTGGCATCGCGGGCATAGGGCAGCAAGGTGCCATCGGGGCCATTGCGTTCCTGCAGGAATGTAGCCGGGAACGGCGCGTAATCGGCCACATCGGGCACCGCCCACGGCTCGGCCGCGTTGGCGATATAGCCATCGGTTAGGAGGATCACCGGGGTCATGTACTGCGTTGCGATCCGCACCGCTTCGATTGCGCAATCGAACGCATCGCCAGGGCTGCGCGCGGCGATCACCGGGATCGGGGTATCGCCGTTGCGGCCATAGACCGCCTGATAAAGATCGCTCTGTTCGGTCTTGGTCGGCAGGCCCGTAGACGGCCCGCCGCGCTGCGAATTGATGATCACCAGAGGAAGCTCGGTCATCACCGCGAGGCCCATTGCTTCGGTCTTGAGCGCGATGCCCGGGCCAGAGCTGGAGGTCACCCCAAGGCTGCCGGCATAGCTGGCCCCGATCGCAGCAGCGATAGCGGCAATTTCATCTTCGGCCTGGAATGTGGTGACGCCAAATTCCTTGAGGCCGACCAGATAGTGCAGGATCGAGCTGGCAGGCGTAATCGGATAGCCGCCGAAGAACATCGGCAGATGCGCCAGCTGCGCGCCTGCGACGAGGCCCAGCGCCACCGCTTCGGCCCCGGTAATGGTGCGGTAAAGCCCCGCCGGGGTCGCCACCGCGCCAATGTGCTGCTTGTGCAGTTGCCCGCCCAGCTCAGCGGTTTCGCCGTAAGCATGGCCCGCGTTAAGCGCGGCAATGTTGGCATCGGCCAGCACCGGGTTTTTCTTGAACTTGTTCTTCAGCCATTCGATCAGCGGCGCGCGATCCCGGTCGAACATCCACAGCGCCAGACCCAGCGTCCACATGTTCTTGCAGCGCAGCGCATCCTTGTTGCCAAGGCCGAACGGTTTGACCGCCTCAATCGTCAGCGCCGAGATATCGAAGGCCAGCACCTGCCACTTGGCCAGGCTGTCATCGTCAAACGGGCTGACGTCGTACTTGGCCTTTTCGAGGTTGCGCTTGGTGAACTCACCCGTGTCGGCGATGATCAACCCGCCGGGCTTAAGCGCGCCGACATTGGTTTTCAGCGCCGCCGGGTTCATCGCCACCAGCACATCGGGGGCATCGCCAGCGGTTTCGATATCGGTCGATCCGAAATTGATCTGGAAAGCGGAAACGCCAAACAGCGTGCCCTGCGGCGCGCGGATTTCGGCCGGGAAATCCGGGAAAGTGGCAAAATCATTGCCCGCCAGCGCGCTCGACAAGGTGAACTGGCCACCGGTTAGCTGCATCCCATCGCCCGAGTCTCCGGCAAAGCGGACGACGACGGATTCGGGGTGGTTCAGGCTTGAAGCTTCAGGTTCGGCAATCTGGGTAGCCATGCTCTATCCTTGCGGGGGACGCTGCGCGCTATTGCGCCATTGCCGCGCCCCTAAGACTCTCTCAACTCCGGGCGCAATGAAGATTTTCTCTCACGCGTCCAAACGCAATCGACAAGAGAAGCGAGAAGGCGGCTAGTCAAGTGGCAATCGGCAATTTAACCTGTCGATTAAACGCAGGATGAGAGGAACCGCGATGGCCGACAATGACACCTTCTACCGTGAGGATACCAAAGGGTTTCTCGCGCTGGTCAACAGCTTGCCCGCCCCCGAAGCGCTGGTGCCCGAGGAACAGCGGCTCGGCTATATCGCGCTCAAGCAGATGACCGAGGCCGATCCCCGGCCGATGGCGGTGATCAAGGATCTGTCCTGCCCCGGACCGGCTGGCGACATTCCGGTGCGGTTTTATGATGTGCGAGAAAGCCGCGGTCCTTCGCCGGTAATCCTGTTCTTCCACGGCGGCGGCTATGTGATCGGCGATCTTGATACGCACAATTCGCTGTGCACCGAACTTTCGCACGGGATGGATCTGCCGGTGCTGGCGGTGGATTACCGGCTTGCACCCGAACACCCCTTCCCTGCCGCACCCGATGATTGCGAGTCGGCGGCGCGCTGGCTGGCTGGCAGTCCGCCCGAACTGGGCCGCACGGTCACCGGGCTGGTCACCATTGGCGGCAGCGCCGGGGGCAACCTCGCCACCGTAACCGCACGCGCGCTGTGCGATAAACCAGCCGCCGCGCCAATGTTGCTGCAGGTCCTGCTCTATCCCGCCACTGACGAATCGCAGGATGGTTCGATGGACAAGTTTGCCGAAGGGCACTTGCTGACCAAAATGGCGATGGACTGGTTCTATTCGCTCTACCTGCCCGAAAGCGGCAACCCGCGCGCGTTCCCGCTGCTCGCCAGCGCCGAAGGGATGTGCCCGACAATCGTCGCCACCCCCGGCCTAGATCCACTGCAGGATCAAGGACGGCGGATTGCGACCAAACTGGTCGCTGCCGGGGTCGATACGCTGTTCCTCCATTTTCCCGGCTTGACCCACGATTTTTCCAGCACCCGCAAGGCGCTGCCCAGCGCGCAGAAGGACGTGGAAACCATCATGGCGGCGATGAAGTTGATGTTGGAGAAGAATTCAGGCTAAGGGCGCGGGGATGAACGATCCCCTCACCGCCCTCCCCTATCGCCCCTGCGTAGGCATCATGATGGTCAATGCCGCCGGCCTGGCCTTTGTCGGCCAGCGCATTGATACCCGCGGTCAGCCTGATGAAGGCGGGATCTATTGGCAGATGCCGCAAGGCGGGGTTGATGAAGGCGAAGACCTGCGCGCGGCGGCTTTGCGCGAATTGTGGGAAGAAACCGGGGTTGAAGAACGCCACGTCACCCTGATCGCGCAGACCGCCGAGGAACTGCTTTACGATCTGCCGGACGATCTGATCGGCAAGCTGTGGAAAGGCCGATATCGCGGCCAGCGCCAGCACTGGTTCCTGGCGCGCTTTGCGGGCGATGATGCCGATATCCACCTCGCCCGCCACGATCCGCCCGAATTCAGCCAGTGGCAGTGGACCCAGCCCGAAGAGCTGCCCGATCTGATCGTGCCGTTCAAAAAGCGCGTCTACCGCGCAGTGCTCGATGAGTTCAGGGATCTGATCTAACCGACGTCCCGGACTTGATCCGGGACGACGCTTGCTTAGTTCGGCGTAACCTCAGGCTTCGTTTCAACCTGCGCGGCGGTCACCACCGGGGGCGGCGGGCCCTTGGCGATGGCGGCGGCGAGCTGCTTGGCCGGGGCGCAAGTACTGTTGCCGCACAGTTGCACCAGCCGGTCATAATTGAGCTTGGCCTTTTCAACCGCGCCCTTTTCCACCAGCGCTTCGCCTTCGCCGGCCAAGGCATACTGGTTGTTGGGATCGATCGACAGCGCGACGCGGTAATAGTGAAGCGCCTTGCCGAACATGCCTTGCTTGCGCGTGGCTTCCGCAAGGTTGAGCAGGATCGCGACATGGCCCGGCTGGATCGTCAGCGCAGCTTCGAAATCGCTGATCGCTTCATCGACATTATTGGCCGCCATCGCGGTCCGGCCAGCCTGAACCAGCGCGGCGGCACGCGGATCGAGCGGCACCGGCGGAGCGGAAAAGCTGGAACTGGCCGACACGGCCACAACCAGTGCAAGCGCGAGTGCGGCGGGGGTATAACGCATGATCTGCTCCCTGAGCGGTGCCATTTGCCCGGCCAATATCACGGCGAACCAAAACAGGCGATGAAAAATCCGTCCGTTTCGTCGCGGGCCGGAGAAAGCCGGATGCCGCCGCCATGCGCTGTTCCCGCAGGCAATTGCAGCGTTTGCGTGGGCCAGGACGGATGGCGCTGCAAAAAGGCCTCTCCCTGATCCGCGCCTTCTTCATCAAGCAGCGAACAGGTGACGAAAATCAGCCGGCCGCCGGGTCTGACTAGCCCCGCCGCCAGATCCAGTAGCCGCGCTTGCACGGCCGCCAACCGAACCAGTTCCGCCGGACTCAGCCGCCAGCGCGCTTCGGGATTGCGCCGCCAGGTGCCGGTGCCCGAACACGGTGCATCGACCAGCACCGCATCAGCCTGCCCGGCAAGGTCGGCCAACATCTCGGCTTCATGCCCGGGGTTGAGCAGGCGCTGTTCGATCACCGCCACACCGGCGCGCATCGCCCGGGGGGATAGCCGTGCCAGTCGGCCCCGATCGATGTCACAGGCGATCAGCCGCCCGCGGTTGTCCATCGCAGCGGCCAGAGCCAAGGTCTTGCCCCCCGCCCCGGCGCACAGATCAATCACCGTCTCGCCCGGCTGCGCGGCGACCGCCAGACAGGCAAGCTGCGATCCGGCGTCCTGCACTTCAATCTGGCCGCCCGCGTAGGCTTCCCAGCGCTCGATCGGCGTGCCGGGGGGATAGCGCAGGCCCAGCGGGGTGTGGAGCGGTTCGCCCGGCTCGGGCAGATCGGCCGCGCCGCGCAAAGGATTGATCCGCACATCGAGCGGGGCACGTCCGAGCAAAGCGGGCCAATCCGCGGCCTCGATCCCGCTGTGCAGCAGGCGTTGTTCCAGCCACTGCGGCGCGGTTCCGCCCTCGCCAATGGGTTCGCCCGGATTGATCGGCTGGGGGCCGTGGACCGAACCATCGAACAGCGCGGCAAGTGCCGGATCGGCTGCTACCAGCCGCAGCATCGCCGCACGACCGCTGGGCGGTATCGGACCGCAGGCGCGGATCGCAGTATAGACCAGTTCACGCACGGCGCGGCGATCCTTGCTGCCGGCAAAGCGGTGGCTGCGGAACCAATCGCCAACGATCTTGTCACCACTGGCCCCACCGCCTTTGGCTGCGGCCAGGATCAGGTCGAGAATCTCGATCGCGGACTGGACGCGGGCGGCGGGGGTCATAATTCCTCCCCGGCACGGGGAGGGGGACCACCCGCAGGGTGGTGGAGGGGCACAGGCCGTTGCTCCTGGCCTCTCAGCGTCGGGAAAACTCGCACGTGCCCCTCCACCAGCTTCGCTGGTCCCCCTCCCCGGTTCGGGGAGGAATAATCACAACTTGTAGTTCGGTGCCTCGCGGGTGATCGTCACATCGTGGACGTGGCTTTCCTTCAGCCCCGCGCCCGTGATCCGCACGAACTGTCCGCGGGTTTTGAGGTCCGGGATCGTGGCGCTGCCGGTATAGCCCATCGCCGCCTTGATCCCGCCAACCAGCTGATGCACCACATCGCGGGCCGGGCCTTTATAGGGCACCTGACCTTCGATCCCTTCGGGCACCAGCTTCATCTGGTCCTTGATATCGCCCTGGAAATAGCGGTCTGCGCTGCCCCGGCCCATTGCGCCGACCGAGCCCATGCCGCGATAGCTTTTGTAAGCGCGGCCCTGGTACAGGAAGGTTTCTCCCGGTGCCTCTTCGGTGCCCGCCAGCATCGAGCCGACCATGATCGTCGATGCCCCGCCGGCCAGCGCCTTGGCCGCATCACCGCTGGTGCGCAGACCGCCATCAGCAATGATCGGGGTCTTGCTGTCTTCTGCAGCGCGCGCGGCATCCATGATCGCGGTCAGCTGCGGCACCCCGACCCCGGCCACCACGCGGGTAGTGCAGATCGAACCCGGCCCGATCCCGACCTTGACCGCATCGGCCCCGGCATCGATCAAGGCTCGGGTCGCCTCATAGGTCGCGACATTGCCGGCGATGACCTGCGCCGAATTGGACAGCCGCTTGATCCGTTCAACCGCGCGGGCAACGTCCACGTTGTGGCCATGCGCGGTATCGATGATGATCACATCGCATTCGGCCGCCAGCAGTGCTTCGCTGCGTTCAAAACCCTTGTCGCCCACCGTGGTCGCGGCAGCCACGCGCAGCCGCCCGGTCGCGTCCTTGGTGGCGTCGGGATAGTTGACCGCCTTTTCCATGTCTTTAACCGTGATCAGCCCGGTGCAGTGGTAGTTTTCATCCACCACCAGCAGCTTTTCGATCCGGCGGGCGTGAAGCAGGCGGCGCGCTTCGTCTTCGCTGACCCCAGCCTCAACCGTGGCCAGGTTTTCATGCGTCATCAATTCGCGCACCGGCTGGCCCGGATTTGCGGCAAAGCGGACATCGCGGTTGGTAAGGATGCCAACCAGCTTGCCGCCGTTTTCGACCACCGGGATCCCCGAAATCCGGTTCGCTGCCATCAGTGCGCGCGCTTCACCCAGCGTGGCATCGGGCGCAATGGTGATCGGATTGACCACCATCCCGCTTTCAAAGCGCTTTACTGCGCGCACCGCAGCCACCTGTTCCTCAACCGTAAGGTTGCGGTGAAGCACACCGATCCCGCCCAATTGCGCCATGACAATCGCCATGTCGGCCTCGGTCACGGTGTCCATTGCCGATGATACCACCGGGATGTTGAGTGCGATCTCGCGCGTTAGCTGTGTGCGGGTATCTGCCATCGATGGCAGCACGTCGGATTCGGCTGGACGCAGCAGTACGTCGTCAAAAGTCAGGCCGAGGGGGATGTCGATGGTTGCCACAGTGCCTCAAGGGTTCGGGGAGCGATTCGTGGCGGCCCATGTAAACGCACTATGCGGCCGCGGCTAGGCCCCTTGGGTGCCGGGGCCCGCGGGCCGATACGGCACACGCTTGAGATCGGCGAACCAGCGGACCAGCGCGACCAGAAATTCCACGTCCTGCGCTGCCGCGCCCAGCTCAAGCCCGGGCCTGACCACATCGCTGGGGCGGTGGTAATCGCTATCCATATAGGCTTCGACCCGCGCCACATCACCCCATGAACTGGTGACCATCACCGCCGGCACATCGTGTTGCAGCAATTCCCAGGCATCCTGGCGGCGAACAAAGGCATCGGCGCGGTTGTCCATCACCAGCTTCTGCTTCTGCTGCCTGGCAACCAGTGCGATCTGCGGATCCAGCGCAGTTAGACCTTGGCCGATGATCGTGAACGACTGCCCTGCCGGGCCAATCGCCACACTATCGATGTTGAACGCGGCGACAAACTGGCTGAGCGGGATTGGCGGATTTTCGGCAAAGGCCTTTGCCCCCAGCAGCCCCAGCTCCTCAGCGGTAGTGGCCAGGAAGTAGACATCGCGGTCCATTTGCGGACCTTTGGCCAGACGCCGTGCCACTTCGATCATCACCGCCACGCCGCTGGCATTGTCGATCGCGCCGTTGCAGATCAGGTGTTCGGCTGGCGGCTGGGCGCATTTTCCAAAGTGGTCCCAATGCGCCACCAGCAAAATCGCGCCCTGCGCCGGACGTTTGCCCGGCAGCTTTGCGATAAAATTGTGGGTATGGATCTTGGTTTCACGAGTGGTGGCCTCAAACGAAACCGCCAGATCAACTGGCATCGCCGCAAAGCCCGGCGCGGCCGCGCTGGCCTGCAGGCTCTTGACCGATTGCCTGGTCCCGGCCAGCGCCCCGTCCATTGCCTTGCCGGTGATGTAGGCATCGATATCGCCGCCCAGTTCTTCGCCGCCCAGCGCATAGCCCAGCCGCTTGCGGCGCTCGGTAATGTTCTCCAGCGTGCGCTCACCATCCAGCACGGTCAGCACCCCGGCCGCTCCGGCCTGGATCAAGGCGGTCTGCCGGTCTGCCCCTTCGATCCCATCGTCAAGCAGCACGGCCACCCGCCCGGCCAGATCGGCGCGCGCCGGAATGACCTTGCCGGTACCGACAAACACCATTGGTGCGTTTTCCACCAGCGCCCGCTTGCCCGAGGTGTAGACCATGACGTCCTGCTGCAGCACAAACACGCGCTTGCCCTTGCGGGTGAACACCGCGCGGCTGCTGGCCGGCTCGCGCCCCAGCACCGTAACCGGGGTGAACCACGGATGGCCCGGATCATTGGTGCCCGAAACCAGCCCCATGTCGAAAAACTGCTTGCCGACATAGCGCAGCGTCTTGGCCTCACCATCAGTGCCCGGTTCGCGTCCTTCATAGGCATCGCTGGCCAGTTCGGTGATGTGGCCTAGCAGCTGCGCCTTGATTTCGGCAAAGGCCTTGTCCTGACGCGAGGCGGCGGCCAGCGGGTCAAGCGTCATCGCCGCCGCAATCAGCAGCAGAACCACCCGCTTCATCGTTTGTCCAAAACGCCTCATCCGCAGCGACACACACCAAATTGCGCGTTGCTGCAAGCTGCGAACGAACCGGTTGATCGATGACTGGTGCAGCGTGGCCCGCAGGCAACGCCGACGCGGCTATTCAGCGGTCCAGCCGCCATCCATACTGATGTTGGTTCCGGTGATATTGGCGGCTGCATCACGACACAGGAATACAGCCATTTCGCCGATGTCCGAAGGCTGAACGAACTTGCGCGTGGGCTGTCGCACCAGCATCACATCGTTGATAACCTGTTCGCGCGTCATCCCCCGCGCCGCCATGGTATCTGGGATCTGCCCCTCGACCAGCGGCGTCCAGACATAGCCCGGGCAGATGCAGTTGGCGGTGATATTGTGCGTCGCCAGTTCCAGCGCGAGGGTCTTGGTCAGGCCCGAAAGTCCGTGCTTGGCAGCGACATAGGCCGATTTGAACGGCGATGCAGTCAGTGCGTGGGCGCTGGCCGTATTGATGATCCGTCCCCAGCCGGCGGCCTTCATGTGCGGGATCGCCAGACGGCTGGCATCGAAAGCCGCGGTCAGGTTCAGCGCGATGATCATGTCCCATTTATCGACCGGGAACTCTTCCACCGGAGCGACGTGCTGCATCCCGGCATTGTTGACCAGAATATCGATCGGTCCCGCACCGGCCATGAGCGTTTCAACGCCTGCGCGCCTGGAAAGATCGGCGGGCACATGGACCGCGCCGAGTTCTTCGCACAAAGCGGCAATCGCGTCCGCCTCGCCAAACCCGGACAGGACAACTTCGGCCCCTTCAGCGTGCAGCGCGCGGGCGACAGCCAGGCCGATGCCCGAGGTGGATCCAGTGATCAGCGCGCGCTTGTCGGAAAGAAACATAATCGACTCCACTGGTTGCGGCGGTATAGCATTGCCCCATACGGCGGGACACCGAACTGTCCAGCCAATCGGGAGCCGGTTTGATGCGTCTTGACGATTTTGACCCCAATGAGATCAAAGTAGAAGATCAGCGCGGCAACGGCGGGGGCTTTCCCATGGGCCGCGGCGGCCAGGTGGGCTGCGGCACGCTGGTGATCGGACTGATCCTGTCGATGGTGCTGGGGGTTGATCCCGGCCAGTTGATCGGCGGTTTGCAGCAAGTGCAGCCGCAGGAACAAGCTGGCTCGGCTGGCGGGACGGATGAAACAACCAGCTGCCGGACCGATGCTGGCAGCAAGCTAAGCTGCGATGCGCTGAACTCGCTCAACAAGACCTGGCAGCCGCTGTTTGCCGCTGCCAATCTCCGCTTCGTCGATCCCAAGCTGGTGTTCTATTCACAGAACGGCCGTTCTGGCTGCGGCGCGGCGCAAAGCGCAATGGGGCCGTTCTATTGCCCCGAGGATCAGGGCATTTACCTCGACACCGATTTCTTCGCGCAGATGGACCGCGAACTGGGCGCCACCGGGGCCTTTGCACGCGACTATGTGATCGCGCATGAATACGGGCACCATCTGCAAAAGCTGCTGGGCATGTCGGATCAGGTACGCAGCCTTCAGGCCCAGAACCCCAGCCGCGCCAACAACCTGTCGGTCCGGCTTGAATTGCAGGCCGATTGCTATGCCGGGGTCTGGGCATCCAAGAACAAGGACCGGCTAGAGCGGGGCGACATGGAAAGCGGGTTAAACGCCGCGCATTCGATTGGCGATGATACGCTGATGAAGAACGCCGGCCGCCGTCCCTCGCCCGAAGCTTTCACCCACGGCACCAGCGAGCAGCGGATGCAATGGCTGCGCCGCGGCATGGAAACCGGCAACGAGGACAGTTGCGATACCTTTGCCGACCTGCGGCGCTGATGCGGCTTTCAGACTGCCATAATATCGATGATTTCCGGCGGCTGGCCAAACAGCGGCTGCCCTGGCCGGTATTCGACTATATCGATGGCGCAGCTGACGATGAGCTGACCAAGGCCCGCAACACCGAAGCTTACGCCCGCGCCGATCTGGTGCCAGATGTGCTCGCCGGAGTGGAAACGATTGACCCCGGCTGCACGATCATGGGCCGTGAATCTGCGCTGCCGCTGGTCCTCTCCCCCACCGCGCTGCAACGCGTGTTCCACTGGCAGGGCGAACGCGCGGTGGTGCGCGCGGCGGACAAGTTCGGCCTGTGGTGCGGGATTTCCAGCCTGGCGACGGTCAGCATCGAAGAGATTGCCGCGCTGACCAGCGGGCCCAAGATGTTCCAGCTCTATGTCCACAAGGACAAGGGGCTGAACGCCAGCATGATCGAACGCTGCCAGGCCGCGAAATTCGATGCGATTGTGCTGACCGTGGACACGATCGTTGGCGGCAAACGCGAACGTTGCCTGCGCTCGGGCTTTTCCTCGCCGCCCAAATTCACCGCCAGCTCAGCGCTGTCCTACGCGATCAAACCGCGCTGGGCGCTGGACTATCTGCTGCGCGAGAAGTTCTCGCTGCCCAACCTGGATACGCATGTGCGCGAAGGCACCGCGCAGTCGGTTTCGATCCAGAAATACTTCTCAGAAATGCTCGACCAGTCGATGGACTGGAAAATGGTCGAGCAGATCCGCGCCGATTGGGGCGGGACTTTCGCGCTCAAAGGCGTGATGAGCGCCGCCGATGCGCGCCGAGCGGCTGATATGGGGATCGACGCGATCATGATCTCCAACCACGGCGGCCGTCAGCTTGATGGCAGCCGCGCGCCGTTCGATCAGTTGCCCGAGATTGTCGAGGCGGTCGGCGGCCGGATCGAGATTATTTGCGATGGCGGAGTGCGGCGCGGCACCCACGTCCTCAAGAGCCTGTGCGCCGGGGCCACTGCAGCATCGGGCGGGCGGCTTTACCTCTATGCCCTGGCTGCGGCCGGGCAAGAGGGGGTCGAACGCGCGCTGCAAATCCTCAAGGAAGAGATCGAACGCGGCATGAAGCTTATGGGCGTGACGCGGATCGATCAACTGGATGCCCACCGGCTGCGCTGGCGATAGGGACTGGACCTTTGCCCATGCCTGACGCAAAGGCAGAGCGACACCAAGGGTCAGGTTTGAAAATAGGCCGGCTTAGCTCAGTTGGTAGAGCACCTGATTTGTAATCAGGGGGCCAGGGGTTCGAATCCTCTAGCCGGCACCATTTTCATCACAAGGAAGCGCGCGACACCATGCTTGCCGAAATGATCGAACGCCTGCTCGATCGTCACCTTGACGACAAAGCCCAGGCCAAAGCCCGCAGCGGCGAATGGCTGCCCGAGCTGTGGGCCCAGATTGACGAAATGGGCCTGCCGCTGGCCTTGCTTAGCGAAGAACAGGGCGGCTTCGGATTGTCTTTTGCCGAGGCAGGAGAGGCGCTGCGGCTTTTGGGCAGGCACGCCGTGCCGCTACCGGTGGCCGAGACCATGGCCGCAAACCAGCTCCTCACCAATGCCGGGCTTGAACTGGCGGCAGGTCCAGCTGGCCTCGCCCGCGCCGACGATTGCCAGATTGAAAATGGCCGCCTGACCGGCACGGTGGCCCGCGTCGCCTGGGGTGAACAGCTCGATTGTCTGGCGCTGGCAGTGGGCGATACGCTCTACCGGGTGCCCGCTGCAGGCTGGTCGTTGGCCGAGCCGGGCACTGCGTTGAATTTCCATCCCCGCCCGGCCCTCAAGATCGACTGTCCGGTGCCGCCAAGCGCGCCGCTGCCTTATTGCCCGCTCGCTGCCGGAGCGACGGTTCGCGCCTTCCAGATCGCCGGTGCGCTCGAGGCGGCGCTCGACATGACGCTCGATCACACCGGCACCCGGGTGCAGTTCGGCAAGGCCCTGCAGAAATTCCAGGTGGTGCAGCACGAATTGGCCAAGCTGGCCGGTGAACTGGCCTGCGCCACCGCGGCCGCCGATCTGGCCGGTGAAGCACTGGCGCGCGGTGATATGCTGGGGGTTGCCGCAGGATCGCTGCGGGCCCGTGAAGCCGCCGGTGCTGGCGCAGCCATCGCCACCCAGATGCACGGCGCGATCGGCTTTACCCGCGAACACCGCCTGCACCTTTACACCACGTCCTTGTGGACCTGGCGTGATGAATTCGGCGGTCAGGTGATGTGGGCCAAATTGCTGGGCCAGGCCGCGCTGCAAGCTGGCGAGACAGGCTATTGGCCGATGGTGACTGCGCTATGACCTCGATCCCCTTCCCCGCCCCGCCCGCTGATACCGACGAGGTTATCGCTTTGCGCGCAGAATTCCGCGCCTTCTTGCACCAGCAATTGGGCGATCGCACCCCGCGCCAGCGCAGCGATAACTGGTACGGGTTCAGCCGCAAGTTCAGTCTGGCGATGGGCCAGGCCGGATACCTCGGCATGACCTGGCCCAAGCAATATGGCGGGCATGAACGCAGCGCCTTTGAACGCGCGGTGATCGTTGAGGAATTGCTGGCCTTCGGTGCCCCGGTGGGCGCGCACTGGATTGCAGACCGTCAGAGTGGACCGTCGATCATCAAGTTCGGCACCGACGAGCTGAAGGAAACGATCCTGCCGCGCATCGCCAAGGGCGAGCTGGCGTTCGGGATCGGGATGAGTGAGCCGGATTCGGGCAGCGATCTGGCCGCGACCCGCACCAAGGCGGTACGTGACGGCGATGTTTACCGCGTCACCGGCACCAAGGTCTGGACCAGTTTCGCGCACGAAGCCGATTTCGTCATCATGTTCTGCCGCACCAGCGGCACCCCGGCGGATCGCCATGCCGGAACCAGCCAGTTGCTGGTCGATCTCAAGAATACCCCCGGCCTCACGATCAAGCCGATCATCGATCTGGCCGGACAGCACCACTTCAACGAAATGCATTTCGAGGACGCCGCAGTGCCGGCAAAATACCTGCTGGGCCAGGAAGGCGATGGCTGGAATCAGGTGATGAGCGAGCTGGCGTTTGAGCGCAGCGGACCCGAACGGTTCCTCTCCTCGATCGAGCTGAAGTACCAGTTGATCGCCATGCTGCAGGGCCAGAACAGCGATGCCGCGCAGATCACCATCGGGCGGCTGACCGCGCAGCTTGCGGTGCTGCGCCGCCTCTCGCGCTCGGTCGCGGCGATGCTGCAGAACAAACAGGACGCCGGGCTGCAGGCCGCAATCGTCAAGGATGTTGGCGCGTTGTGGGAACAGGTGCTGCCCGATGTGGCGCGCAGCCTGATCGATGCCGAAGCCGATCCGCGCAGCCAGCAGGCCTACGCCGGGGTGCTGGCTAATATCGTCCACAATGCGCCCAGCTGGTCGCTGCGCGGGGGAACGCGCGAAATCCTGCGCGGGATCATCGCGCGTGGTTTAGGGACAAGATAAGGCTGTTCGTCGGTTCAGCGTTGCGCATTGCCACCAAGTCGATCAGCCTGCCCCGCAGAGCCTTTGACTGGGAGAGCACCAATGAAACTCCGCCACACCATGCTGGCACTGCTGGCCGCGACCGCAATTGCCGGATGCCAGCCAGCCGCGCCCAAAGCCGATTTCAACACTTTCACTCAGAACACCATCGACGGCTGGCTGAAGCAGGACCCCTATTTTGCGGTCTACGAAGGCGCGCACCAGTTTGACGGTAAATGGGCCGATTGGACTCCATCCGGACTAAAGGCGCGCGGTGATTTTCTGCGCGGGGTGATCGCCCAGGCCAAGGGTTACACCGGCCTTTCGAAAGAAGACACCTTCACCCGTGATTACATGGTCAAGGTGGCCGAAGGTCAGCTGTTCTGGCTGGAGGAAGCCGATCAACCGCACAAGAACCCGGCCTGGTATGTCGGCGCGTTCGATCCCAACGTCTATCTGACGCGCGAATACGCCGATCGGCCAACGCGGCTGAAAGCGCTGCTGGCTTTCCTGCAAGGCGTTCCTGCGGCAGCCCAACAGGTCCAGACCAATCTCAAGGGCCCGCTGCCCAAAAGCTTCATCCAGTTCGGGGCCAGCGCGTTCGGCGGCTACGCCGAGTTTTACAAGGGCGACATGCTGGGGGCCTTTGCCGATGTGAAGGACCCGGCGCTGCAGCAACAGGTAGCGGACGCTGCGATCAAGGCATCGGCGGCGGTGGACGGGCTGACCGTCTGGCTCAAGGGCCAGGACGCCACAGCTACGCAGGACTTCGTGCTGGGTGAGGCCAGGTTCAGCAGGATGCTGCTTGCGACCGAAGGCGTCGATCTGCCACTGGATGTGCTGGAACAGGCCGGGCAGGCCGATCTCAAGCGCAACCAGGACGCGCTGACCGCCGAATGCGCCAAATTCGCGCCCGGCCAGTCAGTGCAAGACTGCATGGTAAAGCTTAACGCTGATCGCCCTGATGGCGGCGCGGTGGCCGAAGCGACCCGGCAAATTCCGGAGCTGACGGCCTTCGTCAAGTCGCAGAATCTGGTCACCATCCCCGGCACGGAGCAGGCATTGGTGCGGCAAAGCCCGCCCTATAATGCACAGAACGGCGCCTATATTGATCCGCCCGGGCCGTTCGAGAAGGGCATCCCCTCAATCTACTACATCGCCGCGCCCGATCCGAGCTGGCCCAAGGAAAAGCAGCTGGCCTATATCCCGGGCAAGAAGGATCTGCTGTTCACTTCGGTGCACGAAGTGATGCCGGGCCACTTCCTCCAGTTCCTGCACGCCAACCGCAGCCCGTCGATGTTCGGGCGGCTGTTCGTCGGCTATGCCTTTGCCGAAGGCTGGGCGCATTATTCGGAAGAGATGATGTGGGAAGCCGGCTACGGCGCGGGCGATCCGGAAACCCATATTGGCCAGCTTTCCAACGCCTTGCTGCGCGATTGCCGGTTCCTTTCGGCGATCGGAATGCATGCCCGCGGCATGACGCAAGAGCAATCGAAGGCGATGTTCATGACGCAGTGCTTCCAGGACGAAGGCACGGCGGAGCAACAGGCGGCGCGCGGCACCTACGATCCGGCCTACCTCAACTACACGCTGGGCAAGCTGATGATCCGCAAGCTGCGCGATGATTGGACCTCCAGCCGCGGCGGCCGCGCCGGGTGGAAGGCGTTCCACGATACCTTCCTGTCCTATGGCGGTCCGCCGATCCCGCTGGTGCGCCAATCGATGATGGGAGAGAAGGAAGCCAAGGCGGCGTTTTAGCTCCTCCCCCGCACGGGGAGGATGCTTGCAATTGAAACCAGTTGCGGCGATGGTTTCGGCATGACCGAAGCCCCGATGACTTACGCGCGCTATCTCGCGCTTGATGATCTGCTCGCCTGCCAGCAGCCGCGCTCTGATTGCGATGATGAGATGCTGTTCATCATCATCCACCAGACCAAGGAACTGTGGCTGAAGCAGGCGATCCGCGAACTGAAACTGGCCGCGTCGCAGGTGGAAAGCGGCGCGCTGGTTCCGGCTTACAAGGCGCTGGCCCGGTTCAGCCGAATCCAAGCCGTGCTGACGCTGAGCTGGGACGTTCTGGCGACCATGACGCCAAGCGATTACACCCGGTTCCGCGATGTGCTGGGCCCATCCAGCGGGTTCCAGTCTGACCAGTTCCGCACGATCGAATACATGCTCGGGCTGAAGGACGCGCGGTTTCTGGCCTATCAGGACGATCGGCCCGCAGCCAAGGCAGCGATGCAGGCGGCGCTCGATGCACCCAGCCTGTGGGATCTGGCAATCCGCGCCGCAGCCCGCGCCGGCCTGCCGATCCCGGCCGATGTACTGAAGCGCGATGTCACCCAGCCTTATGCCGCCAACCCGGCGGTCGAGGCCGCATTCCTGACCGTCTACCAGCAGCCCGAAACCTATTGGGAGCTGTATCAGCTGGCCGAAAAACTGGTCGATATCGACGATGCCATGGCCACCTGGCGGCACAAGCACGTCCTCACCGTTTCGCGCGTGATCGGCGGCAAGATGGGCACCGGCGGCACCGCAGGCGTAGGCTATCTGCAATCGACCGTGGGCAAACGCGCCTTCCCCGAGCTGTGGAGCCTGAGGACTGCATTGTGAGTTATAAGCACCTTTTCTCCCGCGCGCTCGAGGCCGCACCGGGACGTCTGCACTTCGCCGCGCATAGCCACCACCTGTGGCCTGATGCCAGCTACGCCGGGCAGATCGCGGCGTGGGAAGATGCGGCAATGCTGGCCGATCACAAGTGGGACCGGATCTTCGCCGAAGTGATCCCCGAAGCACAGCGGCACATCGCCCGCGAACTGGCGCTGCCCGATCCCGCAACAATCGCTTTTTCGTCCAACACCCACGATTTCCTGATCCGGATCATGTCCGCCTTACCGATGGACCGACCCCGCGTGCTGGCGAGCGACGGCGAATTCCATTCCTTCCGCCGCCAATCGCTGCGCTGGGCCGAGGCTGGGCGGATCGAGCTGGTCACCGTTCCGCTTGAGCAGCTGGTTGCGGCGGCGGCGGCCGAACCCTTTGACCTCATTTTCGCCAGCCAGGTGCAATTCAATTCCGGCCAGGCGCTAGGTGGGATCGAACGGCTGGCCGCCCTCGCCCGGCCCGAAGGCCCGTGGGTGGTGATCGATGGTTATCACGGCTTCATGGCCACGGCGACCGACCTTTCGGCCACCGCCGACAAGGCGTTCTACCTATCCGGCGGATACAAATACGCGATGGCCGGCGAAGGAGTGTGCTTCCTCCACGCCCCGGCGGAATATGCCCCGCGCCCCGAAATAACCGGCTGGTACGCCGCCTTCGACGATCTCGCCGCGCAGCAAGGCGGGGTCGGCTACGCCCCCGATGGCCGGCGCTTTCTGGGCAGCACATTCGATGCCAGCGGGCTTTACCGCTTCAACGCCGTGCAGCGGATGCTGGCTGCCGAGGGGCTGACCACCGCGATCATTTCAACGCACTGTGACGCGCTGAAGGCTCGCTTCCTTGCCGCCAACCCGTTGCCCGAACTGAGTCTGATCAGTGGCCCAGAGGCGCGGTTTCTGGCGCTGCAGGGCGACAGCGCGCCGGCCGTCTACGATGCGCTCGATCAGGCAGGGGTTGTCACAGACCTGCGCGGCGACGTGCTGCGGATCGGCTTTGCGATCTATCAGGATGAGGCAGACGTTGACGCGCTGGTGGCTAATATCTCGAAGTCCCGGACTTGATCCGGGACCACAGCTCAACCCCGCCCGCGATACCCTGCCACGCCCTGATCTGGCACCCACAGGCCTTCGGGCGCGGTTCCGCTTTGCCAGAACACGTCGATCGGGATGCCGCCGCGCGGGTACCAGTAGCCGCCGATCCTCAGCCAGCGCGGCTGCATTTCATTGAACAGCCGCTGGCCCACGCCCACGGTAACGTCTTCGTGAAAGCCCGCATGATTGCGGAAACTGCCGAGGAACAGCTTCAAGCTCTTCGATTCGACGATCGTTTCTCCGGGCGCATAATCGATCACCAGATGGGCGAAATCGGGCTGGCCGGTGACCGGGCACAGCGAGGTGAATTCCGGCGCGGCGAAGCGGGCCAGATAGAGCGCGCCGGGCCGCGGATTGGGGACATAGTCCAGCACAGCCGTTTCCGGAGAGGCAGGAAGCGCGCTTTGCTGGCCCAGATGCTTGGGTGAAAGTGTGTCTGACATGCAACGCGCAATGCCCCCAACGCGGCAAATGCACAAGTCGGCGGTTGGAACATGCGGGTTCACTTCCCATTAAAGGCAAGTGGGCCTATCGCCCCGCGAACGGCGCAACAATGGATAAAGCAATGACGATTTCGGGGGGGATGAAGCGTGGCGCAGGTGCCCTGGCACTGCTGCTGACGCTCGCCTCTGAAACGCTGGCGGCCCAGACCGTGCCTGATTTCAGCTTGCCGCGCACCCGGCCCACGTCCGCGTCTGGCGCGCAAGGCCCGGTTGACGATGACAACCCGGTGGTACGCACTGCGCCGCGACCGACCCCCACCGTGCCGCCGGTGGTTATCACGCCCAGCCCTGCGCCCAGCACCAGCGCGCCTGCCCAAACCCAGCCGCGCGCTCCGTCTGGTACCCTGACCGGGCCGCGCACGGCGCCGAGCACAACGCAGGGTCAGGCGGCCCAATCGCAACGCCCCGGCACCGCCGTTGCGCCCGCTCCCCAGGCAAGCGGCACTGCGGAGGTCCCGGCGAGCGGCGAGCAGCCGACTGTGCCCACCGACGCAACGATTGGAGCAACCGACAGCTTCGCCCTGCCCCCTGTGGCTGCCAACCCCGCGCCAACCGAAAGCAGTTGGTATTGGCCGTGGATCGCCGGAGCGGCGACGCTGCTCGCTGCACTGTTTGGCCTGCTGTGGTGGCGCAAACGCAAGCCCGCGGTCGAACTGCTGGAATTTGAACGTCCGATTGTCGCCGCGCCGAAGAGCGAGGCTGAGACCGGTCCGGCAACAGCGCCAGCTCCGGCACCGGCCAAACCGGTCGTTCAGACTGCAGCGGCAATCGCACCGGGCCTGTCGATCAGCCTTGAAGCCCGGCGGATGAGCGCGTCGCTGATGGCGACCACGCTCAACTATGTGCTGACGCTGACCAATACCACCGACCAGCCGCTCAACGCGCTGGCCGTGGAAGGCGATATGATTGCCGCGCACGGATCGCTGCCTGCAGACAAGCAGATTGCCGGCGACGATCAGCGGCTGGAACTGCGCCATGCGCTGGTCACTTTGGCAGCGGGCGAAAGCGCTGAGTTCACCGGCGATTTCCGCCTGCCGCTGGCCACTCTCGTCCCGATCCGGGCGGGCGATGCGGCCTATTTTATCCCGCTCGCGCGCTGGCGGGTAGAAGCCAGCACCGCCGCCGGTACGCCGCTGGTGCAGGTTCAGACCTTCGTGGTGGGCGAGCTATCCGAACAGCCCGGCGCGGCGCTGCGCCCGTTCCGGCTCGATCTGGGCCCGCGGACCTATTCGCGGATTGGCCAGCGCGCGGTGAATTGATTTGTCTGTCTGACGACAGCGGCACAAAATCTCCCGATTCTCCCCCTCGACGCGGCGCAATTGCGCGGCTAGTCTTTTTCGCAACTGCAGCGAAAGAGGGCGCTGGCAGGTGAATCGACCTGCGCGAGGAGGATAATAGCGTTATGGATAGTCTGGTTTCGACCGAGTGGCTTGCGAACGAAATGGGCGCAAGCGATCTGCGGATAGTCGATTGCACCAAGCATCTCGGCGGTACGGGCCGCGATCCGCTGGCCGAATATGAAGCCGGGCACATTCCCGGCGCGGTCTTCATGGATCTGGCGGATCTGACCGATAGCAGCCACCCGGTGGAAAACATGCTGCCCCCGGCTGAAAAGTTTGCCAGCCGCATGCAGTCGCTCGGTCTGGGCGATGGCAGCCGGATCGTGCTGTATGATGATAGCGCAGTGAAAACCTCGGCGCGCGCCTGGTTCATGCTCAAGATGTTCGGCGCGCACGATGTCGCGATCCTCGATGGCGGGATCGCCAAGTGGAAGGCCGAGGGCCGGCCGCTGGCCCAGGGCAAGGAAACCCTGCGCCACCGCCACTTCACCGCCTGGCAGGATGACAGCACCGTGCGGAGCAAGGCGCAGGTTCTGTCCAACCTCCATTCCAAAGATGAACAGGTGGTCGATGCCCGCGGCGCAGCGCGCTGGTCGGGCGCGGAAGAAGATCCCCGCCCAGGCATCGCTTCGGGCCATATTCCGGGCTCGCTCAACGTGCCGTTTACTGCGCTCTACAACGCCGATGGCACGTTCAAAGACAAGGCCGGGATCAAGGCCGCGTTTGTAGGCGCCGGGGTTGATCTTGGCAAACCGATCGTTACCAGCTGCGGCAGCGGGGTTACCGCCTGCGTACTGCTGTTCGGCCTGAACCTGATCGGCAAGGACGATGCTGCGCTCTATGATGGCAGCTGGACCGAATGGGGCGCTGATGCCGATACGCCCAAGGCGGTCAAGGCCTGAGGCCTGATGGCCAAGAACATCCCCGACAATCTTGATCCTGCCACCCGCCTCGTTCTGGGCGGGCGCAAGGGCGATTGGACCGGAACGCCCGGTCATCCTCACGCTGTGGTCAACCCGGCTGTCTGGCGTGCTTCGACGCATCTGTATCCCGATATTGCCGCGCTGCATGAGGGCCACAAGACCAATGCCGATGGCCGGTTTTACTATGGACGCCGCGGCGCGCCGACCCAGTGGGCGCTGGCTGATGCGCTGACCGAGCTGGAAGTGGGCGCAGCGGGCACAATGCTCTATCCGTCGGGCCTTGCGGCAGTAGCGGGCGTGTTACTGGCCCTGCTGCGGCCCGGCGATGTGCT
This sequence comes from uncultured Alphaproteobacteria bacterium, assembly GCA_963751145.1. Taxonomy (GTDB): domain Bacteria; phylum Pseudomonadota; class Alphaproteobacteria; order Sphingomonadales; family Sphingomonadaceae; genus Novosphingobium. The sequence goes on from CAVVTJ010000006.1 coordinate 257,603, forward strand.
GCTGCTAACCGACAACGCCTATGAACCCACGCGCACTCTGGCGCGCACAGTGTTGAAGGACATGGGGATCGAAACGCGGTGGTTCGATCCGCTGGATCCCGCTGGCCTTGACGCTGCAATGGATGATCGCGCGAAGGTGCTGTTCCTTGAAAGCCCCGGAAGCCTGACCATGGAAGTACAGGATGTTCCGGCGATGGCCGCAGCGGCCAAGGCCCGCGGGTTGACCGTGGTGCTAGACAACACCTGGGCTTCGGCGCTGGGTTTTGCCGGCTTGCAGCACGGTGCGGACATTACCGTGATGAGCCTCAGCAAACACGTGGGCGGGCACAGCGACCTGATGTTGGGCAGTGCCAGCGCCGGGCCGGATCAATACGCCAAGCTGCGCCGCCACGCCCAGATTTTGGGAACCTATGTTTCTCCCGATGATTGCGCATTGGCGCTGCGCGGACTGCGCACCATGGGAATGCGGCTGGCACAGTGCACCGCAACCGCGCTTGCACTGGCGCAGTGGCTGGAAGGCCAAGGCAGCATCGCCAGGGTGCTGTGCCCGATGCTGCCCGGCTCCCCCGGCCACGATCTGTGGGCGCGCGATTTCACCGGCGGCTGCGGGCTGTTCAGCCTGGTATTCAGGGGCGGCAGCGCGGCGCAACGTGACGCTTTTATCGACGCGCTCAGCCTGTTCGGGATCGGCTATTCGTGGGGCGGGTTCGAAAGCCTGGCCACCCCGCTCGATCCGGCCAGCATCCGCACCGCCAGCGCCTGGCCGCTGACCGGCATGGACCCGGCTGACAAATTCGGTGTTCGGCTGTCGATCGGGCTGGAAGCTTCCGCCGACCTGCAAGCCGATCTGGCGCGCGGGCTGTCCGCTTGGGCGCAAAGCTGATCTTCCCCCTGCCCAAGGCATTCTGACTGGTCTGAATGGGCGCTCCCAGCGCATGGAAGCAGGATGAACACAATTCCTTCAACGCCCGGCACCGTCTGGCTGGTCGGCGCCGGTCCCGGCGATCCCGATCTGTTGACCTTGCGCGCCGCGCGGCTGGTGATGAACGCGCAGCTGATCGTCCACGATGGGCTGGTCGATCCGGCCATCCTGGCGCTGGCCCGCCCCGGCACACAGCTAATTTCGGTGGCCAAACAACGCTCGCGCCACACCCTGCAGCAGGATGAGATCAACGCCCTGCTGGTGCGCGAAGCTTTGGCCGGCCGCAATGTGGTGCGGCTGAAGGGCGGCGATCCGTTTATCTTCGGACGCGGCGGTGAGGAAGCCGAAGCCTGCCGCGCTGCCGGGGTGCCAGTTGAAGTGGTCCCCGGGATCAGTGCAGCGATTGGCGCGGCGGCGGCGGCCGGAATGCCGCTGACGCACCGCAGCCACGCCTCGATCGTCAGTTTTGTGGCCGGTCAGTGCAAGGGGCTGAGCGATCAGAACTGGACCGGCTTGGCCGGCAAGGGCCGTACGCTCGTCATCTATATGGGGCTCGCCACCAGCGAGGCGATTGCCGAAAAGCTGATTGCCGATGGGCTTGCCCCCGAAATTCCGGTGGCGGTGATCGAGAACGCCACCCGCCCGCAGATGCGCGTGCTGCGCAGCTCGCTGGCCGGAATGCCGGCGCTGGTTGCGACGCATCAAGTGAAAAGCCCCGCGATCATCGTGATCGGCGAAGCTGCGGGCGAAAGTAAAACCGAAAGTTTGCGCGCGCTGGCGCTGGAGGGGATGCAGTGAAGATATTGACCGGAAACGATTTGAAGAGCGGCGCAGTGACTTGGTGGGACGGCGTCCAATGGTCGCTGCATGTTGAAGATGCGGTCGATGTGGGTGACCATGCCGATACGATTCTGGCCCGCGAACAGGCTGCCCGGCGCGTCAACGCCGCCTATGCGATCGACGCAGTACGCGATGACCGCGGCGTTCGCCCGGCGCATATCAAGGACCGCATTCGCGCCTTGGGACCGACCGTGCGCACCGACCTGACTTTGAAGCCGGCCGATCCCGAAGCCGGTAATTGGGTGATCTGATGTACAAGTATGACACATATGACCAGGCCATGGTCGATGCCCGCGTGGAAGAATTCCGCGATCAGGTGCGCCGCCGCATCGAAGGCCATATCACCGAGGACCAGTTCAAGCCGCTGCGGCTGATGAACGGGCTCTACCTGCAATTACACGCCTATATGCTGCGCGTAGCAGTGCCTTATGGCACGCTTAGCAGCGCGCAGATGCGGATGCTGGGCGATATCGCGGACAAGTATGACCGCGGCTATGGTCACTTCACGACCCGCCAGAACATCCAGTATAACTGGATCAAGCTGGAAGACGCGGGCGATATCCTGGCCGATCTGGCCACGGTGGAAATGCATGCGATCCAGACCAGCGGCAACTGCATCCGCAACACCACCAGCGACCAGTATGCCGGGGCGGCGGCTGATGAAGTAACCGATCCGCGGCCCTATGCCGAACTGATCCGGCAGTGGAGCACCTTCCACCCCGAATTCAGCTTCCTGCCGCGCAAGTTCAAGATGGCGGTGATCGCCAGCGACACCGATCGCGCAGCCATGCGGCTGCACGATATCGGCATCCAGATCGTCAAGAACGCGGCGGGCGAACTGGGCGCCGCGTTCTACGTTGGCGGCGGCATGGGCCGCACCCCGATGATCGCGCCGTGCATCCGCGAATGGGTGCCGCTCGATCAGATGATCACCTATTCGGAGGCCTGCCTGCGCGTCTACAACCGCCACGGCAGGCGCGACAACAAGTACAAGGCGCGGATCAAGATCCTGGTCCATGAGCTTGGAAAAGATGAGTATACCCGCCAGGTCGAAGCCGAATTCGCCCATCTGCTGAGCCAGAATATCGAACCCCCGCTAGCCGAGCTTGAGCGGATCAAGGTGCAGTTTGCCGATCCCGCGTTCGAAGCGGGAACCAGCGATACGCTTGATCGCAGCGACCCCGATTTTGCGCTGTGGGTGGATAACAACTGTCTGGCGCACAAGCAGCCGGGCTACATCGCGGTGACGATCAGCCTCAAGCCGGTTGGCGGCATCCCGGGCGACGCCAGCGCCGATCAGATGCGGCTGATGGCCGATCTGGCGCGCGACCATTCGTTTGACGAATTGCGCGTTACTCATGCCCAGAACATCGTTTTGCCGCATGTGAAGAAGGCCGATCTCTACGCGCTGTGGCAGCAGCTTGACGCCGCTGGCCTGGGCACCGCCAACCTCGATCTGGTCGGCGATATCATCGCTTGCCCAGGACTCGATTATTGCAGCCTGGCCAATGCCCGCTCGATCCCCGTGGCGCAGAAGATCAGCCAGCGGCTGGCCGCCAAGGAGCAGGAAATCGGCGAGCTGAAGCTCAAGATTTCGGGCTGCATCAATGCCTGCGGCCACCACCATGCCGGACACATCGGCATCCTCGGCGTCGATCGTAAAGGCGTGGAGAACTACCAGTTGCTGCTTGGCGGCTGCGAAGGCGCAGATACCTCGCTGGGGCAGATCACTGGCCCTGGATTTGACGAGGACGGCATTGTCGACGCGGTTGAAAAGGCCACCGAAGTCTATCTCGCCCAGAAGGCCGACGGCGAACGCTTCCTCGATACCTATCGCCGGATCGGCATGGCCCCGTTCAAGGAGGCACTCTATGTCTGAGGTTCAATTCCGCTTCCGTGATGATGAGCCGGTGGGCGATCCCGGGGTCACAGTCGGTGCCTTTGGCGAGCAGAGCAACGCCACCGCGGTCCGGCTTGAGCCGGGTGACGAAGCGCGCGATCTCTTGCCGCACCTAGACCGCTTGCGGTTGATCGAGGTGAACTTCCCGGTGTTTGGCGATGGCCGCGGCTATTCATCGGCGCGGATCCTGCGCGAGGCTGGCTACACCGGCGAACTGCGGGCGGTTGGTGAAGTGCTGGTCGATCAGATCGCTTTCATGCGGCGCTGCGGCTTTGATGCCTTCGCCCCCGAAGCGCCGCTCGATCCGGCCGACGCCGAAGCCGCGTGGCACCGCTACAGCGAAGTCTATCAGCCCACCACCGATGGCCGCCCGCCGATCTGGGCAAAACGGCATGGCTGAAGCCGCTCGCCGCATTGACCGGATCGACACCGCCGCACGCTTTACCCAAGCTGACGCGGACGCGCTCAACGCGCGCTTCGCCGGTGTTTCGACCCGCGATATGCTGGCGGCAGTTTTCAGCGAGGGCCTGGTCGGGCGCATTGCCGCAGTGTCCAGCTTCGGCGCGGAAAGCGCCGTGCTGCTTCACCTTCTGGCGGACATTGATCGCAACGTCCCGGTGCTGTTCCTTGAAACCGGCAAGCATTTTCCCGAAACGCTGACCTACCGCGACGAGCTGATCCGGCGGTTGGGGCTGACCAATGTGATCAACCTGACCCCCGATCCCGAACTGCTGGCGCGGCGCGACGAGACTGGCCTGCGCTGGTCGTTCGATCCCGATGGCTGCTGCGAGATCCGCAAGGTTCAGCCGCTGGCCAAGGCGCTGGGCGGATATGATGCGACCATTACCGGCCGCAAAGGCTTCCAGAATGCCGCGCGCGCCGGTCTGCCGCAGTTCGAAATCGATCTGACCGATCAGGCCGCGCGGCTCAAGATCAACCCGCTGGCCGATTGGTCGGGCGATCAGATCAAGGCCTATATGGAGGCCGCCGGACTTCCCGCGCATCCTTTGGCCGCACAGGGCTATCCCTCGATCGGCTGCATGCCCTGCACCAGCACGGTGGCACCGGGCGAAGACCCGCGTTCGGGCCGCTGGAAGGGCTGGGACAAGACCGAATGCGGCATCCACGTTGATGGTGCCGTACAGGAATTGCCCCCAGGCTATGAGCCTTACCTGTAATCCCAGCCGCGGCGCCGGGGCCAGGCAACCTGCCCACCGACGCCGCGCGGTTTGAGATCAGCTTTCGACGCGAACTACCGTGGCAACTTCGCCCTTGGCGTTCGTTGATGTCCAAACGCCGTTTTCGACTTTTTCATTGCCGCATTTTTCTGCAGCGCCCTTTTCGTCGCTTGTGTAGCAGTACTGGCTTGGGGATTTCTGGTTCCACTTGCCGGTTTCCACCACCTTGCCATCGGTCGTATCGACGTAGGTGCCGTCGGCCTTGACATCTTCCATCACCACTTTGCCGTCTTGGGTGGTGACCTTGAACATCCCGACAGACGATTTGCCATCTGCGGCAATATTTGCAGGGGCAGCATCAGTAGCAGCAGCCGGTTCAGCCGTGGCTTGGGCATCAGGCGCAGCTTCAGGTTTTGAACAGGCAGAGGTCGCCGCGAGCGCGGCAAGCAGGATCAGCTTCTTCATGTGATTTTCCCTTCGAGAGCAAACGACGGAGTTTGATCCGTCCATACGACTCGCGGCCCACCGGAAACCTAGCCGACTCGCCTAATTCTACCTAATCGGCCAGATGTTCAGCACTTCCGGCGCAGCCATCGCCTTGGCTGCAATCTTGTGCTAAACGGCAATCATCGAAGCCGGGTCGCCACTTCAACCACGCTACCTAGATGGGGAGCTTGCGGCGATGAACCTGACACTAATCGAACAGCACGAAGGCCATTCTACGGTCGTCAACACTGAGCAGATTACCTATCTGCGGCAAGACGCCTATGGCACGGCGATCCATTTTTCCTCTGGCGAACACGTGATCTGCCCGATGGATCTCGATGCCTTGGTGCTGAAATTGCACCATGGCACGGCCGAATCACTGCTGATCAAGACAAAGGGCTAGGCCGCTTCGCCGCCAGGCTGGCTATCTGTCAAAGCCAGCTGTTATCGCGGTACCACTTGGCGGTGGCTTTCAAACCTTCACGCGTGGGAATTTGCGGCCGCCACAGCCCTGCAGGCGGGCGCTGACCGTGGCTGACAACCCAATCGGGGTGGCTCATATAGCCGACCCGGTCGGCGGTTAGCCGCGCCTTTTTGCCGCGTAGCATCCGATCGACCCGCGCTGCGCGGTCCAGCGAACCTCGCGACAGGTGAACCACCCAGGGCCGCCGCCCGATCGCCCAGCCCACTGCCCGGGCAAGCTCATAATGGCTCCACCCGTCCTTGCGGCCATCATCGGGTTCAAAGGTCTGGAACGAGAGGCCTTCCCCGCCCGGCACCAGCGCCAGAAACAGCCGCGCCAGATCATCGACATGGATGATCGAAGCGCGCCCCTGGCGGGGCGGCACCGGCATCACGCCCCATCTGGCCAACCGGAACATTTCGAAATAATCGACATCGCGCGGGCCATAGATCCCCGGCGGCCGCACGATCGTCCAATCCAGCCCGCTGGCCATAACCAGCTTTTCGGCGCGGGCCTTGCTGGCGCCGTAAGCCGAAAGGTCAGGCTCGCGCGCCGAAAGCGACGAGACATGGATCAAACGCTGCGCGCCTTCGGCTTTCATCGCCTCGATCACCGCCAGCGTGCCGAGCACATTGCCGCGCTCAAACTGGTCAGCATCGTTGACCACCCCGGCCACATGCACCACCGCCTCGGCCCCGCGCACCAGCGCGCGCAGCTGGTCCGCAGCATCAAGGTCGCCCTGCACCCATTCCACGCCGCTGCGCGATTCCTGCGGTTTTCGCGCGAGCGCCCGGACCGGGATGCCTGCGGCCACGGCACGATCCAGCAATGCCTGTCCGACAAACCCGGTTGCCCCGGTAACTGCCAGCATCAGATCAGCACCATCTGATCGCGGTGGACCACCGCCGATCGCGGGGCGTAGCCCAGCAGTTCGGCCTGCTGGGCATTCTTGCGCCCCAGCACCTTGGCGCAATCGGCCGCATCATATTCGGCCAGGCCATGCGCCAGCACCGCGCCTGCTTCGTTCTGTACAGCCACGGCATCACCGCGCTGGAACTGACCTTCAACCCGCACAATTCCAGCGGCGAGCAGGCTGCCGCCGCGCTCAAGCGCCTTGGCCGCCCCGGCATCGACCACCAGCGCACCTTTGAGCCGCAGCCGGCCGCCCAGCCAAGCCTTGCGGCCAACATCCTTGCGTTTGGGCAGGAACAGCGTGCCGATCCCCTGCTCGCAGGCGCGCGCGATCGGCGCATCGGCCAAGCCGCTGGCAATGGCGAGCGCAATTCCGGCGCGTTCGGCAATCTCAGCGGCCTGCAACTTGCTGGTCATCCCGCCCGAACCCATGCCAGATGCACTGCCGCCGCTAGCCATGGCGTGGATCTGCGCAGTCACCCCGCGCACCTCGCCCAGCCGCCGGGCTTCAGGATCGGCCGGATTGCGATCGAACAGGCCATCGACATCGGAGAGCAGCAGCACCGCGCTGGCCCCCGCGGCCTGGGCCACACGCGCCGCCAGCCGGTCATTATCGCCAAACCGGATTTCCTGCGTAGCGACACTATCGTTTTCGTTGATCACCGGGACCGCGCCCATATCGAGCAGCCGGGTCAACGTGGCGGTGGCGTTGAGATACCGGCGGCGATCTTCGAGATCGTCCAGCGTCAGCAGCAATTGCGCCGCGGTCAATCCGTGCACCCCCAGCAAATCGGCCCACAACGCCGACAAGGCAATCTGCCCGACCGCCGCCGCCGCCTGCGCATCAGCCAGACTGCCGCGCCCGCCCCTATCCAGACCCAGCTTTGACGCACCCAGAGCAATCGCCCCGGATGACACCACGATCACATCCTGACCGCGGCTGCGCGCAGCGGCCAGTTCCGCCACCAGTCCTTGCAGCCAATCACGCCGCACGCCCTCAGCCCCAACCAGCAAGGATGATCCGACCTTGACCACCAAGCGGGGGCAAGCGGACTTGTCCGTCAGATCGGCGAGGCGAGTAATCTGCATGCTATGCCGTCCCGCTCTAGACAGGCGACCAGGGTTCGTCGTCGCCCTCTTCCTGTTCGCCCGCCGGACGTTCGGTGCCGGTGGCGGCCGGAAGATAGCCGATCACTGCATCCATCAACGCGTCCATGCCCTTGCCGGTCGCGCCCGAGATCGGATAGACCTTTTTGGCACCGGCCGCTTTCAGCTCCTTGATGAAGGCATCGACCAGTTCACGGTCAACTGTATCAACCTTGTTGAGCGCGATCAGCCGGGGCTTTTTGTCCAGCCCGCTGCCGTAAGCGGCCAGCTCATCCTCAATGATTTCCAGCGCGTCGGCCGGATCGGTGCCATTGATATCGATCAGGTGGATCAGCACCCGGCAGCGTTCGATGTGGCCGAGGAACCGGTCACCAATCCCGGCACCTTCGGCCGCGCCTTCGATCAGGCCGGGGATGTCGGCCAGCACGAATTCGCGGTGACGGTGGTGGACCACGCCGAGCTGCGGGGTCAGGGTGGTGAAAGCATAGTCACCGACCTTGGCCTTGGTGTTGGTGATTTGATTGATAAACGTGCTTTTGCCGGCATTGGGCAAGCCGACCAGACCCGCATCGGCCAGCAGCTTGAGCCGCAGCCAGACGTACATTTCCTCACCCATTTCTCCCGGCTGATGCTGGCGCGGGGCGCGGTTGGTGCTGGTTTTATAGCTGGCATTGCCGCGCCCGCCCATGCCGCCCGCCAGAAACGTGACCCGCTGGCCCAGCTCGGTCAGATCGAGCAGGACCGTCTCGCGGTCTTCGTCCGAGATCAGCTGCGTGCCGACCGGAACCTTGATCACCATGTCTTTGCCGGCCGCGCCGTGGCGGTTCTGGCCTTTACCATGCCCGCCGCGCGGGGCTTTGAAATGCTGGGCATAGCGGAAGTCGATCAGGGTATTGAGCCCCGGCACCGCTTCAAAAATGATATCGCCGCCCTTGCCGCCGTTGCCGCCATCGGGGCCGCCGTATTCCACGTACATCTCGCGGCGGAACGCAACCGCCCCGGGCCCGCCCTGGCCCGAGCGGAGAAAGATTTTTGCTTGATCGAGAAAATGCATGGTGGGCGTCTAACGTGGTTTGGCGCAAATGTCGCCTATAGGGTTGAATTTCGTCCTCTTGCGGAACGACAAGGACAGGCTGAGGTGGTTGGGAGTTCGCGGAAGGGCCTTTTTGGGCCGTGATTTGGCTCAGGCTGGAGCGAGAATGGCGGGGTTCGAGAACCGGAGCGCAGCGGCGTGCTGGCCGTGAGCACCGGAAGCGCAGAACACTGCCGTTCGCAGCCCGGCATGGGGCAAATCACGGCCCAAAAAGACTGGTGGAGCCGAGGGGGATCGAACCCCTGACCTCGTCATTGCGAACGACGCGCTCTCCCATCTGAGCTACGGCCCCGTACCAGTTCAAAACGCGGCTGCGGCGCACCTCAGCACGAGGTCAGAGTTTAGCGAAACCGCGGCGCGCTTGCCAAGCAGATTTTTGACCCGGCCCTATTTGCCAACCGGCTTGGCCGTGGGAACCGGCGCGGGCAGCGGGGCCGGGGTGACGGGAGGTAATGGCCCGGCCACCACCGGCCTGGGGGCATATTTGGCATCCCAGGCTGCGGCATCGGCGCGGTATTGTTCAAAGCTGATGAAGAAGCTGTCAAACACCTTGTCGATCGCGGCGAGGCTGCGGGCGGAAAAGGCGGTCAGCTGAAGCGGCTTCACTGTCTTGGATTCCAGCGCCACCGCCAAGGCCGCGTCACAGAAATTGTTCAGCGTGGGCGGGAAGGCATAGAAGTTGTAGACCTTGGTCAGATAGGCCTCACGCGGGCGCACGAAGGCAGCGCCATAGCGCTTGCGGAAATCGGCGTTAACCCCGGCATTGGCCTTAGCCAGCCCGGTCTTGTGGTTCTTGAGGAACAGCTTGTAGCCAACCAGGATCTCGGCATGTTCGGGCCTCTGGCAGTTGAGCGCCGCGACATTGTAGGCCGAGCGCAGGTTCCAGACCGTCTGGTTGGGGGTAAGCCCGACATTGATCGTCTGGCGCACCCCGTTCGCGCCCATTGGCGGGACCAGTGTGGTCGGCGCGGCGCCCAGCGGCGGCGTCGGGCGCGGCGGAATATAGACCACCGGCGGCGGCGGGGGCGGAGCCGGCGGCGGTGCTGGCTTGGGCTTTGGTTTCCCGGCGTCAGCACAATTGGCCAGCAGGACCAGTCCTGCACCCAGGACCAACTTTACATATTGCGAACCCATATCCCCACTCAACTCCATGCAGTGCGGCGTGGCGCTGTTACAGCGCATGCGACCTGAACCTGTTCCTAACCGCTTTGCCCCCTAAAGCAAATGCCCGGCGCGACCGAAGTCACGCCGGGCACGTTACCCCGTTCTTTGCGCAGGATCAGCGGCGGTTGCCGAGGAAACTGAGCAGGAACTGGAACATGTTGATGAAATCGAGATAGAGGCTGAGCGCTCCCATCACGATCACCTTGTCGACCATCGCCGTGCCCTGAACCTGGAAGTAGGTATCGCGCAGGCGCTGCGTATCCCAGGCAGTCAGCCCGGCAAAGACCAGCACGCCGAGCACCGAAATGGTCAGCCCCAGCGCGCTCGATTGCAGGAACATGTTGAGCACGATTGCCAGCAGGATCCCGAACACGCCCATGGTCAGGAAAGCGCCCATGGCCGAAAGGCTGCGCTTGGTGGTGTAGCCATAGAGGCTAAGCCCCGCAAACGCGCCGGCGGTGGCAAAGAAGGTCGTCGCGATCGAGGTCTGGGTATAGACCAGGAAGATCGTTGACAGCGACATGCCCATCACCGCGCTGAACGCCCAGAACAGCAGCTTGAGCGTTGATGCCTGCATGCGGTTGAAGCCAAAGCTCATCGCCATGACAAAGCCCAACGGGGCCAGCATCACGACAAGGCGCAGCGGCGACGACATGATCTGGATACCAAAGCTGGTATAGGCAAAGACCATGGCAATCAGGCCCGAGAGCAACACGCCCGAGGCCATATAGTTGTAAATTCCCAGCATATAGCGGCGCAGACCTTCGTCGCGCGCGGCATTGCCAATCACGTCGCCGTTGATCGTAGCGCCGCCAAACGGGCTGCGAGTAGACTGCGGATCGTTCCAATCGGCCATTTCAAACTCCTTTTTCGCCCGGTTATGCGGGCGATGAAGTGAATATCGGGCCAAACGGGTGCAGTTTCAAGCGAATCCGGACACGGCCAAACGTGACAATTTGTATCAGGATGAACTGCGCGAGGCTGCGGCCAGTTCTGCACCGCGTTCGCACGCGGCGCGCAGCGTTGCACTGACCAGCGTTTCAAGCGCCCGGTCGCGGTCCAGAACGGCAATCCCGGCTGCGGTTGTGCCGCCCGGGCTGGTCACTCGCGCGGCCAGCTCGGCGGGCGCGGCATCGGCCTGTGCGGCCAGATTGGCAGCGCCTTCAACCATGGTCAGCGCAAGCCGCGCCGCCTGCGCCGGATCAAGCCCCAGGGCCGCACCGCCCGCCGCCAGCGCATCGATGAAGCGATAGACGAAAGCCGGCCCCGATCCGGCCAGCGCGGTAACGGCATCGAGCTGGGCTTCACTGGCCAGCCATTCGAGCGTGCCGAGCGGCGCAAGAAATTGTTCCAGCTGTGTTTTACCCGCAACATCCAGCCCCGATCCAAACAGCCCGAGCGGCGATTTGCCGATTGCGGCGGCCAGATTGGGCATGATCCGCACGATCGCCTGGGCCGTGGGCAGCCGCGCGGCAATGCTGGCAATTTCGGTCCCGGCCAGAATTGAAAGAACCACAGTTTGCGGGCCGATTGCCGAGGCCAGCGCCTGTGCCGCATCGTCGATCATTTGCGGCTTTACGCCCAGCAGTACCGTATTGAATTGCCCCGCAGGCACCTCGCGCAGCAGCTTCACCCCCGACGGTGCTTCGGCCAGAAACGGATCGACTAAGGTAAAGCGGGCGGGATCAAGCCCGGCAGCCAACCATCCGGCCAGCATCGCTCCGCCCATGTTGCCGCAGCCCAGGATCAGAATTTTCTTGTCAGGCACTGCAACGCTCCAAACCCCCCTCCCGCTGGCGGGAGGGGTCGGGGGTGGGTTACTCGCCGATTAGCGCCATGCTGCTGACTTGCCCACCCCTAACCCCTTCCGCAAGCGAAGGGGGGAATTAACTCAGCTCAAGCCTCGCCCGCAGCATCCACCAGCGCGCTGGCCATGGCTTCTTCCGGGCTCTTGTCACCCCACAGCACGAATTGAAACGCGGGGTAGAACCGGTCGCATTCCTCGACCGCCGCCTCAACCGCGATCTGGGCCTGCGACAGGCTCAGCAGGCCATCGTCACCCAGCAACAAGCCGTGGCGATAGAGCAGCACGTTGCCGCTCGACCACAGATCGAAATGCCCGACCCACAGCTGTTCGTTGACCAGGGTCAGCAGTTCGTACACCGCGGCGCGCTTGTCATCGGGAACCCGGATATCGGGCAGGCACAGCATTTGCAGCACGTGATCCTCACGCCGCCAGATGCCGCGCAGGGTATAGCTGGCCCAGCTGCCCTTGATCTCGCCCGAGATTTCGTCCTCACCCACGAACTCGCACGGCCACCCGCGCGCTTCGAACAGTGACGCCAACATGTCCACCGGTGCGGCGTCATCTTCCCGTTCATAGTCGTGATGCGTCTCGATCATGCAGCGTGGATGCGTCGGCGCGGGGCCTGCGGGCAATGCAGACCATGCGCGGGGCTGCGCATAACTCGACAAGTCTGTTTACAAAGTGTGGAAAAGAACCCGCGCGGCTACTTTGAACCGCCCAGCACATCGACCACTTGCCCCGCCGGACTGGTCCAGATGAAGCCGCCGGTAATGCCTTCCTTCTTGAGCCCGGCCAAAAAGGCGTTGGCTTCCTTCTGGCTGGCAAACGGTCCGGCCAGCAGACGGTTTGACTGTCCCCAGGTGGTGATATGCGGGCGCTGACCCTTGAACAGGACCGCCGCATCCTTGGCCATCCGCTTCCAATCGAAATTGAGCGCGTTCTTGTCGCGCCCGGTCGCCACCTGCACCCAGATCCGGCTGGGATGGCTGGGGGCATCGGGTTTGCCGTTGCCGTCCTTGGCCTTGTCTTTGGCGTCTTTGGCCTTGGGATCCTTGCTGTCCTGCCCCTTGGGCACCGGCGGAGGGGCAGGGCGGATTTTGCGAACATCGACCGCGCCGGCCTGCGGCTCCACTTCACGGCTGGGCGTTTCAAACCCGGCAAATGCTTCATCAACACTGCGCGGGCGCGGCGCGGGCGGCGGTGCGGGCTTTGGGGTGGGCGCAGGAACGGGCGCTGGCGTGGGCGGCGTTACCGCAGTTGCGGGGCCCACGGTGCGCAGATCGAAGCCGCCTGGCGCAGGGTTTGCCCCCGGATCGAGCGTTGCGAATCCGGGACCCGACGGCGTCGGCGCAGCAACGGGCGCTGAAACCGGCGCTCGCACCGGAACCGGGACCGGTGCCGGGATCGGCGGCGGACTGGGACGCGGCACCGGAACAGGCGCTGGCACGGGAGCTGGGACGGGCTTTGGCGCTGGCGCCGGAGCTGGAACCGGTTTCGGCGCAGGTGCAGGCGGCGGTGCCGGAACCGGCGTGCTTGCTGCCAGTTGCACTGGCTTGCCGTTCACTTCGCGTCCAACTACAGGAGGCTGCGGGGCGGCGGCGGCCAGGACCGGCGGCTTGTCCTTGCCTTTGCCTTTATCCTTGTCCTTGGGCTTGCCCTTGTCCCCAACCGACGCCGGGGTCGCCACGGCCAGCACGGCCCGCGGCCGCGCATAGGGGGCGAAGCGCGGATCATCCTGACCGATCTCGGACGAGCGCGGGAACAGGCCCAGATTTCCCGCCGCAGCCTGCTGGGCGGGGGTCAGTTTGGGCATGAAGCCCATATAACCGACCAACTTTTCGGCGATCTGTTCGGGCACGCTTTGCCGGACAATGGTTTCCGCGCTGGTGATATTGCCCAGAATTGCCTGACCAAACGCCAAGGTCCGCCACGCCGCCTTGTCATTGCGCGCCAGCAGCGGGGCCAGCGCCGCATCCATGCCGCGCTTGTCACCCGCAATGGCCAGACTAAGCGCGAGACGGCGGCTGGTTTCATCGGTTGCAGTGACTGCCAGCGAGCGCCGGTAATACTGCTGCGCGGTCTGGTTATCGCCGACCAGATCGTAAGCCAGCCCCCGGTCCGAAAGCGCATTGGCATCAAGCGGGCCCAGCTTTTCGGCCTGATTGAACAGGTCAATTCCGGTGATCGGATCGCCTGACAGGACATAGGCTCCGGCCAGTCCGGCTTTGACCCGCACCGATCCCGGCCACAGTGTATCGGCGCGCTGGTAAAAGCCGACCGCCGCCTGAACATCGCCAAGATCGAGCGAAGCCCGCCCTGCTTCGATCAAGGCCTCAACGTCTTGCGGGTTGCGCGCCAACTTGTTGAGCGCATCGTTAAGCCGCATCCCAGCCGACTTGGTCGGGACCGGCTGCACCACGGGTTGACTTACTGCGGGCGCTGCAGCTTGCGCGTGGGCCTGTGCGCCGCACAAAACCAGCGTGACCGCGCCAGCCCGCAACGCAAGCCGACCCTTCGATCCAATCCAGCGGCTCTCTACCATCGCTGCAGCGTTAACCTTTTCAAGGCGCGGCGCAAGTCGGCCACGACCGGGCGCGTGCCCGTTCCCAGCTTAACAGCAACCGAACGCGCGCGGCTTACTGGTTGTTTTGGCGGCCGAGGAACCGGGGGATCGAAATCGACGGGCCATCGCTGCCATCGTCATCACCGTCGTCATCGTCGGCCGAGCGGCCCCCGCGTGACAGGTTGGCCATGCGTTCGAATAGGGTTGCCCCGCCGCCGACGCGCGGCGCGGGCTTGGCCGGAGCATCGCTGCCCGCCCCTGCATCACCGCCGCTAGAGGCACCGGCAGATGCCCCGCCAGTGTCGGCAGTGCCGCCGCCTTGGCCGGATGCTTCAGGCACCGAATCGTCTTCGCTGGAAACCAGACCCCGGCGTCGGCCAGGCATGGCTACTCCGCCGCCAACCGGCTCGTCATCAGCAGCCAGACGATCCGCGTCGAGCAGCAATTCGTCGCCGCCGCCAGCACCTTCAGCTTCGCCTTCGGGCGCTTCGAGCTTCAGTTCAAACGGCTCGTCCGCCGCAGCGGCTTCTTCGCCGCCATCAAGCTCGGGCATATCCCAATCGTCAGCGGCGCTGACCAAGGGTGCAGCTTCGGACACTTCCGGTTCAGCTTCAGCCGCCGGTTCGTCTGCGATTGGCTCCGCTTCTGCTTCAGGCTCAGGCGCGCTGGAGGCTTGGCGGCCGCGTTCGAACAGCGGTTCGGCGGTTGCCGGTGCGCTCATCCCCGGGCGAGCCGGGCCGCGCCCGGTGCTGAGGCTGATCGGACGGCTCGCTGCTTCTACCGCTTGGTCGGCGCTCTGTTCGATCCCGGTGGCAACCACCGAAACGCAAATCTTGCCCTGCAGATCGGGATTGAACGCGCTGCCCCAGATGATGTTGGCGTTGGGATCAACCAGTTCACGGATATGGTTCGCGGCTTCGTCGACTTCGAGCAGCTTCATGTCTTCGCCGCCGATGATCGAGATGATCACCCCCTTGGCACCCTGCATCGAAACGCCATCGAGCAGCGGGTTGGCGATCGCCTGTTCGGCCGCTTCAAGCGCGCGGTTTTCACCGCTGCCTTCGCCAGTGCCCATCATTGCCTTGCCCATTTCGGCCATGACCGAGCGGACGTCGGCGAAATCGAGATTGATCAGGCCCGGCATGACCATCAGATCGGTGATCGAGCGCACGCCTTGCTGCAGCACTTCATCCGCCATGGTGAAGGCTTCCTTGAACGTGGTATCCGCCTTGGCGACCAGAAACAGGTTCTGGTTGGGGATCACGATCAGCGTATCGACATGACGCTGCAGTTCTTCGATCCCGGCTTCGGCCGCGCGCATCCGGCGGGTGCCTTCGAACAGGAACGGCTTGGTGACCACGCCAACCGTCAGCACGCCCTTTTCGCGAGCGGCCTTGGCTACAACTGGCGCGGCGCCAGTGCCGGTGCCGCCGCCCATTCCGGCGGCGATGAAGCACATGTGCACGCCTTCCAGCGCGCGGTCGATCTCGGCCAGGCTTTCCTCAGCCGCGGCACGCCCCACTTCCGGACGGGCGCCAGCACCCAGACCCTGCGTGATATCGGTGCCCAACTGGATGCGATGTTCGGCCACCGAATTGTTCAGCGCCTGCGCGTCGGTGTTGGCGACGACGAAATCGACGCCTTCAATTCCGGCGGAAATCATGTTGGTGATGGCATTGCCGCCAGCCCCGCCCACGCCGATCACGGTGATCCGGGGACGGAGTTCTTCAACCGCGGGAGGGCCGATATTGATGCTCATCTAAATTCTCCTGTCCGCGTGACGGATGCAGTGCCGGTATTAACCACAGACCTTGCACCGTTCAAATTGGCGAATCAAAGCCACAAAACCCTTTGTCCACAGCCACAAAGTCAGAAATACTCACGCGCGGCCTGATAGAGCCGTCCAACCAGCCCCAGTTCGCGATAGCGGATCGTAGGCTGAAAGTTTGAACGAATTGCCCGAATATCGATCGGATCCGCCGCCGCATAGAGCACCAGCCCGGCCAGCGTCGAAAATCCCGGCGTGGCGTGGGCTTCGGCCAGACCTTTGACTTGCTGGGGCCGTCCGATCCGCACCGGCTTGCCCAGCGCGCCTTGCGTATAATCGGCCAGCCCGGCCATTTCTGCGCCGCCGCCCGTAAGCACAACCAGTTGCCCGCGCTGCCCGGTGAAGCCCAGACCCTTGAGCGCGCGGGAAACTTCTTCAACCCAGCTGCCAAGGTGCTGGGTAATCACCGAAACCAGTTCAGCACGGGGGATGCGGTTCTTGTCATCAGCGTGGCGCGCCAACGGACCCACGCCCTCTTCGCCGGGGGCATTGACCGGGATCATCTCACGGTGATCGGCCGGGCTGGCAATGGCCGAGCCGTGCACGCATTTGAGCCGTTCGGCCTGATACCGGCGGATGCCAAAGGCGCTGGCAACCGCATCGGTGATGTCGCCCGAACCCAGCGGGATGGTGACCAGCCCAAGCAGCATGCCTGCGGCATAGACCGAGACATTGGTAACCTCGCCGCCAAATTCGACGAGCGCCACGCCCAGTTCGCGCTCTTCGGGGGAGAGGCAGGCATAGCCCGCCGCGATTGGCGATCCGACCACCGCCTCGACCTCAAGGTGCGCGTTCTGCACCGCTTCGGTGATGTTACGGATCGGTGCGCCATCGGCCAGCATGACGTGGATATCCACGCCCAGGCGTTCGGCATGCAAGCCCTTGGGATCGGCCACGCCGTCGGCCCCATCCAGCGTGTAATGCGCCGGCTGCGCATGCAGCACCATCCGGCCATCGGGCTGGATCACATCGCGCGCGGTGACCAGCAGGTGTTCGATATCCTCAGCCTCGATCCGGCGACCGCCGATCTCGACTTCAACCTGAGCGACCTGGCTGGCCAGCCCGGCCCCCGAACAGCCGATCCAGACGCTGGTGACCGAAGTGTTGGCCATCTTTTCCGCCCGCTCGATCGCATCGCGCACGGCATAGGCGGCGGCGGCCATATCGGTCACGTAGCCGCGCTTGATCCCATCCGCCGCGCGGTGGCTGGATCCCAGCACCAGCATCTCGCCGGTTTCGGTCAGCCCGGCAATCATGGCCGAAATGCGGAACGATCCGATGTTGACCGCGCCGAAAACACGGGCGATGCGCGGAGTGGCCATCAGTTCTTTTCCCCCTGCTTGGCTGGCGTGATCGGCTTTGCGTTCGGCACTGGCGCTGCGGCGCTGGCCTGTTCCTGCTCGTCAGTGCGGCTGGGCATGCGCAGATAGATCCGGTCGCCCGCGCGCATGTCAAATGCCACCGCGCTGCCGCCGAGCAGGCGATTGCGCCCATCCAGTTGCGCAAAGGTAATCAGCGCCTTGGCCGCGGGTTCATTGCCTTCGGGCAATGCCAGAACCTGCCCGGTCTTGAAGGTCAGGTTCCAGCGGCGGTTGCCGATCCATTCGGCGGCCTTGATCTGGTTTTTGAGCGCAGGCGCAGCTTCAAGCAGCGCAGTCAGCGCGCCAACTTGCGTGGCCGCACCGGGGCCAGATAGCACCATGCGCTTACCCACCCTGTCGGCCGATATCGGTTCAAGTTCGCGGCCCTTGGCATCGATCAGCGCCAACCGACCGGGGCGTGAAAGCACCGCTACGGGCGTGCGTTCGATGATATCGACCACCACAGTATCGGGCAAGCGGCGGGAAACACGCGCTTCTTCCACCCAGCTCAATTCAAGCAGCCGATTGCGGATGTCCTGCAGGTCAACAAACGGCATGGCCTTGCCGCGATTACCGTTGCCCAGCACCGTCTGATAGACCTTCAGCTCGTTGAGATGATTGGTGCCCAGCGCCTGAACATTGGTCAGTTCAAACCCGCTCTGGTGGGCCAGCCGCTCCATTTCGGCGCGAGCCATGGCCGGCACCCCGGCAAAGCTGGCCACCACCCAGATCAGCACCGCAGCGAGGCCCAGGATCATCGCCAGAAAGATGTGATGCAGCTGGCTTTCGCTGAACGGCTGGATCGCCATCAGGCTATCGACTGCCGAACCCGTCCGCGCCTTGGCCGCGCGAACCTGCCGTGCTTTGCCCTGCGCTGCGGCACTGCGCCGCGCGCTTTTGCCGCCGCGTTTGATCTTCTGCCCGCTCACTTGGCTTTCTCCTTACGGGCAAGGGCATCTGTAATGATCACTTCAACCAGTTCGCCGTAGTCGATGCCCAGATGCCGCGCCTGTTCGGGCACCAGGCTAAGCGGGGTCATCCCCGGCTGGGTGTTGGTTTCCAGCACGAACAGCCCTTCAATCCCCTGGCTGTCATCCCAGCGGAAATCGGTGCGGCTGCAGCCATTGCAACCCAGCAGCCGGTGACAGCGCAGCGCAAGATCAAGGCAGGCCTGAGTGATCTCATCGGGGATTTGCGCCGGGCAAATGTGCTCGGTCATCCCGTCGGTGTATTTGCTGTCAAAATCATAGAAGCCGCTTTTAGGCTTCAGCTCAGTAACCAGCAGAGCCTTGTCGCCCAACACCGCAGTGGTGAGTTCGCGCCCGCGGATATAGGGTTCGGCCAGCAGGCTCTCAAATTCCTGCCACGGCCCCTTGGCCTCACGGCTGATCGGGTTGCCGTAATTGCCTTCGTTGGTAACAATCGCCACGCCAACCGAGGAGCCTTCGTTGACTGGCTTCAACACATAGGGGCGCTCGAGCGGGTCCTTTTCGAAGATCTCTTCAACCGGTACAATCCGACCGCCGGGCATCGGCACGCCGTGCGGCACCAGCGCCTGCTTGGTCAGTTCCTTGTCGATCGCGATCACCGAGGTGACCATGCCCGAATGGGTATAGGTCAGCCCCATCAGGTCCATCAGGCCCTGGATAGAGCCATCTTCACCCGGGCTGCCGTGGAGCGCGTTGAACACCACATCGGCTTTGGTCTCGGCCAGTTTCTGGGCAACGCTGCGGTCCATATCGATCCGGGTCACGCGGTGGCCGCGGAGTTCCAGCGCCTTGGCCACGCCTTCGCCGCTCATCAACGAGACCGACCGCTCGTTCGACCAACCGCCCATCAAGACCGCGATGTGGAGTTTGGGGAGAGTCACCACCCATACCTCCCCGGCACGGGGAGGGGGACCGCCCGCACAGCGGGTGGTGGTGGGGTCATGTGGCTCTGCAAATCAAGCGAAAGGCATGCCGCGCCGCGACACCCCTCCACCAGCCTGCGGCTGGTCCCCCTCCCCGTCCCGGGGAGGTATTTCCGCTCCGCCATCATTTCCGCCCTACCCTTTGAATTTCCCATTCGAGCTCGACGCCCGATTTGTCTTTCACGCGCCGCCGCACTTCGTCGCCCAGGCCCTCGATATCGGCGCTGGTGGCATTGCCGAGGTTGAGCAGGAAGTTGGTGTGCTTTTCGCTGACCTGTGCCCCGCCCATGGTGAGGCCGCGGCAACCAGCTTCGTCGACCAGTTGCCAGGCCTTGTGCCCAGCGGGGTTCTTGAAGGTCGAACCGCCGGTCTTGCTGCGCAGCGGCTGGCTGGCTTCGCGGCTCTCAGCAATGCGGTCCATTTCGGCCTGGATCGCTGCGGGCTCACCGGGCTGACCCTTGAACCGCGCGGCAACCACGATAGCGCCTTCGGCCAGCTCGCTGTGGCGATAGGTGTAGTGCAGTGCTGCGACCGATAAGGTGTGCAGCGACCCATCGCGCCGCACCACGTCGCAATCGATCAACACATCCTTGACCTCACCGCCATAGGCTCCGCCGTTCATCCGCACGAACCCGCCGACGGTGCCGGGGATCGAGCGCAGGAATTCAAGGCCAGAAATATGTTCATCGCGCGCCGTGGACGAAACCAGAATGCCACTGGCCCCCGCTCCGCAATCGAGCGTCAGATCGGCGCATTTGGTGACTTTGGCAAAGGCCTTGCCCAGCCGCACCACCACGCCCGGCACGCCGCCATCGCGCACGATCAGGTTGGAACCGAGGCCCAGCGCCATGACCGGCACCGAAGGATCGAGATCGCGCAGGAATGCCTGCAGATCAGCCAGGTCTTTGGGTTCAAACAGCCACTGCGCCGCGCCGCCGCTCTTGAACCAGACCAGCGGGGCTAGCGGGGCGTTGGGGGTAAGTTTGCCTGATACAGAAGGAAGCGTGACCGTGTTCACCCGCCCCTCCGCTTGGATATCGCATCAGCCAGTCCGGCCGCCCACTTGGTGATGTCGCCTGCGCCCAGGCAGACCACCATGTCGCCATCTTGGACCACTTCCGCCAGCACATCGGCCAATTCGTCCGGCCCGGCGATCACCTGCGCGTTGCGGTGGCCGCGGGCTTTCATGCCAGCGACCATCGCATCGCTGTCCACGCCTTCGATCGGCGCTTCGCCGGCGGCATAGACCGGCGCGGCATAGACCACATCGGCATCGTTGAAGGCGGCTTCGAAGTCTTCCATGTGATCGCGCAGCCGGGTGAAACGGTGCGGTTGAACCACCGCGATCACACGGCCGGTCTGCACGCCTTCGCGCGCCGCAGCGAGCACCGCGCGGATTTCAACCGGATGATGGCCGTAATCGTCAATGATTGTCGCGGACCCGGAACCAATGGCCACCTCGCCCACCTTGGTGAAGCGGCGTTTGACCCCGGTGAACTTGGCAAAGCCGGTGCAGATCAGATCGTCCGACACGCCCATCTCGGTTGCCACCGCCACCGCGGCCAGCGCGTTCTGCACGTTGTGGCGGCCGGGCATCGGTAGTTCGATCCCCTCGATCCGACGCTGGCTGCCATCGCGCTGGCGGATCACCGCATCGAAGCGGTTGCCCCCCGGGAAAGGCACTACGTTTTCGCCGCGCACATCGGCCTGCGCCGAATAGCCATAAGTCACCACGCGGCGATCACGGACCTTGGGAATTACCGCCTGCACTTCGGGATGGTCGATGCACAATACCGCGCAGCCATAGAACGGAACATTCTCGATAAATTCGACGAAGGCGTCCTTGATCGCGTCAAACGTGCCATAGTGTTCAAGGTGTTCGGGGTCGATGTTGGTAACGATTGCGATGGTGCCATCAAGCCGCAGGAACGAGCCATCGCTCTCATCGGCTTCGACCACCATCCAGTCGCTTTCGCCCAGCCGGGCGTTCGAACCGTAGGAGTTGATGATCCCGCCGTTGATGACCGTGGGGTCGACTCCGCCCGCATCGAGCAAGGCAGCGACCATGCTGGTGGTGGTGGTCTTGCCGTGCGTGCCGGCCACCGCGACGGTGCGCTTCAGCCGCATCAGTTCGGCCAGCATCTCGGCCCGGCGGACCACGGGGATGCGGTTTTCGAGCGCGGCGGCAACTTCGGGATTGTCCCGGCGGACTGCGGTTGAGGTAACCACCACCGCAGCATCGCCAAGGTTTTCCGCCGCGTGGCCAATCGAGACCTTGATGCCGCGCCCCCGCAGTCCTTCAACCACATAGCCTTCGGCAATATCGCTGCCCTGAACCTGATAGCCCAGGTTGTGCATCACTTCGGCAATCCCCGACATGCCGATCCCGCCGATCCCGACGAAATGGATCGTGCCGATCTCGGTTGGCATGCGGTGGCCGCTTTTCTGGCGCAGCGCCGCTCTCATGCTCCGGCATCCCGGGCCAAAGCCTCACGCCCGGCTGTCGACGCGTTGGCGGCGGGACTGATCACATCCATCATCGGCGCGCCGCCAAAGCTTTCGACCAGATCGGCAAGGTCGGCCGCAGCACTGGCATGGCCGCAATTCCAGGCGGCATGGGCAGCGGTGGCCAAAGTGGCCGGGTTCATCGCAATTGCCTGAATCTGCTTGGCCAGTTCCACCGGAGTAAAGCGGTCCTGCCGGATCATCCGCGCGCCGCCCGCCGCGCACATTTCGCGGGTGTTGGCGGCCTGATGATCGTCGGTGGCGATCGGCAGCGGCACCAGAATTGCTGGACGGCCCACCGCAGTCAGCTCGGCCACGGTCGATGCCCCGGCGCGGCCGATGAACAGGTGCGAATCCGCCAGACGGCTGGCCATGTCTTCAAAATAGGTGCCAAGTTCAGCCGGGATATCGTGCGCGGCATAGCGATTGCGCACCGCGTCGATATCTTCCGGGCGGCATTGCTGAGTAACCTGCAAGCGCCCGCGTAGCGCCGGGGGCAGCATCGCCAGGCCATCAGGCACCACCTGGCTCAGCACATTGGCGCCCTGGCTGCCGCCCGTGACCAGCACCCGGAGCAGTCCTTCGCTGCTGAACGCCGGGAAAGGCCGATCGCGCAGCGCCAGCACTTCAGCGCGCACCGGGTTGCCGACCAGATGGACCTTGGGGGTCAACTTGTCGTTCAACCGGTCAACCTGATCATAGGAGGTGGCGATCGCATTGACCCGTCCGGCCAAGAACCGGTTGACCCGCCCCAGCACCGCGTTCTGTTCGTGGATCACGCTGGGAATTCCGGCTCCGGTTGCCGCCCACAGCGCCGGAAACGCCGGATAGCCGCCAAACCCGATCACCGCGCTGGGCTGAAAGCTTTCAAACAGACGCAGCGCCATGCGCCGCCCTTCAAGCACGGCTTCGATCCCGCGCGGCCAGTGCAGCGGGTTTTTGCCAAACCGCCCGGCGGGCAGGATGTGGCTGACCAGAGTGTGCGGACGGCCCGGCAGGCGGCTGCCCCGATCGTCGGTGATCAGCGCCACGTGGTGCCCGCGCGCCTCAAGTTCGATCGCCAAGGCAAAGGCCGGAATCAGGTGTCCGCCGGTGCCCCCGGCGGCGAGGACAAAGTGACGCGAAACCGCGGTCATTTCACCAGCCCCAATTGCCGCAGCGACAGCCGCTCGCGCCGGATGAACGGATTGCGCCGGGTTATCGCCAGCAGCAGGCCGACCCCGGTGCAAATCGCGATGGTAGACGAACCGCCATAGGAAATCAGGGGCAAGGTCATGCCTTTCGAGGGGAACAGTTGCAGATTGACCAGAATATTGATGAAGGCCTGCCCGCCCAATTGCGCGGTCAGCCCGGCGGCGGCAAGCGCGGTGAACAGGTCTTCCTCATCCAGCAGACGCAGCATCACCCGCGCCACCAAGGCGAGATACAGCACCACGATCACCGCGCAGGCAATCAGCCCGAATTCCTCGCCGATCACCGAAAAGATATAGTCGGTGTGCGCTTCGGGGAGGCCCAGTTTCTTGGTCCCCAGCCACAGCCCGCTGCCGGTCCAGCCGCCTGCGGTCAGCGTGCGCTGGGCCAGATCGACCTGATCGAATTCGGTGCCGCCACCAAGAAAGGCATCGATCCGGTGGCGGCCGTTTTCATAGAACATATAGGCCAGCACCAGCCCGCCCAGCCCGGCACCGAACACCGCACCGATCTTCTTGAGCGAAATCCCGCTCATCAGCACCATCACGAACCACACCCCGCCAAACAGGATGGTAGACCCGAAATCGGGTTGCAGCATCAGCAGTCCGCCGATCAGCACCATCAGCGCGGTGCACAGTTCGATCACCGGCAGATGCGGATCGCGCACCCGCCATGACAGGATCCAGGCCATCATGATCGCGAAGGCCGGCTTGAGGAATTCGCTGGGTTGCAACGACATGCCAAGATTGAGCCAGCGCCGCGCGCCGTTGACCGAAAAGCCCATTACCGGAACCAGCATGAGGCCGGCCAGCATGGCAAAGCCGAGCACAATTCCAAACCGCCGCGCGGTTTCGCGGCTGAACATGCTGGTGCCGAACATGGCGATCAGCCCCATGGCCTGCCAGCGCAGATGGATCGTGAAGAAGTGCAGATCATCCAGTTTGATTTTTGACGTCGACAGCCGCCGCGCGCTGGCCGGGCTGGCGGCGGCAACGGCGATGGTGCCGATCGCCATCAGCACCAGCACCAGCACCAGCAGCGTACGGTCAATCTCGCGCCACCAGATCGCCAGTTCGTTGCGGCGGTTCTGGCGCTGGCGCAGCGGCCGAACTTCGATTGCTGAGCGTGCGGGGCGCGAGCCAGGCGGGGCTTTGGTCGCCATTACTTGTGTGCCCCGCTGGCTGCGGCCAGCTCGTCTGCGCCCAGCGCCATGACAATCTGCCGGAATGTGTCGCCGCGCGCCTCATAGTCGCGGAACTGGTCGAAACTGGCGCAGGCCGGCGATAGCAGCACCACATCGCCGGGTTTGGCATCGGTCATGGCTTGGCGGATCGCTTCGCACATCATTTCGCTGCGCCGCACCGGCATGACATCTTCCAGTAGATCGGCAAACAGCGGCCCCGCCTCGCCAATCGTATAGGCAGCGGCGATGTTGCCGAAATAGGGCGCGCATTCATCCAGATTATCGCCCTTGGGCAGGCCGCCCACGATCCAGTGCACCCGGCGCTGGGGATTGGGCGGATAGGCCGCGAGCGCGGGCGCGGTCGAGGCGGGATTGGTCGCCTTGCTATCGTTGATGAACATCACCCCGCCGATATTGGCCACGCATTCCATCCGGTGCGGCAGGCCCCGAAAGCTGGCCAGCGCCGGGCCCCACTGCGCCGGAGTAAGGCCCAAAGCCTCGGCCACGGCAACGGCGACTGCGGCATTCTGCAGATTGTGCGGGCCCTGCAGCGATGGCCATTGGCTTTGCAGATCGAGCAGATCCTTGCCATCGACGCAGCGAACCTTGCCCGGATCGCGCAAGTGGCTTTCGCGCGCGGCAACCGCCTGGGTCTTGGCATCGGACATGCCGAACACCGCCACCTGATCGGGCCGCTGCATCGCAAACAGCCGGGCCTTGGCCGCAGCATAACCAGTAAACCCGTCATACCGATCAAGGTGATCGGGCGTGATATTGAGCAGGACCGCCACTTCGCAGGCGAGACTCTTGGTCAGATCGATCTGATAGCTAGAGAGTTCCAGCACATAGACGCCGCCCGCGGAAAGCGGATTTTGCGATAGCACCGGCAGGCCGATGTTGCCGCCCATCCGGGTCGGCAGCGCCGCGCTCTGGACGATGTGGTGGATCAGCGCAGTGGTGGTCGATTTGCCATTGGTGCCGGTGATCCCCACCACCCGGTGCGCGGGTAGATCGGGCCGGCACAGCGCGAACAATTCTATATCGCCGATCACAGGCACGCCGAAACCGGCAGCGTGTGCTGCAATCGGATGCTGGTTGAGCGGAACCCCGGGCGATACCACCACCCCGGCATAGCCGGTGAGGTCCAGGCCAACCGGATCGGCCATTTCGCAGCGCCCGGCCAGCACCCGGCGCGGCTCTTCACGGCTGTCCCACGCGGTAACCTCTGCGCCGCCGGCCAGCAGGCTTTCCACCGCCGACATGCCCGACCGGGCCAGGCCGAGCACGGCATATTTCTTTCCGGCGAAGGCGCGCGAGGTGATCATCTGAGCTTGAGCGTCGAAAGTCCGATCAGGGCCAGCACGATCGAAACGATCCAGAAGCGGATCACCACGGTCGATTCCTGCCAGCCCAATTGTTCGAAGTGGTGGTGGATCGGCGCCATCTTGAACACCCGTTTGCCGGTGCGTTTGTACACCGCAACCTGGATGATAACCGAAACGGCTTCCATCACGAACAGCCCGCCAACAATCGCCAGGACGATTTCGTGATGCGCCGCAACCGCGATCGCGCCCAAGGCTCCGCCCAGCGCAAGACTGCCGGTATCGCCCATGAACACCGCAGCAGGCGGGGCATTGAACCACAGGAAGGCAAGGCAGGCGCCCATGATCCCGGCACACAGGATCGCCAGTTCGCCGGCGCGCGGCACATGCGGGATGCCGAGGTAATGGGCAAAGTCGACCCGGCCCGCAAGATAGGCGATGATCGCGAAGGCCCCCGCTGCGATTACCACCGGCATGGTGGCGAGGCCGTCCAAGCCGTCAGTCAGGTTCACGGCATTGCCCGCGCCGACCATGACCAGCGCCGCGAACGGATAATAGAGCCAGCCCAGAGGGATATAGTGGTATGACAGCACCGGCACGTAAAGGTTGGTGCCGGTGTGGCTGACAATGATCCAGCTGGCCACGCCCGCCACGGCAAATTCGGCCAGCAGCCGCGTCCGCCCGGAAATTCCGGCGTGGCTGCGCTTCTTGACCTTGTCGTAATCGTCAAGAAACCCGATCAGCCCGAACCCGCCGGTTACCGCCAGACAGGCCCAGACGAACGGATCGGACAGGTCCATCCACAGCAACATCGAGATCAGGAGCGCGATCAGGATCATCAGCCCGCCCATGGTCGGCGTGCCGCGTTTGGCGAGGTGGCTTTGCGGACCATCCTCGCGGATTGGCTGGCCCTTGCCCTGGCGCACGCGCAGCATTGAAATGAAGCGCGGCCCGATCCACAGCCCGATGATCAGCGCGGTCATCAAGGCGGCACCGGCGCGGAAGGTCTGATAGCGGATCAGATTCGCCATGCCTTCGAACTGAAAATAATGCGCGATCAGGTAGAGCATCGTCTGCTCTTAGTCCTTTTGCTGTGCGAGCGCGGCGACAACTGCCCCGAGCCCAACTGAATTCGATCCTTTGACCAGTATCGCGTCGCCGCCTTCCAGGCCAAACTCCTTCAGCGCAGCGAGCGCATCGGCAGCGTCACGGCAATGCGCGATGGAAGGGCGCTTGCCAAGCGCCGCGCTGTCAGACTTCCCCAGTTCATCGGCCAAAGGCTGCATCTCATCGCCCACCAGCACCACATGGTCCACACCCGCGGCCAGGATCGGTTCCGCTAGGGCAGCGTGAAACGCGGGACCATGTGTGCCCAGTTCCTTCATCGCGCCCAGCACGGCAATGCGGCGCTGCGCCGGCGTTACCCCAAGCTGCGCCAAAGTGGCCCGCATCGAAGCGGGATTGGCGTTGTAGCTTTCATCGATCAGCAACGCCCGGCTGCTGCCATCGCCGCCGGTTGCCGCAATCACCGTGCGCGCGCCGCGGCCTTTGAGGCCCTGCATTTCGGCCAAGGCCAGTCCCGCTGCGCCCAGATCACCGCCCGCTGCCCGCACTGCGGCCATCACCGCCAGCGAATTGGCGATCCAGTGTTCGCCCGGTTCGGCGACGGTGTAGCAGATCCGCCGGTCGCCTAGATCGGCAGTGACCAGCGATCCGCCGCCCGGCGCGGGCACCGCATCGAGCAAGCGGACATCGGCATATTCTGCCCGGCCGAAGGAAACGACGGCGACGTCTTGTTTTTCTGCCGCCTCCTTCAACCGGGCAAATTGGGGGCTGTCTGCCGGAATGATCGCGACCCCGCCGGTCTCCAGCCCCTCGAATATTTCTGCCTTGGCATCGGCAATCGCTTCGATGCTGCCCAGCATCTCGATATGTGCCGGGGCGATCGTGGTGATCACCGCCACGTGCGGGCGCACCTGCGCGGTCAAAGCCGACAGTTCGCCTGCGTGATTCATGCCCATTTCAAACACGCCATAACGGCTGCGCGCATCCATCCGCGCCAGGCTGAGCGGCACGCCGACATGGTTGTTATAGCTTTTCACCGAACGGTGCGCCTTGCCCCGGCTTGAGCGGTCCAGCGCCGCGAAGATCGCCTCTTTGACCCCGGTTTTGCCGACCGAACCGGTCACCCCGACAATCCGCGCCGACGTGCGACTGCGCGCGGCTTTTGCCAGTTTCACAAGTGCGCTCGAGGTATCGCTGACCAGAATGTGCGGGCCATCAACCGGCCGGTCCACCACCACTGCAGCAGCGCCCCTGGCAAAGGCCGAGGCCACGAACCGGTAGCCATCCATCGCTTCGCCCTTCAGCGCGAAGAACAGATCACCCGGCACCACATCGCGGCTGTCGATCTCAACCCCTGAGACCTGAAACTGGCCTACCGCCACGCCGCCCACCGCGCGGGCAATTTCAACCGCGTCCCACAGCGCGAGGCCGAGCTGGTCCTCGAACAGTTCGGGCCAGGCAATGATCGGGGCCAAAGCATTCATGCCGCGCACTCCCTGGCTATGGTTACATCGTCGAACGGCAGCACTCGGCAAGTTTCGCCGGTGCCGATGATCTGGCCCTGTTCGTGGCCTTTGCCGGCCAGCAGCACGACATCGTTCTTGCCTGCCTCGGCAATCCCCATGCAAATCGCGGCGCGCCGTTCACCGCCGTCGCGCAATTCGCCGGGCGCACCGGCCAGGATCGCGGCGCGGATGGCGGCGGGGTCTTCGCCGCGCGGGTTATCATCGGTAACAATGCCAAGATCAGAATGACTTGCGACCACGGCACCCATTGGCGCGCGCTTGCCCGGATCGCGGTCTCCGCCGGCGCCGAACACCACGATCAGGCGGCCCGTGCAATGCGGGCGCAGCGCCGCAATCGCGGCTTCCAGCGCATCGGGGGTATGGGCATAATCGACGTAAATCGGCGCACCAGCGCGGGTGATCGCGGCGCGTTCTAGCCGCCCGCGCACCGGCTGCAGCCGTCCCAGCGCATCGAAGACCTGCGCGGCGCTGCCTCCGGTAGCCAGCACCAAGCCTGCCGCCATCAATGCATTAGCAGCCTGATAAGCCCCGATTAGCGGCAACTTCAGGCTGCGCGTCTGGCCGCCCCAGCCGACCATGAGATCCTGCCCCAGCTGGTTCGGGGTGCGCGAGAGCAGGCGGATGCCGCTCTCATCGGCGCCCTCACCCACACCCAGCAATTTCAGGCCGCGCGCCGCAGCATGTCCGGCGGCCTTGGCCGACCACGGATCGTCCATCCACACCACCGCAGTGCCAGCGGGATCGATCACTTCATCAAACAGCCGCATCTTGGCCGCGAAGTAATCGTCCATGTCCTTGTGATAATCGAGATGATCGCGGCTGAGGTTGGTGAAAGCACCGGCGGCCACACGCGGACCTTCGCTGCGGAACTGCGAAAGGCCGTGGCTCGATGCTTCGAACGCCACATGGCTGACCCCTTCGCGCGCCAGCCCGCTGAGGTTGGCGAGGAAAGTGACGACATCCGGCGTGGTCAGCCCGGTTGAAATGCTTTCGTCTGCGGTTGTCACGCCCAAGGTGCCGATCGAAGCCGACCGCTCCCCGCCCATGCGCCAGATCTGGCGGGTCATTTCGACGATCGAGGTTTTGCCGTTGGTCCCGGTTACCGCGACTACCACTTCGGGCATCGGGGTGAAGAACTGCGCGGCAAGGCGGGCAAACACGCGGCGCGGCTCGGCATCGGCGATGTGCACCGCGCCTGAAACGTGCGCTTCGGGCCGCGCCACCACTGCCACGGCGCCGGCGGCGATTGCGGCCGGGATAAAGTCTTCGCCGTTGACCTTCGCGCCCTGGAACGCGCCGAATACGGTTCCCGGGGCAACCTTGCGGTTATCGATTGCAAATCCGGTGACCGTGGCATCGCCGCCCGCAGCTAGCGTGATCCCCGCTGCCTGCGCCAGCGCGCCCAGCTTCATTCGCCTTCTCCGCTGCCGACCAGCGGAGCCAGATCGCTGATGTCCACATCGCGGGTGGCATCGGGCATGATCCCCAGCAAGGGCCCGATCCGCGGCACCAGCCGGCCGACCATCGGCGCGGTATTCCACGCGGCGGTGCGCTGGCCCGAGGTTGCGGCGGTGCCTTGCGGCGCATCGAGCATGGCGATGATCACATAACGCGGATGGTCCATCGGGAAGGCGGCGGCGAACGTGGCGATGATGTTGGTCTTTTGATAGCCGTGGTTGCCAGGCTTTTCAGCCGATCCAGTCTTGCCGCCCACGCGGTAGCCCAAGGCATTGGCCTTGCGCCCAGTGCCCAGATCGACAATCAGCCGCAGCAACTGGCGCATCCGGGCACTGGTCGATGCCTTGAATACGCGGCGCCCTGGAACTTCGGTGCCCGGCGCGATCCGGATCAGGGTGGTGGGCCGCCAGATCCCGCCGTTGACCATCGCCGCATAGGCCTGTGCCAGATGCAGCGGGGTCATCGCCACGCCGTGGCCGTAAGACACCGTCATGGTGGTGATCCGCGACCAATCACCCTTGGGATAGATCGGAAAGCCGCGCGCGGGCAGTTCGATCATCGGGCGCTGATCCATGCCGAGCGAACGCAGCGTCGCGTTCAACCTTGCGCCACCCAACGCATCGCCGACCTGTGCCGTGACGATGTTGGACGAATGGATCAACGCTTCGGGAATGTTGAGCGAGCCGCCGAAATTATGGCTGTCGCGAATCTGGAAGCCGCCAATCTGGATCGGGTGGTTTGACTGGTAACGCTTCGAAAGGTCCGTCACCACCCCGGCATCGATCGCCGCAGCAATGGTGACCGGCTTCATCACCGATCCCAGTTCGAACACCTGGTTGGTCATGCGGTTGAAAATGTTGGCTTCGCCCGCGCCGTCGATCAGATTGGGATTGAATGAGGGAAGCGATGCGAGCGCCACCACTTCGCCGGTATCGACATCAAGCACGATCCCGGCGGCGCCCTGCGCGCTGCTGTCAGTCATCGCCTTGAACAGTTCATCCTCCAGCGCGCCCTGAACCCGGGTATCGATTGAAAGCATGGCCGGCTGGCTGCTGGTGGCAGGATCAGTCAGGCGTTTGTTGAACACCTGCTCCATGCCGACATGGCCACCCCCGTCCGCGCCGACAAAGCCCAGCACGTGCGCTGCCATCGAACCTTGCGGATAGAACCGTTCGGTTTCGCGCGGGAATTCCAGCGCCGGTTCGCCCAGCATGTGGATCCGGTTGGCATCTTCGGGCATGATCCGGCGGCGCAGATAGCCCGGCTTGCCATCGGCCAGCCGCTTGGTCAGTTCGCCTACCTGCATATCGGGGAAAATCCGCACCAGGGCAGCCGCCACTTCGGCGGGGCTGCGCACCAGCGGCGCGCCATCATCGCCCAGCGCGGCGGGATTGTACCACAGCGCATAGGCGGGAAAGGCACGCGCCAAAGGCACGCCGTTACGGTCCACGATATCGCCGCGCGGCGCGGCCAGGACCATCGCAGCATCAGCAGAGGCGCTATCGAACAAGCCCAGAAACGCGATCCGCAACATCGCCAGCAGCGCGATCACAGCAAAGCCCAGCACCACCCACAGAACGCGCCATTTGGCCATCAGCAGGCTGCGCTTGCGCACATCGACCAGCTCGCGCCGGCCAGAGGTGATCGCAGTGGTGATGGCCATCGCGTTCATTCGCTGCGCGTCCCCGCCGTGTCGACCCGGCTAAGGCGGTCGCTCAGGTTGGCGGTGGTCGTGGGCTTCTTCTTGCCGCTGCGATCGGGTTCGGCCGCCATCGCCTTGCCAGTGATCGGGCTGACCATCCCGGGGATGCCATCATCGCCCCCGACCGGAAGGGCGCTGGCGACCCGGATCGGCGCCGGGGCATCGGGCCCGCGCGGCTTGCTGATCGAAGCCAGCTGGCGTTCGTTTTCCAGATACTGCCCGGCGGTGGGGGCCTGATAGCCAAATTCCACATCGTTCAGCGTCTTGAGCTGTTGCTGGTTGGCGCGGGCTTCGAATTCGGTTTCAAGGAACAGCGCCTGCTGCCGCGCCGCTGCAATCTTGCGCTCGGTCAGCCGGACCTGGCTTTTCACCGCGTTGACCCGAAAGGTCAGCGCCACGGTAAAGGCCAGGCAGACCAGCAGGACCGCAGCCCAGCCCATCGAATGCAGACGATCCCGGGTCATGTTCATGCCGCTCTCCTGTCCTGGGACGGGGCATCGGTACGGGTCGCAGCACGCAGTGTGGCGCTGCGGGCACGCGGATTGCGATCAAGCTCGGCAGTGCCGGCGCGGATCGCGCGGCTGACTGCGGCAAAGGTGGGGGCGTTGGCCGGGGCCAGCTGCGGCAAATGGCGCGAACCGCCGGCATCGGCGCCGCTGGCGCTGCGCAGGAATTGCTTCACGATCCGGTCTTCCAGGCTGTGAAAGCTGACCACCGCCAGCTTGCCGCCGGGGCGCAGCAGCGCTTCGGCAGCGGCCAGACCGGCGTTAAGCTCGTCCAGTTCGGCATTCACGTGGATCCGGATCGCCTGAAAGCTGCGGGTCGCGGGATCTTTGGGCGCGCCGGGGCGGTGGCCCAGCGCCTTGCGCACCACATGCGCCAGCTGGCCGGTGGTTTCGAGCGGACGCGCCGCCACAATCGCGCGGGCGACGCGGCGCGATTGGCGTTCTTCGCCGTACTGGAACAGCACATCGGCGATGGTGCTTTCAGCCGCAGTGTTAAGAAAATCGGCGGCGCTTTCGCCTTCCTGGCTCATCCGCATGTCAAGCGGGCCATCTGCCGAAAAGGCAAAGCCGCGCCCGGCCTGGTCAAGCTGCATCGACGAAACGCCGATATCCATCACCACGCCATCAACCTGGGCCACCCCGGCCTGAGCCATAGCCCCCAGCATTTCGGAAAAACGGCGTGGGTGGAGCACCAGCCGTGGCGGGGCTTCCGCGGTTTCGCTCCACCCACTAGCTGCAGAAATTGCATCGGGATCGCGGTCAAAGGCGTGAACCGTCGCTCCGGCATCAAGCAGACGGCGGGTGTATCCGCCTGCACCAAAGGTCGCGTCGATAATCACTGTGCCGGGCTGCGGATCCAGCGCAGCGATCACTTCATCGAGCAGCACGGGCACGTGGGGGGCGGCGGGCGGGCTCATTTGCGCCCCTTCCCGGCCAGGGCCTGGGCTTGCAGATCGGCGCAGGCTTCGATCGCGTCTTCCCAGCCAGCGCCCATCTGCGCCAGTTCGGCCGGATTCCAGATCGTGAACATCTTGCCGCCGCCCTGGAAGAACGCCGCGCCGTCCAGCCCGACCTGTTTGGCATAGCGTTCGGGCAGCACGAAGCGGCCGCTATCGTCAAACGGCACGCGGCCAAAACCATAGAGCTGCTGCGAGCGCAGATCGCGATCGAAATCGGTCCCGCGTTCCAGCGCGATGCCTTCTTCGCGGTTCAGTTCGGTTTCGAATTCATCGACTCGGCCCAGGCCAAACGCGGTCAGGCATTTCCAGCGCGGGTGTTTTGCCAGGCATAGCACGCGTTCGCCGCCCCCTGAATCGCGCACCGCTTTTCTGAAATCGGGCGGCAGCACAAAGCGGCCCTTTTCGCCCACCAGCGAAAAGCCCTGACCGCTGAATACTGTTGGCCTGCCAGCCTCCACTTGCCCCGTCCCTCATGCCGGGATTGCGCCCGGATCCCGAAAATAGCTCTCCCGCCCTGGACGCGCGCCCTCGCGTCCAGACCACCCGTTTTGGGTGCGGCGGCAGTAATTGCTGTCGATGAAACGAAGCATTACCCTGCTAATTGCGGGGATGAAAGGGAAAATCGCGGGATTTCACGGGATTAAACGGTAAATATATGATTAATAATCATTTCATCCTGTGGATATGATGCACTTTAGGGCATGGTTTCGCATTTGTTCTCACGGATTTTCAAGGGTTTGTGCAGACACTTGAAGGAAAGAATCGTTCAGTCCCGCGATTTCCCCAAATCTACCCGAAGTGGTGTTTCAACGCACGGAGAAAGCGGCGTCGAGCAGACCGGACAGGGCCTTGGAATGGGCACTGTCAGCGCCATCGGGATCGATCACCGTCGCATCGGCCAAGGCATAGACCCGGCCTTTGCCGATCCTGCAGGTGGCAACCAGCCCTTCATCCCACAATCGGCAATCAGTTCCGGACGTGATCGAAAAGCGGCCGGGAAGATCAACCGGCACCGCCAGCCCCATGGCGCTGGCGCGGCGTTCACCGCCCACCTGCTTGTCATCAAAATCAAGCCGCAGCCCCCAATGATCCAGCAGCGGGGAAAGCATCACAATCGTTTGCGGGCGGCGCGGATCGCCCAGCGCGAACGGCGAATGCCCGGTGTACATCGGATCGGTCAGCAGCAGCAGCTGCCCCCCGGCCCGCACCCAGGCATCCAGCGCGGCGTTTTCCGCCGGGCTGAGCGCGCGCGGCTGGGCCAAGATCAACCGGTCAATCCCGCTGAGCGGGCTACGGCCACCTTCCCCCACCAAGCTGTCCAGCGGCACTGGCTTGCCGTGCTGGGCAATCACTGCGCGCGGCCAGGGCGGCGGGGCATCAAGGCTCAGCCCTGCACGATCGGCGAACACCAGGGGGACTGAACTGAACAGGCCGATCGCGGCATCGCTGCGCTGCGGACTGGTCCGGCCAAGCCACAGCGCAACGCCGAGGATCAGAATCCCCAGCACCAGTCCGGCAAGAAGCCTGGGCTTAATTGGTCTGCCCGGCTGGGCGCGGCGCTGACGCAGCAGGAGCAGTGCCCACTGCGGGCGCCGCCTTTGTTTCCTGCTCGGGCGCAGATGATGGCACCACCCCGGCTTCGGCCAGGGGATCGGTATCGCTCTTGGCAGAGTTGCTGGCGCTGGCTGCGCTCTGCGGCCCGCTGCTGCCATCGGCGAGGCGGGCGCGATCGTTGATGATGCTGGCCAGGCCAACCACCAGAATGATCGCAGCAATCCCGAACAGGCCTGATTGCAGGCGCTGCACCGCTTGCGCGCGCAATTCCCGGGCGCCGGGCGGCACATAGTGCTGCGGCGATGAAAACGGTTGAACGACCCTGCGTGGCGGTTGTGTTGCCATCCTGCGGTCAGTCTAGCCGATCACGCGAGCCATGGGAAGACCGGCAAGTTCTTGGTGCGCAACCACTCGGCATTGTAGAGGCTGGAGAGGTAACGGAACCCCGTATCGCACAGGATCGTCGCCACCCGGCTGCCCGGACCCAGCTGCTTGCCCAGCGCCACTGCCCCGGCCACGTTGATCCCCGATGACAGGCCCAGGCACAGCCCTTCTTCACTAAGCAGACGGCGGACCCATTCCAGCCCTTCCTCATCCGAAATGCGAAACTGCGTGTCGATCGGCGCGCCTTCCAGATTGGCGGTAATCCGCCCCTGCCCGATCCCTTCGGCCACCGACGATCCTTCGGCCTTCAATTCCCCGTTGGCATAGTAATTGTATAGCGCCGCGCCGTGCGGATCGGTCAGCGCGATGGTCACCTTCTCGTCAAAGGCTTTGAGGCCCAGCCCAACCCCGGCAATCGTTCCGCCGGTGCCGGCAGCGCAAGTGAAGCCATCAATCCGGTGCTCCATCTGCTCCCAGATTTCGGGCGCGGTGCTTTCGATGTGGGCCTTGCGGTTGGCAACGTTGTCAAACTGATTGGCCCAGATCGCACCGGGCGTTTCTTCGGCCAGGCGGCGCGAGGTATGGACGAAGTGCCCGGGGTTGGAGAACGGCGCAGCAGGCACCAGCACCAGCTCTGCCCCCAGCGCCCGCAACGTCTCCATCTTCTCGCGGCTTTGCGTTTCGGGCATGACGATCACGGTCTTGTAACCCAGCGCATTGGCGACCAGCGCCAGACCAATTCCGGTATTGCCGGCGGTGCCTTCAACAATCGTGCCGCCGGGCTCCAGCAAGCCCTTGGCCTCGGCATCGCGCACGATCCAAAGCGCCGCGCGGTCCTTAACCGAAGCGCCGGGATTGGCATATTCGCACTTTCCCCAGATCTCACACCCGGCAGCTTCGCTGGGCCCTTTGAGGAGGACAAGCGGAGTGTTGCCGATCAGATCGAGCGTTGATTTTTGAGCGGTAGGACTGGTCATGCTGCGAAAGTTAGGTTCGCGATGGGCTGAGCGCAACGCAATTGCGCTTTCAACAGGTGAAGTTCCTCTCCATTTTTGGCGAAGGCCACAAATGGGGAGGTGGCATTTGCGCCAGCAAATGACGGAGGGGTCTTTGCCCTCGCGCCATTACCCCTCCGTCAGCCCTGCGGGCTGCCACCGCCCCATTTGCACTTCGTGAAAATGGAGAGGATCAAGATCTATCAATCTTCCGGTGCGATCGTCACCTTGAGGCCGGCCACCGCGTCGGTCACGTGCAGCTGGCACGACAGGCGCGAATATTCGGTGCGGTGATCGGTCGAATCGAGCAGGTCGTTCTCGTCCTCGCTCAGCGCGTCAACCTTGTCGGCAAAGGCCGGATCGACATAGACGTGGCAAGTAGCGCAACTGCAGCACCCGCCGCACAGCGCCAGCAATTCATCGAAGCCCGCATCACGGATCGCTTCCATCACCGAAACGCCCGCAGCCGCTTCGACTTCCTGTTCTTCACCGGCACGGTTCACCACAACGAGCTTGGGCATCTGAGCGTCCTTCTAGATTCGCGTCTGTTCGCGCGTTCGCCGGGCTGCTAATCGCTAGGCCAGATTTTGGCAAGCGGGAGCGGACATGGGTTTAAGTGCAGCGCAGTTGAAGCACGGCATCGATGCCGTGGCGGCGATGGAGCCCGGCTTCGCCCACGCGGTAGAGGTGGCAGGCTATCCCGAGCCGCGGATCCGCCCGCGCGGCTATGGCACCTTGATGCGCACCATCGTTGGCCAGCAGGTCAGCGTCGCCGCCGCGGCATCAATGTGGCGCAAGTTTGAGGCTCATGCGGGGGAGGAGCTCGATCCGCAGCGCGTGCTCGATGCCGATTTCGATACCCTGCGCGCTTGCGGACTTTCGCGGCAGAAACAGGGCTATATGCGCAGCTTGTGCGAACTGGTGGTAACCGGCCAGCTCGATTTTGAAGCCCTGCCCAAGGACGACGAGGAAGCGATTGTCCAGCTTATGCTGATCAAGGGCATCGGCCGCTGGTCGGCTGAAATCTACCTGCTGTTTGCCGAAGGGCGGCAAGACATCTGGCCCGCCGGAGACCTTGCGGTGCAAGCCGGCCTGCACAAATTGCTCGATCTTGATGCCCGCCCGACCGAAAAAGCCACCCGCGAAATGGCCGAAAAGTGGCGCCCTCACCGCGGCGCAACGGCGATTTTTACCTGGCATTGCTATAACAACCCGGCGCTGTAGGTATTGCTGACAACAATGTCAGTTTGATTCGAGGGAGGAGCCAGCCATGGCGCACAAAACCATTTTCATCACCGGCGGTGCATCTGGCATTGGCCGGGCAGTGGCGGTGAAGTTTGGCTCGCAGGGCTGGTTCGTGGGGCTCGCCGATGTCAACGAAGCGGGAATGCGGGAAACCGCGGCGCTGCTGCCTGCGGGCATGAGTTCCTCCCACCGGCTCGATGTGCGGGACCGCGAAGCCTGGGACGCGGCGCTGGCGGATTGCGCTCAGGCCAGCGGCGGCAGGATCGATGTCGTGTTCAGCAACGCCGGAATTCCGCTGGGCGGCAACCTCGTTGAAAACAACGTGGCCGAGATCGAACGTTGCCTTGATATCAACCTCAAGGGCGTGCTGTTCGGCGCGCAGGCGGCCTACCCTTACCTAAAGGCCAGCGCGCCAGGATCATGCCTGCTCAACACCGCCAGCGCGGCGGGGATTTACGGCACACCGGGGGCATCGGTCTATTCAGCGACCAAGTTCGGGGTCCGGGCGATCACCGAATGCCTTGACGGCGAATGGGCTCCCGATCAGATCAAGGTGGCCGATCTGATGCCCGGCTTCATCGACACCCCGCTCATCGACATGACCCCCAACCAGCAAACCAACGAACATATTCGCGGCCGGGTGATCGAGAGTGGGCTGGAAATCACCCCGGTGATCGAAGTGGCCGAAGCGGCGTGGAAGGCCGTCCACGGCAGCGACCTGCACACCCGCGTCGGCAAGACCGCGCACCGCGTGGCCTTTGCGGCGCGGTGGATGCCGGGACGGTTGCGCAAGATGACCAAGGCCAGTGGCAAGCCGCTGGGCGGGAAGTAGGTGAATGAAGCTCCTCTCCATTTTTGGCGAAGGCCACAAATGGGGAGGTGGCAGCGGCGTCTAGCCGCTGACGGAGGGGTTGCTACGCTGGCCTCGATACCCCTCCGTCAGCCCTGCGGGCTGCCACCTCCCCATTTGCACTTCGTGAAAATGGAGAGGATCTAAGAATCGATATCCCCCGCCAGCTCGGCCAGTTTTCGCACCGTGTTCATGTTCCGCGCTGTGCCCGCCTTCGCCGCAGGGATCACCAGTTTGGAACTGGCCATCCCCTCCCCGTAGTCGGCGTAAATTTCACGCTTCCCCAAGGCCAGCACTTCACCGGCCTGATGCCGCACGCCTTCCAGACTGGGCACCCCATCGGTGAACAGTGCGACCACCCGGTTGCCCGGGCGATCTGGCCACGGATTGCGCGCGGTCACTTCGGCAAACTCAGCTGCGCTGCGCACCAGCACCCCGATTGGCTTGCCCCATTGCGCGGCGATGGCCTGCTCGATCATTGTCCGCAGCGCATCCTCGCCAAGCTCGCTGGCAAAGATCAGGTTGCCGCTGGCGATATAGGTCCGCGCGCCGCCCAGCCCCAGCCGGGTTGCCATCGCGGCCAGATCAGCCATCGGGATCTTGTTGTTCCCGCCAACGTTTACCCCGCGCAGCAGCGCCACCCAGCCGGTCAAAGAAAAACCTCAATCGCCCGCACCATCGCCGCATCACGGGCGCTCAAGCCGTCAGCGTCATGCGTCGTCAGCGTCATATCCACGCGGTTGTAAACGTTGAACCATTCGGGATGGTGATCGGCCTTGTCGGCATAAAGCGCGACGCGGGTCATGAAGCCGAATGCTGCGTTGAAATCCTTGAACTTGAAGCTGCGGGTCAGCGCCTTGCCATCCTCGCGCAGCGCCCATGCCGGGGCTTCGGCAAGCAGGGCGGCAACTTCGGCATCGGACAGGCGGGGGATCGACATGGCGCACTCCTTGGCAGGCGCGCAGCTTTCCCCTATCGCGCAAGCCTATGCAAGTGTGCCGTATCGCAGCGAAAGACCTGGCCTGCCGGCGCGGCGATCGGCTGCTGTTTGCCGGGCTTTCTTTTGCACTTGAAGGCGGACAGGCCCTGCAACTGGTGGGGTCCAACGGGATCGGCAAAAGCAGCCTGATCCGGATCCTGGCCGGGCTGCTGCCGGCCTGGTCCGGAAGCGTTGAACGCGAAGGCGGGATCGGCCTGATCGATGAACGGCCGGCGCTCGATCCTGGGCAGCCGCTGGGCGATGCGCTGGCGTTCTGGCAGCGACTGGACGGCGCACATGACAACCAGGCCGCGCGGTTGGGCCTGGCGGGACTGGACGAAGTGCCGGTACGGTATCTCTCGACCGGTCAGAAGAAGCGCGCTGCATTGGCCCGGCTGATCGGTCAAGCCGCGCCGGTGTGGCTACTGGATGAGCCGCTCAACGGGCTTGATACCCGCGGCGCAGCCTTGATTGAGGAACTGGTCGCCGAGCATTGCGCCGAGGGCGGGATCGCGGTGATCGCCTCGCACCAGCCGTTTGCCTTGACGGGATTGCAGCAGGTTGAATTGCGAGACTTCGCTGCATGAGCACTCTCGGCACCCTGCTGCGCCGCGATCTGGCGCAGCTTTTCAGCGGGGGGCGGCGCGGCGGGGCCATGTTGCCGGTGCTGTTTTTCCTCTCGGTAGCGATGCTCTATCCGTTTGCGGTCGGGCCCGATGCGCCGTTGCTGGCCAAGACCGGCGGCGGGATGCTGTGGGTTGCTGCACTGCTCGCCGCGATCCTTCCGCTCGACCGGCTGATCGAGCCCGATCTGGAACTGGGGCTGTTCGATCAATGGGCGATGCGCGGCATATCGGAAGAGCTGGTGATCGCGGTTCGGGTACTGGCGCATTGGCTCAGCTTTGGCCCGCCGCTGATGTTGGCCGCCGTGCCCGCCTCGGCCTTGGTCGGGATTGATGGGCCGACATTGCGGCTGGTTGAGCTCGGCCTACTGGCCGGAACCCCGGGCCTTGCCGCGCTGGGCGTGCTGATCGCCAGCATCGCCGCCACCCTGCGCGGCGGCGCGGCATTGGGCGGGATGCTGCTGATCCCGCTGGCGGTGCCGCTGCTGGTGTTCGGCGCGGGGAGTTTGGCGACGGGGGGCGAAGCGGGGCTGGCGCTGTGCGGCGCGGTTAGTCTGGTTTACCTCGCGCTGACGCCCTTTGCCGCAGGCGCTGCGATCCGGGCTGGGCGGGGTTGAGGACTGCCGCGCCGTTTCAAAATCGATAAATTTGCTTGAGCACCAAGAAGCTGCGCAAGCCTATCAACAAGGTTGGGATCAGCGCGAAAACTGTGGCGAGTCCGGACGTATGACCACCGGAAGCCAGTTGCCAAAGATTGAAACTTGCCGCCGCCATGGCCCAGATTGTCAAGATAACCCAGTTCGTCCGATTGAGCAGAAACTCTCTCATTGCTAAACTCCTCAATAAGGCGGCTTGTCCAGCCCCTTCGGGCTCGCAGTAAAGATTTCACACCCGGTTTCAGTGATCCCGATCGAGTGTTCGAACTGCGCCGACAAGGACCGGTCGCGCGTTACCGCCGTCCAGCCATCTTCCAGCATCTTCACCCCCGCCTTGCCGAGATTTATCATCGGTTCGATCGTGAAGAACATCCCCGGCTTCAGTTCCGGCCCGGTGCCGGCGCGCGCGGCGTGGACCACTTCGGGAGCATCGTGGAACAGGCGGCCCAGGCCGTGCCCGCAAAATTCGCGGACCACGCCATAGCGCTGGCGTTCGGCATGGTGCTGGATCGCCGCGCCGATATCACCCAGCCGCGCGCCGGGTTTGGCCTGTTCGATCCCCAGCATCAGGCATTCATAGGTCACATCGACCAGCCGTTTGGCCTTCAAAGGCACATCGCCGACCAGATACATCCGGCTGCTATCGCCATGCCAGCCATCGAGCAGCGGGGTCACGTCGATATTGACGATATCGCCGTCCTTCAGCACCTTGTCGCCGGGAATGCCGTGGCAAACCACGTGGTTGATCGAGATGCAGCACGAATGCGCATAGCCGCGGTAGCCCAGCGTGGCCGGCACTGCGCCAGCATCAAGCGTCATCTGGCGCACGAAATCGTCCAGCGCGCCGGTTGTCACCCCCGGCTGGACCATGCTGGCCAGCGCATCAAGCGTCTCAGCCGCCAACCGCCCGGCCGCGCGCATCCCGGCAAAACCCTCGGGGCCGTGCAGCTTGATCGTGCCATCGCGCAGTTGCGTGTCGGCGTCGGTAACGGTCTGGTATTGAGTCATCGCGCTTCACATAGTGCGAAACGCGCGAAATTGCGAGAGGGTCAGCGGCCCACTGCAAACATACTGCGATATTCGGGTTTTACCGCCTTCAGCACCGCCGCGTTGACCGGCAGCGTGATCTCGTAATCCCCTTCAGCATAGGGCCCGGCCATATAGGGATCGGCGATCAGGCCGATGCGGGTGAAGTGCGCCTTGTCGCCAGAACCGAGCAGTATGGTGACTTCGCTGGGAGCCAAGCATTTGTCGAATTCATCGCCGCTGTTTGGATCGACTTTCTCCTGACGGCGCTTGCTGCGTTCGGCATTGAGCGCAGCGCAATAGGCCGGGCCTAGCGCGGCGTTAAGCGCAGCGGGCGATATGAACAGCGCAATCGGTTCGCGGCGGCGGTTCGCAGCTTTGTCCCACAACAGCGGCTGGGTGCCGCTGTTGCCGTGTGCGCCGCCGGTGAAGCTGTAGAATTCGCCCTTCATCGAAAGCCAGCCGGGAATGTCTGTCACCACGGTCCATTCGGTGACCGTGTCATAGGGATGGTATTCGTATCCACCCTCTTTCAATTCTTTCTGCCCATCCTTCGCCTGCGCCACCAGTTCGGTACGGGCCTTGTCTTTCTCCGCCTCCAGCTCAGCCCTTAACGCGGGGATCCCCGCAGCATTGGCGGGATAGGAATAAGCGA
This sequence comes from uncultured Alphaproteobacteria bacterium, assembly GCA_963751145.1. Classification (GTDB taxonomy): domain Bacteria; phylum Pseudomonadota; class Alphaproteobacteria; order Sphingomonadales; family Sphingomonadaceae; genus Novosphingobium. The sequence goes on from CAVVTJ010000006.1 coordinate 299,523, forward strand.
AATGGAACAGCTTGCCGTCTTCGTCGATTGCCACCGCTCCCGGCGCGGCGGCAGCGGTTGCGGCGGGATCGGCCTGTGCTGTCGCCTGCGCCGCAGAGGCCTCACTACTTGCCGCCTCGCTGGGCTCCCCCTGCTCTGCGGCTTTGGAGCAAGCGGCCAGCAGCGCCAGTGGCAGCAGGGCGACCATGCGGTTCATCGGCACTTTCCTCTCGCGCTTGCCGCCAAGGTGCGGCTATCAGGCGCGCATTATGACTGACAAGAACGCCTTGATCCAGCCCGATAAGGGTCAGCCCGCCGTAGCAATCCACCTGATCGACAAGGCCGGGCTGGATGCCTTCGTGCGCCAGCTTTCCGCGCCGCAACGCGCTGCATTGGCGGCCCAGAAGTTTGCCGCCGATGGCTATGCCTATGGAATCGTCCCCGATGGTGATGGCTGGTTCGTGGTTTCGGGTGTGGCCAATACCGCCAACCTGTCGAGCTGGTGCATGGCCAAGCTGGCCGAAGTGCTGCCCGCCGGAACCTATCGCCTGGCTGCTGGCGAGCCTGGTCCGGCGCTGTTTGGCTGGGTCACCGGGCAATACCGCTTTGAGCGCTATCTCTCCGCGCCCAGCACCGAAGGGCCGCGCGTCCTGCTGACCAAGGATGTAGCCGCGATTGCCCCAGCGCTGGCCGAAGCCGCCGCGACCGCATTGGTGCGCGATATGGTCAACACCCCGGCTGAGGACATGGGCCCGGCCGAGATTGAGGCACTGGCAGGGAAAGCTGCCAAGGCCCACGGCGCGGTTATGACAGTGACCAAGGGTGACGCGCTCGAACAAGGCTATCCGATGATCCACATGGTCGGCCGTGCCGCCGGTCGCAGCCATGCCCCCAGACTGATCGAGCTGATCTGGGGCGATCCCGCGCACCCCAAGGTGGCGCTGGTCGGCAAGGGCGTCTGTTTCGATTCGGGCGGGCTCGATATCAAGCCATCATCGGGCATGTTGCTGATGAAAAAGGACATGGGCGGCGCGGCCCACGCCCTGGCCCTTGCCCAGCTGGTGATGCAGGCCAAGCTCAAGGTGCGGCTGCACCTGCTGATCCCGGCGGTGGAGAACGCGATTTCGGGCAATGCCTTCCGCCCCGGCGATGTCCTCAAAAGCCGCGCTGGCTTGTCGGTCGAAATCGGCAACACCGATGCTGAAGGGCGGCTGGTGCTGGGCGATGCGCTGACCCGCGCGGGCGAGGAGACGCCCGAACTGGTGATCGATTTCGCCACGCTAACCGGCGCGGCGCGGGTTGCGCTGGGGCCCGATCTGCCTGCGATGTTCGCGCGGGAAGATGCCACTGCGGACGAGCTCATGAAATGCGGCGAAGCTGCCGATGATCGCTGCTGGCGGCTGCCGCTGTTCGATGGCTACCGCGAGTACCTCAAAAGCGACATCGCCGATCTGAATAACGCCGGCGGCAACGGTTTTGCCGGAGCATCGGTGGCGGCGCTGTTCCTCGATAAATTCGTGCCCGAAGGCACCGATTGGGCCCACTTCGATACCTTCGCCTGGCGCCCCGCCGCCAAGCCCGGCCGGCCCAAGGGCGGCGACGCACTGGGCCTGCGGTCAAGCTGGGGCCTGTTAAAGGCCCGGTATGGATAGCTTGATAGAAGAGGCAAGCGGCGCTAATCGCCCGCTCTTCCAGTTTGGGGAAATCGAGACCTTGACCGCTACCATGATCCCGACCGGGCAATTGAGCCTTTCTGGCCCAGCCGAAAAGCTGGATGCAGGCCATTGGCCGGTGCGCGGGGATCTGGCGCATATCCGCCTGGCCGGGCGGTGTTTCGTGCCGCATTATGCGGTGCCGATGGAGCGCAAGGTGGTCTCGGCCGGGGCCAAACTGTTTGCTCAGAACAGCAAGGATAGCGAATTGCGCGCTGAACTGGGCGGGAACAGCCCGTTCAACGTGCTCGACATCACCGGCGATTGGGCCTGGGGCCAAGTCGGTGACGATGGCTTTGTGGGCTATGTTCCGCTGGCCGCATTATCCGGGGCATGACTGCTACGGTCTTCATCGATGGCGCGGCGGGGACGACCGGGCTCGAGATCGTAGAGCGGCTGCAAGCGCGGCCCGAATTTACGCTGCTGGTGCTCGACGAAGAGCAGCGCAAAAGCGCAGACGCCCGCCGCGACGCCTATCACGCCGCCGATTTTGCGGTGCTGTGCCTACCCGATGAAGCCGCGATCGAAGCAGTCGCCATGGCTGAAGGCAGCCCGGTGCGGATCATCGATGCCTCCAGCGCGCACCGCGTAGCACCGGGCTGGACCTATGGCTTTCCCGAACTGATCGGGCGCGACAAGGTGGCGGCAGCCAGCCGGGTTTCGAACCCCGGGTGCTATCCCACCGGCTTTCTAGCCCTGCTCGCTCCGTTGATCCGCCAAGGCCTGCTGCCGGGCGATTGGCCCTACACCTGCCACGCTGTCTCGGGCTATTCGGGCGGCGGCAAGGCGATGATTGCGCGGTTCGAGGCTGACACGGATATCGCCTTTCGCGACTATGGCCTGGCCATGGGGCACAAGCATGTGCCCGAGATGCAGGAATATGCCGGCCTGGCCCATGCGCCGCTGTTCGCCCCTGCGGTGATTCCGGCGATCCGCGGCATGCTGGTCGAAATTCCGCTGCACCTTGGCATGATGGCCCGGGCCGCACCAACCGACGGGCTGCGCGATTGCTTGCGCCATTTTTACACCGGCAGCCAGGTGGTGCGGCTGAACGAAGAGACGCCCGACGAACTGCTGCTGCGTACCTCGGAAGGACCGATGGATTGGCTTGAGCTGTTCGTGTTCGGCAGCAAGGACGGCAATCAGGCCCGGCTGGTGGCCATGCTCGACAACCTTGGCAAGGGCGCCAGCGGTGCGGCGGTACAAAGCCTCAACCTGATGGCCGGACTGGACGAGACCGCCGGGCTGGTGCTTTAGAAGGGTTCACGCAGAGACCGCAGAGAAGGAAAGAGGACCGCAGAGACATAGCTCCTGCGGCGAAGCCGCCTGCCCTTTTATCGGCGGTGTTTTCTGACAAGTTGCCTGGCCGGGCTAAGCCTGCGGCTCAGAACGACACCTCCGCGCCTCCTTTTCTACCTCTGCGGCCTCTGCGCTAACCATTCTGCCCTTTTTTTAAGCAGCCACTGCCGAAAATTCAGGCAAGCGCGCAGCCGCATCGACATGGCGATAATTTCACACGCTTGGCATCAATGATTCAAATCTTGCGAATCCGCCCTTTTCGCAGGCCGTGAGTTGGCTTAGTGCCACTGCAGAGCTGCTGGCACGATTCTTGTAAAGTTCTTACCCGCAGCAATCAAAATCCCGGGCCGCACCGCAGTATCAGGGGCGACACCGGCTTGCTGCGCAGGGGAATACCAACGTGAAAAAGATCGAAGCGATCATCAAGCCGTTCAAGCTGGACGAAGTGAAGGAAGCCCTGCACGAAGTCGGTGTTTCCGGCATCACCGTTACCGAGGCCAAGGGCTTTGGCCGCCAGAAGGGCCATACCGAGCTGTACCGCGGCGCGGAATATGTCGTCGATTTCCTGCCCAAGGTGAAGCTTGAGGTGGTGGTTCCCGATGCGCTGGCAGAACGCGTGGTCGAAGCCATCGCGGCGGCCGCACAGACCGGCCGGATCGGCGACGGCAAGATTTTTGTAATTCCGGTCGAAAGCGCGCTGCGCATCCGCACCGGCGAACGGGACAACGACGCGATTTAAGGCGCACGAAGTTCAATAGTCTCCCCTCTCGCCTGCGGGAGGGGCTGGGGAAGGGCCTGTTACCCGACCCCAACCGCAACACGCCCTCCCCTAACCCCTCCCGCGGGGCGGGAGGTGAACCGAAGAACCCCTCCCGCAAGCGATCGGGGCAGCATAAAAGGACAGAGCAATGGCCAGTGCAAAGGACATCATCAAGCGGATCAAGGACGAAGAGATCGAATGGGTCGATCTGCGTTTCACCGATCCCAAGGGCAAGTGGCAGCACCTGACCATGGTCTCGTCGGTCATGGGCGAAGATGAGCTTGAAGATGGGTTGATGTTCGATGGGTCTTCGATCGAAGGCTGGAAGGCGATCAACGAAAGCGACATGATCCTGAAGCCGGATCTGGATGCGATTTTCATCGATCCGTTCAGCGCCACCCCGATGATGATCATCACCTGCGATATCGTCGAACCATCGACCGGCGATCTCTACAGCCGCGATCCGCGCTCCACCGCCAAGCGCGCCGAAGCTTACGTCAAGGCAACCGGGATCGGCGATACCGTCTACGTTGGTCCGGAAGCCGAATTCTTCCTGTTTGACGATGTGCGCTATTACGATGGCTATGACGGCAACGGCTTCAAGATCGACGATATCGAACTGCCGACCAACACCGACACCAAGTACGATTCGGGCAACCTGGGCCACCGCCCCGGCGTCAAGGGCGGCTATTTCCCGGTCGCACCGATCGACAGCTGCGTCGACATTCGCGGCGAAATGGTGGCGACCATGCTCGAAATGGGCCTGCCGTGCGACAAGCATCACCACGAAGTGGCCGCCGCTCAGCACGAGCTGGGGCTGACTTTCGGCACGCTGGTGCAGACGGCTGACCGGATGCAGGTCTACAAATATGTGGTCCAGCAGGTTGCCCATGCTTACGGCAAGAGCGCCACTTTCATGCCCAAGCCGATCAAGGGCGACAACGGCTCGGGCATGCACACCCACATCTCGATCTGGGAAGCAGGCAAGCCGCTGTTTGCGGGCAATGGCTATGCCGGGCTTTCGGATATGTGCCTGTACTTTATCGGCGGGGTGATCAAGCACGCCAAGGCGCTCAACGCCTTCACCAACCCAACCACCAACAGCTACAAGCGGCTGGTACCGGGTTATGAAGCCCCGGTGCTGCTGGCCTATTCGGCGCGCAACCGTTCGGCCTCGTGCCGCATCCCCTATGGTGCGGGTGACAAGGCCAAGCGCGTTGAATTCCGCTTCCCCGATGCGATGGCCAACCCGTACCTGTGCTATTCAGCGCTGCTGATGGCCGGGCTCGACGGGATCAAGAACAAGATCCACCCGGGCGAAGCCATGGACAAGAACCTCTATGATCTGCCGCCCGCAGAACTGGCCGAAGTGCCGACCGTGTGCGGAAGCCTTCGTGAAGCGCTTGAATGCCTGGAAGCCGATCACGCCTTCCTGCTTGAAGGCGGCGTCTTCACCAAAGACCAGATCGAAGCCTACATCGCACTGAAGTGGCCCGAAGTGATGCGCTGGGAAACCACGCCGTCGGCGGTCGAATTCGACATGTACTACAGCGCCTGATCGCGCTGCACTACTGACACCGAGAGCAGGGCGTCCCGGGCAACCGGGGCGCCCTTTGCTTTGCATGAGCCAGAATCCATTTTCCTACTCGGGTCGTTCCTGCCTAATTGCTTGGCCTTCAGCGAATCGCGAGGCTTCCCCGCATGACCTTCTCCCTTGATTTCTTCGATGCCCTGCGCCGGATGAAGGCGCGCCTGCCCGCTGCCTCCCCCCAACCCTTGCCCGTGCCCGCGCCGCCCAACCTGACCGCACCTGCCGCTGCCAAGCCCGGCGTGATCGGCGCACAAGGGCTAGCTTTGATCAAGCACTTCGAAAGCTGCGCGCGGCGGCGGCGCGACGGCAGCTTTGACGCCTATCCCGATCCCGGCACCGGGGGCGATCCGTGGACCATCGGCTGGGGTTCGACCGGCCGGGGCATCACGCGCGGCACGGTCTGGACGCAGGCCGAATGCGATTTGCGGCTGGAACGCGATCTGGTCCGCTACGCTGCCGAAGTGGCCCGCGCGCTGGGCGATGCGCCAACCAGCCAGGGCCAGTTCGATGCGCTGGTCAGCTTTCATTACAACACCGGCGCAATCGCCAAGGCCACGCTGACCAAGCTGCACCACGCCCGACAGTTCGATGCAGCAGCGCGCGAATTCGCCAAATGGGTCAATGCCGGGGGCAAGCCGATGGCAGGGCTGGTGCGGCGACGCGAGGCCGAGGCGCGGCTCTACCGTTGTAGCGCCTAAAGGCCGGCTTCCACCGCAATCCGGATCGCATCGGCAGTGGTTGCGGCGCCCAGCCGCGCCATCAGCGCCGCGCGGTGCATCTTGACGGTTTGCTCGCTCAGGCCCAGCCGGTGGGCGATCTGCTTGTTGAGATAGCCGGCCGCCATTTCGGTCAATACCTCGCGTTGCCGCGGTGGCAGTGTCTTGACGGCGATGGACGCCGCCATCCGCCGATTGGCATTCGTCGTCGGGGCATCGGGTTCAAGCTCCACTTGCGATCCCAGGAAGTACTCCAGTTCCCCCTCATCATCGAAAATCGGCGCCACCAGCACGGCATTGCGGAAGGGGGTGCCATCGCGCTTGTAGTTGAGGATTTCGACCAGCACCGGGGCATGGCGGCGCACCCCGCTGCGGATCATCTCGGTCAACCAGGGTTCGGTAGCTGGCCCGGCCAGAAACCGGCAATTGCGACCGATAATCTCAGCCTCACCATATCCGGTCAGAGCGACAAATGCGGCGTTGCAATAGATGATCGGGTTGTCCTTGACGCGCGGATTGCTGATCACCGACGCAATCGGGCTGCCCGCGATCAGCGATTCCAGGCGCTGTTCCGCAAGATGCGTATCAGCCAATATTGCTCCCCTTCACCGCTGGGCGGCGACTGGACCGATTGAGCTGCTCTGACGTGCCAGAGCATCAACCAGCTGCCGCGCTGTTCTGCCCGACATGGTATTTCGTATAGGTTGAAGGCAGTCAACCGCAGCGTATCACGCGGCCATTGCGCAGACGGCGCATGTTAAAGGGGACATACGCAATGGACGCCTTATCGATTGGCCAGTATTCACTGGTTTACAACGCTTTTTCATTCACTTTCGCGACCATGGCCGCCGCCACAGTGTTCTTGTGGCTTGGCCGTTCGCAGGTTGGCTCGGCGTACAAGACCGCACTGACCATCTCGGGCCTGGTCTGCGCCATCGCCGCGTACCATTACTTCCGGATCTTCGAAAGCTGGCAGGGTGCCTACGACGTCAAGGACGGGATCGTCGCCGCAACCGGCTATGCCTTCAACGATGCCTACCGTTACGTCGACTGGCTGCTGACCGTGCCTCTGCTGCTGATCGAACTGATCCTGGTGATGCGCCTTTCGGCCGATGAAACCGTGTCGAAGTCGACCAAGCTGGGTGCCGCAGCGGCGCTGATGATTGTGCTTGGCTATCCGGGCGAAATTGCCGCGGATATTCCCACCCGCGCACTGTGGGGTACGCTCTCGGCCATCCCGTTCGTCTACATCATGTACCAGCTGTTCGTCGGGCTTGGTTCCTCGATCACCAACCAGCCGGAAAGCGTGCGCGAACTGGTCAAGAAGGCCCGGTTGCTGACCTTTGCATCGTGGGGCTTTTACCCGATCGTCTATATGATCCCGTACACCAATCTCGCCGGTTCGAGCGTGACGGTGGGGGTTCAGGTGGGTTACACCATCGCCGATCTGATCGCGAAGGCCGGTGTCGGCGTGCTCATCTACCTTATCGCCACGCGCAAATCGCAGGCGGAATACGGTGAAGCTACTGCCTGAACCAGCGAACAAGGAACGAACCCAGCGGCGGATAGGCTCAGCCTGATGAACTCTATCCGCCTGCCAGTTCTCACAGGCGCAGCCGCTTCAAGCGCGCTGCGCCTGTTCCTGCTTCCGGCGGTCACTCTCGCTCTGGTCATCGTCAGCCTGCGGTTCGGCCCGCTCAGCACTGCTTCGTTCACCGCGATCTGCGCGCTGGCAATTGCAGTATTCGGCATCCCGCACGGCACACTCGATATTGAAATCGCCGCGCTGCGCTATGGGGTAGTCAGCCGGATCGACCGGTTGAAAATCGTCGCCGCATACCTCGCCTGCACCGCCGTGATCGCCGGACTATGGCGGGTCGCTCCCGAAGCTGCGCTGTGCCTGTTCCTGTTCGTTTCGATCCTGCATTTCAGCCGCGACTGGTACGGCGCAGCTGATCCATTCCTGTCGCTGATGGTGGCATGGGCGCTGGTCGCCACTCCGGCGCTGACCCGGCCCGTCGAAGTCGCCATAATCTTCGATATGCTGACCGGGAACGAAAATGGCCGGATCATCGCCGATCTGCTGGCCTGCGCCTGCGTGCCGGCGCTGCTGGGCTGCCTGACCTTCGCCTTCTGGTCGTTCCAGAACGGCGAACTGCAACGCGCGATCGAAGTGCTGACCTGCCTGATCGCCACGCTGTTCCTGCCGCCGCTGCTGGCCTTTGCAGTGTTCTTTTGCGGGCTGCATTCGCCCCGCCACATGGCCGATGCGCTGGCCGAAACCGGGGCAATTTCCCGGCCCAAGAAAATCGCCATCATCGCGGCGGTGTTTCTGCTGTCCGCAGCCGGCGGCGTGATGCTGCTGGCCGGACAAGGCCAGGTGCCAGTGGAAACCGGTATCATCCGTTCCGCTATCATCCTGATCTCGATCCTGACCGTGCCGCATTTCACGCTTGAAAGCTTTGCCTGGCGGGGCCGGTCAGCAGATTGATCAACGCTTGGCCCTTGGCGCGGCCCGGATTGGCGCTGACGATGGATTGCATCTTGCAATCTGGCCCGCACCCTCCGACATAGGACAAAATTAATCGGTCAGTTAAAGGAGATTCGAGGATGCGCGAGCGGCTGCAACATTACATCGACGGCAAGTGGGTGGATAGCGAAGGCGGCGCACGCCGCGAAGTGATCAACCCGGCCACGGAAGAGGCCTGTGCGGTTATCAGCGTCGGCACCGTCGCCGATGTCAACAAGGCCGTGGCGGCTGCCCGCCGCGCCTTTGCCAGCTATAGCCAGACCACCCGGGAAGAGCGCCTGGCGCTGCTCGAACGGATTGTCGAGGAATACAAGAAGCGCGCCCCCGATCTGGCCCAGGCCATGGCCGAAGAAATGGGTGCGCCGGTATCCTTCGCGATCACCGCGCAGGTTGGCGCCGGGATCGGCGGCTTCATGAGCACGATCGCTGCGCTGAAGGACTTCAGCTTCATGGAAGACGGTCCGGGCTACAAGGTGGCTTACGAGCCGATCGGCGTGGTCGGCATGATCACCCCGTGGAACTGGCCGCTCAACCAGATCGCGCTCAAGGTGGCCCCGGCATTGGCCGCAGGCGATACCATGGTGCTCAAGCCTTCGGAAGAATGCCCCACCAACGCGATGATCTTTGCCGAGATCCTCGACGCAGCGGGCGTGCCGGCCGGCGTGTTCAACCTCGTCAACGGAGACGGGCCGACCACTGGCACCGCGATCTCCAGCCATCCCGATATCGAAATGGTCAGCTTCACCGGCTCGACCCGCGCCGGGATCCAGGTGGCGATCGCCGCTGCCCCCACCGTCAAGCGCGTGCATCAGGAACTGGGCGGCAAGAGCCCAAACCTGGTCCTGCCCGATGCCGATCTGGCCCAGCACCTTACCGCCGTGGCGATGGGTCCGCTGATCAACACCGGGCAAAGCTGCATCAGCCCAACCAAGGTGCTGGTCGCCAAGGACCGCGAAGCCGAAGTGGTTGGCTTCTACAAGGCGATGTATTCGGCCACCCCGGTGGGCGATCCGATGGCCGAAGGCAACCACCTGGGTCCCTTGGTCAACAAGGCCCAGTATGACAAGGTCAAGGACCTGATCCAGTCGGCAATCGATCAGGGCGCCAAACTGGAAACCGGCGGGCCCGATCTGCCCGCCAACGTCAACCGTGGATACTATATCCAGCCGACCGTGTTCTCGGGCGTGACCGCCGACATGCGGATCGCGCAGGAAGAAATCTTCGGACCCGTAGCCACGATCCTGACCTATGACAGCCTTGAAGACGGCATCGAAATGGCCAACGACACCGAATACGGCCTGTCGGCGGCGATCACCGGTGATCCGGCCAAGGCTGCTGGCGTTGCCGGAAAGCTGCGCGCCGGCATGGTCGCGATCAACAACTGGGGCCCCACCCCGGGCGCCCCGTTCGGCGGCTACAAGCAATCGGGCAACGGCCGCGAAGGCGGCCTCGCCGGCCTGAAAGACTTCATGGAAACGAAAGCGATCTCGGGCCTGCCCGCCTGATTGGTTTCAGTCTGAAGTGATGCTCGCCCCCTTCCCGCCCCGTGCGGGGAGGGGGTTTGCTTTTGCGACGAAGGCAGCGCTTCTTTTCTGGCCAATATCTGGCACGGCCCGATTTGACGCTTACGACAAAGGGGTGCAGTTTGCAGCGAACTGGGGGGGATTCCAGATGACACGCTTCGCGGCCAAACTGACGTTTGAGCGTCATTTTCTTCCCGTTTTCCTCGCCGCCGCCTGGCTTGCAGTGGGACTGGGGTTTTATCCCTCGGTGACACATCGCTGGCAGGGTGAGGCGGACTATCCGGCACCGCTCGTCCTGCAACTGCATGTCTTCGCGGCGACGGGCTGGTTGGTTCTTCTGACGATACAGGTGGTGCTGGCACGACGTCGCCGACTATCTTTGCATCGAACATTGGGTGCCGCAGCGCTGCTACTGATTCCGGCTATAGCCATTACTGCCATTGGCGCCGAGGTGGCGAGTCAGCGCTTTTACAGTCCGCGTTATCCCGAAAATCTGAGGTTTTTCATTGCTGCGCTGTTCCAGGTACTGGTATTTTTCGTTGCGGCCTCACTCGCGCTTGTAATGCGGCGCCATGCCGCGACACACAAACGACTGATCGTGGTGGCAACATCGATGCTGCTTGTGGCGGCCTACAACCGCTGGTGGGGTGAAGCACTTTACATTGCTCTTGGTGATGGCTTCATGGGAATGCTCATCCACAACTTTGCCGGGCCTGACCTACTGATCCTTGCTGCTGCCGGTTTTGACTGGGTGACCCTCAGGCGTGTTCATCCGGTATATCGCATCGCGATGCCGCTGCTGATCGTTGGGGAGCTAGTCGTCTCGGCAATCTATCATAGTGCGAACTGGCCAGCGATAGCGCGCATTTTGGTCGGGCTCTAATGCTCGATGACCGGACATTCGGCTGGCACACAGCGGTACTCACTGTCGCAGTTGCGCAGCTGTTGATCCTTGCCGGTGCGCTGGCCGGCGCAAACGCCAAGCGCGCCGCCAATCCGGTGCTGGCCGTGTTGCAGGTGGTCGTGATGCCGGAACCGCGCGGAGCTTTTTACTGCGGACCTGATCAGGCGAGCTTGTACTGCTCCAACCCCCCATGCGCACCGTCCTTGGTGCTGCCGTCGAGCGGCTGCGACGTGCGGCGCAGCTGCGCGGCTTTGGCCACCAGTGCGTTCTGTTCGCCGTCTTCGATCCGGGCCCAGCCGCTGCGGGTCAGCCGTTCCATCGGGCGGTAGCGGATCTTGTACTGCATCCGCGGTGACCCATCGACCCAGTAGCCCAAAAACACATAGGGCAGGCCCAGCGAACGGGCGCGTTCGATGTGATCGAGGATGATGTAGTTGCCCAGACCTTCGCGCATCGCATGATCGGGATCGTAGAACGAATAGATCATCGACAGGCCATCGCCCTGCCGGTCAGTCAGGCAGGCACCGACCAGTTTGCCGGGGCGGCCATCGCTGCCGGGTTCGCGGTATTCGACGATCCAGCTGTCGACGGGCGTATGTTCGACCATATCGGCGAAATCGATTTCGTCCATGTTGGTCATCCCGCCGCCGGGGTGGCGCTGGCCCAGATAGAGTTGCAGCAGTTCAAACTGTTCGATGGTTGACCACGGGCGGCAGACCGTGCCGATCAGATCGCCATTGCGCTTCAGATTGCGCTTCTGGCTGGTCGAAGCGCGGAATTCGCCCGCGACCACCCGCACCGATACGCAGGCCTGGCAATCGATGCAGCTGGGGCGATAGGCCACCGTCTGGCTGCGGCGAAAGCCGATCCGGCCCAGCGCATCGTTGAGTTCATCGGCGTGCGGGCCCTTGAGCTCGGTGAACACCTTGCGTTCGCTTTTGCCCGGAAGATAGGGGCACGGGGCCGGGCTGGTCACGAAGAACCGGGGAAAGCGAACAGGTGCGGTCACGTCGCGCCAAAATCCTTAAAACAGCGGAATGCACCTACTTTATGCATCGCCGCCACTCGCGTTGAAAGAACTTTAACCACGAAACAGGGTAAACGGATCGTTATTTTGCACAGCCAGTAATTTGGCCCGCATTTGTGCCCTTTTCCGGCACAGCTGGGCCCCTGAATGCGCCGGTTCGCCTAACCCAGTTCGACCTGATCGACCTCATACCCCGAAGCCCGCAGGCTGGCGACCAGCCCATCGAGCTGTTCCTTGTCGCGCGCTTCGCACTCGATATCGGCGGTGAGGCCCTTGGCCGGCAGATGGGTGAAAATCCGCTGGTGGTAGATTTCGATGATGTTGACGTTGTGGGCATCGAATTCGCGCATCACCTTGAACAGCGCGCCGGGCCGGTCCTGCAAAGTCAGCCGTAGCCGCGCCAGACGCCCGGAGCGCGCCAGATCGCGCAGCAGGACGTTGGCGAGCAGCCGCGTATCAATATTGCCGCCGCAGATCGGGATGCCAACCTTGCGGCCTTTGAACAGCTGCGGATAGGCCAGCACTGCGGCCAGGCCAGCCGCCCCGGCGCCTTCGGCCACAGTCTTCTCGATTTGCAGCAACAGCGAAACCGCGCCTTCCAGCGAGGCTTCGCTGACCAGCACCACATCATCGAGCAGCCCTTTGAGCATGCGCGAGGTGAAGACGCCCGGCTCTTTCACCGCGATGCCTTCTGCCAAAGTATCGCCGCCGCACGGCAGATCAGCCGATTTCAGGCGGTTGTACATCGATGGAAATAGCTGTGCCTCCACCCCGATCAGGCCAATCCCCGGCTTGATCGCGCGCGCCGCGGTGCCCATTCCGGTGGCCAGCCCGCCGCCGCCGATCGGGATCACCAGCATGTCGAGTTCGGGCACTTGCGCCAGCATTTCAAGCGCAACCGTGCCCTGCCCGGCCGCGACATGCGGATCATCGAACGGATGCACGAAAGTCAGCCCCAGTTCGCCCTCAAGCTCGCGGGCGTGGGCATAGGCATCGTCAAACGTCTCGCCGTGCAGCACCACGGTGCCGCCTACGGCTTCAGTTTGCTGAACTTTCACCACCGGCGTCGTGCGCGGCATAACGATGGTGACGGGAATCCCCAGACGCTTGCCGTGGTATGACAGCCCCTGCGCGTGATTGCCGGCCGATGCCGCGATAACCCCGCGCTTGGCTTTGTCGCCATCCATCAGCAGCATCGCGTTCAGCGCGCCGCGTTCCTTGTAGGCAGCGGTGAACTGCAGATTTTCAAACTTGAGCCAGATATCCGCCCCGGTGATCGCCGAAAGCGTGCGCGAATAATCCATCGCGGTGTTGATCACCGCGCCTTCAATCCGTACGGCGGCCGCGCGGATATCATCGATAGTCAGGCTCTGCTCGATCGGATGGGCTTGCATGTTCATGGCCGCGCCGCCCTAGGACAAAGCCCCATGGCCCGCAATTGTTAAATCGTATCGTGTTTGCCGGAAAAATGGATCAATAATTGCGCTAGTAGCAGTGCCAGCGCAATTGCTGCGGTATCTGCTATCCAGTCGCGCGGATCGCTATCGCGGTGCAGCATCGGGATTTTCTGCAGCAGTTCGATCGCTGCACCGTAAAGCGATAGCAGCAGCGCAGCGATCCAGATTGGCGTGCGAGGCCAGGCGAGCCGCGCCACAATGGTCAGCACCACAAAGGCCAGCATATGTGCGAACTTGTCGCCAAACGCGTCGATCGGCGTGCTGGGAGGCTTGGGCAACAGCGCCATGACCAGCGAAAAACAGCCGAGCAGCCAGAACAGCGGGCGCATCAGGCGCGGGGACAGCAACGTTTCAATCATCACCCGCTTCGATAGAGGCGCAGGCGGTCAAGGCAAATGGATTTGCGGTGGGAAAAATATGCATCTGGCACCGCGCGGCAAAGCGGTTACAAGCGCGGACCATGAGCACACCTTTGAACGTTTCCTTCCTGGGCCTGGGCGTGATGGGCGGCGCGATTGCGCGGCACATTGGCGAAGCCGGACACACCCTCACGATCTATAACCGCACCCCGGCCCGCGCGGCGCGCTGGCAAGAGGCGAACCCCGCGCTTACCGTGCGCGTGGCCCACAGCCCGGCCGAAGCAGCCGAAGGCGCCGATGTGGTGTTGACCTGCGTGGGCAACGATGATGATCTGGCCGATGTGGTACTGGGGCCGACCGGAGTCTTTTCCAGCATCCGCAAGGGCGCCACCTTTATCGATCACACCACCGTATCAGCCCGGATCGCGCGCCAGATCGCGGTGGAAGCGCGCGATCTGATGGTCCACTGCGTCGATGCGCCCGTAACCGGCGGGCAGGCCGGCGCGGAAAATGGCACCCTGACCGTGATGTGCGGCGGCCGTGCCGAGGCGATCGAGGCGGCACGCGATGTGATGAGTGCCTATACCAAGCGGATCGTCCATGTCGGCAAGGCCGGTGCGGGGCAGACCACCAAGATGGTCAACCAGATCGCCTTTTCCGGAATTCTTGCAACTTTGTCCGAAGCCTTGCGCTTTGCCGAAGCGGCGCATCTTGATCTTGAAAAGGTCTATCAGGCGATCTCGGGCGGGGCCTCGCAAAGCTGGCAGATGGACAACCGCTGGCAGACGATGTGCGAAGACAGCTTCGATTTCGGCTTTGCGATCGACTGGATGCGCAAGGACATGGGGCTGGCGATGGACGAAGGCCGCTCGCTTGGGGTCTCGCTCCCGGTCGCGGCCTTGATCGACCAGTTCTATGCCGAAGTGCAGGCCATGGGCGGCGGGCGGCAGGATACATCAGCATTGGTGCGGCGGCTGCCGCGAAAGGGGCAATCATGATCCGCAAATTCGTCGCCTTCAGCGTCTCGCTGGCGCTGACCACCAGCCCGGCACTGGCCGATACCCTGCTCGACAATATCGACGGGGTGACGCTTGATGCGACCGGCGGGATCGACCATTTCAGCGGACTGGTGATCGGCGATGATGGCCGGATCAAGCTGGTCCTGCATCGCAGCGACAAGAAGCCCAAGACCAGTTTCAGGATCGACGGTAAGGGCCGGTTCGTCATGCCCGGGCTGATCGACAGCCACAGCCACGTGATGAGCGTTGGCATCGCGGCGATGACATTGGACCTTAGCACCACCCATTCGCTGACCGAGGCGTTGGCGGCAATCGGCACCTATGCCAAGGCACACCCGGACCGTCCGTGGATCCTGGGGCGCGGCTGGAACCAGGAATTGTGGCCCGAAAAGCGCTTTCCCACCGCCGCCGAACTCGATGCGGTGGTGGGCGATCGCCCGGTCTGGCTGGAACGGGTCGATGGCCACGCTGGCTGGGCCAACAGCCGCGCGATGGCGCTGGCCGGGGTGGCGGCAACCACCAAGGATCCGTCCGGCGGGCGGCTGGAACGGCTGGCCGGCGGCAAACCCAGCGGCGTGTTCGTCGATAACGCACAGGAACTGGTGGCCAAGGCCGTACCCGCGCCGCGGCCCGAAGACCTCGACTATGCCTTCAGCCTCGCCCAGCAGATCTTCCTCAGTTACGGCGTAACCGCCACTGCTGATATGGGCACATCGATCCAGGAATGGCAGGCCTTCCGGCGCGCGGGCGATACCGGCGCGCTCAAGATCCGAATCATGTCATACGGCGGCGGGATCGAGAACATGGCGCTGATCGGCGGCCCTGGTCCTTCACCGTGGCTCTACGAGGACAAGCTTCGGCTTAACGGCGTGAAGCTGTACATGGACGGCGCACTGGGATCGCGCGGGGCCAGCCTCAAGCTGCCCTACACCGATGCCCCGACCGTTCGGGGCCTGCGCATCACCAGCGATACCCAGCTGCGCAACCTGATGAGCCGCGCCGCGCTCGATCACTTCCAGATCGCGGTTCACGCGATTGGCGATGAAGCCAACGCTTCGCTGCTCTCCGCGATTGAGGAACTGGCCCCCACCTATGGCGGCGATCGGCGCTGGCGGATCGAGCATGCCCAGATCGTCGATCCGGCTGACATTGCCCGCTTTGGCAGGAACGGGATCATCGCCTCAATGCAGCCCGTGCACCAGACCAGCGACCGGCTGATGGCCGAAGCGCGGCTGGGGCCAAACCGGCTGAGCGGTGCCTATGCCTGGCATTCAATCCTGGCGGCAGGCGGCAAACTCGCCTTCGGATCGGATGCACCGGTGGAACTGCCCGATCCCTTTGCTGGTCTGGCCGCAGCGATCAGCCGAGTCGGCCCCGATGGCCAGCCGCTGGGCGGATGGCAGCCGCAGGAACGCGTCAGCCGCGAAGTCGCGCTGGCCGCCTATACCTCCTGGGGTGCCTATGCCGGGTTTGCCGATGGCCGCTTTGGCCGGCTGGTTGTCGGCGAACGCGCCGACTTCCTGTTTGTCGACCGCGATGTGATGCTGGCCAGCCCGGCTGATGTGGCAGCGACCAAGGTGCTGCAGGTGTTTGTCGCGGGGCGGCTGATGTGGGATTCGGCCAAGGACAAGCGCCCGGGGCAGTAGCTTGGGTTGATATTACCTCGAACCCAAAAGCTTAAAGTCCCGCTCAGGCTTAGCCTGTCGAAGCCCCCGCCTGTTACGCCGACGGATCGTGCGCACGATGGGCCTTCGACAGGCTCAGGCTGAGCGGAGTTTCAAGGTTTGGCCTAGTCTACCCGCTCAATGCTGGTGCCGGGATCGCCTTCCTTCACCGCCTTGCGCTCACCAAACCACATGATGATCAGTGAGCCTTCGAACAGCAGCACCAGCGGCACCAGCAACATCAGCTGCGATACCACATCGGGCGGGGTAATGATCGCCGCCACTGCGGTAATCGCCACGATCACATAGCGCCGCATCGCGATCAGCTGCTTGCGGGTAACGATCCCGGCGCGGTTGAGCAGCAACAGCAGCACCGGCAGCAGGAAACTGAACCCGAAGGCCAGGATGAACTGCATCACCAGCCCCAGGTAATCACCGGCCGAAGGCAGCGCCTCAACCTCCAGTCCGCCCTTCTGGCCCTGAAAGCCCAGCATCCAGGTGAATGCTGTGGGCATCACCACGTAATAGGCCAAGGCCCCGCCAGCGATGAACAGCACCGGGGTCATGATCAGGAACGGAAGGAAGGCGCGCTTTTCCTTGGCATAGAGCCCCGGCGCAATGAACGCCCAGATCTGGTTGGCAATCACCGGGAACGAGACGAAAAACCCGGCAAACAGCGCCACTTTGATTTCAACGAAAAAGGCTTCGTAAAGCTTGGTGTAGATCAGCTTGCCCTGCCCCGGCGGGAACGCTGCGGTCAGCGGGCGGATCAGAAAGCCGAGGATGTCGCTGGCGAAATACAGGCACACGCCGAACGCCAGCAGCAACGCCAGGATCGCGCGGATCAACCGCGTGCGCAGTTCGATCAGATGATCCATCAGCGGCGCCTGAGTCTCGTCGATATCCTTGACCTCGAAAGCCATCAGGCGTCAGCCTTGGGTTTAGACTTCGGCGTGCGCGGTTTGCGCGGTTTCTTGACCAGCGGCTGCATCACCGGAGCGTCGCTCAGCGGCGGGACCGGTTCGGCCCCGGCATGGGCCCCATCAAGCGCCATTTCAGCCGAGGCGATCGGATGCTCGCGCATGATCGCCTCATTCTGTTCGCGCCACTTCTTTTCCATGTCCTCGATCTCGGCTTCGCGGATCATGTTTTCCACCCCGGCGCGAAAATGGCCGGAAACGCGCCGGACCTTGCCGATCCATTGCCCGGCCAGGCGCAGCGCGCGCGGCAAATCCTTGGGGCCAATCACCACGATCGCTATGATCGCGGTCAGCAGCATTTCATCCCAGCCGATGTCAAACATGTCGCAGTTCCGCCCTGAACCGGCGGCTTACTGGTGCGGCTTCTGCGAGGAATCGACCACTGTTTCGCCGTTAAGCGTGGCCTGCCCGGCGGGCGGCGGCGGCGGAATCTGGCTGGCAGGCGCTTGCGGCTTGACCTCATCCCCTTCGGCCAGCCCCTTCTTGAAGCTGTTCACGCCCTTGCCGAAATCACCCATCATTTCGGAAATGCGGCCGCGGCCAAACAGGACCAGGACCACGACGGCCAGGATGAGCAGGTGGGGCACTGACAGACCGAGCATTTGATGTCTCCTGATTGCGCGGGAACGTGCGGCCCAGTGACCGACACCCGCGTTTCACCCTATTTAGGGGATGTCAGCGCAACTTGCGAGTCAGTCTGCCGATTCTTCGTCACGTTCTTCGGATTCCGCCGTTGCTGCACTTTCCCCAACCGCATCCATCGCCGCTTCGAATGCGTCATCAACCGGATCGAGCAGCCCGGCGGCGCGCAATTCATCAATCCCCGGCAAGTCCTTGCGGCTGTCCAGCCCGAAGTGGGTCAGAAAATCGGGTGTAGTGGCGAAGATCACCGGGCGGCCCGGCACTTCGCGGCGGCCAACGATCCGCACCCAGCCCGCTTCCATCAACACGTCGAGGGTGCCCTTGGCGGTCTGCACCCCTCGGATCGCCTCTATCTCCGCGCGGCTGACCGGTTCGTGATAGGCGACGATTGCCAGCACCTCGGTGGCGGCGCGGCTCAGCCGGCGGACTTCCTCGCGCTCACGGCGCAGCAAATGGGCGAGATCAGGCGCGGTCTGGAAATGCCAGCGCTTGCCGCGCTCGACCAGGTGCACGCCGCGGTCCTGATATTGCTCTTCCAGCTCTGCCAGCGCGGCTTTGACATCAGCCCCGCCTAGGTGGGTCGAAATCGCCTCGGCGCTCATCGGTTCTTCGGCTGCGAACAGCGTCGCTTCCACCGCGCGGACCAGATCATCGGGCCGGGTCACGCCTTGATCGCTTTCAGATGCAGCGGGCCGAACACCACGTCCTGGCGCAGCTCAGCCTTGCCGAGCCGGGCCAGTTCGAGCGCAGCGACAAAGCTGGAGGCCAGCGCCGATTTGCGCAGCCGCGGTTCGGCGTGCGGGGGCAGGAAATCGCGCAGTTCCATCCAGTCCAGATTGACGCCGAGCATTGCCGATACGCGGCTAAGCGCCGAATCGAGCGTCATCACCATCCGGTCGCGGACCATGTGGACCACCGGCTGGGTGCGGGCCTTGACCTGTCCGTAGGCCTGCACCAGCGCGAACCAATCGCACTGCCACAAGTTCTTGCGATCAACCCGCAGCCCCTCCGGTGCGCCGCGCACAAACACATCGCGGCCGGTCCGGTCCCTGCCTAGTAGCCGCGCCGAGGCATCGCGCATCGCCGCCAGCCGCTGAAGCCGCAATTGCAGCCGCAGTGCCAGTTCTTCCGGGCTGGGATCCAGCTGCTCGTCACGCGGCAGCAGCAGCGCGGATTTGAGATAGGCCAGCCAGGCCGCCATCACCAGATAGTCCGCCGCCAGTTCCAGCCGCAGCGCCTCTGCCTGTTCGATATAGGTGAGGTACTGATCGACCAGATCAAGGATCGAAATCCGCCGCAGATCAACCTTCTGTCGCCGCGCAAGATCGAGCAGCAGATCCAGCGGGCCTTCCCAGCCATCCAGCTCAAGATAGAGCGCGGTGTCATCCGTTGCGGCGGCGCCGATGCCCTGCCATTCGTCTTCGGCGAAAGTGACCGCGGGGCTATCGATCAGGCCATCTTCGCTCATAGCTGCACCATGGGGCGCGGTTGCATGGCGGGCTTCGACAGGCTCTGCCTGAGCGGGCCTGGATTTAGCAACCAGCTAAAAATCTGCCGTTGAGCAGGATCTGGCCAGAGGTTTGAGCCTACCTGAGAACCCCGCTCAGGCTGAGCCTGTCGAAGCCCCGTCGGTTTAGGCAGCCCGTTCATGCCGTCACCAATGCCAGAAACTGGTCGCGCTTGGCTAGCAGCGCGGCCTGCTGGGCCACATCGCCCGCCGGGCCCGTCCCTGCCAGCGCCCGCTCAAGCCGGGCAGCCGCCGCTTCACCCATCACCGGCAACCGCTGACAAATCCCAACCATGTCGGCCATTTTCGCCCAGCAGTTGAGCGCCAGATCGCAGCCCGCCGCGATCGATCGTTCGGCGCGCTGCGGCACGGTGCCGCTCAGCGCTTCCATATCAAGATCGTCGGTAAACAGCAGGCCATCAAAGCCGATCCGGCGACGGATGATCTGTTCGATTATGAAGGGTGATTGGGTGGCGGGATTTTCGCTGTCCCAAGCGGTGAACAGCAAATGCCCGGTCATCCCGGTGAGCGCGTGATTGAGCGCCTTGAACGGGGCCAGATCAGTTTCGAGTTCAGCCTCGCTTGCGGTCACGGTGGGCATCGCCTTGTGGGTATCGCAGTGGGTGCGGCCGTGGCCCGGCAGGTGCTTGATCGTGCCCAGCACCCCGGCGCGCGCCAGCCCATCGAGCACCGCCCGGCCCAGCGCTGCCACGCGCAGCGGCTCATGCCCCAGCGCGCGATCACCAATCACGTCGTGCGCGCCCGGCTGGCGGACATCGAGCACCGGGGCGTGCGTGCAAGTAATCCCCACTTCGGCCAGATCGAGCCCCAGCGCCTGGGCGTTGACCCGCGCCGCCTCAATCGCGCTGGCGGGGGCAATGTCGTACAGCGCATCGAACGCGCTGCCCGCCGGATAGGCCGGCCAGACCGGCGGCTTCATCCGCTGGACCCGCCCGCCTTCCTGATCGATCGTGATCAGCAGCTGGTCGCGTCCATGGATAGCGCGGAGCTGATCGGTCAATGCCCGAACTTGCGCACGGCTTTCGATATTGCGGCCGAACAGGATATAACCCGCCGGATCAGCATCGGCGAAGAACGCGCGTTCCTCTGCGCTCAGAACCAAACCGGAAAGGCCAAAAATCGCGGGCGTCATAATGGGTGCAA
The DNA here is from genome assembly GCA_963751145.1 of uncultured Alphaproteobacteria bacterium. Classification (GTDB taxonomy): domain Bacteria; phylum Pseudomonadota; class Alphaproteobacteria; order Sphingomonadales; family Sphingomonadaceae; genus Novosphingobium. The sequence goes on from CAVVTJ010000006.1 coordinate 320,356, forward strand.
AGTCGCAGGCGCGGCAGGATTCGGCAAGAGCAACCGCGCCTGGCAGTGTGGATACCGCCCGTCCCGGGTCAAGCCCGGGACGACGCGTGACTTACTTGACCTGGCAGGAGATGCCAGCGCCTTTGAGCTTGCCGCACAGCGCCTGCGCGGCATCGGCATTGGGAGCCACTGCCTGAAGGCGGAAGATCGTGCCGTTATCGGCGCTGCCGGCAATCACTCGGTGCGAAACGCCCGAAAGCGCGCCGCGCGAACTGCCAACCAGCTTGGTCCAGCCGGCTTCTGCCGATTCCTTGGACGAAAACGCGCCAACCTGCACGCCGACGCCGCCAACCGCAGGCGCAGCCGCCGCGCTGGGCTTGGCTGCTGGCGCAGCGGCTGGTGCGGGTGTAGCGCCTGCCGCAGGGGCCATCTGCGCCGGCTTGCTCTGGCCTTCGGAGACCGCAAAGCTGGTATCGCCCGTGCCATCAAAGGTCTTGCCGCCGGGATCCTTCGGCGCTTCCTTGTATGGGGTGGCTTCGGCCGCAACCAGGCTGCCATCGGGGGTCAGCGCCGGATCGGGATTGCGGTGCGTGATCCAGTAGATTCCCAGCACGATCGCCGCCAGCGCAGCCAGCGCCAGCAGCCCCAGGCGCAGCGTGTGGCCCATGTCAGAGCCTTCGCTCTCGGCGTCATCTTCGTCGTCCGAGCTTTCCAGCCAGGGCAGGCGTTCGTCTTCGTCATCCAGCGCCAGGCGTTCGGTTTCCAGCGGCTCACCTTCGCCGTCCTGCCACTCTTCGCCTTCGCGGTCGCCGTCGATGCCCGTCATGATTACATTTCCTCAACCGCCTCTACGCCCAGGATGGCGAGGCCATTCTTCACAAGTTGCCCGATTTGGGACGCAAGATAAAGCCTTGCTGCAGTCAGCGTTGGATTCTGTGCCACGATGAACCGCTTTTCCGGCTGCTCGTTGCCCAGATTGTAGTAGGAATGAAAAGCTGACGCCAAATCATAGAGGTAGAAGGCGATCCGGTGCGCCTCACGCGCCGCAGCCGCCGCTTCCACCATCCGGGGAAACTGCGCTGCCACCTTGATCAGCTCAAGCTCCTCGGCCCCCAGCAGCGCGATATTCTCGGCGCTGGGAACCAGCCCTTCGGCTTCAGCCTTGCGCAGGTTGCGGCGGATCCGGGCGTGGGCATATTGGACATAGAACACCGGATTGTCCTTCGATGCTTCGACCACCTTGTCGAAATCAAAGTCCATCTGCGCTTCGGGCTTGCGGGTCAGCATAGTGAAACGGACCACGTCCTTGCCGACCATTTCGACCACATCGGCAAGCGTGACGAAATTGCCCGAACGCTTGCTCATCTTGAACGGCTGGCCGCCCTTCATCAGCTGGACCATCTGCACCAGCTTGACCTCGAACGGCTTTTCCTTGCCGGATCCTTCGGTCATGGCGGCAACCGCAGCCTTGATCCGCTTGACCGTGCCGGCATGATCCGCGCCCCAGATATCGACCAGCGCATCGGCGCTTTCGGCTTTCTGGAAGTGATAGGCGAGATCGGCCCCGAAATAGGTCCAGCTGCCGTCGCTTTTCTTGATCGGGCGGTCCTGATCATCGCCGAATTTGGTCGAGCGGAACAGCGGCAGTTCAACCGGCTCCCAATCGTCCAGGGTCTTGCCCTTGGGCGCTTCAAGCTGGCCATCATAGACCAGATCGTGCGCGCGCAGCCACGCTTCGGCCTGTTCGGGCTTGCCCGCCGCCTGCAGTTCAGCCTCGGAACTGAACAGGTTGTGATGGATGCCCAGCAAGGCCAGATCGGCCTTGATCTCCTCCATCATCGCCGCCACCGCGCGGGTGCGGAACGGCACCAGCCATTCGGACTCAGGCGCGCTAACGAATGTGTCGCCGAATTCAGCGGCCAACGCCTCGCCCACCGGGATCAGGTACTCGCCAGGGTAAAGACCTTCGGGGATTGCAACGCTCTCGCCAAGTGCCTCGCGGTAGCGCAGGTGAACCGAGCGGGCGAGGACATCGACCTGCCCGCCGGCATCGTTGATGTAGTATTCGCGGATCACCTTGTGCCCGGCCCATTCGAGCAGGGTGGCCAAAGCATCGCCTACCACTGCGCCGCGGCAATGGCCCATGTGCATCGGCCCGGTAGGATTAGCAGAGACATATTCGACGTTGACCGTGGTGCCCTGCCCGGCGTCCGAGCGGCCATAGTCCCCGCCCATCGTCCCGATCGCCAGCAGTTCCGCCAGCCACGCCGCCGGATCAAGCCGCAGGTTGATAAACCCCGGCCCAGCGATCTCAGCCGAAGTCACGTGCGGGGCCTTGACCAGTTCGGCCACCAAAGCCTCTGCCAGGGCGCGCGGATTGGTGCCTGCGCCCTTGGCCAGCACCATCGCCGCATTGGTGGCCAGATCGCCGTGGCTGGGATCGCGCGGCGGCTCCACCGTCACATTGCCGCGGCTAAGCCCGGCAGGCAGCGTGCCCGCAGCTTCCAGCGCATCAAGCGCAGTGTGGAGGTGGCCGGTATAGGCGGTGTAAAGTGTCTGGGCGTGGGTCATGGCGGGCGGTTAGCCTGTTTGGAGATGAATGAAAATCCTCTGCGGCGCGCAGACCAATCGAGAGGCCCGCCCTGACCCAAAACCCGCCGTCACCCTGAACGTGTTTCAGGGTCCATCGGGCGGTTCGCCCAGAACGGTCAGCGGGCGAAAACGGTGCGGCTGGGTATGCCGACAGAGCTTCGGTTGGCGAAGCGCAATGGACCCTGAAACGAGTTCAGGGTGACGGTTTTGGAACCGGATTATCGCTTTCGAAATCGGGGAGGATCAACGCGTGGCGTTGTAAACCAGTTGTTCCTGGCTCATCTGGAAACCGACCAGCACATCGAAAGTAGCGCGGGCAATCGCCGCCTTCACTTCGGGCTGCGACATTGGATCAATCGCGGCATCCTGTGCACCTGCGCGGCGGCGGCGGACCAGCTGATCGCGGATATCCTTGGGCAGCGTGGCTTCGGCCTTGTCGATATAGGCCGAACCGGTGCCGCTGGCCTGGGCACGTTCCTGGCCATCGGCGAAGGTAAGCGTCACCTGGCCGACTCGCTTGGTCACCACTGCGGTGCCACCCCGAACAACTACGACGTAATAAGGCAGCGTTACAGTGCGAGCACCGCGCACATCGGTGCGGCGGCCCAGCACGTCGAAAGTGACCTGAGTCAGCACCTTTTCACCCGAATCGTTGCAGGTGCTGCGCACGTTGGTCAGCGCGGCAACCACATCGATATTGCCGGCGGTGGTATCGCCCGGCACGCGGAACGTGGTTATATCGCCGGTGTTGTTGGGCACGCCCACCCCCGGGCAAACCCCGCGTACGGCGGTGATCCCCACCCCTTCATCAACCACGATGTCCCCGGTTCCGGCGCAACCAACAAGCGCAGCCGACAGCGCAAGGGCGGAAATCAGACGGAAACGAGCAGTCATTTAGGCATCCTTGGGGTAAGGCAGTGATCTTCGTGTGCACGCCCTAGCGGGGCGCGGTTCAAAACGCTAGAGGCGGCTTGATGAACGCATCCTGTCAAACGTCCGGCAAACCGACACTCAAGCTCCTGCTCGCCGCGCCGCGCGGTTTTTGCGCCGGGGTGGACCGCGCGATCGACATCGTCGAACTGGCGCTAGAGCGGTATGGCGCGCCGGTTTATGTGCGGCATGAGATCGTCCACAACCGCTTCGTGGTCGATAGCCTCAAGGCCAAAGGCGCGGTGTTTGTTGAGGAACTGGACGAAGTGCCAGACGGTGCCGCGGTGATTTTCAGCGCCCATGGCGTGCCCAAATCGGTACCCGCAGACGCCACCAGCCGCGGGCTCGATTGGCTGGATGCAACCTGCCCGCTGGTGTCCAAAGTCCACCGCCAGGCCGAACGCCAGATTGAGGCGGGGCGGCACATCCTGTTCATCGGGCATCACGGCCATCCCGAAGTGATCGGCACCCTGGGCCAGGTTCCGGCCGGCACGATCACGCTGATTGAGACTGTGGCCGATGTGGCCGCGCTGCAATTTTCGGGCGACGCTGCGCTGGCGTTCCTGACCCAGACCACGCTTTCAGTCGACGATACCGCCGAAGTGGTCGCGGCATTGCGGGCGCGGTTCCCGCAGATCGTCGGACCCAAGGCAGAGGATATCTGTTACGCCACTTCCAACCGGCAAGCGGCGGTCAAGACCATCGCCCCGCAGTGTCAGCTGGTGCTGGTGATCGGCGCGCCCAACAGTTCCAATTCGCTCCGCCTGGTCGAAGTGGCAGAACGCTGCGGCGCGGCCTCGCGCCTGATCCAGCGCGCCAGCGAAATTCAGGCTGACTGGCTGGACGGGGTTGAAGTCATGGGGCTGACCGCCGGGGCCTCTGCGCCTGAGGAACTGGTCAACGAGGTGATCGACCGAATCTCGCTTTTCCGTGAAGTGACGATGGAACAAGTGGTCACCGCCGAAGAAAAGATGGTGTTCAAGCTGCCCCGCCAACTGGTGGAATAGAGCGCATGGCGGTTTACACCCAGCTGGGCGCCGAGGAGCTTGCCGCGCTGATTGCCGAGTTCGACGTGGGCGAACTGGTGATGGCCAAGGGCATTGCCGAAGGCGTATCGAACAGCAACTGGCTGATCGAAACCAGCGGCAAGCACGGCGCAGCAACACGCTTTATCCTGACCATGTACGAATACCGGATCGAGCTGGAGGACCTGCCGTTCTTCCTCTCGCTGCTCGATCATCTGGCCGCCAAGGGCTGCCCGGTGCCGCGCACGATTTACGACCGCGCAGGCGGACTTTACCGCACGCTGGGCGAAAAGGCGGTGGCCTTGATCGAATTCCTGCCCGGCGTTTCGCTGGGCGATCCGACCGCGGCGCAAGCTCGCGCGGTGGGTCAGGCCTTGGCGCAGATGCATCTGGCCGCAGCCGATTTTGATCAGGCCCGCGCCAATGGTATGGGGCCAGCGGAATGGCACCGGCTGGCGGGGGAATGCGGACCACAGGGTTTTGCAGCAATCGACCCCGATCTGGCCGGCATTGTTGAGGCCGAGCTGCAGTTCCTGACCGCGCACTGGCCATCCGACTTGCCCCAGGGCGTGATCCACGCCGATCTTTTTCCCGACAATGTGCTGATGCTGGGCGATGTGGTGACCGGCCTGATCGACTTCTATTTCGCCTGCACCGATCTGATCGCCTACGATGTCGCAGTTACCCACGCGGCCTGGTGTTTCGGCGCAGACGGCCGCAGTTTCAATCCAGCGATCTCGGCCGCATTGCTGGGGGGGTACGACGCAGTTCGACCGCTCAGTCCGGCCGAGCGCGCCTCCCTGCCGGTACTGGCGCGCGGCGCGGCCTTGCGCTTTGCGCTGAGCCGCGCGTTTGACTGGATCAACACCCCGGCAGACGCGCTGGTGGTGAAGAAGGACCCGATGGCCTTCGTGCGGCGGCTGCAGTTCTACGCCGATCCGGATAACGCGGCGGTGTTTGCCGGTTCATGAAAAGGATCGAGATTTTCACCGACGGGGCCTGCAAGGGCAACCCCGGCCCCGGCGGTTGGGGCGCGGTGCTGCGCGCAGGCGGGCACGAAAAGGAACTGTCTGGCCGTGAAGGTGCCACCACCAACAACCGGATGGAAATGACTGCGGTGATCGAGGCGCTGAAGGCGCTGAAGAACCCCAGCGATGTGCAGCTTTATACCGACAGCCGCTATGTGATCGACGGGATCACCAAATGGATCCATGGCTGGCAGAAGAACGGCTGGAAAAATTCACAGAAAAAGCCGGTGCTCAACGCCGATCTGTGGCTGGCGCTGCTTGAAGCCAAGCGTCCGCACAAAGTGACCTGGCACTGGGTCCGTGGACATTCCGGCCATCCCGAGAATGAGCGCGCCGACGTGCTGGCCAGCAACGCCGCGCTGGGGATCAGCTGATCAATCTTTCCGGCAAATAGGGCCCCGGATCAACCGCGCCGCCTTGCCGCCCCAACAGCAGCCCCAGCGCCAGCTCGGCCGCAGCGGGCGCGGTCTGAATCCCGAAGCCGCCCTGCCCGGCAAACCAGAAGAAGCCACTGGCGCGCGGATCGAAGCCGTAAACCGGCAAGCGATCGGGGGCGAAGCTGCGCAGTCCGGCCCACTTGTGTTCCAATGCGGCCACCGGCCAATCGAGCGCCCGCTCAAACCGGTCAATCGCCAGCGCCACGTCGATCTCCTCGGGCGCGGCGTCGCACGGCGGGCTGGGAATCTCGTCGTGCGGGCTAAGCCACAGCCGGTCACCTTCGGGGCGAAAATAGAATGAGCCATCAAACCCCAGCGTCAGCGGCAGATCGGCGGGCACCGGATGGTCAACGCGCAATTGGCACATGGTGCGGCGGAACGGCTGGATCCCCAGCCCGCCCAGCCCGCACCGCTGCGCCACCTGATCGGCCCAGGCCCCCGCCGCATTGATCAGCACTGCAGCGGTAAAGCTGCGACCGTCCTCCAGCGTCAGGTGCCACATGCCGCCCTGCCGCTGCGCCGCGGCGAACCGCGCCCGGCAGATCAGCCTGACCCCGCCCACCGACGCCTGCCTCAGCCAGTGCTGGTGCAGCGCGGCAACATCGATATCGCAGCAATCGGGTTCATAGGCCCCCAGCACCCATTCGCGGCGCAGACCGGTGATCCGCGCGTCAAGCTCTGCCCGGTCAAGCGGTTCAACCGCCACGCCCAGCGCGGTGAATTCATCAATAAATCCGCCCAGCCCGGCGGCTTCATCAGCGCGCGCCAGAGTCAGCGCGCCGCGCGGAGCAAGGAAATCGTTGTCGTTGAGGAAATCAAACGAAGCGTCGGTCAGCGGATAGACCAGCGGCCCGCCATAGCTTTCGGTCCAGAACGCGGCTGAACGACCAGTGGCGTGATAGCCGGGGTGATCCTCAGCTTCGATCAGCAGCACACGGCCCTGCCCGGCCAGCCCCGCCGCCAGCGAAGCCCCGGCTATGCCCGCGCCAACAATCGCGAAATCGAAATGCTCGCTCATGGCGCTCCACTGGCCGCAACGCGCGCCAGCATCGCATCGCAGGCGGCCAGCGCGCGGGTGCGAACCGGATCGACCTCGCGCAGAATTTCATGGCACGCTTCGCTGCCGAAATGCACCAGTTCGCAATCGGGCAAATGGGTCGCGGCGCGGGCGATCGCTTTCCAGCCAACCAGCCGGTCGCTGTCGGTAGCAACAATCAGAACCGGCACCTTGATCTGCGCCAGCACTTCCGCGCGGCCCAGATAACGCATCGAGGCATAGGCCCGTTCGACCCAGCCCCAGCTGCCCGGGCCCATAACCAGTTCGCGGCGGTGATCGCGCCACCACAGTTCATCGGCGTAGCGATCCGCGTCATGAGTCAGCAGCTTTGCGCGCGTTTCGGGCACTTCGCCGGGGGCTTCGCTCCACTTCCAGGCCGGGCGGCGCGGATCGCCCAGCGCCTTCATCAGCTTGGCCGCCTGATGCATCACCGCTTCGGGCAGCTGGCTTGCGGTGAACCCCAGCATCGGTGCCGAAAGGATTAGCGCAGCGGGATCGACCAAGCGTTCGGCTGCGGCGCGCAGCGCCAGATGCCCGCCCATCGAATGCGCGGCCAGCACGTGCGGACCCGGCGTGCTGGCTTTCCACATGGCCCACAGCTGGCCCAGATCGGCGGTCCAGGTGCCGAAATCATCGATATGCCCGGTCACGGCATCGGTGCCGAGCCGCCCCGAATCCCCCTGCCCGCGCCAATCGCTGGCCGTGACATTCCAGCCCAGCTGGTGCCAATGCGCCAAAGTCTCCAGGTATTTTTCGTAAAAATCGCCGCGTCCGGGCACGAACAGGATCGATCCTTTGGCCGGGCCGGCTTGCACAGACCAATCGATCCGGCGGATCGACCAGCCATCGGCTGCCTGCCAGCGACTTTCGACGGCACCGGCCGGAATGGCGCGGCAATCGAACGGTGTCTGGTGTGCTGAAGCCATTTGGATAATATCAGCCTCTTGGCTCTGGTTACTTTTTAGTAAGCCCTGCGCCTTAGACATGCCTTCCGGAACCAGGGGGCTGTCAATGCCGGACTTCGATTTTCGTTACCTGCTGCTGGCAGGCTTGGCAATTGCACTGCTGGTTGCCGCCTATACTGATATCCGCCGCCGCCAGATCGATAACTGGCTGAACGCCGTGATCGCAGCCGCAGCGCCGCTGTACTGGTGGGCTTCAGGGCTGTCTCTGTGGCCGGGTGTGGCCTGGCAGATCGGCCTGGCCTGCGCCTCACTGGCGGTTCTGGCGATTTTGTTCGCCTTTCGCGCAATGGGCGGCGGCGATGTCAAATTGCTGACCGCGCTGGCCTTGTGGATCGAACCGACCTGGTTCCTGCGCTTGCTGGTGATCATGGCGCTGATCGGCGGCGTGCTAACCATTGTCTTGGGGGCTTGGCACGTGGCCCGGCGCCGCAAGGACAAACTGGCCATTCCCTATGGAGTGGCGATTTCAAGCGCGGCGCTGCTGGTGCTCGCCGCGCAGTTTCTGCCTGCTTTCGCAACTTCCGCCACTGTTGGCGGAGCCGGTTGACCGGATTTTAACCAGTTCCTCCCAAAAGGTGTTCAACCACATTCGGGAATTTCTAGGGGGCTTGCCTAGCCATGGATAAGAAAAAACTCATGCTGCTCATTGGCGCGCTGGTCGTTGCGATCGGTACTGCGCTGGCTGCGAGGAGCCTGTTCGCTGGCGCTGGCGCTCCGGCGGCCGATGCTGCCCAGCAAGCGCCCAAGGGCCCGAAGGTCCTGGTTGCCAACCGCGCCTTGCCGGTCGGCACGATCATCACTGCCGATTCGGTTGGCTATCAGCTCTGGCCCAAGGAAATGGTCCAGGACGCTTATTACATCGACGGCGAAGCAGAAATGAACAAGCTGCTCGGCACCGTTGTACGCAATCCTATCACCGCCGGCCAGCCGCTGACCAAGGGCGCGCTCGTCGCTCCGGGTGACCGCGGCTTCCTCGCTGCGGCGCTTGGCCCGGGCATGCGCGCTGTAACAATCAGCGTTTCGGCCAACACCGGCGTGGCCGGGTTCGTCTTCCCGGGTGACCATGTTGACCTGCTGCTGACCCAGACCGTGCAGGTCCCGGGTGACCAACAGACGCTGAAAACCACTGAAACGATCCTGCGCAACGTTCGCGTGCTCGCCACTGATCAGTCGACCGACACCAAGATCGAAGATGGCAAGACCGTGGTCGTCTCGTTCCGCACCGTCACGCTTGAAGTGACCCCGCGGATTGCCGAGAAGATTCAGGTTGCCCAGACCATCGGCACGCTCAGCCTGGCGCTGCGCAGCCTGGCCGATAACCAGAGCGAACTGGATACCGCGATCGCCAACGGTTCGATCAAGGTTCCGGCTGGCGCCACCAAGGCCCAGGAAGACAAGCTGCTGGCCGATGCCATGAACCGCCCGATCGACAACGGCACCACCTTTGTCACCGGCGGCGACGTATCGCGCTTCCAGCGCCGCACCCAGGCCCCGATGACCAAGCCGCAGCCGCAGCAGTACTCTGCTCCGTCAATGCCGCAGATGTCGGGCTCTGCTCCCAGCGCGCCGCGCCCCAGCGGGCCCAGCGTCCGCGTAACCCGCGGCAAGGCCACCACTGTCGAACAATTCGGAGGGAATTGAGATGCCCAGCTGCACTGAAACCTCCGCCACGAAAGGCCGAACGATGAAACGCCTTGCCTTCTCCATGCTTACCGCAAGCTGCATTGTGGCCCCGCTGGCCCTGACCAGCACCGTGGCCGCGCAGGCGCAAAGCGTCAGCCGCCCCGCCAATGACATTGTCCTGTCGATCGGACGCGGCCAGCTGGTCAGCGTTGGTGGCAACATGGCCGATGTCTTTGTCGCCAATGACGGCGTTGCCGACGTTCAGGTGAAAAGCCCGCGTCAGCTTTATGTCTTCGGCAAGGCCGGCGGTGAAACCACGATCTATGCCAGCGATGCCGCCGGAAATGTGATCTGGTCCGCCAACGTCCGCGTGGGGTCGAACATCGAAAGCGTCGATCAGATGCTCAACATGGCGATGCCCGATGCGAAGATCACCGTTTCGACCATGGGCACCAACACCTTCCTGCTGACCGGCACCGTTGCCGCGCCGGAAGATGCCGCCGAAGCACAGCGGCTGGTCCAGGCCTATGTCGGCAAGGACGCCAATGTCATCACCCGGTTGAAGATGGCGACGCCGCTGCAGGTTAACCTGCACGTCAAGTTCGCCGAAGTCAGCCGCACGCTGATCCGCGACATGGGTTCCAACCTGACCACCATCAACAGCAACAGCGGGTTCAAGTTTGGTGTCAGCCAGGGCCGCTCGCCGGCCACGACGATCAGCACCGATCCCAACCTGCCGCTGGGCGTTGGCAACGTGCCAAGCGGCTACACCATCGATCCGGTAACCGGCACGGTAACGCTCAAGCCGGGTACGGCCGTAACCAGCGGCAGTGTCGGCTCGACGATCGCCGGGCTGCTCAGCATTGGCAAGCTCGATGTTCTGGGTGCGCTTGATCTGGGCGAACAGGTCGGCATGGTTTCGACCCTGTCAGAACCCAACCTGACCGCGCTTTCGGGTGAAACTGCCGAATTTCTGGCCGGGGGCGAATATCCGATCCCGATCAGCCAGGGGCTTGGCACCACTTCGATCGAATACAAGCGCTTCGGGGTCAGCCTCAGCTACACGCCCACCGTGCTGGCCAATGGCCGGATCTCGATGCGGGTCCGCCCGGAAGTGTCCGAACTTTCGAGCCAGGGCGCTATCACGATCAATGGTTTCCAGGTGCCGGCGCTGACTGTGCGCCGCGCGGAAACCACGGTCGAACTGGGCTCGGGCCAAAGCTTCATGATCGCCGGTTTGATGAGCAACAGCTCGCAGAACACCGTCAAGAAGATGCCGGGCGCAGGCGATTTGCCGATCATCGGTTCGCTGTTCCGCTCGACCCACTTCCAGAAGGGCGAAAGCGAGCTGGTAATTATCGTCACGCCGTATCTGGTGCAGCCGGTCAATGCGAGCGACATCGTGCTGCCGACCGATGGCTTCCGGTCCTCCAACGCCGCGCAGCAAGTGTTCGGCAATATGCAGACCGACGGGAAATCGGGGGTCGGACGTCCGCAGCCGACCTCGGCTCCGCAGCCAGGCAACAACGCACCGCGCGTGGGCGAGCTTGACGTACCGGCCCGGGCACCCGGTCCGCAGAATGCCAACAATGCTGACGACAGCAAGAACGGCAATCGCAAAAAGAAAAAGAACGGCAACGATGTTGGCCCAGGCTTCAGCCTGAACTGAGAGGTAACGACAATGCGCAAGACCACTTTCCGCAAAGCGCTTGCCGGCGCCCTTACCGCCAGCCTCGCGCTTTCACTCGGTGCCTGCGGCGGTATGCCCAGCAACCGCAGCCTTGATAGCATCCACCAGCCGGTGGTGACGCAGACCAGCTACACGCTTGACGTGGCATCGGGTCCGGCGGGGATCTCGATCCCTGAACAGCGCCGCCTGTCGGGCTGGTTCGAAGCCATGGACCTGCGCTATGGCGACAAGGTCTATATCGACGACCCTTCGCACAACCCGGCCAACCGTTCAGCGGTTGAAGCTGTGGCCGGCAAATATTCGATGCTGGTCGGCGGCGAAGCCCCGGTAACCCCCGGCTATGTCAATGCCGGCGCGGTCCGCGTGGTGGTGGTCCGCACCACTGCCAGCGTTCCGGGCTGCCCCGATTGGTCGACCAATTCGGACACCAACCTGGGTAACGGCACTTACAGCAACTATGGCTGTGCCTCCAATTCGAACATGGCCGCAATGGTCGCCGATCCGTCGCACCTGCTCAAGGGCGCGACCGGCAGCACGGCCACGACCGTGAGCACGGGCACCAAGGCAATCGACAGTTTGCGCAACCGGCCGCCCACGGGTGAGCAGGGGCTCAAAGAAACAAGTTCGAAGGGGAACTAAGCGTCATGAATGCTCCTTGGAAACCCGGCGTGCAGGGCAATCGCGACCCGTTCAACGCTTTCATCTGCGACGATGCGGCCCTCGATGTGCTGCGCCCCGTCGTGATCGAATTGGGCTGGCAGCCCGAGAAATGCAACAAGGGCGGCCTGCGCAACGCGGTCCAGTCCCTGTCGATCTCGGCCAGCCCCAACATCCTGATGGTCGATCTGTCCGAAAGCGGCGATCCGCTGAGCGATATCAACGCCCTGGCCGAAGTTTGCGAACCCGGTACGGTGGTGATCGCGGTGGGCCAGGTCAACGATGTCCGGCTATACCGCGATTTGCTCGCCAGCGGCATTCACGATTACCTGCTCAAGCCGCTTTCGCCGGCCCAGGTGCGCGATTCGCTGGTCAACGCTCAGGCGGTGTTTGCCAATCCCAAGCAGCACGATCCCTCGGTGGCCAAGAAGCACATCTCCACCGCTGTAATCGGCACCCGCGGCGGCTGCGGCGCATCCACGCTGGCAACCTCGCTGGCCTGGCTGTTCAGCGCCGATGAAAAGCGCCCCACCGCGCTGCTCGATCTGGACGTGCATTTCGGCACTGGCGCGCTGGCGCTCGATCTCGAACCGGGTCGCGGCCTGACTGACGCGATTGAAAACCCGGGCCGGATCGACGGACTGTTTATCGAACGGGCGATGATCCGCGCCAACGATCACCTGGCTATTCTATCGGCCGAAGCGCCGATGAATTCGCCGCTGATGACCGATGGTGCCGCCTTCGTGCAGCTGGAAGAAGAATTCCGCGTCGCGTTCGAAATGACCGTGATCGACATGCCGCGCAATATGCTGATCAACTTCCCCAACCTGCTGACCGACGTCAACGTCGCGCTGGTGGTGGTGGAAATGACGCTGGCTTCGGCCCGCGACACGATCCGCATCCTGTCGTGGCTGAAAGCCAACGCTGCCCATGTCCAGCCGCTGATTGTGGCCAACAAGGTGCAAAGCGGCGTGGCCGAGATCAACAAGGCCGATTTCGAAGCTTCGATCGAACGCAAGATCAACTTCACGATCCCGTACGACGTCAAGGCCGCAACCAATGCAGCCAAGCTGGGCCAGACCTTTGCCGACGCCAACCGCGCCAGCAAGGCCGGGGCCGCGATCCGCGACATCGCCAAATCGGTGTTGGGCGTGGGTGATGGCGAAGAAATCGAAACCAGCCTGAAGCCCAAGACTTCGCTGCTCGGCAAGCTCGATCTCAAGTCGATGCTGTCCAGCAGCAAGGGCAAGAAAGAAACCGCCAAGGCTCCAGCCTAGGCTTGAAGCGCAACAATCGTGGGCCTTGCCCGGGAACCGTCCCGGCAGGCCGCGATGCTGAAGAAGGCGTGACACGCAGATGAGCATTTTGCAGCTCCTGCTGATTGCCGTGGGCCTGATGAGCTTCATGGTGCTTGGCTATCTGGCCCTGAATGGCCCGTCGCCGACCAAGGAAGGCGCGCGCCGTCTCCAGGCAGTGCGGTTTCGCCATTCGGATAGCACCGATGCGCGGGTCGAAGCCCAGCTGAAAAAGGCCGTGGCCGCTCGCAAGCCCAAGATGCACCATATTGCCGGGTCCGAATCGCGGATGGCGGCGCTGGGGCTACGCCTGCACCGCACCGGCAAGGACTGGACTATCCCCCAGTACTTCTACGCTTCGGGCGGGCTCGCGGTGTTCATCGCGGTGATCGTGTTCCTCAAGACCGGGGCCCCTGCCATGGCGCTTGGCGCCGGCCTGCTGATTGGTGCCGGACTGCCGCATATGGTGGTGGGCTTCTTCATCAAACGCCGCAGCAATTCCTTCACCAGCAAGTTTCCCGATGCGATCGAATTGCTGGTCCGCGGTCTGCGCTCCGGCTTGCCGGTCACCGAAACGCTGGGGGTCGTTGCCACCGAAGTTCCGGGCCCGGTGGGCGAGGAATTCAAGATGGTGAACGACCGCATCAAGATCGGCAAGACCATGGAGGACGCCCTTCAGGACTCCGCCGACCGGCTCAACACCGCAGAATTCAGCTTTTTCGTGATTACCCTGGCGATCCAGCGCGAAACCGGCGGCAACCTTGCCGAAACGCTTTCAAACCTGGCTGACGTGCTGCGCAAGCGCGCCCAGATGAAGCTCAAGATCAAGGCGATGAGCTCTGAATCGAAAGCTTCGGCCTATATCGTCGGTTCGCTGCCATTCATCGTTTTCGCCATGATCTATTCGATCAATCCGGAATATCTGGGCGGTTTCTTTACCGACGATCGCCTGATCGTGATCGGTCTGGGCGGCGCCGTCTGGATGTCGATGGGCGCATTTATCATGGCCAAAATGGTCAGCTTCGAGATCTGAGCGAGGGACAGTAGAGATCATGTTGAGAACCCCGCCTGGACCCACACTGCTTGGTATCGACGTCCTTTGGGTCGGATCGATCCTGGCCGGCTTTGCCGCCGTGGCCGTGATGTATGCGATCTATACCGCGCTGACGATCCGCGATCCGATGCAGAAGCGGGTCAAGGCGCTCAACGATCGCCGCGATCAGCTGAAAAGCGGACTGATTGTCCAAAGCTCGAAAAAGCGCACCAGCCTGGTCCGCAAGACCGAGGGCACCGAGAAGATGAAGGACACGCTGTCCTCATTGAAAGTGCTGCAGGACAGCCAGCTTGAAGAAATCCAGAAGAAATTGGCTCAGGCCGGGATCCGCAACAAGGAACTGGCCTATTTCGTGCTGTTTGCGCGCATGATCCTGCCGATCGTGCTGGGCGGGTTGGCCGCGCTGGTGATCTGGGGCTTCAACACCTTCCCCGATCTGACGCCGTTCAAGCGCGTGATGGCTTTCGCGGCCGCGGTTGGCCTGGGCTACAAGGGCCCGGAAATCTACATCAAGAACATCATGACCAAGCGCACCGACGCGATCCGCAAGGGTTTGCCTGACGCGCTCGATCTGTTGGTGATCTGCGCCGAAGCCGGCCTGACGGTGGACGCCGCGTTCAACCGCGTGGCCCGCGAACTGGGCCGGGCCTATCCCGAACTGGGCGACGAATTCGCGCTGACTGCGATCGAACTGGCGTTCCTGAGCGAGCGGCGCATGGCCTTTGAAAACCTGGCCTACCGCGTCAATCTGGATGCCGTAAAGGGCGTGACAACCACCATGGTTCAGACCGAACGCTATGGTACGCCGCTCGCTTCTGCGCTGCGCGTGCTATCGGCCGAATTCCGCAACGACCGGATGATGCGGGCCGAAGAAAAGGCCGCGCGTCTGCCCGCGATCATGACCATTCCGCTGATCCTGTTCATCCTGCCGGTGCTGTTCATCGTGATCCTTGGCCCGGCGGCCTGCTCGATCTCCGA
This sequence comes from uncultured Alphaproteobacteria bacterium, assembly GCA_963751145.1. Classification (GTDB taxonomy): domain Bacteria; phylum Pseudomonadota; class Alphaproteobacteria; order Sphingomonadales; family Sphingomonadaceae; genus Novosphingobium. Next base: position 335,666 of record CAVVTJ010000006.1, read on the forward strand.
CGCTTTCGCGGCCAAGCCGGGACAGTAAACCTACAACCATGCCAGGGGGCACGAAACCGGTCCGGAGCAATCCGGGCCGGTTTTTGTTTGGGGTGAACGGCTTATGGATGCAGGTCTGCGCTGCGCGGCAAACCCTAGACCTTCTCCACCACATTCTCGATCGCGCCGAAAATCGTGTGGCCCTTGGCATCCTTCATCTCGATCCGCACCACATCGCCGTATTTGAGAAAGGCAGTTTTCGCCTCACCATCGGCGATGGTTTCAACCATGCGTTGTTCGGCGATGCACGAATAGCCGCGCCCGCCTGCGCTGCAGGGGCGGCCGGGTGAGCCATCGGGATCGCGGTTGGAGACGGTGCCCGAGCCGATAATCGAACCCGCCCCAATTCGCCGGGTTTTGGCCAGATGCGCGATCAACGTGCCGAAATCGAACGTGCACTCCTCGCCCGCATGGGCCCGGCCAAACGCCTGACCGTTGAGGTCGACCGCCAGCACATGGTTCAGGCGCCCGCCGCTCCAGGCATCGCCCAGTTCATCCGGGGTGACGAAAACCGGGGAGAAATGGCTGGCCGGCTTGGCCTGGACAAAACCGAACCCCTTGGCCAGTTCGCCCGGGATCAGGTTACGCAGCGAAACATCATTGACCAGCCCGATCAACCGCACGGAGCCCAGTGCATCGCTGGCCGAAACGCCTTGCGCCACATCGCCGGTCACCACGCAGATTTCGGCTTCCAGATCGCAGCCCCAGGCTTCGTCCGCCAAGGTGATCGGGGCGCGCGCCCCGCGAAGATCATCGCTGCCGCCCTGATACATCAGCGGATCGTGCCAGAAGCTATCGGGCAAATCCGCCCCGCGCGCTTTGCGAACCAGTTCGACGTGGTTCACATAGGCCGAGCCATCGGCCCATTGATAGGCGCGCGGCAACGGCGCCGCCACTTCGCGTTCGTGGAACCGCTCTTGCGGAATGGCGCCGTGTTCCAGCTGTTCGGCCAAAGCCTCAAGCTCGGGCGAATAGCGATCCCAGTTATCGAGTGCGGCCTGCAGCGTCGGCACGATCATGCTGGCATCGGCGCACCAGGCCAGATCGCGCGAAACCACAGCCAGGCGGCCATCGCGGCCATGGGGAAAAGAGGCTAGCTTCATCGGATCATTCCTTTTCCATGGCCAAAGCGCGGATCTGCGCCAACAAATGCTTGAACCGGTCGCGATCACCGCCGCCCAGCGGGGCAAACAGACGCTGCTCCATGGTCAGCGCGATCGGCATGATTTCTTCGAACACCGAACGCCCGGGTGCGGTCAGTTCCAGGTGATGTGAGCGGCCATCGCTGTCATTGGGGCTGCGCGCGATCAGCCCGCGCTGTTCCAGCACCTTGCACGCGCGGTTGACCGCAACCTTGTCCATCCGCGTCGCGCCAACCAGCTCGCGCTGGGTCTGGCCGCCGAGATCGCCCAGCACCGCCATGACCCGCCATTCGGCAATCCGCAGGCCGAAGCGCGCGTGATATTCCTGCGCAATCCGGTCGCTCACCGCGTTCGAAGTAATCGAGAGCAGATAGGGCAGGAAATCGGACAGTCGGGTCTGCGGTTCGGCCATTATCCGGTTCCAGTTGCAACCAGTTGGCTAAGCCGGGCGCGGGCAAAAGGCAATGGGCCGCTCAGGGCTTTGCCGCACTGGGCTTTGCCGCTTCGGGCGCGGCCGCAACATAGGCGGGCAACAGGCGCAGCGCAGCATCGATCCGCACCAGCCGGGGGAACATATCAAGCGGCATGTCAAAGCGCCGTGCGTTGGTCATTTGCGGGACCAGGCAGACATCCACCAGATCAGGCTCTGCCCCGCCGAACAGGCCGCAGTCAGGCGCGCCCTGTTCAAGCGCGGTGAACCCTTCGGCGATCCAGTGGCGATACCACGTCCCGACCGCTTCATCATCCAGCCCCAGGGTTCCGCGCAGGTAATTCAGCACTCGCAGGTTGTTGATCGGGTGGATATCAGCAGCAATCACCAGCGCCTTGGCCAGCACCGCTGAACGTTCCGCCGGATCGGCCGGCACCATCGGCGGCGCTTTGTGCCGGGCATCAAGATGATCGATGATCGCCAGGCTTTGCGTGAGAAAATGGCCGTCGATCTCAAGCGCGGGAACCAGCCCTTGCGGGTTGCGCGCCAGATAATCTGACCCGCGCTGATCGCCCTCAACCAGATCGAGCGGCACCGTGCGATAGGCGATGCCTTTGAGGTGTAGCGCGATTCGCACCCGGTAGGCGGCGCTTGATCGCCAGTAATCGTAGAGCACGGCCTCGGTCATTTCAGCACCCTTCCGGCAACCGCCTGCAATTTGGCCGCCAGCACCGGATCGCGCGCGGCTGGCGCGGTCATCACCGCATGGTCCAGCGCCCGGTCGATCGGACTGGGTGAACGCGCTGCCGGCAAATCATCCGCCAGCCGCCGCACCACCTTGCGGGCCAAATCAACATTGCGCTGCATCACGGTCATAATTTCGCCGACATCGGCCTCATCCCCATCGCGCCAGCTATCGTAATCGGTGACCATGCCCAGCAAGGCATAGGGCAGTTCGGCTTCGCGGGCGAGGCGCGCTTCGGGCATCCCGGTCATCCCGATCACGTCCCCGCCCCACTTGCGGTACATCCGGCTTTCGGCGCGGGTGGAAAACTGCGGACCTTCGATCGCAACATAGCAGCCGCCGTGGTGCACCTTGGCCTCCTCAGCCTTGGCCGCTTCGACCAAGCCGTTGCTGAGCCGCGGGCAGACCGGATCAGCCAGGCTGACATGCGCGACCAGGCCCGGCCCGAAGAACGAGTTTTCGCGGCCCGAAGTGCGATCAATGAACTGGTCAACCGCCACGAAATGGCCCGGCGCCATGGCCGGGGTGAGCGAGCCGATCGCCGAAAGCGCGATCAGATCGGTAACCCCGCAGCGTTTCAACACATCGATATTGGCGCGGTAGTTGACTGCCGAGGGCGGAATTGCGTGGCCCGGTCCGTGGCGCGGCAGAAAGGTGAAGCGCACCCCGGCCAGCATGCCGGTGGTTACCGCAGCGGAAGGCAGGCCAAACGGGCTGGCCACTTCAATTTGCTGCGCAGCTTCCAGCCCCAGCCCTTCGGCCAGGCCTGAACCGCCGATTACGCCAATATGCCAGGCCCGGGGTGCTTCATCGTCGCTCATCGCGACGCAAGGATACCCGCCATGATGAAGTCGATGCAATGCTCACGATAGCGATCGCGCAATTCTTCGGTCAGGGTTTCGGTATCGTAGCAGTGCTTGAGCACCAGGCGGCTGGAGAAAAACCGGTCACAGGCCCCGGTGGTGGTGAAATAGAACAGCTGCGGATCAAGATTGCGGAACACGCCCTGCTTGACCCCGTCCTGGATCAGCTTGTCATAGGCCCGGCTGAGCGGGGTGAGGTAGCTGTCGGCGATCCGGTGCGCCTCATCAGGATCGCTTTCGCGCACCAGCCGCATCAGCAGGCGGTTGAGGTAGGGCGTCTTGAAATAGGTATCGACCACCGCGCCGATATGCCGCCGCAGCCGCGTTTCGGGCGGCATGTCCTTGGCCATCAAGGCGTCGACCTCATGAACGATGCCGTCCATGTCGCGATCGAGCAGGGCCTTCATCAGCCCGGCCTTGTTGCCGAAGTAATACTTCACAAGCGCGGAATTGAGCCCCGACCGCAGCGACAGCTCGCTCAGCGAGATATCAACGATATCGCCTTCGCGCATGATGTCGGATGCGGTCTGCAGCAGCAGATCGCGTGCACCGGCGGGTGCATCGGTATCGATAGGCTGCGCAGTGCTGTTCATTCGTAAGGTGGCTCCCCTCCCCACCACGGGTAGAAATCGGGCATATCCTGTGAAACCCGTAACGGAAAGGCAGGCGGGCGTTTCTCGAGGAAGCTTTGCACACCTTCCTTCGCATCCGCACCTTTGGACAGGCGGTAGATCGCCCGGCTATCAACTTTGTGCGCCGCCATTGGGTGATCGCCCGAGGGCACCCGCCACAGCATCGCCCGGGTCATCGCCACTGAAACTGCCGAAGTGTTCTCCGCGATTTCGCGCGCCAGACCGCGCGCCGCGTCGATCAGTTCGCCTTGCGGATGGACCGAGCGGACCAGTCCGCCGCGCAGTGCTTCCTGGGCATCGAAAATCCGCCCGGTCATGCACCATTCGAGCGCCTGGTTGATCCCGACGATCTTGGGCAGAAACCAGCTTGAGCAGGCCTCGGGCACGATCCCGCGCCGTGCGAAGACAAAGCCATAGCGGGCGTTGTCGCTGGCCAGGCGAATATCCATCGGCAGCTGCATGGTGATGCCAACGCCCACCGCCGCGCCGTTACAGGCCGAAATCAGCGGCTTTTTGGATTGGTAGAGCCGCAAGGTCAGCAGCCCGCCGCCATCGCGCACGCGTTCATCAGAAAGATCGGTTACCGCATCCCCGCTGGAAAAGACCGCGCGGCCATCGTCAGGGGTCAGATCGGCCCCGGCGCAGAAGGCGCGTTCGCCTGCGCCAGTGAAGATCACCGCGCGGACGCTGTCATCGGCGTCGGTCCGGTCCATCGCATCGATGATTTCGTTCATCATCGTGCCGGTAAAGGCGTTCATCTTTTCCGGACGGTTGAGCGTCAGCGTGGCGATCCCTTCGCTGATCTGAAGGTCGATTTGCGAATAACCCATGCTGCTGCTCTCCCGAACCCTTGTGTGGTCCCGCGTAGGCGGGACCCCTGTGCCGTATAGCGTGCCGTTTGGCCTGTGGTCCCCGCCTGCGCGGGGACACACCAGATTTAGCGCGGCGCCATGCGGATGCCGCCGTCCAGCCGGACGTCTTCGCCGTTGAAATAGCCGTTCTCGATCATGCACATCGCCAGCGCCGCGTATTCAGGCGGATTGCCCAACCGCTTGGGGTTGAGCACCGAAGCGCCCAGCGCATCGCGCACCGGCTGCGGCGCACCGGCCAGCAGCGGCGTATCGAAAATGCCCGGCAGGATCGTGTTGACGCGGATCTTCTCGCTGGCGAGGTCACGCGCGATCGGCAAAGTCATGCCGACCACCCCGCCCTTCGAAGCCGAATAGGCCGCCTGGCCCATCTGCCCGTCTTCGGCCGCAACCGAGGCGGTGTTGACGATCGCGCCGCGGTCCCCGTCTTCCTGCGGCTCCAGCGTCAGCATGCCCGCAGCCGATTTGGCGATGCAACGGAAGGTGCCGACCAGATTGATCTGGATGATCCAGTTGAAAGCATCCAAGGGGAAGTGCTTGATGCTGCCATCTTCCTTCGAGCGGCTGGCGGTCTTGATGGCATTGCCGGTGCCGGCGCAGTTGACCAGCACGCGTTCTTGCCCGTGGGCTTCGCGGGCCTTGGCAAAGGCGGCATCGACCGAGGCATCGTCGGTGACATTGCATTCGCAGAACACACCGCCCAGTTCGGCAGCGATCGCTTTGCCCTTTTCTTCCTGCAGATCAAAAATCGCGACCTTGACGCCTTTGGCGGCGAGCGCGCGGGCGGTGGCTGCGCCCAGGCCCGAGGCCCCGCCGGTCACGACTGCGGCTACGGTGTTGTCGAGTTTCATTTCAAATTTCTCCGTTCTGAATCAGCACATCTCAACGATCGTGACATTGGCGACACCGCCGCCTTCGCACATCGTCTGCAAACCATACTTGCCGCCGCGCGCCTTCAGCGCGTGGAGCAAGGTCGCCATCAGCTTGGTCCCTGAAGCGCCGAGCGGATGGCCCAGCGCAATCGCCCCGCCATTGACGTTGAGCTTTTCGGGATCGGCCCCGGTGTGCTTCAGCCAGGCCAGCGGCACCGAAGCAAAAGCCTCGTTCACTTCGTAAAGATCGATATCGCCAATCGACAGCCCGGCGCGCTGCAACGCCCGGTCGGTGGCGAACAGCGGTTCTTCCAGCATGATCACCGGATCGCCCGCCGTCACCGCCAAGGTGTGGATCCGGGCCAGCGGGGTCAGGTTATAGCGTTTCAGCATCTCTTCCGAGACGATCAGCGCGGCCGAAGCCCCGTCGCAAATCTGGCTGGAACTGGCCGCAGTGATCGTGCCGCCTTCGCTCAGCAGCTTGACCCCGGCGATGCTTTCCAGCGTGGCGTCCATGCGGATGCCTTCATCCACCAAGTGCTGCGCGAGGCCATCGGGCGTTTCGATATTGATCGCGACGATCTCATCCTTGAACGCCCCGGCTTCGGTCGCGGCCCTGGCGTTCTGGTGGCTCTTCAATGCAAACTGGTCGAGATCGTCCTTGGTCAGGCCGTGCTTCTTCACGATCATTTCGGCGCCAGCGAACTGGGTCCAGTTCGGGCCCGGATAGTTTTCTTCCAACCCTGGCGAGCGCGAGGCGCCCAGCCCTTCCTTCATGAACAGCATCGTGGTGCTGCCCATCGGCACGCGGGTCATGCTTTCAACACCGGCCGCGATCACCATGTCCTGAGTGCCGCTCATCACTGCCTGCGCGGCGAACTGGATCGCCTGCTGGCTTGATCCGCACTGCCGGTCGATCGTTACCGCAGGCACCGATTGCGGCAGCAGCTTGGACGCCAGCACCGCATTGCGGCCCACCTGGTTGGCCTGCTGGCCGCCCTGGCTGACGCAGCCCATGATCACATCTTCGATCCCGGCCGGATCAATCCCGGTGCGCGCGACCAGCGCATCCAGAGTGGCCGCAGCCAGATCGACCGGATGAACCCCGGCCAGTTTACCGCCGCGCCGCCCGCCAGCGGTGCGCAGGGCATCGACAATATATGCAGTCGCCATGATCGATTGAATCCTTCCCAAAGCGTTTAACCGATCGATTAAGGCCGTGGCGGGGCAGCGTCAAGCCGCGTCACGCCACCGACACCCCTGTGGCAGATTCACAACAACAGTCAGCGAAAAGTTGCGCGGGACTTTTCGGTAATTGCCACCCCCCGGCCCTTCGCACAGGGTGACCCGGTCTGGCCTCCTTGCGGGGCCTGCATGGTTGGCGTGGGACGCGTCTGCCAATTCAGAAGCTTTGTTGATTTCCCGTATTCCCGGGGATGATAACCAAGGGGCAAGTATATGAAGTACCTACGTAAATCTGCCTTTACCAGCACCACCTGCCTGCATGGTGCAGCCTTCGCGGCCGCCATGTTTGCAGCGACCGGTGCTACTGCGGCGCAAGCCCAGGACGCTGCGCCTGCTGATTCGGCAGAAACCTGCGTCGATAACAACAATAACGGCACCTGCGACGCTGACGAAAAAGGCGATCTGGTTGTAACCGGTTCGCGTCTGACCCGTCCGACGCTGTCTTCGCCCACTCCGATCACCACCGTCAGCGTTGGTGAACTGACCAACCAGGGCAAGGTTTCGCTGGGCGACGCGCTCAACGATCTGCCTTCGCTGCGCTCGACCTTCAGCTCGGGCAACTCGACCCGCTTCATCGGCACCGCCGGCCTGAACATCCTCGATCTTCGTGGCCTGGGCACTTCGCGTACCCTGGTGCTGGTCAATGGCCGCCGTCACATCACCGCTTCGCCGGGTGACTATCTGGTCGACGTCAACACCATCCCGGTCGATCTGCTGGAACGCGTTGACGTGGTGACCGGCGGCAACTCGGCCATTTATGGTTCGGACGCTGTGGCCGGTGTGGTCAACTTCGTGCTCAAGCGCGATTTCGAAGGCCTGTCGATCCGCGGCCAGGGCGGCATCTCGTCGCACCACGATCGCGGCAGCTACTTCGTCTCGGGCACCTGGGGCAAGAACTTCGCCGACGGCCGCGGCAACCTCGCGGTTTCGGCAGAATATGCCAAGAGCGAACCGGTGTACTTCGTCGATCGTGACGATCTGGCAGGTGCCTTCTCGGGCCGCTGCCAGTTCAACACCGTTGAACCCACCGGTGGCGAACCGTTCGGCACCGACGGCATTTTCGATCAGGCCTACGTCTGCGGCGTTCGCAACGCCTCGATCAGCGATGGCGGCACGCTTGGCGCGATTGATGCTGCCAGCAACCCGACCCGCCGTTACCTGCGCTTCGCGCCGGACGGTTCGGTGGTCATCGACACGCCGACTCTGGCTTATTCGCCGGTTGGTTCGGGCAACCAGGTCGGCGGAACGGGTTCCACTCTGCGCAACACCGGCATGATTCTGGCAGGTGTGCAACGTTATGACGTCAACGTGCTGTTCCACTATGACTTCAGCGATGCGCTGCAGTTCTACGCCGAAGGCAAATACGTCAACGTCAAGGCCAATCAGGAAGGCCAGCCGAGCTTCTTCCAGGGTTCGATTCCGGGCTTCTTTGGCGGCGGCGCCAACCTGCGCTGCAACAACGCGTTCCTGACTGCGGGCGCGCTGACCACGATGCAGGGCTTCGGTCTGTGCCCCACCCCGGCGACCAGCACCTTCACGATGAGCCGCTTCAACATCGACCTTGGCGGCCGCGGTGAAAAGCACACCCGTGAAACCTATCGCTTCGTCGGCGGGTTCCGCGGAGATTTCAACGAAGACTGGAACTATGACCTGTCGGTCAACTATGGTGAGTTCCGCAGCAAGGCGGCTTCGACCAACAACCTGAAGCTGTTTGACATCAACGGCAACGATGATGGCTTCCTGCTGGCCACCCAGGCGGTTCTCGCCCCGGTTGGCTACACCGGCACCAACTTCGTCCTGAACTCAACCGGCCAGAAGGTGGTTTGTTCGGTCAACTCGGTTACCAATACCCGGCCTGACTGCGTTCCTTTGAACCTGTTCGGCTTTGGTGCAGCTGATCCGCGCGCGATCGCATTCGTCAACACCGAAGGCCTGCGCACTGAACGGGCCACCGAACTTGACGTCAACTTCAGCGTCGCCGGTGATCTTTCGCAGCTGTTCTCGCTGCCAGGCGGCCCGATCGGCTTCGTGCTGGGTACCGAATACCGCGAAGAAACCGCGCGTTCCGAATGGGATCCGCTGGTTGCTTCGGGCGGCACCTTCCTGAACGCGATCCAGCCGTTCCTTCCGCCCAAGCTGACCGTCAAGGAAGCCTACGGCGAAATCGATCTGCCGCTGCTCAAGGACGTTCCGTTCTTCAAGGAACTGACCGTGCGCGGTGCTGGCCGCGTTTCGGACTACAACACCACGGCCGGCACTGTCTGGGCGTGGAACGTTGACGGCATCTGGGCTCCGGTTTCGGACATTCGCTTCCGCGCCGCTTACGCCACTTCGGTGCGTACCCCGACGCAGAGCGATCTGTACGCAACCGCTTCGCAGAACTTCGCCTTCATCGCCGATCCCTGCGACAGCCTGAACATCACCGCCGGTCCGAACCGTGCGGCGAACTGCGCTGCCGCCGGCGTTCCGACCACCTACAACGCGGCATCGCAGGCAGCTTGCGCCTCGACCTCGTTCACCGGTGTCGCGGGCGTCACGCCTTGGGCAAACTGCACCGCGCGTTCGCAGTCGACCGGCTTCCTGTCGGGTGGTAACCCCACTCTGCAGGCTGAAAAGGGCAAGTCGCTGACCTTGGGCGTGGTGGTCGAACCGCACTGGATCCCGGGCCTCAACTTCACCGTTGATTACTACCGGATCGAAGTGACCAGCCTGATCGCCACCCTTGGCGCGCAGACGATCATCAACCTGTGCTATGACAGCCCGTCGCTGGCGAATGCCTTCTGCGGTACCGTCAGCCGTGATCCGGCCACTGGCCTGTTTAACGATCCGGCGGTTATCTCGGGCGGCGTCAACTTCGCCAAGCAGAAGACCGAAGGCATGGACTTCGACCTGTCCTATCGTCACACCTTCGATAATGGCCAGAAGCTCTCGATGCGCGCGATCGCAACCCGGGTGGTCATCCTCGACAACTATGTCGATCCTACCCTGCCGACGCTGCCGAACCGCCAGCTGGGCGAACTTGGGGATCCGCTGTGGGCCGCCAACTTCTCGTTCAACTATGACTTCGGTCCGGTCGATATCACGTACGGTGCACGTTACACCGGCAAGATGACGATCGGTTCGTGGGAAGCGCAGAACACCTACACTGGTGTCTGCCCGGCCAGCGGCGTAACCGGCTTCTCGGGCCGCACCTGCACCGCCGGCCAGCTCGCTGTGCTCGACCCGCAGAACAACGACCTGACCCAGGAAAAGTTTTACCCGGGCGTGATCTATCACAACGTCCGCGTGAACTTCGAAACCGGTGACAAGAAGTACAACTTCTACGTCGGCATCGATAACCTGATGGACAAGAAGCCGCCGTTCGGCCTGCTCGGCACCGCTGGTGGCGATCCGTACGACACCATCGGCCGGTTCTTCTACGCAGGCTTCAACGCCGACTTCTAAGTCAGCGTCACAAGCAAAAAGGCCGGGGCGGCGTGGGCAACCACGCCGCCCTTTCCTTTTTGCGAAGTGCTATTCCTCCCCGTTCCGGGGAGGGGGACCATGCACGTAGTGGATGGTGGAGGGGCACCCTCGGAGTCGCGCAAGCCCGCGATGTCAGGACCACTTGCCTGTGCCCCTCCACCACCCTTCGGGTGGTCCCCCTCCCCCTTGGGGGGAGGATCAGCTGACCTTTATTGTCAGTGCGCCATCGCCTTCATCGATCTTCACCGCGCTGCCATCGGGCACTTCGCCGGCCAGCAGCTTTTCGGCCAGCGGATCCTGCAGATAGCGCTGCACCGCCCGCTTCAGCGGCCGCGCGCCGTAGACCGGATCATAGCCGACCCGGCCCAGCCAGCGTTTGGCGGCATCGGACAGGTCGAGCGTGATCTTGCGGTCCTTGAGCAGACCGGCGACTCGGCCGACCTGGATTTCGACGATCGGGGCCATGTGCTCCACGCCCAGACGGTGGAACAGGATGATCTCGTCCAGCCGGTTGAGGAATTCGGGGCGGAAATGCGCCCGCACCTGCTCCATCACTTGCGGCTCGACGCTTTCCACGTCCTGCCCCTCTTCCAGATTGGCGAGGTACTGGCTGCCCAGGTTGCTGGTCAGGATGATCAGCGTGTTGGTGAAATCGACCTGGCGGCCCTGCCCATCGGTCAGCCGCCCGTCATCGAGCACCTGCAGCAGCACGTTGAACACATCGGGATGCGCCTTCTCGACCTCGTCGAACAGCACCACCTGATAGGGCCGCCGCCGCACCGCTTCGGTCAGCACCCCGCCCTCGTCATAACCGACATAGCCCGGAGGCGCGCCGATCAGGCGGCTGACCGCGTGCTTTTCCATGAATTCGCTCATGTCGATCCGCACCATCGCGGTGTCATCATCGAACAGGAACCCGGCCAAGGCCTTGGTCAATTCGGTCTTGCCAACCCCGGTGGGGCCGAGGAACAGGAAGCTGCCGAGCGGCCGGTTGGGGTCCTGCAGCCCGGCGCGCGCGCGGCGCACCGCCTTGGATACGGCGACCACCGCATCGTGCTGGCCGATCACGCGTTTGCCGATCACTTCTTCCATCTTGAGCAGCTTTTCGCGCTCACCCTGCATCATCCGTTCAACCGGAACCCCGGTCCACTTGGCGACCACCGAAGCAATATCCTCGGCGGTCACTTCTTCGCGCAGCAGCGCGTTTTCGGACAGGTTCTGGGCATCGGCAAGCTGCTTTTCCAGCGACGGGATGGTGCCATAGGAAAGCTCACCCGCCTTGGCCAGATCGCCGCCGCGCTGCGCCTGGTCCAGTTCGATCCGGGCATGGTCGAGCGCTTCCTTGATCTTGCCTTCGGCGGCAATCTTGTCGCGCTCGCCCTGCCAGCGCACGGTCAGCGCGCTCGATTGCTCCTCCAGCCCGGCCAGCTCGGCCTTGAGCGTCCCCAGCCGGTCCTTGCTGGCCGCATCGGTCTCCTTGGCCAGCGCCATTTCCTCGATCTTGAGCTGGATGATCCGCCGGTCGAACACCTCGATTTCCTCGGGCTTGCTCTCCACTTCCATGCGGATCCGGCTGGCGGCTTCGTCCATCAGATCGATCGCCTTGTCGGGCAGAAACCGGTCGGCGATGTAACGGTGGCTCAGCGTCGCCGCGGCAACGATTGCATTGTCGGCAATGCGCACCCCGTGGTGCAGCTCGTACTTTTCCTTGATCCCGCGCAGGATCGAGATCGTGTCTTCAACCGTCGGTTCGCCCACGAACACCGGCTGGAACCGCCGTTGTAGCGCCGGGTCCTTCTCGACGTACTTCTGGTATTCATCCAGCGTGGTCGCGCCAATGCAGTGCAGCTCGCCGCGCGCCAGTGCCGGCTTCAATAGGTTCGAGGCATCCATCGAGCCTTCGGAGGCACCCGCACCGATCAGGGTGTGCATTTCATCGATGAACAGGATGATCTCGCCCTCGGCGCCCTTGACCTCGTCAAGCACCGCCTTGAGCCTTTCCTCGAATTCGCCGCGATACTTGGCGCCCGCAATCAATGAGCCCATGTCGAGGCTCATCAGGCGGCGATCTTTCAGGCTGTCGGGCACATCGCCATTGGCAATGCGCAGCGCGAGGCCCTCGGCAATCGCGGTCTTGCCCACGCCGGGTTCGCCGATCAGGGCGGGATTGTTCTTGGTCCGCCGGGCAAGGATCTGGATCGTGCGGCGGATTTCCTCGTCGCGGCCGATCACCGGATCAAGCTTGCCATCGCGCGCCGCTTGCGTCAGGTCGCGGGCGTACTTCTTCATCGCTTCATAGGCGTTTTCGGCGCTCGCGCTGTCGGCCGTTCGCCCGCCGGTCAGGTCCTGGATCGCGCCTTCAAGCGCCTTCACATCAACGCCCGCAGCCTTCAGCGCCTGCCCCGCAGGATTGGTCTGCACCAAGGCCAGCGCCTGCAGCATCCGCTGCACCGAAACGTAGCTGTCCCCAGCCTTGGTAGACAGCTGCTCGGCCTGATCGAGCACACGCACAGCATCGTTTTCCAGCCCCGGCGCAGACTGCGCGCCGCTGCCGGAAACGGCGGGGATCTTGGCCAAAGCCTCGTCCACTTTGGCCTGTGCGATCTGGACATTGCCACCGGCTCGCTGGATCAGCCCGGCGGCCATGCCTTCGTTATCCTCCAGCAGCGCCTTCAGAATGTGTTCGGGCGTGATCCGCTGGTGGCTCATCCGCACGGCAACGGTCTGCGCAGACTGCAAAAAGCCCTTGGCGCGGTCGGTGAATTTTTCGAGGTTCATGGGTGTATCAGCCTCCTGTTACACCCTGAGGTAGTGTGGCCATTTCGCCACACAAGGGGTGCTTGGCTTTTTTCATCGCCGCAGTCTAACACATGGCCTCAGGGAGAACGATTGATCATGGTCAAATGGGCGAAGCGCGCGGGCTGGACCACGCTGGGGGTAACCTTGACCGCGATGGTCGTGCTGGCCAGCTGGGAACCATTCTTCGCCGAACAACCCGGTCCGCCGCCGCCCGCGCGGCACTATAGCGCGGAAATCACCCGCGATACCTTCGGCGTGCCGCACATCCACGGGACCACCGATGCCGATACCGCCTTCGGCACCGCCTTTGCCCATGCCGAGGACGATTTTGCCACGCTGCAAGATGTGGTGGCGATGACCCGCGGCCGTTATGGCGCGATCGCCGGCAAGGACGGCGCCGGGGTGGACTTCGCCTATCACTGGCTGGGGGCCCGGCAAACCGCGCGCAGCCAGATGAATACGCTCTCTCCCGAAGTGCGCAGTGTGCTCGATGGCTATGCCAGCGGGCTCAATCGTTATGCCGCACTCCATCCCGGCGAAGTGAAACTGGCGCGGCTGTTCCCGGTCAACGGCGAAGACGTGGCCACCGGGTTCGTGCTGCGGCTGCCGTTCTTCTTCGGGCTTGACCGGGTGCTTGCCCCGCTGAGCGAAGGCAAGCCGCTGCTGCCCGAACATGGGGCGGCGCTGGTGCCCACCAAGACTGCCGCGCTGGGCGAACCCTTCGGCGAGGATCTGGTTCCAGCGCGGCCAATGCCGCTGCCGATGGGCGCGGATGCCAGCATGTCGGGTTCGAACGCCTTCGCGATTTCTCCCAAACGCTCGGGCGATAACACCACGCGGCTACTCTCAAACAGCCATCAGCCCTATCGCGGCGGGGTGGCCTGGTACGAGCTGGCAATCGACAGCGATCAGGGCACCCATTTTGCCGGGGCCACCTTCCCCGGTTCGCCCTTCCCGTTCCTGGGCCACAATGAAACGCTGGGCTGGACCAACACCGTCAACCGGCCCGACATGATCGATGTCTACAAGCTGGAGGTCGATGCAGGAGCGCAGCACTACAAGCTCGATGGGCAGTGGCGGCCGCTGGAACAGGCGCGGATCTGGCTTCCCGTCAAGTTCGGCCCGTTCACCCTGCCAATCCCCCGCACGGTCTGGCGCAGCGCGCATGGGCCCGCACTGGTCACGCCGCGCGGCACCTTCGCGGTGCGCTATGCCGGGATCGATAGCGTCAAAAGCATCGAGCAGTACTACCGGCTGAACAAGGCCAGGGATTTTGGCGAATGGAGCGCGGCAATGGCGCTGCAGGGCGTGCCGGCCACCAATTTCATCTATGCCGACAAAGCCGGCACTATCGCCTATGTCTATAACGCAGCGATGCCTGACCGAAAGGCAGGGCCCGATTGGCGCGGGGTGCTGCCGGGCACCGATTCCAGCCTGATCTGGCAAGGCCCGATCCCCTATGCCAGCTATCCCAAGGTGATCAATCCGGCGTCGGGCTTCGTGTTCAATTCGAACAACACCCCGCTGCTCGCCGCCGGCCCCGGCAGCGAGCTCGATCCAGCGAAGATTCCGGCGATCTGGGGAGTGGAGCTCGATATGACCAATCGCGCCCGCCGCGCGGTCAAATTGCTCAGCGAAGCGGGGCCGATCACCCGTGAGCGGCTGCTGACGATCAAGTTCGATACCGGCTATGAGCGCGCCGGCTATGTTGCCTGGATGCTCGACGGCGTGGCCAAGCTGGATCTGAGGAACGAGCCTGGTCTGCAAAAGGCGCAGGCGTTGCTGGCCAGCTGGGACCTCACAGCAGATGGCAAGGGCGGCGCCGATGCGCTGGCAGTGATGGTGCTGGAGGAAGCGATGAGCCGGTCCTACAGCCTGAAGCCGCTGCCCGATCCCAAGACCGAACTGGCCAAGGCAGCGGCGCATCTGACCAAATACTTTGGCCGGATCGACCCGCCGCTGGGCGATCTGATCCGCATCCGCCAGGGCGAGGTTGACCTGCCCGATGATGGCGGCGGCGATACGCTGCGCGCCGCGACCAGCTGGGATGTCAGCCCCGACGGCCGCCTTTCGATCAAGCACGGCGACAGTTTCATCATGCTGATCGAATGGGGCCCTGACGGCAAGGTCCGCTCGGAATCGATCCAGCCTTATGGCGCCGCCACCACCCGTCCGGCCAGCCCGCACTATGCCGATCAGGCCCCGCTGTTCGTTGCGCACCGGTTCAAGCCAGTGTGGTTCACCCGCGAGGATGTGGCCAAGCACGGGACGAGCCACGAAGTGGTAACCAATTGACCGCAAAGAATTTGCCAAGATCATCACCGGCGATGTGCTGCGGATCCTGACCTCGACCATACTGTCGGGCGTCAACAACGTTTCGCAGCAGGTGCAATATGTGAATGTCGGCGTGAGGCGGAAACGTCGGCCACGGTGCGTGACGGGGAAAGTTTCGAGATTGGCGGCTTGACCCAGGAATCGGTGATTTCCTCGCAGTCCAAGGTCCCGCTGCTGGGCACCGCCCCGCTGGCGCCCAGCACCGAACTGGCCCCGATCCAGCCGTAGCCCTGATTTCCCCGACCGTCATGGCCTCCTCCATGCCGTTCGTCGATCCGGGGGCTATGCCTACGCCTGCAAGCCGCTAAGCTCTTAGCCAACAGGCTCGACTTTCCCGGGGATCCCATACCATGCGCCGTTTGCTGCCCGCTTCGCTGTTCGCTCTTGCTCTCAGCGCCTGCGCTGCGGCGTCCTCGATGCCCAGCGCTGCACCGCTTGAAACCCCCGCCGCGCAGGCCGCAGCGCCGCAAAAGCCCGCCCCGCTGGCCGATCTGGTGGGGGCCGTGGATATTCCGTTCCAGCAGTTCACCCTGCCCAATGGCCTGCAGGTGATCGTCCACACTGACCGGAAGAGCCCGATTGTCGGCGTCACCAGCTACTACCGGGTCGGTTCGAAAAGCGAGCCCAAGGGCCGCACCGGCTTTGCCCACCTGTTCGAACACCTGATGTTCGGCGGCAGCGAAAACGTGCCCAATTTCGATATTCCGCTGGAAGGCGCGGGCTCAACATCGACCAATGGATCGACTTGGTATGACCGCACCAACTATGTCGAAACCGTGCCGACCGGCGCGCTTGACCTGGCCTTGATGATGGAAAGCGACCGGATGGGGCACCTGCTCGGCGCGGTGACGCAGGACAAGCTCGATAAGCAGCGCGGCGTGGTCCAGAATGAAAAGCGCCAGGGCGATAACGAGCCCTATGGCCTGGCCGAATACGCCATTGGCGAAGGGCTGTTCCCGGTCGGCCACCCCTATCGCCACGCCACGATCGGTTCGATGGCCGATCTCAATGCTGCCAGCATCACCGATGTGCGCACGTGGTTCACTGACAACTACGCCCCCAACAATGTGGTGCTGGTGCTTTCGGGCGATATCGATGCCGCCACCGCGCAGGCGAAAGTTGAAAAGTGGTTCGGCGCGATCCCCAAGGGACCGGCAGTGGCCAAGGTTAATGCCGGCCCGGTGACGCTGGCCGCGCCGGTGCGCCGGACGATGACCGATCAGGTGCCGCAAGTGCGGATCTACCGGGTGTGGAGCGGCCCCGGGCTGAACCACGCTGATGCGCCGGCACTGGCAATGGGGATGGACGTGCTGGGCGGGCTCGCCTCATCACGGCTCGATAATGCGCTGGTTCGCGGCAAGGAACTGGCGACCCGGGTTTCGGCCAATGTCCAGCAGTTCGAACAGGTCAGCACGATCCAGATTGAAATGGACGTCAAGGACGGGGTCGATCAGGCCGTGGCCGAATCGGCGCTTGATGCTGAAATCGCCCGGCTGACCGCCGAAGGCCCCACCGCCGACGAATTGCAGCGCGCGGCCACCACCACTGTGGCCGGCCAGATCGCCTCGCTCGAACAGGTTGGCGGGTTCGCGGGCAAGGGTTCGACCCTGGCCGAAGGACTGCTCTATTCGGGCGATCCGGCGCAGTACAAGAAGGATCTGGCGGCGATTGCGGCGCTCACCCCGGATCAGGTCCGCGGTGCCCTGCAGCGCTGGATGACGCGGCCGGTGTTTGCGCTGGCGATCGTGCCCGGCACCCGCACCGACAAGGGTGAGGCCATGGGCGGCTGGGGCGATGAAGCCACCAGCCCGGCACCCAAGCCCGATGCCAAACGACCCGCCGCCAAGCTGGCTCTCGGGGCCAAGCGCGATTTGCCCGCGGTCGATCCGGTTGGCGCGCTGACGTTCCCCACGGCCGAACGGGCCACGCTGAGCAACGGCGTGCCGGTGGTGCTGGCCCGGCGCCGGGCGGTGCCCAGCGCGATTGTCAGCCTGAGCTTCGATGCCGGGATCGCTGCCGACGCGCAGGATAGCCCTGGCACCCAATCGCTGATGATGGCCTTGCTGGATGAAGGCACCGACAGGCGTAGCGCGACCCAGATCGCCGAGGAGCAGGAGCGGCTGGGCGCAACGATCTCCACCGGCAGCGGGCTTGATACCTCGTCGGTTACCTTGTTCTCGCTCACGCCCAACTTGGCCCCCGCGCTTGATCTGATGGCCGAAGTGGTTCGCCAACCAGCGTTCCGCGCCGAGGATGTCGCGCGGCTGAAAGCGCAGCGGCTTGCCGATATCGATCAGTCGCTCAGCAGCCCGAGCGGCCTCGCCTCACGCAGTATCAGCCCGCTGCTGTTTGGTGCCGGCCATCCTTATGGCCAGCCCGGCGATGGGCTGGGCAACAAGGCGGCGGTAACCGCACTGGGCCCCGATCAGCTGCGCGCCGCGCATGACAAATGGCTGCGCCCCGATGGCATGACCATTACCGTGGTTGGCGACGTGACGATGGATCAGATCAAGCCACTGCTTGAACAAGCTTTCGGCGGTTGGACCCCGCCGGCGACAGCACGCCCGCTCAAGCCAATCGACCAGCCCGCCCCTCCGCCGCGCGAACGGATCGTGCTGATTGACCGCCCTGGCTCGCCGCAATCGGTGATCGTGGCGGGCCGGGTGCTGCCCTTGACTGGACGAGCCCCTGATCTGGAGGCACTTGATCTGGCCAACGAGGTGCTTGGCAACGGCTTCCTCAGCCGGCTCAACATGGATCTGCGCGAAGACAAGGGCTGGTCTTACGGGGTGCGCAGCCGCGTGCGTGCCCCGATCGGCGCGCGCTCGTTTACGGTCAGCGCGCCGGTGCAAAGTGACCGCACCTGCGATTCGATCCGGTTGATTCTGGCGCAGATGCAGGCCTTCCCGGGCACCCGCGGGGTCGAACCGGGGGAGCTGGCGCGGGTGACCGACGGCAATATCCGCGGGCTGCCCAACGATTTCGAGACCAACTTCCAGATCCTGGGCGCGATCAGTTCCAACCTGATCCTGGGCCGCGCGCTGGATTACCAGTCTTCGCTCCCGGCGCGCTACCGGGCGATTGATGCCGCCGCGATCAACGCCATGGCGCGCCAGTATCTGCAGCCGCAAGGTCTGGTCTTCGTGGTGGTAGGCGATCGCAAATCTGTCGAGCCGCAACTGCGCAAACTGGGCTGGCCGGTAGAGATTGCGGCCGCCCAATAATTTTGGCCAGTTGACTCAGCCGCCCGCAGGCGCGAGTGAAAGCGCTACTTACCTGCTTGTAAGTGAGGAGAAGATCGATGTCTGTAGCCGGCACCTATGAATGCATTACCAAGACCCCGATGGGCGACCAGAAGAGCGACGTGACGATCAATGTTGATGGTGACACATTCACCGGCAGCAATGTCGGCGCGATGGGTTCGATGGACCTTGAAGACGGCAAGGTCGATGGCAACACGCTGACCTGGTCGATGAAGATGACCGTGCCGATGCCGATGACGCTGGAAGGCACCGCCACAGTCGATGGCGATGTGCTGACCGGATCGGTCAAGGCCGGCGCCTTCGGGACTTTCCCGATGAGCGGCACCCGCAAGGCCTGAGCCTGCGACAGCCACAAACAACCAGGGCGCCGGAGTTCTGCTCCGGCGCCCTTTTTGGTGCTTTTGTGATATTTCAATTTTCGCCGTCGGCATCCATTGCCGGGGCATCCCCAGTGGTATCGAACACCGGTTCGTGCTCGGAATTCGACGCAGCATTGGGCATATCGATCGTCTTGGCCGAAGCTAACCGAACCGGCTCCAGCGACGTTTGGGCGCGGGTCTGCGCGTCGCGCACGGCCAGCGTGGGTGCATCGGCTGAACTTCGCAACGGCTGCGAGGCGAGCGGTATGACCGCATAGACAGGCACAGCGGTGTATTGCGTGCGAACCGGGGCATCGACATAATAGGCCTGATAGGCTGCCGGGCTGCCATAGCCGACCTGCGGCGACAGATCCTCTGGCATCGACGAATAGACCACTTCGGGCTGCGACAACTCGATCGGCTTTCCGGCATTAGCGCTGCGTGCAGCCATGCGCCACTCGGGTTCCGGCGCTGCCTTCATTGCAGTCGGCGTGCTCATCCCCAGCAGCGTGCCAGCCGAAATCGACAGGCCCAGGGCACCGATGATTTTGAAAGCGCGGTCCATCTTGACAACCTTCCGTTGAGCTTCCCAGGAGAACGTCCCGGCCAGCCCAACGGTTCCGCACTTTTTTGCGGGACTTTAGTGCCGCGCACTTACCCCAGCCGCTGCTTCAGCACCTGATTGACCATCCCCGGATTGCCTTTGCCCTGCATCGCTTTCATCGTCTGTCCAACGAAGAACCCGAACAGGTTTTCCTTGCCGCCCTTGTATTCGGCCACCTTGTCGGCATTG
This sequence comes from uncultured Alphaproteobacteria bacterium, assembly GCA_963751145.1. Classification (GTDB taxonomy): domain Bacteria; phylum Pseudomonadota; class Alphaproteobacteria; order Sphingomonadales; family Sphingomonadaceae; genus Novosphingobium. Next base: position 355,516 of record CAVVTJ010000006.1, read on the forward strand.
GCGGCCAGGATCGCATCGACTGCGGCTTCGATTGCGCCGGTATCGCTGGTCTGCTGGTTGGCTGCGATCTCCGCGGCCAGATCGGTTTCGTCGGTCAGGTAAGCCTCGAAAATTTCCTTGGCCTTGCTGCCCGAGATCTGGCCGCTTTCGGTGGCGACGACGATTGCGGTGTTGGCTTCCAGCGTATTCCGGGGGTGATCGGCCGGCAGCGCATGGGCATTCAAAATACCCGGGCGTTCTGACAGCAGCCAGTTGGCGACGCGCTTGGCCATCTCGGCCTCGCTCTTGCCCGCGCCCTTGGCCACCGAGGTCAGCAGTTCCTCAAACTGGCGTGCCACTTCGACGTCAGCAGTCAGCACTGCGGCGTTGTAGGGCGAAAGCCCCATCGCGCTTTCATAGCGGTGCCGTTTGACATCGGGCAGTTCGGGCAGGCTCGCCTTGCACTCATCCAGAAAAGCCGCGTCCAGTTCCAGCGGGAGCAGATCGGGATCGGGGAAATAGCGGTAATCGTGCGCGTCTTCCTTGCTGCGCATTGACCGGGTTTCGTTGCGATCGGGATCGTAGAGCCGGGTCTCCTGAACCACACGCCCGCCATCCTCGATCAGATCGACCTGGCGGCGCGCTTCGCTTTCAACCACGGCCATGACGAAGCGGACCGAGTTGACGTTTTTGGTTTCGGTGCGGGTGCCAAACTCTTCGCCCGGCTTGCGCACCGAAACGTTGACATCGGCGCGCATCGATCCCTGGTCCATATTGCCATCGCACGAACCGACATAGCGCAGGATCTGGCGCAACTTGGCGACATAGGCCCCAGCCTCCTGCGGCGAGCGCATGTCAGGCCGGCTGACGATTTCCATCAAGGCCACGCCTGAGCGGTTGAGATCGACATAAGACATGGTCGGGTGCTGATCGTGCATCAGCTTGCCGGCGTCCTGCTCCACGTGGATCCGTTCGATGCCGATGGTCTTGGTGCTGCCCTCAGGGTCTTTCTCGTCCAGCACCACCTCAATCTCGCCCTCGCCCACGATCGGGTGATAGAGCTGGCTGATCTGGTAGCCCTGCGGCAAATCGGCGTAGAAGTAGTTCTTGCGATCAAACCGGCTCCACGGATTGATCTTGGCGTTGAGCGCCATCCCGGTGCGCACCGCCTGGCGGATGCATTCGCGGTTGGGCACGGGCAACATTCCCGGCATCGCCGCATCGACCAACGAAACCTGGCTGTTCGGCTCGGCCCCGAACGCCGTGGCGGCGCCCGAAAACAGCTTGGACTGGCTGGCGATTTGCGCGTGGACTTCAAGGCCGATCACGACTTCCCACTCACCGGTGGTACCCTGGATGCGATAATTGGTCATATCACCTGCCGATAGTGCCGATTGGCGGCTAAGAAAAGGGGGTTAGAGGCGCGCGGCCAAACGCCGCGACCATTGCCGCGCGGGTTCCTCGATCCAACGGTGCGCGAGATTCGCCGCCAACAGCATCAGCGCGACAATTGACAGTTGCGCCAAGGTTGAGGGTAAGGGTGCCAGGATGATACGCTTGACCGGTACCATATCCTCCCACGACCAGTCGGCCATCGGCACGCCGCTGTACTTGCTCAGCAGCACCAACATGTCGGTCGCCCTGCCCTTGACCATTGCGTGGACCATGTAGAGCGCATAGGAAACCTGCCCCAACCAGGCCCAGGGACTGGCGCAAAGCACGCGGCTGATCGCACCCTGCTGGCGCGCAAATACCAGCACCACCACGCCCGACGGGACAATTACGGCCAGCGTTGGATAGCTCGGCGGATAGGCGATTGCTACAAGCAGGCACCCAAGCGACACGCCCTCCAGGATGCTGGGCAAGGGCAGCCTGGCCGCACACAGGCGCAGGTGCGCATACCAACAGGCCATGCCCAGCGCGAATCCAGTCAGCCCGCGCTGGATTGCATGCGTTGCCAGCGGTGCCTGCCACCCTTGCAACATCGCGCCAAGTGCCAGCAGCGCCAGTACGGCAAACAGCGACAGCCCCGCACGGTGATAGCGCAGCGCCAATGCGGCCAGCGCATAGAGCACGACTTCGACCGAAATCGTCCAACTGGCGCGGCTGTAATAATTGGTCCAATCGGGGATCCAACCATCAAGCAACAGCAGCGCGGTGACGAAGTGCAGCGGATCGTGAAGCCCTTCGAACGGCGGGCTGGCAGACAGACCGTGCTGGCCGATCACCAGCGAGAGAAGCTCCACCGCCAGTCCCAATAACACCATGAAAGCATGCAACGGCCAGACCCGCCCAAGCCGCAACACTGCGTACTTGAGCAGCGAAAATCCGTCAGCCAGCCGCTCGCCATAGACTCCGGCGATCACGAACCCCGACAGCACGAAGAAAAAATCGACGAACTGCCCGCCGTTGACGAACAGCGCCCAACTGGCGGGGCCGTGGGTGGCCTGGATGTGGTGCACCGCAACGCCCATGGCGGCGATCCCGCGCAGCGAATCGAGCGCGGTGAAGCGGTGAGCCGTCTCGCTGCCCGGTGCAGTCACAGCGCGATTGACAGCGCCGCGCGGCCAACACCCGCCGCCGCGCTGGTCACTTGGGAATGCCGATAGAGAAGAACAAGTTCGCCTGCCGCTCGATCTCGCCAAGCGCCTCTTCCACGGCTTCACGCCCTTCGGGCGGCAGCCAGACTTCGGGAACTATCGATAGCCCATCGCGAACCATCTGGCTGTGCTCGCGCGCCTCATCGGGCATCAGATGCCCTCGCTTGGCAGCCATCAGCGCTAGGAACATGCTCGATTTCAGCGCCGCAAAGGCAAAACCGTAATCGCGGCGGTCGGTCGGCGTTTCATCGCCGCGACCACCGAACCAGCTCACCACCACCGCTCCGGCTTGGCACTGAACGCTGCGCGGCTCTCGATCGCCAGCCCGGCGTTGAGCACGCCTTGCTCGTCAAACGCGCGCCCGATGATTTGCAGACCCAGCGGCAGGCCCTCGCGGTTAAGGCCGGCCGGAACCGACATTGCGGGCAGGCCCGCCAACGAGGCCGGCACTGCGAACACATCGTTCAGATACATCGCCAGCGGATCATCGCTCTTTTCGCCCAGACCAAACGCAGCGGTGGGCGCGGTGGGGGCGAGGATCACGTCGCACAGAGTGAAGGCGTTCTTGAAATCCTGCGCGATCAGCGTGCGGACCTTCTGGGCCTGGGTGTAATAGGCATCGTAGAACCCGGCGCTGAGCACGTAGGTGCCGATCAGAATGCGGCGCTTGACCTCTGCCCCGAACCCAGCGGCGCGGGTGGCGGCGTACATGTCCTGCAGGCCAGCGCCCTCGGGCAGTTCGCGCAAGCCATAGCGCACGCCGTCATAGCGGGCGAGGTTGCTGGAGGCTTCGGCGGGCGCGATGATGTAATAGGCAGGCAGCGCGTATTTGGTGTGCGGCAGGCTGATATCGACGATTTCAGCGCCCGCATCCTTGAGCCAGGCAATGCCCTGATCCCAGCTGGCGGCGACATCGGCGTCCATCCCGTCCATGCGGTATTCGCGCGGCACGCCGACCTTTTTGCCGGTGAGGTCGCCCGAAAGCCCGGCTTCCCATGCGGGCACCGGCAGTTCCAGGCTGGTCGCATCCTTGGGATCGAACCCAGCCATGGCTTCGAGCATGATCGCGCAATCGCGCACATCGCGCGCCATCGGCCCGGCTTGATCGAGGCTGCTGGCGAACGCGACGATGCCCCAGCGGCTGCAGCGGCCATAGGTGGGCTTGATCCCAGAAATGCCCGTGAAGGCAGCAGGCTGACGGATCGAACCGCCGGTATCGGTGCCGGTGGCGGCCGGAGCGAGGCGCGCAGCGACTGCTGTCGATGAACCGCCCGATGAACCACCCGGCGCCATGGCAGCATTGCCGCCATCCTTGCGGCGCCACGGCGAGATCACATTGCCGAAATAGCTCGTCTCGTTCGACGAACCCATCGCAAACTGATCTAGGTTGAGCTTGCCCAGCATCCCTGCCCCGGCGTTCCACAGGTTCTGCGAAACGGTCAATTCGTATTCGGGGACGAAGCCTTCAAGGATATGGCTGGCCGCGGTGGTCTGCACGCCCTTGGTGGCGAACAGATCTTTCATCCCGATCGGCACGCCGCCCATCTTGCCCAGCGGCTGGCCCGCAGCGCGCTTGGCGTCGGTGGCCTTGGCGGCTGCCACCGCCATATCCGGCGTAGCGACGATGAACGCGTTGAGCGCGCCGGCAGCGGCGATATTGGCGTTGAACGCCTCGGCCACTTCAACGGCGGTAAAATCACCCTTGGCCACGCCATCGCGAATCGCGGCGACGCCCAGGTTGGTCAGGTCGGTCATCACTCAATCACCTTGGGCACGCCAAAGAACCCGTCCTGCCGCGCTGGCGCATTGGCCAGCACCGCATCGCGCTTGCCCCCGCCGGTCAAGGGATCGGGATCGATCACATCGTCGCGCAGGCGCAGGTGGTTTTCGATCACCGCGGTCATTGGCTCAACACCCGAGACATCGACTTCGCCCAGCTGTTCAACCCAGGCGAGGATCCCGTTGAGTTCGGGAACCATCGCCGCGATTTCAGCCTCGTTGACCTTGATCCGGGCGAGCGCCGCGATTTTGGCGACGGTGGCGGTATCAACCGACATTGATCATGCCCCTATCTTCGGGATTTGGATTACTTCTTGTCTGCGGCCTTGGGCGCGGGCTTGGCAGCCGGCTCACCTTCAGGTGCAGCACCATCCGGAGCGGGGGGGCCGCTTGGCTGAAGCTGAGCCATGATCGCGCTGATCTGCTCAGACCGCTTCTTGGCTTCTTCGGGCGAGAGGATTTCGGTCACTTCGACATCGAAGACCAGATCGCTGTTCGCCGGAATTTCGACTTCGCCGGTTTGCGGATTGCGCTTTTCTTCAGCGCCGTAAGCCTTTTCAGCCGGGATCATGAAGGTGTACTTGCCGCCCTTTTGCACTTTCTGCAGGGCTTCGTTGAAGCCGGGGACGGTCTGGCCGATTTCAAACGGCGAACCTTCGGGGATCAGGCCCGGCGGGATGCCCGGGGGCAGACCTTCGAGCACATTGCGCGACCGATCGAATTCCTTGCCATTCGAAGCCAGCTTGCCGACATATTTGATGAACACCAGATCGCCAGCCTTGGGCACGGCGCCTGCGCCATCCTTGATCGTGGTAATCTTGACCCCCGGCGGCAGGGTAAACCAGGCCAACGCCGCTGCGGCCAGCGCCGCCGCCAGCACACCGGCCCACAGCTTGGACAGCGTGCCCTTGGCAATCGGTTGAAGCGGTACGCGGGTAATCTCGGTCATGCCTGATCCTGTCTCGAAGCTATGCAAAAAGGCGCGGAAAATGCCCCTCCGCGCCCTCATGGCCTATCGCAAGCCCTTCATCAAGGCTGCAAATGACGGTCTATTTAACGCCGTCGCGTTCCATCCGCTTGCGATCCATCTTGCGGGCACGGCGCACAGCAGCAGCCTTTTCACGGGCGCGCTTTTCGCTCGGCTTTTCGTAGTGACGGCGCAGCTTCATCTCGCGATAGACGCCTTCACGCTGCAGCTTTTTCTTGAGCGCGCGCAGGGCCTGCTCGACATTGTTGTCGCGGACGAGAATTTGCATAAACCGAACCACCTCATTGGCCAAAAGATCAGAGCCCCGCGTATGTCCAGTGCGGGGATGCACCTGTTGTTTGCTTAAAACACGAAATCTGCCGAATCCCCACGGGATCGGCGTGAACTGGCGGGCGGCTAGCACCAAGGTCTGCGGTTGGCAACCCTTTGACACCCAAGAAGCGCCCAAATGGTCCACAAACAATTGATCCGATACGCCGCCGGATCGGACCATTCTGTGTAAGACGGGTCAATATCTGGTGTGATAGCACTGCGTCAATCGCAATCGCTTGGAGGCGGCCGTGATGCACAATCGCTGCAAAGCACCGTCCAATCGGCGCAAGGCCGGCACCGCATTTGCCCCGCCGGACCGGGTCAAGACACCCGTGACCTGATCCGGCATACCCTGGTGGCGGCATCGGACGTTCCCTGTACGTTAGTAACCGATGCCGCCGCCCTCTTGCTGCGAAGCGCCTGCGCCCCTAGAGCGCGGATGATGAACCCGCCCAGCTTTCTTGCCGCATCGCTCTATGTCGCCCTTGGCGGCAGTATCGGCGCGTGGCTGCGTTATGTCGCAGGGCTGGCGATTGGTCGCTCGATCGGTCCGGTCGCAGCGCTGCAGTTTCCGTGGGCAACGCTCAGCGTCAATCTGATTGGCAGTCTGGCCATGGGCCTGCTGGCCGGATGGCTGGCGCGCCACGGCAGCAGCGGTGAACAGTGGCGGCTGTTGCTGGGCGTAGGCGTGCTGGGCGGCTTTACCACCTTCAGCGCCTTCAGCCTGGAACTGGCGCTGCTGATCGAGCGCGGCACTTTGCTGACCGCCTTTTCCTATGCGCTGCTTTCGGTGCTGGCCGGGCTGATCGCGCTGTTCGCGGGTCTGGCAATCGCGCGGGTGGCGGCATGAGCGCGGAAGTTCGCCAGTTCAACGTCGGCGCCGACGACGAAGGTGTGCGGCTTGACCGCTGGTTCAAGCGCCATTTGCCGCAAATCGGCTTTGCCACGGTCAGCCGCTGGGCCCGCACCGGGCAGATCCGGGTGGACGGCAAGCGCGCCGATGTGGCCGACCGGCTGAGCGCGGGCCAAGTGCTGCGCGTGCCGCCGGGCGGCGATGCCCCCGAACGCGCCGCGCGGACCCGCAAGCCGCTGAGCGAAGAACAGCGTAAACTGGCGGAAGAGATTGTGATCCAGACCACGCAATCAGCCTTCGTGCTCAACAAGCCGCCGGGACTGGCGACGCAGGGCGGCAGCGGCACGCACGAACATGTCGATGGGTTGCTCGATGCCTATGTCCAGGGCAACGAGCCACGCCCGCGGCTGGTCCACCGGCTGGACAAGGATACCAGCGGGGTCTTGCTGATTGCCCGCACCCCGGGCAGCGCGGCCTATTTTTCCAAGCACTTTTCCGGGCGCAGCGCGCGCAAGGTCTATTGGGCGCTGGTGATGGGCGTGCCCGATATCGAAGACGGGCTAATCGAACTGCCTTTGGCCAAGCAGCCGGGCAGCGGCGGCGAGAAGATGATGGTCGATCAATCGGGCGAAGGGCTTTCGGCGCGCACCCGCTACCGCGTGATCGACCACGCCGGCAACCGCGCTGCCTGGGTTGAACTGCAACCGCTGACCGGGCGAACCCACCAGCTGCGCGTGCACATGGCGGCGATCGGCCACCCGATTGTGGGTGATGGCAAATATGGCGGCAAGGACGCGTTCCTTTCGGGCACGATCAGCCGCAAGATGCACCTCCACGCGCGGCGACTGGTGATCCCCGGCCCGGCGGGTGAGAAAATCGACGTGGTGGCGCCGCTGCCCGAACACTTTGCCGCCAGCATGGTCAATCTCGGCTTTGATGAGGCTGACGGCGCCGCCATGCCCTCTGCGCCGCCGCCTCCGGGCAAGGACGTGCTTAAAAGCCAGGCCAAGGCCCATGCCAAGCAGTACCGCAAGGAACGCCGCGGCGAACGGCGCGGGCGCGGAGCCGATGCCCCAGAGCGCCCGACCAAAGGCCGCGGGCGCGATGCCGATGCCCCGGTACGCCCGGCCAAAGGCCGCTGGCGCGGCGGCGATGCCCCGGAGCGCCCGGCCAAAAGCCGTGGTCCGACCAAGGGCAAGGGATCGCCCAAGCCGGGTAAGCCCTGATGCATCCCAATTCCGCCTTCCGCCACGCCGATCGCGCTCTGCTTGAGGCGCTGGTGGACGAAGTGGCGTTTGGAATGATTTTTGCCGCGACCCCCGATGGCCCGCGCGTGGCGCATGTGCCTTTGCTGTGGTCCACAGGCGGCACGGTGCAGTTTCATCTGGCGCGCGGCAATGCGCTGACCAAGCATCTTGACGGTGCAACGGTGCTGGCGGTGGTCAATGGCCCCGATGGCTACATCTCTCCGCGCTGGTACAGCGATGGCGGAGCCGATCAGGTGCCGACCTGGAACTATGCCGCGGTTGAACTCGAAGGCCGGGTGCGGCGGATGGACGAAGCAGGCTTGCTGGCGCAGATCACCGCGCTGTCCGAAAAGCACGAAGCACGGGTCTCTGCCGGTAAGCCGTGGTCGATCGACAAATTGTCCGAAGCCCGCCGCATTGCTCTGGTCAAAGCGATCGTCGGGTTTGAACTGGACGTGCTGGGCTGGCGCGAAACTTTAAAGCTGAGCCAGAACAAAAGCGCCGAGGACCGCGCGGGCCTGGCCGCCGGGCTGGAAAGCGAAGGCGCCGCCGCGATCGCGCTGATGATGCGGAGCGTTGCAGAGTGACCGTCCGCCTCGCCCTGTTCGATTGCGATGGCACCTTGGTCGATGGCCAGGCCGGAGTGGTCGGCGCGATGGAAGCGGCGTTTGCCGAGCACGGCCTGCCCGCCCCCGATCGGCACCAGGTGCGCCGGATCGTCGGGCTCAGCCTGCCGCAGGCGATCCGCATGCTTCTGCCTGAAGCCGACGATGAATTGAACCGCGAGCTTGATGCAAGCTATCGCCGTATCTTCCGGGCGACCCGCGAATCAGGCCAACTGGTTGAACCGCTTTATGATGGCATGGCCGAACTGGTGACACGGCTGGCGGCGCAAGGCTGGGTGCTGGGCGTGGCCACCGGCAAAAGCCAGCGCGGGCTGGAGCATTGCCTTGCCGCGCACAGCCTGACCGCGCATTTTGCCACGCTGCAAACCGCCGATCACCACCCGTCCAAACCGCATCCGGCGATGATCGAGGCCGCGCTCGCCGAAACCGGCGCGGCGCGCGAGGCTTGCGTGATGATCGGCGATACCCAGTTCGACATGGCGATGGCAGTGAATGCCGGAGTGCGCGCCTTGGGGGTCGATTGGGGTTACCACACCACTCAGGAACTGTTCGATGCCGGGGCCGAGGCGGTGGCCACCAGCCCGGCCCATTTGGGAGACTTGCTGCCATGACCGACGAAAGCGATGCCAAGACCCGGTTTTTCATCCTGACCGCGATCCGCCTGCTGAGCATGGCGCTGATCCTGGTCGGGCTGCTGATCGTGGCAGGCAAGCTGCCGATCCCCAAGCCTGCCGGTTACGTTTTTACGGGTTTCGGCCTGCTTGAACTGCTGCTGCTGCCGCCGTTCCTGACGCGGAAATGGAAAACACCGAGCCAATGAAGCGGTTCTGGAAGGACGTTTCAACCGAAGTGCACGGCGGCGGCTGGCGGCTGCTGCTCGATGGCCGCGCGGTCAAGACGCAAGGCGGGCGAGCGCAGATCGTACCGACACAGGCACTGGCGCAGGCACTGGCAGCGGAATGGGCCGCGCAGGGCGAGGAGATCGATCCCGCGCTGTTCATGCTGCGCGATCTGACCGACACCGCGCTGGATGTGGTGGCGCAGGACCGCACTGGCACGGTGGCCACGCTGCTGCGCTTCGCCGAAACCGATACCCTGTGCTACCGCGCCGACGCTGAAGATGCACTGCACGCGCGCCAGCAAGAGCTGTGGGACCCACTGCTGGGTGCCGCCGAAGCGCGCTGGGATGTGCACTTTGTTCGCGTCCACGGAGTGCTGCACCAAGCCCAGCCGCCCGCCACGCTGGCACGGCTTGAACAGCTGCTGCAGACCAAAGACGACTTTGCTCTGGCTGCGCTGACCACGCTCGCCTCAATCACCGCATCGCTGGTCACCGCTCTGGCCGCGCTTGAGCCTGACGCTGATGCCGAAGGCCTGTGGCAAGCGGCCGAGCTTGAGGAAGCCTGGCAAGCCGAACTGTGGGGCAGCGATTACGAAGCCGAACATCGCCGCGCGCGGCGGTTCGCGGCGTTCACGGCGGCGATGAGGTTTGCGGGACTGGCTGCGCGCTAGCCCGGTAGCAGTGCCACCTGCCGCAGCCCTTCGCCCAGCGCCAGCGCCGCTGCCGAAGCGAGGTTCATTGAACGGACGTCTGCGCGGATCGGAATTCGCACTTTCGCATCGCACAGCGCCGCGACCTCAACCGGAACCCCGGCACTTTCCTTGCCGAACAGCAGCACATCATCGGTTTGGTAGGCGAAATCGTAGGACGACCCGCTGGACTTGGTGGTGAACAGCACCAGCCGCTGGCTGCCGATGGTCTGGCGAAAGGCGGCGAAGCTGGCGTGGCGGACAATCTCGACGTGGTCGATATAGTCCATCGCAGTGCGGCGCACGCGGGCATCATCCCAGGCAAAGCCGAGCGGCTCGATCAGGTCCACGCCCACGCCAAGGCAGGCCCCCAGCCGCAGCACTGCGCCGACATTTCCGGCGATTTCGGGTTCATAGAGGGCAATGCGCATTCGTCGGCCTGTATCAGATATGAAGACCAAACACCCTGCTCCGTTCGCATCGAGTGAAGTCGGGATGCCTCAGACTAGGTCCTTCCCATTTTTGGCGAAGGCCACAAATGGGGAGGATCGTTGGTTGCTACTTCCCCAGCATCCAGTCCGCCACTTGCCGTGCCACATCGTTGGCGGCGCGGTTGATGGCCGGGCCGACAAATTCGGGCTTGGCGGCGATTCCTGGGATCACGCTTTCAAAGCGTTTGCTCTGCACGGTGCCATCGGCCAGCGTGCGCAGCGCATCGAAGCGCACCACGACCGAGCCGGTGCGCGCGTCATAGCCCATATCAACCAGCTGGCCGGCCAGCCGTTCGCCGCCTGCAGCCATGCTTTGGCTGTCTTCCAGCACCAAGGTGGAGGTGCGGGTGCGCAGCGTTTCGGCAAGCAGACCGCGCAGCAGTTTGGTGGGCCGTTCGACCCAGGTCGCGCCAACCAGATAGGCGACGCGGGTATCGTCAACCTGCACCGGCACGCGCACTACACTGAGCTTCTGGCTGGTTTCGGGTTCCATCACCACGATCATGCTGGCGCTGGTGCCTTGCGCCGTGCGGCCAGCTTCAACTGGCTTGTCCGCGCTCAGCGTCAGCAGGAACGCTGGCGGCTTGCCCCCGCCGCCCAGGCTGATGCAGCCGGCCAGCGCCAGTGCCAGCACCAGTGCTGCATAAGTGCGAATTTTTTTTGCCGGCATTGCCGATGATCGCGTCATGGCCCAATCCTTCATGGCTTGTAATCGGGCAGCTTGGGCCCGCCCAGAAGACCGCCGGCCCCCTGATCGTTCAGTTTTTCGGTGGTATCGCGCAGCGCCTTGGTGGTGGCGCGCAGATCGCGGATCGCGGCTTCGGCTTCGGGCAGGGTCCGGTTGCTGATCCGTTGCGCCCCGGGGCGCATTTCAGCCAGCAGCGTATCGAGCTGTTTCGAGGCGCGCTCGATCGATTTGAGCGACTGGTTGAACTGACCGACCATCGGGCGGAAGTCCTCGCTCATCATCGCATTGGTCGATGCTGCAACCTGCTGAAACTGCGTAAGCGCCAATTGCGCCTGCACCAATGTCCCCTGCAGTTCGATGAAGGTGCGCTGCAACTGCGGCGATGCGGCGGCAAGGCCGCCGGTCAGCGTCTGGGTATTGGCCAGAATGCCTTCGATCGAGGCCTGGTTCTTGTCCGAGAACACATTGGTCAGCCGCTCGGTCAGTGTCGCCAGCCGTTCCAGCAGCAGCGGCGCGCTGTTCAGCAATTCGCCCAGACCGCCGCGCTTGGTCGGGATAACCGGGACCCCTTCAGGGCACAGCGCCTTGGCGTTTTCGCCCTTGCACGAAAGCAGCGGCGCATCCTTGGTCGCGCCTTCCAGCTGGATCGTTGAAATCCCGGTGAAGCTGCCCAGGATCGTCGCGGTTGTGCCCACCCGGATCGCCACTTCCCGGTCCACCGAGATGCGAACGTGGACAAAGCCGGGATCGCGCTTCCACAGTTCGATCACTTTGACCTGGCCCACCGGAACGCCCGAGAAGTTGACCGCCGAACCTTTGGCCAGGCCATCGACCGATTGCTTGAAGAAGATATCGTATTCGTGCTTCGAGCCTTCGTTAAGGCGCGCCAGCCAGATCACGAAGAACGCCAGCAAGGCCAGCAACGCCAAGGTTACTGCCCCGACCCAGACATATCTGGCTTTGGTTTCCATGCCTGCTTATTCCCCTGCTTTGTCGCGCTTGTCCATGGCCGCTTTGCTTTCGCGCGCCATCGACAATGCCCGGCCCTGCGCCGCCTTGGCGGCGCGGCCGCGTGGGCCGTTGAAATATTCCTGGATCCACGGATGGTCCAGCGCCAGCAGTTCCGGAATGGTCCCGACCGCGATCACCTGCCTGTCGGCCAGCACCGCTACCCGGTCACAAATTTCGTACAGCGTATCAAGATCGTGGGTGATCAGAAACACCGTGTGGCCCAGCGTATCCTGCAGTTCACGGGTCAGGGCATCGAACGCAGCGGCGCCGATCGGATCAAGCCCCGCAGTCGGCTCGTCCAGAAACAGCAATTCCGGATCAAGCGCCAGCGCGCGCGCCAGCCCGGCGCGTTTGCGCATCCCGCCTGACAGTTCAGAGGGAAACTTGTCCGCCGCCTCGGCCGGCAGGCCTGAGAGGCGGACCTTGAATTCGGCAATCTCGCGGCGCAGTTCGGGCCCGATTTCGGGGTGGAATTCCTTGAGCGGCACCTCGATATTTTCCGCAACGGTCAGCGTCGAAAACAGCGCGCCGCCCTGGAACAGCACGCCCCAGCGGCTGCGCACGTCCAGATCGCCGGTTTCTCGCGGGGTATTCATTTGCTCACCCAGCACTTCGATCGTGCCTTCATCGGGGGTCTGCAGGCCAATGATCGAGCGCATCAGCACCGATTTGCCGGTGCCCGATCCGCCCACCACGCCCAGGATTTCACCGCGTCGCACCTTCAGATCAAGATCCTGATGGATCACCTGGCTGCCGAAGCTGTTTTTCAGCCCTTCCACCACGATCGGAAAATCGCCGGCGTAATGCACGGTGCTGCCAAGGCGGTCGTCACTTGCCATCAGCCCCACCCGATTTCAGTGAAGAATACCGCAAAAAACGCATCGAGCACGATCACTGCGAATATCGCCTGGACCACCGCCACCGTGGTCTTGAGCCCGACCTCTTCCGAATTGTCGCGGACCCGCATCCCCTGATAGCATCCGGCCAGTGCCACGATCAGGCCGAACACCGGCCCTTTGACCAGCCCGACCCACAGATCGTGCATCGGTACCACTTCGCGGATTCGGGTCAGGAAGGTGAAGAACGGGATATCGAGCGAGAACATCGAAACGAACGCCCCGCCGACAATCGCCAGCAGCGAGGCATAGAAGCCCAGCAGCGGCATGATGATCACCGCAGCCAGAATTCGCGGCAGGATCAGCGCCTCCACCGGCGAGACGCCGATGGTGCGCATCGCATCGACTTCCTCGGTCAGCTTCATCGTTCCGATCTGCGCAGCAAAGCTGGAACCCGATCGCCCGGCGAACATGATCGCAGTCATCAACGGGCCCAGCTCGCGCATCGAAAGCCGCCCGGTCAGGTTGACGGTGTATATCTCGGCCCCGAACTGCTGCAATTGCACCGCACCTTGCTGGGCAATCACGATCCCGATCAGAAAGCTCATCAACCCGACGATCGGCAGCGCGCCAACGCCGCCCAGATCGATCTGGCGGAACAGCGAAGTCCAGCGCATACCACCCGGGTGGCGGATCACTTTGGCCGCAGCCACCACCAGCGCGCCCAGAAAGCCCAGCAGTTCGAGCACCCCATGGGCATAGCCCATGACATAGCCGCCAACCCCGCCCAGCACTTCTTCCGAAGTGGTAAGTTCAGCTTCGCTATCTTCATCGCTATCGGGGTTCTTGTCCTCGACCGCTGAGATCAGCCGCCAGGCCTTCTTGCTGGCGCCGGTGATCGTGGCATCGGTTTCGTGCGCCACGCGCCACACCAGCCAGGCCCCGACCGTGTCGATATCGCTGACCCCGGCCAGATCGACCTTTTCCACCGCCGCGCCCAGCGCCCGCAGCCGCGCATCAATCGTGCCGACCGAGCTCACCACCAAGGGTCCGGCAAACGCAATGGTTTGCGTGCCGTCTGCAGCCGTTTCGATGGTGAAGTCAGCCCATTCGCGCATTGGCAGGGTGTGTGCGGGAAAAATATGGCGGCGGCAAGACGGGCTGATCGCAGTGAACCAAATCATTGCACCCGCGCCGCGCCGCTGGCAAAGGCCGGGCGATATGACCGACAACCAACTCGACAAGACATTCGACCCCGCCGCGATCGAGGCGAAATGGTACGCGCACTGGGAAGCAGAAGGTCTGTTCCGTCCGGACCGGCCGACTGCCGAGCCCTTCACGATTGTCAACCCGCCGCCCAACGTGACCGGCAGCCTGCACATCGGCCACGCGCTGGATAACACGCTGCAGGACGTGGTGATCCGCTACGAGCGGCTGCGCGGCAAGGATGCGCTGTGGGTGGTCGGCACCGATCACGCCGGGATCGCCACGCAAATGGTGGTCGAGCGCCAGCTGGAAGCCGCGCAGGACAAGCGCACCAATTACACTCGCGAGGAATTCATCGCCAAGGTCTGGGAGTGGAAGGCGGAAAGCGGCGGGACGATTACCCAGCAGCTGCGCCGGCTGGGCTGCTCGATGGACTGGTCCAGAGAGCAGTTCACCATGGACCCGCACTTTACCAAGGCGGTGGTTAAGGTGTTCGTCGATCTGTACAACAAAGGGCTGATTTACCGCGACAAGCGCCTGGTCAACTGGGACCCCAAGCTCAAGACCGCGATCAGCGACCTTGAGGTGGAAACCCGCGAAGTCAAAGGCAGCTTCTGGCGCTTCAGCTATCCGTTCGCCGATGGCAGCGGCGCGCTTGAAGTCGCGACCACGCGCCCCGAAACCATGCTGGCCGATATGTGCGTGGCGGTGAACCCCGAGGACGCACGCTACAAGGACGTGATCGGCAAGGACATCCTCCAGCCGATCACCGGGCGCCGCTTCAAGGTGGTGGCCGATGAACACGCCGATCCCGAACTGGGCAGCGGCGTGGTCAAGATCACCCCGGGGCACGATTTCAACGACTTCGAAGTGGGCAAGCGCGCCGGGATCAAGCCGGCGGATATGCTCAACATGTTCGATGCCGAGGCGAAAGTCACCAAGGCCGATCAGTTCGTGCCAGACGAATTTGTTGGGCTGGATCGCTTTGTGGCCAGAAAGCTCGTGGTCGAACGGATGAAGGAACTCGGTTTCCTCGTCCCCTGGACCGACAAGGACGGCGAACCGCACGACGCCGAACCGCGCACCATCCAGACCCCGTTCGGCGATCGCGGCGGGGTGGAAATCGAACCCTGGCTGACCGACCAATGGTACGTGAACGCCGAGGAACTGGCCAAGGCCCCGCTTGAAGCGGTGCGGACAGGCGCGGTCGAAATCGTGCCGAAAAGCTGGGAGAAGACCTTCTTCAATTGGATGGAGAATATCCAGCCGTGGTGCGTCAGCCGCCAGCTTTGGTGGGGGCATCGGATCCCGGCCTGGTTCGACGAGGACGGCAATTTCTATGTCGCTGAGAGCGAAGAAGAAGCCCAGGCGCAGGCTTGCGGCCGGGTGCTGACCCGCGACGAAGACGTCCTCGACACCTGGTTCTCCAGCGCACTCTGGCCCTTCGCCACGCTGGGCTGGCCAGAGCAGACCGAGCTCGTCCAGCGCCACTACCCGGGCAACCTCCTGATCTCCGGCTTCGACATCCTGTTCTTCTGGGACGCGCGGATGATGATGATGGGTCAGGCGATGACCGGGCAGAACCCGTGGCCGCGGCTGTATCTACACGGCCTTGTTCGCGCGCCCGATGGGCAGAAGATGTCCAAGAGCAAGGGCAACGTGGTCGATCCGCTGGGCCTGATCGACCAGTTCGGGGCCGACGCGCTGCGCTTTTTCATGGCGGCGATGGAAAGCCAGGGCCGCGACATCAAGATGGATGAGCGCCGGGTCGAAGGCTACCGCAACTTCGCCACCAAGCTGTGGAACGCGGCGCGGTTCTGCCAGGCGAATGGGATTGCGGCATCGACTTCGCTTGAGGCTCCTGCTGCAAAGTCCGCCGTAAACCGCTGGATCATCGGCGAAGTTGTCGAAACGGTCGCCGCGCTGGATCAGGCCATGTCCGATCTGCGCTTCGATGCCGCGGCGAATGCGATCTATCACTTCGTGTGGGACCAGTTCTGCGATTGGTACATCGAACTGATCAAGGGCTCGTTCGACGAAGAGACCAAGCTGGTGGCTGGCTGGGTGCTCGATCAGGTGCTGGTCATGCTCCACCCATTCATGCCCTTCGTGACCGAAGAGCTGTGGAGCAAGCTGGGTGATCGCGCGGGATATCCGCTGATCACGGCGAAGTGGCCGCAGCCGGGCGCGGCGGTGGATGCCGAGGCGAAGGCTGAGGTGGAGTGGGTCATTCGACTTGTCACTGACATGAGATCAGCAAGGTCAGATCTTCAAGTTCCTCCGTCGGCTCGGTTGGAAATGTACATTACCGAGTTGGAAGACGTTGCAGCTTCGGCGCTTAGCTCCAATTTCGAGGCTGTTCGACGGTTGGGAAGGATCGACAGGTTTGTAGCCCGAACGATAAATCGTAGCCTTCAACGATATTTTCCGGATGAGGCAGGGGTCGCATTTCATTGGATGGAATTTGACTTAGCAAACGCGGCGACCTTCCAAGTCAACCCGCCCGGCCTGACAGCGTTTGCAAAGCTCGAAGGCGTGATCGACATCGAAGCCGAGAAGACCCGCCTGACCAAAGCCCTCGAAGCCTCAACCAAGGAAGCCAAGTCGCTCGAAGGCCGCCTCTCCAACGCTGCCTTTGTCGAGAAGGCCAAGCCCGAGGCGGTGGAGAAGGCCCGCGCCGATCATGCCATGCATGCGGCTGAGGCTGAACGGCTTGCGGCAGCATTGGCGCGGCTGGGGTAGGCAGAGCCGTAAGCACAGCGTCTCCCCCATCGGGGGAGGTGGCAGCCCGGAGGGCTGACGGAAGGGGGTGCGCAGCAATGCGCGCGGCAGCGCGCAGCCGCTACCGCGGCTTTACTAGCTCGCCCCCTTCCGGTCCGCCTACAGCGAACCACCTCCCCCAAGGGGGAGTCTCGGTTGGGGTAGCGCGGGGGCTTAAGCAGGGTTCGCCGCACGAACCAACCTCGCTTCAGGACGCGAGCCCCCTCCGCCAGCTTCGCTGGTCCCCCTCCCCGTTCCGGGGAGGAAGGCACTGTCCTACTCCGCCCAAATCTGCGAAGGAGCGCAGGATATGTCACACCGCGCCGCCCCTTTGATCTTCCTTTTGCAGGCACCCGGACACCCCACCGTTTTTAACGCTTGGACTGTGGTCCAGGCGGTCCACGGGGCGCTTCACACATGCCCCTGACCCTCGCCACCACCACCCCGGGCGAGCCGGAGATCTTTGCCTCGTTGCAAGGCGAAGGGCGCAGTGCCGGGCTGCCCTGCACCTTCGTGCGGCTCAGCCGCTGCAACCTCGCCTGCACATGGTGCGATACCGCCTACACCTGGCGCTTCGACGGCGACAACCGGCCCCACCGCGATGGCATGGCGTTCGATCGCAAGGCCAATCAGGTGGTGCTGGACGAAGCAGACGTGGCCGCACGGATCATGGCGCTGGGCGGCAATCGGCTGGTGATCACCGGCGGCGAACCTTTGCTGCAAGGCGCAGCGCTGGCGCGGATGGTGACGCTTTTGTCTGGCCACACGATCGAGATCGAGACCAATGGGACGGTGCAGCCGCACGCCGAACTGGACGCGATGGTCAGCCAGTACAACGTCAGCCCCAAGCTCAGCCATTCCGGAAATGCGGCCGATATCGCCTTGATTCCAGAGCGACTTCTGGCCTGGACCAATGAACCTAAAGCGCACTTCAAGTTCGTGATTTCCGCGCCCGAAGACCTTGCCGAAGTGCTAGATCTGATCGATCGCTTTGCCCTGCCCAAGGCCCGCGTGCAGCTGATGCCCGAAGGCACCAGCAGCGCCGTTTTGCGGCAACGGGAACTCTGGCTGGCGCCGCTGTGTTTGCAGCATGGGCTGGGTATGACCGACCGGCTCCACATCCACCTTTATGGCGATAGCCGCGGCACCTGAAAGACCAGCACCTTGGATGCATTGACCTCTCCGCCCGAAGCCCCGGCTGACGCTCATGAGAACCCGCAGGCGATCCGCCGCGGCGATCTGACCAATGGGCCGATCCGGCGCACGCTGCTGCTGTTTGCGTTACCGACCTTGCTGGGCAACGTGCTGCAATCGCTCAACGCGTCGATCAACACGGTGTGGATCGGGCGGCTGCTGGGCGAGGCGGCGCTGGCCGCCACCACCAACAGCAACATCGTGATGTTCCTGGTCTTCGCCGCGATCTTCGGCCTGTCGATGGCCACCACGGTGCGGGTTGGCCAGCATTTCGGTGCGCGCAATCTGGATGCGGCGCGGCGCAGTTTTGGCACCGGGGTGGGGCTGTGTCTGATCGTGTCGCTGGTGGTGGCAGTGATCGGCTGGGCCGGCGCACCGCAATTGCTGGCCTTGATGAAAGTGCCGGCTGCGTCGAGTGATTTCGCGCTCACCTATCTCCGGGTGATCTTCCTGATCATTCCGGGGATGACGCTGACCACGATGATTTCGATGGGCATGCGCGGATCGGGCGATGCGCGCACCCCGCTCTATTTCCAGATCCTGGCAGCGGTGCTTGATATTGTCTTCAACCCCCTGCTGATCGCGGGCATCGGTCCCTTCCCGAAGCTGGGCATCGCTGGTTCAGCGATTGCCACTGCGCTGGCCACGGTCACCGGCCTCACCGGGATGATCGCCTGGATATACTGGAAAGACCTGCCGCTGCGGCTGCGCGGGGCAGAGTTGCGTTATCTGATCCCGGCGCGTGAGGAATTGCGCTTTATCGTCGGTAAGGGCCTGCCGATGGGCGCGCAGATGCTGGTGATTTCGGGTGCCGGGCTGATCATGCTGGGGCTGGTCAACCGCCAGGGGCTGGCCACCACCGCGGCCTATGGCGCGCTGCTGCAGATCTGGAACTATATCCAGATGCCCAGTCTGGCGATTGGCGCTGCGGTCAGTGCGATGGTGGCGCAGCATATCGGCGCGCGGCGCGAAGACCGGGTGGACCGGATCGGAATCGATGGCGCAGTGTCCAACCTGATGATGACCGGGGTCCTGATCGCGCTGCTGCTGGCCTTTGACGAGCCGGCGCTGCGGCTGTTCCTGGGTGATGGCAGCGCTTCGGTGGCCATGGCGCGGCATATCCAGTGGCTTTCGATCTGGTCGTTCTTGCCGTTCGGCGTCACCATCGTGCTGTTCGGTACTTTGCGCGCCTATGGCGTGGTGCTGACCCCGATCCTGGTCCTGCTGGGATCAATGTATGCCGCGCGGCTGGGGTTCTACTGGTTGGCCTATCCGGCACTGGGCACCGATGCGCTGTGGATTTCATTCAACGTCGGCAGCACGGTTTCGATGGCGCTAGCCCTGACGGCCTACGCCACGGGATCATGGCGGGTGACCATGCGCGAGCGGATTGTTGCTGCCTGAGAGAGGGGTCTTACCGTCCTTGTGCGCGCCAGCGTTGGACGGTGCGCAGTACCATCTCTTCTTCGCCGCCCGAGCTGTTCCACAGCTGCGAGAACGAGGGGTCTTCGGAGGCCGGACGTTTCGCCTCTTCAAGTTCATCAAAGGCGACACGGATCGGGATCGAAACGCCCTCGCCGCAGATGATGCATTCGCGGTTGCGCAAGGCCGGGATCGAATCGAGGAAGCCGCGCGCGCCTTCGGGCATGGCGGCTTTCACAAAGGCCTGATCGCGGTCGTTGTTGAGGCGCATCGAAATGATCGTGCCGCACTGTGATAGCACGCCTTCAGCAAGGTCAGACGGGCGCTGCGTGATCAGGCCCAGGCTGATCCCGTATTTGCGGCCTTCCTTGGCAATCCGGCTGAGGATCCGGCCCACGGAAGACCCGTCAGAGTTCTTCTCATTGGGGACATAGCGGTGCGCTTCTTCGCAGACCAACAGCACGGGACGGGTCTTCTCATCGCGCGACCAGATCGCAAAGTCGAACACCAGCCGGCTCAGCACCGCAACCACTGTGCTGGTTACATCGGAAGGAACGCCCGAAACGTCGATGATCGAAATCGGTTTGCCGCGGCTCGGCATGCGGAAAATCTTGGCGATGAATTCGGCCATCGTATCGCCGACCAGCATGCCTGAAAACAGAAACTGGTAGCGCGGATCGGCTTTCAACTCATCAATCTTGGTCCTGATCCGCATGAACGGCGCAGAGCTGGTGGCCTTATCGAGCTTGCCCATTTCGGTCTGGATGATGTTGGTCAGATCAGACAGCAGATAGGGGATCGGGCTATCGACGGTGATCTTGCCCATCTGCTCGGCCAGGCGGTTCTTGCCCCGCGCCGCCAATAGGCATTTCGATAGAATGTCCATGTCTTCCTGCCGGTCATTCCCGGTTGAGGTCAGGAACACTTCGCAATGCTCTTCGAAATTCATCAGCCAGTACGGCATGTTGAGGTTCGATACGTCGAACAGCATGCCGGTTTGCTTGAATGCGGCCGAATATTCGCCGTGCGGATCGATCATCACGATATGCCCATCGGGGGCATGTTCGCAGATCCGGTGGAGGATCAGCGCGGCGCTGGTCGATTTACCGGTCCCGGTAGAGCCCAGCAGCGCAAAGTGTTTGCCCAGCATGGCATCGATATACAGCCCGGCGCGGATGTCCTTGGTCGGGAACACGGTGCCGACCTGCACCGAGGTGCGGCCATCGCTGGCATAGATCTGGCGCAGATCGTTCGAGGTCGCGGGATAGATCAGCGCCCCGGGGATCGGATAGCGGGTAACCCCGCGGCGGAAGCTGTGGATGCGCCCCGTCAACCGTTCCTCATCGCCTTCGCCCAGAAAGTCGATCTGGGCCATAATTCCGCCCGGCGTTTTGGCGTCCTGGCGCTGGGTGCGCACCGAGGCGAGCAACCAGCCCTTGCCGACGCGGATCTTGATCTGGCTGCCGACCTGGCCGGCCAGGGCCACCGACGGATCATCGTCGGCACCGCATTCCTGCAAGCGCTGGAGATCAAGGGCGATGGCTGATCCCGAACCGGCGATTTCAAGCACGATCCCGATCGGCTCGCGCGCGTTGTCGAAATCCTGGATGGGAGTGCCCGACGGAGCACTTTGCGCCGCACCGAAATCATGTCCGCTCATGTCGTTCATCGCTACCTTGCGTCCCCTATGCGCGCCTCTGCGCAATGGGGCCGGTGGTAAGCCAGAGCGGTTAATATTGGCCTAAGTGGCCCAAAATCAGGCCCTAAACGAGGGCAAACAGTCGGCCGGCCAGAAAGCCCATCAAGACGGACAGCGCCACTGCCAGCAGACCATAGAAAAACCCGTGATTACGAGCGAACTGGGCCACGGCCAATTCAAGACCGGTTTTGCGCACTTCGACCCGGCTGATCGCGGACGCCACCACCTTGCCGCCGCGAATGGCGAAGGTTTCAGCCGTATAGGTCCCGGTCTGCACCGATGATGGCAGCGCCAGCCGGGCCTGATAGAGCACTTGCTTGCTCACGGTAACACCGCGCGGATTTTCGCTATAGAGACCCTCTCGGCCAAGCAGATCGATCAGCCCAGCAGACATCCGTGACTGGACCTTGGGATCGTAGGAGCCGATCGGCGAAAGTTGCAGCCAGGGTAGGCCCAGCTCGTAAATCGCCGCAGTCTTGTCATCGACGATCTTCTTGATCGGGCGCGACGATGCCACCGCGAAATAGGTCGGGGCGGATCGGAATTCGACGCTGTCAGCGTTGACCCAGATCCCGGCAATCCGCTGCTTTTCGCGCAGCACGATCGAACGAGTCGGCCCTTTGAGGACCACGACGATATCATAGTCCTGCCCGGCGCGGGTGCCTTCGGGAGTCAGGATCGCGCCGAACAGCAGCAGTTCGGTGCCGCGAAAGCCCTGCCGCACCTGCACCTCGTGCTGCGAAATTTCAGGCACCAGGATCGGATCGCTGGCGCCCAGCAGAAAGATCGCGGCGAGGAAGGCGATCAGGGCTCTCACGATGGCACCAGCGAGAAGATTTCGTCAGGCTGCCAGCCCAGCCCAAGCGCCATCCGCATCGCCACCAGCAGCACCGTGGCGGCCAGTACCAGACGCAGCTTCTCGGCCGGGATCTGCTGTGCCAGCTGCGCTCCGATCTGCGCGCCCGAAACCGATCCGATCAGCAGCAAGGCCGCCAGCACGATATCGACCGCGCGGGTGGTGAGTGAGTGCATCATGGTGGTGGCCATGGTCACGAACAGGATCTGAAACAGCGAGGTGCCGACCACCACGTTCGCGCTCATCCCCAGGATGTAGAGCATCGCCGGAACCAGCACAAAGCCGCCGCCGATCCCCATCAGCATGGTCAGTATCCCGGTGAAAATACCAAGCAACAGCGGCGCCAGCGGCGAGATATACAGCCCCGAACGGTAGAAACGCCAGCGCATCGGCAGGCTGGCTACCATCGGGTGGTGGCGGCGCTTGCGCGGCGGCACCGGCACGCCCGATTTCTGGGCTTTCAGTGCCTGCCAGCTTTCGCGCGCCATCACTCCGCCGATCCCGCCCAGCAGCAGCACGTAAAGCAGATTGATCACCACATCGATCTGGCCCAGCGCCTGAAGCAGGCTGAACAGTCCCGCCCCCAGCACAGTGCCGATGATTCCGCCGGCCACCATGACCGCGCCCATCTGGTAATCCACCCCGCCGCGCCGCGAATGCGCGAAAACGCCCGAAACGCTGGCCCCGGTAACCTGACTGGCGGCCGAAGCGGCGGCCACGGTGGGCGGGATGCCATAGAAGATCATCAGCGGCGTGGTCAGAAATCCGCCGCCCACGCCGAACATGCCCGAAAGAATGCCCGTCAGCGCCCCAAGCGCGACGATTACCAGGCCATTTACCGAAAGGTTGGCGATAGGAAGATAGACATCCATTTCAGGCTGTCATGCCTAGCCCAGCCAAGGGGCCAAAAAAAGGCCGGGTGGCTAGAAACCCGCAGAAAGTGTCAGGACCACTCCAGATCCAGGTGCAGCGCGGCCAGCCACCCGGATCCGGTAGTCAGCTGAGACCCGCGCACCCGCTGGCCCGATCGGTACCGAAAGCGTTGCAGTAGGGCCCACGTCGATCCGGTTGGCACCGCGCTGTGCGCCGCCCCACACCCCGCCGCCGGCGCGAAGCTCGGTCCGCCCGGTGCGCAGCAATGGCTTTTCAACTCGCGCCTGACCATCGACAAATGCGGTTGCATCGCGTCCGCCGACATAGCCGGCCTGAACATAGACTTCCCCGCGTAGGCCCAGCGGTAATCGGGCGGGCGGCAGCAGTGTGACAACTGCAGCCGCCGGTCTGACGATCGTGCCGCTGGTGGTGCGGGTCACCCGGCCTTCGGCCATCAAGGCGATCGGCGCCTTGGGAACCGGACGAAACGACAGCCCCACCGCAACCTCTTCTCCGCGCGGATATTCAAGACCGCTGGAAGCCCGCAGATAAAGCGTGGGCTGAAGCGCGCTAAGCAGCGACAAGCGGTAGCGCAATACGGCGCCAGCCTGGCTGCCGCCATAGAACCCGGCCGGCACCACCACCCCGGGCAGCCCGGCCCCAGGAGCGTTGAAGCCATTGCCGCCGCCGCGCAGCAACAGCCACGCATCGGCAGACCACGGCGAACCGGTTGGCGGAATGAATGCCGCCGCCGGAACGCCGCGCGGGCGGCGCGGTGCATCCATCGCTGCGCCTTGTTCGACCGTCGGCATATTCATGCCGGCTGAAAACAGTTCTTGATGATCAGCCGCATCTTCAAGCGACAGGCCCTTTGATGGCTGACCGGCTGAATCTTGCGAAGGCACCGGCTCCGGCGTCGCGGTTTCAGCCGGGGTCGGAACAATTTGCGGTGCAGTGACCGGCGGCGCAATCTCGGCGGTGACGGGATGCAAAGCCGGCTCGGCGCGGTGCGGCAGTGCCACCACGCGCGGCGCAGTTGGCCGCATCGGCAAGTCCGCTTTCACGGTGCCTGGCCGAGCTGACACCTGCTCCGCCGCCGTTGCATCAACAACCCTTGGCGCTTCCCACATTGCCGCGCGCGCGCCCACCCAGCTGACCATCAACAGGATCAGCGCCAGCAGCGGTTGCCCGCGCCTGCGGATGGAATTGCGAGCGTTCATGCTTCGGCTCTATGCAGCGAACTGGCAAAGGCCGGGTGCGCATCATGTACGGTTTTATCCCAGGTAACCCGTCCATCCTGAAGCGAACGGAAGTAGGCAGCCAAAGCTCGCCGACCGGCCATGATCGCAATGACATTCCCGATCGGGATCCGCAGCAAAGACATCAGCCCTTCGCGCCAGCCATATTCCCGCCAGGTAAACGCCGCGCGGATCGTCGCCCGCCAGGCAAAGCCGACGAAGCTTGCCAGCAGCATCAGCCGCAGCGGCGATGATAGCTCGAGGACATGCGCCTTGCCAAACGCCTGCAGCACCAACAATCCGGCATCAATCACCAGCAACAGATAGGCAGCGGCCATCACCAGTGCGGTAAGCGGCCCGCGCCGATCGCGCAGCGCCATCCAGATATCGACCGGGTTCAACGACCAACCGATCCGCTCCCAGCCCTGAAACGCGATGCCGTGAACCCACCGGGTTTTTTGCCGCACCGCCGCATCAAGCCGGCTGGGGAAATAGCTGCGCGTGGCCACCAATTGCCCCGCATCATCGCGCAGCCGCAAGAACGCACTGCCGCGGCCTTGGCGGCTCATCATCAGGCCAAGCTCATAATCCTCGGTCAGGCAATCGGGCGCGAACGGCCCGACTTCGCCCGCGACCAGGCGCTGTTCGGCTAGTGTTGCCAAAGCGGCGCGGGAAAATCCGCAGCCCACGCCGGCAGCAGGGATCGCCGCGCCCAAGGCCGCGCGCACCACCATCCCCTTTGCGTGGTTCTCGGCAAATTCGTCAGAATAATGCCCTGCGACCCAGCGCGACTGCGCTTGCGGTTCGGGGCGCACCGGCAGCTGTACGAAATCGCGCATCATCAAGGCCGCGTCGATCGCCTGCAGCGCGCAAGGATGCACCATATCCTCGGCATCGTGCATGATTACGCTGGCAAAACGCACCCCGCGCCGTGCTTCATCATTCGCCATCGCGCGGTAGAGCCGGTTGAGGCAATCGGCCTTGGTGGTCGGCCCCTGCGCCGCCAGCGTCACCAGCCGCACCCGCCGATCATCGCCGATCGCCCGGATCGCGGCATCTAGCGTGGCCGGATCGTTGCGATAGCACCCGACATAAACCGTCAGCTCGCGCTGCGGCCAGGTGGCCAGCATGTGCGCAATCGTAGTGCCGATCACTTGCGCTTCGCCGAAAGCTGGAAGCAAGACTGCAGCCGGACCTGAAAGTGGCTGCGCGCCATAACCCACCGGCAACCGCGGTGTGCGGACCCTGCCAGTCAGCCGCAGGCCGAGCCAGGCCAGATCAACCGCAAATTCGTCAATCAGTCCGACGCAGAACCAGAAGGCGGAAAATGCCAGCAGTTCACGCTCAACCAGCAGCAGCCAGTCAAGTGCACTCCATGCCCCTGCGCCCCCCGCAACCATTCCGACTACTATGCCCCTTCACGCAGACTCAAGAAAATCAGCCTATCGGCTAAGCATAGACTGTCAACGCGATTGATATGTTGGCGTTCATTTCTTTTCAGTATTGCAAGATTCTTCAGCTGCAGCGCGCTGCCGGATTTACTTGAATTCAGTATCGTTTTGCTCGAATCGCTAGGCAATGACAAAGCCTCGTCACCGCCTTTCGCATTTTACCGCCGCTGCGGTCCGGCTATTTGGCGGGGAAGCTGGCGCCGGATTGCTGTTGATCTCGGTCGCGCTGATTGCCCTGGTGCTGGCCAATTCGCCTTGGGCCACGCCGTGGCATGATCTGTTCCACCATCTGTTGCCGATCACGCCGATCGGCCGGCTGAACTCGCTGCATGCCTGGATCAACGATGGCCTGATGGCGGTGTTCTTCTTTGTGGTCGGGCTGGAGATCAAACGCGAAGTCCTGGACGGTGAGCTGTCACAGGCCGAACAGCGCCGCCTGCCGGTTCTGGCCGCCGCGCTGGGCATGGCGGTGCCGGCGCTGGTCTATCTGCTGGTGACGCGCGAGGTGCCCTCGCTGCGCGCCGGTTGGGCCATCCCGGCAGCCACCGATATTGCCTTTGCGGTGGGAGTGATCGCCCTGCTGGGCAAGGGACTGCCGCCATCGCTGCGGCTGTTTTTGCTGACCGTGGCGATCGTCGATGATCTGGGCGCGGTGATCATCATCGCGGTGTTCTATACCGCCGGACTCCAATTGGGCTGGCTGGCAGCTGGCGCGTTTGTTCTGGCGGCAATGGCGGCGCTGGGCCGGTGTGGGGTCAGGAATGGCTGGGCGTTTGCGGTTGGCGCAGTGCTGGCCTGGTTTTGCGTGCTACACTCAGGGATCCACGCGACGGTAGCCGGAGTGCTGGCCGCATTGACAGTGCCGATCGGGCTGGACCGCCGCGGCGAAAGCCTGCTGCTACGGATGGAGCATGTGCTTGCCCCGATCAGCGCCTTTGTAGTTGTGCCGATCTTCGCACTGGCCAATGCCGGCGTCGCGATCCCGCGAGCTTTGCCGCATGGCGCCGCGCTGTTGCTGCCGCTGGGCATCGGATTGGGGCTGCTGGGCGGCAAGACCATCGGTATCTTCGGGGCAGTCTGGCTTGCTGAGCGCAGCGGCTTTGCCAAACGGCCAGCGGGGGCCACCTGGTTGCAGATGCTGGGCCTGGCCGCGCTGTGCGGGATCGGCTTCACGATGAGCCTGTTTATTGCCGGGCTGGCCTTCGCCGCCAGTCCGGCGCTGATCGAAGATGCCAAGCTGGGCGTGCTGGGCGGATCGCTGCTGGCAGGGCTGGCGGGCTACGCTGTGCTGCGCTGGAGCCAGCGCCCTGCCTGATCGTTACCAGCTGCCCTGATTGGGCATCGATGCCCACGGTTCTGCGGGCGGCAGATTGCCATCCTGAAGCAATTCGACCGAGATCCCATCGGGCGATTTGACAAAGGCCATGTGCCCATCGCGCGGGGGGCGATGGATGATGTGGCCCGCTGCCAGCAGCGCCGCGCAGGTATCGTAGACATTGTCCACGCGGTAGGCGAGATGACCGAAATTGCGGCCGCCGCTGTAGGCTTCCGGATCCCAGTTATGGGTCAGTTCCACCTCGGCCAGCCCTTCCTGCCCGGGCGCGGCCAGGAAAATCAGCGTGAACCGCCCCTGCTCGCTTTCATAACGTCGCACCTCATCAAGCCCGATCAGCTTGAAAAAGGCGATAGTGGCATCGGGATCGCTGACCCGGATCATGGTGTGGAGAAATTTGGTCATTCGCTACCGTAATGCGAAAGGCCCGCTCCGGACAAGCCGGAACGGGCCTTGCTGCAAGACATTTGGTTCAGATCAGGCGATCAGAACGCCATCTTGACCGTGGCGACCACGGTATCATCGGAAAAGCGATTGATCGAAGCCCCATCGACGCCGATGTAGCTGACCCCGACTGACAGGTTCTTGGTCACCGCAGCGGTTGCGCCAACCGCGTAATCCCAGCCGCCATCGCCGCTGGTTGCGGTGAGGATGTTGGGCGAAAGCGCGCCGTCGGTGTAGCCAATGTGGGCATTCAGGCTGACCGGAGTGCTCGGAATACCGGCGCCCAGTTCACCATAGACATAGGTGTTGTCATTGCCGCCCAGCCCGTCCTGCTTCGGGGCATAGTTGATCCCGACCTTTACAGTGGCCGGCCCGACCGTGGTCGACAGCGATGCGTAAGGCTCAAGATAGTTGCCGCTCAGCACCGGATTGGTGCCGTTGGGATAGGTGTACCAGGTTACCCCGACATCGGCGACGAGGCCGCTGGTGAGATTGCCGGTCCAGCCGCCATAGACATCGACTTCGGACGAACCGTAGATGTCGAGGCCGTCCTGCTCAAGGCTGGAACCCCATGCGCCGAGGTAGAAACCGCTGGAGTGATTGACCTGCATCGAACCCTGCACGGCAAAACCGCCGCCCGAGTACGAGAGACCGCGCCAGCGATAATCGGTAACGCCCGAAACGCTGCCCGACAGGGTCAGATCCGAAGGCGGATCGGTTTCATCGGCGAACGCCGGGTTGGCAATGGCCGCACCAGCGATAAGTGTTGCGGCGATAAGGCCGCGAATGGACGTGAGCATATCAATCTTCCCTTGAACGATTGCAGTAGCTTAGTCCCGCCTGCCAGCGCCCCTTTGTTTCTCATTGTCGGAAACATTCGGGTCGCGTTGAGGCCGGACTGCACAATTTTGCTGCATTGCACAAGACCAGTTCATGCCTAATTTTGCGTTAAGCATGCGATGTGTGGTTTTGTAGCCACGCCTGATTGCCTTGGAACAGCGCCTGCCATTGTTCGTTAAGCCCTGCCCGGCTATAGCGCCGCGCAGCGAAATTTGCCCCATGCTCAAAACCTTGCGCGCCCTTTTCAGCCGCCCAACCAGCGGGCCTGCCCCTGCCGTTCCGGCGGGTCAGCGGGTCTATGCAGTGGGCGATGTCCATGGCTGCCTGGCGCAGTTCGATGCCCTGATCGCCGCAATCGAAGCCGATGACGCCGCGCGGGAAGCCGCCGATACCACGATCTTGCTGCTGGGCGATCTGATCGATCGCGGCCCTGACAGCGCCGGGGTGATCCATGCCGCCCGCGCGCTGCAGCTGCGCCGCAAGGTGCGTATCCTGATGGGTAATCACGAGGAAATGATGCTTGAAGCGCTGGACAGCGAAGAGGTGCTGAAGCACTTCCTGCGCTATGGCGGGCGCGAAACGGTGCTGTCATACCCGGTTGATCCAGACCGTTATCACCAGGCCGAAATTGCCGAGACGCTGGCGCTGATGCGCGCTGCGGTGCCGCGCGAACACATTGAATTTCTGCGCAGTTTCGAAGACCAGGTGCGGATTGGCGACTATCTGTTTGTCCACGCCGGGATCCGGCCGGACATTGCGCTGGACCGGCAAAAACTGGCCGATCTGCGCTGGATACGCGAGCCATTTCTGTCACATAGCGGCAGCTTTGGCCCGGTAGTGGTGCATGGCCATACGATCTTCGATGCGGCGCAGTTCCGCCCCAACCGGATCGCTATCGATACCGGGGCCTACCGCACCGGGCGGTTGACGGCACTGGGGCTGGAAGGCACGTCGCGCTGGCTGATCGAGGCCACAACAGACGAACAAGGCGCGGTTAGCGCGGCACTAAGGAATATCGCATGAAGATAGCAATGGTCGGTTCGGGCTATGTCGGGCTGGTATCGGGGGCCTGCTTTGCCGATTTCGGGCACGATGTGATCTGCATCGACAAGGATCCGGCCAAGATCGAGAGCCTCAACGCCGGGATCATGCCGATCTTCGAGCCGGGGCTGGCCGAACTGGTCACGTCCAACGCCCGCTCGGGTCGCCTGTCGTTTACCACTGATCTGGCCGCAGGGATCGCCGGGGCCAGCGCGATCTTCATCGCGGTCGGCACCCCCAGCCGCCGCGGCGATGGCCATGCCGACTTGTCGTTCGTCTATGCCGTCGCCGAAGAGATCGGCCAGCACCTCAAGGACGATGTCGTGGTCGTCACCAAATCGACCGTCCCGGTGGGCACCGGCGATGAGGTGGAACGGATCCTTTCGGACGCCGGGCTTACAACCCGTTTCGCGGTTGCCTCCAACCCCGAATTCCTGCGTGAAGGCGCGGCGATCGACGATTTCAAGCATCCTGACCGGATCGTGATCGGCACCGAGGACGAATGGGCCCGCAATGTCATGCGCGAAGTCTATCGCCCGCTGTTCCTCAACAAATCGCCGATCCTGTTCACCAGCCGCCGCACCAGCGAGCTGATCAAATATGCCGCCAACGCTTTCCTCGCGGTGAAAATCACCTTCATCAACGAAATGGCCGATCTGTGCGAAAAGGTTGGCGCCGATGTGCAGGATGTCAGCCGTGGGATCGGGATGGACGGCCGAATTGGCTCCAAATTCCTTCACGCCGGCCCCGGCTATGGCGGATCGTGCTTCCCCAAGGACACCTTGGCGCTGCTCAAGACCGCCGAGGATTATGAGGCACCGACCCGGATCGTCGAAGCTGTGGTGGCGGTCAACGACAGCCGCAAGCGCGCGATGGGCCGCAAGGTGATCGAGGCGCTGGGCGGAATGGACGCCGCCCGCGGCAAGAAAGTGGCCATGCTGGGGCTGACCTTCAAACCCAACACCGATGACATGCGTGATAGCCCCGCCATCGCCATCGCGCTCGCCCTGGCAGATGCCGGGGTAGAGGTTGCCGCCTATGATCCCGAAGGCATGGAACTGGCCAAGCCGCTGATGCCCGACGTGACGATGACGCCAAACGCCTATGCTGCGATCGAAGGCGCCGATGCCACGGTGATCGTCACCGAATGGGACGCCTTCCGCGCGCTCGATCTGGAGCGGGTCAAAGGCTTGATGACCGCGCCGGTGCTGGTCGATCTGCGCAATATATACGATCCGGCCGAGGTGCGGGCCAAGGGCTTTGCCTATTCGAGCGTCGGGCGGGTCTAAGCGGCGCTCATCTGCGCTTGATTCTGCTGGTCAGGTGGAATTGCCAACAGCGATCACAGTGATAGGGACGAAGCGGAACATCTGCCTTGGCAGCGGCGAGCACGGCATCATCCCGGCTTTGATAGCGCGCCTTCCTGGCGCAAACACTAAGCCGCGTCCGCATTGGTTCTCCGGTTCAAGGGTCGGTAGGACCTAACCCCTAGATCCTTCCTATTTTTGGCGAAGGCCACAAATGGGGAGGTGGATCGTCCGAAGGACGAGACGGAGGGGTATCGACGCCAGCCTCCAAATCCCTCCGTCAGCCGCCTGCGGCGTCTGCCACCTCCCCAAATGCGCCATTCGGCGAATTTGTGACGGACCTGAGTTGATTCAGGCATTCCGCGCCATCAACCCGCCGTCCACCGGGATCGTCACCCCAGTGATGTACGACGCGCCCGGCAGGCACAGGCTCCAGGTCACATGCGCCACTTCCTCAGGCTGGCCATAGCGGCGCAGCGCGGTGCGGCGGTGGGCATAGGTGGCCTTGTCCGCTTCCGGCACCTTGGCGGTCATCCCGGTATCGATCGGGCCGGGGCAGATGCAATTGACCGTGATGCCGATCTTGCCCAGTTCGAGCGCCAAGGCCCGGGTCAGCCCGGTTACTGCCGCCTTGCTGGCCGCATAGGCGCTGTTGCCGCTGGTTGCGCCCAGCGCTTCGGTGGAGGCGATGTTGACGATTCTAGCGGCGGGGGCTTGCTTCAGCCACGGCAGTGCCGCGTGGATGATCCGTTGCTGCGCGGTCGCGTTGATGCGCATCACCCGCTCCCACACATCATCGTACTCGTCACTGTCGATCGCCGCCCAGCTGGAAATCCCGGCGTTGTTGACCAGGATATCGAGCCGGTCATGCCAGCCGCAAATATCGGCCACCACCGCCCCGATTGCCGCGGGGTCGCCTACATCGAGCGCCCAGCTGCGAGCCGATCCGCCCGCCGCCACGATGTCCATCGCCACAGCCTCAGCCCCGGCAGCATTGACATCGGTAACCGCCACATGCGCGCCTTCTTCAGCCAGCAGCCGCGCAGTAGCCCGGCCCATCCCTGATGCCGCCCCGGTAACGAGCGCGACCGAGCCGTGAATTGAACGCAGGGGATTGGTCATGGGGGATTTGCTCCAAAGTTGTGTTGCGAATGAAGCAGGCAGCGCACCCAAGCGCAAACGCAAAAGGCCTGCCCCATTTTTGGCGTCTCCCACCCTTGGTGAGGGTCTCGTTGGAAGAAAATGCCAGGGGGCCTGTAAGCCGGGTTCTGTCCCGCCGACGGTATGCCAGAAGGCACCGTATCGCCGGGGGCAGCCATTCCTCTAGGCCATACGTTGCCGCATGGCTCAAGCAACCAACCCGGGCGATCGATGCGAAACACATCAGCCAGTCCTTACGAACCGGCGCGCCGCCCCTATTCGGTCTTGCTCCGGGTGGGGTTTGCCGTGCGAGCCTTGTTACCAAGGCCCCGGTGCGCTCTTACCGCACCCTTTCACCCTTACCCCATAAATGGGGCGGTCTGCTCTCTGTGGCACTTTCCCTGGACTTCGCTGCAAGCAACTCGTCCGGCGGGCGTTACCCGCCACCCTTGTTTCGTGGAGCCCGGACTTTCCTCGCGGTTCTTGCGAACCCCGCGGCTGCCCGGCCCCCTGGCGAGGGGCGATGTAGGCGAAGGTGCCCCGCCCCGCAAGCTTGCGTAAAAAACGCAATGCGGCACGGAACCATATGCCGAACGGACCGTTATGCGCGCGGGGCTTTAAAGGGTTATGGGTAAATGACAGCGGTAACGCCAATCCTTGTCGTTGAAGACGAGGCGATGATCCGCATGGGTCTGGTCGCTGTCCTCACCGATGGTGGATTTTCAATCGAAGAGTGCGGCAGCGGTGCCGCGGCGATCACCTTGATCGATCAAATACCTGATCTGCAGGGCTTAATCACAGACATCAGGCTGGGCAACGGCCCCAGCGGCTGGGATGTGGCCCGCCACGCCCGCAAACGCTTTCCGTACCTTGCCGTGCTGTATGTGACCGGTGACAGCGCTGCCGAGTGGACATCGCAAGGCGTGCCCGGCAGTCTGATCCTGCAAAAGCCCTATGCCGATGCTCAGTTGATGACGGCGATTGCCAACCTGTTGATCGAAGCATTGCCGCTGAGATCGACCGAAAGTGGGCCCAGCGAATAGATGCAGCTTGCTGGTCAAGCCGTGATACAGGGATTTTTGCTACCGAGTCTCAGACGGCTCCGCTGATAACCGGGTATGGCTTTCGCTGTGCAAGTCTCCGGTCTGCGAAGGCTTCGGCCGTGGAATTTTTTACGCCCCTACCCCCTGAACGCTCGTTGAGCATTGGCATGGCGCTGGTTGTGTCCTCGGCCACGCCGTTGTTGGTGCTGGATGACCAACTGACCGTGCAGGCCGCCAGCGGCAGCTTCTGCAGCGCGTTTGCATTGCGCAGTGATCAGGTTGTCGGCAAGCCGTTCCTCTCTTTGGGCGGTGGCGAGTGGAACAGCCCCCAGCTGCGACTGCTGCTGGAAGCAACCGTCAGCGGCAAGGCCGATATCGAAGCCTATGAATATATGCTTCTGCGCGCCGGGCAAGCTGACCGGGTGCTGATCATGCACGCACACATCCTCGATCACGCAGCGGCAGATCCGCTTCAACTGGTCCTTGCCGTATCGGACGTTACCGATTTCCGTGAGGCCCAGGCGTCGCTGCGCGTAGCCGCGCGCACCAATGAAGCGCTGGTCGAAGAAAAGCACGTGTTGTTGCAAGAGCTTAACCACCGGGTTGCCAACAGCTTGCAGATCATCGCCAGCATTCTGATGCAGCGGGTGCGCAATGTGCAATCGGAAGAAACCCGCGAGCATTTGCGCGATGCCCATCACCGGGTGATGTCGGTTGCGACTATGCAGCGTCTGCTCGCCGCAACCGCGACCACCAAGGTGGCGCTGCGCCTTTACCTGACCGATCTGTGCGAAAGCATCGCGGCTTCGATGATCGCCGATCCCGCCAGATTGCAGCTCAACGTGATTGTCGATGACACGATCATGGACCCCGATCAGTCGGTCAGCCTGGGGCTGATCGTCACCGAACTGGCGATCAATGCGCTGAAGCACGCCTTTCCCGATCAGAACAAGGTCGGCCAGATCGACATCGGTTTTGCTTCAAGCGGCACCGGCTGGGCGCTGACTGTGGCCGATAATGGCGTGGGCCTGCCAGCCAATCATGCGGACAAGAAGCCCGGGCTGGGTACTGGCATCGTCAAGGCACTGGCGGGGCAATTGTCGGCAACGGTGGCCGTAACCGCTGCCAATCCCGGGACCTGCGTTACGGTTTCGCGTTCAAACGATACTCCAGCGAAGGCACCAGCCGGGGCGGTTTGAGGCCGATTAGCGCAGCGCCTGCAGGCCTTGCTCATTACCGAGTCTTGCCCGCATCCCTATCCAGCAGCAGCAAAAACAGCATTGCCGAACATTCCCCGTCGACCTGGCCATCGATGATGTGCGGCCGCCAGCGGCGCTGAAAGGCGCGCATTGCAGCGGCGGTATCGGAAATATCGTAACCCCAGCGCTCAAGGCCGAGGAAGAACGCGCCGTCGTTTTCAAACGGAGATGGTGCGGTGACGCGCGGGGCTTTGAGCGCGAGGCGGTGCGCGGCCAGCAGATCCCAATCGAACAGTTCGCCGGGATCTTCCTTGCGCGCCGGGGCGACATCGCTGTGGCCCACCACGTTGGCGCGCGGTACGTCCCAGCGCTGCACAATCCCGCCCAGCAGCGGCAGCAATGCTTCCATCTGGGCATCTGGGAACGGGCGATAGCCAAATTCGTGCCCCGGATTGACGATTTCGATCCCGACGCTCGCCGAATTGACATCGGTGATGCCGCGCCAATAGCTTTTGCCGGCATGCCAGGCGCGGCGATCCTCGCGCACCAGACGGTGGATGCGGCCATCCTCTTCGATCATGTAATGCGCGGAAACCCCGGCTTCCTCGCTGCGCATTCGGTCCAATGCCTCATCAGCACTTTGCATGCCGGTGTAATGCAGCACGACCATCGAGACCGGCAACTGGCGCTCGTTCCAGTTGGGCGAAGGGCTCTCAAAGTCGATCAGTTCGTTCATTACCCCTCCGGCAGCACCGCGCCCATCACCAGCGCCTCGTCGCTCAACGCGAATTGCAGGCCGCCACCTTGTTGCTCGGCCAATTGGTGCAGCATCCAGGCCGGTGCGGTGCGGCTAGACAGATCGGCGATCGGCAGGCTGCCATCCAGCGCGCGGCCGATATCACCATCAAAGGCAATGCGCGGGCCCGAGGCGCGGACTACTATCTCGCTTGCTCCGCCGCGGCTTTCCACCCCGATATCCAGCGTGCCGCCGCGGATCAGCGCGTCGATCCCGATGTGCGCCAGATTAAGCAGCACCTTGACCGCCGTCTTGGGCAGCGCATCGACGCCCAGCGCCCACTGCACGGTAATGCGGTCATTCCCGGCCACCAGCGCATCGATCAGCGCCTTGGGTTCGGCCACGGCAACGCTGTAACCGAACCCGCCCGCGGCCCCGAACGCGAGGCGGAAGAATTTGAGCTTGTCGGCGCTGGTCCGCGCGCTTTGTTCAAGCAACTCCATGCAACGCTTGCGCATTTCGGGGTCTTTTTCCTCGGCGAGGAGTTCGAGCCCGTTGGTCATCGCTCCCACCGGGCTCAAAAGATCATGGCACAGCCGCGAACAGAGCAGGCTGGCAAGGTCAACAGCGGTATCGGTCATTGGGGCCCCTGAGGTGAGTTTCACTTTACCCTTAACCATCTGCGAGTCGGGTGGGAAGCGGTTCGAAGCCGTTTGGCGCATCGCGCCACCAACTGACCTCACCTGCGGCTACGATTGCCCAGGCGCGGCCATCGCCGCTGGCCTGCGCGGCATCGGTTTGGCTGGGCCGGGCCAAGCCATTGGGATGCGAATGGTAATAGCCCAGCAATTCCAAACCCCCGGCGCGCGCGGCGCGGTGGGCGGCGATCAGCGCCTGCGGATCGATCTCGAAATGGCGCAAGGGATAGGGATGCACATTGGCGGCGGGCTGTGCCAGGGCAACGCGGCCAGCCTGCCCCAGCAGCAGCCCGCAGCATTCGCGCGGGTGGGCCCGCTGCGCTTCTGCGATCAGTGTGGCTATCGTGCCACTTGTCACCATCAGGTCCATCCCCATCTCACTAGCAATGAATGAGGGGGATTCCATTATTTCCGGCGTGATTGCCGAAGGCGGCCAGCGGCTCGACAAGGCTCTGGCCGAAGCCAGCGGGCTTTCGCGCGAACGGATCAAGGCCTTGATGGGCGAAGGCCGGGTGTTGCTGCGCGGCAAAGTGGCCGCACAGGCCAGCGCCAAGCCTGATGCCGGCACAGCATTTGAAATCCATGTTCCCGAAGCAGCCGCGGCGCAAGCCATTGCGCAGGATATCCCGCTGACCGTGGTGTTCGAAGACGAGCACCTGATCGTGATCGACAAGCCCGCAGGCCTGGTGGTGCACCCGGCGGCCGGCAATCTTGATGGCACGCTGGTCAATGCGCTGCTCCACCATTGCCGGGGGCAACTGTCCGGCATCGGCGGGGTGGTGCGCCCCGGGATCGTGCACCGGATCGACAAGGACACCTCTGGCCTGCTGGTAGTGGCCAAGACCGATAAGGCCCACGAGGGCCTGGCCCGGCAATTTGCCGATCACTCGATCGAGCGGGCCTATCTTGCGGTGGTATCGGGGCTGCCCAAGCCGCCAGCGGGCACAGTAGAGGGCAACCTTGGCCGGTCGGACCATGACCGCAAGAAGATGGCAGTGCTGCACCAACTCAACAAGCGCGGCAAACACGCGGTCACGCATTACCGGCTGATCGAGGCGCTGGACGGCGCTTCGCTGGTCGAATGCCGGCTGGAAACCGGGAGAACCCACCAGGTCCGCGTTCACATGTCATCAATCGGCAATCCGCTATTGGGCGATCCTGTTTATGGACGCACCGCAGCGAAATTCAGGCCGATTCTCAACCAGCTTCACTTCGCCCGCCAGGCGCTGCACGCCGCAGTGCTGGGTTTCATCCATCCCGTTACCGGCGCGCAGCTGCGGTTTGAAAGCACGCTGCCTGCCGATATCGCGGGGCTGTTGGTCGAATTGGGGAGCAATAGCTCTGCTACTGCGTTATAAGCGAAAGCCATGTGGCCTTCCGCCGCAGATGCCTGTTAAGGGTCTGGCATAGGTGGGCTGACCAAGAAAAAAGGACGAATGAAACCGATGTCCGAAGCCAAACGTAAACTGCCTTCTAGTGGCGGCTCGACCCTGCCCAGCCTGTCGGGCGAACAGGGCCTCAACCGCTATCTGGCCGAGATCAAGAAATTTCCGCTGCTGACGCCTGAGCAGGAATACATGCTGGCCAAGCGCTATGCCGAACATCAGGATCCCGAAGCGGCCAAGCAGCTGGTTACCAGCCACCTGCGCCTCGTCGCCAAGATCGCGATGGGTTACCGCGGCTATGGCCTGCCGGTTTCCGAACTGATTTCCGAAGGCAACATCGGCCTGATGCAGGGCGTCAAGAAATTTGAGCCCGATCGCGGCTTCCGGCTTGCCACCTATGCGATGTGGTGGATCAAGGCCTCGATCCAGGAATTTATCCTGCGTAGCTGGAGCCTGGTGAAAATCGGCACCACTGCGGCGCAGAAGAAGCTGTTTTTCAACCTGCGACGGATGAAGAAGAACCTCGACGCTTACGAGGATTCGGATCTTCACCCCGATCAGGTCAAAAAGATCGCGACCGATCTTGGTGTGTCTGAGGCGGAAGTGGTCAACATGAACCGCCGGATGATGATGGGCGGCGATGCTTCGCTGAACATCTCGTTCAATGAAGACGGCGAAGGCCAGTGGCAGGATCTGCTGGAAGACAATGGCCCGCTGCAGGATCAGATGGCTGAGGAAGCACAGGAAGCGGGTAATCGCCATGCCTTGCTGACCGAAGCGATGGACAGCCTGAACGAGCGCGAACGCCACATCCTGACCCAGCGCCGGCTGACCGAAGATCCGCAGACGCTTGAAGAATTGAGCCAGGAATACAGCGTCAGCCGCGAACGGGTCCGCCAGATCGAAGTCCGCGCTTTTGAAAAGCTGCAAAAAGCGATGCTGCGGATTGCCACCGACAAGCGGCTGCTGCCTGCGGCCTGATTATGCACTAGGCCTTACGCCAGATTGTTGCTTCGGCAGCAATCTGGCGAATTTAGCAAAGCTTCCCGCGCCAACCGTGATATAAACTGATCCAAGTCAAGGCGCAGCGCGGTTTGGCTGGTATCTTTCACAGGGCCGCAACTGGGAGGAATGACTATGCGCAAGCACATGATCGCCGCAATATTGGCATCGACCGCCTTGGCGAGCCCCGCACTGGCTCACGATGATTCGTGGTATATCGAAGCCGATGCCGGGGTCGTCTTTATGGATGACCTCAATTTCGATCTGGATCACGCGTCCACTCCGTTCGGCCTGCCCAGCGGCGCCCGCGTCGCCACGCTCGATACCAAACACGGGTTCGATTTCGGCGGGATATTCGGATACGATTTCGGCAATTTCCGCCTTGAAGCCGAAGCCAGCTATCGCCGCGCCAATGCCAACGCGATGGTGGTCAATCAGGGCCAGGGCTTCTTCCCCTCCTCTCCCGCCACCGGCCGCGCCAGCGCGCTCAGCTTCATGGTCAACGGGCTGGTCGATCTTGGCCCCGATGATGGCCCGCAAGTCTTTGCGGGCGGCGGGGTTGGTTACGGCCACGTCCAGGTTGATGCCTTCACCTCGCCCAATTCGACCACCGATTTCGCGGTGAACGGCGCTGATGATGGGTTTGCCTGGCAGTTGCTGGCTGGCCTGCGCTATCCGCTCAGCGATCACGTCGATATCGGCCTCAAGTATCGCTACTACAACCAGAGCAGCGTCAGCCTGCCCGCCAGCTATACGACCGCCCGTTCGATTTCTATCGAATCCGTTGGCCCCCGCGCAGTTGTTGGCGGCACCACATTCAGCGATGTGGTCACCACCAAAATGAGCTCGCACTCGGCCATGCTGACACTGAGCTACAACTTCCTGCCGCCCCCGCCCCCGCCGGTCGAAGCGGTTGAAGTTGCTCCGCCCGAACCGGTGCCGGCTCCGCCGCCGCCCCCGCCGCCTCCGCCGCCCCCGCCCTGCAACAAGGGCCCCTACATCGTGTTCTTCGATTGGGATAAATCGGACATCACCCCCGAAGCCGCTTCGGTGCTCGACAGCGCGGTGGCCGCCTATGGCAACTGCGCTGCTGTGCCGATCATGCTGGCCGGCTATACCGATCGTTCGGGCTCTACCACCTACAACCAGGCGCTGTCCGAACGCCGCAACACTTCGGTGACGAGCTATCTGACCGATCATGGTGTTCCCGGCGGCGCGATCAGCAGCCAGGGCTTTGGTGAGGCCAACAACCGCGTGCCGACCGCCGATGGCGTGAAGGAACTGCAGAACCGCCGGGTGGAAATCACCTACGGGCCGGGCTCGGGTATGTAAGGCTTCGGGCTTTTCAGACAAAACAATGGGGGCCGGAGCGATCTGGCCCCCTTTTTGTTGCGGGCGCGGTGCCTGCCGCTAGACTGGCGGCGAATGATGCGTTTCTTCAAACCCACCCGCCGCTCCGATCACCGTTCCACTGCCGGGAAGGTGGGCTGGTTTGTCGGCCGCTCGATCATCTGGTTCGTGATCGGCAGCGTCAGCCTGACGGTGTTTTACAAGTTCGTGCCGGTGCCGGTAACGATCACGATGGTGGCCGATCCAAACGGGTTTGACCGCGATTGGACCTCATTGACCAGGATCGACCGATCGATGGTTGATGCCGTGATCGCGGGCGAAGACGCCAAATTCTGCACCCACAGCGGGTTTGATGGCGATGCGATTGAGCAGGCGATGGCCAAGAACGCGCGCGGCAAGCGGCTGCGCGGCGGCTCCACGATCAGCCAGCAGACCGCCAAGAACGTGTTCCTGTGGCAGGGGACCGGCTGGACCCGCTATCTGCGCAAGGGACTGGAAGTGTGGTTCACCGTGCTGATCGAGAATATCTGGGGCAAGCGGCGGATCATGGAAGTGTACCTCAACGTCGCCGAAACCGGGATCGGCACATACGGCGTCGAAACTGCAGCGCAGCGGTACTATCGCCATTCAGCCGCCCGGCTGAGCCCGGTTGAAGCCGCCCGGATCGCCGCCGCCCTGCCCGCGCCCAAGCGCCGCTCGGTCGTCGATCCAGCCGGCTTCACCCGTCGCCACGGCAACGCCATCGCCGCACGCAGCGGCGTGGTCCGCAATGAAGCGATGGATGCCTGCGTTTACAAGTGAGGATTGGGCAAATCGCTACCTAGATCCTCTCCATTTTGCGAAGCCAAATGGGGAGGTGGCAGTGCGAAGCACTGACGGAGGGGTATCGAGGCTGGCCCAGAAGCCCCTCCGTCTCGTCCTGCGGACGATCCACCTCCCCATTTGTGGCATTCGCCAAAAATGGGGAGGACCTTGCAACGAAAAAGGGGGCGCCGCAGCGCCCCCTTCCCGGTTTGCACCTGATCCGGAAATCAGAACTTGAGCTTCACGCCAACCCGGATCGCATAGAGCGACTGGCGGGTCTGCAGCACCTCGGTGGGAGCCACAACCTGCGAGTAGCGATACTGCACGCAGGTCTGGGTCGTCGAAGTGTTGACCACCCCTGCGCCCGGTGCGGTGCCGGTGGCGACCGGAGCCGAAAGGCACTGAACGCGCGCGATCGCGGCGTTGTACGGGAACTGCACCTGACGCAGCGAACCCCAGTCCTTGTTGAGCAGGTTGAGCACGTTTTCAACGTCGGCGAACAGTTCCAGCTTCACGCCCGAAGCCACCGGCAGCTGAATTTCCTGACCGAAGTGGAGATCGATCTTGAAGAAGCTGGCCGAGCTCTGGCTGTTCTTCGGCACGATCTTGCCGCGATACTGCTCCAGACCCAGGTTGGTGACCTGGGTGTTGAAGTTGGTTTCGTCCGCTGCCGTTGCGAAGCTGACCTTGGTATCGCCAACGGTCGGCACATAAAGCAGCATGTTGCCGAGGTTGCCCACCGTGCCGAACACGGTGCCGCGGGTGCCGGTCGCGTCCAGCATGGTCACGCTGTAGGGGCGGCCGGTGCGGTATTCACCAAAGATCCCCAGCGTGGTCTTGCTTTCGCCGAAGAAGGCATGGCGATAGTTCAGGCCGAATTTGATCTGATCGGTGTATTCATAGATCGAGCGGCCATAGGCGGGCAGGTTCGGATCTTCGAAGGCGTTGTTGCCGTAGTTCGACGACGAGGTTGAGGAAGTGAGCGACGAACGGTCCTTCACGTCCGAGCGGGTGTAGCTGCCTTCAACGTTGAGATCGCCAAACCGCTTTTCGATGCGGAAGGTGCCGAAGATGCCGCGGCCGTCTTCGGTGTTGGTCAGCATCAGATCGCGGTTGGTGGTGGCCACGCCGCCGATCGGGCCATAGCGCAGGCGGCCATCGGGAAGGCGGTTGGCGAGCGAGACCGAACGCAGATCGGTCCACAGGTAACCGTCGAGCGTCTTGTCATAGACGAACTGCACCCCGATCAGCCAGCCATCACCCAGCGGGCCCAGATCGGCTTCGTAATCGACGCCAAGCGTGAACTTGGCCTTGCTGGCAATGTGCAGCTTGGGATCGATTACATCGGTCGGCGCGGTGGTCAGCGAAGCGACGTTGGTGGTCAGGTAGTTGATCACGCTTTGCGCAATCGTGCCGTTGGTGACACCGTTAAGCGCGCCGCACGTGGCGCCCGAAGCCGCGCAGTTGGCCTGGGTCAGGGTGACCGAGTTGGTCAGCAGGCCGGTGTTCGAATAGACGTTCGAGAGGAACACGTCCGGGGTGCCGCCCCCGAAGATCCCTGCACCCGCCTTGATAGCCAAGCGATCGGTCGGGTTCCAGCTCAAGGCAAAGCGCGGCTGGAACAGGCCAAGACCGTTAAAGGTCTTGAGGTTCGAGAACCCGACCCGGTTGGTGAAGTTGCGGTTGAACGCAGGCAGCTGGTTGTTTTCGAACAGGTCATAGCGCAGGCCGACGGTCATCGAGAGGTTATCGGTGACCTGCCATTCGTCCTGGATCCCGAAGGTCCAGTTCTTGGTGCTGAATGCTGCTGCGGCATCGTTGGGATCGTTCGAGGGAACCGCGTTAGCATACCGCAGCTGGCCGACCTTGCCGCTCTGGAAATCGGCGATCGAATCGAAGTAGTAATCACCCAGCGAACGCTGCACGAACAGGTTGTAGACGTGGACGTTGGTATATCCGGCCATCAGCCGTACCGAGTGATCGCCCATTTCCACCCGCATGGTCAGATCGGCCGAGAAGTTTTCCGTATTGAGATCGTTCGACTGGCGCGAGATGTCCGGACCGAAGACCAG
This sequence comes from uncultured Alphaproteobacteria bacterium, assembly GCA_963751145.1. Lineage (GTDB taxonomy): Bacteria > Pseudomonadota > Alphaproteobacteria > Sphingomonadales > Sphingomonadaceae > Novosphingobium. The sequence goes on from CAVVTJ010000006.1 coordinate 397,549, forward strand.
GTTGGTCCCGGCGCACGAGGTGGCGCTGCCAGCCGCAACGGCATCGGTGCAAACCGTGAACTGCGGGAAGTTGCGGCCACCGAACGGCGACTGATCGCGGTTGTAATCGCGGTATGAAACCCGTGCGGTGGTCGAAATCGTATCGGTCCAGGTCGAGTTCAGTTCGAAGGTGCCCGAATTGATTTCTTCGCGCAGTTCGTATCCGTTCGACTGGTACCCCAGCGAGAACGGCGAGGTCAGGAAGGTGCCCTGCTGGAACTGGTTGGTGCCGACGTTACGGATGTAGGTCATCGACGCGCGCTGGCTGTCCGACAGGTTCCAGTCGAGCTTGGCAACGATCTTTTCATCGCCTTCGTTGGTGGTGGCGATCAGGCCCTGGGTATCATAGCCATAGCGGCTCTGGGCAGTGGCAGAGACGCCGTCGATCACGGTCTGGGTCAGGCCAGGAACCTGGTTGGCAAAGCCGGGGCCGAACCCGGCATCCAGCGGCTGGCCTTCCTTGGTCCGCTCGTAAGCGACCATGAAGAACAGCTTGTCCTTGATCAGCGGGCCTGAAAGCCAGCCGCCGTACTGGTTGGAATCAAAGTTCAGCGAAACCGTGGCAGCGCGGGTGCGGCTGCCGGTCAGGCCATCGCCGGTGTAGGAATAGAAGCCGCCGCCGTGCAGCCGGTTCGAACCCGAACGCAGCACCACGTTGATCGCGCCGCCCTGCATATCACCTTCGGCGATATCGTAAGGAGCAACCTTGACCGAGAACTGCTCGATCGCATCGAACGGCACCGGGCCGCGGTTGGTGGGCAGGCCGCCGTTGTTGAGGCCGAAATCGTCCGACATGGTCATGCCATCGACCGAGAAGCGGTTAAGGCGGCCGTTGTTGCCGGCGATTTCGATCGTGCGGCCGTTGGTCAGATCGATCGTCGCCAAGGGATCGCGGCGCGCGAGATCGCGGATGTCGCGGTTGACCGAGGCAGCACCATCGATTTCGGTGCGGCCCAGCGCCGTGGTCGGCCCGTCGGTCAGCGCGATCTTGGGCTGCAGCGAGGTTGCGGTGACGACGATGTCCTGGCTCTTCTGCACGGTAATCGGCAGGCGCGAGGGGATGCCGGCCTGGAGATACAGTTCGGTCACCTGGGTCTGGTCATAACCATTGGCATCGACCGTAACGCTGAACGGGCCGCCGACGCGCAGGCCGTTGGCGGCATAGGTGCCATCAGCCGCAGTGGTGGTGGTCAGTGTGGTGCCCGAGGGTTCGTGAACCACGGTCACCGTTGCCCCGGCTACCGGGCCGGCATCGCTGGTGACGACGCCGCGCACCGATGACGAGGTTTCCTGCGCATAGGCCGGAGTGGCAAGACCGCAGGCGAGCGAAACGCTGGCGGCGCTGGCGGCCAGGAAAAACTTGAGTTGCATGGTTAACAATTCCCCTATTGGCCGCGCAAAGCGGCCCGTGTGACCCTGAAAATCCTGATCCCGTAATGGTCTGCGAATCGCTGACCATCGCTTATGGCTTCGCTCATACAGAGCGCGTGGCCCCTGCTAAACAAGCGGATGTGACGTAGGTGTGACACGGTTCGGGACAAGGCGGAGCGCGAAAGGCCGACAATGGAATCTCATTACAACCAAGGGCCCGCAGGCGTAAGGAAGTTACGGCGATTGGTTAAAACCAAGGCCCCGTGCCCGTATTTCCCCCAATAGAGCCCAGACGATTGTTGCTGCACTGCGGCATTTGTGCAACGCTGCGCGAGAAGGCAGGGCTATGGGCGGCGCACACCACGATCATTCGCATCACGATGGGCACCATCATGGCCATCACGGGCACCACCATGCCCCGTCCAGCCACGGCTGGGCGTTCGGCATCGCAGTGGCGCTCAACGCGGTGTTTGTGGTGGTTGAGGTGGTGGCCAGCTATATCAGCGGATCGGCGGCATTGCTGGCCGATGCCGGGCACAATCTGGGCGATGTTCTGTCTTTGCTGCTGGCCTGGGGAGCCAGCGTACTGGCCGCGAAACCGGCCGGTCCGGGCTTCACCTATGGGCTCAAATCCAGCTCGATCCTGGCGGCGATCGCCAATGCCGCGTTGCTGTGGGTGGCGCTCGGCGCAGTCCTGCTCGAAACACTGCAGCGGTTCTGGCAACCAGCCGAGGTCAACGGCCCGCAAGTGATGCTGGTGGCAGCAGCCGGGATCGTTATCAATGTCCTGTCCGCGCTGCTGTTTGCGGGCGGGCGCAAAACCGATCTCAACCTGGCGGCGGCGTTTCAGCACCTGATGGCCGATGCGGTGGTTTCGGCCAGCGTGGTCTTTGCCGGGCTGGTGATTTTCCTCACCGGGCAGAACTGGATCGATCCGGTGACCAGCCTGGTGATCACCATCGGCCTCGCCTGGGGCAGCTGGGATCTGCTCAAGGATGCGGTCAAGATGGGGCTTCTGGCGGTGCCGCGCCATATCGACGAGACCGCCGTGCGCGGCTTTCTAGGCGAACTGCCGGGCGTCGAAGCCATACACGATCTCCACATCTGGGGGATGAGCACCACCGAATCTGCGCTGACCGCGCATCTGGTCATGCCCACCGGCCAGCCTGGCGATACGTTCCTGCGCGAACTGGCGCACGATCTGGAAGCAAAGTTCGGCATCCACCATGCAACCGTCCAAGTGGAAACGACTTCCGTCGATTGCAGCTTGCAGGAAAAGCACAAACACTGACTTTCCGTTCATCGCGCGTTCTGGCAAAAATGCCTATGCGCGCCAAATCGCCTGCGGGCATTGCTGGAGTTGAGATCAAATGGCTTTTTCGCGTGATTTTTCGCTGCTCGCCGGCGCCCTGGCCACTGTTGCCATTGTTGCCCCCGCAGTTGCCCAGGATGCCAAGGAAGTGCTCGCGCCGCGCTATGCTGAACTGCACGCCGCCTCCGATGCGCGCGATCTGGCCGCAATGGGCAAGCTCATGGCTCCCGAATACGAGATGATCGATATTCGCGGTGATAGCCACACGATGGCCGAAATGGCGGACATGATGGCCAAGATGCCGCAGGATCCGAACATGAAGCCCAAGTACGCGATCCTGACGGCCGCGATCACCGGCACCACCGCCACGGTCAAACAGCAGATGGACCTGAGCATGAGCCGCGAGATGGAAGACGGCACCACTGCGCAAATTGGCGTGACCGTGATCAGCGAAGACACTTGGGTCCAGCGTGGCGGCGTCTGGCTGCTGGCCAAGACCGTGCAGAAGGACCTGTCGATCTCCAAGGACGGCGAAGTGGTGATGCACCAGGCGGTCTGATGCGGCGCTTCGTTTCCATTGTTCTGGCCGGCGCGGCAGCCATGTCGATGCCAGCCGGCGCGCAAGTTTCCGATGCATCGCGCATTGTGGGACCTGTTGTGTGTCGCGGCGAAGCCAGCGGTAGCCAGGGCGAAGGGCTGACGGTTTCGGTCAAAGTCAGTTCGGCTGGAGCCGGGACAAGCAGCATTTCAAGCTGGCAACCCCCGATGCTGACGGCGCAAGGTCTGGCCAAGCCTGACTTGCCAGAGCAGCCCGGACTGTCCTTGTCCCTGATCTATGAAGGTTCAAGCGCGAAGTCTGTCGGATCGCTGCAAAGAGCGACGGCGATCATTTCGTTCTTTTCGCCTTTGCGAAAACAGGAAAGCCGCAAAACGCTCGAAAACCGGGCTGAAAGACTGACTGCGGGAGTGAGCTTTGACGGGACGCCGGTAATTCCGTTGCAGCTTGTCCGGCCGACCGACGGAATGGCAGATTTGCCCGGCATCACCGCCCGGATCGCAACTCTTGCCTTTTCGGCGTCACCGCCGCGCGAAACCACGATCTTCCTCTACGACCGCAAGGGCAAAGTGGTGGCTAGCGTTCGTTTTGCGACCGGATCGAACGCCTCGCGAGATCGATTGTTCGCGCAGGCCTGGGCCCAGGCAGATCAGGCGGTATCAAATCCAACTCTGTGCGAACCCGACTAAGACAGCAAGTTGACCTAAGCCGCCTGTTCCTTGCCCTTCATCACCTGCACCGGGTCCTTGCGGCCTTCAACCACGTCCTTGTCGACCACCCAGGCAATGCTTGGGCCTGACCGACGATTGGTCCTCCCTTCTCTGACTTGCACTTGCCCGCCAACCCAGCCAGAATTCGTTTAGGCAATAACCGATTGGGAAGATCGAAATTGAACAAGACGCTGATCTGCCTGCTTGGTGCAGCGTGTTTAACGTCGCCCAGTACAGTTAGCGCCGTACAGGACTACCCGCCTGGCGCAGCGTACGTTTGCAGCCTTCATGGCGAAGGCCCGCGTAACGAAATCATGATAATTGAGGCTTTTGTCACTTCCGATGGCAGGACGCTGGAAGTCCGGGGCACTTGGCGGCCACCTAGCGAAAAGCCAATCGGTCGGGACAACTACGCGATCGCGCATGTCTTGCTGGGTGTCGAGTATGCCGAGCAAGCCCAGCCAGCTGGGCACGTGTCGATCCGGCCTTGGTCCTACCGTGTTTCGGCGAGTGTGAACCCGCAATTCGGCCAACCGGCCATTGTCGCGCAGCAGCAGCGCGAAATTGCCGCCTATCGGCTTGATTACCAGTTCGACGACGCCAAGCCGGTTCGCGTTCTGCTGACTCCAGAACCACCCGATCCCAATTGGCCCGGACTGGGCAAGGCATCGTCAAAGCTGCCCGATCCACCGCAAGGCACCCAAAGGCTGACCCTTACGCTGTCAGATCGCACCGGGAAGGTGGTATCGCAGTCCGTTTATTTCGTTGACGAAACCAGCGACCGGCAAGGCACATACCTTGCCGGGAGGAAAGAAGCACTGGCGATGGCATCCGATCCCGGCAAATGCTGGCCAATCAAACGCTGATCAGATCCGCGAAAGCTGGCGAGGCGCCCTCAAGCCGCCTGTTCCTTGCCCTTCATCACCCGCACCGGGTCCTTGCGGCCTTCGACCACGTCCTTGTCCACCACCACTTCGGCGATGTCGTCTTCGGTGGGGATGTCGAACATGGTATCGAGCAGCAGTCCTTCGACGATCGAGCGCAGGCCGCGCGCGCCGGTTTTGCGTTCGATCGCGCGCTTGGCGATCGCTTCCAGCGCATCATCGGTAAAGGTCAGCGCCACGTCTTCCAGATCGAACAGCCGGGCATATTGCTTGACCAGCGCGTTCTTGGGTTCGGACAGGATCTTGACCAGCGCCGGAATATCAAGATCTTCCAGCGTGGCGATCACCGGCAGACGGCCGACGAATTCGGGGATCAGGCCGAACTTCAGCAGATCTTCCGGTTCTGCCTTCTGCAGCAGTTCACCCACCTGGCGCTTGTCCGGATCGGCAACATGCGCGCCAAACCCGATCGAGCGTTTCTGCAGCCGGTCAGCAATGATCTTTTCAAGCCCGGCAAAAGCCCCGCCGCAGATGAACAGGATGTTGGTGGTGTCCACCTGCAAAAATTCCTGCTGCGGATGCTTGCGGCCCCCTTGGGGCGGCACCGAGGCGGTGGTGCCTTCCATCAGCTTGAGCAGCGCCTGCTGCACCCCTTCGCCCGAAACGTCGCGGGTGATGCTGGGGTTTTCGGCCTTGCGGCTGATCTTGTCGATTTCGTCGATGTAGACGATCCCGTGCTGCGCCTTCTCGACGTTGTAATCGCTGGCCTGGAGCAGCTTGAGGATGATGTTTTCCACATCCTCGCCCACATAACCGGCTTCGGTCAGCGTGGTCGCATCGGCCATGGTGAAGGGCACATCGAAGGTTTTGGCCAGCGTCTGGGCCAGCAACGTCTTGCCGCAGCCGGTCGGCCCGACCAGCAGGATGTTCGACTTCTGCAGCTCAACCTCGCCGCCCTTGCCGCTGTGCTTGAGGCGCTTGTAGTGGTTGTGCACCGCCACCGAGAGCACGCGCTTGGCGCGGCTCTGGCCGATCACGTAATCGTTCAGCGTTTCGCAGATATCACGCGGAGACGGCACATCGCCGCCCTTTTTGCCCGCGATCCCGGCCTTGGTTTCTTCCCGGATGATATCGTTGCACAGCTCCACGCATTCATCGCAGATGAACACGGTTGGCCCGGCAATCAGCTTGCGCACCTCGTGCTGGCTCTTGCCGCAGAAGCTGCAGTAGAGGGTGCTCTTGGCGTCCGATCCGCTCAATTTCGTCATGCTATCATCCGTTGTCCCGCCACGCGGGGATTCGCCGGAGTGTAACCCGGCGGTCGCATTTATCAATCCTGCCCCTCTAGCACGGCCAAATTGACCGGGGCTGAAGGTGCAGGGTTAGCAAAGGCTTTCCGCCCGCCTTAATCAGGCGCGCCGCCGCTGCCCTTTTCGCCGCTGCCCGGCTCTTCGCCTTCGGGACGGCTATCGAACACCTTGTCGACCAGGCCGAACTCCTTGGCTTCCTTGGCGCTCATCCAGGTATCGCGGTCCATCGCATCGGCCACCTGCTTGACCGTCTTGCCGGTGTACTGCGAGTAAAGCTCGTGCATCGTTTCCTTCAGCCGCAGGATTTCGCGCGCCTGAATTTCGATATCCGAAGCCATCCCGCGCGCCCCGCCCGAAGGCTGGTGGATCATGATCCGCGCCTGCGGCAAGGCAATCCGCATCCCCGGCTCACCCGCGGCCAGCAGGAAGCTGCCCATCGAGCAGGCCTGGCCGATGCAAACCGTTGAAATCTTGGGCTTGATGTACTGCATGGTATCATGGATCGCCATGCCCGCGGTGACCACGCCGCCCGGCGAATTGATATACATCGAGATGTCCTTCGACGGATTCTCGCTTTCCAGAAACAGCAGCTGCGCCACGATCACCGAGGCCATGTGATCCTCAACCTCACCGGTCACAAAGATGATCCGTTCGCGCAGCAAACGCGAATAGATATCAAAACTGCGCTCACCGCGGCTCGATTGCTCGACCACCATCGGGATCAGCGCGCCGGTGACGGGGTCTTGGGTAAGTGAGCTGCCGGGGCGGTTATAAGGGTCGAACATGGGGGTCCTCATCTGATTGAACCGCCTATGTCGGACCTTGGCGCGCGATGTTCAAGGGCATTAACCGGTTTGGCCCAATCCGCCGAAGTTTGCCGGCCGGGTGCAGCGCTCGGGAAGTTGGGGTCTTGAGCGAGGTGGCACCCGGCCGGCTGCGGCGATGCTTTAGTCAGCGCCTGCCGCATGCCTACCCGGTATGATCCTAAATAACGGTAAACAAGAGTATTTTTTACCAGTTCACCACATCCCCAGCCGCCAGCCCCAGCTCCTTCGCGCGCCCGCCGGGCAATTCCAGCACCGCCTTCACCACCCCGGCCGATTGCAGCTTGCTCTCATCATAGGGCTTCGCCTGCGCGGCAATGTTGGTCACCCGGCCATCGGGGGCCACGAACACCAGATCGAGCGGGATGACGGTGTTGCGCATCCAGAAGCTGGCCGCTTTGGGCGGATCGAACGGGAACAGCATCGCTTCGTCGGGACCCAGCGCCGTGCGGAACATCAGGCCTTTGGCTTGGTCTTGCGGGCTTTGCGCCAGTTCGGCCTTGAATACATGCGCCTTGCCCGCGTGGGTGATCGTTACCGGGATGATCCGCAGCCCGCTTTCGGGGTGGACTGCTGCGTCCGCGCTGGCCGCTGCGGCGGGCTCTGCGGCAGGGCCTTTGCAGGCGGCCAGTGTCAGCGCGATTGCGGCCAGGATCGGCAGGTGTTTCATTCCATCTCCTCGTGCACCCACGCCTCGGCAGCCTCGATCGTCGCAGCGCCTAGCACGCCGCGCGCCAGGTTCAGCGGGTGGCCGGCGCGGAGCATTGCGGCGAGTTGTTTCTCGCGCAAGGGGCGATCGAGTGGGCTGGCGCTAAACGGGCCGAAGCGGCGCTTTTTGGCCATGGCGAAAGCGGCGGCGCGTTGTTCATTGTGCCCGGCGCGGACTTCATCGCGGACTTCTTCGGCAATTCCCGCCGCGTTCAGCGCCTGATCGACCCGGCGGGAGCCATAGCCGCGGCGCAGCAGGCTGCCGCTCTTGGCGCGGGCATAGGCTTCATCGTCGATATAGCCTGCCTCGACGAACCGTTCGACCAGTTCGCGCAACCGTGCCTCGCCCTCCCCCTCCCAGCCGCGTTCGCGCAGCTTGCGGCGCAGATAGTCCTCCAGCTTGGCCCCGCTGGTGGCGAACTGGGCAACATAATGCAGCGCCAGATCGTTGAGCCGCACCGGATTGAGCGGCTTTGGCACCCGCTTTTCGCGGGAATTGGGGCGGGGTTTGGTAAACATTGGCCTTATTCGTGCCACACTCACAGGCAAATGGGGAGGCCAGTGTTGCCGTGCCCTGTCTGGGCCGGTGATGGACAATCCGCGCTGACCTGTCGAACTCGGCAGAGCCAGCGCTGAAAAGAACGGGTTTTGACGCATGACCGACGCCGCCACGCTTGTGAACGACGCCGCCCTGGCACTTATCCCCACCCCCAACCACGATGATCTGCCGCGCCGATTGTCCACCTTCGCCACATTTGGCGAGGCGCTGGACTATGCCGCGCGCGGCAAGCGGGGGATGAATTTCCACGATCCGCGCGGCACGCTGAGGCTGGTCTATCCGTTCAGCCAGCTGCGCGAAGATGCGCTGGCGATGGGCCGTCGGCTGGTGGCTTACGGCATCCAGAAGGGTGACCGGGTGGCCCTGATTGCCGAGACCGGACCCGAATTCGCCGCGCTGTTTTGCGGCTGCATCTATGCCGGGGCCTGGCCGGTGCCGCTGCCGCTGCCGACCAGCTTTGGCGGCAAGGATGCCTATGTCGATCAATTGGCAGTGCAACTGGGCAGCAGCGATCCGCGGATATTGTTTTACCCCCGGGAAATCGCCGAACTGAGCCACCCTGCAGCGGACCGGCAGGGCTGCGAAGGGATGAGCTGGGAAGCCTTCGCGGCGCTCCCCGCCAGTGACGCGGCACTGCCCGCAGCCAGCGGCGATGATATCTGCTATCTGCAGTATTCCAGCGGATCGACCCGCTTTCCGCACGGCGTTGCGGTAACCCACACTTCGCTGCTCAACAATCTGGCCGGGCATGGCGAAGGGATGAAGCTGATCGAGACCGATCGCTGCGTTTCGTGGCTGCCATGGTATCACGATATGGGGCTGGTCGGCTGCTTCCTCTCGCCGATCGCCAACCAGTGTTCGGCCGATTACATCAAGACCGAGGATTTCGCTCGCCGTCCGCTCGCCTGGCTCGATCTGATCAGCCGCAATCCCGGCACCACGCTGAGCTATTCGCCAACCTTCGGCTATGACATCTGCGCGCGGCGGATTTCCAGCCAAAGCAACGTCGCTGAACGGTTCGACCTGTCGCGCTGGCGGGTGGCTGGCAACGGTGCCGATATGATCCGCCCCGATGTGATGCAGGGCTTCGTCAACGCCTTTGCCGAAGCCGGGTTCAAGGCCAGCGCCTTTCTGCCCAGCTACGGCCTGGCCGAGGCCACCCTGGCGGTTACCATCATGCCGCCGGGCGAAGGCATCCGGGTGGAACTGGTTGAGGAAGAGCGGCTTTCGGGCACGGGGCGCGATCTCTCCCGTCCGGCGCGTTACCGCGCGATCGTCAATTGCGGCCGGGCTGTGAAAGACATGGCGCTCGAAATCCGCGGGGCCAGCGGCGAAGTGCTGGGCGATCACAAGATCGGCAAGGTCTGGTGCAAGGGGCCCAGCGTGATGCAGGGCTATTTCCGCGATCCCGAAGCGACGGCAGACTGCATGGTCGGCGGTTGGCTCGATACCGGTGATATGGGCTATATGGTCGATGGCTATCTGTTCATCGTCGGCCGCGCCAAGGACATGATCATCATCAACGGCAAGAACCACTGGCCGCAGGATATCGAATGGGCGGTGGAGCAGCTGCCCGGCTTCAACCACGGCGATATCGCCGCCTTCTCGGTGGAAACCGATGCGGGCGAGGAATCGGTGGCGGTGCTGGTCCACTGCCGCGTCTCCGATCCCGAAGAACGCCAGCGGCTGCACGATACCATCCGCGACAAGGTCCGCTCGATCCTGGGCCATCCGGCGATCGTCGAACTGGTCCCGCCGCGCACCCTGCCCCGCACCAGCTCGGGCAAGCTCAGCCGCGCCAAGGCCAAGAAGCAGTACCTTTCGGGCGAGATCGAGCCGTTCAAGCTGGCGGCTTGAGCTTTTTCTGCAGCGGGCCGTCGCCCGGCCGGGAGCAGCACTTTTCCACTTAACCTGCTGGGCTTGCGTGCTAGGATGGCTGGAATCCACTGTGTTTGGGGGGAAAGCCAATGACTGCATTTTCGCTGCGCCGGACCGGGCTGATCGGCCTGCCCCTGGCCGCATTGGCTCTGGGCAGCGCGCCGGGGCTTGCCGCCCCGGCGGCCACTTCGCAAACGCCAGCAACCCTGCGCTCGGTTCCCGCGATGATCAGCGCCAAGGATCCCAAATCGATCATGGCCGCACTTCGCGCCAAGGGCTGGAGTCCGGAGCTCAGCGAGACTGACGACGGCGTCCCCTCGATCGAATTCACGGTCGACAAGATCATCACCACAATCCGGTTCTACAACTGCAATGAAGATGGCAAGGATTGCTCGACGCTGAATTTCTATGTCGGCTTTGCCGGCACCAAGTACAGCTCGATGGAAGGGATCAACACCTACAACGCCAAGAAGCGCTTTGGCCGCGCCTATTTGGATGATGTTGGCGATCCCTGCCTGGAAATGGACATCGATCTGGATTTCGCCGGCCTGCCGCGCGAAAATTTCCTGGAATACCTCAATACCTGGAACCTGCTGACCCACGATTTCCGCGATTACATCAACGAAAGTGACGATAGCTGAGCAGGTAGCGCAAACGCTTCGTTTACGACCTTTGTCTATCCAGTCCGGATTGGGGACTGGGCAGACACCGCATGCGAATCAGCACGGCAGACAATGTTGATACCCCCTACGGGCCGGAAGCAGACGCACTGGCGCTGTGGCAGGGCGAGCGGCTGTATGCTGTACTGCCGCTGCTGAGCCTGGCAGTTATCGCCAATTCGCTGGCCATGGCCGCAGCAGTGCTGGGCGATCTGCCGTGGTGGCAGCAAGTGTTGCCCCCCGCCCTGATCATCGTCACCTTGCTTGGCGTACTGGTCTGGCGCACGCTTCGCCCGGTAGCAGCGACGCCGCAGATTGCGCGCCGACATGTCGCCGCCGCGACCGGGGTGGCGGCCATTCTGGGGCTGACCTGCGGCGTGTGGGGCGTCAACGCTTTCGATGAAACCGACAGATATTACTGCATGGTCGCCCCGGTGTTTCTGGGGCTTTCGGCGATGGTCAGCGCATCGTGCCTGTTCAGCGTGCCGCGCGCTGCGCTGACCGCAATGGCCTGCACCATGATCCCGATCGCAACCAAGCTGGCGCTTTATGACAACGTGGGCACGCGGGCGATGGCCATAATGGCGATGGTGCTGTGCGTGATGCAGGCGGGCATCGTGCTGGCCGCGTTCAAGCAGACCCGCCGCACCCTGGCCCTGCAGCGCGAACTGACCTGGCTGGCGACCACCGATCCGCTGACTGGCCTGGCCAACCGCCGCGGCTTTGAAGCCGGGTTCGAGGCCATGCTGGAACAGGGCCGGCCGCTGGCGGTGGTCGCGCTCGATCTCAACGGATTCAAGCAAGCCAACGACCGCTTCGGCCATCACGTCGGCGACCGGATCCTGATCGACGTGGCGCTGCGTCTGCGCGAAGTGGCGGCCGATGCCCCATTGCTGGCCCGGCTGGGCGGCGATGAATTCTGCCTGGTCTGCGATTCCTGCACCAGCTGGCATGAAGTGATGCCGCTTCTGGAACGGCTTGCTCAAGCGGTTGCCCGCCCGTTCGATTACCCCGAAGGACAGATCGCCATATCGACCAGCCTCGGTGCGGCGATTGCGCCAGAAGATGGCGAGCACGCGCATGTTCTGCTGCGCGCCGCCGACGCCCGGCTCTATGCCGACAAGCGCGAGCGCGCGGGCGAGCGGCGCAACCCCGCCAAGGTTGCCTGACCGGTCAGGTAACCGCGCTCAGCAGCAATCCGCCAACCGCGCTTAGTGCCAATACGCGGATAATGCTCCATCTGAAACGGAAGATCAGCAGCGCGGCAATTGCGGCCAGCAAGGCCGCGCGCCAATCGATACTGGCCAATAGCGGCACCTCGAGGCCCAACGGACCCAGCGCCACCCTTTGCCCGGCCTTGAACAGCACGTGGAGCGCGAACCACAGCGACAGGTTGGCAATCACCCCCACCACTGCCGCCGTAATCGCCGCCAGTGCACCTTTGAGCCGGGGGGACCGTTCCAGCCGGTCCATCCACGGCGCCAGCGCAAAGATCCACATGAAGCACGGCGCAAAGGTGACCCAGGTGGTCAGCGCCGCACCCAGCAATCCGGCAATCAGCGGGGTGAATGGCGCAGGCGCGCGAAATGCAGCGAGATAGCCGACGAACTGCGTGACCATGATCAGCGGGCCGGGTGTAGTTTCCGCCAGCCCCAACCCATCGGCCATCTCCCCTGCACTGAGCCAATGGTAATTCTGCACCGCCTGCTGCGCCATATAGGCCAGCACGGCATAGGCACCGCCGAAGGTCACCACCGCCAGTTTGGAAAAGAACAGCCCGATCTGCCAGAACACGTGGTGCTGCCCCAAAGTCAGTGCAATCAGCAGCAGCGGCGCCGCCCACAGCACGCCAAACCCGGCGATTGCGGCGAAACTTTGCCGCCATGGCCGCTCCACTAGCAAAGGCGCATCGCTGACAGGTTTGAGCGCCAGCCAATCGGGCCGAAGTGCCGCTGCCAAAGCGCCCAACAGCCCAGCCGTCAGCAGCACCAGCGGAAACGGCGCCTCCAGCGCGAACAGCGCAATGAAAGCAGCAGCCGCGATCGCTCGTTTGAAGTTGGTATTCAGTGCGCGGCCCGCCACCCGCAGCAAGGCCTGCACCACAATTGCCAGCACCGCCGCCTTGATCCCCAAAAACAGCGCGGCAAACCAGTCCAACTGCGCAGCAAAGCCATAGAGCACGGACAGCGCGAGGATCACCAGCGCGCCGGGAATGACGAACAGCAGCCCTGCGGCCAGTCCGCCTTTCAGCCCGTGCAGCTTCCATCCCATCCAGATCGCCAGCTGCTGCGCTTCTGGTCCGGGAAGCAAGTGGCACAGGTTGAGCGCGTGGAGATATTGCTCTTCATCCACCCAGCCGCGCTCTTCCACGATTTCGCGGTGCATCAGCGCGATCTGTCCGGCCGGTCCACCAAAGCTGAGGCAGCCGATCCTGGCCGAAAGCCGGACCAGTTCGCCGAAAGTGGGATGGGTCTGCGGCAATTCCACGCTCACAAGCATACCTTTCCGACCGCTTGGCGCGGACCCTTGGAAAGGCAACGCTTGGGCCAAGGCCTGACCGGGAGGTTGCCTTGACCCGGTATCCCCTATTCACGACAGCGGCACCGCCGGGTCAAGTCCAAACCGCGCGGCCTGGGAAAGCCTTTCTTGCTTCGATTAAACGCCTACTGGCATCGGCAGGGCGGACTTGCCGCACGTGTCCTATTTCGATAACACAGCTTGCACCTTTTGTTGAAGCACCCCATGTTGCCCACAGGCACCATTGCTACGGAACCCATACTTATGGCCACCACGCCAACACAGACCGAAACTGCCACCGAACTGAAGCTGACCCCGCCCGATCCGGTGCCGGTGGTGCCGGTGGACAAGGCATCCGGGCTGGTCCCGGTTTCGGACGAGAACAAAAGCAAGCTGGCCGCGAAGGTGGATGCCTTTGTCAATGAGCTGGTTGCTATTGATGCCAATTCGCCCGAATTTGGCCAGAAGGTCGATCAGATCACCAATATGGGCCGCAAGGAAATCATGGCGGCGGCGGGCATGTCGAACCGCTTCCTCGATCGTCCGGTGCGGGCGATGGACAAGGATTCGGGCGTTGGCGCGAACCTGGCCGAGCTGCGCCGCACGGTCGAAACGCTCGATCCGGGCAAGGCGGGCAAACTATCGAAGGGCCGCAAGTTTTTGGGGATCATCCCGTTCGGCAATTCGATGAAGCGTTACTTCAACAGCTATGAAAGCGCGCAGACCCATATCCAGGCAGTGCTGACCCACCTCGGCTCGGGCAAAGACGAGCTGCTGATGGACAATGCCGCGATTGATCAGGAGCGCGCCAAGCTGTGGGAAGCAATGGGCAGCCTGGAACAGATGATCGTCATTTCCAAGCAGCTTGACACCAAGCTCGAGGAAAAAGCCGCTGATCTGGACGCGACCGACCCGGCCAAGGCCAAGGCAATCCGCGAGAGCGCGCTGTTCTATGTCCGCCAGCGCACGCAGGACCTGCTGACGCAGATGGCGGTATCGGTGCAGGGCTACCTCGCGCTCGATCTGGTCAAAAAGAACAACGTCGAACTGGTCAAGGGTGTGGACCGCGCCAGCACCACCACCGTGGCCGCGCTGCGCACCGCGGTTACCGTGTCGCAAGCGATGGCCAACCAGCGGCTGGTGCTGGAACAGGTCACCGCGCTCAACACCACCACTGCGGGCCTGATCGATTCCACCGGCACGCTGCTGCGCGAACAGACCGGCAAGATCCACGAAATGGCCGCCAGCAGCACGATCCCGATGGAAACGCTGCAGCGCGCCTTCCAGAACATCTATGACACGATGGACAACATCGACTCCTTCAAGGTGAAGGCGCTGGAATCGATGAAGCAGACCGTCACCACGCTGTCGAGCGAGGTCGAAAAGTCCAAGGGCTATATCGCCCGGGCCGAAGGCGCCAATCAGGCGCAGCTGGTCCACGATGCCCCCAGCCTGTTGAGCGCGGAATGATGGCAGACAACGCCTCGCAGTCCGATCAGATCATCCGTGCCGCGCGGCAAAGCCTGCAGGTTCAGCGCGCCGGCGGGCGGCGGCTGGCACCGCAAGGCGCGCGGCGGATGAAGCGCGGGCATCTGGGCCGCAAGCTGATCCGGATGGTGGCTGCGGTGTTTGTGCTGTGGATGGTGCTGGGGGTGATCGGATCGATCATCAACGGGATCGGCTTCACCGGACTGGTGCTGGGCGCGCTGGCAACCTTCGCCGCCGTCTGGGCGTTCGGCAAGTATCCACAGATGAAGACCCCCAAACTGGGCGATCTCAACCCTGCACAAGCCGATGTCCGCACGATGGTGGGCAAGACCGAACTGTGGCTGGAAAGCCAGCGCCGCGCCTTGCCGCCCCCGGCGGTCAAGCTGGTCGATACGATCGGGCTACAGCTCGACGTGCTGGGCGATCAATTGGCGCACGTCGATCAGAACCATCCCAAGGCGGTGGAAGTGCGCAAGCTGGTGGGTGAACACCTGCCCGGTCTGATCGATGGCTATCAGCAGATCCCCGAACACTTGCGCTATGAAGACAGCGCCGGGGGCAGCCCCAATGTGCGCTTCATGTCAGGCCTTTCCACGATCAGCGGCGAGATTGACAGCCTGACCCGGCAATTGGCCGCTGGCGCGATCGATAATCTGGCGATCAGCACCCGCTATCTCGATTACAAATACGGCGCCGCGCTGGAGGAAAGCGGGAAGTCCGCCTGATGCGCGTGCCGATCAAACACCAGCTGGGCCGCGAAGAAGCCCGCCGCCGCCTGCGGACCCGCTCGGGCGAACTGGCCGGGCTGTTTCCGGGCATGGGCGCGGCGGTTGAGATCGATTGGCCCAGCGAAGACCGGATGACCACCAATGTCACAGTGATGGGCAAGACCGTAAAAGGCCATGTCGATGTTGAGGATGACGCGGTGGTGTTCGACATCGATCTGCCGATGGCGCTGTCGTTTGTCGAGCCGATGATCCGCAGCACGATCGAGGCCAAGGGCCAAAAGCTGCTGGGCTAGGGTGCAGTTGCAATCCACCCCCCAGTCCCGCTCAGGCTGAGCTTGTCGAAGCCCCATCGTTTTCAGCCAGGGGTAGCGTAACACGGCGGGGGCTTCGACAGGCTCAGCCTGAGCGGGATTTTGAGCATCGAGTTCTGACAGACCTATCGACCGCCCTAAAGATCCCGCTCCAGCTCCAGATACATCTTCGGAATCCGCAGCTGCTGCGCCGAAATCTGGGTTTCACGCAGGAACAGCACCAGCGCCCACATCAGCAGCGCAATCGCCGTCAGGAACGTGCCGGCGGCCACGCGCTGCAGGTTGAAGCTGACCAGCTCTTCCAGAAACAGCACCGCCACGGTGGTGCCAATGAACAGCCCGCTGATCACCATCAGCCGCACCGCGCGGGTGATAAGGCGGATGCGCTGATCGATCATCCGGATTTCAGCCACCACTTCATCGTGATCGGGGCCTTCGGTGGCAGTATGCCGGCCCTGCAAATCGCGCGATCGATCGACCACCCGGCCCAGCCTGCTCGACAGCAGGTTGAGGATATTGCCGATCGCCACCAGGACGAAAACCGGAGCAAGCGCGAGTTGGATGGTCTGGGCGATCATTATGCCCCAATAGGCAGATGGATCGCTGCGGCCAAGGGTGCTGTTACCGGAACAATCCGGCTGCCGCACCGTTTCAGGCAGAAGACCCCTTCCGCTACAACAAGGACGAGCCATGAATCGCAAATCGATTGCTGCCTTGGGCGCACTAGTCCTCGCTGCCACTGCGCTGGGTGGCTGCGCCGCTGTCTTTTCGAAGCATCCTGTCGGCAACACCGCTGTGCCGCTGCCGGCCAAGGCGGTTGTGCTGAACAGCTATCTGGGCCGCTGGTACGAAGTCGCGCGGTACGAGCAAGGGTTCCAGAAAGACTGCGACGGGGTAACCGCCGATTATGCGCTGCGCGACGACGGCAAGATTTCGGTGATCAACACCTGCCGCAAGCCCGATGGCACCATCAAGCGGGCCAATGGCAAGGCCAAGGTGGTCGATACCGCCACCGGAGCCAAGCTCAAGGTCAGCTTCTTCGGACCGTTCTATGGCGATTACTGGGTGCTGGACCATGCCGACGATTACAGCTGGTCGATCGTCGGCGAAGGTTCGGGCCGTTATCTGTGGCTGCTGTCACGCGAAGCCAATCCCGGCCAGGGCAAGATGGACATGCTGATCGCGCGCGCCAAGGCGCTCGGCTATGACACCGCGATGCTGCGGATGACCAGGCAGCCCTGAGGAGATTTTCGGTCCTCTCCATTTTTGGCGAATGCCACAAATGGGGAGGTGGATCGTCCGTAGGACGAGACGGAGGGGTTTCTGTGCAGGCCTCTATACCCCTCCGTCAGCCGCCTTCGGCGTCTGCCACCTCTCCATTTTTGGCGAATGCCAAAAATGGGAAGGACCATTCCGCTAACGCCCCCCGCTCAGCAGCACTTCGACCACGCCCGGATCGGCCAGCGTGGAGATATCGCCCAGATTGCTGGTATCCCCCTCGGCAATCTTGCGCAGGATGCGGCGCATGATCTTGCCGCTACGGGTCTTGGGCAGCGCGGGGGCGAAATGGATCACATCGGGCGTGGCAATCGGGCCGATCTCCTTGCGCACCCAGGCGACCAGTTCCTTGCGCACGTCGTCGCCCGGCTCTTCGCCGGCGTTGAGCGTGACATAGGCATAGATCCCCTGCCCCTTGATCTCATGCGGCATCCCCACCACCGCGCTTTCGGCAACCTTGGCATGGGCGACCAGCGCGCTTTCAACCTCTGCCGTGCCCATGCGGTGGCCCGAGACGTTGATCACATCATCGACCCGGCCGGTGATCCAGTAATAGCCATCTTCATCGCGTTTGCAGCCATCCCCGGTGAAGTAAAGCCCCGGATAGGTTGAGAAGTAGGTCTGGAAGAAGCGTTCGTGATCGCCGTAGACGGTGCGCATCTGCCCCGGCCACGATTGCCGGATGCACAGGTTGCCCTCGGTTGCCCCGAACAGTTCCTTGCCTTCGGCGTCGACGATCAGTGGGACCACCCCGAACATCGGAAAACTGGCCGCGCCGGGCTTCAGCGCGTGGGCGCCGGGTAGCGGGGTCATCATCGCCGCACCGGTTTCGGTCTGCCACCAGGTATCGACGATCGGGCAGCGTTCATCGCCGACTACGCGCCAGTACCATTCCCAGGCCTCCGGGTTGATCGGTTCACCCACTGAGCCGAGCAAGCGCAAACTCTTGCGACTGGTCGCCTTCACCCAGGCATCGCCTTCGCGCATCAGCGATCGCAGCGCGGTGGGGGCACCATAGAATATCTCGACCTGGTGTCGGTCAACAATCTCCCAAAACCGGCTGTGGGTGGGATAGTTCGGCACCCCTTCGAACATCACCGTGGTCGCGCCATTGGCCAGCGGGCCGTAGACCACATAGGAGTGCCCGGTAACCCAGCCGACATCGGCGGCGCACCAGTAGATCTCACCGGGGCGGTAATCGAACACATAGTGGTGGGTCATCGCCGCCCAGGTCAGGTAGCCGCCGGTGGTGTGCAGCACGCCCTTGGGCTTGCCGGTGGAGCCTGAGGTATAGAGGATGAACAGCGGATCTTCCGCGCCCATTTCCTCGGGCTCGCAATCGGCCGAAACAGCGCCTCGCAGCGCGTGCCACCAGTGATCGCGGCCATCGCGCATCGCCACATCATTGCCGACATGGCGCACGGTCAGCACCGCCGAGACCGACGGGCAGCTGTCCAGCGCGGCATCGACATTGGCTTTGAGCGGAACCAGCTTGCCACCGCGCATCCCGGCATCGGCGGTGATCACAATGTTGCTATCGCAGTCCTGGATCCGGCCCGACAGTGCCTCAGGGCTGAAGCCGCCAAACACGATCGAATGGATCGCGCCGATCCGGGTGCAGGCCAGCATCGCCATCGCCGCTTCGGGGATCATCGGCATGTAGATCGTGATCCGGTCCCCGCGCTTGGCGCCCAGCTGCTTCAGCGCATTGGCCATGCGGCAGACATCAGCGTGCAGGTCGCGGTAAGTCAGCTTGCGCTGCTGATCGGGTTCATCGCCTTCCCAGATAATCGCCACCTGATCGCCGCGCTCCGCCAGATGGCGGTCAAGGCAATTGGCTGAAACGTTGAGCGTGCCATCGGCAAACCATTCGATTCCGAAGCTGGCTTCTTCAAACGAGCAGGCGCTCAGCTTAGTCCACGGCTTGATCCAGTCCAGCCGCGACGATTCCTCGCGCCAGAACGCCTCGGGCTCGTTCAGCGCGCGGGCGTATTTTTCGGCATAGGTATCAGCGTTGATATGGGCGCGCGCGGCCCATTCGGGCGGAACTGGGTGGACCTGGGCCATGCTTCACTCTCCGGATTCGGTTTTCAGCGGCAGTTAGGGACGGCAGACAAGCCGCGTCAACTAGCGCGCGGTAAACCGGACGATGTAGCCATAGCGCGCTTCAACCGGCGTGCCATCGGCGCGTTTGGCAGGGTTGAAGCGGATGCGCTGCACCACCAGCGGGCAGACCCGCGCGGTGGTCTCGGCATCGACCGACGAGTTTGAAACGGCGCAACCGCGCGCGCGGCCGTCAGTGGTCACCGTGAACATCACGGTCACCGATTTGCCAAAGCGCGCCTGGCGCCCGCCGGGCGGCACCGGAAAATCGCGTGAATCGTTGATCTCGCCCGATCGGACCGAAGGCTTGCTGATCGCGCCGCCCCCGCCCGTACCGGTGCCGTTACCACCGGCCCCGGTGCCATCGCCAGTGCGGCCTGCGCCGGTGCCGTTGCCCTGATTGGTCGCGCCAGAGGTATTGGCGCTGCCAGTGCTGCTGGCCTTGGGCGCAGGCTTCGGGCTGAGCGGGATCTTGGGCTCCGGCGCCTTGATCGCCTTGGCCACCGCCTTCTTGCCCGCGCTGCCTTCGTTCCCGGCTTCTTTCTCGGACCGCGATGGCGGCGGCGGTGGAGGCGGTGGAGGCGGCGGGGTAATAACCGTGACGTTGAAAGTGGACAGCACTGATGCCACCACCTTGGCCGCGATATCGGGCGTGAAGGCGCGGATCAGTCCAGCGATCGCAACCAGGTGGAGCAGAACCACCAGCACGGTCACTCCCAGCCGCGTACGCGGCGGCGGGGTGGGATCGAAATCGTCTTCGTCAATCAGGTCGTTACGCATCGCGGTGATCTATGCCAGCAGCGCGACGGCGGCGCAATCGGGCGCAGCGATCCACAACCCGGATCGCCCGAGCCATTTTCAAACCGGGTTCGCAAGGATAGTATCGCCGCCATGCAACCGATCTTCCCTCTGCATCGCCGCGGACTGCTCAAAGGATTGGGCGCAGGCGCGCTGGGGCTCTCGCTCCCCAGCCTGGCGGGATGCGGCGAACGCGCGCAGCTCAGCTTTGCCAACTGGGAGAGCTACCTGGGCGAAACCACGCTGGCCGATTTCAAGGACGCCACCGGGATCGACGTGGCACTTAGCGCGATTGCCGATGAAAACAGCCTGTTCGATCAGCTTGCCAAAGGCGACGTGCGGCTGGATCTGATCATGGCTTCCAACCGGATGGTTGAACGCCTTGCCGGGGCAGGTCTGCTCACATCGATCAGCAAAGCTCGCGTCCCGAACCTGCGCAATCTCGATCCGCGCTTTGCCGATGCGCCTTATGATCCGGGCCGCAAATATTCGGTGCCCTATACCTGGCTGGCTTACGGGCTGGTCTATCGCCGCTCTGCCGTGGCGCAGCCGCCGCGCGGCTGGAACGATCTGCTGACCAATCTGGCCTATGCTGACAAGATCGCCCTGCCCGCCGATCCGGCTGATCTGATACGGATCGTCGGGAAATCGCTGGGCAAGGGGGCGAATGCCATCACGCTCGACGATCTTCCGGCGCTGGCAGTGCGGCTGCGCGATATTCAAAGCCGGATCAAGGCCTTCCACCACGATGACGGGCAGGATCTGCTAGCCAGCAAGCAAGTCGATATTGTCGCCGATTTCAACGGCGATGCGGCGCAGGTCATGCTGGAAGACAAGGACATCGGCTTTATCCATCCCAGCGAAGGTGCCGAGATGACCTGTGACAACCTGTGTATCCCCGTCGCTGCGGGCAATGCCGAAAACGCCCACCGTTTTATCGATTATGTGCTGGGCGGACAGGCCGGGATGCGGGTGATTGAAACCATCCTTTATCCCACCCCCAATCTGGCGGCCAAGGCGCTGATGCCCGAACAGTACCAGACCAGCACCGTGCTGTTCCCGCCGCCTGAGGTGTTCGCCAAGCTGGAATACGCCCGCTGGCAGCCAGACCTTGACGCCGCGATGGACAAGGCCGTGCGGGCCGTGCTGGGCCCGCAGGCCTAAGCCCTACCAGGTCCGGTAAAGCGTCGGGAACGTCGCCTTGAGCTTGCGGACCTTGGTCACATCCCAGCGTTGGATATAGGGGTGGGTGGGATTGCGCCGCATGAAATCCTGATGATAGGCTTCAGCCGCGAAGAATGACCCGCTCTCGATCCGAGTTGCGATCTTGCCGCGGTAGGTCGGCTTGGCATTCAGCGCGTTGATATAGGCCTCGGCAAAGCTGCGCTGCGCGGCGGTCTGCGGGAAGATCGCGCTGCGATAGCTGGGGCCTTCATCGGGATACTGGCCGTTTTTCTGGGTGGGATCGTGCGCCACCACGAAATAGACGTTGAGCACTTCGCCCAGCGAAATCTTGCTGGAATCGAAAGTTACCCGGATCGCTTCGGCATGGCCGGTGCGCTCGGTTGAAACGGCATCATAAGTGGCATCCTTGGCGCTGCCCCCGGCATAGCCCGAAGTCACATTGGTCACGCCTTTGACGTGTTCGAACACGCCTTCCATGCCCCAGAAACAGCCGCCCGCCAGCACGATCGTATCGGCGTGGGCGGGGACCGGCAGGGCAGCCAGAGCGGCGGCGGCGGCAAAAATGGTCTTCTTCATGGTTGTCTCCTTGGCCCCCCAAGTTCGGTCACGTTCCGCAATAGGTTACAAATGGTGCGGCCCCGGCAGCTGCGCCGCGTTCAAACTGGTCCAGCCCGGCGCGCTGATCGAACGGCCGACTCACCGCATCCAGCAGCGCCATGAACGGTGCCATATCGCCCGCCTCTGCCGCCGCCAGCGCGGCGTCGGTCAGATGGTTGCGCGGCACGTAGACGGGATTGGCCGCCTGCATCAACGCTGCGCGATCCGCCCCCTCCTGCGGTTCATCGGCCAGCCGCGCCTGCCACCGCTGAAACCACGTCGCCAGCGCCTCGCGGTCGGTCAATTCATCGGCGATCGCGCCATATCCCTGCTCAAGCGAGCGGCCCAGCGCGCGGAACAGCAGGGTGAAATCGGCCTGCTGGCCCTCCAGCGCGGTGAGCAGATCGTGGGCCAGCGTCAGGTCATCGGCCTGATCCGTGAACAGCCCCAGCTTGGCCCGCATTTCTGCCAGCCAATAGAGCTCATAGCGCGCGCCCCAGCTTTCCAGCAGGAGCCGCGCCTGCTCGGTATCCGCCTCATCAACCGCAGCAATCGCTGCAATCAGCGCCCCCGCCAGCCGGTACAGGTTCCAGCGCGTTACCGCCGGTTGTTGGCCAAAGGCATAGCGGCCCTGCCGGTCGATCGAGGAAAAGACCTGGCCAGCCGAATAGGCATCCAGAAAGGCGCAGGGCCCGTAATCGATCGTCTCGCCCGAAATAGTGACATTGTCGGTGTTCATCACCCCGTGGACAAAGCCCCGCGCCATCCATTTCGCGGATAGCCGGGCCTGAGCATCGGCCACCGCTTCAAGCAGCGCCAGAGCCGGATTGGCCGCACCCGCCAGCGCGGGGTAGTGCCGCTGCAGCGCATAGCCAGTCAGTCGCTGCACCGCATCAAGTCCATGGTGCGCGGCGGCCCATTCGAACGTGCCGATCCGCAAATGGCTCGCTGCCACCCGAGTTAGCACTGCGCCGTGGTGCGGCTCTTCGCGCCACACGCCTTCGCCGGTAGCCACCACCGCCAGACTGCGGGTTGTCGGCACGCCCAGCGCCGCCATTGCTTCGGACATAAGGTATTCGCGCAAGGCTGCCGAAAGCGTGCATTTGCCATCACCGCCGCGCGAATAGGGGGTGGTGCCCGATCCCTTGAACTGCAGATCGAACCGCGCCCCACCGGGAGCGATTACCTCGCCCAGCAGCAGCGCGCGGCCATCGCCCAATTGCGGATTGAACTGGCCGAACTGGTGGCCGGCATAGGCCAAGGCCACCGGCTCGCTCCCCGGCACCGGATCGCGGCCCGAAAGCCAGCCGGCCAATGCCTCTTCGCCAGCCGCGCGGCCGGGCAGGTTCAACGCTGCCGCCAGCGGATCATTGAACACCACCAACCGCGGCGCTTTGGCAGGCGCGGCCTGATGCGGCGCAAAGAACCCGCCGAGTTCACGCACCAGGCTGTTGTCAAAATGCCAGGCGGCGCCCTCAGTCAGCGATTTTCTCCATCGCCAGCGCGTTCATGCAATAGCGCAGGCCAGATGGCGCTGGGCCATCGGGGAAGACATGGCCCAGATGCCCGTCGCAGACGTTGCACAGCGCCTCGATCCGCTGCATCCCGTGGCTTTCATCAAGATGATAGCCGACCACGCCCTCGGCCACCGGCTCGGCAAAGCTGGGCCAGCCGGTGCCGCTTTCAAACTTGGTGGCGCTGTCGAACAGTTCGGTGTGGCAGCCCGCGCAAGCGTAGCGGCCGGGCACGAACAGGCTGCACATGTCGCTCGAAAAGGCGCGCTCGGTGCCCTTCAGGCGCAGGACCTGGTATTGATCGGGCGAAAGCGCCGCGCGCCATTCCTCCTCGCTGCGCTCATCGCGGCGCGGGGCCGGATTGGCCTCGCCGCGGGCCAAGCGGATCACGTCATTCCAATTCATGCCGATACTCCCGGTAGGGCCCTGTGGTGGGATAGTCAGAAGGCGAATATGGGCGCAGCGGGTAAGATTTCCAAGCCGCTCAAAACAAACGTGCCCCATTGGGCACGGCGTGATCGGGCGCAAACAGGATCACCGCACCCGCCTCATCGCCGAAACCCAGTGTCAGCACTTCGGACATGAACTTGCCGATCTGGCGCGGCGGGAAGTTGATCACTGCGGCCACTTGCCGCCCGGGCAAGTCTTCCAACGCGTAGCGATCGGTGATCTGCGCGCTCGACTTCTTGACGCCGATCGCGGGACCAAAATCGATCACCAGCTTGAACGCCGGCTTGCGCGCTTCGGGAAACGGTTCGGCCGAAAGCACGGTGCCGATGCGGATATCGACGGCGAGGAACTGATCAAACGTGATCTCATCCCCGCGCGGGGCATCGGGCTCGTGGCTAAGGTGCATGCTATTCCAGCTCCAGGATCACCGCATCCACCGCCAGGCTTTCACCCTGCGCGGCGTTGACCCGCTTGACCGTCGCGGTCTTTTCGGCGCGCAGGATGTTTTCCATCTTCATCGCCTCGACCACCGCCAGCGGCTGCCCGGCTTCAACCTTGTCGCCTTCCTTGACGTGCAGCGCGACCAGCAGGCCGGGCATCGGGCAGATCAGGAACCGCGAGAGATCGGGCGGGATCTTTTCGATCATGTGCCGGGTCAGCTCCGCGAACCGCGCCGGCAACGCCTGAACCTTGTGGATCGCGCCGTGGGTGGTGAGCTTGAGGCCGGTGCGCGTCACTTCCACTTTCACGCCGTAGTCCGCCTGGCCCACGCTGGCTTCGACCAATCGCTCGCCGGGAGTGTATTCCATCTGCAGGTCGATCGCCTCGCCATCAACCGTCACGTCCTCATCCAGGCTGACCAGATGCGTAACCCCGCCAATGCGCACGCTCCAGTCATAGGGCGGCTCAAGCTCCCCATTCAGTTGCTGGTCGGTCTGCCGGGCGCGGTCAGCCCGCGCGGTCATGATGAACCCGGCGATCGCGGCGAGGTGCCTCAGCACTTCGGGCGAAGTCGCTGCGCCGGTGAAGCCATCGGGATATTCCTCGGCGATGAACCCGGTGGTCAGGTTCCCACTGCGAAAGCGCGGGTGCTGCATGATTGCAGAGACGAAATCGATGTTGTGGCCCAGCCCCTCGATTTCGAACCGGTCAAGCGCAGCGATCTGCTTGTCCGCCGCTTCGTCACGGGTCGCGCCCCAGGTCACCAGCTTGGCGATCATCGGGTCATAGAACATCGAGACTTCACCGCCTTCGTAGACGCCGTCATCCACCCGGATGCCGTCCACGCCGCGGCGACCATTGCCCTGCTCGTCCTCGGTCCAGCCATCGACCGGCGGGTTATAGCGCACCAGCCGCCCGGTGCTGGGCAGGAACCCGCGATAGGGGTCTTCGGCATAGACCCGGTTTTCGATCGACCAGCCTTCGATCTTGATGTCGTCCTGCGTCATGCTGAGCTTTTCGCCCGCCGCCACGCGGGTCATCTGTTCGACCAGATCGATGCCGGTGATCGCCTCGGTGACAGGGTGCTCAACCTGCAGACGGGTGTTCATTTCGAGGAAGTAGAAGCTCTCGCCGCTGGGGTCTGCGCCGCTGACGATCAGCTCTACCGTCCCGGCTGAATAGTAACCCACCGCGCGGGCCAAGGCGACGCACTGCTCGCCCATCGCCTTGCGCATCTTTGGCGTCACGAACGGCGACGGCGCTTCCTCCACCACCTTCTGGTGGCGGCGCTGGATGCTGCATTCGCGTTCGTTCAGATAGAGGATGTTGCCGTGCTGATCGCCCAGGATCTGGATCTCGATGTGGCGCGGATTGAGGATGAATTTTTCGATGAACACGCGCTCGTCGCCGAATGAATTGAGCCCCTCGCGCTGGGTCGCCTCGAAGCCTTCCTCAACGTCCTTGTCGTTGTAGGCCAGCCGCATCCCCTTGCCGCCGCCGCCCGCGCTGGCTTTCATCATCACCGGATAGCCGATCTCGCGGCTGACCTGCAGCGCCTCGGCGGTATCGGCAATCGCCTCGGGCGAACCGGGCACGGTGTTGACCCCGGCAGCTTTGGCGAGCTTCTTGCTCTCGATCTTGTCGCCCATCGCCGCGATCGCGCCGACCGGCGGGCCGATGAAGGCGATGCCGTTCTTCGCCAGTTCCTCGGCGAACGAGGTGCGTTCGGACAGGAAGCCATAACCCGGATGCACCGCCTCGGCCCCGGTCTGCTTGCAGGCGGCGATGATCTTGTCCGCGATCAGATAGCTTTGCGCGGCGGGTGACGGCCCGATGTGCACCGCCTCGTCCGCCATCTGCACAAACGGCGCGCGGGCATCGGCATCCGAATAGACCGCGACGGTCTGGATACCCATCCGCCGCGCGGTCTTGATCACCCGGCAAGCAATTTCGCCACGGTTGGCGATGAGGATTTTCTTGAACATCAGGGTTGGGTGCCTTCGATCATATAGATTCGGGAATGGGCCGAGCCATGGCGCAGCGCGGCAACGGGGGCGTATTCTTCCGAATGCCAGAAGGTTTCGGCCGCCGCTTTAGATGGAAATTCGATCACTACGATGCGGCTGGTCGGACCATCGCCTTCCAGCGCCGTCACCGCGCCGCCGCGCACTATGTAACTGCCGCCAAAGGCCGCAATCATCGGCGCAACACCGGCTCGGTATGCCTCAAAGCCAGCGGCATCGTGCACGTCGATTTCGGCGATGATGTAGGCCTTTGCCAGCAGTGTCATGACGCCTCCATCAAACCGGCTTCCTGGCCAGATACAAACCCAGCGCCATCACTGCGATCCCCAGCATCCGCTTGGCGGTAAGCGAGCTCTGGATCGATCCGAGCCAGCCGAAATGGTCAATCGCCGCCGCTGCGACGATCTGACCCAGCAGCACGAAGAAGATCGCGTTCCCAAGCCCGATGCGCGGCGCGGCATAGGTTACGGATATGCCGTATGTCAGGATGAACACTGCACCGAACCAGATGTAGGGGGTACCGAAGTGCAAAGCCTCGCGCTGCGGAAATCCGGTCAGCGCGACCAGCACCAGCGCGATCACCAGCCCGACTGCAAAGGCTGCTGCAGTTGCCGCAATCGGCCCGCCAAGCTGCTTGCCCAGCCCGGCGTTGAACGCGGCAAACATCGGGATCCCGATCCCGGCGGCGAACATCATCGCTGCGATGGGCAGGAATGCGCTGGACTGCGATGTGCTCATCGCGCCGCTTCCAACTCGCTGCCAAGCGGCGGCATGTTGTGCCCCAGCAGCCGCAGCATATCGGCCGCACATTCGACCACGTTCGAACCCGGCCCATATATCCCCTGGACCCCGGCCTCGCGCAGGAAGTCGTAGTCCTGCGGCGGGATCACACCGCCGGCGACGACCTTGATATCGGCGCGGCCCGCGTCCTTCAGCAGCCGGATCAGTTCGGGCACCAGCGTCTTGTGGCCTGCAGCGAGTGAACTTGCGCCGACTGCATCAACGTCCTTTTCCAAGGCCAGCGCACAGGCTTCCTCGGGCGTCTGGAACAGCGGGCCGCTGCTCACGTCAAAGCCCATATCGGTGAAGGCGCTGGCGATCACGTTGGCACCGCGATCGTGGCCGTCCTGGCCCATCTTGGCGACCAGCAGGCGCGGCGCGCGGCCAAGGCGGCGGGTGACGGCTTCGACCCCCTGCACCACCTGAGCATAGCGTGCGTCCTCGGCATAGGCCTTGCCGTAGATGCCCGTGACGGGGACCGGCTGGGTGCCATAACGGCCAAACACCGCCTCCATCGCATCGGAAATTTCGCCCAGCGTAGCGCGGCTGCGTGCGGCGCGGACGGCAAACTCAAGCAGATTGCCGCCGTCCCTGGCCGCGTGCGTCAGTTCCTTCAATGCAGACTGGCAGACGCTTTCATCGCGCGCTGCCCGCGTTGCCTTGAGCCGCGCGATCTGCGCATCGCGTACCGCGTGGTTATCAATGTCGAGCGTATCAAGATGCGCCTCTTCGGCGAGGCGGTATTTGTTGACCCCGACGATCACGTCCTCGCCCTTGTCGACGCGTGCCTGCCGCGCGGCGGCGGCCTGTTCAATACGGGCCTTAGGCATGCCCGAGGCGACCGCCTTGGTCATTCCGCCCAGCCCATCGACCTCTTCGATCAAGGCCCAGGCCTGATCGACCAGTTCCGCAGTCAGCGCCTCGACATAGTACGAGCCGCCCAGCGGATCGACGACGCGGGTGATCCCGCTTTCCTCGGCCAGCACGATCTGGGTGTTGCGCGCGATCCGGGCGGAGAAATCGGTTGGGAGCGCAATCGCCTCATCCAGAGCGTTGGTGTGCAGGCTCTGCGTGCCGCCCAGCGTCGCGGCCATTGCCTCGATCGTGGTGCGGATCACGTTGGTATAGGGGTCCTGCTCCTGCAGCGAGACGCCGCTGGTCTGGCAATGGGTGCGCAGCATCTTGCTGCGTTCGTCCTTCGCCCCCAGCCCGTCCATCACCCGGTGCCACAGCGTGCGCGCCGCACGCAGTTTGGCGACTTCCATGAAGAAGTTCATGCCGATGCCGAAGAAGAAGCTCAGCCGCCCGGCGAAAGCGTCGATATCCAGCCCCGCGGCCATCGCGCGCGCGGCGTATTCCTTGCCGTCGGCAATCGTGAAGGCCAGTTCCTGCACCGCCGTCGCCCCGGCTTCGTGCATATGATAGCCCGAGATCGAGATCGAGTTGAACTTGGGCATATGCGCCGAGGTATAGGCAATGATGTCCGAGACGATCCGCATGCTCGGCTCGGGCGGATAGATGTAGGTGTTGCGGACCATGAACTCCTTGAGGATGTCGTTCTGGATGGTCCCGTCGAGCTTGCTCTGATCAACGCCCTGCTCTTCCCCGGCGACGATGAAGAAGGCGAGGATCGGGATCACCGCGCCGTTCATGGTCATGGAGACGCTCATCTGATCGAGCGGAATCCCGTCGAACAGGATCTTCATGTCCTCAACCGAATCGATCGCCACCCCGGCCTTGCCGACATCGCCGACCACGCGGGGGTGATCGCTATCATAGCCCCGGTGGGTGGCGAGATCGAAGGCCACCGACAGACCCTTTTGCCCGGCGGCAAGGTTGCGGCGATAGAAGGCGTTGCTCTCCTCGGCGGTGGAGAACCCGGCGTACTGCCGGATCGTCCACGGCCGGCCCGCGTACATGCTGGCGCGCACGCCGCGGGTGAACGGGGCGAAGCCCGGCAGGCCGGGATCACCCGCATCACCCGCCGTGTAGAGCGGCTTGATCGGGAACCCTTCGGGTGTGTTCCAGGTCAGGTCCTTGCCCTTGACCTCCTTGGCCGCAGCGGCCTGCCAATCGGTAACAGTCGGTTTGGTCATATCAGGTTCTCAAGCAGCCGCGCTGGGGCGAGCCGAAACGCGCGCATGCCAGGCGCGCAGGTTGGTTAGATCGTCCGGCATCGGCATGCCGATGAAGGTCGAAAAATCGATCGTGGTCAGCAGCAGGATATCGCTGATCGTGTAGTGATCGGCGGCGAGGAACTCGCGGCCTTCCAGCGACGCGTCGAAGAACTGCATCGCATCATGGATACGCGGGCGGTTGCTTTCACCCCACTCAGCAATGCGGCCCGGGAGCCGCTCGGTAAATTTGTGGGTGTGGACCCAGACCGCGCCGACTGGCGGCATCAGCACCATCTCGACCCGGCGGTTCCACATCTCGATCAGCGCCTGCTCCTTCGCGCCAGTGCCGAACAGCGGTGGCTTGGGGTGCAAGCCCTCAAGGTAGCGGCAGATCGCCACAGATTCGGCGATTACCGTTCCATCTTCCAGCTGCAGCGCCGGGGTCTGCCCGCGCGGGTTGAGCACCAGAAACTCCGGCGCCTTGTGCTCACGCGCCGGGATCGAGACCTCTTGGCTCGGCAGGGCAATGCCCTTCTCCGCTGCGAAGATGCGGACCCGGCGGGGGTTGGGCGCCGGGTTGGGGCTATCGAAGAACAGCATTACTTGCCCTGAAACGCCGGTTTGCGCTTCTGGATGAACGACAGCCCGCCTTCCATCGCGTCAGCACTCGCCCCGGCCACGCGCTGGCCTTCGGCTTCGGCCAGCAGCACCTGCGAAAGCGTGCCATCAAGCGCGGTCTGGATGTTGGCTTTCATGGTCGAGTAGGACACCGTCGGCCCTTCAGACAGCCGCGTGGCCAGCGCCATCGCTTCGTCCATCAGCGCCTCGCCTTCGACCGCCTTGTAGATCAGGCCCCAGTCCTCGGCTTGTTCAGCACCGATCTTTTCGCCCAGCATCATCATCCGTGTGGCGCGGGCGCGGCCAATGGCGCGGGCCAGCAGCCAGGTCGATCCGCCATCGGGCACGAGGCCGATATTGACGAAGGCCTGGAGGAAATAGGCGCTTTTCGCGGCGAGCACGAAATCACCCGCCAGCGCGATCGAGCAGCCGACGCCCGCCGCCGCGCCGTTGACCGCGGTCACCACCGGCACCGGGCAGCGCAGGATCTGCGTGACCAGCGGGTTGTAATAGTTCTGCAGCGCGCGGTGGCTGCCGCCCTTCTGCTCGATCGGGCTACGCTCACCGCGTGCGGCAAGGTCTGCTCCCGAGCAGAAGCCCTTGCCCGCCCCGGTGATCAGCACTGCGCGCGCATCGCCAAGATCATAGAACGCCGCGCCCAGTTCCTCAGCCAGCTGGATCGAGGCAGCATTGAGCCGCTCGGGCCGGTTGAGTGTTAGTTTCAGAACATTGCCAATCCGTTCGGCGATAATCGTTTCGTAGGTCATTCCAACTCCCTTCTTCCTCCCCCTTGATGGGGGAGGGATGCGAAGACTTGGCGGCTTGCCGCCTAGTCGTAGCTGGGTGGGGGTGAAGGCGCCGTCATGCGCTGCTGCACCCTCACCCCCTTCCAACTTCGCCTAGCGGGACAAGCCCGCAAGGCTGCGTATCCTTCCCCCATCAAGGGGGAAGGCCATTAGTTCGACCAATGCGCCGCGTCGCTCGGCACTTCCATAATTTCGGTCAGCACCCCGCCCATGTCGCGGGGGTGCACAAAGAAGATCAGCGTTCCATGCGCGCCGATCCGGGGTTCGCCCAGCACGCGCTTGCCCATCGCCTCGAACTCGGCCTTGGCGGCATGGATATCAAGCACTTCGTAGCACATGTGATGCTGCCCGCCGGCCGGGTTCTTCTCGAGAAAGCTGGCGATGCTGGTGTTGCCGGGCAGCGGCTCGATCAGCTCGATCTGGGTGCCGCCGAGCGCGCCGTCCGCGCCGGGCGTATCGACGAAGCAGACCTTCACCCCCTGCGATTCCAGATCGAACGGCTCGTGAATCTTGGTCGCGCCCATGACATCGCGATAGAACACGATGCTGTCCGCGATCGAGGGCGTAGCGACACCGATGTGGTTGAGACGGCCTAGTTTCATTTGCTCTAACGGTCCTTGCGTTCACATGCTTGAACGAACTGAGCGCCCAAGTGTGTAAGGTAAAATCCATCAAGTTGCGGAGAGACCCAACCTGGAATGAAATCAAAATCGAAAAATTCGAAAATTCGCTCGCGGCACAAAACATCAATTGCAAATGGATCATAATCAGACTGCATGACAATACTAGTTGTAGCCACCCCTCTAACCGCGCCGTCCTTGTATGGCCACATTGCAGACTTAACTATTACGGGCCAATCAGATCTATAATTGAATAGTTTTTGAAGATGATCCTGAGCATCGTCCCGAGAATTATCATCACGCCACGGAAACTTCTCCTTCACGTCATCAAACAAATGTTTTCTCAGTTCTTGCTTTTTCCACGCGTCTGAATTCTCTAGGTGATAAAATTGGCAAGTTTTCGCGAGGAATTTTGCCTCTTCCGACCCTATACGTGATAGAATATCGGCAAATATGGCATGCCGGTAAGTTTGATTTTCGCTCGCGCTTGCCAGCAAGCTTGCCCACATATTGATTATTTCTTCACTGTCCTCCGAAAATGCCGCTTTCTGGCAGAAATTGTAGAAGAAGGCGGGGCTGAGTGGCGTAACCTTGGCCGGGTCAGCCTTCGCCTGCGCTTTTCCGGCAATTCTTTGCAACTTATCGCCGACGTAGATCTTTAGCTGGTCGCCGAGCGCATCAGCTGGCGGACCAAGCACTTTACTGGCAAACCAACCTGCACCCAAAATTGCAGTCGTTGTAAGTGGCTCAACCATAATGCGTCCTCACAACGGAATATTGTCATGCTTCTTCCACGGATTCTCAAGCTCCTTGGTCCGTAGCTTCCGCAGCCCCAATGCAATCCGCCGCCGGGTATTCCGCGGATGGATCACCTCATCGATGAACCCTTTGCTGGCCGCCACGAACGGGTTGGCAAACGCGTCCTCGTATTCCTTGGTCCGTTCGGCGATCTTGTCGGGATCGCCGATGTCCGAACGGAAGATGATCTCGACCGCGCCTTTCGCGCCCATCACGGCGATCTCGCCGGTCGGCCAGCTATAGTTCAAATCGCCGCGCAGGTGTTTTGA
Organism: uncultured Alphaproteobacteria bacterium; assembly: GCA_963751145.1. GTDB lineage: Bacteria > Pseudomonadota > Alphaproteobacteria > Sphingomonadales > Sphingomonadaceae > Novosphingobium. The sequence continues at coordinate 429,801 of CAVVTJ010000006.1, forward strand.
GCTCATTACGCAATAGGCCCCGCCGTAAGCCTTGCGGGTGATCACGGTGATCTTGGGCACGGTCGCTTCGGCATAGGCGAACAGCAGCTTGGCGCCGTGCTTGATAATCCCGCCGTATTCCTGCGCGGTACCGGGCAGGAACCCGGGCACATCGACAAAGGTCAGGATCGGGATTTCAAAGCAATCGCAGAACCGCACGAACCGCGCTGCCTTCTTGCTGGCGTTGATATCGAGCACCCCGGCCAGCACCATCGGCTGGTTGGCAACTACCCCCACAGTGCGGCCTTCAACGCGGCCGAAACCGACCAGGATGTTGCCGGCATGGGTGGGTTGGATTTCGAAGAACTCGCCCTCGTCCAGAACCTTCCTGACCACTTCGTGCATATCATAAGGCTGGTTGGCATTGGCCGGGATCAGGGTGTCGAGGCTGTCCTCGATCCGGTCCCACGGGTCACTGGTCGGCCGTTCGGGCACGCCGTCACGGTTGTTGAGCGGCAGGTAATCGATCAGATCGCGCGCGGTCAGCAACGCTTCGATATCGTTTTCCAGCGCCAGATCGGCGACCGAGGTCTTGGTGCTGTGCGTCACCGCGCCGCCCAGTTCCTCTTGCGTGACGATCTCGTTGGTCACGGTTTTCACCACATCGGGTCCGGTGACGAACATGTAGCTGCTGTCCTTCACCATGAAGATGAAGTCGGTCATCGCCGGGGAATAGACTGCCCCGCCCGCACAAGGCCCCATGATCAGGCTGAGCTGCGGCACCACACCGCTGGCCAGCACATTGCGCTGGAAGATCTCGGTGTAACCGCCAAGCGATGCCACGCCTTCCTGGATGCGCGCGCCGCCGCTGTCATTCAGGCCGATCACCGGGACGCCGATCTTCATCGCCGCGTCCATGATCTTGCAGATCTTCATCGCGTGCCGTTCCGATACCGCGCCGCCGAACACAGTAAAATCCTGCGCATAGGCATAGACCAGGCGGCCGTTGATGGTGCCGCTGCCGGTCACCACCCCGTCGCCCGGAATGGTCTGGCCGGGCATACCGAAGTCCACGCAATTGTGCTCAACGTAAGAGCCAATCTCCTCGAACGAATCCTCGTCGAGCAGAATCTCCAGCCGCTCACGCGCGGTCAGCTTGCCCTTGGCGTGCTGCGCATCGATGCGCTTTTGCCCGCCCCCTGCGCGTGCAGCCGCGCGGCGGCGTTCCATTTCGGCGATGTTTGCGGACATTCTCACCCAATCCCATTAGCCCAAGCGTGCTGGATGCGGCGGGAACGGGGCAATGTCCAATGTGAATTTGCAAAGTTGCGAAGTGATACTTTGCAAACTATCCTCCCCGCAACGGGGAGGATTTATGCTCAAGCGCCGGATATTTGCTGGAAAACGGTTAAAGGCGCTGCGCGCGGAGCGGGGGGTTAATCAGGCGGCGATGGGAGAGTTGCTGGGGATTTCGACCAGCTACCTCTCGCAGCTTGAGCATGATGATCGTCCGCTAACCCCCACCCTGATCGACCGGCTGAGCCGGGCTTTCCCGCTCGATTGGCGCGAGATTGGAGCAGGCGAGGCTGAGACGCGACTGGCGGCGCTGCGCGAGGCGAGCGGCGATCCGCTGTTTGCCGAAGGGCTCGATGCGGTGCAGCTGGCGCGCTTTGCCGAACAGCAGCCTGCACTGGCCGACCGCTTCATTGCGCTGCACGAGGCCTATCGCCGCGCCGGCCAACGCCTGCAGATGGTGGATGAGGCGCTGACCAGCGAAAGCGGTACGCCCGCGCGGCTGCCGTGGGAGGAAGTGCGCGACTGGTTTCATCTGGCGGGCAATTATGTCGACAGCATTGACCGCGCGGCTGAGGCGCTGGCGGGGAAACTGGGCGGTCTGTCGCCCGGAACCGGGGCGATCGAGGACTATCTGCGCCAGGCGCTGTCAGTCTCGTTGATATATTCGGGCGTCACCGGGCTGCGCACTTACGATGCCGAGATGGGCCACCTGACGATCGATCCCGGCCAGCCCGCCGAAAGCCGCCGCTTCCAGCTTGCCCACCAGCTTGCCGCCTTGGCGCTGAAGGACGAGATTGCGGCGGTGGTCGAAGCGGCGACGCTGGGCTCGGCAGCCAGCCGCCAGCTGTTGTTCGTTGGTCTTTGCAATTACGCCGCGGGGGCGCTGCTGATGCCCTATGCCCGGTTCCGCGCCAAGGCACGTGAGCTGCGCCACGATATCGACCGGCTGAGCCAGCAATTCGGCACCAGTTTCGAGCAGACCTGCCACCGCCTTTCGACCCTGCAGCGCGAGAGCTCGCGCGGGGTGCCGTTCTTCTTCTGCCGGGTCGACATGGCCGGCAACATCACCAAGCGCCATTCGGCCACCCGCTTGCAATTCGCCCGGTTCGGCGGCGCCTGCCCGCTGTGGATCGTGCACGAGGCGGTGGCGATCCCCGACCGGATTCTGGTCCAGCTAGCCGAAACGCCCGATGGGGTGCGCTATGTCTCGATGGCTAAGGGGCTGGTCAAACCCAGCGGCAGCTACACCCGCAGCCCGCGCCGCTATGCCGTGGCGCTGGGCTGCGAGGCGGAGCACGCCAGCGAGTTCGTCTATGCCGATGGGCTCGATCTGGCGAGCGAGCGCGCCGCGACCCGGATCGGCGTATCGTGCCGCCTGTGCCCGCGCCCCGATTGCGATCAGCGCGCCTTCCCGCCCAGCGACCGTCCGATCAGCGTCGATCCCGACAATCGCGGGGTGGTGCCTTACTCGCTGGCCTGATAGACAAATCCTTTCAAGCTTTGGGGAAGGCCATGCAGCTTCAGCATTTGCGCTATTTCGTGGCCCTCGCCCGGACCCGGCATTTCGCCATGGCCGCCAGCCAATGCGGGGTTTCGCAGCCTACGCTTTCAGCCGGCCTCGCCGCGCTGGAGCACGAATTGGGCAAGCGGCTGGTCGAGCGTGACCGGCGCTTTATCGGCCTGACCGAACAAGGCGCGGCGATCCTGCCGTGGGCCGAACAGGCGCTGGGCGCGGTGCGCGGGCTCGCGCAGGCAGCATCGAGCGACGCGGCAGCGCTGAGCGGAGAGTTCCGCCTGTTCGTGATCCCTTCCGCCCAGCCGCTGGTCGGCCCGTTTGGCGATGCGCTATTGCGGTCTTATCCGGGCCTTACGCTGGCGGTAACCGCAGGCACATCGCGCGAGATCGAGCATGCGCTGCACGCCAATGAAGTCGATGCCGGGCTAACCTACCTCGATCACGAACCCCCCACCAACATGCTGGTCGCGCCGCTGCATAACGAGCAATACCGACTGATTGCGCGGTCTGGCACCGGGTTCGATGGGCTGAACTCAATCTCGTGGGAAGCGGCCGCAGGACTGCCGCTATGCCTGCTGCACCAGGGCATGCAGTACCGCCGGATCCTCGACGCGCAATTCGCCAGCCATGGCCTTTCGGTCAGCCCGAAATCAATCGCCGACAATTACATCTCATTGTTCTCGTTGGTGCGTTCAGGCCACTTCGTCTCGATCGTTCCCGATGCCTATGCCGGGCTGTTCGAAGGCGTTGATTGGTGCCGGTTTGTGCCAATTGCACCCGAAGTGCCGGTGCGTCGCATGGGGCTGGTGGTGGTCAATCGCGACCCGCTGGGTTCGATGGCCCGCGCCGGGCTGAGCGCGGCGCAGCAATTTGACCCCGGCGATATGATAGAGAAATTCTATCACCCTTAAAATCATTCGATTTGACGTGGCCGCGCCTGCCCGCGCACGAGGGGTCATGGAACCCAGCACTCTCGACGCGATCATCGCTGCCCATGTCGGCCGCAAGGGCGCCTTGCTGCCGATGCTGCATGATATCCAGAAGACCTTTGGCTGTATCGATGCGGCGGCAGAAAAGGTCGTTGCCCTGGCGCTCAACCTCAGCCGCGCCGAGGTGCACGGGGTGGTCAGCTTCTATCATGATTTTCACGAGAAGACCGATCCGCGCCCGGTGGTGGAACTGTGCCGGGCCGAAGCCTGCAAGGCGCGCGGCGTTGAAAAGCTGGTTCCGGCGGCCGAAGCCGCGGCGGGAGAGCGGGTCAACCTGAAGGAAGTCTATTGCCTGGGCCTGTGCAGCATGGGGCCCAGCGCGCGGATTGGTGGGCAGATCTATGCCGGACTGGATGAGGCGGAACTGGTGCGATTGGTGAGCATGGCATGACGGTGGTGCGGATCTCTGACGATGCCATGGCGATCGCACTGGGCGCCGACGCCCTCGCCGCTGCGTTCGAAGCGGCAGGCTGCACGGTTGAGCGGCCTTCTAGCTGGGGGCTGCTATGGCTGGAACCGCTGGTTGAAATCGGTGGCATGGGCTTTGGCCCGGCCAAGCTTGACGATGTGCCCGCGATCCTCGCCGGGACCAGCAGCAAAGCCATTGGCAGAATCTCCGATCATCCCTTCATCGCAGGCCAACAGCGCCTGACCTTTGCCCGCGCCGGCAAGACCATTCCGCTCAGCCTCAAAGACTACCAAGCCACCGGCGGCTGGGCCGGACTGAACCGCGCCCGGGCGATGGACCGCGCCGACGTGGTCGCCGAAGTGATCGAAAGCGGCCTGCGCGGCCGCGGCGGCGCAGGGTTTCCGGCCGGGATCAAGTGGCGCACAGTTATGGAAGCGGCGGGTGACGAAAAGTACGTGGTCTGCAACGCCGACGAGGGCGACAGCGGCACCTTTGCCGACCGAATGCTGATGGAAGGCGATCCCTTCCAACTGATCGAGGGTATGGCGATTGCTACTTATGCGGTCGGGGCTGGGCAAGGCTACATCTATGTCCGCAGCGAATATCCGCACGCGATCGCCAAGCTGGAAGCCGCCATCGCGCTGGCCCACCAGCATATTGCGCCCTTCCAACTGGAAGTGCGGGTTGGTGCCGGGGCTTATGTTTGCGGTGAAGAAACCTCGCTGCTCAATTCGATCGAGGGCAAGCGCGGCGAAGTGCGGGCCAAGCCGCCGCTGCCCGCGCTGGAAGGGCTGTTCGGCAAGCCGACCGTGGTCAACAACGTGCTGACGCTGGCGGCAGTGCCGCACATCATGGCCGAGGGCGGATCATCGCACTATGCCCGGCACGGGATCGACCGTTCTAAGGGCACCATGCCGATCCAGCTGGCCGGCAATATCAAGCACGGCGGGCTGTATGAGACCGCTTTCGGGATCACGCTGGACGAGCTGGTCAACGGCATAGGCGGCGGCACTGCTTCGGGCCGTCCGATCAAGGCGGTGCAAGTCGGCGGGCCGCTGGGGGCCTATATCCACCCGAGCCAGTTCCACTTGCCGTTCGATTATGAAGCCTACACGCTCGCCGATGCGCTTATCGGCCACGGCGGGATCACGGTGTTTGATGACAGCGCCGATATGGGCGCAATGGCGCGGTTCGCCTTCCAGTTTTGCGCCGCCGAAAGCTGCGGCAAGTGCACCCCGTGCCGGATCGGCTCCACTCGGGGTGTCGAATTGATCGACCGGATCCGCGCGGGCGGCAAGGTTCACGCCGATCCGGTTGAAGCCCTTCCCCAGATGCACAACGCCCGCAAGGCCGGACGCAGCCGCGAGGAAGAGCTGGGCCTGCTGGATGATCTGATGGAGGCGATGCAGTTCGGCTCGCTCTGCGCGCTGGGCGGCTTCACGCCCTATCCGGTACGCTCAGCGCTTAAGCATTGGCCGGAGGATTTTTCGTGATCCTCGGCGCGGTCTTGGCAGGCGGGCAATCGAGCCGCTTTGGCAGCGACAAGGCGCTGGCCGTGCTCGGCGGCGAGACGCTGCTGATGCGCAGCGTCGATATGCTCTCTGGCTGGTGCGAAAAGGTGGTCGTGATTGGGCGCGAGGAAGCGCCCGCGCCAACCCTCCCCGATCGGCCTCGTGCTGGACTTGGTCCGCTCGGCGGGATCGCTGCAGCGCTCTATGATGCGCGCGACGAGGGGTATGAGCTGGTGCTGACCTGCGGGGTCGATTCCGCAGGCTTGCCTGAAGGCCTGCCCGGCTTGCTCAGCCCCGCTCCGGCTTACCTCGCCGATCAGCCGGTGGTCGGGCTGTGGCCGGTCACCGCGATCAAGGCGATCGAGGCGATCCTTCACGGCGATGGCCGCCATTCGATGCGCCAGTTTGCCGAAGCAATCGGCGCGCGCGCGGTTCAGGCGCCCACCCCCAGCATAAATATCAACACGCCGGCCGATCTGGCCGCAGCGGAGAAACATCATGGGTTATGAACGCCAGGCCGACTTCGGCACCCCGGAAGTCCTGTCTGAAACACAGGTTTCGCTAACCATTGATGGCCGCGACGTGACCGTGCCGGCCGGTACCAGCGTAATGCGCGCCGCCGGGCAATGCGGCGGATCGATCCCCAGCCTGTGCGCCACCGATAGCGTCGCGGCTTTCGGATCCTGCCGGATGTGTCTGGTCGAAATCGAAGGCGCGCGCGGCACCCCGGCCAGCTGCACCACCCCGGTGGCTGAAGGCATGGTGGTCCACACCCAGACCGAGAAGCTGGCCCGGATTCGCAAGTCGGTGATGGAACTCTACATTTCCGATCACCCGCTCGATTGCCTGACTTGCAGCGCCAACAACGATTGCGAACTGCAGGATACCGCCGCTGAAGTGGGCCTGCGCGATGTGCGTTATGGCTATGAAGGCGCAAACCACATGGGGCAGGCCGACGATACGTCGAACCCCTATTTCGCGTTCGAGCCGGACAAATGCATTGTCTGTTCGCGCTGCGTGCGGGCCTGCGATGAAGTTCAAGGCACCTTGGCGCTGGCCGTTAATGGCCGCGGGTTCGGGTCCAAGATCGGCGCCGGGCAGCTTGAAGACAGCTTCATGTCCAGCGACTGCGTCAGCTGCGGCGCCTGCGTCCAGGCCTGCCCGACATCGGCGCTGATGGAAAAGAGCGTCAAGGAGCTGGGCAAGCCCGAACGCGCGGTGATTACCACCTGCGCCTATTGCGGAGTTGGCTGCACCTTCCGCGCCGAGATGAAGGGCGATCAGCTGGTCCGCATGGTGCCGTGGAAAGACGGCAAGGCCAATCGCGGGCATAGTTGCGTCAAGGGCCGCTTTGCCTGGGGCTATGCCAACCACCAGGACCGCATCACCAAGCCGATGATCCGCGCCAGCGTCGATGATCCCTGGCGCGAAGTGAGCTGGACCGAGGCGCTAAGCTATACCGCCAACAAGTTGAACGCGATCAAGGCTGAGCACGGCCCGCGAGCGTTGGGCGGGATCACCTCAAGCCGCTGCACCAACGAAGAGACCTTCCTGGTGCAAAAGCTGGTTCGCGCCGGGTTTGGTTCAAACAACGTAGATACCTGCGCCCGGGTGTGCCATTCGCCGACCGGTTACGGCCTGTCCAAAACCTTCGGCACCAGCGCCGGCACGCAGGACTTTGATTCGGTGATGGACGCCGATGTGGTGATGATCATCGGCGCCAATCCCACCGATGGCCACCCGGTCTTCGCCAGCCGCCTCAAGCGCCGCCTGCGGCAGGGAGCCAAGCTGATCGTGATCGATCCGCGCCGCACCGATATCGTCCGCAGCCCGCATATCGAGGCCGCGCACCACTTGCCCTTGCAGCCCGGCACCAATGTGGCGGTGCTGACCGCGATGGCGCACGTCATCGTCACCGAAGGTTTGGCCGACGAAGCGTTCATCAAGGAGCGCTGCGATTGGGACGAATATCAGGACTGGGCCCGCTTCGTCTCCGAACAGCGCCACAGCCCGGAAACGCTTGAACCCGTCACCCGCGTGCCCGCGCATGAGCTGCGCGAAGCCGCGCGGCTGTTCGCCACCGGCGGTAACGGCGCGATCTATTACGGGCTGGGTGTGACCGAACACAGCCAGGGTTCGTCGACCGTGATGAGCATTGCCAATCTGGCCATGGTCACCGGCAATATCGGCCGCCGCGGCGTGGGGGTGAACCCCCTGCGCGGGCAGAACAATGTCCAGGGTGCCTGCGACATGGGCAGCTTCCCGCACGAACTGCCGGGCTATCGCCACATCTCCGGCGGAGAAACCCGCGCACTTTTCGAGGCCGATTGGGGCGTGGCGCTTGATCCCGAACCGGGTCTGCGCATTCCCAACATGCTCGACGCCGCGCTAGATGGCTCGTTCCGGGCGCTTTATGTGCAGGGCGAGGATATCCTGCAGTCCGATCCCAACACGCACCATGTGGCCGCTGGGCTGAAGGCGATGGAGCTGGTCATCGTCCATGACCTGTTCCTCAACGAAACCGCCAACTACGCCCACGTGTTCCTGCCGGGCAGCACATTCCTTGAAAAGGACGGCACCTTCACCAACGCCGAACGCCGGATTCAGCTGGTGCGCAAGGTGATGGAACCGGCCGGCGGCTATGCCGATTGGGAAGTGACGCAGGAACTGGCCAAGGCGATGGGCCTGGGCTGGGATTACCAGCACCCCAGCGAAATCATGGACGAAGTGGCTCGGCTGACTCCGACCTTTGCCGGCGTGAACTTCGCCCGGCTTGAGGCTGAGGGTTCGCTGCAGTGGCCGGTCAACGCTGCCAATCCCGATGGCAGCCCAATCATGCACGTGGACGGGTTCGTGCGGGGCAAGGGCAAGTTCATCGTCACCGATTACGTACCAACCGACGAGAAGACCGGCCCGCGTTACCCCTTGCTGCTGACCACCGGGCGAGTGCTGAGCCAGTATAACGTCGGCGCGCAGACCCGGCGCACAGCGAACAACGTCTGGCACGAGGAAGACGTGCTCGAGATGCATCCACTCGATGCCGAAAACCGCGGCCTCAAGGATGGCGACTGGACCAGATTGGCGAGCCGCACCGGGGAGACCACTCTGCGCCTGACCGTGACCGACCGGGTTGCCCCGGGCGTGGTCTACACCACCTTCCACCACCCAGCGACGCAGGCCAATGTGGTCACCACCGACTTCTCCGACTGGGCCACCAATTGCCCTGAATACAAGGTCACCGCGGTGCAGGTGCTGCCCAGCAACGGGCCCAGCGAGTGGCAGGAAAGCTATGCGAGCTGGTCCGAAAAGAGCCGCCGCGTCTCGCGCGTACCGGCGGAGTAAGCGCGGTGGATATTGAACGGCTGACCTATATGGCGAACCAGATCGCCAAAAACCTTGCCGTCCAGGGCGAGGCGGAGGCAATCGAACTGGCGCACCAGCACATCAAGGATTTCTGGGACCCGCGGATGAAGGCCGCGATCCTGGCGGGCGATCGGTCCGGGCTTGATCCGATTGCGCGGGCGGCGATCGACCGGTTCTAGCGCAGCAGGAAGCCGAATATCTCGGGCAGGCGCACGGCCCAGGCGTTTTCCTCGTGCTCGGCGTTCGCGTAGACCTTGCTTTGCCAATCGCGTCCGCGCCGCCAGCCCATGCCTGCGATCCGCTGGTCCACCACCAGCTGATACGGCGCATAGTACTGGTCGAGCGTGGCGGTGCCATGATCGAGCCACAACCGCCGGCCCTCAGGCTGGCCCAGCCGCGCGGCAAACCACTGGTCCCACAGCGCGATCAGTTCCGGGTTGGCTTCGCCCACAGTGCGCGGATCGACCGCCGGCCAGTGCGATGACACGCAGCCGGCCTGGCCATATGTCGCCTGAAAGCGCAGGAAGGCATAACAGCTGACCAGCCCGCCCATGCTGGAGCCAACGATCGCGGTATGATCGCGGTCTGGTCGGGTGCGATAGGTGCTGTCGATCCAGCTCTTCAGTGGTCCGGCCAGCCAGGCAAGGTACAGGTCCGAAACTATTGGCCCGCCGGCCATGACATCCATCTGCCCGCGCAGCGCCGGGCTGCCGGCAAGGTAGATGTCCCTTGGCAGATATTGCCGATAGCGATCATTACCCGGAGCCCAGATGCCAACAATTATCCGCGGGTCCACCCCGCGCCGCATCGCCGCCAGCATTGCCTGGTCGGCTGCCCAGATCTTGTTGAAGTTGCTTTTCTTCAGATCGAACAGGTTGTGGCCATCGTGCATGTAGACCACGCCATAGCGCCGTTTGCTGCGATCATAGCCCGGCGGCAGCCAGATCGTCAGTCGCTGCATCGGCAGGCCAACCGCCGCCATCTGCTCAACCTCGATCAGCCTACCGGTGTCTGCCGCTGCCAGTGCCGGCGGCGCTGCCAACAGAGACAGCAGCGCGGCAAAGGCAGCCAGCAGCCGCAGCATCACTTGACCAGCCGGAACCGCACCGCTGCACCGCCGCCGGGCGCGAGGCGCAGGGTCATGCTGTCCTTGGCCGCAACCGGGCGCTGCTCGATCACGATTGAGTGGCGCTTTTCGGTGCGGTAATCGGCATCATAACCGTCGCGATAAATTTCCGCGACATAACGCCTCTTCGGATCAAGGAAGCTGAGCGCGAAGGAGACCGTGCGCGCCTGCTCATCACCCAATGCGCCCAGGAACCAGTCTTGCCCGCCGCGCGGCCGGCGCGCGATGGTAACATAATCGCCAATCTCACCGTTCAGCACGCGGGTTTCGTCCCAATCGGTCGGCACGTCGCGGATGAATTTGAACGCGTCCATGTGCTTGGCATAGTTTTCGGGCGTATCGGCGGCCATCACCACCGGCGAATAGATCGTGACATACAATGCGAGCTGCTTGGCTTCGGTCGAGAGGATCGCGCTGCCGTTTTCGCCGGTCAGGCTCAGAACCCCGGGGGTGAAATCCATCGGCCCTTCGAGCATGCGGGTGAAAATGATGTTGGCTTCGTGCTCGGGCGGATTCTTGCCGGCCCACGAATTGTATTCCATCCCGCGCATCCCTTCACGCGCGACCCAGTTGGGCCAGGTGCGCTGCAGGCCGGTGCCCTTGATCGGTTCGTGGCTGTCGATCGCGACGCGGTATTTATATGCCGCTTCGGCCACGCGGATGAAGTGGTTGCTCATCCACTGCCCCTCGTGCCACTCGCGGTATTGCGAGCCATCGGGATCGACCCGTTCGATCTGTCCGGCATCGGTGACATAGCCGGTCTTGACCACCATCTCGCCATGATCGGCGGCGAACTTGAACGCCTTGTCGAACTGGTTCTCATAATGGCTGGCTGAGCCGCCGGTTTCGTGATGGCCGATCAGCCGCACGCCCTTCTTCTTGGCATAGGCGGCGAGCATGTCGGCATCGAAATCGGCGGTTGGCTGGACAAAATCCATATCGTTGCCGTTGCCGAACCAATCGCCGTCCCAGCCCACGTTCCAGCCTTCGACCAGCACATTTGGAATGCCCTGCGCGGCGGCGAAATCGATATACTGTTTCACATGCTCATTGGTCGCCCCGTGGCGCGGGCCGCGCGCCCAGGTCCATTCGCCCTTGATCATGTTCCACCATACCCCGACGAATTTGCCAGGCTTGAACCAGGTCATGTCGCCCAGCGTGTTGGGCTCATTCAGGTTGAGCATCAGGTGGCTCATGTAGAGCCCCGGTGCATCGTCAGCGATAATCAGCGTGCGCCACGGCGTGGTCCAGGCGCCGTGCTTGACCACCTTGGGCGCGCCCGCCCCCGGGGTCAGCTGCGCGCGCAACGTAGTGCCTTCGGTGCGGGCCACGGCCATGCCTGAATAGTCGACCAGCGCGGCTTCGTGAAGCGCCACATGGGTGCCATCGGCCAGCTTGATCGAGACCGGAGTATCGGCGGTTCCCAGCGCTGACAGCGCGGTCTTGTTGTAGAGGTATTCCTCGCGGTTCCACAGGAACGCCGGCTTCCACCAGGCGGTGCCATCCTGGGCAAAGGCAAACTCGGTCAGCTCCTCGGCGATGTTGGCGTGGTGCATGTTGGGCTGATCGGGAAATTCGTAGCGAAAGCCCACGCCATCATCGTAGATCCGGAAGGTGACCGTGAAGCTGCGCCCCAGCCCTTTGCTCTCCTTCAAGTGCACTTGAAGTTCGCGGTAATGGTTGCGGATCGAAGACCATTCGCCCCACGGCTGCTGCCAGGTCTGATCGAAATCGCGGGTTTCCTGGCCCGTGATTGTCAGGCTGCGATCGATCTTGGGCGCATCGGTGAACAGGAAGCCCAGCCGCGAATGGCCCAGGATCGGCTTGCCCCGGCGGCTTACCGCATAGGCGGCGCGGCCATCGCCATCGATCGTCAGCGAGATCTCGACTCCGCCGTCGGGCGAGCTGGCTCGCACCGGAGCTTGCGCGGCGGCCGGCATCGCGATCAGCAGTGCGGCCAGGCAGGCAATAATTCGGCCCAGCAGGGTCATCGGGTTTCCTCCAGATAGAGCGTGGCAAAAGGCGGCAGGCCTTGCCCGGCGATGGCGCCGTTAATCGAGATCAGTGTCTGCCCGGTGGCGCCAAGCTGCACCGGCCACGACTGGGCCGAAGCATCAAGATTGAAGATCGCCAGAACCGACTGTTCGCCGTCGGTCCGGCGCAGCGCCAGCACCGCGTGGTCCTGATAGGCCACCGCCAGATCGCCGCTGCGCAGTGCCGGGTGCGATGCCCGCAGCGCCAACAGTTCGCGCGTCAGGTTGAGCAGCGAATGCGGATCGGCGTTCTGCCGGTCGGCCGCCTGCGCCAAGTTCTGCGATCCCAGCGGCAGCCACGGTTGCCCAGCCGAAAACCCGCCATGTTCATCCTGCGCGGTCCACGGCATCGGGGTGCGCGCACCATCGCGTGACAGCGTCAGCGGCCAGTTGGCAATCGCCTCGGGATCCTTGAGCTGATCGAAGGGGATATCGACCTGGACCAGCCCCAGCTCCTCGCCCTGATAGATGATAATGCTGCCGCGCAGCGCGCACAGCACGGCAATCTTGGTGCGGGCAAACAGCTCGCGCTGATCGGGCGTGCACCAGCGCGACAGCGCGCGCGGCGCGTCATGGTTTTCAAACGCCCAACTGGGCCAGCCAGCCTCTGGTTCCTGCGCCCAGTTGGCCTGCGCGCGGCTGACCAGCGCCGGGGTGAGCTTGTCGGCATAGAGGAAATCGAACCCGTAAGCGCTGTTGAGCCGCTGGTTCCCCGCAGTGAAGGTCTGCATTTCGCGCAAGGCTTCGCGTCCGCCCACTTCAGCCATGGTGAAGACCGCGCCATAGGTATCGCACAGCGCGCGGATCCGTTCGAGGAAGCGCGGGATATCGGCGTGCGACTGGTTGTGGACATGCAGCTGGAAATCGAACGGCCGGGTGCGCGGTTGGCCATCATCGGGCGCGGCCGGATTATCGGTCAGCGCCGGATCGTGCATTGCGAAATTCAGCGCATCGAGCCGGAAGCCATCAACCCCGCGGTCCAGCCAGAACCGCGCCACATCCAGCAAGGCATCCTGCACCGCGGGCAGATGGCAATTGAGCTGCGGCTGCGCGGCAAGGAAATTGTGCATGTAATATTGCCCGCGCCGCGCATCCCAGGTCCAGGCCGGTCCGCCGAACACCGACTGCCAGTTACTGGGCGGCGAGCCATCGGCCTTGGCATCGGCCCAGACATACCAATCGGCCTTGTCCCCGCTGCGGCTGGCCCGGCTTTGCGCAAACCAGGCGTGCTCGTCCGAGGTGTGCGAATAGACCTGATCGACCATCACTTTGAGGCCCAGCTGGTGCGCCCTTTCAATCAAGGCATCGAAATCGGCCAAAGTGCCAAAGATCGGATCGACATCGCAATAATCGGCCACATCATAGCCGAAATCGGCCATCGGCGAGGTGAAGAACGGCGAAATCCAGATCGCATCGGCGCCCAGCGAAGCGATGTGATCCAGCCGCGCAGTTACCCCCGGCAGATCGCCCACGCCGTCGCCGTTGGAATCGTGATAGCTGCGCGGATAGACCTGATAGATCGCCGCGCCGCGCCACCACGGCTGGGCACCTGCTTGCGTCTGGGCGATTTCGATACGAGACAATCGGTTCATGCGAAATTCTGACTTCAATCCTTGGCCGCACACCAGGCATAGCCAAGCGGTGCGAGAGTAACGGTATAGCTGCCCGGTGCATCCGCGCTGGGCGAACACTGCCCGGCCAGCGGGGTAAACGACAGGCTGCGCGCAGCGACCGGCACGCGCGCGCTTTGCATGGTATTGGCCGTGTTGAACGCCAGCACCACTTCGCGGCCGGTTTGCGGATCGAACCGCGAGACCACGAACAGCCCCGGTTTGTCCGAGAACATCCGCACGACCGTGCGGCCCGAGGTCAACGCCGCGGTATCGCGGCGGATCGCGGACAGTTCGGCAATCAGGCGATAGAGCGGGTGCTGCGGGTTGTAATTGTCCCGCGCGGTGGTGGCAGAACTGCCCACCAGCGGCTGATCGTTGTATTGCGGGACCTTGCTGGCGAACATATCCTGCCGCGCCAGCTGATCGCCGCCATGACCGATAAAGCCTTGTTCATCACCGTAATAGATCACCGGCACCCCGCGCAGCCCCAGCAGCATGGCATGGCCCAGCATATCGCGGCCCAGCAGCTCCTCGGCGTCCATCTTTGGGTTAAGCTGTTGCATTAACATGGCAAAACGGCCGGCATCGTGATTGCCCAGGAAGGTCGGCTGGATCAGCGCGCCGGTGGCCCCGCCTTCATAGAGCACGTCATCGTCGAACAGCCGGGCGAGCTGCTCGGTGCCGCGCGATCCGCTCGCCGCGCTAACCGCCGATACGGCGAAAGCAAAATCGAGATTGGATGGCAGCCCGGCCTTGCGGGTCCAACCGGCCAGCAGCGCGGGATCGAACTCACCGGTCGCCACTTCGCCGAAGATGTGGAAATTGGGAATCCCCCTGACCTTGGCGCGCGCCAGCATGGCGGGGACGAAGGCCTGCCAGAATTCTGGATTGACGTGCTTGGCCGTATCGATCCGGAAGCCATCGACGCCGAACCGGTCGATCCAGCTGCCGAAAATATCGATGAAGCCGGCAACCACGCGCGGGTTCTCGGTCGCGAGATCGTCCAGCCCGACGAAATCGCCGTACTGCGCGCTTTCGCCCACCCAATTGGTGTTGCCACGGTTGTGATAGTAAGCCGGATCGTTGAGCCAGGCGGGGACCTTCACCGTCTCCTCGCCCTTGGGCACGAAGGGGGTGTAGGCAAACGATGGATCGACCAATCTGGCCCAGTTGGCCGCGCTGGAATCGCTGTCATCGCCGAACCCGGGATTGACCGGCGCGCCGTTTACGCCGCCTTTGCGGCTGAACGGATAGTTGGCCTTGGAGTGGTAGGGGTACCCGTTCTTCTGGATCTCGCGGTATTGGATCACATCGGCAGTGTGGTTGACGACGATGTCCATGTAGACCTTCATCCCCCGCGCATGGGCGGCATCGATGAACGCCTTGAATTCGGCATTGGTGCCGAAATGCGGATCGACCTGGGTAAAATCAGTGATCCAATAGCCGTGGTAACCCGCGCTTTCATCGCCCTTGGGCCCTTGCACTGGCTTGTTCTTGAAAATCGGCGCAAACCAGACCGCAGTGGCACCCAGACCCTGGATATAGTCCAGCCGTGCGGTCAGCCCTTTAAGGTCGCCGCCGTGATAGAATCCCTTCGAAGCGGGATCGAACCCGGTCTTGAGCCGATCGCCCTTGATCCCGCCGCGATCATTCTTCGGATCGCCATTGGCAAACCGGTCGGGCAAGACAAAGTAGACCACTTCGTCCTGCGGCGCGCGGGCCCGGAAATCGGCCGGTCCTGCTGCAGTGGCATGGCTGCCGGGGAGCGCTGCGGCGAGTGCCGTGGCGGCCAGAAAGGCTAGTCGCTTCATGCTGCTACCTCTGCACTCGGCTCGGCGCAAAGCCGGGCCAGAAAATCGATGTGACGCGGCATCGGCCGCACCGTTTCAATGGCGGCGCTTTCTACCGCGTCAAGAAAGGCTTTGAGCTCTGCGGCAGGATAGCGCTCAGCGATCGGGTTCCAGTGGCGCGGTTTCAGTCCCTGCCCGGCCATGACCTGTAGCCAGGCGACTTCGGTGAACAGCTCGTCCAACCGGGGCTGGATCTGGTTGGCACCTTCAAATTCGGCGATCCGCTGGCGCAAAGTCTCACCCAGTTCGAGCCCACGCATCCGGTCCCAGAACGGTTCGCCGTGGCGCTGGTTGGCCCAATAGTGCAGGACCAGAAAATCTCGGATCGTCTCGAACTCATCGGCCGCGCGGCGATTGAAACCGGCCACGATTGCGGGATCGATCGGCCGGCCCGGAAACACCGTCAGCAGCCGGGTGATGGCCGACTGGATCAGGTGGATCGAGGTCGATTCCAGTGGTTCCATAAATCCGCTCGACAGGCCGACCGCAAGGACATTGCGGTTCCACAGCGCCTTGCGCCGCCCGGTAGTAAATTCGATCACCCTGGGATCGGCCAGCGGCTGGCCATCAAGGTTGGCCAGCAGCACCGCGCTGGCCTCATCGTCCGATATGTAGTCGCTGCAATAGACGTGGCCGTTGCCGATCCGGTGCTGCAGCGGAATGCGCCACTGCCAGCCCGCCTGGCGCGCAGTGGCGCGGGTATAGGGGGTAAAATTGCCCGTTGGCTCGCACGGCACCGCGACCGCGCGGTTGCACGGCAGCCAGTGGCTCCAGTCTTCGTATCCGGTTTGCAGCTCCTGCTCGATCAACAGGCCGCGAAAGCCAGAACAATCGACAAAGAAATCGCCCGCCACGCTGCGCCCGCCTTCAAGCTGAACTGCCGCGATATCGCCATCAGCAGTGCGTGTGGCCCCGGAAATCTTGCCATCCAGCCGGGTTACCCCGCGCGCTTCGCTGTAACGGCGCAGGAACTGCGCATAGAGCCCGGCATCGAAGTGATAGGCATAGGGCACTTCGGCGATGCCCGGCCCCGATGCAGTGGTGTCCATCCGCCCCGCCCGCGCTGCGATTTCGTTGGCGGAATAATAGGCCAGATCCTTGGCCAGCCCCAAGGCCCGGCCCCGGGCCCAAAAGTGGCGGAACGGCAGCACGCCCAATTGCCGACCGACCGTGCCGAAGGCGTGCATGTAACTGTGGCCATCGGCCTTCCAGCCACAGAATTCGATGCCCAGCTTGAACGAGCCCTTGGTGGCGCGCAGGAATTCCGCTTCGTCGATATCGAGGGCTTCGTTGAAATGGCGGATGCCGGGAATCGTCGCTTCGCCCACCCCGACCGTGCCGATCGCATCGCTTTCGACCAAGGTGATCGTATAGCCCGGCGGGGCAAAGCGGGCGAGCGCGGCGGCGCTCATCCACCCGGCGGTGCCGCCGCCGACAATAACAATGCGATAGGTGTGCTCAGCAGGCATTGCTCGTCTCCGCCGGAAATCCGGGTGGACTGAACCCCACCGGGGTCAAGCCAAGCAAGCGAAAATTTTCGGGAACCACCGCGAGGAACGGACCTGCAACCCAGTCCGATCCTCGCGGCGCCCCCATGACTGGGTCAGAACTTGTAGGTGAACCCGGCGAGGAACCGGCGCCCATAGTTCTGATAGTCAATCACCTGGCGCGGATCGCCCGGGTTGTAGGTGACGAACGGTTCTTCGGTCAGGTTCTGGCCCTGAACGTAGAGCGAAAGCCCTTGAAGCGCGGTGCCCGACTGGAAATCATAGCCGATCTGCGCATCGATAATGGTTTCCGAAGCCGCACGGCGGCGCGTGCGGTTGGCAGCGAAGCCTGAAACTTCGCCCACGAAGGTCGAGCGATACCGCACCGAACCACGCAGGTTGAAGCCGCCGTTTTCGTAATACAGCGTGCCATTGGCGACCCACTTCGAATAGCCTGGCAGATCTTCGGCCGCGCCGCCCGGGTTGGGCTTGATCTTGGTTTCGGTATAGCTGACCCCGCCGGTCATCCCGAAGCCGTTAAGCGCCGGAACAATTTCACCGAACGGAAGCGTTGCCGCCAGTTCAACCCCATATAGCGAACCGCCGGTGCCGTTGACCGGGATGTTCAGGATCGCATCCGGACCGATAACATACCCCGCAGCCGGAGCCGCCAAGGCCAAGCTCGAAGTCGGGATGACCACGTCGGTGTTATAAATGTAGCTCTTCAAATCCTTGTAGAAGAACTGCAAGCCAACAAAGCCCTTGGTGCCGAAATACTTTTCGAACGTCAGGTCGACGGCGTTGGCGCGCCACGGTTCAAGGTCGGGGTTGCCCGAACCACCGGTTACGAAGGCAAAGTTGGTCGTCCCGACAGTGACATAAGTGTAACCAAAGCTGGCCGAAGCGCGCATGTCATCCATCCGCGGGCGGATCAGTTCGCGCGCCGCCGCAAAACGGACCACGAAATCGCTGTCAAACCGCAGTGCCAGGTTAAGGCTGGGCAGAACATCAACATAATCGCTGCTGGCCTTGCGAACCGCAGTGCCGATGTTGGGCGAACCGTTGGGGTTGGTCCCCAGGAACACCGCGCTGGCGCCAGTCGAACTCTGGTTGGTGGCAATCACCTGCACACCAACGTTACCGGTCAGCTGTGCGCCGCCCATATCGGCCTTGATGTTGGCCTGGACATAACCGGTCATCAGATGTTCGCTGACGTCGTAGCCCTTGGTGACGACATCGCCGTAGGGGTTGGGAACCAGCTTGTAGATCCCCCCAGCCAGCAGCGCGAGCGGATCGTAGCTGATCATCGGCCCCAGGCCCAGGAACGCCAGATTGGTGGTGCCAAGCTGGTACTGGGTCGGAACCGCAACGCTGGTCAGGCCATCAGTGTTGGCGGTCAGCCCGATGAAGTATTCATCCGGGCGCAGCGCCTTCGTGCGGCTGGTGTAGTTCAGGCCAACCTGCACGCTGCTGATGAACGCGCCATCGAAGTGGCGGGTCAGTTCGCCGTGGACCTGATAGAGCCGGTCAGAGACGATACGGTTGTTGTAATAGCCGTCCTGGCCGCCATCGATGCGGGTGCCATTGGTGGCGATCTGCGTGCCGCCCCAGCCTTGCGGGCTGGTCAGCAGGATCTTGCTGTAATCGCCGTAGTTGATGGTGGGCGAAAACACGGTGCCGGTGCTGCCCGAGGTGAAACCGATCGAATCGGTTGCCCCCAACGCGCCGCGGCCGGTGCCCGAATAGGATTTAACCGCCAGTTCGTTGCGGTTGGTACGCGAATGGCTGACGTCCAGCATCGCATCCCAGCCATCGTCGCCCTTGTAATCCAGGTTCCAGCCGAACGAATAAAGCTTGGCATGGCGCTGGAAGGCATCGTTGCGGACCACGCCCTTGACCCCGGTATAGGTGCCGCTGGTGACAAACCCGCCGCTGGCAGTGTAGCCCGGAGCGAGCGAGGCGCTGGACCACCACAGCGGCAGTTCGATGCCGCGCTTGATGTTATCGTCCTTGAAGTCGGAATAGAACGCATCGACCGTGCTGGTCAGGTTCGGCGTCAGGCGCAGCTCAAGCGTGCCCTGCAGCCCCAGCCGCTTCAGCCGGGACGAGGTGTTGTAGCTTTTCGAGCCACCGATGATCAGGTTGCCCGCCGGACCGGTGGGATAACCCCAGGCGTTGAATTCCTGCGTCTGGTAGGGTTCATCGACATAGCTGGCCGACAGGGCCAGGCCGATCGTGTCGTTCTTGAACTGATCGACGTAGACCACGTTGGCGCGCCAGCCGGACGACTTCGAACCGGCGTTGAGTGCACCCAGATCGGCGATCGAACCGCGGGCACCGATCGACACCACGCGCTTGCCGGCTTCGAGCGGACGGATCGTGCGCAGATCGACCGTGCCCGACAGGCCCTGGCCAACCAGGCTGGCCATCGGCGTCTTGTAGACGTTGACCTGATTGATCACTTCCGCAGGATACTGGTCAAATTCAACCGCGCGGTTATCGCCGGTCGAAGTCTGTTCGCGGCCATTGAGCAGCGTGGTCGAAAAGTCAGGCGCGAACCCGCGAATGGTGATCGAGTTGGCGCGGCCCGACAGGCGCTGCGAAGTGAGGCCCGGAAGACGCGCAACCGATTCTGCGATCGATGCATCGGGCAGCTTGCCGATATCTTCGGCCGAAACCGATTCGACCACCAAGTCCGAACGCTTCTTCTTGTTGACCGCATTTTCAAGGCTGACCCGGTAGCCGGTTACGGTGATATCGGGTGCAGCTTCCTCATCCGAGGCGGCCGGTGCGGCGTCCTGCGCCATGGCCGCGCCGGGCAGCGCCACGGCGGAAAAAGCGATGGCCAGCGCGGAAGCGCTGAATCCACTGGCAAGCTTGGTGCGAAGTCCCACTTGTATCTCCTCCCATAGGACCGGCGAGACGGCTTGATGCGCCTTGGCCGGGGCCTTCGATCCGCGACGATCCGCAGGTTTCGAAGATGCAGCGCCAGATAGGGCCCCAGAACCACAAAGCGGAATATGGCATACGTATACGCATAGTATGCGGGCACCGCGCTGTGACCGGTCTGCAACGGTGCCGGACGTTCACCAAGGGGCCATTGCCGAGGTGCCGCAACCGGCCTAGGCTTGCTTTGAGGGGATCCTGATGGGCCGCAAGCGCTCAACCAAACCGACCAGCTTCGATATCGCCTATCTGGCGGGAGTATCGCAGCCAACCGTAAGCCGGGCACTGCGCGGATCGAAAGCGGTCAGCCTGGCCACCCGGCAGCGGATCGAAGCGATTGCCAGCGAACTCAACTATTCGGTCGACAAGAACGCCTCCTCGCTCCGGTCGCAGCGTTCGAACACCATTGCGCTGCTATTCTTTGAAGACCCCACTCCGGACGGCGCCAATATCAATCCGTTCTTTCTCTCAATGCTGGGATCAATCACCCGGGCCAGCGCCAACCGCGGGCTGGATCTGCTGATCTCGTTTCAGAAAATGGAAGACGATTGGCATGTGCGCTATCAGGACAGCCACCGCGCCGATGGCCTGATCCTGTTGGGTTACGGCGATTACACGCTCTACGAAAGCCGGCTGAACCAGCTGGTCAAAAGTGGCACCGATTTTGTCCGCTGGGGATCGGTGCGGCCTGACAATATTGGCGCTACGGTGGGATCGGACAATTTCGGCGCCGGGCGGCTGGCGGGTGAGCATTTGCTGAGCAAGGGCCGCAAAAGGATCGCTTTTCTGGGCCAGGCGGACGAACACTATCCCGAATTCGCCGATCGCTATGGCGGGCTCTGCGCGGCGCTGGCGCAGGCCGGGCAAGCGGTCGATCCGGCCTTGCAGCGCAATGCACTCAGCAGCGAGGGCGATGGCAGCGCGGGCGTGCAGGCGCTGATCAGCGCGGGCTGCCAGTTCGACGCGATCTTTGCCGCCAGCGATCTGATCGCGATCGGCGCGCTGCGGGCGCTGACCGAAATGGGCAAGCGGGTGCCACAGGATGTGGCGCTGATCGGGTTCGATGATATTCCCGCCGCCAGCCTGACCAGCCCGCCGCTGACCACAATCTCGCAGGACCTCAAAAGCGGCGGCGAACAACTGGTCGATGCCTTGCTGGCCAGCTTTGAAGATCGCGCCGCGCCCAATTCGATGATCCCGGCACGGCTGGTGGTGCGGGGCAGCACGTCTGTTTGAGAGTGCGCCAATCGCCTCCGCGATTGGCTTGCAACACCAGCCCACTCCCCCTCCCGACCACCCATATCCTAGGGATACCCTAATGGGTGGTCGGGAGGGGGAGTGGGCTGGTGCCCGCAAGGCCGGACGGACGTCCGGCCACTCCCGATCAGTTACGTATTCGTATGCCTATTGCCGCGCGGTCGCCTGCGTGCAACCTCTCGGCCAAGGGAACGGGAGAGAACAGACCATGGAAAAACCGCGCCAGAGCTGGGCGGGTCTCGCCAATATCAGCTTCGGATTCTTCGGCATCCAGATCGGTTTTGCGCTTCAGAACGCCAATATGAGCCGGGTGTTCCAGTCGCTGGGCGCCGATCTCGACAAGCTGCCCGGGCTGTGGGTTGCCGCGCCGCTGACTGGCCTTCTAGTCCAGCCGATCATCGGCCATATGAGCGACAAGACCTGGCTCGGCCGGCTCGGGCGTCGGCGGCCCTATTTTCTGGCCGGGGCGCTGCTGGCCACTTTCGCCCTGCTGGTCATGCCGCAAAGCCCGGCGGTGTGGTTCGCAGCAATGATGCTGTGGATGCTCGACGCTAGCCTCAACGTCTCGATGGAACCGTTTCGCGCCTTTGTCGGTGACATGCTGCGAAAAGATCAGCACGCGGCTGGCTATGCGGTGCAGACCGCCTTCATTGGCGCAGGTTCGGTGCTGGGATCGCTGCTGCCCCCGATCATGTCGGCGCTCGGCGCTTCCAATGTCGCGGCTGCCGGACAGGTTCCGCAATCGCTGCAGTACGCGTTCTGGGCGGGCGGCCTGGCACTGTTCCTTGCGGTCGGCTGGACGATCTTGAAGACCCGCGAGTATTCGCCTGAAGAGATGCGGGGCTTTGGTGTGCCGGTTTCAGCCGAAAGCAGTACGGACAGCGTAGCTGCGCTGGCCACTCACGGTGCAGGCAGTTCGCTCGGCTGGATCGCAGCCGGGCTCGCGGTCATCGCCGCGACCTGGCAGTTTGGTCTGATGCGCGATGTCTACCTGCTCGGTGCGTTACTGTCAGGTTATGGACTTGCCCGGCTGGTGGCGGTCCAGCTGGCGCGCAGGGGTTCCAGCGCCAACATGCTGGCCAATATTGTCGGCGATTTTTCAGGCATGCCCGAACTGATGAAGCGGCTGGCGCTGGTCCAGTTCTTCACCTGGTCAGCACTGTTCATCATGTGGATCAACACGACGCCAATCGTCGCGCAGGACTTTTTCCACGCCGCCCCGAATACACCCGGATTTCATGAGGCGGGCAACTGGGTTGACGTCCTTTTTGCCGCCTACAACGCTGTCGCCGCAGTCGCCGCCCTGACCCTGCTGCCGTGGATGTCAGCGCGAATCGGGCAGGTTCGCACACACATGTTCGGGCTGGTCTGCGGCGCGCTGGGCTATGCCAGCTTTTTCGTGATCAAGGATCCGCAGTGGCTGCTGCTGAGCGAAGTGGGCGTGGGCATCGCCTGGGCATCGATCCTGGCCATGCCCTATGCGATCCTGGCCTCCAGCCTGCCGCAAGCCAAGCTGGGCATCTACATGGGGCTGTTCAACGTATTTGTTGTGGTGCCGCAGCTGCTGGTGGCAACGGTGATGGGATCGATCATGAAGGCCTGGTTCCCGGGCCAGCCGATCTGGACCATGGCCTTCGCCGCCGCCACCTTGTTACTGGCAGCCGCGGCGATGATGCGGGTTAAGGCTGAGTAAAACCCAAGGCCCAGCTTCGGCGACCTGGGGCGGCATAAACCGAGGGTGCTTCGACAGGCTCAGCATGAGCGGGCCGGAGAGCGGCTCTTTTGAAACCCGCCCAGCCCGAGAGGGCCAGAGAACTGCTGCTCTGAAACCCGCTCAGCCTGAGCCTGTCGAAGGCCCATCGTCCACAAGCTGAACCAGCCTAAGCCGGAATCGCGTTGAACGGCACGCCCTTGTCCGGGCGGTAGTCCTGCGGCAGGCCGAGGATCTTCTCGGCGATGGTGTTGAGCAACACTTCGTCTGAACCGCCCGCAATGCGGCCCGTGGGCGCGTTGAGCCAGCTCGTGCCCCAATCGGTCTTCACATAGGCGTGCGGATCGAAATCGAGCCCTTCTGCGCCGAGCAGATCCATCGCCATTTCCGACAGCTTCTGCCGGCTGCGCACCGCGACCAGCTTTTGCAGCGACCCTTCCGGCCCCGGCTGCATCCCCGCCATCATCATCGCGAAGGCGCGCTTGGTGATCGCATCGAGCCCGGCACGCATCGCATAGTTGCGGGCGATAGCCGACCGCACCCGGCCGTCTTCGATCCCCTGCTTGCCATTCAGATCGACCCGCTTCGCCAATTTGACGAATTCATCGAGGTGTGGCCCAAAGCCAGCGCTATCCGTGGCGATATAGCGTTCGATCATCAGCGTGTGGAGCGAGACGCCAAAGCCGCCGCCGACCGCGCCAAGCCGCTGCGAATCTTCAAGGCGAACATCGTCGAAGAACACTTCGTTGACGTGGCTGTCGCCGCCCGCCAGCTTGATCGGGCGCACTTCGACGCCCTTGGCCTTCATATCGATGAAGAAGTAGGTCAGCCCCTTGTGCTTTTCGACCGTGGGATCGCTGCGGGTAACGATCACGCCGTAATCGCAATACTGCGCCCACGAGGTCCAGATCTTCTGGCCGTTCATTTTCCAGCCGTTGCCATCTGGTTCAACCTTGGTGCGCAGCGCCGCAAGATCGGATCCGCCCGAGGGTTCGGAGAACATCTGGCACCAGATCTCCTCGCCGCGCAGCGCCTTGATCACCCGTTCCTTCACGAAGGCCTTGTCTTCGCAATAGTGGATCATGATTGGCACCGGCATGCCCAGCGAAATGCCGAAGAACTGCACCGGCATGCCGAACTGCATTTCCTCGCCATCGAAGGTAATCTTGTGGAGGTGAGTCAGCCCCTGCCCGCCGACATCGGGCGACCAGTTGATCCCGCCAAAGCCTGCATCGTAACGCTTGGCCATGTATTCGCGGCCCAGCGCCAGATCCTGCTCAACCGAATTGCCGGTGCGGGCTTCGCGGCCGTATTTTGGGGCCATGCTTTCAAGGAAAGTGCGGGCCTTGGCGCGATAGACTTCCAGATCGCTCATTTCACGTCTCCTGCCAGCCGATCGACCAGCACATCTTCCCAAAATACCAGGCTGCCGCAGACTTCCAGATCGCTCATTTCACGTCTCCTGCCAGCCGATCGACCAGCACATCTTCCCAAAATACCAGGCTGCCGCATTCAACCGCCAGGCTGCGCGCGCGCCGCATGTGCAGGTGAAGCCCCATTTCCCAGGTCACCCCGATCCCGCCGTGGATCTGCACGCAGTCCCGCGAATTGGTGTCATAGGCCTCGGTCGCCGAAATCCGCGCGGCGGCGGCGGCGGCGATGAATTCTCCGGTGCCCGCAAGGCCATCGGCGCAGGCCGCGGCGTGGATGCAATTGGCGCGGGCCACTTCGACCAGACCGTACATTTCCGCGATCCGGTGCTTGATCGATTGGAACGCACCGATCAGCTGGCCAAAAGCCTTGCGCGTCACCGCATAGTCGCGGGCGATATAGAGCAACGCCTCAGCCCCGCCGACCTGTTCGTGGGCGGTTACCACTGCCATTCTGGCCAGCACATCCAGCGCCAGATTTTGCGCGGCCGCGCCGCTGGCAATCACCGTGGCGGGCGTATCGGCAAAGGCCAGGTTGGCGTAAAGCCGGGTATTGTCATAGCTATCGACCGGGCTGCGCGCCGAGCCGGCCAAACCGGTCACCACCAGCACCGGGCCATCGCTCCCTTGTGCCCAGACCAGCGCGGCATCGGCGGCGATACCGCCGGGCACTGCCGGCTTGGTGCCATTCAGCTTGCCATCGGCAAAAGTTACCGCAGGTTTCGGCGGCAAGGCGGCGTTGCCTTCAGCGAAAGCGACGCAGCCGGTTACTTCGCCCGCGGCCAGCCTGGGCAGCCATTCGGCGGCGAGCGCCGCATCGCTGCCCTGCGCCAGCGCCTGGGCCAAGCCGTAGCCGCCGGTCAGGAACGGCGCACCCGATGTTGCGGCCCCGGCGGCCTGTGCCACCAGTCCCAGTTCGGCCAGGCCAAGGCCGAGCCCGCCATGTTCTTCGGCAATCGCCAGCCCGGTCCAGCCCTGCTCCACCGCAGTGTCCCAGAACGGTTGGTCAAACTGGCCAACCTGCTCAAGCAGCGGCAACAGCCGTGCCTTGTCCATTCGCGCATCCAGCACTCGGCGGCTTTCGGTGGCGATCGCCTGCTGGCCTTCATCATAGAGTATCGACATGGTTCGAATCTCTCCCTTGCCCTTGCTTTTAATCGAGCGATTAAACTTGGCAAGTGGGCTGCACCTAGGGGCAAATTGTGAACGCTCACAATTTACTTGGCCTGACGCATTTCATACGTATACGTTTGGACAATGCGGGCCAGCCCGGCATGACAGGCAATCCGGACTGCAACAGCAGCCGGGAGGATCCAAGGGGAGAGAGACAATGGCAGCGCCAATACCAGGTTCCAGCGCAGCGCACGCGGACGACACCGGCCATATCGATGCGCCCGAACTGCGGCTGTTCGTGATGGCGCTGTTCTTCATTTTCGGCGGCATCACCAGCCTTAACGATGTGATCATTCCCAAGCTGAAAGAGCTGTTCACGCTGAATTACACTCAGGCGATGCTGGTGCAGTTCTGCTTTTTCACGGCTTACTTGGTGATCGGTCTGCCCGGCGCGGCCCTGGTCAAGCGGATCGGCTACATGCGCGGCGCGGTTGCCGGACTGGTTATCATGATGCTGGGCTGCCTGCTGTTCATTCCGGCTTCGCAGACCGCCACCTATGCCGTCTTCCTGGCTGCACTTTTCGTGCTCGCAAGCGGCGTTGTCGTGGTCCAGATTGTTTCCAATCCGCTGATTTCTCTGCTGGGCAAGTCGGAAACGGCGCACAGTCGTTTGACGTTTGCGCAAGCCTTCAATTCGCTCGGCACAACGGTGTTCCCGATTGTCGGATCGATCCTGATCCTTGGCTCCCTGGCCACGGTGAAGGCTGCCGACCTGACCGGAGCAGCACTCGATGCTTACCGTACCGCTGAGAGTCAGGCCATCGTCAATGGTTACCTTGGCCTTGCAGTAGCGCTGGCAATCGTCGCGGCAGTGGTTTGGGCATTCCGCAACAAGCTGCCGCATTCGGCGGCGGGCGACGCAGGCGAACAGCCACTAGTCCGTCCTGCGCGCTATTTGCTTGGCATTGGCCTGTTGATTGCCGGTGCGGTGGTCGCAGTGCAGGGTTATTCTGTTATTGGACTGCTGCTGATCATGGTGGCTCCGGCAGTCTGGCTCTATGGCAACGATCTGCTGCAACGCAGGCGGTTCAGCTTTGGGGCATTGTGTATCTTTCTTTACGTCGGTGCCGAAGTCTCAATCGGTTCGCTGATTGTAAATTACTTGATGCAGGCCCAAGTTTTGGGTCTTGACCGGGAAGCCGCAGGTCCGCTGCTTGGACTTTATTGGGGCGGCGCGATGGTCGGTCGCTTTATCGGTTCTGTGGTGCTGCGGCTTGTCAGCCCGGGCAAGGTGCTGGCCTGGGTTTCAATTGGCGCAATCGCGCTGATCCTGCTTTCGATTGGCACAACCGGGACTGTATCCGGCTACAGCCTGTTAGCGGTTGGCCTGATGAATGCGATCATGTTTCCAACCATCTTTACCCTGGCTTGCGAGAAACTTGGTACTCGCGCGGCGGATGGTTCGGGAATCATCAACATTGCGATCTTCGGCGGGGCTGTGATTCCGCTGTTGACCGGCGCAATCGCCGACGCGACCAGCCTCACACTGTCGCTGATCCTTCCCGCGCTCTGCTATGCCGTCATCGCGGTGTTCGGGCGATGGACCGCTACGCATCCCTCAGCAGCCAGTCAGGCTGCCTGAGGGATATCAACCGGGCGGGTTCAGGCCCGCCCGGTTTCGCTGGAGAGCAGCGCCGGATCGATCCCTGCCTCGCGCCAGCTTTGCGCCCAGCGCGCTTCGGCCGGGATGTTCCACAACAGATCAGCCGAACCATCGACCACTTGCCAGCCGTGGCGGCGCATTTCGCCATCAAGCTGACCTGCGCCCCAACCGGCATAGCCCAGCGCGATCAGGAATTGGCTCGGCCCCTCGCCCGCGGCAATCGCGCGCAGCACTTCGATGCTGGCGGACAAGGAGCACAGCGGCGCGGCCTCGACCGTGCCGGGACCGTCCCAGTCCGGCGTGTGCAGCACGAACCCGCGCTGCGGCTCTACCGGTCCGCCATAATGGACCGGAAGGTCAGGCGCATGGCCCGGTTCGATCCCCAGATCGGCGAGGATCACATGCAGGTTGATCCCTTTGCGCAGCGCGCCGATCCCGATCCCCAAGGCACCTTGCGCATCGTGATTGATCATGGCGATCACCGCGTGATCGAACCGCGGATCGCCCATCCCAGGCAAGGCGAGCAGCAGTCTGCCGGCAAGATAGGCGCTTTCCATCACGGCAAAGGCTAGTAACTTGGCCACGCAAAGCCAAGTGCGCACTTGCTATCCCGTCGATTCCCGGTTAGTGGCGCCCGCTTCACCGACACGTGATTCACGGTCTGCCTGGCTAAATAGGCTGCCAGGGCTGATCTAGCGTGTCTCGATAAAGGAGACGAAAATGCCTAAGCTCAAGACGAAGAGCGGCGTCAAAAAGCGCTTCAAGCTCACCGCAACCGGCAAGATCAAGCACGGCGCGGTAGGCAAACGGCACCGTTTGATGAGCCACAACGCCAAGTACATCCGCCAGCATCGCCGCACCGACACGATCTCTGACGCAGATGCGAAGACGATCAAGAAGTGGGCGCCCTACGGGCTCGGCTGAAATCCAGGAGTACTAAGAAATGGCACGTGTTAAACGGGGTGTTACCACCCGCACCAAGCATAAGCGGCTTCTTGAACAGGCCGCCGGTTACCGGGGTCGCCGCAAGAACACCATTCGCGTTGCGCGGCAGGCGGTCGAAAAGGCCGGCCAGTATGCGTACCGCGATCGCAAGGTTAAGAAGCGGTCGTTCCGCGCCCTGTGGATCCAGCGTATCAACGCTGCGGTTCGCGCCGAAGGCCTGACCTATTCGCAATTCATCCATGGCACCAAGCTGGCCGGGATCGAACTGGACCGCAAGACCATGGCCGATCTGGCGATGAACGAAGGCGGTGTGTTCAGCACCGTTATTGCACAGGCCAAGGCAGCTTTGCCCGCCTGATCCTTCGCTCAAGACAAATTCAGGAAGGCGCGGTCTGGACCCCAGACCGCGCCTTTTCTGTTTGGTCAGCCGCTAGGGGCTTGCCCTGTAGGGGCGGCTGAGGCACACCCACACATGCGAGCAAGACATTTTCGGTCGTTGGAATTCGTGAAGGGTTTCGCGCGATGTTGAAGACTATGCTCGAAGGGGCAGTGGCGATCCATTTCTATCGCCCATCGCCCCAACTGGCGCCCTACATCTCGACCTACTACCTGACCGAGGTCAATCTTGATCGCGGCCAGATGGTGGAGGATTGGCTGCACCCGGAATGGGCCAACCTGCGCTTTACCGCAGAGCCGCGATATCAAAGCGCCTTGGGCAACGCCCAGCTGCAGCCTCTACCCGCTACGATCTTTACCGGCCCGACCAGCCAAAGTGCCCACTTCGTGATCGAAGGCACCGCGCGGATTTGGGGCGTGGGCATCTTGCCCGCGGGCTGGGCGCGGCTGATGCCGGTTCCGGCCAGCGACATGGTGGACCAGGTGGTGCCGGTAACCGCGGACAGCGCTTGCGCCAAATTTGCGCCAATTGCAGCGCATGTGCTGACCGGCAAGCGCGATCCTGCAGGAGAAGCTGCGCGGATCGATGCGTTCATGCTGGAATTGCTGGCCAGGACAGAGCCCAGCGATGAAGAAGCCAAGATCCGTGCCGCGCATAGTGCCCTGATCAGCGATGACACCACATCAGTGGCTGATCTGGCCGGGCAACTGGGCGTATCGGCGCGCTCGCTTGAACGGTTATCGCTCAGGGCGTTCGGCTTTTCGCCCAAGCTGCTGCTGCGGCGTCAGCGGTTTTTGCGCAGCCTGGCGCAATTCATGCTCGATCCCTCGCTTAAATGGATCCGGACGCTGGACTACCAATATGTCGATCAGGCGCATTTCGTGAGGGACTTCCGGCAGTTCATGGGGATGAGCCCCAGCCGCTATGGCGAGCTGGAACACCCCGTGCTGCGCGCTGCCGCCCAGGCCCGCACTGCAGCGGAAGGACAAGCTGTCCAGGCGCTGCACCGGCCCTAGGCCGTGCTGCGCTCAGGTTTAGGCAACGCCGCCCTGCGACCGATTGGCAAGCGCCAGCCGCCGCCGCCGCACTGCAGGGGGAAGGCCGTCTAGCCCTTCGGCAATTGATGTCGCCCGAACAGCAGCCTTTCCTTCTGGTTCGCCGTGTATCACCTGACGCCGCCGGATGCGGGCCATTGCGGCGCGCAGATCGCGGGCCATCGGCACCCGGAACAACCGGGCAAAGGCCATCCACACCACGATCGGGAACATGAAGAAGATCGCCTGTCGTAACACGGTTAGGATCAGTCCATCGCGGTAGGCCACCACCATGATCGGCATGAAGCACATATAGGCGGCAACCTTGAAAGCGGACTGATCGCTTTCAACGAATTTGCGGTAGATCCAGCCGAGCAGATATCCCCACAGGCCGCACAGCATGATAACGCCAGGCCAGCCCAGCCCCATCCAGCCCACGCCAGGCAAGGACCAAGTTGCACCGATGGGAAAGCCGTAATCGAACATCGAGAACATCTTGATCGGTGGCCCAATCGGTTTGCCCGGCCAAAGCACCCGGGGAACCGGCTCGGTGAATAGCTGCAGCAGTTCGGTGAAATAGGTATAGGTGTGGCTACGCTGCGGAACAACATAGACCACGTATTCCAAGTACTCCATATTGGAGTAGTCCATCCCGCCAAGGAATGGTTCAGTGGATTCAAAGTTAAGCCGCGAATCGCTGTCAGCACCCAAGGCGGAACGCAACGCATAGCCGCGGTCTTGCCCGACGGCGGCAAACAGCGCCCCTGCAGCCAGCAATCCCAGTGCAACATTCAGCGTCGGCAGCTTGCGTCGTGTTTGGTAAAGATAGAACAAGCCCAAGGCGAACATGGCGGAGACAAACGGCCCGCGCCCACCGGTGCCCGCCCGCACAAGCACAAACAGCATGGCTGGAATCAGTGCAATCAACCGAAAACGAAACACCCACGCGATAAGTCCTGTGAGCGGAACCAGCATCAGTTGGGCTTCATAGAAATAGCCGTTGCCCGAATTGTTGTAAGACACCCCGGTCGAGCGATCCAGAGTCATATCCGCGTACGTTTCATTGCTGAAGGCCGCGCCGAATTGCCCCGCAAGTGACCAAATCGCGATCGGTGCGCACAGCGCCATCACCCAGACGAAATACCGTGCCAGGCGCAGACGTTCGTCTTGCAGCAGGGGATCAGAAGAAAACCGCATCTCAACCGCGCCGGAGCTGGGCCGGAATGCGAAGAAAGCAAATGCCACAAGCCCGAGATCTGCGACCAGCAAGGCGATGGTCCGATCCCCCGGTGTCGGCGTAAACTGATAGGCCCGATAAACATACTGATAATCGAGAAACAGCGACAAGACCGGGCGCACAACGAACACCAAGCCGTGGAACATGCAATAGAGAGTGAAGGGGTGAAAGGCGCTAAAATAGCGGCTGCGCAGATAGGTCGTGAGGACGCCCAGGTAGATCAACAGCGAAAACGCGAGAGCCACTTCGTACACTGGACCACCCTTGCGCAAAGTCGTATGGATTGCCCGGGACTAGTGGCAGGCCGGGAAGGGAAAAACAAGCGCCGCAGCCGCGGCCAGAGATCGCTGTCCGACAGTCGATTTTTCTCCAGCAGGCAGGTTTGACAAATGCGTCATGAACATCGATAATGCAGATCAACAACAATGAGAAAACAAATCGCGTGTTGAATAGTGTCTCCGATATTCTGCGGGTAAAGGCCCGTAATTCAGCTCCAGATAGTATTGTGAATTTGGTCCGCAAGATCAGACGCCGCAAGGTTTTGAAAGCATATGCCGATGCCGGAGTGGCCTTCTTGCACGTACCCCGCACTGCCGGCACAAGCATCGCATCTGCACTTTATGGGATGCAGATAAATCACTTTCCCTTAAGAGAAATGACGCCTTTGATGCGCGACCTGCGGATCCTACCGCACTTCGCAATCGTCAGGAACCCTTGGGACCGTGCCGTTTCAGCCTGGAATTTCGTGCGCCGCGGTGGCGGCCAGGATAATCTGGTGCAGGTGCGCAGCCACCATCGCTATCAGGTCCCTGCGTTTCGGACATTTGAGCATTTCGTTCAGGATTGGCTGCCCGGCTGCGACATGGACCTCGTTGATGGCATGTTCAGGCCGCAAATGTATTTTTTGGCCGACGCTGACGGGCAGTTAAGTCTGGATCATCTGGGCCGGTTTGAAGACCTTTCGGCTACCGTCCGCTGGCTGCAAGGTCATGTCCCGGAATTGCAGAAAATTCCGCATATGAACGCAGTGGACCGTGCGCCCTACAAGCTGCACTACACGCCTTCCAGCCGCGATCTGATCGGCCATATCTATGCCCAAGACATCGAAAAATTCGGGTACGATTTCTAGCCGAGCAGCTCGCGGAAATGTCGATCGTCTTGACCAGCCCTTCACGCAGTTCGATCGTCACGCCCCAACTCAGCTGCTCGCGCGCCTTGGTAATATCCGGCTGGCGCTGGCGCGGATCGTCCTGCGGCAGGGGCAGAAACCGAACCTGCGATTTGGCACCGGTCAGTTCGATCACCGCCTGCGCCAGTTCCAGCATCGAAAATTCGCCCGGGTTGCCCAGATTGATCGGGCCGGTCATGGCATCATCGGTGGCCATCATCGCCATCATGCCGCGCACCAGATCATCGACATAGCAGAACGAACGGGTCTGGGTGCCATCGCCGTACATGGTGATGTCCTAACCTTTCAACGCCTGGACAATGAAATTGGACACTACCCGCCCATCATTGGGATGCATGTGCGGACCATAGGTGTTGAAGATCCGGATCACCTTGATCGCCAGACCGTGCTGGCGCCGATAATCGAAAAACAGCGTCTCGGCGCAGCGCTTGCCTTCGTCATAGCAGCTGCGCGGCCCGATCAGGTTGACGTTGCCCCAATAGTCCTCGGTTTGCGGATGGACCGATGGATCGCCGTAAACCTCGCTGGTCGAGGCTTGCAGGATCGGCACTTTCAAACGCTTTACCAGCCCCAGCATGTTGACCGCGCCGACCACGCTGGTCTTGGTAGTCTGAACCGGATCGAACTGTTAGCGAACCGGAGAAGCCGGGCAGGCGAGATTGTAGATTTCGTCTACTTCCACGAACAGTGGAAAGGTGATGTCGTGGCGCATCATCTCGAAATCGGGATGGTCCAGCAGCGTTGCAACGTTCCCGCGCGTGCCGGTGAAGAAATTGTCGACGCACAGGACCTGATTGCCGGCTTCCAACAGCCGCGCGCAAAGGTGCGACCCGATGAACCCAGCGCCTCCGGTAACCAGCACGCGCTTCTTGGTGGCATAGCGGGACGAACGGACAGCTGCGGTCATGACTGGGGGCTTCTTGTGCAAAATCTGGGCGTTAGGCGGGGCTTGCCTAGCCAAGCCCGGATTTGCAAGCGGCTTCGCGCCAGAATTCGGCAATCCGCGTCTGGGCCTCCGAATTTTCCGGATCGAGCAGCAGCTCGGCCGCATCAGCCAACCGTTCGGTATCACCCAGCCACGCGCGTTGGTGCGATGCGGCCACCATCGCTTCCCAGCGCGCCGAGTCCTCGCCCATGGCGAGCAGCGCCTCGCCCAGACTTTCCGGCTGCCCGGGTTCGACAATATAACCATTGACCAGATTTCGGACCAGCACATCGGCTGATCCCACCGCGCTCGACGCAATTACCGGAAGGCCGAACGCCAAAGCTTCGTTGACCACCAGACCCCATTGCTCTTCAAGGCTGGGGAGCACCAAGGCAAGGCTGCCCAACAGCCGCCGCGCCACTTCATCAGCACCAAGAAAGCCCGGGAAATCGATCTGATCGATCACCCCCAATTCCGCCGCACGGGCGCGGATCGCGGCTTCTTCGATGCCCGATCCGATCAGGACCAATCGCCGTGCATCAGGCCCTGCCTTGGCCCGGTAAAGCGCAAAGGCCTCAACCAGCTCAACCAGATTCTTCTTGTCTACGAACCGCCCGACAAAGACGAAATCTCGCTCGGCGTAGGGTTTGCCGCCGGGCGCAAGCTGCCCCCCGCCCATGGCCCGGATCCGTTCGACGCCAACGCCATCATAGCCAGGCAAAATGACCCTGCGGCGAAATCCGAGAAAGCGGAAATAGGCCAGCTGTCGGCTCGCCCCCACAATCGCCGCACTATAGGGTGCCAGCACCGCAGCTTTGATCAATTCGAATCCGGCGCGGCGTGGCTTGTCGTCGAACTTGCTGTCGCTCATCACGATCACTTGCACCCCCCACAGCCGCAGCAGCAGGCTGAGGACGATGATATCGGGCTCGTTGTAGCCGATCCCGACCAGCACCAGATGGCAGCGACGCAGCGCCCGGAATTGGCTCAACAACCGGCGCGGCCAGGGAATCGAATCGTAACTGGCGCCAGGAAATAAGGTGAGCTTGCGGGCCGCGGCCACATCGCCCGAAGCATGCCAGGCATAGGTGGCCGAACTGGTCGCAACCTCGACCGCCAGCACATTGGCGCGGCCCTCCATCCTGCGCCCAACTGCCTCGCAGCGATCGATATGATAAGCGGCAAACTGCGCGAACAGCAGTCCGATCCGCTTTGGCCTGTCCGACATGCACGCGATCCCAAGCGCTTGAATAAGAACCAGAGGCCCGAATAGCTGCATGCCGGACAGGCGCAAGGCATTTCCCTTTGCGTGATCAGACCAATATGGCTAGCCGGTAGCGCAATCGAGATGCGCGCCGCCGTTTTCCATCCTGGAACCCAGCATAGCTGGCAGACCGCTCTGGCGCTGCAGCAGCTGCAGCGGCTGGAATGGTACGCAACCTCGATCTTTTATCAGCCTGACCGGTTTCCCTATTCGCTTGAAAAGGTGCTGCCCGCCCCGCTTGCAGCGCGGCTGCACCGCGAATTTCGTCGCTTTCGGCACGATGGGATCGATCCGGCGTTGGTGCGCACCAGCGGGATGACCGAATGGTTTGAACGGATCGCCATGCGCGCCGGTGCGCGCGGCCTGGCCCAGCGGATCGATGCCTATGGCAACCGCCGCTTTGTCGATCATCTGGCCAGCGAGGTCGCATCCGATCGGCGCTTTGCCTTGTGGGGCTACAACGCCAGCTCGCTATCGACCTTCCAGCTGGGCAAGCAGCACGGGCGGACCTGCATCCTTGATCGCACCAACGGCGATTTCGCGGTCTACAACGCGATGATGGACGATCTGGCGCAGACCCACGCCGCATGGTTTGTGCCCACCGAACGCAAGGTCGCGCAATCGACCATCGATACCGACCGGCAGGAATATGCACTGGCCGATCAGATCGTGGTCGGCAGCAGCTTTGCCCGCGGCACCTTGATCGAAGCCACTGGCGATCCCGCGATTGCCGCCAAGACCCGGGTGCTGAACTATTGCTATGACGAGGCGCTGTTCGAACATCTTCCCCCGCCCCGTCCGGTGGATCCGGCCAAGCCGGTCAAATTCCTGTTTCTGGGCCTGATCATCCCGCGCAAGGGCATCCATCTGGTGCTTGATGCCATATCGCGCATTCCGGCCAGCGCGGCCGAACTGACCATTGTCGGCGATCTGCAGGTGCCCCGCGATCTGTTCGCCAAATACGCCGACCGGATCACCTATCTACCCACGGTCGCGCGCGCCGATGTGCCGGCGATCATGGCCGCGCACGATGTGTTTCTGCTGCCGAGCTATTTCGAGGGCGCCGGGATCACGCTGTATGAGGCGCTGGCGGCGGGCTGCGCGCTGATCCAGTCTGATCGCTGCGCCAATGCGGTGACGACCGACACCGGCATTCTGCTTGACCGGCTGGACGCCGATAGCCTCTATGCCGCAATGATGACGGCGATCGAAGACCGGGGCCGGCTGAACCAGTGGCGCGCCAATGCGCAGAGCCGCGCACGTGAATTCAGCTTTGCCCGTTACCGCGAAAACATCGCGCAATTGCTGAAGGATATGGGGTTATGGGACTGACGCTGTGCGCATCCTGCTGACCGGCGCCAGCTCGTTCACCGGCGCATGGTTTGCTGCCGCGCTGGCCGGCGATGGCCATCAGGTAACCGGTACGCTGCAGCGCCGGATCGGCGATTATGCCGATCTGGAAGCGCGCCGCATCACCATGCTGCAAAGCGCCGGAGTGAAGCTGGTCGAACAGGCCAGCTATGGCAATGCGGTGATGATGGAACTTGTCAGCCACGGCTTTGAACGGCTGTGCTTCCACGCCAGCGATGTCCGCGATTACCGCAGCGCCGATTTCGATCTGGGCCGAGCGCTGCAGTCCAACCTCGCCGGGATGCGCGCCGCCTGCTTTGCGGCAAAAGCTGCTGGAACCCAGCGGCTGATCTGGACCGGCACCGTGTTCGAACCCGGCGAAGCGCGCGGAGACCGCCTGGACGAGGCGATCACCCTCTATGGCCTGAGCAAGTGGCTGACCTGGCAGGCATTGGATTTCTACGCGAGCGAAGCCGGACTGGCCTTGGGCAAATTCATCGTGCCCAACCCGTTTGGCCCGCTGGAGCAGGACCGGTTTTGTACCTATTTGGTGAGAGCGTGGGCCAATCACCAGGCCCCTGAGGTTCGCACGCCCAGCTACGTGCGTGACAACATCCCCGTCGACAAGCTGGCCCGCGCCTATGCCGATTTTGTCGCGCTGCCCCCGCAGGCGGCGGGCGCGGAGCGCTGCGGCCCAAGCGGCTATGCCGAAAGCCAGGGGGATTTCACCGCCCGCTTTGCCCGCGAAATCGGCGCTCGGCTGAAGCTTCCCGTGCCGTTCACGCTCGCCCGGCAAAGCGATTTCCCCGAACCGCTGACCCGCATCAATCTCGGCGGCGCGGAGGTACAGTGGGACGAAGCCCGGTTTTGGGACAATCTCGCAGCCGACTATGCCGAGCGCCTGCTGACACCGCCAAACGACTGAATTGCCCTGCTGCGCAGTGCAACAGATTGACGCGGGCATTTGCGCGGCTAAGGATTTCTACGCTTTGCCAGTCACTTTACCGCCCCCCGCGCTCACCGTTTCGCGTCCCGGACCCATATCGGGGATCTGCCTGGCCACCAGCAGGGTGATCGGCGATGCGCGCGGCGAATTTGCCCGGTTGTTTGATCTTGAGCTGCTGAGCGAGGTCCACGGCGCCCGCCCGATCGTGCAAATCAACCGCAGCATCACCCGCACTCCGGGGACCGTGCGCGGCCTGCATTACCAGACCGCCCCGGCGCTGGAGGCCAAATGGGTCCGCTGCCTGCGCGGGCGAGTGCTGGATGTGGCGGTCGATCTGCGCCGCGGATCGCCCACCTTCCTGCAGCATTTCGCGGTGGAACTCAGCCCCGATACCGCACAGGCACTGTTCATTCCCGAAGGCTGCGCGCATGGCTTCCAGGTGCTGGAACCCGATAGCGAGCTGCTCTATCTCCACACCGCGCCCTATGATCCGGCCCACGAACATGGCCTGCGCGGCGATGATCCGGCGCTGGCAATCGCCTGGCCTCTGCCCATCACTGGCTTGTCACAGCGCGATGCCAATCATCCGCTGATCGGTCCCGAATTTGAAGGTATCCCGACATGAATTGCCGGCACTGCAACGCCGCCCTTGAACAACTGGTGATCGATCTTGGCCACCAGCCCGCTTCAAACGCCTATCTGACGGCCGAGCAGCTGGATGGGACCGAGGGTTATGCCCCCTTGCGGGTCTACGTCTGCCACCAGTGCTGGCTGGTCCAGATCCCATCGTTCCATGCCAGCCACGAACTGTTTACTGCCGATTACGCCTATTTCTCCTCGGTTTCGAACAGCTGGCTGGCGCATGCCGAGGCCTATGTTGGCAAAATGGTCGAACGGTTCGGCCTGACCAGCGACGATTGGGTGGTCGAGGTCGCCTCGAACGATGGCTATCTGCTGCAATTCGTCGCGGCCCACGGAATCAGGTGCACCGGGGTTGAACCCACCGCCTCCACCGCCGCCGCCGCGCGCGGCAAAGGCATCGAGAGCATCGAGCGGTTCTTCGGGGCCGAACTGGCGCAGGAACTGGTCGCCAGCCGCGGTCATGCCAGCCTGACGGCGGCCAACAATGTCCTGGCCCACGTGCCCGATATCAACGATTTCGTCGCCGGGTTTGCCGTGCTGCTCGCCCCTCAAGGCGTCTCCACTTTTGAATTCCCGCATCTCGTCAACCTGATCGATGGCTGCCAGTTCGATACGATCTACCACGAGCATTATTCGTACCTCTCGCTAACCGCAGTGCAGGCAATCTTTGCCGCCCAAGGCCTGCGGGTGTTCGATGTTGAGGAAGTGCCAACCCACGGCGGATCGCTGCGGGTCTATGCCTGCCGCACCGATGCGGAGCATGAAACTACCCCGGCGGTGCAGGCCATGCTGGACCTGGAAATGGACAAGGGTGTCACCAATCCCGCCTGGTACGCGGGCCTCGCGGCCGAGGCTGAACGGATCAAGCTCGACCTGCTCGATTTTCTGGTCAAGGCCCGCCGCCAGGGCAAACGCGTGGCGGCCTATGGCGCAGCGGCCAAGGGCAACACCCTGCTCAACTATGCCGGGGTGCGCGCCGATCTGATCGATTTTGTCTGCGATGCCGCGCCCAGCAAGCAGGGCCGGTTCATGCCGGGCAGCCACGTCCCGATCCTCGCCCCAGCCGCCCTGGCCGAGCGCAAGCCGGATTATGTGCTGATTTTGCCGTGGAATCTGACAGCAGAGATCGTTTCAACCCAGGCCGAGGTGCGGGATTGGGGTGGGCGCTTCGTGGTCGCGGTGCCTCGGCTGAAATTGCTTTGAACCCCGAATCTCAATCTACCCAAATGGAAACCCGTCATGACCACTCCTTTTGAAACTGAATCGCTTGAACGTGTTCGCGACTGGAATGCGCCCATGCCTATGGTCGATCTGGCCCAGGCCTTCCTGCGGGAAAGTGCCAAGGAGAAATACCCCTATAACTTCTTCTGGATGGGTCGGCCGATCATCCAGTATCCGCAAGATATTGTTGCCGTTCAGGAACTTATCTGGAAGGTGAAGCCAGATTTGATCATTGAGACAGGCATTGCCCACGGCGGCTCGCTGATCTTCAGCGCCTCGATGTTGGCACTGCTCGAGCTGGTTGAAGCAACCGAAGCCGGAGTGCTCCTTGACCCGAGCAAGCCAAAGCGCCGGGTGATCGGAGTCGATATCGAAATCCGCGACCACAATCGCGCCGCCATCGAAGCCCACCCGATGACCAACCGGATCGACCTGATCGTAGGTTCGGCGATCGATCCGGCAGTGGTTGAAGACGTGAAATTGCGCGCAAAAGGCTATGGCAAGGTCATGGTTTTTCTGGATTCCATGCACACCCACGACCACGTTTTGGCCGAACTTGAAGCCTACTCTCCGCTGGTCAGCAAGGGCAGCTATTGCATCGTGTTCGATACCCTGATTGAAAATATGGATGACGATTGCTATCCTGACCGCCCCTGGAGCAAAGGAAACAATCCGCTGACCGCGGTGCGCAAGTTCCTTGAAGGCAACCACGACTTTGAGATCGATCATCATATCGATCGCAAATTGCAGATCTCGGTTGCACCAGAGGGCTTCCTGCACCGCAAATAGTTGGCCCGGCCTGACGGGAGATCGCCGACTTTATGGCAACAGATGCCTCTCGGGATCGCCGGGCGCGAGCTGCCCAGGTTCGGCAGCGACTATTCAGGCTTGACCTTGTCGGCGGTGCCGGTTCCATCGATCCTGGCAGTACCTGCAAACTGGCTCAACAATGCTCGGACATCGGGCAGCAGCAGCAAGCAGCAGAGCTGCGCCACAAGTGCGGCCGCGACGATCACCGCAACTTTTGGCCAAGGGGTGAAATCGGCAGGCAACATTAGCCAGGTCAGGCCCAATACTGAAATCGCAATCGCAAAGGGCTGGCCCAGATCGCTGAAGTACCAGCGCCACTTCGCGTCCCTCAGCAGGCGGCGGTGCATCACCGGCACCTCCAGCAGCAAGTAGCCGCTGGTCAAGGCCACCCACGAAAGCGCCGCACCCAGCGCACCATAGCGCGGCACCAGATAGAGCAGCAGCGGCACATAGATCACCACCGCCACCACGTTTTTCCCGATCGACAGGCTGGTCCAGCCATGCGCCAGTTGCAGCGAGTAGGGCATCAAATTGAGCGCGAGAAGGCCATACCCCAGCGCCAGGATGGCGAGCAGAAGCCGCGTCCGCGACACCCCTTCAGCATCATGCAGATAGACCGCCAGCAACTCCGGAGCGAACAGCACCAGAGTGATCGCGACCGGCATCACCAGCACCGCCAGCATGCGGCTGGAAGTGTGGTAGATTTCACTTTCCTGCGGAACGTCGCCCTGTTCAACCGCAGAGGTAAGCGCCGGAAATGCTGCCGTTTGCACTGCGCCGCCGGCCATGGCTATCATTCCGGCAATACTGGATGCGATCGAATAGTAGCCAAATTCCTTCAGCGTCAGCAGGCGGGTCAGCAGCAGTTTGTCAAGTTGGGTCAACACCAGCGAAAGCAGCGTGATCCCCATGACCCCCAGCGAAAACCCTGATCTTTGGCGCAGGATCGCAAGCCGCGCCCGGGGCCGGTCCCCTGCCAGCGTCAACCCATGCCACGCTGCCATGCGTAAGGCCACAACCTGAATCGCAAAGATCACCACCTGCCACGCCACGAACAGATCAACGCGCCGCGCAACCAGCCAGAGAATCAGAACGGCGCCAGCACCGGCTGCGGTTGAGCACACGGCTGTGATGATATTGGCGGTTACCTGCCGCTGCATGCCCTGCAGCGCCCCTGAATAGAGCGAGACCGGCCAGCGCACTATGGAGACAAGCCCCATCAGTTGAATTCCACGTTCCGCCTGATCGAGCGGAATTTGGTGCAGGCTGATCCATTTGTGGACCACAAATCCGGCCATCAGCGCGATACTTCCGCCGATCACCAGAGCAACCACCCAATAGACCGCCTCGAACGTGCGCAACATTGCCCGGGCCTGGCTGCGCTGATCTGCCCTTGCGCCATAGCGGGCAATCTCGCGATTGGCAGTCAG
The DNA here is from genome assembly GCA_963751145.1 of uncultured Alphaproteobacteria bacterium. Taxonomy (GTDB): domain Bacteria; phylum Pseudomonadota; class Alphaproteobacteria; order Sphingomonadales; family Sphingomonadaceae; genus Novosphingobium. The sequence continues at coordinate 470,483 of CAVVTJ010000006.1, forward strand.
CGCCAGGCCAAAATCAAGCAGCACGAACAGCGCGGCCAAAGTGGTGTAAAGGCTGATAAAACCAAACCCCTCGGCCCCGATGAGACGCAAATAGACCGGGACGAAAATGAACGACATCAATGCGTTCCAGCTGCGCGTCAACAGGTTCGCGGCAATGTTGACTTTAATCCCGGTTCGCATAGGACCCGGCTAGACCGGCATCTCTCACCTCGCAAGGGGGCCGTGGGGCTGCATCCCGAATTTGGACCGTCAGAAACCGCCGTGACTCAGCCCATTACCGTCATCATCCCCACGCGCGAACGCGCCGATACCCTGCAGCACTGCCTGGAAACAGCGGTGCGGCAGGACTGCGACCGGTTGCAGATCCTGGTTTCGGACAATGCCTCGTCCCCGGCCACGCGCGCTGTAGTAGAAGGCTTCGCCGATCCGCGCGTCCGCTATGTCAACACCGGGCAGCGCTTGTCGATGGCGCACAATTTCGAATTCGCGCTAAGCCAGGTCGATCAAGGCTGGATCGTGATGCTGGGCGATGATGATGGGTTGGTTGCAGGGCGGCTGGAACCGACCGTGGCCGTGCTGGAAGACAGCGGCCTTCAGGCGCTGAGCAGCGAAACCTGCTTCTACAACTGGCCCAGGGTCACATCAGACCGCGAACCGGCCCTGACTGTGCCGCTGGAGACCCGGGTCGATGTGGTACGTAGCGGCGATGCGGTGGAAGACATCCTGAAACTGGTCCGCCCCAAAGCGCGGCTGCCGCAGACCTACACCGGGGGGATCGTGCACGCCGATGTGATCCGGGCAGGGCGGGCCAAGGACGGCACGTTCTACCAGTCCCAGATCCCCGACATCTATTCGAGCTTCGCGATCACCGCGAGCGTGGAACGCTACCTTTACAGCAAGGCACCCTTTGCCATTGCCGGCCGGTCCTCGCACTCCATCGGTGCCGCCCTGTTCAAGCTGGAAAAGAACGCCTTTCTTGAAGAAGGGCTGATCCCGTTTCATCCCGATTTTCCTACCGACGAAATCGGCACACTGTCATTCTCGATGCCGGCGATCCAGTTTGAGTGCCACACCCAGGCTGCGTTCCTGCATCAGGGCAAGACCGGCGTATTGAAGCAGCGCATGCTCGACGTGATGATGGCCAACACCAGGACCGAACACGCCGAAATGCTGCGCTGGGGCCGCCAATTTGCTGCGCAACATGGTCTGGATTACGATCTGGCGATCCGGCGGATTCCAGCGGTTCTGCGCCAAGGCAAGCTGCTGGGCGGCTGGCGCGCGTTCAGGAACTTGTTCGAGTGCGCGCGGCTCTATCCCGGCGATCCCTGGCCGCTGGCCAATGTCCACGAAGCGAGCGAAACGGCGGCGGCCTTGCTGGCCCATCCGCCCAGCCGGATCGGATCGACTGTCACGACGCTGAAACGGCGTTACACCTAGACGAAGGGTGCGCGGATAGCAGCGGCATCGGCCAGATAGGTATCAAGATCGACCGCGCAGGCATCGCGCGCATTGGTGCCGCGTTCCAACACGGCTTGATACCACCCGGCGGTGTGTTCCACGGTCTGGGCAAAATTCCACACCGGACACCAGCCAAGCTGGTCCTGCGCCTTTTCGATCGACAGCCGCAGCAATCCGGCTTCGTGGGGGGCGGCGGGATCGTGGCCATTGCCCCAGCCCGGCCTGCCCCAGGCGGCCAACATCGCATCGGCCAGATCGCCCACGGTGCGGGCATCTTTAGGATCGGGCCCGAAATTCCACCCTTGCGCAAACTGCGCACCATCAGGCCCCGCCAGCCGCGCGCCCAGCCACAGGTATCCCGCCAGCGGCTCAAGCACATGCTGCCACGGCCGAAGCGCCTGCGGATTGCGCAGCAACGGGCGCTCGTTGGCGGCAAGGGTCCGCGCCAGATCGGGGACAATCCGATTGGGCGACCAGTCACCGCCACCAATTACATTACCCGCGCGCGCTGAGGCCACCGCGACGCCGTGATCGGCGAGGTGACCGGGGGCGAAGAAACTGCTGCGCCACGATGCCACCGCCACTTCCATCGCCGCCTTGCTGGCGCTGTAGGGATCGTGGCCGCCCAGCGGATCATCCTCAGCATAGGCCTGCCCGGTCTCGCGGTTGAGGTAGACCTTGTCGGTGGTGACCATCACCACGGCCGCCCTGATCCCGGCAGCACGAACGGCCTCCATCAGGTTGATCGATCCGGTGACATTGGTGGCAAAAGTCTCAGCCGGCTGGGCATAACTTTCCAGCACCAGCGGCTGCGCGGCAAGGTGAAAGACGAAGTGCGGATCGGCTGCTGTCAGGGCCGCCGACAACGTCGCGGGATCGCGCACATCGCCGATGGTGTGGGTGATCCGTGCCGCAATCCCGGCCTGTTCGAACAGACTGGGATCGGTGGGCGGAGCCAGCGAATAGCCATGGACTTCAGCGCCCAAACGTTCCAGCCACAGGCACAGCCACGATCCCTTGAAGCCGGTGTGCCCGGTAACGAACACCCGCTTGCCGCTGTAAACTCCGCCGAACATCAGCGCTTCCAGGGGGCCTGGCCGCTATCCCACATCTCGTTCAGCAGCTTCCATTCGCGGTAGGTGTCCATCGGCTGCCAGAAGCCCGAATGTTCAAACAGCATCAGCTGCCCATCTTCGGCCAGACGGCGCAGCGGCTCCTGTTCGAACACCAGGCCGGGATCGGCATCGAGGTAATCGAACACACGTTTATCAAACACGAAGAACCCGCCGTTGATCAGGCCTTCGCCGGTCTGCGGCTTTTCACTGAAGACTTGAACTGCATCGCCCTGCACCGCCATCACCCCGAAACGGCCCGGCGGGCGCACCCCGGTGACGGTGCCAATCTTGCCGTGGCGACGATGGAACGCGGTCACTTCGGCAATGTCGAGATCGGCCACCCCGTCGCCATAGGTGAAGCAGAACAGCTCTTCGCCTTCCAGCCGGTCACGCACGCGCCACAGCCGCGCCCCGGTCATCGAATTGACCCCGGTTTCGATCAGTTCGATCTGCCAGTTCATTTCCGGGAAATCCCCGGCCTGAAACTGGACCTCGCCCGGCCGCCCGGGACAGACCGTGATATCGGCCACCTGGGCGTGGAAGTTGAGGAAATATTCCTTGATCGACCATGACTTGTAGCCAAGGCACAGCACAAATCGGTCAATCTGGCTGGCCGCGTAAAGCTGCATAATGTGCCACAGGATCGGGCGATCGCCGATCCTGATCATCGGCTTGGGAATATCATCGGCCACATCGCGAATGCGTGTGCCCTGCCCGCCGCAAAGAATGACTGCTTTCATGCCGCCCTAGCTATCGGCAACAGCCGGATTGGCAAGCGCTTAGCGCGTCGGCACCGGCGCTTCCCCGGAATAATCGTAGAACCCTCGCCCGGCCTTGCGGCCCAGCCATCCAGCTTCGACATATTTCATCAGCAACGGCGCGGGGCGATACTTGCTGTCGCCGGTGGTGTTGTAGAGTACGCGAACGATATCGAGGCAGGTATCAAGCCCGACGAAATCGGCCAGCTCGAGCGGGCCCATCGGGTGGTTGAGGCCCAAGCGGCACCCCTTGTCGATATCGGCGATGCTGGCCGTGCCCTGCCCGAGCACGAACACCGCCTCGTTGATCATCGGCAGCAGGATCCGGTTGACCACAAAGCCGGGCTCATCCTCGGCCAGCACCACCTGCTTGCCCAGACTTTCGGCAAACATGCGGGTGCGGGCGACGGTATCCTTGGCTGTTGCAAGGCCCGGAATCACTTCGATCAGCCCCATGATCGGCACCGGATTAAAGAAGTGCAGGCCGATGAACCGCGCCGGATCGGGCGACGAAGTGGCCATCCGGGTGATCGGGATCGAGCTGGTGTTCGAAGCCAGAATTGCATCCGCGCGCAGCACCTTGCCAGCGGCTTCAAAGATCTTGCGTTTGATCTCTTCCTTCTCGGTCGCCGCCTCGATGATCAGATCGGCATCGGCCATCGGCGCATAGTCCGCCACCGGCGTGATCCGGGCGAGCGCCGCGGTTGCGTCCTCCGGCGTGATCTTGCCGCGCCCGACCAGCTTGGTCAGCGCCTTGTCGATCCCGCCCTTGGCCTTTTCCGCCAGCGCGATGTCGACATCGGACAGCAGCACCTTGATGCCGTTCTGGGCGATGGTCTGGGAAATCCCCGAGCCCATCTGGCCCGCGCCAATAACGCCAACTGTCCGCATTCGATCGTCCTTCGCATGTGCAGCAAAGGCGGCTGGTTAGCGGCGATTGAGGGGGAATGCTAGGGTGGGTGGGGAAATTTTGCAGCAGGCGGGTAAGCGGCGTTTGTTGACAAAAGGGGCTTGCTGCAAACGCCGACATAGCGGAATGCGAGCACGCTATTCGCCCCAGAAGAGTTCCGTGATCTTGCAGGTCGAGCCGAGTTCGGCCTTTAGCCGCTCAGCAAGTTCCCGCCCCTCGCGGTTGAAATCGGCGAAGAAACCATCTGGCCATTTGGTGTTGCCGGGGTCACCCCAATCCAGAGCACCGTCGAGTCTGGCGGTCCAAGCATTAAGATCGGCAACCAACCCCTCGGTTAGGGGGAGGCTTTGGGGGTCAATGTTCCCAACTTCGTCACACCCAGCGTGCCATAGGGGCCAGCACGCAAAATCGGCCATTAGTTTGATGTGCATGAGTCGGAACTTATCAGAGCTAATGTCCGCTTTCTACCCCAGTCCCGCCGTTTGGACCGCTTCCCGCGCCTCACGATAGCCAACGCCCATTCAGGCCGGACCTCAGCACCCTTTAACGGTTCTGCCCCGGCACCCACAGCACATCACCAGCACCGTTATCGTTGATCGCGCGGGCCAGCACGAACAGCAGGTCGGACAGGCGGTTGAGATAGGTCAGCGCCGCCGGGTTGACCGGCTCTTGCTGCGCCAGCGCAACCGCCGAGCGCTCTGCGCGGCGCACCGAGGCGCGGGCGATGTGGACCCGCGCCGCGGCTTCGCTGCCGCCGGGGAGGATGAAGCTGGTCAGCGGCGGCATCGCTTCATTCAGCCGGTCAATCGCCGCCTCGATCCATTCGGACTGGCTGGCGACGATCCGCAGGGTCATTTCCGAAGGGGCGAAATCATCGCCCGGGGTCGCGAGATCGGCGCCAAGATCGAACAGATCGTTCTGGATGCGGGTGATCATCGCGGCATGATCGCTTTGCGCCAGCTCAACCGCGCAAAGCCCCAGCGCAGAGTTGCTTTCATCCACCGCGCCGATCGCTTCCATCCGCGCCGCGTGTTTGGGCAGGCGCGAGCCATCGACGAGGCCGGTGGTGCCATCATCCCCGGTGCGGGTGTAGATCTTGTTGAGCTTGACCAAGTTACTTCTTGGCCGCCAGCATTACCAGGAAGACCACACCGATTGCCGCAGCCTGATAGATGATCCGGCGGAACATCAGGCTGTTCTGTTTAAGCTGCATCGCGCTGGGGCCGCTGCTCTCAGGCCGGTCCAGATCTTCACGCGTCGATTGCAGAAACGCGGCGGCACCGCGCACCAGAGTGATCACTGTCAGTGCCATCAGCACCAGAACGACCGGGACTAGGAAATATATCATGCTGATCTTTCTACGCCTTCACCGAAGGAAAGGCCAGCCGGTAGCACCCTGTCTCTAAGGGCAGCGGCAAGCCGGGCCCCATCCTCACCAGCGCGGCGCAAATCGGCCAGTGCGGGCGATCCGCGCCGCTTGGCCAGCTTGCGGCCGTCCGCTTCGATTATGAGCGGGTGATGGTGCCAGATCGGCACTGGCAGATCGAGCAATGCCTGGAGCAGCCGGTGGACGTGGCTGGCCCGCAGCAGATCTGCGCCACGCGTCACCAGCGTCACGCCTTGCTCGGCGTCATCCAGCGTTGCGGCAAGGTGATAGCTGGCGGGCGCTTCCTTGCGCAGCAGCACAATATCGCCGAACGCCTCTGGCCCCGCCAGCTTGCGGCCAGCCAGCTCATCTTCCCACCATAGCGGCCCGGCCAGATCGCTGGCCCGGGCCATGTCGATCCGCCACGCCACCGCCGCACCGGGGGGCGCGGTTTTGCCGCGGCAGGTGCCCGGATAGATCGGTCCGTCGGGTCCCACATCCTGCGCCGCAAAGGCCACTTCGGCACGGGTGCAGGTACACGGATAGAGCAGGCCCATTGCCATCAGCTTTTCCCCTGCTGCTGCATAGCTGGCCAACCGCTGCGATTGGAACACCACCGACCCATCCCATGTGAGCCCTAGCCACTCCAGATCAGCGATGATTTCCGGCACCAGGTCGGCACGGCTGCGGGTGCCATCGATATCCTCGATCCGCAGCAGGAATTCGCCCCCGCGCGCCCGCGCCAGATCGTGCGCCACAATCGCAGCATAGGCATGGCCCAGATGCAGCAGGCCATTGGGACTGGGGGCAAAGCGGGTTCTTGGGCGTGTCTGGACTGTCACAGCGCGCTTGTCCTGTGGATTGGCGGGCAAGGCAAGGCTTGACGCGGCGAGTTGCGCCATGCTCTCTATCCGCATGCGTTGTCACAGAACTGCCATTGCGACTTCCTACAGGGGGCCATGCTCAAGTCGGAGCTGATTGAGCGCGCGGCCCGGTTCCGCAGCGCTGAGGGGGACCCCTCAAGGCATCTGTCCGATTGCCCTGCACTGGTATTGAACGCGGACTACACCCCGCTCAGCTACTATCCGCTCAGCCTGTGGCCGTGGCAAACCGCGATCAAGGCGATCTTTCTGGAACGGGTCGATGTAGTCGCCTCCTACGCGCGTGAGGTGCATTCGCCCAGCTGGACCATGCCGATCCCCAGCGTGATCGCGCTGCGCCAATATGTGAAGCCCAGCGAGCATCCGGCCTTCACCCGGTTCAATCTGTTCCTGCGTGACCGGTTCCAGTGCCAGTATTGCGGCAGCCCTCATCAGCTTACTTTCGATCACGTGATCCCGCGCCGACTGGGCGGGCGCACCAGCTGGGAAAATGTCGCCGCGGCCTGCGCGCCGTGCAATCTCAAAAAGGGCGGACGCACCCCGGCGCAGGCCAGAATGCCCTTGCTGGTCCAGCCGATCCGCCCGACCAGCTGGCACCTGCAGGAACGCGGCCGCGCCTTCCCGCCAGGCTATCTGCACGAAACTTGGCGCGATTGGCTGTATTGGGACGTCGAGCTCGAGGCTTGAACGGCTGACCAGCACCGGTTCATCTGTGCCTGCTAACACCCCGGCTCGTCTTTCAAGTCTGGAGCATGCGCTGTGACATTCCGCTTCACTGGTACCAAGGTGCTGATCGCCGCCGCCGCCGCGGCTGCGCTAGCCCTTGCCGCCCCGATCCCGGCCAGGCCCGCCCCGCCAACGCTTGGCCAATGGCTGGTTGGGCAGCGCTATGTCGCAATTCCGCTGCAACGTCTGCCCAGCGCGCATCAGCTTGTTCGCGTGGCGATCAATGGCCGTCCGGCGCTGTTCGTGCTTGATTCGGGCGCGGCTGGAACGGTGATCGACAGCAACCAGCTGGGCCGCTTCGGGATCGGCGGATCGGTGCTGAACGGCACCGGGGTGGGCGCCGGCGGATCGATCCGGGTTTCATTGCATAACGTGGCAGATTTTTCGATTGGCGGACATACGATCCCGCCCGGCAAAATTGTCAGCACCGATCTCACCGGCGTCATCGCCGGGTTCGGCAAGGTTCCGGATGGATCGATCTCGGGCGTGGTCGGGCAAGATGTCCTGACCCGCTTTGGCGGCGTGATCGATGTGAAGGGCAACGCCCTGTACCTCAAGCTGCCTTAGCCGGGCTTCAAATCCTCACGATCCGCATCACCGCGTGCCAGCAGGCGTTCGAGCGGGTGCGCGAAAGCAATCAACATCAACGCTCCGGCGATCGGCAAAGTGGCGGTCAGCAGGAAGTATTTCGTTGGCCCCAGCGGCTCGTAATACCGCCCCAGCCAGCCAAGCAGAAAGAACCCAAGCGCGCCCGACAGCGAATAAAGCGCGAACATCATGCCGTTGACCGAACGCGGCGCATAGCGAGCTATCAGCGCACGGGCTGGCGGATCGTTCCAGCCATACGAAAGATCGAGCACGAGATAGAACAGCAACCAGCCGTAAACCGGGACTTGCGGCATCAGCGAAAACCCGGCGATCAACAGGAAAGAGGCCGCCGCGATCACATTGGCGATGCCGATCTTGCGGATATCGTGTGGCTCGCGCCCCTTGGTCGCCATTTTCGTCCAGGTACGATTGGCAATGAAAACTCCGACGATAGTCAGGATGCCATCGGCGGTCAGCGCCCAGGTTACCGGAATTTCGAACCCGCCAACCCTGCGGTCAACCGCCTTGTCTGCCCAGATAACCATAATGCCGTAGGCCTGCTGGACCGCTGCAAAGAAGAACAATTTGGGGAGATAGAGCAAAATCAGCCCCCCCACCGACTGCCATTGCCGCCGGGTCAGCGGTTCGGCTTTGCCTCCTTGGGCGATCACGTCTGGCGGAAGGTGGCGACGCCCCAGGAGGTAAGTGCCAAGGCCAATCAGCATCCCGATCCCCGCCGCACCAAAGCCCCAGTGCCAACCAACCCGCTCCCCCAGGGTGCCCGAAATCAGCGGTGCGACCAGCGCGCCGGCGTTGACGGCCATCAGGTAGATCCCAAAGGCGCGAGTGCGGCGGGTATCATCAGGCGAATAGAGCCCGCCAATCTGCGCGGCCAGATTGCTGATGAACAGCCCGCCGCCGATAATCAGCAACAACAAGGCCAACAGAAACGCCTGCTCAACCGCCATTGTCAGGTGCCCGGCGCTCATCAACAACGCACCCAAGGTCACCGTCTTGGTTCGCCCCAACACCCGATCACCCAGCCAGGCACCGATCAACGGCGTGACCAGGATAAAGCCCGAATAAAGCCCAAAGGTCTGCGCCGCGAGCGCGAGATCGGTCATCGGGCCGAAGATGCTTTCAAGCACGCGGCGATAGATGCCAAGGCCTGCTACCTTGCCCGAATTTTGCGGCAGCAGCAGATACTTGGTCATGTACAGCATCAGCAGCGATTGCATCGAGTAGAAGCTGAACCGCTCCCACAATTCGGTTCCTGCCAGATAGCCCAGCCCGCGCGGGTGGCCGAAGAACGCGTGATCAGTGGTGGCGCCCGCAGCGGTTGGATCGGGAATGGTCTCGCCGTGTACGCCTGCCGCCGCGTCCTTCGTCGTCATTCTGCGATCTCCTGAACCTGCTGCACAATGCGCGACCCGCTTTCAGGCTAACAGCAAGCAGGTGTCCGGCAACAGTTTTCAGCGCACCCCGGCCAGCGTCTTCTGCCGCCGCCGCTGCACCGAACTACCCAGCCCGATCGCCTCGCGATATTTGGCCACTGTGCGCCGGGCCAGATCGAAGCCTTTGTCCTTCAGCAGATCGACCAGTGTATCGTCGCTGAGGATCGCCTTGGGATCCTCGGCATCGATCAGCGCCTTGATCGCCGCCTTCACCGCTGAAGCCGAAGCACCACCCTCGCCATCAATCGCGCCGACGCCCGAGGTGAAGAAGTATTTGAGTTCAAAGGTGCCGCGATCGCACAGCAGGTACTTGTTCGAGGTGACCCGGCTGACAGTCGATTCGTGCATCGATATTGCGTCGGCTACCGCACGCAGGGTCAGGGGTTTCAGCTGCGAGACCCCGTGGCGGAAAAAGCTGTCCTGCTGGCGCGCGATTTCGCTGGCTACCTTGAGGATTGTCTTGGCCCGCTGATCCAGCGCCTTGATCAGCCAGTTGGCATCAGCCAGCTTTTCCGAGAGCCAGCCGCGCGCCGATTTGTCATCCACGCTTCCGCGCATTTCGACATAATAGCTGCGGTTGACGATCAGCCGCGGCAAGGTCGCCTGGTTCAACTGCACGTCCCAGCCGCCATCGGAGCGCGGCATGATCAGGATGTCGGGCGTCACGGGATCACCTCCGCCGCTGGCAAAGCGCAGCCCCGGCTTTGGATCGTAGCTACGCAGCTCCGTCATCATCTCGGCAAAGTCTTCGTCATCAACCCCGCACATCCGCTTCAGCCGCGCCAGTTCGCCGCGCGCCAGCAGGTCGAGGTTATCGAGCAACTTGGCCATGCACGGATCGTGGCGATCGGCTTCGCGGGCCTGCAAGGCCAGGCATTCGCCCAGCGAACGTGCGCCCACCCCGGTCGGGTCGAGCGACTGAAGCAATTCGAGCGCGGCTTCGGCAAGCCCATGCTCGACCCCGATTTCGCCCGCCACTTCGCGTAGCGACACCGGCAGGTATCCGGTTTCATCAAGCTGATCGGCCAGATGCCGCGCAACAAAGGCCATTTGCGGATCGCGGCAGACCGCGCCGATCTGGGCATGAAGGTGATCGGCCAGGGTCAGGGTGGTATCGGCGCGATCATCGATCCCCGGCCCATCTTCACCAGCAGCAAAGCGCAGCTCTGCGCCCCATTCCCCATCCCCGGTTTCGCGATCAAGATCGAGCGCAGTGCGATCCAGATCGAGCGGGCGATCGCTGTCGGCCTGCCCTTCCCCGATCAGTTGATCGACCGGCGAACTTTCCAGCGTGGTGCGGCGCACTTCGACTAGCGCGGCATCTTCAGGCCCGCTTTCGGGTGCCGATTCCCCCACTTCGAGCAAGGGATTGGCATCAAGCGCATCGCCGATAAATGTCTCTATCTCAAGGTTCGACAGCGCCAGCAGCTTGATCGCCTGCTGCAGCTGCGGCGTCATGACCAGTGACTGGCTTTGCCTTAAATCGAGGCGGGGCCCCAGTGCCATGGCTATTCTGCGCTATGCCCTGCGGCCGGTCACATGTAGCTCGAGCCGAGGTACAGAGTGACCACGTTGTGATCCTTGACCATGTCTTCAGGCGAGCCCGCAAACAGCACCTGCCCGCCATAGATCACGCAGGTGCTGTCAACGATATCGAGCGTTTCGCGCACGTTGTGATCGGTGATCAATACACCGATCCCGCGTGATTTGAGATCCAGCACCAGATCGCGGATATCGCTGATCGAGAGCGGATCGATCCCGGCGAACGGTTCATCCAGCAGCATGATGGAAGGCTTGGCCGCCAAGGCCCGGGCAATTTCACAGCGGCGGCGCTCGCCCCCTGAAAGTGCCATGGCCGGGCTTGATCGCAGCCGGGTCAGGCCGAATTCCTGAAGCAGGCGTTCCAGTTCAGAGGCGCGCGTATCTCGGTCCGGCTCAACCAGTTCGAGCACGGCGGCGATGTTCTGTTCAACCGTCAGCCCGCGAAAGATCGACGTTTCCTGCGGCAGGTAGCCCAGCCCCAGGATCGCGCGGCGATACATCGGCAATTGCGTGACATCGACCCCATCCATCAGGATCCGGCCCGAATCCGGTTTGACCAGCCCCATGATCGAATAGAAACAGGTTGTCTTGCCAGCGCCGTTCGGACCCAGCAGCCCCAGCACTTCGCCCTTGGCCACCGATAACGAGATGTCCGACAGCACCGCGCGCTTGTCATAGCTTTTGGCGATCGAAATCACTTCCAGGCCGCCCTGCTGGGCAGGCACGGCAGCGGAACTGGCAGGCGCGGTGGCGATCTCGGTCTGGCTCATCGCGTAACGACTTAGGTTGCAATATCGGGCTGGGCAAGCACCTGTGCGGTGAATTGGCAGGTTTCGTGCATGAGTTGCGGGTGAGTTGATGGCGAGCCGCCGCGAAGAAGGGTTAACGGCGCTTGCCTGATTGGCCCTTCGGTGTTTTACTCCCCGGCAACGATAATAGCGGAGAGCAAGCCATGGTCAAAGCATGGAACGGGGCGGCGGCAAAGGGCAAAGTGCTCGATTGGCGCAAGCGGATGAGCGACAACATCGCTTATGCGCTGCTGGTCTACACCGCGCTGCAGATCTTTGTGACCATGGGCGCGCTCGAAGGAAAGGGCGGATCGCTGCTGCCTTATTTTGCGCTGATCATTCTGGTTGCCGGGATCATTCCGGCCTGCCGCAGGTTTGAACGGCGCTGGGCGCGTCTTAGCGAAGACCAGTCGCACGATCCGCAGTTCGCCTCGTGGTTTAGGCGAGACCAGATTTATCTGTGGCTGCTGGCAATCGGTTTGCCGTTTCTGATCACCGGCGTGTTCAAACTGCTGGCGATTGCTTCGCGCTGATTGCGCTTCTGGCTGGCAATGCCTAGATCGGCGGCTCCCCAGCGCAGGAGCAGCCCCCTTAAATGCTAACCCCAGCCCAAGCCCAGGACCGCGCTACCGCGCTGATCGATCACGCGCGCCGCGCCGGGGCCGATGCCGCCGATGCGATCTATGCCGGCCATTCGTCTGAAGCGGTGCAGGTCCGGCTGGGTGCGCTTGAAGATGTCGAACGATCGGAAAGTGAACACCTTGATCTGCGGGTCTTCGTGGGCAACCGCTCGGCCTCGATCGGCACCAGCGACCTGTCCGACGATGCGCTGATCGAACTTGCCGCGCGTTCGGTGGCAATGGCCAAGCTGGCACCGGAAGATCGCTTTGCCGGACTGGCGCCGGATGAGCGCCTGCTGCGCGGTCCGCTGCCCGATCTGGATCTGACCGATCCGGTCGAGCTTGGCCCGCACGCGCTGCGCGAACTGGCGCTGGCGGCGGAAGACGCCGCCCGCGCGGTGCCCGGTATAACCAATTCGGAAGGGGGATCAGCCGCAGCAGGCGCGCGCAGCGTGGCGCTGGTCACCTCGCACGGCTTTGCCGGGGCCTATGGCGGCACCAGCCGACAGGTAAGCGCGACCGTGATCACCGGCGAAGGTTCTGGAATGCAGCGCGATTACGCGTGGCGCAGTGCCCACCATCTCGCCGATCTGCCCAGCCCTGAAGAGATCGGCAGGCAAGCCGGTGAGCGCGCCATGGCCCGCCTCAATCCGGGCCGGGTCAAAGGCGGGGTGATGCCGGTAGTTTTCGATCCGCGCGTCGGCGGCAGCCTGATCGGGCATCTGACTGGCGCGATCAGCGGCAGCGCGATTGCGCGGCGCTCCAGCTTTCTGCTGGGCAAGGACGGCGAACAGATTTTCGCGCCCGGCATCACGATTGTCGATGATCCGCTGCGCCCCCGCGCGCTGGGAGCGCGGCCGTTCGATGGTGAAGGCTTGCCCACCGCGCGGCGCGAACTGGTCAGCGATGGCCGGCTTACCGGCTGGCTGATGGACAGTGCCAGCGCGCGGCAACTGGGGCTTGAGCCGACCGGACACGCGGCGCGCGGCGCTGGCGGGGCGCCCGGTGTTGGCGCATCGGTGCTGCATCTTGAACCCGGCCTCGCCAGTGTCGCTGACCTGATTGCAGACATCGAAGAGGGCGTGCTGGTTACCGAACTGATCGGGCACGGCGTCAACCCGGTGACCGGCGATTACAGCCGCGGTGCATCGGGCCTGCGGATCGTGAACGGCGAAGTGGCCGGGCCGGTGGCCGAATTCACTGTTGCCGGCAACCTGATCGATATGTTCGCCGCGCTGCGCGCCGCCAACGACATCGAATGGTATCGCAGCGTCAACGTGCCTACGATCCGGATCGACGGGATGACCGTGGCCGGGGATTGACCCTGCGCGGCATTGGGCGCAGCCTTTTGCCGATGCACCAAGCCGAAAGCCAGCTTGAGGCCTTTCTGGGCCGCTATCTGCCGGGGATCGCCGCAATCGGACGCGGCGCAGTGCGCCATCTGCATGCCCGGCTGCCGGGCTGCGATGCCTTGGTCTATGATAACTATCAGGCCCTGGCGGTGGGCTTTTCGCCAGATGGCCGGACCGGGTCCAGCATAGTCTCGATCGCGCTCTATCCGCGCTGGGTCAGCCTGTTTTTCCTTCAGGCAACAGGCCTGCCCGATCCGGGCCAGTTGCTGAAAGGCAGCGGATCAACGGTCCGGCACATCCGGCTGGACAGCGTTGATGACCTTGATCTGCCGCCGATCCGCGCACTGATCGAAGCGGCGGTTTCGGGCGCGAAAGTGCCTTACGATCCCGCGCGGACCGGCCAATTCGTGATCAAATCGGTTTCCGCCAAGCAGAAGCCGAGGCGTCCGGCTTAGCCCTTCGCTTTGTCCGCTTCATAGCGAGCGATGCATTCCAGCACGATGCGCTTGGCGTCTTCGGCATCGCCCCATTTGCCGATCCGCACCCACTTCTGGGGTTCGAGATCCTTGTAGTGGGTGAAGAAGTGCTCGATCTGCGCCAGCACGATCGAGGGCAGATCCTTCTGCTCGCCGATGTCGGAATAGTACGGGAAGGTCGAATCAACCGGAACGCAGATCAGCTTTTCATCGCCGCCGTGCTCGTCTTCAAGGTTGAGCACGCCGATCGGCCGGGCCCGCACCACGCAGCCGGGGATGAACGGTGAGCGCGAGATGACCAGCGCATCAAGCGGGTCGCCATCGTCCGACAGGGTATGCGGGATAAAGCCGTAATTGGCCGGATAGCGCATCGGGGTGTGCAATATCCGGTCAACGAACAGCGCGCCCGATTCCTTGTCGAATTCGTACTTCACCGGTTCGCCCCCAACGGGAACTTCGATGATGACGTTGAGGCTTTCGGGCGGATTGTCGCCAACGGGGATCTTGTCGATACGCATGGACAGCGCCTTTAGCGGTGCAGATGCTGCGCCGCAACATGATTGCGCCGATCTGCTAGTTAGATCCGGCCAGGACGTTGATACAAAACGCCAATGCGCCGATATTGAACACGAACGACAGCAGGCACTGCAACACCACCACCTTGCGCACCGCCTGACTGGTGACGTCCACGTCCGATGCCGCAAAGCTCATCCCCGCGGTGAACGAGAAGTAGAGGAAATCCCAGAAATCGGGTTCCTTGGTCCCTTTGAAATCAAACCCGCCGCTGATCTTTTTGGTGGCCGGATCATCCGAATAGAACATGTGCGAATAGTGCAGCATGAACACCAGGTTGGTGAACAACCAGCCTAAGGCCAGCGTGCCGATCAGTTCAAGCTTGGCCATGACGTCGCCGGACTTCGCCTCGGGCAGCTCGACCATCATCGCAAACAGGATCGCCAGCGAAACCACTGCGGTCACCACCAGCACCAGCATGCGGTTAGCATCGTTTTCGCGGGCATGGCGGCGCATCACTGCAGCCCCGCGATCCTTGCCCAGCGGCAACAGCGACGCGGCGAAGACCAGCACCGCAATGTCAAACCCGACCACGATGGCATCGGCGGCCTGCTTCCAGCCGCTGGTCTCTGTTCTGGCCAGCGTGCGATCCAGCCCGGTGACGGTCTCTGCCGTCAAGGCTTCGACCCCCGGCAACAGTTTGAACAGGGTAACCCCCACCAGTACGGCGATAAACAGCACGAACCTGGCTGGCGCAACCCGCGTGCCCAAAATCTGGCGAAAGCGCGTGATCGGGCTGTCCAGCTGGCTCACTTGCGTTTCGGCTTGGCCATGGCCCGTTTGGGCGTAAGCAGTTGATCCAGCCCGGTCGGCGCCTTGCCCGGTGCCACGCGTTCAAGCCACGGCCAGCGCAGGCCCCCGGTGTAATCGATCTTGACCGTCTGGAACCGGTTGCCGCGCTGGATCAGCAGTTCCAGCGGACCGCCTGACTTTGCAGCAGTGATCGCCGCCTTAAGGCCATCGGCATCATAGGTCTGTCCGTTAACCGCGATCACCTTGGCCCCCGGCACGATCCCGGCGGAGAAGGCCGGGCTGTCCCACAAGGTAGAGATCACCTTGGCGTCCTTGTCGATGGTCAGCCCGATCGAATAGCCCAAGGGAAGCTGCTTGGCATCGGCCATGCGCTGTTTTTCGTAAGGATTCGGCTCGTCCTTCCAGACCAGCTTATAGCCGCCCATGTCGATCCCGTTCTCCGGCGAAGGCTGGCCCGGGGTGTTGATCCGGGTGTTGATGAACGTGGCCCAGTCATACGGCGCAACCGCGTTCAGCTTGGCCACGATCTCGTCCGTCTCGAACGCCAGTTGGCCGTAATCGCCAGGGTTCATGCCGAAGAACAGCTTGGCGAAATCATCAATGCTGCGCTGGCCGCCGGTGCGTTGGCGGATGATCTGGTCAATCTCCAGCCAGATCAGCGCGCCTTCGGTGTAATAGTCCTCGCTGCGGGCCATTGACGCGAACGGCTTGGCCTTGCGCGCGGCGAACACCGGATCATTGCCGGTATCTTCAACTGAGCGCCAGCGGCGCCCGGCCTGCACCGAAAAGCCGCCGGCCCAGTTGGCCAGCATGCCCAGCACCACCTCTTTGCTCTGCAAGCCCGACCGCGCGGCCAGCACGGTGCCCCAGAACTGATCCTGGCCTTCATAGGTCCACAGCAGATCGCCCTGCATCGGCTGGCGATAATCGGGGGTCCACAGCCGCGCCGGGCGGCGATACTTGCCCGACCACGAGTGGCTGTATTCGTGCGGCAACAGGTTGCGATCGAAATCCCACTTGGCCCAATCGGTGAACAGCGTCGGCTCAAGCTGGTTTTCGCTCGAGCGGTGATGCTCCAGCCCGATCCCGCCCATCCGGTCGGTCAGCGCCAGCAGCAGGTCGTAATGATCGAAGTGGTTGGCCCCAAAGGCCAGCCGCGCTTCGGTGACGAGATTGCGGTGCAGGTCGATATATTCGGGTTTGGCATTCAGCTGTTCGGGGGCATCGGCCACCACGTTCAGCGTAACGTTCTGGCCCAGATCCCACTTGCGGAAATATTTGCCGGCAAAGATCGGCGAATCGACCAGCACTTCATAGCTGGTTTCCGCCCAGCTGATCCGGTTGCCCTGCACCTGCGGCCCATCGAGCGCGGTGGCGGCGGTCCAGCCCTGCGGGATCGTGACTGTGGGTTTGACCCGGATCTGGCGGACATAATAGCCCGCCGGATAAAGGCTCATCTTCTCCCACTGCAAGTTGAGCATTTCCTGCGTCATGGTGATCCGGCCCTCGGCGGTCTGCAGCGGGCTGGTGTGGAGGAATTTGGCGACCACGCTGGTCGCGCCGGCCGGGACATCGACGTGGAACGCGAACACTTCGATCGGATCGCGCTTCCAGCTGAGCTTCTGGTCGCCGGCAAAGAACTGCACATCAACCAGTTCGGCCATGGTCCCACGCGGGCCGTGATTGCCGGGCAGCCACTGCGGCAACATCAGGGTGAGCTTGCTGGTTCCGGTCGCAACCGGGATCGTCTGCGTCACCCGGTAAACTCCGCGGGTCACATCTGTGGCATCGATATCCAGCAGCATCGCTCCGCCGGGATAGGGCACGTCAGCCGCATCGGGCACGAGGTGCGACAGCGGCACCGCCGTGGGCGCGGAAAGGGTGGTGGAAACTGCCGGGGCGGCCAAGGCCAGCGCCAGGACAGATAGAGCGATCCCTGTTGTCTTGTTCATAGCGGCGGACATTGGCGGCAAGCTGGCCCGGACGCAAGATTGCTCGCGCTCTTTTCGATCAACTGCAAACCGGCTAGGGGCACGGGCCATGAACACACCGCAAGCAATCCGTGGAACCCAGGACATCTTCGGCGCCGATGCCGAGGCTTTCGCGCACGTCGTCGAAACGTTTGAGCGGGTGCGCAAGCTCTACCGCTTTCGCCGGGTCGAAATGCCGGTTTTCGAAAAGACCGAGGTGTTCAGCCGCTCGATCGGAGAGACCACCGACGTGGTGTCCAAGGAAATGTATTCGTTCCTTGATCGCGGCGACGAATCGCTGACCCTGCGGCCCGAATTCACCGCGGGGATTTGCCGCGCCTACCTGACCAACGGCTGGCAGCAGCACGCGCCGTTGAAAGTGGCCACCCACGGCCCGCTGTTCCGCTATGAGCGCCCGCAAAAGGGGCGTTATCGGCAGTTTCATCAATTGGACGCCGAAATCATCGGCGCGGCCGAACCGCAGGCCGATGTCGAATTGCTGGTGCTGGCCGATCAACTGCTGCACGAATTGGGCATTGCCGATGGTGTGACGCTGATGCTCAACACACTGGGCGATGCCGCCAGCCGCGATGCCTGGCGCAGTGCGCTGGTGGAATACTTCGAGGCCCACCGCGCCGATCTGTCCGAAGACAGCCAGAAGCGTTTGGCCGCAAACCCGCTGCGCATCCTGGATAGCAAGGACCCGCGCGATCAGGCGTTCGTGGCCGACGCGCCGAAAATTGACTTGTTCCTGAGCGGCGAAGCGCAGGACTTTTTCGGCGCGGTAACCTCGGGCCTCGATGCCGCCGGCGTCGCCTGGACCCGCGCCCCCGCCCTGGTCCGCGGCCTCGACTATTACCGCCACACCGCGTTCGAATTCGTCACCGACCGGCTTGGCGCGCAAGGCACCGTGCTGGGCGGCGGGCGCTATGACGGGCTGATGGAATCGCTTGGCGGGCCGCATACGCCAGCGGTTGGATGGGCTGCCGGGATCGAGCGGTTGGCGATGTTAGTAGGGAATGCCTCAGAATCACCTCCTCAAATTGTTGTCACCAACGAGAACGTAAACTTGGACGAAGCAGTTTGGCGGCTCGTATTCGAACTGCGGAAATCAGGTGTCGCGGCTGAAGCTGTAGTGGCCGGTTCGACAAACAAGCGATTCAAGAAAGCAATCTCTACCCGCTCTCATACAATTGCAGTCTTAATTGAAGGTGCGGACCAGTTGGGTTGCGATGCACTCATTGATGTCAAGACTGGTAGATTTACAGACCGCGATCCCAAGTTAACAGAGGCATCGGCGAAGATACTATTTGAACGTTTTGCATTGGTGGTCGAGGCCGAGAAGCGTTCAAGCAATTTTGACTTCCAACTCACGTATCGAAACTAAGCGATGGATGTCTCATTCGCAATCCAACATCGTCACCCTGAATTCGTTTCAGGGTCCATTTCGCCTCTGAGCTCGAAGCCCAGCGGTGCAGCAATACCGAGCCGTTTTGTGCCCGCCGAACCCACCGGGCAAACCGCACGATGGACCCTGAAACAAGTTCAGGGTGACGGGCAGTGGTTTGATGCTCCCTCACTTATCCCTTCCCCGCTGGGGAAGGGTTGGGATGGGAGTTCGACGCCAGAGTGGACGCTCGGCTTCGCCTCGCTCCCCCATCCCCGGCCCTTCCCCGGCGGAGAAGGGAGTCTCACACAATGTCGGTAACCGACACCCGCCTTCACCAAATCGCTGCCCGCTTCTCGGAAATCGAGGCGCGGCTGGCTTCGGGGACGTTGGAGGGCAAGGACTTCATCGCCGCCAGCCGCGACTATGCCGAGCTGGAGCCGGTGGCCAAAGCGGCGGCTGCGGTCAGCACACTGCGCGGTGAGATCGCTGAGCTTGAGGCGATGCTCGATGATCCCGAAATGCGCAGCATCGTGCAGGAAGAATTGAGCCAGCTGAACGCCGCTCTGCCCGAGGCTGAACACGCGCTGGCCTTGGCCATGTTGCCGCGCGACCGGGCTGACAGCCGCGCCGCCATGCTGGAAATCCGCGCCGGGACCGGCGGCGATGAAGCCGCGCTGTTCGCGGCCGATCTGCTGCGGATGTACGAACGCTATGCCGCCGAACAGGGCTGGCGGGTCGAAGTGGTCAGCGCCAATTCCAGCGACATCGGCGGCTTCAAGGAAGTCGTGGCCGAAGTGAACGGCAACGGCGTGTTCGCCAAGCTCAAGTTCGAAAGCGGCGTACACCGGGTCCAGCGCGTTCCGGTGACCGAGAGCGGCGGGCGGATCCACACCTCTGCGGCGACCGTGGCAGTGTTGCCCGAACCCGACGAAGTCGACGTCCAGATCGAGGACAAGGATCTGAAGATCGACGTCTACCGCGCTTCAGGTGCAGGCGGCCAGCACGTCAACACCACCGATTCCGCGGTCCGCATCACCCACCTGCCAACCAATACGGTGGTGACCTGCCAGGACGGGCGCAGCCAGCACAAGAACAAGGCCCAGGCGATGCTGGTGCTGCGCGCGCGGCTATTCGAAGCCCAGCGCGACGCCGCACAAGGCGCCGAGGCCGAAGCGCGCAAAGCGATGGTGGGCTCGGGCGATCGCAGCGAACGGATCCGCACCTACAACTTCCCGCAGGGCCGGGTCACCGATCACCGCATCAACCTGACCTTGCACCGCCTACCCGAGATCCTCGAAGGCACCGGCCTTGGCGAAATGATCGACGCGCTGATCGCTGAGGACCAGGCCAAGCGGCTGGCGGCTTTGGGGGAATGAATTGAGCGCCGCCACCACCCCCCCACCCCCTCCTCTAAAGAGGAGTGGGAGCCTTAAAGCCCCCTCCTCTTTAGAGGAGGGGGTTGGGGGTGGTGGCACCGTCAACGATGCCATCCGTGCCGCTACCGAACTGCTCGGCGCGCGCACCGACAGTGCGCGGCTTGATGCCGAATTGCTGATGGCGCACGCGCTTGGCACCAGCCGGTCCGAACTGTTCCTCAAGCGCATGGGCGATGCCGAACCGGCGGGTTTTGCCGCGCTGATTGCCCGGCGGGCCGCGCATGAACCAGTGGCCTATATCATCGGCGATGCGCATTTTTGGGGCCTGAAATTCGCCGTTACGCCCGCTGTGCTGGTGCCGCGCGCCGATTCCGAAACCCTGATCGAGGCAGCCGTTTCGGCCTTCACCGCCCAGCCCCCGCGGCGGATCCTGGATCTTGGCACCGGATCGGGGTGCCTGCTGCTGGCGGCGCTCAGCGAATGGCCCGGTGCGCAAGGCGTGGGGATTGATGCCAGCAAAGACGCCTTGGCCGTGGCGGCGCGCAATGCCGAAGTGCATGCCCAGCCCGGTCAGGTGTCCTTGCTTGCGCGCGATTGGAACCAAGCCGGGTGGAGCGGCGATCTTGGCCAATTTGACCTGATCCTGGCCAATCCGCCCTATGTCGAAGATGCCGCCGATCTGGAACCGGCCGTGCGCGATCATGAACCGGCCAGTGCGTTGTTTGCCGGGCTCGAGGGGCTCGATGATTACCGCGTCCTGATCCCGCAATTGCCCGTGCTGCTGAACGACGGCGGCGTGGCCCTGATCGAGATTGGCGCGGACCAAGCCGATCAGGTCAGCGCGATTGCAGCACGGGCCGGCTTTGCCGTGACCCTGCACCGCGACCTGGGCGAGCGTCCCCGTGCACTCGAACTCAAGATTCCGCTTGGCAATGGCGCATTGGGCGCGTAAATCCCTTGGCAGACCAGCGCCGGTACGCCCTTTGGTGCAACCCGCAGGTCCAATCCTTCATTTGCATTCGCCCGGCATGCAACGCCGCGCTAAGCAGCAGATGTCGGGACCACGAAGCGCAATGGGCGCCCGTGGCACAGGGTCACGCGGCCAGCTAGCTGGATTACCGGCAAGGTCCACGTATTAGGGAAGTCAACCCTTTGAATAATAATAGCAATCGCGGTAACAGCAATAACAACAGCAACAACAACCGACGTCGTGGGCGTGGCAATCGCCAACAAGGCGGCGGTGGTGGTGGTGGCCAGCAGCTCAACCGGATTGACAGCCGGGCGCGCGGCAACGCGCCCCAGTTGCTCGAAAAGTATCGCAAGCAGGCGCACGATGCCCATCTCAATGGGGACCGGGTCCAGGCCGAATATTACCTGCAATTCGCCGATCACTATTTCCGCGTGCTGGCTGATGCCCGCGTGCGCCAGGAAGAACAGCGCACCCGCCAGCCGGGTGAGCGTTGGGCTGATTCGGGCGAAGACGGTGATGACGGCAACGATTTCAACAACGCAGGTGATTTCCCCAGCTTTGACCAGCCGGTGTTTGCCCGCCCGCAACGCGATGAGCGCCCGCAACGCGATGATCGGCCCCGCCGCGACGAGCGCGAGGAGCAATCCAGCCCAGCCGAGCAGAATCGCGATAGCGCCGAGAGCAATGTTCAGCAGGATCAGGATGATCGCGGCGAGCAGGATCAAGGCGATGCCAATCCGTATGAACCGCCCGAAAATCCGTTTGTTCGCGACAACCGTCCGCGCGGCGGCCTGCGCCCCCGGCGTGACCGGGATGATCGCCCGGCCCGCCCGCCCCGTCGCGACCGTGACAGTGATGACAATGCCCCGGTCGGACTTGATCCCGCTTTGCTGCCACCGGCAATTTCCGTCTCTCGCGAAGATGCGGCCACCGGCGCTGAGGCGGAAGCCAAGCCCCGCAAGCCGCGCGCCCGGCGCAAGCCTTCGGCGGATGACGCCGGCGGCGAAGCACTTGAAACCGTAAGCTGATAACCGCTTTTGCAGCGCACGTTTGATCTTGCGCTGGCTTGGCCGCGACTTGTCGCGCTGATCCTTGGCATAATTGCCGGACTGGGGTTTGAGCCAGTCGGGCTGTGGCCGCTGACGTTGATTGGGCTGTGCGGGCTGACCCTGCTGATCCAGCGCGCACCCGGCCGCGCCAGCGCTTTTCAGCATGGCTGGGTCTTTGCGCTTGGTCTGTTCGCGCTGTCGTTAAACTGGCTGCCGACTGCTTTTACCTATCAAGCCGCCATGCCAGCCTGGCTCGGCTGGCTGGCAGAGCTGGTGCTGTCCGCAATTCTGGCGCTTTTCCCCGCGCTGGCCGCTTTAGCAGCCTGGCATGCCAGGCGGAGCCCGGCGGCGCTGGTTCTGGCACTTGCGGGGAGCTGGGCGATTAGCGAATGGCTTCGCGGCTGGGTCTTTACCGGCCTGCCGTGGAACCCGCTGGCTGCGGTGCTGGTTGGGCCGTTCGAACATGTTGGTGCAGCCCGTTTGCTGCCGTGGCTGGGCACCTACGCGCTGTCCGGTCTGGCGGTTGTCTTTGCGGGCCTGTGGTTCCTGGGGCTGCGCAACTACCGCAAGCACCCGCGGTGGCTGGTGCTGTTGATCCTGCCGCCGATCGTGCAGCTTTGGCCGCAATCACTGGCCGGAGCTCCACGTCCTGAAAGCGGCGTGCCCTATATACTGGTGCAGCCCAATATCCCGCAGACCGAGCTTAACGATCCCGCGCATTTTGAGCAAAACTTCGCACGGCTGGCCGGTTACCTGCCGCCGCCCGCCCCGGGCCAGAAAGCGGTGGTGCTGTGGCCGGAATCAGGCCTGTCTGACTATCTGCGCGCTGGCTATCCTGCGGACTATTATGCCGACACCTATGGCGCTGATCCTGCGCTTGCCCGGGCCCGGATTGCCCGGATGCTGGGGCCAGACCGCCTGCTGTTAAGCGGCGCGGTGGATCTGGAGGTACGGGGCGGCCATGCGGCAGGTGCCCGCAATGTCATCACCGCAATTGATGGCAGCGGCGCGATCCGTGCCAGTTATGCCAAAGCGCATCTGGTGCCGTTCGGCGAATACGTGCCAATGCGCCCGCTGCTGACGGCGCTGGGCGTGGCGCGGTTTGTGCCCGGCAACGTGGAATTCTGGCCCGGCCCCGGCCGCCAGACCATCGATCTTGGCCGGTATGGCAAGGCCGGGATGCTGATCTGCTATGAAGTGATCTTCCCCGGCGAAGTGACCGACCGGGCGCACCGGCCTGATTATCTGTTCAATCCATCGAACGATGGCTGGTACGGCGCCTGGGGCCCTCCGCAGCATCTCGCTCAGGCGCGAATGCGGTCGCTGGAAGAAGGCTTGCCGATGCTGCGATCGACCACCACCGGCATCAGCGCGGTGATCGATGCCGATGGCCGGGTGCTGCAATCGGTGCCGATGCATGCCGCCGGGGTGCTGCTGGGCCGCATCCCGGCCGCGCACCCGCCCACGCTGTTTGCACGGACAGGCAACCTTGTTTCGCTTGGCTGGGCATTAGCACTTCTTGTCCTTTCGCTGGTTGCGCTAAGGGCCCGCCCGGAGTAGAGGATCAAGGCACACATAAAGCTTCCTTTATATGAGTCTGATCCATGCGCACCGATTACCTGTTCACCTCTGAATCCGTTTCCGAAGGCCACCCCGACAAGGTTTCGGATCAGATTTCGGACGCGATTGTCGATCTGTTCCTGTCAAAGGATGCCGAAGCGCGGATTGCCTGCGAAACGCTGACCACCACGCAACTGGTGGTGCTGGCTGGCGAAATCCGCTGCAAGGGCGTGTTCGAAGATGGCGAATGGGCCCCTGGCGCGCAGGAAGAAATCGAAGCAACCGTCCGCAAGACCGTGCGCGAAATCGGCTATGAGCAGGGCGGCTTCCACTGGGAAAAGCTGGAATTCATCAACCGCCTGCACGGCCAGTCGGCCCACATCGCGCAAGGCGTCGATGCCAGCGATAACAAGGATGAAGGCGCGGGCGATCAGGGGATCATGTTCGGTTACGCCACTGACGAAACTCCCGATCTGATGCCGGCAACGCTGTATTACAGCCACAAGATCCTCGAACGCATGGCAGCCGATCGTCATTCTGGCGCCGCGCCGTTTCTTGAACCCGATGCCAAAAGCCAGGTAACGCTGCGTTATGAAGGCAGCCTGCCAGTGGCGGCCACCGCCGTGGTCGTCTCCACCCAGCACGCCCCCGGCTATGACCAGGGCGACAAGGAAGCCGAACTGCACGCCTATGTGCGCCGGATTGTGGCCGAAGTGATCCCGCCGGTGCTACTGCGCGAAACCGAATACCACATCAACCCCACCGGCAGCTTTGAAATCGGCGGCCCCGATGGCGACGCCGGGCTGACCGGGCGCAAGATCATTGTCGATACCTATGGCGGCGCCGCCCCGCACGGCGGCGGCGCATTCAGCGGCAAGGACCCGACCAAAGTCGATCGCTCGGCCGCCTATATCACCCGCTATCTGGCCAAGAACATCGTCGCTGCGGGCCTGGCCACACGCTGCACGATCCAGTTGGCCTATGCGATCGGCGTGTCCAAGCCGCTGTCGCTGTATGTCGATACGCACGAAACCGGCACGGTTGGCGATGATGTGATCGAACGCGCGATACTGGCCATGCCGAAGCTGGGCGGACTGACCCCGCGCAGCATCCGCACCCATCTGGCGTTGAACAAGCCGATCTACCGCAAGACCGCCGCTTACGGACACTTCGGCCGCAAGGCTGAGGGCGATCTATTTCCGTGGGAACGGCTTGATCTGGTCGACGATTTGAAGGCCGCGCTGGGCTGATCTGCCATGAGCCCGCGCCGCAAAGTCAGGGTCCTGCGCCTGTCGTGGCCGGTTGAACCGGAGACGCTGGCCGCGCTGCAATCAGGCAGCGCCGAAGTGCTGGATGCCGACCCTTCCTTTGCCAAGCTGCTGACTGCGCTTCGCGCCGATAATCCGCTGGGTGATTTCGGGCTGTACCAGGCCGTGGCCGAAGTTTCCCCGTGCTGGGAATTGTTCCGACCCCAGGGCGATGCAAAGCCCACCTTGGGCGCAGCGGGCCAATCACAGGTATCCACCAACCTGATGGTGACAATCCACGTCGATGCGGCAACGGGGGATGACACGTTCGAAGCGCTGCTCGGCTGGCTGGTGGCCATCCATCCATGGGAAGTCCCGGTGATCGAAATCAGCGATGTTGAACTGGCTGTACGTGCGGACCAACGCGCGCAGTAATTGGCAATCGCAGTTCTGCTGACACAAACCGTTTCCACGGCAGCGGCATGACTAAAAGAAAATTCGAAACCCCCCACTACGTTAAATTCGGACACGCCGATGCGTTGTTCGGAGCTTTCCTTTACAAGTGACAATTCAGCGCCAATACTCGGTGCTTGGGTCGATTCTGTCCGCAGGGACGCATCGCGCTTCTGGCGTCGATGCACATCTGGAGGGAACGACTATGCCTGCCAACCGGCCCGATCGTGAATTGCACGTCCTGCTGAATATCAGCGGCCACCAAAACGCCAACGGAACTATCCAGAACGTTCCAGGCGATCCCAACAGCCTGCAATTCAATTACGGGCTGAACTATGCCCGGCCCAGTGCCAATGTCGGCGCGGTTCTATCGGACGGTGATCTCGACCTGAGCCAGGTCAACACCGATCCGGCTTACTCGAACCGGGTCGATATTTATTTCGAAGTCACAGGTTCGATTGTGGGCAACGATGGCAACACCTATCCGGTGCGCTTTGCTACTGCTACCGAAACCTCGGGCAATCCCAAGCAGGTCGGCTTTTGCTGGCGGGTCAACAATTACAACGACGAAACCCCAATCGCCTGGCCCGCGACAATGTCGGTCCAGCGGATCAGCAACTGCGAGGTTGAGATCAACGATCAAAGCCCGGGTCGCAACGGGGTGCCCTATTACTACTGCCTGGGTATCGTGATCGATAATATCGCCTCGCCCTATTACTACATTACCTTCGATCCGAAGATCGTGAACGGCTGATCCGCGGGCTGCGGCGCAGCTCGGCCAGGAATTGCGGATGCCGCCAGCCTCGCGCCACGAGGCTGGCGCGCAGCTGATCGGCTTGGGGGAAAAGGCCTAACCGGCGGGCCGCAGCAAAACGCAACATCGTCATTGATCCCAGCCCGGCAGCCGGATGATTGTCGGCCGCATTGCTTGCGGCCAGCCAGGCATCGCGGGCCAGCGCATCGTTACCAGACCGGGCGTAGACATCGCCCGCGATCAGCCAGGCTGACCCGGCCACACTGCGCAGCCGGGGATCGTCGCGCAGCCGGCTCAGCTTGACCAGCCTGATAGCGGTCAGAGCATGGACCAACGCCGATCGGTCGCGACCAGCCGCGAGGTCAAGCCGGGCCGCCAGATCTTCCAGCGGCGCCCGTGCGTCGATGTTCCAGATCGCATTCTTCGTGTCCTTGTCAGCCAGTTCTGTCTGCAGGTCCTGCAGGATTTTCAACTCGCTTGCTGCTGCCGCCAGGTCTCCGAACAGGAAAAAAGTCAGAGCACGGCTGGTCCGGTTGTTGATTTCATATTGCGTGCGCAGGCCATTGTTCGGTTCGAGCCGCCGCAGTGTCTCGTTTATGGTGATGGCCTGATTGAACGCAACAAGCGCAGCTGCTTTCTGGCCTCGCAGTACCTCAAGCCGGCCGACCCCGGCCAACGCGGTCGCCTTGCTGCTCAGCGCGCGCATTTCCGGGGTCTTTGGCGAGCACGGCATCGTAGATCGCGATCTCGCGAGCATAGTGCTCCAGTGCGGGTTCGATCCGCTCTGCCTGCCCCAGCGTGATCCCAAGCCAGCTGATCGCCTGACCAAGATCGACCTGCTTGGTAAGATCAGCGGGATCGTTTTCGGCCGCACGGGCGACAACTTCCAGCGACCGGGTGAACGCGCTTTCGGCCTCGGCATAGCGGCCCTGCTCGAACAATAGCGTGCCAAGGTTGCTCTTCGCGTAGGACACTTCCATCTGCCAATCGGCGTTACCCGGATCGAGCGCGATGAGTTCCCCAGCGAGCCGGTCGTACTCGCGAAAGCTGGCCTCCGCTTCGCCAGTTTCGCCACGCTGATAGGCGATGAAGCCCACCCAGTAGACGCTTTGCGAATGATCGAAAATCCGCTGGCCATCTTCGGGATGCCGTGCCAGCAATTCGCCAGTGGTTCGCGCCGCTTCGCGAAAGGCACTGAGCGCGCCAACCGAATCGCCCCGGGTATCGCGCACCTCGCCCACCAGATGCAGCGCCCGGCTGCGCCGGCCCAGATCATTGGCATCGAGGTCAGCCAGATTCTGCGTGCCGTAATAGACCAGTGCCTTTTGCCCGACGACGTCCATCGCATCGAGCCGCCCGACCGGCTCAAGCTTTTCGCGCAGGTCAGTCAGCATGAATTCGATCAGCCCATCGGCCTTGCCGCGCTGATCTCGGGCTTCGTCGCGCGCCTCGACTGCCGCCCAGGCCAGCGCAGCCATTGCCCCGCCGAACAGCAGCGATCCGCTGGTGATCATGCGCTGGCGCAGCACCCGGCGGCGATCGTCGCGGCGGACCAGCACGTCAAGGCCAACCCCCAGCATTGCGGCAACAAGCTTCAACCGGGCCCCGCGCTTGCCATCGCCGGCCTTGCGGGCATCAGCGGCCAGGGGCGCATCGAGCAGCTGATCGGTGACCGACTCATCGGCCAGAACCTGGTGCGTCAACGCCCGGGGAAAGCATTCGTTCTCTATGTGCCCCGGCTCGCCATCGACGATCAGTGCGAGGATTTTGCTCGGATCGCGGTGAGTCTTGAACCAGGCGACTTCATGGTTGACCCAGCGTGACTGGGCAGAGCGCGGCGAGCAGACCACGATCAGGAACTCGGAACTGCTGAGCGCGTGTTCAACCGCAGCGCCGATGCTTGACCCCGCCGCTTCTTCCTCACGGTCCTTGAACAGCGGGATCAGACGGGCAGGAACCGGGCCATGCAAGCCAAGTTCACCAACCAGCTGGCGCGGGGTACGATAGGTCTCGATTGCGTGATGCAGCCACTTGCCCCAAGCGGCATCGGCCCAGCTGTAACTGATAAAGGCCTTGTAGCGAAAATCCGGCACAGCGTTCCCCTGCGATCACATCGCACCCCACGCGGCCCTTGCACCCGGATGGCCAAGCCTTCCGGGCATCCGAGCAAGCTATCCTGTCTGGCCGGGGCCGTCCATCGCCGACTTGATCAGGCCGATCGGCGATAGTCCGCGGTAATCACACCGGCAGCAGCCAATTCCGCTTCGTGTACATCCTCGCGCCAGGTCTCGGCCAGCGCCGCCGCTTCCCATTCCAGCATCGCTGGGTGCGAGAGGATGTGATCGACCCAGTCCTGGCCCTTTCCGACATCCAGACCATAGGTGCGAATGCGGTAGGCGACGGGAGCATAGAAGGCGTCTGCTGCGGTAAATTCGTTGCCCGCCAGCCACGGTCCGCCGAAGTGTTTCAGCCCGGTTTCGAACAATTCCGTCAGCCGCCGGACATTGCGCTGCAAGCCTTCGCTCATCGGCTTGGGCGTTACCCGCACGCCAACGTTCATGGTGCAATCGTTCCTGAGATGCCCGAACCCGCCGTGCATTTCGCAGACCGCGCCTTGCGCAAAGATCCGCGCTTCCTCGTTCGCTGGCCAGACCCCGTCATGCCGCTCGGCCAGATAAAGCGTGATCCCAAATGAATCCGGGATGACCCGCTCGCCATCGATCAGCACCGGCACTTGGCCAGTGGGAGAGAAGGCCCGGAAATCCCCATAGTTGTCCGGCTTGGCGAAGGGTTCAAGCCGGTCTTCAAACGGGATGCCCAGTGCTTTCATCAGCACCCAGGGCCGCAGGCTCCAGCTTGAATAGTTCCGGTTGGCGGTGATCAGTGTGTAGGTCATGGCCGCCAGCCTAATGCCGCGCTGCCGATG
Organism: uncultured Alphaproteobacteria bacterium; assembly: GCA_963751145.1. Taxonomy (GTDB): domain Bacteria; phylum Pseudomonadota; class Alphaproteobacteria; order Sphingomonadales; family Sphingomonadaceae; genus Novosphingobium. The sequence continues at coordinate 499,538 of CAVVTJ010000006.1, forward strand.
GTCAATGGGCGTAGGCAGCGGGGTCTTCATCCGGCCAGTGCGTCATGCGCTCGCGCCCCGAATCGAGGAACAGCGCGGGCAGCTTTCCCAGCATCAGCACCTTGTGGATCGTCCAGTCTGCAGCGCGTTCGTTCCACCGGGCAGTGGCCCGGCCGTGGCGTTCAAGCCAGCGCTGATAAGGCAGGAAGTGATCGGGTTCATCCTTGTGGACGATCTGGAAAATCCGCTTCATCACCGGATCGGACATGATCAGGCGGTTCTTCAAGATGATCTCCACCTGCGCATAACCGCGCTGTTCGGTCAGCATGATGACCCGGCACAACTGCTCGAATTGATCGGGCGTGGCGACGATTTTCGCAGTATCCAGCTCGTCGATCGAGCACTGAAAAACCCATTGAATAAACCGGTCAATGTGGCCCACGCCCCGGTCAACCACCAAAGGCATGCGGCCCTGTCGTTCGAACCAGCGGCGGAACATCCGGTAATGCTTGTGCTCGTCGGCGCGGTGCTTTTCGATCTCGGCCTGGAAAGCGGGATCATCGGGGCAGCGCAGCCGCACGGCTTCAAGGACCCGGTCCAGCGAGGTGTAACCGCGAAATTCGTTATAGAGATAAATTGAGGCCAGAACATCGAAGTAGCGTTGGCGGAAGCCGGCAAAAATCAAATGTTTCACTCCAATGTTGCAGTCAGTCCCAGCACAGCTTCGGCGAACTCCTCGCGAAAATCCTGAACCACCCCTTTGGCACTGCGCACCTGATCGATAAGTCCCACGCCCTGCCCGACAAAGTATGAAACGAGGTCACGCGCCAATTCGTTCCCGTTCACTACGGCGTTTTCGATACGACGGAACGCCGGTTCGGACACCATGCCCATAAGGGGCATCGGCAAGGCTCCCGGTCCATCCGGCGCATCCCAGGCTTCGTGCCACGCGGTTTTGAGCTGGCGGGCAGGTTTTCCGGTGCGGCTTTTGGATCGCACGGTGTCGCGGCTGCGCGCTGCGACCATCTTGGCACGGAAGGCTTCGCTGGTTTCTGCCTCGGGCGTAGCCAGCCAGACCGATCCGGTCCAGGCCCCTTGCGCGCCCGTGGCCATCATCCCCGCCATCTGGCCTCCGGTCATGATCCCGCCCGCGGCCAGGACTGGAATGTCATAACCGGCACCCTTGAGCGCGCGGACCACTTCGGGAATCAGCACCAGGGTCGAAACCTCGCCGCAATGCCCGCCCGCCTCAGTGCCCTGAGCGACGATGATATCGACCCCGGCTGCCGCCTGACGCAGCGCGTGTTCCTTGGCCCCGACCAGCGCCGCCACCGGCACGCCACGCTTCTTTCCTTCGGCAATCATTCGCGGCGGAGCGATCCCCAGTGCGTTCGCGATCAGCCTGATCGGGTGGCGGAAGGCGACATCCATCTGGGCATAGCCGTTTTCCGGCGTAATCCCGGCGCGGCCTTCATAATGCACCACCTCGTCAGGCGAAACTGCGACGCCGTATTGGCCGAGGAGCTCGGCAGTAAACTGGCGGTGCTGGTCTGATACGGCTGCCGCGCGCTGTTCGTTGGTGGCAAAATCGGCGACCCGCGGGTCGATAGTTTCGGGCACCAGCACATCGACCCCGTAAGGCGCGCCATCGATATGCGCGTCAATCCAGGCCAGCTCTTCCTCAAGCTGATCGGAGGTAAAGCGCGTTGCCCCCAGCACGCCAAACCCGCCCGCCTTGCTGACGGCCACGACCACGTCGCGGCAATGGCTGAAGGCAAACAGCGGAAACTCGCAGCCGGTCAGGCGGCAAACGGCATTGTCCATGATTCTCTCCCTATCGGGAGCGATCATTGCGCGCAGCGGAGCCTGCGGCAAGCCCGATTAATCGACCGATTAAGTGACGTAATGCGCCGTGGTCTTGGCCGCGAGGTCTTGCGCCGTCACCCCCGGAGCCAGCTCGATCAGCCGGAACGGGCTGGCATGATCATCGCGCTTGAATACCGCTAGGTCGGTGATCACCATATCGACCACGTTCCGCCCGGTCAGCGGCAGCGTGCAGGCCGGGATGAATTTGGGGCTGCCGTCCTTGGCGCAGTGCTCCATCACGACGATGATCTTCTTCACCCCCGCGACCAGATCCATCGCCCCGCCCATGCCCTTGATCATCTTGCCGGGCACCATCCAGTTGGCGATGTCGCCGCTCTCGCTCACTTCCATACCCCCCAGCACGGTCAGATCGATCTTGCCGCCGCGGATCATGGCAAAGCTGGCGGCGCTGTCAAAATAGGCCGAATGCGGCAGTTCGCTGATCGTTTGCTTGCCGGCATTGATCAGATCGGCATCAATTTCATCCTCGGTCGGGAACGGGCCGATCCCCAGCATGCCGTTTTCGCTTTGCAGCGTCACAGTCATGCCTTCGGGCACATGGTTGGCAACCAAAGTGGGGATACCGATGCCCAGATTGACGTAATACCCGTCCTGCAGTTCCTGCGCGGCGCGCTGCGCCATCTGATCGCGGCTCCAGCCGGTGGCGATATGGTCATGCGTGGTCATCAGCCGACATCCGTGGTGCGAGTGGTGCGGAATTCGATCTGCTTGTCATAGGGGCTGCCATTGAACAGCCGCTGGACATAGACCCCCGGCAAGTGGATCGCATCGGGATCAAGCTCACCCGGCTGGACGATCTCTTCCACCTCAACCACGCAGACCTTGCCGCACTGCGCGGCCGGCACGTTGAAATTGCGCGCAGTCTTGCGGAAAATGACATTGCCGGTGGTGTCAGCCTTCCAGCCTTTGACAATCGCCAGATCGGCAAAAATCCCGGCTTCGAGGATAAATTCCTCGCCATTGAACATTTTGGATTCCTTGCCTTCAGCCACCAAGGTGCCCACCCCGGTCTTGGTGTAGAAGCCGGGGATGCCGGCGCCGCCAGCCCGCATCCGTTCGGCCAGAGTGCCTTGCGGGCAGAATTCAACTTCAAGCTCGCCGGCCAGGTATTGCCGCTCGAACTCCTTGTTTTCGCCGACGTAGCTGGCGATCATCTTCTTCACTTGCCGGGTGCGCAGCAGCTTGCCGATCCCTTCGCCGTCAATCCCGGCGTTGTTTGAGGCAAAGGTCAGGTCCTTCACCCCCGAATCGCGCACCGCATCCAGCAGGCGTTCGGGAATGCCGCACAGGCCAAACCCGCCGCTGGCGATCAGCATACCATCGCGCAGCAACCCGCTGAGCGCTGCTTCGGCGTTGGCGAAAATCTTCTGGGCCATGAATGCTCCTGGTTGACGTAGCGGTAGCGGCTATTTCAAGCGGCGGTAACTGGCAATTGCAACATACGCCGCGCCGTTTGCGTGCAATGCAATGGCCTTCAGCCCAGCGGCATGCCCAGTAGCGCCGAAAGATCAGCCAGCGCCTGCGCGCCGCTGGTCACCTTGATTGCCGCCATGCCCAGTGTCGCGGCCGGTTTGCAGTTGATCCCCAGATCATCAAGATAGATGCACTGCGCCGGGGCCAGCCCCAGATGCTCGCACATCATCATGTATATCCGCGGATCGGGTTTGCGCACCCCGGCCTTGCTGCTTTCGATGACGTGTTCGAACCGGGCGAAGACCTGCTCATAGGCATCCTGCGCATCGCCGCTGCGGGCCATGCCGGCGCCGTGGCCGCTGGGCACATTGTTGGTTATACAGGCGAGGCGATAGCCAGCCTGGCCAAGCTGATCGAGCGCCCGGACCATTTCGGGCCGGATCGCACCCGACAGCACGGCCAGCACCGCCCGCCCCTCAAGCCGATGCCCCAGCGCTTCAGCCTCTGCCTCAAACAGCACATCGAACCGGCGCGCGTCGATTTCCGCGCGTTCGAACTGCGCCCAGGCGTTTGAGTGCGGATTGGCGGCGTTGACGCTGCGAATAAAATCGGCAGGCAGTCCGCGCTCTTCCTCCAGCCGGTTGAAAGCTTCAAACGGCGATGCGGTTATTACCCCGCCAAAATCGAACACCACGGCCTTGAACTGTCGATCGCCCACCTAGCGCCTCCGATTGTTTGCTTGCCCGGCCAGTGCCGCATCGCGCCAATCGGAGCAAGAGCGGCATTTGATGCAAATCATGGTCAACCTAGCCCATCGGGCCCATGACAACGGCGTGAAAGGAGAATCGCCATGCGCTCAATTCTCGTCCAGGCTGGCCGTGATCCGCTGAATGCGGTCAGGCTCGATACCGCGCTCAGCCTCGCCCGCGCCGTAAACGGCCATGTTACTTTGCTGATCGACACTCCGGTCGAACGATTCGTTACCATCGATCCCTACGGCGGCACCTTCATCGCCCGCGAAGCGTTGGAAGCGGCAGTGGCCGAAGACAATGTTCTGGCTGATCAGCTTGGTGGGCGGCTGGCCCATGGCGATGTCGCGTTCGATATCATCAAATACGAGATCAACCCGCTGGAAGCGATGCTGCAAGCGGCTAATCTGGCCGATCTGGTAGTGGTTTCGCGGCACTGCGGCTTTGCCGGCGATCTGGTGGTGGAAAGCAAAGCCCCAGTGCTGGTCCTGGGCAAGACGGCGGCCGAATTTCCACTTCGCAGCGCAGCAGTGGCCTGGGATGGCAGCGCCGAAGCAGCGCGGGCCTTGCGCAGTGCAGCCCCACTGCTGGAGGAATGCCCGAAGGTTGTCGTACTGACCGTCACAGCCGACGCGCCAAGCGGCTTTCCGCCAAGCGATGCCCTGCGGTATCTGGCCCGCCACGGCATCAAGGCCGAGCTGATCGAGCTGGCCAAGAGCAATTCGGTTGAGGAGACGCTGGCGGAGGCCGCTGCGCACCACCATGCGCAGCTGTTGATCATGGGCGGCTATGGCCACAGCCGGGTGCGTGAATTCCTGTTTGGCGGGGTGACGCGCTATTTCCTTGAAGACGTCGCCGGTCCGGCGCTGTTCCTGGCGCATTGATCGGAGCCAGTCCGGTGCTCGAAGCGGAAAATTTCGTGCTGCGGCGCAGCGACGACGACCACAGCAAGGGCGTGTTTGATCCTGCGGCGCGCGGCAAAACTGACCGATTTGTCCTGAAGTTCCGCCGTCTTTATACCAGGTCTGGAGTTAGTTGCAAATTACGCAACTATCCATGATCTTTTCGCACTTGCACAAAATGCGGCACTGCACCATTTAGAGCATGCCTTTTCAGGCATCCTCTCCCAAAACTTTTCATGGGCCGGGTCTTAATGACCCGGCCCTTTTTTTCGCCCTCGATACCCCCGATCGCGGCCGCTCGCGCCGGGTGCATTTGCAATTGCTGCAGGCAGTTCCTAGCTTCCTGTCTTCGGCCGATGCCCGGCCCGGATAATCACAGGACAAGGCTGGCAATGGTCGAAGTTAAGGAAAAGGCAGTCAAGCTGCAGGTCGCGGCGGCGCGGCAGGAAGAAAGCGGCAACGGGTTTGCCCGCCTGCCGCGATCCGCGCTGGCCGCGCTGGGCGTGACCGAAGGCGACGTGATCGAGATCGAAGGCAAGCGCGTTACCGCAGCCCGGGTCCAGGCGCCCTATCCCGAAGACGAAGGGCTGGACGTGATCCGGCTTGATGGCCTGCAGCGCGCCAATGCCGAAGTCGGTTCCGGCGATCATGTTCAGGTCCGCAAGGCTCAGAGCAAGCCGGCGCAGCGCGTGGTCTTTGCTCCGGCGCAGCGCGAAATGCGGCTGCAGGGTCCGGGCCAGGCGCTCAAGCGCAACTTCTTTGGCCGTTCATTGGTGGCGGGCGATATCGTCGCCACCGCCGGGCAGCAGCAGGTCCGCGATATGCCGCCTGAGGTGGCCCGCATGTTCAATGCTCCCGCGTTCGCGCTAACCCAGATCCGCCTGACCGTGGTCTCCACCGTGCCCAAGGGGATCGTCCACATCGACGAGAACACCGAAGTCGAACTGCGCGAAGAGTTTGAAGAAGCGCGCGGCAGCCGCGGCGACGTAAACTATGACGATGTCGGCGGCATGGGCGATACCATTCAGCAGCTGCGCGAAATGGTCGAACTGCCGCTGCGTTATCCTGAACTGTTCACCCGCCTGGGTGTCGATCCGCCCAAGGGCGTGTTGCTGCATGGTCCGCCAGGCACCGGCAAGACCCGGCTCGCGCGCGCGGTGGCGAATGAAAGCGAAGCCAGTTTCTTCGTCATCAACGGCCCGGAAATCATGGGCAGCGCCTATGGCGAGAGCGAGCGGCGCCTGCGCGAAGTGTTTGAGGAAGCGGCCAAGGCCGCGCCGTCGATCGTCTTCATTGACGAGATCGATTCAATCGCGCCGAAACGCTCGGGTACCCCGGGCGAAGCGGAGAAGCGCCTGGTCGCGCAGCTGCTCACCTTGATGGACGGGTTGGGCACCAGCACCAACGTGGTCGTCATCGCGGCCACCAATCGCCCCGACGCGATCGACGAAGCGCTGCGCCGTCCCGGCCGGTTCGACCGCGAAATCGTGGTCGGCGTGCCTGACGAAAAGGGCCGCCGCGAAATCCTGGGGATCCACACCCGCGGCATGCCGCTGGCCCAAGGGGTCGAGCTCGACGAGCTGGCCCGCACCACCCATGGCTTTGTCGGGGCCGATCTGGGCGCCCTGACGCGCGAGGCGGCGATGGACGCAGTGCGGCGGATCATGCCGCAGCTTGATCTGGAAGCGCAGACTATCCCGGCCGAGGTGCTGGAAAACCTGACCGTGACCCGCGAGGATTTCCTGGAGGCGCTGAAGCGCGTGCAGCCATCGGCGATGCGCGAAGTGATGGTTGAAGTGCCGCGGGTCGGCTGGGCCGATATCGGCGGGATGGACGAGGCGCAGGAACTGCTCAAGGAAGGGATCGAACTGCCGCTGAAGAACCCTGAGGCGTTCCGCCGCCTGGGAATCCGCCCCGCGAAAGGCTTTCTGCTCTATGGTCCTCCGGGCACCGGCAAGACCTTGCTGGCCAAGGCCGTGGCCAAGGAAAGCGAAGCCAATTTCATCTCGATCAAAAGCAGCGATCTGTTGTCCAAATGGTACGGCGAAAGTGAACAGCAGATCAGCCGGTTGTTCGCGCGTGCGCGTCAGGTAGCGCCCTGCGTGGTGTTTATCGACGAGATCGACAGCCTGGTCCCGGCGCGCGGCAGCGGCATGGGCGAACCGCAGGTCACTGGCCGCGTCGTCAACACCATGCTGGCCGAAATGGACGGGATGGAAGAGCTGTCATCGGTCGTGGTGATCGGCGCCACCAACCGGCCGAATTTGGTCGATCCTGCGGTGCTGCGGCCGGGCCGGCTGGACGAGCTGGTCTATGTCGGGACCCCTGATGCGGCCGGGCGCGAGCATATCCTCAAGATCCACACCCGCAATATGCCGCTGGGCAAGGATGTCGATCTGGCGGCCATCGCCAAGGAAACCGAGCGCTTCACCGGGGCTGATCTGGAAGACCTGACGCGCCGTGCCGGGATGAACGCGATCCGCACACACGGGGCCAAGGTGAAGACGGTTTCGGGCGCGGATTTCAAAGCCGCGCTGGAGGATTCGCGCGCCACGGTCACCCCTGAGATGGAGGCCGAATACCTCAAGATGAAAGGCGAGCTCAAAAAGCGCGCGGCCGAAGTAAATCTCAAACCGATCGGCTTCGTGGCCCCGGGCATGGTGAGTTCAACGCGTGAGAAGAAGCATAGCTAGGCCAGATTAGACATCATCGCACAGCGCCTCCGGCACATTCTCGCGCAGCCATTCCAGCATGGCTTCGCGGACTGCCGGGCGCAGACGATTGAGCGAGGTTGGGCCTTTGGCACTCATCACCAGCTTGAGTTCGATCGACCCGACGCCGATCTCGGATACATGCATCGATCCGGTGCGCTGATCCCAATCATCGGACAGCGCCAGCAGCGTGGTATAGGCGGTGCGGATCGGATCGATCGGATAGCCCGGCTTGATCGGCAGCACGACTGAACCGGTGATCCCGCCCCCGGCGCGGGTCCAGTTCTGGAAGCTGCCGTCAAGGAACTTGGCGGTCGGCACGATCAACCGGCGTTCGTCGCCGGTGCGGATCACCACATAGCTGAGGCGGATATCTTCCACCCGGCCGCTTTCACCCTCGACCACGATATAATCGCCAATCCGGATCGGCTCGGTCAGCGCGATCTGCATCCCCGCGATCAGCGATTTGAGCGCCGGTTGCGCGGCCGCGCCGATTGCGAGGGTGGCGAGCCCCGCCGATGCCAGCAGGGTGGTGCCGATATTACGCACCGCCGGAATGCCGAACAGCACCAAAGCCACGGTGACGAACACAATCACAAAGCTGGCAGTGCGCGAAAAAATTGCGATCCGGGTGCGGCGGCTGCGCGCGGCCATCTCGTCCTCATAAGCCTCGGCCCGCGCGTCCAACGCCTGGGCAAAGGCTTTCACGATCGCGAACAGCACCCAGCCCAGCAGCGCCGGTTCGATGAACCGCCCCAGCGCGTCCCAGATCCGCGCAATCAGGGCATTGCTTTCCGCCGCAACCGAAATTGCGATCGCGACCATCGAGAACAGGATCGGGCGCTTGATCCTGGTCAGCACCAGATCATCTGATTCCGACGCCGAATAGCGCGCCGCGCGGGCCAGCAAGGCAAACACCGCAAAATGCAGTGCCACCGCCACGCCAACGGCAATCCCGGCGTGGATCGCCGCGCGGGTCAGCGTGGCGGACCAATCGATCACTTGCGAAGCATTGGGCACAGACAAAGCGGAGGGGCCAATCATCTTAGTGCGCCGCCCCCCAGCTGGTTCCGGTGCCAATCTCAACGCCCAGCGGCACATCGATCTTGACCATCGGTTCCGCCGCACCCGCCATCACGCTGCGGATCACCGCGCTGGCCGCGTCAACATCGCCCTCGGGCAATTCGAACACCAGTTCATCGTGGACTTGCAGCAGCATCTGGACCCGATCCAGCCCGGCCGCGGCCAAGGCTGGCCCCATCCGCACCATCGCACGCTTGATGATATCGGCAGCCGTGCCCTGGATTGGCGCATTGATCGCGGCGCGTTCCGATCCAGCGCGTTCATTGGGGTTCTGCGAATTGATCCGCGGAAACCAAGTCTTGCGGCCAAACAGCGTTTGCGAATAACCTTGGCCACGCACGGTCTCGAGCGTGGCGTGGATATAGTTTCGAATGCCCGGAAAGCGTTCGAAATAGCGATCGATCATCGCCTGCGCTTCGTCCGATGAAACCCCCAGCCGTCCGCCCAGCCCCCAGCGCGAAATGCCATAAAGGATCGCGAAGTTGATCGTCTTGGCGCGGCCGCGGGTATCGCGGTTGACCTCGCCAAACATCTCCATCGCGGTGCGCGCATGGATGTCCTCCCCCGCGGCGAAGGCCTCTTTCAGCGACGGGACATCGGCCATGTGCGCGGCCAGCCGCAGTTCGATCTGGCTGTAATCGGCGGCGAGCAGCACATTGCCCGGCTCGGCCACAAAGGCATCGCGGATCTGACGGCCCAGCTCGGTGCGGATCGGAATGTTCATCAAATTGGGATCGGTTGAGGAGAGCCGCCCGGTTTGCGCGCCGACCAGGCTATAGCTGGTGTGCACACGGTTGGTGCGCGGGTTGATCGCCGCCTGCAGTGCCTCGGTATAGGTCGATCGCAGTTTGGATAGCTGCCGCCATTCCAGAACCTTGGTGGCGATCTGGGCGCCCTCGCCCTCCCCCGCCAGCCGTTCGAGCACCGACTGGTCGGTTGAATACTGCCCCGATTTGCCCTTCTTGCCGCCTTTGAAGCCCAGCTTGTCAAACAGCACATCGCCGAGCTGCTTGGGGCTGCCGATGGTGAATTCCTGCCCCGCCGCGGCGAACACTTCCTGTTCCAGCGCGGCAATTGCGGCGGCAAATGTAGTCGAGAGTCCGGCCAGCGCCTCACGGTTCACTTTGATCCCAGCGCGTTCCATCGCCGCGACCACCGGGATCAGTGGCCGGTCTACCCGTTCATAGATCCGTGTTGCCGCCTCTTCGCTCAATCGCGGCTTGAGCAGGCGGTGCAGGCGCCAGGTTACTTCGGCATCTTCGGCGGCATATTCGGTCGCGCGGTCGAGCGGAACTTCGCCAAACGGGATCAGCTTTTTGCCGGTCCCGCACACGTCCTTGAAGGTCAGCGTGGTGTGCGCCAGGTGGCGGGTGGACAGCTCATCCATCCCGTGTCCGCCGCCGATCCCATCTTCGCTGCGGCCCGCATCCAGATCGAAACTCATCACCATGGTGTCGTCGATCGGGCCGACCATCACCCCATAGCGCGCCAGCACATTGATATCGTATTTGATATTCTGGCCGATTTTCAGCACCGCATCGCTTTCCAGCAGCGGTTTGAGCATCGCCAGCGCCTGGTCCATCGGCACCTGCTGCGGAACCTGCGCAAACATATCGCTGCCGCCGTGGGCCAGCGGAATGTAGCAGGCGTCCCCCGCCCCCAGCGACAGGCTGATACCCGCAAGATCGGCGCGCATCGCATCAAGCGCGGTGGTTTCGGTATCGACCGCGATCAGCCGCGTTGCAAAACCGCGTTCAACCCATTTTGCCAGCGCCTCGGCAGTCTGCACGCACTCGTAGAGCGAGCGGTCGATTGCCGGCAGTTTGGGCAATTGCTGGCGCGGGGCCGCCGGTGCGCCGTCGGTGGTCGGCGTGGCCGGTTTGAGATCAACCTTGCGCTCCGGGCTGCCGCGTCCATCGCCCAGCCGCTTGAGCAAGCTGGTAAAGCCGTGTTCGTTCAGAAATTCTGCCAGCGGCCCCTGCGGAATGGTGCCCAGCTTGAAGTCGTCGATCGCGATCGGCAGCGGGCAATCTTCCTTCAGAGCAACCAATATCCGGCTGAGCCGGGCCATGTCGGCCTGCTCGATCAGACTCTCCTGCATCTTGGATGGCTTCATCGTCGGCGCGGCGGCCAGCGCGGCTTCAAGATTGCCGTATTCCTGGATCAGCTTGGTCGCGGTTTTGGGGCCGATCCCGCGAATTCCGGGAATGTTGTCCACCGCATCGCCCATCAAGGCCAGCACATCGCCGACCAGATCGGGCACCACGCCGAATTTCTCCGCCACTTCAGGGATGCCGATCCGCTGGTTCTTCATTGTATCGAGCATATCGATGCAGCCGCCGCCGGTGCCGCATGTGCCCACCAGTTGCATCAGATCCTTGTCCGACGAAACGATCGTCACATCCCAGCCGCGCAGCGCTGCGGCGCGGGCATAAGAGGCGATCATATCGTCCGCCTCGACATTGTCCTCTTCGATCATCGGCAGCGAAAACGCTCGGGTGGCATCGCGGATCAAGGGGAACTGCGGCACCAGATCTTCGGGCGGCGGCGGGCGATTGGCCTTGTACTTGTCGTAAATCTCGTTGCGGAAGGACTTGGACGATTTGTCCAGCACCACCGCCAGATGGGTCGGCCCATCGGCCTTGTTGAGGTCATCGGCCAGCTTCCACAGCATCGTGGTATAGCCATAGACCGCGCCTACCGGAGTCCCCTGCGGGTTGGTTAGCGGCGGCAACCGGTGATAGGCTCGGAAGATATAGGCCGATCCATCGACCAGATAGAGGTGTTGCTTGGCGTCCATAGCGCCGGGTTAGCAGGCCTTTAGCGCGGTGATAAGGCGCGAATCATCGGACATTTTTGTCCAACCGAGCTGTCATGCCCTCGCCACAATTGCCTGCGAGGAGGGCAAAAGCGCAGAAATGCGCCCCTGTGGATAGCCTGCGCGACAATCGCTTGCATAGTCGCGGGAAGGACATTATTTGGGCGGCGAAGTCTACCATCTCGGTAGGCTTTCTGTCTGGCCCAATGCCAGGCGTGGTCCACTCGCTGTTCAAGGAATACTATTCATGCGCAAGATCGTTTTCGCCGCTGCCGTTGCCAGCGCCGCTCTCGCTCTGTCGGCCTGCAAGGGCGAAGAAGCTACTGAAGCTGCTGCCACCGCCGAAGCCGTGTCTTCGGACGCTGCTACCGACGCCGCTTCGGGCGCTGCCGACGCAGCTGCTGCTGGCGTTGCTGCTGCTGGTGCCGCTGCCGAAAAGGCTGGCGACGCTGCTGCGACCGCTGGTTCGGCCGCTTCGGGCGCCGCTGCTGCTGCTGGCGACGCTGCCAAGGCTGCCGGCGAAGCCGCTGCCGACGCTGCTTCGAAGATGTAATCTTCGCCGCACGGCAAAGAATTGGGGCGCGGGGGAAACCTCGCGCCCCTTTTCTTTGCCCAAAATCCACCGTGCCTGTCCGCTCCACGCTTGACCGATTTAATCGCGCGATTAAACTTCCCCGCAAGCAGCGAGAGGAAAGCGGTTGAGCGATTCCCTGATCACAGGGCTGGAACGCGCCATGGCCCGGATTGGCCTGCCCGCCCCCACCGGGCTGGAGCGGCTTTCGGGCGGGGCGAGTATGGAAAGCTGGCGCTTTGCCGCTGGCACCGAAACGTGCGTGCTGCGCCGCGCGCCCTCGCTGGAAATGATGCAAGGGCGGGCGCTGACTCATGGCGATGAAGCCGCGCTGATCCGCGCCGCCCGGGCCAGTGGCGTGCTCGCGCCCGAAGTGCTGGTTGAACTCGAACCGCAAGACGGACTGGGCTCAGGCTATGTCATGCGCTCGATTTCCGGGTCGCCCGATCCCAACCTGTTTCTTGCTGAAGCCAATCCGGCGCTTGGCATTGCCGATATCGCCCGCGAACTGGCCGCGACCCACCGGATCGATTGCACCGGCCTGGCCGTGCCGGTGATGGATACTGCCGCAGCGCTTGGCGATCTGCGCAGCCGGTTCGAAAGCTATGGCGGCGACCGGCCGATCCTGGCCTTGGCGCTGCGCTGGCTTGAGGCGAACATTCCCCCGCCCGCCGTTCCGCAACTGGTCCACGGTGATTTCCGGCTTGGCAACCTGATGTTCGAACACGGCCGGCTGACCGGGGTGCTCGATTGGGAACTGGCGCATCTGGGCGATCCTCACGAAGACCTGGCCTTTGGCTGCATGACAGTGTGGCGGTTTTCGCGGCCTGACCGGCCCGGTTACGGACTGGGCACTCTGGCAGACCTGTTCGCCGCCTATGAAGCAGCCAGCGGCACGCCCATCGAACCCGACCGGTTCCGGTTCTGGACGATCTACCGCACCTTATGGTGGGCGCTGGGTTGCCTGCAGATGGGCACCTTCTGGCGCGCCGGCCACGATCGCTCGGTCGAACGGGTGGTGGTGGCGCGCCGCACTGCCGAACAGGAACTTGATCTCTTGCTGCTGCTCGAAGACCTCGCCCCTGATGCCGAGCGCAAGCGCGCGCTGCCTCCGCCGCAAGCTCCACTCGTAGCGGGCAGCGGCGAGCCGAGCGCAGCCGAAATCTTGACCGCCGTATCGGAATGGCTGGCCAGCGACATCAAGCCCTTGATGAGCGGGCGCGGCAAGTTCGATCTGGCGGTGGCGCGCAATGCGCTCGGGATCGTCTCTCGCGAACTTGAGCAACGTCCAGCGGCCAGCGATGCGGCGCTTTCTGCCGCTTTGCTTTCGGGCAAGGTCGATCTCGCCACGCCCGGTGTGCTCGCCAAGCTGCGCCGCATGGCGCTCGATAAACTCACTGCCGACATGCCGAAATATCCGGCGCTCGCTGCGGCGCGCGCCCAATGGGAAGGAAACTAACATGGACTTTGCAATCCCGGCCGAACTGGAGGCGTACCTCGCCGAGCTCGACCAGTTCATCGACGCTGAGATCAAGCCGCTCGAGCAGCAGGATGACAACATCCGCTTCTTCGATCATCGCCGCGAATATGCCCGGACCGATTTCGAAAACCAGGGCTTGCCGCGCCATGAATGGGAAATGCTGCTGCGCGAGGCCTCGATGCGAGCGGACAAGGCCGGGCACTGGCGCTTTTCGGCACCCAAGAAATACGGCGGCAAGGATGGATCGAATCTGGCCATGGCGGTGATCCGCGACCGGTTTGCGGCCAAGGGTCTGGGCCTGCACAACGATCTGCAGAACGAACATTCTATCGTCGGCAACTTCCCGTTTGTTGCGATGTACGAACATTTCGGCACCGAGGCACAGCAGGAAGAATTCATCCTTGGCGGGTTCAACCGCGAGCGCCGGGTCGCGTTCGGCCTGACCGAACCCGATCACGGATCGGACGCCACCCACATGGAAACCCGCGCCGTGCGTGAAACCCGCGATGGCGTGCCCGGTTGGCGGATCGATGGCCGCAAGATGTGGATTACCGGCATGCACGTGGCCACCCACTGCGCGGCGTTCTGCCGGACCAGCGGCAAGGACGGCGATGCCAAGGGCATCAGCTGCCTGCTGGTCCCGATCGACACCCCCGGCATGGTGGTTGACGAATACATGTGGACCTTCAACATGCCGACCGATCACCCGCGGATGCATTTCGAAAACTGCTGGGTGCCCGAAAGCGCCATGCTGGGACCGGTCGATGGCGGGCTGTCGATCGCGCAAAGCTTCGTCCACCAGAACCGCATTCGTCAGGCTGCTTCGTCCCTTGGCGCGGCGACCTATTGCGTGGAGGAATCGGTTAAATACGCCCGCGAACGCAAGCCGTTCGGGCAGGAACTGGCGCGCAATCAGGGGATCCAGTTCCCGCTGGTCGAGCTGGCCACCCAGTGCGAAATGCTGCGTTCCTTCATCTATCAGACCGCCTGGCAGATGGACCAGATCCCCCACAAGGAACTGGAACACCAGCTGTCTGACAAGATCTCGATGTGCAATTACTACGCCAACCGTCTGGTCTGCGAAGCGGCTGACCGGGCAATGCAGGTGCATGGCGGCATCGGCTATTCACGCCACAAGCCATTCGAGCACATCTATCGTCATCATCGCCGCTATCGGATCACCGAAGGCGCGGAAGAAATCCAGATGCGCAAGGTGGGCGCGTACCTGTTCGGATACCTGGGCCCGCGAAAGGCGGAGTTTGCGAAGGGGTAATACCAAGCCGCGTGTGCTTGGGTCCTTTCGCCCTTCCCCGGTGGGGAAGGGTCGGGGATGGGGGAGCGAGGCCGCTTGGCCTCGCGTCCGCGCTGGCGTGGAACCCCCACCCCCAACCCCTCCCCACCGGGGAGGGGAGCCCTGAGTTCATTTCATTGCACTTTGGTATAACGCCCTTCCCGGCGGGGAGGGGCTGTAGAGCGTGGATAGCGCCTTAGCGCTGCGCCGAAGCGTAGCTGCCGCTCGGCCCGATATAGCCATCATAGATCGCGCGAGAAATCAGCGCGATCTTGGCATCGCGGCCGGCATGGCCGCCCTGGCCGGTGACATAGATCGCCACGGCGTAGACATGGCCATCGGGCGCGCGGACAATGCCGACATCGCTGGCGGTGTTGTTGAGCGTGCCGGTTTTGTGCGCCACCCGGGCATCGCCGGGCAACTGTCCGCGCAGCCGGCGCTTGCCGGTTTCGCAGCGTTCCATCGTACCGAGCAGGAAGCTACGGCTTGAAGCGCTGAGCCAGCGGCCCTGATAAATCCCGGTCAGCAGTTGGGCCATGGCCATCGGCGTGGAGCTGTCGCGCTCATCAATCATCTGCGCGGGATTGTATTCACCGTCATCGCGCACGAGCGTGGCAATATCGCGGTCTAGCCGGAAGCCCATGATCCCGGTGGTGCGGATCCAGCGGTTCACTGCGGCCGGCCCGCCGATCACTGCGAGCAGCGCGTCAGTAGCCTGGTTGTCCGAATGGATCAGCGAACGTTCGATCAATTGCCGCCCGGTCATCATCGCGCCGGGGCGCACTGGAGCGGCAAAGCCGGAAAAGCGCTGCGACTTGACCGGGACCATCAAGGGGTAGCGCGCATCAAGGCTGAAGCGGCCGTTATCGACCCCATCGAGGAAAGTGGCGGCAATCGCGATCTTGCTGGTCGAGGCCAGCGGGAACGGCGTGTCACCCAGCACCGAAACGGTCTGCCCGGTGGTCAGGTCAATCGCGGCAACGCCGATCCGGCCTTGGCTGTCTTCAGCCAGACCGCCAACCTGCACGCCCAGTGCGCCGGAATAGCTGCGCTGGCTGCGGCTTGAGATATAGGGACGCACCGATGCAGGCGGAGTGCGTTTGGTAGTCTGCGCAGTGGGTTGGGCCGCCTGCTGAATGCGCGGCGGCGGCAATTGCGAAGCCTGCAATTGCGGAGCCTGGCCGGGCATCGCTGCAGGCTGAACCGGACGTGCGACAAAGGTCTTGTCGAATTCGGTTTCAAGCCCATCGGCATGTGCGGGAGCCAGCGGCGCAAGCACCGCGCCGACCAAAGCAAGGCCGGACAACACGCGAGAGAAAATACCTGTTTTCACCGGAACGGCGATAGCCCAAACATGCTTTCCGTTTGCCTAACGAGATTGCTTTGGCCCAGCCCGCCGCGACGAGCCGCCCGTTTTGTGCGGGCAGTCGAAAGTAAGTAGGGGGCCTGACCGTCAAATTGCGTATCGCGCGTGCGGTTCGGTCACCCGGACTGGCATAATGTTGCAGGTGCCGGCTGGATCGGGCGCGTAGTGGGGGCAGAGTGCCTCGGCTCCACAGCCCAGCAGCGCACGAAACAAAAAAGGGCCGGAAGGATTGCTCCTTCCGGCCCGTTTTTGTGTGGCTGGTTGGCCGGACCTAGAAGTCCATGCCGCCCATGCCGCCCATGCCGCCGCCGGGCATTCCGCCCATGGCCGGCTTGTCGTCGGGCCGTTCGCTGATCGCAGCTTCGGTGGTGATCAGCAGACCAGCAACCGATGCAGCATCCTGCAGCGCGGTGCGAACAACCTTGGTCGGATCGATCACGCCGGCCTTGACCAGGTTTTCGTAGACGTCGGTTGCAGCGTTGAAGCCCTGGGTTTCATCGTTTTCGCGCAGCAGATTGCCCGAAACAACCGCGCCATCGTGGCCGGCGTTGGTGGCGATCTGCTTGACCGGGGCGGTGATCGCCTTGCGGACGATGTCGATGCCCTTGGTCTGGTCGTCGTTGGCGCCCTTCATGCCTTCCAAAGCCTTGGTGGCATAAAGCAGAGCCGTACCGCCGCCGGGGACGATGCCTTCTTCAACCGCAGCGCGGGTGGCGTGCAGCGCATCGTCAACGCGGTCCTTGCGTTCCTTGACTTCGACTTCCGAAGCGCCGCCGACCTTGATCACTGCAACCCCGCCAGCCAGCTTGGCCAGACGTTCCTGCAGCTTTTCCTTGTCGTAATCGCTGGTGGTGGTTTCGATCTGGGCGCGGATCTGTTCGACCCGGCTCTTGATGTCGTCCGAACCGCCAGCGCCGTCGACGATGGTGGTGTTGTCCTTGTCGATCGAAACGCGCTTGGCCTGGCCAAGCATGTTCAGCGTGACCGATTCAAGCTTGATGCCCAGATCTTCGCTGATCATTTCGCCCTGCGTCAGGATCGCAATGTCCTGCAGCATGGCCTTGCGGCGATCGCCGAAGCCCGGTGCCTTGACGGCCGCAACCTTGAGCCCGCCTCGCAGCTTGTTGACCACCAGAGTGGCCAGCGCTTCGCCTTCGATATCTTCGGCGATGATCAGCAGCGGACGGCCCGACTGCACCACAGCTTCAAGTACCGGCAGCATCGCCTGCAGCGACGAAAGCTTCTTTTCGTGGATCAGGATATAGGGGTTATCCAGTTCCACAGTCATCTTGTCAGGGTTGGTGATGAAGTAGGGCGAAAGGTAGCCGCGGTCGAACTGCATGCCTTCAACGACATCAAGCTCAAACTCGAGACCCTTGGCTTCTTCAACCGTGATCACGCCTTCCTTGCCGACCTTTTCCATGGCCTGGGCAATCTTTTCGCCCACTTCCACGTCGCCATTGGCCGAGATGATCCCGACCTGAGCGATTTCCGACGAACCCGAAACCGGCTTCGACCGCTTGACGAGGTCTGCAACCACGGCAGTCACGGCCAGATCGATCCCGCGCTTGAGATCCATCGGGTTCATGCCGGCAGCAACGCAGGTCATGCCTTCACGGACAATCGCCTGGGCCAGCACGGTTGCGGTGGTGGTGCCGTCACCGGCCTGATCGTTGGTTTTCGAAGCCACTTCGCGCAGCATCTGCGCGCCCATGTTTTCGAACTTGTCCTTGAGTTCGATTTCCTTGGCGACGGTGACGCCGTCCTTGGTGATGCGCGGTGCGCCGAAGCTCTTGTCGATCACCACGTTGCGGCCCTTGGGACCCAGGGTAACCTTCACGGCATTGGCGAGAATGTCGACACCGGCGAGAATACGCTCACGCGCATCACGGCCGAATTTTACTTCCTTGGCTGACATTGTTGAGTTCCTTAGAATTGGGGGAGAAAAAAGCGGTCGCTCAGCCGATGATGCCGAGGATATCCGATTCCTTCATGATCAGCAGGTCTTCGCCGTCGAGCTTGACTTCGGTGCCCGACCACTTGCCGAACAGCACCTTGTCGCCAGCCTTGACGTCCAGCGGAGTGACCTTGCCGTCTTCGGCCTTGTTACCTGCGCCAACGGCGACAACTTCGCCTTCAGCCGGCTTTTCCTTGGCGCTGTCGGGGATGATGATCCCGCCAGCAGTCTTTTCCTCGGCCTCGACGCGGCGAACCAGCACGCGGTCGTGCAACGGACGGAAGCTCATGTGGATTTCCTCTCTACATGATGGTTGATGATGCAACTTGGCACTCACCCATAGAGAGTGCCAGCCGGGCGCATATGGGTCTGCGTTCGGCGGGCGTCAAGATGAGTTCTGAGTCAATTTTTCAGCCCGGAAGCAGTCCCAGTGCTTCGCGCCCGCGCCAGCGGTGCAACAGCAGGATCGCCACCACCACCAGTCCGGCCGCCAGCCCGATCCACACGCCCAGCCCGCCCAGCGGCGTGAACAGCCCCAGGCCAAGCGACAGGCCGAAGCCCGGCAGCCAATAGCCGAACAGCGCAAGCGCCATCGGCATGCGGGTATCTTGCAGTCCGCGCAGGGCGCCGGCGCCCACCGCCTGGACCCCGTCGAACATTTGGAACAGCGCCGCCACCGCCAGGTACCGCACCGCCAGTGTTACAAGTTCGGCATTGGCGGGATCGGCGACATCGACATAGAGCGCGAGCACCCGGTGCGGGAACAGCAGCATGATGCTGGCCCCGACAAATGAGAACGCAAAGGCCGTCCACAAGGCTGCCTTCCCGGCCTGCCTTATGCCTTCACGGTCGCCCGCGCCGAAATGATAGCCGACCCGGATCGTGGCCGCCTGCCCCACTCCGAACGGCACCTGAAACGCCAGCGCAGCAATCTGCAGGGCAATGGTGTGCGCCGCCAGTTGCGCCGCGCCGATCCTGCCCATCAGATAGGCCGCGCTGCTGAAGAAGCCGCCTTCGGCAATGATGATGCAGGCGATCGGCAAGCCGATCCGGACCAGCTCGCGCAGCCGCTGCCATTCGGGCCGCCACCAGTTGCCAAGCAGCCGATAGCGCGAAAGCCGCCGATCGCAGGCGATCACCAGCGCATAGGCGCCGACCATCGAAAAGGCGGTAATCACGCTGGCCAGCGCGGACCCTTCAAGGCCCATTGCCGGCATGCCCAGGTGGCCGAAGATCAGCACCCAATTGCCCAGCGCATTGATCACGATTGCCGCCGCAGTGATGCCCGTTGCCAGCAGCGGCCGGTTCAAGGCGGCAACAAATGTGCGCTGCACGCTGGATATCACCATGGCGGGGATCGCCCACTTGATGATGTTCAGGAACGAACCCGCATGCCGCGATATCTCCGGATCCTGCCCGGTCAGCCGCATGAACTCTTCGCCCCACGAGCATAGCAACACGCCCAGCAGACCCGTTGCGATCGCCAGCCACAGCGCCATCCGCACCGATCGCCGGACTTCACGCACCGCGTGTTGCCGCTTGCCCAGTTCGGCCGCGACCAGCGGCGCAACTGCGCCGGTCAGGCCGGTAAGCGACCAACTGATCAGCATGTATTGCGTCACCGCCAGGCTTGATGCCGCCAACTGTTCCTGGCCCAGCATGGCCACGAAGATCACATCGGTTGTCCCGATCGCCATCCACAGGATGTTGGCCAGCGCAAGCGGCGCCGCAAGCTGCAGCGTCGCGCGCAGTTCGGTGCGCCAGGGGTCAAGGGTCTGCGTGTCTGACATAAAGCCGATCCGAATATCTGCGGCAGCGGCCAGAGGAAAGCGCCAAGGTGCAGGAGTGCACACAATGCCGGCGGGGCGTGCGCTTTGTGCAACGCCTGGGAACAGAATTGCACTATTCTGCAAGCTGCAGTTCGGGCTAAGCTGGGTGGGTAACCGGCAAGCGGGAAAAGGGAATGTAGGTATGGCAAGAATCATCATGGGCGGCGCGGTGCTGGTTTTGGCGCTGGCTCTGGCCGGATGCGGCAAACCGGCGGAGGACCCATCGGCCAGCAGCAGCGTGGCATCGCCCGCCGCCTCTGCCTCTGTCGCCACCGCTGGCGCAAAGCCGCCCGCCTTTGCCCAGTGCGCCGCCTGCCATTCAGTGGAAAAGGGCATGCACGGCGTTGGCCCAAGCCTGGCCGGTATTTTTGGCACAAAGGCCGGCGACGTGCCGGGCTATGCCTTCTCCGATGCGATGAAGGCCTCGGGCCTGGTCTGGGATGAAAAGACGCTCGACACTTACCTGACCAATCCGATGAAGGTCGTGCCCGGCACCCGCATGACCTATGCCGGGATGAGCGATCCGGCTGACCGCAAGGCGGTGATCGATTACCTCAAGACGCTGAAGTGAGTGTAGTGCCCGCCTAGTCCAACCATTTGCGGCGGCGGTGCGTGGTGTCCACTCGCAAACCTGCGAAGTGCGTAGCATAGGCTGCGGCGATCACACTAATGTCGATCAGATCGGGGATCATCGCATGAGCATCGGCGTGCAGTCTGAACCCCGCGCGCACCAGCACCACTAGGCACAGCAGCTGGGCTGCGGACTTGAACAGGTTGTGGCGGCGATGCTTGGCTTCGATTTGCGGGGCAACGCCGCCGCGCTGGCTGTTGGCCAGCTGCCGGGCCAGTCCCTTTTGCCACAACCTGATGCGCCAATCGTAGATCACCCCGCCGCAGCTTTGCGCCAGCACGACCACAAAGCACAGCGGGCCAATCATCCAGCCAGCCTGGGCCATGATTGCGCGCGGAAGCACGGCTGATGCGAGCGCGAAGATACCGCCCAGCAGCAGCGCGGTGCCGATCATCCGCAGTGGGATGCGGCGCTGATAATCGAGAAACCGTGTCAGCAGGCGCAGCGCGGCGTGTTCGTGGCGGCGGGCTTCATCTGCGGTGACGTGGTAGGCGGTGCCATCGGGGCCATAGAACAGCCAGCCCGCCTCGCTTTCACGAAACAGGCGCGAAATCCTGGCGCGTTCGGCCAGCTCGATCTCTTGGCTGCGGCGATTTCTTCCCAACATGGGAGCAGCCTTAGACTGCCGCGGGTTAAGACCGCGCAAACGAAAAGGGCGGAGCCTTGCGGCCCCGCCCTTCCCTTTCCCGCGACTGCTTCAAGACAGCCGCGAAACTGTGTCAGCTTACTTGATCTCGACGGTACCACCGGCAGCGGTGATCTTGGCCTTGATCTCTTCAGCTTCTTCCTTCTTGATGCCTTCCTTGATCGCCTTCGGCGCGGCTTCCACCAGCGCCTTGGCTTCGGTCAGGCCCAATGCGGTGATCGCACGGACTTCCTTGATGACGGCGATCTTGTTGCCGCCGTCACCGGTCAGGATAATGTCGAATTCAGTCTGCTCTTCAACCGCTTCAGCAGCAGCAGCCGGTGCGGCAACCGCAACGGCAGCAGCAGCAGAAACGCCCCACGCTTCTTCAAGCGCCTTGGCAAGGTCAGCAGCTTCCAGGACGGTCAGCTTCGAAAGGTCTTCAACCAGTTTGGCAATATCAGCCATGATGTTTCACTCCTAAATGATGGACCCGGACCTGCGGCCCGGAATAATCGTTGAACGCTTGGATCAAGCAGCCTCGGCGTATGCGCTGAAGACACGGGCCACCTTGGCCGCCGGAGCGGTAACAAGCTGGGCAATCTTCGTTGCAGGGGCCTGGACAAGACCGATGATGGTACCGCGCAACTGATCGAGCGAGGGGAGCGAGGCAAGCGCCTTGACCCCATCGACGTTCAGAACCAGCGAACCCAGTGAACCGCCGACGATTTCGATCTTGTCGTTCGTCTTGGCAAATTCGACCACGGCCTTGGCGGCTGCCACCGGATCGACCGAGCTGGCAAGCGCGGTAGGGCCGGTGAGCAGGTCGTTCAGGCCGACATAGTCGGTGTCCTTGATGGCAAGCTTGGCAAGCGAATTCTTCGCAACCTTATACGACGCACCGGCATCCCGGATCTTGCCCCGAAGCGCAGTAGACTGCGCCACAGTGAGGCCGAGGTTGCGGGTGACAACCACCACGCCCGCCTCGTTCAAGACCGCGTTAAGCGATGCGACCGTTTCGGATTTCTGCGAACGATCCATGCCTTACTCCTTCACAAATGACCGAACGGAATGAACCGAACGGCCGGCTACGTTTGTCCGAAGTGCCTGAAGGCACCGCGGGCGAGTCCGTTATGATGGGGAAGGAGAGCGCCTTGAAACGCCTGGCCAGACCAGGGCAATCGCGCCGGGCCTGAAAAATCTCTGTCCCCGCCTAGGCTGCAGATTAAGGGGGAAACCCCCAGCAACTGTCTCGGACGGATGAAACGAGGCAAGCCCCGCTTCGAAGCGGGCCAATAGCGGGAATGGGGGGAGAGTCAAGGGTTGGAGGCAGGCCAGGGATCAAGCCGTTGCGCAGAGTCAGTGGGTTCAAGCGTGCCGTGGTAGCCAACCACGCGGCCGATCAGCGGCAGATCCACTGTCACATCAAAGGCAAAACGCCCATCGCAGACGGTTTCAAAGCTTTCTCCGCGCGGCAGCAGGAAGCGCGGCATTGGCAATCCCAGCAGTGACCAACGGCGTGGGATCAGGCGCAGCCGGTCACCATCGACCACCAAAGCCAGCGCCACCGCAACCGCGCCAAAGCGTTCGACGATCAGACCGCTGCTTCGGCCTGTGCCCGGCGCCTGATGCGTCACCAAAACCTCGCCGTCAAAATCCCGCCGCCAGGTTTCGCCGTCGGCGCCAGGTTCAAATGTAACGCTGACCGGCACATTCTGGCCGGTTCTTGGAAAGCCGAACAGGTTTGCCGCCAGTGCGGCAAGCGGCCCGCGCCCGCGGCTGACCTGAGCGGTTCCCCGCCAGGTGCGAGCCTGCGTGCCGGTGTGCAAGGCCTGGACCGGGGCCGGCAACGCACCAAACGCGGACCCCAGTATTTGCCGATAAAGCGGCTGACCGGGCCCATCATCGCGAAACCAGGTGTAGATGGTGCGCCCGGCAAACAACCTGTCGTAATCCGCCAGTTCGAGCGAATGCGTGGCTGGCCGCGCGCCGGGTTCCGGAGGTGCCCCGGCCAGCATCTTGCGCACCAAAGCCTCGATCGCCATCGAAGGTATGAAGGGGCCGTCATCGCCTTCGGCCAGCAGGTGCCAACTGCGCTGCGTTTCCAGCCCATTGATGCGGCCGCGCAAGCGCACATACATCCCGCCGCGATGCTCGCCGTATTTCATGCGGTTGAGCACCAGATAGCAAAGCCTTGAAAGCGGCGCGAGCGAGGGCAGCTTCAGGAATGTGCGCGCTCTGGCCAGCAGGATCAGCATCCGGTGCAACGGTTCGGGCACCGGTCCGGCCCCCATCCAGATATCAGTCAGTTCCGGATATTCGGGCGGGATCACCTGCAGATCGGGCACATCGACCAGCGAAAAGAGCAGATTACGCAGGGGCAAGCGCCCCGGCACCGCAATGGTGTAGCGCGCTGTCTCGGCAATCGCGGTGCCGCTGGCAGCAACCCCGCCCCGGCGCAGGTGCACCGGTCCGCCAGCATAGCCGACCACGGCCCGGATCACGTTGAGGCCAACGCCGGCAAAAGGTGACGGGGCAATGCCGCCTTCGATCCTCTCGATCGACATAGTCTTGGCCATTTCGCGCAGCACTGCGGCGGTCAGCACCGGAAAACTGCTTACGCCGGACAACACAAATATTCCGGCCTGCCGTGCCTGCGCATCGAACCGCGAAACACCGAACACGAAATCGGCGGCATCGGCGAAATCAAGATAGTCGATTTGTGCGGCGATGCAGGCTTCAATCACGGCGTAGCGGTTCTGCCCGTATTGCTGAAACGGGCCCGAAGCGTCGACCACCAGATCGGGGCGTTCGCTGTCAAGGCAGTCGGCAACCGCTCGGCGATCGACTGTGATGGGGACACAGCGCGCAGCCCCGCCAACAGTTTCACAAAAGCGATTGGCTTTGTCCTGATCGCGCCCGCCGATCAGGATCGTCAATCCCGCCACATCTGACAGCAATTGGGCCAGGCGGCCGCCGAAGACGCCGTAGCCGCCCAAAATCAGTATTTTCATAAGGGGGCGACGTAAAACCTATGTCCGAACAGCACAAGCGAGCACGACTAAAGTCATCGGCAAATTATCGTGATGCCCCAGCAATGCCAATCGCCCCGCTCGCAGCGAATTGTCGCGTCATTGTCATCAAACGGACTCATGGCAGCTGCAATACTGGAATGCGCACGTCATCACGGTCTGCAATATGCAGGCTGTCGGCCAGTCAGGGCCGCACGGCAGAGGGGTCCGGCATGAGGTTTTTTCCCAAAGGCGCGCTCATCGCCATTCTCGTGCTGGGCAGCACTACGCTTGGTATTGCGCACGGGGTGCAAGGGTTGCTTGTTGCCAAGGCTGAACAGGCCCCTCAATGCCCATCCGTCGACCAGTGCGGCTTGTCGCTGACCAGCTTGATCACGCCGTAGCTCGCCCCCACGCGGTGCAGCGCGGCGTTGACATCGCCGGTGCGCGGCGGGGGGACGGCAACCATGCGGCCCTGGCCATCGCGCATGGTCAGATCGCCGTTCCAGGTGATCGTCATATCGATCGCCTTGCCCTCAATATGCCGCGAGGTGAGCGAGGGCTGGTAGGCGATATTGAACAGATCGCGCATTTCCGCGGCGCAGCGGCGGCTGACCCCTTCGTTGCGGTGATCCCAGACAATCTCGCAGCCCGGCTTGGGCGGAATACTGGCGGCGGTCACCTGCCCGGCGCCCAGCCGCCATGAATAGTGCATCAGATAGGCGCGGACCGGGTTGCGGCGGGTTGAGGACACTTTGACCTGCGCCCCGCCGGCCCGCAGCGCATCGATGAAGGCCTGCACCCTGGCACCGAAATCGGGGATCAGATCGGCGATCTTGTCGCTGTTGGTAAAGCGGGCCTGATTGGCCTGCCACCAGGCCGTGCCGCTCAATTGGGCAGGATTGCTGGCTGGCCCCAGCGCGGCCACCGCGTTCAATGCGCGGATGGTGCGGCCTCCGGGATCGACCCGGCCATCGGGCGCGCCCAGCCCCATGATCTGGACCTGAAAGCGTTTGATCGCGCGCCCGATATTATCGCCGAAGCCGCCATCGGCCACCAGCGCCGGCAGCCCCATTCCGGTGGTGAAATTGTTCAGCAGGCGCTGCACCACCAGCACGTCTGCCTTGTTGTTGCGACCCCCGTATCCGACCGACTTGATGATCTCGGGCATTCTCGGGGTCCTCCTTATTGGTCCGGGCTGAAAGCCAGGGTTACATCTCGATCGCCTCCAACGCGGCAAGGTGCCTGGCTATGGCGGGATTGGCGGCATATTTCGTGCGCAGTCGCTGCAGCTCAGCAGCGTTGCCGGGGCAAGTCGCATCGATCTGCTGGCGCAGTAAGGCACCGCGTTCGGCGTCGTAAGCCTCTTCCCCGGCGAAGTGTTCGCAACTGCTGATCCGCTCGCTGAGGCGCGTAACATCATCGGGCAAACCGGCCACCTTGGCAGCGGCGCGCGGGGGCGCGTCCACCGGGGCAATCATGCTGGGAATGGCTGACGGCGTAATCGGACTGGAAGCGGCGAGACTGGGAGCTGAGGTCGCCGGGACGCCTGTCACCGCAGCCTCATGCGCCGGTTCCTGCGCCGGATCGCCTTTGTGACAGGCGGCCAGCAGCAGGATCGCAACAAAGGCTACCAGGGTGCGCATGAAGGCAGGGATATCATGGCCGCCACCAGGAAAATATGGCGAAATCCGCCAACATCGCCAGCTTGCCTACGTTTCGTTAACCATCTAATGCGATTGGACTGGAATGACCGGACCCACCCCTATCCCAGCATCGCGCTCCAACTGGCTTACGCCGCGGCGGCTTGACCGGACCGAACAGGTGATGATCGTCGCCTTGTGGACCTGGCTGGTCTACCGCGTGCTCCAATCTTCGAACCCGTTTTCGCAGGTCGCGCTGTTTACCGAAACCACGGTCCTGATCTTCGTACTGCTACGCCGCCCGACCGAGGCGATATCGCTGCGGTTTGGCGATTGGCTGCTGGCCGTTACCGCCACAGCCGCGCCGATGCTGGTCGTGCCCACCCCGATCCCCGCCACCATGCTGCCGTTCGAAAACATCGCTGTGACCATGGTGGCGATCGGCAATGTGATCCAGGTGACCGGAAAACTGTTCCTCGCCCGCAGTTTTGGCGTGGCCCCTGCGAACCGCGGGATCAAGACCAACGGGCTGTATCGGCTGGTGCGCCATCCAATCTATGCCGGCTATCTGATGGTCCATCTGGGGCTGGTCATGATGATGCCCACGCTGACCAATTTCCTGATCTATGGAATCGGCTGGTGTGCCCAGATCCTGCGCCTGTTGGCTGAAGAACGTCTGCTTGGCCAGGATCCCGAATACCGCGCCTTCATGACCAAGACCCGCTGGCGGCTGGTACCGGGGATCTTCTGAACTTCCTGCTCGGCGCAAGCCGCCAGAGCAAAAGAAAAGGCGGCGCTTCGGGGGGAGCGCCGCCTTTTTGATTTTGGGCTAAAACCCTTACTCCCCTTCCCGGCCCAGCAGCTCACCGGGCTGGCAATCCAGTTCGCGGCAGATCGCTTCCAGCGTTGAAAAGCGGATCGCCTTGGCTTTGCCGGTCTTGAGAATCGACAGGTTGGCGAGCGTGATGTCGACGCGCTGCGCCAGATCGGTCAGGGTCATGCGGCGGGCGTGGAGCAGGTCATCCAGTTTGACAGTGATCGGCATCACACGGTTCCTTCCAGTTCGGCGCGCATCATGGCGCCCTGGCGGAACACCCGGGCAAGAATGAACAGGATCAGGGTCAGCAGTATCCCTTCGATGTCCAGATCAAATCCAAAGTCAGCATGGTGGCCAGCCTTTTCGAGGTAGGGTGCGAACCACCCCGCCAGGGCCATGATCAACAGGGTTACACCGTGCACGGCCACCGATATCCAGCCCATCCGGGTTAACCGGTCGGCGTTTTCGATTTGGAACGGATCGCCCGCGCCAACCGAATTGGTAATCCCGGTCAGCTCTTTGAAGAAGCGATAGGCCAGTGCGAGCAGGCCGAAAATCACGGCCATGCCGGCGATCAGCAGCCAGTAGGCAAAAGCAGGCGCCCCGGCTGCGGCGATCTCCGCCACGATCCGGGCATGCCCGACACTGAGCAGCGCGCCGATGCCGATCCCGATCATCACCATGGCGAAGACCACGACGATCTGGATCAGGACGATCAAAACTTTTGCCGCGCTAAGCAGCGGGTCTTTCTGGATGGCAGGCATCATGGTTCATTCCTCCGGTGGATCAGATCAGGCCAGCTGACTTGCGGCGAGTGCCGGGGCTGGTGCGGCCAGTGTTGGCACCCACAACGCCGCGAACATGATGGCGGCGAACAGCGCGGCGAAAGAACGGGATGTTTTGGTCATTTGTTGAACTTCGATATGGTTGATATCGATATTCAATAAATCGATTCGTGCATATCGTCAATCAATAATATCGTAAAACGATAACGTCCGCATTGAATTGCGGAAAATGAGGGGCAGGCAGGATGGGTCAGCGCGCCTTTGCGGCCGCCGCGATGGCTTGTCAGGCCTGACTGTTCCCCCGTTTGACAATCGGGCACCCCACTCCTATATGCCGCCTTCGCTCGGCGCTTCGAGCAAGGACATCCCATGCGCGGGGGAGGTTCACGGAAGGAAGCGGCGGGTCATCCATCTGACGCAACAGGCTGCTGGCCGCTCCTTCCGGGGCATGTGCCGTGCGGCCTTTTTGTTGTCTGATGGGGCCATCCACGCGCGTGGCACCATTCCTGCCGGGGTTTCTCCCGGCCCTTTTGAAAGAGGCACGACCCTCCATGGCCAAGAAGGCTTCCACTCCGGCAACTGGCGTTCGCGTCAGCGCAAAGCGGCGCATCCGCAAGATCTTTGGCGATATCCACGAAGTGGTGAAGATGCCGAACCTGATCGAGGTGCAGCGCGAATCGTACGAGCAGTTCCTGCGCAGCGATCCCGCGATCGGCTATGTCTCGGGCCTGGAAAAGACCCTGCGTTCGGTGTTCCCGGTGCGCGACTTTGCCGGGACGAGCGAGCTCGACTTCGTGCATTATGAGCTGGAAGACCCCAAGTACGACACCACCGAGTGTCGCCAGCGCGGGATCACCTATGCCGCGCCGATGAAGGTAACGCTGCGCCTGATCGTGTTCGAAGTGGACGCCGAAACCGAAACCCGTTCGGTGCTCGATATCAAGGAGCAGGACGTTTACATGGGCGACATGCCGCTCATGACCGAGAACGGCACCTTTATCATCAATGGCACCGAACGCGTGATCGTCAGCCAGATGCACCGTTCGCCGGGCGTGCTGTTCGATCACGATCGCGGCAAGACGCACTCTTCGGGCAAGTACCTGTTTGCTGCCCGCGTGATCCCGTATCGCGGTTCGTGGCTCGATTTTGAATTCGACGCCAAGGACATCGTCAACGTCCGGATCGACCGCAAGCGCAAGCTGCCGGTCACCGCGCTGCTGCACTCGCTGGGCCTCAATTCGGAAGAAATCCTCGATTTCTTCTATGACAAGGTGCTGTGGAAGCGTGGCCAGGGCGGCTGGTGCCTGCCTTACGCTCCCGATCAGTGGCGCGGCAGCAAGCCGGCGTTCGATATCGTTGATGCCAAGAGCGGCGAAGTGATCTTCCCCGCCGGTACCAAGATCAGCCCGCGCGCGGCCAGCAAGGCCGAAAAGGATGGCCTGGCTGAACTGCTGATCCCGACCGAGGAAATCTTCGGCCGCTATGCCGCCAAGGATCTGATCGACGAAAAGACCGGGCGGATCTGGATTGAAGCCGGTGATGAAGTGTCGCCTGAAAACCTCGACGCGCTCGACAAGGCCGGGATCGATCAGCTTGAGCTGCTCGACATCGATCACGTTGGCACGGGTCCGTGGATCCGCAACACGCTCAAGGCTGACAAGTCGGAAGACCGCGATCATGCGCTCGCCGATATCTACCGGGTGATGCGTCCGGGCGAACCGCCGACGCGCGAAACCGCTGAAGCACTGTTCGAAGGCCTGTTCTTCGATGCTGACCGCTATGACCTCTCGGCAGTGGGCCGGGTTAAGCTCAACATGCGTCTGGCGCTTGATGCCGAAGATACCCACACCACCTTGCGCACCGAAGATATCCTCGCGGTGGTCAAGGAACTGGTGAACCTGAAGGACGGCAAGGGTGAAGTCGATGATATCGACAACCTCGGCAACCGCCGCGTCCGTTCGGTCGGCGAACTGCTGGAAAACCAGTACCGCGTTGGCCTGCTGCGCATGGAGCGCGCGGTCAAGGAACGGATGAGCAGCGTCGACGTATCGACCGTGATGCCCAACGATCTGATCAACGCCAAGCCGGCCGTGGCTGCGGTGCGCGAATTCTTTGGTTCGTCGCAGCTTTCGCAGTTCATGGATCAGACCAATCCGCTGTCGGAAGTCACCCACAAGCGCCGCGTTTCGGCACTTGGGCCGGGCGGTCTGACCCGCGAACGCGCCGGCTTTGAAGTCCGCGACGTTCACCCGACCCACTATGGCCGGATCTGCCCGATCGAAACGCCGGAAGGCCCGAACATCGGCCTGATCAACTCGCTTTCGACCTTTGCCCGCGTCAACAAGTACGGCTTCATCGAAACCCCGTACCGCAAGGTGATCGATCAGAAGGTCACCGGCGAAGTCATCTATCTTTCGGCCATGGAAGAACAGAAGCATACCGTCGCCCAGGCCTCGGCTGAGCTCAACAAGGATGGCTCGTTCGTCGAGGAACTGGTTTCGGCCCGTGAAGCCGGCGAATTCGTGATGGCGCCGCGCGCCACCGTGACCTTGATGGACGTTTCGCCCAAGCAGCTGGTTTCGGTTGCCGCATCGCTGATCCCGTTCCTGGAAAACGATGACGCCAACCGCGCACTTATGGGATCGAACATGCAGCGCCAGGCGGTGCCGCTGGTGCGCGCCGAAGCGCCGTTTGTCGGCACCGGGATGGAAGAAACCGTGGCCCGCGATTCGGGCGCGGCGATCGGCGCCCTGCGCGGCGGGATCGTCGATCAGGTTGACGCCACCCGCATCGTGATCCGCGCTGCGGGCGATATCGAAGCCGGCCAGTCGGGCGTTGATATCTACCGCTTGCAGAAGTTCGAACGTTCGAACCAGTCAACCTGCATCAACCAGCGTCCGCTGGTGAAGGTGGGCGATGTGGTCGAGACCGGCCAGATCATCGCCGATGGGCCTTCGACCGAGCTGGGTGAACTGGCGCTGGGCCGCAACGTGCTGGTCGCGTTCATGCCCTGGAATGGCTACAACTACGAAGATTCGATCCTGATCAGCGAACGCATCGTCAAGGAAGACGTCTTCACCTCGATCCATATCGAGGAGTTCGAAGTCATGGCCCGCGATACCAAGCTTGGGCCGGAAGACATCACCCGCGACATTCCCAACGTTGGCGAGGAAGCCCTGCGCAACCTCGACGAAGCGGGCATTGTCTACATCGGCGCCGAAGTGCACCCGGGCGATATCCTGGTCGGCAAGATCACGCCGAAGGGCGAAAGCCCGATGACGCCCGAAGAAAAGCTGCTCCGCGCGATCTTCGGCGAAAAGGCTTCGGACGTTCGCGATACCTCACTCAAGCTGCCGCCGGGCGTTGCCGGAACGATTGTCGACGTGCGCGTCTTCAACCGTCACGGGATCGAGATCGACGATCGTACTCGCGCGATCCAGAACGAGGAAATCGAACGCCTCGCCAAGGACCGTGAAGACGAACGCGGCATTCTCAACCGTGCCACCTACAACCGCCTGCGCGATATGCTGCTGGGTCAGGTTGCCGCCGCCGCGCCGAAGGGCTTCAAGAAAGGCGACACCATCACCGAGGACAACCTGGGTGAAGTGGAACGTCATGAGTGGTGGAAGTTCGCCGTAGCCGACGATGGCCGTCAGGTTCAGCTCGAAGCTGTGAAGGCCCAGTACGACGAGACCGTCAAGGCGATCCAGGACAAGTTCGAGGACCGCAAGGAAAAGCTCGAACGCGGCGACGAACTGGCCCCGGGCGTGCTCAAGATGGTCAAGGTGTTCGTGGCGGTGAAGCGCAAGCTGCAGCCGGGCGACAAGATGGCCGGCCGTCATGGCAACAAGGGCATCATCAGCCGGATCCTGCCGCAAGAAGACATGCCGTTCCTCGATGATGGTACGCCGGTCGACTTCGTACTCAACCCGTTGGGCGTGCCAAGCCGCATGAACGTCGGGCAGATCTTCGAAACCCACCTGGGCTGGGCCGCTCGCGGCCTGGGCCACAAGATCGGCGATGCGCTTGATGCCTGGCGTCAGGCCAATCCCAACCCCGAAGCGGGTGAACCGCCTGAAGCCGTGCGTGATCTGCTTTCGACGATCTATGGCGCTAACTACGCCGAAGATATCGCCAGCCGCAGCGCTGACGAAATCGTCGAACTGGCCGAAAGCGTCCGCGCTGGTGTGCCGATGGGTTCGCCCGTGTTCGATGGCGCGGTCGAAGCCGATGTCACCGACATGCTGAAGTTGGCCGGGCTCGACAGCTCGGGCCAGGTGACGCTGTTTGACGGACGCACCGGCACCCCGTTTGACCGCAAGGTCACCGTGGGCATGAAGTACGTGCTGAAGCTGCACCACCTTGTCGATGACAAGATCCACGCGCGTTCGATCGGGCCTTACAGCCTCGTCACCCAGCAGCCGCTGGGCGGCAAGGCCCAGTTCGGCGGCCAGCGCTTCGGGGAAATGGAAGTCTGGGCACTCCAGGCTTACGGTGCCGCCTATACGCTGCAGGAAATGCTGACGGTGAAATCGGACGACGTGGTCGGCCGCACCAAGGTTTACGAAGCGATCGTCAAGGGTGACGATACCTTCGAAGCCGGCATTCCCGAAAGCTTCAACGTGCTCGTCAAGGAAATGCGCAGCCTCGGCCTCAATGTCGAACTGTCCAGCCTGACCGACGATAGCGATGACGGCGATTTGGCGGAAGCTGCGGAATAACGGATAGGGCGGGCCAAAGCGGCCCGCCCATCCCGGCCCCCGCCCCTGAGATTCACCCCACAGAGGGACCCGAATATGAACGACCTGTCTAAATTCACGAACCAGATCGCGAAGACCGAAACCTTCGACCAGATCCAGATCGGCATCGCCAGCCCCGAGCGGATTCGCTCGTGGTCCTTCGGCGAAATCAAGAAACCGGAAACCATCAACTACCGTACCTTCAAGCCTGAACGCGACGGCCTGTTCTGCGCCCGCATCTTCGGTCCGGTGAAGGATTACGAGTGCCTGTGCGGCAAGTACAAGCGCATGAAGTACAAGGGCGTGGTCTGCGAAAAGTGCGGTGTTGAAGTCACCGTCACCAAGGTTCGCCGTGAACGCATGGGCCACATCGAACTGGCCGCGCCGGTGGCGCACATCTGGTTCCTGAAGAGCCTGCCTTCGCGGATCGGCCTGCTGCTCGACATGCAGCTCAAGATCCTTGAGCGGATCCTCTATTTCGAAAGCTATGTGGTGATCGAGCCGGGCCTGACCCCGCTTGAAAAGTACCAGACGCTGACCGAAGACGAGCTGTACGAATACCAGGACGAATACGGCGAAGACGCCTTCTCGGCCGGGATCGGCGCCGAAGCGGTCAAGCACATGCTGATGAGCCTCGACCTGGCGCAGGAAAAGGAAGACCTGCTCAAGGAACTGTCCGAGACCAAGTCCGAGCTGAAGCCCAAGAAGATCATCAAGCGCCTCAAGGTGGTTGAAAGCTTCATCGATTCGGGCAACCGCCCCGAATGGATGATCCTTGAAGTCGTCCCGGTCATCCCGCCCGAACTGCGCCCGCTGGTGCCGCTCGATGGCGGCCGCTTTGCGACGTCCGATCTCAACGATCTCTATCGCCGCGTGATCAACCGCAACAACCGCCTCAAGCGCCTGATCGAACTGCGCGCGCCGGACATTATCGTCCGCAACGAAAAGCGTATGCTCCAGGAAGCCGTTGACGCGCTGTTCGACAACGGCCGCCGCGGCCGCGTGATCACCGGCGCCAACAAGCGTCCACTGAAGTCGCTGTCCGATATGCTCAAGGGCAAGCAGGGCCGCTTCCGCCAGAACCTGCTCGGCAAGCGCGTCGACTATTCGGGCCGTTCGGTGATCGTCACCGGTCCGGAACTCAAGCTGCACCAGTGCGGCCTGCCCAAGAAGATGGCGCTCGAACTGTTCAAGCCGTTCATCTACGCGCGGCTTGATGCCAAGGGTCTGTCGATGACCCTGAAGCAGGCCAAGAAGTGGGTCGAGAAGGAACGCAAGGAAGTCTGGGATATCCTGGACGAAGTGATCCGCGAACACCCGGTTCTGCTCAACCGTGCACCGACGCTGCACCGTCTGGGCATCCAGGCATTTGAACCTGTGCTCATCGAAGGCAAGGCGATCCAGCTGCACCCGCTGGTCTGCTCGGCCTTCAACGCCGACTTTGACGGTGACCAGATGGCGGTCCACGTGCCGCTTTCGCTGGAAGCCCAGCTTGAAGCCCGCGTGCTGATGATGAGCACCAACAACATCCTCAGCCCCGCCAACGGCAAGCCGATCATCGTCCCTTCGCAGGATATGGTCCTCGGCCTCTATTACCTTTCGATGGACCGCATTGGCGAGCCGGGCGAAGGCATGATGATGTCCGACATGGCCGAAGTGCATCAGGCGCTGGATGCCGGCGCGGTGACCTTGCACTCCAAGGTTATCGCCCGTGTGCCGCAGACCGGTGAAGACTTGGTGGAACGGATGGTTCGCTATGAAACCACCCCGGGCCGCATGCTGATCGGCGAATGCCTGCCCAAATCGCACACCGTGCCCTTCGACGTGGTCAACAAGCTGCTGACCAAGAAGGAAATCGGCGACGTGATCGATCAGGTCTATCGCCACACCGGTCAGAAAGAGACCGTGCTGTTCGCAGATGCGATCATGAGCCTTGGCTTCCGCAACGCGTTCAAGGCCGGGATCAGCTTTGGCAAGGATGACATGATCATCCCCGACAGCAAGGATGCGCTGGTCGGCGAAACCAAGGAACTGGTGGCTGATTACGAACAGCAGTACCAGGACGGCCTGATCACCCAGCAGGAAAAGTACAACAAGGTGATCGACGCCTGGAGCCGCTGCGGCGATCAGGTGGCCAACGCCATGATGGAAGAGCTGAAAGCATCGCCGATCGACCCCGAAACGGGCCGCCAGCGTGAAGTCAACTCGATCTACATGATGAGCCACTCGGGCGCGCGTGGTTCGCCAACCCAGATGAAGCAGCTGGCGGGGATGCGCGGACTGATGGCCAAGCCTTCGGGCGAAATCATCGAAACCCCGATCATCTCGAACTTCAAGGAAGGTCTGACCGTTCTTGAATACTTCAACTCCACCCACGGCGCCCGCAAGGGCTTGGCCGATACCGCACTGAAGACCGCCAACTCGGGTTACCTGACCCGCCGTCTGGTCGACGTGTCGCAGGACTGCGTGGTGGTGATCGAAGATTGCGGTACCGAACGCGCGCTGGAAATGCGGGCGATTGTTCAGGGCGGCAGCACCATTGCTTCGCTCGGCGAACGCATCCTGGGGCGGACCCTGGCCGAAGATATTGCCGACAAGGAAGGCAATATCGTCATGCCCAAGGGCACGCTGCTGGATGAAGCTGCAACCCTGGCGGTCGAGGAATCGGGCGTTCAGGCCGTGCGGATCCGCTCACCGCTGATCTGCGAAGCCGAACAAGGCGTTTGCGCAACCTGCTATGGCCGCGATCTGGCCCGGGGGACCCCGGTCAACATCGGTGAAGCAGTTGGCGTTATCGCTGCCCAGTCGATCGGTGAGCCCGGCACCCAGTTGACGATGCGGACCTTCCACATCGGCGGCGCGGCGCAGGTCAACGAACAGTCGCATCTTGAGGCGCTGTGCGATGGCACCGTGGTTTACCGCGATATCCTGACCATCACCGACAAGCGCGGCCGCCGGCTCAGCCTGGCGCGCGGCGGGGAAATCGTGGTCATGGACACCGAAGGCCGCGAACGCGCGATGCACAAGGTGCCCTACGGGACCCACCTGCTGCATGAAGACGGCGCGATCATCACGGAAGGTGACCGGTTGGCTGAATGGGATCCGTTCACCACCCCGATCATCACCGAAAAGTCGGGTGTGGTGAAGTACCAGGATCTGGTCGACGGCAAGACCCTGACCGAAGCCACCGATGATGCCACCGGCATGTCGAGCAAGGTGATCACCGAAAACCGTTCGGCCAGCCGCGCCAAGAAGGAAGACCTTCGCCCGCGCCTGACCCTGCTGGACGATGCTTCGGGTGAGGCCGCGCGCTATATGCTGGCGCCGGGCACCACGCTGTCGGTCGAAGATGGCCAGTCGGTTGACGCCGGTGACGTGCTGGCCCGTGCCAGCCGCGAAGCCGCCAAGACCCGTGACATCACCGGCGGTCTGCCGCGGGTGGCCGAACTGTTCGAAGCGCGCATCCCCAAGGACAACGCGATCATTGCCAAGGTTTCGGGCCGGATCGAATTCGTCCGTGACTACAAGGCCAAGCGCAAGATCGCGATCATCCCGGAAGAGGGCGATCCGGTGGAATACCTGATCCCCAAGGCCAAGGTGATCGACGTCCAGGAAGGCGACTGGGTCAAGAAGGGCGACAGCCTGATCTCCGGCTCGCCCAATCCGCACGATATCCTGGAAGTGATGGGGGTTGAGGCCTTGGCCGAATACCTCGTCGCGGAAATCCAGGAAGTCTACCGCTTGCAGGGCGTGAAGATCAACGACAAGCACATCGAGGTGATCGTTCGCCAGATGCTGCAGAAGGTTGAGATCACCGATGGCGGCGATACCGTGCTGCTGGCCGCCGAACAGGTCGACCGCGAAGAAATGGACGAATACAACGCCAAGCTGGCTCCGGGGCAGAAGCCCGCGGAAGGCAAGCCGGTGCTGCTCGGCATCACCAAGGCTTCGCTCCAGACGCGTTCGTTCATCTCTGCCGCATCGTTCCAGGAAACCACCCGGGTGCTCACCCAGGCGGCCGTGGAAGGCAAGCGCGACAGCCTGATCGGGCTCAAGGAAAACGTCATCGTTGGCCGCCTGATCCCGGCTGGCACCGGGGCCGGCATGAACCGCCTGCGCGTTGCCGCAAGCAGCCGCGATGCTGCCTTGCGCGCCCAGTACCGCACTCTCCAGGAAGCGCTGATCGCACCCGACAGCGCCGCCGAAGAGCATGCCGCGGAACTGGCCCAGAGCCCGGAAGCTGCGATGGGCGACGATCCGCTTGCCGCAGTAGAAGGCGAAACCCACGGCAGCGATGCCGATGCCGGTGAATACCTGAACCCCGAAGCGGCCGAAGGCGAGGCATAAGCCCCTCGCTTTCCCATCACGGGAACCAACAAAAGGCCCCGCCGGAGCGATCCGGCGGGGCTTTTTCGTAGGACCATGGCCCGGTATGGCTTACACTGCGCCCGCAGCGTCCCCTCGTTGGGACTAAGGCCCGCGCGCCATTCTTCCCGGCGCGGTCAAATTCGGCTGAAGTCTTGCTTGCCAATCGTCCGACCGTTTCCCGAAAGGAACCACCCATGGCCAAATCCCAAGCCCGCTCAACCCGAGAAACTCGCAAGCCCAAAGCCGTGAAGGTCAAGACCAACGTATCCAAGCCCAGCGAAAAGCCCGGCGTGGTGCGCGGGCTCGACAATATGAAGAACAAGTAGGGCTTCAGGTATAAGCCATCCGTTCCAGCGCGCCGAAGCATGCCAGTGCGCCGGGATCGCCGAACGGTGAAAGCTGGCTCATGAAAACGCCGCCCACGCCCTTTTCGGGATCGATCCAGTAATAGCTGTTGAAGATCCCGGCCCAGGCGAGGCTGCCGGGGCTGCGGCCGTTGGGCCCCTGCTCCGGATTGATCAGGAAACCCAGCCCCCAGCCGGTGTGCTGATCGGGGAAGGTATCGTAAGGCGCGGCCAGTTCGGGCATTGCGGTGCCCATCGCCCCGGCGCGCAGGGGGGCAACCTGATTGCGGGCCATTTCGGCCACGCCGGCTTTGCTCAGCACGCGTTTGCCGTCCAACTCGCCGCCGCGCAGCATGGCGCGCACAAAGCGGGCATAATCGGGCGCAGTGCCGATCAGACCGCCGCCGCCCATTTCGAATTCACCCCCGCCCAGGAACATCGGTTTGACCGCCAGCGCGCCGTCTTCGCCGCGGACATGAACCTGCGCCAGGCCTTCGGGCGGGCTTTCATAAAACCCCGTGCGCGTCATCCCCAGCGGGCCAAACACGTGCTCGGCCAGATAGGCGCCGAGCCGCTGGCCGGTGATCGCTTCGATGGCGAGACCGGCCCAATCAATCCCGACCGAGTATTCCCAGCCCTCCCCCGGATCGAACATCAGCGGCATGGTGATCGACTTGCGCGATCCCGGCACCGGCATCCCGGTGGCGGCGAAATACTGCAGCACCGGCGGGTGGATGAAGAAATAGCCCAGCCCCGCAGTGTGAGTCAGCAGGTGGCGCATGGTCACCGGGCGCGCGGCGGGGCGAAGTTGAGGTTTCCCCGCAGCATCGAACCCGGTCAGCACCTGCGCATCAGCCAGTTCGGGCAGCAACGCGCCGACGGGTGCATCAAGATCAAGCTTGCCCGCTTCCACCAGCTGCATCGCCGCCAGCGTTACCAGCGCCTTGGTCATCGATGCGATCTGGAACTGGGTGTCTTGGGCCACGGGCGCGCCGCTATCGACATCGGCGACGCCCAGTGCCTGCGCAAAGCGCACCCCGTCCCGGTCCACCACCATGCCGACCGCGCCGGGCAGATTGGCGCTTTCAAAAGCCTGTTCGAACATTCGCATCCTCCATTTTCACGCATTGGCTAACGCGTTCCTTGGCCCTAGGAAAGCATAATGGCCGATACTCTCACGATCACCCTCGCTCAGTTGAACCAATCGGTCGGCGATATCGCCGGCAATGCCGCCGCGATGCTCGCTGCACGCGAACGCGCCCAGGCGGCGGGTGCGGATCTGATCGTCTTCCCGGAAATGCAGCTGGTCGGCTATCCGGCTGAAGATCTGGTGCTCAAACCCGCCTTCGTTGAGCGGGCTACGCACGAGCTGGAAGCGATGGCCAAGGCGACTGCCGACGGCAGCACGGCGATGCTGGTCGGATCGATCTTTGTGGTCGATGGCGCGCTGCACAATGGCGTGGCGCTGCTCGATCAGGGCAAAGTTACGGCGATCCGCCTGAAGCACGAGCTTCCCAATTACGGCACTTTCGATGAAGTCCGCCTGTTCCAGCCTGGCCCCCTGCCCGAACCCGTGGTGTTCAAGGGCGTGATGATTGGCCTGCCGATCTGCGAGGACGTGTGGCACCCTGACGTGTGCCGCCACCTGGCCGACTTCGGCGCGGAGCTGTTCATCTGCGTCAACGGCAGCCCCTACGAAATCGACAAGGACACGCTGCGCATCGATGGTGTCGCGCGGCGCCGCGCGGCCGATACCGGGCTGCCGCTGGCCTATCTCAACCGCGTGGGCGGGCAGGACGAGCTGGTGTTCGATGGGGCCAGCTTCGTGGTCAACGGCGATGGCTCGGTCCCGGTCCAGCTGAAGGACTGGGAAGAACAGGAAGTCACCACCCGCTGGACCAGAACCGCACAGGGCTGGCACTGCGATGTGGGCGAAGTGGCGCAGCTGGCCGGGCATCCCGAGGACATTTACTGCGCGATGGTCCTGGCGCTGCGCGATTATGTGGACCGCAACCGCTTCCCTGGCGTGGTGCTGGGTCTGTCGGGCGGGATCGACAGCGCGATCTGCGCCGCGATTGCCGCCGATGCCCTGGGGCCGGACCGGGTGTGGTCGGTGATGCTGCCCAGCCGCTTTACCAGCCAACTCAGCCTCGATCTGGCGACTGAATGCGCAACGATGATCGGCTGCCGTTACGATACGATCCCGATTTCGCCTGCGGTCGATGCGTTCGATACGATGCTGGCGGGCAGCTTTGCCGATGCCGAATACGATATCACCGAGGAGAACGTCCAGTCGCGGATCCGCGGCGTGACCCTGATGGCGCTGAGCAACAAGTTCGGCCCGATGCTGCTGACCACCGGCAACAAAAGCGAGATGAGCGTCGGCTATGCGACGATCTATGGCGATATGGCGGGCGGCTATAACCCGCTGAAGGACGCCTACAAGATGACCGTGTTCGCGATCAGCGAATGGCGCAATGCGCACAAGCCCGGGATCGGGCTGGGCCCGGACGGCCCGGTGATGCCCACCGGGATCATCACCCGGCCGCCCAGCGCCGAACTGCGCCCCGATCAGAAGGACGAGGATTCGCTGCCGTCCTACCCGGTGCTCGACAAGATCCTGCTGGGACTGGTCGAACACGAAAAGAGCGTCAATCAGCTGGTTGCTGAAGGGCTGGACCGCGATGTCGTGGTGCGGATCGAACGCCTGCTTTATGTCGCCGAATACAAACGCCGCCAGGCGCCACCAGGCGTCAAGCTGGGCACGCGCAACTTCGGGCGTGATCGGCGGTATCCGATCACCAATGCCTTCCGGAGCGGATGACGCACGAATCGTTCACACTGCACCGCAACATCAGGCTTGCCATTGCGCAAAGCGGCGATTAGAGGCGCGTCCCATGTCGATCATGCCGTCCATTACCATTACCACCAAACCGACCGCCAACGCGGGACCGGTTGTGGGGATGCGTCGCTAAGGCACCCCGGCAACCCGCCCCGCACAGAGCAGGCGGGGCATCCAATCCAGGATCGGAAGGAACCCCGCACTGCTCTCCTCATGCAAGGAGTAGCATCATGGTTCATCGTTTTTCTCGCGGACAGCAGCTTAATGTCGGCATCGTCGGCGCTACCGGCGTGGTCGGATCGACCATGCGGGCCATCCTGAAAGAGCGGAACTTTCCGATTGCCCAGTTGCGGTTGTTCGCCTCGGCCCGATCAGCGGGCAAGGTGCTGGACGGCGTGAGCGTGGAAGATGCCGAAACGGCGGACTATGCGGGGCTCGACGTGGTGCTGTTCTCAGCCGGCGGGGCCACTTCGAAGGCATTGGCCCCGAAGGTTGCGGCGGCGGGCGCGGTGGTGATCGACAACAGCTCCGCCTTCCGCGCCGATCCGGACGTTCCGCTGGTGGTCGCAGAAGTGAACCCGCACGCCCTGGCACATCTGACCAAAGGGATTATCGCCAACCCCAATTGCACCACCATGGCGGTGATGCCGGCGCTGAAGCCGCTGCACGATGAAGCGGGCCTCAAGCGGCTGACCGCCAGCACCTATCAAGCGGTGTCGGGTGCGGGGCTGGACGGGATCGAAATTCTGGCCCGCCAGCTTGACCATGTGGGTGACAAGGCGCGGTTGCTCGCCGAAGGCGGCCACGACGATCTACTGCCCACAGCCGAAAAGTGGGTGGTGCCAATCGCCCACAACGTGGTCCCGCTCAACTATGTGCTGGGCGAGGACGGTTACACCGAGGAAGAGCTCAAACTGCGCGATGAAACCCGCAAGATTCTCGAGATTCCCGGCCTGCCAGTATCGGCAACTTGCGTGCGGGTGCCGGTGTTCACTGGCCATTCGGTTTCGTTCAATGCCGAGTTCGAACGCCCGATCAGCCCCGAACGCGCGCTGGAACTGCTGGCCAAGGCCCCTGGCGTGGTGTTGAGCCAGTGCCCCAACCCGCTTGAGGCGACCGGCAAGGACCCAGTCTTTGTCGGCCGGGTGCGGGCCGATCCCACAGTCGAACACGGCCTCGCGCTGTTCGTGGTCGGCGACAACCTGCGCAAAGGCGCCGCGCTGAATGCTGTACAGATCGCCGAGGCGCTGATCGGTTGAAGCATCGTCCCGGGCCAAGTCCAGGACGATGGATCAGGCCGCCACTTCGATCACCTCTTCCACTGCCGCTTCGAGCAGGCGTTTTTCCACCGCGCGCAGCCGCGCCGCTGCGTCAACTTTCTCACCCAGCAGATCGGTGACATAGAAGGTATCCACCGCGCGCTCGCCATAGGTGGCGATGTGCGCGGAATGGACCATCAGTTTGGCTTCGAACAATGACCGCGCCAGCCGGTTGAGCAGCGCCGGGCGATCGCGGGCGTTGACTTCGATCACCGTGAAGCGGTTTGAGGCGGCGTTATCGAATTCAACGCCGGGGCGTACATCGAAGGCATCGGCGCGCGGGCGGGCGCTGGGCCGGGCGGCAAGTTGCGGCACCAGCTTGACTTTGCCCATCAGCGCATCGGCGATCATGGTCTTGATCCGGGCGAGCTGGCTGTCTTCGGAAAACGGGCGGCCGAGCGGATCTTGCACCAGGAAATTGTCCACCGCCATACCGCCGCGGGTGGTGTGGATCCGGGCATCGATGATGTTGCCCCCGGCCAGGTGGATCCCGCCGGCGATGCGGTAGAACAGCCCCGGATGATCGGCCGCGATCACCGTTACCAGCGTGGCCCCGCGCGCGGCATAGTATTCGCAATGAACGTCAAGCTGCGCGCCCTTGGCCCGGTCAAGCTGGGTCAGGTTCATCGCCGCGATGTCGTCAGGCTCGGCAATCCAGTAGGCATCGTTGAACTGGCGCGCATACTTGGCCACCAGCCCGCTCTCAGCGCCCAGCCGTTCGGCCACCACCGCCTGCTTGGCCGCAACCCGTTGGGTGCGGCCGTGCTGGACGTGGCCGAGGCGCAGGCGCTCTTCGGCGGCATCGTAAAGTTCGTTGATCAGCTGGCGCTTCCAGCTGTTCCACACCCCCGGCCCCACCGCGCGGATATCGACAATCGTCAGCATCGAAAGCAGCCGCAGCCGCTCAACCGATTGCACCGTCGCGACGAAATCGGTGATGGTTTTCCAATCGGCCAGATCGCGCTTGAAGGCCACCGCGCTCATCAGCAGGTGCTGGCGCACCAGCCAAGAGGCCAGGTGCGTCTCCTCCTCGCTCATGCCGAGCCGCGGGCACAGTTTCAGCGCCACTTCCGCGCCCAGCACCGAATGATCGCCGCGCCGCCCCTTGGCGATATCGTGAAGCAGGATCGAGACATAAAGCACCCGGCGGTGCTGCACCTTGTGGACCAGTTCACTGGCCAGCGGATGGTCCTTCTTCAGGTCACCCTTCTCGATCTGCGCCATCAGCCCGACCGCGCGGATGGTGTGTTCGTCCACCGTGTAATGGTGGTACATGTCAAACTGCATCTGCGCGTTGACCCGGCCGAAATCGGGCACAAAGCGGCCGAACACACCCGCTTCGTTGAACCAGCGCAGTGCCGTTTCGGGATCGTGGCGGCTGGCCAAAAGATCAAGGAACAGCGCATTGGCGCGCGGATCGGTGCGCACGGCATCGACCAGCCGCGCATCGCGCAGCGCCAGGCGCATGGCATCGGGGTGCACTTCAAGGCTGTTGGCGTCGGCCAGCACGAAAATCTCGATCAACCGCACCGGGTCTTCGGCAAACCAGCTATCTGATGGCACGGTAATCTTGCCGCCATAGACGACATAGCCCTTGAGCATGCGCTTGCGGGCGCGAAACCCCGCCAGCAGCCCGCGCGGGGCCTTCTTGCCCGATTGTTCATCCAGCTGGGCCAGGAACAGCCCGGTCAGATGGCCGACGCGCTTGGCCTGCAGAAAGAAGTACTGCATGAACCGTTCGACCGCGCTTTTGCCCGGGCGATCGGCGAATTGCATCCGCGCCGCCACTTCGCGCTGCTGATCGAAAGTCAGCCGGTCCTCGGCCCGTCCGGTGATGGTGTGGAGGTGGCAGCGCACCGCCCAGAAGAAGTTTTCGGCGCG
Source organism: uncultured Alphaproteobacteria bacterium (assembly GCA_963751145.1). Classification (GTDB taxonomy): domain Bacteria; phylum Pseudomonadota; class Alphaproteobacteria; order Sphingomonadales; family Sphingomonadaceae; genus Novosphingobium. The sequence continues at coordinate 542,579 of CAVVTJ010000006.1, forward strand.
GCGAAAAGCGCGGTACTCTGCCGTGGTCAGCAGCCCGACATCGACCAGTTCGGACACATCGCGCACGTGATGGATATATTTGCCGATCCAGTACAGCGTGTGGAGATCGCGCAGGCCGCCCTTGCCTTCCTTGACATTGGGTTCGACGACATAGCGGCTATCGCCCAGCCGCTTGTGGCGATCGTTGCGTTCAGCCAGCTTCTCGGCAACGTATTGCCGCTCGGTTCCGGCCACCACTTCGCTCCAGAACCGGCGCTGGGCTTCATCGAACAGCGCCTGATCGCCCCAGACATACCGCCCTTCGAGCAGCGCCGTGCGGATCGTCAGATCGCTTTTCGCCATCCGCACCATTTCATCGAGGCTGCGGCTCGATTGGCCGACCTTGAGCCCCAGATCCCACAGGAAATAGAGCGTCGCCTCGATCACCTGTTCGCACCACGAAGTCTGCTTGCCGGGCGTGATGAAGGCGACATCGACATCCGAATGCGGCGCCATTTCGCCGCGGCCATAACCGCCCACCGCCATGATGCTAAGCCGTTCGCCCGAAGTGCGGTTGGGTGCAGGATAGAGATCGCCGATCACATGATCGTGGATCACCCGGATTAGCTGATCGACCAGAAAAGCCTGCGCTTCGGCACTATCGTGCCCAGCCGATGGATGCCCGGCCAGGCGGAGGGCAATTTCCTCGCGCCCATCGCTCAGCGCGGCGCGCAGCAGCTCGACCACCGCAGGCCGCGCCTTCGCTACACCCTTGGCCTCTACCACATCGGCAATCGCCGCCGCCAATGCCCGGCGATCGATCACCGCGCGCTGGTTCTGGATCCGGCTCACGCCCCCGCTGTCTGATCGCTTTGCCATGCCATCAGGTAACGGGCATTGCACGGACGCTTGTCAAGTGCGCTAGTCGCCAGCAGCCTTTTCGCTCAGCGTCTGCCCGGTGCCATCGAGCACCGCTTGCCGGGCGGCATCGTGCACCGCGCTGGCCTTGGCACCGCGATCAAGCTTGTAATAGGCTGAGAGGTAAGCCCAGTCGAATTCGGTCAGCCCGCCGGGCGGGTCAGCGCCGGGGGTGAACAAGGTCAGGATCGTCGGCAAGGCGCGCTCGGGCACCTTGTCATAATCCTGCACCGGCGCGAGAATGCGGAAAGTGGCATAGTCAGCCAGCTGCTGCACCGTCTTGCCATTGGCGCGGGCGCTGTCGAATATCACGATAGTGCCGTTGATGTCCGTGCGTGTGGGCGAAACCAAGCGGCCACCTTGATATTGCTGGTTCGCCTTCACCACGATTTTGCGGGTATCTGTTTGAAATTCCATGACCGGAAGCGGGCGGCCGTCAAGGCTTCGACTTTCTGTTGCATGCCAAACTTGGGCGCCGCCGCTGCCACCGAAGACCCGATCGATCTCGAATGACTTCATTTCAGCAAACATCGCGGGCTCCTGCTTGCGCAGGCTTTCAACCTGATGCTTGCTATCGCTCACAAAGCCAATCCACACATTTGGTGCACAGCCGGACTGACCGACTTGAAGCTTCAGAGTTCGGACATTGTGATAGATTTGCTCAGCGATGACTTCACCGAATTGCGGATCGATTCCGAATATCTTGATGCAAATCGGCGCATAGTGGCGTGCCAACGGCGCGTCAGCGGACGGCTTTAGAGTAATCGACTTGCCCTGTTCAGCAGCGACCTCGGCTTGTTCAGCCCGCTTTGCCGTTACGACGATGGCATCCCGTTCGCTTGGTACATCCTGAGCGGACAGCAGTGCCGCCCACGATGCCAAGCCAAGCGTCAAACCCAGTTTGATCCTGTGCCTACTCATATTTCAGGGATTCTCGCTCACATTATTGGGACATACAATCTGAAGCAATATTGGGTAGCCGCCGACCATCCCAATGTTGATATAGCAGCGGTCACCAACCCTGATGAATGCCTCCTCGGCATTCGCGGGCGCGGGTCCCACAATCATCGCTGCCAGAGAAACAATAGGAAGTAAGAGCTTCTTCGTGAAATTCATAATGCGCACTCCATCGCGAGCGCGCGCTCGTTACGGGGCGCGCGCTCTACTGTTAGTGCATTTGTTGCAGGAAATGCTCGTGGATAGTATTTCAACGCAGTACCGAGTCAATTGCCTTTTTCATGCACTTAATCCGCCCGGAACTTGCTTCACGCCCCGCTTGTCTGTTCGCTTTCCCACACAGTCAAGTACCGCGCCTTCAGCGTCCGCTTGTCAACTTTCTCAGTCCCAAGGCGCGGCAGGGTTTCGTGTTCCTGCCACAACCGCACCGGGACTTTGAATCCGGCGATTCGTTCCAGCAGGAATGCGCGCAGTTGCTCTTCGCTGACCGTGCAGCCATCCTTGACCAGATAGACCCCGGTTGGCTGTTCCCCCATCCGGTCGTCCGGCATCCCGAACACGCTGGCTTCGGCGACCTCAGGGTGGGCATAGATCGCCTCTTCCACTTCGATGCAGCTGATGTTTTCGCCGCCGCGGATGATGATATCCTTCTTGCGGTCAACGATGAACAGATAGCCGTCTTCATCCAGATAGCCCAGATCGCCCGAGCGGAAGAAGCCATCGGGCATGATTGCCTGACGGGTGGCTTCGCTGTTGTTCCAATAGCCGTTGAAATTGACGATCGAGCGGATCGACACTTCGCCCGTCTGGCCGGTGGCAAGCTGGTTGCCGTCATCGTCCAGAATCGCAACGTCGATCAGCGGCTTGGTCGCGGTGCCGGTCGATCCAGGCTTGGCCATGTAGTTTTCGTTGAGATTGCCGCAGCCCGCAGCGTTGGTTTCGGTCAGGCCGTAACCCAGCAGCGGAAAGGCGTGGGGCAGCGCATCCTTGATCTTGCGGACGTGATCGGCCGGACGCGGCGCGCCGCCCGCGGCAAAGGCGGTGCAGCTGGTCAGGTCATAGTTGCCGCGATTGGGGTGGGTGGCGATTTCATAGCTCATCAGCGGGACGCCGACGAAATAGGTGATCTTTTCCTGCTCAATCAGCCGCATCGCTTCTTCTGCGTTCCATTTCGGCATCAGCACCAGCTTGCGCCCGATCACGAAGCTTTGCAGCATGACCGGCACTTCGCCGGTAACGTGGAACAGCGGCACGTTGACCAGCGTCGCGGGCTGCGAGGTCGGCGCTTCGCCCTTGTCAGTCATATGGGTCAGCACCATCAGCGTCTGGCTGACAAAGCTGAAAGTTGCCTGACTGACCGCGCGGTGATCGGACCAGGCGCCTTTGGACTGCCCGGTTGATCCCGAGGTATAGAGGATCGTGGCGACATCATCGCCGGTCAGATCGGGCAAGGCGGTATCAGCCCCGCCGCCATTGGCGAGCAGCGCCGCCAAGCCTTCCTGCCACGGGCAATCGTGCGAAAATTCGATCACCCGGGTCGGCAGCTTCAGGTCGGCGATGCGGGCGGCGCGCTGGGCATCGGCCAGCACCAGCTTGCAATCGGCCAGTTCGATCCCGGCGGCCATTTCATCGCCGCTCCACCAGCCGTTGAGCAGCGCGGCGCAGCCACCGGCCATCAGCACCGCCATATAGGCAATGATCCAGTTGGTTGAATTGCGCGCGGCGATCCCGATCCGGTCACCCTTCTGGATCCCATGTCCGGCCACCAGGCCGCCGGCCACTGCGCGGGCAGCTTCATAGGCCCCGGCGAAGGTGGTGCGGATTTGGCCATCGACAAGGAATTCCGCCTCGCCATGCTGGGCGCAGAACTGTTCGAACATCGCGGGCAAGGTGGGCGGCGCATTCTTGAGCATCGGCAGCTGGCGGCCAAAGCGCTCGTAGGTGGTCGTCTCCAGCATCGCGCCGGGCGCGGTCAGGCGCGCAACCACATCTTCAAGGGCAGTATCGAGTTCGGTGGCCATGCGGCATCCTTCTTGTTTTTGGTTCGCGAACGCGCGGCCCTTTTCCGCACGTCCAATTCCTGTTCCCAATCGCACCTCTGGGGGTTTGCTCCATCGCGGTGCTGTGCCACAAGGCGCGGCTTAACCGTGTCTAGGGGGTTGCCTTGTTGCTGTCACTATCGTTGCAAGGGCTTGCTGTAGCTGCGGCCGATGCGCCGCTCAACTGGTCGGATCTGCACCTCAAGAACTACCTGTTCAAGTTCGGGACGCCGCTCGGCGAATTTCAGCTGCGCTGGTACAGCCTGGCCTATCTGGCCGCGATCATCTTTTCCTATTGGCACATGTCCAGATCGATCAAGGCCCCCGGCGCACCGATGGCGCAGCGCCATGCCGATGACCTGTTCTTCTATGGCACCCTGGGCGTGATCCTGGGCGGGCGGCTGGGCTATGCCACCTTCTACACCGGCGGTGATACCGGGCTGCCCAGCCTGTGGAGCCAGCCGAGCGAACTGATCAAACTGTGGAACGGCGGGATGAGCTTTCATGGCGGGCTGATCGGGGTGCTGCTGGCGATCGCATTTGTCTGCTGGCGCAACAAATTAAGCTTCCTGCGGGTCTGCGATTACGTGGCGGTGACCGTGCCGGTGGGCATGTTCTTTGGCCGCCTGGCCAATTTCATCAACGGCGAGCTGTGGGGCCGCGTTGCCGAATCCAACGTCGCCTGGGCGATGGTCTTTCCTGGCGCGGGCGACATGCCGCGCCATCCCAGCCAGCTTTATGAGGCCGGACTTGAAGGGCTGCTGCTGGCAGCGGTTACACTCTACCTGTTCTGGCGCACTCGCGCCCGGTGGAAGCCCGGCTTGCTGGTCGGCGTGTTTGCATTCGGCATCGCGCTGGCCCGGTTCGTGGTTGAATTCTACCGTGAGCCCGACGCGCAGCTGCAGGAATTTGCCCGCTCCAGTGGACTGTCGATGGGCCAATGGCTGACTCTGCCGCTGATGGCGGCGGGGCTGTTCTTTGCGATCCGTGCGATTTCCCGGCCTGAACTCAACAGCACCGCGCCCATCCCCGAATGAGCGATAGCGCCCCAAGCGAGCCGCTGGGTGAGATTTTCCGGCGGCTGATCGGCAACACCGGCGCGATCAGCCTGATGCATTACATGGGCGAAGCCAACGCGCGGTACTATTCCAGCCGCGATCCACTGGGCGCGGCCGGCGATTTCGTCACCGCGCCCGAAATCAGCCAGATGTTCGGCGAACTGATCGGGCTGTGGCTGGCCGATATGTGGATCAATGCCGGCCGCGAAGAGCCGGTCCACTATGTCGAACTGGGCCCGGGGCGCGGCACCCTGGCGCTCGATGCCTTGCGCAGTGCGCGGCGCTATGGGCTGGAACCGTCAATTCATTTCGTCGAAGCCTCAACCGCGCTGAAGGATGTGCAGCTGGCCAATGTGCCACGCGCGCAGTGGCATTATGACCTGTCGACTGTGCCCGCCTATGGCCCGGTGCTGGTGGTCGCCAACGAATTCCTCGATGCGCTGCCGGTGCGGCAACTGGTGATGACCGAGCAGGGCTGGCGCGAGCGGATGGTGGTGCCAGACGGGGACCGGTTCGTCTGTATCGCGGGCAGCCAACCGATGGATGCTGCCATTCCCGAAGCGCGCCGCCAGGCCGCACTGGGCACGATCATCGAAACCTGCCCCGGTGCCGCCGCCACGGTCTATGAAGTGGCCGGACGGCTGATGGAACAAGGCGGCGCGGCGCTGTTCATCGATTACGGCCACGATGCGTTGCGCGATGGCTCAACGCTGCAGGCCGTGCGCCAGCATCTGAAAGTCGATCCGTTCATCCAGCCGGGCGAGGCGGACCTGACCGTGCATGTCGATTTTGCCAGTCTGGCGCCGATTGCCCAATCGCGCGGGGTGCGCTGGATGGGCACTGTGCCGCAGGGCCGCTGGCTGCGCAATCTGGGGATCGATGCCCGCGCTCAGACGCTAAGCCAGACCGCGCCGCAGCACGCCCAGGCAATCGAAACCGCCAAAGAACGGCTGGTCGGCGAGGGTCAGATGGGTCTGCTGTTCAAGGTGATGGGGCTGGCCGGACCGGGCTGGCCGGGCGGCGCAGGGTTTTAAGGCCTGACCAAAAGGGTCGTGGCTTTCCTGATCGAGCGCGGCTAGGTTCTCGCCAATCGCAGCCGCTTCAAGGTGGCGCGAAGGGGAGAATATGCTTGATGGAAAAGCGCGCGCCTTCGCTGCCTTCGCGGCTGGTCAGACGCCTTGTCCTGGCGCTGTATCGCCGCCGCGGCTATCATCTGGTTGAAACCCAGCCGGTCCCGCCGCGCTGTGTGATGATCGGCGTGCCGCACACCACCAATTGGGATTTCGTGTTCTTTCTGGGTGCGGTCACGGAAATCGGGGTTCGCCCCAGCTTCATGGGCAAGCACACCCTGTTCAAGTGGCCGATGACGCGGTTCATGTACGATATGGGCGGGGTGCCGGTTGATCGCAGCGCCAAGGGCCGCAACTATGTCGATCAGGTGGTCGATGCCTTTGCCCGCAGCGAAAATCTGGCCTTGGTGGTTGCGCCCGAGGGTACGCGCAGTGCCACCCGGCCTTGGCGTTCGGGGTTTTACCACATCGCCCACAAGGCCGGGGTGCCGCTGGTCCCCGCCTGGGTTGAGGACAAGACCGGACGCGGCGGGATTGGTCCTGCGATCATGCCCAGCGGCGATTATGCGGCTGACCTTGCAAAACTGCTGGCCTATTATCAGTCAGTCATGCCGGGGCACCCACGCTGGGCCTTGCTGGAAGCGGCGATTGCCGAAGAACGGAGCGCAGATCATGCTTGAAATGTTGGCAGTGAATTTCGCGGTCGATCTGGCGATGATGATCCTGCTGTGCTGGGTCGCGGTGCGGATCGGCGACGTTTCGTTTATCGACGCGGTCTGGGGTTTCGGCATGGTGGTCATGGCCGCATCGAGCTGGCTGCAACTGGGCAGCCAGGGCACCCGCGCTACGCTGATTCTGGCGATGACTGCAGTGTGGGGCCTGCGCCTGGCGCTGCACCTCTACACGCGCTGGCGCGCGCATGGTGAGGATCCGCGCTATGCCCGGATGCTGGGCAAGGCCCGGGAGCGCGGCCAATACGGCAGCGCAGCGTTCAAGGTGGTGTTCGGCCCGCAAGCCGTGCTGCTGTTCATCACCAGCCTGCCCGCGCAAATCGGCATTCTGGCGGCGGGTGAACCGGCACCGATGGGTCGCTTGGCTTGGGCCGGCTTTGCCTTGTGGTTGACCGGGGTGGTGTTCGAAACGGTTGGCGATGCGCAGCTCACCGCATTTCGCAAAGATCCCGCCAGCAAAGGCAAGGTGCTGGATAGCGGACTGTGGCGCTATACCCGGCACCCCAACTATTTCGGCGATGCCTGCGCCTGGTGGGGGATTTGGCTAGTCGCGGCGCAGGGCGGCCTGTGGGTGGCCTTGGCCAGCCTGATCGGCCCACTGTTCCTGACCTTCACACTGACCAAATGGTCGGGCAAACCGCTGCTGGAAAAGGGCCTGGCCAAGACCCGCCCGGGCTACGGCGACTATGTCGCGCGGACATCGGGATTCATCCCCTGGCCGCCACGCAAAGGCTGACCGCAAATCGGTTGCCGGACAGGCAAGCCCAAGTGTAGGGTCCGCCCCTGTCCAGAGTCGCACATTTTCCGGACAATTTTCAGGAGGTTATCCCCGATGCGTAAATTCATTCTTCCGCTCGCCGCGCTGGCGCTGGTTGCCGGCTGCAAGGGCAAGGAGCCCGAAGCTGTGGCAACCGATGCCGCCGCGATGTCCAGCGAAGCCGCTGCGGCCGCGCTGCCCGCGCTGCCCGAAAATGCCAAGGCCACAGTCAAGCCCGCCGGCACCTACGCCTCGGGCGCGGCCAAGCTGATGCTGGCTGACGACATGAACGCCGAAATGACCGACGCCGCCGGCAAGGTCACCAAGGGCAAGTGGGCCTGGTATTCGGACGGCAAGCGGATCGTCTTCTCGGGCGACAAGTCGGTCTGGGCCGTTGCCGATGGCGCGCTTTACAAGCTGGCCAGCAAGGACGCCCCGATGACCGGGATGACCGCCGATCAGGTCTGGTCCAAATCGATGTAAAGAGTCTCGGCTTCGGCTGAAACATGAAGGGGCGGCGCGCAGGCGTCGCCCCTTTTTTTGTCAATGCTTCACCTCGGCCGCGCGCAGAGCTTCGGGCACCGGGCGCAAATCGGTGCCCTTCAGCCAGGCCTCCAGCGCATCGAGATCGCTGATCCCGATTACCCCATCTTTCTGCCGCGCCAGCAGGGTGAAGCTATCTCCGCCCTGGGCCAGGAAGCTGTTGGTGGTAACCCGGAATGTGGCGGCGGGATCGATCGGTTGACCGGCAAAGCGCAGATCGACCACGCGGTCGCCCACCGGGCGGGTCATGTCATAGCCATAGCTCAGTCCAGCTGATGGGATCAGCGCCTGATAGGGTCCGCTCTCGTCGAACCCCTGCTCAAGCACGGCTTTCAGTTCAGCCCCGCTCAGGCTTTGGGTAACCAGTGTGTTGTTGAACGGCTGGGCGGCATAAATATCGCCGAATTTGACCGAGTGATCGTCAGCCGGGACAATCGGCGCGCGCACCCCGAACGGGTTCATCAGCGCGATCTGCGCGCCCGCAGGTCGGGTCGCATCAAGCTGGCCATCGGCGATCAGTTGCCCCAGCACAGTGCCCGAAGCGGGCGCAGCCAGATGCCCGGCGGGACGCGTGGCGAACACTTTGGCCGCATCGATATATTGCTGGATATAGCCCGCCACCACCGGATCGGCGGGATAGACCGGGTACAGCGGGCTAAGCGGCACGGGCCCGCGGCTGCCGGTATAGGGCACCGATTGCACGATCAGGTTGCGCGCGCGCTTGGCCACCACCTTGTTCATTGCCGGATCGATCTCCAGCGCAATGTCAGTCAGCCCCTCACCATAAACGCCCGAACTGGTCAGCAGCAGCGGATGCGCGGGATTGATCTTGGCGTAATCGCACACGTAAGCCCGGTGGGTATGGCCCGAAACCACCACATCCACGCGCGGATCAAGCTGATCAAGGATCGGCATGATATCGCCGCTAAAGCCGCTGCAACCGCTGGGATCGATCGGCTTGTCCTGCTGCCCGCCTTGGTGGATCAGCACCACCACGGCATCGGCGCCTTTGGCTTTCAGCTGCGGCACCAGAGCATTGATCGTTTTGGCTTCATCGCGGAACGTCAGCCCCTTGATCCCGCCGGGAGAGACCAGATCTGTGGTGCCTTTAAGCGTCAGGCCGATGAAGCCCACGGTAACCTTGCGCACGCCCTGCCCGTATGATTTCAGCCCATAAGCCGGGAACAGCGGCCGGCCGCTTTCGGTGATGGTGCTGGCGGCCAGAAACTTGAATTTGGCGCCGGTGAAGCGTTCAACCTGGCAGGGTTTGCGCACCGTATATTGCTTGCACCCGCCGCGCTGCATCCGCAGCAATTCCTGCCGACCGCGATCGAATTCGTGATTTCCCACCGCATTGAAATCAAGCCCGATGCGATTGGCCACGCCAATTGTCGGCTCGTCCAGATAGATCGACGAGGCTAGCTGCGAGGCGCTGATCAGATCACCTGCCGAAACCGTGGCCGAATAGCGGTATTGCCCGCGCAGGGTCTGCACCGCGCTGGCCAGATAGGCCGCGCCGCCCGCTGGAACCTGCACCGTGCCGCCCTTGCCATCAGGTGCCAGCACCGATTGCTTGGGCGGTTCAATGCTGCCGTGAAAATCGTTGATCGCCAGAATCCCGACAGTCACCGTAGCCGGTGCAGGCGCTGCGCCCTGGACCACCCCGGGGCCAGCGGCGGCGATGATCAAAGGCAGGGCGAAGCGGGCGAGGCGGTTGCGATTCGTCATGCAGCGCTTTTAAACGATGCGCCACGCGCAACAAGCACTGCGTATTATTCACCTAAGACAGTTTATTGAACATTTTCCCGAATCGTTCTATAGTGACGCATACAACCAAGCCGATCGGGAGAACAACGGCATGGCACGGCCACAAGCGGATATCGAAGCCGGGCGCGATGCGTTGATCGGCCATGTTGTCGAACTGATCGAGGAACGCGGCTCCTCAGCCGTGACAATGGCTGAAATCGCCGCACAGGCCGGCATGTCGACCGCCAATCTCTATCGCTATTTCGAAAGCAAAGAGGCCGTGATCGAAGCGGTGGCCGAATACTGGTTCCGGCCCAAGGTGGCGATCATGGAAGAGGTTGTCGCCAGCGATCTGCCGCCGCGGCGCAAGATGTACGAATTCTTCGCCCGCCGCTTTGCCGCGATGCAGGCCGAATGGGAACGCGATCCGTTGGCTTTCGCCACCTATATCCAGGTCGGCGAGGAAAACTTCGAACAGATCCGCTCGTACATCGATCTGGGTGATCACTACCTTGCGGTGATCATTGGCGAAGCGATGGCCGATGGGCACTTTGCTGGCCTGTCGGTGGATGAGGCGCTCAGCCTGGTCAACCAGATGGTTCACGTTTACGTCAACATCGGGGCCATGCAATACCTGATGGCCCGGCTCAATACCGACAAACTGGCGCGGATTGTCGACGCCATTTTCGATGGCCTGGCGGCGCAGGATCGCGGTGCCAAGAGCTTAGCCGGGTTGCGCGCGGCCTGAGATTTTCCACTTTTGGCCAGATGCTGTCTGGAAATTGCAACACGGACGCATTACTTACATCGCTGTGAACACCGCCCAGCCCTATCACGTTTCGATTCCCGTCGTGCCCGCGGACATTGATTTCATGGGGCACGTTAACAATGCCTCCTACCTGAAATGGGTCCAGGACGCGGTGATCGATCACTGGCGCTCGCTGGCCCCGTCTGATGCCGTGGCGCAGCACCTGTGGGTCGCCCTGAAGCACGAAATTACCTATCGCCGCCCGACTTTCCTGGGCGATGATGTGATTGCAACTGTGCTGCTGGAAAAATTTCACGGCACTCGCGCGTTTTACGAAACCGTGATCCGCCGCGGCGAGGAAGTGCTAGCGGAAGTCAAATCGAGCTGGTGCTGCATCAATGCCGAAACGCTGCGCCCGGCGCGGCTGGCGCACGATGTGATTGCCCGGTTTTTTCCTGACAGCCCAAGCGAGCTAAGCGCTTAACTTTCGCATTGTTGTGGTAAAGCTGAACCGGACCCCGTCGGCGCCATAATCGATCACTGCATTGCCGCCGAATTCGCCCGGCAGGATCCTGGTGATGAGCCGGCTGCCAAAGCCTTTGCGACTGGGCTCTTCGACCGGACCAACGCCGCTTTCTTCCCAGAAGAATTCGAACGGTTCATCCGATCCCGGCGCGCCTCCGCTCCACCGTACCGCAACCGATCCGGTGGGCTTGGCAAAGGCGCCATACTTGGCGGCATTGGTGGCCAGTTCGTGCAGCGCCAGCGCCATGGCAAAGACCTGCCGCCCGGTCAGCTGCCAGTCGGGCCCTTCGAGCACAAGCGCGTTGCGCTCAGGCAAATGGGCGGCGAGCGCGCCATGGATGATCTGCCGGATCCCGGCGCGGCCCATCGCCCCGTCGGTCAACACGTCCTGCGCCTTGGCCAGCGCAGACAAGCGGCTGGCAAAGCGCGCCTGCGGTGCATCCTTGTCATCGCTCATTCCGAAGGTCTGCGCGGCGATCGCGTTGACCACGCTGAAGGTATTCTTCATGCGGTGGGCCAGTTCGTTGTTGACCAGTTCGATCCGCTGCTTGGCCAGCACGGTCTGGGTGGTTTCGACAACGGTGTTGAATACGGCGACAACCGTACCGAATTCATCGCGGACCGGGCTTAGGCAAAAGGTGAACCAGGCCTGTTCGGGATAACCGTTGCGGTCTGTTGTCATTTCGAAATCTTCGATGAATGTCGGTTCACCCGCCAGCGCAAGCTTGGCCATTGGTTCCACTTGATCCCAAACGTCGCTCCACACTTCGTGCATCGGCTGGCCAATCGCTACGGGCTTGCGCCCCAGCATCGGGGCATAGCCATCATTGTAGAGCATGATCAGGTCCGGGCCCCAGAACAGACACTTCGGGAACAGCGAACCAAGCATGGTGCCAACCGTGGCTTTCAGCACTGGATCCCAATGTTCGGGCGGCCCGAGCGGAGACGAAGACCAGTCGTGCCCACGGATAAGCTCCGCGCTGGCGCCGCCAGCGGACAGAAAGCTGTGCATTGGCGACCTCCCTAAGCCCGGGTTTATGTCAAGCCCGGCCGCGCGGCACAACCGCTATTCAATGCGCAGTGCCAGAAAGAGTCAAACGTCCAGATTGGCCACGTTGAGCGCATTTTCCTGAATGAAATCGCGGCGCGGTTCGACAACGTCGCCCATCAGCCGCGTGAAGATCTCGTCGGTTACGTCAGCGTCTTCGACCTTTACTTGCAGCAGCACCCGCGCGGTCGGATCAAGCGTGGTTTCCCACAACTGCTCGGCGTTCATTTCGCCCAGCCCCTTGTAGCGGGCAATCGCCAGGCCCTTGCGCCCACCAACCAGCACCGCGTCGAGCAGCTGCGATGGGCGGGCAATGCCTTCATTCTTGCCATCGCCGCGCGGGGCGATCTGGACCTGATCATCACCCATTTCGCCGCCAGCATCGGTGGCCAGTTCGGTCGGGGCTTCTTCCGCCTGGCCGCTGCCGCGCACCAGCCGCGAGGCGCCGGTATAGGCATCGGCCTGTTCGGCGGCGAGCCGCGCCAGCTTACGCGCTTCGGCGCTGGTCAGGAAGCTGGCTTCGACCGGGAAGGCATCGGTCACGCCGCGCCAGATCCGTTCCAGCAGGACCGAGCCGTCTTCGCGCTGCTTCGAGCTCCAAACCGCTTCGCGGTCGGTCTGGCCCATCAGCTGCGCGGCGCGCTGCAACGCGGCTTCGCGGCCGGCACGGTCGATTTCGGGCTCAAAAACCCCGCCGATCGCCAGGGCCTCGATCACCGCGGGATCATAGCGTTTGGGCACAAAGCCCATCAGGCTGCGCAGGCGAATCGCGTGATCGACCAGGGTCTTGAGATCGGCCCCGGCGCGGGTCCCGCCCGGTCCTTCGAGCATGCGCCCGGCCAGCCCCGCCTCAACCAGATATTCGTCAAGCTCGCGCGCGTCCTTGAGGTAGACTTCGCTGCGCCCCTTGTTGACCTTGTAAAGCGGCGGCTGGGCGATGAACAGGTGCCCGGCGCGGATGATGTCGGGCATCTGGCGGTGGAAGAAGGTGAGCAGCAGCGTGCGGATATGCGCGCCATCCACGTCGGCGTCGGTCATGATCACGATCTTGTGATAGCGCAGCTTCTCAAGATTGAATTCGTCGCGAATTCCGGTTCCCATGGCCTGGATCAGCGTGCCCACTTCTTTCGAGGAGATGATCCGGTCAAACCGGGCGCGTTCCACGTTGAGGATCTTGCCCTTGAGCGGCAGGATCGCCTGATAAGCGCGGTCGCGGCCCTGTTTGGCGCTGCCGCCAGCCGAATCGCCTTCGACCAGGAACAGTTCGCACTTGGCGGGATCGCGTTCCTGGCAATCGGCCAGCTTGCCCGGCAGGCTGGCAATATCCATCGCCCCCTTGCGCCGGGTCAGTTCGCGGGCGCGGCGGGCAGCTTCGCGCGCGGCGGCGGCATCGATGATCTTGGCAATCACAGCCTTGGCGTAGGCCGGGTTTTCCTCGAGCCATTCGCTCATCTTGTCAGCCATCAGGCTTTCCAGTGGCTGACGCACTTCGCTGGAGACCAGCTTGTCCTTGGTCTGCGATGAGAACTTGGGATCGGGCAATTTGACCGAAACGATCGCGGTCAGCCCTTCGCGCATATCGTCGCCAGTCAGGCTGACCTTTTCCTTCTTAAGCAGGCCCGACTTTTCGGCATAGCCATTGAGCGTGCGGGTCAAGGCGGCGCGGAATGCGGCGAGGTGCGTGCCGCCATCGCGCTGCGGGATGTTGTTGGTGAAGCACAGGACGTTTTCGTAATACGAATCGTTCCATTCCAGCGCCACTTCGATCGCGATCCCTTCGCGCTCAGATGAAATCGCGATCGGATTGGGCAGCAGTGCCACCTTGTTGCGATCGAGATAGGTGACGAACGCGCCGATCCCGCCTTCATAGAACAGGTCGTGTTCCTTGACCTCTTCACCGCGCTTGTCGCGCAGCAGGATGTGCACGCCCGAATTGAGGAAGGCCAGTTCGCGGTAGCGATGCTCCAGCTTCTCGAAATCAAACTCGAGCACGTTCTTGAACGTATCGGTCGATGCCATGAAGGTCACGCGGGTGCCCTTCTTGCCGGCCGGAGCCGGGCCCACCACGCGCAGCGATTCCACCGCATCGCCGTGGGCGAACTTCATCCAGTGTTCTTCACCATCGCGCCAGATCGTCAGTTCCAGCCATTCGGACAGCGCGTTGACCACCGAAACGCCCACGCCGTGAAGCCCGCCCGAAACCTTGTAGGCATTGTCATCGCTGGTGTTTTCAAACTTCCCGCCGGCGTGCAGCTGGGTCATGATCACTTCGGCGGCCGAGACGCCTTCTTCGGCGTGGATCCCGGTGGGAATGCCGCGGCCGTTGTCTTCCACCGAAACCGAGCCATCGGGGTTCAGCTCGATCAGCACCAGATCGCAATGCCCGGCCAAAGCCTCATCAATCGCGTTGTCCGATACTTCGAACACCATGTGGTGCAGGCCGCTGCCATCGTCGGTATCGCCGATGTACATGCCGGGGCGCTTGCGCACCGCGTCGAGCCCTTTGAGGACCTTGATCTGATCGGCGCCATAAGCATTGGCGTTGGGGAGATTTTCGGGTGTTTCAGACATGACTTGCATATAGGCAGCGCGGGCCCAATTCGGAAGTGCAAAGCCCCCCTTCCATCCACAGGCAATTCAGGCATAACTGCACCCACAATCCGGGGAGTTACCGCCATGAAAAAGTTAGCCGTCGCCCTTTTACTGGGGGCATCCGTTACCGCCGGTGCTGCCGATATGCAGCTGCGCCCCGATCAGGCCGAATTTCGCGGGCTGTACAAGGAACTGGTTGAAACCAACACCACGCTTTCTACCGGAAGCTGCACCCTGGCGGCTGAACGGATGGCGGCGCGGCTGCGCGCGGCGGGGATTGCCGACAGCCAGATGACGCTGTTTTCAGTGCCCGAACACCCCAAGGACGGCGGACTGGTTGTGGTCTATCCCGGCACTTCCAAAAAGCTCAAGCCGATGCTGCTGCTGGCGCATATCGATGTGGTCGAAGCCAACCGATCTGACTGGGTGCGCGATCCATTCACTCTGATCGAGGAAGGCGGCTATTTCTATGCCCGCGGCACCGCCGACGATAAATCGCAGGCCGCGATCTGGACCGACACGCTGGTCCGTTTTGCCAAGGAGAATTACAAGCCCAAGCGCACCGTGAAGATGGCGCTGACTTGCGGTGAGGAAACCAGCGGCGCGTTCAACGGCGCTGAATGGCTGAGCCAGAACAAGCGTGATCTGATCGATGCCGAATATGCCCTTAACGAAGGCGGCGGCGGGCTGTCTGATGGCAAGGGCAAGCTGGTGGTCCAGACCATCCAGGTCGGCGAAAAGGCCTATCAGGACTTCACCCTGACCACCACCAACAAGGGCGGCCATTCATCGCAGCCGGTTCGCGAAAACGCGATCTACGCGATGGCCGATGCGGTGAACAAGGTGCGTGATTTCGAATTCCCGATCGAATTCAACGATACCACCCGCGCCTTCTTCGCCAAGTCCGGCGCGCTGCGCGGTGACGAGATGGGCAGGGCGATGGTCGCGCTGGCCGCCAATCCGCAGGACAAGGCGGCGGAAGCAATCGTCAACACTGACAAGATGTACCATTCGATGCTGCGCACAACCTGCGTCGCCACCTTGATCGATGGCGGCCATGCGCTGAATGCTTTGCCGCAGACGGTGACCGCCAACATCAACTGCCGGATGTTCCCGGGCCGCACTTCGGAGGAAACCCAGGCAATTCTCGCCACTGCGATCGGCAATCCCGACGTGAAGATCGTGCAGACCAAGGTCGGCAAGCCGATTGCCAAGGCTCCGCCGATGTACCCGTGGCTGATCGGGCCGATGGAACAATTGGTGGCCAAGCACTTCCCCGGCGTGCCGGTGATCCCGGTGATGTCGACCGGGGCGACTGACGGGGTCTATCTCGCCGGGGTTGGCATCCCGACTTACGGTGTGCCCGGTGAATGGGGCGATCCTGATGGCAACGGCGCGCACGGCCTCAACGAACGGCTCGAAGTCCGCTCGCTGATGGAAGGGCGCGATTACCTGTACGATCTGGTGAAACTGCTGAGCAGCAGATAAGCACGCCAAACAAGACAAAGGGCCGGACCGCCAAGGCGGTCCGGCCCTTTGTACGTTGTGGAGGTGTGCCGAACCGCTGCGCTTAGGCAAGCGTGGCGGTAAACATCAAACCGCTGACCGAAGCCGCGGCGATGATCGGCAGCACGATGTAGATGATGCTGCGCATGGGGTATCTCCTGTTGCTTTCGCGAACTGAGTTCGCATTTGCAACATAACTGTTTAAGTAGAGATTACCAGTGCAAAGGGCGGGACGGCTGTTGCGTATTTTGCAACCGGACCAGTAACCACTCGGCAAGACCTGCCTCTGCGCTGGACAGCCGGTATGCCATTGCGCAAGGCAAGGTAAGCCCGATTCGGGACCGGAGACCATGTCGATGACCGCCAACCCTGCCGCCCTGCTTGACGCTGAATTCGGTTCGTTCCCCGGCCTGATTGCCGCTTGGGGCCTCTTCCGCGGTGATGCTGATGCGCTGTTCGATGGCGAGACCACGCTGTCCTGGCGTGAGACTGCCGACCAGGTTGAACGGATCGCCGCGCGGCTGCAGGCTGATGGCTTGCAGCGCGGACAGGCGGTGGCGATCCTGGGCATGACCAACGTGGCCTATGCGCTGGTCTATCTCGCCGCGATCCGCGCCGGGGGCTGCGCTGCGCCGCTGACCACCAGCGCCAGTGCCGATCAGCTGGCCGGGATGGCCGCGGATTCGGGTGCGATCCACCTGTTCATCGACCAGGCCAAGCTGGATGAACTGGGTGACTTCCTGCTGCCGACAGCCAACCAGATCCTGCTGAGCGAGCTGGACGCCTTCATGGCCCCCGCAGGGACCAAAGCCGCGCCGTTCCAGCCGGCGGAGAACGATCCGCTCAACATCATCTATTCGAGCGGCACCACCGGCGTGCCCAAGGGCATCGTCCATTCGCACGGCATGCGCTGGCGGCAGATGACCTTCCGCGCCGCGCTCAACTACGGGACCGACAGCCGCACGATCTGTTCCACCCCGCTCTATTCGAACACCACCATGGCGGTGTTCCTGCCGACCATGTATTCGGGCGGCTGCGCCAGCTTGATGGGCAAGTTCGATGTCAAGAAATGGCTGGAGCGCGCCTCGGGCGAGAAGTGCACCCACACCATGCTGGTGCCGGTGCAATACCGCCGGCTGATGCAGTACGAGCATTTCGATGACTATGACCTGTCAGCGATGCGGATGAAGTACTGCACCAGCGCGCCCTTCCCCGCCGATCTCAAAGCCGAAGTGCTGGCCCGTATGCCCGGCGGGCTGATCGAGATTTACGGCATGACCGAAGGCGGGGTGGCCTGTGTCTTCCCGGTCCACGAACACCCCGACAAGCTCCACACCGTGGGCAAGCCCGCACCGGGACATTTCCTCAAGGTGATGGACGAGCATGGCAACGAAGTGCGGCCGGGCCAGCCTGGCGAACTGGTTGGCAAATCGCCGACGATGATGCTCGGCTACAAGAACCAACCCGAAAAGACCCGCGAAGGCTATTGGATTGATCCCAGCGATGGTTCTGTATGGCAACGGATGGGGGATATCGGCCGGATCGACGAAGACGGCTTTGTCGAGCTGGTTGGCCGGACCAAGGACGTGATTATTTCCGGCGGCTTCAACATCTTCCCGATCGATTTGGAAACCGAATTGCTCAAGGATGAGCGCGTGGCCGAAGCTGCGGTGGTCGGCGTGCCCAGCGATCAGTGGGGCGAAACCCCGGTGGGCTTCGTGGTGCTGAAAACCGGGGTGGGCGATGATGCGCTGGATGACATCCGCACAGTTACCAACAGCCGACTGGGCAAAACCCAGCGTGTATCCGCGCTCCACGCAATTGCCGAAATGCCGCGCAGCCATATCGGCAAATTGCTCAAGACCGAGCTTAGGGATTTGGTCGTGCCGGCCGCTTGAGCGCATACCCGCGCCAGAACAGCATCAGCGCGATCAGCGAAAACCCGGCCGCCACCAGAAACGGCATAGTTGGCATCTGCAGCACCGCAGCGCCGCCGTGGAACCGCGCGAACACCAGCGCATAAAGCGGCGGCCCGATTATTGCAGCAATCGATCCGGCGGCCTGGGTTGCGCCTTGCAGCTCGCCCTGGCTGCTGGCATCGATCGCGCGGCTGGCCAGTGCCGAAATCGACGGACTGATGAAGCCCTGCAGCCCGCCGACGAGGATCGCGAAATAGATAGCCGCGGTGCTGCCCGCCAGAGTGTAGAGCACCGCCGAAGCGATGAAACTGGCGACCCCGATAGTAACTGCCGTGCGCTCTCCCAGTCGGGGTGCGACGAACCGCAGGCCCAGCCCCTGCACCAGCGCGCTCGATATCCCGACCACCGCAAGGGCCAGCCCGATCGCTTTGCTGTCAAATTGCCAGGCAGCGATCGCGATGTAGGACCACATCGCCGGATAGACCACATGGGCCAGCATCCAGAAGCCCGTCGCGGCAATGTACCACAGCGCCGCGCCGCTTTGCTTGCCCAGCGCCTTGATCGCGGAGAAAGCATTGGCGCGCCGCCATTCGAAGCGGCGGCGCTTGTCCGTGGGCAAGCTTTCGCGCAGCACGAACCAGCCCAGTGCAACGTTGCATAGCGCCAGCCCGGCCGCGGCGAAGAACGGCACCCGCGGCCCCAAAGTGGCTAGCAAACCCCCCATCGCCGGGCCAAAAATGAACCCGAACCCGAAGGCCATGCCCATCAGACCGAAATTGGCAGCGCGCTTTTCTGGCGGGGAAATATCGGCGATGAAGGCATAGGCTGCGGTCCAGCTGGCCCCGGTGATCCCGGCGGCCAGGCGGCCCAGCAGCAGCCACCACAGCGTCGGCGCAAAGCCCATCACCAGGTAATCGATCCCGAACCCGGCCAGCGCCGCCAGCAGCACCGGTCGCCGCCCGTACCGGTCTGAAAGGTTGCCGATCACCGGGGCGAAGACAAATTGCAGCGCGGCATAGCCCGCCCCCAGCCAGCCGGCCCAGACTGCTGCGGCATCGACCGACATGTGCCCCAGATCCATGATCAGGCCCGGCAGCACCGGCATGACCAGGCCAAAGCCCAGCATGTCGATCAGCACGATGGCAAAGACGATGGCGATCGAACCGCGGTGTTGCAAAACATACCCCCTAAACGATCCTCTCCATTTTTGGCGACGGCCACAAATGGGGAGGTGGCAGCGGCGTCAAGCCGCTGACGGAGGGGGAATGGCGCAAGGGCGGAAACCCCTCCGTCATTTGCTCCGCAAATGCCACCTCCCCATTTGGCTGCGCAAAATGGAGAGGACTTTGTTGCACCTTTTGATCGGCACCTTTATCGGCCCATCATGACGAGCCAGCCCAGCGATTCCATCCTTATTGTCGATTTCGGCAGCCAGGTCACCCAGCTCATCGCGCGCCGGGTGCGCGAAGCGGGGGTCTATTCCGAAATTGCCCCGTTCAACACCGCCGCCGCCGCCTTTGCCCGGATGCAGCCCAAGGGGATCATCCTGTCGGGCGGCCCGGCATCGGTGCTGGACGAAAATGGCCCGCGCATCCCGGCAGAAATCCTGGAAAGCGGACTGCCGATCATGGCGATCTGTTATGGCCAGCAGGCCTTGATGCACCAGTTGGGCGGCGAAGTGCTGCTGGGTGATAGCGGCGAATTTGGCCGCGCCTTCATCGAAGTGTCGGATGGCTGCGTGCTGTTCGATGGGCTGTGGGCGCCGGGCGAAAAGCACCAGGTGTGGATGAGCCACGGCGACAAGGTGACCGCGCTGGCCCCCGGCTTCCGCCCGGTGGCGTCAAGCGCAGGCGCACCCTTTGCGGTGATCGCCAACGATGAAAAGCGCATCTATGCGATGCAGTTCCACCCCGAAGTGGTCCACACCCCCGATGGCGGCAAGCTCTACAAGAATTTCGTGCGCCACGTCTGCGGCCTGCCGGGTGACTGGACCATGGCCGAATTCCGCAAGACCAAGATCGAAGAAATCCGCAAGCAGGTCGGCAAAGGCAAGGTCATTTGCGGGCTGTCAGGCGGGGTCGATTCGGCGGTTGCAGCGGTGCTGATCCACGAAGCAATCGGCGAGCAACTGACCTGCGTGTTCGTCGATCACGGGCTGATGCGGCTGGGCGAAGCGGAGCAAGTGGTCTCGCTGTTCCGCAACCATTACAACATTCCGCTGGTCCACAGGGATGTCAGCGCGCTGTTCCTGGGTGGGCTGGCCGGGGTGACCGATCCCGAAGCCAAGCGCAAATTCATCGGCAAGACCTTCATCGACGTGTTCGAGGAAGAGGCCAAGCAGGTTGGCGGGGCCGATTTCCTGGCTCAGGGTACGCTCTACCCAGACGTGATCGAATCGGTTTCGTTCACCGGCGGCCCCAGCGTGACCATCAAGAGCCATCACAATGTCGGCGGCCTGCCCGAACGCATGAACATGCAACTGGTCGAACCATTGCGTGAACTGTTCAAGGACGAAGTGCGCGAGCTGGGCCGCGAGCTGGGCCTGCCCGACATCTTCGTTGGCCGCCACCCCTTCCCAGGCCCGGGCCTGGCGATCCGCATCCCCGGCGAGGTAACCCGCGAACGCTGCGACGTGCTGCGTAAGGCCGATGCGGTCTACCTTGAAGAAATCCGCAATGCCGGGCTGTATGATGCGATCTGGCAGGCCTTCGCGGTCTTGCTGCCGGTCAAGACGGTGGGAGTGATGGGCGATGGCCGCACCTACGATAACGTCTGCGCCTTGCGCGCGGTGACCAGCACCGATGGGATGACCGCCGATATCTATCCGTTCGATGCTGCATTCCTCAGTCGGGTCGCCACCCGGATAATCAACGAGGTCAAGGGCATCAACCGGGTGGTCTATGACTACACCTCCAAACCGCCCGGCACGATCGAGTGGGAGTAGCCTGACCGCCGCTTAAAGCGGCGGCGGCTCTGAAATTCCCCCGGCGGTTACCATTCGCCGCATGAATGCGGCGGCATATCGCTCCTGGGTAACCTCTGCATAGGTATTCAGAGGAACTTTCGCCGAACTGAAACATTCAATCCGTACAAATACTTGTAAATCGCCTTATCGCTTGGTAAACAAAATCCAACAGCGATTCTGCCTAGGCTTGATCGCTATTTTCGGCTCGGCCGAACCAGATTTTCTAGGAGTTTGATCGTGCAAATTGGCAACATCCTCGGCTCGCGCAAGGCCCGGCAGACCATGGCTGCGATCGTTGCACTTGGCGTCGTGCAGATTCCTTTGATGAGTTTCGCCGGTGCTCCTGCTCCCTGGGTGCAGAAAGCCGATCAAAAGAAGAAAAAGAAGAAGGCAGCCCGCCGCGCGGCACGCCGTCCGGTTCAGCAGACGCAGACGGTAACGCGTGCACCGGAAGTTCCGGTCGAAACCGCCTACGCGCCGCCGCCGGTTGAACCGGCACCGGCGGTTGTAGCTGAAGCACCGCCGGTCGCTCCGGTGCCTGCCCCGGTCACCCCGCCGCCGGTTCCTGTGCCTGCACCGGTTGTTGCCAGCAGCGGCGGTTTCAACTGGCTGTTCCCGGTTCTGGGCCTGGTCGGTCTGGGCGGCTTGGTTGCCGCACTCGGAAACGATTCGAACGGCTAAGTCCCTCGGCATCTGCCGAAAACCAAAAGCCTGCTACCTCCGGGTGGCGGGCCTTTTGCTTGTGGGGGTGCGCGTGGCCTGTCAACCGGGTCTATCGCCGCAACGCCGGATTTGCGGTTTGCTCTGAGCGCCCGGCAGCGGCCAGTTCAGATCGCGACGAACTTGCCGGCAGCGCGGTCTTTGCGCACCTTTAGCCCATCAAACACTTCGCCGCTCATCACGATATACACGCCCGGCGGTGCGATCTGCGCCGCGGCAAAAGCCATACCTAGATTGAAGTGGGCATCGGTCTCAGCAAACCGCGCCGGGCTGAGCGCGCCGGTGAGCACGATCACTTTGCCCGGCACTTCGGCCGCCAGCACTTTGGCCGTTTCGGTCATGGTATCGGTGCCGTGGGTTACCACGATCCGGCTTTCGGGTGCCGCGCGGGCCGCCGCAGCGATGGCGTGGCGGTCTGCATCGGTCAACTCGAGGCTGTCCTTGCGGCACACTTCTTCCGTGCGAAACGGCAGCGCGACGCGCGCTTCGGCCAGCAGCGCCGGGATTCCGCTTTCGACAATCTGATATTCCGACAGCGCGTCGAAATAATTCTTGTCGATCGTGCCCCCGGTGGTGAGGACCAGGATGGATTGGGCGGTCATGGGCGAAACATCACCCCGGTCATCGCTTCCGATTTGGCCCACAGCGCGCTCGCCAGCGCTTCATCGCGAATATGCGGTGCCGCGCCGGAAAAGCGCGGAGTATCGGGGCCCATCAGCGCGGCGACATTGCAGTCCTCGCAGTACACCCCTCCCAGACCATCAAGCAGCGGCGATACCGCGCACCACACGCTGGTCGCCGCGCCTTGCTCGGGCGTTTTGAACACCTCGCTGAGGTTACCTTCGGCGTCAAACCAGCCCATCGCGATCTGCTCTTCCATGGTCAGGTGCCGCTGCAGCGGGGTCTTGATCCCGCCGGGATGGACCGAAAGGGCCCGCACCCCCGATGCCTGCCCCAGCCGGTCCAGCTCCAGCGCGAACAGGGCATTGGCCGACTTGGCCTGGCCATAGGCGGTCCACTTGTCATAGTCGCGGTGTTCGAAGTTGATGTCCGCCAGATCCGGCGCGCCGCGCTGGTGACCAACCGAAGATAGCGCCACGACCCGCGCCTTGCCCGCCTTCAGCAGCGGCCAGAGCCGCGCCGTCAGCTGGAAATGGCCGAGGTGGTTGGTCGCGAACTGACTTTCATAGCCACGCGGATCGAGCGCCTTGGGACAGGCCATGATCGCCGCGTTATTGATCAGCAGATCTAGCCGGTCGGTGATGCCCGCCGCCTCAGCGGCGAAGGCGTCAATACTGGCGGGATCGGACAGGTCGAGCTTGAGCACCGTGATCTGGCCCGCAACCCCGGCGAGATCGCTGCCTGCAGCATCGGGCCGCCGCGCACCGACGATGACATGCGCGCCCGCACCGGCCAGTGCCCGCACAGTCTCGGTACCAAGGCCCGAATAGCCGCCGGTGACCAGTGCAGTCTTGCCGTCCAGATCGATCCCCTCGATCACCTCGGCCGTGGTTGAGCGGTAGCCAAAGGGTGAGGCAAGCGGGTGCTGCGGGGTGGTCATCGATCGGCTCCTGAGGCGGTTCAATCCCGCGATAGCCCGCTGGGCGGCGATGACAAGACAGGACGCGCCGCGCGGGATGGTAATCGCTGCGGCGCGTGCTAGGTTTGCCCTGGGGCGCGATGGGGGGATTGGATCATGGCCAGCACTGCACCTGCACCTGTAGCGACATCGGCACATCACGCCACCGGCACGCGCCTGACCTGGCTGGTCGCGCTGCTCGCGCT
The DNA here is from genome assembly GCA_963751145.1 of uncultured Alphaproteobacteria bacterium. GTDB lineage: Bacteria > Pseudomonadota > Alphaproteobacteria > Sphingomonadales > Sphingomonadaceae > Novosphingobium. Next base: position 566,185 of record CAVVTJ010000006.1, read on the forward strand.
GTCGGTGCTGCTGAATTACGTCGATCGCGGCGCAATCGGGATCGCAGCGCCGGTCATGAAGGACGAGCTCCAGCTGTCCGCGACCGAATTTGGCATCGGCGTCTCGGCGTTCTTTTGGGCCTATGCCCCGCTGTGTCTGTTGATGGGCTGGCTGTGCGACCGGTTCTGCGTCTACCGCGTCTTTGCCCTGGGGTTGGCGCTGTGGGCCCTATCGACCGTGCTGACCGGGTTTGTTGGCGGGCTTTCCGCGCTGGTCATGCTGCGGATCGGGCTGGGGATTGGCGAGGCGGTATCGTTTCCCGGTAGCTCCAAGATTTTCGCCGCGCAGGTCCCGGTCGAACGGCGCGGGATTGCCAATGCCGCAGTTGCCGCCGCGATTGCCTTTGGCCCTGCGGTGGGATCGCTGGCCGGCGGCACGATCCTGATCCTGGGCGGGTGGCGGCCGATCTTCTGGATATTCGGGGCCATCACGCTGCTCTGGCTGGTGCCCTGGCGCGCGCTTACCAAGCCGCTGCAAGCCGGTCCGTTCAGCCAGCCCACTGCGGGCCGATTGGGACTGTGGAAGCTGGTCTGCACCCCGGCGCTGTGGCTGATGGGCGCGGCGCATTTCCTGTCCAATTACGGCTTCTACTTCCTGATCACCTGGCTGCCGCTGTGGCTGGTCAAGACCATGGGCTATTCGATTCAGGCGATGACCGCGCTGACCACCTTGGGTTTTGTGATGCAGGGCGTGGCGGCGCTGGCTGTGGGCCACTGGTCCGATCGCCGCGTGGCGGCAGGCGCCGATGAAGGCACGCTGCGGCGGCGGCTGATGATCTTCGGCCATCTGGCCACAGCCGCTGCGATTGGCGGAATCTACTTTTCCGGCAGCGCATGGGAACTGGGGGCCTGGCTGATTCTGGCCGGGATCGGCACCAGCCAGATTTCAACCAACCTGTTCGCGATCGGCCAGATCTTCGCCGGCCCCCGCGCGGCTGGCGGCTGGATCGGAATGCAGAATTCGCTGGGCAACATATCGGGGATCGTCGGCCCGATCGTTACCGGCATGATCATCGATGCCTATGGCGGGTTTGGCTGGGGTTTTGCCCTGGCCAGCGGGGTTGCAGCATCAGGCGCTGTGTGGTGGGCCTGGGCAGTGCCCGAAATCCGCCAGCTCGACCGCACCGAGCATGCCGACACGTTCGCCTAGGTTTTCCCGCGCGAGACCCACCAGGCGAGCCAGATCAGCACCGGCTGAAAGGCGAGGCGCGGGATGTGGTAGCCCAGCCCCAGTCCGTGATCGGGCTGCGCCAGATCGTTGAGCATGTGCTGCACGTTGGCCGGCCAGACGCATAGCGCATAAGCCGCCAGGCCCCAGCCTGCGGCGCGGCGCAGCGGCTTTGACCATGGCTGGAGCAGGCCTGCTGCACCGGCCAGCTCGGCGATCCCGGTCAGCGCCACCACCAGTTCGGGCATGGGCACCCAGGGCGGCATGATTGTCAGAAACGGGGCGGGATTGGCCGGATGGATCACCCCGGCTGCGGCATAGAACAGCGCCAGCAACCAGCGCAGGGCGGTGCGGATCATGCCGCCATGGCCTCGGTCCCGATCACCTCGATCGCGCTGTGCAGCCGCTGCCCCGCCGCCGGATCAAGGCGGTGTTCGAACAGGGTCAGGTGTCGCAGCAAGGTCCGCCGCACCGCGCCCTCGCCTGCGGCAATCGGCGCGCCCAGTTCGCGGTCATGTTCAAGCCCGTAGCGCAGGATTATTGTGGCGTTGATCGCGAGATCTCGCAGCCGTTCACCAGGCCAATCGAGCAGTCTGGCGGCAACCAGCGCTGCCAGATGCGCTTCGATTTGATCAAAGGTGCGGCCCAGCCAGCGCGGTGCGTTGGCGCGGATCACCGCAGCCTCGTCGCCATAGCTTTGCTGGTCGCGGTAGAGGAACCGGAAGGCGCGGAATTCAGCCATCATCGCTTCAAGGAGCACGCCATAATCACTCACCGGATCGCCGCCCGGGCGCAGCGCGAGGCGCGCTTCGATCGCACTTGCAAACCGCTCTGCAATCGCATCGAGCAGCGCCGCGCGGGTTTTGAAATGATACCACAGGTTGCCTTCGGCTATCCCGCAGGCCGCTGCCAGCGCCGCTGTCGATACCGCGCCATAGCCGTGCTGGTTGAACAGCCGCAGCGCGGTTTCGATAATCCGGTCTTTTGTTTTCATCAGTAGTGCGACAGTTCGACCTGCAGCGATTTGTAACCGTGAACGAAACAGGCCGGGACACGCACCGGCTCGCCAATCACATTGGCACGCAGGCGGCGCTTGGCCATTTCCTCCAGCAGCGTGACCAGTTGCAATTCTGCGACGCGCGCACCGACGCAGCGATGGATGCCATAGCCGAACGACAGGTGGCGGCGGGCATTGGCGCGGTCCACCTGGATCGCCTCGCCATCTTCGAACACAGACTCGTCGCGGTTGGCGGAGAGGTACCACATCACCACTTTGTCCCCCGCCATCATCTGCACGCCATCGACCACGGTATCTTCCACCACAGTGCGGCGCATGTGCGAGAGCGGGGTCTGCCAGCGGATCAGTTCCTGCACCGCATTGGGGATCAGCGCAGGATCCGCTTCCAGCTTGGCGCGCTCGACAGGGTACTTGTTCAGCGCATAGGCATAGGCCGACATCGAATTGCGGGTGGTATCGTTGCCGCCAACGATCAGCAGGATCAGATTGCCGATGAATTCTTCCGGCTCCATCTCGCGCATCGCGTCTGATTGCAGCATGACCGAAATCAGATCCTTGCCCGGATTGGTCATGCGCTCCTGCCACAGCGCGGCAAAGGCCATGCCCATTTCCTGCATCTTGGCGAGCCGCACTTCAACCGTATCAGGGTTCTTGATCAGTTCGACATCGCCGCCGAAATCAGACCATTCGGTCAGGTGGTGGCGTTGTTCCCAAGGGTAATCAAATATCTTGGCGAGCATGCCGGTGGTCAGTTCGATCGAGACGCGCTGGACCCAATCGAACGCTTCACCAATCGGCAGGCTATCAAGCACTTCGCCGGTTCGGGCGGCGCATTCGGCCTTCATCGCTGCAACTTCACTGGGGCCAAAGCTGGGGGCGACGGTGCGGCGCTGGCCGGTGTGCTTGGGCGGGTCCATGGCGATGAACATCGGTTCGCGCATGTTGTACTGCGCCAACAGTTCGGGGCTGCCCGAAATGGCGATCCCACCCTTTTCCCAATCTGACGAGAAAATCTTGGGCAGCGCTTCGATCTGCACGATCGGCTTGTAAGTGCTGACCGACCAATAGGGGCCGAAATCGCTGTCCGGGACCCACTGGATCGGCGCCTCGGCGCGCAGCTTGCGGAACAGGTCCTGCCAGCGGTCCTCCGAATAGAGCTCGGGCCGCGAAACATCGATCGGCGCTATTGGTGACTGGGTCCGCTCAAGCGTTGTACTGCTGGCCATGGCTCTCTCCTATAATTAGGGTGGTTACCCTAAATCCTTCTTGCCGAGAGTCAAGTGACAGGACCCCATACGAAAACCGCCGCCCGGATCACTCCGAACGGCGGATCGCTGTGAAGACAGTTTGGCGGGTTTAGCGCGCCTCTTTGACGCGGCGATAAGGCACAAAATCACCAAGGCTGATCGAGCCATTGAAAATCATGCTGCTGCGATCCAGCGTCTGAACAATATCCAAGCTGCAGAACTGGCCGCCATAATTGCGGGTGAGCAGGACATCGTCCGAATCGACGTCCTTGGCATTGCGCGGCACGTTGACCCAGATCGTGTTGCCCCAGCCGAACACCAGTGCAGTGCCATCGATCACGCGGACATCGCGCGCCTCATACTGCGAAATGCAATGCCGCGGCTGACCCGGTTCGCGTCCTTCGAGCATTTTGGCCAGTTCCTGCTCGGGCGTCTGGCGGCTGCGCGCTTCCAGCGCGGGGCCGGCCAGCAATGCGGCAGCGGTGGTGAGGGCGATGGCGATCTTTCGCACGGGAAGACTCCTTCTGAATCTGGTCTTCGACACTATGCTGGCCAGATGAACCGGGGCTGAAATATCACGCCGTGCCGCCAATGGTAAGCCCATCGACCAGCAGCGTGGGCTGCCCCACCCCGGCCGGCACGGTTTGCCCGCCCTTGCCGCAAATCCCGATCCCTTCATCGAGCGCGAAATCGTTGCCGATGCCCAGCACCTTGGTCAGCACGGTCGGGCCATCGCCAATCAGCGTGGCCCCCTTGATCGGCGCGCCCAGCTTGCCATTTTCGATCTTGTAAGCCTCGGTGCACGAGAACACGAATTTGCCCGAGACGATATCAACCTGCCCGCCGCCAAAGCTTTTGGCAAAGATCCCGCTTTTGACGCGTGACAGCAGTTCCGCCGGATCATCGTTGCCTCCGCGCATGAAGGTGTTGGTCATCCGCGGCATCGGCGCATGGGCATAGTTTTCGCGCCGTCCATTGCCGGTGGCGGGCACGCCCATCAGCCGGGCGTTGAGCCGGTCCTGCATATAGCCCTTGAGGATCCCGTCTTCGATCAGCACGTTTTCCTGGGTGGGCGTGCCTTCATCGTCGATCGAAAGCGAACCGCGGCGGCCCTGATCGTTCACCCCCAGCATCGTCCCGTCATCAACCACAGTGACGCCTGGCGCGGCCACCCGCTGGCCAATCCGGCCCGAAAAGGCGCTGGTGCCCTTGCGGTTGAAATCGCCTTCCAGCCCGTGGCCCACCGCTTCGTGCAGAAGCACGCCGGGCCAGCCAGGGCCGACCAGCACGGTCATTTCGCCCGCCGGCGCGGCCACGCTTTCCAGATTGGTCAGCGCCTGCGCCAAAGCCTCGTCGATTGCGCGGTTCCAGGTTTCGGGCCGGAACAGATCGTCATAGAGCCGCCGCCCGCCAATCCCGAAATTGCCGGTTTCGCGGCGGCCATTGGCCTCCACCACGATCCCGACGTTGAGCCGGACCATCGGCCGGATATCGCCCGCACGGAAGCCATCGGCGCGCATGATCTCGATCACTGACCAGTTGGCGGCAAGGCTGGCCGAAACCTGCACCACGCGCGGATCGCGGGCCCGCGCGGCAGCATCGATCATCTCAAGCAGCTTGACCTTTTCCGCAAAGCCCACCCCATCGAGCGGCGATGCCGCAGTGTAGAGATGGTGGTTGTTCTGGCGCGGCGGCGCGGCAGGTGCCGCTTTGGCCGGATCGAGCAATTGCAGCGTTTCGCCGGCGCGGCGGATCGCAGCTTCACTGATTTCGTTGCCGTGGGCAAAGCCGGTCATCTCGCCCGAAACCCCGCGCAGGCCGAACCCGGCATCGCGGGCATAGTCCGCGGTCTTCAGCCGGCCGTCATCGAACAGGAAACTTTCAGACGCGGTGAACTGCAAGTACAGTTCGCCATCCTCACACATTTTCAGCGCATCGGCGGTGATAGCCTGAGCGCGAACCGGATCGAGCTGGCGGAACAGGTGGGCGGCGGGATCGGAAGCGGTCATGCACCCGATATAGGTGGCTTATCGGCTGGCGCCAGAGGCGATATCGGGAAGCGCGCCCTCATCCGCCCCATCGGCCGGGCCGCCTTTCAGCACGAAACGCTTGTCGCAGTAGCCGCAATCGACATAGCCGTGCTCATCGATTTCAAGGTATACCTTGGGATGGCCCAGTGCCGCGCCGCCCGGGATCCCGGTAGCGCCATCGCAGGAAACGCGGGTGGTGGTGACGATTGCGGCTTCGGGCTGGATGGTCATCGCCACGCCTTTAGCAGCGCCGCGCTGATGTTTCCACACCCTACTGGTATTGGAGTGAAATGGTGAATGTACCTGTATAAGTTCCTGGTGTTTGGCGCGCTTTCACCCGCAGTGTTGCGCCTACCGGGAACTGGAAGATGCCGCTTGTAGTGGCAATCCTGAACGATTTCGGCGTTGTGGTAAGCTGTATGGCGGGGGTGCTTCCGATGATAAACGTATCCATCGTCATCGTATCGCCGCCGCCAACTCGATTAAGAGTTACGGTATTGCTGGTTACAGCGATCGTCAGCGTTTGATTGAAACTCCCTTTACCGGCAAATTTGGCTGCTTTCACCGTTGTGCTGGACGCGAGACGAACGCCTCCGCTAGCGGTTCGCGTGCCTGTTGGGGAAACGACGACAGTCCCCGCCGTTGTTCCGGCAACAATCTTGCCGAAATCGAGATCGTCGACTCTGAAAAACGAGAGATTTGCGACAATTACGGCCCGCGCGTTGGCTGAAACCGTTACACGTTCCTTCGCTTGGGCATGCGCGGGGAACAGGGTGAGCGCCAGCAGCGCGAAAAACGCACGCATGGCGGCCCGAATGCGGCCTGTCTTGCTGGTTACTCCCAAATTCATCACACTCGCCCTAGGCAATGCGCCTGAAGTTATCCTCCACCGACATGGTTAACAGGCCGTTAGGAACCGGCACGGAAGCGCAAAAATCCGGGGCTTTGCCATCGGCAAGCCAAGCGGCTAAGCGATCAAAATGGAATCGCCCGCAGCAATCAGCATCAACAACCTGGTCAAGCGTTATGCGCCGGCCGGAAACGCCCCCGCCAAACTGGCGCTTAACGATGTCAGTTTCGATGTGCCGCAAGGGCAGATCTTCGGCCTGCTGGGCCCCAACGGCGCCGGCAAATCGACCCTGATCAACATCCTCGCCGGATTGGTGATGAAGACCAGCGGAACGGCAGAAATCTGGGGCTTCGATATCGACAAGGACATTCGCAATGCGAAACGTTCGATCGGGATCGTGCCGCAGGAAATTGTCTTCGATCCGTTCTTCACCCCGTTTGAAGTGCTGGAAAACCAGGCCGGACTTTACGGCGTCCCCAAGGCCGCGCGCAAAAGTCTGGAACTGCTGGGTCAGGTCCATCTGGCCGATAAGGCGCAGGCTTATGCCCGCACGCTATCAGGCGGGATGAAGCGCCGCCTGCTGATCGCCAAGGCGCTGGTCCATACCCCGCCGGTGATCGTGCTGGATGAGCCGACCGCCGGGGTCGATGTCGAACTGCGCCGGCAACTGTGGGAACTGGTCAGCGAACTCAACGCGGGCGGCGTGACGGTGGTACTGACCACGCACTATCTCGAAGAAGCCGAACAGCTGTGTGACCGGATCGCGATTATCAATCACGGCCAGCTGATCGCCAACAAGCCGACCCGCGAACTGGTTGAAATGGCGCGCGAAAAGGTTGTGGTGGTAACGCTTGATGGCGATCCCGACACGCTGCCCATGCACCCCGCCTTCCTGAAAAGCGAAAAGACCGGCGAGCGCACGATCGAGATCACTTATGACAAAGACCGCAGCAACGCCGGCGAAGTGCTCGCCGCGGTGCAAGCGCAAGGCCTGGGGATCATCGATGTCACCACCCGCGAAGCCGATCTGGAAGATGTGTTTGTGCATTTGACGAGCGCGGCGAAGGAACCGGCGTGACCCACGACGTCATCGTTGTCGGCTCGGGCGCGGCCGGGCTTACTGCCGCGCTGGCTCTGGCGGAAAAGGTCAAGGTGCTGGTGCTGGCCAAGGGCGAGCTGACCGGGGGATCGACCGCCTGGGCGCAGGGCGGGATCGCGGCGGTGCTCGATGCCGGCGATACCTTCGAAAACCACATCCGCGATACCATGGTTGCGGGCGCCGGGCTGAACCGGCTTGAGACGGTGGAGTTCGTGATCGAACGCGCGCCGCATGCGATTGACCGGCTGGTCCAGCTGGGCGTGCCGTTCAACACCGAGGACGAGCATTTGCACCTCACCCGCGAAGGCGGGCACAGCCATCGCCGGATTGTCCACGTCGCCGATGCTACCGGCTGGGCGGTGCAGGAAGCCTTGCTCAAGGCCGCCGATGCCCATCCCAACGTGACCCTGCTGCCGCACCAATCGTGCATCGATCTGATCACCGGCAAGCACGAGGAACGCTATTCGGGATCGGGCCGGGTCTGGGGGGTTTATGCCCTCAATGCCAAGACCGGCAAGGTTGAGGCGCACACCGCGCGCGCCACCGTGCTTGCCACCGGCGGCGCGGGCCGGGTCTATCAGTTCAGCACCGCCCCGCGCGGCGCGACCGGCGACGGCATCGCGATGGCCTGGCGCGCGGGCGCGCGGGTTGGCAACATGGAAATGATGCAGTTCCACCCGACCTGCCTCTACAACCTCGACGTCAAAAACTTCCTGATTACCGAGGCAGTGCGCGGCGAAGGCGGGCATCTGCTCAACCCCAAGACCGGGCACCGCTATATGCCCGATTACGATGAGCGCGCCGAACTGGCTCCGCGCGATATCGTCGCCCGCGCCAACGATAGCGAGATCAAGCGCGATGGGCTCGATTTCGTCCACCTCGATATCAGCCACAAGCCGCCTGAATTCGTGCGGGAGCACTTCCCCAACATCTACGAAAAGCTGCTGGGGCTGGGCATCGACATGACCAAGGGGCCGATCCCGGTGGTGCCCGCGCAGCATTACACCTGCGGCGGGATCGTGATCGATCTGGCTGGGCGGACCGACCTGCCGGGACTTTATGCCGCGGGCGAATGCACCGAAAGCGGGCTGCACGGGGCCAACCGCCTCGCCTCGAATTCGCTGCTAGAATGCTTCGTGTTTGGTGAGGCGGCTGCCAGCGATATCCTGGCGCGCTGGGATCAGTTTGACGCCCCGCCCCCGGTCCGCGCCTGGGATGAAAGCCGGGTCACCGACAGCGACGAGGAAGTGGTGATCCAGCAGAACTGGACCGAAATCCGCCGCTTCATGTGGAACTATGTCGGGATCGTGCGCACCACCAAGCGGCTCGAACGCGCCAAGCACCGGATCCAGCTGCTGACCGACGAGGTGGAGGACTATTACGGCCACTTCCGCGTTTCGACCGATCTGATCGAGCTGCGCAATCTGCTGCAATGCGCCGAACTGATCGTGCGCTCGGCGCTCGCCCGGCATGAGAGCCGCGGGCTGCATTACATCCTGGACTATCCCGATATGCACAAAATGGCGCGCGACACGATCCTGGTGCCATAATCGCTTTGCCCGCAGACCGATTGAAACGAAATTGCAACATTGCCCCGGCAGGCTCATTAGTACAGCAATGAACAATAACGCAGATCAAGACCCGCCGGACCAGGCATCGGCGAAAGCGTTGAGCAGCAGCCTGGCGCAGGAACGCATCGTCGCGGCGCAGCAAGGCGCGCTGGCCGCGCTGGAGCTGCTGACCAAGGCCGGCGCGAAAACCGATATCGAAGCCCTGATCGCCGGCGCTGCGCCTGACGATGCCGATCGGCTGCGCGCGATGCTGGGCATGGAAGAGGTGGGCATTCCGCTGCGCCAGACCAGCAATGAACTGGCGCAGGGCTGGCAGCGCGGCGTCTACCCTTACAAATACAAGATGCTGCGCAAGGATTACGAGCGCGAAAAGTTCCTGCTGCAGGCCGAATTGCTTAAGCTGCAAACCTGGGTGCGCGAAACCGGGGCGCGGGTGGTGGTGCTGTTCGAAGGGCGCGATGCGGCCGGTAAGGGCGGCACGATCAAGCGCTTCATGGAACACATGAACCCCCGCGGTGCCCGCGTGGTTGCTTTGGAAAAGCCTAATGTGGTCGAACGCGGGCAGTGGTATTTCCAGCGCTATGCCGCGCACCTGCCGACCACCGGCGAAATGGTGATGTTTGACCGATCCTGGTACAACCGCGCCGGGGTGGAACAGGTCATGGGGTTCTGCACCCCGGAAGAATACCAATCGTTCCTGCGCGAGGCGCCCGAATTTGAACGCAACCTGGTGCGCTCGGGCATCTACCTCGTCAAATTCTGGTTCTCGGTCAGCCGCGAAGAGCAGCTGCGCCGCTTTACCGAACGCAAGGTCCACCCGCTCAAGCAATGGAAGCTTTCGCCGATCGACCTCGCCAGCCTCGACAAGTGGGATGATTACACCCGCGCCAAGGAAGCGATGTTTGCCGCCACCGACACGTCCGAATGCCCATGGACAGTGATCAAGAGCGACGACAAGAAGCGCGCCCGGCTCAATGCCATGCGCTATGTCCTGGGCATGTTCGACTATGCCGGCAAGGATGATGCGGTGGTCGGCCAGGTCGATCCGCTGCTGGTCGGCCGTGCACACGTGATCCACGAACGCGGTGAGCGGAGCTAGGGACCGAAAGGGACGTGTCGGCCAAGGCACCCCCCTCCTCTTCAGAGGAGGGGTTGGGGGTGGTGCTGCAACCCTTCCGCATTCACTACGCGAGCGTTGCGGAGCGTCGCCACCACCCCCCAACCCCCTCCTCTAAAGAGGAGGGGGAGTTGCACTGCCGCCAGACTTGGCTAATCCTCCCCGGCAAATCAAAATCAGGGAGCAGACATGCCGCAAATCACCGCCAACGGAATCCAGATCGAATACGAAACGCACGGCGATCCGAAAAATCCGCCGCTGCTGCTGGTGATGGGGCTGGGCGCGCAGCTGACGCTGTGGCCGATCGAGCTGGTCGATGCCCTGGTGGCGCGCGGCTATTACGTGATCCGGCACGATAACCGCGATATCGGGCTCAGCCAGAAGTTCAGCCAGCACGGCGTGCCCAATTTCAAGCGCGTGGCCTTGATGCAGATGTTCGGGCTCAAGCCACGCACGCCCTATACCCTGGCCGATATGGCCGCCGATGCCGCCGGGCTGCTTGATGCGCTGGGGATTGCCAAGGCGCACGTGGTGGGCGCTTCGATGGGCGGGATGATCGTCCAGCTGATGGGGATCAATCACCCGGACAAGCTGCTTTCGATCACCTCGATCATGTCGACCACCGGCAATCGCCGCGTGCCCCCGGCCAAGCCTGAAGCGATGAAGGCGCTGCTCAACCGCGCCCCGGCGGGGGCCACGCTGGATCAGGTCATGCCGATCGGCCTCCATGTCTCACGCGCGATCGGCAGCCCCGGCTATCCCGCCTCCGAAGACCGCCTGCGCGCCAATATCACCCGCGATTACACCCGCAGCTACTTCCCCGAAGGCGCCGCACGGCAGATCAGCGCAATCGTCGCCGATGGCGATCGCCGCAAGCGCCTGAAGGCAGTCAAAGCCCCGACCCTGGTGATACATGGCGTCGACGATCCGCTGGTCCCGGTAGAAGGCGGCCGCGACACCGCCGCCCACATCCCCGGCGCCAAGCTGTTGGAAGTGCCCGGCATGGGCCATGACCTGCCGCTGGAACTGGTCGATCAGATCGCCGATGCGATTGCTGAGCATGCGAAGTAGGGCATGGCGGCATCGTCGATAATGCCCTCTCGCCGTGATCATCTCTCAAGCAGCCACGAAAGGCTAACCTGATGAGCCTGCGCTTGTTTGCCGCCCCTCTCTTGTCTCTTGCTGCGGTGTCGGTGCAGGCTGAAGCTCCGATTCCGCCGCCGATGAAATGCGAAACCGGGCCGGTCCAGCGCAAGTTCGGCGGCACGAACTGGGTGGTTTATAGCTGCGACGATGGGCATTCGATGGTTGTCATTTCTGCGTCGGGCAATCCTGCGTCGCCCTTCTATTTCGTCCTCACCCCGCAGGATGGCACCTACAAGATCTATGGCGAAGGCAACGGCAGCAAGGCCGCAAGCGACGCCGCAGGGGCCGAACTTGGGAAGCTAAAGCAGGAGGATCTGGCAGCACTGCTAGAGGAGACGAAGAGACAGCCAACTGCGAACCACTGAGAAGCCGCTAAAAATACCGGCAAACGTCAGACCGGTTCCATCGCCTGCTCGGTGCGGCCCAGCAAGCGCAGGAACCAGCGGTGACCGAGCAGCAGGAACAGCATTGAACCGGCCACCAACGCCGCGTGCAACAGCCAGAAGCGGGCCGGCCCAAGCGGTTCGTAGAACCGGCCAAGCCAGCCGAGCAGGAAATAGCCGAACATGCCTGAGGCCTTGAGCAGCGCCATCATGGTGGCAGCGACCTGCGGCGGGGCGTCGCGAGAAACCAGCGCCTGGAGCGGTGGCTCGACCCAGCCAACCCCGAAATCGATCAGCAGATAAAAGGCGATCCAGCCCAGCACCGAAACCACGGGCAGTGTGGCAATCGCTGCAACCCAGAGGTAGCCAAGCGCGATCACGCCATAGCCGATCGCGGTTTTGATCAGGTCGCCAGGTTCTTGGCCCCGGCGTTGCTGCATTACCCAGATCCGGCTGGCCACCACAACCCCAAAGATGGTCAGCAGGCCATCGACGATCCCGATCCAGGTGACCGGCACTTCCCAGCCCAAGATCACTCGGTTCACGTGGCTATCGGCCCAGATATACATCACCGCATAAGCCTGATTGAGCACCGCGTTGTAGACCATGTAGGGCACAAGCAGGAGCATGATCGCCCCGATCCGGCGCCATTCCGGTGCCGCTAGCCGGGTCCGCGCCGCGTGGGCCGCGCGGCTGGTCAGGACGTCGGGCGGCAAGTGGCGTCGTCCGGCCAGATAGGTGATCAGTCCGATGATCATGCCCACCCCGGCCGCGCCGAAGCCATAATGCCAGCCCACATCCTCGCCCAGTGTGCCGATCACCAGCGGCGCGGCCAGCGCGCCCATGTTGAGCGTTATCAGATAAACCCCGAAAGCCCGGGTGCGGCGGTGATCCTCGGGCGCATAAAGCAGCCCGACCTGCGCAGCCATGTTGCCAATCACCCCGCCCGCGCCCAGAATGATCATGCCCAGCGCGATCAGGAACAACGGCTCCGATGTCATCGCCAGATGCCCTGCGCTCATCAGCACGCAGCCCAGGGTGACCGTGCGGGTTTTGCCCAGCACCCGGTCGCCCAACCAGGCCCCGATCAGCGGCGTGCCATAGATCAGGCCCGAATAGAGCCCATAGGTCTGGGCCGCAAAGGCCAGATCGCTCAGCGGCCCGGTCACCGTCTCGACCCCGCGCCGAAAGCCGCCCAACCCCAGCACACCACGCGCGTGTTCGGGCAGCAGCAGATACTTGGTCATGTACAGCATCAGCAGCGCCTGCATTCCGTAGAACGAGAAGCGCTCCCACATTTCGGAGGTGGCCAGCACGGTCAATCCGCGCGGATGGCCGAACAGGTCACGGCTGCCTTGACCAGGTTGAGCTGGATCGGAAAGGGTTCGATTCACGCAGGTGCCCCCGGCAAAATCTCAACCCGGTTCAAGGCTCGCCGCGAAACGCGTCAGTGTCAAACACATAGTTCGGTGCAGCTTCCTGCTGCCACCCCATCGACCAGAAATGCGGCCCGCCTCTGGGCACATCCGATTCCTCGATCACCGCAAAGCCCAGCCGCTGGTATAGCCCGGCATTCTCTGGTGTAACGATTTCCAGATAAACCGGGGCAGCCACGCTCTGCGGCTGGGGCCAGACCGGCGCGGATTGCTGCGCCGCATCGTGACCCGTGCGGCGCAAGCGCAGGCGAGCGGTTTTAGCGGTTGGTATTCCAGTTCGCGCCCATTTCAATTGACCGGTGATAGCAACCGCCGCTTGTGCTCACGCCCTGAAACTTCGGAATCTGCTCCATCATATCGCGATAGCCTGCACCATAACATCCCGCATTGCCCGCGCGCTCTGCAATATCGAGCATCTTGACGCACGATTGTTCGCTTCGCTCGATATAGTCCATCCGTTTGCCGCGCACATTCGCCGCATCGACACCCTGAACAAGCGTTTCGCCGCTGCGGTTAAAGCTGTTGATTTCGGCGTTGAAATCGCTTTTCGCCGCCAGACATTGCTTGACCGTTGCCGGGTCCTTGGGCGCAGATCCCCACATAAAGAGCATATATTTATCCTCTCTCGCCTGCTGCTGCCGCCGCGCCGCGTCCTGAGAGGCCAATTGCCTATTTGTGTCTATGAGCTTTGCATAACCCTGACAGGCCTTTTGAAAGCCCACATTGCAGCCTTTTTGATAGTAATATTTGGCCTTGGCACCATCATACGGAAAGGCGATGCCTTCGTGATAATAGGCAATCGCGTCACAATAAAAACCGTTGCCAGCCTCGCAAAGTTTCTGAAATTGCGGATATGCCTTTTCGTAGGCGGCCTGCGCCCCGCTGGTAACAACGTTATTGTTGGAGCCTGTCAAAACCAGCCCCAGAATATGGCACGACAAAGCATCATTGCCATCACAGCCGATTTTCGCCATTCGAATGGCGCGGGGTAGGTCTTTTTTACCTTCACCGTTGAACCCCTGGACCTCGGTAAAGGCCAAGGCTGCGTTCTGACACGCCTTCCAATTCCCCATTTCGCAAGCCGCCGCCTTCAGATTCCATTTCATTTTGGGGTCTTTGTCAAAAGACGGATGATCGGCATATTTCGACAAGAGATCTGCGCCATTTGGCTCAAAATATACCGCCGCGTTGACGTTGCTCTGCAGAGTTGGGGGCAGCCCGGTCAGGCTGGCCGCGCTGGGCGGCGGGGTGTCTAACCGTTTCAGCACCGCGCACGCGCGTTCATCGCCGCCATTGCAGCCGCGCTGCTCAAAATCTCGGGCTTTCTTAAGGTCGACCTTAACACCCAGTCCCGAGGCATGGCGCCGACCAGCGCCAAAACATGCGTTTACCACGCCGCCGTTGCAGGCTTTTTCTATGAACGCAAATGCGCGGTTCAGATCATCTTGACTGGTGCTTTTTGCTGACATGGCGCGGCCATAGATATAGCAATTTTCATAGTCCCCCGCGTCGCAGGACTTTAGCGCCGCGGCAATCACCGCGGGGTCCGTCTCTACCGGCGGCAATGGCTTCGCGGACAGCATAACTGCCCCGCCGCCCGCAAATATCAACGCTGCTGCCACAATCAGAGAGCGCCAGTATCGCGCAAAGGAAACCGGCCGAAGCGGATTTGCGTTGTCTTCGTTCATTTGGTGAAGCCCCTGACTGCAGCGACAATTATGCGATCACAAGCTACCTGAATTGTACGATTGCGCCACCGCCTCCCTATGCGCTTTGGTGCAAACTGGCGCACCGCTCACTCAGCAAAACGACTGGCCCGCTTCCCACCACATCGACCAGAAATGCGGGCCGCCCCTTGGCACATCCCATTCCTCGATCACCGCAAAGCCCAGCCGCTGGTACAGCCCGATATTCTCTGGCGTGGCGGTTTCGAGATAGACCGGGCGGCCGCGCTCTGCGGCCCGGGCAAGGCCGGCGCGGATTGCGGTGCCGCCCCAGCCGCGGCCCTGAAAGACCGGATCAACCCCGGCGAAATGCAGGTAATCATAGGGCTGCCCGGCGGGATGATGCTTCTCGATTGCCAGGCTGATCGCCAGCGCGCGCGGCAGATTTGTGCCCAGTGCGGCGAGGAACCCCGGGACCGAGCGGACCAGATCCCACAGCGATCCGTGCACCGCTTCGCTGCCGCGCCACAGCGTTACCGCTTCGCTGCCCGGTGCGGACAGCGCCCAGCCGCTTGCGAATTCGTCATCGACCAGCAGCGCGAACAGCTTCGGCAGCCGCGCCGCGCGCTGGGCCGGATCGGGCATGATCCAGGCCATCGCCGGATCATCGGCAAAGGCCCGCGCCAGAGTGGCGATCATCGCGCCGCGGGTGCTGCGCGGCGCTTCGCCAATCGCAGGCAGTTCGCGCTGGTTCACAGATGCCAGCCCATGCGGTTACCGATAAAGATCAGCACCATCGCCCCGACGATCGAGCTGATGCAGCCCGCCCGGTTGAAACCTTCGCGGATCCCCTGCCCGTTCGACAGGCTGGCCAGCGTGCCGGCGATCAGCGCGCCGCCCACGCCCAGCAGACTGGTCATCCAGAAGCCCATGTCATTATTGCCCCAATAGAGCGCGCGGGCGATCAACCCGACGAAGAACCCGGAGATGATATTGCCGATCAGATTGAACATGGCTCTGCTGCCTCCACTATGCGATTCACCAGATAGGCGGCCTGGCGCGGCGATCAAGCGTGCCGGTGCGAAGGGGTGCCCAGAGGCCCATTTGCGCAACAAGATTGCGCCGCTCGATTCTATCCGTGTCAACGCCAGTTCCGGGCGATTCCCGGTGAAAAATATTTTTCAAATCTCATTTAGACTCTTGCGCTGCGCAGCAGTGACGCAATTCCCGCGCGTCGCTGCAGTGCGGCAGGGCTAACAAGGCTGTGCATGAGTGCCTGGCATGGTCAACGGCACATTTACCCTCTTGCGCCCGACTCGCTGCGTGGCACTATAGATGGTGGTTCTGCTTCGGGGGGGACCTACTAGACCTTGATTCAGACCGGGAAGCACGATTCGTGCTGGAGGTCTGATTGGGACTGGTAGGGCCAATATTGGGGGCAGGGCTGGGGATCGATCCGGGATAAGTTTTTCTCGTTTCGTTCTCGTCAATATTGTAGGATCGTCGCTTGCCGCCGATTCGAACGAAAACGGAACACGGGCGCCTTGCGCCAGACGAACGAAGCATTGGGGGCTAAGGGTGGAATACAGGAACGGAGACGAGCCGAGCATGGCTGAACTAGACGCTGCGCTGGCATCGGGCGACACTGCGATCGCGCCCAAAGCGATCACCCCGAAAGCTGAGGAGAGCAAACCGGCCGTGGCTATGGCGAACAAGACCGAACCGGGTAGCGAAGCCCTCGTTGAACAGGTCAGCGTTGAACAGCTCGGCGCGGAAGCGCTGCAGGGCGCGCTGGCTGGCATGGCCAAGGCGGCGGCGCCTGACCACTCCGATTCCAAGGCGATCCACGAACGCCGCTTTGCGATCGAGACCGATCACGCCCGCGATGCCCTGTTGACCGATTTCGGCAAGGATACGCTCGACGATCGCTATCTGCTTCCCGGCGAACGCTATCAGGATCTGTTCGCCCGCGTCGCTGCGGCCTATGCCGATGATGAAGCCCACGCCCAGCGGCTGTATGATTACATCAGCCGCCTGTGGTTCATGCCCGCCACCCCGGTGCTGTCGAACGGCGGCACCAATCGCGGCCTGCCGATCTCGTGCTACCTCAACTCGGTTTCGGACAGCCTTGAAGGCATCGTCGGCACCTGGAACGAAAACGTCTGGCTCGCTTCGCGCGGCGGCGGGATCGGCACCTATTGGGGCAACGTGCGCGGGATTGGCGAACCGGTCGGCCTCAACGGCAAGACCAGCGGGATCATTCCGTTCGTGCGGGTGATGGACAGCCTGACCCTGGCGATTTCGCAAGGCAGCCTGCGCCGCGGCTCCGCGGCTTGCTATCTCGATGTCAGCCACCCGGAAATTGAGGAATTCCTCGAAATCCGCAAACCCTCGGGCGATTTCAACCGCAAGGCCTTGAACCTGCACCACGGCGTGCTGCTGACCGATGCCTTCATGGAAGCAGTGCGCGAAGGCACCGAATTCCACTTGCGCAGCCCCAAGGACCAATCGATCCGCGCCACAGTCGATGCGCGCTCGTTGTTCCAGAAGCTGGTCGAAACCCGCCTCGCCACGGGTGAGCCCTATATTGTCTTCTCCGATACCGTGAACCGGATGATGCCCAAGCATCACCGCGATCTCGGGCTCAAGGTTTCGACTTCGAACCTGTGCAGCGAAATCACCCTGCCGACCGGGGTCGATCACCTCGGCAACGATCGCACTGCGGTCTGCTGCCTGTCCAGCCTCAACCTGGAAACCTGGGACGAATGGAAGGGTGAGGACCATTTCGTCGAAGACGTGCTGCGCTTCCTCGATAACGTGCTGCAGGATTATATTGACCGCGCGCCCGAAGAAATGGCCCGCGCCAAATATTCGGCGATGCGCGAACGCAGCGTCGGCATGGGGGTGATGGGTTTCCACTCGTTCCTCCAGAAGAAGAACATCGGCTTTGAAAGCGCGATGGCCAAGGCCTTCAACCTCAACATGTTCAAGCACATCGCCGCCAAGGCGGATGAGGCTTCGCTGTTGCTGGCGCAGGAACGCGGCGCTTGCCCCGATGCGGCCGATATGGGCGTGATGCAGCGGTTCAGCTGCAAGATGGCGATTGCCCCCACCGCGTCGATCTCGATCATCTGCGGCGGCACTTCGGCCTGCATCGAACCGATCCCGGCCAACATCTATACCCACAAGACCCTGTCGGGCAGCTTCGTGGTCAAGAACCCGTATCTTGAGGGGCTGCTGCAAGCCAAGAGCAAGGATTCGACTGCGGTGTGGAACACGATCCTGGAACACGGCGGTTCGGTCCAGCACCTCGATTTCCTCTCGCCAGAGGAAAAGGCAGTGTTCAAGACCAGCTTCGAGATCGACCAGCGCTGGCTGCTCGAATTCGCGGCCGATCGCACCCCGTTCATCGATCAGGCGCAGAGCCTCAACCTCTACATCCCCGCCGATGTCGACAAGTGGGATCTGGCGATGCTGCACTTCCAGGCCTGGGAAAAGGGCATCAAGAGCCTCTATTATCTGCGCTCCAAATCGGTCCAGCGCGCCGGGTTTGCCGGCGGGGTGGAAGCGGACAACACCGCCGAGCCTGCCATCTATGAGCTGCCGACCACCGATTACGATGAATGCCTGAGCTGCCAGTAAGCCAGCCGGACTCGGAGACCAGACCTATGACCAACCGCATGCTGACCGCCGCGCTCGGCCTTGCCACGCTTGGCCTTGCCACCGGGGCCGGCGCTGCAGGCACCGCACCGGGGCCCCAGTGGCAGACCCGCGCGCTCAAATCGGGCGAGGGGTGCTATACCGCCACGTTCGTCGCCGATAACGTGATGCTGGGCTATCACTACATGCCGAAGGAACGCGAATTCCGCGTCGTTGCCGCCAACCGGAACTGGGACGATCTGGTCGTAGATGGCGATCAGCACGATCCGATCGCGGTGCAGCTGACTGGCCCCGGCGGCCCGGTCCAGCTGACCAGCGATGAGGGCCACGTGCTGAAGCTGGGCAACGATATGGAAGCGATCGGCGCCAGCTGGTTCAAGGATCGCGGCGACGCGGCGCAAAAGGCGCTGCGCAAGGCCACCAGCATGACCATCGCCTTCCGCGGCGACACGATTGCCACCTTCCCGCTTGATGGCACTCCCGCCGCGCTCGACGCGCTGAAGGAATGCGCTGCGGGCCTGGGCAAGAGCTGAGCCGGGCGTGGTTGGAGCATCCCCCCATGCGTAAATGGCACCGCTGGCTTTCGGCCCTGTTCGGCGTGTTCCTGCTGTGGATCGCGGTAACCGGGGTGGTCAGCCAGATCCCGATGTGGGGCGAGATGCTGGGCGGCGAAGGCGACGGCGATCGCCCCCCGGCGGCGGCCAGTGCGGTGCCGGCGGGGTTCAAATGCCCCGAAGGCATGATCTGCCGCCCCAAACCCAGCGGATCGAAATCATGGATCGGGGTGGTCCACCACCTCCATTCGGGGGAGACCTTCGGCCCGCTCGGCACGCTGATCGCCAGCCTCAGCGGGCTCGCCATGGTGTTCTTCGCCTTTTCGGGCCTGTGGATGTACACGCGCATGTGGTCGCACCGCCGCACCAACAATCACAAACCCGGCTGGTTCTGGAAATGACCGCGCCGCCGCCTCGCCCCACTACCCTTTCCAATACCTGACGCTATCCTGCATCGCCTATTCCATCCGGAGCCCTGACAATGTCCCTTCTCGAAGCCCGCAAGAGCTACAAGCCGTTCGAATACCCTTGGGCTTATGAGTTCTGGAAGCGCCAGCAGCAGGTCCACTGGATGCCCGAGGAAGTGCCTTTGGGCGAGGATTGCCGCGATTGGGCGCAGAAGCTTTCCGAGCATGAGAAGAACCTGCTGACGCAGATCTTCCGCTTCTTCACTCAGGCCGATATCGAGGTGCAGAACTGCTATCACGAGCAGTACGGCCGGGTGTTCAAGCCTACGGAAGTCAAGATGATGCTGGCCGCGTTCAGCAACATGGAAACCGTGCACATCGCGGCCTACAGTCACCTGCTTGACACCATCGGCATGCCCGAAAGCGAATACAGCGCCTTCCTCGAATATACCGAAATGGCCGAAAAGTGCAGCTACATGCACACCTTCGGGGTCGACAGTGATGAGGATATCGCCCGCACGCTCGCGATGTTCGGCGGCTTCACCGAAGGCATGCAGCTGTTCGCCAGCTTCGCCATGCTGATGAACTTCCCGCGCTTCAACAAGATGAAGGGCATGGGCCAGATCGTCTCATGGTCGGTCCGCGATGAAAGCCTGCACTGCGAAGGCATCATCAAGCTGTTCCACGCCTTCTGCGCCGAGCGGCAGTGCCTGACAAAATCGGTCAAGGAAGACATCATCGATTGCTGCCAGAAGACCGTGCGGCTGGAAGACAATTTCATCGATCTGGCCTTCGAGCTCGGCCCGGTTCCGGGGATGAGCCCCAAGGAAATCAAGCGCTACATCCGCTACATCGCCGATTGGCGCCTCAGCCAGCTGGGCCTGCCCGCGATCTACATGATCGAGGACCACCCCCTGCCCTGGCTCTCGCCGCTGCTCAACGGCGTCGAACACGCCAACTTCTTCGAAACCCGCGCAACGGAATATTCGAAGGCTGCCACCCGCGGAAACTGGAACGACGTGTGGTCCAGCTTCGACTCGCGCCGCAAAGCCAAGGGCGACGTTGAAGGCGCGAATGACGTGGCCGATCCGGCCAACGAGCCGGATATGTTCGCGGCGGGGGTGCACGCGGCGGAGTGAGGCGATGGTGGCGAAGAAGCCTGACGCTCAGGCGGAGCCGAAAGATGGATGGCTAAAGCTAGCGGCTAGAGCAGAAGATTACTCAGCTCACTGGAGAGACCAGAGTGCCAGTTTGGCAAAATGGATACTGGGGACACTGGTAACACTAAATACAGGAGGCATATTTCTTGTCTCATCTCTAAAGATTCACCCTGAAGCATTATCAAATGCATACCGTCTACTATTTTTTGCTTTGGCAATTACTCTTGGATTGGCAGCGCTCGAACTATACAGACTTAGGGAACTGAGCGACATTGCATTTGATCTAAAATTTGGGACGAATCAGTCACAAATCACACAAGAAGAAGTAATATCGAGGTTGTCAAAAACTGGTCCGAGTGCGGTCGTTGCCATCGGATGCGCCGGCTCTTTAATACTCACTTTTTTTGCGGGATCAGAGATAGTATCAGCTACTTCACCCTGCTCCACCGCAGATCTTGAATATTCATTGAGAGAAAATGATAACGTGCGCCCCACTAAAAATGGCAATGCTCCGTGTTACTTTTACAAAATTCCAGGCCTACCCGACGATCCTCTCGAAAGAGCCAAGAAAGAGCTAGAACTTCTCCGAACTTAATCGAAATAGATATTTGCGGCGCCGGTGGAGTTGATTGTTTAGTTTGTAGTTACGGTCACAGGTCCGTAAGCCCCAAACTCCCCTTGCCCACAAGGCTAATATGCCCAAACGCTATCAAATTCCTGCCAGCCTTGCCGATCAGGGCATCCTACACGGTACCTACGAACGATGGTTGCGGCGCAAGGCGGCTGCGCATGTTAAGCGTGATCGCCTGCGGGCAGGGCATGTGATTACCGGCGAGCTCTATCGCCAACGGATTCACGAGGCAGTATCACAGCACGGGACCCACGATTTCTACACCGGCGAAAAGCTCGATTGGAAGCTGGTTAGCACTTACGACAACGTCGCATCAAAGGCGGGACGGTCGGTCTACAAGGCAGGCTTTGCCCTGCTCCCCACAGTCGATCATGTGCTGCGCGAAGATGGTAAATGGGACTTCGTGATCTGCGCTTGGCGCACCAACGACGCCAAAAACGACATGAGCCACGCTGAATTCATCGCACTGTGTCGCCGGGTGGTAGCGCATGCTGAGGCAGCGGTTGTATAGCACCCTTGACTGCCCCAGCCCTTCACCCCCGCCAACATCGCCACCGCGCTCATCGCGATCAACTTCATCGCCTTTGCCGCGTTCGGGATCGACAAGGCGCGGGCTGAGGCGGGGGCGCGGCGGATCAGTGAGGCAAGCTTGCTGTGGCTGGCTTTTCTGGGCGGCACTGTGGGGGGCCTATGCCGGGCGCAGTCTGTTTCGGCACAAGACGCGCAAGCAGCCCTTCAATAACGAGCTTTTCCGCATTGCGCAGCCGCTAGCGCGCTGGCACGCGGCTCCGGATGCGGTCAAACCCGGCCTTGATATTGGCGAAGCGTTCGTCAATCTGGGGTTCGAATTCGGTGTCGGTGAAGATGTAGGGCCAGTCACCCTCGATCCCCTCGCGGACCAGCTCGCCGACATAGCGCGGGTCGATCCCGTGGGCGATCGCATCGCGAGCGAGCTGGACGAACTCCGCCGCGCCTTCGTTTTCGTTGACTTCTTCGATCGCGCCAAAGCGATCTGGCAGATTGCGGACCGAATCCATGATCTGGGTCCTGATGAAGCCGGGGCACAGCACCGAAACCCCGATTCCGCGCGGCGCGAGAATGACGCGCAGGCCTTCCGAGAGGGCAACCACGCCGTACTTGGTCACGTTGTAGGCCGGGTTGACCGCGGCGCTTAGCCCGGCGATCGATGCGGTTGAGACGATCTGCCCGCCTTCGCCGTGGCTCTCGATCAGCGGCCCGAATATCTCCACGCCCCAGACCACACTCATCAAGTTGACCCCAATGGTCCAGTCCCAGCTGGCATCGGTCCATTCGCCATAGTTGCCGCCACCGCCAACACCGGCATTGTTGACCAGGATGTGGACCTTGCCGAACCTCGCAATGGTCTCTTCAGCCGCGGCCTGGAGTTCGGCCTTGAGCGAGACATCGGCCCGCACCCCGGCCACATCGGCGTTGGTTGCGGCAAGTGCGGCAACCGCCGCATCGAGCGCGGCCTGCTCGATGTCGCAAAGCATCACCTTGGCCCCTGCGGCACAGAGCGCCTGGGCTATGCCAAGGCCAATGCCGGATCCCGCCCCGGTAACAAACGCGACTTTCCCTTCAAGCTGCAACATACCCTGCTCCTTGCCGAATCGCGTCCCGCAGAGAGGCTAGGCGCGCGCAGCGGACAGTGCCAGCCTGCTTTCCGCCAGCGTCCGTCCGGGACCAGCCTTGCCCAGGGATTGCTGTGACACTGTACTTGACCGCAAAATTCAGCCTCAACTGATGCCGGACGAAGCGCTGAGCATTCGTTATACCGCCCCATGCCCTACCCTTTCACCCCCGCCAACATCGCCACCGCGCTGATCGCGATCAACTTCATCGCCTTTGCCGCGTTCGGGGTCGACAAGGCGCGGGCTGAGGCGGGGGCTTGGCGGATCAGTGAGGCGAGCTTGCTGTGGCTGGCTTTTCTGGGCGGCACTGCGGGGGCCTATGCCGGGCGCAGTCTGTTTCGGCACAAGACGCGCAAGCAGCCGTTCAATGACCAGTTGTTCCGGATCGCGCTGCTGCAAGTACTGGCACTGGGCGCGGGGATTGGCTGGGCTGTTCTTTAGGGCGCGGGATATCAGCAGCACACAGTTCGGCCGCGACGCCCGTCTGCTTTCCTACATCGCGCGAATATGGCTTAACCTGCCCGATGGAACGCCGCCGCCCCTTTCCCGAAGCCGCAATTGCAGCGCACTGCTGCGCTGCGCGGCACCCGGCTGATTTTTTGGCTTCGGCTGTAGTCCACGCGGTCCAGGCGCTTCGATCTACTGGCGCGGTTCGCCGCGGCGATCTTCGCCGCTGCGGCGGTCACCCTTGCGCCGATCGGGGAATGGCAATGGGCTGGTCTGCGTCTGACGGCGGTCGTGTTCGCGGCGGTCATCCGGCTTTTGATGCGGTGTCTTGATCATGGCACAAGTGCCTCCGAAAGCTGCGAGGCGCCTGTGAGGGCCTACGCAATCCAAATGGTCACGACCTGCATGGCTATTCGCACAAGAGGGTTAACAAATCCCTAGTGTGCCGACTGTGCCGGGCGGCCGGCCCCGGGCCGCTACTCCGCGCCGTGAGGGAATTGCTCGTCCTCGTCGGCCTGCTCACCATAGGTGCCGTCCTCGTCATCATCGCTGCGTTCGCCGGCGAAGGCGCCCATGTCGATGTGGCCGCTGGTGACCATCTGGTTCATCGTATCGACCAGATCGGGGGCCGAGCTGCCGGCTTCATCGCCGTGACCGGCCTTTTCGGTTTCGCCGTCTTCAAACTCGGTGGCGCGGCCCAGAGCCTCATCGGCGAGGGTCTGCGCCTGTTCCCCCGCATCGTCCTGCGACTTGTTGTGGGCTTCGGGGGCTTGCTGGGAATCGGCCATGGGCAGTGCTCCGGGGTTGGGGTTCGCACTCTAGAACGGGCCAGCCGGGGGCTTGGTTCCGCGTGACCTATGGTGCGGCTTGCATCGCGGCGCATCTGGCTCCAGCATGGCGGGGAGATCCAGGGGAGACTTTGCCGATGCGCCGTTTGCTGCCACTCATGCTGATCGCACTGGCCTTTGCCCAGAGCGCCGAGGCCAAGACTCGCAAACCCACCAAGGCTGAACAGGTGACGGCCGAAGCCAAGGCCAAGGCGGACGCCGAAACCGCCGCGGTGCGCGCCGCTGCCGATGCGCAGGTCCGCCAGATTCAGGCGATCGACGATGATCCCAAGGGGCCGCAGCTGAACGCGGTGATCGTCTACAACCCCAATGCCGCTTACGAGGCCGGGCTGCTGGCCCACACCGGGCGGCTGCAGGGCAAGACCGTGCTGATCAAGGACAATATCGAGACCCGCGAATGGCCGACCACTGCGGGCAGTCTGGCGCTGAAGGACAATGTCACCGGGCGCGATGCGCCGCTGGTGGCGCGGATCAGGGGCGATGGCGGAGTGGTGCTGGGCAAGACCAACCTGTCTGAATGGGCCAACATCCGCTCCTCCTCCAGCTCGTCGGGCTGGTCGGGCGTGGGCGGGCAGACCCGCAATCCCTATGCCACCGATCGCAGCCCCTGCGGATCGAGCAGCGGTAGCGGATCGGCAGTGGCGGCGGGCATGGCCTGGGGCGCGGTGGGGACCGAAACCGATGGATCGATCACCTGCCCGGCCAGCATCAACGGGATCGTCGGGTTCAAGCCCACGGTCGGCCTGATCAGCCGCACCGGGATCGTGCCGATCAGCCACAGCCAGGACACGCCGGGGCCAATGACCACCAGCGTGGCAGACGCTGCGCTGCTGCTGACCGTGATGGCGGGCAGCGATCCCAAGGATCCGGCCACCGCCATGGCCGACGCCAAGCGCACTGACTTCACCGCGGGGATCGGCACTTACAGCCTCAAAGGCATGCGGATCGGGGTGCTGACCCGGCAAAGCGGCAATCACCCCGGGATCAACCGGGTGTTCGATCAGGCGCAGCAGGACTTGCTGGCGGCGGGCGCAGTGCTGGTGCCGATCGATTACGATCCGCCGGGCGAGATGTTCCGCGATGAAGGCGTGGTGCTCTATTTCGAACTGCGCGAGGATCTGAACAGCTATCTCGCCGCCCTGCCCGGCACCCCATCGGTTCGGACATTGGCCGATGTGATCGCGTTCAACAAAAGCAACGCCGAGGCGGAGCTGCGCTGGTTCGGGCAGGACAGCTTTATCAAGGCCGAAAAGCCGGTGGACCGCGCGGCTTACGAAAAGGCCCGGGCCAATTCGCTGCGGCTGGCGGGGCCCGAAGGGGTCGACAAGTTGCTGCGCGATAACCGCGTGGTGGTGCTGATCGCGCCCACCTCTGGCCCGGCCTGGCCGATCGATCTGGTCACCGGCGATCACTTCATCGATGTCGGCGCGGGCAGTCTGGCGGCGATTGCCGGCTATCCGCATCTGACTGTGCCGATGGGGCAGGTTGAAGGACTGCCGATCGGGCTGTCGTTCATCGGGCCCAAATGGGGCGACAAGCAGGTGCTGGATATCGGCGCGGCCTATGAACGCGCGCGCACCGCCGCCCTGCCCAAGCCTGCGTTCAAGCGCTGGGGGGAATAGCGCGCCCGCGCTCGCGCAATATGATCTGGATCAGTGACGGGCTGGTTTGGGCGCAGCAGGATAGGCGCTGACACAGATCGGAGATGTGCAGATGAAACGCAATGTTGGACAGATCGAACGGGCCCTGCGGATCGGGCTGGGGCTGGTGCTGCTGGTCCTGGCTTTCAGGGGCCAGTACACCCCGTGGACCTGGCTGGGCGTGGTGCCGCTGCTGACCGGGCTGGTCGGCTGGTGCCCGCCCTATGCGCTGCTGGGCATCAACACCGGCAAGACGCGCTGAAGCCAGACAAGCAAAGGCCCGGCGCGATGGGATCGTGCCGGGCCTGAATTGCTTGAGCCGGTAAGGCCTACTTCTTGGCCGGAGCCTTCTTGGCCGGGGCCTTCTTTTCGGCCTTTTCGGCCTTGGGAACGGCTTCCTTGGTCGGCTTGGCGTCAGCCGCGTCGTCAGTCTTGGCAGCGGCCTTCTTGGCCGGTGCCTTCTTGGCGGGCTTGGCCGGAGCCGGGGCCGCGTCGTCCGCTTCGATAGCGGCCTGCAGTTCGTCGCGGGTTACTTCGCGTTCGGTCACTTCGGCCTTGTCGAACAGGAAATCGACCACCTTGTCTTCGTACAGCGGAGCGCGCAGCTGGGCTGCGGCCAGCGCGTCCTGCTGCAGGAATTCGACGAACCGCTGGCGGTCTTCAGGGCGGTATTGCTGCGCCGCCTGATTGACCAGCATGTTCATTTCCTGATTGCTGACTTCGACGCCATTAGCCTGGCCAATTTCCGACAGGAGCAGCCCCAGACGCACGCGGCGCACCGCGATCGTCCGGTAGTCTTCCTTCTCGTCTTCAATTTCCTTGAGCGCAGCCGCCACGTCTTCTTCGTTCTGCGCTTCCTGCTGAAGCTGGGCCCAGATCTGTTCGAATTCGGCTTCGACCATGCTGGGAGGCACGTCAAAATCATGCCCGGCGGCCAGATGATCGAGCAGCGCGCGCTTCATCTGGGTGCGGGTCAGGCCGGCAGTTTCCTGTTCCAGCTGGCCGCGCAGCAGCCCGGTGAGCTGGGCCAGATCGGTCAGCCCCAGGTTTTTGGCGAAATCATCGTCGATCTTGGTTTCGCCGGGCACCTTGACTGCTTTCACGGTCACATCGAACGTGGCGTCCTTGCCAGCGAGGTTTGCAGCCTGATAATCGGCCGGGAAGGTTACGGTGATGGTCTTTTCATCGCCTTCCTTGGCGCCCACCAGCTGTTCTTCGAAGCCCGGGATAAAGCGGCCCGAACCGATTTCCAGCGCCGCATCTTCGGCCTTGCCGCCATCGAATTCGACGCCGTTCAGCTTGCCGACGAAATCGATGATCAGCTGATCGCCGGTTTCGGCCTTCTTGCCCTTCTTGGCATCGGTGAAGCTCTTGGCGTTTTCAGCCAGCTTGGTGATCTGTTCGTTCACTTCGGCGTCGCTGACCGGCACCACCAGCTTTTCCAGCTTGATCCCGTCGATCGAGGGTGCCGGAATGGTCGGCAGCACCTCGATCGAAACATTGACCTCGGCGTCCTTGCCTTCTTCATAGCCTTCGCCCAGCGCAATTTGCGGCTGCATGGCGGGGCGCAGCTTGTGATCGGCAATCACCTTGTCAAGCGCGTCGCGCACCACGGTGTTGAGCGCCTCCTGGTGCAGCGCCGGGCCGTGCATCTTGCGCACCAGATTGGCGGGAACCTTGCCGGGGCGGAAGCCGGGCATATTCATCTGCGGCGCGATCTTGGCCACTTCGCCTTCGATCTTGGCGGCAATATCCTTCGCCGCGATCTTGACGCTGTAGGCGCGCTTCAAACCCTCGTTGGTGGTCTCGACAATCTGCATGACAATTCAGGCCTTTTCGTACGTAACAGCCTCGCTGGACGGCGATGCGCGGAGGAACTGGTGCGGGCGAAGGGACTCGAACCCCCACATCTTGCGATACTGGTACCTAAAACCAGCGCGTCTACCAATTCCGCCACGCCCGCGGCCCGACGAAGCCACACCCGCGCCCGTAAGCGCGCGAGTCTGGAATCAAGGCGTGGCCCTTAGTGGTCCCTTGGGCAAAGGGCAAGCGGGGAGAAGACAGTTGGTGTTGCTTCCACGACAATGGCGCAAACTTTACCCCCCAAACACCAGTTGCCCCAGCCGGGCCTGCCAGCCTTTCGGCGCGGGCAGCGGCGTGAAATCGAGCACTGTGCAATCGAGGCAATAGGCCTGCATGCCCTGCACCTGCCCCAGCCGGGTCAGCCCGCCCAGCACGCGCTGCAGCCCGATCTGCTGATGCTGCGACATCGTCGCCACCAGATCGCGCGCTGTGCCCTGCTGCGCATCGTCCGGGCTTCCGCCGCCGAGCAGTGCCGCAATCCGCCCGGCCAGGCCCTGCGGTTCGGTGCCATAGAATTCGGTGTGCCAGCTCTCCAGCTTGGCCGCCTTGGCGGCCCACTGCGCCGCATCCGCCAGCGATCCAAATTGATCGACCAATCCCTTTTGCCGCGCGGTGCCGCCGTCCCAGACCCGGCCTTCAGCCACCTGTTCGATTTCGGCCGCAGTCTTGCCGCGCGATTTGGCGACCAGACCAACGAACTGGGTATAGCCGTGCGCCACGGTGGACTGCATCATCGCTTCGGCCTCGGGTGTGAAACCGCCGATAATAT
Organism: uncultured Alphaproteobacteria bacterium; assembly: GCA_963751145.1. Classification (GTDB taxonomy): domain Bacteria; phylum Pseudomonadota; class Alphaproteobacteria; order Sphingomonadales; family Sphingomonadaceae; genus Novosphingobium. The sequence continues at coordinate 594,584 of CAVVTJ010000006.1, forward strand.
CGGGCTGGCCCGAAAGCGGCGTGGTGCGCACCCCGTCGCTTCGGATGCCGTAATTGGCCAAGGTCTTTTCAAAGCTGGGCACAATCGCAAAAATGCCGATCGAGCCGGTGATGGTACCGGGCTCAGCAAAGATCCGCTGCGCCGGGGTTGAAACCCAATAGCCGCCGCTGGCGGCATAGTTGGCCATCGACACCGCTACCGGGCGACCCTTGGCCTTGAACCGTTCGACCGCCAGCCGGATGGTTTCGGAGGCCAGCACCGATCCGCCGGGCGAATCGACCCGCAGCACCAGCGCCTTGGCATCGTCCTTGCTGGCCTGATCGATCAGATCGGCAATCCGGTCTCCGCCCGCAGTGCCGGGCCCAGCATCGCCATCAACGATCTCTCCGGCCACGGTTACCACCGCAACCGTATCGCCCGAGCTGTCCGCCGGGTGTGCCGCCAGCAACGCGCTGGGCTTGTTCGCCGCAAAAGCGCCGGGGGCATCATCGGCCGGGTCCTCTCCGGCCAAAGCCTTGACCCGCTCGCCAAACGCCACTTCATCGCCCAGCTTGTCGACCAACCCGGCGCTAAGCGCAGCCTGCGCGGCATCGCCGCCCGCCGCCTTGATCCAGCCGGCCGGATCCTTGGTAACCAGATCGATCTTGGCCTGCGGACGGGCCTTGGCGACATCGGCCTTCCAGGTATCCCAGATCGTCGCGAACAAGGCGGTGCGCGCCTCCCGCGATGGGGCCGAGGCCTGCGCGGCTTCATAAGGTTCGACGAAATCCTTGTAGGTGCCAACCTTGTAGACGTGGACATTGACCCCAAGCCGTTTGAGCAGATCACCGTAATAGGGGGTCTGCCCGCCCGGCCCCATGATCACCGCGCCGCCCATCGGGTGCAGCCACACTTCGCTGGCATGGGCCGCCAGCATCATGCCATCGTCCAGATAGGCCACGGCATAGACCAGCACCGGCTTCTTGGCGGCGCGCACTTCGTCCATCGCCGCGCCCAGTTCCTGCATCGAAACCAGCCCGCCGCCGGTAAAGCTGGTCAGATCGAGCACCACCGCCTTGATCCGGTCATCGCTGGCCGCCAAGCGCACCGCGCGGGTGAGATCGCGGGCGCGGTATTGCCCCATCGGCGCAGTGCCGCCGACCAGCGTTTCCAGCGGGTCCGCGCTTGACGGTTCTTCAACCACGCTGCCGTTCAGATGCAGCAGCAGCGCCCCATCACGCACCTGATCCCCGGCTGGGCGCGCGCTCAGCGCAGCGAACAGCAAGGCGAAAAACAACAGCATCAACAGCAGCACCAGGCCGTCTTTGATCGCAACAAGCAGGTGCCAGACCTTGCGGGCAAAAATCATTGTCTCATCGTCTCCAGCGGCGTGATGCTTGGCTTTGACATAGGGTTGCGCGCTGCGGTTGGCCAGTGCCGCCGATCGATCGCCATGGCACCCTTGCCCAAGGCCCAAACCCTGTCTATGGCACCGTCTTCAATGACAGCACCGAATTCCGAAGCCGCAAGCCGCTATCCAGCTGGCTCTGCCGCCTTCCCGCACCGCGACCTCACCGGCCTGGCGGGGCTGGCCCCGTGGGAGCTGCTCTATCTGCTCGACGAGGCCGAGCAATGGGTTGAGATGAACCGCGGTGCAAACAAGCGCGACAACCGCCTGGCCGGTCTGACGATCATCAATGCTTTCTTCGAAAACAGCACCCGCACGCTGCTCAGCTTTGAAATCGCGGGCAAACGGCTGGGCGCCGATGTGGTCAACATGCATGCCGCACAATCAAGCGTGAAGAAGGGCGAGACGCTGATCGATACGGCGATGACGCTCAACGCCATGCACGCCGATGCCATCGTTATCCGCCATCAGAGCAGCGGCGCGGTGCAGCTGATCGCCGACAAAGTGGACTGCCCGGTGCTGAACGCCGGTGACGGACAGCATGAGCATCCCACCCAGGGCCTGCTTGATGCCCTGACCATCCGCCATGCAAAAGGGGACTTTTCGGGTCTGAAAGTGACGATCTGCGGCGATATCCTGCACAGCCGGGTGGCGCGATCAAACATGCATTGCCTGGTCACTCTGGGCGCTGAGGTGCGGGTTTGCGCCCCCCCGGCCCTGATGCCCAGCGGGATCGAAGAACTGAAAGTGCAGCCGTTCCATGATTTCGATGCGGCCTTGCAAGGCGCCGATGTGGTAATGATGCTGCGCCTGCAGCAGGAACGGATGAGCGGGCAATTCATCCCCAGCCCGCGCGAATACCGCCACCTGTACGGCTTGACGATTGACCGGCTGGCCAAGGCCGCGCCCGACGCGTTGGTGATGCACCCGGGACCGATGAACCGCGGGGTCGAGATCGACAGCAACGTGGCCGATTTACCTGGCCGCAGCGCCATCACCACCCAGGTTGAAATGGGCGTGGCGATCCGCATGGCCTGTCTGGATGTGCTGACCCGCAGAGCCCGCAAGGTGGAGGGCTGGTCATGAGCGTGGCACCTCCGCTGTTCATTCAAAATGCCCGGTTGGTAAGGCCCGGCGCGGAACCCTCGCTGGGCGCGCTGCGCGCGGTGGACGGCCGGATTGCGGCGCTGGGCGATTGCACTGCGCAAGCGGGCGATGCGGTGATCGACGCGAAGGGCGCGCTGCTCGCCCCCGGCCTGGTCGATCTGGGGGTTTTCGCCATCGACAAGAGCGCGTTGCATTTCGGCGGGATAACCCGCGCTGCGCTGATGCCCGATCAGGGCGTGGTGCTGGATAAGCCGAGCGCGGTGCGCTTTGCCGCGCAATCGGGCAAGCCTGACCTGTGGGTCCATCCCCTGGCCGCCGCAACCCGCGATCTGGCCGGGTGTGAAATGGCCGAACTGGCGCTGATGCGCGATGCCGGAGCGCGTGCGGTGGCCACTGGGCGGCGCTGGATTGCCGATTCGGGTACCATGCTGCGGCTACTGTCCTACTGCGCCATGCTCGATCTGGTGGTGGTGGCACATGCCGAAGATGCCGGACTGACCGGCGCGGCGGTGGCCAGCGCGGGCGAAATGGCAACCCGGCTGGGCCTGCCCTCCGCCCCGGCAGAGGCCGAAGCGCTGGCGATTGCCCGCGATCTGGCCTTGGCCGAACTGGCGGGTGCGGCGATCCATTTCCGCCAGGTCACCACCCAGCGCGGGCTTGATCTGATCCGGGCCGCCAAGGCGCGCGGGATCCGCGTTACTGCCGGGGTAACCCCGGCGCACTTCATGCTGTCTGACAGCGCGATCGGCGATTTCCGCACTTTCACCCGGCTATCCCCGCCGCTGCGCAGCGAGGCCGATCGCCACGCCGTACTGGCCGCGCTGGCCGATGGCACAATCGATGTGGTGGCGTCTGGCCACGATCCGCGCAGGCCGGAAGACAAGCGCCTGCCCTTTGCCGATGCCGAACCGGGCATGGCCGGTGCCGAAACCCTGCTGGCGCTGACCCTGGGGCTGGTGCGCGACGGGGTGTTTTCGCTGGCGCGCGCGTTTGAACTGCTGGCCACCAATCCGGCTCGGCTGCTCAAGGTCGATGCCGGCAGCCTCGAGGTGGGAATGCAGGCCGATCTGGCCTTGATCGATCCTGATAAGCCATGGGTGGTCGATAGCGACAAGATGGCCGCCAGCGCGGGCAATACCCCATTCGACAAGCAAGGCGTGCAAAGCCGGGTGCTGGCCTTGTGGAAGGGCGGCGCGCCGATCGCGCTATAAGTCAAACAAAAGCCCCTCCTGTTGCCAGGAGGGGCCCAGGTATCTTCGGGTAAAATCTTGTGTCTAGCGGCGAGCTTTGCCCTGTCCGCTCGGAGCTTTGGTCTGAACCGGCTTCGGCGCGGCGCGCATCGCCAGCTTGGGCTTGGCCTTGACCTGGCGCTGGGCCATGGCCGGGGCATTGGCAGCGCGGCCGCGCGGCGCGGTGACGGCATAAGCGAAGCAGACCCCGCCGCGGCCCTTGACCGCCGAGCACAGGCCCGAGGCACCGCGGCCATCAAGCCCGGCAGCGGCAACGCGCCAGTACTTCTTGCCCCTGACCACCGCCTGGGTGATCGACATCTTGAAATTGCGCAGTTCGGGGTTGCGCTTGGCATAGAAGCCCCAGGCGCGGCGGGCACCCTGTTCGCTGGCGAACGAGCCGAGCTGGACCAGATGGCTGGAGCCGCGACCTGCGACTGCGACTGCCGCATGGCGCGGACGCAGGCCCGGGCGGTGCGAAACTGCCTTGGGCTTGGGCGAAGCGGCGGCGACGCGGACCGGGCGCGGCCTGGCGACAGGCTTGGCCACAGCAGGCGTGGCGTCCAGCGGCTGAACCACCGGATCACCGCCGTATTCGGGACGGAATGCTTCCGGGGTTTCGCTGGCCGGGGCCACATCGGCCACCGGCGGCGCGCCGACCGGCTGATATTGAGCGAGCGTCGCCGAGTTGCTGGCCGAGGCCGCCGGCAGTTCGCCATTGACTGCAACCGTCACCGCCGGAACCGCAGCAGCAGTTGCGCGAACGGCGCCAGTTTCTGCGGCCAGCTGCTGCTGATCGCTGCTGGCATTAAGCGCCAGTGCAGCCGGCTGACCCGGATCGGACCGCATCGGCACGCGCAGCAAGGTGGCAATCCGCTGCTTCGAAGCATCGGGCAGCGCCATGCTGGCCCAGCTGCTCATCCGCGCATCAAGCTGATCGGCGGGAACGTCCTGCGCGGCCATCTGCCGCGCTTCGCGCCAGCGCCCGTCAAGCGCATAGGCATAGGCCAGGTTCTGGCGCAGCTTGGGCGAATTATCGCCCGAACGCAGCGCGTCCGAAAGGATCGCCACGCCGCGGCTGGTTTCACCGGCCAGAGCATAGGCCAGCCCCAGATCGGCGGCTGGAATGGCATCGCGCCAATCGTTGAGGATCGCCACGGCTTCCTGATTGCGGCCCGCACCAATATCGGCCAGCGCCAGCGAAAGCGCGGTCTTGGCCGAATTGTCGCCCAGCTTCATCGCATCGTCAAAGGTAGCCGCCGCGCTTTCGAAGCGACCGGCGCGCAAATAGGCCTGGCCCAGCAGCGCCCGGTAAGCGGGTTCGCGCGGGTTGGCCGCAACCAAGGCTTCGGCCAGGCCGATCGCCTTTTCAACATCGCCCTTGGCCAGCGCCTTCTGCGCTTCGGCAGCGGTCTTGTCAGGGCTCGACTTGGCGACCGCGCTGTTGCTGATGCCCAGCCCGGCGACCATCGCCAGAGCAATCGCTCCAGCAAGACCCAGCGGCAGAACCGAACGGCGGATGCGGTTGGTATTCATGGGAAAACTCCCTCCCTGGACAAATTCAATGGCGCTTGCTCGTCACTTGCGCGGCGAGATCGGAAACTTCGGGCAAACTATCGAGCAGCGCATCAAGCGCTTCGGTGACCAGCTGCTGGGCACTGCGCCCACGGATCGTGCAGGCGAGCCGCAGCTTGAGATGACGATCGGCATCAACCCGGAGCGTAAAGGCCGCGCGGCGGCCATCGGCCAGTGCAGAACGGCGTTCCCCTTCAAACCGGCTGACCATCTGGCGCTGCTGACGCACCACTTCGGGAAGATGCGCGGTAAAGCTGGAATCGGCGACGATTGGCACCACTTCGGCAATCGGTTCGGGATCATGGCCCATATCGTTCCAGCCCAGATCTTCGTGATCGTGCTGAAACTGGAGGATGCTGGCCTGTGAGCGCATCGCCGGGCGCGCGCCGCCCTTGCGGGCCAGCAGCCTGGGACCAAGCGACGCAATCGGTTTAAGGTCGGCCATGGCCCGCGCGCTCCCGATCAGGAACCAGCGACCCGGCGACCGAAGCCGCCGGTGGGCCGATTGACGCCGGAAATCTGCGAAACGCTGGCCGGAGCAGCAAACACCGTACGGCGGAAATTCTTTTCCAGACGGTCAGAGATATAGCTCCACAGCGCGGTCACTTCGGCAGCGCTGCGGCCATTGGGATCAACTTCCATCACAGTGCGGCCATCGATCATCGAAGCGGCAAAATCGGTGCGGTGGTGCAGCGTAATCGGTGCCACGGTACCATGCTGCGACAATGCGACAGCGGCTTCCGAGGTGATCTTGGCTTTCGGCGTTGCGGCATTGACCACAAAGATCAGCGGTTTGCCGGCGCGTTCGCACAGATCGACCGTGGCCCCAACGGCGCGCAGATCGTGCGGGCTGGGACGGGTCGGCACTACAATCAGTTCGGCCACTGCGATCACAGACTGGATCGCCATAGTAATGGCTGGCGGGGTATCGATCACGGCCAGACGGAACCCCTGCTGGCGCAGCACGGCCAGATCGGCAGAAAGCCGGGCCACTGTGGTTTGTGCGAATGCGGGGAATTCATCCTCGCGCTCGTTCCACCAATCAGCCAGCGAACCCTGCGGATCGATATCGATCAGAACGACCGGGCCGGCGCCCGCCCGTTGGGCTTGCACGGCCAGGTGCCCGGACAAGGTAGTCTTGCCCGATCCGCCCTTTTGCGATGCCAATGCCAAAACGCGCAATGTCGGTCCCCTCGATAAAGAAAATACTGCAAACCTGTTCAGACTTACGGCGGGGATCGCAGAACGTTCCTAATTTTGAGTTAATGCGCGCCGCTCCATTCCAGCGATTCCGGGCACAGCAAGGCACAGAAAACCTTTGCTAACGCTGCGTTCACTATGCCACTTTACCATTCACAACCGCTTGCGCAGCAATCAGGCCGGGTGCAGTGCCCAGCAAATGGTTGCAGAGTGCGAACGGGGACGGGGAATTTTCGATGGGCCGCAAAAAAACGCAATTTATCGTGGCTTTCGGCCTTGCGGCGATTCTTTCCGCGCCGGCCTGGGCCGATACCAAGGCCGGGGTCGATGCCTGGACCCGCGGTGACTACAGCGGCGCGGTCAAGGAATGGGAGGCCGAGGCCGCAACCGGCGATGCCGATGCGCTGTTCAATCTGGGCCAGGCCTACAAGCTGGGCAAAGGCGTAAAGCAGGATCTGACCCGCGCCGAGGCGCTGTTCGGGCAGGCTGCGGCAATGGGCCATCTGCAAGCAGCGGATAATTACGGGCTGCTGCTGTTCCAGCGCGGCGATCATGCCAAGGCCCTGCCCTATATCCGCGCCGCCGCCGATCGCGGCGATCCGCGCGCGCAATATCTGCTGGGCGTGATGCATTTCAACGGCGAACTGGTGCCCAAGGACTGGGTCCGCGCCTATGCGCTGGTTACCCTGGCGCAGCAGCAAGGCCTGCCCCAGGCCACCACGGCGATGGCGCAGATGGATAGCTACATTCCGATCGAGCAACGCCAGCTAGGGGTGCAGATGGCCGGGGAATTGGCTACAGAAGCAGATGCCACCCGCGCCCGCCAGCTGGCGGCAGTCGATCTGGGCAGCCAGGTGCCATCGGGTAGCCCCGCCACCACATCGGTTTCCGCGCCGCCGATGCGCGGGCCCAGCGTGGCCGCCGTTACGCCTCCGCCCAAGCCAATGCCCAAGCCGGTAGCCGTGCATGCCGGGCCGCCGCCGGGGATCACTCCGCCCGCGCCCAAGCCGGTGATCGCTCAGGCCGCACCGCCAGCGCCGAAACCGCGCCCTGCGGCCACCACAACGCCGCCAGCATCGGGCACCTGGCGGCTGCAACTGGGCGCATTCGGGCAGACCGCCAATGCCAACGCGCTGTGGGGCCGGGTCAAGGACCGGCCCGAACTGGCTGGGCACCCACGTATCGATGTCAAATCTGGCGCGGTGACCAAGCTGCAGGCTGGCGGTTACAGCCAGGCCGGGGCCCAGGCCGCCTGCGGCAAATTGAAAGCTGCGGGCTTCGTCTGCGTCGCTGTACCGAATTGAGCCGTGGCCGCTGCAGCGCAGGACCGGATCCGCACGCTTGATCTGATCCGCGGCGTGGCCGTGCTAGGTATCCTCGCGGTCAACATCTGCGGCTTTGCTGCGGTGGAAAGCGCGCTCCATTCACCCGATCTGCCGCGCCCCGGCAGCCCGGCCGATCACCTTGCCTTCGCCTTCACCGTGGTGCTGTTCGATGGCAAAATGCGGGCGCTGTTCAGCCTGTTGTTCGGGGCCAGCATGGTGCTGTTCATCGGCCGCGCTGAGGCTGGCGGGCGGGACGGGACGCAACTCCAGTTCCGGCGGCTGGGCTGGCTGATGCTGCTGGGCTACCTCCATTTCGCCTTGCTGTGGGATGGCGATATTCTGTTCCTGTACGCCGTGATCGGATTGGTCGCGCTGGGCTTCAGCCGCGCCAGCACGGCGAACAAACTGATCGCCGCGGTCCTGGCATTGGGCCTGTGGCAGGCATCGAACACCGCGATGTGGTACCCCGCAATGGCACAGGAAATGACAGTGCGCAGCGGCCACGCCAGCCCGGCCGCGATCAAGGCTCAGGCCGAAGTAACCCAGGGCTATCGCCGCCAGGACAGTGAACGTCAGGCCGAGGCGTTGTCATCCTGGCCCGGCGAGGTTGCCCTGCGCATGGCAGATCGGCCCGCCTATCCCTTGGAACTGGCGCTGTACAATTGGGGCGAGACCCTATCCTACATGCTGGCGGGGATGGCCTTGCTGCAGACCGGATTTTTCGCCGGGGCCTGGCCCGCGCGGCGCCTGCGCGCGGTCGCCGGGGCTGGACTGGTGTTGGGGGGCGGGGCCGGTCTGGCGCTGGTCTGGTGGGGCCAAGGCGCAGGCTATCCCGAAACCGCGATGCGCTATTGGCTGGGCTACGGCCTGGCCTTTCCGCGCCTGTTCATGGCGCTGGGCTATGCGGCGCTGCTGGTGCTGGCCGCGCCGCGGCTGTTGGCCACGGGAATCGGCCAGCGGCTCGAAGCGGCGGGGCGGATGGCCTTTTCCAATTACATCGGCACCAGTCTGGTCATGACCGGACTGTTTCACGGCTGGGGCCTGGCTTGGTTCGGCCAAGAGGGCGCGGCCGGGCGTTGGCCCTACGTCCTGCTGGGCTGGGCCTTGATGCTGGCTGCAAGCAAATGGTGGCTGGTCCGCTTTCGCCAGGGCCCGCTCGAATGGCTGTGGCGCAGCCTGACCGAATGGCAGCGCTTGCCGCTGCGGCGCTAAGGCTTGAACGGGTTCTTCGGGCTGCGCATCGTCAGCCGCACCGGGACCGCATCGAAGCCCAGATCGCGGCGCATCGAATTGACCAGATACCGCTCGTAACTCGCCGGGAGCGCATCCAGCCGCGTGCCGAAAATCACGAAGCCCGGCGGGCGGGTCTTGGCCTGCGTAATATAGCGCAGTTTGATCCGCTTGCCGCCTGGCGCGGGCGGCGGGTTCTTTTCCAGCGCCTCATCAAACCAGCGGTTGAGCAGGCCGGTGGGCACCCGCTTTGACCAGGCCGCACGCACTTCGAACGCGGCTTTGATCAGCGTGTCGAGCCCTTTGCCGGTCCGCGCCGAGACGGTCAGCACCGGCAGGCCTTTGACCTGGCTCAGCCCGTCTTCCAGCGCACTTTTGATCCCGTTGAACAGGGTTGAGGCGTCTTCGGCCGCATCCTTGCCGGCCACGTCCCATTTGTTGACCGCAATGATCAGGGCGCGGCCTTCTTCCAGCACCAGGCTGGCGATCTTGAGATCCTGATGCTCCAGCCCGCGCGTGGCATCGAGCAGCAACACCACCACTTCGGCAAAATCGACCGCGTGGCGGGCATCCTGCACCGCCAGCTTTTCCAGCTTGTCGATCACCAGTGCCTTCTTGCGCATTCCGGCGGTATCGATCAGCCGCACCGGGCGGACATCACCGCTATCGGGATCGGTCCATTCCCAATCGACCGCAATCGAATCGCGGGTGATCCCGGCTTCCGGCCCGGTCAGCAGCCGGTCTTCCTTCAGATAGGCGTTGATCAGCGTGCTTTTGCCGGCATTGGGACGGCCGACGATGGCGAGCTTGAGCGGCGCCTTGTTAAGCGCCTCCTCGTCCTCTTCGTCGAACGGTTCGAACTCCTCTGGCACCGGCTGCTTGTCTTCGAGCAGCGGCAGCAGCGATTCAAACAGATCGGCCATGCCGGTGCCGTGTTCGGCCGAAAACGGGATCGGTTCGCCCAGCCCCAGCGAGAAGCTTTCATAGACCCCGTGATCGCCCGATTTGCCTTCAGCCTTGTTGGCGATCAGCACCACGGGAACGGTCGATTCGCGCAGGTAACGGCCGATTTCCTCGTCCAGCGGGGTCAGGCCGGCGCGGGCATCGATCACGAACAGCGCAACATCGGCGCCGACCAGCGAGGCTTCGGTCTGCCCGCGCATCCGGCCCGGCAGGGTTGAGGGATCCTCGTCCTCCCAGCCCGCAGTATCGACAATCTGGAAATCCAGCCCCAGCAGGTGCGCTTCGCCCACCCGGCGATCGCGCGTAACCCCCGGCTGATCATCGACCAGGGCCAGCCGTTTGCCCATCAGCCGGTTCCACAGCGTGGATTTGCCGACATTGGGGCGGCCGATGATGATCACGGTCGGAAAGGTCTTGGGAGGCGCCATTCGCGCGCCTGTGCGCCGGACGGCACAATTTTGCAAGCGATGTGCAAATGGTTACCGCGCCGTTTACCATAGCGCGCAGGCTGGGAATAACCATCTGGCCCTAGATCACAGTGCCATGAGGGCAAGGTTCATTCTGATTGCAGCAGCGGCAATGGCCATCGCGGCCAGCGGCGCGAGTGCACGCGCCGTGTTTCCGGACACGGCGGCGCTAAACGCAGATAGCAGCGTGCTAATGCCGCCTTATCTGCAATGCGTCCCCTATGCCCGGCAGGTTTCTGGCATCCAGATCTATGGCGATGCCTGGACCTGGTGGACTCAGGCCGAGGGCCGATATGCCCGGGGCTATCGTCCCAAAGTGGGCGCTGTCATGGCACTGCGCCCGCACGGGAATTCGCGGTTGGGCCATGTCGCCGCCGTCAGCCGGATCATCGATTCGCGCACCATCCTGATCCGCCACGCCAACTGGAGCCCGATCAATGGCCGCCGCGGCCAGATCGAAGACAACGTCCGCGCGATCGATGTATCGCCAGGCAACGACTGGAGCATGGTGCGGATCTGGTATGCCCCAATCCAGGCGATCGGCGGTTCAGAATGGCCCGTGCAAGGGTTTATCTATCCGGCTAAACCGGGTCGCAGCGAAATGACGAGCCGCTCCGCGCCGCCGGCGCCAGCCAGAATGCAAAGCGCTGGTCAGCGCCGCAGCAAGGATCCGATTGCCGATATCATCGGCAAGAAGATGGGCTGGTAAGCTTCAGGCCTTCGCCACCGGCGCGTCTTCGCCCAGGTCTTCGAACCAGGCTTCGACCGGGCCGCTGAGCTTTATTGTCAGCGGCTGGCCCTTGCGGTCCATGGTCTTGCCGGCCTGAACCCGCACCCAGCCTTCGGAAATGGAATATTCCTCAATGTTGGTGCGGACCGCTCCCTTGAAGCGGATGCCCACGCCGCGCTGCAGCACATCGGCGTTGAAATGCTCGCTGCGCGGATTGATGGCCAGATGATCGGGGGGCACATCGGCGCCAGTTTTGGTTTCTTCGCTCATGAATTGCGCCTCTAGGATGCTTTGCGGCCTTGTCAATTGACCCGCGCCGATCTAAGGGCGCGCGTTCATTGAACGGGACTGTGTTTGCAGCCCCCGATCGATCCGGAAGTGGGCGCGTAGCTCAGTGGTAGAGCACACCCTTCACACGGGTGGGGTCGCAGGTTCAATCCCTGCCGCGCCCACCACGTTTTTCAAGGACTTAGCGTCCTTCTAGAGCGTGGCCCCATTCCCACCCCACTATATCCCCACTCGAAAGCGGGTTAATCTCCACGGTGCCTTTGCTCGAACGGGGCAGGGAGCGGCCCCTTATCCGGGCGACATGGCCTGTGCATTTCTGGAATCAGAGAGGCGTCCCTCAGGGGGCGGGGGAGGGTAAAATCGCACCTGTCTCTCGCGCAGAGAAGCCTGCCTCTTGCGCGACATAAAAAATTTCAAAAATCTCAGGTCTGGGCTAGTTGGTAACTGCTGTGAGGGCGACAGCCAGCATGGACAATCAAGATCGCCTAAATACTTGGGGTAACAACAGATATGACAAGCGCGCTTCGCCAACTCCTTGCACGGTACCGGGCAGCATCGAAAGGCGAGCGTGAAAAGGGCACCTACTTTGAGCGGTTGGCTGTTGCGTTCATCAAGAACGATACGGGGATGCAGCAAGAATATGAGGATTGCTGGCTTTTCTCTGACTGGCCAAGGCAAGTCGGTTTGATGGTCGGGACATAGGCATTGACGCCGTGGCCAAGATCAGGGGCGAGGAAACCTATTGTGCGATCCAGTGCAAATTCTAACGTGAAGGCTATCGCATCCAGAAGGGTGATATCGACAGCTTCCTGAGCAGCGCCCAAACCAAGCAATTCTCACGCGGCCTAATCATAGAAACGGCCGGCGCACCGTGGAGCGTGAACGCAACCGCGCTGCTGGACGATCTCAACATTACGACCATCAATCTTGATCGGCTGGAGGCCAGCCCGATTGATTGGGCGGTATATTTCCAGCGTGATGAAATTCTGGTTGCCCCACCCAAGGAGTTGCGCCCGCTTCAACAGGATTCGCTGAACGCGGTTCGGGACGGGTTGGCAGATGCTGACCGTGGCAAGCTAATCATGGCTTGCGGAACCGGCAAGACGTTCACCGGCCTGAAAATTGCTGAGGATTTGGTGGGCGCTGGTGGCACGGTTTTGGTGCTGGTGCCTTCCCTTGCGTTGATGAGCCAGACGATCCGTGAATGGACAATCGACAGCCAGACTCCGTTGCGGTCCTTTGCTGTTTGCTCAGACGCGCAAGTAGGCAAGCGGCGAGCGGGGTGGGGCGGCTGCCGGCGCAAGTTAACCACAATATCCTTGGCTAGCCGGGCATCGATAAGAAGCGCGCTAAGACCCTCGAATACCCAGCCTGATCGGGTGGCCGTGTCTTTACGCAGCTTTAACAACTGATGCTGCAATATTGAACGATGATACCGAAGAACAATCTGGAACTTGCGATCGCTGCGATCGCCATCGGCCTTATTGTCTGGGCACTGGGAGGTTTGCTCTCTCCTGACGCTCCGTTGGCGCGATTAGCAATGAAGGCAGATGCACCTGCTCAACATTCTGAAGCGTCCGCCAACAAGACGAAAAACAGACCGAGTTTGGGTTCAGTCAGCTATGACAGCGATGGCATCACGCCAGCTCCGCCCCCTCCCGCGCCAGCGGCGATTACCAATTCAAACGGATCGGAGCCGAATGGTTCAATTTCTACTGACGGGGATATGGGCGGGACGATACTAGATCGACCGATGGCAAATCCCGACGAACAAAATGAAAGTGCAGCGGCGCAGTCTGCTGCAGCTTTGGCGAGCGCGGCGCAGTAGCCAAGCGATCTGAGCTGACAGAAAAATGGAAATCTGGGTCATTGTCAAATTCGTAATCTGTTTGCTTTAGTTTGAAGGATCAGCCTTAGGGAGGGCAGCGTGAGGCCGGCAGCTTTCTTCTATAAAATCACTCAAGACAACAAAGGAAGCATCCTCCCGATGGGGGCGATGAGCGTGATCGTCATTCTGGCGCTTGTCGGCGGCGGGGTGGACATGAGCCGCGCATACCGCGTACAGAACCGGCTTCAAAATGCTTGCGATGCCGGCGCGCTGGCGGGCCGCCGCGCGGTATCTACCAACGGGTTTGACGCGACCGCGCAAACGCAGGCTTTCAAATATTTCGATGTCAACTACGATCAGGTGATCCAAAGCACGAGCGCTACATCTCGCTCCTTTATAGCCGATACTCGGGCTAATACGATCAGCGGAACCGCATCCACAAAGATGGATCTACTTATCATGCGCATCTTCGGGATGGGCGCAATGACTATAAATGCGAATTGCACGTCGACAATGGGGGTAGGCAACAGTGACGTGATGATGGTGTTGGACGTGACCGGATCGATGGGCACGGCGCTTGGCACTGGCACACGCATCTCTGCACTGAAATCGGCGATGAAAAACTTTTACAGCACCATGGCAACAGCAACCAACGGGACCAACGCGCGCGTGAGGTATGGTTTCGTGCCTTTTAGCTCAACTGTCAACGTCGGGCGCCTTCTTAAAAATGAGGACAGCAGTTACCTAGCCGACAACGTTACGTTGCAATCTCGTGTTGCCAAATTCGATACGGCGACAACAGTCAGGTTCCATGATTGGACTGGATCGGTAAATTCGCGGGTAACGAGCTACGCCAATACGCCAAATTCGACGCCAGCGCTGTATGGTGCCTCAAGCTATGGCAGCATTTATGATTGTAATGCAGCGCTACCAAACGACACGGTTTGGTTCAATAATGGTGGATCGAGCGTCTCTTCTGGATCCAGTTCGCCGATCAAAAATGGCGCCGGTAATTATGTGACAGCGACAATCACGACTCAGCCGGTCGTCATGACGTCGTATATGTGTCTGCGCTCGTCAGGTGCATATTACCCCTACAGTTACCGTTCTTTTGGCACACAATATAATTATAGCTACGCCAACTCCGGATCAATTGATTCAACAACGACCACAACGACATTCGATCATTTTGACTATAGACCAGTTACATTTAGTACCAATTCCTTCAAGATGTTTAACAGTGTAACAACACCAACCAACTCAAATGGAGCGAATGAGAGTTCCGTTTGGGATGGATGCATTGAAGAACGAAATACTCAAACCGTCAGTAGTTTCAGTTATTCGACAATCAATGGCATGTCCCCAGGACTAGCTCTCGATCTAGATATCGATACTGCGCCAACCGGTGATCAAGCAACAAAATGGGCACCGCTATGGACGCAGCTGGCCTACACTCGCAGCTCCAACCAACTATCAACAACCGGTTATGGCACTACCGAATACTGTGTAACGCAAGCGCAAGGTTTCCAAACCATGTCGCAATCAGCTTACAATAGTTACGCGGATAGCCTTAGCCCGTTAGGCGGAACGTACCTGGATATCGGCATGATCTGGGGCGGGCGCCTCAGTTCTCCAGAAGGCATATTTGGCACAACCGTGAATGAAGAACCATCTAATGGAGGCAATGTCTCGCGCCATCTAATTTTCATGACCGATGGCGATATGGATACCTCAAACGCCATATATCAGTCTTACGGCATTGAAGCCTATGATCGCCGCATCACCTCTGATGGATCAAAAACGCAAGACGATGCGCGGCACAGCCTTCGGTTTCGCGCTATTTGCGATGCAATCAAGGCCAAAGGAATCCGGATCTGGGTGATTGCTTTTACGAATTCACTCAATGCCGATCTTAACTATTGCACATCGCCAAGCAGTTCATATGTCGCCGCCGACGCCGCACAATTGAACGCTGCATTCCAGGATATCGCCAAGCAAGTCGGCGAACTGCGGGTGCTCCAATGATCGCCCTTGCCAAGTTAAAACAATACGCGGTCGCAAGAGGTTTGGATCGGAGACTCATCTCTGAACCCAAGGGGGCGGCCGCAGTTGAATTTGCGTTAGTCGCGCCAGTTTTCCTGATGTTGATTCTGGAAATATTCGACCTTGGGCAAATGGCTTATGGCAAATCGGTGCTTTCCGGTGCGGTCGAGAAGGCCGCACGGGATTCAACTTTGGAAACCACGAGCACTTTGCAAGCAGATACCATGGTCAAAAGGGCCGTTCTGCCGATCATTCCAAATGCCGACATTACAACGACCCGCACCAGTTATTACGATTTCAATGATATCGGTCGCGCTGAAAAGTGGAATGATGGCAACAACAATGGCCTATGTGACAATTCAGAAAGTTTTGTCGACGAAAATGGCAACGGCGATTGGGATGCTGACATCGGTATCGGCGGGAACGGTGGTGCAAGTGACGTAGTGGTTTATACAGTCAATGTAACCTATTCGCCGATTTTTAGAATCCCGTTCTTTCCACAAAGTTGGAATGAGCGAAATCTGATAGCAAAGGCAGTGCGCAAGAATCAACCTTTTGCGACGCAAGAGCGTTACGGGTCCAGCGCCGGAATTTGCACATGAAGTTCTTGCCTGGAATCAGACGCCTTGGGCGCGATACATCGGGCACTTCGGTTATCGAGTTCGCGCTAATCCTTCCTGTCCTGACAGCGGCCGGGATGTATGGCATTGAAGTCGCGTATATGGCTTCCGCACATATGATGGTCAGCCAGTTATCTTTGAGCTTGGCTGACAACGCATCGCGTATGGAGCAAACAAACAACAATTCGGTCGCGCCAACCGTAACTGAAGCGGATATCAACACCATCATGGCTGGGGTAGCTTCACAGGGCTCTTCATTCAGCTTTAGCACACGCGGCCGGATCATCCTATCAAGTCTTGAAAAAGACCCCACCACTGGAAAACAGTTCATTCACTGGCAAAGGTGTACTGGCAGCCTAGCGGCTGTAAGCGCCTATGGAAACGACAGCACTCGCAATGGCCTTAACGGACCAACCATAACATCTTTGGGCCAAGGTGCGACGAAAATTACCGCAAATACCGGCGTCGCTGTGATGTTCGTAGAGGTTTTCTACCAGCATCGCGGCCTATTTGGTACGATGTTTATTCAGCCGACTACATTTAAGCAGGAGGCGGCTTTCATTGTTCGTGATGTGAGAGATCTTCGCGCGAGCAATCTGTCGGGCATTACCGGAACAGGAAGTACGGCCCAATGCAGTTAGGTGGGGGACAATAAAACCCTAAGCTGCTCCTACTCCACCACCTCAGCCCGTGTTGAAAATTTCCAGTTCACCCTGCCGCTAGGAGGGCTTCCTGCGATCACCGGAATCATCGGTGCTTTCGTCGGATTGCATCTCGCCCGCCGTGAAAATCCGAAGACTCCAAGCGATCTTGCCTAGATGGGCTGATTGAATTTGGACAGCCATCTTCCGGTGGGGTGCCTATCCGCCTTTCAGCGGTTTAGCATTGATTTCTGCATACTAAGCCACCCCACCTGATCGCAAACTTTGTGTCGAGTTCTTATCACTTATACGAGAAGAGCTTGGATACTCCCTATTTTATCACTGGATTGAATCCAAATATTTCTTTGTATCTATTATTCATCTCTTGAATTAGCCGTTCCTTTTGGGCAGCTTGAACTAGGAATGAGTCATGGATTGGAAGGGATACAATCCGTTGATCCATCAAGCTGGTAACAATGCTAAGAGCCAAATCGGAATCCAATCGTTGCAACCGTATGCCCGCTCCTGACCCGAAATCACCTGCAATCCCAATGTGCTTAGCTTCTATCATTCGCACAACTTCGTCCCGCTTGACGTGCGGGGCAAAGGTCAACCCGTCCGGCAAGTCGCACATCATATCCTTGTCCCTGTTAGTTCCGTTGATACGGGCTTGGGTAAGGGCCTTCACAGCTTCCCGGAAATGCCCGTCCCGATAGCCTCTTCTCGCTTCCAAAGCAGCTATGGCCTCCAAACGATATGGGTCATCCGGGCAGTCCAGACCGCGTAAGTGGTAGAGCATCCGAATAGCGCAACCCGAATAGTCCAATTCCACGGTCGGAAGATCGTTGATCGTTATTCGCTGCCGCAGGTGTTTCGGTATGCCGATCCACCAGCCGCCATATAGCCGGCCACCATCAGTGAAGGTGCCGTTGTTGAATTGCCGGAACAGATGCGTGCGGGACATATCCGGCATATGATACCGGGGCAGTTCCCAATTGCGCTTGTAATTCAGGCCAGCGACAACCCGTGCCTGTTCGGCAAAGGTAAGGTCCAGGGCGATTTCCTGTTGATCCAGAAAGCCGTTGAAGGCTTCTAGCTTAGCAGTCCAGCGCTGGGTTTCGTCGTTTGGATCAAATGCCTCATAGGGACCGTCCCGATTGGTTTCATACAACCGAACCAGCCGATCACGAGTGACGCAATGTGTCAGGCTTGCTCCGTTACACCGAAATCGAGCGCAGCAAACAAGAGCGCCTCTGTTGCTTCATATGTGGCAGAGGTGCTCCCATACTCTCCTTTGTTAATGGTGATCAGACCAGCCTTGTAAAGGGCATCCGTTGCAGCCTTCAATCCGGTGCCGGTAAACCATTCAGGCTTGCCCCGAAGGCGTCCACCGTGGCGGGTGAAAGCAACTAGAGCCGGATCAAAGTAGTAGAAGCAACGTAGCGCATTGGCGAGTGCCTTGCGGATTCGAGTGTAATGATTGCATTCATTTTTCTGACTTCGTTGGTTCTTGCGGTCTTCAAACGGTGCGATCAAGCCGAGAATATGACGGGTAAAGAGATTCCCTTCCGGCTCTCGGAAATCTAACCCATCATCAAACCATATCCCCTTCGCCGGTTTAAAGGCCGCTGGAGTCGATTTCACCGCTGGTGGGGCCAACGGAACATTACCAAAGCCGATTGCCTCTACGGCGTCCGCCGGGGCTTGGGTGGCGAAAAAATCCGCCCCCAGCATTGCCCTATCGTAAAACATGGTTGCCCCCCTTACGCAGCGATGGAAGCAACGAAGGCTTCGATCTCGCCCCGGACGTAGCGGGGGCAGGTGCCAATATATTTTGCATCGACTTGCAGAGTATGCGGCAAGCCTTTGGCCCGCTTGTGCCGTTGGCCACGTACCCAGCTTGCTGACAAGTTCAGCTTCCGGGCAATGTCTTTGTCGTTGTAAAAATCAGGCTCGATATGCATTTGTGTTCATCCTTTTTGGACGAGTTTCAGCCCCGTTGCGGGGCGGGGCCTCGAACGGAGCATCGGCTCTTATCTAGTGAAAAATGGAAAGGGAAAAATCCCCAATCCACACTATCAGTATAGCATAAATGACGATTTTGTCAAGCAAAAACGGGCATATCGGCTAAATTGGCATGGAACTTGCTGAAAAGCAGGCGGTGCAGTGCATCGACTCTGCTAGACTTTGGCTAGACCGTTATCTTGTCCTGCCCGCCGCTATGCGAATGCCGCAGCCGCTTCCTTGTCCCCGCGATCCACCGCGTAATGCTTGGCCAGCATCGCCGTCCCGCTATGGCCCAGCCGCCCTGCGATGGTGCGAGGATCAATGCCCTTGCTCATCAGGATGGTCGCGTGGCTTCGGCGCAGATCGTGCAGGCGAACGTCATTCAGCCCGGTTGCCTTCCATAGCGCCGCTAGAGACCGTTTGAGCGTCGTCATGGACAAAGGGAACAGCCTGTTGTCTCCGTCCATCCTAGGCAACGCCCTCAGCGCTTCAATTATGGCTTTCATATCCGGGGTGCAGCTTACGAACCGGGATTTGTCGCTCTTGGAATTCAGCACTTCAATAACGGTATGATCCTCATCAACTTCACGGACGTTATCCCAGTTCAGCGCCAAGATTTCCGCCCGCCGCATCCCTGAGTTGTATGCCCATGCGACATAGTGACGAAGCCATCCCCTGATCCGGTGCGGGGTTTGCTCCTTGCTGTCCTCTTGCTCCTGCTCAATCCGTTCGCAGGTGGCCAGAATCGTTTTCCATTCCTGTTCGGTCACAAACCGCTGCCTTGCTTCAACACCCTTGATCTTGTCCGCCCACGTTGCCGGGTTGCGATCGATCAGGCCGTTGCGAACCGCATCGTTCAAGATCGCATTGAGTGTGTTCAACTCCCGTTGCACCGTGCCGGGTTTGAGCGTGGCCCGCTTCATACCAATCCATTTGTTCACGTCGCCTACTGTGATGGCGTTCAAGGCCTTCTTGCCGAAGGCCGGGTTAAGCGAACGGATCACGTTGCCCTGGGTGACGCCAAAGCTCTTCAAGGTCGTCTTCTTGCGTTCAAGCCATTCCCCGGCATGGGTGGCAAAAGTGGGCACCTCAACCGCTTCTAGCGGCTTGCCGTGGTCAGCCAGCCTCTGAAGCCGGTCCCGTTCCTCAACAAGCTCCTGCCACGTCCAAGAGGCTCGTTTGCCCTTCTTAATCTCAACAGAGCCGCCAATTGGCACCGTGCGGCCATTGTGAACGCCACCGAGCGGCAACCTGATCTTGAGCCAGACCGTGCAGCCAGTGGCACCTTTGAACAGGCCGATGCCATCGCAATAGACCGGGCGCTTTTTCATGCCATCGGGCAATTCAGCCTCTAGTCTGTCAAATTCAGCATAGCGTTTGGGGCGTCCGACAGGGCGCTTGGGTTGAGCCATTTTGGGGTTCCTTTCCTCTTCCTCTTGGCATCCCCACGGGTTAAATAATTAGTGGGGTATGCAGTGGGGTATAGGAGTATTATACCCTGAAAAGGTCGAAAAGTCCACCCCACTATGTCCCCACTCGGAACGTTGAAAAACCCCTAAATTCGATAAAACCCGCAGAAACACAGATGTTTGATGAATGGCAGATTTCCGGGAACGGCAGTAACGACAAACGCTCTTGGGAACGGGTGCTGCCACCCTTCACACGGGTGGGGTCGCAGGTTCAATCCCTGCCGCGCCCACCACTTCCGGCACTACCTGCCAATCAGCCCCAGTGCGTGGCGGATGAACTGATCCCGGTCGGTCACCCAAGTGGCACTGGCCGGCAGCACCGGGTTGACGTAAGTCCAGCCGTCCTTGCCATAGACCCGCGCCATCCGCCCGCTGGTGCCAAAGGCCAGCGAAACCTCGCGCTGCTGGGCTTTGGTGGTAAATTCATTGCCATTGATCATGGTCGTTCCGGGGTTGAGCCCGGTGCCCTGCGGGCGCAGCGCGAACAGATAGGGTTCGCTGCGAAAGCTTTCGACCTGGGTGTTGAAGAACACCGATAGGTAAACCTTGTCGAGCGCGGTGAGCGGGTTGGCGGGCATCCGCCACGATCCATCCACCAGCGGATTCCACGGGTAGGTCCCCGGCGCCCCATACAGGATCTCGCTGCGCAGATCGACCAGGGCATCGCGCGGCGCCTGGGCTGAGGCGAGCCGCTTCAGATGCAGGTTGTTGGCCCAGGTGAACCCCATTGCCGAAATATCGACCAGCGGCATCGCCGAAGGGGCCGATCCATTGGGGCTATTGGTCACCGTGACGTTCTCGTAAACGCGCAGGTAGGCCTTGTCCTTGAGCTGGTGCCCGCTGGCCACATCCTGCCAGCTCCGCTGGCCGCGCCACACCGAATTACGCAGGTGCGAAACCAGAATGCCGTTGATATAGGTGGTGTGCTCCTGATCGACATTGCTGCCTACGTTGCCGCTAAACTCGCTGTCCTCAACATAGAGCATGGTTTGCCCGCCGGGGACGAACAGCCCGTTCTTGCCGCCAAACACTTTGCTGCGGCGGATCACCGCGGTGAACAGCCCCGGGGCCTGCCCGCCGAACGCCTCCAGCTGAAGCCCGCCTTTGGGCTGGACAGCGCCGGGAAAATCGAGCGCGATGTCCGTCATTTCGAAATGGACCCGCTGCCGCCCGAAATCGAACAGGCGCAGATCGATTGTGGCCCACTGATCGCCAGTGCGGAAGGTCACCTGCTTGCCCGGCACCGACGAACGCAGGAGATATTGGGTGCGATCAAGCGAACCGACCACTTGCGGCAACCACGGATAGAACGGGTAGATGCAGGGGTTCCCAGCGCTGTCAGTCGCCTCGAAAGTGATCTCATAGCCGCCCTCGGCGCGCCCGCCGATCGATTGCGCGCTGGCGCCTGCATAGACTTCCTTGCCTGCCCGGCGCGAGGCATCGCATTTGACGAACAGCTTCACGGCCGGGCGTTTCAGCCCCTGCATCGGCATATAGAACGGATAGCCGCCGCTGGGGATCGGTGCGGCGATCGGTTGAACCGGCGAGGCTGCACCCACCGCTTCCTGCGCGGAGGGGCGCAGCGTGGGCTTGCCTTGCGCCATGGCGAGAGCTGCCACGGCAAGACCGCCCGTTGCGGCAATGGATAGAGCAAGTGTGCGCTGCATGAACCCGCTTATGCAGCCACGGGCGTTACGGACAAGTGAACTTGCAGGAGTGTCCCAGCCTTGCACCGTTCGAACCGACGCGGCATAGCGCCAAGCACTATGCATGACATCAAATCGATCCGCGAAAATCCCGAGGCTTTTGACGCCGGTCTGGCCCGGCGCGGGCTGGAACCGCAATCTGCAGCGATCCTGGCGCATGATGCCCAGCGGCGCGCAGTTGCAACCCGGATGCAGGAAGCACAGAACCGCCGCAATGAAGGGTCGAAGCTGATCGGCGCGGCGATGGGCCGGGGTGACAAGGATGAGGCCGAGCGGCTGAAAGGCGAAGTCGCCAGCCTTAAGGACACGCTCCCTGCGTTGGAAAGCGAAGAGCGTGAACTGACCCAAGGGCTGAGTGATGCGCTGGCGATCATTCCCAACCTTCCAGCCAGCGATGTCCCCGAGGGCGAAGACGAGGCACAGAACGCGGAGGTCAGCCGCTGGGGCCAGCCGCGCGTGTTTGATTTCACGCCAAAGGAACACGCCGATCTGGGCCCCGCACTCGGGCTTGATTTTGAAACCGGCGCGCTGATTTCGGGGGCACGCTTCACCTTTCTGCGCGGCGCGATGGCGCGGCTGGAACGGGCGATCGGGCAATTCATGCTCGATCACCAGACCGAGACCAACGGCTATACCGAATGCTATCCGCCGGTGCTGGTGCGCGACGAAGCCATGTACGGCACCGACAAGCTGCCCAAATTTGCCGAGGATTCGTTCCGCACCACCGATGGCCGCTGGCTGATCCCGACGGCTGAGGTCAGCCTGACCAGCTCGGTGATGGGGCAAATCCTTGATGAGGCCGCCCTGCCCCTCCGGATGACCGCGCTGACGCTGTGCTTCCGCAGTGAGGCGGGAGCTGCCGGCAAGGACACGCGCGGCTTCATCCGCCAGCACCAATTCGAAAAGTGCGAACTGGTCAGCGTGGTCCGGCCCGAGGACAGCGCGGCCGAACACGAACGGATGACCGCAGCGGCGGAATCGATCCTGCAGGCGCTTGAACTGCCCTACCGCAAGATGCTGCTGTGCACTGGCGATATGGGGTTTGGCGCGCAGAAGACCTATGACCTTGAGGTCTGGTTGCCCGGCCAGGACACCTACCGCGAGATCAGCTCGTGCTCAAACTGCGGCGCGTTTCAGGCCCGGCGGATGAACACACGATACCGGCCTGAAGGCGGCAAGGGGACCGAGTTCGTGCACACGCTCAACGGTTCGGGCCTGGCCGTAGGCCGCACCTTGGTGGCGGTGCTGGAAAACTACCAGCAGGCGGATGGTTCGGTTACCGTGCCCGATGTGCTGTTGCCCTATATGGGCGAACTGACCGCATTGGTTCCGGCCTGATGCGCATTCTCCTCACCAACGATGATGGTATCCATGCTCCCGGGCTCGACGTGCTCGAAAAGATCGCGCGGCAGTTTTCCGATGATGTGTGGATCGTCGCCCCGGCCGAGGAACAGTCGGGTGCGGGCCATTCGCTCACGCTGAGCCGCCCAGTGCGGCTGCGCCAGCATGGCGAGAAGCGGTTTGCCGTTTCCGGCACGCCCACCGACGCGGTGATGATGGCGCTGCGCAAGGTGCTGCCGGGCAAGCCCGATCTGCTGCTCTCGGGCGTCAATCGCGGTGCCAATCTGGGCGATGACGTAACCTATTCGGGCACCGTTTCGGCCGCGATAGAAGGTGCGTTGGCCGGGATCCGCTCAATCGCGCTGAGCCAGGTTTACGAGAAAGAGGGCATGGGCGATGCCGTCCCCTTTGCCGCGGCCGAGGCCTGGGGGGCCAAGGTTCTGGCGCCGCTGCTGGATACGCCATTTGCGCCGCGCACCCTGGTCAACATCAACTTTCCGCCGCTGGCACCGGCAGATGTCCACGGAATTCGCGTTGTTCGTCAAGGATTTCACGACTATGCGCGCGGTTCGGTGGTTGAAGGAACCGATCCGCGCGGGTATCACTACTACTGGTTCGGTCTGTACGGGATCGAGCACACACCCGGCCACGCGACCGACCTTGAGGCTATTCAGGATGGATACGTTTCAGTGACCCCGCTGCAGCTTGACCTGACCCACGATGCCTCGCTCGCCGAACTTGCGGGGCGTTACGCGGGATGAAGCGCGCCGGGGCCTTTGCCCTTGCCCTGGCGGTTATGGCCGCCGCCCCGCTGTTGGCCGAAACGCCAAAGGCCGATCCCAAGACGGAAGCTGTCCATGTGGTCCAGCCGGGCGAAACGCTGAGCGGGATTGCCAACCGCGCCGAAGTGCCCCGGGTGCTGATCATCGAGGCCAATGGCCTGAAAGCGCCCTATGCCCTGCGCATCGGGCAAAAGCTGATCATCCCGCGCCGCCGCACCCACACCGTGAAAGACGGCGAAACCGGGTTCGACGTGGCGATGATCTATGGCGTGCCGTGGAGCGCGATTGCAGCCGCCAACGGGATCAAACCAGATGCCAGGCTGAAAGCCGGACAGAAACTTTCCATCCCCACTGTCGCCGCGAAGCCCGCCGTGGCCCAGCCCTCGATCTCAACCGATCCGCAGGCCGGTCTGCCCGATACCGCCGCCCCCACCTTTGCCTGGCCGCTGCAGGGCAAAGTGCGCCGCGGCTTCATGGCTGCGAGCACGAGTGGCACAGGGCACGACGGGATCGATATTCTGGCGCCCAAGGGCACAGCCGTGCGCGCCGCTGCAGCCGGAAAGGTGATTTTTGCAGGGCCGGGGCCGGACGAATACGGGCTGACCGTGATCATCTGGCATTCGGGCAGGTGGACCACGACCTATTCCTATCTCGACAAGATCACCGTCAAGGTGGGCGATACGGTAAAAGCCGGAGAACGGGTCGGGCTGGTTGGCCAGACCGGCCTGGCCGAAGAACCGCAGCTACACTTCGAGGTGCGCCGCAACAAGCTGCCGCAGGATCCCGCGCGCTATCTGCCCAAGGCGAAGGTCAAACCCAAAGCCTAGCCCAGCAGCCAGAACGCCCCGCCCATCGCCAGATAGGCGGCCAGCCAACCCAGCGCGAGCGGCAGTTTTACACCGTTCACGAACAGCGCCGGAACTACAAAAGCCGCGGCCAGTCCGCCTGACTGCATGAAGAACAGCCACGGCCGCGCCGCCAGCCGCTCCACCCCGATCCGCGCCAGTGCATGGCCCAGCATGGCGGAGGCCACCAGCATCACCAGCGCCAGACAGGCCAGCCGCCGCGTGCCGCCCTGGCGTCCCTCAATCAGGTGCAGCACCAACGCCCCGGCAAGCCCCGCCACTACAACTGCAATCCAGTTCACCGGTCCCATAGTCTCAACTCCATTCCAATATCGCGAGGTGGCCCACCGGTGCGGCGATCCAGCTTCGTGCGAATTTGCCCAACTGTTCCCGGATCCGCTCCACATCCGGCTCGCTGAGTTCGGGCAGAGGAACGTGGGAATAATCACAGGCTGTCGCGGCGACCGCAATCAGATCTGCCGCCGCACCGCCGCCGCCCCACAGGTCTGCCTCAAAACACTCCACCAGCCGCTCGGCTTGAAGCAGTTCCACGATCTGTGGCTCCGGCACCTCTGCGCGGCTGGCGCTGGCGTGCCCAGCAGCCGTGGCAAACGCGGCAATGTCCTCAGGATTTCGCCCTGCCGCGACCAGGCCCCAAAAGGCACCGCTCAGCCCCAGCTCGTGCTCGACAAACCAGTGCACGGCATCGTGCGGCACTGGTCCCTTCTTGGGAAAGGTCGTCGCGGCAAGGCTGCCATCGCTGCGCGTGGCAACGATGCGGTCATCGCGTTCGCCTTTGGTAATCTCGATCCGCATGGTCCTTGCCCTAGCACTTTCCCGCGCCCGCGTGTAAGGGCCGCCGCGATGGCAACCACAATTCCAGATCAGAAACGTATCGGCATGGTCAGCCTTGGCTGCCCCAAGGCACTGGTCGATAGCGAACGCATCCTGACCAGGCTGCGCGCTGATGGCTATGCCATGAGCGCTGATTATGCCGGGGCCGATGTGGTGCTGGTCAACACCTGCGGCTTCCTCAATTCGGCCAAGGAAGAAAGCCTCGCCGCGATTGGTGAGGCGATTGCGGAGAACGGCCGGGTGATCGTCACCGGCTGCATGGGCAACGAAGCAGAACTGATCCGTGCCAAATTCCCCCAGGTGCTCGCAGTCACCGGCGCGCACCAATACGAAGCCGTGGTTGAAGCGGTGCACGAAACCGCCCCGCCCAGCCAGGGCCCCTTTATCGATCTGGTTCCCCAGCCTGATATCAAGCTGACCCCGCGCCACTACAGCTACCTCAAGATTTCCGAGGGCTGCAACCACGCCTGCGCGTTCTGCATCATCCCCAGCCTGCGCGGCAAGTTGGCCAGCCGCCGGATCGATGCGGTGCTGCGCGAAGCCGAAAAGCTGGTCGCAGCCGGAACCAGAGAACTGCTTGTCATCAGCCAGGACACCAGCGCTTACGGCGTCGATGTGCGGCATGAAGAACGCATGTGGCCAAAGGGACCGGACGCCCGCGCGGTCCGCACCCACATGACCGATCTGGCCCGCGAGCTAGGCCAATTGCGCACCCCCGAAGGCGATACGCCGTGGGTCCGCCTGCACTATGTTTACCCCTACCCGCATGTCGACGCGGTGATCCCACTGATGGCCGAAGGGTTGATCACCCCCTACCTCGATATCCCGTTCCAGCACGCCGCGCCTTCGGTGCTGAAAGCCATGAAGCGCCCGGCCAACGAAGCCAAAGTGCTCGAACGGCTGAAAGCCTGGCGCGAGATCTGCCCTGACATCACCGTCCGCTCCAGCTTTGTGGTCGGTTTCCCCGGAGAGACCGAGGCGGATTTCCAGTACCTGCTCGATTGGCTTGATGAGGCCCAGCTTGACCGGGTCGGCGCGTTCCGGTTCGAGCCGGTTGAAGGCGCTGCTGCCAACGCATTGCCGGACCCGGTGCCCGAAGCGGTCAAAGAAGAGCGCTACGCCCGGATCATGGCCAAGACCGAAGCGATCAGCGCCGCCAAGCTCGCCGCCAAAGTGGGCAGGACCGTGCGCGTAATCATCGACGAGGTTGGCGAGCCGGATGAAGACGGCGATATTGGCGCCACCGCGCGCAGCCAAGCCGATGCCCCCGAAATCGATGGCGCGGTCTATCTGCGCAACGTGCCGCAGGTGCTGAAGCCGGGGGACTTTGTCAGCGTGCTGGTCGAAGAGGCCGACGAACACGACCTGTTCGGGGTAATCGTCTAGATCGCCATTCCGGCCGCGCGTGCGCTCGCCCAGGCCCATTGAAAGTTGTAACCGCCCAGCCAACCGGTCACGTCCACTGCTTCGCCGATGGCATAAAGCCCAGGGACCTTGTTGGCTTCCATCGTCTGGCTGGACAATTCAGCGGTGCTAATCCCGCCTGCGGTAACCTCGGCCTTGGCAAAGCCTTCGCTGCCATTGGGCATGAAAGCCCAGCGGGCCAGGCGCTGTTCTGCGGCGTTCAGCGCCTTGTCGGTGAGGCCCGATAGCTCTCCCGCCAGTCCCAGCCGCTCGGCCAGGGCCTGCGCCAGCCGATCAGGCAGGTGTTCGGCCAAAGTGCTGCGCAGCGCCTTTCTGGGGGCAGCGCGTTTGGCCTGCGTCAGCCAGCCGTGCGGCGCATCGGGGCAGAAGTCGATTTCCACCGGGCTGCCGCGTTTCCAATAGCTCGACACTTGCAGGATCGCCGGGCCCGACAGGCCTCGGTGGGTGAACAGTGCGGCTTCGCGAAACCGCGCCTTGTCGCAGATTGCCTCAACCGGCGCGGCAACGCCGGACAGCTCGCGGAACAACACATCATCGCCGCCTAGTGTCAGCGGGACCAATGCCGGGCGCGGCTCAACCACCTTGAGGCCGAACTGGCGCGCAAGGTCATAGGCGAAACCGGTGGCACCCAGTTTGGGAATCGATGGCCCGCCGGTCGCGATCACCAATGCTGGCGCGCTTGCTCCGGCCAGATGGAAGCGGCCATCACGGTGTTCGATCGCGCCGACATCCTGCCCGAACCGCAGCTCAACCTGGCCCTTCGCGCACTCTTCCAGCAGCAGATCAACCACTTGCCGGGCAGAGCCATCGCAGAACAATTGCCCCAGCGTCTTTTCATGCCAGGCAATCCCATGCGCTTCGATCAGGTCCAGAAACTGCTGCGGCGTGAAGCGCGCCAGCGCGGACTTGGCGAAGTGCGGATTGGCGCTAAGGAACCGGTCAGGCGCGGTGTGCAGATTGGTGAAATTGCAGCGCCCGCCGCCTGAAATCAGGATCTTGCGCCCGGGTTCCGGGTTGTGATCGATCAGCAGCACCCGCGGCCCGCGCTGTCCGGCGGTGGCAGCGCAAAACAGCCCGGCCGCGCCCGCGCCAAGGATGATGGCGTCATACTGCATCACGCGCCCAGCAGCTCCAGCGCCAAGGCTTCGGCAACCTTGATCCCGTCGACCGCGGCGGACAGGATCCCGCCGGCATAGCCCGCGCCTTCGCCCGCCGGATACAGCCCGCGGGTGTTCACGCTTTGCAGATCGGCCCCGCGGCTGATCCGCACCGGCGCGCTGGTGCGGGTTTCAACCCCGGTCATCACTGCATCGGGATGATCATATCCCGGCACCTGGCGGCCAAACACTGGCAGCGCTTCACGCAGGGCATCGGTGACGAAGGCCGGGAGGACCTGAGTAAGGTCAGTGGGTTTCACCCCGGGCTTGTAACTGGGCTCAACCATGCCGAACTGGCTGGATGGCTGCCGGGCCAGGAAATCCCCCACCCGCTGCCCCGGCGCGTGATAATTCGATCCGCCTGCCACAAAGGCTTTCTCTTCCAGCGAACGTTGCAGCCGCATTCCCGCCAGCGGATCGCCGGGAAAATCACGCTCCGGATTGATATCGACCACCAACCCGGAGTTGGCGTTGAATTCGGCCCGCGAATACTGGCTCATTCCGTTGGTGACGACGCGCCCCGGTTCGCTGGCCGCAGCCACTACGCGTCCGCCCGGGCACATGCAGAATGAATAGACCGCGCGGCCATTGCTGGCCTGATGGCTGAGCGAATATGCCGCCGTGCCCAGGATCTTGCTGCCGACCGAGGCGCCAAACCGGGCCCGATCGATCCAGCTTTGCGGGTGTTCGATCCGCACGCCAATCGCGAACGGCTTGGCTTCGAGGTAGACCCCGGCTTCGTGCAACTGCTCAAACGTGTCGCGCGCCGAATGGCCCACCGCGAGGATCACGTGCCGCGCAGGCAGAACCTCGCCGTTCGAAAGTGTCAGCGCGGTGATCGCGCCGTCAGTGCGGCTAAACTGTTCAACCCGCGTGCCGAAGCGGTATTCCCCGCCCAGCGCCTCGATCGTCTCGCGGATGCTCATCACCATGGTGACAAGGCGGAATGTGCCGACATGCGGGTGCGCTTCGGTGAGGATTTCCGGGGGAGCGCCGGCTTTGACGAATTCGGTCAGGACCTTGAGGCCAAGGTGGCGCGGATCCTTGATCCGGCTGTAAAGCTTGCCATCGGAAAAGGTCCCGGCCCCGCCTTCGCCGAACTGGGCGTTGCTTTCGCTTTCAAGAATGCCGCGGCGCCACAGGCCCCAGGTGTCCTTGGTCCGTTCGCGCACCGCCTTGCCGCGTTCGATGATAATCGGCCGCAGCCCCATTTGCGCGAGGATCAGCGCCGCCATCAGCCCGCAAGGCCCGGCACCGATCACCACCGGACGCTCGCCTTGCCAGTGCTCAGGGGCGCGGACCGGGAATTTGTAGGCCGTATCAGGGGTGGGCCGGACCTGGCTGTCGGCGGCATGGGCGGTCAGCACCGCAGCCTCGTCCGCCACTTCGATGTCAAAGCTGTAAACCAGCTTGATCGCCGCTTTCTTGCGCGCGTCGTTGCCGCGCCGCACCAAGGTTACACGCCGAATATCTGCCAAGGCGATACCCAGCCGCGCGGCGATAGCCGGCTCAATTGCATCGGCCGTGTGATCAAGCGGAAGGGTAAGGTTGGAAAGGCGGATCATGACGACCCGCCTTTCGCCGCGTTGGCGCGGCTTGGCAAGAGTGGTGACCAGCCCGGTTTCTAGCTCAGTTCCTCTTGCGGGGAGAGCTTGTCCGCCTCGCGCTTGAGCCGGGCAGCCTGGGTTTCGCTTTCGCGCGTGGCGAGCGCTTCCCAGGCGGCTTGCGCGCGCAAATACTTGTCGCGCTCATTATCAAGCGTAGCCTTGTTGGCGTTGGCGGCGCAAGTGGCTGCCTGGGCGTTGTAAAACTGGCCGGACGCGGACATGGCATTCGCTCCTTCTGGCCCCATCAGGCCCTTACGCCGATACCCTAGCCAACCATATCGCGAACCAGGCGCTGCAATTCGCGGCGCGAGAGAACGCCCGGTTGCTGCACCACCGCATCGCGGGCGGCATGGCGGAGGGACTTTGGCATGGTGAAATTCGGCAGATTGAAAATCGGATTTATCAAAGTGAATTCGTGTCGTGTACTGTAGTGCATGTTATCCTGCGGCGCGAAATGGCGCCATATTTGACTGCGAGAATGCGTGCTGCGCTGTGCGGCGCTGGCCGGGCCCGGTATCTGTGCCAGGGCCGCATTCCCGAAAATAGAAAAGTCCGGCCTTTTGATCAGGCGATACGGCACCATTGCCGCAGCCTGATGATCTGCCTCCGGACGGCTGAGCAGTTTTGCTTCTGATCCCGGCGACAGTTTGGAGTGACTGGCCGGCCGGCGACAGGGCAAACCCCGCGCCGGCCGATCAGGTTCAGGCTGGTTCGAGATCGACAGCCGACGTACGGCCGCGGTTGTCCGATTCAAGCTCGTACTTGACCTTCTGGTCCTTTTCGAGCGTGGTCATCCCGGCCTTGTTGACGGCAGTGATGTGCACAAAGCTATCTGCGCTGCCATCTTCGGGGGCGATGAAACCATAGCCCTTGTCGGCATTGAAAAACTTTACGGTGCCGATTGGCATGATCCGTTCCTTTCACGTAAAAAAATGCCCCGGACAGTATGCCCGGAGAGCGTGGAGGCGTGATAGGGAGCGGTAGGCGTAGGCCGAAAGATCCGTCTCAAGCGACGTTAGCCCCACGAATATGGGCGCAATCCTTGGCAATTGCAATGCTTGTTCTTTTCTGACGCCATCGCGGGCCGGCAAATGGCATGGCCGGATCGATCAAATTACAGCGGCGGCGGGCCGTTTTAGAAGCCCCAATTGTTCCCGAAAAGCCGGGCCGGTTGGCCAGCTCTTTCGCACCTGCGTAATTTCCTTGCTTTATGCCGCAACGCAGCATATAGGCGCACCCACATCCAACCGGACCTGCCGCGCTTCTGCCCGGCTTTGGTTCAGCGCCGCGTGAGGCCGCCTGTTAACAGGCTGGCCGCCCTGAACGCCCGGTTCCCGAACTTTCTGCCGCCTTTGTCACGCAGGGTTGCATCGCAATCACCCGCCTTTCCGTGCCCCAATGCGGCGCGCGAATGGCTGTATTTGATGCTTCGACACACTCTGCATGAGCGCGAAGAAGCCTGGAAAGAGTATTTTTGATGACCTATTTCTCCGATCTCGGCCTGGCCGAACCGCTGGTCCGCGCGCTTGAAGCCAAGGGCTATACCGATCCCACCCCGATCCAGCTGCAGTCGATCCCGGCGCTGCTCGAAGGCCGCGATCTGCTCGGCATTGCCCAGACCGGCACCGGCAAGACCGCCGCGTTCGCGCTGCCTTCGCTGCACCGCCTGGCCGCCAATCCGAAGGCTCGCAGCAATGCCAGCTGCCGGATGCTGGTGTTGAGCCCGACGCGCGAACTGGCGGCCCAGATCGCCGACAACATGCGCGGCTATGCCAAGTTCCTCAACCTTTCGGTGCAGTGCGTGTTCGGCGGACTCCCGGTGAACAAGCAGGCCCGGGCGCTGGCCGGCGGCTGCGATGTGCTGGTTGCCACTCCCGGCCGTCTGCTCGACCTGATCGACCAGCGCGCACTGACGCTCCGCAATGTCGAAATCTTCGTGCTCGATGAAGCCGACCAGATGATGGACCTGGGCTTTATCGTTCCCTTGAAGCGCGTGGCCAACATGCTGCCCAAGGAACGCCAGAGCCTGTTCTTCAGCGCCACCATGCCCAAGGCGATCGCCGATCTGGGCAAGCAGTTCATCTCCAACCCGGTGCGGGTTGAAGTGACCCCGCAGGCCACCACCGCCGAACGGGTTGAGCAGTATGTCTGCTTCGTCAACCAGAGCGAAAAGCAGTCGCTGCTCTCGCTCAGCCTCAAGAAGGGGCTCGAATCGGGCGAAATCACCAGCGCGCTGGTTTTCACCCGGACCAAACACGGGGCTGACCGAGTGGTCCGCCACCTGAACGCCGCCGGGGTCCAGGCCGCTGCGATCCACGGCAACAAGAGCCAGGCGCAGCGCACCGCCGCGCTGAGCGCGTTCCGCAAGGGCACCATGCCGGTGCTGATCGCCACCGATATCGCCGCGCGCGGGATCGACGTGACCGGGGTCAGCCATGTGTTCAACTATGAGCTGCCCAATGTGGCCGAACAGTACGTTCACCGCATCGGCCGTACGGCCCGCGCCGGCGCCGATGGCGTTGCGCTCAGCTTCTGCGCGCCCGACGAAAAGCCTTATCTGCGCGATATCGAACGGCTGACCGACGTTAAGCTGGCGACCGTGCCGCTGCCCGAAAACTTCACCCAGGAAGCCTCGCGCCTGCCCGCGCCAGCGCGCCGCAGCCAAGCTGAAATGGAACAGGATGCCCGGCGCGACGAACGCGATGCCCGCGGCCTTGGCGGCGCACGTGGCGGTCAACGTGGCGGCCAGCGCAGTGGCGGCCCACGCGGCAACAACAACCGCGCCCAGGGCGGCCAGAGCCGCGATGGCCAATCGCGCGATCAGTACATCCGCAACGAACGCTTCGCCAATGACCGCAAGGCCACTGCGCCGCGCCCGGGCGGGTTCAATCCGCTCGCCGGTGAAGAGCGTGAAGCGCAGGCTTCAGCTCCGCGCCGTGACGATCGTCCAGCCCACAGCCAGCCGCGCGGCGATGCTCGTCAGGGCGATCGCCGAGGCCCGCCGCGTGATCGCAGCGCGGCCCCGCGTGACCGCAGCGAACGTCCGGTTGCGGTGCACCGCGATGCCGTGCGCCCTGTAGGCACCAAGCCACGCAGCGATGCCCCGCAAGGCGGCCAGGCTCCGCGCAAGCCCGCGGGCAAGAAGCCCAACGGCGGCGGTCAGCGCCGCTGGGGCTAAGCTAAAGTTTCATACCCCCGTTCGTGCCGAGCGGACGGGGGTGTGGATTTCCGGTTGCACCAGACTAGGTCAACACCGCACGGATCGCGCGGGCCGCATCAGCCATCACCGCGGCGATATCAAGCTCCGGCTCATCAAACACCAATTCGATCGCGGCATAGCCCAGATCGACAGCCAGCCGCGCCTGACGCTCCAGCACGCCGCGGTCTGCCCAGGGGTCGGCAATCCAGGCCTGCCGCACCAGCGCCGCGCTTAGCGCCCGGTGCGATGCCAGCCGCACTTCGGCCAGTTGCGGCACCGCGCGCAGCATCCGCATCACCCACGGCCCGCCGGGGCTCGCCTGCGTCAAAGTAACATGCGCGATAAGCGAGGCCGCGATCGCGGCTTCATCCTGCGCCGGATCGAGCACAACCAGCGCGTTCTGCTGCGCCATCAACCGCGCACCCAGCGCGCCCAGCAGATCATATTTGTCGGCAAAATAGTTGTATAGCGTTGGCGGGCTGACCCCGGCATGGGCCGCGACCAGATTGGTCGAAATCCGCTCCACCCCAACCTCAGATAGCAGCGCCCCCGCTGCATCGAGCAGCTTCTCATAAGTCGCCAATGCGCGCTGCTGGGTGGGCTTGCGGGCCACGTTCGATCCTTCTTGACAGAAATATAGTTATAGCTAGATTTTACCCTAAGGGAAGGGAGAATCATGCGCGCACTGCTGCTATCCATGATCATTCTGTTGGCCGGTTGCTCTGCTTCGCAGGCGCCGCCCAAACCGCTGACGGCTGAGCAAAGTGCGGCGCTTGTCCCCAAGGACGCGCGGCTTGCGGCGCTCTATGCCGGATCGTGCAAGAGCTGCCACACCGTCAAGGATTCGCAGGCCCCGCTGACCGGCGACCGCACCTTGTGGGACCCGCGCTGGGCCAAGGGGCCGGACGCGCTGCTTACGTCTGCATTGCAGGGCAAAGGCAAAATGCCGGCCGGGGGGCAGTGCTTTGAATGTTCACCCGCAGACCTGACCAAGCTGATCATGTTCATGGCAGGACGCGAACCATGATCGCACGGCGCAAAGTGTTGCTGGGCGGCGCCGGGCTGCTGGCGCTGGGCACGGGCAGCTGTGCTGGACGGCGGATGTGGCTGGACCGGGAGCCCAAACTTCCGCTGGGCATCGATGCCCAAGGCCGCGCGCTCTGGTCCAATTGGTCGGGGCTGGAACACGCCTATCCGGCCAGCCGCGCCGCTCCGGCCAGCGAAGCCGAGCTGGCAATGCTGCTGCCCAAAGCGCAAGCTCCGATCCGTCCGGTGGGTGCGGGGCACAGCTTTACCGCGCTGGTCCCAACGCAGGGCACGCTGCTTTCGCTTGACCGGCTGGAAGGTGTGGTCAGCCATCAGGTCATTACCGCAACCGTGCGCGCTGGCACCAAGCTGTCAGCGCTTGGCCCGGCGCTGGCCGCAGCGGGGCAGGAAATGGTCTGCCTGCCCGATATCAACAAGCAAACCCTGGCCGGGGCGCTGTCCACTGGAACTCACGGCACCGGCAAGGGCATTACCGCGATCCACGGCACCGTTACCGCGCTGCGGCTGGTGCTGCCCGATGGCTCCATCGCGGAGTGCAGCCGGGATGAGCGTCCCGAGCTGTTCCATGCCGCACGGGTGGGCCTGGGCTCCTTCGGGGTACTGAGCGAAGTGACCTTGCAGAACCGGCCGCTTAGCCGGGTAAAGAAGGTGGTCCGGCTGGTCGATACCGACTGGGTGCTGGGCCAATGGCCCGCTTTGGCCAGTCAGCACCGCAATGCTGAATTCCTGGTGCTGCCGTTCACCGGTAAATCGGCGCTGATCACCCACGACGTGACCGATGAGCCCGTACGCCCACGCGGGCCCGATACGGACAGTCAGACGCTGATGGACCTCAAGCGGCTACGCGATCTGTTCGAATTTACCCCCGGCCTGCGCCGCCGCGCCGCGCAAATGGCGATGAAGAACCTGCCCGAAGAGGTAGCCGTGGACGAAGGCTGGAAGCTGTTGTCCAACGAGCGCCCCGACCGGTTCAAGGAAATGGAATACCACCTGCCGATCGAACATCAGGTGGAAGTCCTGCGCGAAGTGATCGCCCGGATCGAACGCGATGCGCATGGCGTGTTTTTCCCGATCGAAGCCCGGATCATTGCCCCAGACGATGCCTGGCTATCCCCCTTCTACCAGCGCGAGAGCGGCTCGGTCGCGGTCCACGCCTGGTACAAGGAAGATCACCAGTGGATGTTCAAGTTGATCGAACCGCTGTTTCGCGAAGCTGGCGGGCGGCCGCACTGGGGCAAGCTGCATTCGCTGTGTGCGAGCGATCTTGCTGCGTTGTACCCGATGTTCAAGGAAGCGAACGCGGTGCGCCGCTCGGTTGACCCGGCGGGGCGGATGGTCAATCCCTTCGTGGCGAAGATCTTCGGATGAAGCGTCGCACCATGATGATCGGTGGCGGGGCGCTGGCGCTGGGCGGGATTGGCACCATGCTGGCACGGCCAGCGGAAAGGGGCGGAATGCACGAAGCCTATTTTGCCGGGCTGTCCGCCGCGCTGCAACGCGCCGGGTTGATGCGGCCCACGCTGGTGATCGATCGCGGCCGCTTGCTGGCCAATGTCGCTGCAATCAGGAAGACCACCGCTGCGGCCAAGCTGCCGCTGCGGGTGGTCGCCAAATCGCTGCCCGCGCCGCAGCTGCTCAGCACAATCATGGCCGGGATGGGGACCGAGCGGTTGATGGTGTTCAGCGCCGAGATGCTGCGCCAACTGTGGCCCTTGCATCCCGAGGCGGACTACCTGATGGGCAAGCCGTTGCCGGTAAGCGAGTTCTTGCGGGTTAATGCCGATCGGATCGAAGGTCCCGGCCTGTCGGTGCAATGGTTGATCGATACGCCCGAGCGGCTGGCGCAATATGTTGAGGCGGCCAAGGCGCGCGATGTCCAGCTTCGGGTCAATTTTGAGATCGACGTTGGCCTGCACCGCGGCGGGTTCGCCAATGCCACGACATTGGCCGAGGCCTTGCGCATCGCGCAGGCGGCACGGGTGCAGGTTGCCGGACTGATGGGCTATGATCCGCACGTGCCCAAAATGCCCAGCCCCGACAAAGCCTGGGCCGGATCGCAGCGCGCTTATGCCGAAATGATTGCGGTGGTGAAAAGCGCCGGGCTTGATCCCGCCGCGCTGACGCTTAACGGCGCCGGCAGCCCGACGTTCCGCCGCCATTGCGCGGGAACCGTGGCGAACGAAGTCTCGGTCGGTTCGGCCTTCGTGAAGCCCGGCGATTTCGATTATCCTGATCTGGCCGACCTGCTGCCCGCCGCCTTTATTGCCACGCCAGTGATCAAGGCCAGCCAGGATCAAGCCCTGCCCGGCGTCGAGGCCTTATCGGGCGCGATGCATTGGTGGGACCGCAATACCCAGCGCGGCTTCTTCATCCACGGCGGACACTGGCTGGCCAAACCGGTTTCGCCAGCAGGTCTGCAATATTCCAAACTGTTCGGGCGATCATCCAACCAGGAACTGCTCACCGGATCGAAGCTGGTCGATCTGAAGCCTGACGATCATGTGTTCCTGCGCCCCGACCAGAGCGAGGCGCTGTTCCTGCAATTCGGCGACATCGCGGTGTTCGATGGGCACGAGATTGCCGAGACTTGGCAGACGCTGCCGATCAGCGCCTGACTGGCAGGTTCAGCCCTGCAGCGAAAGATCGAGAGGGCGGACATAGACCCGGGCCACCACCGGATACCGCTGTGCCACCTGCACTTCGATATCGCGCACGGTACGCTCCAGATCGCGGGCGGTGATCGTATCGTCGAAATCGGCGCTGATGATGACTGTGACCATGGTCGGCGATGAATGCACGGTCATGACATCGTGGACCGTCACGATCTCCTTGTGCGCTTCGGCGCAGCTGCGGATATTGGCGACCAGTTCGGGATCAGCCGCTTCGCCGATCAGCAGGCCCTTGGCCTCATAGATCAGCAGCAGCGCCAGCACGCCCAGGACCACCCCGATCATCACCGAGGCCAGCCCATCCCACATCGGGTTGCCAGTCACCAGGCTCAATCCCAGGCCAATCGCGGCCAGCACCAGCCCGACCAGCGCGCCGGTATTTTCCAGCAGAATCACCAGCGTCGTGGCATCCTTGGTCTGGCGGATTTCCTGCCAGATGCTACCGCGCCGCGCCGCGTTGAAATCCTTCAGCGCCGCCAGGGTTGACCAGCCTTCGAGCGCGAAGGCAATCGCCAGCACGACAAACGCGATCAGCGGGCTTACCGCTGGCTCGGGATCGAGCACGTGGAGCACGCCTTCATAGACCGAAATCCCCGCCCCCAGCGCAAAGACCAGGATCGCGACCACGAAGCTCCAGAAATATAGCTCACGGCCATAGCCGAATGGGTGGATCGCATCGGCGGGCTTGTTCGCGCGCTTGCGTCCGTAAAGCAGCAGCAACTGGTTGGTCGAATCGACCATCGAGTGCACGCCCTCGGTCAGCATTGCCGAAGACCCGGTGATCGCCGCCGCCACGAATTTGGCCACGGCGATGCCCATGTTCGCGCCTAGCGCAGTCAGGATTGTGCGGTTTGAACCTTGCCCGGCCATTCAATACACCCCTGTCACAACCAGCCGATCCGGCGGAACCGCAGCCACAATCCGCCGCACGCCGCAAAGATCAGCCCCAATACCGCCGGATAGCCCCACTTGTGGCGCAGTTCGGGCATGTAATCGAAATTCATCCCATAGATACCGGCAATCGCAGTGGGCACGGCCAGGATTGCAGCATAGGCGGCCAATTGCCGGGTCATATCACCCTGGCGGTGCTGTTCGAGCAGGCTGGCGGTTTCAACAATACTGGTCAGGGTATCGCGCAGCCCGTTCATCCGGGCGAGCGCGCGGCGGGTATGATCGAGCACATCGCGGAACCAGATCCGCGCGGTCGGATCGATCACCGGCAGATCGGTCCCGGCCAGCCGTTCGCACACTTCTTCCATCGGTCCGATCACCCGGGAAAAGCGGCGGAACTGGCGGCGCAGGCGGAAAATCCGGCGGATCGTCGACGGCTGGGGAAACTGATCGATCGCGCGCTCTTCCATCGTCTGAACGCTGTCTTCCAGCTTCTCGAGGATCGGGAGGTAGCCATCGACGATGAAATCAAGAATCGCATGGGCGACATAGTCCGGGCCTTCGCACAGCCGGTCACCGTCGGCTTCCAGCCGGCGGCGCAAATCATTGTGTGCGCGGGTCGATCCGATCCGCACGGTGACGATGAAATGGCGGCCGAGGAAAATCGCGGTCTGACCATAGGCTATATTCTCGCCAGTATCGATCGCGGCAGTGCGCGCGACGATGAACAGCTGTTGCCCATAAATCTCGATCTTGGGCAACTGGTTGGGGTTCAAAGCATCCTCGACCGCCAGCGGGTGCAGCGCAAACTGGGTGCGGATCAGATCCATTTCCGCCGCGGTGGGATCAGACAAGCCGACCCAGTCAAACTCCCGGTCAGCGGGCAAGGGATGCTCGATCCCGTCGAGGCTGAGGGGGTGCTGGGCAGGCTTTCCAGCCGAATAGCGGTGCGCGGCAATGATGGTCATCGCAGCGCTGTGGCAAAGTGGCTTGACGCTGGCAATCCCATGCCCATCATGTTAGGCGCACGGTTAAATACTGACACTAATGTCAATTGACGGGAGACTTGCCATGAATGCGATGGCGCCGATCGAACAAGTAGTCGACATGATCATCGTCGGCGCGGGCATTTCCGGCATCGGCATGGCCGTGCACATGACCCGAGAATGCCCCGGAAAGAGCTTTGCGATCCTGGATCGGCGCAGCCAGATCGGCGGCACCTGGGATCTGTTCCGCTATCCCGGGATCCGTTCGGATTCGGATATGCACACGCTGGGCTTCAGCTTTGCGCCGTGGAAGCACGAAAAGTCGATCGCCGATGGTCCGGCGATCCTCGAATATCTCAACGAGATCGCCGATGAGTTTGGCCTGCGTGAAAAGATGCGCTTCGGACAAAAGGTCTTGTCGGCCGATTGGGACAGCAAGACCGCGCTGTGGACCGTGGTGACCGAGCAGGACGATGGTACCAGCCAGCGCGTGCAGGGCCGGTTCCTGTTCCTGGGTTCGGGTTATTACGACTACGACGATCCGTATGATGCCAATTTCCCGGGCCGCGACAAATTCAAAGGTCAGGTGATCCACCCGCAGTTCTGGCCCAAGGATCTGGACTATCAGGGCAAGAAGGTGGTGGTGATCGGATCGGGCGCAACCGCCGTCACGATCCTGCCGGCCATGGCGTTTTCAGGCGCGGGCCATGTCACCCAGTTGCAGCGCACCCCCACCTATATGGTCAGCCGCCCGGCGCGCGATGGCATTGCCAATGGTCTGCGCAAGGTGCTGCCCGAAAAGGCCGCATATGCGATCACCCGGTTCAAGAACATCACCATGCAAAGCCTGATGTTCAAACGGGTGCGTGAAAATCCTGAAAAGGCCAAGGAGTTCATCCTGGGCGAAACCGCCAAGCACCTTGGCGAACGCTTCACCGAAAGCGATTTCGTGCCGCCTTACAACCCCTGGGAACAGCGCCTTTGCCTGGTGCCGGATGCGGATTTCTTCCGTGCGATCAACGAAGGCAAGGCCGATGTGGTAACTGACCAGATCGAGGCGTTCGACGCCAAGGGGATCAAGCTCAAATCGGGCAAGCATCTTGATGCCGATATCGTGGTTACGGCCACTGGGCTGAACCTTGCGGTGGCCGGCAAGATCGCGGTTGCGGTTGATGGCAAGCCGGTCGATTTCGGCCATACCTTCAATTACCGCAACTGCATGTTCTCGAACATCCCGAACATGGCCGGGGTGTTCGGCTATATCAACGCCAGCTGGACACTGCGGGTCGATATCGTTGGTGAATATATCACCCGCCTGCTGCGCCAGATGGATACCTATGGCGCAGTCGCGGCCACTCCGGTGCTGCCGCAAGGCGCAGAGCCCGAAGCGGTCAACGCCTTTGAAGGCTTCTCATCGGGCTATCTTGAGCGCGCCAAGGACCGCATGCCCAAGAATGCCCCCAGCTTGCCGTGGCGGCTGAACCAGGACTATCGCCGCGACCGCCAGGACATGCGCCAGGCCCCGATCGACGATGGCGTGCTGCATTTTACCCGGGCGCGGGAACTGGTCGAAGCCTGATATTTGCCCTAGGCTTCGCTCCATGACCGAACCGAACCGTATCTGGAAAGCCGCGCTGCTCGTCATCGGGGATGAAATCCTCTCGGGCCGCACGCAAGACAAGAACATCGCCCAGGTCGCCTCGTGGCTGGGGGTTCAGGGCATCCGCTTGGCCGAAGTGCGGGTGGTGGCAGACGACACCGCAGCGATTGTCGAGGCGGTCAATACACTGCGCGCCCGCAACGATTACCTGTTCACCACTGGCGGGATCGGCCCGACGCATGACGATATCACTGTCGATGCCGTGGCCGAAGCGTTGGGCGTGGCGGTGGTAATCCACCCGGAAGCGCGCGCAATCCTGGAACGTTACTACGAAAGCCGCGGCGGGCTGAACGAGGCGCGCTTGCGTATGGCCCGCGTCCCCGATGGCGCAGACCTGATCCGCAACAAGATGTCGGGCGCGCCGGGCATCCAGATCGGCAATGTCTTCCTGATGGCGGGCGTGCCATCGATCACCGCCGGGATGCTCGATGCATTGACCGGAACGCTTGAGGGCGGGTTACCGCTGCTCAGCGAATCCGTCGGCAGCTGGGTCGCCGAAAGCGAAGTGGCCGATTTGCTGCGCGAAACCGAGCGCGCCCATGAAGGCGTGGTGATCGGTAGCTATCCGTTCTTCCGCGAAGGCCGGGTCGGCGCAAATTTCGTGGTCCGATCAGTCGAGCCCGCGCTGCTTGAGGCCGCCTGCGAAGCGCTGGTCGTGGGTCTGCGCGCCTTGGGGCGCGAGGCGGTAGCAGGCGGGATCTGACCCGCCTTGCACAAAAGCCCCACTGGCGCCGGGCCCGATTGGCCGCTAATGGAACGCGGTGATCGGCTGCCGCGCAGGCAGCGCCAGACTGGATTCGGAACGCTTTTCATGACCCTTGCCGCTGCTTCGCTGTCGTTGAACGGCTGCGCGCATGTTCCTCTGGATCCCACCATCGCCGCATTTGAGGCAAACCTTGCCAGCCATGCCAGCGCCACCGCCGCGCTGCAGCAGTGGTGCGATCAGCGCGCAATCGCCCCGGGGGCGACCATCACGGTCCAGTTCGTGACCGGGGCCGACGAAGCGCCGCCGGTTGATATCCGCGCCCTGCTGAACGTAGCGGCGGATGAACCGCTGGGCTATCGCCATGTCCGCCTGGCCTGCGGCAGCCATGTGTTGTCCGATGCCCACAACTGGTTTGTGCCATCACGCCTGACCCCGGAAATGAACCGCCAGCTGGCCGAAACCCAGGTCCCGTTCGGGCGAATCGCCGCCAGCCTGAATTTCACGCGTGAGCCGCTTTCGTCCGCCCGTCGCGGCGATCCGGGCTGCCCGGAAAATGCCATTTCAACCCACCGCGCCCGGCTGATCTTGCCCGATGGAGCGCCCCTGGCCTTTGTCGTGGAATGCTACACATCTGAAAACCTTGCAGGAAACTGACGCAAGGTTTCTGCCGCTGGATCGCCGGTGCAATTAACTTAACCGCAGACGTTAATCCCGCTTCGGCACAGCCGCCCCGCGGTGCTTGCCGCTTGCGCTCCACTGCAACAACGCCTGCATTCAATCCATGGGTTGCGTTCCGGATTGCTTACAGTTTTGCAGGAGAGTTACGTGACCATTTCCTTTGAACGCCAATCGGGCTTTGTCGAGCGCCGCCGCTATGGCCGGGCGCCGCTGGGCATCCCCGTCGCGGTGCGCGAACGCAGCCGCAGCGCGGTCGAAGTGCAGATGATCGATTTCACCGCGCTGGGCTGCCAGGTGGACGGCGTCACGGTGATTTCGCGCGATGCGCAGATCTTCGTCAAGTTGCCGGGGCTGGAAAGCCAGCCAACCCGGATCGTCTGGATGCAGGGCATGCAGCTGGGGCTGGAGTTCGA
Organism: uncultured Alphaproteobacteria bacterium; assembly: GCA_963751145.1. GTDB lineage: Bacteria > Pseudomonadota > Alphaproteobacteria > Sphingomonadales > Sphingomonadaceae > Novosphingobium. Next base: position 636,660 of record CAVVTJ010000006.1, read on the forward strand.
AGCGCAATTGCACCCGGCAGTGGCAGCACGGTTTCTGCCCGCCACCGGCAGTCACGCTGCCACCACGATCAAGCGCGAGCTCGATGGTTATGATCCGCTGCTGTCGCGCCGCGAACAGATCCTTGCCGGGATCTCGGGTAGCGATTTGTCGCCGCTGCAGCGCAAGAAAAAGCCCACCGGACTTGGCCTGCTCGCCCGGATCGACCGCCGCGTGACGCGCCAGGCCGAACACCGCGCCGAGCGCCGCTATAGCGACGCCGTTCCGCAGGGCACGCAGCTGGTTGTGGAAGGCGAAGCGGCCAAGGTTCTGAACGTCTCCCCCAGCGGAATGAAGATCAGCGCGGCGCTGCCCGACAAGCACATCGGCGCCAAGCTGGCGCTGGAATTCGACGGTTTCCCAGCGATGACCGGCGAACTGGTGTGGCTGCGCGATGCCGAAGCCGGGATCGCCCTGCCCCGCATTCGATCGAACTGTTCGACCGCGCGGCGGGTTAGCGTAAGCACTTCCGAGAAGGCGCATCGGCGATCGCTCGGGCGGCTTCATTCTGTCCGGCCTGTGGGCGCACTTTTGCGGTGACGCAGTGCTGACGCAGATCGATCACCATCAGGACCGCGGTCTGGCGCTCGGCATTGCCGGGATCTTCGCTGATCAGATCACGCACGATCAGTGCGGTTGGGGCAAAGACTGCGCCGCTGCCAAGGCCGCGCCATTCGGCTTTATCGGCCAGGCTGCTGAACCCGCCGCCGCTCAGCCCGATCAGCCCGAGCTCTACCGCCGGTGAGCCCTTGTGCAGCAAGGCCAGATCATCGCGAGCATCGCCGTAGTTGAGAAGAAGGTCATAGCCGCCCAGCCCGGCGCAGCGCGAAACCGACCAGTCTTCGCCCAGGCTTTCACCCGATTTGACCGGCTTGCAGTCTTTGAACGAAGTGTAGCGCGAGGCTGGCCCCGCTATCACAACGGGCGTGTTTGCCGCAGCTGCATCGCTGGAGATGGCAGCAGGATCGCCCGTGGCGGTGGCTCCTGGCTGTGGCTCCGCCTTTTTCGAACAAGCGGTCAGCAACAGCAGGGCGAGCACGAAGGCACGTTTCATGCGGCCATGCTGCCACAAACAAAATGGGCCGGGAAGCGCGTTGCTTCCCGGCCCATTTTTACCTTCCAATGGCGGGGTGCTTACGCGCCCTGCACTTCGGCGAGGTCGATCTTGAGGCCCGGGCCCATCGACGAGGACAGGCCGACCTTCTGGACGTACTTGCCCTTGGCACCGGCTGGCTTGGACTTGACCACGGCATCGACGAAGGCTTCGAAATTGGCCTTCAAGGCTTCGTTCGAGAACGACAGCTTGCCGATCCCGCCGTGGATGATCCCGGCCTTTTCGACGCGGTATTCGATCTGGCCGCCCTTGGCAGCCTTGACCGCTTCGGCAACGTTCGGGGTAACCGTGCCCAGCTTGGGGTTCGGCATCAGGCCCTTGGGACCCAGCACCTTGCCCAGACGGCCGACCACACCCATCATGTCCGGCGTGGCAATCACGCGGCCATAATCGAGGTTACCGGCCTGCATGTCTTCCAGCAGGTCTTCAGCGCCAACCTTGTCGGCACCGGCGGCCAGCGCCTTTTCGGCGTTTTCACCGCGCGCGAAGACCGCAACCTTGACATCCTTGCCGGTGCCCGAAGGCAGCACGACCATGCCGCGGACCATCTGGTCAGCGTGGCGCGGATCGACGCCCAGGTTCAGCGAAACCTCAAGGCTTTCGTCGAACTTGGTGGTCTTGAGGTCCTTGAGCAGCTGGATCGCCGCATCGACACTGTAGAGCGACTGGTTTTCGCCGAGCTTGGCGGACAGGCTCTTCGTCTTTTTGGTCAACTTTACCATTGGATCAACCCTCCACCACGTCGAGACCCATCGAACGCGCAGAGCCTTCGATGATCTTGGTTGCCTGCTCGATGGAGTTGGCTGAAAGGTCGGCCATCTTCACCTGGGCGATTTCGGTCAGCTGCGAACGCGTGATCGTTCCGCCCGAAACCTTGCCGGGTTCCTTCGAGCCCGACTTGAGGCCAGCGGCCTTCTTGATCAGGAACGAAGCCGGCGGGGTCTTGGTCACGAACGTAAAGCTGCGATCAGCGTAAACGGTGATGATCGTGGGGATCGGCATCGATGCTTCAAGATCCTGCGTCGCGGCGTTGAACGCCTTGCAGAATTCCATGATGTTGACGCCGCGCTGACCCAGTGCCGGGCCGATCGGCGGCGACGGGGTAGCTTTGCCTGCAGGAACCTGCAGCTTGATATAGCCTTCAATCTTCTTGGCCACGGTGGGCCTCCTTTCTTCCTGTTGCCCCGGCGAACCGCAGCTCAGAGTGAGCGGTCAAACAGAAGGCCAGAATGCCTTCCTCCCGCACGGAATCGCTCAGGCATGCCCAAGCGAAGGCGCGCGGTTAGGGGAAAGGCGGTGCAAATGCAAGCGGCTTGCGCCCATCACGCGCTGGATTGCACTGTGCCTTAACCAGTCTAAGCTAGCTTAACGGCGTACCATTCATGTAGCGGGGCAAGCATGTTCGAAATCGCAGTGCGGATCAGGGAATTGACGTCGAGCAATCTGAACAGTCTGGTGGGTAGTGCCACCAGTCCGGCCAAGATGCTGCGGCTGCTGCAACTGGAATTGGAAGAGGCGATTATTGCCCTGACCGGCGACCACACCCGCGCCCTGCGCCGGTCCCGCGATGCCGCCGCGCAGGCCGCTGCTCAGGATGCAGCCGCGGCCGATTGGCAGGACAAGGCCAAGCTGGCGCTGGCAGGCGGCCGGGATGATCTGGCCCGCGGCGCGCTGGGCGAGAAAGAGAACGCCAAGGCTGCAGCGGCAGCGCTGCGTACTGCGGCAATTGATGCCGAGGCTGAGCAAGCCGCCTTGGCCGAGGCGATCGCCGGGCTTGAAGCCAAGCTGGATGAAACCCGCACTCGCCTGCGCGCCGAACAGGCCAAGGCCGATCCCAAGTCAGCGCCGAGCCCCGCCGCGGCCAAGGTCAACGGCCGGGTCGATACGCTACATGACCGGATCGCCACACTGGAAAAGCGGATCGATTTTGCCGCAGCGGGCGAAACCAGCCCGGCCGCGAGCGCCGCTTCGCTTGATAGCGAACTTGCGGCAATGAAGCGCGAAGCCGCCGTTGATGATGAACTGGCTGCGCTCAAGAAAAGCATGAAGAAGGGTAAGTAGGCTGCTTGTTTGGTGCACCAATCGCCTCCGCGATTTGCTTGCAACACCAGCCCGCTCCCCCGGCCCGACCACCCGAAACTAGGATACCCTATGGGTGGTCGGGCCGGGGGAGCGGGCTGGTGCCCGCAAGGGAAGTCCGGACGGACGTTCCGCACCGGCGTGAGCCGGATAGCAATCCTTACTTGACCAGTTCGACCTGTTCGAAGTCCAGCTCCACCGGGGTGGCGCGGCCGAAGATGCTGACCGAAACCTTGACCCGGTTCTTGTCGAAATCGAGTTCTTCGACAAGGCCGGTGAAGGTGTTGAACGGGCCATCGAGCACTTTGACCGAATCGCCGATTTCGTAATCGACGCTGACGTGCTTCTTGGGTTCGGCCGCAGCGGCATCGCGCGCGCCGAAATAGCGGGCGGCTTCGCGATCGGTAATCGGCTGCGGCTTGCCGCCCAGCCCCAGAAAGCCGGTAACCTTGGGGGTGTTCTTGACGAGGTGATAAACGTCGTCGCTCATCCCCAGCTTGGCCAGAACATAGCCCGGCATGGTCTTGCGTTCGACCTGAACCTTCTTGCCGCGCTTGACCTCGGTCACGGTTTCATGCGGCACTTCGACCGCTTCGACCAGGGCATCAAGCCCAAGACGCTGGGCTTCGGACAGGATCGCATCGCGAACCTTGTTCTCAAAACCGGAATAGGCGTGGATGATGTACCAGCGGGCCATATGAAATCTCTAACTTGCGGATGAAGCCGGCGATCAGGCCAGCGAGAGAAGGAATTTGACGAGCGATCCGAACAGCGAATCGATCCCCAGGAAGAACACGGCCAGAATCAGCATCATGATTCCGACGAATATCGCAGTCGTGGTGGTTTCCTGACGGCTGGGCCAGACCACCTTCTTCGCTTCCGCCTGAACCTGGCGCACGAATTCGCCGGGATTGAACTTCGCCATGGGCCGTACGCCTCGCCTTATGAAACCAAAAACTGTCGTGTCTTGCGCCTAGGCTTCATCGCCGCCCCGGCCGTGGTGGCCGGGAGGGGCAATGTGTAGTCCTATGTCGGAAGACACTGCCGCACTTAGCTATGCTCGGCCGCGAATGCAAGATGGTGTGCATGCGGGAGCAAGCGCCCCCTTTACTCCACAACCTCTGCCCCCAGCGGGGCAACGCGGTGGGCCAGGATCCAGTGGCGGCCGTGGTTTACTTCGACAAAGCCGTAGGGCAGCCGCACCGGATCTTGCTGGCCCATGTACCAGAACCAGTCGGCATGGGTGGCGGGTTCATACGAATAGGTGTCGATCGCTTGGCCGGCGTGGTGGTTGAGGCGGTGGAACGGATCGCGGAAGAAATCGCCGCCTTCCTGGATCGTCATCATGTGAATGCCGGGGAGCGCGAAATTGCAGTTGATCAGGGCATCAAGCCGCACCACCGCATAGCCGCAGATGTGTTCCTGGCTATTATAGCCCCATTCGCTGCGTTCGGTGACCATGTAGCTGGCAATCCGGCTGCCACGCGGCAAATCATCCAGCGCGCGCAGCATCTCGGTGGTTTCCTGCGAATCGCGGCTCCAGTCCATCGTGGTATAGCCCAGGCGCACCAAGAACAGCGATGCCGAGGCCAGCACCAGCCAGCGCGGTGCCTTCCAGGCGAGCGTCAGGCAGCCGACCATCAGCCCGGCCGAAATCATCCGCGCATCGACCAGATCGCCGCCAAAGATGTGCCGCGGCATCGCCAGCGAAGCACCCAGCATCATCAAGGTAGCCCAGCCCAGCCGCCAATCCCACCGCTTGAAATACAGCGCCGCGCCCAGCAGCGCCATGATGAACAGTGCGCTGGCATAATCGAACCATTGCACCGTGCCGCGCATCGCCTGCTTCCAGATCGCCCATTTGTAGATTTCGGGACGCGGACCATAGCTGGGCGGTTTGCCCACCGATCCACCCACCAGCAGCGCAATCAGCGGAAAGAACAGCGGCCACGGGGCCAGGAAGGCGCGCCACGAACGGTCCTTGTGCCATTCATAGCCGAACACCATCAGCCCCAGGATCCCCCAACCCGAAACGTGCGCCAGCCACACCAAGAGGCCAATCGGAATGAACAGCGGCGCACGCCAGCTCTTGCCGTCCAGCTCTACCCACAGCGCAAAGGCGAACAGCGCCCCGGCCTGCGCCAGTCCGAAGTTGAGGAACCCGAGGAACATAGAAGGCGACCAGATCAGCGCGAAGGCCAGCATCGAGCCCAGTCCGATCCGGCGGCGCAGGCTCCACTCCACCGCCAGAATCCCCAGCCCGGTCAGCAACGGCAGCGAGGCGGCGATATACCAGCCAGCCGCTTCAAGCGGCATCCGGCCCGATAGCGGCTGCACCACCAGGTCCGCGCCCAGATTGCCCATCCAGTGCCAGTTGAACCCGTAATACTGCTGCAGAAACGGGCTATCGGCGCGGGTCAGCATGATGTGAAAGCGCGCCAGGTGGGCCGGGTAATCGACCATCTGCGGATAGGCCGAGGTGAAAAACGGGATGCAGGCCAGGGCAGAAAACAGCACGCCAAGCACCAGGAAGCCCCACCTGCCCGGTTCGGACTGCACCCAGCGCAGCAGCGAAAAACCGCGCGCTTGGGCCGAATCGGAAGTTGGTTCAGCCGATGTCATCGCATCCGTGAATTAGTGTGATGCTGGCAGGAGTGCACGGACTCGAACCGTGGGCCCTCGGTTTTGGAGACCGATGCTCTACCAACTGAGCTACACTCCTGCAGGCTGCGCGGCCCATAAAGACAAGACTGCCGGATGACAAGCCAACAACACCGGTGCATAGAATAAACACCGTGCATGCATCCACCTCTCCGCCGCCGCTTGATCCCGATCTGCTGCTGTTGGCCTATCGCAGCGGGGTGTTTCCGATGGCCGACGCGCGCGATGATCGCGAGGTCTTCTGGGTGGAGCCGCGCCGCCGCGCAATTCTCCCGCTCGATCAGTTCCACTGCTCGCGCTCGCTGGCCAAGGTTCTGCGCCGCGGAGCCTTCACCGTAACCTGCAATCAGGCGTTTGAGCGGGTAATAGTGGAATGCGCCGGACCGCGCGCCGATGCCCAGGGCACCTGGATCAGCCACCGGATCGAGGCGACCTATTGCCAGCTGCACGAACTGGGCCGCGCCCATTCGATCGAATGCTGGCTGGACGGCGATCTGGTGGGCGGGCTCTACGGCGTGGGGTTTGACCGCGTGTTCTGCGGCGAATCGATGTTCAGCCGCGCCGACAATGCTTCAAAGGTGGCACTAGCGTGGTTGGTCGCGGCGCTGCGCCGGGCTGGTTGCGTCCTGCTGGATTGCCAGTTCATCACCGGGCACCTCGCCTCGATGGGTGCGGTGGAAATCAGCCAGGCCGAATACCTGGCACTGCTGCGCGCAGCTCAGAGCCCAACTGACGGTGAGGCGGCAGCTGACGGTTTGGGCGCAGGCTTGGAGGTAGGTTTGGGTGATGGTGCCGGGCTGGCACTGCCCGCTGGCTTTGCCGCGCTGCTGGCCGATGCAGCCGGGGCGTCTTCTTCACCTGGGAATTTCATCGCGCAGTCTTTCACCCAGACATCATAGATCGGGTGTTCGACCACGTTGAGGCTGGGCGAATCCTTGAACAGCCAGCCGGAAAACACCTTGCGCCAGGTCAGCGGCTGATCGGGCTTGTCGCGCTCTTCAACAAACACCTGCACGAAGGCCCCGGTTTCAGCGGGCCGTTCCCACGGCAGCGACCGCTCGCAAGTTGCCAGCTTGACCACCACGTTGCCAACCCGTTTGGCTTCACCGGTTTTGAGGACGATGTCCTGGGTCAGATTGTTGCGTTTGTTGAGCAGGCCGATCGTGGCCACGCGGTCTTTCACCGGGGTGCCATATTCGCTTTCCACCACTTGCGCGGCGGCGTTTGCAGCCACATCCTTGGGCACTTCGGTGGCCACGGCTTCGGCGTTGTCATTACTGCCCTTGCAGGCGGACAGGCCTGCCAGCAGCCCCAGGGCCAGAACTGAGACCCGGCGCATGTGCTCAGGCGTCCGGCTTTGCCGCCGCGGCATCGCTATCGGGCGACCAGGCATCGTACCCCCCGCGCTCATGCCCTGGCTTCGAACGCTCCGGGCGATAGGCGGCAGCGGTGCCGGTGGCGTTGGGCGTATAGTCCGTTTCCCAGATGCGCGGGGCCGGCAGGTTCGATTCGGGCAAGGAATTGAACGCGCCGTGCAGCCAGCCATGCCATTCCGCCGGAACCCGGCTGGCATCGTTGGCGCCGCTGTAAATCACCCAGCGGCGTTCGTGCCCGGCGCGCGGATGGCCCTTGGGAAAGGGCTTCCTGGCGCGGTAATAGCGATTGCCCTGGACATCGCTGCCCACCTGTTCGCCGCGCAGCGCCGAATTGAACGCGGTGCCGATGGTCGCACCATCCCACCAGGTGAAGATCTTGCCGAAAAATCCCATGGCCCAAGCGCCTAGCGGAAATGGGGGCTAGGCGGCAAGGGGATTGGTGTCCAATGTTGCGACCCATGACGCTTACCCACCGCCTTGCCACCGAAGAGGATCTCGCTGCGCTCGATGCGCTGATGGCGCGCGCCATTGCCGAGCTGCAGCACGGACTGCTCAGCCCGGCGCAAATCGCGGTCAGCCACCAGACCATGGGGCTGGACCGGCAGCTGGTAGCCGACCGGACCTATTTCATCGCGCTGGATGATGGCCAACTCGCCGGATGCGGCGGCTGGTCATGGCGCGCAACGCTGTTTGGCGGCGATACCAGCATCATTGCGCGCGATCCGCGCCGCCTCGATCCCGCACATGAGGCCGCCAAGGTCCGGGCGATGTACACCGATCCGGCGCATGCCCGCAAAGGCGTCGGCGCTTATGTGCTGAAGCTGTGCGAGGAAGCCGCCCGCGCCGCCGGGTTTGCCCGGGTGGAGCTTATGGCGACGCTTTCGGGCGCGCGGCTTTACCGCAAGGCTGGCTACAGCGTGGCCCAGGAGCTGGAAAGCGCCGCAGTAGACGGGATCACCGTGCCGTTGCTGCGAATGGAAAAGCCGCTATAGGCGCGCAGCTATGAACAGCTATCCCGCCCCTGCGCTCGCCCGTGTCGAGGAAATGGTCCGCGCTGCCGCGGCCGATCCGGCCCGCGCGATCAGCTTTCAGGGCGCACCGGGCTGCAATGGCCACCGCGCCGCGCTGGAAGCGGCACCCGATTGCCTGCCGCTGCCGTGCTTCAGCTTTGAAGACGCGCTTGAAGCGGTCAAGGACGGGCGCGCCGGCCGCGCGATCATTCCGATCGAGAATTCGCAGCATGGCCGCGTTGCCGATATTCACTTTCTGCTCCCCGAAAGCGGGCTCAACATCGTGGGCGAGCATTTCATGGCGATCCACCATGCGCTGATGGCGCTGGGTGATGGTCCCTTTGCCGCCGCCTATTCGCATCCGCAGGCGCTGGGCCAATCGCGCTTTTTCCTTCGCGAACGTGGGATCGTGCCGATGGCCTATGCCGATACCGCCGGGGCTGCCGCCTATGTTGCCGAGCTGGGCGATCCTGCCGCCTGCGCGATTGCGCCAGCGATTGCGGCAGAGCTTTACGGCCTCAAGATCGTCGCCGAAAACGTCGAGGACGCAGCGGATAACATGACCCGTTTTGTGGTGCTGGCCAAGGACCCGAACGATCCCGCCAGCATTGCAGGCGCACCGGCGATGACGACCTTTGTCTTCGAAGTGAAGAATATCCCCGCCGCTTTGTACAAGGCGATGGGCGGTTTTGCGACCAACGGCGTCAACATGACCAAGCTGGAAAGCTATCAGAAAGGCGCCAGCTTTGCCGCGACCACATTCTATGCCGATATCCTGGGTGCGCCGGGCGATCCGGGGGTAGACCGGGCGCTGGAAGAACTGGCGTTCCATTGCAAGGAACTGCGCCTGCTCGGCACCTATCGCCAGGAGCGCGCGCGCGGCTGACTTAAATTCAGCGGTTTTTTTGATTGCAGGCGGTTCAGATACTTGCTGCCATCCAGCGGCCATGCCACCACTGAGCCGGTGAGCGCGCCAGAGCCAGCGATCAGGGGAGCACAAGCTGCGCAAGATGCCGCTGCGGCATGGAAAGACGTGCGCGCCGATCCCTCGATCCAGTTTGGGCCGCTGCCGGTTGAACTGCCGAGCCAGGCACCGTTACCTCAGGCCAGCGGTCAACCGCTTCCACCCGTGCCCAAGCCGCCCCCGCCCGAACCGAGCCATCTGGGCGAATGGCTGCGGCAGATTTTTGAGCCGATCGGCAAGGCTCTAGGGTTGGCCTGGCCAGTGATGCAATGGGTGCTGATCGCGATTGGCGTGGCGATTGTGCTCTACGCGCTGTGGCGGCTAATCGCGCCGTGGTTGGCCCGGCGCAGCGATACCCGCGCCGATAAACTCGCGCAGACCGAGGCATGGTCACCGGACCGCGCCGCAGCCGAACAATTGCTCGGCGACGCCGATGCCCTCGCCGCAAAAGGTAAATTTGCCGAAGCGGCGCATTTGCTGCTCAAACGATCGGTCGAACTGATCGCCGTAGCGCGGCCCGATTGGGTAATGCCGGCCAGCACCACGCGCGAAATCTCGGCCATCCCCGCGCTGCCCGAGACGGCCCGCAGCGCTTTCGCCCTGATTGCGCAGCGGGTTGAACGCAGTCTGTTTGCGCTGCGGCGGCTGGATCAGGGCGATTGGCAAGCAGCCCGCGCCGCCTATGCCGATTTCGCGCTTGAGCGGATGCCGCAGGGGCCCTCCGCATGAGCGCGCGGAACGCCGGGCCGTTCGGCGCGCGCGGCGGCGCGGTGATCGCTCTCGTCGGCATGGTGCTGTTTCTGGTCACGCTGTGGACCGCAGGGCAATCGATGGATCAACCGCCCACCACCACGGCTGGCGCCAGCGCCCGGGGCCGCGGTTTCGATGGCTATGCCGCGATGGCCAGCTATCTGGAAAAGCGCGCGTTCAAGGTCGATGCCTTGCAGAACGATGCCATGTTAAACGAGCCCGGCCTGCTGGTGCTGACCCCGCCGCACCAGACAGATCTGGCCCAGATGGAACGCATGATCAGCACCCACCGCCGCCACGGCCCGGTGTTGCTGATAATGCCCAAATGGAAGCCCAGCGGCGTTATCCAGCGCGTGCCGAACGGCAAGTACCAAGGCACCTCGGTCGAACAGCTTGATCCCACCATGCCGCGCTGGGCCGGCTGGCATGATGAGCTTGCGCTCGATCTCTATCCGCTGGCCAGCGAGACCAGCACCGGGCGTTGGAACGGACTGAGCGCGTCCGGCACCCTGCCCGAGATTGAAGCGGTGCAATCGGCGCAAGGCAAAGGTCTGGTCGCGCTGGTCACCGATAGCGAGAGCGATCGGGTGCTGGCCGGTTACCTTGAAGACGGCGGCGATTATCCTGCGCTGCGCGATGCGGCCGGGGTCTATGATGGCGGCACAAGCACGGGCGGCGGGCCCGGCCTCTACCCCATGGTGCTGGTGTTCGAACCCGATCTACTCAACAATTACGGCTTCGCGCGGGCTGATTCCTCGCAGCTCGCCGAAAAGCTGGTCCGCACCCTGCTGGGCCGTCAAGACAAGCGGATCATCATGGATCTGATGCTCAACGGCTATGCGCAGCAGCAGCGCCAGGGGCCGAGTCTGATCAAGCAAGCCTTCAAGCCGCCGTTTCTCGCCGCCACGATCTGCCTGATACTGGCCGCCATGGTGCTGTTCTGGCGCGCGCTGCACCGCTTTGGTCCGCCTCTGCTGGCGAAGCGCGCAATCGCCTTTGGCAAGCGCGCGCTGGTCGCCAATGCCGCCGGCCTGATCCAGCGGGCGCGGCGCCTGCATCTGCTGGGCGGGCCTTATGCCGATGCCGCGCGCGAACGGCTGGCGCGGACGCTGGCGCTGCCGGCGCGGCTTGATCCGGCGGCTGCCGAACAGGCGATTGACCGCGCGCTGCTGGTTCGCTCGCCCCAGGCCGAACCCTTTTCGCTTGTTGCTGCGCGGCTGCGCAGCGCGCGTCGCCCGGCCGATCTGGTGGCAGCGGCGCGCCAACTCCACGCTCTTGAAAGGACCTTGATGCGATGACCGAAGCCCCGATGACATTGGCAGAGGTAAGCCAGCTCGCCGCCCGGATCCGCGGCGAAGTGGCCAAGGCCGTGGTCGGGCAAAGCGCCACGGTCGATGCGCTGCTGATCGCGCTGCTGGCGCAGGGCCATGTGCTGCTCGAAGGACCGCCGGGCACCGCCAAGACCTTTCTGGCGCAGACCTTTGCCGCCACGCTGGGGCTGCAGTTCGGGCGGATCCAGTTCACCCCCGATCTGATGCCGGGCGATATCCTGGGATCGAACCTGTTCAATTTTCAGACCAGCACGTTCACGCTGACCCGCGGGCCGATCTTCTGCGAGCTGCTGCTGGCCGATGAAATCAACCGCACCCCGCCTAAGACCCAGGCCGCGCTGCTCGAAGCGATGCAGGAACGCCGCGTCACGCTGGATGGCAAGGCGCACCAGCTGGCGGACAATTTCCTGGTGGTGGCAACGCAAAACCCGATCGAGAATCAAGGGGTCTATCCGCTGCCCGAAGCGCAGCTTGACCGGTTCCTGTTCAAGCTACTGGTACCCTATCCCAGTGCCGCCGAGGAAGCCCAGATCATCGCCATCTTCGGCCAGCGGGTCGGCCCGCAAAAGCCAGCCGATCTTGGCGTCGGGCAGGTTACCGATGGGCCGACGATTGCCGCCGCTGCGGCTGCGGTGAAGACCATCAAGCTGGCAGAAAGCGTGATCGACTACATCGTCCGCCTGCTGCGCGCGACGCGCGAAAGCCCCGATCTTGCCGCCGGAGCCAGCCCGCGCGCCGGGGTGCTGCTGGCCAATGCCGCCCGCGCCCGCGCCGCGCTGGAGGCACGCGATTACGTTCTGCCCGATGATGTAAAAGCGCTCGCCACCCCGGTCCTGCGCCACCGACTGCTGCTGTCTCCGGCGGCCGAGATCGAAGGCAAACAGGTTGAGATGCTGGTCGCCGAACTGGTCGAAGCCACCGAGGCACCGCGCTAGGCCCATGACCATCCGGTCCGCCCTGGTCCCCACTCCGCGCGCCGCGCTGCTGATGGCGGCGGCGGCGCCGTTGGCGCTGCTGGTGGCGGTGCTGGTGCCGGCGCGGTGGACTTTGGCGCCCTTGCTGGGGACCCTTGTGCTGGCGCTGATCGTGATCGATGCGCTGGCTGCCGGGGCGCTCAAAAGCATAACGATTGATCTGGCGGACGATGTTGAAGTCGGGATGGAAAAGCCGATCGGTCTGATCGCTGTGTTTGCGCATGGAATGCGCCGCGCGGTCGACTGCGCTTTGGCCAGTGATGCCCGCCTGTTCCCTGCCGGGCGCGCGCTGGCCGCGCTGGCCCAGGACAGCGCACAGACCTGGAGCGGGACCGTACCGCTCACCGCGCAGCGGCGCGGCACGGGTGAGATCGAGCAGGTCTGGCTGCGCTGGACCGGCCCGTTGGGCTTGGGCGCACGGCAGGCGGTTCAGCCGGTGGAGCGCAGCGTCAGGGTCTGGCCCAATGTCGCCCCGGTTCGCTCACCGGCGCTGCAAGCCTTTCTGCGCAATTCGGAAATGGGCCTGATCGCGCGGCGAATTCGCGGCGAAGGGACGATGTTCGAGGCTCTGGCCGAATTCCAGCCGGGCATGGACAAGCGCCGGATCGACTGGAAATCGAGCGCGCGGCACGCCCACCTCTATGCCAAGGAATATGAGGCGGAACGCAACAACCAGATCGTCTTCGCCTTCGATCTGGGGCAGGCGATGTGCGAGCCGGTGGACGGTCAGGCACGGATCGACCGGGCGATCACTGCGGCGCTGACCACCGCCTATGCCGCGCTCAAAAGCGGGGACAAGGTCGCGCTGTTCGGCTTTGCTGCGCGCCCGCAGCTGTTCACGCCCTTTGCCTCTAACCCGCGCCATTTCCACCGGCTGCAAGTGGCCGCTGCGGGCCTCGACTATCTGCCGCAGGAACCGAACTTCACGCTCGCGCTGGCGACGCTGGCAGGTCAGCTCAAGCGGCGCAGCATGGTGGTGGTGTTTTCCGATTTCACCGATCCGACCAGCGCCGAACTGATGATCGAATCGATCGGCCGGTTGACTGCGCGCCATCTCGTGCTGTTCGTGACCATGCAGGATCAGGAATTGGCCGAAATTGCCGGCGAAGATCCCGCAGCGGTCGGACAGCTGGCCATGGCTGTCAGCGCAGATGGCCTGCTGCGCCAACGCGCACTGGTGCTGGGCAAGCTGCGTCAGATCGGGGTGCAGGTGGTTGAGGCGCCCTATGCCCAGATCGGCACCCGGCTGCTTGACCGCTATCTGGCGATCAAGCGCCGCGGAGCAATCGGATGAGCGCGCCAGCCAGCCGCGGCAACGATGCCGCAATCACCGCCGCTGCGCTTAGATCGGACCGCTTCCGGATTGAACGGGAAGCCGATTGGCAGCGGCTTGAAGAAATCCTGGGGCGGATGGAAAAAGGCCGGATCGCGCGGCTCAGCGATGCCGATCTGCTCGATCTGCCGGTGCTTTATCGCACCGTCGCCTCAAGCCTTTCGGTGGCGCGCGAGACATCGCTCGATGCGGCGACTTTGGCCTATCTGGAAAGCCTGGTGCAGCGCGCCTGGTTCCTGGTCTATGGCCCGCGTTCCAGTCTAGGCGGTTGGTTGCGGCGCTTTTTCGGCGGCGAATGGAGCCGCAGCGTCCGCGCGATCTGGCCGGAAATTCTGGTCGCGCTCAGCCTGATGGTGGTCGGCACGGTGGTCGGCTGGCTGCTCTGCGCCAGCGACAGCCAGTGGTACTATTCGCTGGTCCCCGGACAATTCCTCGATGCCCGCCAGCCCGGTGCCAGCCGCGAAGTGTTGCTGGGCACCCTTTTTGGAAACCAGAGCCAGCCGCACCTGTCGATCATGTCGGCCTATCTGTTCAACAACAACGCCGGGGTGGCGATCACCTGCTTCGCGCTGGGCTTTGCCTTTGGGGTGCCGCCGCTGCTGCTGCTGATCCAGACCACCACCACGCTGGGATCGATGCTGTGGCTCTATCACGGGCAAGGGCTGACGGTGGACATGATCGGCTGGCTATCAGTCCACGGCACCACCGAACTGTTCGCGATCCTGCTGGCCGGGGCGGCGGGGCTGCATGTTGGCCGATCGATGGCGTTTCCGGGTGAGCTATCGGTGCTCGATGCTGCGGCCAAGGCCGGGCAGCGCGCTTCGGTGGTGATGGCCGGGGTGCTGATCATGCTGGCGGTGGCCGGGCTGCTTGAAGGCTTTGCCCGGCAACTGATCGACAACACCCCCGGGCGACTGGTGGTGGGTTATGGCATGCTTGCCTTGTGGCTGGGCTACTTCACCCTGCTGCGCCGCGTGCCGCCATCGAGCGAGGCCGAATGAGCAGCGACAAGCCCGCCTGGCGTGACCGCAACCGCACGCTGATCACGCCCGAAGGGATCGCCTTGCCGCTGCGCCTGGCCAGCCGCAGCGCGCGGCTGGGCGCGTTGGTGATCGATCTGTTGCTGATGGGCACCGGCTATGCCGCGCTTAACCTGCTGCTGGGGCTGATTGCTGCCCTGGCCGGGGTGACCATGGCCAAGGTCGGAGCAAAACCCGGCACGCTGTTTGAATTCGTGATGGTGGCCGCGTTCGCGCTTTTTTTCCTGTTTCGCCACGGCTATTTCCTGCTGTTCGAGCTGGGCCCGCGCGGGGCCACGCCGGGCAAGCGGATGCGCGGGATCCGGATTGCCGCGCGCGGCGGCGGGCGGCTGACCACCGAAATAGTGCTGGCGCGCAACCTGCTGCGCGATATCGAGCTGTTCCTGCCGCTGGGCGCGCTGGTGGCGCTGCCCGGCGGGCAGGCGGTGGACTGGGCGATCTTTGGCTGGCTGATGCTGTTCGCGCTGCTGCCGCTGTTCAACCGCGACCGGCTGCGCGCCGGCGATCTGGTGGCGGGAACCTGGGTTGTCGAAATGCCGCGCAAGCAGCTTCAGGCTGCGCTCAGCACTGGGCAAGTTGCCGCCACCGGCACCAGCCGGGAAACCGGGGCCAGCTACCGTTTCTCCGACGCCGAACTGGCGATCTACGGCGAATACGAGTTGCAGACATTGGAGCGCGTGCTGCGCGAAAACCAGAGCGCGGCGCTGGTATCGGTACATGAGGCGATTTGCCGCAAGATCGGCTGGAACCCCGGCGCCGGCGATGAACGAGCTTTCCTTGAAGCCTATTACACGCAGCTGCGCAGCCGGCTTGAAAGCGGCATGCGGCTGGGCCGGCGCAAAGCGAGCAAACACACCTGAACGTTGGCGGCCAGAAGTCCGGCGGGATGAATCCGGACAGATCCATCCCGCCGACTTTACCGACTTGGGGCTATTTGAAGTTCATCACTTGCCACAAAGTCGATCCGATCACGTGGCGATACTTGGCGCGCTCGGCCGATGCGGCTTCCATCTGGGTATCGGTCTGCTTGAAGAAATCGCGCATCGCGGCACCGCGCTTTTCGTCTTCGGCACCGCCAGGCAGTGACGGCATCCGGACAACGAGGATCAGGTCAGGTTCGCCCGGACGCTTGTTGACATTGCCCATCACTTCATAGCCGGTGATCCAGCCTTGCTTCTTGGCGAAATCCTGACGCTTGCGCCAGGTATCGGCCAGGAAGTTCGCATAATCGCCGAAATGCCCGTCATCGATTGTAACCGAGCTGACTTCGACAAAATCGCCGCCAGTCATCGGATTGGTCTGGGCCCCCAGCGGATTGACCAGTGCGAACGCAAGCGGGGCGGCCACAATGGCCGCATAACGAAGCATTTTCATGTGTTACCCTCCTGTCGGGCTGGCTGCGCAACAATTTGCGCGAGCGAACCCCAATCTCGGAGTCGGGCGACCCAGATAAAGCCGGCGCCAAGGCCATCAAAGCTATGCCTCTTCGCAAATCGAGTCAAATTACGGTTAACGGCCTTGGGCCCGCGCGGAAACATGCGCCAGGCAGGGTTGCAATTCGGCCGCAAGACAATGCAAATGGGCTATGGGCGAATTTACGATCCGCAAAGACAATTTGACCGGCCAGGAGATCGCTGCGTTGCTGCAGCTGCATCTTAGTGAGATGCACAGCTGGTCACCGCCCGAAAGCGTTCACGCCATGCCGATCGAGCGGCTGCGCCAGGCCGACGTCACCTTCTACTCGGTGTGGGACGGGACGCGGTTGGCCGCTTGCGGGGCAATCAAGCACCTGAGCGATCGCCACGGTGAGCTTAAATCGATGCGCGCCGATCCGGCCTATCGGGGGCGCGGCGCGGGCAAGGCGGTGCTGCAGCACCTGCTGCAAGTGGCGCGGGCGCGCGGCTATGCCCGGGTCAGCCTGGAAACCGGCAAGCCCGAGATGTTTCTGCCCGCCCGCCAGCTTTACGAAAGATATGGTTTTGCCAAATGCCCGCCCTTCGGCGACTATGTCGAAGATGATTTCAGTCTTTGCATGACATTGGAACTATGACCCAAACCATCCTCCGCCCCGCCACTCCCGCCGATGTTGCGGCACTTTCCGCGCTGGCGATCGATGCCTTCAAGGCCAAGTTTGCGCAGCTCTATTCGGCGCAGGATCTGGCCTCGTTTCTGGCTGAAAGCCTGGAGGAAGGCCCGGTTGCCGCCGAACTGGCCAATCCGGCCCGGGTCTATCAATTGGCCGAACTGGACGGGCAGCTGATGGGCTTTGCCAAGATCGGCTTGACCTGCGGCTTTCCGAAATACGCGCGCGGATCGCAGGTGATGGAGCTGAAACAGCTCTACACCGCAGCCCAGGCCACCGGCATGGGCATCGGCAGCACGCTTATGGACTGGGCGATGGATCAGTTTGCGCAGCGCGGCGCGGACGAGGCGCAGCTATCGGTCTACAGCGAAAACCACGGCGCACACCGCTTCTATGAACGCTACGGGTTCGAAAAGGTCGCTGACATCACCTTCAAGGTGGGCGAGCAGCTTGATCCCGAGTTCCTGTTTGCAAAAATGCTTGGCTAAGGCGGCCTTAACCCCATCTTAGCGCGCTGCTGGCAACCTGATGGCTATGGAAACGCCTGTAACCGATACCCTGCACCGCTTCCTGCATGCCGATCCGGCCCTGTCAGGTGACGATAGCCTAACCCCGATCGATCGGATCCTTGATGCCGTGCGTGCGCATCTGGGGATGGAAATCGCCTTTGCCTCGCGGATCCATGATGGGATGCGCGAATTTACCCATATCCGCGCGGATTGCCCGGTGCCGGTTGCTCCAGGGATTGCCGAACCACTTGAACAGACCTTGTGCCAGGCCGTTCTTGATGGCCGTTTGCCGGCGCTGATGCACGATGCCCAGCAGCACGACGCCGCGCTGCCGATGCCGATCACACTGGCGCTGCCGGTCGGCTCGCACCTCAACGTCCCGCTGACGCTCAGCGACGGGCAGGTCTATGGCACGTTCTGCTGTGTGAGCAGAACGCCCGACCGCTCCCTGACCGAGCGCGACATGGCCACCCTGCGCGCCTTTGCGCAGCTGGCTGCGCAGCAGATCGAAAGTGAACTGGGCACCACGCGCAACCGGACTGCGATAATCGAACGAATTGGCGCCGTGCTGGCCGCAGATACGCTCACCATCCTGCACCAGCCGATCCACAATCTGCGCAGCGGGCAACCGGTTGGGGTGGAATGCCTTGCCCGGTTTGCCGATGCTGCCGAGCGCGGGCCTGACCGCTGGTTTGCCGAAGCGACCACGGTTGGCCTGGGTGAAGAACTCGAATTGCTGGCCGTGCGCGCGGCTTTGCGCACTTTGCCGCATGTTCCGCCGGGCTGTTATGTCGCCATCAATGTCTCGCCGGAAACGGTGATTGCCGGGGCGCTGCGCTGGCTGATTGGCGGCGGCACGCCCGAACGCCTGGTGATCGAAGTAACCGAACATTGCGCGGTCACCAACTACGCGGCGCTGATCGCCCAATTGCAGCCGCTGCGCGAACACGCCCAGATCGCGATTGACGATGTTGGCTCAGGCTATGCCGGGCTGCGGCATATCGTCGATCTGCGGCCCGATATCCTCAAGCTTGATATGAGCCTGACCCGCCAGATCGATACCGATCCCGCGCGCCGCGCACTGGCCCATGCGCTGGTCAGCTTCGCCCGCGAAATCGGCTGCAAGCTGGTGGCAGAAGGCGTCGAGACCGAAGCCGAACGCGGCACGCTGGCCGAGCTTGAAGTGGGATTGGCGCAGGGATACCTGTTCAGCCGCCCGATGCCGGTTGTTGCCGCCCAGCAATTGCTGCTGGGCGAACAGGAAATTGCCCCGCTGGTGCAGTTGCCGATTGCCGCCCCGGCGCCACTGCAGGCCCGCCGCGCCTGAAACTGCCGCCTGCATAACCTCTTCATTTGCCCCGCCGCGTAGCCGGCCCTATATGCACGCCATGTCTTCAATCCGACCCTGGCGCGATATCGCGCGGCGCACGTCCCGGCAGATCATGGTGGGCAAGGTCCCGGTGGGCGGTACTTCGCCGATCACTGTGCAGACCATGACCAACACCCTGACCAGCGATGCCGCGGCAACTATCGCCCAGATCAAACGCTGCGAGGATGCCGGGGTCGATCTGATCCGCGTCTCGTGCCCCGATGAAGCGAGCACCGCTGCACTGCGCGAAATCGTCCGCGCCGCCGAAGTGCCGATCATTGCCGACATTCATTTCCACTACAAACGCGCTCTGGAAGCCGCTGACGCGGGCGCAGCCTGTCTGCGAATCAATCCCGGCAATATCGGATCGAGCGAACGCGTTGCCGAAGTGGTCCGCGCGGCCAAGGCCAACGGCTGCGCGATCCGCATCGGGGTCAACGCTGGCAGCCTTGAGAAAGACCTGCTCGAAAAATACGGTGAGCCCTGCCCCGAGGCTTTGGTGGAAAGCGCGCTCGATCATATCAAGCTGCTGCAAGATCACGATTTCCACGAATACAAGGTGGCGGTGAAGGCCAGCGACGTGTTTCTTGCGGTTGCTGCCTACATGCAATTGGCCGATGCGGTCGATT
Source organism: uncultured Alphaproteobacteria bacterium (assembly GCA_963751145.1). Classification (GTDB taxonomy): domain Bacteria; phylum Pseudomonadota; class Alphaproteobacteria; order Sphingomonadales; family Sphingomonadaceae; genus Novosphingobium. The sequence goes on from CAVVTJ010000006.1 coordinate 655,919, forward strand.
GCCCGCTGCACCTTGGCATTACCGAAGCTGGTGGGCTGATCGGCGGTACGGTGAAATCGAGCATCGGGATCGGCAACATGCTGTGGGCCGGGATCGGCGATACAATCCGCGTCTCACTTTCGGCCGAGCCCGAGGAAGAAGTGCGGGTCGGCTATGAAATCCTCAAATCGCTGGGCCTGCGCACTCGCGGCGTGCGGGTGGTGTCTTGCCCCAGCTGCGCCCGCCAGGGCTTCGACGTGATCCGTACAGTCGAAAAGCTGGAAGACGCGCTCCAGCACATCAAGACCCCGATGAGCCTGTCCGTGCTGGGCTGCGTGGTCAACGGCCCGGGCGAAGCGCGCGAAACCGATATCGGCATCACCGGCGGCGGCAACGGCAAGCACATGGTCTATCTGTCGGGGGTTACCGACCACCATGTGCACGATGCCGACATGATCGGCCACATCGTCAAACTGGTCGAAGCCAAGGCGGCGGAGATCGAGGCGGGCACATCGGTCAGCATGGACGTGGCGCACGGGAAAGCGGCCTAACCCTTCGGTAACCGGTGGGCGTTACCATCGGAGGCGATGCTGAACCGGCTCCATATCATTTCGCTGAGCGCAGTGGGCTCGATGAGCCTGCTGGCGGCGTTCATCGCCCCGCACCCTGGCAAGAAGCCAGTTCCGGCGGCAGCGGGACCGAGCGCGACTGAAAGTGCGGCGATGGCGCCCAGCGAGGGCCGCGAAATGGTGCTCAAAGCCGATCCAGCCGGGCAATTTCACATCGAATCGCAGATCAACGGCGCGCCGGTCAGCTTTCTGATCGATACCGGCGCCAACATGGTCGCGCTGACCGAAGCGCAGGCGGCCGATCTTGGGCTGATGATCATGCCCGATGATTTCCAGCCCAACATGCAAACCGCCTCGGGCGTAGGTTACGGCGCGCCGGTTCACCTTGATCGGATCGAGGTGGGCGGGTTCGAACTGCGCAATGTCGATGCCGTGGTGGTCAAGGACCTCGAAATCAACCTGCTCGGCCAATCGGTCCTCAAGGAGCTCGGCTCGGTCGAGATGAAGGGCGATACGATGGTGCTTAGGCCGAAGATCTAGAGCTTCGGCAGCGTCACTCCGCGCTGACCCATGTATTTACCCGCACGATCGCCATAGCTGACCTCGCAGGGTTCGTTGCCTTGCAAGAACAGGAACTGGCACGCGCCTTCGTTGGCATAGATCTTGGCCGGAAGCGGGGTGGTGTTGGAAAATTCCAGCGTCACGTGGCCTTCCCATTCGGGTTCCAGCGGGGTGACGTTGACGATGATCCCGCAGCGGGCATAGGTGCTTTTACCGAGACAAATCACGAGCACATCGCGCGGGATGCGGAAATATTCGACCGTGCGGGCCAGGGCAAAGCTGTTGGGCGGGATCACGCAGCAATCGGTCTGCATATCGACAAAGCTGTTGTCGGTGAAATTCTTCGGGTCCACCACCGCCGAATGGACGTTGGTGAAGACCTTGAATTCATCCGCCACCCGCGCATCATAGCCATAGCTCGACAGACCATAGGAGATGCAATCACCGCGCTGCTGGCGTTCGACAAAGGGTTCGATCATCCCGGTATTCTGGGCCTGCTCACGAATCCAGCGGTCTGAGAGAATCGACATTCCCCGCTGATGGCGCAAGCGGACCAGCCGGGGCAAGGCAGCGACCGGGGCTTGTCCACTAATGCGCATTGCGCTTGATCGGCGTTGGGGCCGTGATAAGCGATGTCAAATGCCGCAGCAGCACCTTCGTGCCGATCGATCGGGCTGGCTTCGCGCGGGCATTCAGCGCCTTGGCCAGTTTCCGCCAGCTGTTCACCTGCTGATGCTGACCGCGCTGATCGTGGGGATCGGGCTGCTGCTGGTGCAATCCTCGTTCGCGCAGCGCACTGCGCGCCAGACCGCGGCGGCAGAGGCGGAAGCTTCGCGGTCACTGGAAACGGTTGAACAGAACCTGATCGATGCGGAAACCGGACAGCGCGGCTACCTTCTGACGCAGGACCCGGCCTATTTGGCGCCTTACGATGCGGCGCGGGCCAGCATTGGTCGCAACCTTGACGATTTGCAGATCAAGCTGGGGTCAACCGGCGATCCGCAGAACGATGATCGGCTGCGAAAGATCAGCCAGCTTGCCAATGCCAAGATGATCGAACTGGATCAGACGGTGCGGTTCGCCCGCAACGGCAATCTTGACGCAGCGATGATCCTGGTCCGCAGCAACAATGGCAAGGCCACGATGGATCAGCTGCGCCAGCATCTGGCCGCGTTGGCAGTAGGCCTGCGACAGCGCCGGATCGATGCCTTTGCGGCTGCAGATCGCGCGGAAGGCTGGCAGATCCCGCTGCTGCTGGGCATGTGGCTGGCCTTGCTGTTGATGGTCTGGGCAACGCTGCATTCGGAGCGCCGCCGCGCCCAGGCCGAACTCGCCGCCAGCCATACCGATCGGCTGCGCGATCTGAACGAGCGAAATCTGTTGTTGGCGCAGGAGCTGAACCACCGGGTCAAGAACCTGTTCAGCGTGGTGCTATCGATGATCGGGCTTGCGGCGCGCGACAAAGGCGATACCGCGCAAACGCTTGCCGGGCTGAGCGAGCGGATCCACGGCCTCTCGCGGGCGCATTCGCTGGCCTTCGGCCCCTCTCAAAGCACCGTGATCGATCTTCACGCGCTGCTCGAAAACGTGCTCGAACCTTACCAGGACGAAGCGCACCAGCGCATCACTTTTGCCGGCGAATCCTGCGGCATCGTTACCCGCCAGTTGACCCCGTTGGCCCTGGTTCTGCACGAATTGGCGACCAATGCCGCCAAGTATGGCGCCTTGTCAGTTGCCGCCGGCAAAGTGGCGATAACCTGGTCCTGCGAAGACCAGCTGGCGGCGCGGCCGCTGACCACGCTGACCTGGCGCGAGCAAGGCGGGCCGCCGCTGGGCGATGGTCCCAATCAGGCAGATGAAACTGGTGGGTTCGGCACCAAGATGACCGCTGCGGTGCTGCGCCAGATCGACGGAACGATCACACGCGAATGGCCCGAAGACGGCGTGGTGGTGACAGTTACCTTCCACCGCGAAAACCCGTCAGAAGCTGGCGAAGAAGAGAGCTTGTCCTAGCGATCAGACGCCGTGATAGGCGCGGTACCATTCGACAAAGGCGGGCACACCCAGATCGATCGAGGTGCTGGGCGCATAGCCCAGATCGCGCTGGATCGCGCTGATATCGGCATAGGTCTTGTAGACATCACCGGGCTGCATCGGCAGCATTTCCATCGCCGCCTGCTTGCCGCAGGCCTCCTCAAGCAGGCCGATGACCTTCATCAACGGTTCGCACTGGCTGTTGCCGATGTTGTAGAGCGCGTGCGGCTTGACGCTGCCGCCGGCCTTGGGCGCTTCGTCATCCGCTGGGGGGCTATCCAGACAGGCGATCACCCCGGCGATGATATCATCGATATAGGTGAAATCGCGGTACATATCGCCGTGGTTGAACACCGGAATCGGCTCCCCCGCAAGGATCCGGCGGGTGAAATTCCACATCATCATATCGGGCCGCCCCCACGGGCCATAGACCGTGAAAAAGCGCAGGCCCGTTAGCGGCAGGCGGAATAGATGGGCGTAGGTTTCGCTCATCAATTCATCCGCGCGCTTGGTTGCCGCATACAGCGAGACCGGGTGATCGCAGCGGTCCTCAACCGCGAAGGGCAACTTGGTATTGCCGCCATAGACCGAGCTGGAGCTGGCATAGACCATATGTTCCACCGCGCGGTGGCGCGCCAGTTCGAGCAGATTGACGTGGCCCGCAAGGTTCGATTGCACGTAGGCCTGCGGGTTTTCGATCGAGTATCGCACCCCGGCCTGCGCGCCCAGATGCGCAATCCGGTCGATCTGTTGCCCATCCAGCGCGGCGTTCAGCGCCGCCATGTCCGAGAAATCGAGCGCGTGGAAGGTGAAGCGGTTACCGCCGCTTGCTGCCAGCGCCGCCAGCCGGTCGCGCTTGAGCGAAACCTGATAATAGTCATTGAGGTTGTCGATGGCGATGATCACGTCACCGCGCGCCAGCAACGCCTTTGAAAGGGCAAACCCGATGAACCCGGCCGCGCCGGTAATGAGAACACGCATAACCGGCTCCTACCCTGCAGGCTCTTATTTCATGGTTAACCCGGCGATGTTAGGGGAAAAAGAATGACAGACCCTGCCAAAATTCTCCCTGCGAAAATCCTGGTCGTGTTCGGCACCCGCCCCGAAGCGATCAAGCTGTTCCCCGTAGTTGCCGCGCTGAAGGCCGATCCGCGCTTCACGCCGATTGTCTGCGTTTCGGCGCAGCACCGCCAGATGCTGGACCAGGTGCTGGAGATCGCCGGGATCGTGCCCGATCACGATCTTGATCTTATGAAGCCCGATCAGACGCTCGACGGGCTGACCGCAGCCTTGCTGACTGAGCTTGGCAAAGTGATGGACCAGGTCCAGCCCGCCCGCGTGGTCGTTCAGGGTGATACCGCCACCGCGATGGCCGGCGCATTGGCGGCCTATTACCGCAAGATCCCGGTCGATCATGTTGAGGCCGGGCTGCGCAGTTACAACATCTACCACCCCTGGCCCGAAGAGGTGAACCGCAAGATCATCGGTGCCATTGCCAGCCTGCATTTCGCGCCTACTGATGTGTCGGCTGCTGCATTACTGGCTGAAAACGTGCCCGCAGACCGGGTCCATATCACCGGTAACACCGTGATCGACGCGCTGCACTGGGTGCGGACGCGCATTTTCGCCAAGCCTTCGCTGGCCCAGGATCTGGCCGGGCTTGAAACGCTGTTCGCTGGACGCCGGATCATTGGTGTCACCAGCCACCGCCGAGAAAATTTCGGCGGCGGGATGGAGAATATCGCCGAGGCCGTGGCCCAGATCGCCGCACGCAGCGATGTCGCGGTGATTTTCCCCGTGCACCTCAACCCCAATGTCCGCCAGATTATGAACCAGCGGCTGGGCAAGCTGTCCAATGTCGCGCTGATCGAACCGCTCGACTATCCCAACTTTGTCCGGCTGCTATCGATCGCAGAGATCATGCTGACCGATAGCGGCGGGGTCCAGGAAGAGGCTCCGGCGCTGGGAAAGCCGGTGCTGGTGATGCGTGAAACCACCGAACGGCCTGAAGGCGTTACCGCCGGGACAGCCAAGCTGGTTGGCACGGAAACATCGGTTATCGTTACCGAAATGTTTAAGCTTCTCGACGATAAGGCGGCCTACGAAGACATGGCGCGGGCGCACAATCCTTTCGGGGACGGGCACACTGCGAGCCGAATCGTGGAGCTTATCGGGAATGAAATCGCCAAAGGTTAAGGACACGAAACCTGACGTTTGCGTAGTCGGGCTGGGTTATATCGGACTGCCGACCGCAGCGATTGTCGCGCGCTCGGGCTGCAGAGTCCACGGCGTCGATGTGACACAGAGCGTGGTCGATACGATCAACCGCGGCGAAATTCATATCGAGGAAGTCGATCTTGATGGCCTGGTACAGGGCGTTGTCGCCCGCGGCCTGCTCAAAGCCTCGACCGAGATGGCCCCCGCCGACGTCTTCGTGATCGCGGTGCCGACCCCGTTCGATGCTGATCATGCGCCCGACATTTCCTATGTGCTGGCCGCCGGTGAAGCCGTTGCCAAGGTGCTCAAGGCCGGGGACTGTGTGATCCTCGAATCGACCTCGCCGGTGGGCACCACCGAGGCGTTGCGCGATCTGATCGCGGCGCGCCGCCCCGATCTCAAGTGCCCCGGTCTGACCAGCGAAACGCCCGACGTGTCGATCGCCTATTGCCCGGAGCGCGTGCTGCCCGGCAAAATTCTGGAAGAACTCACCAACAACGATCGCTCGATCGGCGGGATCACCCCGCGCTGTGCCCGCAAGGCGCTGACTTTCTACAAGCTGTTCGTGCGCGGCACCTGTGTGGTCACCGATTGCCGCAGCGCCGAAATGACCAAGCTGGTTGAAAACGCTTACCGCGACGTCAACATCGCCTTCGCCAACGAACTTTCGATGGTGGCTGACACCATGGGGCTGGATGTCTGGGAAGTGATCCGGCTGGCCAACCGCCACCCGCGCGTCAACATCCTGACCCCTGGCCCGGGCGTAGGCGGACACTGCATCGCGGTCGATCCGTGGTTCATCGTCCACGGCGCGCCCGAACAGACCCCGCTGATCCGAACCGCACGCGGCGTCAACGATGGCAAGATCCACCATGTGATCGCGCAGGCCGAAAAGCTGATTGCGGCCAACCCCGGCGCCCAGATCGCCTGTCTCGGTCTGGCCTTCAAAGCCAATATCGATGATTTCCGCGAAAGCCCGGCCCGGCTGGTTGCGGTAACGCTGGCGCGCAAGTTCGGGGCCCGGGTCAAAGTGGTCGAACCCTATGCCAGCGAACTGCCGCGTGAATTCGCCGGCACTCAGGCTGAACTGATCGATATCGACACCGCGCTTGAGCAGACGCAGATCCTGATCGTGCTGGTCGATCATGATCAGTTCAAAGCCGTGCCGGTGGCCGAACGCGCCCGTCATGTGGTCTATGACACCCGCGGCATCTGGCTCGACCAGCCCAAGGCGGCCGGAGCCGAACGCGAAGGCCTGCGTCTGGCGAGCTAGGCGCAAGTGGAGGCGTGGTTCCTCTTTGGCGGCATGGCGCTTTGCCTGTTCAGCCTGTGGGTGATCGCCCGCAAGGACTGGGTCCGGCTTCGCTCGATGACCCGCACCGCCCAAGCTGAAGTCATCGGCCACCGCATCAGCCGCGACAACGACGGTACCAGCTACGCCGCTCAGTTCCGTTTTTCGGCCGAAGGCAAAGTGCACGAAGTGACCGATGCCGTTCTTTCGAGCCGTCCGCAGCCGCCAGTCGGCACCAAGGTAACGCTGAGCTTTCCGTTCGGCCGGCCAGATCTGGCCCGCATCCCGCGTCCGTGGACCTGGCTTTTCGTCTACGGCACCTTGCTGTTCATGCTGGGGATGCTGGCGGCCAAGGCGCTGGGCTGGCTGCCGCCGGGGCGGTAGCGACGACATTCCGGGTTTGGCTCGGGCTTCAGTCTGCTATCTGTCAGACTGCCATGGCAAGACTTCACCGAACCATCATTGCAGCGCTGACCTATTGGGCCTGGGTCTTCGCCGCCGCCTTTGCACTTGGAGTGGTCCGCACGCTATGGCTCGCGCCGCGCATTGGCGATCTGGCTGCGGTGGCCTGCGAAGTGCCGCTGACGCTTGCGATCAGCTGGTGGGCGGCGCGCAAGGTCATCGGGCGCTGGCGGATTACTGCGCCCGCCGATGCGCTGGTGCTGGGATTGCAGGCTTTCATGGTGCTGATGCTTGCCGAACTGCTGCTGGCGAGGCTGCTGGCGGGCCAGAGCGCGCACGAATGGTTCTTGGCGTTGCTGACCCCGGCGGGCTTGCTGGGCTTGGGCGGACAGGTGCTGTTCGCGCTGATGCCGTGGGCCGTGCTCAGACGGCTGTGATTGTCATGCTGCCTTCCTGCCCCGCAGCAGAAACACCACAAACAGCACGGTGAAGGCCATATCGCCCAGCAAAATCCAACCGGTGCCGGGCAGCGCGCGGCCGGCCTGCACTTCGGGCAACATCAACGCGACCACGCCCAGCTTGCCGATCACCCCGGCCCACAGCACTTGCCCCAGCTGCTGCGGCGCGCGGGCCACCATCGCGTAAACCAGGCCGAAACAGCCGACCAGCAGCGCCACGATCCGATCGGTTACCCCGGCGCCAGGGAGGAAGAACGATGGCACGGCCACCAGCATATTGAACGCCGCTGCCGCCCACAGCACCAATGTCCAGAACCGCATGGTCACGCCCCCGGATTGGTCTGGAAAGCCGGCACATCGCCGGTTTCAACCCAGGCCTGCTTCGATTTGGTCCAGATGTGTGCAGCGGGCGCGAACCAGCTGGTATCGTCGAACGTGCCCAGTTTCACCCAGGTCAGGCCGGGTGAAACCTCCACCTTGCTGAACAGCGGCGATCCGCAATTGCCGCAAAATTGCCGTTCCACCGCTTTGCCGCTTTCACCGTGATCGATGTAGCTGCTGGGTGTGCCCTTGGTCAGGGTCAAGGCCGCATCGGGCACCCCGGCGATGGCCGAGAAGGCGCTTCCCGCCTGCTTCTGGCAGTGGCTGCAATGGCACACCAGCTGCATCGCCGGATCACCCGATACTTCATAGCGCACCGCCTTGCACAGGCACCCGCCGGATTTCGTCATTGCAGCCCTCCTCTTGCCACCAAGCTGCGCGTTTGCGCGGCGCCGGTCAAGCTGGGCTAGTTGTCCAGCAATGTCAGGCTGACCCGCGCGGTGCCGCTTTTGTGCAGGCCGATGGCTTTGGCCGCCGCATAGGACAGATCGATAACCCGCCCGCCGCTCCACGATCCGCGATCGTTGACCCGCACTATCACTTCGCGGCCATTGCCAAGGTTGCGCACCCGGATATGGCTGCCGAAGCGAGCGGTGCGGTGAGCGGCAGTGAAATCACCGGCGCGATAGGGTTCGCCGCTGGCGGTCCGCCGACCGGCAAATTCCGCACCGTAATAGCTCGCTATGCCAGAACCCAGCGCGCGCGTTTCCCCGCTTGCTGCGCCGCTTGCCAACAACGGCGGCGCTGCCACGGCCAGCGCCAGCCACAGCGGGGCAGCAATTGCGAACCGTCGTTTCATGGCCATCCTCCCGCAGCATGTTCGCTCCTGTGGAGCCTCACGGCTGGCTGCGTCAGGGGTCTGCGCGATTCCCGCAGCCTGGGCAAGGGCAATGGGGCAAGCTGCCTTGCGCGTTGGACCGGCCGGGTCGGCGTCAAGTCACCCCTCGCTTTCGCGCGGATTACCTGCCATTGCGGGTGGATGAGCGATACCGATGAAGACTATGTCTACGATGAAGACAGCGGCGAATGGCTTCCGGCCAGCGAACTGGCAGCCAAACGCGCGGCGGAACAGGCCGTCGAAGTGCGCGATGCCGTGGGCAATGTGCTGGCCGATGGCGATGCCGTAACCCTGATCAAGGATCTGACGGTCAAGGGCGCCGGGCAAACACTCAAGCAGGGCACCGTGATCCCCTCGATCCGGCTGACCGGCGATGCGCAAGAGATCGATTGCCGTTATCCCGGGATCAAGGGCCTGGTGCTGCGCGCCGAATTCGTCCGCAAGCGTTAGGCGCAGCCTTCAACATAGCCTAACACCGGCATGGTGCCGACATGCATCGTGGTCACTTTGCCCGAAGCGTCCAGTTCAAAGCGGACCGCGACATTGCCTTTTTCTGCGCCGGGCGCGGTCAGGTATTTGCCGCCTTCGACATATTTGTGCTGGCTCTCGCGAAAGCCGGGGAAAGCACCATCCACTTGCGCCCGGCTTGAACCGAACCCGATCCCTTCGACTGTGCGCACATCCGATTTTTCGCTGACTGTGATCCGCCGCACCTTGCCGCCCTCGGCGATCGCGTAAACCCCAGGATACTTGGGCGAAGACACCAGACGGCAGGTATCAGACGTCTGCGCGCCGCGTTCGGCCCAGGTTCCGCCTTTTGGCAGCGGCTGACCGATCTTCAGCGCGCCCAGCCCATCCAGCGTCAGGACATGGTCACTAACCGTGCCTTCTGGCAGCGGGCTACCGGTTTCATCAAGGCCAGGAACCTCGCTGACTGCAACCGCCTGGCCCGGCATCGCGGTTTCGGGCGGCGGCGCGGCCTGATCGTCAGCGGCGCCATCAGAGCAGGCAGCAAGGGCAAGAATCATCAGCGGGGCGAGCGCGGCAGGCGCAAAACGGTTCGGTTTCATCAAGCACAAACGGATCGCATCGCCCGCTGGTTCCAAGCTGTGAGCTATCGCCCCACCAATACTGCGACACTCATCAAATCAGCGGTATAGGCGCGCGCCACGCCGCGCAGCAGCCTGGCCTTGACCGCCGGATCAGCCGCGATCAGCGCGTCGGCATCTTTCTGGTTCTTGGCCCGGACCAGCGCCAGGCCGGATCCATCACCCAGCGGCCCGGCTGCCGCAACCCGGCCTTCAGCCAGCAAGCCCTTCCAATAGGCGCGATGCTGATCAAGCCCAGGTCCCTTGAACGGTTGCCCCTTTTTCCAGACCGCGCCCGGCCCCAGTACCACGGCAAACAGCCGCCCCTTGGCCACCTGAACGACGGGTTCGCTGCTGCGCGGTGCGGCGGTTATCGGCGCTGCACCCAGCGTCAGCATAGCAAGCATGGCCGCGGCAAGCGGGCCGGCGAATCGGATCATTACAGTCTCCCTCACGCCCCCGCCGCGCCATGCCGCCCCCGGCAGGAGAGCGCACCCGCCTCGCGCCGCAGCGTGGCACAGGTGCGGCAGGTGCTGGGAGCAACACCTAACCCAGCGCAGCGATCCGCGCCTTGTCGCGGTTGGACCAAAGTCCGGCGAGGAAAAAGCTCGGCAAGGTCAGCAGCGAAACCGCCGCCATGGTCAGTGCCGCGTAGGTATAAGGCTGCGCGGCGCCGTGCGCGCGGAACAGGTCGATCAGCCAGCCGGTGCCGGTGATCCCAACTCCCAGCCCGATCGCGTTGACGCACAGGATGTTGAACGCCACCAAAGTTGCCCGGGCCGATGGCGGCGAAAGTTCCTGGATCGTCGAAACCGAGGGACCGTAAAAGGCGCAGAGCAGGAACACGCCCGTCCCCATGCCCGGCACGAACAGCCACGAATCGGGCGGAACCAGCCGGAACACCACGGTGAACGGGGCCAAGACCAGGAACATCCAGAACAGCAGCATCGCCCGGCCTGATTTGCGGGTGCGGTACCACCAGTCTCCGGCAAAGCCGCCGAACAGGCTGCCCGCCACCCCGGCCACGCCGGTGACAAATCCGTTCAGCTTGGCGATCTCGGCGCGTTCGAACCCGCGCTCCTGCACGTACCACAGCTGATCGAACGCCGCCGCGCCCACGGCAAAGTGCAGCGCCACCCCGCCGAACACGATCATGCACAGCGCCGGCGAAGCGCCCAGCGCCTTGCCGATCTGGCCCAAATGCGCCCGCCAGCCCGGCCCGTGCGCTGGGGGATGCGGCACCCGCGGATCGCGCACCGCCAACATCACCACAGCCAGCACCAGCCCGGCCGCACCCAGCAGATAGAAGCAATTACGCCAGCCGATCGTCGGCCCCAGAAACCCGGCGACCAGCAAGCTTGCCCCCGAACCGATCGGCACGCCAAGGTAATAGATCGAGATCGCCAGCCCCTGTTGCCCGGGCTTGAACCGGTCCGCCAGCAGCGATGCCGCAGATGGGGTCAGCGCCGATTCCCCCACCCCGATCAGCGCCCGGGGCAGCGCCAGCGACAGAAACCCGCGCGCCGCGCCGCTGGCCGCGGTCAACAGGCTCCACAAGGCAATCGCAATGGCGATCAGCCGGCCGCGGTGCATCCGGTCCGCCAGCATCCCCATGAACAGCCCGGCCACGGCATAGAAGATCAGGAAGAACAGCCCGGTCAACAGGCCATACTGGGTATCGGAAAGCCCCAGTTCGGGTTTGATGAAATTGGCGAAACTGGGCAGCAGTTGCCGATCGACGAAGTTCAGAACGTTGATCACGGTCAGCAGCGCCAGCAGCCCCCAGCGCGATGCCGCACTGCCCTCATCGGCCTCCGCATTGGGGGTCGTTGTCGCCATGTCCCAGCCTCTCTGTGTTCTATTTTCCGGCATCTTGGGGGCGACGACCGGGCCTGCCAAGCACAATCTGCCCGGCGGCGGCGGAGTGGCGCAGTCGGCCTGATTCACAGCGCCATGCAACTTTTCCCGGTCCCAAGGGTTTAAGCCATATCGCGGCGTGATTGCCGCCAGACAGGAAGGGAAACTGCCATGCTTATGGGTATCGCCATCGTGCTGTTCATCTTGTGGGCGCTGGGCTTTTTTGCCTTCCATGTTGCAGGCAGCCTGATCCACCTGCTGCTGGTGGTCGCCGTAATCGTGATCGTGGTCAACCTGGTGCGCGGGCGCGGCGCGACGCTTTAGACGAACGCAGTCCCCAACGTCGCCAGCCCGAGCCCAATCGACAGCACCATGCGCAGCCGCAGCCACCACGGCGGCGCTAGGTGCGCGATTGCCCGGTCCACCGCCAGACTGGCGATCAATCCCAGCCCGAGCACAACCAGCGAGGGCTGCGGCCACTGCGCCGCAAACACCCACGGCAAATAGGTGGCAAAGGCGATCAGGCTGGGCGCAACCGCCGCCAGCCACAACCAGTCCGGCACCCGGTGCGCACTATGCAGCCGGCTGGCCGCAATCCCCCACCACATCCCGCCCAGAAAGCTGAAGATCAGCGCGGCATAGCCCCAGGCCAGCGCCAGCGCCGCAAAGCGCCACTCCGCAGGGCCGAAGGTGAGTGCGGCGAGGCAGGCGAGTTGCGGGAGAAGCCCGGCAAGGCCGAGGGTGCGGGGATAGGCGGGGATGGTGTTCATGATGGCGCGGATTACTGCGATCTGCGCGGTGTGGTGACCGGGCTAAAGGTGCAATCTGGGGCCAGTTGGTGCGGCATCACCGTAAACCGACAAGAAAGATATTGGCCGCCGATCCCCGCGCAGCAGCTAGCTTGGACCCCTATTTCAACTGGACAACATCGGTCACGGTGTCCGATCCATCCAACTTGTGCCAGACTTTAGCTGACCAGCGTCGGCCATCTTTCAGGCGCAGGCGCAGGTGGTAATTCGTACCGGCAACGATCTGCTTTTCAGCCTTTTCAATTACGGCGAGTTTCGCCTTCCCAGTGATGAGCTTTATGGTCGCCAGCATCGCCTTGACCGGGCCGCGCAATTCCGCCGCCTTGTTCGGGTTGGCGACCGGTTGCCAACCGCCGACAAGCGGTAGTTCTTCGACCGTCACCTTCTCTTCCGTTTGCACCGTGATCCCGGCAACCTGATCGGTCGTTTCGACGCGAATTGTGTATGCGCCCAGCGGCTCACCATTCTCAACGGTCAAACCCAGCGAACTTGCGGACATGTAAAAGTTGCCGCTTGGTGGCGGCGATCCGTCGAGCAGGTGAACACCGCTGGTTTCATCATAGGGTTTGCCTTGCGGATCGGAGATCACGAACCGGGCTACCACATGACAGGCCCCCGCAGCGTCAGGTTTGCATCCGGCAAAAGCAACGAAGGTGTGAATTGGCTGATTGCGCTTTGTGGTATTCTGAACCTCAACCCGGGCTTCGGGCGTGGGCTCCGCCCAGGCTTTGACCATCGCTTCGGGATCGGTAGTGGTCAATTGTACGGTAGTGAATCCGCCCGACCGTGCGGCGGAGGGGGGCAGCTGCTCTTCCGCAAGCGACGCAAAGGGTGCCGCAAGAAGAAGTGCGGCCGATAGCTTCAGTATTCGATTGGTCATCAGTTACCCTCTGCGCCAGCTTCAATCTGTGCGGTCAGTCATGCTCCCGATCACCCGCCCCAATATATAACTCCCGCCCGCCTTCATTATAGACCCGGCTCATTTCCTCCATCCCCTTTTCCGCATCTTCGGCGGCGACGAATGTCTCCACCCCGGCGTTCTGCTTCGCCGCAAAGTCGCGCACTTCTTGCGTGATCTTCATGCTGCAGAACTTAGGCCCGCACATGGAGCAGAAGTGCGCGGTCTTGGCGCCTTCTGCGGGCAGGGTCTGGTCGTGGTATTGTTCAGCCGTATCGGGATCGAGCGACAGGTTGAACTGGTCGCGCCAGCGGAATTCGAAGCGGGCGCGGCTGAGCGCATCGTCGCGGACTTTGGCGGCCGGGTGGCCTTTGGCGAGGTCGGCGGCGTGGGCCGCCAGCTTGTAGGTGACCACGCCGACTTTCACGTCATCGCGGTCGGGCAGGCCGAGGTGTTCCTTCGGCGTTACGTAGCACAGCATCGCGGTGCCGAACCAGCCGATCATCGCCGCGCCGATCCCGCTGGTGATGTGATCATAGCCCGGCGCGATATCGGTGACGAGCGGCCCGAGGGTGTAGAACGGGGCTTCGCCGCAAGCCTTGAGCTGCTTGTCCATGTTCTCCTTGATCTTGTGCATCGGCACGTGGCCGGGGCCTTCGATCATCACCTGGACGTCCTGATCCCAGGCGCGCTTGGTCAGCTCGCCCAGCGTGTAGAGTTCGGCGAACTGCGCTTCGTCGTTGGCATCCGCGATCGATCCGGGGCGCAGCCCGTCGCCCAGCGAATAGGCGATGTCATAGGCCTTCATGATCTCGGTGATCTCGTCGAAGCGTTCGTAGAGGAAGCTTTCCTTGTGATGGCTGAGGCACCACTTGGCCATGATGCTGCCGCCGCGACTGACGATCCCGGTGACGCGCTTGGCGGTCATCGGAATATACGGCAGGCGCACCCCGGCGTGGATCGTGAAATAGTCGACGCCCTGCTCGGCCTGTTCGATCAGGGTATCGCGGAACACTTCCCAGGTCAGGTCTTCGGCCACGCCGCCGACCTTTTCGAGCGCCTGATAGATCGGCACGGTGCCGATCGGCACGGGGCTGTTGCGGATGATCCATTCGCGGGTGTCGTGAATGTTGCGGCCGGTGGAAAGGTCCATCACCGTGTCGGCGCCCCAGCGGATCGACCAGACCATCTTGTCGACTTCATTGGCGACATCGCTGGCCACCGCAGAGTTGCCGATATTGGCGTTGATCTTGACCAGGAAATTGCGGCCGATCGCCATCGGCTCGCTTTCGGGGTGGTTGATGTTGTTGGGGATGATCGCCCGGCCGCGCGCCACTTCCTGGCGAACCCATTCGCCGGTGACATAGTCGGGGATTTCCGCGCCCCAATCCTGCCCATCGCGGATATGGCCGATGATCTGTTCGCGGCCGAGGTTCTCGCGCACCGCGACATATTCCATTTCGGGGGTGACGATGCCGCGGCGGGCGTAGTGCATCTGGCTAACGTTCTGGCCGGCCTTGGCGCGCAGCACCTTGCGGCGCACATTGGGGAACGCAGGAACGCCGCCCGAGCGATCAGGGCCAAGCTGGCCGTTGTCCTCAGGCTTGACCTCACGCTGGGTGACTTCTTCGACATCGCCGCGCCCGCGAATCCAGTCGCGGCGCAGTTCTGACAGGCCCTTGGCAATATCGATCTGCACGGCGGAATCGGTGTAAGGCCCGGAGGTGTCGTAAACGCGCACCGGCGGTTCGCCACACGAAGGCTCAAGATTGATCTCGCGCATCGCCACCTTGAACGGGCCGACGTGGACCTTGCGCGAACCCCGGATCGCGCCGGTGGTTACGCCGATTTCGAGCTTGGAATTGATGTCGGCCATGCGCCTAGTGTCCTTGTCTGGACGGAACGGGAGCGCGGATGCCGGCCCTCCCTCCGCCCGTGCTAACGGGTTCAGGTTCAACGGGTCGGGCGGTGCCATCCGCCCCTCTCAGCGCAGGCGCGCTCCCCGGGGATGGCTGGACAATAGGCCGGCCGGCACGCACAGTCCAGCCCATGGCCATGAACACGACTCGCCGCACCTTTCTGGGCGGTATCGCTGCGAGCGCGCTGGCGCCGCAAGTCGCCTTTGCCCGCCGCACCGGCAGCTATGACGCGATCATTCGCGGCGGCATGGTGTTCGATGGGCTCGGCAATGCACCGGTCGAAGCTGACGTCGGGATTGCCGGCGGGCGGATCGCCGCGATCGGGAAGCTGGCAGGCAGACGCGCCGCGCTGGAGATTGACGCGCGCGGCAAGGCGGTCGCCCCCGGCTTCGTCAACATGCTCAGCTGGTCGAACGAAAGCCTGATCGAAGACGGCCGCTCGCAAGGCGATATCCGCCAGGGCGTGACGCTTGAGGTGATGGGCGAAGGCAGCTCAATGGGCCCGCTCAATGCGGAAATGAAGGCGCGCGCGGTGCGCGAACAGGGTGATCTCCACTACCCCGTCACCTGGACCTCGCTGTCCGATTACCTCGGCTATCTTGAGCGCAAGGGGGTGAGCTGCAATGTCGCCTCGTTCATCGGCGCGGGAACCCTGCGCGCGCACGAAGTGGGGTATGACGATCTACGCGCCAGCCCCGCTCAGATCGCCCGTATGCAGGCGCTGGTCCGCGCCGAAATGCGCGGCGGGGCGCTGGGGATCGGGTCTTCGCTGATCTATGCTCCGGACAATTTCGCCAACACCGACGAACTGGTCGCGCTCACTTCTGCGGCGGCGGAATTCGGCGGCGGCTATATCAGCCACATGCGCAGCGAGGGCGATCATTACCTCGAAGCGATCGACGAACTGCTCGCGATCGGGCGGCGGGCCAAGGCGCGGGTGCAGATGTACCACATGAAGCCCGCTGGCCAGGCCAACTGGGGCAAGGCCGATGCCGGTCTGGCCAAGCTTGATGCGGCGCGCAAGGCCGGGATCGACGTATCAGCCAATGTCTACACCTATACCGCCGGGGCGACCGGGCTGGATGCGGCGATGCCGCTGTGGGTGCAGCAGGGCGGACGCGATGCATGGATCGCACGGCTGAAGGACCCGGCGATCCGCGCCCGCGTGCTGGCCGAAATGCGCGCCCCGGCAGTGGGCTGGGAAAGCCTGTATCAGGCCGCCGGAACTCCGGACAACGTGCTGCTGATCGGGTTCAACAACCCCGCGCTCAAGCCACTGACCGGCAAGACCCTGGCGGAAGTTTCAGCGATGCGCGGGACCAGCCCCGAAGACACGATCATCGATCTGGTGATTGAGGACGGCAGCCGGGTCGATACCGCCTATTTCGTGATGAGTGAGGACAACCTCAAGAAGAACCTGCGCTGGAAATGGACCATGCTCGGTTCGGATTCGGCCAGCATGGCACCTGCAGGCAAGTTCCTGCTCAAAAGCACGCACCCGCGCGCCTATGGCAACTTTGCCCGGTTTCTGGGCAAATATGTCCGCCATGAACAGGTCATGCCGCTGGCCGAGGGGATCCGCCGCCTCACCTCGCTGCCGATCCAGCAAATGGGCCTCAAGGGGCGCGGGCGGCTGGAGCTGAACTATGCCGCCGATGTGGTGGTGTTCGATCCGGCAGCAATCACCGATCACGCCACCTTCGCCAAGCCGCATCAGTATGCCACCGGAGTGTCCGAAGTGCTGGTTGGCGGCAAGGCAGTGCTGCGCGGCGGCGACCACACCGGGGCCACACCGGGCCGGTTCGTCAGGGGCCCGGGCTGGCGCGGCTGATTACGTCGCGGTCAGCCGTTCAATCGCAGCCACCGTCTTGGTCCGCAGCGCGTCTTCAGGATCAAGGGTCAGGGTCTTGCGGTAGAACTTGAGCGCCTTGTCCTTGTCCTTCTCCACACCCTCGCCGTCTTCGTACAGCGCGGCGAGGTTTGAGCAGCCGAGCGCGTTATCGCCTTCGCAGGCCTCGCGGAACAGGCTGGCGGCGCGGGTGTTGTCTTCCTTCACGCCTTCGCCTTCATCGTACATCACCGCGGCGTTGTTGCAGGCCAGCGCCTCACCCCCGGTGCAGGCCTTGAGGTAAAGCGTCAGCGCCTTGGCGTTGTCTTCGGCCACCCCGGTGCCATTATCATAAAGCACCGCGAGGTTGTGACAGCCCAGCGCTTCGCCGCCATCGCAGCCCTCGACATACAGGGTGCGGGCGCGGGCCACGTCCTTGTCCACGCCTCTGCCTTCCTCGTACAGCGAACCCAGATTGACGCAGCCGAGCGGATTTTTGCCGTCGCAGCCCTGGCGGTAGAGCTTGGCGGCCATGGCAAGGTCCTTGTCGACGCCCAGCCCGCCTTCATACAGCACGCCCAGATTGGTGCAGGCGACAAATTCATCCCCGCTGCAAGCCTTGCGATAGAGCTTGGCAGCGCGGGCGTTGTCCTTTTCCACCCCCCGGCCGCTGCGATAAAGCAGCGCCAGATTGTAGCAGCCCAGCGCATAATCCTTGTCACAAGCGCGGCGATAGAGCGCGGCGGCGCGCGCCGGATCCTTGCTCACCCCGGTGCCGTCTTCGTAGAGGATGGCGAGGCCCACGCAGCTGCCCATCGATCCGCCATCGCAGCCGCGCCGGTAAAACCGCGCCGCGCGGCCAGCATCCTTATCCACCCCGGAGCCATCGACGTACAGCGAGCCGAGGTTGCTGCAGGCCGAATATTCGCGCCCGTCGCAGGCGATTTCATAAAGCTCAGCCGCGCGCGAGACGTCCTTGGTCACGCCGGTGCCCAGTTCGTACAGATAGGCGAGGCTGGAGCAGGCGGAAAATTCGCCGAAATCGCAGGCCTTGCGATAGAGGCCTGCAGCGCGTTTCGGATCGGCCGCCACCCCGGTGCCATCCTGATAGAGCTGACCCAGGCTGTAGCAGGCCGATTCCTCGCCGCCATCGCAGCCCTTGCGGTATAGCGCGGCGGCGCGGGCCTGATCCTTGGCCATGCCTTTGCCGCTGTCATACAGCAGGCCCAGATCATAGCAGCCGGTGGCATTGCCCAGATCGCAGGCCTGGACATAGAACTGCGCCGCCTTGGCCAGATCGGTGTCCAACCCTTCGCCCTTCTGGTACGAATAGCCCAGCGCCGCGCAGGCCCCGCCATCTTTCAGCACGCAGCCGCGGCGATAGAGTTCGGCTCCGCGCTTATCGTCCTCCTCCACGCCGGGCCCATCGGTGTAAAGATCGCCAGCACGGGCGCAGGCGCGGCCATCGCCGCTTTCGCAGGCGCTGGTCCAGATCTTGGCGGCCTGCGCATAATCCTCACGATCAAACGCGGCCTGGCCGGTTTCAAACGGGGTATCGGCGTAGGCTGGTGCCACGCAGAGCGCGGCCAGCATTGCGGCCAAGATCCAGCGCAACCACTTCATCCAACACCCCCGATAAAAGACTTGGCCTGACAATAGTATGCACCTGCGCTGGCGTAAAGCGCCTGCACTGCAGCAGGCTAGAGCGTGATGGGTTTTGGTTTTTGCAAGTCTCCCCTCCCCGGCGGGGAGGGGCCGGGGGTGGGGGCTCGACGCCGGCGTGGACCCCCCATCCCAACCCTTCCCCAAGGGGAGGGGCGATGCGCGATGGCCTTGGTGCGCCTAGCCCCGAGGGCGCGGCACCACCATCGGCGCCATCGGCGTCATCGGCTCAGCCACCATCCGCCCGGTCAGGCCGCAAGAGCCGCAAGTTTTGACGCCCTGATCCTTGATGCCCTTTGCCGCTGCGCCCGGAAACAGATCGCCCAGATCGACCGTTTCAACCGTGCCCGCAATCACCGATCCTGCCGCCATGTTCGATACGATGAACGTCTGCGTGCCGGATGAGAGGATGAAGGTGCCCGGATGGCCCGGCACAGCGCTCTGCCCGCCCGGGCCGGTGACGCGCAGGCCGCGCGCGAAGCTGACCACGACCAGGCGCTCCGCCGTTGTGCCAGGCCCATAGATATGGGCTTGCGCATTCACAGCCATCTGCAGCGCCGCCTTGTCGATATCGACGCTCTGGTTGCCGGCCTCGGCCACGGTCACGCTGAACCGCCCCGCGCCGTCGCTGGCCACTGCCCGCACCCGCGAGGTGGGACCACCGGGGCTCTTTTTGACCCTGATTCCGATTCCGGGGATTTGCTTGGTCGACGCCAGTGCGGCGCCCGCGCCGATCAGCCCGGTGCCATAAAGCGCCGCGCCCGCCAGCGGCAGCGCGGCTGCCATTTGCAACAGGCTGCGGCGATTGAAGCCGTGTGATGTGGTCATGTTGATTTGCCCCCGGTAGTGTGTCTGGACTAGAACTTATGCGCGCTGTTTCCGGCTAAAAGCGTGAATGGTCAATGAATTGAAATGACCTAAAAGGGCAGTGATGACCGTGCTTTACCGCCTTGATGCCAGTGCCCCCGAAATTGCCGCGCAGTTCGGCGCGGCGGCGGGGGGCGATCCGTGGGCGGGCGGGCACATCGCGCCAGGCCAGTTCGCGCCGGTGCTGACCCAGGGGCGTGAGGCGATTGCCGGGCCGGCGCGCGCGGGCCAGCCGCTGCGGATGGTGCCGCGGCTGTGGGGCGTGCCGCCGCCGCCATCCGCCGGGGAGCGCGGCAGCGCTGTGCTATCGGTCCGCAATCCGGATAGCCCGTTCTGGATCGGCAACCTGCGCAACAGCGAATTCCGCTGCCTGGTCCCGGCCAGCCAGTTCATGGAGTGGGGCCGCAAGGACCCGCAAACCGGCAAACGCCGCGCGCACTGGCTGGGTGCCGCCGATCAGCCGCTGTTTGCCTTTGCCGGGGTGTGGAAAGACAGCGAGGTGCCCAGCTTTGCGCTGCTGACCTGCGCGCCCAACGCCGTGCTGCGCGATCTGGGCTGCGCGGCGATGCCGGTGATCCTGCCGCGCGGTGAGGCGCAGGCGGTTTGGCTGCGCGGCGATTGGAGCCGGGCGGCGGCGCTGCTGCAGCCCTATTCGTCATCGCTGATGTGCGAGTCCGCTGGACATTAACCGCGCGGTTAAACATAGTCCCGGCCAACTGGATGGGAGCGACGATTCTGATGGCCCAAATGACTGCCAAGCCCAAGGTCTGCATCATCGGCGCGGGCTGCAGCGGGATCACCACCGCCCAGCGGCTGAAGGATTATGGCATTCCGTTCGATGTCTATGAAGCGTCGGACGATATTGGCGGCAACTGGTACTACAACAACCCCAACGGGCTGTCCTCGTGCTATCAAAGTCTGCACATCGATACCTCGAAATGGCGGCTGGCGTTTGAGGATTTTCCGGTGCCGGCAGACTGGCCCGATTACCCGCACCATTCGCTGCTGCTGGGCTATTTCCACGATTACGTCGCGCACTTTGGCTTGCGCGAGCACATCCGTTTCAACACCCGGGTCGAGAATGCCGAGCGCAAGGCAGAGGGCGGCTGGGCGATCACGCTCTCCACCGGCGAGGTGAAGCATTACGATGCGCTCTGCGTGGCCAACGGCCACCACTGGGCGGCGCGAATTCCCGAGTATCCGGGGCACTTCGATGGCGCGCAGATCCACAGCCACCACTATCGCAGCCCGTTCGAGCCGGTCGACTGCATCGGCAAGCGGGTGCTGGTGGTGGGGCTGGGCAACAGCGCGATGGACGTTGCCAGCGAGCTTTCGCAGCGGCCGATGGCGGAAAAGCTGTTTGTTTCGGCGCGGCGCGGCGTGTGGATTTTCCCGAAGTATTATCGCGGCCAGCCGCTCGACAAGAACCCCGCCCCGGCCTGGCTGCCCAAGGGCCTCAAGCAATGGCTGGGCGCGCGGATGGTCAAGGGGCTGGTCGGCAAGATGAGCGATTACGGCCTGCCCGAGCCTGAGATTGGCCCGTTCGAAAGCCACGGCACCGTCTCTGGCGAATTCCTGGTCCGCGCCGGATCGGGCGATATCACGATGAAAGGCGGGATCGAGCGGCTGGACGGCAAGCACGTGGTCTTCGCCGATGGCAGCCGCGAAGCGATCGACGTGATCGTCTGGGCCACCGGCTATGACATCAAGTTCCCGTTTTTCAAGGACCCGGCCTTCCTGGCCGATGCCGATAACCGCCCGCCGCCGCTGTACAAGCGGATCATGAAGCCGGGGGTATCTGACCTGTTCTACATGGGCCTGGCCCAGCCGCTGCCCACCCTGGTCAACTTTGCCGAGCAGCAGAGCAAGCTGGTCGGTGCGTTCCTGGCGGGTGAATATCTGCCCCCGCCCCCAGCGGAGATGGAGCGGGTGATCAAGGTCGACGAGGACTATTACACCGGGCAATATTACGCCGCGCGGCGCCACACGATCCAGCTTGATTTCGATCACTATGTCCGCGCACTCAAGAAGGAACTGGCGCAGGGGGCCAAGCGCGCTGCTGCCGCCGGCAACCGCCTGCCCGTTACCGCCAAGGAACTGGAACCCGCATGACCCGTCCGCTCAATCCGATCGATGTCAGCCAGAACTCGCTTTATGTTGACGATGTCTGGCGCCAACCCTTTGCCAAGTTGCGCGCCGAAATGCCGCTGTCCTGGCGCGAGGAAAGCCCGTTTGGCCCCTATTGGTCGGCGGTGACGCATGATCTGGTGGCCGAAGTGGAGCTGCGCCACGATGTGTTCTCCAGCCGCTGGGACAAGGGCAACATCACCATCGCCGAATCGGTCAACGGCCAGGGCTTTCCCAACTTCATCGCGCAGGATCAGCCGATCCACACCGCGCAGCGCCGGGTAATCGCCCCGGCCTTCTCGCCCAGCCAGATGCTCAAGCTGGATAAACAGGTCAAGGAGCGCACCAAGCAGCTGCTCGACGATCTGCCAATTGGCGAAACGTTTGACTGGGTGGAACGCGTCTCGATCCCGCAGACGCTGGGGATGCTGTGCATCCTGTTCGACATGCCGTTTGAGGAATGGCGCGATATCAAACGCTGGTCGGACTGGGCCAGCGGGGTTTCGGCCGATAACCTCAACGAGGAATATTTTGCGCAGTTCATGGCCCAGATGGGCGAGATGCTGGCCCGGTTCGACCGCGAACTGGAAGACCGCCGCGGCAAGCCCGCGACCGACGACCTGCTGAGCCGGATGGTCCATTCCGAAGCCATGGGGAACATGGAGCCGATGGAGCGGATCGCCAATATCGCGCTGCTGATCGTGGGCGGGAATGACACTACGCGAAATTCGATGTCGGCCCTGGTCGAGGCCTTCGACACCTATCCCGATCAGCTCGAACGGCTGCGCGCCGATCCGAGCCTGATCCCCAATGCCGCGCAGGAAATCGTCCGCTGGCAAAGCCCCGTCACCCACATGCGCCGCACCGCGCTTGCCGATACCGAGCTGGGCGGGCAGACCATCAAAGCGGGCGAGAAAGTGGTGATGTGGTACATCAGCGCCAACCGCGACGAGAAGGTGTTTGCGGATGCGGAACGCTTTGATGTGGGCCGCAGCAATGCCCGCCGCCATCTGGGTTTTGGCCACGGCATCCACCGCTGCGTCGGGGCCAAGCTGGCCGAAGATCAATTGGCCACGCTGATCGGCGAGATCGTCAGCCGCGGCTGGAAGCTGGTCCCGCAAGGCGCGCCGACACGCCTGCCCAGCCCGTTCCTGCACGGCTTTACCTCGGTGCCGGTGCGGATCGAGGCCAAATGAGCTGGAACACCCTGCTGGTCGAAACCGAAGGCCCGGTGCTGTGGATCCGGCTCAACCGGCCCGAGGTGCTCAACGCCTATACCAATGAAATGGGCGGCGAGCTGGTCCGCGCGATCCGGCAAGCGGATGGTGACGACGCGATCAAAGTGGT
This sequence comes from uncultured Alphaproteobacteria bacterium, assembly GCA_963751145.1. Classification (GTDB taxonomy): domain Bacteria; phylum Pseudomonadota; class Alphaproteobacteria; order Sphingomonadales; family Sphingomonadaceae; genus Novosphingobium. The sequence continues at coordinate 679,051 of CAVVTJ010000006.1, forward strand.
GGTGCTGACCGGCACCGGCCGGGTATTCTGCGCCGGGGCCGATGTTTCCGCCGGGGCCGGCGCGTTCGACACGCAAAGCGGCGCAGGGGCGAAGAATTTCGGCAGCCGGACCAGCGGGGAGCGCGGCGACAGCGATTTCGTCGCGGCGATGATGAACAGTGCCAAGCCGCTGCTGGTCGCCTTCAATGGCTCAGCAGCCGGGGTCGGCCTGACCCTGACGCTGCCTTGCGATATCCGCATCGCGGCGGACAGCGCGAAGTTCGGCTGCGTCTTCACCCGCCGAGGGCTGGTGCCCGAAGCCGGATCGGCCTGGTTCCTGCCGCGCCTCGTCGGCCTCGCCCGCGCGCTCAAATGGTGCATGACCGGGGCGCTGGTTCCCGCCAGCGAAGCGCTGGAAGCAGGTCTGGTCAGCGAGCTGGTCCCGGCTGAGCAGGTCGAAAGCCGTGCCCGCGCACTCGCGCTCGAGATCGCCGCCAACTGCTCGCCGGTGGCCTTGGCGCTGACCCGCAAGATGCTGTGGAAGTTTTCCGCCGAGGATAGCCCGGCAGGTGCTTTGGCGGTCGATGCCGCGCTCAACATCGCGCTGGGGGCCAAGGGCGATGTCCACGAAGGCGTCGCAGCCTTTCTGGAAAAACGCGCGCCACAGTTTCCGCTGCGCGTCAGTCAAGACCTGCCCGCAATGCCATGGTGGCCCGAAAACCCAGCCGTCTGATTCGGGGCGGTTAGTCCGCCTTCTTGGGCACCCCGTCGTGCCCGCCGAACTTGTTGCGAAGCGCTGAGAGAAAGCGGTTGGCAGTGCCCAGATCGTCATGGCTGGTGAACCGGGCGAACAGCGCGTCGGCGATCACCGGCACGGCCACGCCCTGCTCGATCGCAGCATTCAGCGTCCAGCGCCCTTCGCCCGAATCGGCCACGCGCGGGCTGTAATCGGAGAGGCCCTTGCCGTCGGCCAGCGCCTCCGCGCCAAGATCGAGCAGCCATGACGAGACCACCGATCCGCGCCGCCACACTTCGGCAATGGCAGCCAGATCAAACTGATAGGCGCGCTCTTCGGGGACCGGCGGATCGCCCGCGCTGGCGAACAGCGCGAAGCCTTCGGCAAAGGCCTGCATGATCCCGTATTCGATCCCGTTGTGGACCATTTTTACATAGTGCCCAGCCCCGGCCTTGCCGCAGTGCAGCCAGCCAGCTTCACCGGGCTGCAGCGGGCCCGCTTCCTTTGCCGGAGTGCGCGGGGCAGATTCGAAGCCGGGAGCCAGCGTTTCAAACACCGGCATCGCTTGCGCCACACCTTCATCCGATCCACCGATCATCAGCGAATAACCGCGCTCCAGCCCGAACAGCCCGCCCGAAGTGCCGCAATCGAGGAAATTGATGCTCTTTGCCGCCAGTGTTGCGGCGCGGGTGACGCTATCGCGGTAATTGGAATTGCCACCATCGATGATCGTATCGCCCGGCCCCATCAGCACCGCCAGTTCATCGATCACCCCTTGCGTGATCGGCCCGGCCGGAACCATCAGCCAGACGGTGCGCGGCGCGGTCAGCCCGCTGAGCAGATCGGCCAGGCTGGCCGCAGCGATCGCGCCGGTTTCCGCCGCCAGCGCGGTGCCTTCTTCGGGCTTGTTCGAATAGACGTGGCACTGGTGCCCGCCCTTGCTGAGGCGGCGCACCATGTTGCCACCCATCCGGCCGAGGCCGATGAACCCGATCTGCATGGTTCAGCGCGCCGAAAGATCGGTGAACAGGCTGAGGTAGTAGTTGATCCCAGGTGCGATGTTCGACAGCGGCACGCGTTCGTTCAGCCCGTGAGCGAAGTCCTCGCTATCTTTGCTGAAGGTCGGGCTGGCGCCATAGCTGGGCACGCCCAGCGCGCGGTACCACATCGAATCCGATGCGCCCGAAGCCTGGCTGGGGAACACCGCCAGCCCCGGATTGATCAGGTGCATCGCCTTTTCGGCCGCGCCGATGAAATCGGGCCGCATCGGTGAGGCCGGGGCGGAAATGGAATCCTCGCCGCTGGTGGCCGTCACCTTGACCATCGGCATGCCGATGATCTGGACCAGCTGCTGGCGGATCTCCTCACGGTTGTGCCCGGGGAACACCCGGCAATTGATATTGGCGGTGGCGCGCTGCGGCAGGGCGTTCTGTGCGTGTCCGCCGGTGATCATCGTCGCAACGCAGGTGGTGCCGATCTTGCCGACATAGCTGGGGCTGGCGCGCAGGGCGGCGGCGGCTTCAGCATCATTGGGATTGGCCGCAAAAGCGCGCATCGCTGCAGCCAGCTTGGGATCCTTTTCAAATGCCGAGGCCTTTTCGAAATAGGCCTTGGTCAGCGGGCTCAATTCTGGCTGGAAGTGATAGCTGCCGATCTTCTCTACCGCCTGGGCCAGCTGGACAATCGCATTATCAGGCCGCGGGGCAGAGCTGTGCCCGCCGGCATTGGTCACCTCAAGCTGGTAATCGTCATAGGTCTTTTCGGCCCCCTGCCAGGTCCAGTAGAGCGGTTTGCCGCTGGCTTCATCCAAGGTTCCGCCGCCGCCATCAATGTTGATCACCAATTCGGCGTTCTTCAGCTTTTCGGCGATCACCCGGCTTGATGCCATGGTGGTTTCCTCGTCGCCTGAGAATTGCAGCACGATGGTGCGCTTGGGCTTGTACCCGGCGCGGCGCAGCTCGATCAGGCTGGAGGTGGCCAGGGCAGCATCGAACTTCATGTCGCTGGCCCCGCGGCCAAACAGATAGCCGTTTTCCACCACCGGGGTGAAGGGATCGCGCTGCCAGTCCTCCGGCTTGGCTTCCACCACATCCATATGGCCTGAAATGACCAGCGGCTTGAGGCTGGGATCGCTGCCCGGCCAGGTGGCGATCATATAGGCGGTATCGCGGAACGGGGTGATCTCGATATCGCTGCCTTGCCAGCCGGCCGCCAGCAGCGCGCCATTGATCACACCCAGTGCTTCCGGCGTCTTGTTGCCCGGCCCCTGAACCGAACGCAGCGCGATCAGCTGTTTGGCCAGATCAAGCGTCTGCGCCTCGGCAACAGGGTGGCTTTTCAGCTTGGCCCCCTTGGCCAGCAATTGCGGAGCAGCCAGGCCGGCAGCAAGGGCCAGGGCAAGAACGGGGTAAGCACGGCGCATCGGCGAATCTCCTTCGCGGCAATGCTTAGCCTGTACCAAGGCGCATGGCCAAGCACTGTGCGAACTGAAAATTAACCGACCAGTGAATATATCTGCGGGGTTCAGGAAGCGAGGGGTCGCGTCAGCCAATATGGTAAGCAAGCAGGCGGCGCTTCGCGCGTCCGTACCGCCAGAGCTGCGTGATTGGGTCGATAACCGGCTGGTCTCGGCGCATATCCGCATGGTCCGGGCGATGGTGCTGGGGACGATGCTCAATGCCCTGGTGATAGCCTGGGCGCTGCTGAGCGAGCTCGCTTGGTATCAACCTGCATTGTTTGTCGCTTCGACACTGGCCGCCTGCCTGCACCGTTTGTGGCTCGCCGAAGGGATCGAGCGCGGCCGCCGCCGCCGCCGTTCGGGCAAGATGATGCTCGCCTTCCAGCTGAACTCGCTTTGGCTGGGTCTGAACTTCGGGATTCCGCTGGCCGTACAGATGCCGGGCCTGTCGCCGGCGATCCAATTGCTGCTGGCGGTTTGCGCCGTAAGCCAGATCGCCTCTGCGGCCTATACCGTGCGCACTTTGCCGCGTGCGGCGCTGCTTTATATTGCGGCCCAAACGCTGGGGCTTTCGATTGCCTTGATGCAGATCGGATCGCCGCCCGCACTGGGGGCGATTGTCGTTGTGGTGGTAGCCAGCGCGCTCTTGGTCCACATGGCTTATACCGCGCATGATCTGTTCGTCACCCGGATCCTGTCCGACCGCGAACTGGGCAGTGCATCGCGCACGGTCAAACTGTTGCTCAATGCCTATGAGGAAAACGGATCGGACTGGCTGTTCGAGCTCGACAGCGAGCACCGCTTGATCGGGGTATCGAAGCGCTTTGCCGAGGCCGCCTGTGACAAGCCGGAAACCCTTAACGGCTGCAAGTTCCTGAGCTTGTTCGTAGACGATGCGGGGCGAGCAACGATCGGCGCTGCCCTGAAAGCGAACCGGGTGCTGCGCGATGAAGTGGCGCAATTGGACAGCGCGGGCTTGGGCGAGCCGCGCTGGTGGTCAATCAGCGGGCGGTCCAGCCGATCGGGCGACGGGGTGGCCTATCGCGGGGTGATTTCGGATGTCACCCAGCAGCGCCGTGCCGAACACCGCGCGCACCGCATGGCGCTGTTCGATGCGCTGACCGAACTGCCCAACCGCGCCAATTTCAATTCCGCGTTCAGTGCAATGCTGGCTGCGCGCAGCGGCAGCGAACAGGTTGCCCTGCTGGTGCTGGATATTGATCACTTCAAGGCGATCAACGATATGCACGGCCATCCGCTGGGCGATGGCTTTCTCAAGGCCTTCGCGCAGCGCCTCGCCCGGACCGTAGCGGAAAGTGGCCTTGGCGGCACCCAGCCGCTGCTGGCCCGGCTAGGCTCGGACGAGTTTTCCATCGCGGTCTTTGGCGGCGATGCCTGCGATCATGCGGTGCGGCTGGCCGAACTGCTGGTGCTGGCAATGGCCGATCCGATCGAACTGGACGGTCAGGAATTTCCCAGCGCGATTAGCCTCGGAATTGCTCTCGCTCCGATGCATGCCGACAATCAGCGGCATCTGCAAAGCTATGCCGATATTGCCCTGTCCGCTGCCAAGAAGGCTGGACGCGGCACCTGGGAGATGTTCGAGCCCGGCATGGACGAGGTGCTGCACGCCCGCCATTCAATGGCCAGCGATCTGCGCCATGCGATCGGCCGGGGCGAACTGAAACTGTTTCTGCAGCCGCTGGTTGACGTCGCCAGCGAGGTCAAGACCGGCTACGAGGCACTGCTGCGCTGGGACCATCCGGGGCGTGGGATGATCCCGCCCGATACCTTTATCCCGATTGCCGAGGAAACCGGGCTGATCGTGCCGATTGGCGAATGGGTGATCCGCGAAGCCTTTGCCGAAGCGGCACGTTGGCAGGGCCGCGAGAACATCGCCATCAACCTCTCCCCGGTGCAGTTTTCCAGTCCGAACCTGCTGCCCGTGGTAATCAACGCGCTGGCGACAAGCGGACTGGATCCGGGCCGGGTCGAATTCGAAATTACCGAGGGCGTGCTGCTCCACAATTCGGAAGCCAACATCGATGTTTTGTGCCGCCTCCAGGCGCTGGGCGTCAAAATCGCGCTGGATGATTTCGGCACCGGCTATGCCTCGCTGAACTATCTGCTGACCTTCCCGTTCGACAAGATCAAGATCGACCGCAGTTTCATTTCGGGGCTGGCCACGCGTGAGGAATCGCGGGCGATTGTCGCCTCGGTCATCACGCTCGCCAATCAGCTGGGGATGTGCACCCTGGCCGAAGGCGTGGAAGAGCGTGAACAGCTTGATACCCTGCGCGAACAAGGCTGCGTGATGGTTCAGGGCTGGCTGTTCGGAAAGGCCCTGCCGTCCGAAGCCTATCACCCCGCGCCGATCCCAGCGCCCAAACGCCGACCGGCGCGATTGGCCCAGCCGCGCAGCCGCGTGGCCGCGCAAAGCTATTCGCAGCGCCAGCGCGGCTGAAACAGCGCTACTATCGGCTCTGAATTGGTTTGCGCTGCACTGGCGCGGCCCATACCCGGCTGCTAACTCTTCCCCAACACGGGTCTGCCCCGTCGAGGAGAGTTCCTGCCATGAGCTTCACTGCCGACCGCCTGCTGCTGTTCGGTGCCACTGGCGATCTGGCCCAGCGCATGCTGCTGCCTTCGCTGTGTGCGCTACACGATGATCAGCTGATCGCGCCCGAACTGACCATCATCGGCACGGCAAGATCCGAATATGACGATGACAGTTACCGCGAATTTGCGCGCGCCGCCTTGGAGAAGTACCTGCCCGATTTCCGCAAAGGCGCGATCGACGGCTTTCTGGGCCGGCTGAAATACCAGACACTGGATGCCACGCAGGCCGAACACTTTGTCAATCTGGCGGACGAGATCGGCACGATCGACAAAGGCATGGCGATTTTCCTGTCAACCGCGCCGACCTTGTTCGAGCCGACCATTGCCGGGCTTGAGCAGGCCGGGCTGACCGGTGACAAAGTCCGGATCGGGCTGGAAAAGCCGCTGGGATCCAGCCTGGCGACCAGCCAGGAAATCATGGACGCGGTGGCCCGCGCCTTTCCCGAGGAGCGGATTTTCCGGATCGACCATTATCTGGGCAAAGAAACCGTCCAGAACCTGCTGGCGCTGCGGTTTGCCAACATCATGTTCGAACCGCTGTGGAATGCGGCGCATATCGATCACGTCCAGATCACCATCGCCGAAACGGTCGGGCTGGAAGCGCGCGCAGGCTATTACGACGGGGCCGGTGCGCTGCGCGACATGGTCCAGAACCACATGCTTCAATTGCTCGCGCTGGTCGCGATGGAACCGCCGGCCAATTTCGATGCCACCGCGATCCGCGATGAAAAGGTCAAGGTGCTGCGCGCGCTGCGCCACGTGGATCTGGGCGAAACGGTGACCGGGCAATATGCCAAGGGCAATATCGATGGTGCCGCAGTGCCGGGCTATGACGAGGAGCTGGGCAGCGACAGCGACACAGAAACCTTCGTTGCGATCAAGGCGCATCTCGATAATTGGCGCTGGCAGGGCGTGCCGTTCTATCTGCGCACCGGCAAGCGCCTGCCCGAACGCAAGACTGAAATCGTGGTCCAGTTCCGCTCCATCCCGCATTCGATCTTTGCCTCACGCGGGGCCAAGACCGTGCCCAACCAGCTGGTGATCGGGATTCAGCCCGAAGAGAATATCCAGCTGACCCTGATGGCCAAGGTCCCGGGGCTGGACCGTGGCGGCATCCGCCTGCATCCAGTGCCGCTTGATATTGCGATGGACGATGCCTTTGCCGGCCCAAAAAAGCGCATTGCCTATGAACGGCTGCTACTCGATCTGATCGAGGGCGATCAGACACTGTTCGTCCGCCGCGACGAGGTTGAGGCGCAGTGGGCCTGGGTCGATGATATCCGCGCGGTCTGGGCCGATCATCACGCCAAGCCGAAACGCTACGCCTCTGGCTCGTGGGGCCCATCCGCAGCAGTCGCGCTGACCGAACGCGCCGGGGCATCGTGGCATGACTGATCTTCACCCAGCCGTCGAACGCGTCACGGCGCGGATCGTGGCCAAATCGAAGGACAGCCGCGGGCGCTACCTCGAACTGAACGCGCGCGAGGCGGAACGGTTTCCGGGGCGCGGCGCGCTGAGTTGCAGCAATCTCGCGCATGGTTTTGCCGCCGCGCTGGATGATAAAGCCGCGATCAAAGGTGGGCGCGGGCCCAACCTGGCGATCGTCACCGCCTACAACGATATGCTTTCGGCGCATCAGCCCTATGGCCGCTATCCCGAGGCGATGAAGCTTTATGCCCGCGAAGTGGGCGCCACCGCGCAGATTGCGGGCGGGGTTCCGGCGATGTGCGATGGGGTGACGCAGGGGCAAGACGGCATGGAGCTGTCGCTGTTCAGCCGCGATGTGATCGCGCTGTCGGCCGCCGTGGCGATGAGCCATGCGATGTTTGATGGCATGGCGCTGCTGGGGGTGTGTGACAAGATCGTCCCGGGCCTGGTGATCGGCGCGCTGCGCTTTGGCCACCTGCCGGCGATTTTCGTGCCTGCCGGGCCGATGCCATCGGGGCTGGCCAACAAGGACAAGCAAAAGGTCCGCCAGCTTTATGCCGAGGGCAAGGCGAGCCGCGCCGATCTGCTGGAAAGCGAAAGCGCCAGCTATCACAGCCCCGGCACCTGCACCTTTTATGGCACCGCCAATTCCAACCAGATGATGATGGAAATGATGGGACTGCACGTGCCCGGCGCCGCTTTCGTCACCCCCAATACCCCGCTGCGCAGCGCCTTGACCCGGGCTGCGGTGCACCGGCTGACCCAGATCGGCCGCGAAAGCGAAGACTATCGCCCGATGGGCCGGGTGGTTGATGAAAAGGCGATCGTCAATGCGGTGGTCGGCCTGCTCGCCACCGGCGGATCGACCAACCATGCGATCCACATCCCCGCCATGGCGCGGGCTGCAGGTATCCAGATCGACTGGCAGGATATCGATGAGCTTTCCGCCGCAGTGCCGCTGATCGCGCGGGTCTATCCCAACGGCGGGGCCGATGTGAACCATTTCCACGCCGCCGGGGGCATGGGTTACGTTGTCCGCGAACTGCTGGACGCCGGCCTCGCGCATGGCGATGTGCTGACTGTTGCTGACGGCGGCATGGCCGCCTACGCCGAAGAACCTGGGCTGGATGGGGACGTGCTGGCCTGGCAGCCCGCCCCCCGGATCAGCGGTGATCCCGCCGTGCTGGCCCCAGTCAGCGCGCCGTTTCATCCCGATGGTGGGATGCGGCTGGTCAAGGGCAACCTTGGCCGCGCCACTTTCAAGACCAGCGCGGTTGAGCCTGAGCGGTACACGATCGAAGCGCCGGTACGGGTCTTTTCGGACCAGGAATCGGTCCAGGCTGCCTTCAAGGCGGGCGAGTTTGACCGCGATGTGATCGTGGTGGTGCGCTTTCAGGGCCCGCGCGCCAACGGCATGCCCGAACTGCACAAGCTGACCCCGCCCTTGGGCGTACTGCAGGACAAAGGCTTCAAGGTGGCGCTGATCACCGACGGGCGGATGAGCGGCGCATCGGGCAAGGTTCCCGCCGCGATCCACGTCACGCCCGAGGCGCTGAACGGCGGGGCGCTGGCGCTGCTGCGCGATGGTGACCGGGTGCGGCTCTGCGCCAAGAGCGGCCAGCTTGAAGTGCTTGAGGATATCTCGGGCCGCGAACCGGCAGCGCCGCCGGCAGCCGCGATGGGCATGGGCCGCGAACTGTTCGCCATGCTGCGCCGCCACGCAGACGGCGCCGAACAAGGCGGATCGGCTATGCTTGCGGAGGCTGGACTATGAGCGAGACCAGGATTGTCACCGTCGATATCGGCGGCACCCATGCCCGCTTTGCGCTGGCCACGATCGCTGCCGATGGCACGATCACGCTGGGCGAACCCGAGACCCTGCACACCAAGGACCACGCCAGTTTCCAGACCGCGTGGGAACACTTTGCCGAGATGCAGGGTGCGGCCCTGCCCGGTGCGGTGGCGATCGCCATTGCCGGGCCGGTGGGCGGCGAAGTGATCCGTTTTACCAACAACCCGTGGGTAATCCGCCCGGCGCTGATCCCCGAAAAGCTCGGCGCAGACCGCTATACCGTGATCAACGATTTCGGCGCGGTGGGGCACGCCGTGGCCCGCGCGGATGACGATCATTTCGTCCACCTGTCCGGACCTGACGCGCCGCTGCCCGCCAGCGGCACGATCAGCGTGGTCGGACCCGGCACCGGGCTTGGCGTGGCGCATATCTGGCGCAGCGGCGCAGGCGATTACCGCGTTCAGGCGACCGAGGGCGGGCATATCGATTTTGCCCCGCTTGATTCGATCGAGGACGCAATCCTGGCCCGGCTGCGCCAGCGCCATCGGCGGGTTTCAGCTGAGCGGGTGATCTGCGGACCGGCGATTGTCGATATCTACGAAGCGCTGGCGGCGATGGAGCATCGCTCGATCCAGCCGGTCGATGATCGCACCTTGTGGCAGCTGGGCACCAGCGGCGAAGACAGTCTGGCTGCTGCTGCGGTGGACCGGTTCTGCTTATCGCTGGGGTCTTTCGCCGGGGACATCGCGCTGGCCCAGGGCGGCAGCGGCGTGGTGATTGCCGGCGGGCTGGGGCTGCGGATCAAGGATACCTTGCTGAAATCGGGTTTTGCCAACCGTTTCACCGCCAAAGGGCGGTTTGCCGAATTGATGGGCCGGATTCCGGTGAAACTCATCACCCATCCCCAGCCGGGCCTGTTCGGGGCCGCGGCCGCTTTTGCCAAGGAGCATCTTACGTGAGCCGGATTGAAGAGATCATGCGCCTGGCCCCTGTGATTCCGGTGCTGGTGATCGAAGACCCCGCCCATGCCGCGCCGATTGCCGCGGCGCTGGTCAAGGGCGGACTGCCAGTGCTGGAAGTAACGCTGCGCACCGCCGCCGCGCTCGATGTGATCCGGGAGATGAAGCAGGTGCCCGGCGCGATTGTCGGCGCGGGCACGGTGCTGAACGAACATGCGCTTGATGATGCCTTGCAAGCGGGAAGCGAATTCATCGTCTCGCCCGGGCTGACCGACGCGTTGACCAAGGCCGCGCTGGCCGCAGATGCGCCGTTTCTGCCCGGCGTAGCCACCGCCAGCGATGTGATGCGCGGGCTCGATCTGGGGCTGGACCGGTTCAAGTTCTTCCCGGCCGAAGCCAATGGCGGCATCCCCGCGCTCAAATCGATCGCCGCGCCGTTCGGCATGGCGCGATTCTGCCCGACCGGCGGGATCACCCTGACCAGCGCGCCCGCCTGGTTGGCGCTTGATGCAGTGCTGTGCTGCGGCGGATCGTGGCTGGTGGGTAAGGGCGAGCCAGATCTTGCAGCGATCGAGGCTGCAGCGCGAGCCGCCGCTGCTCTACGGGCATGACCTTGCTCGCCCAGCTTGACGCCCGCCTTAACGCGCTGCACGCCAGCACAGCCGAAACGCCGCTGTTCAACCCGGTGTTTCAGCTCAGCCTGGAACTGTCGCGGCGGATCGAAAGCGGTGATCTGCCGCTTAGCGATGTGGCGGGTCTGGTTGCCGAGCTGGAATGCGAAGGGCTGCTGGCCCGGGCCGAACGGCTTGAAAAGCTGGTTTCCCCGCTTGACCCTGAGGCCAATTTGGCGGCGTTGCGGTCCGCAGACGCCGATAATTTCGCCAGTTTTGCCGCACGGTGGCAAAGTCCGCTGCTGCACGTGGTGTTCACTGCGCACCCCACTTTCCTGCTGACCCAGCGCCAAGCCGAAGCGGTGGCCGCCGCCGCCACGCGGGGAACGATCGAAGCCGGCACGGCCTGCACCGCCCCGCACGAACGCGATGTCATTACGCTGGGCAGCGAACACACTGCAGTGCTGGCCGCGCTGGCCAATGCCCAGAGCGCGCGCGATGCCATGGTCAGCGCGCTATATGCTGAGGCCCGCCGCCGCTGGCCGGATGAGTGGCGCGAACTTGATCCCTTGCCTCTGCGCTTCGCCACCTGGGTCGGCTACGACATGGATGGGCGGACCGACATCTCGTGGGCTACCTCGCTCAGCTATCGGCTGACCGAAAAGGCCGAGCGGCTGCGCAGTTATGCCGAGGCATTGGCCGGTCCGGCAGCCGATCTGGCAGAGCGGCTGCGCGCCGCGGCGGACTATGCCGCGATCCAGGCCGAACGCCTGGCCGCTACTGATCCGGCCGATCCCGCCGCGCTGTCGCTCACCGCTAACAGCTTCAACGCCGATCATCCGTTCAAGCTGACCAGCCTTGCCCCGATCCTGGCCGAATTGGCGGGCCTGACCGCCGCTGCCGACGATGATACCGCGGTGCACCTGCTGACCGTGGCCGCAGCGATGCGCGCCGATGGGCTGGGGATGGGGTGGATCCATTTTCGGGTCAACGCCAGCCAGCTGCAGAACGCGATCCGCCGCCGGATCGATCCCACTGGCAAGCTTGATCTGGCCAGTCAGGCCGCCTTGGTGCGGATGCGCGAGTTGCTGGCTGAGGCCAGGCCCTTGCGGTCCAACATGGCTGCGCTGGCCCTCGAAAGCAGCACCGCGGTGCGCCAGTTCCTGGCCATGGTGCAGATCCTTGGCCATATCGATGCCGATGCCCCGATCCGCATGCTGGTGGCCGAATGCGAACAGCCAACAACGGTGCTCGCCGCGCTCTATTTTGCCAAACTGTTCGGGATCGATGGCAAGGTCGACGTCTCGCCGCTGTTCGAAACCGAGAGTGCGCTGGAACATGGCGGGCGGTTTCTTGACGCCTTGCTGGCTGAGCCGGCCTACCGCGACTATGCCCGGTTGCGCGGCCGGGTGGCGATCCAGGCCGGGTTTTCGGACGCCGGCCGGTTCGTCGGACAGGTTCCGGCGGCGCTGGCGATCGAACGCCTGCAAGGCCGATTGGCCGAAGCGATGGCAGCTAACGGCCTCGACGATGTGGCCGCGCTGGTCTTCAACACCCACGGCGAAGGCATGGGCCGCGGCGCGCACCCTTCCAGCTTTGCTGACCGCGCCGAATGGCCGCTATCGCCCTGGGCGCGGCGGCGGTTTGTCCGCGCCGGGATCAGGCTGGAACCCGAAGTCAGCTTCCAGGGCGGCGATGGCTATCTGTTCTTCGGCACCCCCGAACTGGCGCTGGCCACGCTGACGCGCTTTGCTGAAGTGCGCCCGGCCGAGGCCGATCCAGACGCGCCAACCGATCCGTTCTATCGCCGCACCGACCTGAGCCTTGATTTCTACCGCGCGATCCGCCGCTTTCAGGCCGAACAGCTGGTCAGCCGCACTTACGCCCGCGCAGTGACGGCTTTTGGTTTGGGCATGCTCAACGATACTGGCAGCCGCAAGAGCCGCCGCCAAAGCGATCTCGCCGCCGACCGCGAAATGAGCCTGCGCCAGATCCGCGCGATCCCGCACAATGCCGTGCTGCAGCAGCTGGGTTATCCGGTCAACGTGATCGGCGGGTTCGGCACCGCGGCCGAAGGCAATTACGAAGCCTTGGCCGAATTGCTGACCACCAGCGCGCGCGGGCGGCAGATGGTGCGGCTGGTCCGCGCCTCCAACGCGCTCGCGTCGATCAAGACGGTTGCGGCTTTTGGCGAGCTGTTCAATTCGGCTTATTGGGCCAGCCGCCCTTATCGCGGCGGCGAAGATGCGATTTCAGACGCCTGCCTGTCGCTGGCCGAACACCTCACCACCGATGACCGCACCGGCGTGTTCCGCCGCCTTGCCTCGCGTCTGCGCGTCGATGCGCTGAAGCTGCACCGCCTGCTCGATCTGATCCCCGATGAAGCGCCGCTGGAAAACCGCGAGCATACCCGGCGGCTGATGGGCGTGTTGCAGGCGCTGCGCCTCGCGCTCTACCAGCACATGTTCCTGCGCGCAGTATCGGTGCCGCAGTTCAGCCGGGCCAACGATATTGCCCGTGAAGATGTGCTGGAAATGGTCTTCACGCTGCGGATCGATGAAGCCCTGGCGCAATTGCGGCGGGCCTTTCCGGTGATCGTCCCCAATCTGGGCGATTTTTCCGTTACCGCGCCCAGCGACTATCCCGATGAAGCAGCAGTAGGTTACGAGGCGATCCACCGCGATTGCATTGAACCGATCGCGCAGGCGCAGGCCTTGGCGCTGCGCATCGCCACATCGGTCGCCAATCTGTTCGGCGCGCATGGATAGGGTTCCTCTGCCTTAACCTTTCACTGCTATGTAGTCCCGCAGCGAAACGCGGCAATCTATGCACTGGCGCTGACGCCAAGTGCTTGCCATGTCAGGCTGAATGCGAGATTCTGGTGGAAGCAAAGCGATGAGCATCAACCCTCTTTACCTGCTTGGCGGCTTGTTCGGCGCCGGCATTCTGGGCGGCGGCGCACTGCTGCTGGGATCTCCTGATAGCGCCCGCCAGATCCTTTTGCCTGGCCCCGATCCCGAACTGGTGGCCAAACCGTCTGTGCCTGCACCTAGCCCCGCCGCGCCGCCCAAGGACGAACGGTTCGTGATCAAGCGGATCCTGCCCATCACTGGCCCGATCAAGTACGGCGAATGGCATTGGGACGATAAGGGCGTGCCCGATGGCCCCTTGGTGATTACAGTCGATCTTGATGCGCGGGTGCTGTCGGTGTTCAAGGGCGGTTACGAAATCGGCGCTACCGCTGTGCTGCTCGGCACCAGCGAAAAGCCCACTCCGCTCGGCGTGTTTCCGGTCAAGTGGAAGGACGCCGATCACTATTCATCGACCTATGACCGCGCGCCGATGCCCTTCACCATGAACCTCACTCCTGACGGCGTTTCAATCCACGGGACCACGGTGGAAAAGGGCTATGCCAGCCACGGCTGTATCGGCGTGCCGACCCCGTTCGCGAAGAAGATCTTCGCCCTCGTGCCGGTGGGCACCAAGGTTTACGTGACCAAGGGCAAGACCGCTAAGCACGGCGATAGCTTGATCTAAACGAATCAGATCCTCTCCATTTTTGGCGACTGCCACAAATGGGGAGGTGTCAGCGGCGTCAAGCCGCTGACGGAGGGGTTTGGACGCCCGTTCCGATACCCCTCCGTCACGCCTTCGGCGCGCCACCTCCCCATTTGCACTCCGTGAAAATGGAGAGGACCTCCTTTACGCCAGCCCCTTGTCGATTTGCCGCTGCGTGGCATCACCCAGCGAACTGCCGCCGTCGATATCCAGAATGGTCCCGGTCACATACTTCGCCGCGTCGCTGCACAGGAACACCGCGCCTTCGGCAATCTCGTCGATAAAGCCCCAGCGTTTCATTGCGATCCGGTCAAAATGCTTTTGCTTGGTCGAAGCATCTGGGGCGAGCCGGGCCATGCCTTCGGTGCCTTCGATCGGGCCGGGCGAAATACCGTTGACCCGCACATTGGGCCCCCATTCCAGCGCCAGAACCCGGACCAGCTGGTTGATCCCGGCCTTGGCCGCGCAGGCGTGGGCCTGAAGCTGCATCGGGTTGACCGCCTGACCTGCGGTGATCGCGATCAGCGAGGCATTGGGGCTGAGCAGACCGTGGCAGCCGCGGAACACGTTGAAGGTGCCGAGCAGATCGATATCTACCACGGTCTTGAAGGCATTCGCGCTCATCCCCAACACCGGCGCAAGGAAGTTTCCGGCCGCGCCCGAGACCACCACGTCGAGCGGCCCGAATGTGTCGCGCGCCTGGGTCATCGCGCCGACAATCGCGCCGTAATCGCGCACGTCGGCGGTCAGGCCGATTGCGTCATGGCCGATTTCAGCCGCTGCATTGGCCGCCTTTTCCGGGTTGCGCCCCAGCACTGCGACCTTCGCGCCCAGTTCGGCAAACCGTTTGGCAATGCCGAGATTGATGCCCGAAGTGCCGCCGGCAACGAACACGACCTTGCCTTCAAACAGGCCGTCCTTGAATGGTGATTGGGTCATAAAGCAGTCCTTTCTAGGTCCTCTCCATTTTCACGAAGTGCAAATGGGGAGGTGGCAGTTCCGAAGGAACTGACGGAGGGGTCTCTACCCTCGCGCCAATTCCCCTCCGTCTCGTCCTACGGACGATCCACCTCCCCATTTGTGGCATTCGCCAAAAATGGAGAGGATCGTTTTTAACGCGGGGCCATGCGGATCGCGCCGTCGAGGCGGATGCACTGGCCGTTGAAATAGGAATTGCGGGCCAGCTCCATCGCCAAGCTGCCGAACTCTTCGGGCTTGCCCAGCCGCTTGGGGAACGGCACCGATGCGGCCAGGCTGTCCAAGACGTTTTGCTTGGCCCCCAGCATCAGCGGCGTGGCAAAGATCCCCGGCATGATCGAATTGACCCGGATGCCAAGGTCAGACAGATCGCGCGCCATCGGCAATACCAGTCCGTTGACCCCGGCCTTGGCCGAACCATAGATGATCTGGCCGATCTGCCCGTCCTGCGCCGCTACCGATGCGGTCAGCGTGATGCAGCCGCGCTCGCCATCCTCAAGGGGTTCCAGCCCGGCCATGCCTTCCGCCGAAAGCGAGGCGATACGGTAACTAGCCACCAGAATGCCCTGCACGCCGTAGATATAGTCTTCCGTCGGCAACCGCTTAAGCTTTCCAGCCTCCTTGTCGAACGCCAGCGTCTTGCCGCGGCGGCTGGTCATCGCGCAGTGTACGGTGATGCGTTCCTGCCCATGCGCGGCGCGGGCCTTGGCAAAGCCTGCCACCACCGATTCTTCGCTGGTTATATCGACCTTGCAGAACAGGCCGCCAATGGCGCTGGCCACCTCTTCACCCCTGGTTTCGTTGACATCGAATATGGCCACTTTGACCCCAGCCGCCGCGAGCGCTTCGGCAGTGGCCTGGCCCAGCCCCGATGCGCCGCCGGTAACGACTGCGGCGGTGGACGAATCGATTTTCATGGCACCTTCTCCCATTTTTAATCGCGCGATTAATGCCGTGAGGCTTGACCAGCGGCAAGCACAATTCCAGCATGGCGAGGAGCCAACGGGAGAGAAGCAATGACCGCCACTGCAGCATGGGGTGCCACCGCCCCCGATTCGGGCCTCAATCCGCTGTCGATCGACCGGCGGCCCTTGCGCAGCGAAGATGTGGCAATCGATATCGCCTATTGCGGGGTGTGCCATTCGGACCTGCACGTGGCGCGCAACGATTGGGGCCGCAGCACCTATCCCTTCGTGCCGGGCCACGAAATCGTCGGCACAGTCCGCGCGGTGGGGGCCGGCGTAACCAAATTCAAGGCGGGGGACCGGGTGGCGATCGGCACGGTGGTCGATAGCTGCCGCAAATGCGATGCCTGCGAAGACGGCGAAGAAAACTATTGCCGCGAAGGCGTGACCGGGACTTACAACAGCAAGGACCGGATCGACGGAAGCCCCACCTATGGCGGCTATTCGGCCAACATCGTGGTGGCGGAGCCTTATGTGCTGCGCCTGCCGGACAACCTTGACATGGCCGCCGCCGCGCCGCTGCTTTGCGCCGGGATCACCACCTGGTCTCCGCTCAAGAACTGGAACGTCGGGCCGGGCAGCAAGGTTGGCGTGGTCGGGCTGGGCGGATTGGGCCACATGGGGGTAAAATTCGCCAAGGCGCTGGGCGCCGAAGTGACGATGATCACCACCTCCCCCGCCAAGGGCGAGGACGCAAAGAAGCTGGGCGCGGATCATGTGCTGGTCTCCACCGACAAGGCCGCAATGAAGGCGGCGGCGCGCAGTTTCGATTTCCTGCTCGATACCATTCCGGTGCAGCACGATGTCACCCCGTACCTGTTCCTGCTCGACCGCAAAGGGGTGCTGTGCCTGGTCGGGATGATCGACATGATGCCCAGCTTCCATTCGGGCCTGTTGCTCGGCGGGCAGAAGGCGGTGGCCGGATCGGGGGTAGGCGGGATAGCGCAGACCCAGGAAATGCTCGATTTCTGCGCCGAACAGGGCATCGTTTCGGAAATCGAGATGATCCGCATGGACGAGATCAACCACGCCTATGAACGCATGGAGAAGGCCGACGTGAAGTACCGCTTCGTGATCGATATGGCGACGCTATGAGCCACGTGGTCGACCTCTACTGGAGCTTTCGCAGCCCCTATTCGTACCTTGTCGTGCCGAGGCTGCTCGAACTTGAGCGCGACTTTGACGCGCATGTGAACGTGCGCCCGGTGCTGCCGATCGCAGTGCGTCAGCCCGAATTCTTCGCCAATTCGGACCCGCTGTGGTTCAGCTACCTGATGCGCGACTGTGTACGCAGCGCTGAATTTGCCGGCCTGCCGCTGCGCTGGCCGCGGCCCGATCCGGTGGTGATGGACTTCGCCACCCGGACCTATCCCAAGGACCAGCCGCACATCCACCGCCTGACCCGGCTGGGGGTGCTGGCGGCGGAGCAGGGCAAGGGTTTGGCAGTGCTGCGCGCAGTCAGCCATCTGATCTGGTCGGGCGAAGTCGATGGCTGGCACGAGGGCGATCATCTGGCCCAGGCTTTTGCCAAGGCCGGCTGCGATCTGGCCGAGATGGATGCGGTGCAGATGGCGGAGGCTGAGCGGCTCGACGCCGCGATCAAGCAGAACGAAGCCGATCAGCGCGAGGGCGGGCACTATGGCGTGCCGCTGATGGTCTATGATGGCGAGCCATTCTTCGGGCAGGACCGCTATGACCAGCTGGTCTGGCGGATGCGGCAGAAGGGGATGGCGGGGCGTTAGGTTCGCCGCTGCGGCGCTTTCACAAAGCTCCACCCATCAGCCCCGGCCCGCGCCACCAGATTGCCGATCGAGGCCGGTTGGCGCGCCAGCAACATGTCGAACACCTTGGCCACCGCGCCGCCGCGCGGGGCTTCGCCGTCAAGCTCGGTCACGATCCGGGCGATCACCCGCAGCGCCACGGCACGCGGCGCTTGCGGGCGATAGGTCAGCCCCATCGGCGCCCTGACCACACAGTCCTGCCATTCGCGTGCCGCCGCCCAATCGAGCGCCGCGTCGGCATCAGCCAGATGCGCGGCGCTGGCCGCAAGCGCGGGCACGTCGAGCCAATCCGCCCCGGCAATCGCCTTGCGGATCCGGGCGCGATCAAACCGGTCATCGCGGTTTGATGGATCATCCACCGCCTGCCATCCGGCGGCCGCCACCACGTCGCCCAGCTCGCTGCGGCGAAAGCCGAGCAGCGGACGCAGCAACGGCAGGCCCGTTCCCGGCACCAGCCCGCGTGCCCGCACCCCGGCGAGGCCAGCGACCCCGCTGGCCCGGCCAAGCCGCAGCAGCAGCGTCTCAGCCTGATCATCAGCGTGATGCGCGGTGGCCAGCGCGGCCAAATCTTCGCGCACCAGCCACTCGCCCAACGCCGCATAGCGCGCAGCGCGGGCCTGGCTTTGCAGGTTACCCGGTTCGAGTTTGACGGGCAGTGTAAGGTGCGGGACATCTAGCGCCGCGCAAAGCTGCGCCACCAATGCCGCCTCTACCGCGCTTTCGGCGCGCAGACCGTGATCGACCGTGGCCACCGCAATCCGGCCCGGTAACGCCACCTGCGCCAAAAGAAGTAGGGCGAGGCTGTCAGGCCCGCCCGAAACCGCCAGCCCCAACCGACCTTCTCCGGGCCACAGAGCGGCCAGCGAGGCGGCGAACCGCTGGGTCAGATCGGGCGGCGGCGGCCTATCAATTGCACTTCAGCCGGGCGCGAGTGGCGTCGTACTGGCTCTTGAGCCGCCCGGCCGCTTCGGGTGCATAATCGGTCCGGAACGAATCAAGCGCGACGCAGGCGCGGTCAGTATCGTTAAGCTGGCGCATCGCTTCGGCCAAATAGAGCAGGCTGTCGGGGGCGCGGTCGCCCTTGGGCTCGGTCTTGTAGTTCTGCAGGAACCAGCCCGCCGCTTCGCGCGCGTTACCATCTTCCAGATAGGCCCGGCCCAGCAGGTTGCGGGCATAGCTGGTGCGCTTGTGCTTGGGATACTTCTGCAGGAACAGCTTCAGTTGCTGCTCGCTCTCAGGATAGAAACTGGCGTCGAACAGCCGGAACCCATAGCTGTATTCGTCTTCGCCCGGATCCTGGCTCTTGGGCTTTTCGATTCCCCGGACCGCCGCCAGCCGCTTGGCCGCAGCATCGCCCGTGGCCACCGGCTTGGGCGCAGTGCCGCGAGTTACCGCAGGGGCGGTGGTAGCGGCCGGCTTTGGCGCAGGCGTGGGCGCTGCGGTCAGTGCCGCAGGCTCGGCCTTGGCCCCGGCTTCCAGCACAGCGAGCCGGCCTTCCATCTTTTCGATCCGGTTCTGCTGTTCTTCAACCTGCGCGGTTAGCCGGGTGACCTGGCCTTCCAGCGCATCCATCCGCGCCAGCATATCTGCGCCGGGGGTGGTAGCCGGAGTGCCAGGCGCGCCGCTGCTGGGCTGGCCTGGCTGAAGCTGCGGGAAAAATTTGGGATCGCCGCCGGGGAAAACGGCGCGCTGCAGTGCCGCCACTTCGGCTTCAAGCTTGCGCAGCCGTGCCTCACCATCGGGCGTCGTCTGCGCCAGCGCCGGGGCGGCAATCACCAGCGCCATGATCGCCAGCAGCGGGCGCTTGTTCGAAAACAGATGCTTCATAATTACGCGTCCCATCCAGATACCTGCGTGTCTCTTGGCCACTGCAAGCCTAACCCTCGCTTAACCATGGCAGATAGCGCCTTTGACACTGCGCTGTCGAGCGTGAGCGACGGGTTTTTCGCAGCTCAGGTGGCGCTGGGCGCAGGAGCAGGAGCGGCGCTGGCCGGCGCGGCGCCGGGCAGATCTGGCGGCGCGGGCGATGCTTCAACGCGCGGCCGCGGGGTCCGCTGGGTATCGCGCGGCGCGGCAGACTGGCGTGGCTGCGGCCGAGGCGGGTTCGAACCGCCGTTTGCAGCCGATGGTGCGCCTGAAACCACCGGAACCGCGACCGCTACAGCTGCGCCAGTTCCGCGCGCGAGCAGCGCCGCTGCGCTGACCGGAACATTGGCGACAGTTTGCTGCACGTCCGAAATCTTGGGCACTGCCTGCCCGCCGATCGTGATGGCCAAGGCTTCGGGACGGGCTGTGCGCAGGAATACCTCACCCTTGTCGCTGGGCACGGTGAAGGTCTCACCCTGCGCCAATTCCTTCTGGAACAGCTGATTGCCCTGCGCGTCGGTGAATTTGACCCAGACCGCTGGAGCCAGCGCGGCGAATACCACCGGGCCTGATGGCACGGCTGCTGCAGCGCCAGCAGCCTCGCTAGCGGCAGCCGCCGGCGGCGCATCGGTTGCGTCCGAACCCAGATCGCCTGCCGGAGCGAAGATCGAGGGCCAGATCACCAGCGCGCCGATGATTACCAGCGCGATCAGCCCTGCAGCGAGCCAGGCCAGCCGTGCGCTGGGCACCCGCGCCGGATCGCCGGGTTCAAAAGTCTGAATCTGTCGGCGCGGTTCGGTGCTGGCATTATCCGCCAGTTCGCGGCGCACACCTTCGGTAATTTCAAGCTCGTTCAGCCCCAGCATCCGGGCGTAGGTGCGCGAGAAGCCGATCGCATAGGTGCGACCGTTCAGCGCCGAATAATTACTGTCTTCCAGCGCCTGCAGCAGACGTTCGCCGATCCGGGTTTCCGCGGCCACCTGCGCCAGACTGAGTCCGGCCGCCGCGCGCGCGCGGCGCAGCCGTGAACCAACCGTTTCAAGCGGAAGTTCGACCTCTGTCGCTTCCGCAATAGTATCTGACATGTCGACCCCAACACAAAAAGGGCTAGTTACCCCGTTGGGCGCAAACACTGGCGGCAAAGCGGGCAAAGTCAACGCAAATTGCAGCGCTGCGGCGCGCCTGCGGCAGGCCGGGCAAGATTTCAGTCGAGTGTCACGCCCGCACGCTTCAATCGATTTCAATTCCGCGCTGCTCGGCCCAGGAAGTCAGCGCGTCGCGCAGGCTGGGCGGCGGTGATACCAACCAGCTGTTCATCGCCGTGCTGATCTCTGCCAGATCAACCTTGCGCACCAGTTCCTTGATCGGGCCGACGCTGGCCGGGGTGATTGAGAGCCGGCGGATGCCCAGCCCCATCAGGGCCAATGCCTCAAGCCGCCGCCCGCCCATTTCACCGCATACGGTTACATCCACATCGTGCCCCGCCAGCCCCAGCATCACCCGGCGCAGAAAGCGCAAGATCGCGGGGCTGAGCCAGTCATAGCGTTCGGCCAGCTTGGGGTTCGAGCGATCGGCCGCGAACAGGAACTGGGTCAGATCGTTGGTCCCGATCGACAGGAACGAGAGCTTGGGCGCGATCTGATCGAGCATTTCGGCCAAGGCCGGCACTTCCAGCATCGCGCCATAACGGATCTTGTCAGGCAGCTGCTTCTTCTGCCCCTTGAGATAGCGCCGCTGGCTTTCAAACACTTCGCGCGCTGCGTCGAATTCCCACGGCTCGGAGACCATCGGGAACATCACGTTGAGCGTGCGCCCGCCCGCCGCTTCGAGCAGTGCGCGCGCCTGCACCTTGAGCAGCCCGCCGCGTTCCAGCGCCACACGCAGCGCGCGCCAGCCCATCGCCGGGTTCTCTTCATGCTCACCGTCGTTGTGGCGCAGATAGGGCAGCACCTTGTCACCGCCGATATCCACCGTGCGGAACACCACCGGCTTGTCCCCGGCGGCATCCATCACATCGCGGTAGAGCCGGGTCTGGCGTTCGCGCGCGGGCAAGGTGGCCGAAACCAGAAACTGGAATTCGGTGCGGAACAGGCCGACCCCGTCAGCTCCGGTAAGTTGCAGCCCTGGCATGTCATCGCGCAGCCCGGCATTGATCATCACCTGGATGCGGGTGCCGCAGCGGGTGAAAGGTTCAACATCGCGGAGCTTGGCATAGGCGGCCTGGCGTTCGCGGCTTTTGGCAAAGCGGGCGTCGAAGGCTTCGGCCATCGCCGGAGTTGGGCGCACCGTAACCTGGCCCTGATCGGCATCGAGCAGCAGCTCATCGCCTTCGCGGACCGAACCTTTTAGGCCCTGGACCCGGCCCAGCACGGCCACCCCCATCGCCCGCGCCACGATCACCACATGCGCGGTGAGCGAGCCTTCTTCGAGCACCACGCCTTTCAGGCGGCGCTTGTCGTATTCAAGCAGTTCAGCCGGACCCAGATTGCGCGCGATCAGGATCGTATCCGATCTAAGTCCCATGCTGGCAGCAGTGCCCATCTGACCCGAAACGATCCGCAGCAACCGGTTGGACAGGTCTTCCAGATCGTGCATCCGGTCAGCCAGCAGCGGATCGTCGATCTGGCGCATGCGCATGCGGGTACGCTGCTGGACCCGTTCGATCGCGGCTTCCGCAGTCAGCCCGCTATCGATCGCTTCGATGATCCGGCGGCTCCAGCCTTCATCGTAAGCGAACATCTTGTACGTTTCGAGCACCTCTTCATGTTCGCCGCCAACACCGAATTCGGCTTGGGCCTGCATCCGGTCAATCTGTTCGCGCATCTTGTCGAACGCCAGATAGACCCGGCTCAGTTCGGCATCACGGTCTTCCGCAACCACGTGCTCGATCGTGATCCGCGGCTGGTGGAATACGGCTTTGCCAGCGGCCAGGCCTTTGACCAGCGTGAGCCCGTTCAGCCGCAGCGGCCCGGTTTGCGCCGGGGTCAGCGCGGCCTGCTCTTCATCGACCAGATCGGCGTTATGGATCAGTTCGGAAAGGACCATGGCCACGGTCTGCAACGCCTCGATCTCAATTTCTTCATAGCGGCGCGGATCGACATGCTGGACGCACAGTACCCCCACCGCCCGCTCGCGCCGCACGATCGGCACCCCGGCGAACGAATGGAACTTGTCTTCGCCGGTTTCGGGCCGATAGGAAAAGTCCGGGTGGGCAGTAGCCTCAGCCAGGTTGAGCGTTTCGATGTTTTCGGCAATCGTTCCGACCAGCCCTTCGCCGATCCCCAGCCGGGTAACGTGCACCGCTTCCTGCGCCAGTCCGCGCGTGGCGAACAGTTCCAGCATGCCTTCGCGCAGCAGGTAGACCGAGCACACTTCACTATCCATTCCTTCACCGATCACATCGACCACGGTGTTGAGCTTGGACTGGGCGTTGCTGCGCGACGCCATCACATCATGAAGGCGCGTCAGGATCGTGCGGGCGGCGGATACGGCGCTGGATGGAGGCATGATGCAAGCCTAGACCAAACTACGGCCCAAGCAAATGCACATGCACAGCCAGGCAAACGAATTCACGCGAATGATCGTGAGTGGTGGCTGGCGAACCACGAAGCGGACGCTTCCGCTTCGCAGCCCAGCCAATCAAGGTCAGTCGCTGGTTATCACATCTTTGATTCGCAGCTTCTGCTTCTTGAGCAATTGGATCGTCTCAAGGTCAGGCAAAGGGTGGCTCATTTCTTCGGCAATCCGGCGCTCCAGGCCGGCGTGTTTGAACTTCAATGCACTGACATGCGACTGTTCCATAGGGGATTCTCCTTGTAATAGCCCCCTTCGGGCTGCCGGACCCGCCAATGTTCGACTCAGTCGCTAGCGGACCCTGCGATTGTCATTCAATCAGATTAATCGTATCTTGCAAGGCAATCAGGTGATGTCCTGCGGCAGGCCGTCACGCCGCCGCGACCAGCGGGCCAAAGGGGTGATTTCGCGGTGAACGAAGAGGAACTGAAGAAGCGGCTCGAAGTGCTGCGAACCGAACACCGCGATCTCGACGCGGCGATCGACGCACTGACCGGCGCGGGTTCCACCGATCAGCTGCAGATCGCCCGGCTCAAAAAACGCAAACTGCGGCTGAAAGACCAGATCGCGATGGTCGAGGATTACCTGATCCCGGATATTATCGCGTAGTTGTCCAGCTAACGCCGGTGCGGCCGTGCGTCCGCCCGGCCTTGCAACACCAGCCCGCTCCCCCTCCCGACCACCCATTAGGGTATCCCTAGGATATGGGTGGTCGGGAGGGGGAGCGGGCTGGTGTTGCAAGCTATCCGCGGAGGCGGATAGCGCACCAAACGATAAGCGCGGGCTGGTGTTGCAGGAAAGTCCGGACGGACTTCCCGCACCGGCGTCAGCCGGACCAAAGCGCCCCCAATCGGGACAGTCCCAAAATGGTGTGCAAAGTCTGCTGCCGTCAGGTTGGCAGCAGCCCGAACCTGCGCCTATCGCCATTGCAATGGGAAAGCCTGCCAGCATCAACCCGCGTATCGTCGAAGGACTATATTGCGAGGCTCTCGTCCTGTCGGACGATGTCCGTGCGGCGTTTGCGCTGTCAGGGCGGCTTGATGCGGCGGGCGAAGAGGACGAAGCGCGGGTGGCCCTGTCGTGCGAGGCGCTGCGCACCACCACGCGGATGATGCACGCCGTGGCCTGGCTGCTGAACCACCGGGCCTATTTCGCCGGCGAACTGAGCGAATTCCAATTGCGCCGCTACGGCAAGTTGACCGATTTTCCCGAAGGCGAACCATCGCGCCTGACGCTGCTTGATCCCGAAACCCGCGAACTGGTCCGCGCCACCGAACGCTTCCACGCCCGCCTCAAACGGCTCGACGCCGGCTGGCGTGAGCGCGATGCCGCCGCGCCCAGCGCCATCGCCGCGCTGCGTGAACGGCTGGGTCAGAACCTGCGCAACTAGCTTTTGCTCGACTTGGGGCACTTGGCTCCCCATATCTTCATGACGATGGATATCCCCACCAAACCCTGGCCCACCGGCCTGTCTGAGCAATGCGAGCCGCTGGTGCGGCGCGTCTTGGCCCCCAACGCCTCGCATTATACCTTCACCGGCACGCAGACCTACATTGTCGGCAGTGGCGATGCAGTGGCGGTGATCGATCCAGGCCCGGCCGATAGCGGCGATGCCAGCGATCCTTCGCCGTTCAAGGGCGCCGATACCAATGGCGCTGGCCATGTCGAGGCGATCCTTGCCGCCGTGGGCACAGCAAAAATCGCCGCGATCCTGTGCACCCACACCCACCGCGATCATTCGCCCGCCGCCGCCGTGCTCAAGGCCGCCACCGGCGCGCCGATCATCGGCTGCGCGCCGCTGGTGATCAGCGACGATGGCCCGCGCGCCGACAGCGCGTTTGATCGCAGCTATGCCCCCGACCGGGTCCTCGTTGATGGGGAGCGGCTGGCCGGGCCAGACTGGACGATTGAGGCAGTCGCCACTCCGGGCCACACCAGCAATCATCTGTGCTACTCTCTGGTGGAAAGCGGCGCGCTGTTTACCGGGGACCACGTGATGGCCTGGTCGACCAGCGTGGTCAGCCCGCCGGATGGCGATATGGCCGCCTATATGGCCAGCCTTGAAAAGCTCTATACGCGCGAAGACCGGGTCTTCTACCCGGCCCACGGCCCCGCGATCGACAAGACACGGCAATTGGTGCGCGGCATGCTGGGCCACCGCCGCCAGCGCGAGGCGCAGATCCTGCGCCTGCTCGAACATGGCCCGCATATTATCCCCGATATGGTCACCGCGATGTACAAGGGGCTCGATCCGCGGCTGACCGGGGCGGCCGGGCGATCGGTCCTGGCGCATCTGATCGACCTTCGTAACCGGGCCATGGTCACCGATACGGGGGACCAATGGCGAGCGCTTTGAGCGAACGCCGCGCGCCGTGGCTGCTGACCGGCGGAGCACTGGCGCTGGCCGGGTTCTTCGCCTGGCAGCTTTATGGCCCGCAGGATCACGGTGATCCGATCACCACCAGTCTGGCCGCGTTCGAAAAGGCCAACCGGCTGACGGTGTTTTCGGCCCAACTGGCGCTGGTTAGTGCGTCTGAAGACGAGCGCGCCTTTGGGATGCTCAAGAGCCGCCAGGTCGCGGTGATCCCGGCGCGGGTCGATTATACGATCGATCTGGCGCAAATGGACCAGCGCCGAATGAAATGGGATGCGGCCACCAAACATCTCGATGTCACGCTGCCGCCGCTGCAACTCTCGCGCCCCAACCTGGATGAGGCGCACGCGCAATACTTGCGCGAGGGCGTTTGGATCACCGGCACGGCGCAGGCCAAGCTGACCCGCGACAACACCTTGGTGGCCGAGAAGCAGGCCGCTGATCAGGCGCGGAACCCGGCCCTGCTGACACTGGCGCGCGGAGCCGCAAAAGACGCGGTCCGCCAAAATCTCGCGATTCCATTGCAGGTTGCTGGCTATGGGGCAGTCGAGGTCACTGTCCATTTCGAGGGTGAGCCCGCGCCCTAGCGCGATGTCTTGAACTATCCCCGATCGAGGCGCATACTCTGCCGACTAGAAGCAGGGTCGCACCTGAAACCGGAGGGGGTTTTCATGGCGTCTGTTGCACAGGATTTTCAGCCCGAACCGATCGCAGACCGCCCCCCGGGGTGGATGCCGATCGCCATGGCAGCCACCATCGTCGCAGCCTTTTCGCTGCAATTCCTGGCCGGCCGCTCCACATTCCAGTCCGCGCTGCCTGTGCATTTACATGCGCTGACCTTCATGGGCTGGGTGGCCATTTTCACCGTCCAGGCAACGCTTGGCCTGCGCGGAAAGATTGACCAGCATCGCAAGCTTGGCCGCCTCGCACTGGGTTGGCTGGTGCTGATGATCGTGATGGGCTTTGTCATCACCCTGCGGATGGTCCGCGCCGGGCATGTCCCGTTCTTTTTCCGCCCGCAGCACTTTCTGGTGTTCGATCCGCTCAACGTGCTGGTCTTCACCGCGATGGTGCTGGTGGCGGTTTCGATTCGCAAACGCACCGATTGGCATTCCCGGCTGCAACTGGGCGCGATGGCGCTGCTGATGGGCCCCGCCTTTGGCAGACTGCTGCCGATGCCGCTGCTGGCCCCCTATGCCTACGAGGCTGCCGGTGCGGCCTGTGCGCTGTTTCCATTGATCGGGATGGGGATCGATCTGAAGCGCAGCGGGCGGGTCCATCCGGCCTGGCTGGTGACGCTGGGAGTGCTGGCCGGGATGATTCTGCTGGGCAATGCGATTACCTATTCGCCGCTTGGAGATAGCCTTTACCAGATGGCCACCACGGGCACGCCCGGCGCGGCCGTGGCGGGCCTTGAATTCGGCGCTCCGCCCAGCGGAGGCTTGATCACCGGACGGTGAAGGCCCATTGAAGGGGGCATGACCGATCAACCCCTGAACCTCTCCGGACTCGACCTGCGCGCCGAAATCGACCGGCTGCGCAAAGACCGCAACGCGATCATCCTGGCGCATTATTACCAGCGCCCGGAAATCCAGGATCTGGCCGATTACATCGGGGACAGTCTGGAACTGTCGAAAAAGGCGGCGGCCACCGATGCCGAAGTTATCGCGTTCTGCGGGGTCAAATTCATGGCCGAAACCGCCAAGATCCTGGCCCCGGAAAAGATCGTGGTGCTGCCCGATCTTGATGCCGGGTGCAGCCTTGAAGATTCGTGCCCGCCCGAAAAATTTGCGCAGTTCCGCAAGGCCAACCCCGATCACATCGCGCTGACCTACATCAACTGCAGCACCGAAGTGAAAGCGCTGAGCGATGTGATCGTCACCAGCTCCAGCGCCGAGACGATCCTTGCCCAGATCCCCAAGGATCAGAAGATCATCTTCGGCCCCGACCGGCACCTGGGCGGGTACCTCAGCCGCAAGTTCGACCGCGAGATGCTGCTCTGGCCGGGCGTCTGCATTGTCCACGAAGCGTTTAGCGAAACCGAGCTGCTCAAACTGAAAGCCCAGCACCCCGGCGCGCCAGTCGCCGCGCACCCCGAATGCCCGCCGCATATCATCGACCATGCCGATTACGTCGGCAGCACCAGCGGCATCCTCAACTTCGCCAAGACCTTCCCCGGCGATACCCTGATCGTCGCCACCGAACCGCACATCATCCACCAGATGGAACTGGCGATTCCCGAGAAGACCTTCATCGGCGCGCCCGGCGCCGACGGCCAATGCGCCTGCAACATCTGCCCCTACATGGCGCTCAACACGCTCGAAAAGCTGTACCTCGCCCTGCGCGACCTCAAGCCGCGGATCGAGATTGAGGAAGGGCTGCGGCTGCAGGCGAAGAAGAGTTTGGACCGGATGCTTGAGATGGCTGGCGGGACTGTGGGTAAGGGGGATTTGGGGGCGATGCCATGAAGCGACTGTTAAACTGGTTCGAACGCAAGAAGCATACCGACGAAAATGACGAGTTGTCTCTGCCAACAGTTCTTGAAAGCAAGTTTGAGCCTCAAAATCGACTCGAAGAATTGCTCATCGAGGCTGGCTACGATCCAAATGTCAGGCCGACTTTCGAGTCCGAATTGCTGGAACATGAGGTCTTCGTAGCCATTCGCGATGACGGACAGCCCCACGGGCAGGTCGAAATTGCAGATGACGCCGGGCTTGGTATCTATTCTTTGCAAGCCGCCGACGGGTCGCACTATCCCGCTGGATTTACAGCGTTGGAGCGGGGATACGAGTGTTTTGGGCCTGATACGCTCATGGCAAAGATGACCGGACATCAGCTACTTCAAACCGTTGTAGGGTCAGGGCTCTGGATGAACCCCGCCTCTCCGTTTGGAGTTTTGTGGTCAACTGCTGATTTGAAGCGAATTTTGTCTCAGTGATAGAATCATCGATGCGTCGATGTGTCACCCTGCTACCAACCGCTTCGCCATTTCCGGCTCGGCCTCGATCACTTTGAGGTATGCCCTTCCCCACCCGCAGTCGTCATTGCGAGCGGAGCGAAGCAATCCAGGGCGATTTGCGCAATTCTGGATTGCCGCGCGGCTTCGCCGCTCGCAAAGACGAAGGTTAGTTGCCGTCCTACTTTACCGGCAGTCCAAACATCAGCGCCCGGGCATACTTCACCGGGGGTGAGCCGAAGCTCAGCACGGTGTCGTTATAGCGGCGCAGGGAATAGTCCTTGCCCCAGCGCTGCTTGGCTTCCTCGCGCAGCGCCATGTGCTCTGAATAGCCGGTGAAATAGCTTAGCCGCTGGACCGAAGACAGCGACGCCCGCACCCATTTGCCCGCCGCTTCGCGTTCGGTCTGGAAGGCGCCTTTCATCATCAGGTCCATCGCCGCATCGCGGCTCATCCCTTCGGTCTGGATGCCGATATCGAGCAAGGTGTTGGTGACCGAGCGCAGCCGCATTTTCAGCACCGTCAGCTTGAACAACGGATCGCCATTCAGATAGCCCTGATCGGCCATCATCCCTTCGGCATAGACCGCCCAGCCTTCGATAAACGGACCCGAACCCAGATAGGCGCGCAGCAGATCGGGTGAACGGTTGGCGTGATCGAGCTGGAGATAGTGCCCGGGCATCGCTTCATGGATCGACAGGTCCTGGATCATGTAATCGTTGTATTCGGTGAGGTAAGACGCCGCCTGCTCGTTGCTCCAGTCTGCGGGGACCGGGCTGACCGCATAGAAATTCTGCTGGTCCTTCTCGAACGGGCCGGGCGGATCGTTGTAGGCAGTCGAATTGCCTTGCTGGAACTTGGGCATGGTGATCACCTGCACCGGGCCATCGGGCATCCGGACAAAGCCTTGCTGGCGGACGAAATCGCTGGCCTGAGCCAAGGTATCGCGGGCGCGCTGTTCAAGCTCGGCGCGCGGCGGCCGCTTGGCGTAAGTCAGTTGCAGCGCAGCCTCGATCCCCGCTTGCTGCTGCTCAGGTGTCGGGTTGTCTGGAAGCGTGGACTTTCCGAGCCATCCGGAGAGGAACATTTCTTGTGCGAGGCGGTACATCTCGGCCCGGATTTCGGACTTGGCTTTCAGCGCAAGCGCCTTGAGCTGCGGCCGGGTGATGTCGCTCATCAAGGCAAATTTCATTTTCTGGTCATAACGCGCGGGCCCCAGCCGGAAATCACCCTTGGCCTGGGGCAGCAGCACCGTATCGAGCCACCTTTGCTGACCGGCCACCGCCACTTTCAGCGCTGCCAGCGCTGCATCGAACCGGGTGCGGTCCGCGCCGTTTAGCGCATCGGCGTGGGGGGCCAGCATACCCTCAGCAATCTCGATGATCCCGCCGTTCTGTTTGGCCACGGTCTGGGCAAAGATCAGCGGCACACGTTTCGGATCAAGCTGCTTGCGGCTTTCAAGCAGGAACGCCGGCAGCGCCTCCATCCGTGCGGTCGCGGCTTTCAGCCGGACATCCCACGGCGCAAAATCGCGCGCCGCCAAAGTGTAAAGCGAACTGGCGGCGATATCGTTATAGGTCTGGGTGTTCCAGGCCCAGTCCTGCGATACGTCGCTCTGCCAGATCCGGTACTGCAACTCGTTCTTCAGCAGCGCGTAATCGACCTGATCGGCGCGGCTGAGATCGTCCGGGTTCAGGCTAACAAGATAGCCCAGCAATTGGCGCCACATTGCGACCCGACTGGCCCGGCCTGCAGGGGTGATATTGGGCAAAAGTCCATCAAAGCGATGTTCGCCCAGAGCGGTTGCCTCGACCGGTGAGGTTCTGGTCGCCGCGTTGATAAACTGCTCGCTCAACGCCTTGAACGCGCCGGTGGCAAAGGCCGATGGCCTGCGCTCCGCAGTCGGTGCGTCCGGAGCGGCAGCGTCCGCCGGGATCAGCGCCAGCGCCGCAAGCGGCAAAATGGTCAGGGCGATGCGCTTCACATGGTCTCTCCGGCAGCTGCTATCCGGAGCAAGGCTAGCGCGTGATTACTCTTGCGTCGAGCGGGCCAGCACCAGCCCTGCACCGACCATCGCCATCCCGAGAAAATCGATCGGCACCAGCACTTCGCCAAAGGCCAGCCAGCCCAGCGCCACCGCAATCGCCGGTTGGGTCAGCAAAGCCAGTCCGAACACCAGCGGCGGGAAATGGCGCATGGCATAGATCAGCAGCCCCTGCCCGGTGACCTGCCCCAGCAAAGCCAGCGCCACCAGCGGCCACCACAGCGTCGGCCAGACCGGCTCGCCGATCAGCAGCGCGGTGGCCAGCATTACCGGAGCGCCAGCCACGCTGGACCAGGCAACCAGGGCCCAGCTGCCCAGATGCGCGCGCGGCTTTTGCAGCAGCAGGATATAGCCGGCATAAAGCAGCCCGGCCGCGATGCAGAACAGATCGCCGATCAGGGTGGTGCGGCCGATTTCCAGACTGCGCCCCAGCAGCACTGCCGAACCGGCAATGGCCAAAGCAAAGGCCGCCCATTCCCCGCGCCGCGGCGCGCGGTGGAGCGCGAACAGGCCGACCGCGATCACCACCAGGCTACCCGAATTGCCGAACAGCGTGGCGTTGGCCATCCGCGTCATGCCGATGCCGATATGCCAACTGGCGATGTCGAGCCCGAAGAACACCCCCGCCCCGGCAATCGCCAGCCAGGTTCCGCGGGCATAACCGCTAACCCTTTCGCGGCCAAGCAGCGCGAACGCGAACAACACCGGGATCGCCAGCAGCAGCCGCCAGAAGCCGGCGCTGACCGGTCCGCTGTCGGCATGGCGCACGAACCACGGGCCCACCGCCAGCGCCATGTTGCCGCCCATCAGCGCGGCAAAGTGCAGCGCGTTCCAGCGCGGCTGGTCCTGCCCGTTTACCCCCGTTGCATTCGTCATGGCCATGCCTTAGCGGAGCAAAACACATTGCAAAACGAAATGTAGGAGCCAGCCCTTGCACGATGCCCTGTTCCAGCCGCTAAGCCTCGGCGCGATTGAAACCAAGAACCGGATCATGATGGCTCCGCTGACCCGCGGCCGCTCCGATCCGGGATCGGTGCCGAATGCAATGATGGCCGAATATTATCGTCAGCGCAGCGGCGCCGGGCTGATCATTAGCGAAGCAACCGGGATCAGCGTTGAAGGGCTGGGCTGGCCTGCCGCGCCCGGCGCATGGAACGCAACCCAGACCGAGGGCTGGAAACTGACCACAGATGCGGTGCACAAGGCTGGCGGCAAGATCGTGCTGCAGCTGTGGCACATGGGCCGGATCGTCCACCCCGACTTCCTGGGCGGCGAACCCGGTGTTTCGGCCAGCGCCACCACCGCGCCCGATCACGCCCACACCCCCACGGGGCGCAAACCGCACGAGCAATCGCGCGAGGCGACCAAAGCCGATATCGTGCGGATCGCCGGGGACTATGCGCAGGCCACTGCCAATGCCAAGGCAGCCGGATTTGATGGCGTGCAGCTCCACGGCGCGAACGGCTATCTGGTTGACCAGTTCCTGCGTGGTTCGACCAATCTGCGCACCGATGAATACGGCGGCAGCCCCGAAAACCGTACCCGCTTCATGCGCGAAATGCTGGAAGCGATCATCGGCGTCTGGGACGCGGACCACGTCGGCATCCGGCTTTCGCCCAATGGCAATTCGCAAGGGTGCGACGATGCCGATCCGGCGTCGATTTTCGGGGCGGCAGCCAAGGTATTGCAAGAGCTCAAGGTGTCGTGGCTGGAACTGCGCCAACCAGGGCCGAACGGCACTTTCGGCGCTACCGACGTGCCCAAGCAGGACGCCCTGATCCGTTCGATCTACAAGGGCCCGCTCGTGCTCAATTCGGACTATACTGCGGATGAGGCTGCGGCCGATGTGGCATCGGGTCGCTGCGATGCGATCAGCTTTGGCCGCCCCTACATTTCCAATCCCGATCTGGATGAGCGGATCCGCGTCGGCGCGGATTGGGCGCCCAATGTTAACGTTCCGAAAAGCTGGTATCTGCCAGGACCGGAAGGCTATATCGACTACCCGGCGTTGGTGCCGGCCTGATACCGGAAAGGCCCCGTTTCATGGCAGTGCGTTCCTGGCTGTTCGTTCCTGGCGATAGCGAGAAGAAGCTCGACAAGATCGGCGGCACCGCAGCCGATGTGGTGATCCTGGATCTTGAGGATTCGGTCGCGACTGACAACAAGGGCCGCGCCCGCGACATGGTGGGATCGTGGCTGGCCGCGCACCGCGCCAAGGTGACCGATGGCAAACGGATGGGGCGCTGGGTGCGGATCAACGCGCTCGACAGCCGCGACTGGCGCGAGGATCTGGTGGCGGTGCTGCCGGGCGGTCCTGACGGGATCATGCTGCCAAAAAGCGCCGGGCCGGAATCGGTCACCCAGTTGAATGCCGAACTGTGGGAACTGGAACAGCGTGCCGGGCTCCCCTCGGGCTCGGTCAAGATCATGCCGCTGGTCAGCGAAACCGCGGCGGCGGCGATCTCGATCCCCAGTTACGCCACGGCTTCGCTGCCACGGCTGGCCGGCCTGACCTGGGGCGCGGAAGACCTCTCGGCGGCGATCGGGGCCAGCCGCAAGCGCGGGCCCGATGGGCAGTGGACCGATACGTTCCGCTTTGCGCGGGTTCAGACCCTGCTGACAGCCCACGCCCGCGGGGTCATGGCGATCGATACCCTTCATGCCGACTTTTCCGACGAAGCGGGCTTGCGTCGTGCGGCCGAAAATTCGCGCGGCGATGGCTTTGCCGGCATGCTGGCAATCCACCCCGCGCAAGTGCCGGTTATCAACGCTGCATTTACCCCAAGCGAAAGCGAACTGACCGAGGCCCGGGCGATCGTCGAAGCGTTCGCCGCCCAGCCCGATGCAGGCACTTTGCAAATCGATGGCCGCATGATTGATCGGCCGCATCTGACCTTGGCTCAGCGCATTCTGGGCAATTCGATCTAGACCCCCAATTGCGGCGTTTTTCTGCCAAATACTTCAAATGCGATATATATTTTTAAGCTGTCGGTGGAACCATAACCGCGCCAGTGACTTTATCCTCCTGCCCCTTTCAGGAACCTATGAGGATAGTCATGACCAAAAATAAGCTTACCCTGCGCCTGGGCATTGCCCTGAGCGGAACCGCTTCGCTGTTCGCGCTTGCCTCGCCGGCCTATGCCGATTGCGCCAAGGGCGCCACCAGTGTCGCCAACGATACGGTGAATTGCACCGCGACCACCACCACCGATACGACTGCTGTGGCCTATCCCACCACGTCGCGAGATCAAACCTATGACACCAGCACCGGTTCGCAATATGTGAACGTCACCGGTGCGGTTGATGGATATGGCCTGGCGCTTAGCCAATCCGGCGCCACCGCAGCCAGCCTCAACATCAACAATAGCGGATCGATCACGGTCAATTCGGGCAACACGCCCCTCACCGGCGCCAGCACTGCGGCGCTCAGCGTTATCAGCACCGGCGCTCCAGTAACCTATTTCGGCACGGGCTCAATTTCGAACCTAGGCACCGGCGACGCATTGCGGATCGATGCGACTTCGGCAACCACACCGCTTGCGTTCAACGTGATTTCGGTTGGTGGGCTGACTTCGACCACCGGCAATGGTGCTACCATGCTGAACACGTCAGCTGGCAGCACAATCAACGCATCGTTCACGAACATCAACGCCGGCGCGATCGGCGTTCAGGCGCAGACCAGCAATGGTGCAATCCTGCTTGATACCGGGGCAATCACTGCTGCCGGTTCGGGCGTTTCGGCCACAACGACCACGGGCGCTATCACCACCAACGTGACCGGCACCGTGAATTCGACCGGCGCCCCGGCGGCTGGCCTGCTGCTTAACTCGGCCAGCGGCCCAATCAACGTCAACGTCACCGGCGGTAATGTTACCAACGCTACCTCGACCGCGATTTCGGCCAACACCACTGGCACGTCCACCGTCAACGTTTCGGCAACCCGCACCGTTTCGGGTGCAACGGGGATTACTGCGCCGAACGCCGCTGGTCTGCTGGTTGTCAACAACAGCGGCACAATCACGGGCACAACGGCAGCGATTGTCTCGCCGGCACGCACGACGCTGACCAACAACACAGGCGGCACGATCAACGGCGCACTGGTGCTTTCGGCACTGAATGACACCGTTTCGAATGCGGGCACTCTGGCGATGACCGGCGCAAGCACGCTGGGTGATGGCGCAGATACTGTGACCAACACGGGCACTATGACCATCGCATCGGGCGCAACGCTTGATCTGGGGCTTGGCAACGATACGCTGACCAACAACGGCTCGCTGACGGTTACCGGCACCCTGCTGGGCGGAGACGGCGTTGATACGCTGGTCAATGCCGCTGGCGCCACCACCAACATCACCGGGGTTGTCAATCTGGGCCTTGGCGATGATGTGATCACCAATGCCGGCACCTTTGCGGTTGCCAGCACCGGCACTCTCAATCTGGGTGACGGCAATGATACGGTGACCAATTCGGGCACCTATTCGATCGCCGGGACGCAGGATTTCGGCGTGGGCACGGATGCCTTCAACAACACCGGCACGGTCAACGTGACGGGCACCGGCACGCTGGCCAACCTTGAAACCTTCTCCAACTCCAATGCCGGCACGGTGAATTTTGCGGCGGGATCCACCCTGACTGGCAGTGCTGCCACGTCCTTCACCAATCTGGGCCGGTTCAATGCCGAAGCCGGACCGGTGGGGATCATCACCCCGACCTTCACCAATGGCGTCAGCGGCGTGATTGATATGCAGGATGGCGCGATCGGCGATGTAACCACCATCACCGGCAACTATGCCGGCGTTGCCGGCAGCAAACTGCTGATCGATGCCAATGCTGATCTGAGCGGGTCTGACCGCCTGGTCGTAACCGGCAACATCACCGGCACCAGCCAGCTCAGCGTGGGCTATCTGGGCACTGCGGCCACGTTCAACCCGACCGGCTCGCTGGTGGTTGATGGCGGCGGCACCACCGCTGCGGGATCCTTCGTACTTGATCCGGCAACCACCAACAACGGCCTGCTGACCTATGGCCTCGATCTGCGCGGCGCTGATTACTACCTGCGCAGCAACTTCAACGCTGGTGTCACGGGCCTGGCCCCGCTCGCCCGCATGGGTTCGGATCTGTGGTACCAGTCGTTCGATGCCTATCACGATGGCATTGCCGGCCGCCACGGCTACCGCGAAAACCAGACATCGCCGGTCGGCGTCTGGGCCAACCTCTATGTCAGCCGTGACAAGTGGGGCGAAACCTCCACCACCAGCACGCTGTTCGGTCAGACCCTGACCTACTCGAGCGAAGTCGAAAACAAGCGCCGCGGTGCCCAGGGCGGGATCGATATCGGCGTCGGCGGGTTCACTGTCGGGATCACTGGTGGTTACGAAAAGAACCGCGCCACCAACGGCACGGCCGCCAACTACACCCTCGAAGGCTATAACTACGGTGCCTATGCCCTGTTTGGCAGCGAAGCGGGTATCTATGGCGGGGTGATGTACAAGCGCGACGATTTCGATGTCGCCTACCTCGACAACAGCCGCGGGTTCGGGCTCAATCTCAACAACGCCCATTCCAATGGTTGGGACGGCGAACTGGGATTCCGCACCACCGGTGAAACGATCAAGTTCGATCTCAACGGCGGCATGTCGTGGGTGAAGACCAAGATCGATCCGGTTACCCTTTATGGCAGCACGTTCAGCTATGACGGGGCAGAATCGATGCGCGGTCGGCTGGGCGCGCGGATGATCTTCCCGCAGGCTCTGGGTGCCTTCGTGGGCGTTAAAGTGTTCCACGAATTCAAGGATAACAACGAAGGGTTGCTGATCACCAGCGGCACCACCACCGGCTCGCTGATGCCGGAACCGCGTGGCACCACGTTCCGGGCCGAAGCCGGTCTGGGCGGCGATGCCAAGGGCGGTCCGGTGATGACTGTCTGGGGTGACTTCGGTGATTCGACCGGTCTGGGCGTTCGCGCCGGGTTCCGCTTCTAATCGCTAGCTGACATTGAAAAACGAAAGGGGCGCACTTTGGTGCGCCCCTTTTTTCGTTCGGATGGACGTTATTGTTCAGCCGCAGGCGGATCGGCCGGTTCTTCGGCTGGCGGCTCTGATGGCTTGGGCGTGGCTTTAGTAGCTGCCTGTTCCGGCTTTTCGGTATCGCCCTTTTCTGAAGTCTCTGCCTTGGGTGCCAGCGGGGCTTGGCTGGTGACGGTATCAAGCGGCAGCATCGCATCGCTGACCGATCCGGGCAGAATTTCGCCCGAGGCATTACCGCCAACCGGCTTCTTCTCGTCAGCCTTGCACGCGGCCAGCGCCAGCATCAGGCCGCCCAAAACCATTGAATTTCGCATCATCATGCCACCTTCTCTCCACATGGCTTGTCCAGCGCCGCCAGAAATCCGGGCGCGCGGGCCAGCATGGCCTGGTCCCAGCTTTCAGCATCGACCGCATGGCCCAGCCGCGCCAGACTGGTAACCCCAAATTGTTCGATCCCGCACGGCACGATCCCGCCGAAATGCGAGAGATCTGGCGCCAGGTTGACCGAAAATCCGTGCATTGTCACCCAGCGGCGGATGCGCACCCCGATTGCGCCAATCTTCGCCTCACGCCCATCGAGATCGCGGGTCCAGATGCCAATCCGGCCTTCGCTGCGCCAGCTTTCAACCCCGAAGTCGCCCAGTGTACCGATCACCCAGCCCTCAAGCGCGTGGACAAAGCCGCGCACATCGCGGGCCCGGCGCTTAAGATCGAGCAGGACATAGCCCACCCGCTGGCCCGGCCCATGATAGGTATAGCGCCCGCCGCGCCCGGCTTCGACCACTTCAAACCTGGGATCCAGCAATTCAGCCGCCGCCGCGCTGGTTCCGGCGGTGTAGACCGGGGGATGTTCCAGCAGCCAGACCAGTTCATCAGCCGCACCCAGGGCAATCGCTTCGTTGCGCCGGGTCATCGCTTCAAGCGCGGTGCGATAGGGCACCAGCGCGGTTTCGCGGCGCAATTCAATTCCCGGGGCAAGCTGGCAATCCATTGACTGTTTGCGTGGCGGCATTTGCTGTGGTTATCAAGAGGGCATGACTGCAACGCCCGCTCACCTTGCCCTTGATACCAACCGCCTCTGGGAAGATGCCCTCCACACCCTGCGCAGCAACCGCGAGGTTATGCTGGTGCTGGCTGGCGTGTTTGTGCTGCTGCCAACTTTGGCGATCCTGTTCTTCTGGCCCTTTCCCGAGCCCAAGCCGGACGAACTGTTTGCAGTGTTCCTGCAGCGGATCGGCACCTATTCCGACCAGACCTGGTGGCAATGGGTGGCGGTTCTGGGGCTGCAGACGCTGGGGGTGCAGACCATGCTGACGGTTATTGCCGATCCTTCGCGGCCCACTGTAAAGGCGGCGCTGGTCAAAGCCGTTGCAGCCTTTGCCAGTCTGTTTGCAGCGATCGTCGCAGTCTCGGTGTTGGCCAGTCTGGTGCTTTCGATCGTCATCGCGGTGGGATCGGCGTTCGGCAGCTTTCCGCTGGCCCTCCTTGCTACCGTTCTGGGAACGGTCGCCGCACTTTATCTACTGGCCCGCTTCGCACTGATTGCGCCGCTGGTTCAGCTTGAGGGGATCCGCAATCCATTTGCGGCCTTGCGCCAATCGCTCGCCTTGACCCGGGGCTGCGGCTGGCAACTGCTGGGCTTCATGGTGCTGCTGTATATTGCAGTTTATGTGGTTGCCTGGCTGGCAGGTGCGGTGATCCTGCTGTTCGCCAGCCTGTTTGCCCCTGCTGATGCCTTGCAACTGCTCCAGAAAGTGCTGCAAGCGCTGTCCCAGGCAGCCATGGTACCGGTTTTTGCCGGAGTGTTGGCGGGGCTGTACCGTCAGCTCGGTGGCGCTGCCGCCTAGCTTAACCGCATCCGGAAGAAATCAATGATCTCGTCGCGCGCCAGCACGGTTGGCTGGTCGGCCTCGTCTATCAGGTGCAGCGTCACCACTGAATGCGGGTTCTTCATGATCGCATCGGGATTGGCCGCGCTATCGGGCAGCACCCGCGCTTCGAACCGGTCCCCCAACGCTTCGGCATAGGCGGCAAAGCGTTGGGCCTTGCAGAAGCTATCCCCTTCAAAGCGATAGGCGCGCACGGTCAGGTCTTCAGCCTCCATCCGCGCCTTGACCGCGGCAAGCTCATCGGGGGCAATGTGCATCCCACCCGCTTTGCCCAGCGGTAGGCTGGGCTGAGCCAGAACCGGGGCCAGCACCGCAGGCTCAAGCATCATTGAAAGCGCGAAATTGCCGGTGAAGCACATCCCGATCGCGCCCACGCCTTTGCCCCCGCATTCCTGATGTGCCTGCGCCGCCAGCGCCCGCAGCCACTGGGTGATCGGGCTCGATTTGTTGGCCGCGAAGGCGTGGAATTCTTTTGAAATGCAGGCCCGGGCCATGGTCCCTAGCGAATAGCCGAGACTGGGCAGAGCCCCGTCCCTGCCGAACAGGTGCGGCATATAGACCGTGAACCCGGCATCGCGCACCCAGCGGGCAAAGCGCGCCACATGCGGGCTGATCCCCGGCATTTCAGTCATCACCACTACGCCCGGGCCGCTGCCCGCGACATAGACCAACCGCTCTTGCCCCAGCAGAGTGACGGGCTTGCGGGCAAAATCGTCCAGCGGATCGGTCTTCGTCAGGTTGGTCATGTGCCCCTCCTCAGGCTGCAGGCGTCAGACATAGAGCACCGCAAGCCCCATGGCTGCCAGACTTGCCAGCATGGTCGCTGCGGCACCAGTCCCTTTGCGCCCGGCCAGTGTCAGCAGGATCGCGGTCTTGAACAGGGTGTTGAGCGCAACCGGCGCGGCCAGCACCAGCGCGGCGGTGCGCGGCGTCAATGTTCCTTGCGGCAAGTTGCCCATCGTGATGACCGCCGAATCGACATCGGCGGTGCCGGCGATCGCCAGCACCACGGCCAGACCCGCATCGCCATACCGCTGCAGCACCCAGCGCGCGGCCACTGTCAGCGCCATGGTCATCAACATCAATAGCAGCGCGGGTTTGAGGTCGAACGGATTGCGCACCACGATCTGCTCGGCTTCTTCCACGGCCGCGCCCTCCCCGCGGCGCAGCGATAGACCAGCGCCAGCCAGGCTGACCAGCATTGCCGGCACGGCGATTATGGCGAAGCTGGTCAAGGCGAAGGGTGCCAGCACGGCGGCCAGCACCATGACCCGGAAAAACATCACCCCGCTGGCCAAAGCCACCGCGCCGTTCAGCAAGGCCTCTCCGCCAGCTTCGTCGCGCAATTTGCCCGCCAGCGATGCGGTGACCGCGGTGGAACTGACCATCGAACCCGCTGCCGCCGTCGCCAGCACGCCCCGCGCCGTACCCAGCAGGCGGACGCCGACATAGCCGGCAAAGGAAAAGCCCGAAACCAGCACCACCACCAGCCACAGTTGGCGCGGCCGCCAGGCGAGCAGCGGACCCATCGGCGTGTTGGGCAGCAGCGGCAGGATCACCAGCGCGATCAGGGCAAAGCGCGCAACGGCTGCCATTTCATCACTGTCGATATGGCGCAGCGCATGATGCAGCCGCTGGCGCTGTGACAGCAGCAACACCATCAGCCCGGTCACGACCGAGGCCAGCACCATCTCCCCGCTGCCGGCCAGGAACCCTGCAGCCAGTGTAATCAGCGCGGCCAGACTGGCGGTGCCGCTGATCGTGGCCTTGCCCGCCGTGCCGCGCCAGTAGCCCAGCAGCACCAGCAGCGCGCTCGCCGCGATCAGCACTTGCCCCAGAACTCCGGCCCGCGCTTGCAACACCGCGCCCAGTCCGCCCGCCAGCCCCAGCAGGCCATAGGTGCGGATACCGGCAAAGCGGGTGCCCGCCTGCTCATCGCGCAGCGCCCAGCCGCGCTGCAGCCCGATCAGCAGGCCCAGCGCAAGCGCCAGCCCCAACCGGGTAAGATCGCTGATGGGCAGGTCCTGCATGGCCAGCAGTGTGGCAGGCACGGACGCCGCACGATAGAGGGAATGGCGATGGCAAGGCGCGGTCATTGCGTGCATTGTCCGAAGGTAATGACTGTGCCCGTGCTTCCCCCTGAATTATCAGCATGGTTCAGCCAGCGGGGCTGGTCACTGCGCCGCCACCAGGCTGCAATGCTGGCCACCGCAGCCAGCGGACGCCATGCGCTGCTGGTCGCCGATACCGGGGCCGGCAAGACGCTGGGCGGGTTCCTGCCGACCCTGGCGGAGTTCTGCCCTTCAGGGGGCGCGGTGCCGGGCGAAGGGCTGCACACGCTGTATGTCTCGCCGCTCAAGGCCCTGGCCCACGATGTGCAGCGCAACCTGCTGGCCCCGATCGAGGAGCTTGGCCTGGCGCTGCGTGTCGAAGTGCGCAGCGGCGATACCCCTAGCGATCGCAAGGCCCGGCAACGCACCCGGCCGCCGCAGGTGCTGCTGACCACCCCGGAATCGCTCTCGCTGCTGCTATCCTATCCCGAAGCACCGGCGCTGTTTGCGGGGTTGAAACGAGTGGTGATTGATGAGGTTCACGCGCTCGCCCCAACCAAGCGCGGGCACCTGCTGGCGCTAGGCCTGGCGCGGCTGCAAGCTTTCGCCCCGGCGCTACAACGGGTCGCGCTATCGGCAACCTTGGCCGAGCCGGAAGACTTCCGCAACTGGCTGGCACCGCAAGGCCGCGGCGAGACGGTTGATCTGGTCATCGGCGAGAGCGGCGCTCCGGCCGAGTTGGAAATCCTGCTGCCAGAGGAGGCGCGGATACCGTGGAGCGGCCATGCGGCCGCCTGGGCGGTGCCGCAATTGATCGAGGCGATCGGCAAGAACCGCACCACGCTGATCTTCTGCAACACCCGGTTCCTGGCAGAATTCATTTTCCAGCAGCTGTGGGAAGCCAATGACGCCAATCTGCCGATCGGAATTCACCACGGCTCGCTGTCAAAAGAGGCGCGGCGGAAGGTTGAGAACGCGATGGCCGATGGCAAGCTGCGCGCGCTGGTTTGCACCGCCAGCCTCGATCTGGGGATCGATTGGGGCGATGTCGATCTGGTGGTGCAGATGGGTGCGCCCAAGGGATCGTCGCGCTTGCTGCAACGGATAGGCCGGGCCGGCCACCGGCTCGATATTCCCAGCCGCGCGCTGATCGCACCGGGCAACCGTTTTGAATTCCTCGAGGCTTTTGCCGCAGA
Organism: uncultured Alphaproteobacteria bacterium; assembly: GCA_963751145.1. GTDB lineage: Bacteria > Pseudomonadota > Alphaproteobacteria > Sphingomonadales > Sphingomonadaceae > Novosphingobium. The sequence goes on from CAVVTJ010000006.1 coordinate 720,890, forward strand.
GGAAGCGGTGCGCGACGGTCAGCGCGATGGCGATGAATTGCGGCCCGGCGGGCTTGATGTGCTGGCCCAGCACGTGATGGCCTGTGCCTGCGCCGGGCCGTTCGATGGCGATGCGCTGTTCGCCGAAGTGATCAGCGCCCAGCCCTATGCCTGGCTGGACCCGGTGCGGTGGACCCGCGTGCTCCAATTCGTCGCCACCGGCGGCTACGCGCTCAAGGCCTACGACCGGTTCCAGCGGATCGTGAAAGGCCGAGACGGGCTGTGGCGGCTGACCCATCCCGAGCATGCGGCGCGGTTCAGGCTCAACGCCGGGATCATCGTTGATAGCGAAATGGTGGAAGTGCGGTTTCGGAACGGGCGCTCGCTGGGGCGGGTGGAGGAAAACTTCGCTGCCGCGCTGCGGGTGGGTGATACTTTCCGCTTTGCCGGGCTCGATCTTGAAGTCGAGGGGATGCGCGAGACCGAACTGCTGGTTCGCGCGGCCAAGAAGCTGGGGCAAATACCAAGCTACATGGGCCAACGGATTGCGCTGACCACCCACCTTTCCGGGCGAGTCCAGGCGCTGCTCGCTGACCGGGCCGGGTGGGCGCGGTTTCCCGACGATGTCCGCGAATGGCTGGAGGTGCAGGATTGGCGATCCGAGCTGCCCGCGCCAGGCACTTTGCTGGTCGAAAGCTTCCCGCATGAGGGCCGCCATTACAGCGTGTTCTATACGTTTGAAGGCTGGCCGGCCAACCAATCGCTGGGCATGTTGATTACCCGGCGTATGGAAAGTCGTGGGCTGATGCCGCTGGGCTTTGTCGCCAACGACTATTCGCTGGCGGTCTGGGGTTTGCGGGAGATTGATGATCCGGCGGCCTTGCTCTCCAGCGATATCCTGACCGATGAATTTGCCGCCTGGGTGCAGGACAGCTATCTGCTGCGCCGGGCATTCCGCGAAGTGGCGGTAATATCTGGACTGATCGAACGGCAGCAGCCGGGCAAGAGGAAGACCGGGCGGCAGGTCACCTTCTCAACCGACCTGATCTATGATGTGCTGCGCAAGTATGAGCCCGATCACGTGCTGATTGAAGCGGCCTGGGCCGATGCCCGGGCGCGGATGACCGATGTTGATCGGCTGGCGCGGCTGCTGGAACGGGCGGCCGGGCAATTGCGCCATGTCCGGCTTGACCGGGTCAGCCCGCTGGCGGTGCCGGTGCTGGTGATGATCGGCCGCGAGAGCCTGCCGCAGGGCCAGGCCGACGATGCACTGCTGATCGAAGCCGATACGATTGCCGGAGTTGCGATGCGGCTTGATGCGGCGCGCGAGGAGGCGCGGTAGGCTGGCAACCGGCGCTGGCTCTGATCCGCGCCGGTATCCAGATCTGGTTCACGGCACGGCGCGCGGTGCTTTCGGGGCCTTGGAGAACTGCTGGAACTGTTCGTTGCCAACAAAGCCGAATGCGGAAACTCCGGTGGTCTTGATCACGTTCAGCACCTTGGCAGTGGCGTCATAGGGTGCGGATTGATCGGGCTGAAATTGCAGTTCGGGTTCCGGGCGGAGCTGCACAGTCGCCCTGAGCAGCTTGGCTAGCTGAATAGGCGTGACGGGCTGGTTGTTGAACGTGATCACGCTTTGCGACGTGACCGAAACCTTGTTGCTGTCTCTCAATATCTTGGGAAGCTGTTCGTGATTGCCGGGTGGCGGCAGATCGATCGGCACGGAATTGGTGGCGACGGGGATTGCCAAAATGAACATCACCAGCAGCACCAGCATAACATCGATCAGCGGGGTGGTGTTGAGATCACCCAGCGGCATGTCAGCAGAACGACTAGACGAAATGGCCATGATTGGATTGCTCTCCCATCGACTATGATGATGAGTGGTATAGTATATCATAAAGACATGCAAGCCCGGTTGTTTGGCCTGGACCAGACGCAAAAAGAGGGGCGGATTTCTCCGCCCCTCTTCAAACCATCGCAAGTTTCGCGTTTGCTTCGTTACTGCTTGGCGGGCGGCGCGTCGGCCGCCTTGCCGAACGAGGCGAACTGCTCGTTGCCAACAAACCCGAAGGCCGAAACGCCAGAGCCCTTGATGATGTTGAGCACCTTGGCTGCAGTATCATAGGGCGCCGACGGATCGGGCTGGAACTGCAGTTCGGGTTCCGGCTTGATCTTGAGCGTTTCCTGCAGCAGCGAAACCAGCTGGCCGTCGGTGATGACGGTGTTGTTCCAGGTGATTTCGTTGCTCGGGGTGATCGAAACCTTGTTCTTGTCGTGCTTGGGCGGCGGAACGTTCGTCGGCGGCTGAGGAGCCGGCAGATCGATATTTACCGCATGGGTCGCGACCGGAATGGTGATGATGAACATGATGAGAAGAACGAGCATGACGTCGATAAGCGGCGTCGTGTTCATTTCCATCATCGGCTCGCCATCGTCTGTGCCGCCTGACATTGACATGGTGGGTTACTCCTGAATTGGGCCGAAAGTGATCGTTCGAGCCTTCGACTTAGCCGTTTGGATCGACCGGGTTCGAGATGAAGCCGACCGTCGGGTAGCCGACAACTTGCACGTTGTAGATCACGCCTGCGACACAGCGCCACGGGGCCAACTGATCGGCCCGGATGTGGACCTGCGGGATCTGTTCGGGATTGTTCTTGATCGCTTCGGCTCCGCCAGCACGCTTGACGATGCTATCAAGGCGCTTGAACGCAAGGTCCTGAAGTTCTGTGGTATCCACTGCCGTCGTGTTGTTGAAGTACACGCGGCATTCCCCGCCCAGCGAAGCACCTTCAAACCCGGGATCCCCCGCGCTGCGACCGGCACCATCGGTGGTGCTGACCGTTAGCAGAAGGTTTTCAACCTTGTCCTTCGATTCGGTCGACGGGAAGATCGGGATCTTCAGCTTCTGGATCGTCTGGATTGCGATCGGAACCGCGATGAGGAAGATGATCAGGAGCACCAGCATCACGTCCACAAGGGGCGTGGTGTTGATGTCCGACATCGGCTTCTCGTCGCCGCCGCCGCCTACTGACATCGCCATTAGTCAAATCCTATCTGTTCATGTCCGGGCTGCGTGGCTGCGCATAGCAGCTTCGGCACCCCTGGGCCGGACCGGGTGCGGACAGGGCCATGCCCCATCCGCACCATGCCCGGAATTGGATCAGGCCTTGGCGGCCGGAGCGGCGGCGGGCTTGGCAGCGGCAGCCGGAGCGGCCATCACTGCAGGCCGCACGGCGCCCTTCGAGTTGATGTTGGCCAGCACGTCGGTCGAGAAGCCAGAGAGATGTTCGGCGATCCGCTTGTTGCGAGCCTGCAGGTAGTTGTAGGCAAGCACGGCGGGAACGGCGACGAGCAGACCCAGCGCGGTCATGATCAGTGCTTCACCAACCGGGCCAGCGACCTTGTCGATCGAAGCCGAACCGGCGATGCCGATTGCGATCAGTGCGCGGTAGATCCCGACCACGGTCCCGAACAGACCGATGAACGGCGAGGTTGCACCCACGGTGGCGAGGAACGGCAGACCACCGGCAAGGCGGGCATTGACCGACTGTTCCGAGCGGGCCAGCGATCCGTGCAGCCAATCGTGCGCATCAGTTTCATTGACCATCTTTGCGTGCTGATCTTCAGCAGCAAGGCCATCGTCAACGATCTGGCGCCAGGCGCTGTTCTTGTCGAGCTTGGCGGCGCCTTCCTTGAGCGACGGAGCGCGCCAGAAGTTTGAGCGCATCGCCTTGTACTGGCCCATGATCTTGTTCTGCTCGATCCACTTGGTGATCAGGATGAAGAACGAACCGAACGACATGACGCCCAGAATGGAAACAGTTGCATAAGCGATGAAACCGCCCTGCTGAAGGGCTTCGGCGAAACCAAACTTGTTTTGCGGGGCCGCGGAACCTGCAGCGGCGAGAAGTTCAAAAACCATGCGATAGTCCTCTCAAAGAAGCATTTTAACGTTGAACACTTGCAGGAAACCAGCCCTCGGCTGACCCTGCCCTAAATCCTATTCGTCTTGCAGAACCCACCGGAAGCGGCTGCCCCACGATCCGGTCGTCGGCTGACCGTCTTTCATCGCCGGCGTAAACTTCGCACGGCGCATCAACAGCGAGCATGCTGTCGAATCCAAATCCGGGCTGCCACTTGACGATGTGATGTCACAGCCGGTCGGCCGACCGTCAGCACTTACGCTAAGACGGAAGCCCGTGGTCCCCTGACGTTCCTCACGCGCAGCGCGGGTGGGATAGTCATCGTTGGTAACCCAACGGCTGGGATCGCCCTTAGGCTTGGCCTGAACTGTAGGCCCAGCCGGAGGCGGCGGCGGCGGCGGAGCCGCTGGCGCCGGAGGAGCCAGGTTGGGCAACTGCTGAGGTGGCGGCGGTGGCACAGCCTTGTTGGTCGTCTCGACGTTTGTTTGCGGCGGAGACAGATTGAGCTTCGACGGAGGAACCACGATCGGAGGAGGCGCCGCTTCCTTCTTGGGTGGCGGCGGTTTCTCTTCCTTCTTGGGCTCGTCCTTTTTGATATCGACGGTCGTCACCTTCTTCACCACAGCCTGAAACCCTTGATAGGCGAGGCCGGTAACCAGCGCATAGCCAAGGGCAAGGTGCAGAAGGGCGACTAGGACAAAGGCGGCAATCCTGTTGCCGCTCATCTCTTGGTCAGCGTAGGCCATTCAGATGCATCTCTCCATACCAGTCCCTCCGGGCCGAAACCCGGTCCTGACGCCCACCCATTCCCGAAAGAAAGGCGAACGCCCCGAAAAACTTTCTTATCCACCCTGCGGGTCAACCCGGATTGCCCTGGAGCACGCCCGACGTTCCCAGAGCCAGATCGCGGACCATTGCGTTGATTGGCCCGGTTTTGACGAATCATTAGCTTCGTGAACGCGATGGCGCAACGCTTTATCGGTTAACCTTCGATTCAACTGTGGTAATGTTGTGGTAGCAACAAATGCCGCTGATTCCTGCGGCTACGGCCATCTTGGGGGCTAGGAGTGACGATGACAGGTTCGGGTTTGCAACGCATCTTATTGCGGTCAGCGGCGGCAATGGCGGTAATTATGCTGCCGATTCAATCCGCGCTGATGGCCGCTGATTCGCCAATTCCACCTGTCTTTCAGGCCAGTTATGCCGACCTTGCTGACCTGGCCGATCACGCCCCGCTGGTAGTGCGCGCCAAAGTGCGCAAGGTGGCCGAGGTTGAACCTGAACGCGCACCCGGGCTGCGCGCGGGCTGGGCCAGGCTCTATATCGAAGCCAAGACCGAAGCCCTGATCGCCGGCAGCACCCCGCTGGGGCAGGACTTGCGCTATCTGGTTGACGTGCCGCGCGATGCCAAAGGCAAGCTGCCCAAGCTCAAGAAGAAAAGCGTGATCCTGTTCGCGCGCACCGTGCCGGCCCGCCCCGGTGAACTGCAGCTGGTGGCCCCCGATGCGCAGTTGCTGTGGGATCCGATGCTGGAAGGCCGCGTCAAGGCGCTGCTGGGAGAGCTTTACGCCCCCGGTGCGCCGCAGCGGATTACCGGCGTGCGCCAGGCGATCCATGTTCCCGGCAATCTGGCCGGGGAAGGCGAGACGCAGATTTTCCTCACCGCAGAAGACGGCGAACCCGCCGCGATGACCGTGCGCCGCAGCCCCGGCATGGACCCGGTCTGGGGCGTATCGTTTTCCGAACTGGTGGCGGGCACCGGCGCTCCGGCACCCGAAACGCTGGGCTGGTACCGACTGGCCTGTTTTCTGCCCACCAACCTGCCGCAGGGGGCCAACATATCTGACAGTCCCGCCGATCGGACCGCCGCCGCGCAGGACTATGCCTATGCCATGGGGCAAATGGGCCCCTGCCCGCGCAATCGCCATTAGCGCCAAACCCGCTTGCCCCGGCGCTGCCTGCTGCCTAAGGCCGCGGCGCGAAAAGGGGACATGATGGCCGAGCCGCTGAAAATTGCACTTGCCGGGCTGGGAACAGTCGGCGTTGGCGTGATCCGTCTGGTTGAGGCGAACAAGGCGCTGATCGAGCGCCGCGCCGGCCGGCCGATCGTGATCACGGTGGTATCGGCGCGCGACCGCACCCGCGCGCGCGGGATAGATCTGTCGCCCTATGCCTGGGAAGATGACATGGTGATCCTGGGCGAACGGCCGGACGTTGATGTGGTGGTCGAAATGGTTGGCGGGTCAGATGGCCCGGCGTTGGCCCTGGCCCGCACCACCATCGAAGCCGGCAAGGCGCTAGTTACCGCCAACAAGGCGATGATTGCGCACCATGGGCTGGAACTGGCCGCAAAGGCCGAGGCGCAGAAGGTTGCGCTGAAGTTTGAAGCCGCAGTGGCCGGCGGTATCCCGGTAATCAAGGGACTGCGCGAAGGCGCGGCGGCCAATGCGATCGAACGGGTCTATGGAATCCTCAACGGCACCTGCAATTATATCCTGACGGTGATGGAAGATACCGGGCGCGATTTCGCCGATGTCCTCGCCGAAGCGCAGGCCAAGGGATATGCCGAGGCTGATCCCGCGTTCGACATCGAAGGCATTGATGCGGCGCACAAGCTTTCGATCCTGGCGGCGATCTCGTTCGGATCGCGGCTCGATTTCGCCGGTGTGGCCACGTCTGGGATCACCCGGCTGCGCGCGGCCGATATCGCCCAGGCCGATGCGCTGGGCTATGTCATCCGCTTGATCGGGATCGCCGATGCCGGGCCTGAAGGCTTGTTCCAGCGGGTCCAGCCGCATCTGGTGCCGTTCGATCATCCGCTGGCGCACGTTGACGGCGCCACCAATGCGGTGGTTGCGGAAGGCAATTTTTCCGGCCGGCTGCTGTTCCAGGGCGCCGGTGCGGGCGATGGCCCCACCGCCAGCGCGGTGGTGGCCGATCTGATCGACATTGCACGTTCGGCGCTGACCGGCGGCGAAGTGGCCAACGCCTTCTCGGTTCCTGTGAGCGAACTGGAGGCAATGCCCACCGCGCCCAGCGGACACCGTTTAGGCCGCGCCTATCTGCGCTTTATGGTCAAGGATCGCCCCGGGGTGCTGGCCGAGATTGCCGCGGCGCTGCGCGATGCCGATGTCTCGATCGAAAGCCTGATCCAGAAAGGCCGGGCTGGCGATGCGGGTGAAGTGATGGTGGCGCTGGTCACCCACGAAGGCCCGGAAAGCGCGGTCGATGAAGCGATGCGCCTGCTTGAGGGTTCGGAAAGCCTGAGTGAGCCGCCCTTGGTGCTGCACATCCTGAACGCCTAGGGCGCGGGCACTTCGCCTTTGGAAATCCGGTCAGCATCGGAGCCTTCGGGCGCCTGCGGTAGCGCGCTGACATCAACGTAATAAGCGGGGGTCGGCACAGATCCGAAGTGCTGACAGCTGGGACAATACCCCCCGTCCAACTGCGGTGCGGTTGGGACGCTGCCATCCTTGAACCGGCGCGCTGCCGCCGAGTTGGGATCGGTCTGTGCGGTGGAGGGCACCCGCTGATCGGTCCGCCGATCAAGGCAAACCACGATTTCATCTGCATCGTGCTTGGCGCAGCTCGATTGAGCCCGCTGCTCGCCAAACACCTGCTTGGAGGTGTCGATCATATCCTGAGCGTTGCGATCGGCCGCTGCGGTGTCGCTGGGCGGCTGTGCGAGAATGGGCGCAGAGGCCAAGACCGTAAGGCACGCAATAATCGCCCAAGGCCGCATAGCCGCTCCCATTCCAAGCTCGCAGGGCAGGAAGGGGAGCGGCGGTTAATCGCGGCTGAATGAGCCAGTCTTTACGCGGGTAGTCAGTAAGTATCGCGCGCTCCGCTGATTTCCTTTTCCTTTTCGTCGGCAACGGCAGCGGCCATGCTGATGGCCTTTTGCAATTGGGCACTGCTGGCGTCGTCATTCAGTTTGATATTGTAAATGAGATAGTCGCCCTGCACTTCAAAGGCACCGACCTTGAGCCCAAAATTGTCACGCAGCAAATCGAGCGCCCGGCCGGAAATCTTGTCATCCTTGACATTGGCCACCGGTGCAAAAACCTGCCGTATCAGGATCGGCTTGGCATCTTCGACGTGGCCAGAGACGAACACGATCTGGGTGCGCTTGTCTTCAGAAAATTTGAAACTCAATTTGAAATCGCCATCGCTATCTATTTCATATTTCTGGCCAAGCGCATCCAGCTTGCGCTTCATTCCATTGTCTTCTGCTTGCGTTACGGCGGGGGTCAAGCACATAGCCATGAGAAATCCCGCAATCGCGATACGCGCTGCGTTATGCATCCGTGAAATCATCATAAGTTTCCTGAATTTAAAGGCGGTGCGCGACGTATGATCGCTATAGCTTGACCTCCCAATCGCGCAAGTGTCGGCCTGCACTCGACATTGGTCGTCCCGGCGGTTAAGCGCCCCCTACATACCTATGCGCAAATCCCAACACAAAGGCCCAAATCCCGCCATGACCACGCATCAGCCACCTGCCAGCCAAGTTCTTGACCGTGTCCTCGTGCTGGAAATGGTCCGCGTTACCGAAGCGGCGGCGGTCAGCGCTTCGAAACTGATCGGGCGCGGCGATGAGAAGGCCGCCGATGCTGCTGCGGTTGAAGCCATGCGCGCGGCCTTTGACGAACTGGCGATCGATGGCACCGTGGTGATCGGCGAGGGCGAGCGTGATGAGGCACCGATGCTGTTCATCGGCGAAAAGGTTGGCGGCGCGATCGGCACTGGCCCCAAGATCGACATCGCGCTCGATCCGCTGGAAGGCACCACGATCACTGCCAAAGCCGGTCCCAATGCGCTGGCCGTGCTGGCCTGCGCTGAGGAAGGCAACCTGCTCAACGCCCCCGATGTTTACATGGACAAGCTCGCGGTTGGCCCGGGTTACCCGGAAGGGATCATCGATCTTGCCAAAAGCCCGACCGAGAACGTCAAGGCAGTGGCCGCAGCCAAGGGTGTCGAACCTGGTGACCTGATCGTCTGTGTGCTGGACCGGCCGCGCCACGCCGCGCTGATCGCCGAACTGCGTGAGCTCGGCTGCGGCGTCGCGCTGATCCCGGATGGTGACGTGGCCGGGGTGATCGCGGTGACCAACGAAGATACCGGGATCGATCTCTACATGGGATCGGGCGGTGCCCCTGAAGGCGTGCTGGCCGCAGCCGCGCTGCGCTGTGTCGGCGGGCAATTCAACGGCCGCCTGATATTCCGCAACGACGATGAACGGATGCGCGCCGCCAAGTGGGGGATCGAGGACCTGCACAAGATCTACAAGCTTGAGGAACTGGCCAAGGGCGATTGCATTTTCGCCGCCACCGGCGTCACCGATGGCTCGCTGCTCAAGGGCGTCAAGCGCCGCAAGGACGGCGTGCTGACCACCAGCTCGGTAGTGATGCGGGCCAGCTCGGGCACGGTGCGGTGGGTTTCAGGCGAACACCGCAACCGGCGCTGATCCCCGGCTTTTCATTCCCGCCATTGTTGCATTCCCATGTCGCCGCGCTAAGGCCCATTCCGGGCTGCAACGCGCGGGGATAAGGGCATCGCCATGAAACTTTTGGCTGGAAATTCGAACCTGCCGCTGGCGCGGGCCATTGCGGGGTATCTGGAACTTCAGCTTACCCAGGCCGATGTGCGCCGCTTTGCCGATGATGAAGTCTTCGTCGAAATCCACGAAAACGTGCGCGGCGAAGACGTCTTCGTGCTGCAATCGACCAGCGCCCCGGCCAATGACAACCTGATGGAATTGCTGATCTGCATCGATGCGCTGCGCCGCTCATCAGCCAAGCGGATCACCGCAGTGGTGCCCTATTTCGGCTATGCCCGGCAGGACCGCAAACCCGGTCCGCGCACGCCCATATCTGCCAAGCTGGTGGCCAATCTGATTACCACTGCCGGGGCTGACCGGGTACTGGCGGTTGATCTCCACGCCGGTCAGATCCAGGGCTTCTTCGATATCCCGACCGATAACCTCTATGGTGCACCGGTGATGGCCGCCGATATTTTGCAGCGCAGCGGCGGAGAAAACCTGATGGTGGTTTCCCCCGACGTGGGCGGCGTGGTCCGCGCCCGGGCACTGGCCCGGCGGCTGGGCAACGCGCCCTTGTCGATCGTGGACAAGCGCCGCGACAAGCCGGGCAGCAGCGAAGTGATGAACATCATCGGCGATGTGAAGGGCTGGGACTGCATCCTGATCGACGACATCATCGATTCGGGCGGTACGCTGTGCAACGCGGCTGGGGCTTTGATGGAAGCGGGGGCAAAATCGGTCACCGCCTACCTCACCCACGGGGTCTTGTCGGGCAACGCGGTGGAACGGGTCAACGGCTCGGCGCTGAAGGAATTGGTGATCACCGATTCGATCCAGCCGACCGCCGCCGCACAAGCCTGTGCCAAGATCCGGATCGTCTCAATCGCCCCGCTGATCGGCGAAGCGATCAGCCGCATTGCCGAGGAAAGCTCGGTTTCGAGCTTGTGGGACTGATGGCGCTCGAAGCTGAACTCGCGCTCGCCAATCGCCTCGCCGATGCCGCGCGCACGGTGATCAAGCCGCTGTTTCGGCAGGAACTGGGCAGCGAGCGCAAGGCCGATCGTACTCCCGTAACCGAAGCCGACCGCGCCGCTGAACAGGCCATGCGTGCGCTGATTGCGGCAGAGTTTCCCGATGATGCCATTCACGGCGAGGAATTCGGCGCGACAACCGGCAAGTCCGGGCGCACCTGGGTGCTTGATCCGATCGACGGGACCACCGCCTTCATGGCCGGGCGGCCGATCTTCGGCACGCTGATCGCGCTGGTCAAGGAAGGTTGGCCGGTGCTGGGCCTGATCGATCAGCCGATTCTGGGTGAACGCTGGATTGGGATCACCGGCAAGCCCACTACCTTCAACGGCCAGCCGGTACGCACCCGCCCCTGCCCCAGCCTGGCCGAAGCGGCGCTGGCCACCACCGGACCGCACTATTTTGACGATCATCAGGGTGAGCATTTCATGGCCCTGGCGGCCAAGACCGATCACAAACGGATGGTGATGGGCGGTGATTGCTACAACTACGCGATGCTTGCCAGCGGCCATCTCGATGTGGTCTGCGAGGCAAACCTCAAGCTGCACGACTTTGCCGCGCTGATCCCGGTGGTCGAAGGTGCCGGCGGGATAATGTGCGATTGGAACGGCGATCCGCTCCACGCTGCCAGCGACGGCCACGTGCTGGCGCTGGGCGATCCGGCCAGGCTTGAGGATGTAATCGATGCGCTAGCCTGTGCGCACTGACCAAAAAACAACACAAGCCAAACGCCCCGTTATCCTCTAGGGGCGACCACATCATGACTTTTCCCGATGTAACTCCGCTTCTCGCCGAAGCGCTCACCGCGCATGGCTATACCGCCCTCACCCCTGTCCAGACCTCTGTCATCGAGCCGGGCGCGAAGGGCCGCGATCTGGTGGTTTCCGCGCAGACCGGTTCGGGCAAGACCGTTGCCTTTGGCCTGGCCATGGCCGACGAGCTGCTGGCCGAAACAACGCTTTCGCCAGCCGCAGCGCCGCTCGCGCTGGTGATCGCGCCGACCCGCGAACTGGCGCTGCAGGTCAGCCGCGAGCTGATCTGGCTTTATGCCAAGGCCGGAGCGCGGATCGCGACCTGTGTTGGCGGGATGGACCCCAGCAAGGAACGCCGCGCGCTCAGCCACGGTGCTCACATCGTGGTTGGCACCCCGGGCCGCCTGCGCGATCACCTTGAACGCGGCGCGCTCAACCTTACCGCGCTGCGTACGATCGTGCTCGATGAGGCCGACGAGATGCTCGACATGGGCTTTCGCGAGGACCTCGAAGAGATCCTCGACGCCACGCCGAGCGGCCGCCGCACGCTGCTGTTCTCGGCGACCATGCCCAAGCCTATTGTGGCCTTGGCGCGGCGCTATCAAAACGAAGCGGTGCGCATTTCGACTGTCGGTGAAGATCGCGGCCACGGCGATATCGCCTATCAGGCGGTGATGGTCGCCCCGGCGCAGATCGAACATGCGGTGATCAACCTGCTGCGTTTTCACGAAGCCGAAACCGCGATGCTGTTTTGCGCCACGCGCGATAATGTCCGCCATCTCCACGCCGCGCTGATCGAACGCGGGTTCGCCGCCGTCGCGCTATCGGGTGAGCACAGCCAGTCCGAACGCAACAACGCGCTGCAGGCCCTGCGCGATCGCCGGGCGCGGGTTTGCGTGGCCACGGACGTGGCCGCGCGCGGGATCGATCTGCCGACGCTGAGCCTGGTGGTCCATGTCGAAATTCCGCGCGATGCCGAAGCGCTGCAACACCGGTCGGGTCGGACGGGCCGCGCCGGGAAAAAGGGTACTGCGGTAATCGTGGTGCCCTACCCGCGCCGCAAACGCGTCGAATCGATGCTGCGCGGCGCGCGGATCGAGGCCGAGTGGCTTGAGGCACCGACTCCCGAAGATATCCGCCGCAATGACCGTGAACGCCTGATCGCTGCGCTGCTTGCGCCGGTTGAAGCCGATGACGAAGACCGCGAAATCGCCGCTCGCCTGCTGACCGAACGCAGCGCGGAAGACATCGCTGCCGCTCTCGTGCGCGCCCACCGCGCCGCGATGCCCGCGCCCGAGGAGCTGATCCCCGGCACCCACGAAGCCCAGCGCGCCGCGCAGGTTGAGCGCCACCGTCCGGGTTTCGAAGACGTGGTCTGGTTCCGGATGGACGTTGGCCGCCGCCAGAACGCTGACGCGCGCTGGATCCTGCCGCTGCTGTGCCGTCGCGGCCACATCACCCGCAACGAAGTCGGCGCGATCCGCATCGGCCAGCAGGAAACCCACTTCCAGGTGCCGACCACAGTCGCTCGCAAATTCACCGAAGCGGTCAAACGCACGGCCGGGATTGATGGCGACGATGAAAGCGGGATCACGATCGAGCAGTCAGACGCTCCGCCGCAGCAAGGCGCCCCACACAAACCCCGCGGCGGCCCGCCCCCCAAACCGCACCGCGGCCAAAGCGGACCAGGCGGTCCGGGCGCAAAGGGACCACGGGTGTTTCACAAGGGCAAGCCAAAGGGGCCGAGGGCTTAGGCTTCATCAAAAACCGAGCGTCACCCCGTGCTTGACACTGGGCTTGGCTTTTCTTTGTGCTGCGAACGCCGAAAAGTAAGGCGCCCGCAAGGCTAGCGCTTCAAACCTCGGACCTAGGCCGAAAGCTCCAAGGCAGCCAAGCCCCGTGTCAAGCACGGGGCGACGATGAAATAATGAAGTAATAGGGTAGCTTGCAGGTTTTGTGTCAGCTATCAAAAGACCATGGCCGAAAAGATGGAATTAAGTTTCTGGTTCGAAGGAGGAGAGAACCACGCCCAATTCTCAGCTATTGTCGCGGCCAACGGCTTCTCCGGCGAGACTGGCTACGTGACCTATCCCAGCCACTGGCGGGAATTTCTGGACGGAATTGGTCACTATCCGATCACGGACACAATTGCGCTGACGATTGGTGAGGAGTTTGAGGACGGACCGCTCTTGACGCTTGCCATTGGTCCAGAAGACCGGCGTGGGGGATTGCGCGTTCACGTTTCGCTGGCGGCCAATCAAGATCGATCTCGCAAGGTTTCGACTGACTTTGGGTGCGTCTATTCCGACGTGATACGCTTCGCTGGCGAGGCGGAAATCGGTTTGCGAATGGGTGGGACAGCAGTTCTCGCGCCAGACCCAAACTAAGGCCTACCCAACCCCCACCACCTCAACCGCGCCCTCATTCCCGCCAAAATCGATCAGCTCCCCCACCTCGGCCCCCATCACTGCGCGGGCCAGCGGGGCTGTAAACGCCAGCTTGCCCACTGCCGGATCGGCCTCGTCATGGCCGACCAGCTCGATGGTGCGTGGCTTGCCGTTCACCAGCAGGGCAACCCGGCAGCCGAAACCGATCACGCCGTCCGCCCGCGCGTCTTTCAGCTCCGCCGTGGCCAACCTGGTGCGCCAATAGCGCAGTTCGCGCAGGTGCTTTTTGCGCAGGTCTTCCTCGGTGATTGTGGGCAGCGCAGCCTCGAGTTCCGCCACCTTGGCTTCAAGCAATTCCAGTCCGCGCTGGGTGACGAGGTTGGGGCCAAGCGGGATCGGCAGCTCGAACTTGGGTTCGAGATGTTCCTCATCACTTTCGCGGCGAAATGCGACACTCATGGCCGCGTGGTATCACGCCAGCGCCGCCTTCACAAAGTCTGCGGCGCGTTCGCCGATCATGATGCTCGGCGCATTGGTGTTGCCCGAGACCAGGCGCGGCATGATGCTGGCATCGGCCACCCACAGCCCCTCGACCCCGCGCGCCTTGAGAGTCGGATCGACCACGCTGTCCGAATCTGCGCCCATCCGGCAGGTACCGACCGGGTGATAGATCGTATCGGCGCTGCCCCGGATTGCGGCATCCAGCGCGGCGTCATCGTTATAGTCGATCGGGTTTCGGTCCTTGGGATCATAGGCGGCGAGCGCGGGGGCTTCGCAGATCCGCTGCATCAATCGCGCAGCTTTGCGCAGCAAGACCAGATCACGCTCGTCCGAGAGGAAATCGGGATTGATCCGCGGCGCGCTGGCGGGATCGGCGTCGCGCAGTTTCACCCAGCCGCGGCTTTCGGGGCGCAGCACGCAGGCGTGGACCGAGAAGCCGTGTTCGCGGATCTTGTCGCGGCCGTGGTTCTGCACGATCCCGGGGATGAAGTGGTACTGGATATCGGGCGCCGGGCTGGCCGGGTCGAGCGTCCAGAACCCGCCGGCTTCAGCAAACGGCGTGGTCATCGTGCCGCTACGGTGGCGGATATATTCGACCAGGCTTTTGCCCATCTTCCACATGCCGGGCAGCGTCATGCCCATCAGATCGAGCGATTTGGCTTCGTAGGCCAGGATGAAGTCGCAGTGATCCTGCAGGTCCGCACCCACCGCAGCGCAGTCACGCTGCACCGCAATCCCGTGCTGTGCCAACTCCGCGGCCGGACCGATGCCAGACAGCATCAGCACCTGCGGGCTGCCAAAGGCCCCGGCGGACAGCACGACGCCGCCAGCCGCGCGAATTTCCTCACGCTTGCCGCCGCGGCGGATCGCCACGCCGACCGCGCGGCCCTGTTCGATCAGGATCTTTTCAACCAGCACCCCGGTGCGGACATCAAGGTTCGCCCGGGCCGCTGCGGGCTCGACATAGGCGCGCGCGGCAGACCAGCGTTCGCCGTTCTTCTGCGTGACCTGATAGATCCCGAAGCCGTCTTGTTTGGCGCCGTTGAAATCCTGATTGACCGGTAATTGCAACTGCGCCGCTGCTTCCACGAAAGCGCGGCTGGCGGGCGAGGGCCAGTGCTGATCGCTGACCGAAAGCGGCCCGGCGCTACCGTGAAAATCGTCCCCGCCGCGCTCATTGTTTTCGGCGCGTTTGAAATAGGGCAGGACATCATCATAGGCCCAGCCGGTGCAGCCCAGATCGGCCCACTGGTCATAATCAAATCGGTTACCGCGAACATACAGCATGGCGTTGATCGCAGAGGAGCCGCCCAGTCCCTTGCCGCGCGGCTGATAGCCAATGCGGCCATTTAGGCCAGCCATCGGTTCGGTGTCATACGCCCAGTTGGCGGTCTTTGGCAGCGCCACCATCAGGCCTGGGGTCTTGATCCGAAAATCGTCATTGTCGCCGCCAGCTTCAAGCAGGCAAACCCGGCGCTTGCCATCTTCGCTAAGCCGCCCGGCCACTGCAGACCCTGCGCTGCCGCCGCCGATCACGATAATGTCGAACTGATCCATCCTGCCGATTCCCGCTCCACGTTTCGGCAGCGGGTTAACCGGCTGGTTAAATCCGCGCAATCCTATTCGGCAGGGGCTTCGCCCTGCAGATCGTGCCAGCGCGAGCGGATCGTATCGGAGGTGTCGCGGCTGCCATCGTGGCTCCAGCCGGGCGGCCGCCAGACATAGCCAAGTTTCGACCCCCAAGGCGCGGTCCAAACATCTCGGGCGATGCCGATCCATTCGTGGAAAGCCACCCACAGCAAGTTGAAACTGCCGAGCTGCTTGACGATCCCATAGTGGATCCGGGTTCCGGCAAGCTCTGGCTGGAAGGTGCCGAACATCCGGTCCCAGACGATGAACACCCCGGCATAGTTGCGATCAAGATAGACCGGATTAGTGGCGTGGTGGACCCGGTGGTGGCTGGGGGTGTTCATCACCGCTTCGAACCAGCGCGGGAACTTGTCGATCGCTTCGGTGTGGAACCAGAACTGGTAGATCAGATTGATCCCGCCGCAGAAGAACACCATCACCGGATGGAACCCGATAAGCGGCAGCGGCAGGCGGAAAATGAAGCCCAGCGCCACAGTGCCGGTCCAGGTCTGGCGCAGCGCGGTCGACAGATTGTAGTGTTGGCTTGAATGGTGGTTAACGTGACTGGCCCAGATCCAGCGGACCCGGTGCGCAAAGCGGTGGAACCAGTAATAGGCCAGGTCATCCAGCACGAAGCACGCGATCCAGGCCCACCACTGCCAGCCAATATCGAACAGGCGATACTGGTATAGCCCATAGACCAGGCCGCCGATCAGCCCCGCGGTGAGCAGACCCGCCACGGTGCTGCCCAGCCCCATCGCCAGCGAGACCAGCGTATCGCGCGGCTCGTACTTGTCGGGCGACTTGATCCGCGCCCAGATCATCTCGATCAGCACCAGCAGCACGAACCCCGGCACGGCATAGTCCACCGGATTGAAATCAGGCACGATTGGTCCCCAGATGGCGCAGGCTGCTGGCCCAGCTTTGCGCCTTGTCGCCCAGATCAAGCGTGACCTGCCCAAACCAGCGTTCATCGGTGCCCAGCGTGAGAAAGTTACGATCGAGCCGAGCTGACGCGTGGTTGTCCAGGAGCCGGGCGGCAAAATGCGCGCCGTGGCGGCGCAGCAGCATTACCCGCCCCTGGCGATCGCGCAGCAACGCACCGATCCCGGCCCGATCAAGCGCCAGCTCTTCCGGCTCAAACCCGCACAGCGCGTCACGCGCCAGCTGCCGGGCCTCATCCTCAGATCCGATCCGCACATCGCCGCCCAGCCCCAGGCGCGCGCAGATGAAGGCCAGCGCCAGGATCGCCGCCACCGAACCGCCCATCTGAATAAGTTGCCCCATGTGCCGCTTTATTCCTGCTTGGCCGCGAGCATGTCCATGATCGCCCGAACCGGGGTCACATCGTACCCCGCTTCGGCAGCAGTGGCAGTCAGGCTGTGCGGGCTGACCCCGCGGCGGGCTTCGGCCAGGGCCCACAGCAGCGTTGAGCGGGTTCCCGAACGGCAATAGGCCAGAACCGGCCCATCTGACCCGGCCAGGGCATCGGCCATGGCCGCAAGCTGGCCTTCTGAAAAGCCTGCATGGGTTATGGGAATGGCGCAGTAGGCAATGCCGGCTGCGGCTGCAGCCTCGGCAATCGCCGCGCCCGGAGTTTGGTCATCGCTTTCGTCCTCAGGACGGTTGTTGATGATCAAGGTAACGCCTTGCCGCGCTGCCTCGGCAACTTGCGGCACATCGATCTGCGGGCTGACAAAGACCCGATCGGTAAGGCGGCGAAACATTCGCAGCTATCCCTGGCTGGCGCGGCGCCGCAATCGGCGATTGCGCGAGACGATATTGAGCGACTCGACACTCGCCGAAAATGCCATGGCGGCGTAGATATATCCCTTGGGGATATGCACTCCGAACCCATCGGCCACCAGAACAACGCCGATCATGACGAGGAAGGCCAAGGCCAGCATCACCAGTGTCGGATTGGTTTCGATGAACTTGGCCAGCGGTTCGGCCGCAATCATCATCAGCCCGACCGTGATGACCACGGCCGTGATCATGATCGGCACCTGATCGGTCATGCCCACTGCGGTGAGAATCGAATCGATGGAAAATACCAGATCGAGCGCAATGATCTGCGCGATCGCCGCCTTGAAGGTCAGCTGCGCCAGGCCCTTGTCGTGATCGAGCAGCTCACCCGATTCGCCTTCCTTGTCGATCGTGTGATGGATTTCCTTGGTCGCCTTCCACAGCAGGAACAACCCGCCGACAATCAGGATCAGATCGCGACCGGAGAATGCCGTTTCAAAAGTTGCCTCGCCGTGCGCGCCGGGAGCGCCATTGATCCCCAGATCGAACAGTGGCTGTTGCAGCGTAACGATCCAACCGATCACCATCAGCAAGGCGATGCGCAGGCCGAGTGCCAGGAAAAGCCCAATTCTGCGGGCTTTTTGTTGCTGATCTGCCGGCAGCTTGTTCGAAACGATGGCGATGAACACCAGATTGTCGACCCCCAGCACAAGCTCGAGAGCAATCAGGGTAAGCAGTGCAGCCCAGGCCGCCGGATCGGAAATTAGCGCGAGAATGTCCATGGCTGATCCTGTGCCAATCCCGCCGCCAGGTTGCAAGCTTGGTCGTGAATTTTGTGTGTCTTGCTGGCTTCAGTTTTGACTGTGAGAACCACTGCCCCTTGCATAAATACCACAGTTCGATTGCGCTCATGGGCCCCACGCGAAACCGTTCGCCTTGGCGGGGGATTTGAGCTATGTCGATCAGTGCAGAAGAAGGGCTTTCCAGCCGTTTGCTCTGTCGCCCGGTGCGTATCGTCCGCGCCACCTGGCAGTCTTGATCGGGGCGAAACGAAGGTAAGTTCGAATTTATGGGTTTTGATAGAGGGCGTCGTGGCCGCGGCCGCGACAAGCGTGACGGTTTCGGCGAAGAAAGTTTCGATCCGTTCGGTGGTGGCAACAGCGGTGGCGGTGATCGCTTTAGCGGCGGTGGCGGTGGTGACCGCTTCGGCGGTGGCGGCGGTGGTGGCGGCGGCTACAGCGGCGGCGGAAATCGCGGCGGCGGCGGTGGCGGCGGCTACAACAGCGGTCCGCGCTCTGGCGGCGGTGGTGGCGGCTTCGGCGGCCCACGCGGCGGTGGCGGCGGCGGCGGTGATCGCGGCGGAATGCCGGCACAGGTCGTCGGCGAAGGCACCGGCACAGTCAAGTTTTTCAACGCAGGCAAAGGCTTCGGCTTCATCCAGCAGGATGCTGGCGGCGAAGACGTATTCGTGCACATCAGCTCGGTTGAGCGCGCCGGTCTTGAAGGCTTGGCCGAAGGGCAGCAGCTCAAGTTCAACCTAGTGGATCGCGGCGGCAAGGTTTCGGCCAGCGATCTCGAAGTGATCGGCGATGTCATCGCGGTTGAAAAGCGCGAACCCGCGCCGCAGCGTGAGCTGACTGGCGAACGCGCCACTGGCACGGTCAAATTCTTCAACTCGATGAAGGGCTTTGGTTTCATCACCCGTGATGACGGCCAGCCCGATGCATTTGTGCACATCAGCGCGGTGGAACGTTCGGGCATGTCAAACCTCAACGAGGGTGACCGGCTTGAATTCGACATCGAAGTCGATCGACGAGGCAAGTACTCGGCGGTCAACCTGGTGCCGAGTCAGGGTTGACCTGCCTGCGATAGGCGGCGGACAGATTTGACCGCCGCCTCGCAACATTATAGAACTACGGCAATGGCGGTCCCGGCGGGCCGCCATTTGTCGTTTTCCTGATCCGCCGGGTGCGATTCAAAGGACAAATAGCGATGTCGATCACTCCCCTGATGCCAGTCTATCCCCGTTGCGGCTTTCGGCCGGTTCGCGGCGAACACTGCCACCTGATCGGGGAAGATGGCCGACGCTATCTGGATTTTGCAGCGGGCATCGCCGTGAACTTGCTGGGCCATTCGCACCAGGGCCTGATTGGCGCGATCCAGAAGCAGGCCGAAACGCTGATGCACGTGTCCAACCTGTATGGCAGCCCGCAAGGCGAGCATCTGGCGCAGCGGCTGGTCGACCTGACGTTCGCCGATACCGTGTTCTTCACCAATTCAGGGGTTGAGGCGGTTGAATGCGCGATCAAGACGGTTCGGGCCTATCACCAGCATGCCGGCAATACCCAGAAGTTTGAAATCATCACCTTCAAGAACGCGTTCCATGGCCGCACCCTGGCCACCATCAGCGCTTCCAGCCAGGAAAAGATGCACAAGGGCTTCTACCCCCTGCTCGAAGGCTTCAAATACGTTGAATTCGATGATCTGGAAGGCGCCAAGGCTGCAATCGGTCCGCATACCGCAGGTTTCCTGGTGGAGCCGGTCCAGGGCGAAGGCGGCATTCGCCCCGCCAGCCAGGAATTCATGCAAGGGCTGCGCGATCTTGCCGATGAGCATGACCTGCTGTTGGCGCTGGACGAAGTGCAGTGCGGCATGGCCCGTTCGGGCACGCTCTACGCCTACGAACAGTACGGTATCGTCCCTGATGTGATGGCCACGGCCAAGGGACTGGGCGGAGGCTTCCCGATCGGGGCCTGCCTGGCCACCGAAAAGGCCGCACGCGGCATGGTCGTGGGCACCCACGGATCGACCTATGGCGGCAATCCGCTGGCCATGGCAGCAGGCGAAGCGGTACTTGATGCCGTTGCCAATGACGAATTCCTGGCCGAAGTGCGCGCCAAGTCTGATCGGCTGCGGAGCCGCCTGGAACAGTTCATCGGCAACTATCCCGAATTGTTCGAGCTGGTGCGCGGCACCGGTCTGATGCTGGGCGTGAAAATGAAGATGGAGCCGCGGGCGTTCGTGGCGCATTTGCGCGATGAGCATTTATTGCTCACTGTCGCAGCGGGTGACAACACCTTGCGGCTGGTCCCGCCGCTGGTGATCGAGGACGCGGAAATCGACGAGTTCTTTGACAAACTCTCCGCCGGTGCAGCCAGCTTCAAAGTGCCCGAGGTGGCCGCATGACGCGCCATTTCCTCAACCTGGCAGACGCCGGGGGCGATGCGATAGCAGCGATGATTAACGACGCAATGGAGCGTAAGGCCGCGCGCGCTGGCTGGCCGCAAGGCCGCGGCGATGCCGACCAGCCGCTCAAGGACAGGGTTCTGGCTATGGTGTTCGAAAAGAACTCCACCCGTACGCGGGTGTCCTTCGATGCGGCGATCCGCCAGCTCGGCGGGCACGGCCTGGCAATGGAAGCAGGGACGATGCAGCTGGGCCGCGGCGAGACGATTGCCGATACCGCCCGGGTGCTGAGCCGGATGGTGGACGCGATCGTGATCCGCACTAACGATCACGCCAAGATCGAAGAGCTCGCCGCGCACGCCAGCGTTCCGGTGATCAACGGCCTGACCGACCGGTCGCATCCCTGCCAGATCGTCGCTGATCTGCAGACCATTGTCGAACATGGCAAGGCACTGCCGGGGCTGGAACTGGCCTGGCTGGGCGATGGCAACAATGTGCTGAATTCTATCGTGGAAGCCGCCGGATTGATGAAGTTCAATCTGCGGATCGGCGTGCCCGCTGGCTATGACAGCGATCCGGCCTTGATCGACCAGGCCCGTTCGCGCGGTGCGACCATCACGGTCCACCGCGATGCCCGCGAAGCGGTCGCCGGCGCGCAGGTGGTGGTCACAGATACCTGGGTGTCGATGGGCCAAAGCGACAGCGAGGCCAAGATCGCAGCGATGATACCGTTTCAGGTCAATGAAGAGCTGATGTCAGGCGCGGCCCACGATGCCTTGTTTCTGCATTGCTTGCCAGCGCACCGCGGCGAAGAGGTCACCGATGCAGTGCTCGATGGCCCGCAATCGGTCATCTGGGACGAAGCGGAAAACCGCATTCATGCCCAGAAGAGCGTGCTGCGCTGGGTATTCGGGCAATT
Organism: uncultured Alphaproteobacteria bacterium; assembly: GCA_963751145.1. Classification (GTDB taxonomy): domain Bacteria; phylum Pseudomonadota; class Alphaproteobacteria; order Sphingomonadales; family Sphingomonadaceae; genus Novosphingobium. The sequence continues at coordinate 742,486 of CAVVTJ010000006.1, forward strand.
GTGAGCGAGGTGGCGGCAATTCCTGAGGGAGAGACCGGCTTTGACCGGGTGCTGCGCTTCACCATCCCGGCGCGCAATGCGCGCGGCCGCGTGGTGCGTCTTTCGCCAGTGCTCGATCTGATCCAGGGCGCGCACGACTATCCGCCGGTGATCGCGCGCCTGCTGGCCGAAGCTCTGGTCATTGCCGCCTTGATCGGCTCGCTGCTCAAGGACGGCGAAGGCCAGATGACCATGCAGGCCCAGACCGAGGATGGGATCGTTGATCTGCTGGTCTGCGACTATCACGGCGGCGAACTGCGCGGCTATGTCCGCCATGATGCAGACCGGCTTGCCGGGCTGGGAGCCAACCCATCGCTATTCGCCCTGTTCGGGCGCGGCTATCTGGCGATCACGTTTGACATGGCCAGCACCGGCCAACGGTATCAAGGCATCGTGCCGCTGGAAGGCGATTCACTCGCTGCAGCTTGCGAAGCCTATTTTGCGCAATCGGAACAGGTGCCGACGCTGCTCCGTATTGCCGTGCGTAGCGAGGGCGGGCGATGCGTGGCTGGCGGTATGCTGGTGCAGCATCTGGCTGAGGGGGAAGAAGGCCGGGAACGGCTACACGTCAAGCTTGATCATCCGGAGTGGGAACACATCGCCGCGCTGGCTGGATCGATCAGGCACGATGAATTGATCGACTCTGCACTTTCGCTTGAAGCACTGGTCTGGCGTCTGTTCCATGACGAGCCGGAAGTCAGAGTCGAGGCTGGCAACCCGCTTCAGCGCGGATGTCGCTGCAGCATCGAGCATTATGCCTCAGTAATCGGACAATTTCCCGAGGATGATCGCGCCGATATGCGCGACGAGGCCGGTCTGGTCTCGGTCGATTGCGCATTTTGCTCGCGGGTGTTTGAAATTCCTGCCTGACCTTCGCTTCATCTACGAAAAGCAACGCTTGGCCGCCAGTATCGGCAGTGGTATGCAGTGCCCTTGCCAAGCGATGTGGCGCGGCCGGGAATTATGCTGTTGGCTTTCAAGATCAGAACGATACAGGCGGCTGTGATTGGCGGGCTGATTTTGGCCGCCGGACCAATTCTGGGGGCGGGTCCGCAGCTTGGCATGCTTGACCAACTGGCGCCGGGGAAATGGGAGATGCGCGACCGTTCAGGCGCCATCGCGGAGCGGATCTGTGTTCCGCATGGCCGCCAGCTGGTGCAACTGCGCCACCCCGGCCCGCTATGCGATACCTATGTGGTCCAGGATCAACCCAGCGAAGTCGTGGTGCAATACACGTGCCGCGGCCGCGGCTATGGCCGTACCCACATTCGCCGAGAAACCAATCGGCTGGTGCAGATGGACGGAACCGGCATTGCCGATGGTCTGCCGTTTGAATTCGTTTTCGAAGCACGGCGCGTCGGCGATTGCTGAAGCTCCGCCTCATCATTGCCATCAATCGCATCAGCCGCTAGCGCCGCAGCATGACAGAGGAACAGCGCGAAGCCCGGCCGATCGCAGTTGTCTTGCTTTCCGGCGGGCTCGATTCAATGGTCTGCGCCGCGCTTGCCAGCGAAGCTGGGTACAGGGTTGCAGCCCTGACCATCGACTACAACCAACGCCATCGCCGCGAAATTGATGCTGCAATCACGATTGCCGCCGCGCTGAAGTTGGACCGTCATCTTATCTTGCCGCTTGATCTCCGCAAGTTTGGGGGTTCCGCGCTAACCGCCGATATGGACGTGCCCAAAGACGGCTTGAGCGATGACATACCCGTCACCTACGTTCCGGCGCGCAACCTCGTGTTCCTCTCGCTGACGCTCGCTTGGGCGGAAGCAATTGGTTCACGCGATCTGTTTATTGGCGTCAATGCGCTCGACTATTCGGGATATCCCGATTGCCGTCCTGAATTCATCAAGGGTTTTTCGGACCTGGCGCAACTGGCCACCAAGGCCGGCGCAGAAGGCGGCGCGTTCCAGATCCATGCGCCGCTCCAGTATCTTGGCAAGGCAGAGATCGCGCAGGAAGCAGACCGCCTCGGCCTCGATCCAGCGATGAGCTGGTCATGCTACGATCCCGGACCCAATGGAATGGCATGCGGTCTGTGCGATTCGTGCCGTCTGCGCCGAGATGGCTTTGCGAAAGCTGGCGTTACCGATACCACGCAATACGCACGATAAAAATTTCGGGAGAATCCAGGTGAACGAGCAAGACGGCGCTGCGCCGGCGGAGCGCAAGGCCAGTGGCTACAGTTGGTATGTGCTTGCCGTGCTGGTGATGGTTTACATCCTCAACTTTATCGACCGGCAGATCCTGAGTATTCTGGCCGAAGACATAAAGCGCGATCTTGATCTCAGCGACGCTGATCTGGGGTTTCTTTTTGGAGCAGCCTTTGCAGTGTTCTACGCTCTTTTCGGAGTGCCGCTGGGCCGATTGGCAGACAACTGGAACCGCAAACGCTTGCTGTCGATCGGCCTGGCGTTGTGGTCGACCATGACGGCGCTTTCCGGATTTGCACAAAATCAGCTGACCTTGTCGCTCGCGCGAATGGGGGTCGGAGTGGGAGAAGCCAGTGCAGGCCCAACCGCCTATTCGCTAATCTCTGACTACTTCCCTAAACGCCAGCGGGCTACCGCGCTGGCGATTTACTCGTCCGGCCTTTATATCGGCGGCGGCATTTCGCTCCTGATTGGTGCCAAGATCGGCCTGTCCTGGAATGCTGCCTATCCGCAAGGCGGGCCGCTCGGTCTGGTGGGATGGCAAGCAGCGTTCCTTGCCGTCGGTATACCTGGGCTGCTTATGTCGCTTTGGGTACTGAGCCTGCGCGAACCGATACGCGGCGCAATGGACGGCATCGCCACGCCGAGTTCGCCGACACCTTTCGCAACGTTCGTCTCTGACCTTTCCACCATCGTGCCCCCCTTCACACTTTATGGTGCCTGGCAGAGGGGTCCGGCCGCGCTTTTGCTCAATCTGGCGGCGGCTGCGCTGGTCGTGTTGTTTGCTTGGGGAATGATCGGCTTGACCGGTAATGTGCCGCAATGGACCTCCGTTGGGCTTGGCTACTACGCCGTGTTTTCATGGGCCTGCACGCTCAAAGCGCGTGACCCGGCAACTTGGCGATTGATTTGGGGAACGCCTGCATTTTTGTGCACTACGCTTGGCTATAGCCTCGTTTCGCTGGTCGCCTGGGCGCTAGGAGCATGGGCAGCACCTTATGCTGAAAGAGTGCTTTTGCTCGACAAACAGGACTTGGCCTTCTGGCTAGGTGCCAATGGAGCGGTCGCGGGTTTCCTTGGCGTAATCATCGGTGGACGACTGGCCGATTCACTCCGCGTCCGCAATCCGGCCGGGCGAGTGCTGGTAATCGGGTTTGGTGTCATTGCCCCGATCGTGCCAATTTGGATTGGTTACACCACTACCGATACGACATTGTTCTACGCGATGACATTCCTTGCCCAGATGTTCGGGGCCGCCGCTTTGGGTGCGGCTGCCGCGACGACGCAGGATCTGGTCCTGCCGCGGATGCGAGGCACAGCAACCGCCGCCTTTTTCCTTGGTACGACGCTGGTCGGGCTGGCGTTTGGACCCTATTTGGTCGGACTTGTCTCCGACCTGACGGGTGCCACGGTCAACGGCAAGCTGGTAGGCGACTTGCGGACCGGAATCTTGTCGCTGATTGGGGTTGCTCCAGTTGCCCTGGCGTTCGTCTATTATGCCTACCGGGCAGTCCCACAGGCAGAAGCCACGGTGGTCGAGCGCGCCGGTGAGTAGTTGATCAAACCCGCTTCAGCACCGCACAAGCGATCCGCTCACCGCTGTTGCCACTGGGATCTGTCAAATAGTCATCTGGCGCGGCGTGAATAACGATCGCGGTGCCATCAGCATCGAACAGGGCGGCTTCAGCTTCGCTGCGTGGGCCATTGATCTGTGCCGACATCACCCCGCGGCCCTGGCTGTCGATGGTCAGGTTGGGTAGATCGCCCAGATGGCTGCCGGCGGGATTTTTGGTCCCATGCTGATGTGCGGACGGATTCAGGTGACCGCCTGCGGTCGTGAACCCCGGTGCCTCGCACTTTCCAACCATATGAAGATGAGTGCCGTGGTTTCCGGCGGCAAGGCCTGTAACGGCTAGCGTCAACGTCAGCTTGTCTGCCGATGCGGTTATCACAGCGGTGCCTGCCGGGAGCCCGTTGGCGAGGCGAAAGGTGCCAGTCGCAACCTTGCTGGTGGGCACTTCGCCGAGTGTCGTGCATGCGCTTAGCACCGCCAGCGAAACGAGAGTGATCGTATTGGTACGCGTCATGGCCGTATCTCCGACTCGTTGATGTCAGAGACCATAACGAAAGAGGGGCCGGATTGCTCCGACCCCCCCAATCATTTTGCCGGTAAAGGCTTGGCTTACATGCCCGAACCCGGACCGTAGGTGATTTCCACCCGGCGGTTCTGCAGTTCCTTGACGCCATCGGCGGTCGGGACACGGTTGTTCGATTCGCCGAAGCCCTGGCTGGTGATCGCGCCACCGGGGACACCGTGCGACGTGAGGTAGCCAGTGACCGAAGCGTTACGGCGTTCCGACAGACCCTGGTTGTAGGTCGTCGAACCCGAACGGTCGGTGTAACCCGCCAGCATGATCGGAACATTGGCGCAGTTGCCATAGGCAGCCACGGCGCTGTCAAGGATCGAAGCCGCTTCAGGCGTGATGTCCGACTTATCCCAGTCGAAGAACACGATGTAGGGGCCCTTATTGCAAGGCGGCGGCGGGGGCGGAGGCGGCGGCGGCGGCGGCGGCGGCGGCGGCGGCGGGGTTTCATCAACCACTACCGGCGGCGGCGCAACGACCGGGGCACCGAAGTTGTAGCCCAGCGTCAGCATCAGCGAGTGCGAACGGAAGCGGCTGCTGACAGCACCCTGACGCGGCGTCACCAGGTCAACGTTGTCCTGGTTGTAGAGACGATACTTCAGGCCGATGTCGACGTTGTCGCTGACCGGGTAACGGATGCCGGCCAGAGCCTGCCATGCGAAACCGCTGTCCGAATCGTCAACATAGAGCAAGCTCGGGGTGTTCACGCGAACCTTCACGCGGCCGATACCGGCACCACCACCAACAAAGCCCTGAAGTCCATCGTCGGGGCCGAAGTCGAGCAGGCCGTTGACCATGAAGCTCAGCGCGCTAGCGCTGCCATCGATCGAAGAACCGCTGAAGTTGGCCGACGGCGAAGGCGAGAACGATTCATCCGTAGCGCGGCGATAGCTGGCTTCGGTTTCGAGGCGGAAGCCACCGAAATCGTAGCCGATCACACCACCGACATCATAGCCGGTCTTGGTGCTCAGCGTGCCGTTGCCGACGTTAACGAGGTCGTGCATGTCTTCGACCAGCATACCACCGAAGTCGCCTTCAATGTACCACGAATCGTCGCGAGCCAATGCAGGCGTCGCGAGGACAGTGGAAGCCAGCGCCATCCCAATGACGAGTTTGCGCATTATGAGATTCCCCTTTTTTTAGGATTGATCCACCGAGTGCAGCGGTGTCTAACTGCAACCCTTAAACCGCGCAAGCGGGCAAAAGTTCCAACTGTTGCAATAATGTCGCGTTTTTTGTTGTGAACCACATGAAACGACACGGAAATCCGACGATTTGCAGCCTTCTGACAGGATTGCATCTCCAATCCGCGGACCCGGCCTAGCTCGCGGGAACAATTCCGGCGCTGGTCAGGCACGACAACAGCCCGGAAATGGCGGCGCGAGCCTCGACATCAACCACGCTGCCACCGCTTGGCACCGCGGGCCGCGCTGGTGCGGCCCAAGTCCCGGTAAACTGCATGAACTGCCCTGTCGCGCGATTAAGCAGACGCATTCCGTGACGCGGGCTGAAATAGAGCCAGTTGCCAGCCTGACGGGCTGCCACTTGCCCCGATTTGCCGCTCCAGTCGCCGCTTGCACCGGCGGCAATCAGCCACGCCTGACCATCGCTGGGAGCAGCCGGTGGCACAGCAAGTTCTGCTTCCACTGCGAGGTGCAAAAGGGCATCGATCCGGGCCGCCATCTCGTTGACATAGCCCTCTTTTTTGGCCCGAGAGGCAGGCAAAAGCATGTTGCGGCCTGCGCAGGTTTTCGGGCTCGCCGGCGGAAAAGAGCGCCGCCTCCGCACCGTTCGGCCACCTAAGCCGCCGTAACGAAGGCTCAAACTGCGGGCAGTCGTTCGGTCGGCAAATCCCCAGAATTTCGCTTTCGTTCTAAATCATAACGCTGGAGGCCTCTGCCAAGGTCGTCCAGATCATGCCACGGTGCTGCACAAGCCCAGGCGGCTCAGCGACAACGGCCCGAGCTACATTGCGGGTGAACTGGCGGAATACATCGAGGCCCGGAAGATGAGCCATGTGCGCGGTGCCCCGATGCACCCGCAGACCCAGGGCAAGATCGAGCGCTGGCACCAGACTTTGAAGAACCGCATCCTGCTCGAAAACTACTTCCTGCCCGGCGACCTCGAGACCCAGATCGAGGCCTTCGTCGAGCACTACAACAACCAGCGCTTCCACGAGAGCCTGAACAACGTGACGCCCGCCGACGCCTACTTCGGCAGGGCCTCAGCCATCATCAAACAGCGTGAAAGGATCAAACGACAGACCATCGAACATCGGCGCTTGCAACACCGCAAACTCGCCGCCTAACATCAACCCCCAGACGAGGCCCGCACTCCGCTAATCTAAGCCGCGAGTTGTGCCAAATGTTCTGACGACGGGCATAGTCTTTTAGCGGTGTCTTTTAGCGGTTGGTTTGAGTAAGCCAGACCACGTTCTGTAGGCGTGGAAAGTCGTGTGCGATAAGGGTGTCTCATAGAAGTTGTTCGAATGCCTCGCGCAATTCCCGCATGATCCATCATGGATAAAGACTTTCCCGCCCGCAAAAACAGGAACGATGTGTTCGTCTGTCGGGGGGCTTTCATTGGTGAATTCAAGGCAGCAAAATACGCAGCGGCCCAAGGGTCCGAAATTCCCGTCCCCCATCTGCAACTTCGCCTGAAAAACGGTCCCTGAGTAGAGTCCTGAGATCATTGACAACTGCTCTGGCGCAAGAAATCCAAAAGCTAACCTCCGACTCGTCTAGATAATCCCACGACTCACCCTCAAGGCGAAGTTGTTTCTTCTCCTCGAATAGCTTCCTTGCGAGAAGTTTGAAATCGTCACGAGTAAGCAGCCGCCTGCCGCCGCTGGCGGCCGGTATTTGTGTGTGGGTATGTCAAGTGCCTATTCATCATATTTGAGCCATATCAGCGTTACGAAGTCAAGATAAAAGAACCAAATTGGTTATCAACCTGCAAGGGATCTTCACTTGCTGCACGCGGCGGCGCCCACTAAGCACACGTGCAGACCATCCTTGGGGGACGCTTTGATGCTGCGCAGGCTTTACGATTGGACCATGGCCAAGGCAGCCGATCCCCGCGCCGAATGGTGGCTGGCGCTGTTTGCCTTTGTCGAAGCCAGCTTCTTCCCGATCCCACCGCATCCGCTGCTGGGGCTGATGTGCCTGGCCGAACCGAAGAAGGCGATCCGCTTTGCGATGGTTGCCACGCTGGCTTCGGTTGCAGGCGGGCTGCTGGGCTATGCCATCGGCCATTTCCTTTACGATACCGTCGGCACCCAGCTATTGGCGCTGCTCGGCCTGACCGAGAGCTTCCCCAGGGCAGCCTGCTATCTGCGCGCCTACGGGGCCGAAATCATCATGATCAAGGGCGCAACCCCGATCCCGTTCAAGTTGCTGACCATCACCGCCGGATTCATCGGCATGCCCTTGCTGACTTTCGTGGCCGCCAGCCTGGTCAGCCGCACGATCAGTTTCATGATCGTGGGCGTCCTGTTCCGCCTGTTCGGCGCCCCGATCAAAGCCTTCATCGACAAATACCTTGGCCTGGCAACCGCCGGTTTCGTGGTGCTGGTGGTCGGCGGCTTCATCGCCGCGGTGATGTTGGGCGGCGGCGGCAAGGGGACCGCCGAACAGTGTTCGCACGCCACCATGGCTTCGATTGCGGTCGGCGCATGATCAAGCTCTACCACTGCAAGGATGCTCGCTCATTCCGGGTGCTTTGGGCCCTCGAAGAATTTGGCTTGCCCTACGAGCTGGAGCTGATGCCCTTCCCGCCGCGCTTTCGGGTGGAAGGGTACAAGGATCTCAACCCGCTGGGCACAGTGCCAGCTTGCTTCATCGACGGCGCGCTAATGACCGAAAGTGCGGCCATCCCGCACGTTCTGGCGACCAAATTTGGCCCATCGGCACTGGCCGTAGCGCCCGAAGAGCCGGACTATCCTGCCTATATGAACTTCCTGTTCATGGGCGAGGCGACGCTGACTTTCCCGCAGACCATTCACTTGCGCTATACCCGGCTTGAGCCGCCCGAACGGCGGGTGCCGCAAGCGGCCGAGGACTATGCCCAGTGGTTCGGATCGCGGCTGCGCGCTGCGGAAAGCCTGCTGCAAGGGCAGTTCGCTTGCGCAGACCGTTTCACCATGGCCGATGTGTCGCTGGGCTATGCGGTGATGCTGGCGCTCAGCATCGGGCTGGACGAACAGGTTACGCCGGGAATGGCCGCCTATCTTGAGCGGCTGAGCCAGCGTGAAGGGTTTCAGCGGGCCAAGGCGGCGCAAGCGGGCGGGGCCGATCTGCCGATCTGAATTTTGTTCCACTGACGTGGAAGCACCACCGGCCCGCTCCCCCTCCCGGCCACCCAGTCTCTAGGGTTACCTTATGGGTGGCCGGGAGGGGGAGCGGGCCGGTGGTGCCTGTTTCAGTTTCGCGGAAAAAGAATTCAGGGAGCGTTGGTTACCTGCGGCCAAAGCCGGTCAAGCGCGGCAACCATTGCTTCAAGTTGGGGTGAGCCCGCAAAAAACCGCCCAACCCGCGCCTTCAGCAGCGCCAGCGTGGCGCCGGGCTCAAGCTCGCGCGCCGTGGCCAAATGCCCAGCCGCCACATCGCTGCGACCTTCGCTATGCTCGATGCAGGTCAGCACCAGCAGTGCGATGAACTGGCCGGGATAAAGGTTGAAAGCTTCATCGAACGCCGCCCGCGCGCCATCGAAATTGCGCCCCCGGGCATGCGATATCCCGCGCCAGGCGTGGGTGATGTAGTGCAGGTGGCTTTCCGGCTCGACTGTCAGAAAATCGTCAAGGTGGCCCAGTGCCGCGTCTTCGTCGCTAAGCAACAGGCGGTTCACCCCGGCAGCGTAGTGGGCCAAGCCGTGACCCGGGCGCAGCCGGATCGCCCGCAGCGCGCGCGGCAAGCCATCGCGCGGTCGGCCGATATAGGCGCTGGCCGTGGCGATCGCGGCCAGCGAACCGGCATGATCGGGATCAAGCGCAAAGGCCCGGTCGATGTGCTGCTGGATCTCGCGCTCGCGCTCGGGATCGGGGGTGCTGATCGAAAGATAGGCACCGGCGATGGTCTGGGCGTGGATTGCCCGGGCGAAGCCATAGTCCGGCGCGATTTCCACCGCGCGCTGGCTTTCGCTGATCGAGCGCATCAGCGATTCTGCGCCATATTCGCGGATCGCGGCGAGCGCCCGGGCGGTGCATTCCCACGCGGTCAGATTGCTCGGCTTGCGCAGCGCCCGGTCCATCTCGAGCTTGTAGATGGCCGCGCCCAGGGTGTTGGCCACTGCGGTAACGAGATCGCCCTGCAGCTGTGCGAATTCATCGAGGTGACGCTCAAACCGCTGCGACCACAGCACCTCGCTGCTCGCCGCTTCGACCAGCTGCGCGGTCACCACCAGCGCATCGCCGTTGCGCCGAACATTGCCGCTCAGGAAATAGCGCACGCCCAGCTTCTGCCCGGTCGCGGGATAGTCGGTAATCGGCTTGTCGCGGAACCGCAGTGTTGCCGAAAGCGCGATGACGCGGACGTTGACCCCTTGGCTCAGCGCATCGACCATATCTTCGGCCATGCCCAGCGCCAGACCTTCGTCTTCTGGCAAGCCGGAACGGTTGACGAACGGCAAGACCGCCACGGTGGGCGCATCGCCACGCGCCCCTTCGCGCAGATCGGCCAGTTCGACCAGGCAATAGCCGGCCTTGCTGATCGTATCGATCCGGAACGTTTCGGCGCGCGCGGCCACCTTGCGGAGCCGCTGGACCACGCGCTGGATCGCGTCTTCTCCCACAATCAGCCCGCGCCAGCATGCCGCCAGCAGCTCGTCACGTCCCACCACCGCGCCGCCGGCCCGGTGCAGCGCCACCAGCACTTCCATTACCCTGGGTTCAAGTCGTTCGGCTTCGCCATCGGCGTATGTGACTTGCCGGGCCGGGGGATCGAACGCGGCATCGCCAAGGCTGAAGGGCTGCGCTTCAGCCAGCAGAACGGGTCTGCGCCGCGCAGCATCGCCATCTTGCCGGGGGCTAGCGCCCTGGCTGTCCTGATCGGCCATTTCAAAATCACGGGAGGTCAAACGGGCCGGCACCTTGTTGGATGTCTGGTCACGCGACCTTTTCAGCACTGGCCGAACCCGAAACAGGGGCCGATTCTGATCGCCCTTTCGCTATCATCGGAAAATCATCGGGTTGCAACCCTTTCGCAAGAGGCCGGACGCTGCCACAACACACTCACAACTTGCCAGTCAATGGCAAGGAAGTGTTGTTCGTTACGCGACCCAACGGGCAGCAACAGACTCGGCTTCGTTACCGCCGCCAGTCCTTGGCACGGTAGCGGGGCCGTTTTTGTATTCAGCGCCAGCGATTTAGTTGAAATCGTCCTCAGCCCGTGATCTGGGCCCGCAGCGCCATCGCCACTGGGTCCTTGGGCCGCAACTTCAGCGACGCATCGATTTCCAGCAGTGCCCCGGCCTTGTCGTCCGCACTCAATAATGCCGCTGCAAGATCGCGGCGGACCGGATACCAGAACGCCGGTGGATCCGAAAAGCGCATGAAGTCATCCGTTTCCTCAGTTTCCGCAGCGAGGCGAAAGGCCACCGCAGCATCATCCCACCGCCGCTCGGCCATCGCCTTGCGCCCGATCAGCACCTGCCGAACAATCACGACCATCTGATCGGCCGGTTTGGCCATGCTTTTCGTCAGGTCCGGCACCGTAATCGCATCGATTTCCGCCTGCAGCCCCTTGAGATCGCCTTGCCGTGCAAACACCTCGCCCCGGGCATAGTGCCAGGCGGCTTTGAGGTATTCCAGCTTGGGTTCGGGCCGGGCCAGCACAGCCGCGGGCTCATCAAACCGGGCAATCGCGAAATAGCCGGCCGAAGCCAGCAGCTGATCGATCGAACCGCCCTCTTCGCGTTTTTCGCTGCGATCGACCAAAGGCCGGCCCAGCTCCAGCCCGATCTTGGCATCGCCCGCCATCAAGGCGCCGCCCAGTCCGAAAATCACATTGTGCGAATGGTATGGCAGGCCCCACACCCCTTCGGGCTCGGGCATGCCAAGGCGAATGGCGTTTTCCTTGCCGATTTCGACCGCGCGGGCATTGACCGTGGCTGCATCCTGATAGCGCCCGACCCAGTAATAGGTGTGCGAAGGCATGTGGACCAGGTGGCTGGCCCGCGGGGCCAGTGTGCCCAGCTTGTCGGCAAAAGGCTCAGCGCGGGCCGGCACCCCGGCAATTTCGGTCGCGTGAATGTAGAAATGGATTGCCGGGGTATCGTTCGGCGCGCGGACCAGCACCACTTCGAGCAGCCCCACTGCTTTCATCGCATCGGCTTTGTAAGTCGTATCGGTCGCCGCCTGAATGAGCGCATCGGCGGCCAGCACCGCGATCATGTTATCGTCCGGGTACTTGGCCGTCAGCTTGACCATGTCGCGGGCATAGTCGCCATCGCGCTTTTCGATCGTGGAGCCGGGGCGATATCGTTTGCGCAAAGTCTTGATCAGATCCTTCTCGCGCTTGGTCCCAGACTTTTTGGCAAGCTTCTCGCCCGTTTCGAGCATGGCGAACAGATCGGCGCGTTCGGACCGGTCTGCGCCATAGTTGATCGTCGGGCCGCTGGTATAGGCCAGCCCCCAGCGGCACATTGCACAAGCCGGATCCAGCCGCACCGCCTCGCCCATCGCCTGAATCGAAGCCTTGTGAGCAAAGGCCATGGCCAGTTCCATTCCGTTGGAAAAGAACGCCTGGGCCTGCGGGACCTGGGTGCTAACGGCAAAACCGCCGTTGCCATAACCGGTCAGCAGTTCGGGCACCTTGGGCGCTGCCGTATCGGAGTGATCGTGATGCGGCTGGACTGCACCCGTTTCCGGAGCCGGGGTGGCGGCAGGGTGATCCTGCGATAGTCCCGGCACGGCGACCAGCAAGCCCGCTGCAAGACCCAGAGTTTTGTAATCAAGCCGCATCGTCTTCCCCGCCATGAAGCGCTGACCCGGTGCGGACACTGCAGGTAAACCGCACTGCTGACAAGCACATCAAGCGCCGGGACCCGGCCTACATCGTGTAGTTCAGCCCCAGCCGACCGCCATCGGCGTAGATCGTCTGGCCGGTGATGTATGAGCTTTCGGCGCTGGCCAGAAACACCGCGATCGCCGCCACTTCCTCAGGCTCGCCGCAGCGGCCCAGCGGCGTGCGCGCCATGATCCGGTCTTGCGCCGCCTGATCGGTCATGATCCCGCGCAGCATATCGGTCATGATCGAACCGGGGCCAATGGCGTTGACCCGGATACCGCGCGGCGCGAGTGCCAATGCGGTTACATTGGTAAGCTGTTTAAGTGCACCCTTGGATACATTATACGGAATCTGGTTGGGTATCGCCAGCACGGCGTTGACTGAGCTCATGTTGATCACCGCACTGCCCTTGTCCATCAACCGAGCCGCAGCCTGGGTGCCCCACAGCGGTGCTTTGAGGTTGATCGCCAGCACCCGGTCAAAATCCGCCTCGGCCAGATCGTCGAGATCAGCGGCGTGGGTGATCCCGGCGTTGTTGACCAGCACATCAAGCCCGCCCCAGCGTTCGCCAACCCGCGCAAACAGCCGGTCAATCTCGGCCTTGCGGGACAGATCGGTGACAAAGCCTTCCTGGCCCAGCTCTGCGGCGGTTGCCGCCAACTTGGCCGCGTCAAGATCGGCCAGCAACAGCTCAGCCCCTTCGGCCACGAAGGCCGCGGCAATCGCCTTGCCGATCCCTTGTGCCGCCCCGGTAATCACCGCGCGCTTGCCAGACAGGCGCCCGCTCATTTGCGCCGCCCGGCCTTCTTCTCGGCCTCCGCAACGGCGCGTTCGGCAATCGGGCGCATCATCGCATAGCCGGCCGCGTTGGGGTGCACGCCATCGGGGGCAAATTCGCGCGGGAAAGCGCCGCCCGGCCCAACCAGCGCAGCGTAATAGTTGGCATAGCCCAGCCCGTGCACCTCGGCATAATCGCGCAGCCAGGCGTTGAGCGTGGCGATCCACGGTGCTGGCTGGTGCTGCGGGGCCCAATCGAACCGGTCGGTCGGCGGGATCGATCCCAGCACCACCGCGATCCCATTGACCTGCGCCATCGCCACCATCGATCGGATCGCGTTCTTGTAGGCCTCGGGCGTGGTCGGGCCGGTATTGCCCGCCACGTCATTGGTGCCGATCATGATGTGCACAACCTTGGGATGCAGCGCGACCACATCCTGCCAGAAGCGCACCACCAGCTGCGGGCTGGTCTGCCCCGACAGCCCGCGATCAAGGAACCCGTGCGCGAACATGTCCGGATCGGCCGCCAGCCAGTTCTCGGTAATCGAATCGCCGATGAACACCGCGCGCGGCGGGTGCGCGGGATCCACTTTGGCATTGTCTTCGCGGTAACGGCACTGCCACGCCCAATCGCTTTGCAACACCCGCGGATCAAGCGCCCACAGCCCGTCATGGCTGGGCGGACAGGCGTTGTCCGACATGCCCGGCGGGGGAAACGGACTGGCCGGGGTATCAGCCATGGCCGGCGATGCCAGCGCCAGCAGTACAGGCAGCGCGGCCAGCCACTTAGGCAAGGATCCCCGCCTTCGCTCCGGCACGCTTGAACATGCCGATGATCGTCTGGACCTGTTCAGCGGTATGTTCGGCGCAGAGCGAGCAGCGCAGCAGCGTCATGTTCGCAGGCGTCGCCGGGGGCCGGGCCAGATTGACGTAGAGCCCCTCGTGCAGCAGCGCTTCCCACATCGCCGCGCCGCGTTCCAGATCGGGCATGATCACCGCGATGATCGCAGACTGCGGGGTTTCGGTGCCGAGCTGGAACCCTGCTTCACGCAGCGCCGTGTGCAGCACCCGCGAGTTTTCCCACAGATGCGCACGCTTGTTCCCGGCATGCATCAGCTTGCGGATCGAGGTGGCAGCGGTGTGGACCACGCTGGGCGGAAGCGAAGCGGTGAACACGTAAGGGCGGCAAACCAGCCGCATGATCTCAAACTTCGGGTGGTTCGAAACGCAGAAGCCCCCGACCGTGCCGACCGACTTGGAAAACGTGCCGATCACGAAATCGACATCTTCGAGGCAGCCCTGATCCTCGGCCACGCCGCGCCCGTTGGGGCCGATAAAGCCCATCGAATGCGCCTCATCAACCAGCACCATTGCGCCGTTTTCCTTGGCGACCCGGATCATCTCTTTCAGCGGGGCAATATCGCCCAGCATCGAATAGACCCCTTCCAGGATCACCAGCTTGCCGGCGCCTTCGGGAATGCGCTTGAGGCGCTTTTCCATCGCTTCGATATCGTTGTGCTTGAACGGCACCACTTCGGCATCGCCCATCTTGCAGCCATCCCAGATCGAGGCGTGGCTATCGATATCGAGCACGATGTAATCGCCCTTCCCGGCGATGGTGCTGATGATCCCCAGGTTGGCCTGATAGCCGGTCGAAAAGACCATCGCGTGGTCCATGGCGTAGAACTCTTTGAGCGCCTCTTCGACCAGCCGGTGCCCGGCATAGGTGCCGTTGAGCACGCGGCTGCCGGTGGTGCCGCTGCCGAAATCATCCAGCGCCTGCTTGCCCGCTTCGATCACATCGGGATCGAAGGTCATGCCCATGTAGTTGTAGGTGCCCAGCAGAATCGTCTCGCGCCCGTTGCACACCGCGACGGTGGGTGAGAGCACCTTTTCCATCACCAGATTGAACGGATCTTCCTGCCCAGTGGACAGCAGCGCGCGGCGCATTTCGATCAACGGATCGAATTTGGAAAACAGGTCAGTCCCCGAACCCTGCAACACCACCGGACGATCGGCTTCGTCGATACCTTCGCTCATTGTGCGCTCCTCAGCCCTGCAGCTTGACCACAGCATCGATCAGCTGGCCGTAATTCTCGATCTCGGCCTGCGCGTTCATGCTGATGATGATATCAAATTCATCCTCAATCGCGGCGACGAAATCCATCACCGTCAGGCTGTCAAATTCCAGATCGCCGGCAAAAGTGCTGGCATCGGTGATCACAACGCCCTTCTTGTTGAACGGTTCAATCAAGGCGGCAATCTTGGCGGCAGTAGCGGCGCGGTCCATGGTCTGGGGTAACTCCTGAAATGTCTTGGCGGCGCATTGGCCGATGAATGGGGCGGAAAAGGGGCGTAGGCGCGGAATTATGGAGCGCGCATCAGCTTGCCCACGGTTTGCGCCAAGGCAAATTCTTACGAGAGCATTGAACTCATGGCTTAGTCTTCGCGATCAAACCCAATTGCGAACTTGACGCCTCACCCACCGAGATATGCAAGATATCGGCTTTATCGATTACAAATTCTTGCGCGAAATTGCCGAACCTAATTTCCGAGCTCCAGGGGTTTATGACATATTCTTGAGAGTAGTGAGCCAACTCGTTGCGCGCGCGCCGCTCGCGGCTGGCGGAAATTCCAGCAAAAGTGCCTTCTTGGCCGCCGAAAAACACTCCCTTCCATCTTGTGGTCATCGGGAACTCCGCGTCCAAATCAAATTTCAATCCCATGCCGACAATTTCCGCAAGTTCCGAGGTAGGCAAACCTGAAATGGTTGCGTCGGGAATCATCGCAGCGTTTGCGGATGCCAAATCCGCAAGTATGCGGACTCCTGCCCTTCGGCGGTCATCCGCTTTCCGGTCAATTCGGTGCATTATGGCGTCTGAAATCACCCCCGAAATGACCCACGAAGGAGAACCAAACCGAATCATCTCTTGCTTGCTCAACCCAATGCTTTGAGCCAGAACTTCGGCCAGTAGCACTACTGATTGCGGCACCATTTCGACGCTGTGGGCAAACTGAGCGTCGCCAGTCAGTTTCTCTATCTTGAGCGCGCGCATCAAAATCTCATTGAAGAAAGAGGTTGCCTTGCCAGCAGGATCATCGCGAGCAAATTTCTAAACGCCAGCCTTCTCCACCAACCCCCGCACCGCGGCCATAAACGGGCCGATCGAGACCGGCTTCGCGAGATAGCCCTCCGCCCCCGCATCGCGGATCCGTTCTTCGTCGCCTTTGCCGGCATAGGCTGTTACCGCCAGCACCGGAATGGTCCGCAAGGTGGCGTCCTTTTTGGCGGCCTCGATCAGATCGAGCCCGGAAACATTGGGCAGCTGGATATCCATGATGATCAGGTTGGGAACGAACTGCCGCGCCGCATCGAGCGCGAGCATGCCATCGGCGCAGGGTTCCACCGCATAGCCGTGGGCCTTCAGGACATCGCAGAACAGCTTGCGGTTGAGGTCGTTGTCCTCGACAACAAGGATGCGCTTTGCCATGAGCGCTTCCTACCCCCTGCCCAAAGGCCTGACTAGTGCTGCGCGACCGCAAATCCCCAAACCATGATCCCCAGGCCTTGGCGCTGGGTGCGCTGGGCTGGGTGCTGGGCGACAGTGACCGGGCCGAGCGGCTGCTGGCGCTGACCGGTCTTGATGCCGATGCCTTGCGCGGCGGGCTGGGCGATCCGGCGGTGCTGGGCGCGGTGCTTGAATTCCTTGCCAGCCATGAACCCGATCTGGTCGCGGCGGCGGATTCGCTGGGGGTTGAACCGGCTGAACTGATGGCTGCGAGAGAAAGGCTTTAAGGACGATGGCAAGGCCGCTGATCATCAGCGATTGTGACGAAGTGCTGCTGCACATGATCGTCCCGTTCGGCGAATGGCTGGAGGAGACCCAGCCGGTCTCGTTCAAGCTGGTCGGCAACGATTTCGGCAAGGCGATCCGCGACAAAGTCAGCGGCGAGCCGGTGCCGCCGGAAGAAATCTGGCGGCTGCTGGGGCTGTTCTTCGATGGCGAAATGCACCGCCAGACCCCGATTGCCGGGGCGGTCCACGCGATGAATACGCTGAAGGATCACGCCGATGTGGTGATCCTGACCAACCTGACCGACCGCCACAACGAGCCGCGCCGCCAGCAATTGCTGGCCCACGGGCTCGACCTGCCGGTCTTTACCAACCAGGGCCCCAAAGGCCCGGCGCTGCAGGCGATCCTTGAGCAGTATCAGCCGAGCCACGCCGTGTTTATCGATGATCTGGCCCAGCACCATGGATCGGCAGCCGAAATGGTTCCTCATATCGATCGACTTCACCTATGTGGTGAACCAACGCTGGCTCCGCATATCACTTGCGGGTTCGAGGCGGGGCACGCCCATGCCCGCATAGACACTTGGGAGCATGCCTTGCCATGGCTACTGTCCCGCATTTAGGATGACGCAATGAGCATCGACGCCAGACTTGCCGAACTTGGCATTACCTTGCCGCAGGCCGCAGCGCCGGTGGCGGCCTATGTCCCCGTGGTTGAAGCGGGCGGATTGGCCTTCGTTTCGGGCCAGGTCTCGTTTGTCGATGGCCATTTGCTCAAAGGGCGGCTGGGTGAAGACGTTTCGCTCGAAGCGGGGATCGAGGCGGCGCAGGGCTGCGGCCTGATGATCCTGGCGCAGCTCAAGGCGGCGCTCGGCTCGCTTGACCGGGTTGAACGCGTGGTCAAGCTGGGCGCATTCGTCAATTCGAGCGCGGATTTCACCGATCAACCCAAGGTTGCGAACGGCGCTTCGGAACTGATGGTCGCGGTGTTTGGCGAGGCTGGCAAGCATGCCCGCAGCGCAGTGGGCGTACCCAGCCTGCCGCTGGGTGTTGCAGTAGAAGTTGATGCGATTGTCGCCGTTCGCCCTGCTTGATCGCTGGCGCAGTCCGCCGCCGGGGCCAGACAAGGTCAGCTGGCTGGGGGCCCACGTCTATGCTCACCGTGGGCTCCATTCGGGCGGCGTGCCCGAAAATTCGCCCAGCGCCTTTGCTGCGGCACTGGCCAAGGGCATGGGGATCGAGTGCGATGTTCAGCGCAGCAGCGATGGCCGGGCGATCGTATTCCACGACGAGGACCTGGCGCGGCTGACCGCCGAACAGGGATTTCTGCGCGATCACAACGCCGCGGACTTGAACCGCATCTTGCTGTCCGGCAGCACCGACACCATTCCGACCCTGCGCCAGATGCTGGACCAGATCGGCGGGAAAGCGCCGCTGCTGATCGAGATCAAGAGCTCGCGCAGCAGATCGCGCCGCACCAGCGCGCTGTGTCTGGCGGTGCGGCGCGATCTGGAGGGTTACCTGGGGCCGCACGCGGTGATGAGTTTTGACCCGCGCGTGGTGCGCTGGTTTGCAGATCATTCGCCGCTTACCGTGCGCGGGCTGGTGGTGACCGAGGAAAACGACAAGGCGCTGGCTGGAATGATCCGCCGCCGTCTGAGCCTGTGGCACGCCCGGCCCGATTTCCTCGCCTATGACATCCGCGACCTGCCCAGCCGTTTTGCTGCCCAGCAGCGCCGCCGCGGTCTGCCGCTGCTGACCTGGACCGTGCGGAGCGCCGAACACCGCGAACGCGCCGCCAAATATTGCGATGCGCCGATCGCCGAAGGGCCGGGCGTTACGTGATCGAAGCGCGGCTGGGGGACAGCATCGGCGCGCTGCCTGCAGACCAGTGGGATGCGCTGGCCGCAGGCAACCCATTCGTCAGCCATGCCTTCCTCTCAGCGATGGAAGATTCTGGGTCGGTTGGCCCCGGCACCGGCTGGTCGCCCGCGCCGATCACCATCGTCGATGCCGAGCAGCGCCTTATCGCCGCCTTGCCGGCCTATCTCAAAAGTCATAGCCAGGGCGAATACGTGTTCGATCACGCCTGGGCCGATGCCTGGCATCGCGCCGGGGGCAGCTATTACCCCAAGCTGCAGATCGCCGCGCCGTTCACCCCTGCCACCGGCCCGCGCCTGCTGCTGGCCGATCCCTTGCTGGCGGCTCCCTTGCTGCGGGCCGCAGAGCAACTGTGTGAAAGCAATGGCCTGTCATCGGCCCACGCCACCTTTATCGCCCCCGATCAGGTGCCGCTGTTTGAGCAGGCCGGATGGCTGCTGCGCAGTGATCTCCAGTTTCACTGGCTCAACCGGGGTTATGCCAGTTTCGACGAGTTTCTGGCCGCGCTGTCATCGCGCAAACGCAAGGATTTGCGCAAGGAACGTGCCGCGGCGCAATCCGGGGTCGAGATCCGCACACTGACCGGGACCGAGATCCGCGACGAGCATTGGGATGCGTTCTGGCACTTCTATCAGGACACCGGCGCGCGAAAATGGGGCCAGCCCTACCTGACGCGTGCGGCCTTCTCGCTGCTGGGGGAACGGATGGGCGACCGGATCGTCCTGATCCTGGCCTATGCCGAAGGCCAGCCAGTGGCCGGCGCCCTCAACTTCATCGGCCCGGACGCCCTCTATGGGCGATACTGGGGCGCCAGCATCGAGAAGCCGTTCCTGCATTTCGAGCTGTGTTATTATCAGGCGATCGATCTTGCCATCGCGCTAGGGCTGCCGCGAGTGGAAGCCGGGGCCCAAGGCGGCCACAAATTGGCGCGCGGGTATGAACCGGTTGAAACCTGGTCAGCCCACTGGATCACCCACCCCGGTTTTCGCGAGGCTGTGAGCGACTTTCTGGTTCGCGAGCGGGCCGGAACAGCGGCTGATCGCAATTACCTCGAAAGCCGCACCCCGTTCAGGAAAACAATCCTTTAGTCTTGATTTGCAGGCGCAATTTAGTCACCCTATATGTTCTACTAAATAAAAACTCGCCGGATTCGACGCAATTGTGAGACCAAAATGAAGATCTCGTCGGTAGTGCTCGCCGCCGCAACCGCTCTTGCCAGCAATTTGCCGCAATTCAGCTTTGGGCCGCACCGCGCCGGGGTAGCCTACACCAGTGAATCCATCTCCACGCTGGACTGCAAGCGCGACGGTGCGGAGATCATTTGCATTGACAATTCAGCCAATGTCGGCGGCACCTGGGCGATCGTTCAGATCGAGATCGTCAATAAGCGGCTTTCTCGCCTTCTGGTAGCTGGTGATCGCAGTTCCGTTCCGGCGGTGCTTTCGGCGATGAAAGTCAAGTACGGCCAGCCCTGCTGAGAACGGCCAGGAAACGCTGGTCAATGGGATGGGTAATGCATTTCCGAGCCGCACGACGACTTGGTGTTTCAGGACTGGAAAGCTGGTGCTCCACCATGCCGGGCTGCAGATGGACTCCTATAAGGCGGTCTATACCGACGAGGCGAATCCCCGGCCTGATTGATCGGAATAATTGGATGTGTCCAAATTTATGAAAGATACACAATGGCTTTGATTAGATGCCTTGAGTGCGGTCGAGATGTTTCTGATCAAGCAAGCGCTTGCCCCAATTGCGGCGCTCCAGTCGATACTACTCTCGCACCGATCGCTCCTAACAAAGTCACCTATAACAACGGCGAGTTTGACGGAACATCAGCACTAATCATGGAGGTCGCAAAATCCGCCGTAAGCCAATGCAATTACCGCATTGATTCCGCTGATGCAGTTGCTGGCACTCTTACTTTCACGACCGGCGTGACAATGGGCTCATGGTCGGGAGTGTCGGGCACCATCGCTTGGCAAGAAACCGCACCTTATCGGTTCAAGGTTACTGGCCACGGCAAGCAAAACGTGAAGGGCGGGCAGGTTCTGGCCATCAATCTGTTCGATGAGGCCAACGCCAAATCTCGTAACGTGATCGAGCAGATGATGCGATTGACCGGTGCCAAATCCGACGAACAGGTTCCTGACTCCGCGACGCCGCCAAGTGGATGCCTCGTGCTGCTAGTTGCGCTTGCAGCACCAGCGTTAGCGGTCGGGTTGCATTTTCTAGCTTAGGCTAAAAATCTGAGTCAGGCCGCGCGGCGCACCGTGGCGGCGATCCATTCGCGGGCGCGGCGCTGGGCCTCAGCCACTTCGCGGGCGGTCATTTCATCGCTGATATCGGCGCGGCATAATTGTGCTTCGGCGTGGCCGCCAACAGCCGCCAGATTGAACCACTTGTGCGCTTCGATCAGATCGCAATCAACGCCGTGGCTGCCAGTCGAATAGGCCACGCCAAGATCGTAATAGGCGCTGATATCGCCTTGTCCGGCAGCTGCCAGGCAGCTTGCCACCAGCAGATCAGTGCTGCGTTCGTCAGCCAGGCTGATCGGTCCAGTTTGGTTCCAGGCTACAGTCATTGCGATTACCCCCGTTTGGCAAGCACTTGAGCCTGCCGATGAGCCAATCCTTCCCGAACATGCTCAACAAATGGTTAACGCCGGAGGCAAATAGTCTGCAGGCCGCCCGCGTGCAGCGCCGGAAATCGGCCCATGGCGGCCGTTAATCGCGCCCTAATGTGATCCAATCTAGGAGCCGCGTTGATTGCTGCTTGTGCGGGATTCTACCGGCGACTATAGGCCCGCTCGACTGCTCGTAGCGGGGTTACCGGGAATGCCTGGAACCGGCAGGAACCGCATCCTTGGGCAATGTGGTGTGGAGAGTTTATGACAACTGTACTTGGCGAAGAAATCGACGTCCTGGCCAAGGCGAAACGCGCCATCGCGGGGAATTATATTCCCGACGAATCCGATCCTTACATGTCTGAAGCGCAGCTTGATTATTATCGCCGGCTGCTGCTGGAATGGAAAAAGCTGATCCATACCGCGTCGCAAGGGACGCTTCAGCAACTCCAGGATGGCCCAATTCGCGAGCCAGATCTTAACGATCGCGCCTCAAGCGAAACCGAATGGGGAATTGAGCTCAGGACCCGTGACCGGCAGCGTAAGCTGATCTCCAAAATCAATTCCGCCCTGCGCCGGATCGAAGAGGGCGAATACGGCTATTGCGAGGTTACCGGCGAACCGATTGGTCTGGGCCGCCTTTCTGCCCGGCCAATAGCGACGATGACCGTGGAAGCCCAGGAAGCACATGAACGGCGCGAAAAGATCTCACGCGACGATTGACCTGCGGCGGCATTAACCGGATCTTTGCCACTCTGGTTTAGCCTTTGCAGACTGGTTGTCGGTATACCCGCCGGGACAAGGGAACAATGCCCTGATGATACTGGAGAATGCAGGTACAGCTATGGCAGACAACGAACATCGGCAGATCGCGCGCGACAGCCTGTTCGTCATGGCTGATCTGCGTATTGATGGCATCGAAGGCGAAGAACGCGTGCGCGTCCGCAATCTTTCTGCTGGCGGCATGATGGCCGAATCGCCCACCCGGGTGCAGCGCGGCCAGTTGGTGTGGACCCAGCTGCGCAATGTCGGCTGGGTCGAAGGCTCGGTCGCCTGGGTGCAGGATGGCCGGTTCGGGGTTGCGTTCCGTGAAGAGATCGATCCCATGGTGGTACGTGCGCCCTTGCAGCCCGGCGAATCCACGCCCCGGTTTGTGCGCCCTCCGCTAGGCCAAGGCGCCGGCGCAGGAACTCTGCGCAAGATCTGACGCCATGCTTGGCGCAGCGCCGCCAAGACTCTAAGAGGGTTGCGGCCATGCCGCGTTTTGCTCGCCTCTCTGCCCTTGCTTTGCTTGTGACGCCCTTGGCCAGCTGCTTTGGCACGGGTGACCGGCCGGTGCAGGTTGTGGCGATCGGCGATCCCCAATCGCTCTTCTCTGCCGATCCGCGGATGCCCTACGCCGCCCGGATGCTGCGCGCCGCAACGGTCGAAGGGCTGGTCGGGTTCGATGAAAAGGGCAACGCAGTGCCGGCCCTGGCCGATCGCTGGATCGTGACCGACGACGGGCTGAGTTATATTTTCCGGCTGCGCGACGGCAAATGGGGCGATGGCAGTGATATCACTGCTGAGGCCGCACTGGCCGCCTTGCAGCAAGCCATCGGTGCCCAGCGCGGCCAGCCGCTAGGGGCCAATCTGGCGGTAATCGAAGAAGTCAGGGCAATGGCGGGCCGGGTGATCGAAATCCGGCTGCACCAACCCATGCCCGATTTCCTGCAATTGCTGGCCCAGCCGGAACTGGGGCTGGTTCATGGACGGCGCGGCGCCGGACCGATGCTGAGCAGACGGGCCAGCGATCCCGACCTTAAGCTGAGCGGGGTGCTGCTGACACCCATTGCGCCCGAAGATCGCGGCCTTGCGCCCGAAGAAGGCTGGAAAGATCACACCCGGCGCCTGCGCTTTTCCGCAGGCAGTGCGGTCCCGACGCTGAAACTATTTGCGGACGGCAAGATCGATCTGGTCCTGGGCGGAACTTTTGCCGATTATCCGCGGATCGACGCAGCGGGTATTTCGCGCGGCGCGGTGCGGATGGATCCAGTCCAGGGGCTGTTCGGACTTGCCGTAGTTCACGCCGATGGCCTGCTTGAACTGCCCGAGAACCGCGAGGCAATTGCCATGGCCTTCGATCGCGAGGCGATTGCCAACTTGATCAACCTGGGCGGCTGGATAACCACCACCCGCGTGGTCAATCCCGGGCTTGATGGCGATAACGGCTCGATCGGCGAACGCTGGGTGGGCCGGACAATCGAAGAACGGCGCGCACTGGCCACATCGCGGGTCGCCCGCTGGAAGGGTCTGGGCCATCCCCTGTCCGCGCTGCGCATTGCCTTGCCCAGCGGACCGGGCAACGATCTGCTGTTTGAACGCATCGCCAGCGATCTCAAGGCCATCGGTCTGGACAGCCGCCGGGTGGGCGCCGCCGCCGATGCTGACCTGCGCTTGATTGACACTGTCGCGCGCTATCCAGCAGCAGCCTGGTTCCTTGATCAATTGGGCTGCTCGGCAATCAACCAGCTCTGCAATCCCACCGCCGATCAGCTGGTTGACAAGGCTTTGACCGAACCGGACCCGGCCAAACGCGCGGATCTTTATGCCAGCGCCGAAGCGCAGCTGACGATCACCAACAGCTATATTCCCTTCGGCGTGCCGGTGCGCTGGTCACTGGTCAGCGGCAATGCGAACGGCTTTGCGCCAAACCGCTGGGCGATCCATCCCTTGATGCCGATGGCCATGCTCCCCAGATAGAGGTCTGCGGACATTCGTCGCCGCAGCATGAGGGGTGGCTTTTGATGCCAGGATCCAAAAAGCCACAGCGGATGACCGCGAGCTTGCCCATGGGCAGCGATCCGCATTCGGTTCGCCAGCGGGTCGAGGCGCTTGAGCGGTTGCTTGAAGGGATGATCGAAGTGCCCGGGCTGGGCCGCAAGATCGGCCTGGATGCAATAGTCGGGCTAATCCCGGTGGCCGGCGATCTCATTACCGCGGCAATGGGCCTTTATCTGGTCTGGGAAGCCCGCAATATCGGCATGCCAAAATGGCAGCTGTGGCGGATGGCCGGCAATGTCGGGATCGACAGCCTGATCGGCGCGGTGCCGGTGGCCGGCGATCTGTTCGACCTGGTCTACCGCTCCAACACCAAGAACCTCAAGATCATCCGCAAGCATCTTGATCGGCATCATCCTGGGACGCAGGTCATCTCCGGCTGATGCCGGTGCGGCCGGACGTCCGTCCGACCTTGCAACGCCAGCCCGCTCCCCCTCCCGACCACCCATAAGGGTATCCCTAGGATATGGGTTGTCGGGAGGGGGAGCGGGCTGGCCTGGCAGGGAAAGCCGGACGGCTTTCCCGCACCGCCGGTTGGCGGACCACAAACGACTCGCGCAGTTCCGCCGTTTACGAGAAATTAACCTTTCTCTTTCATTGGTCATATGGTTAATGGCGATCAACACCCCTTACCGAAGGGTTGTTATCGCGAAAACGGGGCTGAAGGGGACTTACCCATGCGCGTGTTGTTGATCGAAGACGAGCCGACTACGGCCCGGGCTATCGAACTGATGCTGACCACCGAGGGCTTCAATGTCTATTCGACCGATCTGGGCGAAGAAGGCTTGGATCTCGGCAAGCTGTATGATTACGATATCATCCTGCTCGATCTCAACCTGCCCGATATGCACGGGTATGATGTGCTGAAAAAGCTCCGCGTCGCCAAAGTGCAGACGCCGGTGCTGATCCTTTCGGGGATTTCGGAAATGGATTCGAAAGTCCGCAGCTTCGGTTTCGGCGCTGATGATTACGTGACCAAGCCGTTCCACCGCGAAGAACTGGTCGCCCGCATTCATGCAGTTGTGCGCCGGTCCAAGGGCCATTCGCAGTCGGTCATCCGCACTGGCAAGCTGGCCGTGAACCTTGATGCCAAGACTGTCGAAGTCGACAGCGCCCGGGTCCACCTGACCGGCAAGGAATACGCGATGCTCGAGCTGCTTTCGCTACGCAAGGGCACCACGCTGACCAAGGAAATGTTCCTGAACCACCTGTATGGCGGGATGGACGAACCCGAACTCAAGATCATCGACGTGTTCATCTGCAAACTGCGCAAGAAACTGGCGCACGCCTGCGAGGGTGAAAACTACATCGAAACCGTCTGGGGCCGCGGCTATGTGCTGCGCGATCCGGGCGAAGAGGCGCAGGCCGCCTGAACCGCAATTCCAGAATTGCCCGGAAAACGGCCCGTCTCGAAGGAGGCGGGCCGTTTTCGTTGGGGGCCGAAAACGGAAGACCCTGGACCGCTTGGACCACAGTCTAGGCCAAAAAACTCGGCGGTCCCGGATCGCCCCGCAGCCATTGGCGACGCACGATGCCGGCGCAGGGAGATGGCTGAGGGAATAGGCACAGGGGCCGCAGTTTATCAGGCGGCGGCGATGTAGGAAAACGGCAGCCGGACCGGCGCGCCCTCATCCGCGCCGACCTGGCATCCTGAACCGAAGTCAGTTGACCCGGTTGAAGTAAGTCGTTTCAAGCCTGGGCACATCCTGGCCGGCCCAGACGATCGTTTCGGTCATCGACTTTCCGTCTTTGGAGGCCGTGTAGACGCGGGTCGAAACCGGCGATCCATTCTTGCTCAGGGTCATCACCAAAGTGCCCGGCGCGGGCTGGCGCAGCGATGTGCTGTCGATGAAGGCCATATTCCCGCTCAGGGGCACAGCGTGTCCATCGGGCGCAGCAGACGATTCGGCGTGTTGCTCGCTGCCGTCGGCGGACACGATCCGGACATGGGTGATCCACTTGCCATCCGGCGCGACGCGGAATTCGATTGTTACTGCACGTGGCCGTTCCTCGGCGGGGATGCGCGCAACATCGAGCGACCATGTGCCGACCAGCGACGTCTGTTTGGGAGCTGCGGCATGAGCCATTGGCGCGGACGCCGCATCCTGCAGCGGGTTGATCGCGGCGATGGCCAGTCCTAGGGCCGCGAGCGGCATTGCGATAATCAACATAGTCATTCCTTTCGACCGATTGAGCCCCGCAGTCTGGGGCTGCGTCTGGTTGTCGGTCGCAAAGGCCGGAGCTGATAGATCGATAATTTTGTCCCAATTTTTCTGGGCATCAATCAACCGCGCCAGTTCGCGGCTGCTGCCCACGCTGGTCTTGCGGCGGGCTTCTCGCAGCCGTTCATTGATTGACGCTTCCGATCGGCCCAGCTGCACCGCAATCGACTTGACCGTGTGCCCTGCGGCCAGCAGGCGCAGGATCTCAAGTTCCTTTGCGGAGAGCGTGTCGAAGGCGCAGGGTGAATGTTGCGTCGCCATTCGGCAATCTGACCACAGGCTTAGTAACTGCGTCCATCACAATTTTCTTGTCTGCGGGCACCGCGCCACCTCCGGGCTGCTGCATGCTTGACCCCTGCAGGGCGCACTGCCAGATGCCGCCAGCATGACTGCCCACAAACCCGGTGACCCGACAACGATCAATCGCCTTTATGGCCGCGCGAAAGGCAAGCCGTTGCGCGCCGGCCAGCAGAACCTGATCGATACCCTGCTCCAGCGCATCGCCATGCCACCAGAGGGCCCGATCACATCGGAAGTGCTGTTCGGCGATAGTCGCCCGCTGCATTTTGAAATCGGCTTCGGCGGCGGCGAGCACATGGCCGCGCGGGCCGATATGCTGCCCGACCATGGGTTCATCGGGGCCGAGCCGTTCCTTAACGGCGTCGCGCAGGCGCTGACCCACATCGACGGCGACAACGGCGCACACCCGCCGCTGGGCAATGTCCGGATCCATCACGGCGATGCGCTGGAAGTGCTGCGGCGCATTCCCGATGGATCACTGTCGTTTCTCTATCTGCTTCACCCCGATCCCTGGCCCAAGGCGCGCCATGCCAAGCGGCGGATGATGAACGATGGCCCGCTTGCTCTGTTCGCGGCCAAGCTGAAGCCCGGCGGCGAATTCCGGTTCGGCACCGATCATGCGGTCTATGTCCGCCATGCGCTGTCCGTCATGCGCCGCCACCGCGATCAGTTCGAGTGGCTGATTGAAAGCCCTCAGGACTTCCAGAACCGCCCCGGCGGTTGGCCCGAAACCCGCTATGAACACAAGGCGCGCACGGTTTACGAGCACGAGGTCTGGTATTTTCGTTGGAGGCGTATTTAAGGGCACCTCTAGCGTAGAATTACCGCTTTATTCCAATAGGTTATCTACTCTACAGTTTTCGTCCCTTGGCGGCAATTTCCGCCCCGGTGATTACCCGGTGATTGCTGGACGCCGCGTTTGGAGGCGAAAAAATGGCGAGTGGAAAGATAACGAAACGGACGGTCGACGCCCTGATTGCATCGCGGTCAGAAGGCTTCTTGTGGGATGACGGCATCAAAGGATTTGGTGCCAAGATCACGAAGAGTGGTGCGGTTTCCTACATCCTGCAATTCCGCATGGGCGGGCGCGAAGCAAGCACGCGACGCTATACGATCGGCAGTCATGGATCGCCGTGGACACCTGCAACCGCCCGAGAAGAGGCGCAGCGCCTTTTCCTGCTTATCGCGCAAGGTATCGATCCGGTCGAAGTCGAGAAACAGCGCCGCCGCGAAGCGGTCGACCTCGCGTTCAGCAATTATGCGGAACGCTTTGAAAGGTCGTGCGTCGGCAGAGGCTGGAAGGTGCTGGTCGCGCGCTCATTCAGGATTCATGTGAAGCCGGTACTGGGCAGCAAGCCGCTACCCAAAATCACCCGATCTGATGTGGTCGCCGTATTTGATCGGATGCCCGACTGTCAGGTTGCCAACCGTCGCAATGTCTTCGCCGTGCTGCGACGTATGTTCCGTTGGGCGGTCAGTCGGGGCGATATCGATCGTAGCCCCATGGAAGGAATGGAGACACCACCTGCTGTCAAAGCACGGGATCGATGGCTTTCCGATCAGGAGCTAGCCAGGATTTGGGAGCATGCACCCAATACCCACCCTTGCTTCGGTCCGATTGTGCGTCTGCTCATCGTGACCGGACAGAGACGCGAGGAAGTTTCGTCGTTGTCCTGGGAAGAATTGGAACAGTTCGAGCGGATGTGGACGTTGCCCGGCGATCGCGCGAAGAACGGCGAGCCCAACCGCATTCCACTCAATGAACTTGCAGTCGCTGTGCTCGACGCTGTTGCCGGGAAATCAACTTGGCCAAGACGGGGCAAGGTTTTCTCCACCTCAACAGGCGGTGGGTTTACTGGTTATCACAAAGGGAAGGAAAAGCTTGATCGAATGGTTGCTGAGGATGGCGGCGATCCGATTGCTCCTTGGCGGCTACACGATCTTCGCCGAACGCTCGCTACCGGATTTCAGCGGCTGGGCGTTCGCTTTGAAGTCACCGAAGCGGTGTTGAATCATGTCGGCGGGTCTCGCGCCGGGGTCGCCGGTATCTATCAACGGCATGACTGGAAGGCCGAGAAGCGGGAAGCGCTCGACCTCTGGAATAATCATGTCGTTTCGATTCTCGCCAAGGCGGATGGAGTCATCAATGGTGTGAACTTTGGCAAAGCTCATAGCGACATCGCTGCGCAGCCCGCTTTGCCTACAAACGCGGCGGCGGCGGCCTAGACACAAGGTAACGAATATGTTACCAATAGCGGTGCAATGTGATTGTTGAGGAATATATCCGCGAAGACGGTTCTTGCCCGTTCCGGGGTTGGTTCGACAATCTCGATGTTCAGGCTGCGGCCAAGGTGGCGACGTCCATCGTCCGACTGGAACTGGGTAATCTGTCGAACGTCAAATGGATCGGCGGCGGGCTTGGCGAATACCGGATCGACTGGGGACCGGGATACCGGCTCTATCTCGCCCAGGATGGGGATGAACTGATCATACTTTTCGTGGGCGGGACCAAGAAGCGGCAGCAGGCGGATATCAAGCAGGCGGGCGCATTGCTCGACGAGTACAAGGGCCGGAAGGCCAAGATGAAGAAGGCAAGGAGCTAGGCACAGTGGCACTGACACGCGATTTCAAGGAGACGGTGAAGGAGCGCGCCGCGCGCGATCCTGCCTTCGCCAAAGCCATGCTCGACGAGGCAGCGACCGCGTTTCTCAACGGCGAACCGCACGTTTCGCGCCTGATCCTTCGTGACCTGGTCAATGTCTCGGTCGGGTTCGAGGATCTGGCCAACGAAACCAATCGCCCAAGCAAGAGCCTGCACCGCATGCTTTCGGAGAAGGGCAATCCGAGCATGGACAATTTGGCTGCGATCTTCAGCGCAGTTCGCAAGCGGCTTGGCGTGGCATTCGAGGCTCATGGCGTCGAGGCGGCGTGAAACAAGCAGGAACGGGTTGGACTTAAAGCGCGGCCAAGGTGGCATAAGGGGACAGGTGAACGGCGCAAAACCGTTACTACTCCAAAGTTTCGCAGACCAAATTTGATTGTGAGGTTTGCCCGGCCAAATTCGGCTGTCGCGCGGGCGCACTCATGCCGATGCTGTCCCATCAAATGCCGGGAGAAAACCCCTAGCCCGATACGGCAGCAGTTGGCGCATTCTCGCGATCCTTGAAAGCGAGCAGCCGCAACGCGTTGAACACGACCACCAGCGTCGAGCCTTCGTGGGCGAGCACTGCTGGTCCGATACCCAGGCCCAGGATGGTCGCCGGCAACAGCACCGTGACGACACCAATGCTGAGATACAGGTTCTGGCGGATGATCCGGCTCGTCTGGCGGCTCAGTCCCACCGCGAAGGGCAAGTGTGCGAGGTCGTCCGCCATAAGGGCAACGTCCGCCGTCTCAAGGGCCACGTCCGATCCGGCTGCTCCCATCGCAATGCCAACCGTGGCGTTCGCCATCGCCGGCGCATCGTTGACCCCGTCGCCGACCATTGCGACCTTGTCCTGCGCCTTCAGCTTCTTGATGGCGGCAACCTTGTCCTCAGGCATGAGGTCGCCCCAGGCTTCGTCGAGCCCGACCTGCTTCGCAATCGCGTCGGCAACGCGCTGGTTGTCGCCCGAGATCATGATCATGCGCGTAATGCCGAGTTCGCGCAGGCGCGCGAGCGTCGCGATCGCCGCGCCGCGCGGCGTGTCCATCAGCCCGATCACCCCAAGATAGCGTGTCCCCTTCCTGACGATCATGGTCGTACGGCCTGCCTCCTCAAGGCGCAGGCCTTCGTCTCGCAACCCTTGGGGAAGCGGCTCGCCTGCCACTTCGCCGAACAATTTGGGGCTGCCGATGAAGACTGTCTCGCCTTCTAACATCGCCTGAACGCCGCGACCGGTAATGCTGCGCAACTCCGTGGCGGTTGGAATGGGTATTTCGCCGAGCCGCTCGCGCCCACCGACGGCAACCGCAGCGGCGAGCGGGTGATCGCTCAGTCCCTCAACCGCGACCGCAATGCGAAGCAGATCGGCTTCAGTGGTGTCTCCCGCCGGGATCACATCGGTGATGCGCGGCCGACCTTCGGTCAGCGTGCCGGTCTTGTCGAAGGCGATGGCGCGCAAAGTGCCGAGATTTTCTAGTGGGCCGCCACCTTTGACGAGCACCCCGCCACGCGCAGCGCGTGCAATACCCGAGAGAACCGCGCTTGGCGTCGCAATTGCCAGCGCACAGGGACTTGCCGCCACCAAGACAGCCATTGCCCGGTAGAAGCTGTCGCGGAATGGTTCATCGACCACGACCCAGGCGAACAGCAGCAGACCGACGAGAGCCAGCACGCTCGGCACGAAAATGCGCTCGAAGCGATCGGTAAAGCGCTGTGTCGGCGATTTCTGCGCCTCGGCCTCGCCGACCATCTGCACGACCTTGGCCAGTGTAGTGTCCTTGGAAAGGCGCGTTACCTGCACTTCGATCGCGCCCGCGCCGTTGATGGTGCCCGCGAAGATCCGGTGCGCCGCTGCAACTTTGTCCGGCTGCGCCGTTGCCGCAGGCCGGTCATCAACCGGAAGCTTGTCCACTGGAATACTCTCGCCGGTGACCGGCGCCTGATCGACGCTCGATTCGCCGACCACCACGAACCCGTCCGCAGGCATACGTTCATTGGGCTTGACGATCACGACGTCACCGACCGCAAGCTCATCGACCGGGATTTCCAGAGTCTGGTCGCCGCGCCGGACGATCGCGGTTTGCGGCGCCAGTTCGGCGAGGGCCTCGATGGCGCGCTTGGCGCGGCCCATCGCATAGTGCTCGAGTGCGTGGCCGAAGCTGAAGAGAAAGAGCAGCAACGCGCCTTCCGCCCATGCGCCGAGCGCTGCCGCGCCGGCTGCGGCAACAAGCATCAAGCTGTCGATCTCGAGCTGGCGGTTCCGGAGCGAGTCGATTGCCTCGCGCACCGTAAAGAATCCGCCAAAACCATAAGCGGCGACATAGAAGCCGAGCGGCAACCATTCAGGGACGGCGGTCGTCAGCGAGATCAGAAAGCCCACGCCGAGCAAGGCACCGCAGATCAAAGCGAAAATCAGTTCAGTATTGGACCCGAATACCCCGCCATGGGCATGTGCGGGGCCACCAACTTCCGCGCCGGCGCCATGGTCATGTCCAGCATGGGCCGTGTCGGCGGCGTGCGTTGCCGGGGCTGCCGACGGTGCCTCACCAGATGGGGCGCTCGCATAGACGCCCAACTTGCCGAGCAGCCGTTCGATTTCGACTTCGGAGATCTTGTCGCGGTCGAAATCGATGCGCACCACACCAGCGGCCGATGCATCGGCCTCGACTATACCAGGTGCGCGGAGCAGCCGTCCGGCGACGGTGC
This sequence comes from uncultured Alphaproteobacteria bacterium, assembly GCA_963751145.1. Lineage (GTDB taxonomy): Bacteria > Pseudomonadota > Alphaproteobacteria > Sphingomonadales > Sphingomonadaceae > Novosphingobium. The sequence goes on from CAVVTJ010000006.1 coordinate 774,591, forward strand.
GGGCGCGCCGCTGGTTGGACAGCCCATCGACATTCCAGAGCAGATGGCCAAATCGCTCGGTGATCTTCGCGCCCTCGCTTTGGGCAATCTCGCGAATTCTTGGCAACGAAAGCAGGTCAGGATCATAGTGGACGCAAAGCTTCGCCGAGTCTTCGCCTGCCGCCGCTACTATATGGGCGTTGCGGACGCCCTCTCGGGCGCTCAAGCTCTCCACCAGCCGCGTAACGCATGCGTCCGCTGCGCCATCGATTTCAGGTAGCAGTAACGGCAGTTCGAGACGGAGCTTTGCGGTCATCTACCCACTCCATCGTGCCCAGCCGCCCAAAGATCATGGGCGTTGATCCGAAGTCGCGAGATCGCTCGTGACGCTTCGGCCCGCGCGGCGGTCTCCGCTTTCAAGGCGTCCTGTGCCTGACGCTCGGCGTAAAGCAGGTCGGCAAGGTCGACGCCGCCCAATCTATAACCCTGGCGCAAACGGTAGGCTGCCATTTCGCTGCTGGTTCGGGCGTCGAGACTACGCTGCCATGCGGACCAGCTGTTGATCGCCTGGGCAAAGTCGGTGGCAGCGGCCTCCTCGGCCGTGAATCGCGCGGCAGCGAACTCGGCGGTCGCGGCGCGGGCTTCCGCATCGGCCTGATCGGCCGAGGCGGACCTGCCCGCACCGCCAATCGGGATCGATGCCACCACCCCGATGCCGCGCTCGGCTCCGCCCCGCTCGCTGAACAGGCGCAAGCCGAGTGTCGGATCGGGAATCCGGTCTCGGCGCGCCCGCTCGGCCAGGATCGTCTGTCGATCGGCCTCGGCCTTCGCAGCAGCCAGGCCATGATCCTGAGCGAGCGCCTGATCACGAAGTATGTCGAGCATGACCGGCGGCATCACCGGGTCTGGCAATTCCGGCACCTCGGCAGGCAGCGGCAGCGATGGGAACTGCACCTCCAGCCGCGAGCGCGCGATTTGCGCGCGCGACCGGCTCTGGTCGAGCGCGACCCGCGCGGTTGCCAGCGCCGAGCGAGCCCGATCGGCATCGACCGGTGCTGCGTCCTGGAGGGCAACCCGGCGTTCGACGGAAGTCAGGTCTGCTGTCAGGTTGGCCACCGCAGCTTCGTTGGCCTTGATCTCTGCACCGGCTGCCAGCCAATCCCACCAGATGTCGTTGAGGAGCTGCACCGCGCTATGGCGGGCACCGGCAATCCGATAGTCCGCCGCTGCAACTCCGAACTCACCCGCCCTGCGGTCAAGTGCGGCCTTGCCGGGCAACCGGAAACCCCGTTCGAGCGTAACATCGTATTCGCTGAATTCGCCTTCGCGGTCGATCCGGCGCCTGGCATAGGATCCGCTGACGGTGAACTCATAGGGGCCGGCGCGCTGACCGCGCGCAGCACCGCGCGCTGCGTCGCTGCGGGCAATGCTTGCCTGGACCAAAGGATGCTCTCCGACCGCGCGCTCGACGGCTTCCGCAGGCAGCAATGTCGCCACTTCATTGGCAAGAGCCGCTCCGGACAGAAGCAGCGCGGGCAGGATTAGAAAGCGGTTCATGCGGGGTATCCTTCGTCATCACCCTGGGCTTCGCGTTCAGCGAGCGACTCACCGAATCGCTCGTAAAGCATCGGCAAAAGCACCAAGGTCAGCAGGGTCGATGTGATCAGGCCGCCAATCACCACAATGGCGAGCGGCCGCTGGATTTCGGAGCCAGGGCCGGTCGCAAAGAGCAAGGGCACCAGTCCGAAGCCGGTAATCGTTGCGGTCATCAGGACCGGTCGCAACCGCCGTTCCGCTCCGCGCCGCACCGCCTCGGCCATCGACTTGCCTGATTCGCGCAACTGTCGGAAGTAGGACACCATCACTAGCCCGTTGAGCACCGCGATGCCGAGCAAAGCGATGAACCCGACCGAGGCGGGCACCGATAGATATTCCCCGGTGACCAACAAGGCGACGATGCCTCCCACCGCCGCAAACGGAATGTTGGCGATGATCAACAGTGAAGCGCGAAGCGACCGGAGCGTCACGTAGAGCACGATGAAGATCAGAATCAGCGCGATTGGCAGCACAACCGCCAGCCGGGCCGATGCCCGCTGCTGGTTTTCGAACTGCCCGCCCCATTCGAGCCGGTATCCCGCAGGAAGCGGCACGTTTTTGGCAAGATCGGCTTTGGCCTCATCGACAAAGCCAACCAGATCGCGGCCCGACACGAACGCCTGGATCAGCGCAAAGCGTGAGCCATTCTCATGCTCCAGCTTCACCGGCCCCTCGGTGCGGGTGACCCGCGCGACGTCGCTGACGCGGACGCTCGTCCCATTGGGGCTGAGTATCGTCTGGTCGGTGAACAGCGTCGGATCGCTCGCCAGTGCAGGATCGCCGCGAATGACGATCGGCACGCGGCGATTGCCTTGGGCGACAGTCCCAGCACGCACACCTTCGACTTGCGCGCGCAGGGCATCCTGCAAGTTTTCCACGGGCATTCCGGCACGGCCGGCAGCCAAACGATCGATGTCAAGTTGCAGATATTCGACGTTATCATCGGCAACCGTGATCACTTCGGTCGCGCCGCTGATCTTGCGCAGCCGCCCATCGATTTTGGCCGCTAGTTCTCCAAGCGTCTTGAGGTCGGGTCCGAACAGCTTGATCGCCAGATCGCCGCGCGAGCCGGTCAACATTTCGGACACGCGCATTTCGATAGGCTGGGTAAAGGCATGCTCGAATCCGGGCAGTTCCTCCATCGCCACCCTAATTTGCTCAATCAGCCAGTCCTTGTCCTGAACCCGCCATTCACTCCGCGGCTTCAGTCTCATGAACGTATCGGTGTCATTGAGCGACATTGGATCGAGCCCGAGTTCATCGCTGCCAACCCGGCCGACAATTTCGAGGATCTCCGGAACTTTCGCCATCAGTAGTTTCTGAACGCGCAAATCGCCTTCGATGCTGTGCTGGAGGCTGATGCTCGGGTGCTTCTCGATTTGCAGCAGCACCGAGCCTTCATCCATCGTCGGCAGAAAGGTCTTGCCGACAAACGAATAGGCTACAACCGCGACAAGCAAGGCGGCTCCGGCTGCACCATAGACCGCCGTCTTGCGGGCAAAGGCCCAATCGAGCAGCCTATGATAACGCGGCGAAAGCTGCCGCATCAACCACGGCTCTTTGTGTTCTCCATCCGCCTTCAGGCCGTAAGACGCGAGCACGGGAACCAGGGTCAGCGCCAAAACGAGCGAACTGGCCAGTGCCAGCACGATCGTCATTGCAACGGGGCCGAACAATTTGCCCTCAAGCCCTTCGAGCGTGAGGAGCGGCAAGAAGACCAGCGCGATGATGAACAGACCTGATGCGACTGGCACCACGACTTCGCTGGTAGCAACCAGCACGCGGTTTAGCTTGCTGGCGTGGGCATGGCCAGGATCGGACAATCGTTCGACGACATTTTCGATAACCACCACGGCGCCGTCCACCAGCATCCCGATGGCAATAGCGAGACCGCCAAGGCTCATCAGATTGGCCGACATGCCGAATTGCTTCATCAGGATGAAGGTCACCAGCGTGGCCATCGGCAGGGCGGCGGCAACGATCAGCGACGCCCTAATGTCCCCAAGGAACAGGAGCAGCAGGATGACCACCAGGATGGTCGCTTCGAGCAAGGCCTCCTCGACAGTTCCGACGGCCCGTTCGACCAACTCAGAACGGTCATAGAAGACATTGAGGACCATCCCCTTGGGCAGGCTGCGCTGGACCTCGGCGGCGCGCACCTTGACGTCGCGCACGACCTTGCTGGCATCGGAACCCTTCAAGGCGATCACAATGCCTTGCACCGCCTCGCCGGTGCCATTGCGCGTCACCGCGCCGTAACGGGTCAGGCTGCCGGTGCCGACGGTCGCGACATCGCTCAGCCGCAGCACGCCATCCTTTTGCGTTTTGACCACCACCGCGCGCAGATCGTCCTCGGTCTGGATCGCTCCGACCGCGCGTACGATCAGGGCTTCGTCGCCAACCGAGAGCCGCCCGGCACCGTCGTTGCGGTTCCCCGCCCCAATTGCCGTGCCAATGTCTTCATAGGTGAGGCCAGCTGCTGCCATCAGATTGGGATCGGGACGAACCTCGAACGTCTCGGCCCGACCGCCGAGCGAGTTGACGTCAGCGACACCCGGCACCGTGCGCAGCGCAGGCCGGATCGTCCAATCCAATGCGCGCCGCTTCTCGGCCAGACTTTGCGGTCCTTCGAGGGTGAACATGTAAACATCGGTCAGCGGCGTCGCGATCGGTGCAAGCCCGCCTTCGACCGATGGCGGCATGTCTTCCATGATGCCCGACAGCCGTTCGGTCACCTGACTGCGCGCCCAATAAATGTCAGTGCCGTCGTGAAAATCGATGGTGATGTCGGCAATGCCGTATTTGGCAATGGAGCGGAGGATCTGCTGCTTGGGGATACCCAGCATCTCCATCTCGATCGGCGTGATAACCCGGCTTTCAACCTCTTCGGGGGTCATGCCTGGGGCCTTGAGGATGATCTTCACCTGGGTCGATGAAATGTCCGGGAAGGCATCAACCGGCAGGTTGAGAAAGGACCAGCCACCGATACCGGCCAGCGCAAGCGCCAAGCCCAGCACCGCCAGCCGCGCGGCGAGCGACAGCTCTACAAGACGACGCAGCATGGCCTATTCGCCGCCCAGCGTCATTTTGATCTCGGTCAGGCCCGAGATGGCAATCACTTCGCCGGCCGCGAGGCCCTGGATAATAACCGTCTCACCGCCTGCGCTGCCGCCAATGACGACGATCCGCTTCTCGAATCCCTTGGCCGTTTTGACAAAAACGACATCCGCGTCACCAAGGCGTGTGACCGCATTTGACGGAACCGCAACCGCGCTTTGCTGGGCATCGCCGAAGATGGAAACCATCACCCCTTTGCCCGCGATCATTCCAGGGGCAGCACCAATGCTGGCCTTGGCCAGAACGCTGCGCGTGTCCGGATCGATTGCCGAGCCGACCGAGAGGATGAGTCCGGAGATATTACCGGGTAACGATACCGTCATGCCGGGCCTGACCAGGCCGGCCAGCCGTTCCGGGACCTGAATGTCCAATTGATAGGCATTGCTCGCATCGATCACGAACGGCGCAACCATGCCATCCACCGGGCCGCCAGTCTGGACCGCGACCGTCGAAACCCGTCCACTGATCGGCGCGCGCAGGGTGATCAGGCCGCCGCTGCTAGCCCCGGAAAGACCAAGGATACGTGAGCTCTCCGAAACATCCGCTTCTGCTTGCCGCACTGCAGCCTGCGCTTCTTGTGCACGCGCCCCGGCAATGACGCCTTCGCTTGCAAGCTGTTGCAGCCGTTTCGCGTTTGCGCGCGCATAACCGAGTGCTGCCTGCGCGCGGGTCAGGTTCGAGCCGACTTGCAAGGCATCGCGGCTTACCATCGTCGCCAACGGCTGGCCGCGCGCCACGGCCTGTCCTGTGATCACGAACACCTGCTGGATCGACCCGGCAAAGGAGGCTGTCACCGCTACTCGCGCATCCGGCGGCAGCGTCACCGTAGCAGGCATGGTGCCGAGCGGCATTCCGCTTGCAGCCCGCACGACCGCCGTTTTGACACCCATCCGCTCCAGCTGAGCGGCCGTCAGCGGCTTGGCGGAGTCCCCCGATTGCTCGGTGGCTGCTGTTTCGGAAGCGGGTGCGGCTGGCCAAAATGCCCACCACCCGACAAAAATAATGGCCACCAGTGCCGCAAGCGCGGCAATTCGATTACGCAATGACATTGAAGAAAGCTCCCAACCGGACAGAATCTCGGCAACGGGAATACCCGCCGCAAAGTCGTGTCGGTCAGGCGGAGGGCGGCTGGGTCGGCGGTGCCTGCGCGTATGCGGCGAGCAGGTTCGCTGTTGCCGGTTGAAAAGCCTTTTTGCTGGCACCAACCATCAGGCAAATATCGGGACCGGTTGCGGCAAGGCCAACTGTGCAGTGGTGATGCGCCGCAGCTTCGCCCGGCATACCGGAGGCGGGTTTCTGCTGGTCATCGCCGGTCGTGGCATCCGCCTCGTGAAGGTCGAGGATTTCGGACACATGCACGTCGGACCCGCCCTGCGCATGAGCGATAGCGGGCGCTATCGCGCTGCCGAACAGGACGGCCAGTATCAACAGTAATGAGATGAATCGGCCCCGCATTACTTACCCGGTAGCATGAGTGCTGCGTTGCGGCAAACAGAGTTCACCGCGCGATCCCAATCCAGCGTGGAATCGAGCTGGCGAAGTCACAGTAGGCGTCGCCAAAGCTTGCGCGCAAATGTGCTTCTTCGATCTGCACCTGAACATGGCAGGCAGCGACGAATGCCATCCAGGCTAGCCATACCCACCATAGCGAGGTGTTCAGCGCCACCCCAAGCCCGATCATCATCATCCCGACAAAAATTGGGTTGCGGCTGCACCGGAACAGCCCATGCCGAATGAACAGGGGTGCGTCCCCGTGCCGGACGCCGACACGCCACGCCCGGCCCATCTGCATTTGCGCGACAATCACGATGGCCGCGCCCGCACCCGAAAGCATCGCCGCGATAACCGGGAACTCTCCTCGTGCATCCTTGGCGACAACTCCGCCCGCGATGGCGAGTACGACGATGCTTGCAGCGAATGCCAGCCCAGCCAACCTCTGCTTTCCCTTCGACGAGGCAAAAGCCCAAGCGCGATCACCCGATTTTCGCCGGATGGCTTCGCCTCTCAGCACCGAGGCTGCGAAAATCGTGACAAGTGAGACGAAGGGAATGGCGTGCAACATCAGATCAACCCTGGGCCGGGCTGGCTGTTTGACGCTCTGACCGCAGTTCGTCGCGTGCATGCCGGACTATCTGCGCGCCTCCGCTGATCGCTAGCGCAGCCATGATGCCGGCAACCAGCAGATCGGGCCAGGCGCTCCCGGTCCGGAACACACCGAGCGCTGCAACCATTACCGCCATGTTGCCGATGGCGTCGTTCCGCGAGCAGATCCACACCGACCGCATATTCGCATCGCCAGTGCGGAATCGGTAAAGCAATAGTGCAACGCCGACATTAGCGATCAGTGCTGCGGCCCCGACGATGCCCATGGTTTCGGGTTGTGGCGCGGCCCCGTTTACAAACGCAAGAATGGCGGTCGCCAGTACCCACGCTCCGAACGCCAGTAGAGTCAGCCCCTTGAGCAGGGCCGACCTTGCGCGCCAGACCAGCGCCATGCTCGCGACTGTCAAGCTGATCGCGTAGTTGGCGCTGTCGCCCAGAAAATCGAGCGCGTCGGCCTGGAGCGAGCGCGAATCCGCCGCCGATCCAGCGACAAATTCGACCGCAAACATCACCGCATTTACGCCAAGCGCGATCCACAAGGCCCGCCGCCAGCGCGGATCGTTGAGCGTTTTCGTGCTTCCACAAGCGCTCGTGCAGCAATCGTCAGCCATGAACTTCCTTCTCGACAAAGTGCGAGTCGGCGCTGCATATGCACCCTGTAGCAACTACAGGGTCAAGCGATGAAAATCGGCGAACTGGCAAAAGCGACCGCAACCAAGGTGGAAACTGTCCGCTTCTATGAGAAAGCAGGACTGCTTCCGCCACCTGCGCGGACCAATGCCAATTATCGCAGCTACGGCCCTGCGCATCTCCAGCGCCTGTCGTTCATCCGCCGTGCGCGCGATCTGGGCTTCAGCCTCGACGCCGTGCGCGATTTGCTCGCGCTCGCCGATGATCGGAGCAAGCCCTGCGGTGCAGTCGATGCGATCGCCAGCGGGCATCTGGCGGAAGTCGAACGCAAGATCGCCGACCTTTCCGCCATGCGCGAAGAACTCACGCGGGTGATTGGCAGCTGCCGGCACAATACGGTTGCGGACTGCAAGATCATCGAAACATTGGGACCGCGCGTCGCGGTGAACGCAGGAGTATCAGCATGATCTCGGTTCTCGCAAATCGCACCTATCGCCATCTGCTGGGCGCCCAGATAATCGCCCTGATCGGCACAGGGCTGGCGACAGTGGCGCTTGGGCTGCTCGCCTTCGACCTTGCCGGGGGCAATGCCGGCGCGGTGCTGGGAACAGCGCTCGCGATCAAAATGGTCGCCTATATCGGCGTTGCGCCGGTGGTCGGTGCCTTTGCCGACCGGTTGCCGCGCCGGGCCTTCCTCGTTGCCATGGACCTGGTGCGCGCAGCGGTTGCTCTCAGTCTGCCGTTCGTCGACCAGATCTGGCAAATCTATGTGCTGATTTTCGTGCTGCAATCGGCCTCGGCCGCGTTCACCCCGACGTTCCAGGCAACGATCCCCGACGTAATGCCCGATGAAGCCGACTATACCCGTGCGCTTTCGCTCTCGCGATTGGCCTACGACATGGAAAGCCTGATCAGCCCGATCCTTGCAGCGGCGCTGCTTTCGGTGATCAGTTTCCATTGGCTGTTTGCCGGAACCTCGATCGGCTTCATCTGCTCTGCGCTGCTGGTGGTGTCTGTCGTCCTCCCGCGCTCGCCTGCCAAACCGCGCGCTGGCGGCATCTGGACCAAGACCACGCGGGGGCTGAGGATTTACCTCAAGACGCCGCGGCTCAAAGGCTTGCTCGCGCTGAGCCTTGCCTCGGCTGCGGCAAGCTCGATGGTGATCGTCAACACCGTCGTCATTGTGCGTGGCGGCCTCGGCTTTGGTCAAAGGGAAGTGGCGCTAACGCTCGCGGCATATGGCTCCGGCTCTATGTTGGCAGCGTTCTTCATCCCGCGCTTGCTCGACAAGATCAGCGATCGGACCTTGATGGCCAGTGCTGCGGCGCTGCTGACGGCCGGCCTTGGAGTGATGGCCATACTCACCATGTTTTTTGGCAAGAGCAGCGCCTATTGGCCGCTATTGCTGTCAGGCTGGTTCGTCCTCGGCATCGCCTATTCGATGAGCGTCACCCCATCGGGCCGTCTCCTCCGTCGTTCGGCCAATGCCGAAGACCGGCCCGCCGTCTTCGCTGCCCAGTTCGCTCTCAGTCATGGCTGTTGGCTGATCACCTATCCCCTTGCCGGACAGATTGGAGCGGGCGTCGGCCAGGTCGCGGCCTTTGGTGTGCTGGCGTTGGTCGCGGGTATCGGCACATTCGCGGCCCTAAGGCTTTGGCCGACACAAGATCCCGAAGCGGTGGCGCATAGCCATGATGATCTCGCGCCGGATCATGCGCATCTGCGCGACCATCACGGGGACGACAAAGGCACTGGCCACGCCTTTGTGATCGACGACATTCACCCGGATTGGCCGCGTATGGCTTGATAGCGCCCCACCGAACATCATCTGCGATCCTCACTGCATGGAAACGGAAAACGACGGGATGATAGAAACGCGCGCTGGCCATTGGGACAATGTTTACACGACCAAGGCTGACGATAGCGTCAGCTGGTTCGAACCATCGCCGTCATTCTCGTTGGAACTGATCGATGCTGCAGGAATTGGTCTGGGTGCGGTGATCGACATCGGCGGCGGTGCGTCCCGATTGGTCGACGCACTCGTCGCAAAAGGACATGCCCGCGTAGCGGTGCTCGATCTGTCCGCGCAGGCGCTCGAAATCGCCAAAGCAAGACTAGGCGCCCGAGCGGACGCGGTGGAGTGGATTGTCGGCGATGTGACCGAATGGGTGCCCACCAGCCGGTACGACCTCTGGCATGACCGCGCTGCGTTCCACTTCCTGACCGCACCCGATGATCAAGCAGCCTATGCCAAGGCCCTGGACGCCGCGCTCAATCCGGGCGGGGTCGCGATCATCGGCACTTTCGCCCCCGATGGACCCGAAAAATGCAGCGGTCTGCCAGTGGCCCGCCACGATGCGGACAGTATCGGCCGCATTATCGGACCCGGTTTCACCCTGACCGACGAACGGCGCTATGACCACACGACGCCGGGCGGCGCATTGCAGAAACTCCAGTTCAGCAGTTTCAGGAAGGCGGGCTGAACCGGCCTTGGTCTCGCGCCGAGTCAATGCCGCGCATAGACAAACGTCGGTCCCACACCGAAGGCGATTACATTGTACCGATCCGCCTGCCGCCCGGGCGCTTCCATACCGGGCGACCCCATGGGCATCCCTGCAACAGCCAGCCCGCGAACACCGCGCGGCTTCGCGGCCAAGACGCGCTTCATGTCGGCAATGGGCACATGCCCTTCAAACGCCATGCCATCGATGATTGCGGTGTGACAGCCGGAAAGCGCCGCAGGCACCCCTAAGCGTGCATCGAGTGCGGCGCGGTGGGCATCGTCGATGATCCTGACATTGCGTCCGAACGCGGCGCGCACTTGGGCTGCCCATTTCTCGCAGCAGCCGCAGCCGGGGTCACGATGCATGACAATATCCGATGCAGCCATCGCCGGAGTTGCGAACAGCATTAGGGCAAGGATGAGCTTTTTCATGGCGGGATCCTTCGTTGCTATGGTTTTGCTTCGCCCGGGTGGCTTCCTGCGCGTTGCGGGAGCAGCATGATCAACAGGATGATCACGATTGCCAAAGCCGCCGAGGCCAATGGACGGCTCAACGCAAGTCCGCCCTGATCAAGCGGCTTATCAAGAAAATCACCAACGGCTGCGCCAAGTGGCCGCGTCAGGATGAAGGCTGACCAGAACAGGAGCGTTCGACTGATCGCGGTTCTGAAATAGAGCAATGCGACCACCGCGAGCATCGCCGCAAAGATGCCAGCCGCGCCGATGTAGCCTCGCCCCCCGGTATCGGCTAGCCAATCGCCAAGCGCGGTTCCCAGCGTCTGCGAGACGGTGATCGTGATCCAGTAAAATGTCTCGGCGCGTGGCTCCTTCACGCTGACCACCGAAATCGTTCCCAGACTGCGATGCCAAGCGAACAGCGATGCCAGCACCAGCCCGAACAGCAACAGCGAACCGCCGGTATAGCCAATCCCCATCGAACGGGTCGCATAGTCAGCCATGGTCGTTCCGGCCGTCGTCGAGGCGATGATCGTCGCCCAATAGAGCATCGGATGAAACCGGCTTGCCCGGATTTGCCACCACACGAGCAGCACCAGAATGCTGAGAAAAATTGCTGTGCCGACGAGGTAGCCAAGGTTCATCGACATACTGACCGTATCGCCGCCGGTTTCGCCAAGCGTTGTCGCCAGGATCTTGATGATCCAGAACCCGAGCGTCACCGCAGGCACTTTGGTCAAATCGGAGAGCGGAATGGACGCTCGATCGCCAGGGAGATTGGGCTCTGTCATATCAAGGTCCTTCATGTCCGGGCTATCCTGTCCGGCGCGCGAGATTGTCAATCAGAACCACGTCCTGATGCCGATCACCAGACTGGTGGCTTGCACGCGGTCACCCGCGGCGCGGGCGAAGCGGGCACTGTCGCCGAATTTTCGTTCCCATGACACGCCAATGTAGGGCGCGAACTCGCGTTTGATCTCGTAGCGCAACCGAAGCCCAAGCTCGGCGTCGGAGAAGCCCGAACCGATGCCATTCGCAGGCACATCCTGCGCTGAAAAGTTGAGCTCGACGCGCGGTTGCAGGATCAGTCTCTGGGTGATGCGTTGATCATAATAGCCCCCGATCCGGCCCAGCAGGTCCCCTTTGTCCGAAAGGAACAGCGCGCCGCCAACCTTGAACCAGTAAGGGACAATCCCTTCGATGCCGATCGTCGCATAGGTTCGCGCCGGTCCCGGTTTGAAATCATGCCGGACACCGGCTTGCAGATTGAACCAGGGATCGATCGCGCGGGAGTAGAGCGCCTGCACCTCGGCGCTGTCGATGCCGCCGCGAACGGCACCTTCGCCTTCGGTCTTCACAACCAAACGTTCGATGTCGCCGCCGAACCAGGCTTCGGCGTCCCAGCGATAGGCGTCCCCACCCTTTTGAACACGATACTCGGCAAGATTGAAGGTGACGCTATAGGCGGGCATGCCGCCATTTTCGTGCCGGAGCATCGTGCGCGACGTCGCCATTTGATCAGCGCCAAAAATACCGTCAGCAGCATGATCGGTGGGCGGAGCGGGAGCCGGTGTTGTGCCGATCTCGTTGCCTGGCGGCTCCATGCCCGGCATTCCAGTCATGCCCGACATGTCATGGCCCGCATGGGGGTCAGCCGAGGCGGGGGCACCTGGCTGTCCCATCTCCATGCCTGGCATGGACGACATGTCGTGATCGGGCGCAGATTCGGGTGGAGTGGATGTGGCAGGGGCCATGTCCATGCCCGGCATCGGGTCCGTACTGGCAGCAGGCTTGGGCGCAGGCTTGGGTTTTGGATTGGGCTGGGCGGGCTGCTCCATTCCAGGCATCGCGCCGTGATCCATCTGTGCGGAGGCAGGCGATGCGACTGCCATTGTGGCAACGGCGGCGCTGGCGAGCGAGAGCTTCATGCTGCAGCCTCCTCGTGGCGCACCGTGACGACGCGGAACATCCCCGCCATCATGTGGAGCAGCATATGGCAGTGGAAGGCCCAGTCGCCGAGCGCGTCGGCGGTCAGATCGAACGATACCTTGCCGCCGGGCAAGGCGTTGACCGTATGCTTGACCGGATGACGGCCGGGATTGCCGGTCACAACCTCGAAGAAATGGCCATGCAGGTGGATCGGGTGCGGCATCATCGTGTCGTTGATCAGATTGACCCGCACCCGCTCATTGTGGCGGAATGCGATCGGGTCCGTCCCCTCACTGAATTTCACCCCGTCGAACGACCACATATAGCGTTCCATATTGGCGGTCAGATGCAGGTCGATCTCGCGCGACGGTGTGCGGGTGTCGGCATTGGGCCTGAGCGATTTGAGGTCGCGGTAGGTCAGCACGCGGTGATCAACCTTTTCAAGTCCAGTGGGGCGCTCTCCGGTGCGATCCATCGGCATGGGTGCTAGTGTCGCCACACCCGGCCCCATCTTCACTTGCGGCGCAACGGACGGATCGCGCATTTTCATCGCGCCGCCGGTCATATCCATGCCGGCCATTGAGTCCTTTGCTGACGGCGCCGAAGCAGCTGCGGAATGGTCCATACCCGCCATAGCGCCTCCGCTCTTATCAGCAGTACTCGTATCCATCTCGCCCATTCCCATGTCCTTCATGGTCAGGAGCGGGCGCTCGCGGAGCGCGGGGACGGCCGCGACCATGTCCATGCGCGGCGCGAGTGTGGCGCGGCACAGGCCCGAGCGGTCGATAGACTCAGCAATCAGGCCATAGGCGCGATCGTCATTTGGCTGGACGATCACATCATAGGTTTCGGCAATGGCGATCTGGAACTCGTCGGTTTCGACGGGCTCAATGTTCTGGCCATCCGCCGCGACGACGATCATCGGCAAACCGGGCAACCGCACATTGAAATTGGTCATGGCCGAAGCGTTGATGATCCGCAGCCGCACCCGCTCGCCGGGGACAAACAGTGCGGTCCAATTGTCCGCGCTGGCTTGCCCGTTGATCAGGTAGCTGTAAGTCGAGCCGTTGACGTCGGCGATGTCGGTCGGGTCCATCCGCATGCCCGCCCACATCCGGCGGTCAGCCGCCGATTGATCTTGGCCCTTGAGCAAGCCCGAAAGTGTCTGCTGGTTGTGGTTGAAATAACCGCCCATCGCCTTCAGCTTCCGCATCTGTTCCATCGGATGCATGAAGCTCCAGTCGGACAGCACGACCACATGCTCACGGTCATAAGCGACCGGATCGGGGCCTGCCGGATCGATGACGATGGCCCCATACAGGCCCATCGCCTCCTGCCCTCCCGAATGGCTGTGATACCAATAGGTGCCGGACTGCTTGACCTCGAACGCGTAATTGTAGGTCTCACCGGGCTTGATCCCTGGGAAACTGACGCCGGGAACGCCGTCCATCTGGAACGGCAACAGGATGCCATGCCAGTGGATTGAGGAATCCTCTTTCAGCGTGTTGGTGACGGCAAGGCGGACCTTCTGGCCTTCCTTCAGGCGGATGACCGGCGCGGGAAGCGTTCCGTTGACCGTCACAGCATGTCCGGTCTTCCCGCCTATGCTGAACGGTGTATGTCCAATGGACAGGGCAATCTCCTCGCCGCTCAAAACTTCCGGAGTGCGTCCAAGGCCCGGCGTTCCGCTCCGCGCCCAAGCCGGAAACAGCGGTGTCAGGGCAAAGCCGCCGCTGGTTAACGCTGCACCGCGCAAGAGGGTGCGCCGGGAAACGGGGTAAGCGATCATATGCGGGTGTCCAGCGAAGAGGATGTTGGTGATCAAAGGCGATGTTGGTGATCAAAGGCGATGTTGGTGATACGCACCCCGTCGCTCAATCCCTCAGATATTCGGTCAATTTGCTCCGAGCGCGGTAAAGCCGGGTTTCTACGGCCTTTTCACTGATGCCCAACACCTCGGCAGTCTCGGCCTGCGTCAGCCCTTCGATGGTGCGCAGGATCAAGGGTTCGCGAATCGTTGGCGGCAGTTTGGCAATCCCTGCGCGCACGCGGGCGAGTTCGGCCCGGTCGGCAAGCTGCTGATCGGCAGGTATGCTGTCATCGGCGATCGACGCTGCGGCTTCAAGCGGCAGGGCGAACGAAAAGAACCGCCGCACCGCGCGCCGCCTTGCCCAATCGCGGCACTTATTGAGCGCTATCCGCGATACCCAGGTCTTGAAGGGACGCGTAACATCATAGCTTTTGAGCGCCGCAAATGCAGCGATGAATGCCTCCTGGGTGACATCGAGCGCGGCATCATCGTCACCCGTGTTGCCCCGCACCAGACGGAAGACGGACGCGCGGTGGCGATCAAGGAGTTCGCGAAAAGCAGTCTGCCGTCCTGCGAGGGCAAGCGCCGCCAACTCGCCGTCGGAACACTCGTCCAGCGCCAGCGTCATTTCTGATCGGCAGTGAGCGCTTTGACCACGGCCTCATCGAATCTCGCCGCTTGATCCGGTCTGAGCAACGCGCGCATCGCAAAGATATGTTCCAGGGTTTCTTTTTGCAATGCGCCCATCGCCATATGCGATTGGTCGATAGCGGCGGAGACTTGCGGACCATAGCCATGTTCGGCACCGATTGCGGCCGCCAGCTTGGCATTGTCGGCGCGCATTTCGAGCTCAAGCGCCTTTCGGCGCACTGCAAATTTCTGCTCCAGCTCTTCCAGTTTTGCGAGTTGGGCGGCGTCAAGATTGAGCTGATCGTGCAGCAGTGCATGCAGTTCGCTGTCAGCGGCAGGATTGGGTGCAAGCACGGCCCGGCCGAGCCATACACCAGCAATCGCGGCAGCGAATGCGATCATGGCAATCAGCAGCATGTGGCGCGGACTGGTCACTTTGAGGCCAGCAGCAACGAAGAGGGCGCCAGTGCGGGCGGCACACCAAAGGGAGAAGCCGACGGTGCAGCAGAAGCAGGGCTCCCGGGAATTCCCGCGCTAATGACGCCGAATGCTAGGGCGGCAATCGCGGCAATGCCGAGCGAGCGCAGCGAATTGCCTGCAGCGGAACTCAGTTGCTCGGCCAGACCGGCAAACACAGCCTCATCCATGATCGCCAGACGCGACGGGAGCGGTGCGCTGCCAATCTGGGCCAACATCTCGTCAAGGTTGCTCATCGCCATAATCTCCGGTTTCGCTGCTTATACGCAGGGCAAGACCCTATCCCTCAATACCAGATTGATCTGCCGCAAGCGGATTTTTCCAAGGGCCCGCTATTTTCAAGGGTCCGTTATTTTCAAGGGCAGGGCTTCGGCGCTGCGTATTTGCCATGACACCCACGATGGAGACCGTTCATGTCCAAACTTCGCCTTACCTTCACCGCGCCCATTCTGGCCGCTCTTGCATTCGCAGGAAGCGCGCAGGCCCACACCAAGCTGGTATCATCGACTCCTGCGGCCAATGCGACCGTTGCCAAGCCCGGCCGGATCGTATTGACCTTCAACGAAAGAGTCGTCGCCAACTTTACCGGAGCAACCCTCGCCATGACCTCGATGCCGGGGATGGCAAGTCACGCGCCGATGGCGATCACGGGCTTCACCTCGGCCATGAGCGCCGACGGCAAAACGCTCACGTTGACAATGCGGCGCGCGCTTGCGGCTGGCACCTACCAGCTTCGGTGGCACGCTGCGGGTGCAGACACGCATCGCATGCAAGGCACTCTGTCCTTTACCGTGCGATAAGGTGATCGACGCACTGACCATCGGCATCAGGTTCGCACTCTATGTGAACCTGACGCTGTTGTTCGGGCTGCCGCTGTTCGGGCTTTATGCCTTGAAGGGCGCGGAGCGGCTGCACGGCAATGTGCTGCCGCTCCGCGCCCTGACTATCTGGCTGGCACTGCTGGCAACGGGCCTGTCGGTGCTGAGCATCATTGCGATGACCGCCTCGATGGCGGGTGTTCCGCTGTTCGAGGTCGATCGCGCATCGGTCAACATGATGATCTCGGAAACCGCGATGGGAAGTGCTTGGCAGGCGCGCGTGGCGGCGCTGCTCGGCACGCTGTATCTGGCTGTCGCGTTGGGCGGAAGCAAACGGCCAACATGGCTGGTGCTGGTCTCGCTTGGGGCGGCCGCTGCACTGGCATCGCTCGCCTGGACTGGTCACGGTGCTGCCAGCGACGGTATCGTCGGCACGCGGCACCTGATCGCGGACATCGTGCATTTACTGGCGTCGGGCGCTTGGATCGGCGCACTTGCCGCGCTTGGTGCCATGCTGTTCCGCCCGTCCGCAACGATGACTGACGATCATCTGAAGCTAACCCACCGCGCTCTGGACGGGTTCTCGCTCGTCGGGACGGTGATTGTTGCCCTGATCGTCGCATCTGGTCTGGTGAACAGCTATATGCTTGTCGGCCCCGGACATGTGCTGTCGCTGCCGTCGACGCTCTATGGGCAGTTGCTGATGATGAAGTTGACCCTGTTCGGCATCATGCTGGCTTTGGCGGCGGCAAACCGGTTCCGCCTGACGCCAGCGTTCGACCAGGCCATCACGAATGGCGGAACATTGGCGGTCATAAGCCATTTACGTCGTAGCCTGATCTTCGAGGTGAGCGCCGCGCTCCTGATCCTTGGCCTTGTCGCATGGCTTGGCACGCTCGAACCGCCGATGTCGATGTGATACGCCCAAGGAGAAGATCGTGAACGGACCACAAGGTGCAGCGCATTCAAAGCACGAGGGCGGGTGCTGTCATACTGCCAGCGCGGATGCTCTGGTAACGGCGATTGATCCCGTCTGCGGAATGACGGTCGATCCGGCAAAAACGGCGCACCACGCCACGCACGGCGGCAACGATTATGATTTTTGCAGTGCCGGATGTCTGGCGAAGTTCACCGCCGAACCAGCCAAATACCTCTCCGATATACCGCGAGCCGAAGCGGTAGCCACACCCGGTGCAATGTGGACGTGCCCGATGCACCCGGAAATCCGCCGGGAAGGTCCAGGGACCTGCCCAATCTGCGGCATGGCGCTGGAACCCGAAGAACCATCGCTCGACAACGCCCCCAATCCCGAACTGGTCGATTTCACGCGGCGGTGGTGGGTGTCGGCGGTGCTGGCCGTGCCGTTGCTGATCTTGACAATGGGCAGCGAGCTGCTCGGCCTGCATCTGGTCAGCCCGGCGATCTCGCCCTGGCTCCAGCTCGCAATGACCGCGCCGATCGTGCTGTGGGCGGGGTGGCCTTTCTTCACGCGCGGGTGGACATCGCTCGTCACGCGCAAGCTCAATATGTTCACCCTGATCGCCATCGGGGTCGGCGCGGCCTTTTTCTACAGCCTTGTTGCAACACTCGCACCGGGGCTGTTCCCGCAAGCATTCCGGATGCACGGGATGGTGCCGGTCTATTATGAAGCGGCGGGGGTGGTCGTCGCCCTCGTCCTGCTCGGCCAGGTGCTTGAACTGCGGGCGCGGGCGGCAACCGGCAAAGCGATCCGCGCACTCCTCAATCTCGCACCCAAGACCGCGCGGCGGATCGATGCCGATGGCACCGAAACCGATATTCCGCTCTCCGAAGTGCAGGCAGGCGACCGCCTCCGTGTCCGCCCAGGCGAGGCTGTGCCGGTGGATGGTATCGTGATCGACGGGCGTTCCTCGGTCGATGAATCCATGCTCACCGGCGAGCCGCTTCCTGTCGCCAAGGAACCTGCCAGCGCCCTGACCGGCGGAACGGTCAACGGCACCGGCAGTCTGGTGATGGAGGCTCAGGCAGTTGGCGCGGATACCATGCTCGCCCGCATCGTCCGGATGGTCACCGAAGCCCAACGCAGCCGCGCGCCCATTCAGGCGGTGGCGGATCGGATCTCGGGATGGTTCGTGCCGCTGGTAATCGGGATCGCCCTCGCCTCCTTTGCGGTGTGGAGCCTTGTCGGGCCTGAACCCCGCATGGGCCATGCCCTGCTCAATGCCATCGCAGTGCTGATAATCGCTTGTCCATGTGCGCTGGGTCTTGCCACCCCGATGTCGATCATGGTGGCAACCGGGCGCGGGGCGCAGGCGGGCGTTTTGGTCAAACATGCCGAAGCGCTGCAAGCTTTCGAGAAGGTCGATACGCTGGTGATCGACAAAACCGGGACATTGACCGAAGGAAAGCCCAAGCTCGTTGGCATCGAGACCATTGGCGGGATGGATGAAAACGAGTTTCTCGCGCTCGTCGCGGCCGTCGAGGCCCGGTCAGAACATCCCCTTGCCCATGCCATCGTCAACGCCGCCGAAGAGCGCAAGCTGATACTCGGCGAACCAGAAGACTTCGCGGTGCAAGTTGGAGCCGGGATAAGCGCTGTCGTCAGCGGGCGCAACGTCGTGATCGGCAATGCCGCACAGATGCAGGGCATCGGCGTCGATCCGACACCACTCAACGTCGCTGCCGAAGCCAGACGCCGCGAAGGTGCTGGCGTTATGCTGGTCGCGGTCGATGGGAAACTTACCGGAATGGTCGCGGTCGCCGATCCCATTCGCGCCAATGCCCGCGAATCTATCGAGGCGCTGCGCAAACAGGGCCTGCGCGTCATCATGTTGACTGGCGACAATCCGACTACCGCACAGGTCGTCGCCGATGCGGTCGGCGGCCTCGACGGTGTGCATGCCGAACTCAAACCCGAAGACAAGGCACGGATTGTCGGCGAACTCAAAGCCGCGGGCGCAAAGGTCGCGATGGCAGGCGACGGGATCAACGATGCACCCGCGCTCGCCGCTGCCGACGTTGGTCTCGCAATGGGAACCGGCACCGATGTTGCGATTGAAAGTGCCGGGATCACACTCACCAAAGGCGATCTTGCAGCCGTAGTCCGCGCCCGTGGGCTCGCCAAGGCGACGATGCGCAACATCCGCCAGAACCTATTCTTCTCATTCCTGTTTAACGGGATTGGCGTGCCGGTCGCGGCCGGAGTGCTTTACCCGATATCGGGCATCCTGATGTCGCCGATGTTTGCAGGCGCGGCGATGGCATTGTCATCCTTCACGGTTGTCATGAACTCACTCCGGCTCAACCAGGTCAAACTGTAACCTGCGTACCTCTTGTGATGAATTGATGTTATAAACTTAATAATAATTTTAGCCGCATCGCAGAGAAAGTAACAATTAGACGGATCCGATGTTTAGTCTTCAAGGCAAACCTTGCTGAGTTGGTTATACTATAAATACGCATTACAATTCAATGATCTACCTACGGAACTAATGAGATAGTTCCATCGTCATAGAATCAAGCGCTCCAATTTAGGAAAGTAACGCGCAATGGAACGTCGCAAATTTCTGCAATGCAGCGCCTCCCTACTCGCCGTTGGTGCCGGTTTGGGGCTTGCCGGTTGCGGTGGCAGCAGCACTGCCGACGCGGCGTTCAAGCCCTATGCAAACGACCCGGTACGGCCAGAGAATTTTACAAACCCGCTGTTCATCCCGGGCGACAACGGTCCTTTTGGTGTCCTCGACGTGACCGACACACCGCTGACGCTCAACGCCCGCGCTGCGACGTTTCCAATCCTCGGCGGACGGGCCTCACCGTTTTTGCTGTACGAGACCAGCTACGCGGGCAAGACCTATCAAAACCCGATTTTCAAGATCAAGCGCGGCGGCCGGTTCGCGGCCACTTTGCAAAACGGCTTGAACGAGCCGACGATCATTCATTGGCATGGTCTGCACATCCCGGCGAACATGGACGGCCATCCAATGGACAGCATCGCTCCCGGCGCGAAGTACCGCTATGATTTCACGGTCAACAACCGCGGCGGCACCTATTGGTATCACACGCATGCCAATCATCTGACGGCGAAACAGGCGTATGGCGGTCTTGCCAGCTTCTTCATTGTCGAGGACGACGACGATCTGCGGCTCGCCAGCGCGCTCGACCTCAAACTTGGCGAAACCGATCTGCCGCTGGTCATCCAGGACAAGCGCTTCAACGCCGACGGCAAGCTTGTCTATCAGCCGGACCCGGGCGAGAAGATGATGGGCTATCTGGGCGACATCGTGCTGGTCAACCTGACGCCCAATGCCTGTCTCGACATCGGCCCGCGCATCTATCGATTCCGCTGTCTGAACGGCTCCAACGCGCGCATCTACAAGCTCGCCTTCATGCGTGGCAAAGAGCAGTTGGCGTATCAGGTGATCGGCACCGACGGCGGGCTGCTTGATCGGCCTTATCCGGTCAAAGAGGCCTTTCTGGCCCCCGGCGAGCGGCTCGATGTGCTGTTCGACGCGAGCCAGTTGCTTCAAGGCGACGCAGTTTTCCTGAAAAGCCTCGCCTTCGATACCATGGAAAATGATGGCATGATGGCGATGATGGGATCGTCAAACGGCATGTCCGGCAATAATTCGATGGATCGCAGCCACGGCAGCACACGGCTTGACGACGGGCTTGAGTTCAACCTTCTGAAGCTGGTGGTGACGAAGCCCGCACAGGCAGCGCGCCCGCTCCCGGCGCAGCTGTCGCAAGTCCTGCCGATCGACATCAAGGGAGCCGCGCAGCGCTCGGTTAGGGTCGAGATGGGGCATATGCGCTGGCTCATCAACGGCGAGAGCTTTCGTCCCGATGCCTTTCCGATTGACGCAAAGCGAAACACAACAGAAGTCTGGGAACTGGAAAACGCCAAACAAAGCATGCCGCATCCCATGCACATGCACGGTTTCCAGTTTCAGGTGCTGTCCCGCGAGAACAGTCCGAAGCAGATCGAGGCGCTTGGCGTGCATGGCAGCGGCCGCATAGTCAGCGACCTTGGCTGGAAGGATACCGTGCTGGTCTGGCCCGGCGAAACCGTCAGGCTTGCGGTAGATTTCTCACACGAATTCGCTGGCGATCAGACCTACGTGTTCCATTGCCACAATCTGGAGCACGAGGACGGCGACATGATGGTCAACATGCGGGTGCGGACATAATCTGCGCGATTCCGACGACTCATAAGCGGCATGAGCAATTAGACTATTTGCCAAAACGAGGAGATTACCATGAACGGAGCAATGAATGGCGGCGGCGCTTGGATGGGCGGCATGGGCTGGGGTGGATTGCTCGGGTTTGCCCTGCTGGTTTTGGCCGTGGCAGCACTTATCAAATATCTGTTCTTCAATACCAAGCGCTAGGAGCACCAAGCCATGGCATACTATCTTGGCAAGATGCTTGCGATGCCGTTCGAAGAGGCCCTCGCCCGCACCGTTGAGGCCCTGAAAGATGAAGGCTTTGGCATCATCACCGAGATCGATATCAAGCAAACCTTGAAGGCAAAGATTGGCGTCGATTTCCCCAAGTATCGGATCCTGGGAGCCTGCAACCCAGCTCTGGCGTATGAAGCGCTCAAGCTGGAGAATAAGGTCGGCACGATGTTGCCCTGCAATGTTGTCGTTCGTGACGCCGGTGGCGGACAGACCGAGGTGGCAGCCATCGATCCCGCTGCATCCATGGAAGCAATCGACAATCCGGCGCTTAAACAGGCTGCGGTTCAGATTCGGGCGAAGCTGGAAAAAGTGATAACGCAGCTATGAATTCGCGGTGAGGATGCGCTCACCGTCATGGCTGACCCTCGCACGGGGCGCAGACAGGTCACCAATCGACTTCCATCGCCGCGCAAATGGGTGCGGCCCGCCAGGCACAATCCGAGCCCGCGCCTGCTTAGCGGACTGCCGGATCTGATCGACGGACCGAGACGTTTTTTTCGACTTCCGGGTCAGCAACAATCCGGATTTCAGTGGCATGCTGCGGATAAGGTGCGATGCGTGATTTATCGACGGGTTCTCCGGCGAGCTTGCTGGCAAACCCGTGATTGACGTCGCGGTGATGCGCTTCGTCGGCCCGCACGACCAGGACGACATCCCGCAATGTGGCATCATCGGCCATTTGCCAGTAATGTCTGGCGATCGCGGGAGCGGGTACGTTGGGCGAGCGGCCTTCATCGATCTCCTGAAGGTAGAGCGTATAGCTGGTCACCGCTTCCTCCTCGAAATAGCCGACGACGCGGTGGGCGGTGCGTGACGAGATCAGATAGAGGATCGAAAATCCGGCAAGAAAGGCACCTTGGACCGCCAGGATTACCACCCGTTCGAACCAGGTCGGCTGGGCGATCTCGATGAACGTCATCAGGTGCATGCGCTCGTTTTCGGCCTCCTCCAGGAGAGTCCTGATCCAGCCTTCGTCATCGCGCATGCGGCGCAGGCTGGTAAGGTGTGTGAACATCGCGCCGACCATTCCCGGCACCGCTGCCACCGTTTCGAGGACGATCGCCCGATGCCCGTAGCGCTTGGCGAATAAGGTATCGGCGCAGAACCGCAAGAGCTTGGTAAAACCGAGGGCGAACCGGTCAGAAAACCCTCTCGGCTGATGATGCACAACGGGCTGGGCTGCCCGCTCCTCGTCAAGAGCGCGCTCGTCGGGGGCGAGGATCGAATTTGCCATGATCAGTCTTTCATAGCTTCAGCCGGAGACGGCGAAATGCCGGGATCGGTCCGGGGATGAGCAGTTCGTTCGGTTCGCCGGCCGATGGCCACCAACATCGCTGGCAGGAATAGCAGCACCAGTGGCACTGCCGCGAACAAACCGAAGATGATCGCGGTCGCCAGCGGCGTTTGCAGTCCTGCACCGCGGCTCACCCCCAGCGCAAGCGGTGCCAGAGTCAGAATCGCGATCAGTGCCGACATCAGGATCGGACGAAGGCGCTTGGCTCCTGCTTCGCGTAGCGCGGCGATATCCGTGGGCCGATCGCGATCAATCTCGGCCAAGTAGAAGATCACGAGCTCTGTCACCATGCCGACGACCATTGTCAGGCCCATCAATGCCGAAATGTTGAGCTCAATTCCGGTCAGCCAAAGCCCGATCAAGACCGACGCGGCAGACAGCAACACCGTAGAGAGCGCGGCCAGCGTCCAAGCGATGCGCTCGAACATAAACGTCAGCAACAAGGCGGTCAGCAGCAGTGCTGCGGCAAACACCAGCGAAAGGTCCGCAAAGCTCTTCTGCTGTTCGGCATAAAGTCCGCCATAGTCGACCCTGATCGATGCTGGCAGATTCGTCGCGGTTACGGCGACACGCACGTCATTCATGGCAGAACCCAGGTCGCGGCCGCTGAGCCGTGCCGTGACGGCAATGAACGGCGCGAGATCTTCGCGGGTCAACTGTTGCTGTCCGGCGGCGACTCTGACGGTGGCGACCTGCCGCACACGGACGCCATGGCCGTCAGGAGCAGTCAGCACGATATCGCCGATCTGGTCAGCCCGTTGTCGCAGTTCGGATGGCGTGCGCAGCCGCACGTCGATCAATTGCTCGCCGACCCGCACCTGCGTGGCAGGCGTCCCGCCAATCGCCGCTTCGAGCTGCGTTGCGACGGCATCGGCATCCAGCCCCTGTTGCGCTGCGGCTCCCCGATCGACCGTTATGCTGATCGCATCGCCTGCAACGCGCAAACCATCAACCACCTCAACCACGCCAGGAATCTTGGAAAGCGAGGCGGCAACGCGTTGGGCCGCTTTGCCCATTTCTGCACGGTCCTGGCCGAAAAGCTTTACCTCGATCGGTTGCGGCACGGCGGTCAGGTCGCCGATCAGGTCTCCCATCAACTGGATAAGGTCGATACTGATCCCAGGAACTTGCGTTTCAATCTTCCCCCGGATGTCTGTCATCACGGCGTCAATGCTGCGGCGCGATCCACCGTGCAGTCGGACAAAAAAGTCACCCTCGTCGGCTTCGGTCAACCCGCCGCCAAGCTGGACACCGGTGCGGCGCGAATAGCTGGCGACCTCGGGGGTCGCCTTGATGATCGCCTCGATCTGATTGAGCAATCGATCCGTGTCACTCAGGGCAGCACCTGGCTGCGCCTTGTAGTCGAGGACAAACCCGCCTTCGTCCATGGCGGGCATGAAGCCCGACGGAACCCGCATCCAGGCAAACATACCAGCGACTGCCAGCAAAATTCCAAGAATCAACGCGAATCGTCCTGGCTTTGCGAACGCCCGGTCGCCGACCTTCGCATAGCCTCGATCAAGGCGATGCATGATCGTATTGGCGCGCTCGGCCGCGTCCGCGTCTTTGTCGCGCAGCCAATAGGCAGCGACCAGCGGGATGACGACGCGTGCGTAAACGAGCGAAAAGGCCAAAGCGGCGACCATCGTGATCGCAAGCGCCTTGAAAAACCCGCCGGTAACGCCGCTGACGAACGCCAGCGGCAGAAACACCACTGTTGTCGCCAGCGTCGAGCCGATCAGCGGGCTGCCCATCTCAGACGCTGCGGCAAGGAGTGCGGCCGGGCTGCGCGCAACGCCTTCCTGCATCCGGCGAATCATGTGTTCGAGCATCACCACGGCATCGTCGACAATCAGCCCGACCACGGCAGCCATCCCGCCCAATGTCATCATGTTGAAGCTCAGTCCCAGGACGAACAGGACAAGACAGGTCGCCGCCAAAACGGCGGGCAGCATCAGTGCCGTGATCAGCATCAACCGGCCCGAACGCAGGAAGAAGAACAGGACCATACCGGCCAGAACTGCTCCGATCAGGATCGCATCACGAACCGCGTTCGCAGCGCCGGTGACCAGTTCCGACTGGTCATAATAGGGTGTTGCCACCACGCTGGGTGGCAGACCGATCTCCTGGATCCGGGCAGAGATCGCGTGCGCGATAGCGACGGTATCACCAGTAGGGGCCTGACGAATGTTTACGAGTACGGCATCCTGGCCGTCAGATGTGACCCGCGTGAAAACCTGAGCCGGCGCGGGACGGATCGTCGCCAACTGGCCCAGTGTGACGACACCAGCACCGGGCTTGTCGCCTATTCTGATTGGCGTTGCCGCAATTTCTGCCACCGTCGCCACGCGGTTCTCGACCAGCACGAGGTATAGCCGGTGCCGGTCTTCGAGCTTGCCAACCCCGCGCACACTGTTGGCCTTGCTTAGCGCGGAGGCCACATCGGTCAGGCTGAGCCCGAGGGCTTGGAGACGGCCCGGATCGACATCGACCGAGAATTCGCGTGGTGCACCACCGAGCACGTCCACGCCGGCAACGCCGGGAACAGTACTAAGGGCAGGCAGGACCTTGAGATCGGCAAGCTGTCGAAGTGCCGTCGTATCTAGCGTTTTAGAAGTCAGTGCGATTCCGACGACCGGAAAAATCGACGGGTCAGCCCGCCTTACACTGAAGCGGGTGCCCAGTGGCAAGTCCGGCAGGATCGTCGCCAGCGCACCCTGGGTGGCCAACTTGGCGGCGACGATGTCATCACCCCAGCCGAAATTCAACGCGACTTCGGCAGAGCCCCGGCTGGTGGTCGAGCGGATGCGGGTGACGCCCGGAACTGCGCGCAGGGCAATCTCGATTGGGCGGGTTATTTCGGCCGCCATCTGGGCAGCATCGCGGTTACCTGCTTCTACCGAAACGATCACGCGCGGATAATCGATCAGCGGAAACAGGCTGACTGGCAGGCGCGACCCGGCGACCAGCCCGGCAAGTGTCATCAGGATCACGGCCAGCCAGACCGTCCGTCCATGTGCTGTCAGGAAGCGCGTCACTTGGTTCTGACCTTGATGCCGTCTTCAAGCGCCGTGCCACCCGCAATAACGATCACTTCGCCTGCTTTAACGCCGCTTAGAATAGCGATCTGATCTCCGCTGGCCGGGCCAGTCGTGACATCGCGCCGATATGCCACACCGCGTTCCACAACAAACACGAAGGGCTGCCCGCCCTCATCGAGCAATGCGGCATAAGGGATGGTCAGCGCAGTAGTGGCCTCGCTGATCTGGATACTTGCCGTCAGAGCCTCACCGGCACCAATGCCGGCAGTAGCGGGAATCAACGTATATACCGAAGCCAGGCGGGTTACCGGATCGACCACCGGAACCACCGACTGAACCGGCGCGGAAAACGGGTTGCCGCCGCCTGCTGGCAGAATCTGGAGCCGGGCGCTGCGGGCTAAGCGTCGCGCCAGCGCCGGATCGATCCCGAACCGCGCGCGCAAATTGTCCGACCGCGCGATCGTGGCAACAACGCTGCCGGCCGGAACCAGGTCGCCGATGCTCGGGATGATGCTATCTACAAAGCCGGGATTGGCTGCGCGCAGGACCAGCGCCCCGGCGCGCGCCGATAAGCTCGCGCGGGTTGCCAATGCGGCGTGTGCTGCGGCTCGGGCGGTCTCGACTTCGGCATTACCGACCAGGCCGTCGGCACGCAGGCGCTCGGCCCGCCCCAGCGCAGCACTCGCCAGCCGGGCCTCGGTGTCAGCTCGGGTCAGGTCGAGACGTGCGGTCGGACTGGGTGCGAGGCGCACGATCACTTGGCCGGTCGAGACTGCGGTTCCCACAGGTGCTTCGATGGCAACTACAATGGCTTCGATCGGTGCGACCAGACCTGTGCGTGCCGCAGTGCCGCTTTCCGCAGCACCATAGAGTGTGACAGTTTCCGCAATGCTCCCTTGCACAACGCGCGCGGTAGAAACCAGCGCAACAGGATCCTGCGGCTTTTCCGGTGGGGCCGAAGAACAGGCAGCAAGCAGCATGAGGATCAAAAATGCGCCAAATTTCCTCATCGGGGCCAGCTTTCCTTCAAGGTTCCAGTCAGCATTTCCAAAGCAATCATCAGCTCGGCGCTATCGCGTTCGGCTTGCACCAGGAGCAGCTGCTTGTCGCGCACTGCAGCTTCGGCCGCTTCTGCGGTAGCGAGTGCCAAGTCCCCCCGGTTCGCTGCACGTCGGCTTGCAGCGGCAAATTTTTCCAATGCAGGAAGATCGGCCAGGATCGCTGCCCGTTGCCGCTGGACGATCGCAATCGCATCAATTGCAGCGGCAATGTCTGCGCGAGTGCGGGCCAGCCGGGCCCCATATTCGGCACTGAGCGCAGCCCGCGTGGCGGTCTCGATAGCGATGCCACCGCGGTTGCGGTTCCATAGTGGCAGGGTGAACGCGATGGCTGGACCAAGCAGTTTGTTGCGTCCGGTATCACGGCTGGCATTGACAGTCAGATCAAGGGTCGGGAACTGATCGAGGATCGCCTTGCGCAAGGTCGCTTCCTGGGCACCATAGCCGGCCTGAAGCGCCTTGAGGTCTAGCCGTTCGCGCGCTGCAATGGCGAACAGATCTGCCGCCTCACCGTTCGGCGGCGTATAGGGCGATGCGGCCAGCGAAAGCTGGAAACCTGGCGGCAAGCCCAGCAAACGGATCAGCTCGGAACGCGCGGCACCAAGATCACGTTCGGCGATACGCAAGCGATCTGCCGCATCGAATGCCGACAACCGTGCGGCTTCGACCTGGTCGGGCATGAGATCGCCCCGGCCCGATGCGCGCAGCTTGCGACCGAGCAAGGATTGCGCGGCATCGCGGCTGATTGTCAGGATTGAAACCGCCCGCTCCAGTCCGATCACGCGCTCGGCTTGAAGGCGCGCTTGACCGGCGGTTAGCCATTCAGCCCAGGCGAGGTCGAGCCGGACCTGCCGGGCTGCAGCTTCGGCTTGGGCACGAACGGCACCGCGGGTGCGCAATGTCGACAGGCCAAGTCCGAGCGTACCTGCGATATTGCTTGCGGCAGGCGGGCCGCCGACGATCGTGTCGATTCCCAGACTGAACGTCGGATCGGGAAGAAGTCCCGCTGCAAACACTTGCGCATCAGAAACCCCTGCGCGAGCCCGCATGGCTTTCAGATCAGGATTCGCCAGCACTGCAATTACCGCAATGGCATTGGCGTCAAGCGGTTGGGACAGATCAATCGCGACCGGCTTCAGATACGGCCGGTCGATCGCCAGGGCATCTTGGGAGAGTGCGGCGGGATCGGGTGCAACTAACGATGACGGGAGCGTTTCAAGTGGAAGTGGCCGATACTGGGCGCATGCTCCCAGGGATATGATCACAGCAATTGTGAGCATGACCGGCGCTTGTCGCCGCGATGCCGCTGGCCTCGAAGGAGGGCCTGGATGCGCGGGGTTCATTGCGCCGCGATCTTCAGTCGGTGGGCGATCACCACGCAAATCAGCGCCCAGCTTGCACCGATCGCCCAGCCCGCAAGAACGTCGCTCGGCCAATGCACCCCCAGATAGACACGAGAAAAGCCGATCGCCAGGGTCAGGAAAATGGCAATCGAAAGAATATAAATGCGAACGGCGGACTCAGCATGGGTGTAGGCCAGCAGGACCCCCAGCGTAAGATAGATCACCGCAGAGTTCATCGCGTGACCGCTTGGAAAGCTGGCTGAGTTCACATCGACGAGCTTGGCAACCAGATCGGGGCGGGGACGATGAAACAAGGATTTTAGCAGGGTGCTAAAGATCGCCCCGCCAGTAACCGCCCCTACAACAAACAATGCCAGCGCAGGTTTGCGGGTGATGACGAGATATCCCGCTACAACCGCTGCGATGAAGCTGATAACGGCGGTACCGCCCATGGCGGTGATATCCAGCATGGCTGTGTTGAACCAGCGCGGGCCGATGGGGACTGAAGCATCGACCGGGCTTCGCATCGCCAACATAACATAGTGATCGAATGCGCGCATATCCCCCTCGACCATTTCGGAGGCAATTCGCGCAAATGCGAAAAGCAAGCCTGCGATCAGGAGAAACATCATGAGAATGCGAACGTGATCGCGTTGCATCGTGATGCAGCGGCGCAAGGCGACCAGTGGATGAAAGCCTTCCGACGGGTTCGAAGATGGACCTGGCCGCATGCGAATGATCAAGTCCCTTCGTCGGCACAATGCGAATTCGCCGGTGGATGTCCCGCATTAAATGCCAACGGAGACGAGTCAAAGGAACCACTGCCTGCAGAAACAATTCTGCATGGCAGCATCCCCTGTGCTGAATATCGACCGGTCGAGTATCAAGCAAGCGCGAACGCAGAAAAGGCGATGTTGTGTAGCAAAGCTCGCCTAACTGCTAAATTGGGAAGTTATTTCGGCTTTGGAAATGCCGCCTCCAGTTCGTCGACCATGGCCAGTTCTGCTTTCGCAGCTGCCCGGGCCTGGGTAACATTGCGCGCCCTGACAGCAGCGTCCATCGCCGTTAGCCCATTATCAAACCTTGCCCGCAATTTGGAGAGCGGCGCCAAACCGGAAAGCGTTGCCCATCGTTCGCGCGCGTAGGTTGTGGCTGCTGCCATATCGTCCCAACGCGGCGGCTTGGCTTGTGCGTCAGCATCATAGCGGAAACCGGCATAGTCGAGCAGACTGACGTCAATCGGCACGACAGGACTGCCGGGAACTGCGCTAACAATATCGCGGAATCCTTCGATCGCTGCGAGCGAAAGCTCCACTCGCTGGTCGGCTTTTCGCGCCTTGCGGATTTCGGTCAGGCGCGTTTCCAATTTCTCCGACAAAGTGGAGGGTGCGATGGCTTTCAGATTGTTGGCAGCAGCTTCGGCGGCGAGGATCGACTTGTCGAGCTCGGCGGACGTTGCGGTAAATGCCGTTTCAGCCAAAACCTCGAACGGTTCACCCGCCGCAGCCAGCGACGTGGCCATGTCAGACTGGGGCAGCACACCGACTTGACTTGCCATCGAACCAGGCGCGTCGGTTTTGGTGCCCGAAGGGCTATTACTGCCGCACGCAGAAAGTGTCAGAACAGTCGCGAAAATCGCCAGGTGAGACTTGATCATGGCATGCTCCTTGAGGGATGGGTAACCGACAGCAGGTCTTGCCACGGTTGCAGAGACATTCGCGCTCGGGTTGCAGAGACATTCGCGCATGCGGGCCAGCCCAAGAATACTCTGGCAATATTGTAAACGCATGACCGCGCCAAAGTTCCGCCGATTAAATTCCCTGCTGGCGGAATGCGGACGATACTACATCCCGCCAGTCAAAGCTATGTTTCAGGAATTCAATCGGGGTTCGGGCCTTCGGCAGCATTCTCGAGGACACGACCGGTCATGGCATCGACGCCGACCTCGAAAGTCTTGCCTCCGCTCTTGATGTCGAACGAATAACGCAGTCCGCTGCCGCCGCTCTCATTTTCCAGTTCGGCGTCGGTAATCGTGCCGGGATGCGCGCGAAGAGCAATGGCACGCGCCTGAGCCATTGTAATCTTGGCGCGAGATGCCAGTTCCTGACCCGTGTAGCCATGCGGCGCAGAGGCGAGGGCGACAGCTCCGGTCCCGGAAAGCGCCAGGGCAGCAATCGCGGGGAAAATGAATTTCATGACATTCTACTCCTGAGGCGAGTCTGCCTCTGAGGCCTTGTTACATCGAGCGAGCTCGTGCGAAGGTGGCGGCAACATTGGGAATTGGTTATTTGCGCTTGGCGGTAAGTAAGCGTCTAGCTCAAGCATTGGCGCTCTGCGTTCTCAAACCTCTGGAATGCGCTGTGAAAATTCTGCTTCTCGAAGACGATCAACACACCCGCGAGCATATTCAGCGGAGCCTCGAACAGGCAGGCCATGTTGTCGATGGATGCGCTGAGGGCCGGGACGCCCTATTTTTGGGCACTGGCGCTGACTACAATGTAATGATTATGGATCGCATGGTACCCGGCATCGATGGCCTGAGCGTCGTGAAGGCGCTGAGAATCAGCGGTGTCCGCGCCCCGGTGCTGTTCCTGACTGCCATGGACGGGGTCGAGGACCGAGTCGAAGGCCTGGAAGCGGGCGGCGACGATTATCTGGTCAAGCCGTTCGCGATGACCGAGCTTCTGGCACGAGTGAATGCCTTGGGGCGGCGTCCACCCATCCCTGAGGCGACGACAATCTTGCGGGTCGTTGATCTCGAATTGGACCTCCTGAAACGGACAGTGACGCGCGGCGGACAGCGCATTGAACTGCAGGCGCAAGAGTTCAAACTGCTCGAATATCTGATGCGCCATGCCGGGCAGGTCGTCACCCGCACCATGCTGCTCGAAAACGTCTGGTCGTTCCATTTCGACCCGCAGACAAATGTCATCGAGAGTCACATGAGCCGTCTGCGCGCGAAGGTCGATCGCGGCTTTGGTGCCGAACTGATTCAGACGATCCGGGGGGCGGGGTATCGTATCGATGAGCCGGCTTAGTCCCTTTCGCAGCGGCACGTTCCGGCTCGCCCTGTTTTATGCGACTATCTTCGCGATAGGTTCGATCGTGCTGGTGGTGGCCGTCGAGAGCGCCGTGGATCGATATGCTACCCAGGTCACGACTGACACGCTTTTATCCGAATCCGGGCGTTTGTCCGCAACGGACCAGACTTATGGTCGTCAGGCCGTCGTCGATGCGATTACGACGCCCACGCGGCTGCGACGCCGCCAATTTCAGTATCTTCTGATCGGCAGTCAAGGCGAGATACTCGCCGGCGACCTGCCTGCCCCAGCAACCCGCAACGGCTGGGGCACCGTAAGCGTCACCGAACATGGAAGCGCGGACGATCCCGGCGACGAAAACGCCATCATGAAGACATATGGTGTTGCGCTTGCCGATGGCAGTTGGCTGATCGTGGCATCTGACACCTATGACGTACAGGAACTCCGCGACTGGCTGAACAAGGTGGCGCTATGGAGCGGGATCGCGATCACCTTGCTGGCACTTTTCGGGGGCTATGTGATTGCCGCGATATTTACGCGCCGACTCGAAAGTCTCAACTCAGCCATCAACCGGATCATGAGTGGGGATCTCAGGGAACGGCTTCCCGTGATCCGAATGGGCGAAGAATTCGACCGACTGGCGGCAAACCTCAACCTCATGCTCGACCGGATCGAGGCCCTAATGGATGGCCTGCGCCAGGTCTCGACCGACATCGCTCACGACTTGCGCACACCGCTGACCCGGCTGCGGCAGCACCTTGAAAGCGCATCGGGCGACGCATCGCAGCAGGTGCCGCAGCGGGTCATCCAACATGCGTTGTCGCAGATCGACGAAATCATGGGAATTTTCGGCGCACTGCTCAGGATCGGTACCATCGAAGCGGGGGCGGGGCGCAGCAGACTCCACAAGCTCGATTTGAGCGAGATCATGGAGCGTGTTTTGCTCGCCTATCAGCCGGTGGCCGAAGATGGCGGCCGGACACTGAGCGGAACAATTGAGCACGGCATCATGATCGCGGGCGATGACGGATTGCTCGCCCAGCTGTTTACGAACCTGGTCGAGAACGCACTGGCCCATACTCCGCCCGGAACCTCGATTACGCTCACGCTGACACGCGAGCAGGGCCGCGTCATCGCAAGTGTGAGCGACAACGGCCCGGGAATTCCGGCAAGCGAGCGTGACAAGGTGTTGCAGCGTTTCGTGCGTCTGGATCCAAGCAGGACGAATGCAGGAGCAGGATTAGGTCTGGCGCTGGTCGCAGCGATCGCAGCCCTGCATGGTGCAGAACTACGTCTCGCCGACAACCATCCGGGCCTGCTAGTCCGGCTTACCTGGCCTGAATCTCAAATAGACCGGGCAAACCAAAACAAACTCCGCAGCGATGACGACCGGTGATTGAGGCCAGGCACTCAAGAGCGAATAGCACCGCGCAACGTAAGGCGATCGGGGCACCCGCCAAGCCTAGCGTGATCAAGCCGTCTCTGCCACACCAACCGCATGTCCATGCTTGAAGCTTTTTTCGTCAAATATGGCTTGTTCGCAATCTTTCTGGGCGCCGGGATCGAAGGCGAAACCGCTGTCGTCATTGGCGGTGTGGTTGCCCATCGGGGTCTGGTCCCGCCCGTCGGCGCTGCGCTGGCAGCCGGGGCTGGTTCGTTTTTGGCGGACCAAACGCTGTTCTGGGTCGGGCGGCGGTTTCGGGGCCATCCTCGACTTGCGCGCTTACAAGGAACGAGTGGCTATCGGCGTGCGACCCAATGGATGGAGCGATACCCTACCGCATTCATATTCGGGTTCCGGTTCATCTATGGCCTTCGCACCGTCAGCCCGCTGGCCTTAGGGGCCTCCGCCGTATCCAGGCGCCATTTCCTCGTGGTCAATTTTGTCAGCGCTTTCATCTGGGCGGCAACCTTCACTGCACTGGGTTTCGCGTTCGGGGCTTCTATCGAACTCCTGTTCGGACGCATTCAGCGTGTTGAACTTATCCTTGCCGCACTGATAGTCGGGGTTGGCTTGCTCTGGCTCATTTACAAATTTGTCATGTCTCGTCAAAATCTTCCGAATACTCAGACCTAAAACTCAATCTGCTTCAATGTCTATCCGGCTATAAGAGCCCTAACCGCCGGAACACTGGCAGTTTCACCAAATCCAGGATTACGGCAAAGGTCAGCGCAGCGCCAAACGTGCTGGCGATCACCGCAGATGGCAATGGCGCCATGGCGATGCCTGCTGCTGCCAAGATCGACGCGATCGCGATATCGGCAAACGACGATGCGGCGAGCCAGAGGCTCGGGCGCGAGCTCCACAGATGGCGGCGTTCGCGAATGGCGTAGATGATTGCCTGGCTCCCGAAGACGAGAGTGACGAACGCCAGTGTTTGCAGGGCGCCGATCCCAAGGCCCAGATTGTATTTCCCGACAGCAAGGATGCCGCTGCAAAAGGCCAGCAGGAAAATCGCCATCGCGGTCCCGGCTAGCGTCAGGCTGCCGATCCGCCAGCTGTTCGGGGTTGGTGACGGCGTGACATGGTCGGTGGTTAGTGACATCGCCAGAAAATCGCCCGCCACCATCACGACAACCATGAGCAGCGGGGTGAGGATGGCCTGTCCCGTCATCACCAGACCAACGACCAGGAACAGCACCGTTACGATCTTCTTGATGATCGAGTTGAGCGTGTAAGTCTGAATTCGCTGGAACGTTACGCGGCCTTCCTTGACCGCGGCGACGATCCCCGCGAGGCCCGGCTCGGTTAACACCATACCGGCTGCCGATTTTGCGACGTCGGTTGCCGTAGAAACCGCGATTCCCATCTGGGCCTGGCGCAAAGCCGGCGCGTCATTGGCGCCATCGCCGCACATGCCCACTGTGCGTCTGCTCGCCTGAAACGCTTTGACGAGCTTGTATTTGTCCTCCGGCAGAACACCGGCAAAGACCGCAAACTGGTCGGGATGGATGGAATCCGGGATCGCTCCGGGCGGGAAGACGGCCCCATCGAGTCCGACGGCTTTTGCGACGATCGCTGCTGTGGTCGGCGCATCGCCCGTGACCATTACCGTGCGGATGCCCAGGTCACGTAATTCGTTGACCAGCTCTATCGAATCCTCGCGGGGCGGATCGCTGAGCGCGATAAGGCCTGCCAACCGCATCGCCCCGGGAGGACCAACTGCAACAGCCAGCACTCTAAAGCCCTTGTCTTCGAGTTCCTTGTCCGCCGCCGCCGCGTCTGGTGAGGATGGAACAAGGCCAATGACGGCAGCAAAGGCCCCTTTGACGATGCGCTGCGGAATTCCCGCAGCATCGGTTGCGGTCGCCTCCGACATCTTCCAAGCAGGGTCGAACGCGTCAAACTTGGTGAGTTTCGGCATCTCCGAGGCTGTGTTGCTTGCGGCTGCAGCCCGGATCGCTCCATCAACCGGGTCCTGACCGCCTTCGGAGCTGGCAAGCGCCGCTAGCGCCAGAACATGGGGCTGGTCGAATCCGGGCATGGGGCGAACCGTGGTGACGGTCAGTGCGTTCTGGGTCAGGGTGCCGGTCTTGTCAGCACACAGCACAGTCATCGATGCGGCTTCATCGACGGCGGAAAGGCGGGTGGAGAGAACTCCCAGCTTCGCCAATGCCTGCGCGCCAATTGCTGAAGCGAGCGTGAAAGTCGCTGGCAGGGCGACGGGTATCGATGCCAAGACAGCCGTCAGCACAAGCGGGATGATATCGGTGACTGGCAGCTTGAGATACCAGGCGTATCCCACCATCAGGACGATGACCCCGCCGTTGAAGACGGCGAGGTTGCGGACCACGCGCAGCACGGCTTTCTGCTGCGAACTGACAACATGTGCAGTGCGAACGAGTTCGGCGGTGCGACCAAATTTGGTGCGGGGGCCGGTCGCTGTGACTTCCGCGTCCGCCTCGCCGCGCCGCACCAATGCCCCGGCAAAGGTCTGAACACCTGCACCGGCCTCGATCGGCACGGATTCGCCGGTGAGCATCGACTGATCGAGCAGCACCTCGCCGCCCGTAAGCGTCACATCGGCTGCAACAACGCTCCCGAGCGAGAGCTTGACCAGATCGCCGGGCACCAGATTCGTGGCAGGGATAGTTTGCCACGTGCCATCGCGCTTGACCGAGGCGGTCAGCGCGAGTTTGGACTTCAACGCAGCAAGCGTTGCCTGGGCGCGGCTTTCCTGAAGAAGCCCGAGCGCAGCATTGAATATCAGCAGAAAGAAGATGATCGCTGCCTCGAGATAGTTGGCGCGGATCAGCTCGAGCACGATTGCCGCCTCAAGCATCCACGGCACCGGCGCCCAGAACTTCTCCAGCGCCATACGCAACGGATTCGCGTTCGTGTCAGGCATGGCGTTTGGGCCGAATTGTGCCAGCCGATTTTGCGCTTCGCCATGATCAAGCCCAACCAGCGGCACCTCGACTTGCGCCTGTACGGTGCTGCGGGGCGACGATTTCAAACCGTCGCTAGGATCAGGCTTCACACCTGACTTTGCAACTTCAGTTCGGGAATCAGCATCGCCGGATACCATTTTGACTATCCTTCTGTTCCATGCAGCGCGCGAGCGGGTCGAGCCGAAGACAAGCCATGACGCCTACAAGAAGAAGAAACCCGCTGATGCCAGGAACATGACGACCGTCGCAGCCCACCCGGTTATCATCATTGGCAATGGCAGGGTCAGGCGCCCCATGATCCGCCCGTTCATCGCGATTACCATCATCACCGCCATCAACGGCGCGGCGAGCACACCGTTGACCACAGCGCTCCAGTATAGCGCCTTGACGGGATCGATGGAGGTGAAATTGAGGGCCACACCGGCCATCGTTGCAACGGCGATGATGCCATAGAATGCCTTTGCCTCGCGCGGGCGACGCGCCAGTCCGATAGGCCAGCCTGCCATCTCGCTGACACCATAGGCCGCAGAACCGGCCAATACCGGAACTGCCAGCATACCTGTCGCGATGATTCCGGTGGCAAAGAGGATGAACGCGAATGGCCCGGCGATCGGGCGCAAGGCTTCAGCAGCCTGGGCAGATGTTTGAATGTCGGTGACACCATTGGCATGCAAGGTCGCGGCTGTCGCCAGGATGATAAACAGCGCGATCAGGTTCGAAAAGCCCATGCCGACAAAGGTATCCGTGCGAATTCTCTTGAGTTCTGGCCCGGCCTCGCGCGGCGCAATGCAGAGTGGCTTTACAAGCCGACGATGCTGCTCTTCCACTTCCTGACTGCTCTGCCAGAAAAACAGATAGGGCGAGATCGTCGTCCCAAGCACCGCGACCAGCGCCATCGCCTCGGTCCCGCTAAACTGGAGGCGCGGAACGAATGTGCCCATCAGCGCAGGCCCCCAGGGCACGTTTGCGGTCAGCACTACAGCGACGTAAGCGAACAGCGACAAGGTGGCCCATTTGAGCGTCGCGGCGTAGCGCTCATAGCTCATGAACATCTCAAGCAAGACGCAGGTTACGCCGAACATGACGGTGTAAAGATGCTCCGGCCCGCCGATCAGGAGCGCCACTGCCGATCCCATCGCACCCAGATCGGCAGCCAGATTGATCACGTTGGCGACCACGAGCAGGGTGATCACGGCATAGAGCAACCCGCGCGGATAATGCCGCCGCAAGTTTCGGGCGATGCCGGCGCCGGTAACACTGCCAATCCGCGCGGCAACCCCTTGAATGACGGCCATCAAGGGGAAACTGAACACCATCGTCCAGGCCAGGCCATATCCGAACTGAGCGCCAACCTGGCTGTAGGTGGCGATCCCGCTGGGATCGTCATCAGCGGCGCCGGTAACCAGGCCAGGCCCGAGCGATGCGAAAAATCCCTTCGACTTGACGAGCGCGGGCGTGTCGGCTGCGATCGCCGGTATCGCGCTGTCGGCATTGTCGTTCATTCGCGCAACTTCGCACGTGCGGAGCTCCTCCGCAATCAATCCGCATCGCAGCAATTCTGGCTTTTCGATATGGTTGGGCATAGGCTGGTCAGGCAAGGGCCAGTACCGCGCCGATCTCCGGACATCCCTTTTTTGTAAAAGGTCAAATCCATGGTAGAACAATACCGGTCGCGGACTACTCGCATTATCCATTTCTTACTTGCTTTGACGATCACAATTCAGCTTGCCCTCAGCACCGTCATGCAATCGCCAGGCCGCAATCGCCCGGGCGACCAATGGTTCGAAGTCCATGAAAAGGTCGGGCTTGCCTCCCTGGCGGTTCTCGCAGGCTTCTGGATCTGGGGGTTGGTACGAACCCGCGAGGTCGGATTTGCCATGCTGTTCCCCTGGTTTTCCCTGAATCGAATGCGGGCTGTAATGGCTGACCTGGGAGGTCATCTGCGTTCGATCCGGCACGGCAAGCTGCCATTGAGCGAGGCGAAGCCGTTGGCCAACGCGGTGCATGGGCTGGGTATCCTGGTTGCCACCATCATGGCGGTGACAGGTGCCGCCGGCTATTTCATTCCGCAAGCCCGCGCACTGCTCGGAATCCACACCGCTTTTTCCACGCTGATGTGGGCTTATCTCATCGGACACGCAGGCATCGCGGTCATCCATGGGTTTTCTGGCGATCGCGTGCTTTGGCGGATGTTTGCATTGGACAAGCGATAGGCTGCATTGGACAAGGTGCACCGGATCTCGACTGCTACCGCTGTGATGTTGGCAACCCGATGATGCACCGGCGGATGGCGGCGAAACGCGCACAATGACAGAAACCACACTGGCGCGCCGGAACAGCTGGCACGAAATTCCGACCGGGGTCTGGGCCCTCGGCTTCGTCTCCCTGCTCATGGATGTCTCGTCCGAGATGATCCATGCCCTGTTGCCGGTCTACATGATCACAGTGCTCGGCACGTCGGTCCTGACCGTCGGCATCATCGAGGGCATCGCCGAAGCAACAGCTTCGATCACCAAGGTCTTTTCAGGCGCGCTGAGCGATTGGCTCGGCAAGCGCAAGCTCCTGGCCGCCATCGGTTATGGTCTGGCAGCCTTGACCAAGCCGATCTTCCCGCTTGCCCCCTCGGTCGCATGGCTGATTGCGGCGCGGTTCGTCGACCGGATCGGCAAAGGTATTCGCGGCGCCCCGCGCGATGCACTCGTCGCCGATATCAGCCCGCCACACCTGCGCGGTGCCAGCTTTGGCCTGCGCCAGTCGCTTGACACGGTTGGTGCGTTCCTCGGTCCGCTTCTGGCCATCGGCCTGATGTGGTTGACGACCGATCATTTTTCGCTGGTGTTCTGGATCGCCGTCATTCCGGCGTTCCTGTCGCTCGGGCTGATTCTCTTCGCCGTGCGGGAGCCAGTACGCCCGCAGGGTTTGCGCCGGGTTCGGATGCCGCTGCACCGCAGTGAACTGGGCCGCCTGGGCGCAACCTATTGGTGGGTGGTGGCGGTGGCCTTCGTCTTCACCCTGGCCCGTTTCAGCGAAGCGTTTCTGGTACTGCGCGCGCAGTCGATAGGCTTGCCGCTGATGCTGGTGCCGATCGCGCTGGTGATCATGAACATCGCCTATTCATTCTCAGCCTTTCCGGTCGGCATCCTGTCTGACCGCACCGATCGGATCACGCTCCTCGTCATCGGTTTGCTTCTGCTGCTGGTTGCCGATCTTGTACTGGCCTTCGCGACCAGCATTTTCGGGGTTGGTATCGGCGTGACGCTTTGGGGACTGCACATGGGCTTCACCCAAGGGCTGCAAGCAACTCTCGTTGCCGATGCGGCTCCAGCGGAACTGCGCGGAACCGCCTTTGGCCTGTTCAATCTCGTTACCGGGCTGGCGATGCTCATCGCGAGCGTGATCGCGGGAGTGCTTTGGGATGTGGCTGGCCCGAGCGGTACATTCCTCGCCGGCGCAGCCTTCACCGTTATGACGTTGGCTGGCCTGATTCCCATTCGCAACCGGCTGAGAGGAGGGAGGCATGCCTAGGTCGCGCGGTTTGCATTGTTGATTGAGCCCGCACCTGCCACCCCTGCAAATGCAATCACAAGTGTAGATGGTCTATGTCGCCGCCTGTTTATTGCGCGATGTTTTGCCTTCTGCGGTCTTGCTCTTGTGATGAGTGAACCAATGCGCCGAATTCGTTCCAAATCATGGAGCGAACCATATGCCGGCAACAATAATCCTAGGGGGGCAGATCCTCGTCGCCTTTCCGCTCGTGGTGGGCAACGTCTGGCGCGATGCAGTGGACGGCGGCATCACTTGGCTGCCCTGGGCCAATCATTAACGAGAGCCGCTCGGCTTCATCCCTCGCTGTCGTCGGCGTCCAAGGTGAGCTGTGGCTCCCGATGGTGCAGCGCCGTGTGATCGCCTCTCGCCTACGCATGCGGAATTGAAGCACGGCAAAGGCGTGGGGACGGTGACGGCAATCGATCCCGCAAAAGGTACAATTATGCTCGACCACGGCGAGATTACGGAATTGAGCTGGCCCGCAATGCAAATGGGCTTCTCCGCCAAACCCGAAGTCCTTGCAGGCATCAAGGTTGGCGACAGGGTCGATTTTGAGATCGACTGGGACGGCAAGACCGGGACAATTTCGAGCTTGAAGAGAGTTGGCCGCTGATCGTCAACTTCAAGACCCAGCGAAATTGCAAGCACCACATCAACCCGCCTTCCCGCCTGGATGGGCGGGTTGGGTTTGATTTATCGTGGAATTTGATATGCCTTCTTCTGAATAGAGTATTCCACGATGATCTAGGGGGAGCAGGTCAGATGGGCATTGAAGTCCGACAGTTGCGTTATGCTGTAATGACGGCGGATACGCAGAGCTTCTCTCGGGCGGCGGCTGTCCTCAATGTCAAGCAGTCGACGCTGAGCCGAAGAGTGTTGCAGCTTGAGGACCGGTTGGGCGTCAAGCTGTTCGAACGGACAACACGCGGTGCCGAACCAACCGATAATGGCCGGGCTTTCATCGAACAGGCTCGCCGAATAGTTACCGATATTGACAACCTCCAGACAACCGCTCGCAATGTCAGCTACGGCCTGCATGGCAGGATTGCGGTTGGCTATTGCTCGTCGTTGCTGTCCGGCAATCTCAAGCTAGCTTTCTCGGATTATCTGACCAGGTTTCCTGATGTGCAGTTCGATGGTGTGGAAACCGGACCGGAAAAGCTCCTGCACGGCCTCCAATCCCGCACCATTGATGTCGCTGTCGCGCCGATCGGGCTCGGTGACGCTGGCCTCAAGTCCCGACCTCTGTGGTCAGAAAAGCTCTTTGTTGTGGTGACAGAGGACAATCACCTCGTCGATCAGGAGCGAATCTACTGGCAAGATCTCCGGCGCGAAGTGTTCGTCGTACCAAACGGCGGGATTGGGCCCATTCTCGGAAATCTGATTTCCGCGCGGTTGACCGAGCAAGCCTATCGGCCCGCGATAATCTATCAAGACACCAGCCATGAGAGCGTGCTGAGCATGGTCGCAGCGAAGCGAT
The DNA here is from genome assembly GCA_963751145.1 of uncultured Alphaproteobacteria bacterium. Classification (GTDB taxonomy): domain Bacteria; phylum Pseudomonadota; class Alphaproteobacteria; order Sphingomonadales; family Sphingomonadaceae; genus Novosphingobium. Next base: position 815,272 of record CAVVTJ010000006.1, read on the forward strand.
TCATCACGATCGCAACCGAAGCCTCGCAGGGCGTCGCATGGCCCGGTCTTGAGTTCCGCGAGATCTATGATCCAAGCGGTCCCGCACGGCTCGAGTATGCACTCTACTGGCGCGAGGATAACGATAACCCGGCGCTCCAGCGTTTCTTCAAACTGATCGAAGAGCGCTACCCTGGCTGAGCCGAACGGCGGGTCTTTGCATAGCCGCGGTCCGTCGCGATGAACCGCTCGATCATCGGCGGGATCAGCCGCTCGGGTGTGGGTGCGCCTTTAGCGTCCCCGCCATTGAGCACCATCGCGTATGCCAGCATTTCCCGGTGCAGCCGCGCCGACACCTCGACCGTCAATCGTACCGGTTTCTCGTCGGCCAAATCAGCCAGCTTCAACCGTGTCATTGGACGTCTCCGAGGATCAGGTCGCGAGTCACCAGCACGCGGACCGGAAAACCAGGTCGGATGGTCAGCGTTGGTCGGACATTGAGCTCGCGCGAAACAATCTGCTCGCCAGCGCGGTTGATGCTGTCCTGCGTCCCGCGCCGGACAGCACGGGCCAGATCGCCATCATTACCAGACCCCAGTTCCGATCCCACACCCAAAAGCGTCGAGACAAGTGCGGCCTTCAAAACGCCGCCCCAGTGATAGTCGGTGCCGTCCTGCAATCCTGCGAACCCGCGGGGGTCTGACGCTGGCTGACGTTCGAGCACGATCGAACGGCCATCGGGGAGGATCAGCCGGTTCCAGGCGAGCAGGATCCGGCTCTGCCCGAACGCGACATCGGCGTCATAGTCGCCGATCAGCCGTGAGCCTTGCGGGATGAGCAGGATGCGCCCGGTCGGGCTGTCATAGACGTTCTGGGTAACCTGCGCGGTCACCAGCCCAGGCAGGTCGGAGCGAATGCCTGTGATCAGCGCTGCGGGAATGACCGAACCCGCCTGCAGGATCGAAGGCGACGCCAGCCCGGTCAGCCGCTCGCCCGACACGGTGCGCCGGTCGCTGGCTCGTTCGAGAAACGCTTGCTTGCGGCCGGTATCCGACTGCGGTGCAGCCGCAGGAGCGGCGACCTGGGCCTCTGCGGGCAGCGGTAGACCGACCGGTCCGCCACCTCCGCTTCCCGGCGAACCGCCACCGAAGAACAGGCGGCTGCCGCGTGCGGCTTCGCGTTCCTGTTCGGCACGCTGGCGGGCGGCCTCGGCGGCAGTTGCGGCGGGATCGACCGGAGCCGCAGGTGGCCCGGCTCCAATTGGCGGCAGGGCGGCCACGTCGCCGCGGCGTTGCGCTTCAAGGATCGGCTTGCCGAGGTCGCCGGGAAGCGGCGGCCCGAGCTTGGGCACCTGGCCGTAATCCTTGGGCGCGCCCGCAAGATTGTCGGCCACAGCTACACCATCGGTGTTGTAGAGTTCATCAGCCCCCTTCCTGCCAGCAGGCTGAAGCGCATAGATCAGCGCGCCGCCGACCAGCGCAAACCCGCAGGCCGAGGCGATCCCGATGGCTTTCCGCGATAGACGCATCACGCGCGGCGGATCGCCGCGCAGCTTGACCGCGCTGTCGGGATCCACGGGCGGCGTTTCCGTGCGTTCGTCCTGGTCCTCGCCGGTCATGCCCGCCCCCGCCGGTTAGAGACAATCCGCACCGTCTGCTGGCCCTTGCGTCCGCCAAGCCGCAGCTCGGCGCGGGCGAACAGCCGGTCGACGATCATGTAACGACCAGCGACCCGGTAATTGACCAGTTCGGCTTCACCCTTGGCACCGATCACAAACAGCGGCGGCAGTTCGCCCTGCGCGATGCTTTCGGGGAACTCGATGAACACGCGGACCCCGTCGTCGAAGGCGCGCAGCGGGCGCCAGTCAGGGCGGTCACCGTCGATCGCGTAGCGAAAGTTGAGTGTGGATAGATCAATCCCCGCCGCAATCGGCGCGGCCCCGATCGCTTCGGCGCGGGACTGACGCAACGCGATCAACTCGTCCTGCGGATAGGTCCAGGAGACCGACGCCATATAGACTGACGGATTGGCACGCAGTTCGAGATGATAAGTGCGCCGGTCGGTGTTGATCACCAGATTGGTCGCAATGTCCGGGCGGATCGGCTTCACCAGTATGTGGACCCGCAACGCGGGCCCGCTGCCGCTGACAGTATCACCGATCATCCAGCGCACCGTGTCACCGGATGCGACCGGTCCCGAGCCGACCAGCTGCTCACCTTCCTGCAGCGCGATGTCGGTGACCTGGCCGGGCTTGGCATAGACCTGATAAAGCGCGCCTTCGGTGTAGGGAAAGACCTGGATCGCGTTGATGAACCCGGTGCGCTCGGGCTGCACTCGCGCCGCCTCCATTGCCGCTCCCAGCCTGTCCTGGAGAGTGGGGCGACTCTGGAACGGGCGGGAGCGGCCCGCAGCGTGGGGAGGGGTACGCTGCGGAAACTGTTTGAGTTGGCCGGGGAGCGGAAGCGGCACGGGGATCGCGATCACCTGCTCGGCTGAATGGGTCGCCTGCAGAACCTCGTTGGGTGCCGCAGGCGAAGCAGGCTGGTCCTTGGCCTGCGTGGGGGCGGCAAGCACCGTGCTCGCGGCAAGCAAGGCGATGACGATGCGGCCGTTTGCGGCGACAAAATTGCTGATCATGATCCGAGCTCCTTCGACCAGTTGATGGCGTTGACGAAGATGCCGAGCGGGTTCTTTCGCAGGGCATCGGGGGTGCGGGGGACCTGGACGACAATGGTCAGGATCGCGGTCCAGCGGCTCGTTTCGGCAAGGCTGCCGTCGCGGTAACGACGCTCGACCCAGGCGACGCGGAAGCTGGTCGGTGAAGCGCGGATGACGCTGGTTACGTCCACCCCAACTTGCTCCCGCCCGATCAGGGCGAATGGATCGTTGGTGCGTGCGTAGTCGTTGAGCGCAAGCGCGCCCTTGTCGGTCGCAAAATCGTAGGCGCGCAGCCAGTTCTGGCGGACAATGATCGGGTCGTCGGGGACCGCGCGGACCTGCTCGATAAACCGGGCCAGATGGAACGCGACTTGCGGGTCAGAGGGCATGTAGCCGACATCGGCGGGGGCGACGGCTTGCGCTTCGCCGAGCTTGTCGACTTGGACCACCCAGGGGATGATCGACCCGCGCGCGCCCTGCCAGATGATCCCGGCAGTGAGGCAGGTCGAAAGACCCAGCGCACCGAAGAAGGCCAGCCGCCAGCTATGTGCCTGAACACGGGCCGAACCGATGCGGTCATCCCAGACCTGCGCGGCGCGCTGGTAGGGCGTTTCGGGCTCGAGGGTCTTGCCGTAGCGGATCGAGGGTCGTCGGAACATGGCAATCAGTCCTTTTCGCTAACGTCTATGGAAGCCCCGCCGCCATGGCTGTCGCCAGATTTGAGCGTATGGGCGGCGATGCTCGCACCATGGGAGATGGTCTGCCGGTCCTTCATCGCCTTGGCCCAGGCGGGCTGGCCCGCGTCTGCCGATGGTGGCGGCGATGGCGGCGTGTTCGGCCCAGGCGTGATACTGCCGCCGGTGTTGGTGATTGCCGCGCGGCTGCCTTCGCGGAACGACTGCTTCATGCCGTCGCCTGCCTTGCGCAGCGGCGAGGTTGCAGCCCCAACTGCGGCGTCACCAACCGCGGCCATGCCGGAGCCGACTGCGGCTGCGCCCGACTTGCCCGCCGAACCCAGCGCATAGGCCATGGTCGCACCGCCTGCGGCGCGCGAGGTGCCGTGCGCGACGTTGGAAGCGGCACTGGCGACCGCGCCGCCTGCCATCCGCGCACCGGCAACCGCGCCAGCAGCAGCGCCGCCGGCAAGCAGCGCGGTCCCGGCGGCCGCGCCTGCGCCTAGCTGCGGTCCGCCCGAGACGATGCCATTGGCGATGCCGGGGCCGAAGATACCGAGGCCGAGCAGCGACAGGCTGGCGAGCATGATCGAAAGCGCGTCCTCGATCGTCGGCTCTGCGCCGATCGCGCTGGTGAACTCGGTGAAGATGGTCGAGCCGATGCCGACGATCACTGCAAGGACAAGCACCTTGATGCCGCTCGACACGACGTTGCCCAGCACGCGCTCGGCCATGAACGCGGTCTTGCCGAACAGGCCGAACGGGATCAACACGAACCCGCAGAGTGTGGTCAGCTTGAATTCGATCAGCGAGATAAACAGCTGGATCGACAGGATGAAGAAGGCGATGATAACGATCGCCCAGGCCAGCAGCAGAATGATGATCTGCAGGAAATTCTCGAAGAAGCTGACAAACCCCATCAGGTCGGAGATCGCCGTGATCAGCGGCTGCGCCGCATCCATGCCGACTTGCGCGACCCGGCCCGGTTGCAGCAGTTCGGCAGCAGTGAAGCCGGTGCCGCTGGCCTTGAGGCCAAGCCCGGCGAAGCTCTCGAACACGATCCGCGCGAGGTTGTTCCAGTTGCCGATGATGTAGGCGAACACGCCGACGAACAGGGTCTTTTTGACGAGGCGAGCGATGATGTCTTCATTCTCGCCCCATGACCAGAACAGTGCGGCCAGCGTTACGTCGATCACGATCAGGGTGGTTGCGATGAACGCGACCTCGCCCGACAGGAGGCCGAACCCACTGTCGATGTAACGCGAGAAGATGTCGAGGAAGCGGTCGACGACGCCGGTGCCACCCATGTCAGAGGCCCTTTGCTGGTTGGGGTTCGGATAACGGAGCCGACGCTTCGCTCTTCTCGACGGCGGCATCGCCGGCAGGTTCGCTGGCGTCACTCTCGACCCCAAGGAACCGCCGCCGCTTCTCGGCCCAGGCCGCGCGGCAGTCGGGCGAGGACAGCGCGAGTTCGCCCATTGCCGCACAAGCACGAAGCTGTGCGGGCAATGGATCGCCGTCGGTTTCGAACACCGTGATCACTTCCGGCAGCGGCTCGGGGCGCTCTTCGCGCAGCTGGAGCACGGACATGGTCAGCGCGATGGCGACGAACGCCCCGGCTCCGATCCGCGCGAAGAGCTTGGTGTCCATCGCCTCAGTTCCGGAACATCTGGGCGGTGGTGGGAACGTAACCGCGACCCGGCGCGAGGAAGCGGCGCAGCTGCTCGCGAGCCTGCGCCTTGGCAGCGGCGGCGTTGGCGGCATCGAGCGACTGGGCGCGGCCGAGACTGGCCACGGTCGCGGTCAGGTCGGCGAGTTGCTGCGCCTGAAGCGCCAGCAGCTGGTTTCCGGCTTGGGCTGCCTGCAGCGCTCCGGTTGCTGACTGGCTCGCGGTGACCAGGCTTTGCACTGCGGTGCGCGCACCTTCGATGTTGCTGACTGCACCGGCCTGAACCTTGAGCGCATCCTCGAACGCTGCGACGCTACCCCGCCAACGTTCCTCGGCACCCTGGACCATCGCACGCTGGCTGCCGGTCAGGTCGATGTCCTTGTACTGGCGGCCGAACTCGCGTTCGATCTGCTGGACATCGTAAGCTATGCCCTGAGCACGGGCGAGCAACTGCTGCGTTTGCTGGATTTGCTGTTGGAGCGGTGCAAGCATGGTCAGCGGCAGCGACTGGAGGTTGCGCGCCTCGTTGATCAGCGAGGTCGCCTGGTTCTGCAGCTGGCGGATCTGGTTGTTGATCTGCTCCAGCGTGCGCGCGGCCGTCAGGATGTTCTGCGAGTAGTTCGAAGGATCATAAACGATCCCGCCGAACTGGGCATAGGCTGGCGTGGGGACGAGCGCGCTGACGGTCATCGACAGCACGGCCGCGCTGGCAGCGAGCATCTGGCGGATGCCGAAAGACTTTCTGAGACTCGACTTCATTGGTATTACTCCTTGGGTTGGCCCAATTGGGCGGGGGGAATGGAAACAGGGGCTGGGAGCATGTCGGCGGCCCATGCGAGGCCGCGATGGCGCAGCCAGGCGGCCGCAAAGCCTGATGGCCCAAGCGCTTCGGTCAGGTCGGCAATCGCCAGCTGGTCAGTCTTCGATGAGGTGGCGGTGTAGGCGAGCGCGACTTCGCCCAGGCCCAGCTCGAACAACCGGTTGCCGCGCGCCGACTGGCAGTAATAGTCGCGCTTGGGAGTGGCCCGCGCGACGATCTCGATCTGCCGGTCGTTGAGGCCAAAGCGGCGGTAGATGCTCAAGATCTGCGGCTCGATCGCGCGCTCGTTGGGCAGGAAGATGCGGGTCGGGCAGCTTTCGATGATGGCAGGCGCGATCGCCGAACTTTCGATGTCGGTAAGGCTCTGGGTCGCAAACACCACGCTCGCATTCTTCTTGCGCAGCGTCTTGAGCCATTCGCGCAGCTGCGCGGCAAATGCTGGACTGTCGAGCACCAGCCAGCCCTCGTCGATGATGATCATCGTCGGCGAACCGTCGAGCCGCCCTTCGATCCGGTGGAACAGATAGGAAAGCACGGCTGGCGCTGCTGCGGAGCCGGTAAGCCCCTCGGTCTCGAAGGCCTGGAAGCTCGCTTCGCCCAGATGTTCGGCCTCGGCATCAAGCAACCGACCGAACGGCCCGCCGATGCAGTAGGGAGCGAGCGCCTGCTTGAGCGCTTGGCTTTGGAGCAGCACGGCCAGGCCGGTCAGCGTCCGTTCGGCAACAGGGGCGGTTGAAAGCGAAGACAACGCCGACCAAAGATGCTCCTTGGTCGCGGGATCGATGGTCACGCCTTCGGACGACAGGATCGCCTGGAGCCATTCGGCGGCCCAATTGCGTTCGGCAGGTTCATTGATCCGCGCCAGCGGTTGCAAGAGCACCCCGCCAGCGCTGTCTTCGGAAAGACTGGTGCCCAGATCCTGCCAGTCGCCGCCGCAGGCGAGCGCGGCGGCACGGATCGAGCCACCGAAATCGAAGGCGAAGACCTGGGCGCGGTCGTAGCGCCGGAACTGCATGGCCATCAGCGCGAGCAGCACCGATTTGCCCGCTCCGGTCGGCCCGACGATCAGTGTATGGCCGACGTCGCCGACATGAAGCGAAAACCGGAACGGGGTCGAGCCTTCCGTCCGCGCATAGAACAGCGGGGGTGCGGCCAAATGCTCGTCCCGTTCCGGCCCGGCCCACACGGCTGAGAGGGGGATCATGTGGGCAAGGTTGAGCGTCGAAATCGGCGGTGTCCGGACATTGGCGTAGACATGGCCGGGAAGCGAGCCGAGCCAGGCCTCGACCGCGTTCATGCCTTCGGCGATCACGGTGAAATCGCGGCCCTGGATGACCTTCTCGACCAATCGCAGCTTTTCGGCCGCCAATGCTGGATCTTCGTCCCAGACGGTGACGGTGGCGGTGACATAGGCCTGGCCGACATGGTCGGCGCCAAGCTCCTGCAGCGCCGCATCGGCGTCAGCAGCCTTGTTCGAAGCATCGCTGTCGAGCAGCGTCGAGGCCTCGTTGGTCATTACTTCCTTGAGGATCGCGGCGACCGACTTGCGCTTGGCGAACCATTGCCGCCGGATCTTGGCCGTCAGCTTGGTCGCATCGTTCTTGTCGAGCATCACCGCGCGTGTTGACCAGCGATAGGCGAAGGCGAGCCGGTTGAGTTCGTCGAGCAGCCCCGGGAAGGTCGAACTGGGAAAGCCGACCACGGTCAGCGTGCGCAGATGGGCGCGACCCAGGCGCGGTTCGAGCCCGCCAGTAAGCGGCTCATCGGCCAGCAGCGCATCGAGGTGCATTGGGGTTTCCGGAACCCGCACGCGGTGGCTGCGGGTCGAGATGCAGCTGTGCAGGTAGGTCAGCGTCTCGCTGTCATCGAGCCATGCGACTTCGGGGACGAAGCCTTCGACCAATCGCAGCAGCCGCTCGGTTCGGTCGATGAAGAGATCGAGCAGCTCCTTAGGGTTGATGCCTTTCTCGGCCTTGCCCTCGTAGAGCCAGCTTTCAGCGCGCGCGGCGTCTTCAGCGGGCGGCATCCACAGCAGTGTCAGGAAATAGGCGCTCTCGAAATGCGCGCCTTCCTCGGCGAATTGCGCGGCACGTTCGCGCTCGACCAGCGCCGAAGCAGGATCGGGAAAGTCGCTGTCGGGATAGTCCAGCGCCGGTCGGCGCACAGCCTCGACGAATATCGCCCAGCCCGAACCCAGCCGCCGCAGCGCGCTGTTGAGCCGCGCGGTCGTCGCAATCAGCTCAGCAGGCGTGGCACTGTCGAGATCGGGGCCACGAAAACGGGCCGAACGCTGGAAGCTGCCATCCTTGTTGAGCACGACGCCGGGTGCGACGAGCGCCGCCCAGGGCAGGAAGTCCGCAAGCCGGTCAGCCTTGTTCCTGTATTCGCGAAGCGAGAGCATTGGCTCAGACCCTCAGATAGGTGGGAAAACGCAGGTGCCGCCGCGCGACATCGACGAATTGAGGATCGCGTCGCGCAGCCCAGACCGAGACCATGTGGCCGAGCGCGAAGATCACCACGCCGGCGATCCACAGGCGCAGGCCAAGCCCGATCGCGGCAGCCAGCGTGGCATTGGCGATCGCCAGCCCGCGCGGCGCGCCGCCAAGCAGGATATGCTCGGTCAGCGCGCGGTGAACCGGGACGACATACCCGTCAGGCAATCCAAGCGGCGCGGTCTCCATCAGACCAGCGCTCCGCCGCCGAACGAGAAGAACGACAGGAAGAAGGACGAGGCGGCAAACGCGATCGACAGCCCGAACACGATCTGAACCATCCGGCGCGCGCCGCCCGAGGTATCGCCGAACGCCAGCGCGAGGCCGGTGGCGATGATGATCATGACCGCGACGATCTTGGCAACCGGACCCTGGATCGATTCAAGGATCGACTGAAGCGGCGCTTCCCACGGCATCGACGAGCCCGCCGCATAGGCGGGCGTGGTGACGGAAAGGGCAATAAGGCCACCGAGCATGGCGGCGGACAGGCGGGCACGGGCGCGCGAAATGGTCTGGATCACGAAATAACTCCTTGGGTTTGGGGGGTGATGGGAAGGATCAGGTAGTCGCCGCGCTCATCGAGCCCGGCGACCTGGGCGAGTTCGGCGAGCCGCCGCCCGGTGCCGTCGCGGACCAGCACGGCGATGACATTGATGGTCTCGGCGATGAGCGCGCGCGGCACGGTGACCACGCTTTCCTGGATCAGCTGTTCCATGCGCCGCAGCGTGCCGAGCGCCGATCCGGCATGGATCGTCCCGACCCCGCCGGGATGGCCGGTGCCCCAGGCCTTCAAGAGGTCGAGCGCCTCAGCGCCGCGCACCTCACCGATGGGGATGCGATCGGGCCGGAGGCGCAGCGCGGAGCGGACCAGGTCGGACAAGGTAGCAACGCCATCTTTGGTGCGCAGCGATACGAGATTTGGTGCGGCGCATTGCAGCTCGCGCGTGTCTTCGATCAGGACCACCCGGTCGTCGGTCTTCGCGACCTCGGCCAGCAGTGCGTTGGTGAGGGTGGTCTTGCCGGTCGATGTGCCGCCGGCGACGAGGATGTTTTTCTTCGAGACGACCGCTTCGGCCAGCGCATCCGCCTGCCACTGGTCCATGATCCCGGTCGCGACATAGTCGGCGAGCGTAAACACCGCGACGGCAGGCTTGCGGATGGCGAAACTGGGTGCAGCCACGACTGGAGGAAGGAGCCCCTCAAACCGCTCACCGCACTCGGGAAGCTCCGCCGAAACGCGTGGGTTGCCAGCATGAACCTCGGCCCTGACATGATGCGCCACCAGCCGGATAATCCGCTCGCCATCGGCAGCGGCCATCCCGCTCCCCGTATCGGCAATCCCGGAGCCCAGCCGGTCGATCCAGAGCCGACCATCGGGATTGAGCATGACCTCGATGACGGAGGTGTCCTCAAGCCAGGCCGCGATCTCCGGCCCGAGCGCCGTCCGCAACATGCGCGCGCCGCGCGACGATGCTTCGGACCGGATCGGTATGACGCTCATGAAATGCCTCTTGTCTGCGAGGCAACCGACCAACGGCTGCGCTCACGAGGCAGATCAAAAGGGCATCAAGTCACCCGCTGACAACAGCAAATTGAGGGCTGCGCAGGCTAGCGTAGAGTGAGAAAGTCACGGCGCTTCTGCTCATTGCATCCCTGCACCGAACTTGCGCAGATGGCGATTCGGGAGCGCTAACTCAGGAGTTCAGGTGCCGTCGGGAACAAACCGCGCTTGTTCCGGATCGTAGTGGAAATCCGTAACACTGCCGTCGCTGATCTTGGCAACCAGCTCATCAATGGCGCTGAGGGGCACGAGAAACCACTCGCGAGGCTGGACCGTCTTGCCGAACCGATCACCGGCGGAGAGATCGAGGCGCGCGGGACCGAGCGCGCGATGGATCAGGCCCTCAAGTTTCGTCCGATTGATGTTGTAAAGCCGATACTCGGCAACGACATCGACATCGGCCAGCAGAAAGGTCGGGTCATTTCGCGCATTTGCGATCCGGCTTGCCACTGGCTGGCCGGTCACGCCGATCTTGTGGATCAGCTGCCGATGCTCCTCGACATAGGGGTGTGCCGACTTGCTGCGCAAAACGTAGATGGTTCCGCTTTCGAGGTCATCCGGTTCGGCTGTATTTCCGAAAAGCGGCCCGGCGCTCTGTTCCGTCACCCGTCGCGCAGTGTCGTCACGATAGAGTGCTTTCTGGAACGAGCGTGAAAGCACGCTGGCTTCCGTCGCATTATCGTAGATCACCCGGACCCGCCGGTCATTGCGCTCATATCGGGTGACGAACGCGTCGGTCGACCCGGCAATGAACGCCAGCTGCCCGCCGACGATGAAGAGATTGCCGGGCTGGATTTCGGCGAGTGTGACTTCCGATTGCCCGAGGGCCTTGGTCTGCCGCAGGCCGTCCTTGAGGTCCTTTTGCACCTGATCGAACAAGGCTTTGAACGCTTCAAAATCCTCGCACTTCTCGCGGTTGGCGATTTCCTCGGCGGCGCGCTTTTCCGCTCGGGACGTGACGTGCCTCAGCTGTGTAATATCGGAGACCGGATCGGCTTCGATGCCAAGCTCGCTCAGCAAGGCATCGTCGGCCAGATCGGTCGGCGCATCCTGGCCATCTGGCGCCCCGCCAAGCAGGCCGCCCGAGTCGAGGTCGGCAAGGATTTCCCTGCATTCCGGTTGCTTGCGCAGCTGATCCAGGCGCACGGCATAGAGGCGTTCGAAGATGTCCCGGTCATCGCCATGCTGGGGCACGCGGCCATGCTCGGCGACAAACCGCTGGATGTCTTCGAACCCGGCGATGACCCGCTCCTGCCGGGGCGTCAGCGCCCGCTTCGCCTCGGGCGCAGTATCGACGCCAAGCTCTGACAGCAGTTCAAGATCGCTCAGGTCAGCCATCGGCGGCGGCCTTGCTGGCATGGCGCTGGAGATAGGCGACGCCCTCGGCCATCCGGCGTTCCCAGGCATCCTGCGAGGTCAGCGACGGCAAGCGGCCCCGCTCACGCTTGAATTCCAGCGCGCGCTCGGCCAGTGACCGCGCCTCGTCGTAGCTGAGGTTGACCTTCTTGGCGTTGATCACGGCCTGCACCTGCAACAGCGTCTTTTCGTCCATCGCCTTGGCAAGCACGGCATAGGTGGCGCTGAACGGATTGATCTTGTCGATCAGGTCGATGTCCAGATCGGTGACGCTGAGCGCGAATTTGCGAACGCCATCGATGAAGGCGGTGCTCGCCGACAATTCCTCGCCATCACTCAGCAATGCGGCCTTTGCCTGCTGTGTCACGGTCATCGCGGCGATGGCGTGCTGGCGAACGGATTCCTGATCCTCGTCGTTCAGCTCTGGGTACTTGTCGCGGACGATCTTGCCCATGCGCAGCTGGGTCAGCTCCTCGGGCACGACTTCGGGATCGAACATGCCGCGTTCGACATTGGACTTGTCCTGCACGAAGGCGGCGATCACTTCGTTCAGATCCTCGCGGCAGATCCGCGTCGCCTCGATACTCTTGGGCAGTTTCAGACCCTTGATTTCGAAGTGCATCTGACCGTGGTCGTTGACCCCGAAGTTGGTCTTGCCTTCGACGTAGCCGTCGGGGCCATAGTCGAAGCCTTCCTTCGGGCCGGCGTCCTTGGGCGTGAAATCGAACCGGGGTGCCAGCACCTGTTCCATTAGCAGGCTGGCGGCGATGGCTTTGAGGTAATCGTTGATCGCCTCTACCACCTGCGGGTCGTCCGCTGCCGGTTCCGCAATCAGGTTGGTGAAGCGGGCGCGGGTCTTGCCCGGCGCGTCGCGGGTGGCGCGGCCGATGATCTGGATGATCTCGGTCAGGCTGGAGCGATAGCCGACAGTCAGCGCGTGTTCGCACCAGATCCAGTCGAAGCCTTCCTTCGCCATGCCCAGCGCGATGATGACATCGACATATTCCCGGTCTGCGCGCCCTTGCGGCGATTTGAGCGCCGTAACCACGCGATCACGCTTCACCGGATCGTCATCGACCAGATCGGCCACGCGGATCGTATCGCCATAGGCGGTGCGGATCAGGTGGAAGCCGGTTACCGGATCAACGCCCTCCCACTCGCCGAGGTGCTGCATGATGTCTTCGGCTTCGCGGTGCTTGTCCTTCAGGCTTTCCCTCGAATTGACCGATGGAATATGGACGATGGTCTTCACCTTCGGGTCCAGCAGCGCCGAGATCTTGTCGGTATAAGGGCCGGTGTAGAAGCTGTAGCCGATGTCCAGCACCTTCAGGTGCTCATAGCCGTTGAGCTGCTCGTAATAGGTGTAGGTAACGGTTTCGAACTTCGCCTCGTCTTCGGGCGCGAGCACGGGGATGGCGTCGCCGCGGAAATAGCTGCCGGTCATGGCGACGATATGCGCTTTGTCGCGCCCGATCAGCTGGGCAAGCTGCGCGCCCAGGCGGTTGCCGGCATCGGCGGAAACGTGGTGAAACTCGTCGATGGCGACCAGACGGTTGTCGAATGCCTCTACGCCCAGCTCGTCAAAGGCGAAGCGGAAGGTGGCGTGGGTGCAAACCAGCACCTTGGCATCGCTCGCCAGAAACTCGGCGACAGCCTTGACCTTCGACTTGGCGACCTTGGGATCATCGGCGCCCGGCGTGTTGCAAAGGTTCCACTGCGGGGCGACCTCCCAGTCGGCAAAGAAGCCGTACTTGCTCAACGGCTCGCTGCCAAAGCTGGCGCCGATCGAGCGTTCCGGCACGCAAATGATGGCCTGTTTCACGCCCTGATTGGCCAGCTTGTCCAGCGCCACGAACATCAGCGCGCGCGATTTTCCCGATGCCGGAGGCGACTTGATAAGGAGGTACTGCTCGCCGCGCTTGTCATAAGCGCGCGACTGCATCGGGCGCATGCCCAGTTCATTCGACTTCGCCGACGCGCCGGTGCGCGCGGTGGTGAAGGATACAGCGGGGATGGTCTTGTCAGGAATCATGGTACCATCTCTATCTGAATCGGCGGGCGGACGCACCCTCATGCCGCCACCTTCACGCCGGTCATCTTGGTGTAGAGCTCGAACAGCTTTTCGAGCCGTTCGGTGTCGTTCTTGAAGCGGCGACCGATGTAGATGCGCTCAAGCACCTCGTCATTGCGCTCATGCGCGTGGCGGAGGTTTTCGGGCATTTTATTTTCGCCGTCCTTCACTTCATAAAGATCAGCGATAGTCGCCGGGAAATGCGCTTCGCGGGCGAGGAGTATGCCCTCGGCACAGCGGGCAAGGTCAACTATATTCTGTTCGGTGAGCTTGGGGATGGGAAAGGTGTTCCAGCCCATAGTGTTGGAATAGCGGTAGTCTGTCTTAAACTTCCCGCAGACTGTCGCGACCCAGATGAAGTGCAGTCGGGAGTTCAAGATTGCAATGTCCGAGACTGGTCCGTTCAACTGCGCAAAAGCGAGGTCGGTTATGATTGTTCCTGGTGGCTCAAGGCCGACAGGAATGAACTGCCTCTTTTCGGATGTTAGCTTTGGAACAAGGGTAATTGCCTCCGTCCCATTTTGCTTGACCTCCTGAAACCTGTGCGGTCGGCCTGCGCTCACCCTAGTCGCAGGCTTTGGGCTGGCCAATCGCATCTCGCGGACGCCATCCAGCCTACGTTTTAGCCGTTCATCCTGCTCAGCAATGAATGCGTCGTCGTCGCCAATCCACAGCGCATACCTGACGATCCCCTTGTTATGTTCGTTCGCGCCAAAGACACGCTTCAGGAACCGGGCGGCAATAGGCACCTCCCTCAGCAACTGGTCGCGCTCGTGGACAGTGAGCAAGAGGTGGCCACCCTCGACAGGTTTTCCGCCCGCGTCGATTTCCTGTCGTCCGTCTGGCGGCGAACTACGGGAATGCACAATGATATTCGGCCCAGCTACGAGATAGGCGTTGATATGTGAGACTTGCTGCATGATCGGCTCGCCGATGTCGGATTCCGAAAACAGCTGCCGTGAGCTGGGCAAGTCGATTGCAATCGAAATGATAGCGACGGTGACACCGGCATTGAAGCTGGCAAGATTGGCCCACTTGAAGCTGGTATGAGCGAAAGCGATCTCATGCCCCGTGGCGAAAATTAGAGGCCATAGGATCGGCACCTGCTGTCCCTGGCAAATGCTATTGGTTGACACGAAAGCGGCGGCAGCGTTCGTCCGCGTTCCGTAATCAGCGGCCTTCATGAACCAACCGGCAACGTAGTCGAGGGACTTCCAGTTGTTGGTGCGATGGCTGAAAATAGCCTGAAGATCGGCCTTTTGCTCGTCGGACTGCAAAGTGGAGCCGAGATAAGGCGGATTGCCGCAGATGTAAGTTTCGCCCCCTTCGTTCTCGAAGTCGATCTCCGCCTGTTGCAGGTCAGTCTTGAAAAGATCGTCGGCCTGCAACTTCACGCCCGTCCCGGTTGGCGGACAGAGCTTCAGCCAATCGTATTGCAGGGCATTGCCGCAGGTGATCCAGTTCTGACTGTCGAGCGGCAGGAATTCGAGCAATGCCTCCTGTTGACCTCGATAGGTAACATCACACTGAAATTCGGCGATAATCAGGGCAAGACGCGCGATCTCCGCCGGAAAGTCCCGCAGTTCAATGCCCCGGTAATTGGTGAGGGGAATGTCGCTGCGACGGTCCGGCTCACCGCGCCGCCGGTTGACCTCCGCCTCGATCTCGCGAATCTGCTTGTAGGCGATGACCAGAAAATTGCCCGATCCGCAGGCCGGATCGAACACCCTGATCTTCGCCATGCGCTGGCGCAGGTTCAGCAGCTTCCGGCCATTGTCGCCCGCCTCGTCAAGACTGGCGCGCAGATCATCGAGGAATAGTGGGTTCAGCACCTTCAGGATGTTGGGCACGCTGGTGTAATGCATCCCGAGCGCACCGCGCTCTTCATCGTCGGCCACCGCCTGGATCATGCTGCCGAAGATGTCGGGGTTGATCTTCTTCCAGTTCAGATTGCCGATATGGACCAGATAGGACCGGGCGATGCGGGTAAAGCGCGGCGTTTCCGTGCTGCCGGAAAACAGCTGGCCGTTTACATAGGGAAAGCCACCCGCATAGCGCGGGATATTGGCACCGGCACGATCGTCGAGCTTGGTATCCATGGCACGAAAGATTTCGCCGATCACATGCGCCGTATCCGATGAATCGCGCGCGCTTATCTGCTCGACCGTCTTGGTGAACAGGCCTTCGCCATGGAAGATGTCGGTATCCTCGGCAAAGAAGCAGAAGATCAGCCGGGCCATGAAATGGTTCATGTCGGGCCGCCGCTCGGCGCTCGCCCAGTCCGGATTGTCCTTCAGCAGCTCGACATAAAGCTTGTTCAGGCGGCTCGTCGCCCGGATGTCGAAAGTGCTTTCGCGGATCTGCTTGACGGTAGTGATGCCCGCCAGCGGCAGGAAAACGCCGAAGTGATCGGGGAACTCGGCATAGGCGCACGAAACCGTTTCGCCGCTGGCAAGGTCTTCCGCCTGGAACTGGTCGCCATCGGTGGCAAGGATGAACTTTGCCTTGGCGGAGGCGGTCTTCGCGCTATCGCGCAGGGCTTTCAGGGTGTCGTCGACGGTTCCGGCTGCGCAGGTGGCGATATGAATGTTGCTGCGCTGAAGCAGTCCGCCCGGAACGTCGGACGCATTGGAAGCACCGGAGCGCAGTTTCTTGATCGTTGTGGCTTTGTTGCCGAACGCCTCAAGGAATGCGAACGGAAACTCCGCACGGTCAAATGGCTGGGCAGCCAAATCCGAAATGGCTTGTTCGATTTCTACTGCATTCATTGTACGACATTAGGACTGGTGAGGGGACAATCACAAGGCGGACGTATGATCGGCGTCGTTGCGGCAACCAAATGCCGGGGGCCGGTTGAGCGGGTTTCAAAGTGCTGAACGTAAGTAAAACGCCTTGGTGTGAGCTGAATGGCTTTGCGCAGCGCATTGCGTCCATCGATCGCACTTTCTGGCGGCGATTGTGGACCTTGCGGAGAGTCTCCTATCAGGCCGCAAAGGCGACAAGCCGCCCTTCGTCAATCAAGCGAGGCGCCGGAAATCACCGTGCCACTCATATGGCGACTTCCGGCACGCCCGCATCAGTCAATAGCTGATAGAGCTCGGCCACATTGTTCCGGTTTCCGCGTTGTTGGCAGAAAGCGAAGATCGCGCGCTGTTTTGCCCGCGATAGAGCCACGAAAAACGCGGCTACGCCCTCTGGATTGCCGGGCGTGTGCGCCCACCAAGCTCTGTCGTCGAGGCCGACGAAGATGATGGTGTCGTATTCCAGCCCTTTGCTCTTATGGACGGTCATCATGGGGATCTGATTGAGCCCTTCGAACGCGTCGAGGCAGGCGGTCCAATTCGGCGCGCCATCGGCGCAGCCGAAGAAGTGAATGCAAAAAGCTTCAAGGATGATCTGGAGCTGATCGCCAACCCCATATTCGGCATAGGTTCGGGCGATCGCGCCAAGATCCAGGTACTCGAAAACCCGTTTGATGAAATCGAGAGCGCTTTCTCGCGTCGGGGCGGTGGCCGCCATGTCGGTGCGCAAGGCGGCGAGAAATGCGCTGAGTTCTGCCTCGACTTTGGCCGAGCGCGCATCATCGTCACGCCCGGCAGCGCGCAGCGCCAGGAACGAAGACGACACCAACTGCCATGCGGCCGGTGCGCGACGTGTCGCGCCCAGGCGGAAGATGGCGATCGCAAGCCGGCTTAGGTCGTCGGAAAGCAAGTCCTGCAGCGAGGTTTTGCCGAGAGCATGGCTCTCGTTACGTATCCGCAGCCCGTGAGCAGCGAAGGCTCCAGCGAGTTCTTGCGCATAATCATCGGATTTCTGCTTCACGAGGAGCGCGTAGTCTCGCGGTGCTCGGCCTCGGATGGCCATGTCGTTGGCGATCCATTGCGCTAGATAAGTGACTTCCGCCGCTTTGGTCTGGCTGGACCAGACCTGAGCTACGTCGCCATCCACCTGGCGCATGGTCTGAGCGACCGTTGGGACGGTGTTCGGATCGAGAGCGCGTGCGACGACGTGCTGGATAGCGACCAGATCGGGTGAGGAACGGAAGTTGAAGAGGAGAGGGAAACGAGCGCCTCCGAAATCCGCCTGCAACCTTTGAAAAGCGTCCTGGCGCGCGCCGGCGAAGACCATGATCCGCTGCTTGTCGTCACCGACGCCGGTGATGATGGTCTGCCCACCAGAGAAAGCCGAATGCAGGAAGTCGTATTGCGCGTAGGTCGTGTCTTGGAACTCGTCGACGAAGACGAAGGGATAGGTGGCGATAAGTGCCCGGCGGATGTGGGGATTAGCGCGCAGCAGCAGCTCGGCAAGGCGATTGATGCCCACAAAGGTGAGGGCAGAAGGCTGCCCAGGCCGCAATTGGGTCGCCCACCAGCGGGAGATCGTGAACTCGGCGGCGTTCTGCGGCGCGATGGGTTCGGTCGGTAGGCGGTAGCTGCCGACGATTTTCGGTTCAAAGTCGCTCGCGCTGTAGCCGGCGATCTCGGCCTGCCATTGCGGCGGCGCACTTAGGCGGGCGAGCGTGAGAAAACTCTCTATCGCCCCGCGCTTTGGAAAAGCGATTTCATACGGGCGGGTCGGGCGCCAGTCGGCGGGGATCGCATTGAGGAAGCGATCGACCAGGCTCTTGGTAAAGGCGTCGAAGGTGACCGACACGAACCGACTGGCGAACTCTGGCGGGCAGCGTCGGCGCACGCGCGACGCAAGATTTTTAGCCGCATCTGTTTTGAACGAAATCGCCAGCACGCGGTGCGGCGCTCGGCAGATGCCTGTTTCAAGTAGATAGTCGGCGCGTTGGGCCAGAAACTCAGTCTTGCCGGCGCCGGGGCCCGCAACCACGCACGCCGAGCCGGCGTGACGCAGGGCATTCCACGCCGCCGGTTCAAGATCGTCGATGCCGCTGGGGCGCCAGTCCTCCGGACGAATAAGCCACATGATTAGAAACCTGCGGGCGGCGGCGGCGGCGTAAGGCGAGCGACGATGGAGTTCAGGAGCGCGCGCAGTTCTTCAGGGGCGCTGACTGCAAGCGCCGCCGAGTCTTGCGCGCTCAACACCCTAACGTGGGTGCTTGGCTTGCCGCGCCCCAGGAACAGATAGCGATACCAGCGCATCAAGGCGTCTTGGTCGGCGGCATATAGGTGAGCTTGGCCGTCTTCGCCGAGTACCGCCGTGCGCGGTTCGCCGAGGGGCGACGGTCCTTGACGACCGGGTTCAATGACTTGGTAGGCCAGCGGAAAGGCCTTCAGCATCGAATAGTCGAGGTCCAGCGGCGTGCAGAAGAAGACGTTGAATTGACGCAGCCAGTTCATCCAGTTTGTGAGACCCGCCGTGTCCGCGACCGGTAGGGCATCGAAGGCCACGAGGTTCGCCGCCGGGCCAAGCGGGTCGAGGTGCTGTCCGAAAATGGCCTGAGGCGTGACGTTGTTTGCGAGCAGTTGAGTACAGGCGGTCTTGATACGCCCCCATCCGCCACCAGCTCGGCCCCAGTCGAGATCCAGCAGGGTGGCATGGGGAATGTCGAGATCGGTCAGTAGTCGCCAAAGGTGGTTCACATGGCGACCGCCCAACGGAACGACCGCGACGAAAGATCGGTCGATGTCGAGGCCCATCGCATCGGCGAGACGCGGAAGCACGACCTCTTCGGATGCCCCTTCCCCAAGCACCACGAAGCGGGCGAAGTAGAGCTCGGGATAGGTGCGCACGGCTTCGCGGATGAATTTGGATGCCTCCTCTTCGCCAACGGGGAGATTGATCGGGCGGACTCGGGCCGTACGATGATGAGGCTCGAGTCGGAAATGCCGGACTTGGGTCGGATCCACCCGCGCGAGGATGCTCGGGGAATGGCTGGAAACAACGGCCTGAGCCTGCGGCGACCTCGTCAAATCTTGGATTTGCCGGACGATACGGGAGAGATAGAACGGAGCGAGATTGTTTTCGGGCTCTTCGACCGCAATAAGCGTGAGCGCTGGCAACGGTACGCCACCTGCTTGGAAACCGGCCCCGGCGGGATCGGCCACAATCCCGGCTTCAACATCCAATGTTGCCGCGGTCATGGCTAGATGAAATAGCGACCGCTGACCGTCGCTCAGGTCATCCAGGGCTCGCTCCCGTCCGGCCTCGTCGGGACGGAAGACCACCTCCACCTTCCTGATGAAATGCTCGAACCGCAGATCGAGCGGGCGGAATACCGGCGTCGTGTCGGTTCCGGCGGTGTAAACTTCCTGCCATCGCCGCGTCACTGCTGCGGCAATCACATCGACGGCCGGCTCCCCGGCGAAAGCCCCGTTCAAGGTGGCGCCGGCGTTCGTGAACGTGTCCCGCACTCCCTGCGACCAGTTAATGGCGCGCCAAAGCCTGCCGCGAAGAAAAGCCGTCACCTGGGAGGCGCCGTCCCGTGTCGCCGGCACGTAGATCATTTGGATCCGCGCCCGGTCGGTCGCCTTCAACTCGGTGCAATCAGCGTCGGTGAACGCCCCGAAAGTTCGGACCGCCCAGTATTTCTGTTCAATCGCTCCGTCGAGTGAACCGTCATCGGTCCAGGTCGCCTCGACACGCAGGCGGCATTTCAGCTTGCCCGCCTCCTCAGCAGCCATCTGGTGGAAGAATTCCGGAATCGCCGCGCCCCCGGCGCCGTCCGCGTCCAGTTCCGGAAAGGCAATGATCGCCTCCAGTACGAAGTTTCGCTGAAGCAGCGCGATAAGCTCGGCGGAAGGCATGTGGAAATCCTGACGTCGTAGGCGTCGCTGATCTCCAGTCACGCCGAAAAGGCGTTGCAGGGCCTGCATCAGGGCCGTTTTCCCTGCGCCATTGACGCCGACAAAAGCGGTGAGGCCGGGGGCTAGGTCGACGCTGGTCGCTTCAGGACCGAAGCAACGGAAATTCGTTAGACTGAGCCGTTCAATAAACATCGCTATTCGGCCTCCCTTTAATTCATCGGCCTGCGCCTCAAGCTTCTCCTGATCGCCAGTCGCGCCATCCCATGATTTTGCAGCTTATACTTCATGGATCAGCACAAGGCGCGCTTCAGTCTTAACAAGATAGAAGACCCTCACCCGCGCCGTTTTCGTCCGCCGTTTGGCGCGGCTGCTTATGGCTTCGAAAACAGGGCATGGCGAAGTTCGATTTGTGATCCGGTTGGGCGGGCGTGCCTCGTGCGGAAGCGCTCGATCGTTTCGATCGCCGCTAGGGACGTAGGTCCCTCGACGAGCGCGAGAGGAATATGGCCACCGATGGCTGCGGCAATGCGCGAATGAGCGAAGGGCACGTCGCCGTCCAACACATAACCCAGCATGCACCCCACAGGCAGTTGCTCGGCATACTGTTCGGTGAGAAAACGCATCATGCCCTGAGTGACGTAAACAGTAGCCAAGGAACTGCGGCTTCCGCCGTTGATCACGTTGAGCCGCTTGCACTCATAGGCGAGGTATCGCTCCCGATCCCAGTCGAAGAGCACGGCGATGTCGATGATGCCTTTGCTGTATTTTGATCCGTCGGTCGCAAGGCCGAACGGTTCGAACTGATATTCGACCCAATGGCACAACCGGCGCACGACCGGGTCCTTGGCTAGACGATCGACGAGGTTGATGGTGATGTCATCCTCCCCTGGCTGATCGGGAAGAACCGACATGCACGCGGGCCACGCCGCCGCGATCCTCTCCAGAAAGCGATCATCAAATGAAACGAAGTTGTCGACCCATCCCTGCACATCGCCGATCAGCATCAATCCGCACCCCGCTGTTGGGGCAAAGTGGCGGTTTGCTGGAGATCAAGCGCTATTCCATCCGCATCGGCGAGCGCGGTGGAGCGTAGCCAGAAGCGCATCTGCATAGGCTTGATGAGGTAAAGGCAGTCACCGACGAAAACGCGCAAATCCGGCATGAGCTGGAAATTGCCATCGAGGGGCCTGTGGATGTGGGTTGCAAGTTGCTCAAGCACGTCAATGAGCTCGCCGGCCGCATCTTCGGCATAGTCTTCATGGCCACCCAGCTTAAGGCGAAGGATCGCCAAGTCAGCGCCGCGCGCGACAAGGCGCGCATCGATTTTTTTGCCGTTGAACCAGTCCGCGAGGCTGGCCGACAGTGTGTGCGCGTATTGAGCGCGCTGCGGTTCGTCAGGCGCGCCCCAGAGTTTCGGGAAGTGGCCCTCATGAGGCTGAAGCGCCGGCAGGATCGCCTCAACGGTATCGTCAATCAGCGCGATTTCGTCGGACGACAGGCAGAAGTATTGGTACGCGAGCCGGTCGATTTTCCGAAGGATGCCGTCGTCGTCGACCTGCATCGAGAACGGCTCGTTGGAGTGTTGGCGTGCGTTGTTCACAATCGCGATCAGCTCAAGGGCGGCTTGGGCGGCTGCGGCGTGATCGGGGACATCGTCGGGGGATGGAAATGGCAATCGTCGCAGGTCAGCCTGCTGGACTTCGGGTCGATCAGAACCGAACGAAGCGGTGCCATGAAACGCGTACCAGACCGCAACGCGACTATTGAGTATCGCGGTCAGGAGCTTCGCACGATCACTCTGGCCCTTCGGCACCACGATAGCCTGGAAGATATGCTGAAAGGTCAGCGGCTGATCGCAATAGGCGGCCCGAAGACGATTCTGCGACGTCTCGACCCCGCGCGGGATCAGGACGCGCGAGCCATCGAATCCGGCCTCGAATCCGCGACGACGAACCGTCGACGATGCGGCCGGGAGCAAGCCATCCACGCTCTGAGCTAGGCGTGAATAGGCTGCAATGGGTAGGTCCGGCAGTCGGCCGACATAGGTGCTTTCGAGTGGAGGCGCATCGCTGTCGCTGTCCTCGTTGAAAGGCTGATACCCTTGCCCGATGACCCACCGATCGCCCGGCTCTTCGCGGCGGCGGCTTAGGCCTCCAAAATCGTTGACGAAGGCCTCTAGCTTGGGAAGCCTTGCAAGGTAGCCGAATAGCTTGGCGTCCGGCTCCCGCATCCAAAGGCGCTGTTTGAAGATGAGCGGATTATCGAAAACCGCGCCCACCCCGAGCGAGGCCTTATCCGCGCTGCTCAGCGTGATGACGCGTTTGATGCGCAGATTGAGGTCGGCCTTGGGCGCCCAGTAGTCGAAGCGATACGGGAAATTATCCGCATTCGCGTTGCCGTAGATGATCAGCGCTGCGGGGCGATGGGCTTTCTCGAAAAGCTGAAAGCGAAGGTCGGCGAAGTTGATGACGCGGCGGACCTGGGTTTTCTGAAAGAATGCGTCACGAGCGTCAACCGTGTTTTGGGCGTGGTTGTGCAAAAAACCCATCGCCGGCAACAGAAATGCGATCAGCCCGCCGTCGGCGAGATGCGAGAGGGCTTTCCAGCTGAATGCCCAGGCGTCCTCGCCACCGGGCATGGGATGGCCCGCATTTTTGCTCCACTGCACGGACGAACGCGCCGGACCGCGGCGGCTGGTCCATGGCGGATTGCCGATGATAACCTCGTATCGAGCGCCATCAGGCGACACTTCGAAAAAGTCGCGGCAGACGAGCGTCTTTCCCCAGAGTTCCGGGAGGAGTTTCCCCCGGGTAATCAGCTTACGGATGTCGCGAGGCGACACCTCCTCGAGCAAGGCGACGTAGAGCGAGAACACGGCGACCCGAACGGCACCGCCATTCAAATCCCAGCCATGGATCTGGCTCAGCAAGGACAGTAGCGTTTTCCATGAAATCGTCTGCGTTTTGTGCTTGGCGCGCCAGTGTTCGCAGAGCCGCTGGAACGAGCGGACGAGGAAAACGCCTGAACCGCAGGCAGGGTCGAGGAAGTTTCCGGTCGTCCGTGTTGCGTCCGGCAACATCTCCCAGGCTTGTGAAACAACTGTGTCGGCCAGGAACATGGGTGTGTAGTAGGCGCCACTGGCGCGGCGTTCGGCCTCTCGTTCACCCAGGAAGCGATCGTAGACGGCGCTTACGAGCTCGATCGGG
Source organism: uncultured Alphaproteobacteria bacterium (assembly GCA_963751145.1). Taxonomy (GTDB): domain Bacteria; phylum Pseudomonadota; class Alphaproteobacteria; order Sphingomonadales; family Sphingomonadaceae; genus Novosphingobium. Next base: position 838,470 of record CAVVTJ010000006.1, read on the forward strand.
ATGTAGCGGAAGTCATAGCCCCAGAACCGCTGCTGCCCGGAATGCGACATTTCTTCGCGCCCTGACCGGAACCGCGCCAGGATCGTCAGGTGGTCAGGTGTGACTTCTGGGGCCTCGCCCATGGACTCGAATGAGCACGGCGCGACGAACAGATCTCCGTTGAAATCCGCATGGAGAGTTCGAAAGAAGGACCGGAAAAGATCGACGTCACCTTTTTCCAGCAACGAAGAGAAACTCTCCGCGCTCTTCTCGGATACAGCCGCAAAGTAGGCCGGCGTTACGATCTCCCGGTCTTCGAGGTAGGCGATAAACATGGCCTGTATGAGAAGGGCTTGCGCCGCGTCGGGAGCAAGCGCAGCCTTCTGCAGGAGGTCGTGGGACGCATTCAAATTGTCGAGGAGAACTTGATCGATGCGTTCCTTCGGGGGGAAATACTCGCCGTAGTCCTTCCAGAGACGTCCGGATTCTGCGCCATAGATGAGATTCTGAAACCGCAACGCTTCAGTCGTCAGGCTCAGGCTATCGATGAGGCAGCGGGCCTCGAAGGCGTCGCCGGGATCGCTCAGCGGAGTCCGGGCGAGTGAAAACGCCCTGAGCGTATCGTCGGCGATAACTAGCAACAGGCTTGCCAGACCCTGATTCCAGAGCGCGCCGTGTAGATCGATAATTGCGGTGCGGTCGTAGTGATCGGCTTCCAGGATTGCGACAGTCGGGACTCCCTGAACGCAGAAGATCGCCGATACGCCCATTTCGGACAGGGCGGCTCGGATAGCAGGCGCGTGGGGCACGTCGCTGACGGCCTCGGCTGACTCGTAGAGTTCAGGCGATCGCCGATGTGTGAGCCCCAAGCGGTGTTTCCACTCCGGCGCCAATGCGGATGCCATGGTGGCGGTCATGCTTGCCTTCCGCGTCGTTCAACCTGCGGACCGAGCGCCGTGGGGGGAAATTGAAGATGGCCTTGAGCCAGATCGGTTTCGGTAGCCGTAAGCGCCGCCTGCAAGCGTGACACGATGGGTCCACAAGGAACGCATAGGTTGGAGGTGTCGGGCGACGGACGCGCAGGCGTGCCAGCGTCAACGAGACGGATGCTATCGGCTTCGATCAGGGCAACACAGGTTCCCAGCGAGAGCCAGGACTTGCCATGGCACTCCCTGAACAATTGATCGAAACGGCCGCCAACCGTGCCGACGCGGACGCCAAAATCTTTGACCAGCTCAGCCACGATCGCCATCGCGACAACGTCTCCGGGTGTGAAGCTTGGAGCATGCCCCTTATGCGTAGCCAATGCCGGGATAGCAGCCCGCCAAGTTCGCAGGGCATCCACTGAAATGGAAAGCAGCTCGCGAATCTGGCTTTGAGTATACCGCATTATGCCACTTTAGATGGGAAAGATCACCAGATCAATGCGGGGTCTACCCCGTGAGCGTATTGGTTTTGTTCTGATCCTAATGCTACCCTCTTTTGGATGGGCGCGGGGTCAATATCCTAGCCCCACCGCGTCAATCGGATCGACCGTCAGGCACAAAAATCCAAACTTAGAATTTGTCTCGATCTCATTCGCTCGTACGAATTGCATTCGAGTATGAATGAACGGAAGCTTTTGGAGCGATCGTTTGTGTCGTGCGACGACCGCATTGTTCGCGACAGCTGATTGAGCCTGAAGTCCTTTGCCATGGATCGCAGTCCTACCTATTGAAATCTCCAAGCCGAGATCGCCCCTCCAAACGGCGCGCAAGCGCTTCAACAAAGCCTTCGTAGCGTTCCCTTCCCTGAGCTTGAGCCTCCGGTAGTCCGTTACCGGGAAGCGGGGGATTTGCTGTCAGCCAAAACCGAACGAACAACGCCAATGCCTCTGTCGTGATCTCGGTTTGTTGATCAAGCCTGCCGAGGTGCCGGTCGATGCGATCCAGGCGACGGCTGAGTGCAGCCTCTAGCTGCTCCGAACTGTCCGGAGACATGAACGATCGCAGTGCGGCTTCCACGATATCGGGCTGCCCAACCCGCTTGCGCAATGCGAACTCAGCAAGCTGGCCGATCACGTCCGGAGGTAGACGAAAGGTCCGTTTCAGCTTCACATTTCAATCCCGTCACCCGGATCGAGTGAAGCCTGCCTGGCGCTACGTTCCATGGTTCGGCGAATACGCTCATTATTTGCTGCCGCCTGATCGATGTCAGCACCGTCGATGTCGGCGAACTCGAACTCTGCTGCCGGAGCCTTTGTCTTCGCAACGACTTCAACATGCTCGGGCAATTCCGGCTCGCGCCGCAATCCGCCATTGGCTGAATCAAGTTTGCGCCGATGTTCCTTGGACAGGTCGGGATCAGGCTCGATTGGTGGCAAAGCGCTCCAGTCATCGGGTGCCGTGCCGCCATGCCTCTGACCACAGCTTGCCGGTGCGTTGGCCACTCTCGCCTGCAACCGCCGGTCGGCGTAGTATTTCGCCTTCTTCGCCTTGATCGGCGGCGCACCAGACATAAGCACAACCTCGTCGGTCTTGGGCAACTGCAATATCTCGCCGGGGGTCAGAAGCGCACGGGCCGTTTCGGAACGCGAGATCATCAGGTGGCCCAGCCAGGGCGAAAGGCGGTGGCCTGCATAGTTCTTCATTGAACGCTGCTCGGTGGTGGTACCCAAGGATTCCGAGACGCGCTTGGCGGTGCGTTCGTCGTTGGTGGCGAAGGCCACGCGGACATGGCAATTGTCGAGAATGGCGTTGTTCTGGCCATAAGCACGCTCGATCTGGTTGAGCGATTGTGCGATGAGGAAGGCCTTGAGGCCGTAGCCCGCCATAAACGCCAGCGCGCTCTCGAAGAAGTCGAGGCGCCCCAATGCCGGGAATTCGTCGAGCATGAAGAGTACCCGCTGGCGTTTCTTGGCAGGGTCGAAATCCTCGGTGAGCCTGCGCCCGATCTGATTGAGGATCAGCCGGATCAGCGGCTTGGTCCGGCTGATGTCGGACGGCGGAACAACCAAATAGAGCGAGGCTGGCCTTCCACCGACGAGTTCGGCGATCCGCCAGTCGGAATGGCTGGTGACCGCGGCGATCACGGGATCGCGGTATAGGCCAAGGAACGACATGGCGGTAGACAAGACGCCCGAACGCTCGTTGTCGGACTTGTTGAGCAGTTCGCGCGCTGCGCTGGCGACGACCGGGTGAGGGCCGGCCTCGCCCAGATGCGGGGTGTCCATCATTGCATTGAGCGTGTTTTCGATGGTCTCGTCGGGGTTGGAGAGGAATGCGGCGACGCCCGCGAGCGACTTGTTGGATCCAGCGTAAAGAACGTGGAGGATCGCGCCGACAAGCAGTGCGTGGCTGGTCTTCTCCCAGTGATTGCGCTTTTCGAGGCTGCCTTCGGGATCGACCAGGATGTCCGCGATATTCTGGACGTCGCGTACTTCGTTGATGCCGCGGCGCACCTCTAGCAGCGGATTGTAGGCAGCTGATGTGAGGCAGGTCGGATCGAAGCGCAGGGTGCGGCTGAAGGTGCTGCGAAATCCGGCGGTGATGTCCCAGTTCTCGCCTTTGATGTCGTGGACGATGGCCGAGCCCGGCCAGGTCAGCAGGCTCGGGATGACGAGCCCTACGCCCTTGCCCGAGCGGGTCGGCGCGAAGCAGAGAACATGCTCGGCGCCGTCATGGCGCAGGTAGTTGTTGTGGAACTGGCCGAGTACCACGCCGGTGTCTGACAGCAGTCCTGCCTTGCGGATATCTTCGCGCGTCGCCCACCGTGCGGTCCCATAAGTGTTGGCGTTGCGATTTTCGCGACCGCGCCAGACCGACATCGCGATGGCCACGATGATCGCGACAAAGCCGCCCGATGTCGCGATCATCCCGCCCTTGTTAAACACATGCGGTGCGTAGGCGTCATAAGAGAACCACCACCAGAACAGGTCGTAGGGCCGGTAGATTGGCTGACCGAACAGTCCGAACCAGGGTTCGCCGAGTTCGGGTTGATAGCCGAGCGCCGAAGCGGTCCACTGCGTAGCCGACCAGATGCTCAACAGGATAATAAGCGCGACAGCCAGAACCTGGCCCCACAGTATTTTTGCTGCCGACATGGACCAGCTCCGATTGGCTTTGGTTCAATTCGGCGGGTTAGACGGAGGTTGGCAAGGCGGACTGGATGTCAGTCAATGCTTAGCGCAAGATCGGCCGTGGTAGCGTAATCGGCTAGATCGGCTCCCAGACGTATTCGGAGTTGCCGGTCCAGGTGAGTCGAACCATCGCCCCTTGCACGACCGACTGCACGACATTGGGCCAGAGCGCCGCTACGCAGGTGCCGCCGGTGTGCCGGACCGAAGGATAGATGACCCCATTGTGGCCATCGGCGCGGGCTCGGGTGGCAACGGCATTGCCTTCGGCATATCCAGTTGCCGGATCGGGATCGAGCGCCGGATGATCCGCAAAGTCGCGCAGATCGACGAACACACCCGACATGCTGGCGAGCATCTCGCCATATTCGACCACGGCGTTGAAATCGCCGACATCGGCGAGGGCTAGAGTCAGATGGTGTCCGACCTCGGCGATGCAGGTCTCAAGTCCAAGCGCTGCATACCACGCTCCGCGATTGGCGGGACTGAAGCGCATCGCTGCGCGCGGCTTGGCATAGGCGAAGCTCGCGTTGATGAACCGGGCATGGGGCACGCCGTGGACCAACTCGTCCGGGCTGAGTCCACCGAGTCCCCGTTCCTCGGCAATCAGCCTGCCGCTGGTCGCGCCTTCGATTTCGGCGAGGAGGTCGAGCTCAGCCGCATCATCCACAAGTGGCATGAGCACGGCCTCACGCAGCCGCGCGCTCGCGACAAGCCGGATGGTGCGCGGGAATGCCTCGCGAACCAGCGGCAGGTCTGATGCCCCGTCAGAGCCCGCCACGCAGGGCGTCGATATATTGCCGGGTTTCAAGCATCCGGGGGATGCCGCCTTCGATCATCGCCTCGACCGGTGATTTGGCACTGAAGATCGGGCCGCGATTGGGCAGACGCGGCCAACGGTCGGCCATCGAATCCGCGAAAAGCAGATGCAGCCCCTTGAACACGCCAATCAGCGCCGAGGCACGGGTCAGCTGGTCCTGACTCAAAGTGCCGTCCCACTTGCCGGCCTTGATCCGATCCCAGGTGCTTTCGGACACACCAAGCAGCGCAGCGCCTTCGGCGTTGTTGCCGCCCCAGGCATCGACAAGCCGCAACACTGCCTTGACGGCTGTGCCGGTCAGGCGCTTGCGGTCGCCGTCGCCAGAGAAGTTCTGCAAGCCACCGGCTGCCGGGGCTGCTCGATGCGTGATTGCTGCACTTGCCATCATCGTTTCTCCTGACGCGGATATACGCATCAAATGGTGCGATTGTCAAGGTCGTCCCAAATCCGCATGTCTGGCGCAATCAGATCTCGATCGATCGACTCCTGCCGAGCGCCCACTCGATCCCGCCGCCCGACCGGGCGGTTCCGCTGACATATTGCCCCAAGTACCGGTCGAGTTGCTTCGACCAGGGGACGAGTGAAAAGCCGAGGCCGTCGTCGATCATTGCAAAGCGCCCTGAAGCAAGCTGGATCCGCTCGCGATAAATGCCTGATACGTCTCCGTTCGGTCGGCCCTGGCGATAGGGCATGCTCTGCTCGCGCGATATCGAGGCTCCTGCATCGGCAAGGTCGCGCTCGCGCAGCGTGCCAAGCAGATTGCGGGACAGCACGAAACGGTCGCCATGCCGCTGGGCGAGCCCCTCGCTTTCGAGAAATTCGAGGCGCCGGGTCTTGGCAGCCTCGATCTCGTTGCCGAACCCCGCGCCGAGCGCCAACGGTTCGGATGCGACCAGCTGCTTGTCGAGCCAGGTCGAGCCCCTCGCTTTTTCCTGGCCCGCGAGATCGAGATCGGAATGGGTCCAGAGCGAGGATTGCTCCCGGCCGCGCCGATCGGTCCAGATGCGACGCTCCACGATCCCGCCGGGTGCGGCATCACCGCTCATGTCGATGTCGGAAAACTTGAGATGATGGACCCGGCCATCGGCACCATCGACCACGGCATAGGCTTCGCCGGTGAGTTCGTTGTGGAGGCCGCGCTCCACCAATCGCCCGATGACGGGTTCATCCACCGAGCCATCGTGCATCGCAAATCGTCCGGGTTCGGCAGCGAGGCCATGCCCCGTCATCGCCCGATGCATCGTCTTGATGATGTCACCCCTCACGCCAAGGTCGCGCAGCGACTGCTCAAGCGCTGGCTTCAAGCGCCAGCATCCTGGTGCGATCCTGTTGGCAAGTCCCAAGCGTTCGAGCTTGGTGGCCCGGCCGATGAGATGTTGGTTCGTCGGATTGCCGATGCGATACGGATCGGGCCGCAGATCGACCAAACCGCCAAGCTCATCGCCGATCGAGCGCAGGCGGCGGTCGAGGCTGGTCCAGCGGTCAGCTTCGACTTCGCGACTCAAGGTCCGATCGATGTCCTGCTCGGTGCGTGCGCCCAATTCGACGGTTACGCGCTGCTCGGCGCGGGCGCGCATTCCCTCGCTGATGTAGCCGCGATCGATCACCAGATCGCGGCCATCGTCCGCCTTGCCGCGCACCAGGACGTGGACGTGCGGATTGTCGGTGTTCCAGTGATCGACCGCGACCCAGTCGAGCCGCGTGCCAAGGTCTTTTTCCATGTCGGTCAGTAGCTCGCGGGTGAAGGTCCTGACGTCGGCAAGTTCGGTCGCGTCCTCGGGCGAGACGATGAAGCGAAAATGATGGCGATCGTCGCCGCAGCGTTCGGCGAAAAGCTTGCCATTGACCGGCTCCGGATCAGCTCCGAACAATTCAGCATCCTTCCCGTCCCGGGTGACTCCGTCGCGCTTGAGATAGGTGAGGTGCTGCGCGAGCGGCGCGGCGGTGAAGCGCGAGCCGCGATGCCGCACGATCCGCGCCTTGACGATGACACGGCGTTGACTGGCACGAGAGGTAGCGCGCAGGCTTGCGATCCGCCCCCGCGCCAGGCGGCCAGTTCCACGCCGCGAGCCGGAGTCGCCCGACCTGCCACCGTGGCCAGCCCGGTTGGAGAGAGCACGAAGCTGGGCCTTGAGCGTGCGCGCCTTGCCCTGGCCGCTGCTGCGATCACGGATACGTCCCGGCCTGATTTCGAAATCGTCGTCGCTCATGGCTGCGTTCGGGCGCGAACGGTGGCTGGCTCTCCGCGCGGCAGAATTGGGCGTGTTGCTGCGAAAGGAGCCAGCCGGGGTGAGCAGCGGCTGGCTCTGAAAACCTTGCAATTCTGCCCCCCCACACCCCAGCGGCTGGCTCCGCTTTCATCTTGCCATCCTTCTGAACTTGCTCCTCCTACTGCTGCCCTCCCGCACAATTCTGCGCCAATCCACGCCAAGACGCGCCAGAATGACAAGGGGACGATCACTGCGAACCGCTCCCCGAAACGGGCGCGAAGAGGGCGTTCAGGGGAGCAGACGAAGCGCGAATGGAGGTCGGCGGCGCGGCGGCGGCGAAGCTGCCGGATGCGTCCGTCTCCGCATCTTCGCGTACGGCGAAAAGCTGGCCCTGTGTCCAGGATGGGCGAACCGGCTGCACAGGTGAAGCGCTGGTAACGACGGTTGCCGCGCGGCCCGCTTGCAGCATCGGTGCAATCTTCGCGACATAGACGCGGGTTTCGGCGGGAAGCGGGCGACCGCGATCCCGCCAGTCCTCGTAGCGGCCCGGTCCTGCATTGTAGGCAGCAAGGAAGCCGGAGACACCGTAGCTGTCGTACAGTTCACGAAGATAGGATGTGCCCGCGATAATGTTGTCGCGCGGATCGAACGGGTCAGCCCCCAGCCCGAACCGGGTGCGCTGGCGCGCCCAGGTTCCGGGCATGAGCTGCATCAGCCCCATCGCCCCGGCTGACGAGACCGCGCCGATCCGGCCTGCACTCTCGGTGCGCATCACGGCGTAGATCCAGTGCTCGGGAAGGCCGAAGCGCTGAGACGCTTCGGCGACGTGCGAAGCAATGTCGACGGTGCGCGGCGCTGCTGGTTCGGCAGCGTCCTGCCCAAAGGCGGGCGCGGCACCGAACAGAGCGAGCGCAGCCAGAGCGAAGCGAAGCGAGCGGTATATAGGCATTGCTCAGTCCGCCTTTTCGCGCCGGGACGGGCGCGACCAGACCAGAACGTGTCCATTGTCATCACCCTTGAAGAGGTGGGCGCGCAGCGGCTGGACGAACGAAGGATCGTCGATCTGGACACTGACATAGTCACCGGCCTTCTCGCCGACATGTTTCCAGCCAGCGCCGACTTCGCGCGACTCATCACCCTCACCGGCGATCACGCGAAAGTCCGGGGCGTTCTCGCTGTCGGATGGATCTGCCGGAACGAGGACAAGATCGATGTCGAGCGTCAGCGTGTGCAGATGCCCGGCAAAGCCGCCACCGGCGGCAACAAATGTTCCAATACGCATGGGTCAGTCTCCTTGAGTTGAGGTTGGGGAAGTCTCGGAGGTGCGCGGGTCGGCGAACCATTCATGGTCGCCATTGCCCGCTTCGTTGGTCCAGATCGGTGTCGCGCGGCCGATCACATCGGTCATTCGCAGAACGCCGAAATAGCGGCTGTCGAAACTGTCGGGCGCAGCCGGGTTCATCACGAACAGCTCGCCGGTGCGCAGTGTCTGGCAACCGAACCATGCGGGCAGCGGGCGGCCCAGACGGTCGCGCGCACGCGCTGCGCCGACAAATTGGCCGTCGATTGTGATTCCGTGCGCGAAGCGGCAGACGCGCTGGCCGCGCACAGCTGCGATGCGTTTCAGCAGCGGAACGCCGGTTGGGAGGTAATGCCGCTCGGCGAGCAGGCGGCGCAGTTCGGGCGGCGGTTCGATGGCGATGCGTTCGCCGACGTGCAGGCTTGCCTTGCCGCGGATCGCGTAGAACCCGGTCGGTACGGAGGCGGTCGCATTCCACACCGCGTAACGCGAGACCGGAACGGTCAGCGTCGCGAGTGTGGCGGCGACGACGACGCCAGCCGGTAAGAAGCTGCGCCGGATCATGACAACAGCGCCTTGCGCTGGAGCCATGCGCGATGGCGCGCGGGGCTATAATCGCGGGGCAATTCGCGACCCGCCATTCGATTGTGGATGTGCCGCCAGTGATCGGGCGCGACTTCACACGGATCGATGCCTGACGCCTCAATGGCATCGATCAAGCGGAAGACCTGCACGACTTTCGGCCAGCCATGAACGCTGAGCAGGACATCGCCGCCTGGATCAACCTGCGGAACGGTTGTGCAAGGTTCGTGTCCATCGACGGCACGGACGATGTCTAGTGTCGAGCGAATGGTGCCGTATTCATTGGATGCCCAACGCACCAAGCCGAACACCTGGCCCGCCGCATAGCTTTCGATGCGCTGGCTGCGACTGACAATCCGGTCGGCAACCGGCTTGCCGAACTTGAGCCAGTCTTCGCGCTCGCCCTTTTGCCAGAACAGCGTGACGCGGGTCAGCTGCGGCCCATCGCTCAACCGCGTCTCGGCCGGCCTGCGCGGCGGCGCTTCGCCTTCCGTCCACAGCGCCGAGTCCGTTAGCAAGAATCCGAAGGATTCTTTGTTAGCTAAGTTAGGGGCGAAAAATGGCGCAGATTTCTGCGGCTTTGAAGGCCATTTCGGTTCCCGATAGTCCGAACTTTCGGTTCCTGATCGTCCGAGTCTGGCGGTTCCTGATAGTCCGTGTTGCATTACGACATATCCACAGGCTGAAGTCCGACGCGCCGCATGGCAGCGTCGAACGGATCGACGGGGGCTGCGACGAAGCTCAGCCGCTCGCGGCCCTGCGCATGTTCGATGGTGAGCACGTAGCCGGGCAGTGCCTGTCGCCGCACGATGTCGCGCAGCTCGAATGCGAAGCGTTTGGGCGGCGAGAGCGCCCCAGACTTCATGTGCAGGTGCTGGAAGTCGAAGCTCCAGCCCCCACGCTGCTTGCCGCCGTGCTTGCGCACAATGCGATAAAGCCAGCGTTCAAGTCCGCCAGTCAGTGCGAAGTAAGCGGGGTCGATGGTCAGCACGAGGGCTTGGTCGATCACGCCCTCGTAAAACCAGTCGGGGATGATCATCTCGATCCCGAGCGCGCGGCCCGAGCCGTCGAGGCACTCCTTCCATTCATTGATCCACGAGAACCGGTGCCGCCGCCGTGCGTCGCGCTGGCGGATCGAGGTTGCGATCGTGGTCGATTGCAGGCGATCTAGGCCGGCCTTGAGCCGATCGTAGCTTGCCTTGCCGGTGCCGCGCCGGGTGAAGGCGAGGATCTCATGTGGGGTGGCAGCGATCAACCGCGAGGTCGGGCGTCCCATATCGCGCGCTTCGACGATTTGGCTCGCGACCCAGATGAGGACGTCGGCGTCCCAGATGGTCGCCATGCCATGTTCAGCGGTCGCCTCGACCAAGATTGAAATTTCGCCCATCCGGAAGTCGATCGGGCGCACCCGTTTCGATTTGGCCAGACTGAAGAAAGGCCATGCCATCAGATCCTGCGCGTCGCGGGTGGCGATGTCGCCACCCGCGCTGACGAACAGGTCGAGCTGTGCGGGGTTTGCAGGAAAGGTGGACAAGCGGCGCATGGGCTGGTCTTCAGCGCCGTACCGGCGGCGTATAGCCATCAAGCCGCTTAGCGGGGTGGACCACGCCCTGGCCGGGATCGCTAGTCGAACGGCGCAGGCCCTGCTCGGCCCAGGCATCGAGATCGGCGACGGAGTAGACGATGCGTCCGCCGAGTTTGCGGTAGACCGGACCAGTCCCATAGCAGCGATGCTTCTCGAGCGTGCGGGCAGAGAGACCGACATGCACGGCGGCGTCGGGCGTTCGCAAGAAACGGGCGGTTACAGGGGTCGGTCTGGCATCCATGGCAAGGCTCCGGCGAAGGGTGGCAGCGGCAGCGGGCTATCGCTGCGGTTCGCGAGCATTGGCGTGGTGCGGGCAGGCCGAGGGAGTGACAGAATGCGCCTGCGCGTTTCTGTCACCCCTGCAAATGATCCTACGACGTCAGCGGTGATGGAGCAGTTTGCGATATCCGACTGCGACGAGGCGGCGGGCATCGGCGATCAGCCGGAGCACGTGTCTTCGTTCGCCCGAACCCTTCCATGTCGCTCCGACAAGCGGGTGATGACCCCGAAAGACGAGGCCGAAGGCGAGGTCGCGCGAGGAGGCACCAGCCTCCAGCGCGTCATGGAGTCCCAGAAGCTGGGCAAAGCGCGCACGTTGATAAGCGGTGGGGAGCGTGGCCCGGTCGATTGCAAGCCGGTCCCCGCGCGTGGCCCGCTCCAGGCGTGCAGCAGCGGCGAGCCGAAGCCCGCACACCGGATCGCAGGGTATCGAAAGCGCTGGGACTGGTCGGCCCGGCGCATGGCGCACGCACAGGCGCAGCCGTGCGGTGCCATGGGCAATGACGACGTGGCGGTCAGCGCCCGTCGCGACTTCGACCAGCGGCTCAGATCCGGGCGGGAGCGGAATCGCGCGTTCCGGGTCGGCGGCTTCGAGGATCACCACATCGGGCGCGGCCTCCGGCGACCAGAGCGCTGGGTTTTCGCGCGGGTTTGCCTGAGGATCGGAGGGGAAAGCTCAAGCCCCAACGCCGGGACAGGCCCTCCTGTTCTGTGATCTCGGTTTGAGGGAACTGGGAGATGCGGGCCAGGGTGTCAGCGTGGTCCTGCATATAGCCCGCGTTACGATTCAGAAATTCCTGCGCGAAATCCGCATAGTCATGATGTCGATACTGATCTGCGGTCGATGGTGACCGCCAAGACGAACCACCGGACATAAAGACCCCTGCAATGCACAGGCGAGAAGGCCAGGCATCAAGTCTTTGATTGGCGGAGATAACCCGCAAGTAACCAAGATTGCGGAAGATTGTGCGGATGATCGCAGTAAAACGGATGGCGCAACTAGGGAATCATCCGCATTGTACTGAACGGGATCAAGCTTCTCGCGACTTATCAAGAAGATGACGATACCCGTGTGCGGTCATCCAGCGCGCCCGTTCGAGGTGACTGTCATGCACCAGGCGCGCGCGATCCGGTTCGGAAGCGGCATCCAGACCGAAGACGATGCGCACCACTTCGCGCCAGTCAGCACCTTCCTCAGCCGCATCAAGTATCCGTAAATACGTGATAAAATGGCGCTCGTCATAAGCCGTGATACGATCATCGGCCGGCGCACGGTTCTCGAATGGCGGTGTCGTCATGGGTCGAGCCTTTGTTTCGACTCGTTTTTCATGGCGGTGGCCATAGCAGATTTTCGCTCCGATATGGTGCGGATTGTGGCTATCCCATTTCTGGGAGAACGGCTTCCCTTGCCGGGCACAAGTGACAAAGCGCTGAATTCCCTTGGTTTAGGTAACCGGAACTCCGGCATGCTCGTATCTCAGAGTATACTCCGTGGTTAAATACTCTGCAATAATGGCCATTCCGCGCGATGACGTTGCGCGAGGTTCTTGCTGAGAATTTGAAACGACACCGGTTGGCAACGGGGTTGTCGCAGGAGGAGCTTGCCCACCGTGCCGACATCGACCGGACCTATGTCAGCAGCCTCGAGCGCTGCCAGTATTCCGCCACCGTGGACATGATCGAGAAACTTGCGCGCGTGCTGAGCGTCGAAGCTGCCGAACTACTCCGTCAGCCCTAATGGTCAGAAGCAAGACATGAACATGCCAAAGCCCCGCCCGGCAGGTGCCGGGCGGGGCTGGCTTTCTGGTCAGTCGCCGTTGGTGCGGCGCGCGCGCGACCAGATCAGGTTGTGCGACTTGCCGTCATCGTCGTCGAACAGATTGGCGAAGATCGGGGCGGTGAAGCTGGGATCGTCGAGCTTGACCGAGAGATAGTCGCGGCCTTCATTCGAGCGCTTGGTCCAGGCGGCGCCGATTTCCGCGCGGCCGACGAAGACCCGGTGCGACGGCGCATTTTCGTTGTCGCTGTCTTCGGGGACGATGCGGACATTCTTCTGCTGCACCGACATGGTGACGATCTCACCCTTGTATTCGTTGCCGGTCTTGGTGAAAGTTCCGATGTTGGCCATGATGATTTCCTTCAAGTTTGTCGAACCCGCGCCCATCGCGGCCTCGATGGCTGGTTGAAGGCAGGGGCTTGCGCCCGCTGCATCCGCAGGACCGGAACAGAGTGGAGGACGGCGGCCAGACGGCTTTCTTGTCTCGCGAGGAATGGGCGGCACGCCCAGGGGAAGAAAGTTGGCGCAGACGGCGTTGCAGCAAGGGATCAAGCGGCGAAGCCATCCCCTGCCAACCAAAGCCATTGAAGAGGCGGCATTGGGCTTGGGTCACACTTGACCGGGAGCCATGGCACTTTCCGGACTTCCCCGACCGAGCTGCGATCGTGCGGGTGTCGTCACGTGGCTCACTTGCAGGTTGTCACCGCTTCTCCAGACATCGGCAACGTCGATGCGCCACGCTCGCATCGGATTGTGATCTGCGCAAACGGCGCGCCACGGCCGAGCCTCATACCGGCTCCGAATTCTCGACCTCGCTCCGGCCCTGAAACTGCCTCGATCAAGCTCACCCAAGACGAGTGAGGCGGAGGCTGCCACTGATCGCAACGCCTGCCTCGTAACGGGTGGACTGGCCGTGCCTGCCCCGTCCGGCACCTGTCGGGCGGGGCTTGGAAATTGACGATGCTATGGCCGGGTGCGGCTCCATTGTGTCCAGGACGCAGCAGCTATGATTGCCGCGCCGAGCAGCGATACGACGAGTTGCCACGCGCTTGGCGGCATGGTCGCCGCAGCGATGCCGTGGACCGCGTGATATCCCGCGACGGCAGCTGGTGCGGCAAAGGCGATACCGATCGCTGCCCGCGTCAGGTCTGACTTGGCGAAGGCCAGTGCGAGTTGGGCAACGGCGAGCAGGATGATCGCAGTGATGGTTGCGGCGGCGAGCGCAGCGATAATGCCGCTGCCGCTGCGGTAGGTCGCAGAACCGGCAAGAAACGCCACGAACAGCGGCAGGGCGTAGATCGAAAGGCGGAACAGAAGCGCGCAGCACAGGAATACTGCGACAATTATCAGGGCAAAGCCGATCAGCATGGCGTCCTCCTTGGAACCAAGGGATTGGGACGCGCTCTCCACCACCACCACAGCGCAATGTGCATGATATCCATAGCAGAAATGCGCAACGGCTGGAATACCCGATGGGCATCCAGCGATGCGGCGCAACGCGATTTGGCGCGGTCATGGATTGAACGGGTCATATTCGTGGATCACGCTGTCGGCATCGCCATCGAATTCGGATGTCGGGACGGCGGCGTAGCCGTTACCGGCGTGGAACAGGGTGACGCAAACCATCAGGGTGCGGGCGAGGCTCCAGGCGTGACGCTGTGCGATGGTGAGTGACATGTTCGAGCTCCTGTCTCGGAGCAGGGACCATCCCCGCTCGACAGGCCCCGGACAGACGGCGCAAAGCCGCAATCACCACGAAGGCGCAGACGCAGTGGCCGCACGCGCAGCGTAGCGGACCCTTTACGGGTTGATTGAAGGAGGCTTTGAGGCGGCCAACGGATAGGCCTCAGAGAGCGGGGTGGTCACGGGAACTCAGGTCAAGATAGGTACTAGCCAGTTTCGCATTGGCTGACTGCACTGATACTCGCGAAATCACATGTTCTGGTCGATCGAAAGGGCGCAGATGCGCCTTTCAGAAAACGTCACCGAGGTAAGTGCTTCAGTTGGCGTCCAATCAGCTATGCTATGTCCAATCTTGAACCAAGGTAACCTTTCGCAATGCCTCCTGAACTTCGCTGGCAACGGGATAGTGGCCCATGGGTTCTCGAATAGGACTAGCCCCTTTTCGAAACAGACGATTGCAGCAGCGTAGTAGCTTTTGGAGTTCCCACTCAGACGAAACCTACCGTCGTGTCCCATGGTTCTGATTTTCGGATTGCCTTCCTCCAGAACTGGCGCTCCCTTCCAACCATAAAAGGCATGCCAAATCGCGCCTGACGTAAGTCCGATGTGGCCGGAAACCAGAGGGATAGTCTGCTCAAGTAGCGTCTAAGTCATTGGTCCGAAATAGCTCAAATCTAGCCATAGGACGGACGGAACACCGGGGCGTCGCTGTTTTTCGCCCTGTTTTACTGCGCAGAGCTTGCTGATGACGTTCGCCTGCACTGAGTCGAACACCTTATCGGGGTTCGGAACGCCGCCAGGGTGAAGAACGGCTGTTGAAAAGCTGATTGAGCCTTTGACGAAATCTTCCGTTCTTCGCTCAACCCCCGGGGCATCCTCGCCGTTGGCAATCGATTGGCGAAGCTGTGTCTGGACGCCATCCTCGTGCTTGGCGTGGACCTCGACCGTGACGGTTCCATCGCCAGCATCAGCTTCGAAATCGGGCGTAGCTCCGCGCTTGCTGTGGGGAGCGAGTGGCTGGACGAGCAGCCCCGCTTCCATCAATCCGCTAAGCGCTCGTAGCTCCGCCAAGGCAGCTGCGGCGTTTGAAACATTGCTTGGGTCGACTGCGCGATCAAGCGTGCCACGCATACTACGTTGGAGGTCTGACGACCAAACTATCGCATCAAGTGCGCGCCGCGTCAGAAAATCGACTGCACTCTTTCCCTCGAATAGAACACTCCACGCGGGATGCCTGTCACCTGCAAAAAGTGGTGCGTTTTCAATCGCGCTCAGTTGTTCGGGAGTGAAGATCGGGTCGGTGGTCATGTCGAGACAATACTCGGGGAACTGGTCTGCCGCCAGAAGGAGTTGGCATGCTAAAGGCTGATCTGAGTAACGGCGTCACTCAATCGCCCACACCGAAATCCCCATCTTGCGTGCCTTGTCGACCAGGTTGGCATTGATGCCATTTCCCGGACAGGCAACCACAGCCTTGGGCAGCACTTCGAGCATCTGATCGTTGCGGCGGAACGGTGCCGCCTTCTTGAACCGCTCCCAGTCGGGCCGGAACGGGACGTGGGTGATCTTGCGTGCTCGTGCCCAGAGCGAGGCGATATGTTCGCCGCCGGTCGGATTGCCGCCGTGGAACAGCACCATGTCGGGATATTTGGCGAGAACCTTGTCGAGCGCGGCCCAGATGCGGTTGTGATCCTGGTAGGCGGGGCCAGAGGTGAACGCGATGCGCGTGCCGACTGGCAGCATTGGTTCGGTTTCCGAACGACGCTTGGCGGCGAGGAAGTCGCGGCTGTCGATCATGGTAGCAGTCAGGGCGCGATGGTTGATCAGTGATCCGGTGCGCGGTGTCCAGGCCTTGCGGAAATGCGTCTCGAACTGGTCGGCGGCGGCCTCGCGCATGAACTCCATCGCGTTGCGCCGTTCGATCAGGCCGACGCCTTCGCGGATCTGCCGTTCGAGTTCGACCGATTTGACCTCGGAGCCATCCTGTTCGCGTTGGCTGCGTTTCTGGGCGTCTTCATTGTCGTCGAGCTCGCGCTGGATGCGAAATTCGGCGCGGTGGAAGAGGTTAGCGAGCGACCAGCACAGGTCTTCGAGGTCGGGTTCGAGCCTGGTGTCGATCATGGTGGCGATGAGGGCGTCGAACATGTCGGCGACGGCACCGGCAGCCATGCGCTCTTCGGGCAGCGGCCGCGGGTCGGCTTCGTCTGAGAAGGGGCGATAGCCGTAGAGGGCGATTTCATCGAGGAGATGGCCAGTGGGCGAGACTTCGTGATCGAGTTCGGAATCTGGCATGTCGGTCATGGCGCTTTTCCTTGGAGCCTTGGAACCGGGCACCTTGCTCGGCCTTCATGGGCGTCCCTCTGACCGGCTGCGGGGAGGCTGCACCCGTAGGGCCGAAGCGGCAGCGGAGGATGGCGGGCGGGCGGCTATTTTGGTTCGCGATGGAAAGGCGCGGGTTTGCTGATCTGTCGCATCGCTTGATGCGATGCTTCCGCGCGCCGCCGGAAAATAGCCGCATGACCGCCATTGCGGCCTCCCCGCAGCCGGTCTCTCGGACGCCACTCGAAGAAGGCCGGGCCTGGCTGGGGAGCTGGCTCTGGACGATGCGCGCCGCCCCGCCCGATCCTCCGACCCCGTATCGGCTCAGCCGCAGTGACAGGGAAAGCGGGAGCGATCTTGCTCGTGCAGCTGAAGGCGGATCCTCTGTCCCAATGCCCATGCGCCGTGCTGTCGGAGATCGTCGTTGAAGTCGGCGAGGTCAGGCATGAGCGACAAAAGTTCGATCCCTGCTG
The DNA here is from genome assembly GCA_963751145.1 of uncultured Alphaproteobacteria bacterium. Lineage (GTDB taxonomy): Bacteria > Pseudomonadota > Alphaproteobacteria > Sphingomonadales > Sphingomonadaceae > Novosphingobium. The sequence goes on from CAVVTJ010000006.1 coordinate 855,591, forward strand.
CCTGTGCCCGGTCGGTCAGGATTCCAAAAGCTGCGTCGCCTGCCGCATCCCGGTCGCGTGCGACATAGAGGCGCTGGAGTGTTGGCGGGAACAGGATGGCGGCGAGATGGGCCGACGAGGTTGCGGCTGCCATCGGCATGGTTGGCAGGACTTCGCGCAAGGACACCATGGTCTCGATGCCTTCGCCTGCGATCAGTATTTCGTTTACAGTTCCGAACCGGACAGCGTTGCCGAGAATGTTGCCCATTGCCCGTCGAGGCGATGCGACCTTGGCCTTCATCCCGCCCGATGGATCGAGCCATGTGCGATGCGTGCCTGTCTGCGCACCATCTGCATCCGTCACAGCTGCAATCAGTGCCGGGAAAGCGCCGGGTGTTCCGGGGACATCATCGTCATTAGGCCGGTAGTAACAGCGCGGATGGAAGCGCAGGGTTGGCAGGTCGAATGCCCGCGTGACGCCGCGTGACCGCAGATATGCGGCTGCAAGTGATCCGGTGAGCAGCTTCGAGGCGGCAAACAGTCGTTTGGCGGCAGTGGGCGACCCTGCTCGTGCTGGTTTGGCGAAGTCTGCGGCAGTGCCGGCGTCGTCCGATGCCTCTGGCGGCAGGCTGAGGAATCGTTCGGCTTCGTCGATGGTGTCAGCCAATCGCCCGTGTCGCTGGTTCAACCGGATGAGATCGACCAGATCGCCATGCTCGCCGGTCGCGGCATCAACCCAGTTGCCGATCGCGCCACGCTCGGTCTCGAACAGGCGGACATAGAGGCTACGCCCCGGCGTTCCCGCAACGTCGCCGACCATCCAGTAGCGGCCCTCGCGCCGCCCTGCGGGCAGATAGTGACGGCAAACGGCCTGTGCGCTTTGCGCAAGCCGCTCCGACAGTTCCGCTGCGCGGTTGGAAATCCTGCTCATGTCAGGCAGCCTTCCGGGCGGCGATGCGTGCCAAGGGGTGCCGTTCGAACAATCGCTCAATAACTGCCGAACCTGCCACCACATCGTCGGGGACGAACAGACGCAGTTTCCAGCTGACGATCTCGGAAAACAGACCCATGGCCTTCAGCCGGTCCACCGCCGTCGATCCGAACCCGGTGAGTTCGATCCGGTTCACCTGCATCAGCCGGGAACGGCGCAGTTGCAGCCCATCGGCAAGGTCGAGAATGGTATGGCCTTCTCGAAGAAGGGCCAGTGCCTGCGGCGGCGACAGTATCGGGGCGTCCGGTCTGGCTGTCGCACTCGCTGCCCATGCCGGAGAGACCCTGCGCCCAACAATGCGACTGCCATCGTCGGTCTGGAGCCGGTAAACGCGGGTGGATTCTTCAGGAAGCTGTTTCCAGATCGGGAGCAGCAGGCCGGTGACGATGTGCAATTCGCTTTGCGTAAACTCATCAACCTGCGCCAGTTCGGTTTGCCAGGTTGCAGCGAACGTCGCCTCGTCCACTGCCTCCCAGCTGGTCTCCGCCAGATGGTTCAGGGCAAAGTTCAGTCGCTCCATCGGCCGGATCAGCCGGATGCGCCGCTCTACCTCGCCATCGTCGAGCATGACACTGCGCGCGGGCAACTGGACGGCAGCGCGTTTCGAGCGGGCGTTGATCAACAACCGCGCGCCGGGCTCGGCCGCCAAGTCGAGTGCCTTGTCCAGCGACACCGGCTGGTTGCGCTCGCGCATTGCGATGGTGAGCAGGCGGGTCTCAGCCCCTGTTGCCGGGTGGACGTAGATCGGCTCGCTGCTGGTGACGGCGAAGCTGTCCGCAACCAGAGTCTCCAGCCCGAGATCATAGCTCCCCGCTGCGATCGCACTCTCGACCTTGGCGCCGAGCAACTGCTCGAACACGGTGAACAGCACGTTCTGCATCGCGATGGTGAGCGCCAATAGCCGGTTGAGGAAGGTCGTGATCGGCGGCAGTTCGTCCTTCAGGCACCCGCTGCCATCGGTCAGCGACAGGCCGGTCATGCTCTCGAAGGTCGCGAGCGAGCAGTGTTCGACCTTACCCGCATAGATCAGCACATAGAGCTGGCGCAGTGCATCGCGGGCATAGGGGCTTTCGAGATTGTCCTCTGGGCGGAACAGGCCTTGCCCGCCGGTCTGGCGCTGACCGCGCGTGATCGCCCCCAGCGTGTCGAGCCGCCGCGCAATGGTCGAGAGGAAGCGCTTCTCGGCTTGCACATTGGTGGCAACGGGCCTGAACAGCGGCGGCTGCGCCTGGTTGGTGCGGTTGGTGCGCCCCAGACCCTGGATTGCGGTGTCGGCTTTCCAGCCCGCCTCGAGCAGATAATGGTGCCGCAGCCGCTGGTTCCGCGCGCCAAGATCCGCATGGTAGCTGCGCCCCGTGCCACCGGCATCGGAGAAGACGAGGATCTGCTTGCGGTCCTCCATGAAGGCCTGCGCTTCGGCGAGGTTTGCATGAGCAGGCCGGTTTTCGACCGCGAGCCGGTCGCCATTCGCATCGACCTTGCGGACGATCCGCCGCGAGCGCCCGGTGACCTCGGCGACCTTGTCGGTCCCGAACCGCTGGACGATCTGGTCGAGCGCGCCTTGCACCGGTTCCATTGAGGCGAGTTGCTCGATCAGCCGGTCGCGGCGTTCGATGGCCTCGCGGCACTGCACCACATTGCCGTCGTCGTCATAGGCAGGCCGGGATGCCAGATTGCCATCGCCGTCGGTGAAGCTCTCGTGGAGCTGGGTCGGGAAGCTGTGAAGGAGGTAGTCCAGAACATATTCACGCGGCGTGATGTCAACCTGGACGTCGTTCCACTCGCCCGGATCGATGTCGGCGAGACGGCGCGACAGCAGCGCTTCTCCGGTCGAGACGATCTGCACCACGGCGGCATGGCCATCGGCAAGGCCGTGTTCGATCGCAGCGATCAGGGTCGGCGTTTTCATTGCTGTGATGAGGTGATTGAAGAAGCGCTGCTTGGCAGATTCGAACGCCGAGCGTGCTGCCGACTTGGCTTGGTGGTTGAGCGTGCCTTCGCTGCTGGTCACGTTTGCGGCTTCAAGCGCTGCGTCGAGATTGTTGTGTATGACCTGGAAGGCCCCGGCATAGGCATCGTAGATACGGACCTGGTCCGGCGTCAGCTGGTGTTCGACCAGCTCATACTCGACGCCTTCGTAGGACAGCGAACGAGCGGCGTAGAGGCCGAGCGCTTTCAGGTCGCGTGCCAGTACTTCCATCGCCGCAACCCCGCCTGCTTCGATGGCCGCGACGAAGTCGGTGCGCTTGTCGAACGGGAAGTCCGCGCCGCCCCACAGACCGAGCCGCTGGGCATAGGCAAGGTTTTCGACTGTGGTTGCCCCGGTCGCGGAGACGTAGAGAATGCGGGCATCGGGAAGCGCGTGCTGCAGTCGCAGCCCGGCACGTCCCTGCTGCGAGGGAGCGGAATCGCCCCGGTCTGATTTGCCGCCACCCGCATTCTGCATCGCATGGCTTTCGTCGAAGACAATGACCCCGTCGAAGTCGGTACCCAGCCAATCCACGATCTGCTGGACCCGCGAAACCCGGTTCTCGCGCGCGTCGGAGCGCAGCGTGGCATAGGTTGTAAAAAGGATGCCCTGCTCAAGCCGGATCGGCGTGCCTTGGCGAAAGCGGGCGAGCGGTGTGACCAGCAAGGGCTCCTGATCCAAGGCTCGCCAGTCGCGCTGGGCATCTTCGAGCAACTTGTCCGACTTCGAAATCCAGACCGAGCGTCTGCGGCCCTTGAGCCAGTTGTCGAGCAATATCCCTGCAACCTGCCGCCCCTTGCCCGCGCCCGTGCCATCACCGAGGAACCAGCCCTTGCGAAACCGGACCGCTGTGTCGCATTCATCGGGCGCTGCTTCGACCTTGTCCCAGGTCGCATCGACAGACCATTTGGCAGAGAGACGGTCGGCGTGGGCTTCGCCCGCATAGATCACCGATTCCAGCTGAGCGTCGGACAGCAGTCCCTGCTCGACGAGGCCCGCAGGCAGATGCGGGCGGTAGCTCGGCTTGGGCGGCGCGACCGAGGACATCGCCGCCGACTGCACCAAGCGAGTGGGATGCGGCTGAGCGCCCGCGATGCGGATCGATTGCAGGGTGTAAGGCTCATAGAGCGTGTCGGAGAGTTTGCCGTCGTTCGGCGACTGCCAATCGATCAATTCGTACTTGAGCGGCACGCCGGACGGCTCCGGTACAGGTGCTGGAACCAATCGCGGCTTCGACCCTGCCGTTGTGATGGCTGTGGATCTGCGGGGGGTGCTCAGCGGTTGGATTGCCGATGCCGCGATGGGTTGACGTGGCTGGAGATTGTCAGTCAGCCAGCGCAGCAAGGTTGCAAGATCGGGGGCCTCACCCGGCGAGGCAGGAAACTGCACCGGATCGTCTGCTGGAACCTTGTCGATCACCGTCAACCGGGTCTCGACCGAGGTGCCGTGCGGCGCGAACACGCTTCCAGCGATCGTCGCTGTGAACACCACGCGCGCCCTGTCCTGCAGCCGGACAAAGCCGTCGCGCCACGCCTTGTGGTCGGGGGCGCAGTTCGCCCCGGTGATCGCAACGAGCCGCCCGCCGTCGGCAAGTCGCGCCACCGCCGAGGACAGATGCCGGAAGGCCGCGTCGGCCACGCGGGTTTCGACATGGACCGCAGTCGAGAATGGCGGGTTCATGACGATGCAGCTGGGCACCAGACCTGCATCGAGCCGATCGTGGATTTGGGCTGCATCGTGCATCGACACGAGCGAGCCTTCGAACAGGCTGCCAAGCAGCGCTGCCCGCACATCGGCGACTTCATTCAGCGCGAGCCTGCTTCCGGCGAGGTCGGCTAGGATCGCCAGAAGCCCTGTGCCCGCCGAGGGCTCGAGCACAAGTTCGCCCGGGCGGAAGGCTGCTGCAAACCCGGCCACCCATGCGAGTCCCAGTGGCGTTGAGAATTGCTGGTAGGATTGCATTTCTTCGCTGCGCCGGGTCTGCGTCGGGGCAAGCCGGGCAATGCGTTCGACGAGCTTCAGCCGTTCGTGCGGGTCTGCGGTCCTGGCCTGGATCGCCGGGCCATAGCGGCGCACGAACAGCAACTGGGCGACCTCGACCGCTTCGTAAGCGGTCTTCCAGTCCCAGGCACCGCTCGCATCGCTTGCGCCAAAGGCGGATTGCATCGCGGTGCGGATGGCAGGCGCGTCGATCCGGCGACCGGCGGCAAGATGACCGAGTAGGTCATGGGCCGCGGCGATGATGGAGGCAGCGGTCTGTTTGGGACATGCGAAGGCAAGCGGGCGCGCGGAGGCACCCGCCAATGGCGAGTTGGTCATGGTATCGATCCTTTGAATTGGGGAGATTGAGCAGTCCGGACCAGCGCTCAGGCTGGCGGAATGTAGGCTTCGTAGGGGTTGCCGGGGGCAAGATGGCCGAATGGCGTCATCACATAGTCACCGTCATTGCGACCGACGGCGCACAGGACGTAGCGGGTCTCACCGCTTGCGACTTCGGTGCATTCCATCAGGGCGAGGTCACCAGCGTTCGCCGCGTTCATCAGCGTCTCGAAATTGGCGCGGGCATAGTCAGGAATTGCCATGGCTGATCTCCCCGATGGCGGCGGCTTCCGTGTAGAAACGGTCGAACAGCGTGTAGGTCGATTCCGACCGGATCGTGCTGGCGGTGATCAGCATGGCTAGTCCGCCAAAGCCATCTGGTCGCATTTTCGAACAGGTGAACGCCATGGTGACGGTCAGGTGATCGAGATCGGGCGAGCGGCGCACGATGTCTTGCAGCACGTCGGCCCAGAGGTCACCGCATTCGTCTAGCTCGATCTCCTCGTCGCCGAGGATTGCATCGGGCTGCTCGTCGATCAACTTGCGCGCCAGAATGCTGGTCTCGGCTGACGCGGCATTGAGCGCGGATCGGACCGCTTCTGCGTCGAGCTAGATCAGGTCAGACACACCATCGTCGCTGCAATAATAGGCGGTCTCGCTCGTCAGCTCCTCGTTGAAGACATGCGCGAGGAACAATCGTTCGATCGGCAACATGGCAGTGAGCGGAATCATCGGCTCAACCACAGTTGGGGTGTAATAGTCGGCCATTGCATGGCTCCTTGTAATGTCGGGAATGGGGCGCGGGACGACGTTATGCCGCCCCGCGCACGCGTTCATTCGGCGGCGATCGCGTAGGCGTCGTCGTCCTCGGCACCTTCCTCACCAGCGAGGAAATCGGGCAGAGCCGCGACTTCGTCGCCGCCCGGTTCGGTGACCGGCAGCCGCAGCGGTTCGGGCAGCCATCCGGTGCCTTCGAGCAGGCGTTCGGCTTCGCGCGCCATGTCACCCTTCTTCAGATGATCGATCAGCACGGCGGTGGAGTCTCCCTTGGCTTCGCGGACGGCCTCGATGATCCGGGGCTTGGTCACGCGGCCAAGGTAATTGTCGACCGTGGGAGTCCAGCCTGCTTCGGCCATGTCGAGCCCCACCACCGTCGCCAGGGCATCGGCGGCAGCGATCCGCTGTGCGATGCCGTGCGCCGATATCCGACCGTCATAGCCCTTCACCGGCTCGAACAAGGCGTTGACCCCGAGCGAGACGCAGTGGGCAAGCAGCGCCATTTGCTCCTCGTATGCCAGTGCCACGAGTGCGGCCCACAGTGCTTGCGCCTCATCGGGCAGACGTGCCGCCCACTGTTCATGCCTTGTCTGGATGTTGGTACTCCAGACGCTGTCGCGCAGGTTCGGAGCCGCGTTGCCGAGCCATGACTGGGTGACGCCGATCTGCACGCAGCCGGACTGCCCGTGGACACGGAACACTGACAAGCACAAGGCGTGCAGCAGCGCGATGAAGGCTGCATCCGGTGCATTGGCGAGGGCATCGCGGAGCGCGAGAGTGCGCTCGGCGGTCAGTTCGGAGACGAGCCGGTCGGGGAGTGGACGGATGGCATCGTCGTCGTCTTCGGTGGCCTGCTCATCCTGCACCTGCCCCCTCACGGTGATCGCCGGGCCGGATGCATGCTCAGCAGCTTCAGCACCAACAGGCGCATCAGCGTCTTCGGCAAGCGGTTCGTCCTCGGGGCGGACATAGCCGCGGTCGATCCGCAATCGCCCGTCATGGGCCAAAGACACGAATACGCCTGCACGCGCCTGTTCATCAGGTTCGTAGATCGTGGGACGGCAGTTGAGCGTGGTCAGCTCGACGTCGATTTCGGTCAGCCGGGCATCGACCGCATCGGGCAGGTCGCAGCCATCGCGATATTCCTCGCCGATGGCGTCATACTCCTCGACCAGAGCATCGAGCCGGGCCTGCTGCTCGTCGGTCAGCGGAACGGACGTGCCGGTGATCCGGCGTTTGCCGCGTTCGCAGCCGAACGGCAGGTCGATTGCGGCTTCAACCCATTTCCAACCTTCGCCGCCGATTTCCTGCGCCACTTCAGACAGTTTCTCGTTCACCAGCAGTTCGACCAGCGCCGGATCTTGCAGCCAGCCATCCTCGTCCGTCGAAAACAAGTCGCGCATGACGTAGCCGCCAGCCTCGGCGTAGGCATCGATGCCGATAAACCGCACACGCCGGTCGGTTGCGGGAATCGCGTCCTCGGTCAGCAGACGGCGGATGTGATGCGCCGAAATATGCTGTCCGTTGTTGACCTGCTCCCAGACCTGCTCCTGGCGGGCATGATTTTCGGTGACCGAGAATGCCATGAGCTGCTCGAGCGTCATGCCGTCCTCACCATAGAGATCGAGCAGTGTGGACGAGACCGAGGCAAGCCGCAGCCGTTGCCGCACGGTCGAGACGGAGACGAAGAAGCGGGCCGCGATGTCGTCTTCCGACAGACCCGCTTCGATCAGCGCGCTGAAGGCGCGGAACTGGTCGAGCGGGTGAAGGGCGACCCGCATGACATTCTCCGCGAGCGAGTCCTCCTCGGCGATGCCGGCTTCGCGCACCACGCAAGGGACCGGCTGATCCTTGGCCATCCGCTTGGACTTCACCAGCAGTTCGAGCGCGCGGAAGCGGCGGCCACCCGCCGGAACCTCGAACATGCCGGTTTCGTTGCCATCATCGCCCACCACGGCCCGGACGTTGAGGCTCTGGAGCAGGGTGCGGCGATAGATGTCGTCGGCCAGATCCTCGATCGAGAGGCCCGCCTTCACGCGCCGGACATTTTTCTGGCTCAGCACCAGCTGGGAAAAGGGGATGTCGCGCGAGGAACTGAGCACGAGTTTGGGTAAAGACTTGGTCATGGGGTTTCTCCATGACGGGCCGCCGGGAGCCTCTCTCTCGGCCTCGACCCGTCACGAAGCGAAGCGCCGCCCTCTCACTCTGGAGAAGGCAGCGCCTCACAGGAGAAATACCCGGGACCGACCGGGACTCAGTGAACCCGATCGAGCAGCTTTTTCGCCTTGCCCTCCATGTCGAGGCGAGCATCCTGATGGGTCTTGTCGCGAGCGAGCGCGGTGATGCCCTGCACGAAATCGAAGATCGATTCGGGCGGGCGGCCTTCCTCGGCCAGCACTGCGTCGATGATCTTGCCGGTCTCAGCCTTGGAGAAGCCGCGTGCCCGCAGGAAGTCGCTGCGATCCTCGTCGGTGCGCGCGACGATCCGTTCCCTGGCTGTCTTGATGCCATTGATGAAGGGCTGCGGCGATGAGTTGGCGAAGCCTTCCAGGGCCGGTGCTGCTTCATGGGCGAAACGGTTGGCGGCATATTTGCTGTGGCGGATGCTGATTTCCTCGAAGTCCTCCACGCCCCACAGATTGCGGTTCTGGCAAACCGCGCGCAAGTAGAAGCTCGCCATGCCCAGCGTCTTAGCCCCGACCTCGGAGTTCCAGCAGTAGAAACCCCGGAAGTAGAGATCGGGCGATCCGTCGGGCAGTCGGCCCGCTTCGATCGGGTTGAGGTCGTCGACCAGGAACAGGAACACGTCCCGATCCGACGCATAGAGCGTGGTCGTGTCGCGGGTGATATCGACGCGGGGATTGTAGATGCCAGTCGACCAGTCGAGCACGCCCGGCACCTTCCAGCGCGTGTCGCCGGTGCCATTGCCTGCGATCTTCTGAACCGCTTCGACAAGTTCATGGTCGTAGATCCGGCCATAGTCGGGGCCGGTCACGGCGCGCAGTTCCAACCTGCCCCCAGAAACGGGATCGTCGGTTTCGAGCGTCTTTATCTGCTCGGCCCGGTGAGAGGTCAGTCCGTATTGCAGGTTGATCGCCGCGAGCGGCGCCGGAAGCTGACGCAGATAGGCTGCGGGCGCACCCACCTGGCTTGCCAGTTGGCCGAAGCTCCAATGGGTCGGCGTCACCGGCGCGTCCGCGCCGGGCAAGATCAGCGCCAGGCGCTCAGGATCGTTCCGGTTCGCCTCGACGTGGATCAGCGCACTTTCGACGACGCGGGTGCGGCTGCGTTCGGATCGACCCCGCACCGAGCAGGCCAGATCGCCCAGCGACAGAAAGCGCTCATCGTCTGGCCGCGAGAACCACTCTGATGAAACCCGGCCAATCCGCTGACCGCGGGAGACATCGACCTTGTAACCCCCGCCCGCATCGCGGTGAGTATCGAGAACCTGCATATTCATGGGAACATCTCCATGACGGGCGGCCGGGAGCCTCTCTCTCGACCCTCATCCCGTCACGGCGAAGCCCGCCAGCCTCTCACTCTCACCTTCTCATGGGTCCGGTCGCACGAGCGGCTAGCGAGATTGCCAAGGCAAGAATCTGCACCCTGAAAGTAGGCGGGGATTGATCATCTTGCCCTTGCAGGCGGAAAGGCGGGGCTTGTCGCCTTTCAACGCCTGCGCATGAAACCATGATCGCCGGTTCAGAGTGCGCGCGGGGCCGTCAACACCAAACGCCGCGCCCTCAGGAGCAGGCCGTCAAGGCTGCGGGACAGAGCGCGTCATCAGCCCCGCTCATCTTCTCGGGGCGTTGCGGGGTATCCCCGCAGAGGTGGGTAACGTGTAGACCGCGTGCGGGCTGCATGCAGGGAGGAAACCTCCTCCCCGCCCTTGAGATGGCACGTAAGGCAATGGAGCGTTCCCATGAGCACGGCGTCGTGCAAACGATGCTAGTCGATCCACGCGGTCTGCTACCTTTCGTCAAGATCAACAGCTATGGCCGTGGATGTCATGATTGACTGGATAGACGTATAGAAGATGCAGCCAAACAGGCAGGCTACCGAATCCGAAACGGTGATTACCCGGTGATTGCTGAGCCGATTTTGAGCCACCCAAACGAGCCGTAAAACATAGCTGACTCAATAGGATAACTTGCAATGCGTCACAAAATCTGGTATTTCCGCTATCGGCGGCTGCCATGAAGACTTTGGGCCTGATCGGCGGGATGAGCTGGGAAAGCTCGGCGCACTATTACCGCCTGATCAACCAGGGCGTGCGCGCTGCGCGCGGGCCCACCGCTTCAGCCAAATGCCTGCTGTGGTCATTCGACTTTTCCGAGATTGAGGCGCTGCAGCGCGCGGGCGATTGGGACCAGCTGGAAACACTGATGATCGAAGCTGCCCAGCGGCTGGCCGGGGCCGGGGCGGAAGCGTTGATGATCTGCACCAACACCATGCACCTGATGGCCGATGCGGTTGAAGCGGCGGCGGGCCTGCCTTTGCTGCATATCGCCGATCCCACCGGCGCTGCGGTGCGCGCCGCCGGGTTCGATCGGGTGGCGCTGCTCGGCACGGCCTTCACAATGGAGCAGGATTTCTACAGTGGCCGCCTGGCTGCTCGCCATGGCCTTTCAGTACTGGTGCCCGAAGCGGATGACCGCGCAATAGTGCACCGCATTATTTATGACGAACTGGTGGCCGGCGTGGTCCGCGAAGAATCGCGCGCGGACTATCGCGGCGTGATCGCCCGACTGGTCGATTCAGGGGCTCAGGCGGTGATCCTGGGTTGCACCGAAATCATGCTACTCGTCGATCAAAGCGATAGCGCGGTGCCGCTGTTCGATACCACCGCCTTGCATGCCGCCGCAGCGGTGGACCTGGCGCTAAGCTAAGCGGGCATCCCGCCGCGCAAAGATTTCATTTGGGCGCGGCGCTGAATTTCTTTGTGGGCGGGAACCCGCGTTAACTCTAGTCGTTAGGTCGAGAATCGCTATTGGAGCGCGCACCGGCCATGGACTTTTCAAGCTTTGACCTTGCCGCATTGTTGCCATTCATCGGCGTCGGCTTTGCCGCGCAGCTGGTCGACGGGGCCTTGGGCATGGCCTTCGGCGTGATTTCGAACACGCTTCTGGTTGCGGTGCTGGGCGTTCCGCCTGCGCTGGCTTCGCAGCGGATCCATCTGGTCGAATGTTTTACCACGGCCACGTCGGGCATCAGCCACCTGCTTCACGGTAACATCGACAAGAAACTGTTTTTTCGCCTGCTGGTGCCCGGCGTGATCGGCGGGGTGCTGGGCGCCTATGTGCTGACCAGTCTGGACGCCAGCGTGGTCAAGCCGTTCGTGCTGGCCTATCTTTCCTTGATCGGGATCTACATCCTGGCACGCGGGTTGTTCTGGCCGCCCAAGATCAAAGAAGCCAAGCTGATCGCCCCGCTGGGCCTGTTCGGCGGCTTTCTGGATGCTGCTGGCGGCGGCGGCTGGGGACCGGTGGTGACATCGAACCTGCTGATCCAGGGCGCCGATCCGCGCAAGGTGGTGGGCACAGTCAACGCGGTGGAGTTTTTCCTGACGCTGTCGGTGTCCGCCGCTTTCATCTGGCATCTGGGGTTTGCCGATCTGGCCGGGCCCACATTGGGGCTGCTGATCGGCGGCTTGTTGGCAGCACCACTGGGAGCCTGGGTTGCCAAGCATTTCAACCCCAAGACGATGCTGGTGCTGGTCGGTATCGTGCTGACCGCGACGAGCGTTTACGGGGTTTACCGCGCCTGGGGCTAAACGGCGCGGATTGCGGCGGAGATCGCCAGCAGCCGCTGCGCCTGCTCCAGATGCAACAGTTCGGCCATCTTACCTTCAACGCGGATAGCGCCTTTGCCTTGATTGTCGGGCAAAGCAAACGCGGCCACCACCGCTTCAGCCCAGTCCACTTCGGCCGCGCTTGGCGTGAACACCGCATTGCAGGTTTCAACCTGATCAGGATGGATCAGGCACTTGCCGTCAAAGCCGAATTCCAACCCCTGCTCGCACTCGGCGCGGACCACACCCATGTCTTTGAATTCGTTGCTGACCCCATCGAACACCAACAGACCTTGCGCGCGGGCGGCGCAGACCGTGGCGCTGAGGATCGGCAGGAACGGCGCGCGGCCCGATCTGATCTGGGCGCGCATTTCCTTGGCCAGATCGTTGGTGCCCATGGCGAAGGCTGCCAACCGGGTTGAAACCGAGAGCTCGGCAACCTCGTCAAGCCGCGGGATCAGCGCGCAGGTCTCGACCATGATCCACAGCCGGGTATGCGGCGGCGCGGCGGCAATTGCCGCGTCATAGGCTAGCACGTCAGCGGTGCTGCTGACCTTGGGGACAAGGATGGCATCGGGACCGGCGGCGGCCACCGCAGCCAGATCATCGCGCGCCCACGGTGTTCCAAAGGCATTGACCCGGATCACCACCTCGCGGTGGCCAAATCCGCCTTCCTTGATCGCCGCTACAGCCCCGGCCCGGGCATCGGGCTTGGCCTCGGGCGCAACGGCATCTTCCAGATCAAGCACCACCACATCAGCGGCAAGCGTGCGCGCCTTGGCCACGGCTTTCGGGTTTGAGGCTGGCAGATAGAGCACAGAGCGGCGCGGACGTATCTTCATCGGATCAGCCCACCACGCCGGCTGCAGCCAACACGGCCAAAGTCAGCACATCGGGGGCAATCGCGGTCATCGGCACAATCTGGACCGGCTTTTCCATCCCCAGCAGCATCGGCCCGATCGTGGCATTACCGCCCAGTTCGCGCAGCAACTTGGCCGAGATATTGGCCGATTGCAGCCCCGGGAACACCAGCACGTTGGCCGGCTGCGACAGGCGGCTGAACGGATAGTTGGCCATGACCGTGGGGTTCAGCGCGGCGTCAGGCGCGATATCGCCTTCGTATTCAAACCCGGGCTGTTCGGCATCAAGGATGGCCACGGCTTCGCGGATCGGTTCAAGCCAGCGACCCGGCGGATTGCCGAAGGTGGAATAGGACAGGAAAGCTACCCGCGGCTCGTGACCCAAACGCCGCGCAACCGCCGCAGTTTCCTTGGCAATGACTGCCAGATCCTGCGCGCTTGGTCGTTCATTGACCGTCGTATCCGCAAGGAACGTCGTAAAATTCTTGCCGATCATCAGATGGATACCAAACGGCAGGCGCCCTTCCTGCGGATCGAGCACCTGGCGCACTTCGCGCATGGTTTGCGCAAAAGTCCGCGTCATGCCGGTGACCATGGCATCGCCCACGTCCAGTTTGAGCAGAAGCGAGGCAAACACGTTGCGATCCTGATTGACCATCCGCTTCACATCGCGTTCCAGAAACCCGCGCCGCTTGAGCCGTTCGTAAAGCAGTTCGACCATCGCCGGTACGTGGACCGAAGTCGCTGAATTCTCGATCTGATAATGGTCGGCGTTTTCCACCCCGAGTTCGGCCAGCTTGGCTTTGACGGCATCGGTGCGGCCCACCAGCACCGGCTCGCCATAGCCGAAATCGCGGTACTGGATTGCCGCGCGCAGCACGATCTCGTTCTCTGCTTCGGCAAAGATCATCCGCTTGGGATTGGCTTTCACCGCCTCGTAAACCTGGGTCAACACCGATGTTGTCGGGTTGAGTCGCGCTTTGAGGCTGGTGCGGTAGGCGTCAAAATCCTCGATCGGTTTGCCCGCAACGCCAGTATCCATCGCCGCCTTGGCTACTGCGGACGAGACCACTTCCATCAGGCGCGGATCGAACGGTGCGGGGATGATGTATTCGGGGCCGAAGTGATGCTTCTTGCCGTAAGCGGCGGCCACTTCCTCGGGCACGGTTTCGCGCGCCAACGCTGCAATGGCTTCGGCCGCAGCGATCTTCATCTCTTCGTTGATCGTCGTGGCCCGCACATCAAGTGCGCCGCGGAAGATGAAGGGAAAGCCCAGGACGTTGTTGACCTGGTTGGGATAGTCTGACCGGCCGGTGGCAATGATCGCATCGGGGCGCACCGCTTTGGCATCTTCTGGCAGGATTTCAGGATCCGGGTTGGCCATCGCGAAAATGATCGGCCGGGGCGCCATTTTCGCCACGTATTCCGGCTTGAGCGCGCCGGCTGCGGAAAGTCCCAGAAAGATGTCCGCGCCGACCAGCGCCTGTTCCAGATCGCGCGCCTCAGTATCGATCGCGTGCGCGCTTTTCCATTGGTCCATGCCGCCTTCGCGGCCGCGGTAGATCACGCCTGAACGATCGCACACGGTGACATTTTCATGCCGTACGCCCATCGATTTGAGCAGCGCGGTGCAGGCCAGCGCCGATGCGCCCGCGCCGTTGACGACCACTTTCACGTCTTCGAACTTGCGGCCGGTCAGGAAGCAGGCGTTGACCAGGCCGGCGGCGGCGATGATCGCGGTGCCATGCTGGTCATCGTGCATCACCGGGATCTTCATCCGATCGCGCAGCGCCTGCTCGATCACGAAGCATTCGGGCGCCTTGATGTCTTCAAGATTGATCCCGCCAAAGCTGGGCTCCATCAGCGCGACGGCTTCGATGATCTTGTCGGGATCTTCGGTATCAAGTTCGATATCGATCGAATCGACATCGGCAAAGCGTTTGAACAGCACCGCCTTGCCCTCCATCACCGGCTTGCTGGCGAGCGCGCCCAGATTACCCATGCCCAGGATCGCAGTGCCATTGGTGATCACAGCTACGAGATTGCCTTTGGCGGTGTATTCATAAGCATCGGCGGGATTATCGGCGATCGCCTGGACCGGCACCGCAACCCCCGGAGAATAGGCCAGCGACAGGTCGCGCTGGGTTGCCATCGGCTTCGAAGCGATAATTTCGATTTTACCGGGGCGAATGGTCTTGTGGTAAAACAGGGCTTCGCGATCGGTAAATTTGATCCGGACTTCGTCTGTCACGTGCATCTCCGCTCTTTAGGCCGTGCCCTAACGGATGGAGCGGGCACGCGATAGGGGAAAGCTGCGTAGTTCAGGCTCCCGAATCGGCAATTGAGCGTCTATCGCTGGACGATGCACGGCGCTGCCGCCCCCACCCCGATGATGGCACAATATCTGGCGCTTAAGGCCGAGGCCGGTGATTGCCTGCTGTTTTACCGGATGGGCGATTTTTTCGAGCTGTTCTTTGACGATGCCCGCCAAGCCGCCCAAGTCCTCGACATTGCCTTGACCAGCAGGGGTGAACACAATGGCGTGCCGATCCCGATGTGCGGCGTCCCGGCCCATTCCGCCGAAGGATACCTGGCGCGGTTGATGAAGGCCGGTTGCCGGGTAGCGATCGCCGAACAAACCGAAACGCCTGAGCAAGCCAAGCAGCGGGGCGGATCAAAAGCCTTGGTGGCGCGCGCCATCGTCCGCTTCGTGACGGCTGGCACTTTGACCGAAGAAGCCTTGCTGGAACCGCGCCGCGCCAATGTTCTAGCCGCAGTGTGCGATCTGCGCGGCAGCTACGGGATAGCCGCCTGCGACATTTCCACCGGGCGGATGGAGCTGGAGGAATGCCCGGCTGACCGGCTAGGGGCAGCGCTCGCACGGCTAGGGGCCAGCGAACTGGTCGCGCCCGAGGGCATGGCCGATGTGCCGCCCGATGCAATTCCGCGACCCGCACGCGAATTTTCCAGCGATAGCGGCGAAGCGCGGCTCAAACAGTTGCACGAAGTGGCGACGCTGGACGCCTTCGGCGCTTTTTCGCGGCCAATGTTGGCGGCGGCTGCAGGGCTGATCGCCTATCTTGATCATGTTGGGCGCGGCAATCTGCCGCTGCTGCTGCCGCCAATGGCCCGCAGCGGAGCCGCGCATCTGGCGATGGACGAGGCGACCCGCTCCAGCCTGGAAGTGCTCGCCTCAAGCCAGGGCGGCAGACGCGGCAGCCTGATAGACGCAGTGGACCGCTGCGTCACCGGGGCGGGCGCACGGCAGCTGGCCGACGATCTATCCGCACCATTGACTGATCGGGCGGAAATCGAGGCGCGGCTGGGCCTGGTGGCATGGCTGCACGGCGATCCGCTGCTGCGCGGCGATTTGCGTGAAGTCATGCGCGCCATTCCCGATCTGGGTCGCGCTTTGGGCCGGGTGGTGGCGGGGCGCGGTTCCCCCCGCGATCTGGGGCAACTGCGCGATGGCCTGGCCGAAGCGCGCCGGATCCACGATTATCTGCAAGCCCGCAAGGACCGTCCCGCATTGCTGGATGCGCTGCTTCCGGCGCTGACCGGGCACGGCGCGCTGACCGATCACTTCGCCCGCGCGCTGGTGCCCTCACCCCCTACCGAACGCTCGCAAGGCGGGTTCATTGCCGAACTCTTCGATCACGGGCTGGATGAACTGCGCCAGGTTTCAAGCGACGCGCGCCGGGCGATTGCTGTGCTGGAAGCCAAGTACCGCACTGAGACCGGAATTGCCGCGCTGAAGATCCGGCACAACGGCGTGCTGGGCTATTTCATCGAGGTGCCCGCCAAGCACGCCGATGCGTTGATCGCCCCTGACAATGGCTTTACCCACCGCCAGACCATGGCTGGCGCGGTCCGTTTCAACGCTGTGGACCTGCATGAGGAAGCCAGCCGGATCGCCCGTTCAGGCGGCTTTGCCCTGGCCCGCGAGGAAGAGCATTTCGCCGATCTGTGCGGACGGGCGGTGGCTGATCGGCACCGCATTGCTGAAACGGCGGCCGCCTTGGCTCGGCTGGATGTGGCGGCAGGCCAGGCCGAACGGGCGGCTGAAGGCAGCTGGTGCAGGCCCGAACTCAGCGACGACAGGGTGCTCGACATTACCAGCGGGCGTCACCCGGTGGTCGAAACCGCGCTGGGCGCGCGGGGTGAACGCTTCGTCGCCAACGATTGTTCGCTCGCCTCGGCTGACCGGCTGTGGCTGATTGGCGGGCCTAACATGGGCGGCAAGAGCACCTTCTTGCGCCAGAATGCGCTGATTGTGTTGCTGGCGCAGGCGGGCGGATTTGTGCCGGCCGACAGCGCCCGGATCGGACTGGTCGACCGGTTGTTCAGCCGGGTTGGCGCGTCCGACAATCTGGCTCGCGGGCGTTCGACCTTCATGGTCGAGATGGTCGAAACTGCCGCGATCCTGGCCCAGGCGAGCGAGCGCAGCTTTGTCATTCTGGATGAAGTTGGCCGCGGCACCTCAACCTATGATGGGCTTGCTCTGGCCTGGGCGGTGGTCGAGGCGGTGCATTCATCGATCCGCTGCCGCTGCCTGTTTGCCACGCATTACCACGAACTAGCCCGGCTTGCCGAAAGCTGCGAGGCGTTGAGCCTGCACCATGTTCGCGCGCGTGAATGGCAAGGCGATCTGGTGCTACTGCACGAACTGGCCGAAGGTCCGGCGGACCGCTCTTACGGCCTCGCCGTGGCCAAGTTGGCAGGCGTTCCGGCACCGGTGGTGGCCCGCGCCAAGGCCGTGCTCGAACGGCTGGAAAAGGGCCGCGAGGCGACCGGCGGGATCGCGGCAGGCCTTGGCGACTTGCCGCTGTTTGCTGCGGCGATCGAGCACAAGGAAGAGGTTGTCGATCAACTGCGCTCGCGCCTGGAAGCGATCGATGTCGATGCGCTCAGCCCGCGAGAGGCGCTGGATCTGCTTTATGAGTTGAAGCGCGAGGCGGAGAAGCTTCCTTAACCGGGCGCTGCTAAACCCTGCTCCATGATGGGTTTTGGCGTCCGGATGAACCAGGTCTTCGCCAGCCGCTGGAAGGCGCTGCTGTGGTCTGCTGGCGTGCTGATGACGGCCTACTGCAGCGTGCCATCGCGGGAAGAAACCGAGGCGGCCAAGGATCAGCCGGCGATCGTTTTGCCCGACTTGCCCGAATTGCCAGCCCAGCCACCTGGCCCCGGCTTCCAGGATTAATTTTCCAGCCAGCGGCGATAGCGCGCGAGCTGGCGGGTCTGCGCGCGGACGCGTGGATCGGCCAGATCGCGCAGCAGACTACCCGCGCGGCGCAGCGCCCAGCGGATGCGGCCGCCTTCCGCGCTGCGATCGATTGTCACGCCTGCTTGCGCACCGCCTTCAACCTTGCCGGTGATACGCCGCCAGACATAGCCCAGGCCGCCAGTGGCCAGCGTGGCTGCGAACCGGGAAAGCATCTTCGTTTCCCAATCCTGGACCAGCAGATCACAGCCCAGCTCGATCGTCTCGGCGGCGACCTTCGGTTCGCGGGCGTGGTGCGGTATTGCGCTGGCGCCGTGATATTGGCGCACCAGCGCAAACACCAAAGCGGCACCGGGTGCCCATTTCTGCGCGTGGGCTTCCGCCCAGAACGAGTCCCAATCCATCGCATGGCGGGCGATCAGATACCGTACATCACCGAGCAACAAGGGTCCGCAATCGAGGCGATGGCCGTAAACGGCATGGGTGATCACATGGGCCAGCATGTCATTAGCGCTGGGGTAGGCGATCTCGTCGATCACCACCCCGCGGGCCATAACCGCCGCTTCGTTGCCTGCCGGGGTGGCGTATTCCAGCCGTCCATCGAGTTCTGACATCCGCATATGCAATTCGAGCCAGCTGCCGTGCGGCATCTGCAACGCAGGCATGTGCTGTTCAAGCCGGGCATGATCGACCAGGTCGAGCTTGGATCCGGTGGGCTGGACATAGTCATGGCCCAGCAGCAGATCGTATGCCGCCAGCACCTGATCCTGCGGCACCAGAATATCGATATCGCGCATCGGCCGCAGCGCCGGTTCGCTCCAGGCATGGCGGGCCAGAAACGAGCCCTTGAGCGCCAACGGAGCAAATCCGTTCGCCTTCAGCAATGCATGGCACTGCTCCAGATCGGCGCGCTGGGCCAGCGCGGTCAGTGCGGCAGCGCGATAATCCTGGGCCCAGATCCCGCGCAGAACCTGCGGGATCGCTTCGTCATTGCGGTGCAGGCTGTGCAGCCACGGGCCCAGCCGGTGGGTTTGGGCGATTTCGCCTATCCGGTCCCACCCAGCCGCGTCCAGATCACGCAGCGCCAGCGCATCCGGCTGGCCGATCGAACCAAGCAGCGCCAGCAGCACCCGGTCCGGTGCAAGGCCAGTCATCGCCGCTTTAATTGCGTTTGGGGACCGTGAACGTCCCGGTGACGCGGCCGCTGCCGCTGTTGCTGACGGACGAAGCCCCACCCAAAGCCGATCCGCTGCCGCCCGCGC
This sequence comes from uncultured Alphaproteobacteria bacterium, assembly GCA_963751145.1. Lineage (GTDB taxonomy): Bacteria > Pseudomonadota > Alphaproteobacteria > Sphingomonadales > Sphingomonadaceae > Novosphingobium. The sequence goes on from CAVVTJ010000006.1 coordinate 874,760, forward strand.
GGCCATCAAGCGTTGAAATTCCGGTATCGAGATCGATTACCAGCCGCCCGCCGCTCAGCCGGTCAGAGCCGCGCTGCAGCACCACGCCGCCGACCAGGGTAATGATCCGGCGATCGAAATCGTAAATCGCAACTTCGCCGCTGGCTGCCTGGTTGCCGCGTGTCACCCGCACCCCGCCCACAGCATCAAGCCGATGGATCTTGAAGCTGCCGCCATCGGTTGAAAACGCCAGTGTGGTCCGCGCGGCGCGCACGGTCAGATCGCCCTGCGTAATCACCACGTTGCCCGAAAGCGTGGCGCGATCCTCGCGGCCCAGCAATTCGCCGTGATCGGCCGCAACGCTGACCGGCGCATCCGAATTGTGTCCACCGAACACTTGCGCCTGGCTGGGCGCGAGCGCCGCGATCAGCGCCGCTCCCAGCGCGAAACCGCCCATTGCCGAGCGCAACATGGTGGTACGAAGCGTGGCAAAACTATGGCTCATCGCGGCATCCTGAAAGAGTTGTTTTGGAACAGCAAGCGGACATTGCCGTCAAGCGTCAGGATGCGCTGATCAAGATCGGCGCTCATCCTGTCGGCGCGAAAAGTCCCGACCGGAACCGCTCCGCTGACCCCGCCGCTGCCGGTCAACCGCCGCGTATTGAGGTCGATCGTCACGTTCTGGGTGGTGATCCGGTAGCCATCGGCGGCAAAAAAGCTGACCGGCCCTTCGGCTTGAACGACTTCGGCCTTGTAATCGTAAGTGCCGCGAGCCGCGGTCAGTTCGGCCGGACCATCACTCAGCCGAATCCGCGCCGCCAGATCCTCCATCCGCACCAAGGGCTCGCTCAGCGATTTTTGCACCGCGCTGCCCGCTGTCAGGGTGAAAGGCCGCCCCTGTTTATCTTCGCCCCGGTACATCGCCTGGCTAACCCGGATCCGCTCATTGGTCGCGGCAACCTTGGTTCGGTCGAGCAGAAAGCTGATTTCGCCGTGAGTGAACAGCGGGCCCACCACCATGGCGGCGGCAACCATACCGACCAGTCCCGGCAGCAGTACCGCCAGCAGCTTGATCTTGCGATCCCGCCAGCTGCCTGGTGCTGCCCAGTGCCGGCGCTTGTCGCGGATAAGGTCGGCCTGCTGGCTCATGATCAGGATTCGTGGCTGAATATGTCTTTGTCGGCCCAGCCCATCAGATCAAGCCGTGCCCGGTGCGGCAAATAATCGAATGCTGCCTGCGCCGCTTCGGCCCGGTGCTCCCGCTCAAGCCGCTGAGCAAGGATCGCATGCATTGCATGCAGATAGCGCACATCCGATGCGGCGTATTCGCGCTGCGGCTCGGACAGTTCGGCCCCGCCCCAATCGCTTGATTGCTGCTGCTTCGAGATTTCCTTGCCCAGCAGCTCGCGGACCAGATCCTTCAGGCCGTGGCGATCGGTGTAGGTCCGCACCAGCTTGCTGGCGATCTTGGTGCAGAACACCGGTGCCGCCGTAACGCCCAGATAGTGTTCGATCGCGGCCAGATCGAACCGCGCAAAATGATAGAGCTTGACCCGTTCCGGATCGGCCAGCACCGCCTTGAGGTTGGGTGCATCAAAGCTGGAACCCGGCGCGAAGCGGACCAGGTGTTCATCGGCCCCGCCATCCGAGATCTGCACCAGACAAAGCCGGTCACGCGGGGTCATCAACCCCATCGTTTCGGTATCGACAGCAACCGGTCCGGGCGCGAGCACGCCGGAGGGGAGATCTTCTTCGTGGAGATAGACAGCCATATCGCTGAAGTGCTTAGGCTGATTGGCGCGGGGAGGAAAGCCCCGCAAGCGGATGGGTGACAATGGCCAACAGCGATGCAGTTCCCGAAAGCTGGCGCGGCGCGCTGGGTCCGGTGCTGGCCAGCCCGAAATCCAGCGCGTTGGGCGCGTTCCTCAAGGCTGAGGAGGCCGCTGGCAAGGCCATCTACCCACCGCGCGGGACCCGCCTTGCCGCGCTGGATCTGACCCCGCTTGACGCGGTCAAGGTCGTTATCCTCGGGCAGGACCCCTATCATGGCCATGGGCAGGCTCATGGCCTGAGCTTTTCGGTTCAGGACGGGATCAAGGTGCCGCCCAGTCTGGCCAATATCTTCAAGGAGCTGGAAAGCGATCTTGGCCTGCCGCGCGGGGTTATCGGCAATCTCAGCCCTTGGGCCCTCCAGGGAGTGTTGTTGCTCAATGCCGTGCTGACCGTCGAAGAGGCAAAGCCGGCCTCGCACCAGGGCAAAGGCTGGGAGGAAATCACCGACGCGGTGGTAGCGGCGGCCGCGGCCAAGACCGAACCTTGCGTGTTTCTGCTGTGGGGCAATCACGCCCGCAAGAAAGCACTCAGCGTTCCGGGGCTGGCGCAGGGCCCCCATCTGGTGTTGACCGCGCCGCATCCCAGCCCGCTTTCGGCACATTCCGGGTTTCTGGGGTGCCGGCATTTCAGCCAGGCCAATGCGTTTCTTGAGGCGAATGGTCGCGGCGCGGTGGACTGGCGCCTCTGAACTTGGCACAGTCTGCAGCGATGGCACTTGATTTTCCCCTGACCGACACTGCAGCGATGCTGCGCGATGCACTCCAGCGCTACCTGGCGGACAATCCGCGGCCCGGCTGGCAGGGTCTGGCGCAGGATCTGGGTCTGATGGGCGTGGGCATTCCCGAAGAGTGCGGCGGCACCGGCGGCGGAGCGATCGAGCGCGCGGTGGTGATCGAAGCCCTGGGTCCGGCGCATGCCGGGGCGGACTGGCTCTCGCATCACCTGGCTGCCTCTGCGCTGGCCCAGCTGGCACCGGATCATGCCTTGTTGCCCAGCCTCGCCGATGGTTCAGCGCGGATCGCACTGGTGCTCGATCCGGCGCTGGTCGCGGGCGGAGCCAAGGCCGATTGGTTCCTCGTTCTCGATCAATCGGCAGCGCGGCTGGTTGCAGCGGGCCAAACTGAACGCAGGGCCCGGGCCATGTTCGATGGCACCGAAACGGCCGACCTGACCATTCCCGCCACTGCAGGCGAGCGCCTTGGCGGCGATGCGGGTGCAGTCACCCCCTGGGCGCATCAGGCCTGGCTCACCGGGCGCTGCGCCGAATGCGCCGGGCTGATGGCCCGGATGCTGGACGATACCGCCCAGTACCTCAACCAACGCGAACAGTTCGGCCAGCCGATCGCCCGCTTCCAGGTGCTGCGCCACCGCATGGCCGATATGCACATGGCCTCGCTCAAGGCCGGAGCGCTGACCGAGCGCGCGGTGCTGGCCGAAGGCACGCCGGGCTGGGATCATGCGGTCAGTGCCGCCACGGTTGAAACCACCGATGCGGTGCGGATCGTCGGCGAAGGCGCGGTGCAATTGCACGGCGGCATGGGAGTGACCGAGGAGCTCGAACTGGGCGGCCTGTTCAAACGCGGCCTGACCATCACCTCAACATTCGGCTCCCGTTCAGCGCACCTCGCCCGGCATGCCGAGACTTTGGCTTAACCCAGCGAAACCCGCGCAATCAGATCGCGCTGGATTTCGTTCGATCCGGCATAGATCGTCGCCGCCCGCCCGTTGAGATAGCGCGGCACCGCGGTCGCCATGCGGTCAGAGCTTTGCCCGTCCGGCACCGCCCAGCCCTCAGGCCCAACGACTTCGCAGCCCAGCACCGCGATCCGCTGTTCGGCCTCGGTCCCCTGCACCTTTAGCACCGAGGCATAGAGCGCCGCCTCCGCCCCCTTGGCCCCGATCGACTTCAATTCGATCGCCTCCAGCGCTTCCACCGTCACCGCCTCACGCCGAATCCGCTCCTGCAGCAGCGGATCATCGACCGCATCATCGCGCAGCCGCCCCAGCGCCGCGAACAGCGTCGGGGCATAGCGCCCGCCGCGCTCGAACGTCAGCAGATACTTGGCAACCGACCAGCCCTCGTTCTCTTCGCCCAGCCTATTGGCAATCGGCACGCGGACATTGTCGAAGAACACCTGGTTGAGCTCATGCTCGCCCGCGAGGGAAATGATCGGATCGACCTTCAGCCCCGGCGTCGCCATGTCGATCAGCACGAACGAAATCCCGGCCTGCGGCTTGCCCTCGGTGCTGGTGCGGACCAGCGCGAACATCCAGTTGGCGTGATGCGCATGGGTGGTCCAGATCTTCGAGCCGTTGAGCACATAGTGATCGCCGTCCCGTTCGGCCTTGAGCTTGAGCGAGGCGAGGTCCGATCCCGAACCCGGCTCGGAAAAGCCCTGACACCAATAATGCTCGCCTGAAAGGATCCGCGGCAGGAAGAACTCTTTCTGTTCCGGCGTGCCATAATGCATCAGCACCGGGGCGACCATCTTCAGCCCCTGCGGCAACAGGTTGGGCGTTCCGGCCCGGGCACATTCGGCCGCGAAGACATATTTCTGCATCGCCGACCAACCGGTGCCGCCGTACTCCACCGGCCAGTCAATCGCCCCCCACCCCCGCGCGGTCAGGATCTTCTGCCAGGCGGTCGAATGCTCCGGCTCCGAAAACACCGAAGTCGCCCGCCGCCCGGCGCGGGCCAGATCGGGAGTGAGTTCCGCGTTGAGGAAAGCGCGTACTTCCGCGCGGAAGGCGCCAAGATCGGTGGTGTCAGTCATCAGCGGATAGTGCCTTGGTGCGGGAGGGATGGCAAGGTGCCGGAGTGCGTGGAGCGGAGACTGTCAGGGCAGATTGGCCAAATCAGCCACTACTGTCCTGCAGCCGCGTGGCGCAGCGTTAAGCCTTGCGCATGACGGCGCTGGAATCCCTTCCACAGCGTATTGCCGTTCCCGCCCGGACTGTAGGCACCCCACGGCGTTCCGGCGGGAGCGTTCCAGTCACCATCGCCCGCGTCTTTTACCGGGACGTCCAGGAAACTGATCATGCTGGCATCGCCTTTGAGGTGGATCGCCAGGAACGCGGTGATGAAGTGCAAATTGATCGCGTTGACGCGCTCCGGCCGCCAGATGGGGTCTACGAACCAATCCATGTCCCACAGGCTGCCATGCATTTGCACAGGTGCGGGGTTCAATCCAATGTCGTGGCCGGCTTGCAGGAATGTCAGCAAATACCGATTCGAATTCTTGGCATTGTCAAAATTCGCGAGCGCGCCGGTCTGGTAATTGACCGTCCGGTCAGCATCGCCCTGGATCAGCAGCATCGGCGCGGTGATGCCCAGCAGGCCCGAATTACCCCATGCACTGCGCGGCGCGCCACCGGCTGGGGCAATGGCAACGATTGCCTTCACCCCGGGAACCTTACCCTCGGCTTCAGTCGCTGCCCCACTTGCGAGCCGCTTCATCCACCCACCGGGGACCTGCTCCATGTTCGGACCATCGGGATCAAGCCTGGCCCCGCCAGCGGCCAGAACTCCGTATCCGCCTTGCGAGTATCCGATCAAGGCCACTTCAGCGGGGTCGATCAAGGGTCCCAGATCGTGTCGTAGCGTGGCCGCAACGTAAGCGATATCGACAGGTCGGTTGAAGTTGGGTGCAGCCCGCTTTTCGGCCGAAACCACATAGGGGTTGGGATCATCGTGGTGAATGGCGGCGACGACATAGCCTTTTGAGGCCAGGTTTTCAGTCAGCCAGGTCATGACCGCAGGCGCGTTGCTATAGCCATGCGAAAGGATCACCAGTGGAAAGCCGTGGCCATCGGGTGCTGCGTTGCGGATCGCAAGGCCGGGCACGCTGAACTGGACGGACGGTCCGGGAGGTTCGCCATAGAGGCTGGCAGAATAGGTTACCGGAACCGCCCCGCGCCTGGTTTTGGCAGGATACCAGAGATCGACAGTCAGGCTGCGATTGTGAAGTTGGACGCGCCCGGTGGCAGGATCCACATGAAGCAGATCAGGCTGGGCACTGTGAACCAAGGTAAAGCTTCGGAAACCGACCTTGTGCGGGCCAAGTGGTGCCAATTGCGGCGCATCGATACCTGGCACGCTGGGTGGAAGCGGCGCGCCAGGGCTTGCTGCAGCAAGCAAGCCGGCAAATGCTAACAGCGTGATTGCGGTGAGACGTGCCATGGTTTCTGTTCCTCCCGATGGTGCCGCTCCTGGACCCATCATGGCAAAGTTAGCTGTTTAAGTTACCGCTGCCTACCGGCCAGACGCTTCGGTCGTGCCAGCCACGGCAGAGTCATGTCGCGCCAGCGCGGCACGGCGGGAACTGCATCAAAGGGAGCTACGTCAGCGAGAAGTGAGTTTCGGAGCCCGAGGCCAATAAGGCCCCCTCACCCCAACCTAGCCAACATCCCCTCCGCCATCCTAGGCCCAAACTCTGCCCCCTGCAGCGGGTACAGATACGGCTCGATCAGTTCCGCCTCGATCACCGCCAGTTCGCCGCTGTCCAGCCGGACCATGTCGATGCGGGCGTAGAGCGGGGGTGCCTCGAACGGGAGCATGGCCATGACCGCTTCGGCGGCCTGGCGGTCGGCTGGGGCGGGGTCCACCGCAACTTCGATCCCGCCGTAAAGCGACTGGATGCGGTAATCACCCTGGGCCGCTTGCTTGATCAGGCCGTGGCTGAACTGGCCGCTGACGAAAATAAAGCTGTGTTCGCCTTCGCTTTGGATCGCGGGGAGGAAGGGCTGGATCATCGCGGGTTGATCGATCCGCCAGTCTGGCGGCGGGGGCGCGGCGCGGGTGAAGCTGTCTTGCCCGATCGCGCCGGCGCCGACGCGGCGTTTTAACACGACGCGGTCGCAGCCGAAGTGATCGAAGGCGGCGAGGACTTCGGCCGGGCCAGCGCTTTGCGGCCAGAGCGTGGGGATTGATGGGGCACCGCGCGCGGCCAGTTCGGCCAGGTAGAGCTTGTCGGCATTCCAGCGGATTACTTCGGCCGGATTGGCGACGACCACTCCGGCGCCTTCGAGCGCCTCAAGTCGTTCCAGAAACTCGTCCTTCGCCTCGGTATAGTCCCACGGGGTGCCGAGGTAGGCGAGATCGTACTGCGTCAGCTGGTCCATCGGCGCGCGCCAATCGATGGCGTGCAGATCGGCGCGGTCCCCCAGCCCCGTGCGGATCGCCTCCAGCAGCAGGTCATGCTCAAACGCATCGGGGCGGCGGGTGGGCGATCCGGGCAGGGTATCGGGGCAGGCGAGGAAGGCGATTGCGGGCTTGGTCATGTGCGGCGGCTTAGCGGGGGCGGCGGGTTGGGGCAATTTGGTTCACGCGGAGATTTGGGTTCACGCAAAGGCGCAAAGCACCAGGCCTGGCCAGTCCGCAATGTCCTCCCACAGGCAGTATCGCAGCGGTAACCATCTGGCGCGGGCAGTGGCAGTGCTTATCTTGGAGGGCGAGGCGGGTTTAGGCCCCTGCCGTTCGGAGACTTTGCCATGATCGAACTTCGCCCTTTCAGCACCATCGGCGCCGCCAATCACGGCTGGCTGGATGCGCATCACCACTTTTCGTTCGCGGGATATCATGATCCGGCGCGCAGCCATTGGGGCGCCTTGCGGGTGTGGAACGATGATGTGATCGCGGCGAAGAGCGGCTTTCCTCCGCATGCGCACGATAACATGGAGATCATCACTTACGTGCGCGAAGGCGCGATTAGCCACAAGGACAGCCTGGGCAATCAGGGCCGCACGGTCGCGGGCGATGTGCAGGTGATGAGCGCGGGGACCGGCATTCAGCATGCCGAATACAATGTTGAGGACGAGGCCTGCACGCTGTTCCAGATCTGGATCATGCCCGATCGCGGTGGCCATGCGCCCAGCTGGGGCACGCGGCCCTTCCCCAAGGATGGACGCGAGGGGCGGTTCGTGACGCTCGCCTCAGGCCTCGCCGAAGATACCGATGCGCTGAAGATCAATACCAGCGGCCGCGTTGCCGGCGCCTTCATCAAAGCGGGCGAGACGGTGCGCTATGAGACCGGGGCCGAACGCCACGTCTATCTGGTGCCCGCCACCGGCAAGGTGCGGATCGGCGATATTAAAGCTTCGGCGCGCGACGGGGTGGCAATCACGGGCGAAAGTGTGATCGAAGTGACCGCGCTGGAAGACGCCGAAGTGGTGCTGGTCGATGCTTCTTGATTGAGCCGGAGGCAGCACCGGCTGTTCAGCCTGGCTGAACCCGAATCCTATCGCGGCAGGTCGCTCGCCCCCATCAGCTGCAGATCGACCGCGCGGGCGGCCTGGCGGCCTTCGCGGATCGCCCAGACCACCAATGATTGCCCGCGGCGCATATCGCCGCAGGCAAAGATCTGCGGATCGCTGGTCCGGTAGCTGAACTGATCGGCAAAGACATTGCCGCGCGCATCAAGTTCGACCTTGGCCTGATCGAGCAGACCGAGCTTCTTGGGCCCGGTGAAGCCCATCGCCAGCAGGATCAGATCTGCCTGCAGCGTGAATTCGCTGCCCGCCACTTCCTGCATCTGCCCGCCCACCCATTCGACCCGGACGCATTCCAGGCCGGTGACCTGGCTGTTGTGGCCGATCACGCGCTTGGTCAGGATTGCCCAATCGCGATCGCAGCCTTCTTCGTGGCTGCTGGAGGTGCGCAGCTTCATTGGCCAATCAGGCCAAGTCAGCGCCTTGTCTTCGCGTGCCGGGGGCTTGGGCATGATCTCGATCTGGGTGACCGAGGCCGCGCCCTGGCGGATCGAGGTGCCGACGCAGTCAGACCCCGTATCGCCGCCGCCGATCACCACCACATGCTTGCCGGTGGCGGTGAGCGAACCGCGCGGCGCGGCGCGAACTTCATCATCGCCGGCGTTGCGCTTGTTCTGCTGGGTCAGGAATTCCATCGCAAAGCGCACGCCGGGCAGTTCGAAGCCGGGGATCAGCAGCGGGCGCGGCTCTTCCGCCCCGCCCGACAGCACCACCGCATCGAAGTTTTCCTTCAAGCTGGCGAGCGAAACGGTGACGCCGACTTCGGTCGAGGTGCGGAATTCCACGCCTTCGGCCATCATCTGCACCAGGCGACGCTGGATCAGCTGCTTGTCCAGTTTGAAATCGGGAATGCCATAGCGCATCAGCCCGCCGACCCGGTCCGCCTTTTCGAACAGCACCACCGAATGCCCCGCGCGCGCCAGTTGCTGCGCGCAGGCCATGCCGGCCGGGCCCGAGCCGACCACCGCCACGCTTTTGCCGGTGTGGCGCGCGGGCAATTGCGGCACGATCCAGCCCTGTTCCCAGCCCTTGTCAACAATCGCGCATTCGATCGATTTGATCGTCACTGCGGCATCGTTGATGTTGAGCGTGCAGCTCGCCTCGCACGGAGCGGGGCAAATCCGACCGGTGAATTCGGGGAAATTGTTGGTCGAATGCAGCACTTCGAGCGCGCTGAGCCAATCCCCTTCATAGACCAGATGGTTCCAGTCGGGGATGATATTGTTCACCGGGCAGCCGTTGTGACAATACGGAATTCCGCAATTCATGCACCGGCTGGCCTGCCCTTTCAGCACCTCTTCGGCTGGCGGGACCACGAATTCTTGATAGTTCTGCACTCGCTCTGCCGGATCGGCATAGCTGCGCTCTTCGCGGTCAAGCTCGAGAAAGCCGGTTTCCTTGCCCATCGTTCCTGATCCTTATTCCGCCGCAACCGTGGCGGCGTCCAGCCGTTCGGCCGCTTGTTGCTGCAATGCCCGGGCATAGTCCCTGGGCATGACCTTGACGAATTTGCCCAGGCTGACCGTCCAGTCATCGAGCAGTGCGCGGGCCCGCTTTGATCCTGTGTGAAGGTGGTGGCGTTCGAGCAGCACTTTCAGCCGTTCGGCGTCGTGGCGCAGCATATCGCCCATCCCGGCATCAAACGCGCTGCGGCTGCGCTGTTGCGGCCGCCCGGTGCCGTCTTCCTCATCGCGCTCGGCTGAGAGCGGGAGCAGATCGACCTGCGCCTGGTTGCACAGTGCCGCGAACTGGCCATCGCCATCATAGACATAGGCCACCCCGCCCGACATGCCCGCAGCGAAATTGCGCCCGGTCTTGCCGAGCACCAAGGCCACCCCGCCGGTCATATATTCGCAGCCGTGATCGCCGCAGCCTTCGACCACGGCAATCGCGCCCGAATTGCGCACCGCAAAGCGTTCCCCGGCGACACCGTTGAAATAGGCCTCGCCCGCGATCGCGCCATACAGCACGGTGTTGCCGACAATGATGTTCTGGTCCGCGTCGCGATCGACATGCGGTGGCTGGCGCACAATCACACGCCCGCCCGACAGGCCCTTGCCAACATAGTCGTTGGCATCGCCGGTCAGATCGAGGGTTACCCCGTGGGCCAGCCAGGCGCCGAAGCTTTGCCCGGCTACCCCGGTCAGCTTCACCTTGATCGTGTTGTCGGCCAGCCCGGCGTGGCCAAACCTGCGCGCCACTTCGCCTGACAGCATCGCGCCGACCGTACGGTTGACGTTGATCACCTTGCGCTCGATCACCACTGGTGAGCCATTGTCCAAGGCATCGGCGGCCGCGGCGATTAGATCGTTGTCGAGTGCCTTGTCCAGCCCGTGATCCTGCGTGCCCGACCAGCCGAGCGAGGCACTGTCGCCGAGCGGGGCCTGATAGAGAATGCGGCTGAGATCGACCCCGCGCGCTTTCCAGTGACCGACCGCATGGCGGCTATCGAGCCGGTCAACCCGGCCGACCATTTCGGCTATCGTGCGAAAGCCCATTTCGGCCATGATCGCGCGCAGTTCCTCGGCAACGAAGAAGAAGTAGTTGATCACGTGTTCGGCCTGGCCGGTAAAGCGCGCGCGCAGCACCGGATCCTGCGTGGCCACACCGACCGGGCAGGTGTTGAGATGGCACTTGCGCATCATGATGCACCCGGCCGCAATCAGCGGCGCAGTGGCAAAGCCGAATTCGTCTGCGCCAAGCAGGGCCGCCACGGCAACGTCGCGCCCGGTGCGCAGGCCGCCATCGGCCTGCACCGCTACCCGGCTGCGCAAGTTGTTGAGCAGCAGCGTTTGCTGGGTTTCAGCGAGGCCGATTTCCCACGGGCTGCCGGCATGCGTGAGCGAGGTCAGCGGCGAAGCTCCGGTGCCGCCTTCATAGCCCGATATGGTGATATGATCGGCGCGCGCCTTGGAAACCCCGGCGGCAACCGTGCCGACCCCCACTTCGGAGACTAGCTTGACCGAAATCCGCGCCTTGCCGTTGACGTTCTTGAGATCGTGGATCAGCTGCGCCAGATCCTCGATCGAATAGATATCGTGGTGCGGCGGGGGCGAAATCAGCCCCACGCCGGGGGTGGAATGGCGCACCGCGCCGATCGTCTTGTCGACCTTGTGACCGGGCAGCTGGCCGCCTTCGCCGGGCTTGGCACCCTGGGCCATCTTGATCTGGATATCGTCCGCGTTGACGAGGTATTCGGTGGTCACCCCGAACCGCCCACTGGCGACCTGCTTGATCGCCGAGCGCAGATTGCGGCCGTCGGCCATGGGCTTGAACCGCGCTGGATCCTCGCCGCCTTCGCCCGTGTTCGATTTGCCGCCGATCTGGTTCATCGCTTGCGCCAGCGTGGTATGCGCTTCCCAGCTGATCGAGCCATAGCTCATCGCCCCGGTGGCAAATCGTTTGACGATCTCGCTGGCCGGTTCAACCTCGGAAATGTCGATCGCCCGATCCGCCGGCTTCAGTTCCATCAGCCCGCGAATGGTCAGCATCCGGGTGGACTGATCGTTGATCGACTGCGCAAACGCCTTGTACTTTTCGGGCACATTGCCGCGCACCGCGTGTTGCAGCTGGGCAATGTTATCAGCAGTCCAGGCGTGTTCTTCGCCGCGCAGCCGGGAGGCATACATCCCGCCGACGTCGAGCATGGTCTTGTAGATCGGATTGTCGCCATAGGCCGCGCGGTGGCGCTGCACGGTTTCTTCCGCCACTTCGGCCAGCCCCACGCCTTCTATGGTCGATGCAGTGCCGGTGAAATACTTCTCGATAAACGCACTCGACAGCCCAACCGCGTCGAAAATCTGCGCCCCGCAATAGGACTGGTAGGTCGAAATGCCCATCTTGGACATGACCTTCAAGATGCCCTTGCCGATCGCCTTGATATAGTTTTTCTGCACCGCCTTGGCATCGAGCGGCAGGTGCTTTTTGATGCGGATTTCCTCCAGCGTTTCAAACGCCACATAGGGATTGATCGCTTCAGCGCCGTATCCGGCCAGTGCGGCAAAGTGATGCACTTCGCGCGCTTCGCCAGTTTCAACCACCAGCCCGGTCTGCATCCGCAATCCTTGGCGGACCAGATGGTGATGCACCGCTGCAGTAGCCAGCAGTGCCGGCATGGCGATCCGCCCCGGCCCCTGCGCACGGTCAGACAGGATCAGGATATTCTTGTCCTGCAGCACCGCTTCGGTGGCCGCCCAGCACATTTCCTTGAGCGCCATTTCCAGGCCCTCGGCCCCGCTGGCCGCGTCCCAGGTGGTGTCGATCGTCTCAGTCCGGAATGCGCCATCAAGCGCTGCTTCGACCGAGCGGATTTTGGCCACGTCCTCGTTGGTCAGGATCGGCTGATCGACTTCCAGCCGCTTGTGCGTACCGGCTTCCATCCCCAGCAGATTGGGGCGCGGGCCGATCATCGACACCAGGCTCATCACCAGTTCTTCTCGGATCGGATCGATCGGCGGATTGGTGACCTGCGCGAAGTTCTGCTTGAAGTAATCGTAGAGCAGCCGGCTGCGGCTGGACAGCACCGCAATCGGCGTGTCGGTGCCCATCGACCCCAGCGGATCGTCGGCATTGACCGCCATCGGTTCAAGGAACCGCGACAGGTCTTCCTGGGTATAGCCAAAGGCCTGCTGGCGATCGAGCAGGGTGGTTTCATCCACCGGCAAGGCGGCCAGTTCGGGCTCAATCAGATCGAGGTCCTTGAGCTTGTACTGCGCCTGTTCAAGCCAATCTTCATAGGGTTCGGCGGCCGAAAGCTGGGCCTTCAGCTCCTCGTCCTCGATGATCCGGCCTTGCGCAAAATCGATCAGCAGCATGCGGCCGGGCTGGAGCCGCCACTTGCGCACGATGTTGTCTTCCTTGATCGGCAAGACCCCGCTTTCGGACGCCATGATCACCAGATCATCGTCGGTAACGCAGAACCGCGCCGGACGCAGCCCGTTGCGATCAAGCGTCGCGCCGATCTGGCGGCCATCGGTGAAGGCCACCGCGGCGGGGCCATCCCAAGGCTCCATCAAGGCGGCGTGGTATTCATAGAATGCCCGGCGCTTGGCATCCATCAGCGGATTGCCGGCCCAGGCCTCAGGGATCAGCATCATCACCGCGTGAGCCAGCGAATAGCCGCCCGCCATCAGCAGTTCGAGCGCATTGTCGAGGCAGGCCGTGTCCGATTGGCCATGCGGGATGATCGGCCACATCTTGTCAAGATCAGGGCCGAGCAGCTCGCTTTCCATGGTGCGGCGGCGGGCATTCATCCAGTTGACGTTGCCGCGCACAGTGTTGATTTCGCCGTTGTGGGCGATCAGCCGGTAGGGGTGCGCCAGCTTCCAGCTGGGGAAGGTGTTGGTGCTGAACCGCTGGTGGACCAGCCCCAGTGCCGAGATGCAGACCGGATCAGTCAGATCGCGGTAGAAATCGCCCACTTGGGTCGCCAGCAGCAGGCCCTTGTAGACCACCGTCCGGCTTGAGAAGCTGGGCATATACAGTTCGGTCAGGCCAGGCAGACCATGCTTCTGTGCCAAAGCGGCCAAGGGGTTCTGGGTCTGCTTGCGGATGGTCAGGATCTTGCGTTCAAAGGCATCCTGATCGGCGCAGCCTTCGCCCCGGGCGATAAAGCACTGGCGGATCACCGGCATCTGCTCAAGCACCGCCTTGCCCAGGCCTTCCGGGTTCACCGGCACATCGCGCCAACCGATCAAACGCTGACCTTCCTTGGCGATGAATTTCTCGAACGCACCGATGACAAAGGCGCGCGCCGCCTCGTCCTGCGGCAGGAAGCACATTGCCACGGCATAATCGCCGGTCGGTGGCAGCGTTAGTCCCTCGCTGGTGGCCCAGCCGCGATAGAGCGCATCGGGGATCTGAATCAGGATGCCCGCGCCATCACCCAGCAACGGATCCGCCCCGACCGCACCGCGATGATCAAGGTTTTTAAGGATCTCCAGCGCCTGGGTAATGATCCCATGGCTCTGCCCGCCTTTGATATGGGCGACAAAGCCCACACCGCACGCGTCGTGCTCATTGCCCGGATCATACAGCCCTTGCGGCGTTGGGTAGCCCATCGATCGATCTTCCTGTCACGCGCCGAAGAGTCAGCGATTCGCGCGCGCGGACGCGCAAATCGCGGATTTCCGGCAATTTTGCGCAAGATTCAATGCGGCGAGAGGCAGTGAATATTGCGCAGACTTTTCCCATGACGACAGGAAGCTGTTTTTGCAACTGCGAAAGCGCCGCCGCGCCCGGCCAGCGGGCCGGGCGGCAGTTGAATAGCAATGCGCCTGGTAAGCGCGGCCGGGATTATCAGGCCGCGCCGCTGATCCGTTGCAGGCTGGCGAGCGCGGTGCGCAGCGCCTGTGCGGCTTCATCGGGGGCCACACTTGCCCCTTGGCTGCCTTGATCGACCGGCTGGCCTTGTTCCGCAGCGGCCGGGCTATCGAAGCGGCGAAACGGATTGCTGTCATCGCTTGGCGCAGGCGGGGTGAATTGCGGGGCTTGGCCAAGCGGAGCCTGACCGGGGAAAATCACCACTGGTTCGGGCGCGCTGGCATCGGCTTCGGGCTCTTCGATCCGGACGAAGCCGGGGCGCTGGCCGCCAATCCCCAGCAGCGACGCATAGTTTTCTTCGGCAATCGGCTCTTCCGCCGGCTCCGGGGCGCTGGCGGCGGGCACAGCAAAGGGCTGCGCACTTGCCGCGGGCAGATCTGGCATGGTTGGCGCTGCGGCAACAAGGCGGCGCGGCGGCAGCAGACTGGCGTCGAAGGCCAGATCTTCTTCGAGGAATGCATCAAGCGCCAACGGGCGCAGCGAACTGGGCAGCGCATCATCGCTTACAGCGTCTACAGCGATCATCGGGGCCTGCTCAACCTGAACGGGCGCAGCGAACTGAACCGGCACCTCAGCGGCGGGCGCCGCCGGAACAATACTGGGCGCAGGAGCAGCAATCTGGATCGGCTGTTCTTGGACCGGAGTCACGGGCGCGACAAAGCTGGGTGCAGGAACAGTTTCTTCAGCCACAGGGGCAACAAACTGAACCGGCTGCGCGAACGGCGTCGGAGCAGGCGCTGGAGCTGCAGCTGCAGCCGGTTCGGCCGACACAGCACTGCGCGCGGCGCGGCGGCGCTGCATCGATTCGGCCAGACGCGCGGCCAGATCGGTCATGCCCAGGCTGGAAGGGCTGGGCAGCGGCTCGCTGGCCTGCGCCCGCGGCGCTTCGGCAGCAACCGGGGCTGGCGGCGAAGGCAAGGCGAACGCAGCAACCTCAGCCGGTGCAGCGATGGGTTCGGGCGCGGCAACCTCAGCGGGAGCAGCCACAGCAAAATCAGCAATTTGCGGTGCCACGAGAGCTTGCCCAGCAGGATCACGCTCAAACAGCGGCTTGGGCACTTCGGTTTCGAAAACGGAGGTCTTGTAACCCGCATCGCGCACAAAATCCGTGGGCAGATGATCGCCATTTGCCGCCACGCCAAAGATCTGGCGCGGCTGCTCGGCCTGCGGATTTACTTGTTCCATGCCGAACACCTGGCGCCCATCGGCATGGGCTGCGGCGCTTTCGGGGGCCAGTGCGGGCTGAGCATCGGGAGCGGACTGGAACACCTGCCGCGCTGGTTCGGCAGCTGGCTGCCGCACGGTTGGCGCGGTTGCGGCCAGGTCCAAGATCTGCGGTTCACCACCGGGCAGCGGAGCGAACTCATGCGGGACGAATTCAGCGGGAGTATGCTCGACCGTCAAGGCCCGCCGCCGTCCGGCCAACCGGCCGTCAGCATAGCCCGCGGTCTGCTCATCATCGCTGGCGTCAAGGTCCTGGATGGAAATCGGTGTGCACGACGGTGCATCGGGATGGGCATCGCGCGCACGCTGTCTGGTCTGCGCGGCGTCAATCGTTCCGCGCGCAGTGCGGGCGCGTTCCTTACGCTCGGGTTTGGGCCGGGTCAGCCGCCGGGCCAGTATCATGCCCACGATGGTGCCAAGTACGGCCATCATCAGCGCCAGCATGATCCGTGCCGTAATGCCAAGCGGCGGCGCGGCGGCGGGGACTATCAGATCGATCCGGGTGCTCAGCACCATATCCTCGATCAGCGAGGGACGCACGGCCAGGCTGCCGAGCCCGAACAGGGCACCAAACCAAAGCCCGACAACAGCCGGAAACAGCTGATGGCTGGTAATTGCCTGGCGGTTGGCCGACTTTTGCTTTTGCTTGGCCACGGTACTGCGTGCCCCCTTCACTCGATCCTGTCCCGGTGTTGCAACCGCCCGATCAGGCAGCGCAGCGCACCGAGTTATCCGATGAGGGGCCTAACAAGGTTTGGTAAACAACGTGATAACGATGAACATTGCGGCCCCAGTCATGATTGGCCGCAACGTGCCGGTGCCCGGCTGCGCGCAAGGCTGGCCAACGTTGGGGCTGGCCCAGCAGATCGGCCAGGGCTGCGGCCAGCGCGGCCGGATTATCGGGCGCAAACAGCGTGCCGGTAACTCCATCGGTTATCAGTTCGCGGTGCCCGCCCACATCCGATGCCGCCACCAATTTGTCCTGTGCCATGGCTTCAAGCGGTTTGAGCGGCGTGACCAGTTCGGTCAGCCGGCTTTGCTTGCGCGGATAGGCCATGACATCGATCAGCGCGTAATAGCGTTCAACCTCGCTGTGCGGCACGCGCCCGACAAAGCGGATCGCGGCAGCGGCCGGGCTCGCTTCGGCCTGCGCTTTCAGCGCTGCTTCCTTCGGCCCGCCGCCCACCACCAGCAGCCGCGCATCGGCATTGCGGGCCAGCAATTGCGGCATCGCGGCGATCATATCGTCAAGGCCTTCATAGTCGTAGAAGCTGCCGATAAAGCCCACGACGGGACCATCACCCAGCCCCAGCTGGGTGCGCAGTGCAGCGTCGGGCGGCGCAGTTTCGCCGAACAGCGCCAGATCGACCCCGTTGGGGCTGATCGAGATCTTGTCGGCGCGAAAACCCCGCGAAACCAGATCGTCTTTCAGGCCCTGGCAGATCGTCACCACCGCGTCCGCTCCTGCCACAACGCGGTTTTCAAGCGCGCGGGTCAGGCGGTATTTGATATTTCCTTCGGTGCCGGTCCCGTTCGAGACTGCGGCGTCTTCCCAGAAAGCGCGGATTTCATAGACCACCGGAATTTGCAGCCGCTTGCCGGCGATCAGCGCCGCCATGCCGCACAACGCGGGCGAATGGGCGTGGAGCAGATCGGGCCGCCAGTCCTGCGCGGCGGCGACGATGGCATCGGCCAACGCGCGGATCTCGCGCCATTCGCGGTAGCCCACCGGGCCACTTGCCGCGCCGCGGGTGCGGTGGAACTCGATGCCGTCGGCAAGCTCAAGATCGGGCCCATCCGCGCTGTGGCGCAACCCGGTAATCCCGCGCACTTCGAGCCCGGTGGCCTGCTGAGCCTTGAGGATCGCGCGGGTACGAAAGGTATAGCCGCTGTGCAGCGGCAACGAGTGATCAAGGACGTGGAGGATCCGGGTCATGACGCATTCTCTAGGGCAGGAAGGCTTAACGCCGCGTCAACTCACCGCTGTTAAGGCGGGCGAATGATCGACAATTTCGCCTTGGTGGTCACCCATGCCGTGCTGGCGCTGGCGCTGTGGCGTCTAGTCCAGCGCGACGATCTTGATGCCGACCTGCCCCCTGCCGATCTGCCCTCGTCGTCGCCTGAGCCCGAGCCGCGCAAGGGATCGCTGCGTGCTTGATCTGGCGCTGACCGGCTTTGTTTTCGCGTTCCTCGCGCTCGGCTTTCGCCGGCCCTATCTGTGGGTGCTGGCCTACCTTTATGTCGATAGCCTGGCCCCGCAGAAGATCTCGTGGGGCATACTCAAGGTCATCCCGATCTCCTTGATCAGCTTCATGCTGGCCTTCGGCGGCTGGATTTTGATCGATTACAAGCAGAACAGCCGGTTTACCCTGCGCCAGGGGCTGATCGCGCTGCTGCTGGTCTATTGCGGACTGACCACGCTGGGCGCCGACTTCCCCGAAGCGGCACTGGTCAAGTGGGACTGGGTGTGGAAAGCGCTGCTGTTCGCGATGTTCCTGCCGCTGACGCTGACCACGCGCCTTCGGATCGAAGCTGCGACGCTGATCATGACACTGACTGTGGGCGCAATCGTGATCAGCGGGGCGATCAAGACGCTGGCCGGCGGCGGTGGTTACGGCACGCTGCGCTTGTTCGTGAACGACAATTCGGGGCTCTATGAAGGTTCGATCATTTCGGCGGTGGCAGTCTCGATCATTCCGCTGATCTTCTGGCTGATGAAGCACGGCACGGTCTTTCCCAGCGACTGGCGGGTCAAGATCTATGGCATGGCACTGGCCTTTGCCTGCGTGCTGATTCCGATCGGCACCCAGGCGCGCACCGGCTTGCTGTGTGTTGCGCTGCTGATGGTGATGGCGCTGCGCACGGTGAAACGCCGCGTGGTATACATCTCGCTGATCGCCGCGGGCGTGCTGGTGGCGGTGCCGCTGCTGCCCAAAAGCTATACCGACCGCATGAATACGATCGAGAACCACAATGCCGACCAGTCTGCATCGACCCGAGTGGCGGTTTGGAAATGGACGCTGGCCTATGCCAAGGAGCATCCCTTCGGCGGCGGGTTCGATGCCTATCGCGGCAACAAGGTGCGGATCGAGCTGACCGATGTGAAGGGCAGCGGCAACAATGTCACCGTGGAAACCCGCGAGGCCTTCGATCAGGCCCGCGCCTATCATTCGGCCTATTTCGAAATGCTGGGCGAACAAGGCTATCCCGGCCTGCTGATGTGGTTGACGCTGATGTTCTCCGGCCTGGTGCAGATGGAGCTGATCCGCAGTCGCTGGAAAAAGCGCACCGCACCGGGTGAGACCTGGCAGGCCCCGCTGGCCAACGCGCTGCAGCAATCGCTGATTGTCTACATGGTTGGCTGCTTGTTCGTGGGGATCGCGTTCCAGCCGTTCTGCTATATGCTGATCGGGCTGCAGTGCGGGCTGTGGAGTTACCTCAAGCGAATCGATTCGGAGAAAGTGCGAGTGCGCGCGGCGCGGCCCGCGCTCAGCCTCGGCAATGCCGTAACGGCACGCTAGCCGCAGTTGCACCGCAGGGCCGCTTGGG
This sequence comes from uncultured Alphaproteobacteria bacterium, assembly GCA_963751145.1. Lineage (GTDB taxonomy): Bacteria > Pseudomonadota > Alphaproteobacteria > Sphingomonadales > Sphingomonadaceae > Novosphingobium. The sequence continues at coordinate 893,933 of CAVVTJ010000006.1, forward strand.
CCATGACACACCTTTCCGAGAGTGAGGAGAGGCCCAATGACCCCGCAAGAGCTTAGCGCCAAAACCGGCGAAGTTATCGGTGTGTCCGACTGGTTCCACGTGACCCAGGAACGCATCAACATGTTTGCCGATGCCACCGGCGATCACCAGTTCATCCATATTGACGAGGAAAAGGCCAAGCTGACCCCGTTCGGCGGGACGATCGCGCACGGCTTTCTGACCCTGTCTCTGCTCCCGGTACTGGGCGCAATGACCGAAGGCGGGCGCGTTAGCGGCGTGAAGATGGGCGTCAACTATGGCGGCAACAAAACCCGCTTTCTCAGCCCGGTCCGCGCCGGCAAGCGCGTGCGCAGCCACACCAAGCTGCTCGAACTGGTCGAAAAGCGCCCCGGACAGTGGCAGCAGACCAACGAAGTGACCATCGAGATCGAAGGCGAGGACAAGCCCGCGCTGATCTGCGAATGGATCACGCTGTTCTTCGTCTGATTTCGCATGGGGCCAATGCCGCGCGGGGCCTTCGACAGGCTCAGGCTGAGCGGACCTAGTTGCTGAACCCAAACCCTACCCCGCTCCGGCTGAGCCTGTCGAAGCCCGCGCGCAACGTCTGATCCAAGGATTTTCTCTATGTCACGTGACGCAGTCATCGTTTCCACCGCCCGCACCCCGCTGACCAAGGCGGGCCGCGGCGCATTCAACAACACCACCGGCGCTACGCTGGGAGCCTATTCGATCCGCGCCGCGGTTGAGCGCGCCGGCCTTGAAGGCGGCGAAATCGACGATGTGGTGATGGGCTGCGCCGCGCAGCAGGGCTCGACCGGCGGCAACGTTGCCCGCCTCGCCGCGCTTCGCGCTGGCCTGCCGGTAACCGTCCCGGCCATGACGATTGACCGGCAGTGCTCGTCGGGCCTGATGACCATCGCCACCGCAGCCAAGCAGATCATCGTCGACAATATGGACATCTGCGTTGGCGGCGGGCTGGAAAGCATTTCCAAGGTGGTCGGCAGCGGCAAGATGTTTGTCGAGCCAGATCGCGCGCTGCTGGAAATGCATCCGCACATCTACATGCCGATGATCGGCACTGCCGAAGTGGTGGCCAAGCGGTATGGCATCAGCCGCGAAGCACAGGACCTCTATTCGCTCCAGTCGCAGCAGCGCACCGCCGCCGCCCAGGCTGCGGGCAAGTTCGATGCTGAAATCGTGCCCTGCGCCGCAACGATGGCCGTGGTCGACAAGGAAACCAAGGAAGTCTCCTACAAGGAGGTCACCGCCACCAAGGACGATTGCAACCGCCCCGACACCACGCTTGAAGGGCTGGCCAGCGTCAAGCCGGTGATGGGCGAAGGCAACACGATCACCGCCGGCAATGCCAGCCAGCTTTCGGACGGGTCTTCGTCTGCGGTGCTGATGGAAGCCAAGGTCGCCGAAAAGCGCGGCCTGACCCCGCTGGGCCGCTATGTTGGCATGGCGGTTGCGGGCACAGAGCCTGACGAAATGGGCATCGGGCCGGTGTTTGCGATCCCCAAGCTGCTCGAACGCTTCAGCCTCAAAATGGACGACATCGGCCTGTGGGAACTCAACGAAGCCTTCGCCGTGCAGGTGCTGTACTGCCGCGACAAGCTGGGCATTCCTGACGAACTGCTCAACGTCAACGGCGGCTCGATCTCGATCGGCCACCCCTTCGGCATGACCGGCGCACGCTGCACCGGCCACGCCCTGATCGAAGGCAAGCGTCGCGGCGCCAAATATGTGGTCGTGACGATGTGCATCGGCGGCGGCCAGGGCGCTGCCGGGCTGTTCGAAGTCCTTTAGGCCATGCGGCTTCCCGCGCCCCGGATTGCTCCGCTGACCGACAGCGAGCTGACCCCGGAGGCGCGGGAGGCGCTGGCCGCGCTTCCTGACTATGCGCAGGCCTTCAATATTTTCCGCACCCAAGCGCACAATCCCGATGCGCTCAAGGCGTTCCTCACTTGGGGCAATTATGTCCTGTCCCCGCGCAACAGCCTGAGCGAGCGCCACCGCGAACTGGCGATCCTGCGGGTCGGCTTCCTGTGCCGCGCGGGCTATGAATTTGCCCAGCACACCGTGATCGGCCTGCGCTCCGGAATCAGCGCAGCGGAAATTGCGGCGATCAAGCAGGGCGCCGCCGCCGCCGGCTGGAATCCGCTGGAGGCCGCCATCCTGTCTGCTTGCGACGAATTGGTGGGCAATCATCACATCAGCGATGACACCTGGGCCGCGCTCGCGCCGCTGGGCGATACCGGACGCGTCGATCTGGTTTATACCGTGGGCCAGTACACGCAGGTGTCGATGCTGCTCAATTCCTGCGGAGTGCAGCTTGATCCGGGACTGCCGCGCGACCCCGATCTGGGCTGACTTGCCAAGCGCCGCCAAGGCGCGCATCTTCGCCCCATATATAGGGGCGCGGCGATGGAACATCTTGGTATTGTTGAACTCCTTGGCATTGCCGGATCGGTCAGCCTGCTTTCGGGCTGGCGGCTTTACCTGACCGCGTTAGCCACTGGCCTCGCGATGAAATTCAATGTTCTGCCCCTTCCCGAACATCTCCAATCGCTGCAGGTGCTGGCCAATCCGTGGGTGATGGGCGTGGCGGGGCTGGCTGCATTCATGGAATTCTTTGCCGACAAGATCCTGTGGCTCGATTCGATCTGGGATTCGGTTCACACTTTCATCCGCCCGGTCGGCGGGGCGCTGTTGACCTTGGCGGTGATCGACCCTGCCGATCCGGCCACTCAGGCGATTGCCTTCATCCTGGGCGGCGGGGCCAGCCTGCTCGCCCACTCCGGCAAGGCCAGCGCCCGCGCGGTGGTCAACACCAGCCCAGAACCGTTCAGCAACCTGGCGGTTTCAACCGTGGAGGATGTGGCCACCACTGGCCTGCTCTACCTGGCCTACAGCCACCCGATCGCGGCGGGCGTGGTTGCCATGGTCTTGCTCATGCTCACCCTGGTGCTGCTGATAACGGCGTGGCGGATCCTGCGGCGGATTTTCGTGCGCGTGCAGGCAGAACCGGTGCCACCGCCCGCCATCGAGGGCTAGTGTTTTAGCTGAGCAACACCGGCCCGCTCCCCCTCCCGGCCACCCAGAACCTAGGGTTACCCTATGGGTGGCCGGGAGGGGGAGCGGGCCGGTGTTGCTTCCACGTCAGTGGAACAAATCCTAAACCGCCTGGTGCGGCCAGAACGGCATTTTCGGATTACGCGCAAACAGCGTAAAGGCGGCGAACAGGAACGGGATCCCCATCGCAAAGGGCGATATCAGGTGGACGTCCTGCACCTTGGGATTGCCCAGCCAGGTATCGACAAAGGCCATGCAGCCGAACGCCAGCACCGGCAGAACCGCCATGACTTTGGAAATCCCGCCCGGCCACGGAGCATGATCGATCCGCCGCTCGAGCAGCCGATAGGCCGCAAACACCACGAACGCGGTCAGCATCCAGCCGCGGTAATTGAGCTGCGGCACGCCGAAATAAGATCCGCCTTCCTTCCACACCCAGGCCGGGTGGCCGATCAGCGTTTCATCCAGCGTCACCGGCAGGCAATCGGTGGTCCCGGTGGTGCAGGGGTGAAAGCTCATGATCGGGTCCATCGTCAAGTCCCACGCGGTCATCACCAAAGCGCTGAGCGCGCTGATCCACACGATCCATGCGGTGCCCTGCCCCTGCGCCACCGGGTGCCCTTCGGCGAGCAGGTTGGTGATGACATAGCTGGGGTAAAACATCATATACCAGGCCAGCGGGATCAGCACCGGGACGCGGCCCAGAATCTTCGGCCCGAGCACATCAGTGTAGTAATAGGGCCCGAAAATTAGCCCCGTCGCCTCGCCGATATATTCGCTGGCAAAGGCCAGACTGATGCACAGCACCAACAGCAGCAGCGCGCGCTTGTGCCCCAGCAGGACCATCGAGTGCGTGAACGAAAACACCGCAAACCCCGGCACCAGGATCGACCACGGCAGCCGCTCGATCGGCAGGTTGAACCCCCCGGTCTTGATCCCGGCATAGAATATCCACGCGATCACCGCCAAGGCGAGAATCCACACCGAATTCGGAACCTTCGCGATCTTCGCCGCTACGCCGTTGTTCATGGCTGAACCCCCGTTTGCCGTTCCTGCTCTCGTGCCCGGCGCGATCATTCCGCGCGGGGCCGGCAAATGCAAGCGTTCAGCACGCGGCGCGAAACGCGGCCAGCCGCTCCAGCGCAGCATCAAGCACCGCGGGCTGCTTGGTAAAGCACAGTCGCAAGTAGCCGCGCTCCGGGCTTTGCGCATAGAAGGCTGAAACCGGGATCGAGGCGACCCCGGCTTCGCGCACCAGCCGCTCTGACACAGCCAGATCATCCGCTGGAAGCCCTGACGCGGCCAGATCAAGGGTGACGAACCAGGTACCACTGGCAGGCAGCACAGCAAACCCCGCAGCCTCCAGACCACCGACCAACTGCGCCTTGGCCGCGCGGTAGCGCGCCAGGTGATGCTCATGCCACTGCGCCGGCAGAGCAAAGCCTCCGGCCACGGCCCATTGCAGCGGCGTGGCGGTGGTAAAGGTCAGGAACTGGTGCCGCCCGGCGATCCTTGCCGCCAGCGTCGGGGCGGCCACCGCCCAGCCCACTTTCCACCCGGTCATCGAAAAGATCTTTCCGGCCGATCCGATCTTGATCGCACGGTCGGCCAGCGCGGGCACCGCCAGCGGCGAGAGATGCGGGGTGCCATCAAACACCATGCCTTCCCACACCTCGTCGCACAGCACCCACAGATCGTGCGCCTGAGCCAGCACGCCGATCGCTTCCAGCGTGCCGCGCCCCAGCATGGTGCCGACCGGATTGTTGGGGGTGTTGAGCACGATCCCGCGCGTCTTGGGCCCGATTGCTGCGGCCAGATCTGCCAGCGGGAACGACCAATCGGGCGGGGTCAGGCTGATGAATTTGGCCGTGCCGCCGGCCCATTCGATCAGCGGCAGATAGGCATCGTAAAGCGGCTGAACCAGCACCACCTCATCGCCGGGCCGGACCAGCGCGAGCAGGCTGGCGGCCAAAGCCTCGGTCCCGCCCGAAGTGACGACGACGTTGTCCGGAGCAAAGTCCAGCCCTTGCGTGCGGGCGTAATAGTCGCAGATCGCGCCGCGCAGTTCGGGCAGCCCGCGCATCGGCGGGTACTGGTTGGAGCGTTCCGCAAGCGCGCGCTGCGCAGCCGCGATCAGTTCCGGCGGCTCCTCCATTTCGGGGAAGCCCTGCCCCAGATTGATCGCGCCCAGCTCGCGCGCCAGGCCCGACATATATTCGAACACCGTGGTCTTGGGTGTTGGGTCAGTCATGGTTCCAGCCTAGCCGCCAGAACCTGCGGTGGCTAGCCAGCCTTCACCGCTTGCCAAGCTGCGGCCAGCTGCGCCTTGGGGCCGGTCCCAAACACATAGCGATCCGGACGGACCAGCACCGCCTCGGCCCCATACTTGTCAAACCAAGCGCCGATCTGTCGGGCGAAAGGCGCCATGTCCGGCACGGCCAGCTCTTCGCGGACGATCAGCCAGTGGTCCATGCCCAGCACATCATCAAGCCGGGTGCCGTCACGGCTGACCGGCTGCGGGAAATAGGACCCCGCCCCCGGGCTGCCCGCCAGAATCGCGCCGACTGAGATCGGCGGATAGGCCGGCGGGCCATCGGGCAATTTGCCGAGTGCGCGGGCGAGTTTGAATTTGAGATCGCGCAGCAAGGCACCCCAGGTGCTGGTGATGCAGACCATTTTGCCCATCATGATGGCCATATCAATCGTGGCGCGCAGATGGGGCGCGCGCTCGGCCTGATAGCTATCGAGCAGGCTATCGGCAGCCTTGCCCTGGGTCACCGCAGCCAGCTTCCACGCAAGGTTCGCCGCATCGCGCAGGCCCGAACACATCCCCTGCCCGGCAAACGGCGGGGTCTGGTGCGCGGCATCGCCGGCCAGCATGATCCGCCCCTTGCGCCACTGCGCCGCGATCCGGGCGCGGAAGGTATAGACCGCCTTGCGCTCAAGCCGCACCGCGCCTTTGACGTTCCACGGTTCCAGCAGCGCTTCGATGAAGGCATCCGTGCTGACCTGCTCGGCGCTTTCGCCCGGCAGGATCATGAATTCCCAGCGGTGCCGCCCCGCGCCCATCAGGACGCAAGTGGTCGGGCGTTTGGGGTTGCAGATCTGCAGGTTGGCGGCTGGCAGGCGCGTATAGTCATCGACCAGCACATCGACCACCAGCCACGGCTCTTCGAAATTGAGATCGTCGAACACGATCCCGGCGGCCTTGCGCACCGGACTGCGCGCGCCGTCCGCGCCGATCAGATAGCGCGCTCGCAGGGCCTTTTCGCCTTCGGGAGTGGCCAGTGTCGCAGTGACCCCTGCGCCGTCGTCGGCGAAGGACTTCAGCTCCCAGCCGGAGTTCAGTCGGGCACCGGGGCATGCGGCCAGCGCCCCCCGCAGCTCTGCCTCGACGCTGGGCTGGTGGATCATGTTTGCCGCCGGCCAGCCGCCCGGCCCCAGAGAATCGCCGCCTTCAAAGCGTAGCAGCAAATCGCCCTTGGCATTGAGGAAGTCATAGCGGCCGGCACTGCGGCTGGTGGCGATGACCGCGTCCGCCACCCCTGCTTCCTGCAGAATCCGCATCCCTTCATGATCGATATGCGCGGCGCGCGGCAGCGGATAGATCTGCGCTTCCTGTTCGGCCACGATTACGCTCACCCCGCGCTTCGCCAGCAGCACCGCCAGCGTCACACCGGTCGGTCCGCCGCCGACGATCAAGACATCGCAATCGAAGGCCATTGCCTCAGCCTTCCGCTACCATGGTGCCTTCGATGTGGCCCAGCCCATCGACTTCGCAGCGCACCACATCTCCCGCTTTCAGGAACTGGCGCGGGTCCATTGCCGCGCCGACCCCGCCCGGCGTGCCGGTGAACAGCACGTCGCCCGCCTCAAGCGTCATGCCGACCGAGAGATGCGCGATCTGCTGCCATATGTTGAACACCAGCTGGCTGGTATTTGATGCCTGCCGCTGCTCGCCATTGACGAAGCAGCGCAGACCCAGTGTGTGCGGATCGCCCAGTTCGTCGGCGGTGACGATCCACGGACCGATCGGGGCGTGGGTATCAAAGCTCTTGCCCAGCGACCATTGCGGGCTAGCGTGCTGCCACATCCGCTCGGTCACGTCGTTGCCGACGCAATAGCCGAACACCGCCGCCGCCGCGTCAGCCTCGGCAATGTGCTTGCCGCCCCGGCCGATCACCGCGACCAGTTCCACTTCATAGTCGGTGGTCATGGTTCCACTGGCAATCTCGATCGGATCATAGGGCGCGTTGATGCTGGTCTGGGCCTTGGTGAACCAGACTTGCCGCTCGGGCGGGGCCATGTTCGATTCGGCCACATGGTCAGCGTAATTGAGGCCGATCGCGAAGATCTTGCCCGGGCGCTGCACCGGTGCCTCGAGCTTGACCGAAGCCAGCGGCGCCCCGCCGCCCGCCGCCGCCTTGGCTTCAAGACCAGCTTTCAATTGGTCCCATCGATGGATCAGATCGATCATCGTGCCGGACACGCCGGTATCGATCACGCAATCGCCCACCACGATCCCGGTGCGGGTCTGGCCTTGGGCGGTATAGGTGCAAAGCTTCATGCGGGTGTTCCTTCAGGATTGCGGCGGAAAAGGCGCTTCACGCGCAGCATCAGCGCGGTAACGAATGCAATCAGTCCCGGCGGTGGCGGCAGCTTTCCGCCAAACATCGGGTGTGGGCTGCCCCATTGCACTGCCAGCAGTGCCTTCATCGGCTGCTTTTGCGGCGGATCGGCGGCAGTGAACAGATCGCCATCGGTCCAGTGCTCCAGCTCGTTACCAAACGGATCGCGCCAGTAGTCGAACACCTGACTGCCCATGATGTGGCGGCCAACGCCCCAGGCAGAATCGCGCTTCGCGGCCTTGAGGTGCTGGTGCCCCAGCATCAGATCATCAAGATTGGCGACTTCAAACGCGGCATGGAGGATGCCCAGCGGACCGGGCAACTGGGCCAGGAACAGCGTGTGATGATCGGCTGGCTTGTCACCGCGGTTGCAACGCATGAAAGCGCCCAGCGGCACGCCTTTGGCGGCCTCAACCTCGTCAGAGGTGAGAAACCCGAAGCGGTCCTTGTACCATTTTTCGGAAGTTCGGAAATCACGGACCTTGAGCACTGCATGGCCGATCCGTTTGACGTGCGCCGGCGCTGGATCGAGCCTTATGGCCGAGCGAAACCGCGGTTTGGCGGCGGCGGTGTTGCGCGGTAAATCGGCAGGCAGCGGCGCGGCTTCGCCCGTGGCCTGACCAGCCACCACTTCAACCCCGTAACCATCGGGATCGGTCAACCGCACCACTTTGCCCCCGCCCGGTTCATCAAGGTCTTCGACCTGAAGCCCCTCAGCGGCGGCCAGCTTTTCCAGATCTTCGATGGTTTCGGCGCGCAGACCCAGAGCGAGGAATTTCGCTGCGCCTGGCTGGGTTATATGCAGGAACGGCCGCCCGTCAGTGCCCTTGGCATAGAGCCGGCCCCCGTGCTCAAAGCAGGTCATCCCGAAATCGTCCAGAAAGGCGCGCATCGCCGCCAGATCGGGCGCGGCATAGCGCACATGGGCGATATCTTCGATGCGGATTACGCTCATCGGTAGTTCTCCACCCTCTGCGATTCGCAGTTGACTGTTTGGTCAATTACGGCTAGTTGACCAAACAGTCAAGAGGAGTTCCGCCGTGGCCAGTGCCGCCATCAGCCCCCGCACCCAGCGCACCCGCAGCGCATTGCTGGCTGCCGGGTTCGATCTGCTGGCGCAGCGCCCGATTGATGCCATTGCAATCGACGATATTGTCACGCGGGCCGGCGTGGCCAAAGGCAGCTTCTTCAACCACTTCAGCGACAAGCCCGGCTTTGGCCAGGCCCTGGCCGCCGAAGTGCGCCGCGCGCTGGAAGCCCGGGTCGATGCGGCCAATGCCCACGTGACCGATCCGGTAGAACGATTGGTCGGCGGGATGCAGGTGGCGATCGAATTTGCGCTGGAAGAGCGCACCCAGGCGATCGTCATGATGCGCGGGCTCGAAGCATCGACTGGCATCGATCACGAATTAAATCGCGGAATCCGCGCCGATCTGCATAGACTGGTCACGGCCGGACTAGCGCGCCCCGAAGCGGTGCGATCGGGGGTGCGGTTCTGGCTCGGCCTGTGCCAGGTCGCCTTGCTCAACACGGTCGAACGCAGGCCGACCCGCGCCGAAGCGGCCGAACGACTGCGCGAGATGGCAGTGCTGGGTTTGACCGGGCTGGGGGTGAGCGAAGCGCGCGCGCAAGCGGTAGCCAAAGAGGCTGCAAGCCGCTTGAATCCTTGACTTAACCCTCCGTTCTCGAGGGAAGCCACGGGCTTTCCCGGATAGTGGATCAGCCCAGCGGCAAGGCATTCCGATAGGCATGCCCTTGCCCTTCGCCCTGCTCGCCGCCGCCACTTTCACCCTGTGCAGTGATGCCCCGCGGATCAATTGCGTGGTTGATGGCGATACCTTCTGGCTACGCGGCGAAAAGGTTCGCATCGCCGATATCAACGCGCCCGAAACCCATCAGGCCGCCTGCCCGGCTGAGCAGGCGCTGGGCCAGCGGGCCACGCTGCGGCTGGTCGCGCTGCTCAACGCCGGGCCGTTTGAGCTGGCGGTGCTGGGCCGCGAGACCGATCGCTATGGCCGCGCGTTGCGGGTGGTCAAGCGCGGTGGGCGATCGCTGGGGGCGCAGCTGGTCAGCGAAGGGCTGGCCGAACCGTGGCGCGGGCGGCGCAGCGATTGGTGCGCCGCGCTTGCTGTGGGCCGCCTGCCCGGCTAGCCCGGGCGGCAATGCTGCGCCGCCGCCCTGCCCCGCACCCGGTCTTGCCGGCCCACCGCTGGAGCGGCCAAAGCCGCCTGCGCCGGTTCTGGAATGCGCTGCGCTGGTGGCTCGCAACCGCCTTGCTGGTGGCCGCATTGTGGTACTGGTTCGGTGCCACGCGGATTGCCCCGATGCGCATCCCGGAAGGCCCGCAAGAGGTGCTGACGGGTCCTTTTACCCGCTGCGGCAGTGGCCGTGCGCTGACCTGCGCGGTCGATGGCGATACGATCATGGTCGGGCAGCGCGCGATTCGGGTGATCGGGATCGATGCCCCCGAAATCCATCCGGCGCGCTGCCCGGACGAAGCGCAAAAGGGCGAGGCTGCGGCGCAGCTGCTGCTAACGCTGCTCAATCAAGGCCCGGTGACGCTGGCTGGCCCGGCCCCGCCGGTGCACGATGAATACGGCCGCGAGCTTCGGCATCTGCTGCGCGCCAAGGCTGATGGCAGCGTCCAGTCGCTCGCCGACGATATGGTCAGCAGCGGGCTGGCACGTCCCTACTTGCGCGGAGCCCGCGATCCGTGGTGTTAAGCGTTCGATTAAACCGAGGGAGAGAATCATGTTGTTGATCGAAGGCTGGATCAAACTGGCCACCGGCGAATTCGAAAAGGTTCGCGCTGAAGGCATCGCGATGGTCAAGGCCACCAACGAGGAGCAGGGCTGCCTGCACTATGCCTTTGCCCAGGACATCGCCGATCCCGATCTGATCCGCATTTCCGAACGCTGGGACAGCCTGGAAGCGCTCGCCGCACATGGCGCCAGCGCGCACATGGCCACGTTCAACAAGGCAATGGGCGGGGTCAGCCGCGAAGGCGCAGACCTGTGGCTCTACTCGGGCGAGGCCGTGCGCAAGCTGATGTAAGCAAAAGACTGCGTTGCATTTCGCCTCAGGACGAGTCGAAAATGGTGCTGCTCCGTGACCCGGAGCGCAGCGACCTTTTTGGTCGTGAGCACCGGAAGCACGGAGCAGCGCCATTTGCAGGCCGTCCTGTGGGGAAATGCTAGATTCCGCCGTACCATTGGTATCCGCGGGCATCTTCCCAATGCCCGCCGCCGCCGCCGTAAAGCCCCGCCAGGGTATCGGTAACCTGCAGCCGCATGATGTATTTGGCCTGCTTGTAGCCCAGCTGCCGTTCAACTCTGAGGCGGAGCGGCGCGCCATGCGGCTCGCTCAGCATCTGGTCGTTCATTCGCCAGGCTAGGATGGTCTGCGGGTGGAAGGCATCGACCAGATCGATCGATTCGTAATAGGGTGCGCCTTCCAGAATATCGGCGCAGTGGAACACCACATAGCGCGCGGACGGCAGCAGCCCGGCCATGTCCAGCACCTTGCCCAGTTGCGGACCCTGCCATTTGCCGATCGCGCTCCACCCTTCCACGCAATCGTGACGGGTAATCTGCGTGCGTTGCGGCATGGCTTGCAAGGCGGACAGCGGCAATTTGAGCGGCTGCTTGACCAGCCCATCAACCTGCAGCGCCCAAGAGCCAAAGCTCTGCGCCAGATGACCGCCATAAACCGGATCGAGCACCTTGATGCTGCCATTAGCCTTGAACACCGGCGACATCTCCGCCTCGGTAAATTCGCGGGCCAAACCATTGCCCATCAGCAGCCGATGGGTCCGCTGGTTGAGCCCAGTCGCGCCGTTGAGTATTCCCTTGAACGTCTCGCTGTCATTCAGCCGGTCACACCCGCTGAGCAGCAGCCCACCCGCGCCGGCCGCGCCCATCCCGATCAATTTGCGCCGCGAGACGATCATGCCTGTTCCTCCCGTTCCCTGGGTAAGCGGTAATTGCCGGTCAGCATCGAGCGGACTTCGTTGATCGGTCCGGCCAGCACGACCATCGCGATGTGCACCAGAAAGAAGCCGAACAGCCCGCCCGCGCACAGAAAATGGATCGACCGCGCCGACTGGCGGCCGCCGAACAGCTCCACCAGCCAGGGAAATGCAGCGTTGAGCCCGGGCGACATGCTGATCCCGGTCAGGATCACGCCCGGCAGCATCACCAGCAGCACCGAACCATAAGCCAGCTTTTGCAGGATATTGTAGCGCAGCGCCGCGATCCCGGTGGGGAAGCGCAGCCGGGCATGCGCCTTGATATGGTGCCACAGGTGCGCGGGCGAAAGTTCGGCGGGCTTCGGGGCGAGATCGCGGCGCAAATGGCCGCGCACCAGGCTCCACCCCAGATAGAGCGTGAACGCGATGGCCAGCACCCAGGCGAAGGCAAAATGCCACAACCGAGCATCAGCCAGGCTGTAATGCGAAGGGATCGTCACCGCCGGGGGAAAGGGTATGCCGCCATGGATGTGGCTGAGATCGAGCCAGGCCGGATCGGGATGGCCGGCCGCATTGGCGCCGTAGTCGCCCCAGTACAGCCGCGGGTGCGCGTTGAAAATCATCAACCCGCTCATCAGCATCACCGTAACGGTGACCACGTTGGTCCAGTGCCACAGCCGCGTGAACAGATGATGCCGCCGTACCAGATCGCCGCCCTGTGGCCCGCTGCTACTCGGTTCTTCGTCTTGCATCGCGTTTGGCTCTCCCGGTGCGCTGGTTCGCTGCCTGCAGGCAAAAGGTTACACCCTTTTACCGGACCCCCAAAACAATCACTTCGGCGCTTGCCCCGACTCGCTGCTATGTGCAGTGGCTGAGAGTGAGCATTTCGGAGGAAAGTTTCATGCGCTTGATCGATCATTTCATCGTGGGCGGCACTGCAGGTCTGGTCAGCACGCGCACCGGCGCGGTGATGGATCCCAACAACGGCGGGCAACAGGCCGAAGTCGTGCTGGGCAGCGCCGATGCGCTGGAGCGGGCGGTGTCGGCAGCCTCGGCCGCGCAGCCGGCCTGGGCGGCGATGAACCCGCAGCGCCGCGCGCGGGTGATGTTCAACTTCAAAGCTCTGATCGAACGCGACATGGACGCACTGGCCGAGCTGCTCTCCAGCGAGCACGGAAAGGTGATTGCCGACAGCAAGGGCGACATCCAGCGCGGGCTCGAAGTGGTCGAGTTCTGCTGCGGGCTGCCGCATGTGCTCAAGGGCGAATATACCGGCGGGGCAGGTCCGGGGATCGATGTCTATTCGATGCGCCAGCCGCTGGGCATCGGCGCCGGGATCACCCCGTTCAACTTCCCGGCGATGATCCCGCTGTGGATGGGATCGATGGCCATCGCGGTGGGCAACGCCTTCATCCTCAAACCCAGCGAGCGCGATCCTTCGGTGCCGGTGCGGATTGCCGAGCTGTGGCTTGAAGCAGGCCTGCCCGAAGGCATTTTCCAGGTGGTTCACGGCGACAAGGAAATGGTCGACCTGGTCCTCGATCACCCGGCGATTTCGGCGGTCAGCTTTGTCGGCTCAAGCGACATTGCCCAGTACGTCTATTCGCGCGGTGTCGCCGCCGGCAAGCGCGTGCAGGCGATGGGCGGGGCCAAGAACCACGGGATCGTGATGCCCGATGCCGATCTCGATCAGGTGGTCGGCGATCTGTGCGGCGCAGCGTTCGGCTCGGCAGGCGAACGCTGCATGGCGCTGCCGGTCGTGGTGCCGGTCGGCGAAGACACTGCCAACCGTCTGCGCGAAAAACTGATCCCCGCGATCAATGCGCTCAAAATCGGCATTTCGACCGATCCCGATGCGCAGTACGGCCCGGTCGTCACCGCGATGCACAAGGCCAATATCGAACGCTGGATCCAGACCGCAGTGGACGAAGGCAGCGAGCTGGTGATCGACGGCCGCGGTTTCAGCCTTCAGGGGCACGAGGACGGCTATTTCGTTGGCCCGACGCTGCTTGACCGGGTGTCGCCCGAGATGACCAGCTATCACAACGAGATCTTCGGGCCCGTCCTGCAGATCGTCCGTACGCCCGATTTCGAAGGCGCGCTCAGCCTCGCCAGCAAGCACCAGTACGGCAACGGCGTCGCAATCTTCACCCGCAATGGCCACGCGGCACGCGAATTCGCCGCGCGGGTCAATGTCGGCATGGTCGGGATCAACGTCCCGATCCCGGTCCCGGTCGCCTATCACAGCTTTGGCGGGTGGAAGCGTTCGGGCTTTGGCGATACCGACCAGTACGGCATGGAAGGCCTGAAGTTCTGGACCAAGGTCAAGAAAATCACCGCCCGCTGGCCCGATGGCGGCGGCGATGGCTCAAACGCGTTCATTATCCCGACGATGGGGTGACCGGATGACCAAACGCCGCGTCTCCAGCGGATCGCCGCTTGAGCCGATCCTTGGGTTCAGCCGGGCGGTGCGCACCGGCAAGCAGATCATGGTCGCCGGAACCGCACCGATCGAACCCGATGGATCCAGCACGCCGGGCGATGCCGCCACGCAGATGGAACGGTGCTGCGCGATAGTCGCACAGGCCATCGCCGATCTGGACGGGAGCATCGACGATACGGTCCGGACCTGCATCTATCTAACCGACCGGGCCGATTTTGATAGCGTAGCGCGGGTCCACGGCAGATGGTTCGGCCAGGCCCGCCCAGCCTGCACCACCCTGATCGTCTCGGGCTTCATTCGTCCCGAATGGAAAGTCGAAATCGAAGCGGAAGTAATGGAAGCATGACCGACCAGTTTGCCCTCACCGATGATCAGCTTGCGATCCAGGATATGGCGCAAAAATTCACTGCGGACCGAATCACGCCCTTCGCGGCTGAGTGGGACGAGCAGCATCACTATCCGGTCGATGTGTGGAAAGCCGCAGGCGAGCTGGGCTTTGGTGCGATCTATGTTTCCGAGGAGAACGGCGGGATTGGCCTCGGCCGGCTGGAAGCGGCGCTGATCATGGAGGCCATGGCCTATGGCTGCCCGGCGACTTCTGCCTACATCTCGATCCACAACATGGCCGCCTGGATGATAGACAGCTTCGGTTCGGACGAAATCAAGGCGCGGTTCCTGCCCGAGCTGGTCTCGATGGAAAAGATCGCCAGCTATTGCCTGACCGAACCGGGCAGCGGCAGCGACGCTGCTGCGCTCAAGGCCAGCGCGCGGCTGGACGGTGATCACTATGTGCTGAACGGCACCAAGCAGTTCATTTCGGGCGCAGGCTACAACGATATCTACGTCTGCATGGTCCGCACTTCGGACGACAAGGCGAAAGGCATCTCGTGCCTGGTGGTCGAAAAGGACACCCCGGGCCTGTCGTTCGGCGCGCCCGAACGCAAGCTCGGCTGGAATGCCAGCCCGACCGCACAAGTGGTGTTCGAGGATTGCCGCGTGCCGGTCGCCAACCGCGTCGGTGCCGAAGGCGAAGGTTTTCGCTTTGCCATGGCCGGGCTTGATGGCGGGCGGCTCAACATCGGCGCCTGCTCGCTTGGCGGGGCGCAGCGCTGTCTGGATGAGGCGGTCAGCTACACCAAGGAGCGCCAGCAGTTCGGCCAGCCGGTGTCCGATTTCCAGAACACCCAGTTCATGCTGGCCGACATGGCAACCGATCTGGAAGCCGCCCGCGCGCTGCTTTACCTCGCCGCGGCCAAGGTCAATTCGGGTGCGCCCGACAAGAGCCGGTTTTCCGCCATGGCCAAACGGCTGGCAACCGACAATGGCAGCAAGATCGTCAACGATGCGCTGCAGCTGTTCGGCGGCTATGGCTATTTGAAAGACTATCCGATCGAACGCTTCTGGCGCGATCTGCGGGTCCATTCGATCCTTGAAGGGACCAACCAGGTGATGCGGATGATCGTTGGCCGGGACCTGCTGCGGCAATGACCGTCCTTCGACAAGCTCAGGATGATCGGGAGGTCATTGTCCGCCGCGAAGGCGCTGCGGGCTTCCTCACCCTTAACCGCCCCAAGGCGATCCATGCGCTGACGCAAGCCATGGATCACGCCATGACCGCGGCGCTGCTTGAGTGGCGCGACGATCCCGCCGTGCAGGTGGTGATCATCGATCACAGTGAAGGCCGCGGCTTTTGCGCCGGGGGCGATATCGCCTTCCTGCGCAATTCGGCGGTAAACGATGGCGGGGTCTCGGGTCGCAAATTCTTCTACGAGGAATACCAGCTCAACCACCTGCTGATGACCTATCCCAAGCCGGTGGTGGCCTTCATGGACGGGATCACCATGGGCGGCGGCGTGGGTATCAGCCAGCCGGCGCGGTTCCGCGTCGCGACGGAGAACACCCGTTTTGCCATGCCCGAGACGGGTATCGGGCTGTTCCCCGATGTCGGCGGCGGCTGGCACCTGTCGCGGCTCTCGGGCCGGATGGGTCAGTTTCTGGCGCTGACCGGCGCACGGCTCGATGGGGCCGAATGCCTGTGGACCGGGCTCGCCACCCAGTACCTGCCGCATGATGCGCTGGCTGAGGCCAAGGAGCGGCTGGTGCACGGGCACGATCCGGCGCAGGCGCTTTCGGCGCTGGCCGTTACCCCGCCGCCCGCCCGGATCGAAGGCAATGCGGCGCAGATCGTCCGGCACTTCGCCTCGGATCGCTATGAGGACATTCTCGCTAGCCTTGAGGCCGACGACAGTGTCTGGGCGGCCAAGGAACTGGCGACGCTGCACACCAAGAGCCCGCAGACCTGCAAGGTCGCGCTGCGGCAATTGCATGACAGTCTGGCGTGCACGGACTTTGCCGAGAACATGGTGATGGAATACCGCATCGCCTCGCGCGTCCTCACCCGCCCGGATTTTGCCGAGGGCGTGCGCGCAGTGATCATCGACAAGACCATGGACCCGAAATGGCATCCGGCAACACCCGAGGGCGTGTCGGACGAACTGATCGACAGCATCTTTGCGCCGCTGCCGGCGGATGAGGAATGGAAACCCTTATGACCTACGAACACATCCTCACCGATAAACGCGGCGCAGTCACGCTGATCACGCTCAACCGCCCGGCCTCGCTCAATGCGCTCAATTCGGCCGTGCTGGAGGAACTTATCACCGCCTTCGCCGCGTTCGAAGCCGACCCTTCGCAGCGCTGCGCGGTGCTGACTGGCGCGGGCGAAAAGGCCTTTGCTGCGGGCGCGGACATCAAGGAAATGGGCGACAAACCCGCCGCCGATTTTTATGCCGAGGACTTCTTCAGCCGCTGGACCAGCCACTTGGTCAAGGCCACGCGCAAGCCGTGGATTGCGGCGGTGAATGGCTTTGCGCTGGGCGGCGGGTGCGAGCTGGCGATGATGGCGGACTTCATCATCGCCAGCGAGAACGCACGCTTCGGACAGCCCGAGATCAAGCTGGGCGTGGCCCCCGGCATGGGCGGATCGCAGCGCCTGACCCGCGCGATCGGCAAGGCCAAGGCGATGGAAATGTGCCTGACCGGGCGGATGATGGGCGCTGAAGAGGCTGAGCGTTCGGGCCTGGTGGCGCGCGTCGTTCCGCTGACTTCGCTGATCGAGGAAGCGATCAAGACCGCCGCCGAGATCGCCGCGATGCCGCCGCTGGCCGCGATTGCCAACAAGGAAATGGTCAATGCCGCGTTCGAAACCGGGCTGGATCAGGGGATCCTGATCGAACGCCGGATCTTCCAAGTCCTCACCGCGACCGAAGACAAGGCCGAAGGCATGGCCGCCTTTATCGAAAAGCGGCCGGGGGTGTGGAAGGGCCGCTAATTCTGGGACCGGAGAGTGAGATGAAGGAAGTCCTGCTTGGTCCCGCTCTGGTGATTGGCGGTATCGCCTGGGCCGCGCTTAATGTCCTGGATTGGTCGCATTGGCGTAGCGGTAAGGCAAGGCTGCCTTGGCTGGGTTGGAGCATCACACCTGAAATGGCCCCAACTACGGAAATGAACCGGGTGGTCGAAGGGGCGGCTATGATCGGCAATGCGGTTCTTGGTGCCATCGTCGCCCTGCTGGGTTTTGCCTTCATCCTGGATTACTGAGGAACATGAGCATGAAAATCGCCTTCATTGGTTTGGGCAACATGGGCGGAGGGATGGCTGCTAACCTGGTCAAGGCGGGGCATGATGTGCATGCTTTCGATCTTTCTGAAGAGGCACTAGGCCGTGCCAAGGAAAACGGCTGCAGCACTTACACGTCAGTTCGCGAGGCGGTTCAGGGCGCGGAGGCCGTTGTCTCGATGCTGCCGAACGGCAAGATCGTCGAGAGCGTCTATACCGGTGATGTGATCGGCCATGCTCCGACAACCGCGCTGCTGCTCGATTGCTCGACCATCGATGTCGATACCGCAAAGAGGGTTGCCGATGCTGCTGCTGGCGCCGGTTACGCCATGGTCGATGCGCCGGTATCGGGCGGGATCGCCGCGGCCAATGGCGGCACTCTGACCTTCATGGTCGGCGGCAGTGATGCAGCCTTCGCCCGCGCCGAACCGATCCTGGCCGCGATGGGCAAGGCGGTGATCCACGCCGGGGCCAGCGGTGCGGGCCAGGCGGCCAAGATCTGCAACAACATGATCCTTGGTGCGACCATGATCGCCACCTGCGAGGCCTTTGCCTTGGCCGAAAAGCTGGGGCTGGACCTGCAGACCTTCTATGACATTTCGAGCAAGGCCTCGGGCCAATCGTGGTCGATGACCTCCTATTGCCCGATTCCCGGCGTCGGCCCGCAAAGCCCGGCGGACAATGGCTACCAAGGCGGGTTTGCTGCGGCGCTGATGCTCAAGGATCTCAAGCTGGCGATGGAAGCTGCGGCCAGTGCCGGCGCAAAGGTGCCGATGGGCGTGCGCGCCGAAGAGGTTTACGAAGCGTTCACCGCAGCCGGCAATGGCGGGGTGGATTTCTCCGGGATCATCAAGACGCTCTGAGCTTGCCCCACCCCCACCACTCGCTTACCCCGCGACTAGGGGAGACATAAACGTGCCAGCGGGCCAGACGCGCCAACACCACCACCTGATGCCGTTCTTCGCCGTGGCCGCCGGGATCGCCACGTTCAGCATCATGGACGGGCTGATGAAGGCGGCGAGCCTGGCGGTGGGCGCCTACAACGCGATGCTGTGGCGCTCACTTGTGGGCGCTCTGATCATGGTCCCCTTCTGGCTGCTGCGCGGCGGCAAATGGCCGGAACGGCCCGCGCTGAAACTGCACGCGGCGCGTGGGCTGACCAGCGCCTTTATGGCCACCACCTTCTTCTACGGACTCAAATACCTGCCGCTGGCCGAAGGCATGGCGATCTCGTTCATAGCCCCGCTGATCGCGCTTTATCTGGCCGCAGTGATGCTGGGCGAGACGATCGGCCGCCGCGCGATCTTCGCCTCTCTGCTCGGCCTTGCCGGGGTGGTGGTGATCGCCGCGGCCCGGCTGGGCCAGGGCGGCTATGACCGCCAGGCCGCCTGGGGAATTGCCGCGATCCTCGCTTCGGCGGTGCTCTATGCCTTCAACCTGATCCTGCAGAAACGGCAGGCGGGACTGGCCGCGCCGATTGAGGTGGCGGCGTTTCAGGCGCTGACCACCAGCCTGTTCCTGTTGATCGTCTCGCCATGGCTCGCGGTGGCCCCGCCGCTGGGCGTGATGGGTCACGTCACCGGCGCGGCACTGCTCGCTGCGGTATCGCTGATGCTGATCTCGTGGGGCTATGGCCGGGCGGAAACGCAGGTGCTGCTGCCACTGGAATACAGCGCGTTCATCTGGGCGGCGATCATGGGCTGGGTGATGTTTGGCGAGACCCTGAGCCTGCCCACCGTGGCCGGGGCAGCGCTGATCGTGATCGGCTGCTGGATCGCGGCACGGAAACATATCGAGGCGACGGCGGTTTGAGGCGGTGGTTGGCTTCGATGGAGCGGCCGCACCTGCTGCGGGCCAGATCGATCGCTTTGTTGCTGTTGGTTGCGGGGCTGATCGTCTGGGGAAACCTGGGCGAAAATGACGACCCGCTTTTGGCGAATCCGGCCAAATCCCCGTCCAGCTATGGCGACGTACGACTGTATGCTGACATCGCAACGCGCGTTGCTGCGGGCCAGGATTATTACGAGACGGCCACCCGGCTTCAGCGCGAACACCACTATCCGCTGCGCCCGTTCTACACCGTTCGGTCGCCACTGCTGGCTTGGGTGAATGCCTGGTTTGGCAACCTTGCCTGGCCTGCCTGCCTGCTCCTCGCGATTGCCGCGCTCGCCTGGCTGCATAATCTTGATGGCCGATCAATTTTTGAGCGAGTGGTGGCCCTGCTGTGCCTGCTTGGGATTGGCTTGCCCTTGGCGCTCAGCCCCTTTCACTACGTGCACGATATGTGGGGCGGATTGCTTGCATCAATAGCGCTAGGGCTAGGGTCAACCCGGCTGGCCGTTGTTCCCGCCGTGCTCGCGGTGCTTGTCCGAGAGCTCAATATCCCGCTGCTCGGCCTGTTCACGCTCGATCGGCGTAGCCGCGCACCTGCTTTGGCCGGTCTGGCGCTGTGCATTGCAACCTTTGCATACCACCGCAGTGCAGTCCTTGGCTGGACCCTGCCCAGCGACCCGGTTTCGCAAGGTTGGTTCGGACTGCGCGGCCCGGCCGGTTGGGTGGACGATATCATGAGCAACACCGTCTTGCAGGTCCTGCCTCGGCCGGCCGCCGCACTTCTGGCCTTCGCCCCGGTGCTCGGCTGGGTCGAAGTTGGCCGTCATCGGGCGCTCACTTGGTGCCTTGGCGTGTTCGTGCTGGTGGCGGTTCTGGCCAGGCCTGACAATACCTATTGGATTCTCAATGCGCTGCCTGTGTGGTTTGTTGGACTGGCTTTTGTCCCGGCTTTCTTGCTCAACCGTTCAAAGTGGCTGGCCAATGGTCCGGTAGCAATCGCTGTTCGACCCAAAACAGAGACAACCGACTCTTGACCTTCCCCCGTTTCCCGCGCATCGGCAGCGCCGACAGACGGTCCTGCTGCGGCGCATTTGGGGTGCAGGCGGCAGGGGCTCCACAACCAGGAGACATACACGCATGACCCAGGTCGGACAGGACACACTCGGCACTCGCTCCACTCTCAGCGTCGGCGACAAGGACTACGCCTACTATTCGCTGAGCAAGGCCGCGGCCAAGCTGGGCGACATTTCGCGGCTGCCGTTCAGCATGAAAGTTCTGCTAGAAAACCTGCTGCGGTTTGAGGATGGCGGCTTCACCGTTTCCACCGCCGATGTTCAGGCGGTGGTCGATTGGCAGAAGAACCCGGCCGAATCGACCAATGAAATCCAGTACCGCCCGGCCCGCGTGCTGCTCCAGGATTTCACCGGGGTGCCCTGCGTGGTCGATCTGGCGGCGATGCGCGATGCGATCGCCGCGCTGGGCGGTGATACCAGCAAGATCAACCCGCTGGTCCCGGTCAACCTGGTGATCGACCACTCGGTGATGGTCGACGAATTCGGCCACGCCAAGGCCTTCGAAGAAAACGTCGAAATCGAATACCACCGCAACATGGAACGCTATGACTTCCTCAAGTGGGGTTCCAAGTCGCTGGCCAATTTTTATGCCGTGCCGCCGGGCACCGGGATCTGCCATCAGGTCAATCTGGAAAACATCGCGCAGACGGTGTGGACCAGCACCGATCAGTCAGGCGCGAATGTCGCCTATCCCGATACCTGCGTAGGCACTGATAGCCACACCACCATGATCAACGGTCTGGGCGTGCTGGGCTGGGGCGTGGGCGGGATTGAGGCTGAGGCCGCGATGCTGGGCCAGCCGGTTTCAATGCTGATCCCCGAAGTGGTCGGCTTCAAGCTCACCGGGGCGCTGGCCGAAGGCGTTACCGCCACCGATCTGGTGCTCACCGCCACCCAGATGCTGCGCGCCAAGGGTGTGGTCGGCCGATTTGTCGAATATTACGGCCCGGGTCTTGCCTCGCTCAGTCTGGCGGACCGCGCGACGCTGGCGAACATGGCGCCTGAATACGGCGCAACTTGCGGCTTCTTCGGGATCGATGACAAGACGCTCGATTACCTGCGCCTGACAGGGCGTGAGGAAGACCAGATCGCGCTGGTCGAGGCCTATGCCAAGGAACAGGGGCTGTGGATCGACCCGGCGGCCGAACCGATTTTCACCTCGACGCTGGAGCTCGACATGGCCTCGGTCGTGCCCTCACTCGCCGGCCCCAAGCGCCCGCAGGACAAGGTTGCGCTCACGCAAGTCGATGATGTGTTCGCTGCCGACATGGCCGAAACCTATCAGAAGACCAACCAGCGCGTCGCCGTGGAAGGCCGCGACCACGATATCGGCGACGGCGATGTGGTGATTGCCGCGATCACCAGCTGCACCAATACGTCCAATCCAGGCGTGCTGGTCGCCGCCGGGCTGGTCGCCAAGAAGGCTGACGAACTGGGCCTCAAGCCCAAGCCGTGGGTCAAGACCAGCCTTGCGCCGGGCAGCCAGGTGGTAACCGATTACCTGATCAAGGCCGGGCTGCAGCAGCACCTCGACAATATCGGCTTCAATCTGGTCGGCTATGGCTGCACCACTTGCATCGGCAATTCGGGGCCCTTGGCTGAACCGATCAGCAAGGCGATCAACGATAACGGGCTGGTCGCCGCCGCCGTGATCTCAGGCAACCGCAATTTCGAAGGCCGCGTATCACCTGACGTGCGGGCCAACTTCCTCGCCTCGCCGCCGCTGGTGGTGGCCTACGCACTCAAAGGCACAGTGATCGAGGATTTCGTCACCACCCCGATCGGCATCAGCAAGGATGGCAACGCGGTTTACCTGAAGGATATCTGGCCGACCAACGACGAAATCGCCAGCACCATCGCGCTGTGCCTTGACCGATCGATGTTCCGCGCCCGCTATGCCAACGTCTACGAAGGCGACAAGCACTGGCAGGCGATCGACGTGACGGGCAGCGAAACCTACAAGTGGCGCCCGGGCAGCACCTATGTTGCCAACCCGCCCTACTTCGAAGGCATGACCATGACCCCGGCCCCGGTGCTGGATATCATCGAGGCCAAGCCGCTGGCAATCCTGGGCGATTCGATCACCACCGATCACATCAGCCCGGCCGGCAACATCAAGGCTGATAGCCCGGCCGGCCGCTGGTTGACCGAACACCAGGTCGCCAAGGCCGATTACAACTCCTACGGCGCGCGGCGCGGCCATCACGAAGTGATGATGCGCGGAACCTTCGCCAACATCCGCATCAAGAACGAAATGGTCCCCGGGGTCGAAGGCGGGATGACTCAGTTCGGCGGCGAAGTCATGTCGATCTATGACGCGGCGATGATGCACAAGGCTGAGGGCACCCCATTGGTGGTGATCGCGGGCAAGGAATACGGCACTGGTTCAAGCCGTGATTGGGCCGCCAAAGGCACCAAGCTGCTGGGCGTGCGCGCGGTGATCGTCGAAAGCTTCGAACGCATCCACCGCTCCAACCTGGTTGGCATGGGCGTGCTGCCGCTGCAGTTCCCCGAAGGCGTCAACCGCCAGACGCTGGGGCTGACCGGCGATGATGTGTTCACGATCCGCGGCGTTGCCACGCTAACCCCGCGTCAGGACGTGGAAGTCGAAGTGACCCGCAAGGATGGCACCCAGTTCACGTTCAAGGCGCTGTGCCGGATCGATACCGCCAACGAGATCGAATACTTCAACAACGGCGGGATCCTGCACTACGTACTGCGGAAACTGGCGGCGAGCTGAGCCGCGCTGCGTACTAACGAAAAAGGCCCCGCTCCAACCAGGACGGGGCCTTTTTCATGTCCGCCGCACACTGGCGGCGCAAAAAGAAAGGGCGGCACTGTGGCCGCCCTTCCCCCTTTTGCCCCCAAAAGGCTTGGTAGCTAGTATTAGGCCGCCTTCTTGGCCTGGCGGCGGCGGCTGAACACGCCGGCGGCGGCTGCGCCGAACAACAGCATCATCGGCGGAGCGGGCACATCGGTACCGCCGGTCGAAGTGCTGGTGCTCGAACCGCCCGAGCTGGTCGATGACGAGGTGCTGCTCGAGGTCGAACCTGACGAGCTGGTCGAGCTGGACGAAGAAACGTTGCCCGAGGTCGAGGAGCTGGTCGAGCTCGACGAAGAGACATTGCCCGACGACGAGGAAGAGGTTGACGAATAGTTGCCCGAGCTGGTCGAGACGTTGCCCGAGCTGGTCGAAGTCGACGAGCTGCTGGTAACGCCGCCGGTCGAGGTCGAGACACCACCGGTGGAGGTTGAGACGCCGCCGGTCGAAGTGGTTGAGCTTGACGAGATCCCGCCGGTGGTGGTGGTGCTGGTCAGTCCGCCGGTCGACGAAGAGGTCGAACCGCCCGAGCTTGAGGTCGAGCCGCCCGAGCTGGAGCTGGTGATCCCGCCGGTGGTGGTCGAGGTAACCACGACGCTGCCGCCGCTGCTCGATCCGCCGCCGAAAAATCCGCCGAAGAACCCGCCGCCAAAGCCGCCGCCGCCGCTGCCGCCAACAATCACGGTCTGGCCGCTGCTGCCGCCTTCGGGCATCGGTTGCGCCGGAAGCTGCGGCATCATCGGCACCATGGCGATCTGCTGCTGCGGCTGCTGGGGCGCGCACGAATAGCTGCGGGTTACCACGCGGCGAATCTTGCGCTGGCGCTTGTGCTGCACGGCGGCAACCCGGCGCGGCTTCTTGCGCTTGACCGTGTGGGTCTGCGTGGGACCATGCTTCACATAGGTCGTCTGCGCAGCCGGTGCTTCAGCCACGTGAACGGCTCCGCCCCCGATCACCGCGCCGCCGGCAGCAAACGCTGCGAGTTTCACCAGTGCCATCCGTACCGACATAGCTTGTGCTCTCTTTACCTGTTGGAGCCTTGATCGCTGACAGCCCGTGCTGCCAATTCGCCCCTGTAGGTACAAAAGGCATCAGGTTCATTAAGGGGACAATCGTGTTAACCGTGTTTTTGCTGCCCCGATCCGGGAAAAGTGCATTTTGTGTGCAGGCCCAGGGTGACCTGTCCCATTCTGGAACCGAAAGCGCGGTGAAGGCTAAGGCCTGGCGCCACAACGCTTGACCATTTGTAACCCCAGGGTTACTTGTAACCTTAGAGTTACAACAGGAGGATTCGTTGGCTGAGCACCCGAACAATACCGATCTGGCAGACCGTCTGACCAAGCGCCGCGCGCGGATGATGCCTGCCCTCGCGGTACTGTTTCTGGCCCAACAGGCCAGCTACTTTAGCCGTATCCCCGGTGAACGCCTGGTCGATCACGTCCGGATCGGCGCCTGGGTGGCGTTATCGGCGGTGCTGCTGGCAGTGCTGACCACCGGCGGGTTCTGGCTGCGTTCGGCGGCGGTCCGGGCGCTGATGAACGATGAGGTTACCCGCGCCAACCGCGCCGCGGCGATGCAGTTCGGCCTGGTGCTGGCGCTGGGCGGGGGCATTGCGCTCTATCCCTTTATCGACCAGCTGGGGCTGAATGCCCGGCAGGTGATCCACCTGATTGTCAGCCTGGGGCTGGCAGCCGCAATGCTGCGGTTCGGCATGTTGGAAAGGCGCGCGCTTGGCTGAGGAACTGCGGAACCGGCTGCGTGAGGCGCGCGAGGCGCGCGGCCTGACCCAGGGCCAGCTGGCCGAACTGGTCGGGGTAAGCCGCAAGACCATCAACACGGTTGAGAACGGGATTTTCGTGCCTTCGACCGTGATCGCACTCAAGCTGGCGCGGGCGCTGGACGAGCCGGTCGAGCGGCTATTTTCCCTCACCGAATAGCGGCCCCGCGCCGCCGCTCGGCGGGCTGAGGCCAAGGTGCTGCCAGGCCCGGTCGTTCAGGCAACGTCCGCGTGCGGTGCGCGCGATCAGGCCCAGCTGGATCAGGTACGGCTCGATCACTTCCTCCACCGTATCGCGCGGTTCGGACAGCCCGGCAGCGAGCGTTTCGACGCCGACCGGCCCGCCTTTGTAGATATCGGCGATCATCGCCAGGTAGCGCCGGTCCATCGCATCGAGCCCCAGCGCATCGACCTCAAGCCGGGTCAGCGAAGCATCGGCGATGGCCTGCGTGATCGTGCCATCGCCCGCCACATGGGCGAAATCGCGCACCCGGCGCAGCAGCCGCCCGGCGACCCGCGGCGTGCCGCGCGCGCGCCGCGCAATCTCGCGTGCGCCAAGGCTCTCAATCCCGATGCCGAGCAGCCCGGCGCCGCGCGTGACCACCCGTTCCAGCTCGTCCACGGTGTAGAAATTGAGCCGCACCGGGATCCCGAACCGGTCACGCAACGGCGTGGTCAGCAGCCCAGCCCGCGTGGTCGCGCCGACCAGCGTAAAGGCCGGCAGATCGATCCGCACCGAGCGCGCCGAAGGCCCCTCGCCAATGATCAGATCGAGCGCGCGGTCTTCCATCGCCGGGTAGAGCACTTCCTCGACCACCGGATTGAGCCGGTGAATCTCGTCAATGAACAGCACATCACCGTGCTCAAGATTGGTCAGCAGCGCCGCCAGATCACCGGTCTTGGCGATCACCGGACCGGAGGTGGCGCGGAACCCCACCCCCAGCTCGCGCGCGACAATCTGCGCCAAGGTGGTCTTGCCCAGCCCCGGCGGACCATAGAACAGCACATGATCCATGGCCTCGCCGCGGCTCTTGGCGCTTTCGATGAAGACGGAGAGGTTGTCCTTGGCTGCCGCCTGGCCGACGAATTCGGCCAGCGTTTTCGGACGCAGCGCGGCGTCGGCGTCTTCGGGTTGGCGCTGAGCGGATAGGAGGGGATTATCGGTCAAACTTGACCTTCTTTCCATGGCACAGCTTTCCTACATCGGCTGTACTGCTCCAAGTCACGAACCTTCCTGTTGGAGACAATCCATCGCATGTCGGCCAATCGCTCAATCCGATCAGGCGTCAACTGATCCCATTCCTTTAGCCAAGCTTCAAGTTTGTCTGGATCCAAGAATTCATCCGTACGATTGCCTTCGTTGTAACCCTTCATCGCATCGGGACCCAGATCTACGGGGCCATAGGATCCACCCAAGATCGCCCATTTAAAATCTCGAATTGTGAAGGAGACGAAATCTTGCAAAGCATCCGATATTTCATCCTCGGCAACGCCCATACTTCTCAAGCTATTCTCGATTTCCACCGCAAGGTAGTAATTCCAAGGCTCATAGTCAGCCCAACGCCCCGTTCTTGAGCTTGTGGAAATTGAAGCCTTTGCCTGCAAAGTGGCAAAGGACTTGAGCTGTTCAAGCAGCTTCTCAGCCTGAGTTACATCGCGCTCCAACTTGGCCTTCAATGGACCAAATGACAGCTCGATAAGAAAACTTGTGTGGTCGGAGAGTGCTGCCAAGACAATTGCACATATTGCCACGATTGCCACAGGCACGCTAAACCAAGCGAGAACAGAAGCTGCGACGACAAATGCAACTTTGAGCAGAATTTTCAAAAGCATCACCCCGCCGCCCTCTTCAATCCAACCCGGATCAGCGCGTCTAAGCTCGCACCCTCGCCCAGCTCTTCCATCGCCCGCGCCACGGCCAGGGTCGCAACTTGCGGCTTGAACCCCAGGTTCTGCAGGGCCGAGACCGCATCGGCGCTAGTCGAGCCCGCGGGCACTGCCGCCGCAATCCCCAGCCCGGCCGGCAAAGCCCCCGCCTTGTCCTTCAGCTCATTGACGATCCGGCTGGCCAGCTTCGGCCCAACGCCTTGCGCCCGGGCCACCGTGGCGGCGTCGCCGCCGGCGCAGGCGCGTTGCACTTCTTCAACCGACAGCGCCGAAAGCACTGCCAGCGCCATCTTGCTGCCCACACCCTGCACCCCGGTGAGCAGGCGAAACCATTCGCGCTCTGCCCCGCTCGAAAAGCCAATCAGGCGCATGTCGTTTTCGGAAACCTGCAGTTCGGTGTGGACCGTCACCCGGTCTCCGCGCAAGCCCATTGCGTCCAGCGTCTTGGCGCTGCAGTGGACCAGATAGCCCACGCCCGAAACGTCGATCACCGCCCAATCGGGGCCAAAGTCATCAAGCGTACCGGTCAGCCGTGCGATCATGGTTTGTTCTATGGCATAGCGACTGCGGTCGGTCTAGCCCCGCGCCTCGCCATGCCCCAGCGGCCCGCTGCCCGCCCCGAAGCCCGGCGCGGCGCGCAGCGCGGAGCGGACGAACAGGCGCGCACGGTCAACCGCCTCGGCCAGCGGCAGGCCTTTGCCGAGATAGGTGGCGATCGCGCTTGATAGCGTGCAGCCGGTGCCATGGGTGTGGCGGGTGTGGATGCGGCTGCCCGACATCACGTGCGGCTCTGCCCCCGGCACCATCAGCACATCATCGACCCGCTCACCCTCCGCATCGCCGCCCTTGGCGAGGTAGGTGACATCACGCGCCTGCATCGCCTCATGCCCGCCCAGCGCTTCGAGTTCGGGCACATTGGGGGTGGTCAGCGTGGCCAGCTGCATCAGCCTCTCGAACGCCGCGATGGTCGCAGCATCGGCCAGCACCGATCCACTGGTCGCCACCATCACCGGATCGAACACCACCGGCACGCCCAAGCGCTCCAGCCGATCGGCTACGATAGCGGCGATCTCGGGGGAACCGAGCATGCCGATCTTCACCGCATCGACGCCGATGTCCGAAACACAGGCATCAATCTGCGCCGCGATCAGATCTGGCGAGAGCACCTCAACCGCCGTCACCCCCAGCGTGTTCTGCGCGGTGATCGCGGTGATCGCGCTCATCGCATAGCCACCCAGCACGGTGATGGTCTTGATATCAGCCTGAATGCCCGCGCCGCCCGAACTGTCCGAGCCGGCGATAGTAAGGATGCGGGGGGGATGCATGGTGTTGGGCTAGCGTGGTGCGGGGGCTTCGACAAGCTCAGCCGGAGCGGGACTGGCTTTTGAACCACCAACCAACATCCGCTCAGGCTGAGCTTGTCGAAGCCCCCGCGCTGAGGCCCGCCCATCACCCCTTGAACTTGCGCACCGCACTCGGCGGATGCTTCTCGTGCAGCGCCTTGGCCCGGCTGGGCCGATCAAGCAGTTCGCCGCCGCAATTAGGGCAGCGTTCGTCGAGACTGTCGGCGCAGGCCGAACAGAAGGTGCATTCGAAGCTGCAGATGAACGCGCCGGGCAATTCAGCCGGCAAGTCCGCGCCGCAGCGTTCGCAATCGGGACGCATTTCAAGGCTCATGCCGCAGCCTCCTTCACCGCGTCGCAGATCGCATCGACAACGCTTTCGACCTGCGCGGCATCATCGCCTTCGGCCATCACCCGGATCACCGGTTCGGTGCCGGAGGGGCGGATCACCAGTCGGCCCTTGCCCGCCAGCTGCGCTTCGGCATCGGCGATTACGGCCTGAACCCGCGCATCCTCGAGCGGTTTCCCGCCTGAGAAGCGCACGTTTTTGAGCAATTGCGGCACCGGATCGAACAGGTGCAGCAGCTCGCTGGCCGGTTTGCCCGATTGCACCAGCGCCGCCAGCACCTGCAGCGCCGCCACGGTGCCATCGCCGGTGGTGGCGTGATCGAGCATGATCATGTGGCCCGATTGCTCACCGCCCAGGTTAAACCCATCGGCCTTCATCTTTTCGAGCACGTGGCGATCGCCGACCTTGGTCCGCTCAAGCGTCAGCCCCTGCCCGGCGAGATACCGCTCAAGCCCGAGGTTGGACATGACCGTGGCGACCACGCCGCCGCCGCGCAGCTCGCCGCGCGCGGCCAGCTGGGTGCCGAGCAGCGCCATCAGCTGATCGCCATCAACCGTCTGGCCCTTTTCATCGACCACAATCAACCGGTCGGCATCGCCATCAAGCGCAATGCCGATATGCGCGCCGCTGGCGACCACGGTTTCCTTGACCAGCGCAAGATGCGTCGATCCGCACTTGTCGTTGATGTTGATGCCGTTTGGGGTCACCCCAACCGCGATCACTTCGGCGCCCAGTTCCCACACCGCGCTGGGAGCGACCTGATAGGCCGCGCCATTGGCGCAATCGACCACGATCTTGAGGCCATCGAGCCGAACGAGATCGGGCAGCGAGCTTTTGACCGCGTGGATATAGCGCCCGCGCGCATCCTCGATCCGCCGCGCCCGGCCGATCTGCGCGGCTGGGGCCAAGGCCAGGTCTTCGCCCAGCAATGCCTCGATCGCCAGTTCATCGGCATCGGATAGTTTGAAGCCATCGGGGCCGAACAGCTTGATCCCGTTGTCTTCGTAAGGGTTGTGGCTGGCAGAGATCATCACGCCTACATCGGCGCGCAGTTCGCGGGTCAGCAGCGCCACCGCCGGGGTGGGCAGGGGCCCGGTCAGCACCACATCCATGCCCACGCTGGTAAAGCCCGCGACCAGCGCGTTTTCCAGCATGTAGCCCGAAAGCCGGGTGTCCTTGCCGATCACCACGCGGTGCTTGTGACTGCCGCGCAGGAACCGCGTGCCCGCCGCCTGGCCGACCTTCATTGCGGTGGCCGCGGTCATTACCCCGGCGTTGGTTAGCCCCCTGATCCCGTCGGTTCCGAAATAGCTGCGTCCCATCATCCCCGCCCTTTAATCCCCAATCGTTCAGGAATTGCTATGTCGCAGACCGCCGCTAAAGTCACGCCCACAAGACAATGATCGAATGGGGAACGCAAAGATGGAAGCCACGGGCGAAACGGCCAAATTTTCGGAAATCAAGGTTCCGGCCGGGCTGACCTTTGCCGGACTGGTGCTGGGCTTTGCAATCGGGATCGCGCTGCATGGCACGCCGCTGCTGGACCGGATCATGGTCTTTGCCGAACCGGCCGGAAAGCTGTGGCTGCGGATGCTGCAGATCACCATCCTGCCCTTGGTCATCGGGCTGGTTTACACCGGCATATCGCAGACCCTGGCAGCGGCCGGCGGCGGCAAGCTGGCACGGCGCGCGGTGACGCTGTTTTTTGCCGTACTGCTGGCATCGGGAACGATGGCGGCCATTCTGGTTCCGGCGCTGCTCGAACTGTTCCCGATCCCGCCGCGCGCGGTGGCGGCGCTGGGCGGCGGCGCGGCCGATGCCGGCAAAGTGCCCGGATTCTCCGAAATCCTGCTGGCGATGATGCCCGACAATATCTTTGCCGCTGCCGCCAATGGCGCGATGCTGCCTTTGGTGCTGTTCATTGCGGTGCTGGCAGTGGCGGCCACCCGGATTGCCGAGGCCCCGCGCCGCCAATTGGCGGTGTTGTTCGAAGGGCTGGCGGCAGCGATGATGGTCGTGATCGGCTGGGTGCTGATGCTCGCCCCGATCGGCGTGTTCGGGCTGGCGATCGCCTTGGCGGCGAGCAGCGGGAGCGACGCGATCAGCGCGCTGGCGCACTACATTCTGGTGGTCAGCGCGGCGGGCACCGTGGTCATGCTGGGCGGCTACGGCATTGCGGTGCTGCTGGCGCGCCAGCCGCTGAGCGCATTTGTGCGGGCGATGCTGCCGGTGCAGGCGGTGGCGCTATCGACGCAAAGCTCGCTCGCCTGCCTACCCGCGATGCTGGGCGCCACCCGCAGGCTGGGCGTGCGCGAGGCGACCGCCGATTTCGTTCTGCCGCTGGCGGTGGCGATCTTTCGCGGCACCAGCCCGGCGATGAACATGGGGGTGGCAATCTATGCCGCTTACCTGACCGGCACGCCGCTATCGCCGTTCGTGCTGGCAATCGGCGTGCTGGTGGCGTTTCTGGTCTCGCTCAGCTCGGTCTCGCTGCCCGGCACGCTCAGCTTCGTGATCTCGGTCGGCCCGATTGCCAATGCCATGGGCGTGCCGATTGCGCCGCTGGCATTGCTGGTGGCGGTGGAAATCCTGCCCGATCTGATGCGCACGCTGGGCAATGTGACGATGGACGTGGCGGTGACCGCTGCGGTGGACAAAGGGCGGGAATAGGAGTTCTTGCCGGGGGCGCTAATTGCCTCCGCAATTAGCTGCAACACCAGCCCGCTCCCCCGGCCCGACCACCCGTTAATGGTACCCTTGGGGTGGTCGGGCCGGGGGAGCGGGCTGGTGTTGCCAGGAAAACCCGGACGGGTTTTCCGCACCGGCGTTAGCCGGAACCTACAGCGCCTTTTCGTAGATCGTGTATTCCTTGTTGACCTTGCTGCCGATCGCATCGGCGATCGCCACCATTCCCTGATTGTCTTCGAGGATCCAGCCGATTTCACCGCGGGTGAAGCCATAGTGATCGCGCGCGTTGACGCGGATATCCTCGATCATCATGAAAGCCAGCTGGCTGGCGAGACGGCTGGACTGGAATTCCTTGAGCACGCCCATCAAAGGCACCCGGATCGTGCGCCCGCGCGGGCGGCGCAGCCACAGCAGCAGTTTCGCCCAGCCGAACGGCAGCAGCTTGCCGCCGATCGCCTTGATCGGCTCGTTCAGATCGGGCAGCGTCATCATGAAAGCGACCGGGCGGCCTTCCAGTTCGGCAATCATGATCAGGTCTTCACGCACCAGCGGCTTGAGCTTCTTGCCGGTATGAGCGATCTCGGTTTCGGTGAACGGCACAAAGCCCCAATTGTCTGACCAGGCATCGTTGAGGATATCGCAGATGATCTTGGCTTCACGGTCAAAGTTCTTGAGCTCGACATTGCGGATTCTGATGCGGGCATTGCGCTCGCCCGAAGCGACGATCCGCTCGATCAGTGGCGGGAACCGGTGGGTGATATCCAGATCATAGGTGAACAGGGTTTTGGCCACCGCATAACCATCGCCTTCGACCCAGGCCTGATAGGCGGCGCTGTTGTGGCCCATCATCACCGTGGGCGGATGATCGTGGCCCTTGGTCAGCAAGCCCGGCTCTTCCCAGACCGACAGGCTGAGCGGGGCCAGCACGCGGGTCATCCCCAGAGTGCGCAGCCACTCTTCGGCCGCAGCAATCAGCGCCTTGGCGGCGGCTTCATCGGCGGCTTCGAGCAGGCCCCAGTTGCCAGTGCCCGGGCCCATGCCCTGCGAAGCTGGCTGGGCCAGCGCGAGGTGATCGATATGCGCCGAAATCCGCCCGACCACTTCAGCGCCGCGCTGCGCCAGGAACAATTGCATCGTCGCGTGCTCGTGGAACGGGTTCTTGCCCGGGGTCAGCAGATCGACCACTTCGCTGCGCAGCGGCGGGACCCAACTGGGGTCCGATCGGTTCAGACGATAAGCCAGATCGACAAATGCGTTAAGCTGGGCCTTGCCCGTTACCGGGGTAACAATTATTTCCGCCTGTGCCACGATGCTGCCTTTGTTGGGGGCCATTGAGACCTGCATATGGCCCCGCCCCTACGCGATCAGGGGCCGCAATGGAACGATTTGATGACTGTTCAGGAAAAGATCAAAGCGGATCTGCCCGCGTCGCAGATCCCCGACGATATGGAAATGCTGCGCGCTGCGGTTGAATTGACGCGCGATATTTCCGCAGCCCGGCCCGGGATTTATTGGCCCGACATGCTGGGTTCGGCAGCGATCGGCTATGCCGGGATCGCCGGCGCAGTTCTGTTGCCGGGCTGGCAAGCCTGGGCGGCGGGCGTGGTTGCGGTGCTGTTTCTCTACCGCGCTTTGCTGTTCATCCATGAACTGACCCACATCCATCGGACTGCGCTGCCGGGCTTTCGCCTCACGTGGAATGCGCTGGTCGGGGTGCCGATGCTGACCCCGTCGTTCATGTACGAAGGGGTGCACACGCTGCACCACGCGCGCACCCGCTATGGCACTGCGGAAGACCCGGAATATCTGCCTTTGGCGCTGATGAAGCCGTGGTCGCTGCCGGCCTTCATCCTGATTTCCGCGCTGCTGCCGATTGGCCTCTTGATCCGCAGCGCGCTGCTGGTGCCGCTGGGCGCGATTATCCCGCCGCTGCGCAAGCTGGTGTGGGAACGCGCCTCGTCACTTTCGATCAATCCCGATTTCCGCCGCCGCCCGCCTGAGGGTGATTTTGCGCGGATGGTGCGCTGGCAGGAACTGGGCGTGTTCGTGTGGTCGTGGACGCTGCTCGCCTCGACCCAGTGGCTCGGCTGGCGACCGCTGGGAATCGCGATTGCCGTGGTTTCGGCCACCGCCGTGTTCAACCAGATCCGCACCCTGGTGGCGCACCTGTGGCAGAATGACGGCGCGCCGATGACGGTGACCGCGCAGTACCTCGATTCGGTCAACGTGCCGCCGCCCGAACTGTTCAGCCCGCTGTGGGCCCCGGTTGGCCTGCGCTATCACGCACTGCACCACCTGCTGCCCAGCCTGCCCTATCATTCGCTGGGTGAAGCGCACAAACGGCTGAGCCGGCACCTGGGCGCGACATCGACCTATCAGGGCGCCAATTATCCCGGGTTGTGGCCACTGGTTGGGCGGATTGCACGCAGCACGATGATGCGCAGGTAAGATTTTTGGGCGGCCAGCCCGCTCTCCGCTACTCCTCGGTGCGAACCAGCACCGTTTCGCCCAGCAGCAGGAACAGCATGAACGGGGCCCATGCCGCGATCAGCGGGGGGTAGCCACCAAAATTGCCCATCGCCAGGGCAGCGTTATCGACCACGAAATAGGTGAAGCCCAGCGCCATCCCCAGCACCGCGCGGATCAGCAATGTGCCCGAACGCGCCAGACCGAACGCGGCGACCGATCCCAGCAGCGGCATCAGCAAGGCCGATAGCGGCCCGGCAAATTTGTGCCACCACTTGCCCTCAAGCTCGCTCACCCGGCGGTCCGATGCTTTCATCGCCTTGATCGAGCGGGCCAGTTGGAACACGTTCTGGCCATCGGCATCGACCTTGCCAACCGCGACCTGCGCCGGGGTCACCGCCGGGGCCACCACCAGACTGGGCTGGCTGGTCTGCATGGTTGAGGCAACATCGAAGCGGGTCACCTGTTCCAGCTTCCAACCCGGATTGGCAAAGCTGGCGCGGCTCCCGCGAACCTGTTCCATCACCATCCCGGCGGCATCGCGGCGGTACCAGGTGACGCCTTCCAGCTTGGTGGTGGGCCCCGTGCCGGAAACGATCTGCGCGCTGAGAATGTTCAGCCCATCTGGCACGTAGACGTTGGTCCGAACCCCGGTATCCTTGGGCAGCACCGCGTAGCGTGAACCCGACCATTGCTTCAGGATCCCGGTGCGCGGCGCGACCACGGTTTCGTTGAAGGTAAAGCTGATCAGCGAGATTATCCCGGCGGTCAGCAACATCGGCGCAAGGATCTGGTGCGCAGACAAGCCCGCCGCACGCATCGCTATCACTTCGCTGTTCTGGTTGAGCGGCCAGAAGGTAAACAGCGTGGCCAGCAGCACCGAATAGGGCAGGAAACGCGCGATTAGCTGCGGGACGTTGAGCGTGACGTAATACCACAATTCAGCCTGGCCGTTGCCCGGCACTTTCAGGATATCGCCGCTTTCCGATAACAGCTGGAGCATTTGCAGCACCAGTACCAGCAGGAACAGCACGCCGACGATCCGCGTGACGAACAACCGGGCGAGGTACAGCGTGATCGTCTTTGACGGAAACAGATCGCCCAGCATCAGGCAGTCTCCGCCGCAGGCTTGGGCTTGGCGCTGCGATCAAACAGCCCGCGCAGCCGTTTGCCAAGCTGCGCGGAAAATTTCTCAAGCGCGCCGATCGGCTGACCGCCCGGGACATAGGCGATCCGCCAGAACATCCACAGGATCAGCAGCGCAAACAGGCTGAATGGCCCCCACAGCGCCAAGCCTGGCGGCAACTGTCCGCGCGCGGCCGCGGCCTGCCCGTATTCGTTGATCTTGTGATAGGCCACCACCATCAGGATCGAGAGGAACACCCCCAGCGAGCTGCTCGACCGTTTGGGCGGCACCGCCAGCGCCACTGCCAGCAGCGGCAAGAGCAGCATCATCACCACTTCGACCATCCGGTAATTGAACGTGGCCCGGGTTTCGTTGCGGGTCTGCTGATCAACAGTATTACTCCAGCCGATCCGCAGCAGTTCGGGCAGAATATATTCGCGCTCGATCCCGCCGCGTTTGCGGAACTTTTCAATCGCGGGCAGATCAATCGGCTGATCGTGGCGCGCGAACGACAGCACCCGCGGACTTTGCCCGGGCTCGTCCTGAACGATTTGCCCCTGGGTCAGCCGCAGAATGATCGTATCGGGGCTGCCCCGCAGCGCCATGAATGTGCCTTCGCGCGCCGAAATCGTCGCCACCTGGCCGCTCGGCGAGGTGAACCGCGCAAAGATTCCGATCAGGCGGCGGCCGTTGTCCTGGCTTTGATCGATCTTCAAGGCCATCCGGTCTTGCAGCGTGGTGAACTCGCCCACCTTGATCGATGCCCCCAGCGCGCCAGAACGCAGCTCAAAATCCAGCCGTTCGTACCAATAGCGCGCCTGCGGCTGCAGGTAGCCGACAATCCCGAAATTGACCGCAGCGAGAGCCAGCGTGATCATGTAAGGCACGCGCAGCAGCCGGGTGTAGCTCAGCCCAACCGCGCGCATCACATCGAGCTCGCTGGTGGTTGAAAGTTTGCGAAACGCGAACAGGATGCCCAGCATCAGCCCCAGCGGAATTGCCAGGCTGGCATATTCGGGCATCAGGTTGACCAGCATCTGGAACACGATCTTGATCGGCCCACCTTCGCTGCCGACGAATTCGAATAGCTTGAGCATCTTGTCGAGCATCATCAGCGACGCGGCGATCAAGAAAACCGCCAGCATCGGCATCAGGACTAGCCTGAAAATATAGCGATCGATGGCGGGGATGAATTTCACGCAGGTCCTGATGGCGCGGGGAGCATTGCGTCCCATAACCGCCGCCGCCGCAAGGCGAAAGCGTTAAAGCCGTTGCGCCAGATCATGGTGCCATGCTTGGGATTGGGGTAATATCTCTCATCGTAACAGAAACAGGAACGATTCCAGATGACCGCAGTTCCAGCAAAGCCCCCTGAAAATCACGCCGTTTCGCGGATCGGCTGGCTGCGTGCGGCAGTGCTGGGGGCAAACGACGGGATCGTTTCCACCGCCAGCCTGATCGTTGGCGTGGCCGCAGCCGCCGCCGGCAAGCCGCAAGTGCTGGTGGCGGGCGTCGCCGGACTGGTCGCCGGGGCGCTATCGATGGCGGCGGGCGAATATGTCTCGGTCTCAAGCCAGGCCGATACCGAAGCTGCTGATCTGCAGCGCGAACGCCGCGAGCTGGCCGAAATGCCCGAAATGGAATTGCAGGAACTGACCGCGATCTACCGCCAGCGCGGTCTTGACGAAAAGCTGGCCAGCGAAGTGGCTATCGCCCTCACCGCGCACGATGCGCTGGCCACCCACGCCCGCGACGAGCTGGGCCTCGCCGAGATGCACCGCGCCCGCCCGCTGCAAGCCGCGCTGGCCTCCGCTGCAACATTCGCGGTGGGTGCCGCACTGCCGCTGGGCGCGGCGATGCTGCTGCCGCTGGGATCACTGGCGATTGGCGTATCGATTGCCGCGCTGCTGTTCCTGATGCTGCTCGGCGGCGTGGGCGCCAAGGCCGGCGGCGCCCCGATCGGCAAAGGCGTGCTGCGGGTTACCTTCTGGGGCGTTATCGCGATGGCGGTGACCTATGGGATCGGGCGGATGCTGGGGACGAGTGTGGGTTAAGCGGACGAAATGGCGCCGAGGTGAACGATGGACGGCTTTAGCGGACGGCTGAAACTGGTACGATCGGCTGGAATGGGGTGGGGAGCGGACCTCAATCCAGCGGGATTTGAGTGACGATGGCGACCAGCACCAAGCTCAGTAGACCCAGTCCAAAAACGGGTATCGCAAGTGCCACGGCCCGCTTGCCGGGGAAGTGCATGAGACTGACGACTAGCGGCACGCCTATAACGAATGCCAAGCTCAGCAGTCCCTTGCCTCCGGCAAATTCCGAGGCGTAATTTCCGATCAGATAAACAATGCCAACGGCAATTCCCGCCGATCCGCATCGTACGGCCACCCCCGAAATTGATGAGGCTCCAGATGGGCGCTCAGCCAGCCGCATTGCCGCCCAAGTGGTGATCAATATCGTGATCGCGGCGAAGAAGGACATCATCGCTAACCTCAGACCCACAGGACAGGTCCAAAATATGTCGATGAACTGGAAGCCATCTCCCATTGCGTCGCTGCCAATGCATGTCGGTAAAAAGCCCGATCTTGGCTGCGTGACCGAGCCAATAGCGGTTGCTGCAAAGCTACAGATTGCCCAAAATCCGATGATCGGAAGGCCTATTCGGTAGCCCAAAGTCTCTTGCAATTCGGCCTCTAGCGCAGTGAGCAGACTACATGGGCTATGTATGCTCGGCCACTCATCGATATCATGTGAGTTTCTTGTGAGCTTTCACATTAACCCTCGAACGTCCGAATTCGGGTCGTGTCCGGCCAGGCAGGTCTGGCTCCAACTTTCGGGTTTGCGGTCGTTCACAATTAGCTAAACGGACCCCTCTCCGTCGCCCCGTGCTTGACACGGGGCTTGGCTGGTCTTCCGCGACGTGGCGGCGTTGGCGGATGGCTTGCGCGCACAAGCCAAGCCCGCGCGTCGTGGCTCACGGCGAGTTTGGTTTGATAGCTTGCGGAAATAGCCAAGCCCCGTGTCAAGCACGGGGCGACGGTGGATATTCTAATCAGCTAAAGGCTGACCGCACCGATCAGCCCGAAATCAAGCCTTCTCCAGCGTGCATTGCAGCGGGTGCTGGTTCTGTTTGGCGAAATCCATCACCTGGTTGACCTTGGTTTCGGCCACTTCATAGGTGAAAATGCCGCAGACCCCGACGCCCTTCTGGTGGACGTGGAGCATCACCCGGGTGGCCTGATCCATATCCATCTGGAAAAACCGCTTGAGTACGACCACCACGAATTCCATCGGGGTGTAATCATCGTTGAGCAGCAGCACCTTGAACTGGCTGGGCTTCTTCGGCTTGGCCCGGGTCTTGGTGGCAATCCCGATCTGATGACGGCCATCGCCATCGCCTTCATCGCCATCCTGGGCGGCGCGAAATGCAGAGTCGGCAAAGGCAGGGGCAATCAACATCGGATCGAAATATCCCATTGCAGGGGTAAAGGACAAGTGTTCTTGCGGTCAGGTGACGCCAAAAGGCCGGGCAGCGCATGGCTGCCCGGCCTTGATGGGGCTCGCGGGCTCGGTGGGGAGAGAAGCACCAAGCCGCGAGGAACGACCGCTGTTAGGCGGCCTGCTTGACCTTTGCGACCGCAAGGCTGACGCGGGTCTGGATCGGAGCGAAGGCTTCGGTGGCCATCTTCACGACGGTTTCCGAACGCTTCGAACCGGTCGACACCGCGGCGTCGAAGTTGCGGCGCAGGATTTCACCCTGCAGCTTGAAGAAATCGGCCGGCGACTTGACGGCGGCGAGGTCCTTGACGTCGGCGGTCATGGTTTCGAGCGCGGTCTTGCCTTCGGCAACCATGTCCTTGCCCATGTCCTGCAGGCCAGCGGCCAGAACCTTGCCCGATTCGACCAGGGCTTCGACGTTGCCCTTGGTGAAATCGCCATAATCAGCGGCATAGGCCTGAGTCTTTTCGAACACGGTCTTGGCGCGGTCCTGGGCGTCGGCAACAACGTCCTTGATCTTGGCGGTGAAATCTTCGGTAACGTTCTGGGTCTTGGTCATGATGGTATCCTTCAAAGTCAATTTGGGGGCAGTCTTGGCGGGCACCTTCTTGGGGGCAGCCGCCTTCTTGATGATGATCTTGGGAGCAGCGGCCTTTTTGGCCGGAGCCTTCTTGGCAGCGGTCTTGGGCGCTACAGCGGCCTTGGCGGGCGCAGGCTTTTCAGCCTTCACCACCGGAGCGGCTTCAGCCTTGGCTGCGGTTTCAACCTTGGCAGCGGCTTCGGCATAGGCCTTTTCCGCAGCAGCTTCAGCCTTGGCAGCGTCAATCTTTGCTTCAGGGGCAGTCGCCATTGTCACAAATCCTTCTAACCGGGGCCGGACATATTCGGCCCTCATGTTGCAGTGCACAAAATAGGTGCTGCACTTGCGAAGTCAAGGATTTTTTGTGCAGTGCAGCATAAACCGCACTTACGGCGAGAAATCAGCGATTTACCGCTCTTTTACATAGCGCCCGGGGGCATCTTCGATCACGGAATCGCCCTTTCCGCCAGGCGCTCGCTTGCCCTTTGCGGGGACTTCCGCGCTGTCCTGAGCCCTGATCCACTCAATCCAGTTGGGCCACCAGCTGCCCGGCGTTTCCTGCGCTCCAGCGACGAAAGCGTCGAAGCTGCCCGTCTCAGCCGGGTTGGTCCAGTACTGGTATTTTTTGGCTGAAGGCGGATTGACCACCCCGGCAATGTGGCCCGATCCCGCCAGCACGAAGGTCTTGGGTCCACGCAAGTGATCCATCAGCTTCCACACGCTGGCTGCGGGGGCGATGTGATCCTCGCGCCCGGCCTGAATATAGGCCGGGGTCTCGATCCGGGTGAGATCGATCGGCGTGCCATCGGCGCTGAGGCTATTGGGCACGACCAGCTTGTTGTCGCGGTAGAGGTCTTTCAGATAGCTCATGTGCCACTTGGCCGGCAGATTGGTAACGTCGCCGTTCCAGTGCAGCAAATCGAACGCCGGGTAATCCTCACCCAGCAGGTAGTTCTTGATCACATAGTTCCAGATCAGATCGTTGCCGCGCAGCAGATTGAATGTCGCCGCCATATAGCGCCCGTCCAGATAGCCCTTTTCGGCCGAGATCTTTTCCAGCGTGGCCAGCTGCTGGTCATCGATGAACACTTTCATCTCGCCCGCAGCTTCAAAATCGACCTGCGCGGTGAAGAAGGTGGCGCTTTTGACCCTGTCCGCCTCGCCCCGCCGCGCCAGCACCGCCAGCGCCGCAGCCAGCGTGGTGCCGGCCACGCAATATCCGATCGCGTGAACGCTGGCGCTGCCCAGCCGCTGGCGGATATGATCGATCGCCTCAATCTCGGCGCGGATGTAATCGTCCCATTCCAGATCGGCCATGCTGTCATCGGCCGATTTCCAAGAGACCACGAACACCGAAAGCCCCTGATCCACCGCCCAGCGGATGAAGCTTTTCTGCGGGCTGAGATCGAGGATGTAGAAGCGGTTGATCCACGGCGGGAAGATCACCAGCGGCACTTCAAGGACCTTATCGGTGGTCGGGCTATACTGGATCAGCTGATACAGCGCGGTTTCATGCACCACCTTGCCCGGTGCGGTGGCGATATTCTCGCCCACCTTGAACGCCTCGGGATCGACATGGGTCAGTTGTCCGCGCTTCAGATCGGCCAGCAGGTGTTCCATTCCCTTGACCAGGTTCTGGCCCTTGGTCTCGGTGATCTTGTCGATCACCAACGGGTTGGTCAGCGCGAAATGCGCCGGGCTGAGCATTTCGGTCAATGTGCGCACGGCAAAGCGCAGCTGCTCGCTGCGCGCGGGATCGCCCGTATCAACTGCATCGGCGATTCCCTGAACCTGTTCGGCCAGCATCAGATAGGTCTGGTGGACCAGCGCATAGAGCGGCTGCTCGCGCCATTTGGGATCGGCAAAGCGGCGATCTGTGCGCGGCAGAGCCGGTGCTTCGCCGCTGACCTGACCGGCCTGAGGCCCGATCCCGTATTGCCCCAGCACGCCCTGCCACAAGGTCAGGCTTTCTTCCCACATCCGCTTCTGCACATCGGGATTGGCCAGCGGCAGCACCTTAAGCCAGCCCTGCATGATCTGCGCAAAGCCGCCGAGACCGGCCCAGACCTCGCCCCCCTGCCCCGGCGTTGCGGCGGCCGAACTGCGCTGGAAATCGAGCCACATTGCCTGCATCCGCTGCGCCGCTTCGGTCCAGGCGGCAGGAACCGCTGCGCCATCGCCTGCGCCGAACTGGCTGAACAGCTGCTGCGGAGCCTGGAGCATGGCCGCAAGAAGATCACCGGGCGTGCCGGTCTGCTCGTTCATTTCCACTCTCCACTATGCGGCCAGCAGCGGCTGACCGCACTCAGCGCGCCTTGCAGCGCGCCTCACCAATCCGCTTGTAGACGGCGTTGTACTTCGGCATCGAATCCGAACGACCGCCGAAATCGTAGCCATCGCCGATGTACATTTCCATCTGACGACTGCCGGGTGTTTCCGGATTATCCCAGGTTTCAAGCTGGATGTTCTTCTTGACCTTGCCCCAGGGGGCGTGGCCGTGCAGCATCGGTTCGCGCGAATGCTTGGTCAGGAACCGAAACAGCACCGCGCCGCACTGTCCCTTGTCGCCAACGCTGACCCCGCAAAAATCCTTGCCGCAGGGGGCAATGTCGAAAGTCTTGTAGGGCCTGCCTTTGGCAGTGAATTTCTCGGCCGGATCGGACACGGTCCAGCGGCCGAAATAGGGGCTGGGCGCGGCCATGCGTGCGCTCACTGCGACGCTGGACACCAGTGCAAGTGCAATCGACACGGCTGCAATCGGGTGGAATAAGGCTCTCATGGTATCCTCAGGCTCCTTCATGGCAGCGCAGATCAGCCCGGCGCGACGAGCGGTGCGCTGGGCAATCCTAGCAGGCCTGACGCTATTTGTAAGCTATACTGCGGCCAAGGCCTTGTATTCGCCGTGGTTGGTGGATGATTTCCCCGAAGATCTGGCGATCAAGGTGGAATTGCTGCCGCTGGTGTTCCCGCTGCACATGATCACCGGCGGACTGGCGCTGGTGCTGGTTCCGGCGGCAATTGCGGCGCGCAGGTTCCCGCGCTGGCATCGCCCGCTGGGCCGGATCGCGGCGGCGGATGTGGCAGTGGCCGGGCTGACCGCCTTTCCGGTCGCCTTGATCGAACCGGTGACCACCGGGTCGGCGCTGGGGTTCAGCGCGCAGGGCACAGTCTGGCTGCTGCTGCTGGCTTTGGGGATTGCCAATATCAGACGCGGCCGTCCGCGCGCGCACCGCGCGGCCATGCTGTTGATGGCGGCGACCACCAGCGGTGCGGTGTTCTTCCGGATCTATCTGGCGCTCTATGCGATGATCGGCGGATATCGCCATTACCACCTGTTCTATGCAGCTGACGCGTGGACCGCCTGGAGCCTGCCGCTGCTGGCCATGGCAATTTGGCTAAAACGCACTGGCGCTTCGCCGTTCGATCACCGATAAGGCGCATTGCCGCACATCTGCGCGCAATATCTGGAAAGGTCCAATGCCCGAAGAATTCTACCGCATGAAGCGACTGCCGCCCTATGTCATCGCCGAAGTCAACGGCATGCGGGCCGCAGCGCGCGCCGCGGGCAAGGACATTATTGATCTTGGCATGGGCAATCCCGATCTGCCCCCGCCCCAGCATGTGATCGACAAGCTGTGCGAAGTCGCACAAAAGCCCGATGCCCACGGCTATTCGGCCAGCTCGGGCATTCCCGGTATCCGCAAGGCGCAGGCCAACTACTATGGCCGCCGCTTCGGGGTCGAGCTTGATCCCGAGACCGAGGTCGTGATGACCATGGGATCAAAGGAAGGCCTGGCCTCGATGGCGACGGCGATGACTGCGCCGGGCGACGTGGTGCTGGCTCCCAATCCCAGTTATCCGATCCACACTTTCGGCTTCATCATTGCCGGGGCGACGATCCGTTCGGTGCCCAGCACGCCGGATGAAAATTACTGGCGCGCGCTGGACCGGGCCATGGCCTTCACCGTGCCGCGGCCTTCGATCCTGATCGTCAACTATCCCTCCAACCCGACTGCCGAAACTGTCGATCTGGCATTCTACGAGCGGCTGGTGGCCTGGGCCAAGGACAACAAGGTCTGGGTGCTTTCGGATCTTGCCTATTCGGAACTGTATTTTGACGGCAATCCGACGCCATCGATCCTGCAGGTCCCGGGGGCCAAGGATGTAGCGGTGGAATTCACCTCAATGTCGAAAACCTTCTCGATGGCCGGGTGGCGGGTCGGCTTTGCAGTGGGCAATCCGCGCCTGATCGCGGCGCTGAAGCGGGTCAAAAGCTATCTCGATTACGGTGCCTTCACGCCGATCCAGGCCGCCGCCTGCGCGGCGCTGAACGGCCCGCAGGACATCGTCGAAAGCAACCGCTTGCTCTATCAAAAGCGCCGCGACGTGATGGTTGAAAGCTTTGCCCGGGCGGGCTGGGATATCC
Organism: uncultured Alphaproteobacteria bacterium; assembly: GCA_963751145.1. GTDB lineage: Bacteria > Pseudomonadota > Alphaproteobacteria > Sphingomonadales > Sphingomonadaceae > Novosphingobium. Next base: position 937,534 of record CAVVTJ010000006.1, read on the forward strand.
CCTCGCCCAAGGCCTCGATGTTTGCCTGGGCGCCGCTGCCTCCGGCACTTAAGGAATTGGGAAGTCTGGAATTTTCCAAACAATTGTTAACCCATGCCGAAGTCGCGGTGGCCCCCGGCGTAGGTTACGGCGAGGAAGGCGAAGGTTTCGTACGTATCGCCATGGTTGAAAACGAACAAAGATTGCGCCAGGCCGCACGTAATATTCGCCGCTATTTGCAATCTATGGGGGTAAATAGCTCGGCAGCGTAATTCGCCCACAGGTTCTGCGTTAATACGGTCCTACACCTATTGCCATGTGGCAGCCTCTTGTGCTGCGGTGGCTGCGGGGTCTTATCCATTCATCGCGGACTTTGAGAGGGCAACTTGCGCCTTTTTCGCTGGTTTTCGGCGGGTCCAATACCTGCCGCCTACGATCTTCGCCGCCTTGGTTGGCGATTACTCGGGGATTCGAGTTCGTCTGGCCCCGCACCCCATGCGGCGCTGGGCTGCCCGCACGAACTGCAGCTTGATCAGTGGGTTAACCTGTCAGCTGCGAGCTTGGTCCAGCGTAAATGGATGATGATGCTCGATATCGGCGAATCGCTGGAACGGGCCCGGATGCTGCGCCTGGGCTTTGGCGATGCGCTGGGCCCGTCCGCTGGGCTGGACGAGCTGGAAACCCGCGTGGTGCGGCTAACCGAAATGGCCGAGGCACTGCCGCGCTACCGCCAACACGGCCCGGTCCGGCTCGATCTGCTGGCGCGCGAGGCCTATGTTGCGGGCCGCGCGCTGGGCCTGCACCCGCGCGAATTTGCTCTGCTGTGGCGGCTGGCGGAAACCCCGGGTGAAGCGGTCAGCAGCGCCGAACTGCTGTTCGATGTCTGGCGGCTGTCGTTCCGGCCGGAAACCAACAGCCTGGCCGTGCATGTCAGCCGCCTGCGATCCAAGTTGCGCCTTGCCGGGGTCGACGGGATTGTCGAAACCGATGCAGCTGGAAACTACAGCCTTGCCGCAAACACACCACGCAGCGCGCTTGACCGACGCGGCGATTGGGGGCTGGACGACCGCCTGCGGATCGGCGAAATACAGGCCGCAATCTGAACCTTCGCGAAGGAAATGCCTGTCATGGATCTAACCGTAAACCCGCCCGGCCGCATCGCCATCAGCATGGACGCGGACGGCGTTGCCCAGGTTCGGCTGATCCGCAGCGACAAGATGAATGCACTTGATCCCGATATGTTTGCCGCTCTGATCGATGCAGCGCGGGTGCTGCACGATTTGAAAGGGCTGCGCTGCGTGGTGCTGTCGGGCGAAGGCCGCAGCTTTTGCGCCGGGCTCGACATGGGCAGCATGGCCAACACCGCCCGCCATGACCGCGCGCCGCTGACCGACCGTGCCTATGGCGCTGCCAACTTGCCCCAGCAGGTTGCGCTGCAATGGCGCAAATTGCCGGTGCCGGTGATCGCCGCGGTGCACGGGGTGTGTTTTGGCGGCGGACTGCAGATCGCCAGCGGCGCTGATTTTCGCGTGGTCGCGCCCGATGCGCGGATGGCGGTGATGGAGCTCAAGTGGGGCCTGGTGCCCGATATGGCCGGCTATGCGCTGTGGCGCGGCACGGTGCGCGATGATGTTCTGCGTGAACTGACCTATACCAACCGCGAATTCAGCGGCGCCGAAGCGCACACGCTGGGCTTTGCCACGGTGGTCGATCCCAATCCGCACGCCCGCGCCAATGCCATCGCCGCCGATATCGCCAATCGCAACCCCCATGCCCAGCGCGCCGCCAAGCGGCTCTTCAATGCCTATCTCTACGCCAGCGAGGCTGAAATACTTATGGCCGAGAGTGTCGAGCAGCAGGCCATCATTGGCACAAAGAACCAGATCGAAGCGGTGATGAGCCAGATGGAAAAGCGCAAGGGTGTGTTTGTGGATGGGTGATTGGGCGCTGGCTCCTATCAGCACTCCACCACGTTCACCGCCAGCCCGCCAAGCGAGGTTTCCTTGTACTTGTCGCGCATATCCAGCCCGGTCTGGCGCATCGTCTCGATCACCTTGTCGAGGCTGACGTAGTGTGAACCATCGCCCATCATCGCCAGGCGTGAGGCGTCGATTGCCTTGACCGCGCCCATGGCATTGCGCTCGATGCAGGGGATCTGGACCAGACCGGCCACCGGATCGCAGGTCAGCCCCAGGTTGTGCTCCATCCCGATCTCGGCTGCATTCTCGATCTGGGCGTTGGTTCCGCCCAAGGCCGCGGTCAGCCCGCCCGCAGCCATCGAACAGGCCACGCCCACTTCGCCCTGACAGCCGACTTCCGCGCCCGAAATTGACGCGTTCTTCTTGTAAAGCACCCCAATCGCTGCGGCGGTCAGCAGGAACGTGCGGCGCGTCTCCGCCGTGCCGCCATAGCAGCGATCATGGAACCGGATCACCGCCGGGATGATCCCCGCCGCGCCGTTGGTGGGCGCGGTCACCACTTGCCCGCAGGCCGCGTTCTCTTCGTTGACCGCCATCGCCCACAGGTTGATCCAATCGAGCACCGCTAGCGGATCACCCAGGTTCATGCCCTGCTTCTGGGCCAGATCACAGGCCAGCCCCGGCGCGCGGCGTTTTACCTTAAGCCCGCCGGGCAGCACCCCTTCATTGCGGCAGCCGCGATCGATGCTGTCGGACATCGCCTGAGCAATCCGGTCCAACCCGGCCTCAACCTCATGCCGCGGGCTGCGCGAGCATTCATTGGCAAACATCAGTTCGGCAAAGGTCAGCCCGGTCTGCACGCCCAAGGCCAGCAATTCTTCGGCGCTGCTGAAATCGTGTGGCAGGCCCATATCCGCCGCCTCGGCGCCGCTGTTGCTGCCCGCTTCATCCTCATCCAGCACAAAGCCGCCACCGATCGAATAGTACAATCGCCGCGCCAGCTGTGCGCCCTGCGCATCGAGCGCGGCCATGGCCACGGCGTTGGAATGGAACGGTTGGCGCTGGCGCTGGTGATAGGCGATCTGCGTGGCCGGATCGAACTGCGCCGGATGGCTGCCCAGCAACGACACCGTCCCGGTCTCCGCCACTCTGGCCAGCAGCGCGGGCACGGCATCGGTATCGACGGTGGCAGGCTGCTGCCCGCACAGCCCCAGCACGATCGCGGTATCGGTGGCATGGCCTTTGCCGGTCAGCGCCAGCGATCCATAGAGTTCAACCTCGATCCGTGCCGTCGCAGCCAGCAACCCGGCGCGTTCAAGCCACAGCGAAAACCGCCGCGCCGCTACCATCGGCCCGACAGTGTGCGAGCTCGACGGGCCAATGCCGATCTTGAACAGGTCAAAGGTCCCGAAACTCATGGTTTGAACTGTGCTCCTCGTTCCCGGCGCGGCCCGCCCGGCCCCAGAGCTCATAGGCACTTGGTCCGCTGCTGCCAAACACGCGGTGTTTGGGTGCAGCACTGCTTATGCACCACCTAAGACTGGCTGATATGATGCTAACAAAGTTTACCGGATTCTAAAAAACCCTCATTTGTTCATGACCGGGGCTGTGTCAGTCTCGATAGTGTAACAACGGCTCTATCGGGGTATGCCCAAAGGCCAACCGGACAAATCGCGCAAGGGCGATCGGGGTGCTAGGCATGACCCCATGCGAAAATGAGATTTCTCGGTGCCCGGTCGCATGGTCATACCTTGCAATAGCTTGGCTTTTGCCTGATCAATTCGGTCTGAATCCATGGGGAGGGAAAACATGAAATCGAGTTTGAAATTGTCCTCGGCGGCGATTGCGATTGCAATCCTGACGAGCGGGGCCCCGGCTCTGGCGCAAAGCGCTCCGGACAGCACCGACGCTGATGCGGCCACAAGCGGGGTTCCCGACATCGTCGTGACAGCAACCCGGCGCGACCAGTCCATCCAGGACGTGCCGATGACGCTGCAGGCTTTCAACACCGATACGCTCAGCAAGCTTAACGTTACGACTATCGACAACCTGCTGAAATATACCCCCAACGTGACCTTCTCGAACAACGGTCCGGGCCAGGGTGCGATCTTCATGCGCGGCCTATCGGCGGGCTTTGCGGGCGGACAATCTTCGGCCACGATTGGCGGCTTCCCGAACGTCGCGGTCTATCTTGATGATCAGTCGATGCAGTTCCCGGCGCGAAACGTCGATGTCTACGTTGCTGACATTGAGCGCGTCGAAGTGCTCGAAGGCCCGCAGGGTACCCTGTTTGGCGGCGGCGCGCAGGCCGGCGTGGTGCGCTACATCACCAACAAGCCCAAGCTGAGCAAGTTCGAAGCCCGAATCGAAGGCAGCTTTGGCGGCACCGCCGGCGGCTCGCCGAATGGTTCGTTCAACGCCATGGTCAACGTGCCGCTTATCGAAGGTCAGCTGGCGGTCCGTGCCGTGATTTACACCGATCATCGCGGCGGCTACATCGACAACAAGTTTTCGACCTTCACCCGCCGGCCGAGCGATCTTGGCTCTTACTATTTGGCCTATGCCGGGAACGGCAACCAGTTGACGCCGGCCCAGCAGACCAACAACGGCCTGTACAACAACAACACCCAGGTTGAGGACAATTTCAACCCGGTCGACTACACCGGCGGCCGCATCTCGGTCGACTGGGAGTTCGCGCCCGATTGGGACGTGCTGGTAACGCGAGCGTACCAGAAACTGGAAACCAAGGGCACCTTCGCGGTCCAGACCTACAGCCACGACTATGATCCGCTCACGGGCCTGACTTCGACCCTGTTCGTGCCGCAGTACAGCAAAGACGATTTCTCGAACACCGCCTGGACACTCAAAGGCAAGGTCGGCGGTCTCGATCTGATCTACACCGGCTCTTACCTGACCCGTCACATCTCGCAGCAGGGCGACTATACCAACTACGCCCGTGCGACTTATGGCATCTTCTATCAGTGCACCGGCGGCGCCAACTACTACTTCGGCGCTGGCCAGGCACCCTATTGCCATGAGCCGACCAGCTACTGGACGGACAAGGTCCGCAATACCCACGAAAGCCACGAATTCCGCGTCAGCACGCCGGGCGACAAGCGAATTCGCCTGATCGCGGGTGCCTATTATGAATCGTTCAAGATTCAGGACAACCAGGATTGGGACTACAAAACCATTCCGCAGTGCAGCCCAACGCTGACCAATGCCCAGAACATAACGGCCGGGAATGTGTGCCTGGGTCTCGTTGCGCCAAACCCTGCTGCAACCTTGAACGTCCCCGGCCCGCGCGGGCCAGCGGTTGCCTTCGGTGAAGACATCCAGCGCGGCTACAAGCAGTATGCAGCGTTCGGGTCGCTCGATTTCGACATCCTGCCCAACCTGACGATCACTGCCGGCACGCGTTACTATCACTACGACAACTTCGAAACTGGGTCGGTCTACTCCTCGTTCAGCGCGTCCTGCTATCAGGTCCCGGTGTGCGTGACGGGCTCGAACCTCGACGCGCTTAACCTCAAGGCCACCTATCACGGCTTCAAGAGCAAGGGCGTGATCACCTGGAAGCCAAGTGACCACACCATGATCTATGGTCTGTTCAGCCAGGGCTTCCGTCCGGGTGCCTTCAACCGCGGGCCTTCGGCGCGTGTGTCGGATCCGTTGCCGCCGCACGCCAAGCAGCTGCTGGTGCCCGCCGCCTATCGCCCGGATACGTTGACCAACTGGGAAGTGGGCTTCAAGACCGATCTGTTTGACCGGAAGGTAACCTTCAACGCCTCGGCCTATTACATGATCTGGCAGGACACGCAGATCGGGTTCTTCAATCCCGCGGCAGGCTTCGGCAACACCGCGTTCGCAACCAACGGGCCGAACTATCACATCAAGGGTGCCGAAGTGCAGATCGTGGCCCGCCCCTCGGCCGGGCTGACGATCCAGGGTTCGGCAACCTATAACGACTCGAAGCAATCGAACGCACCGTGCTTCATTGCCAACAACCCCGGCGTATCCAGCTTCGGCCAATGCATCACGCAGGTGTTTTCCGGCGGTGTGGTCAAACCGGTTCAAAGCCCGTTTGGCAACGTCGGCAGCATCACGCCGTTCAGCCCGCATTTCCAGGGCAACGTGCGCGTCCGCTATGAGTGGACGAGCGGTGACATGAACTGGTTTGTTGCGGGCGGCGTGAACTACACGAGCTCGATGTACAACGAACCAGCGACTTACCCGTCGGGCGACGTGGCCGGAAACGGCAACGTGGTTGGGCCCAACGGGATCATCGTTCCGGCCACCACAGTGCTGCGTTACAAGATGCCGGGTTATGCGCTGACCGATGCGCAGATCGGCTTCACGCGTGACAACTGGACGGTGACGATCTTCGGTGACAACCTGTTCAACAGCCATGCATCGACGTTCACCAACTCGGCGCAGTACATCAAGACTTCGACGATCGTTCGTCCGATGACTTACGGCTTGAAGATCAGCACCAAGATCTGATCGAATGCCGGCTAACCGCCAGGCAAGGGGTGGTGCCACAAGCACCGCCCCTTGTTTTTCGGCGGCACCGCGTTTGACAAGCGCATTGCGATTGCTGACGGGTAGTGCCTGATGAATACGAACACCGACCAACTGACAACGAGCGAGGACAGACGATCGTCATCGCCGCCTGCTTCTCCTTTCCAAGCAGAGCTCGATGCTCTGCGCGCTCTGCAGGCCAGGGGCGACTATGCCGCTGCTGCGACCGGCGCGAACCGCCTGCTCGAACAGCATCCGACCGACCGCGAACTGCTGCTGATTGCGGCCCATTCGCTGCGGATGAGCCAGCAGACTGAAGCCGCCCTGGCTGCCCTTGAGCGGCTTGCCCAGCACTATCCCGGTTTCAGCCAGGTGTTTCTTGAGCGCGGACTGTGCCATGTCGCGCGGCGCGATGCGCCCGCCGCGATCGCCGAACTGCGCACCGCAGTTGCAATCAACCCCGCTCTGGCGATGGGCTGGCGGATGCTCGACGGGCTATACCGGATGACCAACGACCCGGCGGGCGCAGCTGTGGCTGCGAAACACTGTGTCCACCTCGCCAGTGTGCCGCCGCCGGTCGTCGAAGCAAAGGTCCTGTTTTTCGACGGCGAGACCGATCAGGCCGAGGCGCAGATTCGCCGGTTCCTGCTTGACGCGGGGGACCATCCCGAGGCCATTCGCCTGCTCGCGCAGATCGGCCAATCACGCAATGTGCTTGATGATGCCGAAGCGCTGTATGCCGCTGTGCTGAAATTGGTCCCCGAACATAATGAGGCGCGCCACGAATATGTTCAGGTGCTGATCGCCCGGCACAAATTTACCGAGGCGCAGAAGGAACTGGAGCCGCTGCTCAAGATCGATCCGTCCCATCACGCCAACCGCATTCAGGCCGCAACCATTCAGGCCGGACTGGGCGACTTTGCAGGCGTGATCCCGGCCTATCGCGAGATGCTGCGCGAAACGATCGGCGATTCGCTTCAGGCGCGCGTCCACCGCGCTGACCTCAACCTGTGGCTCGGCCATGCGCTGAAGACGGAGGGACGTACTGACGAGGCGATCGAGGCCTATATGGCTGCGACTGCCGACCGGCCCGATTTCGGCGACGCGTGGTGGAGCCTGGCCAATCTGAAGACCTATCGCTTCTCGCCCGAGTCGGTTGCAGTGATGCGCCAGCGCCTTGGCGCCCCCACAACCAACGAAGTAGACCGGATCCATATCGCATTCGCCCTGGGCAAGGCGCTTGAGGACGCGGGCGACTATGCGGGTTCCTGGGCCGCCTATGCCCAAGGAAACGCCATTCACCGCGCAAGCAATGGCTTCATCCCCGAGGTGTTCGAGACCAACACCCGCGAACAGCGGCGTGTGTGTACCAAGGCGTTCTTTGCCGAACGCGCCGGCTGGGGGCTTGACGATCCGGCGCCAATTTTCGTGCTCGGCCTGCCGCGGTCGGGTTCGACGCTGATCGAGCAGATCCTGGCCTCGCACAGCATGGTCGAAGGTACGCAGGAATTGCCCGATATTCAGCGCATCGTGCACGAATTGCAGGGCCGCGAGCTCAATTTCGACGAGCCGCGCTACCCCGGCGTGCTGCCCGAGCTTGATGCGGAGACGTTCCGCCGCTTTGGCGAGCAATACATCGCCGACACCCGCCCGCACCGGGCGCTGGGCCGGCCCCATTTCATCGACAAGATGCCCAATAATTTCCGCCACATCGGCCTGATCCATCTGATCCTGCCCAATGCGCGGATCATCGATGCGCGGCGCGATGCGATGTCTTGCTGCTTCAGCAACTTCAAGCAGCTGTTCGCGCAAGGGCAGGAATTCACCTACGGAATCGAAGATATCGCCCGCTACTACAGGACCTACATCGAGCTGATGGACCACTGGGACACGGTGCTCCCCGGGCGCGTGCTGCGGGTGCAGCACGAGCAGGTTGTCGATGATCTGGAGAGCAGCGTACGGCGCATTCTGAACCATTGCAGTCTGCCCTTCGAGGCGGCTTGCGTTGAGTTCCACAAGACCAAGCGCAGCGTGCGCACGCCAAGTTCGGAGCAAGTGCGCCAACCGATCTTCCGTGACGGGCTCGACCAATGGAAGAAGTTCGAGCCCTACCTTGGCTCGCTGCGTGCAGCTCTCGGCCCGGAACTGGCAACCACCTGAAAGGACTAGGAATGGCAGCGATCGCACCACAGGCGCAGGACGTCGATCCAAGCATAGCCCAGCGCTGGTACGTGCTGATCGTGATGATGTTGGTCTACACCGTCAGCATCGCCGATCGCTATGTCTTGTCGACCCTGCTCGGGCCGATCTCCAAGGAGTTCGGGCTGAGCGACAGCCAGACCGGATACCTCGGCATCCCGCTCGCACTGTTCTACGTCGGGATGGGCATTCCGCTGTCATGGCTGTGCGATCGCCGCAATCGCCGCAATCTGCTGGCGGTTTGCGTGGCAATCTGGTCGGCGATGACCGCGCTGACCGGGGCTACGCGCAGCTATGTTGAGCTGCTGCTGGTTCGGATCGGTGTCGGGATCGGCGAGGCGGGCGGCACGCCTGCCTGCAATTCGATCATTGCCGACTATTTCCCCTGCAACCGCCGCTCGATGGCGATGACGATATTTGCGCTGGGCGCGCCGATCGGCGCCTGGCTGGGCAGCGATATCGCAGGCTATGTCTCGAACGCCACAGGCAGTTGGCGCGCTGCGTTCCTCGTGCTCGGCCTGCCGGGACTGGCGCTGGCGCTGCTGATCTGGGCGACGATCAAAGAGCCGCTGCGCGGGCGTTATGATACCGTTGCTGAAGGCGATCATCCCACTATTGGCGAGACGCTGACCTTCCTGTGTTCGCAGAAGGCTGCGATCCATGGCATTATCGGCAGCGGACTTTCGGCTTTCTGGGGCTGGGGGCTGATGTGGTTCACCCCGCTCTACCTGCAGCGGATGTACGGGATGAACGAGGCGCAGGCCGGATCGCTGCTGGGCGAGATCTATCTGGTCGGCGGGATCGGCGCCTCACTGGTCACTGCCTGGCTGGTGGCGCGCCCTTCCTTCACCGATCCCCGACGGATCGCGTGGCTGCTTGCTGTGGTTACCGCCGTGGGGACGCTGCCTTCATTCCTGGCCTATTGGACGCACGATCTCGGCACCGCGAAGCTGATGTGGTGGCTGTTTATCCCGGCGATCTATTTCTACATCGGCCCGGCCTTCGCCCTGTGCCAAAACCTGTCGACTCCCAAGATGCGGGCAATGACGGTGGCCATTTCGCTGCTGCTCGCCAATGTCCTCAACCTGATCGTCGCGCCGTGGATCGTCGGCCACCTCAGCGATTATTTCGCTGGAGCCCATGGCGGCGATGCCGAATCGCTGCGGATGGCGCAGATGATCCTTGCCCCATCGGGTCTGTGGGCCGCGTGGCATTACTGGCGCGCCTCCAAATATATCGTCGCAGACCAGAAGCGAGCTGTCGGACATGTCTGAACCCCTACAATCCTATATCGCCGGCCAGTGGGTGCTGCCCGATCCTGCAGGCGGGGTGTTCGAAGCCATCAACCCTGCGACCGAGGACGTCTGCGCGCGCGTTGCCCTGTGCACTCCGGCAGAGGCCAATGCCGCCGTTGCCGCTGCGCGGGCGGCATTCGATGGCTGGGCCGCCACTCCGCTCGAACAGCGGCTGGCCTTGGTCGAAAAGCTGATCGCGGTGTTCGAGGCGCGCTATGACGAAATGGTCACGGCGATCAGCACCGAAATGGGCGCGCCTTATGACCTGTCCCACGATGCCCAGGCCGAAAGCGGGCCTGGCCACCTTCGCGCAACCGTCCGCGCGGCGCGCGAGATGGCGTGGGACTATGACGTGGGCGAGGACGGGATCGTCACCCACGAACCAATCGGTGTCTGCGTGCTGATCACGCCGTGGAACTGGCCGATCAACCAGATCGCCTGCAAGGTTGGCCCGGCACTGGTCGCGGGCTGCACCATGGTGCTCAAGCCCAGCGAGATGGCGCCGCTTTCCGCGCAGCTGTTTGCGGAAATGATGGTTGAAGCGGGCTTCCCCACGGGCGTGTTCAATCTGGTTCACGGCACCGGCGCGGCGATCGGTGAAACGCTAACCAGCCATCCGCAGGTCGATATGATCTCGTTCACCGGATCGACCCGCGCCGGGATCCAGATCGCCAAGTCGGCGGCCGATACGGTGAAGCGCGTGGCGCAGGAACTGGGCGGAAAATCGGCCAATATCGTGTTTGCAGATGCCGGGCTGGAAGCGGCCGTCACGCGCGGAGTCCAGCAATGCTTTGGCAACACCGGCCAGAGCTGCAACGCACCCACCCGGATGCTGATCGAACAGAAGGTCTATGACGAAGCCGTAGCAATCGCCGCCCGCGTGGCGAAGGAAACCGCGCTGGGCGATCCCACGGCCAAGGGCGCTCATCTGGGGCCGGTGGTCAGCAAAGCGCACTTCGACAAGATCCAGGGCCTGATCCAGGCGGGGATCGACGAAGGCGCCCTTCTGATTGCCGGCGGTACCGGCCGCGCCGAAGGGTTCGATCGCGGCTATTACGTCAAGCCGACAGTGTTTGCCGGGGTCCACAACCAGATGACCATCGCCCAGGAGGAAGTGTTCGGCCCGGTGTTGGTCATGATCCCCTTCGCCGATGAGGCTGAAGCGATCGCAATCGCCAATGACAGCCCATACGGCCTCTATGCCTATGTCCAGACCGGCGATCTGGCGCGGGCCCGGCGTGTTGCCCGGCTGATGCGCGCGGGCGGGGTCAGCATCAACGGAACCAGTCAGGACTACATGGCACCGTTCGGCGGCTACAAGCAATCGGGCAACGGCCGCGAATACGGCAAGTTCGGGCTGCACGATTTCCTTGAAATCAAATCGATCAGCGGGTTCCGCGCGCCATGAAGCTGACCGGGATCGAGACTTTCGTGGTCGGCAATCCGCCACCGCATTTCGGCGGACGTTATTTCGTCTTCGTCAAGCTGACCACGGACAACGGTTCGACCGGGCTGGGCGAAGCCTACTGCGTGCCGTTTTCGCCGCATCTGGTCGCGCAGCTGATCGAAGACATGTTCGCGCGCTATCTTGAAGGCTGCGATCCGCACGATATCGAATGCATGTGGCGGCGGGTCTATTCGGCCGGCTTCACCCAGCATCCTGACCTGACCGTGATGGGCGTGCTGTCCGCGCTGGAAATGGCCTGCTGGGACATTATCGGCAAGGAAGCCGGGCAGCCGGTCTACAAGCTGCTGGGCGGGCAAGTGCATGAAAGCCTGCGCAGTTACACCTACATCTACCCCCGACCCGGCGATGCCGGCGATGTCTACCACGATCCCGATCTGGCGGGGGAGCGGGCCCAGCTTTACCTCGACATGGGCTTCTCCGCTTTGAAGTTTGATCCGGCCGGGCCCTATTCAGCTTTCGACGGCCGCCAGCTCAGCCTTGAAGCGCTCGACCTGTCCGAACGGTTCTGCAAGACAATGCGCGAGGCGGTGGGCAGCAAGGCCGATCTGCTGTTCGGCACCCACGGCCAGATGACCGCTGCGGGCGCAATCCGGCTGGCCCGGCGGCTGGAAAAGTATGACCCGCTGTGGCTGGAAGAACCCGTCCCGCCCGACGCGCCCGAGGAAATGGCCAAGGTTGCGCGCGCCACCTCGATCCCGATCGCCACGGGTGAGCGTCTGGCGACCAAATACGATTTCGCCCGGCTGCTGGACTGCGGCGCGGCGGCGATCCTGCAAATGAATCTTGGCCGCGTGGGCGGCTTGCTCGAAGCAAAGAAGATCGCCGGGATGGCCGAGGTCCGCCATGTCCAGATCGCTCCGCACCTCTATTGCGGGCCGGTGGTAGGCGCCGCCAATGTGCAGCTGGCGACCTGTTCGCCCAATTTCCTGATCCTGGAAAGCATCGAGGATTGGGGCGGGTTCCACGCGCAAATTCTCAAGCAGCCGATGCAGTTCGAGCAAGGCCGGGTGATCCCGCCCACTGCACCGGGGCTGGGGGTTGAACTGGACGAGGAAGTGGCGCGCGCCCATCCCTACACCGGCCAGATGCTCCACCTCGATATGGCGCAGCATCCGGTGCGATGACCGACGAGTTCGACTATGTGATTGTCGGCGCGGGCACCGCCGGCTGCGTGCTGGCCAACCGGCTGAGCGAGAACGGCAAGCACACCGTGCTGCTGCTTGAGGCAGGCGGCAGCGATCTTTCGATCTGGATCCAGATGCCGATCGGTTACGGCCGGACCTTCTTCGATAAGCGCATCAACTGGATGTACGATACCGAGCCGGTGGCGGGGCTTGGCGGCCGGCGCAGTTACTGGCCGCGCGGCAAGGTTGTCGGCGGGTCCGGCTCGATCAACGCAATGGTCTATGTCCGCGGCCAGCCGCACGATTTCGATGATTGGCAGGCGCTGGGCAATCCCGGCTGGAGCTGGCAGGATGTGCTGCCCTTCTTCAAGAAGAGCGAGGACTTTGACCGCTATAGCGCGCACCACGGCCGGGGCGGCCCGCAGCACGTTACCGACATCACGCCGTTCGTGCACCCGATCTGCCACAGCTTTATCGAAAGCGCCGAGGCGTTGGGTTTCCAGCCCAGCAGCGATTTCAACGGCAGCCGCTCCGAAGGGGTCGGGGTCTATCACATCAACACCCGTGGCGGCTGGCGCGCATCGACTGCCAATGCGTTTCTGCATCCGGCTTTGAAGCGCAAGAATCTGGAACTGCGGACCAAGGCCTTCACTCGCCGGATCCTGTTCGACGGGACCCGCGCGGTGGGCGTCGAATACACCCGGCGCGGCGGGGTCCATCAGGTGCGCGCGCGGCGCGAAGTGATCCTGAGCGGCGGGGCGATCAATTCGCCGCAGCTGCTGATGCTTTCGGGCATCGGCGATCCGGCGCAGCTTCAGCGCCACGGGATCGAACCCGTGGTTGCCGCCAAGGCAGTGGGCCGCAACCTGCAGGACCATCTGGCGGTATCGTACTTCTACAAGACCCGCACCAAGACGCTCAACGATGTGCTCTATCCTGCGCTGGGCAAGGCCATGGCGGGCCTGCGCTATATGTTTGACCGCGCGGGGCCGCTGTCGATGAGCGTCAACCAGAGCGGCGGCTTTGTGCGCAGCGATCCGGGCCAGGACCAGGTTAACCTGCAGCTCTATTTCAGCCCGGTGAGCTATACCAAAACTCCGCTATCGGCGCGCAAACTGCTCAATCCCGATCCGTTTTCGGCCTTCCTCCTTTCTCACAATCCCTGCCGCCCGACCAGCCGCGGCCAGATCGAATTGGCCTCCGCCGATCCCACCGTACACCCCTCGATCCAGCCCAATTACCTGGCGACCGAAAAGGACATTGCCGATGTTCTGGCCGGCAACCGGCTGCTGCGCAGAATCGCGCGTACCGCGCCGCTGGCAGATCTGATCACCGAGGAACTGGTCCCGGGCGAAGTAGTTGACGGGGACGTGGCACTGCTCGACGATTTCCGCCGCCGCGCCGATACCGTCTATCACCCAACCAGCACCTGCATGATGGGGCCCGATGCAGCGAGCGCCGTGGTCGATCACCGCTTGCGGGTTTACGGGATCCAGGGACTGCGGGTGATCGACGCCTCGATTTTCCCAACCATCACATCGGGCAATACTAATGCGCCGACCGTCATGGTCGCCGAAAAAGGTGCGGCGATGGTCCTTGAGGACGCGATTTAGAGTCTGTTTCAGTGAAGCTGAAACAGGGCAGCACCGGCCCGCTCCCCCTCCCGGCCACCCAGAACTTAGGGTTACCCTATGGGTGGCCGGGAGGGGGAGCGGGCCGGTGTTGCTTCCACGTCAGTGGAACGACCCTGACATCACAATGGAATTTACCGATCGGCCCCAATCGTGCTATTGGACAATAAAATAGAACGATAATGGGATGGACGGTGAAATGGCCGGAAAGATCGAACTTCGCAAATTGCCACCGCTCAAAGCGCTGCGCGGGTTTGAGGCGGCGACACGCCACCAGTCAATCCGCGATGCGGCAGAAGAACTGTGCCTGACCCACCCGGCGGTGAGCCATCAGGTCCAGCTAATCGAAGAGGCGTTGGGAATCCCGCTGTTCGTGCAGGAAGGGCGGCACATTGTCTCGACCGAGGAAGGCCGGGTGCTGTATCCCTATGTCCGCAGCGCGTTTGAATCGCTGCTCGAAGGGGTCGAGATGGCGCAGCGCCACGCGCTCGACAAGCCGCTGCGCGTCCACACCTATATCACCGCCTCGATCCGCTGGCTGGCCAAGCGCGTGCCGCAATTCATGCAGGATCATCCCGAGGTCAAACTGACGCTTTCGACCTGTGCGGTGGAATGGGAATTTGACGACAAGCACGCCGATGTCGGCCTGGTCTATTGCCCCGAGGCGCCCGATCCGGGCCGCTATCACTGGCAGCCGCTGTTTGATTATACCCTGTTCACCGTCTGCAGCCCGGACTTTCTGGCCCAGTGCGGCGGCACGTTGAGCATGGCCGAGCTGATGGCCCAGCCGCTGATCACGATCACCACCGAACATCAAAACTGGCACGGCTGGTTCGCCTCGGCCGGGCTCGAATTTGCCCCGGCGATGCCCAGCATCATGGTTGATACCTGCGCGATGGCGCTGGAAATGGCGGCTGCCGGGCGCGGGGTGGCGCTGATCAACGGGCCGTTTGCCGAGCCTGAACTGAGCGAGGGCAGACTGGTGATGCCGGTTCCGCACCGCGAGAAGTGCCCCGGATCATGGGGTCTGATCTGCCGCAAGGACATGCGCGACAACCTGCGCGCGCGGACCCTGATTGACTGGATTGCGGCGCATGTGGATTAGGGATCGACCGTGAATGCAACCCAGATCTAACCCCTAGTTCAGCTATCCTGAGCTTGTCGAAGGGCTGCTTTTTCTTCGTGAGTTTTGTACTGCGGCACCAAGAAAAACGCAGTGCTTCGACAAGCTCAGCATAGACGGGTTGGAAGCCGGTTTAACAGGTGAGGATCACCGCCGCGGCACAACTTCATAGCCGGGCTCTTCGGGCTCATCGTCGACCATATCGGCGGGAAAGCCGGTGCCCAGCACCTTCAGGCCCAGCGGCTCTTCGAAGCGGCGGATGATGTTGGGGGAAAATTCGCGGTCGCCGTATTGCTCACGGGCTTCCTTGAACAGTCGCACGATCAGCGGCGACAGTTCCACTGGCACGCCGTTTTCCTGGGCAATTTCATCGAACAGCCCCACGTCCTTGCTGACCAGGTCCATGGTAAAATTGATATCGCGGCTGCCGTTGAGGATTACCTGGCTTTCGGTTTCGTGGACGAACGAATTGCCCGAGGAAATCCGGATCGCTTCATAAGTGGTGTTCATGTCCAGCCCAGCCGCTTTGCAGGTGGTCAAGGCTTCGGCCAGCGCGACCAGATGCACCGTGCACAGGTAATTGGTCATCACCTTGAGCTTTGACGCGGTGCCCAGATCGCCGGTGTGGAGGATCCGCCGGCCCATCGATTTGAGCAGCGGCAGCACCTTGTCAAACCCGGCTCGCGGGCCGCCGGCGAAGATCGAGATGTTGCCGGTATCGGCGCGGTGGCACCCACCCGAAACCGGGCATTCCATGAACAGTGCGCCCCTGGCTTCCACCAACGCGCCGAGCCGGATCACTTCCTCGTAATCGGTAGTGCTCATTTCCATCCACACCTGCCCGGGGTGCAGCGCGGCGATGAAACCGTCCGGCCCTTCGGCCACTGCAGCGCTGGCGGCGGGCGATGGCAGGCAGGTGATGATCACATCGCAAGTCTCACCAATTTCGCGCGGGCTGACGGCGGCGCTGGCGCCGCGCGCCGTGAATTCAGCGACCAGTTCAGGATTGAGATCGCGCACCACAACCTGGTGCCCGTTGCGGATCAGACTGCCCGCCAGCTTGCCGCCCACGTTGCCAAGGCCGATGAACCCGATTTTCATGCCAAGAAATCTCCCGTTTCAATCTCAAACTAGGCCGCCCACCGCGCTGCAAAACAAATGAATAATTTGCCCCGAAGGGTCAAAATTATTGCGCAATTGCACCCGCGCGGCAGCACCGGCCTGGCTCCCGCAACCCGTAAGTTTTTTATACCGATTGTTCGGAATTGCACATTTGTCCTTGCCGCCGTCCCGCCCCTAAGTTGAACTTGATTTTTGAAGGGCGAGGTCAATGCAAAGTCAGGCGCGGGTTGTCATCATTGGCGGCGGGATCATGGGGGCAAGCCTGCTCTATCACCTGGCCGAAGAGGGCTGGACCGATTGCCTGCTGATCGAAAAGGACGAACTGACCAGCGGCTCCACCTGGCACGCCGCCGGGCAGTGCCCCAATATCACCGGCAGCTTCAACCTGGCCAAGATGCACGCCTATTCCAACTGGCTCTACCCCCAGCTGGAAGGGCTGACCGGGCAATATGTCAGCTGGCACAAGTCGGGCGGAATCCGCTTTGCCAACAACCCGCGTGAACTGGCCTGGCTGAAATACATCAAGGGCTTTTCCAAAGTGGTTGGGTTCGAGATGGAGCTGATCGATCCCGCTGAAATCCGCCGGATCAACCCGTTCGTCACCACCGAAGGCGTGATTGCCGGAGCCTATACCACTGAAGATGGCCACGCCGATCCTTCGGGCATCTGCAATGCTCTGGCGATCGGGGCCAAGCAAAAGGGTGCGGCGATCGTGCGGCAGAATCGCGTTACAGCGCTGACCCAGCTGGCCAATGGCGAATGGGATGTGGAAACTGAGCAGGGCACCGTGCGGGCGCAGATCGTGGTCAACGCTGCGGGTTGCTATGCGCGGCAAGTGGCGCAAATGGCGGGGATCGACATTCCGGTCACCAATATGGAGCACCACTACCTCGTCACCGATCCGATCCCGGCGTTTCAGGACGCCAGCACCGAAATGCCGGTGATGCGCGACAGCTGGATGTCGGGCTATATGCGCCAGGAGCAGAAGAGCGGGCTGATCGGGGTCTATGAAGATAGCGCATTGGCCGAAGCCTGGGCCCCGCGCGGCGGGCATCCTGAATGGCATTCGACCAGCGAACTGTTCCCCGACGATCTTGACCGGATATCCAAGTGGCTGGAGCGGGCGATTGAGCGGATCCCGGTATTCGGCGAAGTCGGCATTCGCCGCGTGGTCAACGGCGCGATCCCGCATACCCCCGATGGCGGCCCGCTGCTGGGCCCGGCCACCGGGCTGACCAACTTCTGGCATTGCTGCGGCACCAGCTTCGGCATCGCCCAGGGTGGCGGGGCAGGCAAATATCTGGCGCAATGGATGGTCCACGGCGATGCCGATATCAACATGGCCGAGTTCGATCCGCGCCGTTACGGCCCCTATGCCGACGAGGCTTACAGCCGCGACATGGTGTTCCTCGATTACCGGATGACCTTCACCACCCGCTTGCCCGGCGAGGAAGAGCCCGATGGTCGGCCCAAAAAAATCAGCGCGCTCTACGAAAGGCTGAAGGCCAAAGGCGCGGTCTATGCCCCGACCTATGGCTGGGAACGGCCGAAATGGTTTTCGCATGCCGGGCGCGAGGAAGAGGGCGGCTACCACCGCACCAATGCGTTCGAAGCGGTGGCCGCCGAATGCAAGGCGGTGGCCGAAGGCGTGGGCGTGCTCGATCTGTCGGGCTTTGCCAAATACGAAGTGCGCGGTGCTGGAGCCGAAGCTTACCTCAACCGGCTCTGCGCCAATCGCATGCCGTTGAAGCAAGGCGGGATCGCGCTGGCCCACATCTTGTCCGCAGGCGGGCGGATCCAGGGCGAAATGACCGTGACGCGGATGGCCGATGATCACTTCTATTGCCTCTCCGCCGCAGCCGTTGAGCAGCGCGATTGGGACTGGCTGGTGCAGCACAAGCTGCCCGGTGAACAGGTCACGCTCGAAAACGTGACGATGGACCGCGGCGTGCTGGTGATGAACGGCCCGCGCAGCCGCGATGTGCTGGGCGCGGTGACCGGTGCCGATCTTTCGAACGAACACTTTCGCTGGCTGAGCGGGCAGGAGATCGAAATCGCCGGGCGGCCGGTGCGGGCGCTGCGGGTGTCCTATGCGGGTGAGCTGGGCTGGGAATTGCATCCGGCCATGGCCGACCTTGAGGCGATCTACGATGCGATCTGGGCCGCAGGCGAGCACTTTGGGATCGCCGATTATGGGCTCTATGCCAGCAACGCGATGCGGATGGAAAAGGGCTACAAGGCTTGGGGCAGCGAGCTGACCAACGAACTGACCATGATCGAGGCCGATCTGCCGCGTTTCATCAATTTCAAGAAGGATGACTTTACCGGCAAGCAAGCCACGCTGGATGCGCCAGTGCGGTTCAAGATCGTTTACGGTGAAGTCGCCGCGAGCAATGTCGATCCGCGCGGGACCGAGCCCTGCCTGGTGGGTGATAGCTGCATCGGCCTGGTCACCTCGGGCGGCTATGGCCACCGTACCGGCAAGAGTCTGTTCTTCGCCTGTGTCTCCGAAAGCCACGCCGCGCCGGGATCGACGTTTGAAATTGAGCTGCAAGGTGAGCGCCGCAAGGCCGTAGTGCTGGCTGAGCCGGTCTATGATCCCGCCAACGACAAGATGAGGGCCTGACGCATGGCTGTAGACCTCCCAAGCCGCGCCCGTGTCGTCATCGTCGGCGGCGGGGTGATCGGCACCTCTATTGCCTATCACCTGACCAAGCTGGGCTGGCAGGATGTGGTGCTGTGCGAACGCAAGCAGCTGACCTGCGGCACCACCTGGCACGCCGCCGGACTGGTCGGGCAGCTGCGCCCCTCGATCAACATGACCCAGCTCGCCAAATATACCGGCGAGCTTTATCGCACCCTTGAAGCCGAGACCGGGCAGGCCACCGGCTACCGCCAGTGCGGCTCGATCTCGATGGCGACCAACCACGAACGGTTCGAGGAGCTGAAGCGCAGCGCCTCGATGGCCAAAGTGTTCGACCTGCCGGTCCACGTGGTCACCCCGGACGAGATCAAGGCGATGGCCCCGATCCTGGAAGTCGGCGATCTGGTTGGCGGGATCCACATCCCTTCGGACGGCTATGCCAACGCGGTCGATATCACCCAGGCTCTGGCCAAGGGCGCGCGCAATGGCGGCGCGGTGATTGCCGAGAACTGCAAGGTCACCAAGATCCGCCACGATGGCACCCGGATCACCGGGGTTGATACCGAACATGGCGCAATCGACGCCGACTATGTGGTGCTGGCGGGCGGAATGTGGACCCGCGATCTAGGGGCCAGCATTGGCGTGGCGGTGCCGCTCCACGCCTGCGAGCACTATTACGTGCTGTTCGAAGGCGTAGCCGGGATCGATCCCACCCTGCCGGTGCTGCGCGATTACGATCATTGCGGGTACTACAAGTACGATGCCGGCAAGCTCTTGGTCGGCGCGTTCGAACCCAATGCCCGCCCCTGGGGGATGGACGGCATTTCCGAAGACTTCTGCTTTGACGAGATCGCGGGCAGCTTTGAACATTTCGAACCGCTGCTGCTTGATGCGATGAAGCGGGTGCCGGCGCTGGAAAATGCCGGGATCCAGAAATTCTTCTGCGGGCCAGAAAGCTTCACTCCCGATGTGCGTTATCATATTGGCGAAGCGCCCGAACTGAAGGGCTGTTTCGTCGCCGCCGGGCTCAATTCGATCGGGCTGCAATCGGCCGGCGGGGTCGGCAAGGTGATGGCCGAATGGATCCGCGACGGCAAACCGCCGGCCGATCTGTGGACGGTCGATGTCCGCCGCAACATGCCGTTCCAGATCAACCGCAAGTATCTGGCTGAACGGGTCAGCGAGAGCCTGGGGCTACTTTACGCCACGCACTATCCGTTCAAACAGTATGAAACCGCGCGCGGGGTGCGCAAATCGGTGATCCATGACCGGCTGGCCGCAGCTGGCGCCTGCTTTGGCGAGGCGTTCGGCTGGGAACGTGCCAACTGGTATGGTGAGCCCGGCTCTGCGCCGAAATACGAATATTCTTATGGGCGCCAGAACTGGTTCAAAAACAGCGCGGCCGAATGCCAAGCCGTGCGCGAGGCGGTTGGCCTGTTCGATCAGTCGAGCTTTGCCAAGTTCCGGCTTGAAGGCCGCGATGCCTGCGCGGTGCTGAACCGGGTCTGCGGCAATGATGTCGATGTCGCGCCGGGGCGGATGGTCTATACCCAGTGGCTCAATGACCACGGCGGGATCGAGGCCGATCTGACTGTGACGCGGCTGGCGCAGGACGCCTATCTGATCGTCGGCGGGGCTGAGACCCAGACCAAGGACTTTGCCTGGCTCAAGGGCCATATCCCGGCTGATGCCCATGCGGTGCTGACCGATGTAACCTCGGGCATGGGCGTGCTTTCGATCATGGGGCCCAATTCACGCGCCCTGCTGCAAAGCCTGACGCCCGATGATCTGTCGAACGAAGCCTTCCCCTTTGCCACCAGCCGCGAGATCGAGCTGGGCTACGGAATTGTCCGCGCCAACCGGATTACTTTCGTCGGCGAACTGGGCTGGGAACTCTACATCCCGGCGGAATTCATGGCCGGGGTCTATGATGCGATTGTTGCCGCCGGGGCCGCGTTTGGCCTCAAGCACTGCGGTTATCACGCGCTGAATTCGATGCGGATGGAAAAGGCCTATCGCCACTGGGGCCACGACGTAACCGACGAGGATACCCCCTATGAGGCGGGGCTCGGCTTTGCAGTCAAGCTGGACAAAGTGGGCGGGTTCATCGGCCAGGAGGCGCTGCGCCGGCAAAAGTCCGAGGGCGTGAAGCAGAAGCTGGTCCAGTTCCTGCTGAAAGATCCCGCGCCGATGCTCTATCACAACGAGCCGATCTGGCAGGGTGACCGGATCGCCGGTTACATCCGCTCGGGCATGTATTGCCACACCTTGGGCGCTTGCGGCGGTCTGGGTTATGTTACCGCTGCCGATGGCGGGGTGCTGGGACCGATTGGCGCCGATGACTATGAAATCGAAGTGGCCGGGGTGCGCTACGGCGCCACCGCGTCGCTCAAACCGCTGTATGATCCCACCAGTTCACGGATAAAAGTGTGATGGACGAAACCTCTGACCAGTTGATGCAAAGCCTGATCGCCAAGACCCGGCCAGGCTATAGCTTCGAGCAGGATTTCTATACCAGCGAAGCGGTGTTCAAGGCTGATTTTGATCAGATCATCAGCCGCAAATGGCTGTTGGCGGGGCATGTGTCGCGCATTCCGGCCAAAGGCGATTACTTCCTGTTCCGGGTTGGAGCCGAACAGATCATCGTTATCCGCGAAAATGCCACCAGCGTGCGGGCGTTTTTCAATGTCTGCCGCCATCGCGGCTCAACAATCTGTCAGTCCGAAAGCGGCAACGCCCCCAAGCTGGTCTGCCCCTATCACGCCTGGACCTTCGGCCTCGATGGCCGGCTGCTGGCCGCACGGCTGATGCCCGAAGATTTCGACAAGGCCGAAAACAGCCTGTTCGCTTGC
Organism: uncultured Alphaproteobacteria bacterium; assembly: GCA_963751145.1. Taxonomy (GTDB): domain Bacteria; phylum Pseudomonadota; class Alphaproteobacteria; order Sphingomonadales; family Sphingomonadaceae; genus Novosphingobium. The sequence continues at coordinate 959,411 of CAVVTJ010000006.1, forward strand.
CATGTGCGCGTGTTCCACGGGCTGGTGTTCATCAACCTGAGCGAAGACGAGCCCGACGATTTTGACGCTACGTTCGGCGATATGGGGCCGATCCTTGACTATCACGGGATTGCTGAGGCCCGCATCGCCCATGCCGGCAGCTATCCCACCACCGCCAACTGGAAGCTGGTGGTCGAGAATTTCTTCGAATGCTATCATTGCGTCCCCTCGCATCCCGAATTCTGTTCGATGCATGCGGCCGAATCGATCGTCGCTGTAGGGGCCGGGCCCAGCTCTGGCCCCGCCGATGCGGTCGCGGCCTTTGCCCCGAAAGTGCAGGCCTGGGAAGAAAGCGCCGCCGCGCTGGGCCGCCCGATCGGGACAATCGATGAACCGGCGACAAGCAGCCATTTGCGGCTGTTGATGCAGCGCATGAACAAGCCCGGCTGGGCCGCCGAGACGCAGGACGGCAGCGCGCCTGCGCCCTTGATGGGCAAGCGCAGCAAGCCCGACGGTGGCCGCATGCACCTGAGCTTCAGCCCGTTCAGCCAGATCGTCGCCGATGACCACTTTGTGATCCTGTTCCAGTTCACCCCGCGCTCGGCGCTGGTATCCGATGTCGAAATGATCTGGCTGGTCGATGGCCGCGCCAGCGAGGCGGAGGTTGATATCGAGAAGATGATCTGGGGCTATCACGCCACCACCAGCCAGGACAAAGTGATCACTGAAAATAACCAGACCGGGATCATGTCGAGCCGCTATCGCCCGGGCCGCTATTCCGATCAGGAAGGCAGCGTGATCAAATTCCAGCAATGGTATCTAAACCAATTCGGTGCCAAGCCGGTCGCGTGACCATTCCCGAAACCATGCGCGCCGTAGTGCTGACCGGCTTTGGCGGGTTCGATTGCCTCCAATACCGGATCGACCTGCCGGTGCCCCAGCCCGGCCCGGGCGAAGTGCTGATCAAGATCGGCGCGGCCGGGGTCAACAACACCGATATCAACACCCGGATCGGCTGGTATTCGCCGATGGTCGAACGATCGACCGGCGAAGGCAGCGCCCAAGGCTTTGCCGAAGCACAGGGCGAGGGCTGGAGCGGCGCGCAATTCACTTTTCCGCGCGTGCAGGGGATCGATGCTGCCGGCCGCATTGTCGCGGTGGGTGACGGCGTCAGCGCGGCGCGGATTGGCGAACGCGTGCTGGTCGAACCAGCGCTGCAGAACGCAGATGGCTCGGTCGATTTCTTCGGATCCGAATGCGACGGCGCTTTCGCCGAATATGCCAAAGCCCCTTCGGCCCATGTTCACCGGATCGAATCGCCACTCAGCGATGTGGAACTCGCCTCGTTTCCTTGCGCCTATTCCACGGCCGAGAATCTGCTGCACCGCAGCAAGGTCCAGGCCGGAGACTATGTGCTGATAACCGGGGCCTCGGGCGGGGTGGGATCGGCTGCAGTGCAGCTGGCCAAACGGCGCGGGGCGATCGTCACCGCGCTGGCCGGCTCCTCCAAACACCGGGCCGTGGCCGATCTGGGCGCGGAGGTGGTGCTGGATCGCCATGCCCCGCTTGAAGCCGATTCGTTCGACGCCGTGATCGACGTGGTTGGCGGGAGCGGCTTTAGCGGGCTGCTCCAGGCTCTGCGCCCGCGCGGACGCTATGCCTGTTCCGGCGCGATCGCCGGGCCGCTGGTCGAACTGGACTTACGCATGCTGTACCTCAAGGACTTGACCCTGCTGGGCTGCACCGCGCTCGATGCTGGCGTGTTCGCAGATCTGATCGGTCATATCGAGCGGGGCGAGGTTCGCCCGGTGGTTTGCGCCACCTTCCCGCTTGAAAAAATCGAAGCGGCGCAGCGCGTGTTTCTGGAAAAGCGCCATGTCGGCAAGATCGTGCTGACTGTCGATCCGGCCTAATCCATATCATTAGAAAGCGCTATGAAGCGCGCCGTTCTTGTCGGCGCGGCGCAAGGACTGGCATGGCACCGGGCTCGGACTGGAACAGGCAGACACTGGCAATGAAATCGACAGCACGGGTAGTGGTAATCGGCGGCGGCGTGGTGGGCGTATCGACGCTCTATCACCTGGCCAAGATGGGCTGGAGCGACTGCGTTCTGATCGAGCGCAAGGAACTGACCAGCGGCTCGACCTGGCATGCCGCGGGGCTGCTGCCGCTGTTCAACCTGTCTTACTCGGTGGGCAAGATCCACCAGTATTCGGTCGATTTCTATCCCAAGCTGGAAGCCGAGACCGAGCTTAGCGTCGGCTTCTCGCAGGTCAGCAACATCCGCCTGGCCCGCACCCAGGACCGATTTGATGAATACAAATATTATGCCGGAGTCGCCGAAACCATCGGGGTCGAAGTCAATTTCCTCACCGCGGCCCAAGTCAAGGAGATCTGGCCGCTGTGCAACACGGATGGAATCATCGGTGCGATCCAGCATCCGGCCGATGGCTATATCCAGCCCGCCGATCTGACCCAGGCGCTGGCCAAGGGCGCCCGCCAGCGCGGCGCAACGATTGAACGCAACACCACCGTGACCGGTATCACCCAGAAGCCGAACGGCGAATGGGTGGTCTCAACCGACAAGGGCGACATCACCTGCGAACACGTGGTTTCGGCCAGCGGCAACTTCGCCCGCCAGACCGGGCGGATGGTCGGGCTCGACGTGCCGGTGATCCCGGTCGAGCATCAGTACATCGTTACCGATCAACATCCCGAAATCATGGCCCGCCGCGCCGCCGGCCTGCCCGAGATGGGCGTGCTGCGCGAAAGCGATTCAAGCTGGTACATGCGCGAGGAAGCCGGCGGCCTGCTGCTGGGCCCCTATGAGATCGGCGCCCCAGCCTGCTATGTCGATGGCCCGGCCGCGAACAGTGAATACGAGCTGTTCCCCGATGCGCTGGACCGGCTGATGCCCTATATCGAAACCGCGATCGCCCGGGTGCCGGCGTTTGGCGAAGTCGGCGTCAAGAAGGTCTACAACGGCGCAATCGCCTATACCCCCGATGGCTCGCCGATCGTCGGCCCGGCTTGGGACAGAAAGAACTTTTGGCTCAACGAAGGCCATTCGTTCGGGATTACTGCAGCTGGCGGGGCGGGCTGGCAGCTGGCCCACTGGATCGTTGAGGGCGAACCCAGCATCGATATGATGGGCGTCGATCCGCGCCGGTTTGGCGACTATGCCGGCGAAGGCTATCTCACCGCCAAGAACGAGGAAGCCTATGCCAAGGTGTTCTCGGTCCACTATCCCGACGAAGAGCGTGAAGCCGCGAGGCCGCTGCGCCAGACCCCGTGCTACAGCCGGATGAAGGATCTGGGCGCGGTGTTCGGATCGGTGTTCGGGTGGGAACGCCCCAACTGGTTCGCGCCCCAGGGGTATGAGCTGAGCGATGCCGATCTTGATCGCCCCGATGTGCTGCTGAACCACAATCACCCGGATGTAGAGGGCGCGCCGATCCGCGAAAAGTGGTCGTTCCGCCGTTCCAACTATTTCGAGCATGTCGGCGCCGAATGCCGCCACGTCACCGAAAAGGTCGGGCTGCAGGACATGAGCGCCTTTGCCAAGTGCCGGATCAGCGGACCGGGTGCCGAAGAATGGCTGGGCGGCCTTTTGACCAATGCCGTGCCCAAAAAGATCGGGCGGGTGACGCTATCCTACCTGCTGACCAAAAACGGCGGAGTGCGCGCCGAATTCACCGTCTACAAGACCGGGCCGCAGGACTATTATCTGGTTTCCGCCGGGGCCTATGAACGCCACGATCAGGATTACCTCAAGAAAGCCCTGCCCACCGACGGTTCGGTCACCTTTGAGCGCCTGACCACAGCGATGGGCGTGCTGGTGCTGGCCGGGCCGCGCAGCCGCGATGTGTTGGCCAAGCTGACCCGCGCCGATCTTTCGAACGAGGCCTTCCCGTGGCTGACCGGCCAGAAGATCAGCATCGGCGCCGCTCCGGTCGATGCGCTGCGGGTCAACTTCATCGGCGAGCTCGGCTGGGAAATTCACCATCCGATCGAGATGCAGAACTACATCTTTGACAAGATCATGGAAGCCGGGGCCGAATTTGATATCAAGCCGTTCGGGATCCGGGCGATGACCCTGATGGCGCTGGAAAAAAGCTACAAGCTGATCCCGCGCGAACTGTCGATCGAATACAACGCGTATGAGAGCGGGCTCGACCGTTTCATCAGCCTCAAGAAGCCAGGCTTCCACGGCAAGGACGCGCTGCTGGCGGGCAAGGACGCGGGCCTGGCCAATCAGCTGGTGACCATGGAAGTCTTGGGCGTAACCGATGCCGATGCACGCGGCAGCGAGGCGATCTATCAGGGCGGCGAACTGGTCGGCCGGGTCACTTCTGGCGGCTATGGCTGGCGAGTCGGCAAGAGCCTGGCCCTGGCGATGGTCCGCCCCGATCTGGCCGCCGTGGGGACTGAACTGGAGGTCCTCATCCTGGGTGAACGGCGCAAGGCGGTGATCATTGCCGACAGCCCGTTTGACCCTGAGAACCATGCACTGAGAGGCTGATACCGTGACCGTGCATTCATCCGTGGCACACTGGCTGGACCAGGATCAACGCGGGCGCAGCCTGCCGCAGGGGCTCTATGTCAGCCGCGAGGCGTTTGAATTCGATACCCAGGTGATGCTCAAGCAGGTCTGGCTGTTTGCCTGCACGGTGGCCCACGTTAAAAATCCTGGTGATTTCTACCTGTTCGAGATGGCCAAGACGTCGGTCATCATCGTCCGCGGTAAGGACGGCGCGGTGCGGGCCTTTCACAACAGCTGCGCGCACCGCGGCGCGAAATTGTGCACCGAGGCCAGCGGCAGCAACCCGCGGATCATGTGCCCCTATCACCAGTGGACCTATGGCCTCGATGGCCGGCTGCTGGCCGCGCGCAACATGCCCGAGGGCTTTGACAAGGCCGACAATGGCCTGCGCGAAGTCAATCTGGCCAATATCGGCGGGCTGATCTTCATCTGCCTGTCCGACAATCCCCCGCCGATCGAGCATGTCGCTGCCGATATCGCCGAACGGGTCGAAATCTACAATCTTGATCGGTGCAAGGTCGCGGTGCAGGACGAGCTGGTCGAACACGCCAACTGGAAGCTGGTGATGGAAAACAACCGCGAGTGTTACCACTGCGATGTCAACCACCCCGAACTTATGCAGTCTCTCAGCACCAGCGGGTTCGGCAAAGGACTGCCGGGCGATGAAGCCGATGCAGCGCAGGGTGCCCGGTTCGAGGCATTTCTGGACGAACGCCAGCAGGCCTGGCGCGAGGCCGGGCTCTATACCCATCTGGTGGAATTTCCCGAAGGCAGCTGGCACCGGGTCGTCCGCCTGCCGCTCGCCAATGGGGCGAAGTCGCAAACCATTGATGGCCAGCCCGCCTCGCGCCTGCCGATCTGCGATCACCCGGGCACCGAGGATTCCAGCCTGTCGGTCTGGACCCAGCCCAATTCGTGGCACCATTTCTGCCACGATCACGTGGTGACCTTTTCGCTCACCCCGCTCGATGCCGATCGTTCGCTGTTGCGGACCAGCTGGCTGGTGCACGAAGACGCGGTCGAAGGTGTCGACTACGATCCGGACAACCTGGCGGCCGTGTGGCGCGCCACCAATGCACAGGACGGCAGCCTTTCTGAACTGAACCATGCCGGCATCGCCACCGATGGCTACCGCCCCGGGGTCTATTCACTGGAGGAAAAGCTGGTGGATGCGTTCAAGTCATTTTACGTCGAAACCGCGCGCGCAGCGCTTGCGGGGATCGAGCCGTGATGCGGGAAGGATCGAGATTGTCATGACCCGTTTTTCAGCCCTCAGCCTGTTTGCCAAGGCGCTTGGCAACCATCAGGACTGGCCCGAGCTGTGGCCCGATGCCAGCCCCAAGCCGGCCTATGACGCGATCATCGTCGGCGGCGGCGGGCACGGGCTGGGCGCGGCCTATTACCTCGCCAAAAAGTACGGCATCACCAATGTCGCGGTGATCGAAAAGGGCTGGCTGGGCGGCGGCAACACCGGGCGCAACACCACGATCGTGCGTTCGAACTACCTCTACGATGAAAGCGCGTTTTTGTATGATCACGCGGTCAAGCTATGGGACGGACTGAGCCAGGAGCTCAACTTCAACGTGATGTATTCGAAGCGCGGGGTGATGATGCTCGCGCACAATGTCCACGATGTGCAAAGCTTCCAGCGCCACATCCACGCCAACCGCCTCAACGGCGTCGACAACGAATGGCTAACGCCCGAAGAGGCTAAGGAATACTGCCCGCCGCTGAGCATCGATCCGGGCGCACGCTATCCGGTACTGGGCGCTGCCTTGCAGCGGCGCGGCGGCACTGCCCGGCACGATAGCGTGGCCTGGGGCTATGCTCGCGCCGCCGCAGCGTTGGGCGTCGATATCATCCAGAACTGCGCGGTAACCGGGATCCGCCGCGGCGCCGATGGCGCAGTCGAAGGCGTGGAAACCACCCGCGGCTATATCGCTTCGAAGAAGATCGGCGTTTCGGCGGCGGGCAATTCATCGGTGGTGATGAAGATGGCCGGGCTCGATTTTCCGCTCGAAAGCTATCCGCTTCAGGCGCTGGTTTCGGAACCGATCAAGCCGGTGTTCCCGTGCGTGGTGATGTCGAATACGGTCCATGCCTATATGAGCCAGTCGGACAAGGGCGAGCTGGTAATCGGCGCGGGGACCGATCAATACGTGTCCTATTCGCAGCGCGGCGCGCTCCACATTGTCGAGCATACCGTGGCCGCGATCTGCGAGATTTTCCCCATTTTCCGGCGGATGCGGATGCTGCGCAATTGGGGCGGGATCGTCGATGTCACCCCCGATCGCTCGCCGATCCTGGGCAAGACCCCGGTTCAGGGGCTCTACGTCAATTGCGGCTGGGGCACCGGCGGGTTCAAGGCCACGCCGGGTGCGGGCGATCTCCTCGCCTACACCATGGCCAAGGACGAGCCGCACAAGATCAACGCGCCCTACAATCTTGATCGGTTCCGGAATGGCCGCCTGATCGACGAAGCGGCAGCAGCAGCGGTGGCCCACTGATATGATCCTGATCCATTGCCCCTATTGCGACGACACGCGGCCCGAGCTTGAATTCGCCTATGCCGGTGAAGCCCATATCGCGCGGCCCGCCGATCCCTCGGCGCTCGATGACACCCAGTGGGAGGGCTACCTGTTCATCCGCGCCAACCCGCGCGGGCGGCACAACGAACGCTGGCGGCATATCCACGGCTGCGGGCGGTTCTTCAACGCGGTGCGCGATACGGTGACTGACAAGTTCGAGCTGACCTACAAGGCGGGAGAACCCCGCAAATGACCTCGCACCGGATCGCCGGCGCAGGCCGGCTGGAAGCCGCAGCCACGGTGAATTTCACTTTCGATGGCAAGCTCTATCAGGGCAAGGCCGGAGACAGTCTGGCCTCCGCGCTGCTCGCCAATGGCGTGGTGCTGTTTGGCCGCAGCTTCAAATACCACCGCCCGCGCGGGCTGCTGGGCGCGGGCGCGGAAGAGCCCAATGCGCTGATCAGTGTCGATCGCGGCCAAGGGCGTTTCACCCCCAACCTGCGCGCCACCGCGATCGAGATTTACGAGGGCCTCAATGCCAGCAGCCAGAACCGCTGGCCCAGCCTGCAAACCGATTTCGGATCGATCAACGACCGGTTGGGGCGGTTCTTCCCGGCAGGTTTCTACAACAAGACCTTCATGTGGCCGCGCTCGCTCTGGGAAAAGCTCTACGAACCCGCGATCCGGTCGATGGCCGGGCTGGGCGATGCGCCGACCAATGTCGATCCCGATGTCTACGATGCCACCTATGCCCACTGCGATGTGCTGATCGTCGGTGCGGGGCCGGCCGGGATCGATGCCGCGCTGGCCGCTTCGGCTTCGAAGAAGAAGGTCTTCCTGCTCGACGAACAGGATGAGATGGGCGGCGGCGCCTTGGCCGATCCGGCACTGTGGGGCTGGCTGGCGGAAAGCCTGAAGGACCTGGCCAAGCTGCCCAACGTCACCCTGCTGCCGCGCACCACCGCGTTCGGGTATTATCACGACAATTTCATTGGTGCGGTTGAGCGGCTGACCGAACATCTCCCCGATCCGGGCCACGCTGCGCGCGAAAAGCTGTGGCGGATTCGCGCGGACGAAGTGGTGCTGGCGCAGGGCGCGATCGAGCGCCCGCTGGTGTTCGAAGGCAACGATGTGCCCGGCGTGATGCTCGCCTCGGCCGCCCGGACATTCCTGGCGCGCTACGGCGTGGCGGTGGGCCACAATGTTGCGCTGATGACCGTGCATGATAGCGGCTGGCGCGACGCGTTGGCCATGGCCCGCGCCGGGGTGAACGTGGCGGCGATTGTCGAACTGCGTGACAGCGTTGACGCCGCCCTGCTTGCCGAAGCAAGCGCGCTGGGCATTCGAGTGGAGCTGGGCAGCGCGGTGATCGGCGTGGCTGGAAAACAGGCGGTCAAGGGCATCGAGATCGCCCGCACCGATGGGTCGGCCCGGCAGCAAGTCGCCTGCGATGCGCTGCTGATGGCGGGCGGCTGGACTCCGTCAGTGCATCTGTGGTCGCACTCGCTAGGCAAGCTCGCCTGGTCCGAGGAATGGGGCGCATACCTGCCCGATGTGGCCAACGAGAACGTGCGCTGTGTCGGCGCATGCGGCGGCACCTGGAGCTTTGGCAGCGGGCTCAATATCGGCCAACTGCCCACCCCCAAAAATCCCTCCAAGATCAAGGCCTTCGTCGATTTCCAGAACGATGTCACCGCCAAGGACATCGCGCTCGCGGTGCGCGAGGGGATGAAGTCGGTTGAACACATCAAGCGTTACACCACCAACGGCATGGCGACCGATCAGGGCAAGACCAGCAATCTCAACGCGCTGCAACTGGCCTCGACCGCGCTTGACCGGCCGGTGCAGGCAATCGGGCTCACCACCTTCCGCCCACCCTACACCCCGCAGACGTTCGGGGCGCTGGCGGGCCACGCCAAGGATGCGCTGTTCCAGAGCGTCCGCAAAAGCCCGATCGATGGCTGGGCCGAGGCGAACGGTGCTGTGTTCGAGCTGGTCGCGCAGTGGCGGCGCGCGCGGTATTTCCCGAAGGCCGGTGAGGATATGCACGCTGCCGTGGCGCGGGAGTGCCGCGCGGTGCGCAGTTCGGTCGGCATTTTCGATGCATCCACCTTGGGCAAGATCGAGGTCGTCGGGCCCGATGCGGCCGAATTCCTCAACCGCATGTACACCAACCCGTGGAAGCAGTTGGAGCCGGGGCGGTGCCGCTATGGGCTGTTGCTGCGCGAGGATGGGTTCATCACCGATGACGGCGTCTCGGCGCGGATGGCGCCCGACCGGTTCCACCTGACCACCACCACCGGCGGCGCGGCGCGGGTGCTGAACATGATGGAGGATTACCTCCAGACCGAGTGGCCTGACCTGAACGTCTGGCTGACCAGCACCACCGAACAGTGGGCAGTGATTGCACTGCAAGGCCCCAAGGCGCGCGACGTGATCGCCCCCCTGGTTGAGGGCATCGACCTGTCGAGCGAGGCCTTCCCGCACATGGCGGTGCGCGAAGGCACGATCTGCGGGGTGCCCACGCGGCTGTTCCGGGTCAGCTTCACCGGCGAACTGGGCTTTGAGATCAACGTCCCCGCCGCCTTTGGCCGCTCCGTCTGGGAGCAGGTCTGGGCCGCTGGCCAGGCGCACGGGATCACGCCTTACGGCACCGAAACCATGCACGTGCTGCGCGCCGAAAAGGGCTTCATCATTGTCGGCCAGGATACCGATGGCACGGTGACGCCCTATGACGCCGGGCTCGATTGGGCGGTGGGCAAGAAGAAGCCGGACTTTGTCGGCAAACGCTCGCTCGCCCGGCCCGATATCGTTGCCCCGGGGCGCAAGCAGCTGATCGGACTGTTGACCGACGATCCCAATGAGGTGCTGGAGGAGGGCGCGCAGATTGTGGCTGATCCCAGCCAGCCGGTGCCGATGACCATGATCGGCCATGTCACCTCGAGCTATGCCAGCGCCACGCTGGGCCGCTCGATCGCAATGGCACTGGTTCAGGGTGGGTTTGAGCGGATCGGTGAGACATTGCATGTGCCGATGCCGGGCAAGACGATCACCGCCAAGGTGGTGAAACCGATGTTCTATGACGCCGAAGGGAGCCGGCTCAATGGTTGATCTGGCACTTCGCACCGAGCCGGTTCCGGTTGCACCGACCGAGTTTCCTGGCGTTTCGATAACCTTGGGTGCACCCATGGCGCGTTGGTCGCTGCGCGGGCGCGATCCCAAGGCGCTGGCCAAGGCAGTTGGCCACAAGGTGCCGGCCAAGATCGGCGAGAGCCAGGGCGGAATGCTGTGCCTAGGCCCCGACGAATGGCTTCTGCGGCTGCCCGCAGGGACGGTGATTCCGATGGGCGAAGGCCTGCCGCTGAGCGTGGTCGACATTTCCGAGCGCGCGATCTCGCTAGTGGTCGAGGGCCCGCGCGCGATCGAAGTCCTGTCGAGCGGGTGCCCGCGCGACTTGTCGAAATGGGCGATCGGCTATGGCAGCCGGACGATTTACGAAACGGTCGAGATCGTGCTGATCCGCGAAGGCGAGGAGCGCTGGGTGGTCGAGGTCTGGCGCAGCTTTGCGCCGTGGCTGCACCTTGCGCTGGTTACTGCGGCAAGCCACCTGCGCTGATCTGCCAGAAGTGCAGCAGGTCAGCCGCATGGCTGGCCGGGACATAGGCGATGCAGGCCTGTTCGCTTTCAACCCGCAGCGTTACCGTCACATGCTCGATCAGCGTGGTGACGACACTATCGGTGCCGAACGCGGCGCTTTCGGCATCGAACAATCCGCCTTCCATCAGCAGGCTGCGCCACTTCGGGCCTGACAGGCGGACCCGCTCATAACCGCCGCCGGTCGGCGTCAGCACCCCGCCTTGACCGAGCGCAACCTTGAGCGCAGCCACATGGCCCTCAACCAGCCAGGTGGTGGGGGACAGCCGCAGGACAGCGCCTTCAGCCCGGCCCGAAGCAGGAAGCCCATGCCCCAATGCCTTGGCAATCCGCTTGGCAGTCGGCGCAGGGTCGCCCCACAGCTCAAGCACGTGGAGCGGCGCGCGGCCCAGCGCTTCGATCGTCACCTCAGTCACGATAGCGCTCCCCGGCCGGATCATAGAAATGCGGTGAGGTTACCCGAACTTTCACCGTCTGTTTGCGGGTCGGGGAGTGGGCAACCATCTCCTCGCCGTGCCGCGCCTGCCCACCCTTGAGGTGCGCCAGCGCGATCGAGCCGCCTTCCAGCACGCGCAGGCCCGATCCGGTGACATGGCCTTCCGCCGGTGCACCGACCGCCCGGACCAGCATCGATCCCTCAGGAATCGCACCGCCATCCATGGCTTCGATCCCGATCAACTGCTTGCGCATCGGATCGGCGAAATCGGGGCGCTGCAGGCAGGCCTCGCCAATATAGCCGCCGGCCTTGTTGAGCATCTTGCCCATCCCCAGTTCCCCGGCAGTCAGCCGCCCGTCGATGTCGGGGCCGACAACCAGATGGCCCTTCTCGATCCGCAGCAGCTCCATCGCTTCAATCCCGTAAGGCGCGCCGCCCGCTTCGAGAACTTTTGCCTCGATCGTCTGCCACACCGCCTCGGCATGGCTGGCATCGAAATGCACTTCAAACGCGCGTTCGCCCGAGAAGCTGGCGGCCATCAGCACCACCGGAGCGCCCGCGATTGTGGCCTCGGCCACCGACATGTGGCGCGGGGCTTCCGCGCCAGTCAAGGCGGCGATGATTGCCGGGGTTTTGGGCCCCGCCACCGCGATCGCGGCATAGTGTTCCTGAACGCAGACCACCGAGACGCGCAGATCGGCACACAAGTGATTGCGGACATAGGACAGCCAGGTCGCCATCCGGCTTGCCCCACCGGTCGAGCTGGTCAGGAGGTAACGATTGTCCTCCAGCCGCCAGACGGTACCGTCATCGAACACCAGCCCGTCCTCGCGCAGCATGAAGGTATAACGCCCCCGCCCGACCGCGAGCTTGCCGACGGTGGTCGCGCAGATCCGCTCAAGGAACTGCACCGCATCGGGCCCCTGCACTTCAAACTTGGCGAGCGTCGAAACATCGCACAGCCCGGCGGCATTGCGCACCGCGCGGGCTTCGCGCAGGCCCGCCTGAGCCAAGGTCTCGCTGCCGATCGGATAGGTCCGCGGGCGTTTCCAGTATCCGGCGTTGAACCAGATCGGGTTCTTTGCGGCATGGAGATCGAACAGCGCCGGGCGGCGGGTCGGCTGAGCGTTCTCGCCAGTCGCCATCCCGGCCAGCGCGCCCATCGAAACCGGGGTATAGGGCGGGCGAAAGGTGGTGAGGCCAGCCTCAGGCAGCGGCATCCCCTCGCGGCGGGCGATCCGGTCCAGCGCCGCCATGTTGCTGGTCTTGCCCTGATCGGTGGCCATGCCCAGCGTGGTGTAACGCTTGAGATGCTCGACTGAGCGATACCCCTCGCGCCAGGCCAGATCGAGATCGGCGACGGTGACATCGTTCTGGAAATCAACGAACGCCTGCTTGGCATTGCCCGCAGCGCCCAGCGTTTCGGCTGACTGCGGCTGGGCCGCCAGCCCAACCGTGCGGACATTTTGCCGAATTGCCCCGGGTACGAAGGCCTGCGCGGCCTCGTCCCAATCGAGCTTGCCGCCGGCCTGCATGTGCAGGTGAACGACCGGCGTGAACCCGCCCGCCATGGCGATCAGATCGCACGCGAAAGTCCGCTCGGCGCCGTCCACCGTGGCGACCAGGCTGGTAACCCCGCGCTTGCCGCCTTTGGCCCGTAGCGGTGCGGCAAGGTTATGCACTTCAATGCCACTGTCCTGCCCGGCGGGGGCAGCGCGGCTATCCAGCACCACCACTTTGGCTCCGGCCTGGCCCAGCGCGGCAGCGGTCAGGTAGCCATCGTCATTGGTAGTCGCGATCACCACTCGCTTGCCCGGCACCACCCCGAAGCGGCCCACATAAGTGCGCACCGCTTGGCTCAGCATCACGCCCGGCAAATCGTTGCCCGCAAACGTCATCGGCCGTTCGATCACCCCGGTGGCCAGCACCACTTCGCCCGCGCGGACGTGCCAGTAGCGCTGGGTGAAGCCATTTTCCGGCACCTGCCCCGGCTCCACCAGCTTTTCCGACAGGCAGATGAAATTGTCATCCCACAGCCCGCTGGCGCTGGTGCGGGTCAGCACGCGGCCACCCGCGGCGCGCAGCTCGTCAGCGACCGCAGCAGCCCATTCGCGGCCGTCCTGACCCTCGATCTCTTGGGGATCCCGTAACAGCGAGGGTGCCAGTTCGGCATCCTGTTCGACCAGAAATACCGACTTGCCACTGCGCGCCGCATCGCGCGCGGCGATCAGGCCGGCGGGGCCAGAGCCCACCACCAGCACATCGCAGAACGCGGCGCGCTGTGCGAAACGATCAGGGTCGATCTCTGTCGGTGCAGGCCCCAGCCCGGCGGCGCGGCGGATGAACTGCTCGTAGAACAGCCACAGCTTCGGCGGCCCGAAAAAGGTCTTGTAATAGAACCCCGCCGGCAGCGCTTTCGAGACCAGCTGCAACGCGCTGCCCAGATCGCTCGACAGGCTGGGCCAGCGGTTCTGGCTGGTCGCAACCATACCTTCGTAGACAAACAGATCGGTCGCGCGGGTGTTGGGCTCGCTCCGTCCGCCCGCGCCGACCGTGACCAGCGCATTGGGTTCTTCCACCCCGGCGGAGAGGATCCCGCGCGGGCGGTGGTATTTGAAACTGCGGCCAACCAGCTTGATCCCATGATCGAGCAGTGCGGCGGCGAGCGTCTGGCCCGGCTTGGCAGTCAGCGCGCGGCCATCAAAGGTGAAATTGATCAGGGCCCCGGTCATGGCAGCGCAACCGGCCCGATCGGCCTTATCCATTCGATATCATGGCTCACCCGGTCGCGCCGGATCAGCAGCCACATGCCGCAGCCGTGGGTGTGGCGCCACAGCTCTTCTTCCACCCCGCGCAGGTTGGCGCGCGTGAACAGCGCCGCGACCGCAGCTTCCGGCGCAGCATCAAGCGCCATGACCGAATCGGCGCTGCGCTCGTAAACGAACTCGGCCTGGGCGCGGTTACCGCAGTGGGGGCAGGCGATCTGTTTCATCAGCGGTGATTCGGGAACGGGCCGGTGCCGTTCTCATCCACCGCCGAGCCGCGCTCAAACCGGTCCAATGCGAACGGCTCGACAATTTCATGAGCCCGGCCCTTGGCCAGCGTATCGGCGAACAGGTAACCCGAACCGGGCGTGGCCTTGAACCCGCCATAGCACCAGCCGCCGTTGATCCACAGTCCATCGCGCGGGGTGGCACTGATGATCGGGCTGCCATCAAAGCTCATGTCGGTCACCCCGGCCCAGCAGCGCAGCATCCGCAACCGCGAAAGCGCCGGGATCAGTGCGAGGCCCTGCTGCACCGCCATTTCCATCGTCACCGGTTGGCCGCGCTGGGCATAGCTGGGCCAATTATCCGGATCGCCGCCGAACACGATCCCGCCCTTGTCGCTCTGACTGATGTAGCAGTGCAGGGACTGGGTCATCACCACGGTATTGACCATCGGCTTGACCCCTTCGGTGACCATCGCCTGCAAGGTCTGGCTTTCCACCGGTAGTTTGAGCCCGGCCATCGCCGCCACATGCCCGCTGTGCCCGGCGGCGCAAACTGCGACCATGCCGGCATTGATCCGCCCACGCGAGGTTTCGACCCCGGTCACGCGGTTCCCGTCCATCACCATCCCGGTGACTTCGCATTTCTGGATGATATCGACCCCGTGGCTGTCGGCACCGCGGGCAAAGCCCCAGGCCACCGCATCGTGCCGCGCGGTGCCGCCGCGCCGCTGGATCATCGCGCCTTCGATCGGGAAGCGGGCCTGGCGCGAGAAATCGAGGCACGGCTCCAGTTTCATCACCTGGTCGCGGCTGAGCAATTCGGCGTCGATGCCTTGCACCGCCATGGCGTCGCCCTTTTCGGCGAGCCGGATCATGTCGGCATCCGAATGACCCAGCGTCAGCGCGCCGCGCGGTGAGAACATCACATTGTAGTTGAGATCGTCCGACAGCCCTTCCCACAGCTTGAGGCTGAACTCGAAGAACCTTCCGAGCGGCTCCTGCCGATAGTTGGAGCGCACGATGGTGGTGTTGCGGCCAACATTGCCGCCGCCGATGTAACCCTTCTCGATTACCGCGACATTGGTGATGCCGTGCACCTTGGCGAGGTAATAGGCGGTCGCCAGCCCATGCCCGCCGCCGCCGATTATCACGACATCATAGCTGGCCTTGGGCTCAGGATCGCGCCACGCGGGCTGCCAATGGCTCTGCCCGTTGAAGGCACCGCGCAGCAGGGAAAGAGCGGAATATTTGCCCATCAGAGCGGCAGCCAACCTTTGTTTGTCCGCCAGTTATCGTCAATTCCGTCAAACCGGCTGAGGCCAAGCTTGTCGATATCGGTAAAGCTGCAGCGCCCCTCCAGCACCAGATCGTGGATCGCATGGCCGCTCGCGGGGGACAGGCCGAAGCCGACGCCCGACATGGTGCACAGCGTGACATTCTCACGCCGGTCGATCACCGGACGGCCATCGGGGGTCATCTCGATCACCCCGGCCCATGAGCGGATGACATTGAGGTGCGCCGCGCCGGGCAGCAATTCTGCCAAGCGCCGCGCGAGATTGCGGGTCAGCGGGGTCGAAGGCTTCACCTCAGGCCCCAGATCGCCAAATTCCACCCATTCGTGCGGACCGCCGCCATAGGCGAGGTTGCCGCGCAAGGTCTGGCGGCCATAGAGCCCGTTGCCGTCCACCCCGCCCAGCTTCATCATCGGCGCCGGTTCGGTAACGATCATCTCGGCGCGCGCGGCGGCGAGCGGGAGTTCGATCCCCAGCTTGGCGGCAAGCGCGCCGGTCTGAGGGCCGGCGGCGATCACCACCGCGTCGCATTCGTAAGTGCCGCTGGTGCTTTCCACCGCAGTGACCTTGCCGCCCCCGGTCCGGAAGCCGGTGGCCGGGGAATGCTGGACCACGCGCCCACCCAGATCCTGCAGCGCCCAGGCATAGGCCTGCACGGTACGATGCGGATTGGCATGGCCGCCAAAGCGGTAATGGATCCCGCCCAGGCAATTGTCCCCCGCCAACGGCACTGCGGCGCGGACCTGAGCTGCATCGAGCAGATCCACCCGCTGGCCCAGCCGGTTGTTCATCTCGGCGATGTAATGATACTGTTCCAGCTGCCGCGGGGTTACCGCCATGACGATCCGCTCGGGACTGAATTCGGTCGGATAACCCAGCAGCTCGTCCATTTGCGGCCAGAGCCGCTGCTCTTCCCGGAACAGCGGGCTCTGATAATGCGAGCAGCCCCCGCCATTGCGCCCCGAGGCTTCCCAGCCGACCGCGCCTTTGTCGAGCACGGTGACCAAGACCCCGCTACGCGCCAGCCACCAGGCCGCCGAAAGGCCCGAGGCACCCGCCCCGATTACCACCACCCGCTGCGCGCTCACAGGCTCATGTTCCCGCCCAGCCGCCGCCGGTTCTCTTCCTCAAAGGGCGTGCCGATATCGGCATAGGGCACCCACTGGGTGGGAATGCCCATCCACACGTCCCAACCGGCGCGCATCTGATCGCTTTCTTCCCAATCGGCGATTACCTTGAGCGGCAGGGGCCGCACCGGCGCGCGGTGCGTGGCCAGCGGCACACCAGACAGCGGGCACTTGGCCTCAGCCGCAAGGATCATCGCCACCTGATCCCGGCAGCGGCGGCCCTGGCACTGGCCCATGCCGCTGCGGGTCAGCCGCTTGACCTGATCCTGATTGGGCGGACCATCGGCCAGCAGGCTGGAGAGCGAGCGGTTTTGCATGGCGGCCGTTCGATCAAGATAGCGCGGCGGCTGCACGCCGGTAAGATCGGCCAGGGTCATGTCCTCGCACTGGCAGATAATCGTATCGCCGCCGCAGGCCCCGCCCAGCGCTTCCATCCAATCCTGCCGGTAAGCTGCATGATCGAAGCCGGTATCGGGCAGCCCGGCGCAGAAGCCGACCGTTTCAACTTTGGCATCGCCCGAGGGGATCCATCCCCCGCGTGCGGCGTCAAAGTGGCGGCTGCCGTGCATCGCATCGACCAGTTCGATCATCGGCACCAGGCCCACTGCCATGACCACGCTGTCGCAAGCAATCGTGCCGCCATCGGACAGGACCAGCGCCTCTACCCCGTCCAGCCCGCCCTTGGCTTCGACCGGGGTTACTCCGCAGCGTAGCTCAATCCCGGCTGCTGCAGCCTGCGCGGCCAATGCCGGATCGCCCTGAACCTCACCGCGCACTTCAAGCACGGCGACGACTTCAATGCCCTTGGCCTGCGCCGCCAGCGCGGTTTCGAGGCCGAGATCGTGCGAACCGACGACCACGATCCTGCGCCCGGCAAAGGCATCGTACAGCGTCAGCAATTTGTTCAGCGCCGCAGCCCCCATCACCCCGGGCTGATTCCAGCCGGGGAAGGCCATCGGCAGATCGCGCGCACCGGTGGCGAGTTCGAGCCGATCGAACCCGACCAGCCACGACCGCTCGCCATCAGCCAGACCGATGACTTGCGCGGGCAAGCTGCCAACCAAAGGCCCGTTGCGGTAGACCCCCCAGGCCGTGGTGCCGAGCTGGACATCAATTCCCGCATCGAACGCCGGCTCAAGCCAGGGCATGTTGGCAAATACCGTCTCGAGCATCCGCTGGCTGTTCTGCACTGCGGTGGTGGCGCGGCCGCCAAAGAACCATGGCACGTCGGTGCCGATCAGGGCCCCTGCAACCGGGTTCTCATCCACTAACAGCACGCTAACCCCGTCTTGTGCGGCGCTTAATGCCGCTGCGGTGCCGCTTGGCCCGGCGCCGACCACAACCACGCCGAAGTGGTGCTCCGGAACCGGAAACTTGCCATCAATCGCGTGGGGATCGGTGCCGCGCAGGGTCATGCTGCCTCCAGCGCCTGAGCCAGATCGGCGATGATATCATCGACATGTTCGAGCCCCACCGAAAGCCGGATCGTGCCATCGCCAATCCCGCTGGCCCGGCGGTTTTCAGGGCTTACCGCATAGTGCGTGGTGCTGGCCGAATGGCAAATCAGAGTGTTCGATCCGCCCAGATTGACCGCCATCTTCAGCAGCTTCAGGCGGTCCAGCATGGCAAATGCCTCGGCCTCCCCGCCATGAAGATGGAACGAAAAGGTCGAGCCTGCGCCCTTGCACTGCCGTTCAAACACCGCGCGAGCCGGGGTGCCTTCACGCGTGAAGCCCAGATAGGTCACGCCCGCCACTTTGGGATGACTCTTCAGCCACTGCGCCACGGCTGCGGCGTTTTCCATCGCCCGCTGGGTGCGCAGATGCACCGTTTCCAGGCTGCGCAGAACCAGCCACGAGTTATAGGGATCGAGGTGGCTGCCCCAGACCAGTCGCTGCAGTTTCAGCGGCTCGATCAGATCCTTGCGCCCGGTAATCGCCCCCGCCAACAGATCCGAATGGCCCGCGACATATTTGGTCAGCGAGGTGACGACAATATCCACCCCGTGGTCAAGCGGGCGCTGATGGAACGGCCCGAGCAGCGTGTTATCGACCATCACGATCGGGCGGCGACGCTGCGCAGCCTCAATCCGTCCGGCGAGCTCTACCAGCAGATCGAGATCGACCAGCGCGGCAGTTGGATTACCCGGGCTTTCCGCTGCCAGCAGCGCGATCGGCCCCTTGGCCATCGCCCGTTCGCAGGCCGCCCACATGTCCGCCTCGTCGCAGCCATCGGTATAGGCTTCGGCATGGCTGCCGAACTGTGGCATGATCTCGTTGAACAGGCCGTCCACGCCCGAATAGAACGGGCGGCCAAATACCACACCTTCGCCGGGCCGGAGATAGGCCAGCGCAACTGCGGTATGCGCCGCCATGCCGCTGCTATAGGCCAATGCAGCCTCAGCCCCGTCGATCGCCGCCAGCCGCGCTTCGAGCACGTCGAGCCCGGGGTGGCCGAGCCGCGAATAGATGTGCGCCGATCCGCCCGCTTCGGGCCCATCGCCATCAAAATAGGCGCGGTGCACATCCTTGGCCGCCTGCGCCGAAGGGTAGGTAAAGGTCGCGGTCATGAACACCGGCGGCTTGGCGCTGCGCAGCGCATCCTCCGGGTTCCAACCATGCGAAATGGCGAGCGTCTCGGGGTGCAGCGGCGGGATTTTGGGATCAGCCATGCTGGGCAACATAATCCTGAGCGAGGGCACAATACCAGTCGGCAAAGCGGACCGCCAAGGCCTCGGCCTCAAGCGAATAGGGGCCGGGGCGATAGCCCGGGCTGAGCACACCGCGATGGTTGTTTTCGGCCAGTTCCTTGTCCTGCGCGTTGGTTTTGAGCCACAGCTCCTTCATGCTGGTGAGATCGTAATCGATCCCCTCCTGCGCATCTTTGTGGACATACCAGCGGCTGTAGACGTGAGTCTCGCGCGGACCCACCGGGTTGCAGATGAACACGAACACATGATCGCCGGTGGCATGGGCGAACATGTGCGGATCAAGCGCCCAGCGCAGCGATCCCACATCGCTGCCATTGACCGTGGTGAGCGGCCTGGCGCAGACCGGTGCACCGTCCATGCTGATGCTGGTGCTGCCGGGATTCAGCGCAATCCGGGCCAGCTGCCACCACGGGCCTTCGATTGCTGCATGCGGCAGCCCGCTGCGCGCCATCGCATCGGCAAACGATTCCGCTTCCGGATTGCGCACGGTATCGAAGTGGCGAACCATGTGGACCGGAAAGCTCTGCCCCAATTCGGGGTGGCCGGTGGGGCAGTGATAGCATTCGCGGGCGTTTTCCATCACCAGCTTCCAGTTCGCCTCTTCGATCAGCAGATCGGTGGCAGCGAGCTTGAGCTGGGAGAAATCGAGCGGGCCGGCATAGGCGGCGAATTGCGCGCCGAACTCCTCGAACGCGGGCGGCTGATCGGCCAGGCAGATGAACAGTGCACCCGCGACGTGGCGCAGCGCGATCGGGGTCAGCCCGTGCTCGGTCTTGTCAAAGTGTTCGCCCATCCGCCCGGCGGCGAACAGCGATCCATCCAGATCATAGGTCCAGCGGTGATAGGGGCACACCAGCTTGGGCGCAGAGCCGTGCCCGTCCTGGCACAGGATCGAGCCGCGATGCCGGCAGGTGTTGTGAAACGCGCGCACTTCGCCCGCTTTGTCGCGCACCAGCAGGACCGGCCAGTTGCCCACTTTCAGCGCGAGGTAATTTCCGGGTTCTGGCAGTTCGCAGTCCAGCGCGGCCATCAGCCAGGACTGGCCGTAGATCGCCTCCTGATCGAAATCGAACGCGCGGGCGTCGGTATAGAGCCCCTGCGGCAAAGAGTGATCGGGGCGGCGGGCAGCAAGCTGCTCTGCAACCCAGGCAAGGTCATTCATCAAAGCCTCCAGACGCGATCCAGCATGTGGGCAATTCCGCCCGGTGCGAACAATTGAATTTTCGCATAGCCCTATCTCATCGAGACGGGCTATTCAGCCTGACACGCCGCCACAGGAGGGGATCATCGCAACCAGATCGGCCATCAATCGCAGATGGCTTCCGCTCAATGCTTTGCGGGCGTTCGAAGCGGTGGGCAAGCACCTCAGCTTTACTGGCGGAGCGGCCGCGCTGTCGGTCTCGCAAAGCGCGATGAGCCGGCACGTGGCGGCGCTGGAAGACCTGCTGGGCCAGCGCCTGCTCGATCGCGATGCGGGGCGGCTGGCGCTGACCCCGGCCGGGCAGGAGCTGCTGGCGGTGGTGACCAAATCGCTCGAGCGGATCGAGCAGACGATGAACGCAATCCGCGATGACAGTGTACCGACCAGAGCGATGCGGCTGCACGTGCCGCCAACCCTGCTGCACCAGCTGTTCATGCCGATGCTGGCTGAATTTCACCGCGATCATCCCGAAATCCGGATCGATGTGTTCAGCGCCAATGTTACGGGCTTTCCCGACACCGAGCTCGACATGGCGATCATCTATGACCGGCCCAATGTCGACGACAAGATCACCGATCTGCTGTGGATGGTGCGCGTCGCGCCGCTGTGTTCACCGATCGTGGCGCGCGATGCGGATGGGAAGACTCTGGGCGAATTCCTGGCCGGGCAAGAGCTGCTGCATGTGAAGCTGGATGGCCAGCCGCGCGATCTGCTGTGGGGCGATTACCTACGCCGAAGCGGGATCTCGCTGCCCACGCATGGCGGGCTGGCGTTTGATACGGGCCTGGCCGAGGCGCGCTATGCCACGACCTCGGGCGGGGTGATGCTGGGCGATGTCGATATGTTCGCCGCCGAAATCACCGCCGGGCAATTGGTGGCGCCCTTCGATGAAGTGATTGAGGATGGCTATGGCTACTACCTCAAGCTGCACCCCGACGATCTCGCCGATCCGGCGATCGCGGTATTCCGCTCGTGGTTGATCGGCCGTTTCGCGAACTTCCGCGAGCGGTGACGTTCAGTAATTGGCGTCGGGCATCTGGCTTTTGCGGCGCTTGATATAGTCGTCCAGCCCGTCACGCACACCCGGATCCAGCGGCGGGTCTTCATGCTCGGCCAGGGTTTTTTTCCATGCGGTGTTGGCGCGTTGCTGGATGTCCTGCGCGCCTTCGGATTCCCACTGCTCCCAGCTGGCATAATCAGCCAATGGTGAGCGATAGAAGGCATTTTCGAAATTAGCCTGGGTGTGCGCACAGCCGAAAAAGTGCTTGCCCGGCCCCACTTCGCGGATCGCGTCCATCGCCTGGCCGTTTTCACTGAGGTCATAGCCCTTCAGCAGGACATGCATCATGCCCAACTGATCGCAGTCCATCATGAATTTCTCATAACCCGTAACCAGCCCGCCTTCGAGCCAGCCGGCCGATTGCAGCACAAAGTTGGCCCCGCCCAGCGCGGTGGTCTGCAGCGTTTGCGCGCTTTCATAGGCGGCCTGCGCATCGGCGATCTTGGAGGCGCACAGGCTGCCGCCGGTACGCGATGGCACGCCCAGCCGCCGCGCCAGCGCCAGCAGCGCGTTGATGATCAGCGAGCATTCAGGCGTGCCATAGGTCGGCGCGCCGCTCTGCATCGAAAGCGTGGTGACAAAGCTGCCGAAGATTACCGGCGCACCGGGTTTGACCAGTTGCAGGAACGCCATCCCCGCCATGGCTTCGGCCAGGGTCACCGCGATTGCACCAGCGAGGCCAGTGGGGGCCATCGCCCCGGCCATGATGAACGGGGTTACCAGTGTCGCCTGATTGGCCCGCGCCAGCACTTTCGCCGCGCCAAGCATGGTGGCATCATAAGTCAGCGGTGAATTGCCGTTCATCACCCCCATCAGGCATGTCGCATTCTCGCCGCTCAGCGGATCGACGAAGCGCTCGCCGAACAGGATGCGCGCCATCTCGATGCAATCTTCAGTTCGGCTGGGCTGCGACACTGCCGCGAAAAATGGCTTGTCGGTGTGCACCGCGTTGCCGAAAAACATGTCGAAATGGCGCTTGTTGACCGGCAGATCGACCGGCTCGCACATTGCGGTCGATGACGAGTGCAGCCACGGCGAAGCATGAGTGAGCTTGGCGAAATTGTTGAAATCCTCGATCGTGCCATAGCGACGGCCTTTATCGAGGCAGCGCACGAAGGGCGGACCGGCGGTGGGGGCAAAGACCGTGCGCTTGCCGCCGATCGTGGTGCTGCGCGCGGCATTGCGGGCCTGATGGACAAATTCTTTTGGCGCATGGTCCTGAATCAGTTGGCGGCACATGCCCTTCGGCATTCGTACCAGCTCGCCGGTTACGTCGGCTCCGGCGGCTTTCCAGATTTCCAGCGCTTCGGGATCATCGCGGAATTCGCAGCCGATCTCGGACAAGATCCGCTCGGCATTATTCTCGATCAGCGCCAGGCCTTCTTCGTCAAGCAGTTCGGCATACGGGATGCCGCGGCTGATGAAGGGGACCCCGCCCTTGGCAGGGCCAAGCCGCGCGGCGCGCTTTGCATCGCGGCCGCCGCCCCGGCGCGAAGGGGTTGCCAAATGGTTCATGGGCAAGGCTTAACGCGCTAACACCCGCGTCGATCATGTAAAATCATCATGCCGTCATGAGTGCCCAGCGTTAGTGTGCTTGGTCAGTGCGCCGCAGCCGCGCTTCGGGTGCCATCATTGGGGCGCTCCCGGTCAAACCGGCGAGCCAGTGGCCAGGCGACCGCGATCGCCAGTACGCAGGTCAGTGCACCCAATGGTCCGATCGGGCGATAGCCGCCGAACTGCTGCGCGATGGCCCCGGCCACCACCGATCCGAGCGACTGCGCCAGCAGCCAGGTGCCGGTGGTCATCACCGCCAGCCGGCCGCTTTTGTCGCAATCATAGGCCAGGCCCAGCAGCATCGGATAAGTCAGGAACCAGGTCACGTAATAGCCGATGAACGCAGCAGCAAAGGCCGGCGCGGTGCCCACCGTGGTCAATAATGCGCAGGTTGCCCCGCAGGCTCCGAGCACCAGCGCGAGCGGAAGGGCGCGCGGCAACCGGGCGGTGATCGCGGCCAGCACGGTGTTACCCAATGCAGAAGCGAGCGTGGCCATGGACTGGAACTGGCCGAACTGCGTGGCCGGGACGCCGATGGCATGGGCAGTACGCTCGATAAACGGCCAGATCGCCAAAGTGCCAAAGGCAAACAGCGCCATCGCCGTCAGCACTCGCAAGCCGTCCTTGCCAATAGGCTGCTTAGGCGCAGCGGCTATCTCAGCCACAGCAGGATCGGCCCCGCCGGGCAGGAACAGCGCCAACAGCCCCAGCGCTAGCGAGATCGCCGCCAGCCCCAGGAACATGCCTTGCGCGCCGTAATGCGCACCCAGCTGCGGCACGCCCAGCGCAATGCCGGCAAACAGCACGGTCTGAAACGCGATCCCCAGCGATATCCACCGCGCCGGATGGCTGGTCCGTCCCGCCGCCAGATTGACCGCCGAATTGAGGATCCCGAAGCCGAGGCCAGTGCCAATCCGGCCTGCGAACAGCAGCGCATAGCTATCGGTCAGCGCCGATCCGCCTTGCGCCAGCACCACCAGCACGCTTGCCGCAACGGCCAGCAGCCGGGCATCAAGCTGGCGCGCGCGCGGCGCGATCAGGAACATCGCGGCAGCATAGCTCAGCGTTTCGGCCATGCTCCACGCGCCCATCGCGAACGGCGAAAAGCCATATCGGTCCATCAGGCCGCCAACGAGGTACGTGGTAAAATTGTTGCCCAGGTGCGCGGCGGTGGATGCCGCGCCGATCCCCGCCAGTGTGAACAGAAATGGGCGTTCAGGCCCGCGCGCCGCCACCTAACGCACCCGGGGGAAGCGGGCCATCGCCTCCAGCTCTTCAAGATCCATGTGCGCGCGGACATAATCCTCACCGGCATCGCGCGGCGGATTGTGATCCCAGTGGGTGATTTTGCCGATAGCATTGGCTTCGCCCACCACGCGCCGCGTGCGCTGGCTGGCGATCACATCGCGAGTGATGGCATCGAAATCCCAGCGCTCAGCCAGTTCGGCATGGAACGCGGCGACCATCTCGGCGAGCGCCGGATCGGGTGCACGGTTGGTCATTTCCAGCGGGTCTTCGGCGAGATTGAACAGCATGTCGGGATCGACCCGCGAATGGATGAATTTCCACGGGCCACGGCGGATCATCACCAGCGGCGCAATCGTCCCCTCGCCCATATATTCGCCGATCACTTCATCATGCCCGCCGGTCCCCTCGCAGTGCGGCACCAGGCTGCGCCCGTCGAACGGCAGCGCCGGATCAATCTCGACTCCGGCCAGTTCGAGCAAGGTCGGCGCGATATCGATCAGCGAGACGCTGGCATCGACTCGTTTGGGGGCAAAGCGCGACGGGGCATGGATAATCATCGGGATGCGCGCGGCATGTTCGAAATAGTGCATCTTGTACCACAGGCCGCGCTCGCCCAGCATATCGCCGTGATCGCCGCAGACGACCACGATGGTATCTTCGGCCAACCCGCATTCCTCCAGCGTTTCCAGCACTGCAGCGAACTGATCATCGACGAAGCTGCAAGATCCGAAATAGGCGCGGCGGGTGCGTTCGATCATCGCGTCGGTCACCGGCTCGGCATCCAGATCGCAGACATGGCGCAGCCGCTCCGAATGCGGATCCCGATCGACGTCATCACGCCGCACCTTGGGCAGCGGAATTTCCACCCCTTCATACTTGTCCCAGTACTTCTGGTGGATCGCATAGGGATCGTGCGGGTGGGTCAGCGACACGGTCATAAAGAACGGCCGGTCATCATTGTCGCGGGCAATATCAAATAGCTTGCGCCGCGCGGTGAAGACCACTTCCTCATCGAAATCGATCTGGTTGGTGCGCACGGTCGGGCCCGAAGTAAGCACCGAATCGAGGCTGTGGTACCAGGTCGGTCGGGTCGGGAAATCCGTCCAGTCCGGGGTCCAGCCAAAGTCGGCCGGATAGATATCGGTGGAAAGCCGTTCCTCATGCCCGTGCAATTGATCGGGGCCGGCGAAATGCATCTTGCCTGAAAGGATCGTGCGATAGCCGCCGATCCGCAGGTAATGCGCCATTGTCGGGGTGGAAGCCTTGAATTCGGCGGCATTGTCATAGGCGCCGATCCTGGAAGGCAGACACCCCGATTGCAGCGAAAATCGCGCCGGCGCACACAGCGGGCTGTTCGAATAGGCGGAGGTGAACAGCACGCCTTCTGCCGCCAGCCGGGACAGAGTTGGTACCTGGACCGGGCTATCCCCGTAAAACGGCAGAAACGGGGCCGACATCTGGTCGGCCATCAGGATCAGGATATTGGGCTTTTTCGACATCCTGGCAGACTGCGCGAGCGGCGCGGCCTTGTCCAAGACAAGCCGCGCCACCACGCGAACTGATTTTCCGGATTAGAGCGCCTTATCAGGCCAGCCCGACGATCTGCCCCGTATCGTCCAGACCAATCTCGTTTGAGGCTGGACGGCGTGGCAGGCCCGGCATGGTCATGATATCGCCGCAGACCGCAACGATGAACCCGGCGCCCGCTGAAAGCCGCACTTCGCGCACTTCGACCACATGCCCGGTCGGCGCGCCGGCCTTGGTGGGATCGGTCGAGAAGCTGTACTGGGTTTTGGCGATGCACACCGGCAGTTTGCCATAGCCCAGCTTCTCATAGTCCTTGAGTGTCGAGGCGGTCGAGCCGGTCAGCACGATCCCTTCGGCGCGGTAGATTTCGCGGGCGATGGTTTCGATCTTCTCCGCCAACGGCATATCGTCAGGATAGAGCAGCTTTACCTCAGGCGAGCCTTCATCAAGCTGCGCCTTGACCTCGCGGGCCAGCGCTTCTGCGCCCTTGCCGCCTTCGGCCCAGTGCTTGGCCAGGGCGACGCGCGCGCCGTACTTTTCGCAAACCGCCTTCAGCGCGGCGATCTCTTCATCGGTATCCTTGATGAAGTGGTTGATTGCCACCACCGGGGTTAGCCCAAATTTCTGCAGGTTCTGGATGTGGCGTTCCAGATTGACCGCGCCGCGTTCCAGCGCCGCAACGTCGGGATTGCCCAGTTCGTCTTTCTTGACCCCGCCCTGCATCTTGAGCGCGCGAACCGTAGCCACCAGCACCACCGCATCGGGACGGAGGCCCGAATGGCGGCACTTGATATCAAGGAACTTTTCAGCCCCCAGATCAGCGCCAAACCCGGCCTCGGTCACCACCACATCGGCCAGTTTGAGCGCGGTCTGGGTGGCCATCACCGAATTGCAGCCGTGGGCGATATTGGCAAACGGGCCGCCGTGAATGAACGCCGGGTTGTGCTCGATCGACTGGACCAGATTGGGCGAAATCGCATCGCGCAGCAGCACCGCCATGGCCCCATCGGCCTTGAGATCGCGCGCGGTAACCGGGGTCTTGTCATAGGTGCGGGCGACGATGATATCGCCCAGCCGCCGCTGCAGATCCTTGAGATCGCTGGCCAGGCACAGGATCGCCATCACTTCGGAGGCGACAGTAATATCGAACCCGGTTTCGCGCGGCACCCCGTTGGTGACCCCGCCCAGTCCGATGTTGATATTGCGCAGCGCGCGGTCGTTCATATCGACCACCCGGCGCCACACCACCCGGCGCGGATCGATGTTGAGCTCGTTGCCCCATTGCAGATGATTGTCGAGCAAGGCCGCGAGCAGGCTGTGCGCCGAAGTGATCGCGTGGAAATCGCCGTTGAAGTGAAGGTTGATGTCCTCCATCGGGATCACTTGCGCGCGGCCGCCGCCAGCCGCCCCGCCTTTCATCCCGAAGCACGGGCCCAGCGACGGTTCGCGCAGGCACACCATCGAGTTGACCCCGATCAGGTTGAGCCCGTCGCTCAGCCCGACCGATGTGGTGGTCTTGCCTTCGCCCGCAGGCGTGGGGGTGATCGCAGTGACCAGCACCAGCTTGCCGTTGGGCTTGTCCTTCAGCGTCGCGATGAAATCGAGATCGACCTTGGCCTTGTAATGGCCATAGGGAACCAGGGCTTCGGGGGCGATACCTAGCCTCTCCTGCGCCAAGGGCAGGATTGGCGACATCTTGGCGGCGCGGGCGATTTCGATATCGGGCGCGCCGGGGGCGGGAAGTTGGTTTTCTTGCATCTGGTCATCTCAAGAGCGCAAAGGCCCCTGCCCCTCAATTTCAGAGTTTTTGTCGATCGGTAAACGCAGCGCCGCGCCTTGCTTTCCTGCGCCAGATTTCAGGCATCCGGGGGCCTTGCACAAGCGGGGTGCGGAAAATGATCGCTATCATGACCTCTGGTAATAAGGCTGCGCGGGCGCGCTCAGTCTTCGCCGACCTTGAAGGAGCCTTCCAGCCACGGCAATTCGCCCAGCAATTCGGGAAACACTTCTTGCTCAAGGATCGCGCGGCATTCATCGACAATCACCCGCGGGGCCGAACCCAAGGTTTGCTGGCGGGCCAGCAGCGTCATCCGGCGGCCGAACTTGCCGCGCAGAATCGGATGGATTGAAAGCTGTTCGAACGCCCACGGGACCTGGAACAGGCACAGCGGCGTGGTGATCCCCCAGCCCAGCCCATACGATACCGCGGTGGCGTGGCCGACGATCGAATCGAATTCGATGTGGCTGGCGTATTTAAGCTGCAGCCGGTTGAGCTGCGCCTCGGTCTGCCGCCCCATCGAGCTGCGCAGCGAAAAGCGGATGAATGGAAATTCGGCCAGATGGGGGCCAAGTTCGGGCGCCGGCTTGAACTGTTTGGGGAAGATCAAGACATAGGGTTCGGTGAACAGGTTGTAGCGATCGACATCGAGCATGTCCGAGGTGTTGCTCTCCTCGGTGATCATGATGTCCGCCGCGTGGGTGTTGAACTTGGCGCGTTGATCGGGCATCAAACCGTTTGAAATGCGCCAGTTTCGCGCCAGATCGCCGCGCCGGCGATAGAGCCTGGGGCCGAGCACATTGGCCAGGCTTTCGGGCATGGCGATTGACAGCGAAGACAGCTCGCCGCTGTCGCTTTCGGTTGCCTCGACGAAAGCGGAGTTGAGATCACCCAGAATCTTCTGGCTTTGCCGCAGCAGCACCTGACCCACCTTGGTCAACACGATCGGGCGGATCGAGCGATCGAACAGCTGCCGCCCAACCGCCTCTTCCAGCGCCGCGATTATCTGGGAAACGCCCGATTGGGTCAGCCCCAGAACCTTGGCGGCCTGAGTCATGCTGCCCTGCTCGGCAGTGACCACGAACACCTGCAAGGCGCGAAATTCGAAGCTGCTCGGCAGCTGGCTTTTGTTGAGCATGTCAGTCCCCCCGGACCCGTGCGCACCAGAAGAGCGCATTATTATAAGCGGGGCTTATACACCTTGAGAGGTCCGGCGCAAAGTGACTTGCGATCAATCGATCCGCGCACCCTGGCGTCGCAGTTCGGCTTGCACCGAGCTCACATCTACCCCACCGAAATCACGCCCGGTCTTCACCGCAACCGCCGCTGCCGTGCCCGCGCCTTGGCCGGCCACCGCGCAGCACATCATGTTGCGCACCGCGGCATGGCTAATCTTGTCGCCGCCGATCGTGCGCCCGGTGACGATCAGGTTCTTGACGCCTTTGGGCAGCATCGAGCGGTACGGGACCTGAAAATAACGCCCGGTGGTCGGGATGATCAGCAGACCATAGCCATCAATGAATTCGGGGAAGATTCCGATCGAATCCTCGAACCGCCCCTGCTCGCGCACATCATTGGCGGTCATATTGTAGGCGGCATCGATCTTGCGGGTATCGCGGATCCCAAGCGTCATGCCGAAATTGCGCAGTTTGGCCTGTTCGCAGCCAGGCTGGAAGCGGCGCAGCGCTGCAATCGCCTGCATCGCCTGACGCCGCCCCTCGATCTCCCCATGGGTCAGATCATCAGGATCGGTCCCGTCGAGCGTCATGTGGACCATGTTGAGGTAGGTGAGATCACCCTGATCGCTGACTGTGCCCCAGGTTCCGGCAATGGTCGCCAGGTTGTCGGGCAGCAGCCCCGCCTTGTGCGCCTGCTCAAACGGCTTGCGCAGGAAGGGCGAGAACATCGCGTCCTCCTTGTCCGAAGTCTCGACCGACCATTCGCCGTCCTTGGCCCAATCGGCATAGGTCTGCGGATCGGCCTTCACCGCAGCGATGAATTTGCCTTTGTCGACCCCGCACATCGAGAACATCACCGAGGCGCTCATCATCTCGGCCTTGGGATGCATTTGGGTGGGCGCCCCGGCGCGGTGCGCCACATCGGCATCGCCGCTGGCATCGACCACCAGCTTGGCCAGGATCGCCTCGCGCCCGGCCTTGCTTTCCACGATCACCCCACGGATCGTGTCCCCTTCCATGATCGGGGCAACGAACATCCGGTGCAGCATCGGGATCACACCGGCTTCTTCGACCAGGCAATCGGCGACATATTTGAACGCCTCGGCATCAAGCGCGTGGCTGATCGATTGGGGTTCGGGCAGCGCCGCGCCCATGGCCTTGGCGCGGTCTTCAAACTCGCGGCCGATCCCTTCGCTGTCGATCGTCGCGGGGTGGCGATACCAGGCAAAGCCTTCCACCCCGACCTGGGTGATATTGCCGCCAAAGCAGCCATAGCGTTCAACCAGCGTGGTCTTCACGCCCGTGCGCGCCGATGCCAGCGCAGCCGCCAGTCCGCCCGGGCCCGAGCCGATCACCAGCACATCGGTTTCGTGAATCACCGCAATTTCGCGCGCGCGTTCGGAAACCGTGCGGGTCATCGCTGCGCGGTTTCCCAGTCTGGCGCGACATAATAGGGGGCGTTGGACGGGGCCAACAGCCCCTTGCTCAGCACATGATCGGCGCCCTTCTCACCGATCATGATCGTTGGTGCGTTGAGGTTGCCGGTGGTGATCGAAGGCATCACCGAACTGTCGATTACCCTGAGTCCATCCACCCCAATCACCTTGAGTTCGGGATCAACCACCGCCATCGGGTCTTTGGCATCGCCCATCTTGCAGGTGCACGATGGATGCAGCGCGCTTTCGACATGATCGGCGATGAAGGCATCAATCTGCTCGTCAGTAATGCAGTCTGCACCCGGCTGAATTTCGCGCCCGCGCCACGGCTCGAAAGCCTGCTGCTGGAAAATCTCGCGGGTCAGCCGCACGCAGGCGCGCATATCTTCCCAGTCTTCCGGATGGCTCATATAGTTGAACAGGATTTTCGGATGTTCGCGCGGGTCCTTGCTTTTGAGCGTCACCGTGCCGCGGCTTTTCGATCGCATCGGCCCGACGTGGGCCTGAAACCCATGCTCGGTGGCGAGCGACGATCCATCGTAGTTGATCGCCATCGGGAAGAAATGATACTGGATGTCGGGATACTTGATCCCGGCCTTGCTGCGGATGAAGCCGCAGCTCTCAAACTGGTTCGACGCCCCGATCCCGCGCCGCAGGAACAGCCATTCGGCCCCGACCATGGCCTTTCCCAACAGGCCGGTCTTGCCGAACAGCGTGATCGGCTTGGTGCAGGCCATCTGGAAATAGAACTCCAGGTGATCCTGCAGATTGGCACCCACTCCGGGCCGGTCGGCCAGCACTTCGATGCCGAGGCTTTTCAACTCTTTTGCCGGGCCAATACCGGACAGTTTCAGAAGCTGCACCGAATTGATTGAGCCGCCTGAAAGCAGGACTTCGCGCCTCGCCCGGACCTGATGCAAGGTGCCGTGCTGCTCGTATTCGATCCCGAACGCACGCTTGCCTTCGAACAGTACCCGAGTGGCGAGGGCGTGTTGCACCACGGTGAGATTTGCCCGTTTGCGCGCCGGATAGAGATAGGCCTTGGCTGCGCTGCAACGCGTGCCCTGCCGCACGGTCATGTCCATCCGCCCGAAGCCTTCCTGGCGAAATCCGTTGTAGTCTTCAGTCAGGTCATACCCAGCCTCTTTGGCAGCATCGAGCCAGGCCTGGTTGAGCGGGTTCTTCAGCGTACCGTAACATGTCGATAAGGGGCCATTAGCGCCGCGATAGTCGTCTCCGCCCTCGGCCCGGGTCTCGGCGCGTTTGAAATAGGGCAGGACATCGCCGTAGCCCCAGCCGGCCGCGCCATGGTCATCGCGCCAGCCCTCAAAATCGAGCGGGTTGCCGCGCACGTAAACCAGTCCGTTGATCGAGCTCGATCCGCCCAGCCCCAGTCCGCGCGGGCAATGCAGGCGGCGATTGTTCAGATGCGGCTCGGGCTCGGAATGATAGCCCCAGTTCCACCGCTTGGTGTTCATCGGATAGGCCAGCGCGGCGGGCATCTGAATGAAGATCGAGCGGTCCGATCCCCCGGCTTCGAGCAGCAGCACCTTGTTCGTGCCATCGGCGCTCAGCCGGTCGGCCAGCACGCAGCCGGCCGACCCGGCGCCAACCACGATGAAATCATAGCCATCAGTATGGGGCATCGATCGGCTCCATCGCGACGTAGACGCTTTTCAGCTGGGTGAAGTATTCGATCGCCGCCTTGCCGTTTTCGCGGCCCAGCCCGCTCTGCTTGTTACCGCCGAACGGCAGCTCGATCGGGGTGATGTTGTAGGTGTTGATCCAGCAGGTCCCGGCTTCCAGCGCCGCGATTACCCGGTGGGCGCGGGTCAGGTCATTGGTGAAAATCCCCGCGGCGAGGCCCAGATCGGTATCATTGGCACGCGCCACCACCTCGGCTTCATCCTCGAAATCCAGAACCGACATGACCGGGCCAAAGATCTCCTCGCGCACGATCGCCATATCATCGCGGCAATCGGTGAAAATGGTCGGCTGGACGAAGGCGCCCTTGGCCAGCGCGCCCTGGGTCAGCCGCTGGCCGCCAGTGAGCAAGGTCGCACCTTGCTGCTGGCCGAGTGCAATATAGCTCAGCACCTTGTCCAGATGCGCCTGCGAAATCAGGGCGCCCATCTGCGTGGCAGGATCAAGCGGATCACCGACCACCATCGCTTCGGTTCGCGCCTTCAACTTGGCGAGGAAGGGGTCGCGAACCTTGCGGTGGACGAAGACCCGGGTGCCATTGGTGCAGACTTCCCCCGCCGAATAGAAATTGGCCAGAAGCGCGCCCGATACCGCCTCATCCAGATCGGCATCTTCGAACACGATCAGCGCCGATTTGCCGCCCAGTTCAAGCGTCACGACCTTGAGCGTGGCAGCGGCATCGGCCATCACCTTCTTGCCGGTGCCGACCTCACCCGTGAGCGAAACCTTGGCAATGCCGGGATGACGGCTGAGCAGCCGGCCGGTATCGGCTTTGCCCTGCACCACCTGGAACAGCCCATCGGGCAGCCCGGCATCGCGGTAGGCCTTTTCAAGCTCGATCGCGGTCAGCGGGGTCAATTCGGCCGGCTTGAACAGCATGGCATTGCCGCAGGCCAAGGCAGGCGCGCTTTTCCAGCAAGCGATCTGGATCGGATAGTTCCACGCCCCAATGCCTGCGACTACGCCCAGCGGCTCGCGCCGGGTATAGCCAAAAGCGCCCGGACCAAAGTCAAAGTGCTCACCCGAAAGCGTCCGGGCGATCCCGGCGAAATACTCGATTGCATCCGCGCCCGAAAGCACATCGACCGCCAGCGTTTCCTGGATCGGCTTGCCGGTATCCTGCGCTTCCAGCCGGGCGATCTGATCGTTGCGCTCAGTCAGCAATTGCGCCGCGCGACCCAGAATTCGCCCACGCTCGACGCCGGGCGTGCGCGCCCACAGCTTTTGCGCTGCGGCGGCGCGGCCCACCGCTTTGTCCACCTCGGCCTGGCCATCGATCCGGATAGTAGCCAGCACTTCGCCGGTGGCGGGATTGAGCGTATCGAAGCTGTCGGCAGCCGGCACCGCCCCGCTTTCGGGCAAGCGCGCCGCCGCGATATCGCGGTCGATCGCGGCGAATATCCAGTCGACCGGGATCTGGACATCGGGCTTCCACGCGCCGGCCAAGGCCGCGCGCAACCAGAATCCGTCGATCAGCGCGCCAATCGTTTCTGCAATCCGCTCTACCGCGTCGGCAGTAACCAGCGCGCGCAACTCATGCTTGAGGTTTGAGATCAGCCGTTCCTGATGCACCCGCTGCAACCGCGCCAGCGCCGGAGTAAACAGCGCCAGCCCCCAGAACGACAGCCACGCGCGTGAGGCTTCCGAGCTGAGCTCGCTGGGGTTGAGATGCGCCAGCACGAAGGCGCGCAGCCGCGCCGCAGGATCATCCCCGCCGGCCAAGGCACGCATCGGCAGCGTGGTGACGCGTTCGACCAGCTGGCGGAAGGTCGCCTCGATCAGCTTGTCGCGGTCACCAAAGTAATGGACCACCAGCGCCGGCGAAACATCCGCGCGGCGCGCCACTTCGGCCAGAGTGAAGTTTTCGATTCCGGTATCGGCCAGACTGGCCAGCGCAGCCTGCAGCAACTGGCCGCGGCGATCTTCGGGTTCCTTGCGGCCCATTGTCTGGCCCTCTCTCCGGTCATTGAATGCGCGTTCAATATCAAGCCCCCAACTCGCGCGCTACAATAATTTGGGGGAAGCACCGCCACCATGATTTCCATTAATGACGGACATAAGGCTTGCTTGACCGTGCAATCCCGCGTGCTGGAAGAACCGAAAGCTTCTTGCACAGCCGTTCAATATAGCGCATTCTCACGCAATTATCAGGTCGTGCGGCGGCACCTTCCGGCAATTTGAGCCACGGGCCGCCGCCAATCGGGAGGTGAGCATGACCTATCGCATCAAGCAATTCCGTCTCGCAGCGTCGTGCGCTGCTGTGGCCATCGGTCTGATCGGCAGCGCCGCTCAGGCGCAGTCTGCAGCTGCGGCTGGCGATACCACCGCCGATGCCCCGGCCGAGGGCGAAATCGTGGTCACCGCGCAGAAGCGCGAGCAGAAGGTCCGCGATGTCGGCATTGCCATTTCGGTCTTGGGCAGCGAAGACGTGCAGAACCTGGGCATCAACAATGCCACCGATGTGGTCCGCGCGATCCCCAACCTGAAGTTCAACGCGTACGGTTCAAGCCAGGTGGTGTTCAACATCCGCGGGGTTTCGCAGAACGATTACGGCGATCAGCAGGAACCCCCGGTCGCAGTCTATCAGGATGATAGCTACGCCAGCTCGATCACCACCGCCAGCTTCCCGATTTTCGACACTGCCCGGGTTGAGGCACTGCGCGGGCCGCAGGGCACGCTGTTTGGCCGCAATGCCACCGGCGGCGCGGTGCAGTTCATCTCGAACAAGCCCACCGATACCGCCGAAGGCTACCTCAGCGCCACCTATGGCCGCTATAACCAGACCATTATCGAAGGCGCGGTTTCGGGCCCCTTGGGCGATGGTGCGGCGGTGCGCATTTCGGGCATCTACAACCGCGATGACGGTTATATCCAGAACATCACCCCCGGCGAGAAGGATCGCGGCGCGAACAACCACTGGGCGCTGCGCGGAATCTTGCAGATCAAGCCCTCGGCAAGCTTCAAAGCCACGCTAACGCTGCGCTATGCCCAGGCTGACAAGGAACGCCAGGCCGGGATCTATACGCTGGCTCCGGCCTGCCCCAATGCGCAGTTCCAGGGCGAATTCTTGCCCGCGAACCAGGTCTGCCAGTATTGGAACAACTACTTCGGATCGTCCTACAACGGCGGCGTCCCGGGATCGACTGCGAATGGCTATACCAACCCCGCGATCACCCCGTCCCAGGGCGGCACGCCCTGGGCCACGGCGGGCACCGGTCCTGCCTATGTTGATCGCAAGATCTTTGGCGCCTCGCTGCGGCTCGATGTCGGGCTGGGCGCGATCGATCTGACCTCGATCACCGATTTCCAGCACCTCAACAAGTATTACATCGAAGGCGGCGATGGGGTGCCCGAACTGCCCTATAACTTCGCCAGCCCGACCGCTTACGCGCCCTTCACCACTGGAGCCTGCCCGGCACCTGCGGGCTCGGTCACCTGCTATGCCTCGGGCACGCTGTTCTATCAAAGCGCAGACGTGGACCAGTATTCGCAGGAAGTGCGGCTGGCCTATGCGACCGATCGCAACTATCTGGTGGTCGGCGCATTCGGTCTGGTGATCGACGGACATTTTGATGCCAAATATGCCACCCCGTTCGATCAGTACGATCCGACCGTGGCGATCGATCAGCGGACCGAAAGCTATGCGCTGTTCATCCAGGACGAATTCAAGCTGGGCGACAAGGTCAAGCTGATCGGCGGCGCGCGCTATTGGCATGACAAGAAGCGCGGCAATTATGCGGCAAGCGAATATTTCACTGGCTTCACCCTCAACTGGGGCCCGAGCGGGATCAATTACAACGATCCCACCGGCACCACGCCGCTGACCGGAGTGACCGTAACCCCGGCCGCCGCCACCCCCAGCTATGACGGGGTGACGCTGCGGCTTGAGCTGGACTACAAGCCCAATCCCGACACATTGGTCTATGCCAGCTTCAACCGCGGCTCAAAGTCGGGCGGGTTCACTTTCTCCACCGGCACGCCGTTCCTCGGCCAGGCGGTGATCGATACGATCAACAACATCCCCTACCAGCCCGAGCAGCTTGACGATTATGAAGTGGGGATCAAGGCCAAGCTGGGCCCGCACTCCCAACTCAACATTGCGGCGTTCTACTATGATTACAAAGATTATCAGGCCTTTGTGCAGGTGGGATACACCCAGCTGGTGCGCAATCTGCCCGCGACCAACAAGGGGATCGAGGTTGAGTTCACTACGCGCCCCCTCGAGGGCCTGACGATCCAGCTCAACGGATCGCTGCAGGACAGCGAAGTGAAGGGCGTGCAATTGCCCGACGGGGTGACGGTGGTGAACAACAACTTGCCGCAGACCCCCAGCTTCACCGGAAACGCGCTGATCCGCTATGAATTCCCGTTGGGCGGCGGCAAGGCATCGCTGCAGGCGGATTCGCTCTATTCGGGCAGCTTCTGCTTCACTGTGATGTGCGCCCCGGTTGAGCGGGAACCGGCCTACCATGTCGAAAACATCCGGATCGGCTTTGCCCCGGGCGATGGCCGGCTCAACGTGGCGTTCTTCGTCAACAACCTGTTTAACCGCGAATACCGGGTCTACGCGTTCGATGGCTCGCTGTTCTGGGGGGATGCACTGGGCGTCTATGCCAAACCGCGGACCTGGGGCGTATCGCTGCGCTACAACTACGGCAACTGAGGCGTGGCGAGCACGGCTGAGGTGAGCGCAGCGGGCAGCACATTGCAGCTGCGCCGCCAACTTGATTGGAAGGACGCGTTCTGGGCATCCAGTGGGGTGCCGGCTGGCGTCCTTCTGACCATGGGCGGGATCGCGACCATGATCGGCCAGCCCAGCTGGGTGATCTGGATCGCCTCGATCTTCATGGGCTTCGTGCAAAGCTTCATCTACGCCGAGATCGCGGGGCTTTACCCGGACAAGTCGGGCGGGGCTTCGGTCTATGGCGCAGCCGGGTGGCTGCCTTATGGCAAGTTCATCGCGCCGATATCGGTGTGGTGCAACTGGCTGGCCTGGTCGCCAGTACTGGCGCTGGGGACCAGTCTGGCCGCGGGCTATGTCATGGCCAGCTTGTTCCCGGCCGATGCCGCGATCCGCACCTGGCAGTTTGAGCTGCTCAATCTGGGGCTGGTGCGCGAAGGGCTGACCTTGCGGGTCAACCTGGTCTCGCTAATCGGGGCGGCTTTCCTGGCGCTGACCTTCGTGCTGCAGCACCACGGCGCGGCGCGGGCGGCCAATTTCCAGAAGGTGCTGGGGCTGGTCTGCATGCTGCCGCTGCTGCTGGTCGGGCTGGTGCCGCTCTTGACCGGCGATCTGCCGCGCGAACATCTGTTTCCCTTGTTGCCGATGCTGCGCGATGCGGCTGGCAACCCCGGGTTCGGGACCTGGAACGGCGCTGGCCTCGCCTTGCTGGCCGGGGCGATGTTCGGGGCCGGCTGGTCAACCTACGGGTTCGAGACGGCAGTCTGCTACACCCGCGAATTCAGGGATCCAGCGAAAGATACCGCCAAGGCGATCATGGCTGCGGGGATTTTGTGCATCGCGATCTTCACGCTGGTGCCGCTGGCATTCCAGGCCTCGCTGGGGCTCGAAGGGATGCTCGATCCGACGATCTATGACGGTTCGGGGGTGGGCAATGCGCTCGCCAAGATCGTCGGCGGCGGTGCAATTATCGGCAACCTGCTGATCGTGATGCTGGTGCTGGCGCTGCTGCTGATCGTGATGACCAGCATGATGGGATCCAGCCGCACGCTCTATCAGGCCTCAGTCGATGGCTGGCTGCCCAAGTACCTCAGCAAGGTCAATGAGCACGGCGCGCCAACTGCGGCGATGTGGACCGATCTGGGGTTCAACCTGATCCTGCTGCTGGCGTCAGACTATTTCGCGGTGCTGATGATGTCGAATGTCTGCTATTTCATCTTCAACTTCCTCAACCTGCAGGCCGGCTGGATCCACCGGATCGATCGCGGCAACTGGGCCCGGCCCTATCGCTGCCCGACCTGGCTGCTGGCGCTGGGCGCGGTGTTCGGGTTCCTCAACATGGTGTGGATGGGCGCGGGCGCGGATATCTGGGGCGCGGGCACGCTGCGCAACGGGCTGCTGGCTGCGCTGCTGATCATCCCGGTGTTCGCCTATCGCCACTATGTGCAGGACAAGGGCCAGTTCCCGGTCAGCGAAGGCAGCGCCGACGATCCGTTTGAGCGCGCAGTGGTGATCCCGCGCGCCGGGATGTTGCCTTACGCCGCATTGCTGGCCTGCGCACTGATCGTTTGGGCCACCCACCACTGGGCTGGCTTGCAGTACTAAGCCCCGGTCCAATCGAGAATGATCTTGCCTGAGTGGCCCGAGCGCATCGTCTCAAACCCGCGCTCATAATCGGTATAGGGCATGCGGTGCGTAATCAGCCCTGAGACATCGAGGCCTGAGCCCAGCATCGCCAGCATCTTGTACCAGGTCTCAAACATCTCGCGGCCATAGATCGCCTTGATGGTCAGCGCCTTGAACACGATCTTGCTCCATTCGATCGTGGTTTCGCCCGGCGGGAAGCCCAGCATCGCGACCTTGCCGCCCATCACCATGTTCTCGACGATCTGATGCAGCGCCGGGCCCGCGCCCGACATTTCCATCGCCACGTCGAAGCCTTCGGTCATGCCCAGCTTGTGGCGGACCGAAACCAGATCTTCCTCAGCCACATTGACCGGAAGGCAATCGGCGATCTTGCCGGCCAGTTCCAGCCGGTAGGGATTGATATCGGTGATGACCACGTGCCGCGCGCCAACATGGCGGGCGACCGCCGCAGCCATGATCCCGATCGGCCCGGCCCCGGTGATCAGTACGTCCTCACCAATCAGGTCGAAAGCGAGCGCAGTGTGCACCGCATTGCCGAGCGGATCGAGCATCGCGGCGACGTCCATTTCAACGTGATCGGGCAGCGCAATCACATTGAAGGCGGGGATGCACAGATACTTGGCGAAGGCCCCCGGTCGGTTGACGCCGACGCCCTGCGTTTCGGGATCGAGGTGGAAATGTCCGGCGCGGACCGCGCGGCTTTTCTCGCCAATGAGGTGGCCTTCGCCCGATACCCGCTGGCCGATCTTGAGCGGGCGCTTCACATGATCGCCGATCGCCGCGATCTCTCCGCCGAATTCGTGGCCGACGATCATCGGCACCGGGATGGTGCGCTGGGCCCAGTCATCCCAGTTGTAGATGTGGATGTCTGTGCCGCAAATCGCGGTGCGGTGGACCCGGATCAGCACTTCGTCGGGGCCCGGCTGCGGCACTGGCTGCTGCTCAAGCCAGATGCCGGGCTCCGGCTTGGCTTTGACGAGGGCGGGCATGGTATCGGTCATCTCAAATCACTCCCAGCTCGCGGCCGACCTTGGTAAAGGCGGCAATCGCGCGGTCGATATGCTCAAATGTGTGGGCGGCGCTCATCTGGGTCCGAATCCGGGCCGCGCCGCGCGGCACCACCGGGAACGAAAAGCCGGTCACGTAGATCCCTTCGTCGAGCAGCATGTTGGCCATATCCGAAGCCAGCCGCGCATCGCCCAGCATCACCGGAATGATCGGGTGTTCGCCGGGCTGCAGGGTGAGCCCGGCTGCGCCCATCCCGGCCCGGAACCGCGCGGCATTGGCGAACAACTGCGCCCGAAACGGATTGCCCGCCTCCAGCATATCGAACACCTTGAGGCTGGCCCCGACCAAGCCCGGCGCCAAGGCATTGGAAAACAGATAAGGCCGCGCCCGCTGGCGCAGCAGATCGATCACCGGCTGGCGCGCGCAGATATAGCCGCCCATCCCGCCGCCCAGCGCCTTGCCGAGCGTGCCGGTGAGCAGATCGACCCGGCCCATTACCCCGCAATGCTCAATCGATCCGCGTCCGGTTGCACCCATGAACCCTGCGGCGTGGCAATCATCGACCATCACCAGCGCGCCGTACTGGTCGGCCAGATCGCAAATTGCCGAGAGGTTGGCGATGAACCCGTCCATCGAGAACACGCCGTCGGTCACAATCACCTTGGCCCCGCCGCCTTCTTGGCCCGCCAGTTGCAATTGCGCTTCCAGATCGGCCATGTCATTGTTGGCAAAGCGGTAGCGCCGCGCCTTGGATAGCCGCACCCCGTCAATGATCGAGGCGTGGTTGAGGCTATCGGAAATGATCGCGTCGTCCGCGCCGAACAGCGGCTCGAACACCGCGCCATTGGCATCGAAGCAGGCGGCAAAGGTGATGCTGTCCTCATAGCCGAAGAACCCGGCAATGCGGCGCTCAAGCTGGCGGTGGATATCCTGCGTACCGCAGATGAACCGCACCGAAGCCATGCCGAAACCGTGACTTTGGCTGTATTCATGCGCGGCGGCGACCAGATCGGGATGATCGGCCAGGCCAAGGTAATTGTTGGCGCAGAAGTTGATCACCTGGGCGCGGCCAGCCGGGGTATCGACCGCAACCTCAACCCCTTGCGCCGAGAGCAATTGCCGCTCGTGCTTGGTCAGCCCCTGGTCTTCGATCTCGGCCAAGGTCCGCTGAACCCCGGCATAGAATGCATCGCGCATCTGAATGACTCCGTTCCAGCGCGAAGATTGGCAGGGCGGGAGGAAACAGTCCAGATCATGTCTATTTTATATTATGCCATCTGAGTAATTTTGTTTGGCCGACTGCTAATTTTGTTGTCTGCGGTGAATGACCAAAAGCCCGCGCAAGGTGCCCGCGCACATCACCAGCAACACCAGCGCCAGCGGCAAACCGGTGGCGATCGCTCCGGCCTGCAGCGAATTGAGCCCGCCCGACAGCAGCAGCACCACGCCGATCCCGCCGACTGCAAACAGCCAGAATACCTTTTGCCGCAGCGGCGTATCGGTGCGCCCGCCCGAGGTCATGCAATCAATCACCAGTGTGCCCGAATCCCAACCGGTGACGAAGAACACCAGGATCAACACCACCGCGGCAAACGAGGTCACCTGCGCCCAGGGCAGCGTGCCCAGCAAGACGAACAGCTGGGTTTCAAGGCTGGCCGAGGTGAGCGCCGCGCCGGTGCCCGAAACGATCCCGGCAATGCTGGCATCGCCGAATATGGTCAGCCAGATGATCCCCAGCACGCTGGGCGCGATCATCGCCCCGGCAATGAATTCACGCACCGTCCGCCCCAACGAAATCCGCGCCATGAAAGTGCCGACAAACGGCGCCCAGCTGATCCACCAGGCCCAGTAATAGACCGACCAATCGCGGTAGAACCCCAGATCGCTGCGCCCGACTGGGTTGGACAGCGCCGGCAGGTAGCGCAGGTATTCATAGGTGTTGCGCGCCAGATCGGTGAGCAGCACCAAGGCCGATCCGGTCACCAGGATGAACACCAGCAAGGCCAAGGCCATCCACATGTTGATTTCGCTGAGGATGCGAATCCCGCGGTCAATCCCGCCGCGCACCGACAGGAAGGTGATGAATGCCATCACCGCGATCAATGCCAGGATCGCGCCAGGTGAACTGGGCACACCATAGAGGAACGTCACCCCGGCCATC
Source organism: uncultured Alphaproteobacteria bacterium (assembly GCA_963751145.1). Lineage (GTDB taxonomy): Bacteria > Pseudomonadota > Alphaproteobacteria > Sphingomonadales > Sphingomonadaceae > Novosphingobium. The sequence continues at coordinate 1,000,854 of CAVVTJ010000006.1, forward strand.
GCCTGCTGCGCGCCCAGCCCCAGCGATGTCGCCAGTCCGAAGATCGTCGCGAAGACTGACAGAACATCGATCAGATCGCCGGTGCGGCCCCAGGCCGCCTTGCCGATCAGCGGATAGAAGGCCGAGCGCATGGTGAACGGCATCCCGAAATCATAGGCGAACAGCGCCATCGCCAGCCCCGCCACCGCGAAGATCGCCCAGGGGTGCAGCGCCCAATCGAAAATCGTCGCCGCCATAGCCAGATCGCGCGCGCGCGCCGCATTGCCCGCCGCCCCGCCCAGCGGCGCACCGCCCCCGCCGGCCATCGCGGCGGTGAAGTGCGAGACCGGTTCGGAGACGCCGTAGAATACCAGGCCGATGCCCATGCCCGCACCGAACAGCATCGAAAACCAGCTCATCCGCGAATAGTCCGGCACGGCACCTTTGCCGCCCAGCCGGATCCGGCCGAGCGGCGATAGCGCCACCACCACGCAGAACAGCAGCAGCAGGTTTCCTGCCGACATGAAGAACCAGTCAAAGGTGGTGGTCGACCAGACTCGCACAGCGTCAAACGCCTTGGCCGAAGCTGCCGGCGCGGCGAGCGAATAGATGATCACTGCCAGCGAGATGATCGCAGTGGGCCAGAACACCAAGGGATCGATCTGCAACCCGGCGACCGACCTGGTCGATTTGCCGTAGCTGCCGGTATCAATCTCGTCTGCCCAGTCCGCCATGCCGTTCTCCCTCGCCGCGCAGGCTAGACCGCGCGCGCTGGTGTGGCGAGTCCATCGCCCCGATTAATGGGCGGTATAAGCGAGCGGTTTCTGTTCCCGTCAGGCGCGGTGGAGCTCTTGCGGTCCAATTCCGAACCGACGCCCTGACAGTCTGAACCACAACCTCAAAACCCCGCTCAGCCTGAGCCTGTCGAAGGCCCATCGTCTGTCCGCTAAGCTAGCGTAACAGGAGGGTGCTTCGACAGGCTCAGCATGAGCGGGTTTGATTCAGGCTTTGGGCGTCGTGGGTTAACGCGCTCCAAAGCCGACTAGCTGATGTTCGAATCCGGGAAGCTGGCCTTCTTGTCCACCATGAACTTGATCAGCCGGGCGTCGATTTCAGGATCAAGCTCGGGCGCGACGTAATTGGCCAGCATTTCCTTGTAAATCTTTTCGGCGCGCTGTTCGGCGTCAAGCTTGCCGTCTTCGACCCACTGTTCGTAGCTGTTGTTATCGGCCACGGTCGAGCGATAGAACGCGGTCTTGAAATTGGCCTGGGTGTGGCTGCAGCCCAGGAAGTGCTGACCCGGGCCAACCTCGCGCATCGCGTCCAGCGCCTGGCCGTTTTCGCTCATATCGACGCCCTTGGCATAGATCGCCATCATCGCCGCCTGATCGCAGTCCATCACGAACTTTTCATAGCCCATCGCGAGGCCCCCTTCGAGCCAGCCGGCGGTGTGGAGCATGAAGTTGACCCCGGCCATCAGCCCCTGCTGCAGCGTGTTGGCGCTTTCATAGGCGGCCTGGGCGTCGGGCACCTTGGATGCGTTGAACCCGCCCGCGCTGCGGAACGGCACGCCGAGCCGCCGCGCCAGCGCCGCGCCGACATTGATGATCAGCGAGGCTTCGGGAGTGCCAAAGGTTGGCGCGCCCGATTGCATCGACATTGATGAGACGAAGTTGCCATAGATCACCGGCGCGCCGGGGCGGACCAGCTGGGCCAGGGCCATGCCGCACATCCCCTCGGCCAGGCTCTGCGCCGCGACCGCCGCGACGGTGACCGGCGACATCGCCCCGGCGACGATGAACGGGCTGATCATGGTCGCCTGGTTGTGGCGGGCATAGACCTTGAGCGCGCCGAGCATGGTTTCGTCGAAGGTCATCGGCGAATTGGCGTTGATCAGGTTTACCGTGACGCAGTTGTTTTCGACGAAATCATCGCCGAACACGATCTTGGCCATGCTCACTGTATCTTCGGCGCGGCTGGGGTGAGTGACCGAGCCCATGAACGGCTTGTCGCTGTATTTGATATGGGCATAGACCATATCGTAGTGACGCTTGTTGACCGGCAGATCGACCGGCTCGCAAATCGTCCCGCCCGAATGGTGCAGCGGATCGGCCATGTAGGCCAACTTCACGAAATTGCGGAAGTCCTCGATCGTGGCATAGCGCCGTCCGCCTTCGCGGCTGTAGACAAATGGGCTGCCATAGGCCGGGACCAGCACCAGGTTATCGCCGCCGATCACCACATTGTTGTCCGGGTTGCGGGCGTACTGGGTGAACACCGCGGGCGCGCTTTTCTGGATGATCGCGCGGCACATGCCCCTCGGGAACCGAACGCGGACCCCGTCAGCCGTGGCCCCGGCGGCAACGAACAGCGCGATCGCTTCGGGATCGTCCTTGATGTCGATCCCGATCTCTTCAAGGATCGTATCGGCGTTGTGTTCCAGCGTGGCCAGATCGGCATCGCCCAGCACCGAATAGGGCGGTATCAGGCGCTTGATATAAGGTTCGCGCGGGGCTTTTTCGGCAGCATTGGCTGCTGCGCGGCCACGCCGCCCTCCGGAACGCACATCTCTGGTCATCGAACTTCCTTTCTTAACGTGTCCGGGTCCGCTGCCCGCTGCGGCGGCCACGGCCATTGGCCGCGTCGCTTTCCTGGCTGGGAGCGGTGGGGAATCTCATGGCGGCGACAAAATAGTCCTGAAACTTGGGTTCGGTCGCGGTCTCGACTTTGACGATGTGTTTGACCGCCTCGATAATTCGCGCCTTCTCGGCCCGGTTATACAGCGCCATCGCCGCGCCCATTCCGGCGGCATTGCCGATTGAGCGGATCTGGCCGGCCGCGGCCATCGGGATGATGCCGATATCGGCGACATACTGGCTATCAAGGTGGGTGCCGAACGCGCCGGCCAGCAGCACTTCGTCAAAGCCTGCGCAGCCGAGCTGATCGACCAGCAATTGCACCCCGGCCGATAGCGCCGCCTTGGCCAGTTGCACCGCGCGGACATCGGTCTGCTTGACCCACAGCGGGTTGTCAGGGCGATCGAGCAGCAGGAATTTCCAGCTCTGACCCTCGGCCACGAAGCGGTGCGGGGCAACCTGAGGCTGGAACAGGCCGCTGCCGTTGACCAGCCCGGCACTGGCCAGTTCGACCATCACTTCGAATATGCCCGAGCCGCAGATCCCGACCACGCGTTTATCGGCAATGTCCGGGTCAGCATCGGACAGCCATTCATCGCTGCCGATCACCTTGAAGCTGGGCTGAAATGTCTCGCGGTCAATCCTTACCCGCTCGATCGCGCCCGGGGTCGCGCGCACCCCGGCGCTGATTTCCGCGCCTTCAAAGGCCGGGCCGGTTGGCGATGAACAGGCCGCCACCTGACCGCCATGGCTGAGCACGATTTCGGCATTGGTGCCGATATCGACAAGCAGCACCGATCGCCCGGCCATCGTGTCGATCTGGGTCAGGTAGGCGCCGGTGGTATCGGCACCGACATGCCCGCCAACCAGAGGCAGAAACGCGATCCGCGCGGTTTCCGATATGCCGAGGTTGAACAGGTGAGCCGGGGCTTCGAACCAGTCTTTCACTGCCAGGGTAAACGGCGCTTGCCCCAGTTCCACCGGGTTGAGCCCCAGAAACAGGTGGTGCATGATCGGGTTGCCGACCAACACCACTTCCAGGATCTGGTTGGGCCCAAGATCAAGCTTGGCCCGCGCCTCTTCCAGCATTCGGCCAACTTGGCCCTGGATCTCCGCAGTCAGCTTTTCCTCGCCGCCCTTGTTCATCATCACGTAGGAGACCCGGCTCATCAGGTCTTCGCCGTAACGGATCTGCGGATTCATGGCCGAGGCCTGGTGGACCAGCGCGCCGTTGGTCAGATCGTAGAGATAAAGCGCCAGACTGGTCGAGCCGATATCGATCGCCGCACCGTAAGCATCGAACGGAGCGGGCGGCCAGACGTCGATGATATGGGTATCATCGCGCACCACCGCGATCAGCTCGCGCTCGTTTGCGGCAAGGATCGGCTGCAGCTTGGTCAAGGGGCGATGCTCGATCTGGGTCTCGACCCCGAAGAGGCGCAGCGCCGCGATCAGGGCTTCGGTATCGCTGGGATTGTCATCCATCTGCGGCACCGGCAGCTTGACCATGAACAGCTTGATCGCGGGATCAAGCGCGGTTTCGAACCCGGTCGAGTCCTTCGAAATACTGGACACCTGATGGCGCGCGTCGCTTGGCACTTCGATCACCACATCGCCCAACACCTGCGCCCGGCAGGCCAGCCGCCGTCCCGGCTTCAGGTCACCGCGCTTGGCCGCCTTTTCCTCGCTATCGGTCCAGGGCGAGAGGTGATCGGCCTCCACCTTCATGTCGAACTTGGCATGATCGCCTGGCTCGAGCTCGATCTGGCAGCGCCGGCACAGGCCCTTGCCCCCGCAGATCGACAGGATATCGACTCCGCTGGCCAGGGCCACGTCATAGACGCTCTGCCCGTGCTCAGCCGTGGCCCGGATGCCCGAGGGGGTAAAGATGACCTTGTGCTGGCTCACTGCGCGTCAGCCTCTCCGCCGGGCACGGCCGCCGCGCCCGCCGCGACCTTCGCCTTCGGGGGTGGGTTCGCGGAACATCCGGATCCAGTTGGCGCAATTGGGATCGACCCCGTTGAGCGTATCGGCGGCCTTGATCGCCGGGACCAGCCCTTCGTGCAAAGGATTGAGGATCGCGCTGGTCATCCCCGCGCAGGCCGCCATCGGCAGGAAGCTGTTGTTGATCGCGTGGCGGTTGGGCAGGCCAAAGCCGACGTTGGAGGCACCGCAAGTGGTGTTGACCCCCAGCTCTTCGCGCAAACGCCTTACCAATCTGAACACATCGCGCCCGGCGCTGTTGATCGCGCCGATTGGCATGACCAGAGGATCGACCACCACGTCTTCCGGCTTGATCCCGTGATCCTGCGCGCGGTTAACAATGCGTTTGGCGATCTCGAAGCGCACGTCGATGTCTTCGGAAATGCCGGTATCGTCGTTCGAAATCGCGACCACCGCCGCGCCGTATTTCTTCACCAGCGGCAGAACCCGTTCCATCACTTCGTCTTCGGCCGTGGTCGAATTGACCAAGGCGCGGCCCTGATAGACCGCAAGGCCAGCCTCAAGCGCTTCGATGATCGAACTGTCGATGCACAGCGGCACATCGGTGACCGACTGGACCAGCTGGATCACTTCGGCGAGAATCCTGGGCTCATCGGCCAGCGGTATCCCGGCGTTGACGTCCAGCATCTGCGCCCCGGCGGCAACCTGGGCCAGGGCATCGGCGACCACACGGTCGTAATTGCCTTCCTTCATTTCCGCCGCGAGCAGCTTGCGCCCGGTCGGATTGATCCGCTCTCCGATCATCACGAACGGCTGGTCGAAGCCCATGATGACTTCCTTGGAGGCAGAGGCGAGGACGGTCCTGGACATCGGGTTTCCTTAGGCTGAAGCGGGTTGTTTGAGGTGGCTGAGGTGGCTGGGCGCCCACGGCTTGCGGCCCTGCAGCACGCCCGATTGGGTGACGATTTCGCCAACCCATTCTTCCTGTTTGTAGGCCATCAGATGCACGCCGCTGATCCCTTCGATATCGGCCAGTTGCTGCATCAGTTCAACCGCAATCCGGCGGCCCTCGGCCTTGGGCTTTTCGGCCTGCTCCAGCCGGCGGATCACCGATTCGGGAATATGCACGCCCGGGATAGCGCTGCGCAGCCACTTGGCGGTCTTGGCCGAAGCCAACACGCCCACGCCCATCAGCACAAAGCAGCGTTCGGTCAGCCCCATATCGCGGGCGCGGGCCATGAAGGCGCGGGCCATGTCCACGTCGAAGCAGTATTGCGACTGGACGAATTCTGCCCCGGCCGAAACCTTTTTGGCAAATTGATCGACGCGGGCCGAATGCGGCGGGGCGAACGGGTTGATCGAGCTGCCGATCAACAGCCGCGGCGGCAGATCAAGCTGGCGGCCCGACAGGAACCGGCTGTCATCGCGCAGCGTCCGCACGGTCTGCAGCAAGGACACCGAATCGAAATCGAACACCGGCTTGGCTTCGGGATGATCGCCAACCGAAACATCATCGCCCGACAGGCATAGCACCGAGCAGACCCCCAGCGCCGATGCCCCGAGCAGATCGCCCTGGATTGCAATGCGGTTGCGATCGCGGCATGAAATCTGGATGATCGGCGAATAGCCTTCGCGGGTCAGCAGCGCGCAGACCGCCAGGCTCGACATGTGGCAATTGGCCCCCGAGCCATCGGTGGCATTGATCGCATCGACATAGCCATCGAACAGCGCGGCGCGGCGCAGCACTTCTTCGCCGTCAGCCGAATCGGGCGGGGCAATCTCGGTTGAAACCGCAAAATGCCCGGCGCGCAGCACGCGTTCGAACCGCCCGTGCGAGACGTGACCCTCCAGCCGGGGCAGCGGATCGCCGGGGTTTAGCCCTTCAGCCTCAATCTGCGCGCGGTCAGTCATCGCGGGCCAGCCTGAGCCACGAGCTTTGCCCCTTGAGCCGGTGATCAAGCGCAAACTGGGCCTCGCGGATCGTCTCGCCGTGCTTCATCCGCGATGCCCCGTCCCAGGCCGCCACCCAGACGCAGCGCATCTCGGGTTTGACTTCGCAGTGGCCATCTTCGCGCACCCCGCCGCAGGGGCCGTTGCGCAGGGTCTTTGGGCAATTCATCGGACACGACATGCCGGTGCGCGACAGCGCGCAATCGCCGCACATCTGGCAATCGAAAAGGAACCCTTTAGCCAGCGCCTCAACCTTGGTGACCGGCTTGTCGAGACGATGCCCAAACACTTTCACCACCCCGCGCAGCAGCTTTACCACTACCGGATTGAAGGTGTTGTAGGCCCATTCCATCTGCCGTGAATGGCGCACCGACCACAGCCGCACCCTATACATGCGCCGCATCCTGGATCGCTTGGGTCAGATCGCCGTAACCGACCTGGTGATAGACATAGTTCAGCCCAAGCCGCTCCGCGGCTTCCTGCGCCTTGGCTTGCAGAGCAGGCGTGTCGGTCTGGGCGAGGTAGACGAGGTCGCGATAGTTGCCGAAATAGGTTGCAAGCATCTCGGGCCGGGTATCGAGGCCAAGCCCTTCCCACACCAGCCGGTCGAAATGCCGGACGAGGAAATCGGTGACGAAGTAGCTGCCAATCTCGGCTTCCGTGATTTCGTTGAAGCGCGGCGTCGTGGCAAAGAATTCATAGCAATGCGCATGCGGCAGCCGGTTTGCATCGTGCCGCTGCAGCACCTTGTCGAGTGCGCCGCCGGTGCCGCAATCACCGTAGCCGAGCAGCACCCGCGAATACTTATGGCGATGCTCGGTCAGGAAGGCATCCACCCGCGGCGCGATTTGCCCTGGGCGATTGTGCAGTTCGGCGGGCAGGCAATGCAGCACCATGGCATCGTCGGCCACGCCAAGTTGCTCGCGCAGGGCAATGATCTCATTGGCAAGCGCGCCGCAGGCCAGCACCAGCGTGGGACCTTCAGGGTTAGCGCTGGTGGTTACGAGCGATTCTGGCGCAGCCGCCACGGCTTCCTGCGGCCGCGCGCGGCGGCCCAGCCGTGCTTGGCGGCCACCGGCCCGCCGGGCAGCGGGCTCATCCATTAACGGTTCTGGCCGACCAAGGCTTTGGCCAGTTCAGCGCTGACCGCAGCATCCCGGCCATAGGAGGTGGCGTTGATCGCGTCGGCAAATTCCTGATTCAGCGGAGCGCCGCCGACCATCACCGGCAAGTTTTTCAGGATCCCACGCTTGTCGAGCTCTTCGATCACCACCTGCATATAGGGCATGGTGGTGGTCAGCAGCGCCGACATCCCCAGGATCGCCGGATTGTGCTTGTCGATCGCCGCCAGGTAATTGTCGACCGGGTTGTTGATCCCCAGATCGATCACTTCGAACCCGGCGCCTTCGAGCATCATGCCGACCAGGTTCTTGCCGATATCGTGGATATCACCCTTCACCGTGCCGATCACGTAAGTGCCAAGGCTGGCCTTCGAATCGGTACTGGCGAGGATCGGGCGGAGCAATTCCATGCCCGATTTCATCGCCCCGGCGCATTGCAGCACTTCGGGCACGAACAGGATGCCGTCGCGGAAATCAATCCCGACAATCCGCATCCCTTCAACCAGGGCTTCGGACAGGACATCGCCCGCATCCCAGCCGCGTTCGAGCAGGATCTGGGTGCCTTCATGAACTTCGGCGGCCATGCCGTCGTAGAGATCGTCCTTCATCTGTTCGACCAGATCGGTGTCGTTCAGATCGCGCAGAATGATGTCTTCGCCGTCGGCCATCTCTCACCCCTTGAATTCATTGGCCGCGGGCCTGTGCCCCGGCCAAAACATCTTGCGGCAAAGGTGGCGGTGAATATGTTCCATTTACGTCACATTCGGATATATAGTCGTCATGATCATTTGGCATCACCCGTGACCGATTCCCCGCCCAGCCTGCGCTGGCCGCGCAGTTTCGCGTTCCTGCTGGTCAAGGACTTCTCGATGATGCCCTTCACCGCCGCGATCGAGCCACTGCGCGCCGCCAACCGGATGTCGGGCCAAGCGCTTTACCGGTGGAGCACGCTGAGCAAGGATGGTGCGCCGGTGCGGGCCAGCAATGGCGCCACGGTTCAGGTTGATGGCATGCTGCGGATGGTTGGCCTGGCCGATGCGGTGGTGGTTTGCGCCGGGGTCAATGCCTACGCTCAGCTTGATGGTGATCTTGCCGCGCAATTGCGCCGGGCCTCGCGCCAGGGGGCGCTGGTCGGTTCGGTTTGTTCGGGCAGCATCGTCCTTGCCGATGCCGGCCTGCTTGATGGGCGGCGCTGCACCGGGCACTGGGAAGACCTTGAGACGCTGGCCGAAAACTACCCCGCGCTCGATGTGACCAAGAGCATTTATGAGATCGACGGCAACCGCTTCACCTGTTCGGGCGGCACGGCCCCGCTCGATCTGATGCTGCATTTTATCGGCCAGGATTTCGGCCGCGATCTGGCCGCGCAAGTGGCCGATCAGATGCTCCACCATTCGGCCCGCGCTGCCACCGGGCCGCAGCGCCTCGCGCTGTCCGAACGCACCGGGGTGCATCATCCTGGCCTGCTCGATGTGATCGGCGCGATGGAGGCCAACATCGAGAACCCCTTACCGCTGCCCGCGCTGGCGGAGCATGCCGGGCTCTCTCTGCGCCAGCTGGAGCGCCACTTTGCCGCGCAGCTGGGCCAGCGCCCGGCGGCCTATTATCGAGGTCTGCGGCTGGGCCGGGCGCGCCAGCTGGTGCAGCAGACGGGCCTTTCGATGCTGGAGGTCGCAGTGGCGACCGGCTTTTCATCGGCCACGCACTTCGCCCGCGAATACCGCCGCCTGTTTGGCCATGCGCCCAGCCAGGATCGGGGCGGTTAAGCTTTCAACCGCTCGGCATGCCAGCCAATATGGTCCGCCATGAAGCTGGAGATGAAATAGTACGAATGGTCATAGCCCGGCTGCATCCGCACGGTGGCTGGAATCCCGGCCTTGCGGGCTGCCATCACCAGCAGTCCGGTCTTGAGCTGCTCGTGCAGGAAATTGTCCGCTTCGCCCTGATCGATCAGCAGATCGGGCAGCCGCGCCCCATCTTCGATCAGCGCGCAAGCATCGTACTGGCGCCACGCCGCCTGATCCGCACCAAGATAGCCGCCCAGCGCCTTTTCACCCCATGGGCAGTTCATCGGGCTGACGATCGGCGCAAAGGCGCTGACCGATTTGAACCGGCCGGGGTTGCGCAGCGCGATAGTCAACGCGCCGTGGCCGCCCATCGAGTGCCCGGTGATGCCCTGGCGGTCCATGTCGGCAGCCGGAAACTCAGCCGCGATCAGCGCGGGCAGTTCCTGCTCGATATAGCTGCGCATGCGGTAATTCACGGCCCAAGGCGCTTCGGTGGCATCGACATAGAAGCCGGCGCCCTTGCCGAAATCATAGCCTTCGTCATCAGCCACATCATCGCCGCGCGGGCTGGTATCGGGGGCGATGAAGATCACCCCAGCCTGCGCGCAGGCGGCCCGGAACTCGCCCTTTTCGGTGACATTGGCATGGGTGCAGGTGAGCCCCGAAAGGTACCACAGCACCGGCAGTTTCGCGCCCTCAGCGTGATCGGGCACGAACACCGAGAAGGTCATCGCCGTGTCCGTGGCGCTCGACTGGTGGGTATAAACCCCCTGGGTGCCGCCGTGGGCGCGAACGCTTGATACCATTTCCATTGTGCTTCTCCCCCCTCCCGCTTGCGGGAGGGGCCGGGGGTGGGTGAATCGGGCAGGACTGGCCCACCCCTAGCCCCTCCCGCAAGCGGGAGGGGGATCAGGTCAGAACACCACGACGCTGCGGATGCTCTTGCCGGCATGCATCAGATCGAACGCGGAGTTGATCTCTTCCAGCCCCATCACGTGGGTGATCATCGGATCAATCTCGATCTTGCCGGTCATGTACATGTCGACGATCTTGGGCACATCGGTGCGGCCCTTGGCTCCGCCGAACGCGGTGCCGCGCCAGTTGCGGCCGGTCACCAGCTGGAATGGGCGGGTGCTGATTTCCTTGCCCGCTTCGGCCACCCCGATGATTATCGAGGTGCCCCAGCCGCGGTGGCAAGCTTCCAGCGCGGTGCGCATCACTTCAGTGTTGCCGGTGGCATCGAAGGTATAGTCCGCGCCGCCATCGGTCAGCGCGACGATCGCGGCGACGGTTTCCTCGCGGCTAAGCCCCTTTGAATTGAGGAATTCGGTCATCCCGAACTTGCGGCCCCATTCCTCGCGGTCGGAATTGATATCGACCCCGATGATCTTGCCCGCACCCGCCAGCCGCGCGCCCTGGATCACGTTGAGCCCGATCCCGCCCAGCCCGAACACCACCACGTTATCGCCGACCTGGACCTTGGCGGTGTTGATCACCGCACCGACCCCGGTGGTCACCCCGCAGCCGATATAGCAGCTCGATTGGAACGGCGCGTCTTCGCGGATCTTGGCCACTGCGATTTCGGGCAGCACGGTGAAATTCGAAAAGGTGCTGCAGCCCATGTAGTGAAAGATCGTCTGGCCTTTGTAGCTGAAGCGGCTGGTGCCATCGGGCATCAAGCCCTGCCCCTGCGTGGCGCGGATCGCGGTGCACAGGTTGGTCTTGCCCGAGAGACAGCTTTTGCACTGGCGGCACTCCGGCGTGTAAAGCGGGATCACGTGATCGCCCGGCTTCACGCTGGTAACGCCCGCGCCAACTTCGCGCACGATCCCGGCGCCTTCATGTCCCAGCACTGAAGGGAACAGGCCTTCGCTGTCGAACCCGTCGAGCGTATAGGCATCGGTGTGGCAGATCCCGGTGGCCATGATTTCAACCAGCACTTCACCGGCCTTGGGCCCTTCAAGGTCAAGCTCGACAATCTCGAGCGGCTGCTTGGGCGCAAAGGCTACTGCGGCGCGGGTCTTCATCGGGCGGTGCTCCTTAAGGCTCTTACGGGTTGGCCGGGCGCTTACCGCGCGGCCAATTCACCCGTCAATGTCCGGCTTTCCGCCATGCTGAAAAGGCATCGCCTTGGCAATCACCCTCGCGCAGGTTAGCGCAGACTAATGAAGGCCTTGAAAGATCCCGATAGCCTGCTGTCCGAAGGACTGGCCGCAATCCGCGCCCAGTTTCAGGTTCCGGCCACTTTCCCGCCCGAGGTCCTGGCCGCCGCCGAGCAGGCCGCGCAGCGCCCGCTTAGCGATCATACCGACCGTACGGATCAGCCGTTCGTCACGCTCGATCCCGCCAGCTCGACCGATCTTGATCAGGCCTTTTCGATCGAGGTGAGCGGCAACGATCTGCTGCTGCACTATGCGATCGCCGATGTGCCGTGGTTCGTGCGCGATGGCGATCCGATCGATACCGAGGCCTGGACGCGCGGTGAAACGCTGTATCTGCCCGGCGGCAAGGCCGGGCTGCACCCGCCGCGGCTGGCCGAAGATGCCGCCAGCCTGCTTCCCGGCGGGCCCCGCGCTGCGGTGGTCTTCACCACCAGCGTCGCCCCAGATGGCGCGGTGAAGCTGCAGGCGGTGGAGCGCGCGGTAATCCGCAGCCAGGCCAAACTCGGCTATGAAACCGCAGGCGAAGAAGACCTGCCCGCCGGGTTCGCCGAACTGGCCCGGCGCATCACCGATGCCGAAGAGGCCCGCGGCGCTGCCCGGGTCGATCCGCCCGAGCAGGAAGTTGAACGCGACGAGGGCGGCCACTTTACCCTGCTGCTGCGCCCGCAAGGACTGGCCGAACAGCGCAATGCCGCGCTTTCGCTCGCCACCAATCTGGCAGTGGCCGATGCGCTTTATGCCGCCAAGACCGGGCTGTTCCGGGTGATGGCCGGGCCCGATGCCCGCGCCGTGGCACGGCTGCGCCACACGGCTGAGGCATTTGGCCTGGCCTGGCCCGCACAGGCCACTCTTGAACAGTTCGAAAAGACCCTAAACGCGGCCGATCCCGCCGCCGCCGCCTTCATGCTGGCGATCCGCCGCGCCGGCAACGGGGCCAGCTATGTGCCCTATGCAGCCGGGCAAAAGCCGTGGCATGCCGCCATGGCCGCAACCTATTGCCACATGACCGCGCCGCTGCGCCGCCTGGCCGATCGCTATGTCATCCGCGCCGCACTCAGCATTGCGGGTGGCAGGCCGGTCGAGCCTGAAGTTGAGGCCGCGTTTCAGCGGCTTGGCCCGGTGATGGGCAAGGCCGATGCCCGGGCAGGTCAGATCGAACGTGCTGTGGTTGATCTGGCCGAAGCGGTGGTCCTGGCTGGCCGCGAAGGGGAGAGTTTCAGCGCGGTCGTGACCCAGATCGACGAATCGGGCACCCGCATCCAGCTCTGCGACCTGCCGGTGGTGGCGCGCACCACCGCGCACGGGGTTAAACCGGGCGACCGGATCACGGTGCGGCTTGATGCAGCCGATCCGGTGCGGCGGCTGGTCGGCTTCAGCCGGATGGCGTGAATGGTCTTGCGCGGGCGGGGAGCCTAAGCTAGTGGCGCACGCTTCTGCGGGAAACTGCGGAACGAGGCCCGATGGCGGAGTGGTTACGTAGCGGACTGCAAATCCGCGCACGCCGGTTCGATTCCGGCTCGGGCCTCCAATTTTGCAAGCGTGCCGCTTTAGCTCAGTCGGTAGAGCACATCATTCGTAATGATGGGGTCACAGGTTCGAATCCTGTAAGCGGCACCACTGCTTTCCCAAAGAACCCCGGAGAGACAAGCTGGAAGGCACTTTCGCTCAGGACGGCGGATTTTTGCTTTTTAAGGCAGTCTGAAAGGACCGGCATCTGACTGCATGCTGGCCTTCGATCCCCTCAAAGGCCTGCAATCGCAACTTCGCCGTTCCTGCCAGGTCTTTGCAGCAGAACCTTCAAACCAGTCCCGGTAGCGTCAAGTCAAGAAATGCGATGAGTTCGTTCGCAATCTGATCGGGGCTTTCCTCTGGCGCGCCATGACCCACACCGGGCAGCAAGACCTTTCGAACCAGCCCGGGATAGATTTCCTCCATCCGGTCATAAAGCGGCTGCATCGCTGTCAGCGCTGGATCCGCTGCCCCGCCAATAAAGATCGAAGGCTGGGTTATGGCTTGACCTGCCCATGCGGCCGTCAGGTCCCAGCTAAGGTCGCGGCAGCGGTAATGCGCCAGCGGCGGGGTAAAGCCGCCCTTGGTGTAGTGCCGGACATATTCGGCCAGCGCATCCTCACCCAGCCAGGCGGGGGCATGGCCGGGATCGGGCATGGTATCCAACGCAGTTTCACCCGGCATTACGATCAGACGCCACCGCTCCGCTTCGCTCGCTGTGCCCGAAATCGCGTTATAGATGCTGCGCAGGCTGACCGCGGGATCGCGGTTGAACTGGGCATCGACCAAGCCCGGCTGCTGGAAATAGTGGTGGTAGAACCGTCCGCCCGTTCGCGCCTCGACTTCCGCCCAGCCAGCAGATGGCCGCTGCGCCTCGCGCGGGGGAACCACGGTGCTGACCAGTGCCAGCGCCGGGAACAGGTCGGGCCGCAATCGCGCTGCCGCCGCCGCCACCCACGCGCCCAGATCGTGGCCGACCAGTACCGCCTGCCGCTCACCCAGCGCCGCCAGCAGGGCCACGACATCACCAGCGCAGTGAAGGATCGTATAGTCGGCGACGTTGGTGGGCTTGCCGCTTTCGCCAAAGCCGCGAATGTCCGGGGCGACGACCCGGTAGCCGGCCTGTGCCAGTGCCGCGATCTGGTGACGCCATTCGAACCACGTGTAAGGAAAGCCATGCAGCAGGATCACCAGCGGCCCGGTGCCCTCATCAACATAGTGTATGGCGATGCCATTGGCCTCGATCGTGTGGTGGGCAAAGCTGGCGGGATCGGTGACGGTCGGCATCGGGGTTAGTTCCCGGCGAAGCTGGTGATGTCGACCGGGGCGATCCCGCTTGCGGCGCAGTAATCGTCATACCGCTTCAGCATCGTCTTCCAGTTCTCGACCGCCAGCACGGCGTCGTTTTCATCGACGATGTTCCAGTCGCCCATCACGATGTTGAGCGTGACGACGTCCTCGCCCGCCTCGGCCACCGGGGTGTGAGCCGAAGCAGCTGTTTCGAAAACGAAGCTGCCGGGACCGGCAATCCAGTCGTGCTCCTTGTACCCCCAGCTTCCGGAGAGCGTGTATACGTGGACCGTGCCGGAATGGTAATGCTTGGGCATTTCCATGCCAGCGGGCACGCGCAGCAACGATACCCATTCACCGTTGACCGGGTTCAATCGGATGATCTTGAGTTTGAGCTCTTCGGAATAGGGCAGGAACGGGATCCACGGCAGGGCTTCGACGTCGGTTACGGCGGCGCCCACAGCGCTGGCGAAATAGGTCATGGCAATTCTCCCTAAGATTGGATGGTCAGGCCGCCTCGACGCGGTTCGAATTATTGAAAGGTCGTCCCGCCCGGTAGGCGGCCCACAGGAAGCCCAGCGAGGTGAAAGCGATCATGTCTGCGCCCAGCAGCGGCCAGGTCCAGGCATCCGTCCGGCCCTCGGTTGCCAGCCAGTCGCTGCCGATGCCGATGGCCATGGCGAGGCCGCCGATCATCAGGATGTTGAGTGCCAGGATGTTGATGCCGGTGGCAGTTGCCTTCAAGTGCGGGGGCAGTTCCGCTTCGATCACCGTGAACACGGGACCATACAGCATGGTCATGAACAGCACCGATGCAGCCATGCCCGCCAGGAACAAGGGTTCCCCTGCTGGAAGCAGGCGATAGGCCACGATCAGCGGGATCAGCGCCGTCAACACGATCATGCAGGACAGTGCCCGATCCATGGCAAAGCGGCGCTGAGCCCAGTCGGTCAACACGCCTGAACCGACTGCCCCGGCCAATCCAAAAGTCACGAACATTGTCCCATAAAGGCTGTTGGCATCGGTCTTCGTCAGCCCCTTGTCATCATGCAGCCAGAGCTGCACGAACGGGCTGCCCGCGACATGGGCGTGCAAGAACACCATGGCCAGCGAGGCCCAGCGCAGCCGCCGGTTGGCGCGGAACAGGTCCCACCATTGGCTCAGTTGCCCGGTGATCGAGACTGAATCACTCGCTCGCAGCATCGGATCGCGGACGCGGGACACGGCAAACGTCGCCGCGACACCGATCAGGCCCATCATCAGGAAGCACCCGCGCCAGCCCAGCTTTGGCCCCAGCAGCCCCGCAATAAGGAAGCTGCCGCCGATCCCGAGCGGGATCCCGGCAAAGAACAGCCCGATAGCGGCGGCCTTGTGTCGGTCCGGGGTGCGGGCGAGGATGATGTTGGACGCTGTCGGCACAAGCGTTGCCTCGCCCGAAGCAACCAAGGGTCTTGCTGCAAGCATGGTCCAGAACCCCTGCGCCAGCCCAGCCAGCGCGGTGAACAGGCTCCACACTGCCACTCCGCTGGTCAACACCCGCACGCGTCCCAGCCGGTCTGCGAGCAGGCCCGCAGCGACAGACGTGAACGCATAGACCCCGCTGAAGGCCAGCCCCGCGATAAGTGCGAACTGGCTGCGTGAGAGGTCCAGGTCGCGCATGATGTCACCCGCAAAGGCAGCGATCAATTGCCGGTCTATCTGGTTGACGACGTGCAACAGCAGAAAGAACAGGACCAGTTTCAGCGAAATCCGATCTTGCGTTGCCGTCACGCGGCGGCTTTGAGCGCGGGTGCATCGGCCCCGGTCCAGCCCGTCGGCACCATGCTTTCAGACCAAGCCGCGACGCGGTGCAGCAGACGATTGCTGGAAGTAACGTCCCCGGACACGCCATAATGGGTTGTGCCGATATTGTCCCACAGGGCCACATCGCCCGGCTCCCACTGGTGGCGGACCTGCAATTCGGGTACCTTGCTCATATCGTTTGCGATCCGGATCAGCGCTTCGCTGACTTCGGCCTCATACCCCTTGATACGCTGGATATAGGCATTGCCAACGAACAGGCAGGGCTTGCCCGTGGCATGGTGGCCGACCACTGCCGGGTGGACCGAATGTTCGCGGTTGGCGGCGATCTTTTCGATCATTGCCTGATCACCGAAGTCATGGCGCATCGCCAGATAGAGCGAATCGTGCTCCATCTCGATATTGCGGAACAGCAGCTTCAGGCCTTCGGGCAGGCGGTCATAGGCCGAAGTCATGCTGGCCCACATTGTGTCCGCTCCAAACGGCACTTCGGCGGCCTGCAGCACCGACATGATGTTGGGGTGTTTGCGCGCTGTGACGTCGTGGTGCCAAAGGTCGGTGGTCGATTTGGCATGATCGGTCTTGAGGCGGCGGACCACCATCACTTCAGGATGGCCTTCGTCCGCCATAGTCGGGGCGAAGGTGTGCTTTTCCAGCTGGTCGCCAAAGCCAAGAGCAACCTGCTTCATCTGATCGAAGCTCAGGTCCTGCTTGCGCGCGAACAGTGCGCCATAGGTCCACAGCGCATCGCGCAAGTCGGCCCGTCCGACATCGTTCAGTTCAGACAGGCGGCACCCCTCAATCCAACCGCCGATTACCGGGGTGCGAGGGACGACGCGGAATTGCGAATAGTCGCGAACTTCAAGCGCTGCTGTCATGACACTCTCCCACTCATTGTTCTGTTGCGCAGTGGATACATAGGCAGCGTGGTGCTGGTTTGACATTCTGGGGCGTTTGCTTAACATTTCGGGACATGGCACACGATTCCATCCCCATGGCCCGCAGCGCTGTGCTCGACGGGTTCGAAACTACCGCCCGCAGCTGCGGATTGGATATCGAAGCACTGCTGCGCCGAGCCCGGATCACTCCTGCCAGTTTGGCGGAACCCGAATTGCCGGTGCCGACTGCCAGCATCGTGAGCCTGCTGGAAGACGCCAGCGTGGCCGCAGGAAATCCATCATTCGGTTTGTTGATGGCCCAGGCCCGCAAGTTTTCGGTCCTTGGGCCGGTCGCGCTAATAATGCGTGAGCAACCGGACTTGCGCAGCGCGGTGATCAGCTTGACACGGTTGGGCTGGGCGCAAGCCGAAGCGCTAGAATCCGCATTGGAGGATGACGGCGAAACCGCGATCCTGACCTTGACGTTGGCTCCTGAGCTGCCGCGCCCTGCTACCCAGACCATCGAACTGGCGGTAGCCGCGATTGTCCTCATGCTGCGCCATTTTCTGGGACCGGACTGGTCGCCCCAAATGCTGACCTTCAGCCATCGCCGCCCGGCGGACACCCGGTCTTACGTCCGGTTTTTGGGCGTGACGCCAGTTTTCCGGATGGAACGCAATTCGATCGTGATGCTGACGGCAGACCTGAACCGGCCCATCGCGGACGCAGACCCGGCCTTTGGACGCCAACTTGAGCGCCTGGTCGAGAGCGTCAGCCGTCAACGGAGTACGGCGCGAAGCACGCAAGTTGCCGAAGCGATCAGGCGGATGCTTCTGACCGGTCATTGCAGCGCCACGGCCATCGCCGACCTGTTCGGGATTGATCGCCGCACCTTGCATCGTTGGTTGGCAGACGAGGGCGTAAGCTTCTCGCAAATGCTAGACCAGACCCGCACCGCACTGTGCGCCCAGTACCGCCGAGAGGGCAGTCATAATTTGACCGAAATTGCCGGACTGCTGGGCTTTTCCAGCCTCAGCGCTTATTCGCGTTGGCGGCGGATGAGGAAGAGCGCGTCCTCGTCATAAGACAAGAGCGGTTCGAATCCTCTAAGCGGCACCACCACTTTTCCTGAAATGCCCTCGCGCCTGCGCTCCGCTGGCCTGTCCCTTTGGGCATTCTGGCGCTGTCCGGGAACTCATGGCGGCATTGGCTGTTGATTAGACATCGCGCTGCGCGGCCTGGTTGCTGCGTCGGCGCGCCTCTGATGGAGCGTTGCAATGACCGACAAGATCGAAGACCTCACCCACGATTTCTGGACCGCGCTGGACAAGTCACGCACGGTGATGCTGGGCGCCCTTGGCCAAGGCCGCGCGGCAGCACGGCCGATGACGGCGCAGACCGACGAAGATATCAAGGACGGATCGATCTACTTCTTCGCATCGCGCGGTGAGGGCATTGGCGGTGAAGTTCTGGCCGGTGCTGACCAAGCCCATTTCAGCTTCCAATCGAAGGGCTACGACATCTTTGCCAGCGCCATCGGGTCAATCGCCGCCGTCAACGATCCCGCGCTGGTGGACAAGCTGTGGTCGGCATTTGCCTCGATCTATTACGAGCAAGGCAAACGCGATCCCGATCTGGTGTTGCTGCGCTTTACCCCGGGTGAGTTCGAAGTGTGGCGTTCAACCACAACCGGTTTCCTGAAATCGATCGCCTACAAGCTGGCCGGCAAAGATGCCGGATCAGCCGCAAACGACGATCGCGCGACGATTCCCGCCTGACTCAAGTCCTGGCAGTGTGACCGGTCGCGGCCCGATCCCGGCAAAGCCCAGTCAATGCGGCAAATTCATTGTGCTGCATGGTTTTGTTTTATTGCAAACGCAGCATTTAATTTCGCAATCGCACAAGATCATAATTCTGCGCTGGCTTGTGCTTGACGGGCGATGAAAAGGAGCGTCATGTTGCAGTGCAGCAGGAACCAGGCTTGATCGTAGCCGTTTAATCGGAGCACCGCATTTTACGGGAAGTTTCCAACGATGACTGTTCACGATCCCGCCGCGCTTTTCCAGTTTGCCGACCGGCCTGCACTGCGGCCCGGTGCGCAGCGGCCAGATGCGCAACGCGTCGTATCGCTGTTCGATGACAGCGCCGATGAACGGGTGGGCCAATCCTGCAAGGTCGCGATGATCGGGACCTTTGCGCCGCGCAAATGCGGAATCGCCACGTTCACCTCTGATCTGGTTCGCCAGCTTGCGATCCATCATCCCCGCGTGAAGACGGCGGTCTATGCCTTGGATGAGGCCGGAAGCCAGCATGACTATGCGGAGCTGGCCGGGGTGATCGACAGCGACTGTCCCGAAAGTTATGCCCGCGCCGCGCGCGCAATCAACGAAAGCGCCGTTGATGCGGTATGGCTGCAGCACGAATTCGGGATCTTCGGCGGCCCCGACGGGGACATGGTTTGCGAATTTGCTGACCGGCTGGCCGCGCCGCTGATCGTGACGTTCCACACCGTGCTGAGCGAACCTTCGCCCAGCCAGAAGCGGATCGTCGAGCACCTGCTGGCCCGCGCATCGCGGATCATGGTGATGTCGCAGCACGGGCGCGATCTGCTGGTCAGCCGCTATCACGCACCCCCGGAACTGATCAGCGTGATCCCGCACGGTGCGCCCGATCGTCCGTTTGGCCGTGAAGCGGCATTCAAGACCAAGTTCGGTCTGGGCCAGCGCAATGTGGTCATGACCTTTGGCCTGCTCGGTCCGGGCAAGGGGCTGGAACGGGTGATCGAGGCGCTGCCCGCAATTATCATGCGCCATCCCGATACGGTGTACCGGATCGTCGGCGCAACCCATCCAAGACTTCTGGCCCGTGACGGCGAAAGCTACCGTGACGGGCTGATCGCCCTGGCCGAGCGGCTTGGCGTTGCCAGTTATCTCGAATGGGACAACCGCTTTCTCGAGACCGAAGAGCTGCTCGATCAGCTTGAGGCCTGCGACGTTTACGTTACCCCCTATGCCAATCTGCAGCAGGCCACCTCGGGCACGCTGAGTTATGCCGTGGCCTTGGGCAAGGCGGTGGTTTCAACCCCCTATGTCCATGCCCGCGAACTGCTGGCGGACGGTGTGGGCGTGCTGGTCGAACCCAATTCCAGCGCCGCGATCAGCGCCGCCGTGGTGCGGTTACTTGATGATCCGCAGCAGCTGCAGGCGGCCAAGCGCCGCGCCTATGCGGCCGGGCGGCGCACCATCTGGCCGCGCTTTGCCGATGCCACCGCGGCTTTGGTAACGCAGGCCATCAGTCCGCAGGCCCGCGATGTGCCGCTGACCGCAACCCCGGGGCTATCCGGGCTGTTCGCGATGAGCGACGCTACGGGCCTGTTGCAACACGCCATTGGCGTGGTGGCCGATCGCCGCCATGGCTATTGCCTGGATGATAACGCCCGGGCGCTGATCCTGATGAACCAGGCGCAGGGGCTTTCGGCTGGCGAGCGTTTGTCGTGGTCGTCCACCTATGCCAGCTTCATCCAGTATGCCTGGAACGCGGAGCGGCAGGTGTTCCGCAACTTTATGCGGTTTGAACGGACCTGGTGCGAAGACGAGGGATCGGAAGATTCGTTCGGACGGGCCTTGTGGGCACTGGGCCACACCGCCGCGAATGCCCCCGATGAAGGCATCGCCGAATGGGGCCGGCGCTGGTTCGAAACCGCGCTGCCCGGGTTTGCGAAAATCAATTCACCGCGGGCCATGGCCTTTGCCACTTTGGGGGCCTGCACGTTCCTGCGCGGCGGGCACCACCATGACGGGGCTTGGGCGCTGGCTGAACGCAGCGGTCAGGTTCTATCGCACTTGCTGGACGGGGCGCGGCGCCCCGATTGGGCCTGGTTCGAAACGGTGCTGGGCTATGACAACCCGCGCTTGCCGCAAGCCTTGCTTGAGGCGGGACGCCTGCTGGGCCGGCCCGAATGGATCAAGGCGGGCCTCGAGACGCTGGACTGGATCGCCGCGCGGCAGACCGCAGCGGCCGGGCATTTCCGCCCGGTGGGCTCTGAAAGCTTTCACCGTGCGCTCGATTCGATGCCGTTTGACCAGCAACCGCTCGAAGCTCAGGCCGCGATCGAGGCTGCCGCGGTGGCCTTTGCGATCACCGATGATCAGCGCTGGGCCGACCATGCGATCACTGCCTACCGCTGGTTCTTCGGTGCCAATGATCGCGGCGCAGTGCTGGCCGATCTGGCTACCGGGCGCTGCCGCGACGGGGTGAACCCGCGGGGCTTTAACGAAAATTGCGGTGCAGAATCGATCCTGGCGTTTCAGCTCGCCCATTATTCCGTGCTAGGCATGCTGACGGGCACCCAGCCCAACAGCAAGCCAAGGGGCGAATTTGAACCTGCTATCGACCAGTCCGCAAGGTCCCTTGCGCATCCTTGATACCCGGCTGCATGCCGACCCTTCGCGGGTGGTGCTGCGTCCTTTCCACCTCGGCTGGCAATCAACCTCTGCGCCTTGCGGACGCTCACTGCGGCTGGTTGAAGATGTCGCCGCGCTGCCTGAGCACCGCGCGGACGAGGAATATGCCCGCGTGGTGCGCGATTTTTCGGATCGACACTGGCAGACCGAGGCGATGTTCGATCAGCGTTTCGCCGAGGTTGAAGCGATGCTGGGGCTGCCCGAGGGCCGCTTCAACATCGCGCGCCAGCGGTTGATCGGGGCCTATTTCTGCCACGAATACACTTATGCCGCCGCCGCGCTGATGAACCCGTCGATTGTCCCGCACCCCGATCAATCGGGCATGGCGGAAGGCGCTATCCGCTTTGTGATGAGCCTGCGCGCAGTGGGCGAGGGCCACATCAGCTCGATCGTGTTCCGCGAAGGGATCGCGCTGCCCGATGGCACCTTCCAGCTCTGGCCGCAAAGCGCCTTTGCCACTTCGGTTGAGCTTGAAGACGAAAGCATGACCGATGCTGACAGCGCGGTTACCGTGTTGCGCAACGAAGAAAGCAGCCTGTCGAACACCGTGATCTTTCCGATCACCGAACAACAGCGCGGCGGGCTGGAAGATTTGCGGCTGGTGCAGTTCCGCCACGACGATGGCAGCAGCGAATGGATCGGCACCTATACCGCCTATTCGGGCAGCTCTATCCGCTCTGAACTGCTGCGCACCCGGGATTTCCGCCGCTTCGAGCTGGAACCGATCGACGGCGCGGCCGGCCGCAACAAGGGCATGGCGCTGTTCCCGCAGAAGATCGACGGGCGCTATGCGATGGTCGGGCGGCAGGACGGCAAGAACCTGTACCTGCTGCGCAGCGACCGGATCGATTGCTGGGACGATGAAGGCATTCTGCTGATGGAGCCCAGGTATCCGTGGGAATTCATCCAGATCGGCAATTGCGGTTCGCCGATCCTGACCGATGCCGGCTGGCTGCTGTTCACCCACGGGGTTGGCGCGATGCGCAAATATGCGCTGGGCTGCGCGCTGCTTGATCGCGACGATCCTTCCAAAGTGCTGGCGCGGACCAGCGAGCCGGTGCTGACCGCCGAGGACGCCGACCGATCGGGCTATGTCCCCAATGTGGTTTACACCTGCGGCGCATTGCATGTCGGCAACCGGCTGCTGGTGCCCTATGGCATTTCCGATAGCGCGGTGGGCTTTGCCACGGTTAGCGTTGACGAGCTGCTGGCCTCGATGAGCTAGTCGATAGTCGCCAGCACCTCAGCGATCTTGCCGACGATTTCATCGATGTGGCTGCGCTCAAGGATCAGCGGGGGTGACAGCGCGATGATATCGCCGGTCACGCGGATCAGCAGCCCTTCGTCAAAGCAGCGGTGGAACACTTCCATCGCGCGCTTGGTTGGCGCGCCGGGGCGCGGGGCCAGCTCGATCCCGCCGATCAGCCCGATATTGCGGCAATCGATCACGTGACGAGCAGCCTTCAGCGAATGGATCGCATCGGCCCAATAGTCTTCCAGTGTGATTGCCGCTTCGAACAGATTTTCGTCGCGGTAGATATCGAGCACAGCCTGCGCCGCAGCGCAGGCCAGCGGGTGGCCCGAATAGGTATAGCCGTGAAACAGTTCGATCCCCGGAGCTGCGGCGTCGGTCACAGTATCGTGGATCTCGCGCCGCACCGCCACCGCCCCCATCGGCACTGCGGCGTTGGTCAGGCCCTTGGCCATGGTGATCAGATCGGGGGTTACACCGAAGCGTTCGGCAGCCGTGGCCTTGCCCACCCGGCCGAACGCGGTAATCACTTCATCGAAGATCAGGACGATGCCGTGGGTGTCGCAGATATCGCGCAGCCGCTGGAGATAGCCCTGCGGCGGGATCAGCACGCCGGTTGATCCGGCCACCGGCTCCACGATCACCGCAGCGATAGTGTCCGCACCGTGGAGCGCCACCAGCCGCTCCAGATCATCGGCCAGTTCGGCGCCGTGGACGGGCATTCCGCGCGACCAGGCGTTGCGATCCAGATCATGCGTATGGCGCATGTGATCGACCCCGGTCAGCAGGGTTCCGAACTGGCGCCGGTTGCCAACAATCCCGCCAACCGAGATCCCGCCAAAGCCGACCCCGTGATAGCCCCGTTCGCGCCCGATCAGCCGGGTCCGCGTGCCCTGCCCGCGCGCGCGCTGATAGGCGAGCGCGATCTTGAGCGCGGTATCGACGCTTTCCGAGCCTGAATTGGTGAAGAAGATCCGGTCCAGCCCGGCCGGCATCAGCAGCGCAAGCCGCGATGCGGTTTCAAAGGCCTGCGGGTGGGCCAGCTGAAAAGTGGGGGCGAAATCGAGTTCGCCCGCCGCCTTGCGGATCGCCTCGACAATCGGCGCGCGGCCATGCCCGGCATTGACGCACCACAGCCCGCCGGTGGCATCAAGCACCTGGTGCCCGGCGCTGGCGGTGTAATGCATCCCGCTGGCGGCGACCATCATCCGGGGATGCGCCTTGAACCCGCGGTTATCAGTGAACGGCATCCAGAAGGCTGACAGGTCATTGGGATCGGGCACGCAAGCTCTCCACGCATCGGGGTCCGCCATGCTTATGGTGCGGCGTCAGACCATGCCACTCGAATCGGTGCGGATCAGGCCATCGGAAAAGTCGATACCCCTTGCCCCAACAAATCCCATTGGCTTTGCTGCGCGAAACTGGTCATGATCTCCTATCAGCGAAAAATCGCCAATTTGTCAGCCTGATCGATCCGCGCCACTGCACCATTGCAAAGCACCGGATCGCTTAACAGGCAAAAATATTGAGGGATGGCACATGAAAATCGACCGTTTGATCGCCCTGATTTGCGCCCCGCTGGCTCTGACCGCTCTGCCGGGCGCCGCCCACGCGCAGGATGCAGCTGGGGACAGCGAAGCAAGCCCAACCTGGGACCTGTCTGGCGAGGTTGGCGTGCTGACCGATTACCGGTTCCGCGGCGTGTCGCTGTCGGGCAAAAGTCCGGAAGTCACCGCCTCGGTCAGCCTGGCGCATCAATCGGGATTCTATGGCTCGGCCTGGGCCTCGAACGTCGAGCTGGGCAGCGGCAAGGCCGACGATCTGGAAGTCGATTGGACGGTGGGGTTCTCGAAAGATGTCGGCAAGATCAATCTTGATGTCGGCGGCGTCTATTACAGCTATCTGGGTAACAAGGCCCTGAACTATTTCGAAGGCTACGGCTCGATTGGCACGAAAGTGGGCCCGGCCGATGTCAAAGTGGGCGTGGCCTATGCCCCGGCGCAGGACAACATCGGCGGACAGGACAACACCTATGTCTACGTTTCGGGCGAAGTGCCGCTGGGCAAGGGGCCGGTATCGCTGCACGGCACCTTCGGGTTCGAAAACGGCGCGTTTGGTGATCACAAGAAAGACTGGATGGTGGGCCTCAGCGCCGATCTGGGCAGCGGGCTGACCGGATCGGTCGACTATGTCGATACCGCGCATTCGCTGACCAGCAATGGCGCCCCAACAGCGGTGGCATCGCTCAAGTTCGGTTTTTGAGCTATGCGCGGTTGGCGCGGGTGCATTCCTGCCCCGCGCCAGCGCAACCATGACGAGATTTTTGCATGACCACCGACATCGCCAGCTGGATCAACGAGCGCGGGATCAGCGAAGTCGAATGCATCGTCCCCGATATGAACGGGATCCAGCGCGGCAAGGTGCTGCCAGCGGCGAAGTTCGTCAAATCGCTGGCTGACAAGACGCTGCGCATTCCTGGCAGCGTCTTCATTGTCACCGTTACCGGCGGCTACCCCGAAGACGTTCAGCATATCGTCCCCGATTTCGATCCTGACGTGTTCCTGGTTCCCGATCCGACGACGCTGCGTGAGGCGCCGGGATTCAAGACACCTACCGCCTATGTGATCTGCGATGCCTATAACGTCGCGGCCAAGCCGATCGAGATCGCCCCGCGCCAGATCCTCAAGAAAGTGCTCGCGCTGTATGAGGCGAAGGGCTGGCAGCCGGTGATCGCGCCTGAAGCCGAATTCTATCTGGTGTCCAAGAACCTCGACGCCGATTTCCCGCTTACCCCGCCGCCGGGCCGGTCGGGCCGGGCCGAAACCGCCAGCGAGGCTTTCGGGTTGGAGGCCTTGAGCGAATACGAAGAGATCATCGAGCAGCTTTATGACTGGTGCGAAAAGGCCGAGCTCAACATCGACACGATGATCCACGAGGCCGGCGCGGCGCAATTGGAAGTCAACTTCATCCACGGCGATCCGCTGGCCTTGGCCGACCAAGTGCTGCTGTTCAAACGGATCGTCCGGCAGGTGGCGATGGAACACGGAGTCTATGCCACGTTCATGGCCAAGCCGATGGCCGACCAGCCCGGCAGCGCAATGCACATCCACCAATCGGTGCTCAGCATTGAAACCGGCCGCAATGTCTTTTCGGCGCTGAATGGCAAGGAAACCGCGTTGTTCCGCAGCCACATTGCCGGGCTGGTCCGGCTGATGCCGCAGGTGCTGCCGCTGGTGGCCCCCAACGTCAATTCCTTCCGCCGGATGCGCCCCGATACTGCAGCGCCGATCAACGTCCATTGGGGCAACGATAACCGCAGCTGCGGGTTCCGCGTGCCGGTGTCGGATTCGAAGGATCGCCGGGTGGAAAACCGCCTGGCCGGGGCCGATGCCAATCCCTACCTGGCGATCGCCGCCTCGCTGATCTGCGGCTATATCGGCATGGTTGAGCGGATGGTTCCGCCCAAGATGATGGAAGGCAATGCCTATAACCGCGCCCGCACCCTGCCGCGTACGCTGGAGGCTTCGCTGGACCGGTTCTATCAGTGCAAGCCGGTCAAAAGCCTGCTGGGCGAAGAATTCTTCGAAATATTCTGGGCGATCAAGGATGCCGAATTGTACGCCTATCAATCGGTGATCTCATCGTGGGAACGCGAACATCTGCTCTTGAAGGTATAACCTTGGAGCCGCACGCACCGTCCTATTACGCCGCAAGTGCCAATCCTTTCCCCGTCCAGCCCCGGCTGGTGGGCGAAGAGCAGGCCGATGTGGTGGTAATTGGCGGCGGCTTCACCGGGCTGTCGGCCGCGCTGCACGCCGCCGAAGCCGGCTACTCAGTGATCTTGCTCGAAGCCAAGCGGATTGGCTGGGGGGCATCGGGGCGCAGCGGCGGGCAGATGATCCCGGGACTGCGGTGGAGCGCCGACGAGCTGATGGGTGAGCTGGGCAGGAGCCGCACCGCCGAACTGCTGAGCCTGGTCAACAGTGCGGGTGATCTGGTCCGCCAGCGAATCGCGCGCCATGCAATTGCCTGCGATCTGCGCCACGGCCATTTCCACGCCGCCGCCAAGCCCAAACACCTTGAGGCCATGCGCCGCGAGCTAGACAGCTTGCATGACCTGCTGGGTTACTCGGGCGCGTCGATCGTCAGCAAGGCCGATCAGACGGACTTTGTCGGCAGCCCACTGTACCACGGCGGGATGATCGACATGAACGGCGGCCATCTCCATCCGCTCAATTACGCCCTCGGTCTGGCCAGTGCCGCGCTTAACGCCGGAGTGCGAATCTTTGAGGACAGCGCCGCCTTGCAGGTCGATCACGGCACCCCGGTGCGCGCCGCCACCGCGCAGGGCAGCGTAACCGCACGCCACGCGGTGCTGGCCGCCGATAGCTGGATGGGCGATCTGGCGCCGGGTCTGGCGCGGATGACCATGCCGGTGATCAACTACAACGTCGCCACCGCGCCGCTTGATCCCGCCTTGGCCCTCAGCCTGATGCCAACCGGCGCGGCGGTGGCGGACAGCAGGTTCGTGCTCAACTATTACCGGCTCAGCGCCGACAATCGCCTGATTTTCGGCGGGGGTGAGAAGTATTCGCCGCGCCCTCCGGCCGATGTGGCGGGGTTTGTCCGGCCCTATCTGGAACAGGTTTTCCCGCAGCTGAAAGGCGTGGCCATCGACTATGCCTGGGGCGGATCGGTGGGGCTGACACTCAACCGGTTGCCGCAGTTCGGGCGGATCGGCAACAGCTTCTACGCGCATGGCTGGTCGGGCCACGGGGTGGTGCTGACCACTTTGGCGGGTGATCTGATCGCCCAGGCGATGCGCGGCCAGGCCGAGCGCTTCGACCTGCTCGCCGACCTGCCCGCACGGCCGTTCCCCGGCGGCAAGATGCTGCGCCACCCGCTCTATGTCGCGGGTATGCTCTACTACGCGCTGCGGGACCGGCTGTGATCGCGGATGCTGCCATCGACCGGATGATCGCTGCCGAAAGCGAGCGTTTCGTGGCGGCCAACCCGCGCTCCGCTGCCCTGGGCAAGGCCGCCGCGCACCACTGGCATGGCGGGGTGCCGTTTCACTGGATGCTCGATTGGGGCACGCCGTTCCCGCTGTTTGCAGACCGCGCCATGGGGGCCGAACTGTGGGACGCGGACGGCCACCGCTACGACGATTTCTGCCTGGGCGATACCGGATCGATGTTCGGCCACTCACCCGCTCCAGTTGCCGCGGCGATTGCCCGGCAGGCCAGTAGGGGCCTGACCTACATGCTCCCAACCGAAGATGCGGTGGTGGTGGCGGATGAACTGGCGGCGCGCTTCAAACTGCCGTTCTGGCAAGTCACCTCTTCGGCCAGTGAGGCCAACCGCGCGGTGATCCGCTGGTGCCGGGGGATCACCGGCCGCGACAAGGTGCTGGTGTTCAACGGCTGCTATCATGGCGCGGTCGACGATGTGTTTGTCGATCTGCGCGGCGGCGTGCCCGAACTGCGAGGGAGTCTGGTCGGGCAGGTTTACGATCTGCGCGAGCACACCGTGGTGATCGAATTCAATGATATCGCCGCATTGGAAGCAGCTTTGGCCAAAGGCGATGTGGCCTGCGTGCTGGCCGAACCGGCGATGACCAATGTTGGCATGGTCCTGCCTCAGCCGGGTTATCTTGAGGCGCTGCGAGCGGCTTGCACGCGCCACGGCACTTTGCTGGTCTGGGATGAGACGCACACGATAAGCACCGGTTACGGCGGCTATAGCGCTGCATTAGGCCCGCCGGGCGATCTGTTCGTGCTGGGCAAGCCGGTCGCAGGCGGTGTCCCTTGCGCGGTCTACGGCTTCAGCGCCGAGGTGGCTGACCGGATGAACCGGCTGCGCGATGCCGGAGAGAAAGGCCATTCGGGGATTGGCACCACACTTTCGGCCAATGCGCTCGCGCTCGCTGCAATGCGCGCCTGCCTGACCGAGGTGATGACTCCGCAGGCCTATGCCCACATGCTGCCGCTGGCTGCACAACTGGCCGTAGCAACCCGCGCGGTGATGGCGGCCAACACGCTCGATTGGCACGTCGCTCATGTCGGCGCGCGCGGTGAATTCGTCTGCGATCCCACACCGGCGCAAAACGGCAGCGAAGCCCGCGCCAAGATGCACGGGCGGCTTGAACACACGCTGCATCTGTTCCTGATCAACCGCGGCGTGCTGATCGCGCCGTTCCACAACATGACCTTGGTCAGCCCTGCCACAACACCGGCGCAGGTTGACCGATTGGCCGAAGTGCTCGACCAATGCCTCAAGACCCTGAGGGGATGAACCCAATGCCTGCCATCAGTTCCAATCGCCGCGCTGCCGCCGTGGAAGCCGAACAGTTCTTTACGGCCAACCCCGATATCGACGCGATCGATATCATCTTCACCAACATGTGCGGCGTGCCGCGCGGCAAACGGCTGCGCCAGCATGAAGTGATCGCGGTTTACAAGAGCGGGCGGTTCCTGCCGGGATCGGTGCTGGTGGTCGATATCACCGGGCGCGATTGCGAGGAAACCGGGCTGGTCTGGGAAGACGGCGATGCCGACCGCTATGTCTATCCGGTTCCCGGCACGCTGGTGCGCGCGCCTTGGCTGGGGCCGAACGCCGCCCAGTTCCTGACCAGCTTCTACGAGCTCGACGGGACGCCCAACGATCTCGATCCGCGCCACATACTGGGCGCGGTGATCGATGGGTTCGCCGCCGAAGGCCTGACCCCGGTGGTTGCGGTTGAGCTGGAATTCTACCTCTGCGATCTGGAGGACGGCCGCCCCGTGCCCGCGCGTGGCCAGCTCACCGATCACCGCTCCACCGATATCCAGGTCTATGGCCTGCGCGAGATGGAGGACCTCAAGCCGTTCTTCGATGAACTTTACGAAGCCTGCGATGCCCAGGATATTCCGCTGGAAAGCGGGATTAGCGAATATGCCCCCGGCCAGTTCGAATTCACCCTGCGCCACAAGCCCGACGCGCTGCGCGCCACCGACGATGCGATCATGTACAAGCGGCTGGTCAAGGGCGTGGCGGTGAAGCACGGGATGGAAGCCACCTTCATGGCCAAGCCCTTTGCCGAAACCGCCGGTAGCGGCATGCACCTGCATATCTCGCTCAACGATGCCGATGGCGGCAATGCTTTCGCCAGCGAGAGCCCGGAAGGCACCCCGCTGCTCCGCCACGCGATCGGCGGCATGAAGGCGATGCTGGCCGAATCGATGGCGGTTTTCGCCCCCAACGCCAATTCCTACCGCCGCTTCAAAGCCAACAGCTACGCGCCGGTCGCCGCGACCTGGGGGGTCAATAACCGCACCGTCAGCTTGCGCATCCCGGCCGGCTCCCCCGCCTCACGCCATGTCGAACACCGCATCTGCGGGGCTGACGCGAACCCTTATCTGGCCATGGCGGCAGTGCTGGCGGCGCAGCTCCACGGGATCCGCAATCAGATCGATCCGGGCCCGGCGGTGGTCGGCAATGGGTACGAGGCCGAAGGCGCCGACATCCGCCTGCCCAACCACTGGGCCGCCGCGATCGAGGCGTTCGAGACTTCGCCGCTGATGAAGCAGTACCTGGGCGAGCGGTTCGTGCAGCACTATTCGACCGTCAAGGGCGTCGAAATGGCCCGGTTCATGGCTGAGGTGACCGAGCTGGATTATGCGTGGTATTTGCGGAACGCTTGAGGGATTGGGGCTGAGGTCTTGCCTTGCGCGCAGGGGGCTTCGACAGGCTCAGCCTGAGCGGGAACAGGGGCGGGTTTGCTATGATGAAAGCGGTTTACCCGAACCCGCTCAGGCTGAGCTTGTCGAAGCCCCCGCGCGGCATTAGCCTCAAAACCGATGGCCTTTTACGCCTACCTTCTGCGCTGCAACGACGGCACCTATTACGCTGGCCATACCGACGATCTCGACTACCGGCTGGCCCAACATCTGCAAGGCACGCTGGGCGGCTACACCGCCAGACGCATGCCGGTGACTTTGGTCTGGTGCGATACCTTCATCGAGCGCGATCAGGCATTCTGGACCGAACGCAAGCTCAAAGGCTGGAGCAGGGCCAAGAAGGAGGCACTGATCGCGGGGGATTGGGATATGGTTCAGGCGTTGGCGCGGAACCGGCAGGGTTGATGCGGTGTGACCCTGGTGTTGCGCGGGGGCTTCGACAGGCTCAGCCTGAACGGGCGTTGGGATAAGGGGCAAGTTTTGACCCAGCACTTTGATCGCAATCCCGCTCACTCAAATTCCCGCTCAGGCTGAGCCTGTCGAAGCCCCCGCAGGCCACTCAGCTACCGCCGGTGCTGGTGCACCGTTTCCATAAACAGGCTCGCCGCTTCGGAATGCCGGGTCAGCCGCCGCCACGCCACGCCGATATCCACCGTCGGCAAAGTCTCGCGCGTGCGTTTGGCCACGATCCGGTCGCCGTCTAGGCTCCACGGTCGGTACACCAAGTCAGGCAGCAGGGTGATCCCCGCGCCGGTTCCGACCAGACTGCGCACGCCTTCCATGCTACTGGTCCGCCAGGCGACGCGCGGGGGGTGATCGAATTTGCTCCAGATCCCGTCGATCAGCCCTTCCAGCTCATCAAGCTGCAGCGCCACCACCGGTTCGTTTTCCAGATCGGCCAGCGCCAGCCCATCGACATCGGACAGCGGATGGCTGGGCGCGAGCCAGGCGCGGCATTCGCTGCGCAGCAGGACCTCGTGATCGATCGCGTCGCGTTCCTCAAGGTTGGAGACGATCAGCAGCGCCAGATCGAGCTCCCCGCCGACCAGCATGTGTTCGACATAACTGCGCTTGTCCTCGACCAGCGTGATTTCGATTCGCGGGAACAGCTTGCGGAAGCGGGAGAGCAGATCGGTGAGGAAGTAGCCGGTCACCACCGGAGTCACCCCGATCCGCACCGCACCCTCGGTCGTCTCACCCTCGCGCCCCACCCCGCCGGCCAGATCGGCAATCGCGGCGATGATCGAGCGCGCGTGGCGCAGAAACTGGTGGCCCTCGCGGGTCAGCGTCACGCCCTTGGCGTGGCGGTGGAACAGGGTGACGCCGGTTTCCAGCTCAAGCGTGCGGATCGCATCGGTCACCGCGCTTTGCGAAATGCCCACCGCGCTTGATCCGCCCGAGACCGAGCGCGCCTCGGCAACGGCGATGAAATAGCGGATTTGGCGAAAGGTGATGTTCATCGGTTTTTTCGATACCTATCGCTTCGTATAATCGACTGGTTCCCAGCGCAAGAGCGGGCATTCTGTTTCCACGCGACGCTTGGCTTTCCCGCAGTCCGCGCTAGCATCGCCAGATCAACAACCGGGCAACGCAACCGAGGGGTAGACAATGAGCGATCTGGACAAACTCAATGCAGTGACACTGGGGCGGCGTTCGCTGCTGCAATCGCTGGGCGTGGCTGCGATCGGGATCAGTTTTGGTGGCCTTTCGGCCTGCAGCAAATCGGACAGCGGCGCCAAGGGCGCAGGCGGCACCGGCGAGGAGCCCAAGCTCAACTTCTACAACTGGGACACCTACATCGGCCCGACCACGCTGGATGATTTCAAGGCCGCCAGCGGCACCGCCGTCAACATGACGATGTTCGCCAGCAATGATGAACTGTTCGCCAAATTCAAGGCTGGCAACCCGGGCTATGATGTGATCGTCCCGTCCAACGATTTCGTTGAGCGCATGTCGCAGGCCGGGATGCTGGAAGAGCTCGATCACACCCAGATCCCGAACATGAAGAACATCGATCCCGCGTTCATCAATGTCGCCTATGATCCGGGCCGCAAATTCTCGATGCCCTATACCTGGCTGGCGCTGGGGATCGGCTATCGCAAAAGCAAAGTGAAGGCCCGGCCCGATAGCTGGAAAGTGCTGTTCGACAGCGACGAATATTCGGGCCGGATCGCGCTGCTTTCAGAAGCGGGCGATCTGTTCCGGCTTTACGGCAAGTATCTGGGCAAATCGGTCAACGGGCTGACCCCGGCTGATATCAAGACCATCGAAGCGATGATGATCAAGCAGAAGCCGCACGTCAAAAAGTTCCACAGCGATGATGGCCAAAAGCTGCTGGCCACCGGCGATGTCGATCTGGTGCTCGAATACAATGGCGATATTGCGCAGGTGATGGCCGAAGACGATGATCTGGATTTCGTGATCCCCAAGGAGGGCAGCCAGCTCAATTCCGATACGCTGTGCATTCCCAAGGGCGCAAAGCACCCCAAGAACGCCCACGCCTTTATCAACAATCTGCTCGATGCCGAAGTGGGCAAGAAGATCACTGCGGAAATCCTCTATCCCACCCCCAATATGGCGGCGAAGGCGCTGATGCCGGATGATTACAAGAACAACCCGGTTATCTTCCCGCCCGCAGAACTGCTGGCCAAATGCGAATATGCCAGCTTCAACGCCAAGCTCCAGCCGCTTTACGAAGATGCCTTTACCCGCATCAACGCCTCGTAATCTGCAGGAGCGCAGCAGCCGATGGCCGAGCAGAATTGGCGCGAACAAAAGCCAAGTTTTTTGGCGTCGTCGCTGGCGCCGCTCGGCTGGACGCTGGTGTTCTTCGTGGTGCCGATGGCCATCGTCTGGGCCTACAGCTTTGGCCACAATGCCGGGCTCAACTCGATCGAACTGTCGGGCACGCTCGAAAACTACAAGCGCGCGACCGAATGGCTGTACCTGACGATCTTCGTCAAAAGTCTGGTGGTGGCCGGATTGGTGACGCTGATCTGCCTGGTGATCGGCTTTCCGGTGGCGATGGCGATCACCTTTGCCAGCGAGAAATGGCGGCCCTGGTTGTTACTGGGGATCATGCTGCCGTTCTGGACCAACCTGCTGATCCGCACCTATGCGCTGATGATGCTGCTTGGCGGCCAAGGCTATGCCAACACCGCGATGGGCGCGATGTGGGGCGGGGCGAGCTGGGTCAAGACCATGGTCGGGCTGGAACCCCTGCCGACCTGGGAGCCGGTGCAGTTGCTGTTCAACAACTTCGCGGTGGTGTTCGGGCTGGTCTATGTCCACTTGCCGTTCATGGTCCTGCCGCTTTATTCGGCGCTGGACCGGCTTGATCGCAGCCTGATCGAAGCCAGTCTGGATCTGGGCGCAGGGCATTTCCGCACGATCATGCGGATCGTTGTCCCGCTGGCCATGCCGGGGATTTTGGCGGGGGTGATGATCACTCTGATCCCGGCGCTGGGGGCCTATCTCACTCCCGATCTGATGGGCGGGACCGACAGCCAGATGATCGCCAATGTGATCGAACGGCAGTTCAAGCGCGCCAATGATTGGCCGTTTGGCGCGGCGCTTTCGTTCCTGCTGATCTACGCGATGTTCTTGCTGATTGCGCTGCAGGGGCTGCGCAAGAAGAAGGTGGGGTCGCACTGATGGCGCTGTTCAATCGCACCCCGCGCGCACCGCTGGAATATGCCCGCACCCTGTGGCTGCGCTCGTGGGTCGGGGCGGTGATGGTGTTTCTCTACGCGCCGCTGCTGGTGCTGATGATTTTCAGCTTCAACGATTCCAAGCGCAACATCGTTTGGCACGGCTTTACCACCAAGTATTACGTCAAGGCCTGGAACGACTCCGCGCTGATCGAAGCGCTGGGCAATTCGCTGACTATCGCCGCGCTGTCGACCGTGTTCAGCCTGGTGCTGGGAACCATGGCCGCGATCATGGTCTGGCGGTTCCGCTTCCCCTTCAAAAGCGCGGTCGATGGGGTCATGGCCTTGCCGATCATCGTGCCTGAGATTTGTCTGGGGGTGGCCTTCCTGATCTTCTTTTCGGCGATCCAGTGGCCCACTGATCTGGTCTGGCCGTTCAATTTGTCGGCGATCACGATTGCCCACATCACCTTCAGCTTTCCCTTCGTCACCATGGTGGTCCGCTCGCGCCTGGCCGGGTTCAACAAGGAGCAGGAAGAGGCCGCCAAGGATCTCGGGGCGAGCGAATGGCAGGCGTTCCGCGATGTGCTGCTGCCGCATATCCGCCCGGCCTTGATCGCCGGGGCGCTGCTCGCCTTCACGCTCAGCCTCGATGATTTCGTCATCACCTTCTTCACCGCTGGGCCCGATACAATCACCTTCCCGGTGAAGGTCTATTCGATGGTGCGCTTCTCGGTCACCCCCGAAGTCAACGCCGCCTCAACCATCCTGATCGTTCTGACGGTGGCGCTGACCGCCGTCGCGCTCAAGTTCCAGGGCGTCAAAGCAATCTCGGAAAGCCACTGACATGTCCGATCCCGCGCCCATCATTTCGATCAAGAACATCACCAAGCGCTACCCCGGCTCGCCGGTGGCGGCGGTTGACGATGTCAGCCTGGATATCATGCCGGGCGAATTCTTCGTGCTGCTGGGCCCATCGGGCTGCGGCAAGACCACCCTGCTGCGGATGATCGCCGGGTTCGAAGTACCGACATCGGGCCAGATCCTGATCGATGGCCAGGACATGGTCGCGGTTCCGCCCAACAAGCGTCCGGTCAACATGGTGTTCCAGTCCTATGCAGTATTCCCGCATATGACCGTGGCGCAGAACGTCGGCTATGGTCTGAAGATTGCCGGCGTGCGCGGCAACGAGGTGACCTCGCGGGTGCGCGAGGCGCTGGAGCTGGTCAAGCTTGACGGCCTCGATCAGCGTAAGCCCGATCAGCTTTCAGGCGGGCAGCGCCAGCGCGTCGCCTTGGCCCGCAGCCTGGTAATGCGGCCCAAGGTGCTGCTTCTGGATGAACCGCTCAGCGCGCTCGATGCCAAATTGCGCGCGCAGATGCAGTTCGAACTCAGCGATCTGCAGGACGAAGTCGGGATCACCTTCGTCACCGTCACCCACGATCAGGACGAAGCGCTGTCGATGGCCGGGCGGATCGCGGTGATGAACAAGGGCGATGTGGCACAGCTGGCCACCCCGTCCGATCTTTACGAATATCCCGCCAACCGGTTCGTCGCCGATTTCGTCGGCTCGGTAAACCTGTTCGAAGGCAAGCTGACAATCGATGAGAGCGACCGCGCCGCAGTCGACTGTCCGGGGCTGGGCCGGGTTTATCTCAACCACGGGGTAACCGGACCGCACGGCGCCGATGTCTGGGTCGCGCTGCGGCCAGAGAAGATCTACCTCCACGTCCCGGGCGAAGGCAAAGCGGTGCGCGCCGCTGCGCGCGATGCCCCCGATGGTCACAATTTCGCACGCGGGCAGATCAAGGGGATGAGCTATCTGGGCGATATCACCCTGTTCGAGATCAAGCTGGATTCGGGCGCGATGCTGCGCGTATCGCGCCCCAACCTGTCGCGCCACGATCAGGAAGATTTCACCTGGGATGATCGGGTTTCGATGCACTGGCGGGCCGATAGCCCGGTCGTTCTGCTCAGCTGACCAGCGATGAGCACCCCGCTTGGACAATTTATCGGCGGTCGCGCGCTGGCCGGAGATGAAGCGGGGGAACCCGTGTTCAACCCTGCCAGCGGCCTGAAAATCGCCGATGTGGCCAGCGCCAGCCGCGCCCAGGTCGATGCGGCGGTTGCTGCGGCCGAAGCCGGCTTTGCCGTCTGGTCGCGCACGCCGCCCAAGGAACGGGCGCTGCGGATGCTGCGAATTGCCCAGCGCATCGAAGAGCTGGCCGATGAATTCGCGGCGCTCGAATCGCTTAACTGCGGCAAACCGATCGCCACCGCCAAAGCGGTCGATGTCGGCAATACGGTGGATGTATTCCGCTTTTTTGCCGGGGCCGCACGGACCATTCCGGGAATTCCAGCGGGCGAATACCGTCCCGGCTTCACCTCGATGTTGCGCCGCGATCCGCTGGGTGTGTGCGTGGGGATTGCGCCGTGGAACTACCCGCTGATGATGGCCAGTTGGAAAATCGCCCCGGTGATCGCCGCAGGCAATGCGGTGGTCTTGAAGCCCAGCGAGCACACCCCGCTGAGCGCGCTGCGCTTGGCCGAAGTCTGCGCCGAATTTCTGCCCGATGGGGTGGTGGGCGTGGTCACCGGCAACGGCCAGAGCGTGGGCGCGCGGCTAGTGGCCCATCCCAAAGTGCGGATGGTTTCGCTGACCGGCGATGTTTCAACCGGGCGCAAGATCCTCGAAGCAGTGGCCCCGACGATCAAACGCACGCACTTTGAACTTGGCGGCAAGGCCCCGGTGATCGTCCTGGCCGATGCCGAACTGCCCGCCGTGGTCGAAGCGATTGCCGAGGGCGGGTACTATAACGCCGGGCAGGATTGCACCGCAGCGTGCCGGGTCTATGCCCATGCTTCGATCTATGACCGGCTGGTGTCCGAACTGCAGAGCGCGGTTGAGGCGATCCGGCTGGGCGATCCGGCTGACCCGGCCACCCAGCTGGGCCCATTGATCACCGCGCGCCAGCGCGACCGGGTGGATGGCTTTGTTGCCCGCGCCGCCGCCGACACCCCGGCCGAAGTGATAACCGGCGGCTTTGCTCCCGAAGGACCGGGGTTCTATTACGCCCCGACGCTGATCGCCGGGGCGCGCCACAGCGATGAGATCGTCCAGAAGGAAGTGTTCGGCCCAGTGGTTTCCGTCACCCGGTTTGCCGAGGACGAGCAGGCGTTGGCCTGGGCCAATGACTGCGAATACGGCCTCGCCTCGTCAGTCTGGACCCGCGATGTCGGCAAGGCCGCGCGGTTTGCCGCCAGCCTCGAATACGGGGTCACCTGGATCAACACCCATTCGGTCAACGTCGCCGAAATGCCGCACGGCGGGGTAAAAAGCTCGGGCTATGGCTCGGACCTGTCGGTCTACAGCCTTGAACATTACATGACCACGCGCCACGTGATGATCAAGCATTAGGCGATGACCGCGCGCCCCGTCCTTGGCATTATTGCCTGCCAGCGCACCGTTGGCGCCGAACCGGCGCAAGCGGTGATGGAACGCTATGTCCGCGCCGCCATGCGCCACGCCGATGTGGCCGCATTGCTGATCCCATCGCTGCCCGATCTGATGAGCGCGAAGGAAGTAGCGCCGCGGCTCGATGCGGTGCTGCTGACCGGCAGCCCATCAAACCTTGAAAGCCGCCGCTACAATGCTGAAGGCGGAGAAGGCCCGTTCGATCCCGGCCGTGATGAGATTGCGCTGAGCATGGTTGAGGCGATGATCGGGCGGCAGCGTCCGGTGTTCGGGATCTGCCGGGGATTCCAGGAAATCAATGTCGCGCTGGGCGGATCGCTGCGCCGCGATACCAGCGCCAGCGCGGAACTGCTGGCCCATCATGCCCCGGACGATTCCGGGTTTGCCGCGATGTTCGATCATCTGCATCCGGTTACCTTGGCTCCGGGCGGGATGCTGGCGCGGAGTTTCGGCAAGGCCGAACTCACGGTCAATTCGGTCCACTTTCAGGGGATCGACCGGCTGGCCGCGCCGCTGAGCGTTGAGGCGACCGCGCCCGATGGCCTGATCGAAGGCTATTCCGCGCAGATTGAAGGCGCGCCAGTGGTGGCGGTGCAATGGCACCCCGAATGGGATGCCGATCGCAACCCTGATAGCGCCGCCTTCTTCCGTCTGCTGGGCCGTGCTATGCGGGGCGAACCATGAACCGCTGCATCACCCGCTATAACCGCTATCAGGCCCGGATCGGCTTTTCTCCCTGAACTGCGGGCCAATCCACCCGTCACATTCAGCACAGTTCAAAGGGAGAAACCTCATGCCCCGCAATTACGATATCGCCGAACTCAAACGCCTCGACGTTGCCCACCACTTGCCCGCGCAGGCCGATTGGCAAGAGATCGAGAACATGGGCGGCAGCCGCATCGTTACCCATGCCGAAGGGTGTTACATCCACGACGGCGATGGCAACCGCATCCTTGATGGCATGGCTGGGCTGTGGTGCGTCAATGTTGGCTATGGCCGCGAAGAGCTGGTCGAAGTGGCGGCCGAGCAGATGCGCGAGCTGCCCTATTACAACACCTTCTTCAAAACCGCGACGCCGCCCGCAGTGCTACTGGCGCACAAGATTGCCAGCCTGACCCAGAACCGCCTGCCGCACGTATTCTTCAACGCCTCGGGCAGCGAGGCCAACGACACAATCTTCCGGCTGGTCCGGCAGTACTGGAAGCTGAAGGGCGAACCCAAGCGCAAGGTCTTCATCAGCCGCTGGAATGCCTATCACGGCTCAACCGTGGCCGGGGTTTCGCTGGGCGGCATGAAAGCGATGCACCCGATCGGCGATCTGCCCATCCCCGGGGTTGAACATGTCCGCCAGCCCTACTGGTTTGGTGAAGGGTTCGGCGAAGACCCCGAAGCCTTCGGCACCGCCTGCGCCGCAGCGATTGAGGAGCGGATTCTCGAAGTCGGCCCCGAAAACGTCGCGGCCTTCATTGGCGAGCCGGTGCAGGGCGCGGGCGGGGTGATCATTCCCCCGGCCAATTACTGGCCGCAGGTCGAAGCGATCTGCCGCAAATACGGCATTCTGCTGATCTGCGATGAAGTGATCAACGGGTTTGGCCGCACCGGCCAGATGTGGGGCCACGAAACCGTGGGAGTAAAGCCCGATATCATCGCCATGGCCAAAGGCTTGTCGAGCGGTTACCTGCCGATCTCGGCGGTCGCGGTTTCGGCGGAGATCATCGCAGTGATGAAAACCGGCGGCGATTTCGTCCACGGCTATACCTATTCGGGCCACCCGGTATGCGCTGCCGTGGCGCTGCGCAATATCGAGATCATGGAGCGCGAAGGGCTGGCCGAGAAAGTCCGCGATGAAAGCGGGCCCTATCTGGCCAAGGCGCTGGCCAGCCTGAACGATCATCCGCTGGTGGGCGAAGTGCGTTCGGTCGGCCTGCTCGGCGCGGTTGAGATCGTCTCCGAAAAGGGCACCAACCAGCGCTGGGGCGGCAAGGAAGGCAACGCCGGGCCGGTGGTGCGCGATCGCTGCATTGCGGGCGGGCTGATGGTGCGTGGGATCCGCGATACGATCGTGATGTGCCCGCCGCTGATTATCACCAATGCCCAGATCGACGACATGGTGGGAATCATCCGCCAGGCACTGGATGAAGCCTTGCCCGTGCTGCAGGCGCTGTAAAGGAACCGGCCATGTCCATTTCCCCCTTGCTGCGGCAGCAGTGCTATATCGGCGGCGAATGGCTGGGCGCGGACAGCGGCGAGACGATTGCCGTAACCAACCCGGCCACCGGCGAACAGCTTGGCACCGTGCCCAAATGCGGGGCGGCGGAGACTCGGCGGGCGATCGAAGCTGCTGAGGCCGCCTTCCCGGCCTGGCGGGCACGCACGGCCAAGGACCGTGCCGCAGTGCTGCGCCGGTGGTTCGATCTGATCATGCAGAACCAGGAAGAGCTGGCCCGGCTGCTGACGCTGGAGCAGGGCAAAAGCCTGGCCGAAGCGCGCGGTGAGATCGCCTATGGCGCCAGCTTCATCGAATGGTTCGCCGAAGAGGGCAAGCGGCTCTACGGCGATGTGATCCCCGGGCACATGGCCGACAAGCGGATCCTGGTGCTCAAGCAGCCGATCGGGGTTACTGCGGCGATTACGCCGTGGAATTTCCCCAACGCGATGATTACCCGCAAGGCTGGACCGGCCCTCGCAGCCGGCTGCCCGATGGTGATCAAGCCCGCCGCACAGACCCCGTTCTCCGCGCTCGCGCTGGCAGTGCTGGCCGAAGAGGCCGGGATCCCCAAAGGCGTGCTGTCGGTGGTGACCGGCAGCGCCAGCGCGATCGGCGGAGAAATGACCGCCAACCCCAAAGTCCGCAAGCTGAGCTTCACCGGATCGACCGAGGTCGGGCGGCTGCTGATGCGGCAAAGCGCCGACACGATCAAGAAGCTAAGCCTGGAACTGGGCGGCAATGCGCCTTTCATCGTATTCGACGATGCCGATGTGGACGCGGCCGTTGTCGGCGCGATGGCCTCCAAATATCGCAATTCGGGCCAGACCTGCGTTTGCACCAACCGGATTTACGTTCAGGCGGGGGTGCACGATCTGTTTGTGGCCAAGCTGGCCGCAGCCGCAGCCGCCCTGAAAGTGGGCAATGGGCTTGAGGCAGGGACCGAGCAGGGCCCGCTGATTGATGCCAATGCCGTGGCCAAGGTGGAAGAACACGTCGCCGATGCGCTGGCCAAAGGCGCGACTTTGATGACGGGCGGAAAACGCCACGCGCTGGGCGGCACCTACTTTGAACCGACCGTGCTGTCCGGGGTAACCCAGGAGATGCTGGTTGCCAGCGAGGAGACCTTCGGCCCGCTCGCGCCCGTTATCCGGTTTGAGACCGAGGAGCAGGCGATTGCCATGGCGAATGATTCTGAATTCGGTCTGGCCGCCTATTTCTATGCGCGCGATCTCAGCCGGGTGTGGCGAGTTGCCGAGGCCATCGAATCCGGCATGGTTTGCGTAAATTCAGGAATTCTTTCAACCGAGATTGCCCCGTTCGGCGGGGTCAAACAATCGGGCCTGGGCCGCGAAGGATCGCGCTATGGCATCGATGAATACGTTGAAATGAAATACATAAGCCTGACAATCTAGGC
Source organism: uncultured Alphaproteobacteria bacterium (assembly GCA_963751145.1). Lineage (GTDB taxonomy): Bacteria > Pseudomonadota > Alphaproteobacteria > Sphingomonadales > Sphingomonadaceae > Novosphingobium. Next base: position 1,042,091 of record CAVVTJ010000006.1, read on the forward strand.
CCGCAATGCCCGGCAAATCCGGCCAAAATCAGTCTATTCACTAAACCACGATTAACCTTTCTGGGTGACCGGACATTGAGGTTAGCGACCTATTGAGCATCTCGACGCAATTCGGGAGGCCGAACATGAAGCTTACAAAATTTGCCGTGGCAGTAGCCGCACTTGGTGCCACCATTGCTCCGGCTGGAGCCTTTGCCCCGTCGGTCGATGTCGGCTCGGCGCAGTTCACGATCGGCATCGTCGGCTATGTGCCGGTAATCTGCCGCGCCAATGTTGATGCCAGCAGTGTCGCGCCGGTGGCCGGCACCACCTCGCTCGGCATGCTCAAGGAATTCTGCAACAGCCCGTCGGGCTACCGCGTGATTGCCGATTATTCGCCGGCGCTGGCCCAGGCCAAGCTGATCGTCGATGGCACGGCGGTTTCGCTGACTAGGGACGGATCGACCGTGGTCACGCAATCGAACAGCGCGCAGATTGCCGACCATGCGCTGGCGATCGAACTGCCCAAGGATGGCCAGACTGGTAACATCAGCTTCCGAATCGAACCGCGCTAAAACGTGGTTACGAAAGCCCGAACGACAAGCGGCCCGCTTCCTTTCGGAGGCAGGTCGCTTTGTGCAAGACCCGTGAGTTAGTCATCGTCGAGGCTGTAAGCCCCGCAGGCGCTTGTGCCGGTGTTGGTATAGATCAGCGGCGTAACCGTGATGGTCAGAATGTCGCTGTAGCTCGGCGACGGCGTCTTTCCCGATCCGCCTTCGAGCAATTTAGCTTGTATTGGCAGAGTATTCCCAGTTGCTGAAAGCGTAGCGCGCTGGCAGCTTCGGGTGATCGCAATCGCACCAGGGGTCGGGTTAGTGGTCGGGTCGACGTTCCGCCCCAGGAAGCGAAGTTGATAGTTAACCTTGTCCGCATTGGTCGCCGCGCCCGGCCGAAACAGCTTGAACCCGTTCTGCGAAGACAACGTGACCGAATAGGCACCCGAGCTTTGCACGAAGACATAGTTCGATGAGCCGGTCAGCTTGGGCGTGGTGCCCAGCGTCCCAGTGGTGATGTTGCCGATTTCACCGAAATCAAGCGCGGTGCCGGCGAAATAGGTGCGCAGCGCGCTTAGCACGGTAACCGGGAAAACCACCGCATTTGAGAACGATCCTGTCTGCTCTAGCCCGTTGTCCTTGCCGCCCTGAATGTTGCAGGCAAAGAACGCATCGAAGGCCAGGCTTTGCACAGCATTCAGATCAAGGTTGGCGGGAAGGCTGACCTGGAAGGTAACCTGTGCGGTATCCGAACCCGCGTTGTTGCCAGTGAAATTGATATGCAGAAACCGGTTCGACCCAGCCGGCAGCAATGATGCCGGGGCGTAGATCGGCGGCGGCGCCGCAAAGTTGTAAAAAATATTCTGCCCGATACCGGCAATCGAAGCCGATCCGGCCACCGAAAGCGGCGTGATCGTGGTTCCATCAGCCCTTGATCCGGTGGCCGTATTGGCCTTCAGATAGAGGTTGACCTCGCGCGTGTCACCGCCGCCTGACGTGTTTACTCGGGTCAGGTTCAAGGTGATGTTGGTTGTGGCCAGGCCTGAAGGGTTGAAGGGATCGTAGACCGCAGGAGTTGCGGTTGCGCTGCCATTGACCCCGCAGGTTGCTGCCTGCGCCGTGCCCGCCATGGCCCCGGCTGCAAGCGCCGTGAAAATGGAAAGCAGTTTGGAAATTTTCGAAAGGCTAGTCATCTTCACTGATCCTTCGCCGGCTTGATTTCGCCCAGGCGCACAACGCCTTCGGCATCACCCGGAATGGTAATAACATAGACTGATTTCTTGCCGTCCAGCATTTCAATTTTCCACTGTCCCGGAGCGAGACCGGTCGCCCCGAACCGGCCCTGACGGTTGGTGAACATGGTCACCGGCGGGCGTTCAGGATGGGCCAGCTCGGTCGCCTTGCCCGATACCAGCGCCACTGGCTGGCCATCGACGTCGATCATGCTGCCGACCGCAGTGAAGTGATAATCCGATCCGACTTCAAGCAGATAGCCACTGCGATAGCGCGGGAACAGCTTGAACGAGCCCTGCCCGACATCGGTACCCGGCGGGGCATTTTCGACATCGACCGTAACCACCCGTTCCGAATAGGACGAGAGGCTGGGCATCGTTGCCAAGCCCATTTTTCCGGTTTCGGAAACGAAGCCAAACGAGCTCGGTTCAACCACAACGTTGGTCTGGCGCAGGCTGGCGTGCGGTTTGACGATTGCAAAGCTATCGTAAATCGGCCGGCCGATCGAAACCTCGCCCCCGGCAACCGCGATCGAAGTGCCGAAGCGGAAGCTGGTGCGCTGGCTGGTGCTGCCACCAAAATCGCCCGAGAAGGTGCCGAAGTGGCTGACGCCCAGTTCGGCGCGGTTGGCGAAATAATTGGCGTTGAGCGACACGTTCGAGCCGAAATCGGAGCGTTCGACATCGGCCGAAACGTTGTAGCTACCCACCCCGCTGCCGTGCAGCGTCTGATACGAAACGCGGGCACGGTTGTTGCGGGTATCGAATTCGCTGCGCACGCTGGAGGTGCGTCCGAGCCGCACGGTCAGGGTCACGAACCCGCTGACTTCCTTGCCGCCGGCATCTTCGGTGTAGCGAGCTTCGGCGGTTAGCGAGGCTGTCGGCGAAATCCGCCAGCCGGCCAGCACCGAATAGTTCTGCACATCCGGATTGGCATCGCGGCCGTGCGAATAGCGGGCATTGAAGCCGGTGTAGAAATTGCCGTTGAAGGCATGGGTATAGCCGCCGCCCAGTTCGAAATCGTACTGGTTATCGGCCAGGAAGAAGGTGACCGGCGCAAATTTGCGGCTGCGGGTTTCGGCAAACAGCGTGAAGCTGTCAGCCTGACCATCCTGGTGTTGCAGCAGGCGCTGGAAGGTGGCCTGCAACGCATAGCCATCGCCATAGCCCTGGGTGTGGCTGTAGGCGGCCTGCGTGCCCAAGGTGCCGATCGAGGTGGCGAAAACCGCCTCGGCACCAACCATCTGGACCTCATCATCGGCCTGGAAATTGGCGCCCAAGGTAACCGTGTCGCTGATCCCGCGGCGATAGAATCCCGAGGTGATCCACTGATCCGAATAGACCGGACCATGCACCCCGAGCGGCGATTTGACCCCGGCATAGAACCCGAATTCGCTGAGCCCTTTGCCCAGCTGGGTCTGATCGAGGAACAGGTTGAAGCGCAGCACTTCGGTGCGCCCGGTATCGTCCAGCACGTTGAGGCGGATGTCGTTGCCGCCCTGCGCAAAGGGAAAATCCCGCAGGTTGTAGCTGCCCGGGCCCAATTCGATGCGCCGGACCTGCTGACCGTTGACATAGACTTCAACCGTCGATTGCCGTGACAGCGTAAAGGTGCGGTCACCGCGCGGGCGGATGATCTGCTGCGGGCTGAGCACCGAATAGGATCGGTAGATCGAGATCCCGGCAATATCCGGCGCGGACTGGAAGCCGCGGCCCTGAGTATCGAGATCGCCTAGTGTGAAGCGGATCAGCGCATCGGTATCATCATAGACATAGCGCGTGCCGAGACGCTGGAAATCAGCGGTATCGCTGCCCGGAGACCAGATCGCGTCATTCTCGATCACCGCGCCTTTGAGGTTGACCGCGCTGTTGAGCAGGAAGACCGGATTCTGAAATCCATCGGTCGGTCCGTCTTCATAAAGATCTACCGAGCCGCGAATGTTGAGATAGGCGCTGACATCAACCGGGCGCACGAACGTGCCGATCGATTGCTGATCGAGCGCGGAAATCGAAACCGCGCGCGAAGCCCGCTTGTCGACCGGAATGTCGAACCGCAGTTCCAGCGTGCGCGGATCATAGGTGACCACAATCCCGACCGAAGCGAAATCAGCCGGCGAAACCGCAGTCTTGCCCGCGAACGCATTGGTCAAGGCGGTCAGCACATCGGGCGCGAGGATCTGTTCAAGCAGCTGCAGCGCGCGGTCCGGCGGGAAGCTGATCGTATCGTCAGCCCCGATCGTCAGCGGCATGTCACCCAGATAGGTCGCCCCATCCTTGGCCGGAACTGTCAGGATGATCGTCCGCCCGGTCGGGTTAAGCCGCTCGGCGCGCGCCGCCGGTGCATCGGGTTGATCCCCGGTGCTGGCACCTGCGTCGGTCGCGGCATAGGCCGGTGCGGCCACCAGCCCGGCAAGGCTGGCACCGATCATGAAACGAATATGTTTGCCTCTAATTGCCATGGCTCAGTTTTCGAGCGAGTAGCTCGCCTCCACTGTCCCTTCGGCGCTGGGCAATACCAGCGGCACGGTGACCCGGCGGGTTTGCCCCCCACCGATCAGGCCAAAGCCCATGGTTTGCTGGATTTCAGCGGCCGAAAGGGTACGGCTGAACACTTGCGCACCCGATTTGTCCTTTTCGACCAGCCGGATCCGGCCGTTCGAAAGATAGCCATGCGCCGGGCTGTCGTTGACGACTGTCAGGATCGCCACCGGCTTGCCATCGGCAGAGGTTCCGATTTCCGCGCTCTGTATTGCGATTTTGGGCTTCACCCCGCCCGGCGCGACGCTGATCAGGACCTGGAAGTTATACAGGATCTGGATCGCCGACTGGCCTTCGGGCAGCTTGATCGGCAGCTGCGCGACTGTGACATAATAGTGCTTCGATTTGGCCAGCGCCGGATCGCCGACATACTGGACCCGGAAGGTCTGGGTCTGGCCCGGCTGGATGATGGCCTGCGGCGGGAACACCAGCAGATCGCCCGGATCCTTGCCGGTCTGCTTGACCCCGTCGGTACCCAGCTCAAGCTCCTGCACCGTCAGTTCAACCGGCAGCGGAGTGGCGAAAGTATTTTCAACCGTGATCGTCTGGCTCATGTCGCGCCCAGCGGTCTGCAGGTCGATCACGACCGGCTGCACCGTCATCGCCTCAGCCGCCTGAAGCGGGGCCAATGCGGCGCAAAACATGGTTAACGCGTGTTTGAAATGCCGTTTCACTTGAACTCTCCTCCCGCAGTGCGGGTGCTTTAATTTGATGGCCGGATTTCGACGACGACTGCGTCGCGGTATGTCCCGGCAACCAGGGGCTGCGTGCCCTTGGGAATGGCGATGTCGAGGACCAGATCGCCCTTTGCGGGCTGTCCATAGGCCAGCGCCGCACTCGATCCGTTGCCGCCGATCCGGGCGGTAGCGTTTTGCCAGGCAACCAGCACATCATAGCCCTGGAACTGGCTGAAGCCGCCGGAGCCTTGATTTCCGGTCGAGCCATCGCGCAACAGGCCGCCATTGTAACTGCGCACGCTGATCGTGTGCGAGGTGTTGCACACCACCGGCAGGTTCAGCTGGATCGAGCTGCCTTGCGTGGCGGCTGTAGTGGGATCGACCAGGATCGGGATCACAACCGAGCCGCTGGACGGCCCACCATCCTGATAGGTCGCGTTGATCTGTTGTCCGGCCCGGGCCGAACCGGCGACGCAGGCCGGTGCTGCTGCGCCCAGCAATTCAAGCCGCTGGGTGCCGCGGTTAAGCTCTTGCGCCTGAGCGGGGGCGGGGGCCGTCAGAGTCAGGGCCAAGCCCGAAACGATCAGCAGGGATAGCGCGCGCATCAGCGGGGCTCCAGAAAGATGCGCACGGTATCGGCATAGGCGCCGGCGACCAGGGGTGCGCGGGTTTCGACGTTCGAGGCGCCGTCCTCAATCCGGATCCGCAAGCTGAACTCACCGGCAACCGGGTCATTGACCGCGATCACCTGCTGGTTGGCGGCGCGTACTTTGGCATCGGTAACGAACTGGGTGTTGATCGGCCCCCAGCTGATATCGGCGACATAGGGCACCGCATAGGCGAAGCCCTGCGGCCGATCGCTGACCCGGCCATCGACGGGCCACATCCCGTTGTTCTGCGATTCGATCCGCACCGAATGCGGGAAATTGCACACCGCATCGAAATTGATCGTGGCGCTGGCGGCGCGGACACTCAGCGTCGAAGGATCGACGAACTGGATGATCCGCAGCGTATCGCCATCAAGCCCGGCGATGTTGTTAAGCCCGCCCGGCGCGATCTTGCCCGGCTGCAGCGAACAGAGCTGCGGCACCGAGCCGGTGACCGGCAGGGACTGGGTGTTGGGGTTGCTTTGCGCCAAGGCAGGGCTGGCAAAAGCCGCACCGGCGAGAAGGATGAGGGAAAGCCTGCGCATGATCAGTTCACCGCCGCAATGGTTACAGTCACCAACCCGCGGTAGCTGCCATCGGCAACCAGCCTGAGGCTTTGTCCGCCAGTCGTAGCGAAATTCGAAATTGCCACCGTCACATCGCCCGAAAACGATGTCGGGCGCGCCTGGGTTGCTGCGGCGTTGGCTGCGGCGGCAGTGTTGTAACTTGCCGGAGTAACCGTCCAGCCGCTGGCAGTCGCCGTATAATCGACCCGCCGGGCAAAGCCGCTGGGCGGCTGGGCAGTGAAGTTCTGCGCTTCAAGCGGGGTCGCGGCAACGGTGATGGTGCTGCGTCCGGTGCAGAACGAGCCGACCAGAATCTGCGCCGGTGCGGTCAGATCGCTGCGCAACTGCCCGGTGGTGGTATCGATCAGCACGCCCAGATCATAGCTGCCCGTGCCGCTCAGCGTGCCGGCAAAGCACATCGCCGGCGCCGTCCCGACAATATTGACGGTCTTGCTGCTGGTGTCGCGCGACTGGGCCTGGGCTGCACCGGGCAGAGCCAGAGCGCAGAACCCGAAAAGGGCAATCAAGCTGGGTTTCACGGCCGACCTCATGGTATGACTGCCGCCGGGCCGAGCGTCACGACGACGGCCCCGCTGTAATTGCCGGCGACCAGAAAGCCGTCGCCCGGCGCGGTAAAATTCGACAGGGTGAGCGTTATGTCCGCAACCTTGGGCAGCGGCTGGGTTGCGCCAGTGCCGGTTGCCGAGGCGTTCGAGCCATCGCGCAGCGCCGCGGTGGTAGCCGCGCTTGAGCCGCCCGACCAGCCACTGGCCGTTGCGGTGTAGTTGACCGCGCGGGTGAACCCGGCTTGCGGCGCGGCAGGATCATTGACGATCAAGGCGGTGGCCTGCACCGTCACCACGGATCCGGCAAAGTTGCAGTAGCTGGCGGGAAGCTGGACAGTGCGATTGGCAATCGTTGCCACTCGCCCGGTCCGCGGCCCCGATGCTGCCGAAATCTGGCCCAGATTGACCGTAGCCGGATTGGGATCACCCAGGATGCAGACTGGCGCTACACGCCCGTCGACCCCGACAGTGCCGGTCGCTACGCTCTGCGCCAGCGCCGAAGCGGGCATCAGGGCGATTGCCAGTGCAGTAAGGGTAACCTGTCGCTTCATGGGTTGATCCCAATCCTTTACTATGGCCGAGTTGCGGATCAGACCGCAGGCGCAAGCGTGACTTGCACGTTGCCCGTGTAAGTGCCCGCCACCATGAGCCCGTTCGTGGGCGAAGACGCCGCCGAAAGGGTAACCACGATGTCGCCCGAGAACTGGCCGACGGTGACCGGCAAACCGGCCCCTGCTGCCAGACTTGAGTCCGAACCGCTAACCGCATTGGCCACGGCAGTTCCGGTATAATCGACACGGTTGTCGAACCCGGTGGGAGCCGCAGTTGGCGTAGTCAGCTGGGTGCTGGTGACCGTCATCGTCGATGCGGTACCATTGCACCAGCCATTCAGCGTGGCGGACTTGCCATTCACCTTGGCGGGATCAAGCTTGCCATTGCTGACAAGCGAGATCTCACCAAGTGAAATGGTCGCATTGGGCAAAGTGAACATGCAGCGGTTCGCAACCGAGCCATCGATGGCAACCGTGCCCGTGGCGCTCTGCGCAAGTGCAGGACTTGCGACGAGCAGGGCCGGAACTGCCAGGACCAGAAGTTTACGCATTGTTCAATCTCCACACAGAACCGGTCGATCAGACGCCCGGAGCAATCACGATGGTGATCTTGCCGGCATAGCTGCCAGCCACCAGGACGCCCGAAGCAGTCCAACCGCTGGTTGCAACCGAAACGTTGGTTCCGGTGCCGGTCAGGCGGCTTGCCAGAGTGGCGGTGGTGGCTGCAGGAACAGCCGAAGGATCGCTGACCAAGGTGGTGCCGCCAACGCGGGTGAAGGTGACATCGGCAGTGTAATCGACCGAATTGTCATAGCCCGGATCGGCAGCAACCGTGTTGACCAGCGGTTCGGAAAGCACCGACACGTCGGGGTTGGCCGAGGTGCAGACCACTTGTGCGGTCAGTCCGGTGCCGCCAACGGTGGCAAAGGTGCTCGACAGGGTGCCCGAAGCCTTCAAGGTGCCATCAGCCTGCGACAGTTCACCCATCGCCACAGTGGTGCCGAAGGTGTTGCCGTTGCCGGGAACGACCAGGCACTTGGCCTGAACCGTACCGGTGATGTTGATGGTGCCGGTCACCGTCTGCGCCATGGCAGGCGAGGCAATCGCGGCAGTGGCGAGCAGTGCGAGAGTTGCAATTTTCTTCATGGGTCACATCCTTCTTGAATTCTGGGCCAAATCGCCCGCTTTTTTAAAACTCTCCCTAGGTCGCGACCCACCCAGGGCATTCGATCTCCATCACACCGATGGGGAAACAGTCACGACCAAGGTGTCGTTATAGGTGCCCGAAATCAGGACATCCGGGCCGGGATAAGCCGGCGCGGCAACCTGAATATAGGAACCAGAGAGGTTGAAGCTGCGCGGCACCGGAAGGCCAACGGTGGTGCTGGCAGTGCCTTTGAAATTGCACGACGAGCTGCCCAGGGCCTGGTCGATCTGCGCCACCGGACAGGTGGCGGTAACCGTGCCGGTGCTCGATCCGGTATCGTAGGGAAGGTTCAGGCTAACGTCGTACGGAGCGCGGTTCTGGTAACCGGCAGACGACGTTGCGGCATTCTTGAGCGCGCCGTTCTGCGACGATACCGCGATCCGCCACGGGGCGGTGCACTGCACGGTGAACGGCACTTGCGCGCTCCATGCCGTGGTATCGATGTTGTTCTTGGTGATCGTCGCGTTGGGCGCAGCGCCGGTTGCGAAACCGCAGGTGCCGCCAACTGATGCTGTGACGTTGACGCTGATGACAGCCTGGGCTGGTCCCGGCGGGGTGTAGCCGGTGATCCCAGGGTTGTAATAGGCAGTGATTGGCGAGGTGTCCGCCAGCGCCGGAGCAGCAATGAAGCCTGCCGACAGCGCCAGCGCCGTCAGACCCGCTTTCAGAAAGTTGCCACTCGTTTTGCGCATCGCAAGCTTACTCCGCACTGCGAAATCCTCCACGAAGCGTGCTTCGGTCGGATCGGGTTTAATCAAATGTCTGTGCGGCCCCGAAACCTTGTTGCGATCAACAGGTGATCACGTCTTGGTTTCTGAAAGCGTTAATCGCATGGCTGTGGCGATTTCCAAGCAGAATTTTTCCGTGATTTTTTTAGCCCATTTTGGTCATTGTTCTCTGGCAAAAATGGGGTCTAAATTGCTGTTTTCCCGATACAAGAGCATTAACCATATCCGCTTCGGCCCAAGCCGCGTGCTTTCCAAAGAAGGTTAACGTGGGAGGTTAACGACAACAGCGTTGCCGATTCGCCACACGATTCGCGCCGAGACTCGAGTCGCTTGCAGCGACAAGCAGCCTGTGAGAGCTAAGCCTATGGATCACTATCCGATTGCAATTCACGGCTTTGGCATGTTGCCGCCTCTGTTGGCACTGCATCTTCTGGCTTCTGAACCTGATGCGCGGGTGCTGCTGTTGTGCGGCGATGCGCAAGTGGGCGGAGATCAGGTTGAGCCGGTGATTGCCGATAGGCTCCAGCCCGGTGCCCGCGATCTGGCGGACATGTGCTGCGTCCGCAGCTGGGAAGGCTACTATATTGCCCGCGACAATGCGATCGAGCGGTTCGACGAGCCGGTCTGGCTGCTCGATCCGGTGCAGGTCTGGCTTGAGCTGGCCCAGCTCAGCGATCGTTGCACCGCGATCGCCGGTTGTGACCAGCCAGCCGTCAGCGGTGAGCGACTGACCTGGGCGGGCGGCACGGCGCTAGCCGATCGCTATGTCGATCTGTCGGCACTGACCACTGCCCGCGCCGAATGCGAGATCCTGGGCATCGATGCAGTCCGCCAGCTGAGCCTGCCGATCCTGGCCGATTATGATACCGCGGCCCCCGGCTGGGAAGCCAACCAGCTGCTGCCATTGGGCGATGAACGGGTGCTGGTGCGCAAGCTACCGCTGCGCGCCGGCCTGGTGGCGGCCAACAGCACGTTCGAAAGTCTGCTTAATGCGCTGGTTGCGGATTAAGGCACTAGACAACGGCGCCGCCGCTGGTCGCCAAGCCTCTGCCTGGCTGAGTACCACCCCCGGTTGCCAGCCACAGTGCTTGCGCCTAGGCGCACTTTCGATGTGCGTTGTAACCCGGATCGCCCCGCTTACCCTAACCCTGTGTCTGGCCCTGCCTGCCGCTGCGCAGGCCCAATCCGCTGATCCGGCGGCGGCCGAGATCGTCGTCACCGGCAAAGGCTTGCCCGAAGCGCCGGGGGCCCCTGCCTATGACCGCCAGACCATCTCTTCCGAACGCCTGGCCAGCACCGCATCGGGCCGGATCGAGGATGCACTGTCATCGGTGGCCGGCTTTCAGCAATTTCGCCGCAGCGACAGCCGCAGCGCCAATCCTTCGGCGCAAGGGGTGACCCTGCGCGCGTTGGGCGGGAACGCCACCAGCCGCAGCCTGGTGCTGCTCGACGGGGTGCCGATGGCCGACCCGTTCTTTGGCTATGTGCCGCTGTCCGCCATAGCGCCCGAGCGGCTGGCGGCGGCGCGGGTGACGCGCGGCGGCGGATCGGGGGCGTTCGGCAGCGGCGCAGTGGCCGGGACGATCGAGCTGGATAGCGCGGGGCCGCGGCAGCTTGGCCTGGTTTCGGGTGAAGCCTTGATCGATGATCGCGGTGAAAGCACACTGTCAGCATCACTTGCACCCCAACTGGGCGCTGGCTTTGCGGTCGTCTCGGCGCGCTGGGACCGGGGTGAGGGATTCTGGACCACGCCGATTGGTCAGCGCGTCCCGGCTTCGGTGCAGGCGCGCTATGATGGCTGGTCGCTGGCGCTGCGCGGGGTTGCGCCGCTGACCAGCCAAGTCGAGCTGCAGGCGCGCGGGCTGGCCTATGGTGATGCCCGGACCTTGCGGTTTGCCGGGGCGAATTCAACCAGCAGCGGGCAGGATGCCAGCCTGCGTCTGGTCGGCAGCGGGGCCTGGCAGTTCGATGCGCTGGCCTATCTGCAGGCGCGCGATTTCTCCAACATTGTGATCAGCAGCACCAGTTTCAGGAAAACCCTGGATCAGCGCGCCACGCCGTCAACCGGCTGGGGCGGCAAGATCGAGCTGCGCCCACCGGTGGGCGGAACCCGCGTGCTGCGGTTGGGGATCGATTGGCGCGTTTCGACGGGCACCATGTACGAGGATGCCTATTCCGGCGTGACCGGGCTGATCACGGCGCGGCGCCAAGCTGGCGGACGCAACAGCGATCTGGGCCTCTATGCCGAACATGACTGGACCTTGGGCGCGGTGACGCTGACTGCGGGGCTGCGCGGCGATCGCTGGTCGATATCAGATGGTTTTTTCCGCGAGGCTAACGCCGCTGGCACCGTGACCACCGCCAACACCTTTGCACCGCGCTCTGGCTGGGACTGGTCGGGCAGAGGCGGATTGCTGGTGCGGCCCGCATCGGGCCTGGTGCTGCGCGGTTCGGTCTATACGGGCCTGCGCCAGCCGACCCTCAACGAACTGTACCGCCCCTTCACGGTCTTCCCGGTGACCACGCGGGCCAATGCCGCGCTGGTCAACGAACGCCTGTTCGGGTTCGAAGCCGGGTTTGACTGGACCCCCACCAAGGCGCTGCAACTGTCGCTCACCGCATTTGACAACCGGGTCGATCACGCGGTGGCCAATGTCACGATCGGGCCAAATCTGCGTGAGCGGCGCAATGTGGATGCGATCCATGCCCGCGGGCTTGAGCTGGGTCTTTCGGCCCGCGCGGGGGCGTTCAGCCTTGAAGGTTCGTTCGCCTGGACCGATGCCAAGGTGGAAGCCAGCGGCACTTCGGTGGCGCTGAATAGCAAGCGCCCGGCGCAAACCCCGCAGCTGGCCGCCAGCGCCACGCTGGCCTGGACGCCCGCTCCCGGCTGGCGGCTGGCGATTGGCGCCAAGCACGTTGGTCTGCAGTTTGAAGACGATCTGCAGACCGATCGCCTGCCTGCCGCCACCACGCTGGACCTGTTCGCGCTGATCCCGCTTGGCCCGCGCTTCAGTCTGGTCTTGCGGGCTGAAAACCTGACCCAGACGCACGTGATCACCCGCAACCAGGCCGGATCAATCGATCTGGGCGCGCCGCGCACCGTCTGGGCCGGATTGCGGATTTCCATCGGGCGATAAATCGCCTAACATCGGTGGCGAATAGCAACCGGAGAGATGACGATGGCCACCCAGCTCAGTGCGCATGCCCGCAATATCGAATGCAGCGAAGCCGAATGGCAGGCGCGGCTGGAACTGGCCGCATGTTACCGGGTGTTCGATCATCTCGGCTGGTCGGAATCGATCTACAACCACATCTCGGTCAAGGTGCCGGGCGAAGAGGGCGCGTTCCTGATCAACCCGTTCGGACTGCTATACAGCGAAGTGACGGCATCGAATCTGGTCAAGATCGATCTTGACGGCAACACGCTCGATGGCAGCCCCTACCCTGTAAACAAGGCCGGGTTCGTGCAGCACGGCCTGTTCCACCGCAATCTGCCCTGGGCCCACGCCATCTGCCACACGCACACCACGGCAACGATGGCAGTCTGTTCGATGGAAGGCGGGCTGCAGCCGGTCAATTTCTATGCCTGCAATTTTGCCGGACGGCTGGCCTATCACGAATTCGAGGGAATTACCGTGCGTGCCGAAGAAGGCGAACGCTTGCTCAAGAACCTCGGCGACAAGCGGATCCTGATGCTCAAGAACCACGGGCCGGTGGTGCTGGGCCGCTCGATCCCGGAAATCTTCGTCACCCACTGGTCGCTGCAGCGCGCCTGCGAGATCCAGCTGGCGACCATGGCTGCAGGCAAACCGCCGGTGGTGCCCGATCACGTGGTCGAAGTGCACTTGCGCGATCTGCACGAAGGCGGCGTTCCTGGAACCAAGCCAGGCCAGGCCGATTTCGATGCCTGGGTGCGCAAGATCGACAAGATCGACCGTTCGTGGCGCGACTGACCGTTAACGGCCGCGCGGTCGATTTCAATCTCGATGGTGCCACCCCGTTGCTGTGGGCGCTGCGCGATGTGGCCAATCTGACCGGGACCAAATACGGCTGCGGCGAAGGCGATTGCGGCGCCTGCATGGTCTTGATCGAAGGGCAGGCGCTGCGCAGTTGTCTGGTAACCCTGGCTGACGCTGAAGGCCGCAGCGTGACCACGATCGAAGGCCTATCGGCTGATCGCTCGCATCCGGTGCAGCAGGCGCTGGTCGCCGAACAGGCGATCCAGTGCGGGTTCTGCACCCCAGGCATTGCGATTGCCGCGGCGGCGCTGCTGTCACGCAATGCCGATCCAACGCCCGAAGAGATCGCCGAGGCTGTGCCCAATCTGTGCCGTTGCGGGGTCTACCCGCGGCTGGTGCGGGCAATCCAGCGGGCCGGTCGGGTCGCGCGGCAGACCGAAACGATCAGCGCCGCCCCAGCTCCGGGCATCACGCCCGAAGACGCCGCCCGCGCGGTGCCGGCGATGAAGGGGCAGTAAGCCCGAACTCTATTCAACAGGGAAACCCGCGATGATCGAAGCACCGCTGACACTTGCTTGCGGCGCCACTTTGCCCAACCGCCTCGCCAAGGCGGCAATGACCGAAGGGCTGGCTAATCCGCAGGGCCGGCCAACAGCTGAGCTTGAGCGGCTCTATTCGATCTGGGGTCAGGGCGGCTGCGGTATGCTGCTGTCGGGCAATGTCCAGATTGACGCCGATCATCTGGAACGCCCGGGCAATGTCATCATCGATACCGCGCCCGATGCGGCGATGATCGCTGCGCTGCGGCGCTGGACCCAAGCCGCAAAGGCGGGCGGCGCGCAGTTCTGGGCCCAGATCAGCCACGCCGGGCGGCAGACGATGAAGCCGGTCAATCCCCATCCCAAGGCGCCGTCGGCGGTCAAGCTGGGGCTGCCCGGCGGCCAGTTCGGCGAACCGGTGCCACTGACCGAGCCTGAGATTACCGAGCTGATCCGCCGCTTCGCGCAGGCCGCAGTGGCCTGTCAGGACGGCGGCTTTGACGGGGTGCAGGTCCACGCCGCGCACGGTTATCTGATTTCGCAGTTCCTCTCCCCGCGCTCAAACCTGCGCACCGACCAGTGGGGCGGAAGTCTGGAAAATCGTGCGCGGTTCCTGCTTGAAGCGGTGCGCGCCACCCGCGCTGCGGTAAAGCCCGGCTTCGCAGTTTCCGTTAAGCTCAACAGTGCTGATTTCCAGCGCGGCGGGTTTGCCTTTGAAGAAAGCCTGCAGGTTGCGCAGTGGCTCGAAGCCGAAGGCGTTGATCTGATCGAGATTTCGGGCGGCACCTATGAACAGCCGCGCCTGCTGGGGATTGAAGGGATGGAGCCGGTCGAGCAGCCCGGCGTGGCCGCCTCAACTCTGGCGCGCGAGGCCTATTTCGTCGATTTCGCGCAGGCGATGCAGGCCTCGCTGAAGGTTCCGCTGATGGTCACCGGCGGCTTTCGCACCCGCGCGGCGATGGAGGAGGCGCTGCAGCAAGGCGCGGCCGCCGTGATCGGCCTGGGCCGGCCGCTGTGCGCGCAGCCCGATGGTGCAGCGCGGCTCTTGGCGGGCGCTGATCACCTGCCTACCGCCGAAAAAGGACTGGCGCTGTTTCCGGCGGCGCTTTCGTTCCTGACCCGGGTCAAGGCGCTGCGCGCGATCGATAGCTTCGCCGCGCAGTACTGGTTCTATTGCCAGCTCTATGCGCTGGGCCGGACCGGCCAAACCGATCTGGACAAGTCGGTGTTCTCCTCGCTGCTCGAGGTGGAGAAAACCCACAAGGCCTGGCTCAAGGCGCGGCGCGGCTAGAACTTCAGCCGCGCGGTCAGCTTAACATTGATCGGCTCGCCCGGCTGGATGTTGTTATCGGTGTGGGCGCTGGCGAAATAGGTGGTGTCCGTCAGGTTCTCGACATTGAGCTGCAAGGCGAACCTATCCGACACATTGTAAAAGACCGCCGCATCCACGCGGGTAAAGCCCGGCAGCCAGACCGCGTTGCTGATCGTGGCATACTGGCCCGATTGGTGGATCACCCCCAGCCCCAGACCCAACCGGGACGAGAGATCGTAGCGGGTCCAGGCTGAAGCCTGATGGTGGGGCAGCTTTTCGGTATTGCGGCCCGCCGGCGCTGCGGACGTCGCGGAGCGGATCTCGCCCTCCTGCCAGGTGTAGCCCAGGCTGATCTGCCACTGCGGCGTAATCCGCCCGGCCAGCGACATTTCGATCCCCTTGACCCGGCTGGCACCGCTCAGCAGCCAGAAGCCTGGATTGGCGGGATCGGCAACGCGGGTGTTGGCGCGGTCAAGCTGGAACCCGGCCAAGGTAAAGCTCAGGCCGGGCTTGATATCCCACTTGGCGCCCAGTTCCAGATTGCGGAACGATTCGGGCGCCAGCATCTGGAAGCTGGGATCGAGCGCCGAGAACTGGTCACCCGATTGCGGCAGGAAACTGCGTGCGAAGCTGGCGTAGAGCGAGATGTTGGCCTGCGGCTTGAGCACCAGCCCAAAGCGCGGTGACCATTTGCTGTCGCTCCGCGCGGTGGGCAGTGAGGTCAGCAGATTGGTCGCACGGATTTCGAAGCGATCATAGCGCACCCCGCCGATCACTTGCAGCCACGGCGCCAGTTCGACCTGGTCCTGCAGGTAGAGCGAGCGGCTTTGGACATCGCTGTGGCTGTTAGTGACGAGCGGCGTCCAGCTGATTGCCGGGAAGCTGAAGCTGGCGGCGAGCGGCAAAGTTACGGTCGTAGCGGTGCCACCGCCCGATGTGGCAAACAGGGCATTGCGGCGGGTCGAATCGCTCGACTGGTTGGAAATTTCTCCGCCCGCCAGCACGGTGTGGCCAATCCCGCCGGTGCTGCCGTGCCAGACCAGATTTGCCTGGCCGATCCAGTTACCGCGGCGATTGGTCGATTCGTAGCCCGAGAACCGCGCTGTGGTGGCGGTGGCGAGATCGGGCAGGACATTGGCATAACGCTTGTCATAGAAGGCATACTGCCCGGTGACGTCGAGCGTCAGCCCCTCGCCCAGCTGTTGATCGAGCCGCAGACGGACGATGTGGGCATCAACCCTTCCGTGGTTGATTGCAGAGCTGCCGAAGGATGTGTTGGTGTAACCCGTGATCGGCCGCCCGGCGAGCGAGGGCACGCCGCGATCGACCGCGCGATCATCGCGGTCATATTCGTAGGCAAGGACCAGTTTGGTGTCCGGGGCGGGCTGAAAGGTGACGCTGGGGGCGATGCCAATGAAGTGGCCGCCGAACTGATCGCGGTTGTTGTTCAGCTCTTCGTAAGTGCCGTTAACTCGCACAGCCGCCAGATCACCCACCGGCAGGTTGAGATCGCCGGCCAGTGACCAGGCGCCAAAGCTATCGATGCCGCCGACCGCGCCGATCCCCACATGACCCAGCCGCGCCTGTTTTGACGTGCGGTTGACCACCCCGCCGCCGCCGCCGCGACCAAACAGCAGGGCGTTGGAACCCTTCAGCACTTCAACTTGCTGGGTGCTGTAAAGCGGGCGGTAATACTGCGCATCATCGCGCAGGCCATCGAGGAAGAAATCCGCCGTGCTGGCCTGGCCGCGCAGGATCACCTGATCGCGGTGTCCTTCGCCCTGCCCAATGGTGACGCCGGGCACATAGCGCAGCGCTTCGCCCAGACCTTCCACACCCTGATCGTCGAGCCGATCACGCCCCAGCGTCACCACGCTTTGCGGTGTATCGAGCAGCGGGGTATCGGTCTTGGTTCCCGAAATTTCATCATGCGGGCGCTCACCCGTGACCACGATCGGAGCGTAGTCGTCTTCCATAGCCTCTGCGCTCGCCCAGGCAGGAGCTGCCAGCATGGCACCAGACAGGGCAACAAACGAAACTGCAATGGCAACCCTGACCGACAAAACTCAATTCCTTATTGCTAACGACTCTCAATAGACGTTCATGTCGCTAATGAGAATCGTTCGCATTGACAAGGATCAATTTGCGGGCGGAAGCGATCTGGCTAGAACCCCGGCAAAGGAGATCCGGCAATGAAGGCAACTATCTGGCACAACCCCGCCTGCGGCACATCGCGCAAGACCCTGGCGATCCTGGAGGAAGCCCCGGGACTGGCGGTGACAGTGGTCGAATATCTCAAGGCCCCGCCCAGCGCCGAAAAGCTGGCGCAGCTTTACCGCGATGCCGGAATTACGCCCCAGCAGGGGCTGCGCCTGCGCGGCACCGACGCCGAAGAGCGCGGGCTGCCTGCGGCGAGTGATGCCGAGGTGTTGGCGGCGATGGCTGCCGATCCCAAGCTGATCGAACGTCCGCTGGTCGAAACCGGCAAAGGCGTCAGGCTGTGCCGCCCACAGGAAATCGTGCGGGAAATTCTCTAACTGCGCGGTCGCAGCAGTTCTTCGTCTTTCGCCATGCCCTTGATCCCAAGCACGAGCACCGCGAGGCACAGCAGTTCGATCACGGCAAAGCCGATCCACGGATCATGGCCATAAAGCCAGACCCCGACCGCCGGAGCGACAATATAGGCCGCGCCGTTGACCGAGGCGACAATCCCGGCTGACTGCCCCTGTTCGGCGCGGCTGACTGTTAATGATGCGCCGGTGGTGAAGCCGGGACGGAACAGACCGAACCCCATTGAGATCAGGGCCACGCTGACGGTTATGGCATGCAGGTTCCCGGCAAAAGCCAGCACCGCAGTACCGATCGCGGCCAGAATGATCCCCAGCAGGCACGAAGCCCGCGGGCCCAGGTGCAGCAGCGGGATCAAGCCCCACTGCGCCAGCAAAGTGGCCACTGCGCCCGATGTCATCACTGTGGCGACCGGGCCCGCACCGGACGCGGGATTGGCCCGCAGCCCGAGCCGGTCGAGCACCAGAAATCCGACCAACCCCATCACTGCGGCCTGGGCGTGGCCGCCCAGCAGCCCCGCCACCAGCCACGGCCGCAACCGGGCATCGAACCATGACAGCTTGGGGATTTCCGCCAAATGGTCATAGCTGACCGGATCGGAGAGTTGGTCTTCGGGCGGGTCCCCGGGCGTATCCGAGCCGGCCGAGAACGGTGCCGCGATCACATCGCCGCGGCCCGGATAGGCGGGGCTATCATCGGGCAGGCGCAGCCGCAGGGTGATCAGGACCACGATCGCAATCAGGGTGAAGCCCGCGAACGGACCGACCAGCCCGATCCCCGGAAGGATGAAAAACGGCGCCAGAGTGGGCCCGATCACCGTGCCCAGACCAAAGCTCGACGAGATCAGCGACAGCGCCTTGATCCGCTGATCGCGGCTGGTGCGGCTGGCCACATAGGCCTGCACCGCAGGCGGCGCGGCCGATCCGAACCCACCATAAAGCGAGCGGCACAGCGCAAAGACGATCAACGTCCCGATCCCGCTCAGATACCCGTTAAGCCCCAGCCACAGCGACGCACCGCACAACCCGAAACTGAAAATGAATCCGGTCAGCCCAATCGCCATCATCGCCTTGCGCCCGCGGCGATCGCTGCGCCGGGCCCAGAACGGCGCACAGGTCATCCACAGCAAGGCTGACCAGGTATAGGCCAGGCTGATCCAGAAATCCTCGACATGAAGCGCAGTGCCGATCGACGGCATCACCGATTGCATCGCCGTGTTGCCAGCCGCGGTAACCAGCGAGACAATGAACAGCAGCGCCAGCCGCCCAGAGGGGACGCTGCTGGTGGTCCCTTCCGGGGCGGGATCGGACTGCGTTATGCCACGGTTCATCGCATCGTCGCTAACCGGCTTGCACAGCGCTTGCAATGGCCGGTCAAATTTGTGAATGGCGGCGCCACCATTCAAAAGCTGAGCTTATATCCTTCATGACTGCAACTGATATTATTCGCCTCACCTTGAGCCAGCGCATCATGCGCCGCGTCAAGCGCGCCGCCGGCGGCTGGGGCGTGTTCGTCCAGGGCTTTATCGAACACCCGGTGATGGTCGGATCGATCATCCCATCATCTCGGTTCACCATCCGCAAGATGTTGGCCCCGGTAAAATGGGACGAATGCGCGCTGTTTGTGGAATACGGCCCCGGCGTTGGCACCTTTTGCCGGCCGGTGCTCGATCACTTGCGCCGCGACGGCAAATTGATCGTGATCGATACCAACCCGCTGTACATCGATTATCTGAAAGCCACGATCAGCGATAGCCGCTTTGCTGCCGTGTTGGGATCGGCTGCGGATGTTGAAGCAATCGTCAAGGCGCAGGGCTACGACCACGCCGACTATGTGCTTTCCGGTCTGCCCTTTTCAACGCTGCCCGATGGCGTGGGTCCAGCGATCGCCGCCGCCACCCACCGCGTGCTGCGGCCCGGCGGTGCGTTTCTGGTCTACCAGTTCAGTGCCAAGGCGCGTGACTTCATGGCCCGGCACTTCAGGCGGATCGATGCGGGGTTCGAATGGCGCAACGTGCTGCCCTGCCAGCTGTTCTGGGGCTGGAAAGAATAGAAACTCGGGCAAGGACAGGTCGCCCTGGATCGAAATTCCAAGTACCCGCTCAGCCTGAGCCTGTCGAAGGCCCATCGAAGCCAGGTAACGATAGCATAACAGGCGGGTGCTTCGACAGGCTCAGCATGAGCGGGTCTGCACCGTGCTCTTTCCGTCAGGACTAGTGCCCGGCTTGCTCGCCCCGTTCCAACCCGCTTTGCGCCAGTTGATCATCGATCTGCGCCATCAAGCGGTCAAGCCCGGCCTGATCGGCGCTTTCCGCGCGGGCGACCAGAACGTCCTGGGTGTTCGAAGCGCGCAGCAGCCACCAGCCATCTTCGGTTGAAACCCGCACCCCGTCGGTCGCATTGACGTCAGCTCCGCTCGCCGCGAGGCGTTCCTTGACCTCATCAATCACCGCGAACTTGCGGGCTTCATCAACCTGGAACCGCAGTTCGGGCGTGTTGACCAGGGCCGGCATCTCGGCGCGCAGCTGCGTCACCGATTTACCCAGCCGCGCCGAGGCGGCGATCAGCCGGATCGCGGCATAGAGCGCATCGTCAAACCCGTAATACTGGTGCGCGAAAAACACATGGCCGCTCATCTCGCCAGCCAGCGGCGCGCCAATCTCCTTCATTTTGGATTTAATCAGGCTGTGTCCGGTTTTCCACATAGTGGGGCGTCCACCAAGCTGAGAGACCCGTTCGAATAAAGCCCGGCTGGCCTTCACATCGGCGATAATCGCGGCGCCGGGCTGCATCTTCAGGAGGTCTTCGGCGTAGATCATGAGCAACTGGTCACCCCAGATCACCCGGCCGGTGCCGTCAATCGCCCCGATCCGATCGCCATCGCCATCGAAAGCCACGCCAAAATCGAGCTTCTCGCGCGCGACCAATGCCTTCAGATCGGCCAGATTCTTTTCTTCAGTGGGATCCGGATGATGGTTCGGGAACGTCCCATCCACTTGGGTGAAGAGAAGATGGTGTTTGCCAGGAAACTTTTGGACCAGACGTTCGAGCGCGGGGCCGGCGGCGCCGTTGCCCGCGTCCCAGCCGATCGACAGGCCGGCGAGGAAAGCGGGGTCGATCCCGTCCAGCCCCTGAACCAGCCGGTCAACATATTCGTCGAGGATATCACGGCTTTCGCTGGTGCCGGTGCCGGTTTCCCAGGCGCCGCGGGCGGCCATTTTGCCCAGCAGCTGGATATCGGCGCCGAAAAACGGGCGGCCCGCAAATACCATCTTGAAGCCATTGTAATTGGCGGGATTGTGGCTGCCAGTTATCTGAATGCCGCCCTGCACATCTTCCATTGAGGCTTCGGCGTAATACAGCATCGGGGTCGGGCCCATGCCGACCTGTACCGCATCCAGTCCGGCATCGTTGATCCCGCGGACCAAGGCTTCTGCGAGCATGGGCGATGAGGTGCGGCCATCATAGCCGACTGCCACTTTCTTGCCCTTGGCTTTTCGCACCAGGCTGGCGAAGGCGCGGCCGATCGCATAGGCATCTTCCGCGCCCAGCGTTTCGCCGATGATCCCGCGGATATCGTATTCGCGCAGCACGGTGGAATGGAACTGGTGGCTCATTTCTTTACTGCCTCAATCCTGTCCAGCCGGGCGATCAACAGATCGCGCGCGGCGGTGGCGGCGTAAACCGCCTGGTTTGTTCCGCCGCGATCTGGATGGACGCGGACGATGAGGCGCCGGGTTGCATCGGCGATCTCCGCGCGAGTAGCCGTTCTGGTCACACCAAGCAAGGCCCGCGCTTGCGCTTCTTTCTGTGATTGTTCACTTTTTTGCCACAGTGCCCACGGCCACTGGCCGGTCAGCAGCCGGCAGGCAAGCGTTCCGAGCAGGGCGAGCGTGATCAGCTTGCCCATCGCCGCTTATCCGATTCGGCCCAGAGCCAGCTCAGGCTCACGCCCGCCGGGCAGCGGCAGACCCAGCGCCGCAACGAGCGAACGCAATTCCTGCCGCGCCACCAGGTGGCTGGTGCCAAGTTCACCCAGATGCCCCTTATCAAGCAAGGTCAGGCCTGAGGGAAACAGCTCGCGATAGATCACGCGCTCTGAAAGGCCCCCGGCAATCCGGAATCCCACTCGCTTGGAAAGCTCGGTCAGCGCTGCATCAAGCCGCTTCATGTTGCGCGCTTCGGTGTGCTGGGTGCGGTTGCGCACCACCACCCAGTCCATTTCGCGGCGCTTTTCGGTGATCGTGGCCATGGCCCGCTTCTTGCGCGCTTCCCAGATCAGTTCGGCATAGAATGACAGGCGGCGGACCTTGAAGGTTTCAGCGTCTACCTGCCCGATCAGATCAAAATCGACGAAGCTGTCATTCAGCGGCGTCACCAGCGTATCGGCTTCTGTCGCGACGTGCCGAGCATAGGGATCATCGCGCCCGGGAGTGTCAAAAATCAGAAAATCGGCGTCCTTCGCCATATCCTGGGTCAAAGCGTCGAGCGCGGCCATGCTTTCGCCGCCGAACACCGCGAAACGCGGGGTCGGCAGAGTGATGGACCGGCGGCGCTCGGTTTCGTTGCGGTTTTCCAGATAGCGGTGCAGCGTGCGTTGGCGCGAATCGAGATCGATCGCAGCGACCCGCGCACCCTGATATGCCAGCGCCACGGCGACATGGACGGCGGTGGTCGATTTGCCGGTTCCGCCCTTTTCATTGGCAAAGACGATCCGGTGCGGGGCAGTTGAAGAAGACACGAGGGTGGTGTGACCTGTTGTTGAGCGGTTGATTTTGGCGGTGCGCGCCGTAAGCGGGGCGGGCTTAGTCTGGTGGCAGGCTTTAACCAAGGGGTATCGGACGTGCAAATCGTGCGGCAACTTGATCCACTGCGAAGCGCCCTGGTGCAAATGCGCAGCGAAAGCGCGGTGGCATTGGTGCCGACCATGGGTGCGCTGCATCAAGGCCACCTGGCCTTGGTGCGCGAAGCCCGTGCGCGCGCCGCGCATGTCGCCGTCTCGATCTTCGTCAACCCGCGGCAATTCGGGGCCAATGAGGATCTGGGCAAGTATCCCCGCCAGCTTGAGGCTGATTGCGCCTTGCTGGAAGCCGAAGGGGTCAGCCTGGTCTGGGCGCCTGATGCAGCGGCGATGTATCCGCAAGGCTACGCTACCACCGTCGCCGTAAGCGGGGTCAGCGGCGGATTGTGCGGGGCCGCGCGGCCCGGCCATTTCGACGGCGTGGCGACCGTGGTGCTCAAGCTGTTCAACCAGGTCCAACCCGATCTCGCCTTTTTCGGCGAGAAGGATTGGCAGCAGCTGGCGGTGATCCGGCGCATGGCCCGCGATCTTGATCTGACTAGACCGCATAGCCAGGCGATCCACGCCGTGGCCACGGTGCGCGAACACGATGGATTGGCGCTATCATCGCGCAATGCCTACCTATCGCCCGAAGACCGCCGCTGCGCGGCCGCACTGCCCGCAGCCATGCGCGCTGCAATTGCGGCAATCGGCAGCGGCGCCGATAGGACCCAGGAATTGGCCCGGCTGCAAGCCGCGCTGCTGGCGGCGGGGTTCGCTTCGGTTGACTATGCCGAGCTGCGCGATGCCGCGACGCTTGAACCGGTCAGCACGCCGGACGCTAGTAACGCCAGGCTGCTGGTCGCTGCGCGGATCGGGGGCACCCGGCTGATCGACAACATGCCACTTTGAATCTGTCGGATTTGTGCAAGACTCGCATCTTGCATCCTGCCAACATTCCAACAGGCTAGCGCACCAGCTGCGCAAACCGGGGGCAGGGCGGGCCGGCGCAAGCGGGTCCGCCCGTTGTCGTTTTCGGCCATAGCGGTGGATCTCGGCAAAGCGTCGACGCCGCCCTGGCTGCAACGCTTTCCCAATTTCGGCATTTTGCGGCGAACCCAAGGCATCTGGCGCCGCGGTTCCGCCCGGCAGGCGACAGGCCCAAAGAAAATCAGCCTCCGGAGCGGACCATTTGCCTATTCTGCGGTCTGCAAGTCGCGCAACTTGTTGCGCAGCTCCTGCTTTTTGACCTGCCGTTCCAGCGCGACCGTTTCGGAATCGGAAATGGCATTGGCCGTGTCGCCGGCCGCTTCAATAGTCGAACCGATCGATGCGCCACCGCTGTCAGACCCGTAGCTGAGCTTCATCGGGGTGCCGAACTGATCGAAGCTGGCACTGGCCTGGCGCGATCCGAACAGCCCCGCACTGCCCACCGGCAATTCGCGCACCACACCCCATTGTCCGATTGGCAGAGTCCCATCGAGATCAAGTCGCTTCGAGCATTTAGGCCCCGCGCAGTTCAAATTGATGACGCTGACCTTGGCCAGGACTGGGGGACGGTAAAGGAGGCTGCGCTGTGCCTTCGTGCCATCGGCTGCCACGGCCCCGGACTGCTTATCAACACGGGCATCGCTTGCCGGTTCGATTTCCACATCAAACCCTTTGATCCCGGCAACCTTGGTCCGGTCAAAAGCAATCGAAGCGGCATTTTCGGGAGTGTCCGTAAACCACTCTTCGAGCATCTCGGGCAAAACAACTTTGCCGTTCCATTTCCTCGCTTCGTCCTGTTTATCAAATTCGGCGGTCGCTTCCAGGGTCAGCGCATCGATCAGGGCCGCGCGTTTGGCCCGCCGCCGTTCAAGCAGATCGTGTTCAGCAGAGGTCGCGGTCCCTTGCAGGACTTTGTCCTCAAGCCCGCGGATTTCGGCCTTGGTTTTGCCAAGCAAGTCCAGTGTGTCAAGCACATCCTGACTGCAATACAGATGGATCAGGTCCGGCTTCAGCGGCTTCAGCTCACCCTCGGGATACGACTGGATGCCCAAAGATCCTCCCGCCACACCAAACAGCGGCGCCACCGCACCAGCGGCCTTGAGCACCGAGCCGATGAACGCCCCGCCCTGCCCTTCGGAGCTGCCGTTGAACTGGGCCAACGTACCGTTGGGATAGAATTCGAGGGCGTTTGATCGTTTGGCCAGGAACCCGCTGGAAACATCAACCCGAACTAGTTGCTTGGGATCGGCTTCGCCCGTTGCGGTTACGGTCCATTGCGTATCAATCTTGGGCTGCTCGCCGGCCGCAGCCGGACAGCTGAGCAGGGTCATCGAGACCGTGACTGAAACTGCGGTGCGGGGCAGGTAATAGGAAATCTCGGGCTTGGCCTTGGCCGTGGCAGGCTGGGCTGCCCCCAGCGCGAGGGTGGTAAATGCTGCGGTGCAAAGGGCTGACGTCAAACGGGTCTGCATTGTCTTCCTCCTCCAAATGTCAGTGATCTGTTGGGCGTAATGGGATCAGCCCGGGTGCTTCATCTCGCACCACGCCACCGAGTTGGTGGGATCGCGCCAGGTGCGCGCAGCGAAACCGGCTTCGCCGGCGAAGTGTTCCAGATCGGCCTCCTCGCGGTAGATCAGGTGCCAATCCATCACCGCGTCCATCCAACCGGTGCCAAGATGCGCGGGCAGGAAATTGGCGAGCAGGAAAGTGCCGCCCGGCGCCAGGCAGGCCTTGGCCAGCCGGTGCAGCATCCGCATCGCCCGATCATCGAGATAGTCGGTCAGCCCCAGGGTGTAGATCAGATCGAAACTGTCCCCGCGCAATGCTGCGGCGCGCAGGAACCGGAAGACATTGGCGGCCACGATATTCGCGCTGCCGCCGTGGTTGGCGTGCACTACGTCAAGCGAGATCGGATCCTGATCGACCAGCGTGATATTGGAAATATCCTGCCCGATCAGCAGCGCGCCTTCGCGGAAATGGCCGCAGGCCAGCACCAGGATCCGTTTGCCTTGCCGCCACGCCGAAGTGACCAGAGGTTCGGCATGTGCTCGGCGCATCCGCACGCCTTCGGGGGCCTGGAACTGCACCGTAATCTCGAACAGCTCGCGGCCCAGATCGGTCGCCGGGCCGGGCGCGGTCTTGTCATAGATTATGTCGATCAGACCTGCATCGCCCGGATACCCGCGCGGCCTGAGCGCGCTGTAGGCGCTGAACGGATCCTCCATCAGCGCCGCATGCAGCGGGTGCTGGCGCAGCGCGGTGCGGGTTTGCGGCCAGGAGGCGCTATCGGTGCAGGCGTTGTAGAGCTTGCCCGCCAACATCGGCAGCGCGGCGCCCGAATTGCCGCGCTCGATCATGGCCAGGGTCTGGTCGAAAAAGCGTTCGTTGTGCATCGTCTGGGTCCTCAAGCCTTGGTCAACATCAGAAGTTCATCGGCCGCGTCCATCACCACCCGGTCGTGGCTGACGCAGATCACCACCGCATTGTTTTGCCGGGCAAAAGTCCGCAGGGTGTGGGCAACCAGCGCGGCATTGGTCTGATCAAGCGCTGCAGTAGGTTCGTCGGCCAGCAAGACCGCCGGGCGGGCGCACAGCGCCTGGACAATCGCCACGCGCTGCTTCTCTCCGCCCGAAAGCTGCGCGGGCAGCTGGCCCAGCCGGTCCCCCATCCCCAGCGCGTGGAGCGCGTCGATCCCTTCCTGCTCGGCCTCGGGCCGGCCCCGGATCGCGGCGGCCATCCGCACGTGTTCAAGCGGGTTCATCACCCCGACCAGCCGACTGGTCTGGAACACCAGTCCCAGGTTCTGCCGCCGCCAGTTGGCCTGCGCAGGCTGTTTCATCCGGGTCAGGTTCTCCTGCCCCCACAGCACCATGCCGCGGCTGGCGCGCACGGTCAGCGCAAGGACCGACAGCAGTGTGGTCTTGCCCGATCCCGATGGGCCGCCGACCACGTGGAATTTGCCAGGTGCAAAGGTCCGCGAAAGCGGCGCCAGGGTAATCTTCTCAATCCCCGCTTCGGCCACCGAGTGCGAGACCTGATCGAGCGTGAGCGCGGCGGCGGTCATTTCAGCAGCCCCACGGTGACGCGCAGCCCGACCAGCGCCGGCGGAGTGCCGCCATCGAAAGTGACAAACACCTCGCGGATATCGCGATCGAACCGGTCGGTCGGATCGAGCGAGCGGGCCGAGCGACGGCCCATGATGCTGGCGACATGGACCACCCGGCCCGGCCAGTGCTGCCCGCCGCCATCGATCCACACCTCGGCGCGCTGACCGGGGCGCACCGAGGCGGCATCGCGCTCGCCCACTTCCGCCCGAACGACCAAGTGCGAAAGATCACCCACCACCAGCAGCGGCGTGCCCTGGCTGGCCCCGGAAAATTCACCCTCGCGCCGCAGTATCTGCAACACCAAGCCGCTGATCGGGCTTTTGACAAAGCACTGATCGGCCAGCTTGGCGGCTGCCGTAGCATGCGCGTGCGCGGCAACGGCGGCCGTGGCTGCCTCGGCAACCTCGGCCGGCCGCCGCCCCAGCTCAAGATCGACCACCCGCGCTTTGGCGGCGCGCAGAGTTGCCTCAGCCGCCGCGTGGGTCTGAACCTTGGCATCGTAGCCGCTGCGCGACAGGAAGCCGCGCTGGTAGAGGTCCTGGGCGCGGCGCAATTGCCCCGCTTCGTTGGCGAGCTGCGCGGCGGCCCCATCGACTTCGGCGCGCGCGATGGCCAGATCGGCAACACTGCCGCTGGCGGCGGTTCCCGCTGCCCGGTCAGCCTGGGCAGCATCGGCGCGGCGGGCCTGCGCCTCGGCCTCGCGCGGGGCACAATCGATTTCCATCAGCGGCTGCCCGGCGACGACCCGGTCGCCGCGATTGACCAGCACCCTCGAAATCACCCCGTCGGCGGAAGCGACGAGGTGGCGGGCCTCATCCTCGCTGTCGATCCGGCCCACCGCGGTCACCGCCCAGGGTTGGCGCTGTACCGGCGGTTCGCTTGCCCCATAGGCTTGGCCGCAAGCGGCAAGCAGACCCGTCAGCATCAAGGCGGCACTTCGCATGGACTAGCTCCGGAACACGATGTCAGGCCCGTAGGCAGCGATGGCCCGCCGGGCCGCGCCCAGCGCGATGAGCAGCGAGGCGAGCACTGCCAGCAGCGGGACAACCGCATCGCTGGGCCGAAAGCTGACCCACGGCAGCAATGGCCGGAACAGCGCGATCATCACCGGCGTAACCAGCAGAGCCGCCGCCATGGTGAACAGCGCGATCAACACGGCGATGCTGCCGACGATCCTGGTGATGTCGCGCTGGTTGGCGCCGTGGCCAAGCAGCGAGATCAGATCGTGGTGGTAGCGCTGGATGAACCGCAGCACGCCGTTGGATAGCAGGATTGCCATCAGCAGTCCGGCCAGCACCGCAGCCAGCAGGATCGCCATCCCGGCCCCGGTCTTGCGTTGCCAGTAGCGCGCCGAGCTGTCGGCGAACTGCGTGGCGGAGAGCATCGACACATCAGGGAAATTGCGCGCGGTCAGCCGGCGTGCGGCGACCAGATTTGGCAGATCCCGCCCCCCGCCAGGAAAGTCCCCGATCAGGAACGAGGTGCTGGTGGGATCCATCCCGAGCAATTCGCGGCCGCGCTCAAACGGCACGATTACATAGGGAGCACCCAGGAAAGTCGGCAGCGTATCGACAGTTTGGGCAAGATGCAGCGTGGTTTCCGAAATCGACCCGAACTGCGGCTGCACCGCGCCCAGCGCCGACAGGTCGAGCCGCGCCAGATCAGATCGATCGGCGGCGAACCCATCATCGGGCAGGCCAGTGCCATCGACCCCGACCACCGCAACATTGCCGCGCCGGCCCTGCGGGGAACGCCAGGTGGCAAAGCCGAACACCACCCGCCGGAAATTTGCGCCAGGCACATAGCGTGACAGCGCGCCCTCATAGTCCTGGCTGAACTGGTACGGAAAATCGAAGCATTCGACACTGGCCGAGGTGACCCAGAAATCGCCGCCAAGCATCCGCGGCACCACCGCCGATGCGCGCAGGAACGAAGTGTAGACCGAATACTGGAACATCGCGACGATCGCCGCGACTGCGCAGGAGGCCAGCGTGACCGCCAGAAATTTTCCGTCACGGGCCAGCACGGCGCGCACGAACAGCCGCGGCACGCTGGCGCTCATCGGCAAGTACCGACTTTGGCGCAGGCTGTGCAACCAAGCTGCATGGGCTGTCTCCAGTTGACCGGCTCGGGCGAGGTCGTGGCAGAATGAAGCGGATGGTTGGCGGCAAGGCCAGGCTGGTCGCTGCCGGACCTTGCCGCCATGGCTGCGAATAGGGCACCACCATCCGCCCGGCGTGAAACAAGCGTCCGAATTCCGTGAAAAAGCGCGTGATTTATGGGCTGGGCGCGCTATCACTCTAGCTTCGGGGGGCAATTTCTGCGTGATAACATCCACTGCGAAGTGCAGGCTTGAACTGTTGGGGCCGTTCCGGTTTTTCGGACCAGACGGCACCAGGATCGAGCTTGCCAGTAAGAGGGGGCAGGCATTGGTCGCGATGTTGGCTGTCGCAAGCGGAGGTGAGCGCACTCGCAGCTGGCTGCAAGACCGGCTCTGGGGTTCGCGCCAGCAACCGCAAGCTCAGGCCAGCCTGCGGCGGGAGCTTTCCAACTTGCGCAAAGTGCTCGATCTTGGCGGTGCCAGCGTGCTTGATGCAAACCACAACAGTGTCCGGCTTGATCTGACCCGCATCGCTGTGGACGCGCGTGACCTTGATCACATCGGCGATCACGGTGGCGAATTTCTCGAAGGCCTGGACGTTCCAGGCGAGGATGCGTTTGAAGACTGGCTGCGCGATCAGCGCCAGCAATTTGAACGACTTGGCAATCGCGATGGCGCCGGCCAGGTCAGGTTGCCCAAGACCATCGTCGATCTGTCAGAGCCGGTCCCGGGCTTTCGCGGACGGCAGGCGATCGCCGTGCTGCCGCTCGAAAACCTCACCTCCGGCGATGATCTTGACTATCTGGCCGATGGAATCAGCGAGGAACTGATCGAACGGCTTTCGCGGCTGAAATGGCTGCCGGTGATCGCCCGCAGTGCCAGCTTTCAGTATCGCGGAAGGTCTGCGGATCTGCGCGAGATCGGACAATCGCTTGGGGTCCGATATGTGCTGGATGGCTGGATCCGGCAGTCTGACAGCATGTTTCGTCTCGCCCTCAACATGGCCGATGTCGAGACCGGGCTGACCGTCTGGACGCACGCGTCGGAAGTTCCCCTGCAATTCACCAAGGCGATGATTGATGATCTCATTCTTGAGATCGTCGGGGTGATGGACATGCGGATCGATTCGGCCGAAAAAACCCGCGCAATCCGGATCTCGAAATCCGATCTTACGGTCGAGGATCTGATCTGGCGGGGGCGATGGCATCTGCACCGGTTCACCCGCGAGGATTCGCTGAGCGCGAAAGAGTACTTCTCTGAGGCTTTGCGGCTGGCACCGAATTCTGCCGAAGCCCTGGTTCAGATGACCTTCTTTCACGCCCGTTCAATCTGGTCGGAACGCAAGGATGAAGCCAATATGCGCGCGCTACGCCAATTGGCACAGCGCGCGATTGTCGCCGATAGCGAAGACAGCCGCGGCTATATGTATGCCGGGATGGCTGAGCTGTGGATGCGCCGCACGGGCCTGGCGCTGACGCTGTTCGAACGGGCGATCAAGCTCAATCCCAGCCTTTCGCTTGCCCATGCGCAAATCGGCAGCACCCACATCCTCGCCGGGAACGCCCCGGCTGCGATCGGTCCGCTCAAGATGGCCGTGCGCCTGGGGCCGAACGACGAGCACACGTTCTACGTTCTGGGTGAGCTGGCCATTGCCTATTGCATGCTGGGTGAGTGGGATCAGGCGATCGAACATGCCAATGAATCACTGCTGCGCCGCGTGGCCTATTGGTATGCCCACTGCAGCAAGATCAACGCATTGGCGCGCAAGGGCAGCCTGTCCGAAGCAGACTTTGCGCTGCGCCAACTGCAAGAAGCCAAGCCCGATTTCTCGCTGGCCTATGTCGATTGGCTGCCGTTCGTCGACAAGAAATGGATCGAATTCATCAAGGCCGGATTGCGGATGGCGGGGATGACATAGCCGGACCATCTGCGAGCAGGTGACAATGACCGGCAGGCGTGGACCGCATGCCGCAAGGGGGTACCATGCCGTTTTTCAAATGGTTCGGGACAATCGAACAGCTGCAGGATGCGGACCGCCGGCACAAGCCCGGGCCGCTTGAACCCTTTGTCTTTGCCTCGCTGAAACCGGCCACCCGGGGCGAGAAGATCAAGTCGGCAATCGGCGCATTTGTGTTCCAGTCGATTGTCCCGCCGGCGCTGCGGCTGTGCCAGCGGTTCTGGCCCAACCCATATATCAAGGCCCTCAATCTCGCGGTCGTCACCCGCGATGCCGATGTCCGTCAGGTGCTGGGCGATGCCAGGTCCTTTGGCGTACCATATGGCCCGGAAATGAACGATCTGGGCGCCGGGACAACCTTTGCCCTGGGCCTCGATGACGGCGATCATGCGCGCCAGCGCCAGATCATGATTGACGTTATGAAGGCCCCGGATGGGCGCTATTACGATGATATTGCGAACGTCGTCGCGCATACTGGCGCGGTTGCCGCAAGCCTGCTGGAAAACGGCGCGGGCCAGATCGATGTGGTGAGCGATTACATCACCCGCATCGCCACCGAAACCGCAGGCCGCTATTTCGGGATCGACATCGATGATCCGGTGGCCTTTGGCGAATGGACCCTGGCGATGTCGTGCATGCTGTTTGGCGATCCCACCGGCGATCCCAAAACCCGGAAATTGGCGCTAAACGCCGGGGCGCGGCTGCGGCTTCTGCTCGACGATGCAATTGATCGTAGTCAGCGGAACTTTAAGGGATACGCCAACTCGAATAATCCGGACCAGCAGCAAGAGAACAGCAAGCGCGACGAGACCATCGTCGATCGGCTGGTCATTCTGCAACGGGCGCGCGCTCATACCGATGATCCGATTCCCAACGGCGAAATCCGGGCGATCCTGCTCGGCATGATTACCGGCTTTGTCCCCACCAACACGCTCGCGGCGGCCAAGATGCTGCGCGAACTGCTGTCACGGCCGGACACGTTTGCCGAGGCCGTAAGCCATGCCAAGGAGGGTAACCGCGAGGCGCTGAAAGCGATCATTCAGGAAGCTGCGCGGTTCGACTCGGCCCTGGCGCCGGGGCAATGGCGAGTGGCGCGAACCGAAGCTGTGATTGCGCCGGGCACCAGCCGTGAGCGCCGCATCCCCCAAGGTACCGTCGTGCTCGTCTCGACGATGACCGCACTACGCGATCCTGAGCGGTTCGACGCGCCCGGACAGTTTCACACCGACCGCGAGGTGTGGGGCGATCTGATGTTTGGCGGCGGCCCGCATGCCTGCCTGGGCTGGCAGATGGCGTTGGCCCAGATCACCGAAATGTTCATGGTGCTGCTGGCCAAAGACGGACTGCGCACCGCGCCCGGCCGGCTTGGCAAGATGGAGTTCACCGGAGCATTCCCGGTGCGGATGGAGATGCTGTACGACGATCCAGCCGCGACCCAGTCGATGTTCCTGATCGTCGCCCCGGCCAGAGCAGGACTGACCAAATACGGGCTCGACAAGGAGCTGGCAGCGCTTGGCCATGGGGCGAGCATCGACAACGCGGTGAAGGCCGCACTCGACGCCACCGGGATTGTCCACTTCGCCTCGATTTCAACTGTGCTGTCAGAGCGCGGGCTCGACATCATCATCGAACTCAGTGTCGATGGCACGGTCGACACCGCGATCAGTACGCTGGCCGAAAGGGCCGAAAGCGTCCTGCGCCCGGTGCTGGCCAATTCCGATCTCGATCCCGGCGATGACCTGGCCACGTGCATGAAGCGCCGCCTGGTCATGCTGCACAGCAAGCCGTGGGGCGCCACCGGGCTCGACTACTTCGGAACCGGCGAATTTTCGGTGCGGGGGGTCGCCAAGCAGGAGAAATTTGCCAAGCTCAGCGCAGACATTCTGGCGCACTACCTTGGTTCGAAGGCCGGTCAGGGCAACCGGCCCATGCGCGCCCTGACCCACGTTCGCCGCATTCTGGCACAGGACCGGTTCCAGGCCTTACGTGGCCGTGCCAAACACCTGATCGAGCGTGCGCACGCCGAAGGCGCGGACACCTATCGGATCAAGCCCAGCCGGGCCAGGCTCAAGCTGGCCGATTATTCCAACGCCACCTATTGGGGGGCGCTCAAATCGTTCCTGCTCGCGCCGGAAGGACGGACCGTGGTCTGGCCCCTCGCTGCGGTGCTGCTGGTGTTCGGCTATAGCCTGTACCGGATCATCACCCCGCCACTGCCGAACCTGCTCGCTGTTTTCAGCCAAGACGATCCCCTGGCCTGGCTGCTGGCGCAGAGGCCTGACTGGGGGCAGTTCGAACGCGGGCTGTGGGGCTGGAGCCTCGTGGTCGGCGGCGCGCTGCTGGCCAGCGTGCTGAGCCTTGCCGCGGTCGTCGGCCTGATCGCGGCCGTGCTGCGGATCAAGGAACTGCGCGATGCTCCCGATCCGGCGCAGCCATCCGCCGAGCAGATCGAACAGCTGGGCCGGATCGAAGACCATCCCGGATATGCGCAGAACCACTTCATGGCGCTCGGCGATTTCAAGCTCGGCCTGTTTCGCACCTTGATCCACGCCTTCGCGCTGTGGGGCATCAAGATGATCATCGTGTTCTACTATCGCCCCGGCTTTGTCGTGAACATGGGGACGATCCATTATGCCCGCTGGTGGCGGCTTCCGGGCACCAACCGATCGATCTTCTTTTCCAACTATGATGGCAGCTGGGACAGCTATCTGGAGGATTTCATCACCCGCGCCCGGTGGGGGCAAACCGCCGCATGGAGCAACTGGCAGGGCTTTCCCCGGACCAAATTCCTGATTTTCGATGGTGCCCGCGATGGTGATCGGTTCAAACGCTGGGTCAGGACCAAGCAACAGATCGTGCCGTTCTGGTATAGTCGCTTTCCGCACCTGACCACCGATCAGATCCGCAACAATGCGCTGATCCATCATGGCATTGCCCGGATCCAGACCGATAGCGAAGCGCGCGAATGGCTGCGCTGTTTCGGTTCGATGCCGCGGATGGAAAACCTGATCGAGACCGATGAAGTCCAGTCGATCGTGTTCCGCGGGTTCAGGGATCTCAAGCATTCGGCCTGTCTGGCCCTGAAGCTGCCGGATGCGGCAAACGGCCAACTGGGAAAATGGCTCGGTAAACAGGCCGACAAGCTCAATTTCGGTGACCACCAAGCCTTCGGGCAGGAGAACGATCCGCTGCCCTCCAAGGATGGCCCCGGGTTCGTCGAAGCGGCCAAGACCGAGCATGATCTGAGCTTTGACCGGCCCGAGGACGAGGGCGATACCGGCGCCGCCTTCTTCGCGCTGTCTGCTGCGGGGTTGCGCAGGTTCCAGGGCGCAGCAGCTGGCGCTGATGACCTGTCTGACGCTTTCCCGGCGGCCTTCAAACTGGGAATGGCCAAGCGTTCGCGCATTCTCGGTGATTTTGGCGCAGCCTCACCGGAAACCTGGCGCTGGAGTGACACACCGGGCATTGGTGCTGCCGTGGCCGAAGCAGTCCTGATCGTCTATGCCCAGTCACCCGAGGCTTTGGCGAAGAGCATAGCCACACACGAAGCCTTGCTGACCGAATATGGCGGCAAAATTCTCGCCCGAACGCTTTGCGCACCTGTGGCAGGGAATCCCGGCAGGGAGCACTTTGGCTATCGCGACGGGATTTCGCAGCCGGTAATCCGCGGGACCGAACGTTTTGCCAAGGGCGTGCCGCAGCGCGATCTGGTCGAACCAGGCGAATTCATCCTCGGCTACAAGAGCAACCAGGGCTATTTCCCACCTAGCCCGCTGGTCAGGGCGGAGGACGATTTTGCCGGTGAACTGCCGGTGCCGGCCAGCCATGAACTAAGCCGGTTCCCCGATTTCGGGACCGAGAAAGCCGGCGCTGCCCCGCATGATTTCGGGCGCAACGGCAGCTACATCGTGATTCGCGAACTGCAGCAACACGTCGATCGCTTCAATGAATTCGCTGCCAAAAAGGCACAGCAGATCACTGCCACTGCGCCGACGGGTGAGCGCGATCCGGACCAGCCCTTCTATTACGGGCTGGCGCGATTGATCGGGCAGGAACCCGATGCCAATTGGATCAAGGCCAAGCTGATGGGCCGCTGGCCCGATGGCCGCCCGTTGATTGGCAATCCGGTGCAGTATTCTCCCTCAGCACCCGCCCGCGACCGGGCGGACCGCGCTCCCTCGATCAGCGAGATGACCCGGCACCGCGCCGAACGCGACAATGATTTCAGCTTCGGTATTGACGATCCGCAAGGGCTTGCCTGTCCCTTTGGCGCACATATCCGGCGGACCAATCCCCGCGATAGCAAGCAGCCCGGCGATCCCAGCGAACAGATCATCACCAATCGCCACCGGTTGCTGCGCCGCGGCCGCAGCTATACCCGTCCAGGGCCGGATGGAGAGAAAGGGCTGCTCTTCGTCGCACTGTGCGGGGATCTTGAGCGGCAGTTCGAATTTGTGCAGCAAACCTGGGCCGCGTCGCCGTCGTTTCACGGGCTGACCGATGAGCCAGACCCGATCATCGGCTCTGGCCGGGGACAGAGCGCGGGCAAGGCCAACTACACCATCCCGACACCGGCGGGGCCCGTGAAGCTCGTCGGTATGGAGCAGTTCGTTACGGCGCGCGCAGGCGGCTACTTTTTCCTGCCAAGCAGATCAGCGATCGGATTTTTGACCACGGCTGCGTCTAGAGCCTGACGTTGCGCTCTTTTCAGATTTCAACCTGACTGCCCAACTCAATAACCCGGTTGGTGGGAAGTTTGAAAAACTGCATCGCACTTTCGGCATTCCGAACCATCCAGGCGAACAGCTTTTCGCGCCAGATCGCCATACCGGGACGCTTGGAAACGAGCAGTGTCTGACGGGCGAGGAAATAGCTGGTTTCCATGGCCTTGAACGGGCCACCGGCACGGTCTTCATTCGCTAGCTCGGCGGGAACATTGACCTCGTCCATGAAACCGTAATGGAGCACAATCCGGTAGAAGCCGTTGCCCATATCTTCGACCTCGCGCCGGTACTCAGGCAGGACGTGCGGCACGCCTGCGGTGGCAACCGTAAGGATCACGACGCGTTCGTGCAGGATGTGGTTGTGCTTGAGATTGTGAAGCAGCGCAGGCGGAATGCCTTCGCTGGTTGAGGCGAGGAACACCGAACTGCCCGCAACCCGGCGCACCTTCTGGCCAACCGATTTCAGGAAGAGCTCGATCGGCATCGCATCCTCGGCAAGGCGCTCACGGACCAGCCGGCGACCGGTGGCCCAGGTTGTCAGCAGCGTGAAGGCGATGGCCGCAACCAGCAGCGGGAACCAGCCCCCGTCGGGGATTTTTGTGATGTTGGAAGCGAGGTAGAGGCCATCCACGATCAGGAATGTGCCGGTAACAAGAGCCGCCACAATCGGGTTCCATTTCCATACCGTGAAAGTCAGAATCCCCAGCATGCAGGCAGTGATGAACATCGTGCCGGTCACCGCGATACCGTAAGCCGCGGCAAGATTGCTTGAGCTCTTGAAGCCGAGCACCAGCATGATCACGAGGATCAGCAGCGCCCAGTTGACCAGCGGCACGTAGATTTGCCCAGCGGCTTTCGCGCTGGTGTGAAGTATCTTGAGGCGCGGCAGGAAGCCCAATTGCACAGCCTGCTGCGAAACCGAATAAGCCCCCGAAATGACGGCCTGGCTGGCGATGATCGTTGCCATGGTCGCCAGAATCACCAGCGGCAAGCGCGCCCATTCGGGTGCGAGCAGAAAGAACGGATTTTCTGCCGCCGCCGGGTTGCCCAGCAACAACGCCGACTGGCCCAGATAGTTGAGCAGCAGACACGGAAAGGCGATGTACAACCACGAGACCATGATCGCCTTGCGCCCGAAATGGCCCATATCGGCATAGAGCGCTTCCGCGCCGGTCACCGCCAGAACCACCGATCCCAGCGCCAGGAACGCCAGCTTGGGATCGATCAGGAAGAATTCCAGCGCGTAATGCGGACTCAATGCCCACAAAACCTGGGGGGCTGCGGCGATATTGATCAGACCCAGCACGGCCAGGACGATGAAATAGATCACCATCACCGGGCCGAACAGTTTGCCAACCGCAGCGGTGCCGTGGGACTGGATTGCGAACAGGCCGACGAGAATGCCGATGGAAAGCGGTAGCACCCACTGTGCCAGGCCAGCGTTGATGACAGTCAGCCCTTCAACTGCGGACAGCACCGAAATCGCCGGGGTGATGATGGCATCGCCATAGAACAACGCAGTGGCGATAACCCCTAGAATCGCCACTACCGGGGTCCAGCGGTTCTCGCCCAGCTTTCGCCCGATCAAGGCCAGCAAGGCCAGGCTGCCGCCTTCGCCCTTGTTGTCGGCCTTCAGGATAACGAAGACATATTTCACCGTGACGATTAACACCATCGTCCAGAAAATCAGCGACAGCACGCCATATATATGCGCCTGATCGACCGTCAGCGGATGATGGCCGACAAAGCTCTCTTTCAAAGCATAGAGCGGCGAGGTGCCGATATCACCAAACACCACCCCAAGCGCACCGATCGCCAGCGCGCCAAGGCTCTCATCATGGGCAGGCTGCCCTTCTGCTTCGTTCATACGGCCATGCCTAGGAGCGCGCGCGCGATGGAGCCACGAACTTTATGCAATCTTTACGCATCGGGCCAAGTTCCCCGTGGAATCTTAACGCCGCAAGGGTCCACATAAAGCACCGCAGATAGAATGCGGGAGCCGTTTGATGCCCAATAATCTTGACCGTCTTCGCAAAGGCGAACGCTGGTGGACTGCCGAAGCAGTCCTGCGCAGCTTCGGAGTGCTGCTGCTGGCTGGATCCTACCGGCTGGGGCTCGTCGCCCATCGCTGGGCAACCACACCGCCGCCGCATCAGGCAACGCTGGGCGAGTTTGCGGTCTGCCTGGCCATAGCTGTGTGCCTCACAAGTGGTCTCGCCCTCACCATGTTCGGACCAAAATTGTTCGAACACGTACCGATCCCTGCACGCAGCGCGTATTACTGGAGGTCCTGAGCGATGCCTGATCTGCAATGGCTGGCCGTGTTGGGCGGACTTTTCATCCTGACCCTGGCGTTTGTTCGCCTGTGCGAAAAAGCCTGAGGCGCCCGCAATGACCCTGACCCTGATTCTGGCAGGCGTGACCGCGCTTGGCCTGCTCGTCTATCTGGTTGCCGTCCTCTTGCGGCCCGAACGTTTCTGAACGGAGCAACGCGATGACCATCGAAGGCACAATCGCAGGCTGGAGCCTGATCCTGTTGTTCACCGGTTTGACCGTGGCTTTGGCCAAACCGGTCGGCACATGGCTTTTCGCGCTTTACGAAGGCGGCCATACCCCGCTGCACCGCGTGCTGGGGCCAGTCGAGCGTGGGTTCTACCGGTTGGCCGGGGTCAGACCCGATAGCGAACAGACCTGGCGCGCTTATGCGCTGCATTTGCTGCTGTTCCAGCTCGTCCTGACGCTGCTCACTTATGCCATTCTGCGTCTGCAATCGGTTTTGCCGCTCAATCCGCGCGAATTGGCCGGCGTGGGCAGCGACGGCGCAATGAACACTGCGATCGCGTTCGTCACCAATACCAACTGGCAATGGTACGGCGGTGAAAGCACCCTTTCCAATCTCAGCCAGATGCTGGCGCTGAGCATCCACAATTTCCTCTCGGCCGCAACCGGGATCGCCATCGCCTTTGCCCTGTTCCGCGGGTTCGCCCGGCGGCAGAGCGCGACGATCGGCAACTTTTGGGCCGATTGCACCCGGGTGACCCTGTATCTGCTGGTGCCGATCTGCGTGATCTACGCGCTGTTTCTGGTCGCCAGCGGTGTTCCCCAGACCCTGGCATCAAGCATCGATGTAACCACGCTGGAAGGCGCGAAGCAGACGCTGGTGCTGGGCCCCGTCGCCAGCCAGGAAGCGATCAAGATGCTGGGCACCAATGGCGGCGGCTTTTTTAACGCCAACAGCGCGCACCCGTTCGAAAACCCGACCGCGCTGACCAATTTCATCCAGATTCTGTCAATCTTTGCGATTGGCTCCGGCCTCACCTGGTGCTTCGGCAAGGCGGTTGGCAACACCCGTCAGGGTTGGGCGATCCTGTCCGCGATGATGATCCTGTTCCTGGCCGGTGCCAGCCTGACCTATTGGCAGGAAGCGGCCGGAAACCCGGTGCTGCACCAGCTTGGCGTCATGGGCGGAAATATGGAGGGCAAAGAAGTGCGCTTCGGGATCGCCGCGAGCGCGCTGTTCTCGGTGGTTACCACCGCAGCGTCGTGCGGCGCGGTCAACGCGATGCATGACAGCTTTACCGCGCTGGGCGGTATGATCCCGTTGTTCAACATGCAACTGGGCGAAGTGGTTGTCGGCGGGGTTGGCGCGGGTATCTATGGCTTCCTGCTGTTCGCGCTGCTCGCCGTATTCATTGCCGGACTGATGGTTGGCCGCACACCCGAATATGTCGGCAAGAAGATCGAGGGCAAGGAAGTCAAGCTGGCGGTACTGGCGATCGCTGTGCTGCCGCTGTGCATCCTTGGCTTCACTGCAATCAGCGCCGTGCTGCCAGCGGGCCTCGCGGGACCGCTCAACCAGGGTCCGCACGGCTTCACCGAAATCCTTTACGCCTTTTCGTCCGCCACCGGAAATAACGGTTCGGCCTTCGCGGGCCTGACCGCCGGCACCCCGTTCTATAACGGCCTGCTTTCGGTCGCGATGTGGATCGGGCGTTTCTTCGTGATCGTCCCGGCCTTGGCCATCGCTGGCAGCCTTGCCGCCAAGAAATACACCCCCGAAACCGCCGGATCATTCCCGACCACCGGCCCGCTGTGGATCGGCCTGCTGGTCGGGATCATCCTGATCGTCGGCGGGCTGACCTTTCTTCCCGGCCTCGCGCTTGGCCCGATTGCCGATCATCTCGCGATGACTTCCGGCAAGCTGTTTTGACGGGATATCTGAAATGACAACTCCCACTTCGATGTTCGCGGCCAAGCTGATCGTTCCGGCGATCGGCGATGCCTTGCGCAAGCTTGATCCGCGCGCGCTGATCAGGAACCCGGTGCTGTTTACCACTGCAGTGGTCGCGCTGCTGCTGTCGGTGCTGCTGGCGGTTGGCGGTGAGCCGCTGCCGCTGGGCTTTCAGCTGCAACTGATCGCCTGGCTGTGGCTTACGGTCCTGTTCGGGACCTTTGCCGAAGCTCTCGCCGAAGGCCGTGGCCGGGCGCAGGCGGCCTCGTTGCGCGCGGCCAAGAGCGAACTGACCGCGCGCCTGCCCGATGGCCGGACCGTGGCCGCAGCGCAGCTTAAACGCGGCGACGAAGTGCTGGTCGAGACCGGCGAGCTGATCCCGGCCGATGGCGAAGTGATCGAAGGCGTCGCTGCGGTCAACGAAGCGGCGATCACCGGCGAAAGTGCGCCCGTGATCCGTGAGGCCGGGGGCGACCGTTCGGCGGTGACCGCTGGAACGCGCGTTATCTCTGACCGGATCAAGGTGCGGGTGACGCAGGAACCCGGCCAGGGCTTCCTCGACCGGATGATCGCGCTGGTCGAAGGGGCGGAGCGACAGAAGACCCCCAACGAGATCGCGCTGACGATCCTGCTGGTGGGCCTGACGATCATCTTCCTGATCGCGGTGGCGACGATCCCTGCGTTCGCCAGCTATGCCGGGGGCCATATCCCGGTTGCCGTTCTGGCAGCGCTGCTGATCACGCTGATCCCCACCACCATCGCCGCGCTGCTTTCGGCGATCGGGATTGCCGGGATGGACCGGCTGGTCCGGTTCAACGTGCTGGCCAAATCGGGCCGCGCGGTCGAAGCTGCTGGTGATATCGATGTGTTGCTGCTCGACAAGACCGGCACGATCACGATCGGCGACCGTCAGGCCAATGAATTGCGGCCGCTGGAGGGTGTGCAAATCTCCGTGCTGGCCGAGGCGGCAATGCTGGCCAGCCTCGCCGATGAAACCCCTGAAGGCCGCTCGATCGTGGCGCTTGCCCGGGATAAATTCGGCGTGGTGCGCGATGCGCTGCCGCTTGGTGCTGAAGTGATCCCGTTTACCGCCCAGACCCGCATTTCCGGCGTGCGAAGCGCTGATGGGCTGGTCCAGAAAGGCGCAGTCGATGCAGTCCTGCGGGCCAATCCCGAAGCGGCGAGCGGCGCGCATGCGGCTGAGCTGCGCCGGGTCTCGGACGATATCGCCCGGTCTGGGCAAACCCCGCTGGCTGTTGCCCGCAATGGCCGCCTGCTGGGCGTGATCGCGCTCAAGGACGTCATCAAGGCCGGCGTGAGAGAACGCTTTACCGAGTTGCGCCGGATGGGAATTCGTACCGTGATGATCACCGGCGACAATCCGCTAACCGCCGCCGCGATCGCCGCAGAGGCCGGGGTCGATGATTTCCTTGCCGAGGCGACGCCTGAGGACAAGCTGGCGCTGATCCGCAAGGAACAGCAAGGCGGCAAGCTGGTTGCGATGTGCGGTGATGGGACCAACGATGCGCCGGCGCTGGCCCAGGCCGATGTTGGCGTAGCCATGAACACCGGCACTCAGGCCGCGCGCGAAGCCGGGAACATGGTCGATCTCGATAGCGATCCGACCAAGCTGATCGAGATCGTCGGGCTGGGCAAACAGCTTTTGATGACCCGCGGCGCGCTGACGACGTTCTCGGTCGCCAATGACGTGGCCAAGTACTTCGCGATCATCCCGGCGATGTTCGTGGTGCTATATCCGGGGCTGGGTGTCCTTAACGTGATGAAACTCGCCACGCCCGAAAGCGCAATCCTTTCAGCCATCATGTTCAACGCGCTGATTATCCCGGCGCTGGTGCCCTTGGCGCTGCGCGGGGTGAACTACAGGCCGATGGGCGCTGGTCCGCTGCTGGCCCGCAATCTTGCGATCTATGGCCTGGGCGGCCTGATCGCGCCATTCGTCGGCATCAAGGTCATCGACCTTGCGATTGCCAGCTTTCATCTCGTTTGAGGACCAGTTGCCATGACCAAGGACCTTCTCGCTGCATTGCGTCCCGCGCTGGTGATGACCGCGATGTTCGCGCTGCTCCTCGGCATCGCTTACCCATTGGCGCTGACCGGCGCTGCGCAACTGCTGTTTCCTTCGGCCGCCAACGGCAGCCTGATAGAGCGCCGCGGTCAGGTGATCGGCTCAGAACTGATCGGACAGGCGTTCACCTCTGACGCCTATTTCCACGGCCGGCCTTCTGCAGCTGGCAAGGGATACGATGCCACTGCCTCGGCTGGATCAAATCTCGGTCCGACCAGCCGCGCGCTAGCAGACCGGGTGCAGGCCGACATGGCCGCGCTCAAGCCATCACCGGGGGCCCCTGTGCCATCTGATGTCCCACCTGACCTGGTGACCACTTCCGCCTCGGGGCTTGATCCCCAAATCAGCCCCGAGGCGGCCTATTTCCAGATTGCGCGGGTGGCCCGTGCCCGCGGGATGGATCCTGCGGCGCTGCGCCAGCTGGTCGCTGACCACACCGAAACACCGTTGCTGGGCTTCCTGGGCGAACCCCGCGTCAATGTGCTCAAGTTGAACCTTGCTCTCGACAGCATGACCCGTTCGGGCGCAAACCGGGGGCAATGAACGAAGTCAGACCCGATCCGGACGCGCTGCTGCGCGCCGCTGCGCGCGAGGGCAAAGGCCGCCTCAA
This sequence comes from uncultured Alphaproteobacteria bacterium, assembly GCA_963751145.1. Classification (GTDB taxonomy): domain Bacteria; phylum Pseudomonadota; class Alphaproteobacteria; order Sphingomonadales; family Sphingomonadaceae; genus Novosphingobium. The sequence goes on from CAVVTJ010000006.1 coordinate 1,084,299, forward strand.
GGTTTTCCTTGGTGCGGCTCCGGGTGTCGGCAAGACCTACGAAATGTTGACCGAAGGCGCGGCCCGGACTGACGCCGGGACCGATGTCATCATCGGTGTGGTCGAAACGCACGGACGGCGCGAGACCGAGGCGAAACTGGGCGGCTTTGAAACCGTGCCGCGCAAGCAGATCGAGCATCAGGGCCATAGTCTTGACGAGATGGACATCGACGCCATCCTGAAGCGCAAGCCTGAACTGGTCCTGGTCGATGAACTGGCGCACACCAACGCCCCCGGCAGTCGCCACGCCAAGCGCTATCAGGACGTCGAGGAGCTGCTGGATGCAGGCATCGATGTCTATTCAACACTGAATGTGCAACACCTTGAAAGCCTCAACGATCTGGTTGCTTCGTTCACCAGAGTGCGGGTGCGTGAGACCCTGCCGGACCGGGTTATCGAGAATGCCGACCTTGAAGTGGTCGATATTCCCCCGGACGAATTGATCGAACGCCTGCGCGAGGGAAAGGTCTACGTTCCCGACGAGGCGACCCGCGCACTCAGTCATTTCTTCTCGAAATCGAACCTTTCGGCCTTGCGTGAACTGGCGCTGCGCCGCGCCGCGCAGGCAGTCGATGCGCAGATGCTCGATTACATGCGGGCCAATGCCGTGACCGGCAATTTTGCCGTCAATGACCGGCTGGTCGTGGCGATCAGCGAACAGCCGGGCGCGGCGGAACTGGTTCGCGCGGCAAAGCGCCTGGCCGACGCCCTGCGCGCGCCGTGGACCGCGGTCCATATCGAAGCCCCGCGCAGCTCTGGTTTCAGCGATTTTGAGAACGTCCAGCTGGCGGAAACCATGCATTTGGCAAGCCAGCTGGGCGCGCAGATCGCGGCAGTTCCCGCCGAATCCATTCTGGCCGGCCTCAAGCAATTCGCGGCTGACGCCAAGACCACGCAGTTGATCGTTGGCAAATCGGCTCGCTCACGCTGGTTTGAATTGCGGCATGGTTCGATTGTCGATCGGCTGATCAGGGATACCCCTGGCCTTGCGGTCCATGTCGTGCCGCTGAAACTGGACGAGCCCAGACGCAGCCAGCTGGCCCCGAGCGGCCGATCGGTCTGGGGCGCGCGCAACGGTTACGCGGTTTCGTTGGGGCTGGGTGCGATCATCACGCTGATTGGAAGGGTTATCTTCGAGCGTGGCAGCATCACCAATATCGGTCTGCTATATCTCATTCCGGTCATGCTTGCCGCGACCCGCTATGGGATGCGCACGGGGATCGTCACCAGCCTGGTGTGTTCGCTAGCCTATAATTTCTTCTTCATCCCCCCCCTGCACACATTCACCATTCAGGACCCGCAGAACATCATCACGGTGCTGGTGCTGCTGGGTGTGGCAGTGGTGGGTAGCCGGCTGGCTTCGCGGGTGCGCGAACAGGCCTTGCTGGCGCAGGCCAGCGCGGCGCAGAACAGTTCCCTGGCGGGCTTTGCGCGGCTGTTAACCGGGATAAGCACCAGCGACGAATTGAGCCAGGTGCTCTGCCGCGAAGCCGGGAGCCTGCTTGACTGCAACACCGCACTGTTGATGCCCGATCATGACCAATTGCAAGTCCGCTCGTCGGTCCCGCCGGGCTGCAAGCTCGAGATGCTCGACGATGCGGCTGCAAAGTGGGCATTTGATAACAACAAGCCGGCCGGGCGCGGATCGGATACGCTGACCGCATCGGAGTGGCTGTTCTATCCGGTCGCCTCGGCCGGCAAAGTGCTCGCCGTGTTTGGTTTGTCGCGATCAGATGCGCGCGGTCCGATCCGCTCGGATCAGTTGCCGCTATTGCTGAGCTTGCTCGATCAGACCGGCCTGGCGCTCGAACGGATTGCGCTGGAAACGGAAATGTCCAGCCTGGCCCATGTTCGCGAACGCGATCGGCTCCGGCACGCCTTGCTGTCATCGGTCAGCCACGATTTGCGCACGCCGTTGACGACTATTCTTGGCTCCTTGCGTGAAATCAAGGCCAGCTCGCCGGGTCAGGAAGTGCTGCTTGCGGCGACGCGCGCAGAAGCCGAAAGGCTGCACCGCTTTGTCGCCAATCTGCTCGACATGGTCCGGATCGAGGCTGGAGCGCTGCATCAGAAAATCGAGCCGGTAGATCTGGCCGAAGCGGTGGCCAGCGCATTGGATGACCTGCGGCCAGCATTGCAGGGCCATGCGACCCTGATCGACATTGCGCCCGACCTGCCGCTGGTCATGGTCGATCCGCAGCTATTCCATCATTGCCTGATCAACCTGATCGAAAACGCCACCAAATATGGCACGCCAACCGGGCTGGTCACGGTGAGAGCGGTGCATGACCGGACCCGGCTGTCGCTCTGCGTCGAAGATGAGGGCCCCGGAATACCCGAAGGGCAGGAGCGCCGGATCTTCGAGACATTTGCCCGCATCGAGGGTTCCGACCGCAAGGGCGGGACCGGGCTGGGGCTGGCAATCGTCAAGGGTTTTGGCGAGGCAATGGGCCTCGAATTGACAGCATCGAACCGGGACGACGGCAAAGGCGCTTCGTTCAGGATCACTTTTCAGGGTGACCAGTTGAAGGAGCTGCCCAGCGAATGACCCAGGCTGTAACCATCCTGGTGGTGGACGATGAACCGGCCATCCGGCGCTTGCTGCATAGCAGCCTGTCACGGGCCAATTACCGGATTGTCGAGGCCGGCACCGCCCGCGAAGCAATGGCCTCGATCCAGATCGACAAACCTGAAGTGGTGCTGCTCGATCTGGGCTTGCCGGACCGCGACGGACTTGAACTGATCCCGATTATCAAGGGTGCCGGTCCGGCCGTGATCGTTGTTTCGGCGCGCGATGCAACTGACCAGAAAGTTGCTGCTCTTGATCTTGGCGCGGATGATTATGTGTCCAAACCGTTCGACAGCGAAGAAGTTCTGGCCCGGATCAGGGCAACCCTGCGCCACCGTCTGGCCAGCGAAACCGGAACTCCGATCGTCCGATGCGAAGATGTCGAAATTGATCTAGTCGCCAGGCAGGTCCGCAAGTCGGGCGCAGAGGTGCATCTCACGCCCAAGGAATACGCCTTTGTTGCCGAGCTTGCCAAAACGCCTGGCCGGGTGGTCACGCATTCGCAGCTGCTCAGATCGGTATGGGGCCCCGGTCATGACAGCGATGTCGAATATCTGCGCGTGGCGGCGCGCGGGATCCGCCGCAAGCTCGAAGCCAATCCTGCCCAGCCCAGCTTGCTGCGCAACGAACCAGGGGTTGGCTATCGCCTCCAGGTACAATCCTGAGTCGGAGGATTTATGCGGCAGGCGGTCGGGGCGGCAGGTTGGTTCGCCTGGCCCCGATACCAAGCGACTGGGTGGTTATCGGAAATCGGTTCAGGCGGTTTGCTGATGATGTCAGGAATGCAGAACGAGTACTTTTGCAGCGCAGCAAGGCCGGCGCCAACCAGTAGTCCCAGCCCTGCCAGCTATTTCGATTTATGGTTCATTGCAGTGCTCTGGATTGCGCGGCGCTGGCAGGCCGCAGCGATACCCGGATCAGGATCGGTGTTCCAAGCGTCGTTATAGCCACCGCCCTTGCCGCCTACCATGCCGGGATGGCCACCAACGCGAAGGAGCACGGGTATGAAGCGTTTGGAATGGCCCTTCAGGAGTTCAAAAACCTGAACCATCTGCTGCGCAACCCGGCCTATTGCGTGAGAGACGTGCTGGGGATGGCTGGCGGAGTAGAAGTCCGCCTAGCTAGCATCTAGGCTCGTCCGTATTCCGCCAGAGTATCGACTAAAATAGGTGGATTTAGTGAAGGCCTGCCCCTTCGCTTGTTCGAATGCTTCCCGTTGAGTTCCCATAAAGCCATGCTATTGTCTAGGAGCGACTAAGGGAACGCGTTGCCACGACGCTATTGGGGCGATCTTGGGGCAGGTTCGGTTCCCTGACAGGGAGCCATAATGCCAAAGAAGCTCGGCAACGTGCTCACGCCCTTGGCGGTGAAGAATGCAAAACCCGGTCGCCATGCCGATGGGGGCGGGCTGCATTTGCTGGTGAAGGAAGGCGGTGCGCGGTCATGGGTCTATCGCTTCATACTCAGCGGCAAGTCGCGAGACGTAGGCCTTGGAACGGCTGGTCCAGACGGCATCTCTCTTGCTGATGCCCGCGATGCCCGCGACGCGCTGCGCCTCAAGGTGAAGGGGGGTGATCCCCTTGAGGAACGCCAACAGGAAGCCGTTGAGGCCCTTGCGGGGGCTCAGGCGGCACAAGTCGCCGGGATAACATCCAAGGCTGGGGCTGAAACCTACATCGGCGCGAATAAGGGAAGCTTGTCCCCCGTCAGCACCAATGGCACAGATTTGAGGTTGTGATTTAAGGAGGATTGGGGCTTCGTCGTAGTGACGAAGGAACGAAGATGAAGACCCAATCCTCCTTAAAAAATTGCCGGCCAAGGCCCCTGCTGAGCGGGTGGTGAAGGACATTCGGCGGCAGACGCGCCGGCACTTCTCGGCCGAGGACAAGATCAGGATCGTGTTGGAAGGCCTGCGCGGCGGTGACACTATCGCCGAGCTGTGCTGCAAGGAAGGCATCGCGCAGAGCCTGTATTACGTGTGGTCGAAGGAGTTCATGGAAGCGGGCAAGCGCCGCTTGGCGGGTGACACGGCTCGTGCCGCGACCAGCGGCGAGGTGCAGGACCTGCGCCGCGAAGCCCGTGCCCTGAAGGAATGTGTGGCCGACCTGACGCTAGAAAACCGTCTGCTCAAAAAAGCATGATCGCGGATGGGGGCGACGAAGAATGAGGTATCCCGCATCCGAGAAGCTCGAGATCATCCAGATCGTCGAGCAGTCGCACCTGTCGGCCAAGCGCACGCTGGACCAGCTCGGCGTCGCCCGACGGACCTTCTACCGCTGTTACGATCGCTACGTTGCGGGCGGCCCGGAGGCGCTAGAGGATCGACCGTCGGCGCCGAGCCGGGTGTGGAACCGCATCGCGCCCGAGGTACAGGGCCAGATCGTCGAGATGGCGCTGGATTACAGCGAGCTGTCGCCGCGTGAGCTGGCCGTGCGCTTCACCGACGAGAAGCGCTACTTCGTGTCCGAAGCCACGGTTTACCGCCTGTTGAAGGCCCATGACCTGAACACCAGTCCGGCCTATGTCGTAATCAAGGCCGCCGATCAGTTCCACACCAAGGCCACGCGGGTGAACGAGATGTGGCAGACCGACTTCACCTACTTCAAGATCATCGGTTGGGGCTGGATGTACCTGTCAACCGTGCTCGACGATTACTCGCGCTACATCATCGCCTGGAAGCTGTGCACCACCATGCGGGCCGAGGACGTGACCGACACGCTCGACCTCGCGCTCAAGGCCTCGGGCTGCGATCATGCCACGGTGCTGCACAAGCCCAGGCGGCTCAGCGACAACGGCCCGAGCTACATTGCGGGTGAACTGGCGGAATACATCGAGGCCCGGAAGATGAGCCATGTGCGCGGTGCCCCGATGCACCCGCAGACCCAGGGCAAGATCGAGCGCTGGCACCAGACTCTGAAGAACCGCATCCTGCTCGAAAACTACTTCCTGCCCGGCGACCTCGAGACCCAGATCGAGGCCTTCGTCGAGCACTACAACAACCAGCGCTTCCACGAGAGCCTGAACAACGTGACGCCCGCCGACGCCTACTTCGGCAGGGCCTCAGCCATCATCAAACAGCGTGAAAGGATCAAACGACAGACCATCGAACATCGGCGCTTGCAACACCGCAAACTCGCCGCCTAACATCAACCCCCAGACGAGGCCCGCACTCCGCTAATCTAAGCCGCGAGTTGTGCCAAATGTTCTGACGACGGGCAATCGCGAATTCCCTGTAATTTCCCATTAAACAGGGAATTCGGCTACTGAGCCTGGTGTCGCCATGACTGCGTTACGCACCATTCCACCAGCCAAGTCGGCCCAGAATTGTGGTGCCGGCTTCGGACTGGAAGAAAGTGTGCGGTTTTGCGCCACTTCTCCCAAGTGGCCATCTTCCTGTCCTGTGAGTGTTTTCTGAGTTGCGGTTCAGCTGAAGCCGATTGGGCGCCCTTTGGCAGTTGGTGGGTTAGTTCTTGGCCGCAAAGACACAATTCGAACATTGGCTGGTCCGGTCATCTGGTATATCGTCGTAAATGGTCGCGCTTCAAAATCGTATCGATAGGCGCTGGGCATTTGACACCTGTTTACGTTATCCCACCAGAGGAGTTGCCCGCCCTCAATTTCCTGGCTCCCGATCATCCGCGCCCGGTCCGCGCAGACTGGATCAACCGCGGTACAAACCAGGTGATGCGCCAGCAATCAGTCGATATGCTGTTGCGAACGCTTTTTGCCGACATTCTCTCGCCAAGTGCAGTCAAATTGCACAGATCGTCAGGGTTGCGACTCGAATTTTCAAGCGACGCCCATCGACTGGCATTTGCCAGAGGATTGGCGTCTGCAAAAGTGCAGGAACTGGACTCGCGAGTGCATCGTCTGACAATGATGTTCGATGACAGGGTCAGCGCCGCACTTGCCGCCGAAAGCCTTGTCAAGGAGGGAGTGCCGAAGACGGCGATCTCGATGCTGTGGCTGGCCGGTCAATTCATCGACACCGACTATGCCTGGATCGAAGGCCACAGTCTGCTGTCTGTGGCCGGTGCGACCGCAGGCGGCGGCATCGCCGGAGTAACGATCGGCCTTGCGCTCTTCGTAATACCCGGCGTGGGCCAGATTGCCGCGATCGGGGGTTTCGCCACAGCAGCTTTGACAGCCACCTCGGTGATATCGGGAATTGTCGGTGCAACCACCGCGGCGATCAAAAAAATGGTTTCAGATCCGGACGTCGATGATGTCGCTTTGAACAGTTACATATCAGACACGCGGCGCAGCCGCGTATTCATCTCCGTTGATCTGAGGAGTGCAGAGGGTGCGCTCGGTATTTCGCGATCGGTGATGAAGCGGCATGGCGGTCTTCAGGCGGCACGGGGATAACCATCCCTGCAGCGCGAAGGCCATCTCCTACCCTATTGGCGACAAGGTACGTGCCACTTCGATTATCCGAGAGTGGACATAGGTCTGTTTGACCTCATTGCTGAACAATCGGCTGGTTTCGGGAAGCGTCTCAGCAGTCGCGAAGGTCTGGCAGGTCAGCGAAGTCCGCGGTCAAATCCCGTTCACGCCGCCAGCGCGAGATCGAGCCGCTGCCAGATCTCGGTCAGTGCCTGGGTCAGATCGCGCATCATGGCTTCGGTGTGGGCCGGGCCGGGGGTGAAGCGCAGGCGTTCGGTGCCGCGCGGCACGGTGGGGTAATTGATCGGCTGCACATAGACCCCGTATTCGGCCAGCAGCACATCGCTGATCTTCTTGGCCTTGACCGGATCGCCAACCATCAGCGGCACGATGTGGGTGGTGCTGTTCATCACCGGCAGACCGGCATCGCGCATCAGCGCCTTGAGCATCGCGGCATTGGCCTGCTGCGCCTCACGCTCCACGCTCGAGGCCTTGAGATGGCGGACCGAGGCCAGCACGCCTGCGACCAGCACGGGTGAGAGGCTGGTGGTGAAAATGAACCCCGGCGCGTAGGAGCGGATCACATCGATGATCCGGCTGTCTGCGGCGATATAGCCGCCCATCACGCCAAACGCCTTGCCCAGCGTGCCTTCGATGATGTCGATGCGGTGCGCCGCCTCATCGCGGTCGGTAATCCCGCCGCCGCGCGGCCCGTACATGCCCACGGCGTGGACCTCGTCGATATAGGTCAGCGCGTTGTACTTGTCGGCCAGATCGCAGATCGCGTGGATCGGGGCGACATCGCCTTCCATCGAATAGACGCTTTCAAACGCGATCAGCTTGGGCACGTCCGGATCTTCGGCAGCCAGCAGTTCTTCAAGGTGCGCCAGATCGTTGTGCCGCCACACGCGCTTTTCGCAGCCGGCGTTGCGGATCCCGGCGATCATGCTGGCGTGGTTGAGCTCGTCCGAGAAGATCACGCAGCCCGGCAGCACCTTGGCCAGAGTGGATAGCGTGGCATCGTTCGAGACATAGCCAGACGTGAACAGCAGCGCGCCGTCCTTGCCGTGCAGATCGGCCAGCTCAGCCTCAAGATCGACGTGGTAATGGGTGTTGCCGCCGATGTTGCGGGTTCCGCCCGATCCGGCCCCGACATCATGCAGCGCCTGCTCCATCGCCTCGATCACCTTGGGGTGCTGGCCCATCGCCAGGTAATCGTTCGAGCACCAGACGGTGATGTTCTGCGGGCCGTTGTGCCCGGCAAAGCAGCGCGCGTTGGGATAGCTGCCCTTGTTGCGCAGGATATCGATGAACACCCGGTAGCGGCCTTCGGCATGCAACCGTGAAATCGCCGTGTTGAAAATCTGATCGTAGTTGGTCATTGCGACTGCTCCGTTGCAATGGGCCGCGGACCGGGATGTACCGGATTGCCTGCCTGATCGGGACTGCCCTGCCAGCCATAGCCCGCCAGCGCGACAAGGATTGTTGCTGCTGCAAGCTCAAGCGCCTGACATGAACAGCGTCGGGAAAAATACAGTGCAGCAAAACTCGCAGCTGCAAAAACAATTGCCAAGATCCAGCCCATTACGCTTTCCTTGCTCTCAGCCTGCGTGAAACCAGCCAAATTCCGCCCAGCAGGGCCAGCAATGGCACGATCCACAGCGGCATCGTTGCCGGCCTGACGACAGGCTTGAAACTGACCCAATCACCATACTTGCTGATCAGCATTTCGCGCACCTGATCAGGGCTTTCCCCCAGCGCAATCCGCTCGCGGATAATTCGGCGCATATCGCCAGCCAGATCGGCGTTGCTCCCGGAAATAGGCTGGCCCTGACATACCACGCAGCGGATCGAATCCATCAAGGCTACAGCTTGCGCTTCCTGCCGCGGATCGCTCAGCGATATTTCCGCATAATCTTGCGCAGCGAGCGGCGCGGCGATCAGCAACATCACGGCAATAACGAACCGTCTGATCATCGCGTAGCCCCTAGCATGCCCATCAATTTGGGGATGTCGGCCTCGGTCACTACGCCGACGTGCTGGTAGATAACGTTGCCTTTGCCATCAACGACAAAAGTTTCCGGGACACCTGCAGAACCCAGCGCGATCTGCGCACGACCCTGCTGATCAAGCCCTATTTTGTTATATGGGTTGCCATTTTCGGCGAGAAACGTGGCCAGATCGGGGCCGTTATCATGCACCGCCACGCCAACAATTTCGGCCCCGTTGGCCTTAAGCCGTTCAAGCATAGGGACCTCTTGCACGCATGGTACGCACCAGGAGGCAAAGATGTTGAGCAGGCGCGGCTTGCCATCCTTGAAATCAAACGTTGCGGCACCAAGCTGCCCGGGCATTACGGCAATGGCATTGAATTCTGGCAGCGGTTTTCCGACCAGCTGGGATGCGATAACATGATCATCCGGCTGCTGCAGCCCGCGCCAGAAGGCCAGAAACAGCGCCAGCATAAGCACCAGCGGCAGCCACAGGATTAGCTTGCCCTTCATGCCTTGGCCTCGGCGGGCTTGCCGCGTGTCCATGGCCAGCGGTTGTCCCAAAGATCGCGTTTTGCCCGGCCCATCAGGGCCAGCAATCCACCCAGCGCGATCATGATGCCGCCGAGCCAAATCAAGGTTACAAACGGCTTCCACCACAACCGCATCAGGAAACTGTCACCGTTCGAACTTTCACCCAGTACCAGATAAAGCTGCCCGTTCCAGAAGGTCTTGATTGCCGCCTGGTTGGTGGTCATTTGCGGATCGGTGAATGCGTGCAACTGCGGCAGCATTTCAAACGGTGATCCGCTTTCGCCCTTGCGCACTGACAGCACAGCTTCAAGCACTTGATAGTTGGGCCCCGCCTTCTCGCGCACGCCTTGCAGCGTCACGTTGAACGGACCGATCGGGCGGGTTTCGTTGGCTTTCATCGAAACCATGTTTTCTTGGGTAAAGGCAGAGTCGCTAGCCATCCCGGCAATCGAAACCGCGCATCCCAGATGCGCGATCACCATGCCGAACGTAAACAGCGGGGTGCGTTTCAGATCGCGTTTCCATAGTGGTGCGATGCTGGCTGCGCCGACCATTGCAGCTACTGTCAGACCGGCCAGCGGCAGAATGCCAATCTTGCGTGCCAACAAGGCAACAACCAACAGCGCGGCGGCGCCCGTGAACAGTGCCGGGGTCAACCGGTCAAGCACCAGCCGCGGTAGATCGCGGCGCCAGCGCAGCAGCGGTCCTGCCGCCATTAGCACCATCAAGGCCAGCGCAATTGGCCCGGCCGTGGCGTTGAAATAGGGTGCTCCGACCGAGATCTTGGACCCGTTGAAGCTTTCCAGAACCAGCGGATAAAGGGTCCCGGCCATCACCACCACCAGCACAACTGTCAGCAGCAGATTGTTGATGACCAGGGCGGCTTCACGGCTGACAATTTCAAACCGGTTGCCTTCGGCCACTGTTCCGACCCGCAAGGCAAACAGAACCAGCGCGCCGCCGATATACAGCCCTAGCAGGCCAAGGATGAACAAGCCGCGCTGCGGATCAACCGCGAAGGAATGGACGCTGGTTAAAATTCCTGATCGGACCAGGAACGTTCCGACCATAGACATTGAAAAAGCAAGAACCGAGAGCATAATTGTCCAGGCGCGAAGCCCGTCACGCGTGGCCAGAACGGTTACGGAGTGGAGCAATGCGGTTGCCGCAAGCCACGGCATCAGCGAGGCATTTTCAACCGGATCCCAGAACCACCAGCCGCCCCAGCCCAGCGTATAATAGGCCCAGTAAGATCCCGCAGTGATCCCGATCGTCAGGAAGATCCACGCCCCTAGCACCCAAGGCCGCATTGCGCGGGCGAATTCGCTGGAGACGTTTCGGGTTACCAGCGCTCCGACTGCAAACGAGAATGCTGCCGACATGCCGACATAGCCGGCGTAGAGCGTGGGCGGATGGAAAGCGAGGCCCGGATCCTGTAACAGTGGATTGAGCCCCGCCCCTTCCATCACACCAACAAGGCGGGCAAAAGGATTGGAGGAGAACAGCAGGAACGCGTAAAAGCCCAGTGCAATTGCGCCCTGAGCAGCCAGAGTGGCAAGCTTGGTATCAGCCCGCAGCTTTTTCTCGAACAGGGCGATCGTGGCGCCGGCCAATCCCAGAATGGTCACCCACAACAGCATCGAGCCTTCGTGGTTGCCCCAGGTTCCGGCAATCTTGAACATCATTGGTTTGGCGGAATGGCTGTTGGCCGCAACCAGCATGACTGACATGTCCGAGCGGATGAAACAGATCACCAGTGCCGCAAATGACAGCGCCACCAATCCCGCCTGCACCACCGCAACCGGCACCACTGCGGGACCGAGTGATTGCCGCCCTTGCCCCAAAGCAAGCGCACCAATCACGAGTTGCAACAGAGCCATGGTTGCAGCCAGCCACAATGCGACCAGCCCAGCTTCAGCGATCAAAGTGTAGTCTCCCTTTCATCCGGATCTCAGAAGTCGAGCCGGTAACCAGCGCTGAGCACCCAGCCCTTTTCGTTCACTTGATCGAACGCAGACGTGGTGGTGTTGTAAATGCGCTGCTGGCTGAAATTGGCGCCAACCTCAACCTCGATCTCCGAATTGCGGATCGGGTAATAGTTGAGCCGAACCGTCGGCTGGAACTGATGGAAATTGCCCGGAACAGGCGCGAATACAGTCGGCTTGTTATCGCGCACCCCATAGCGCACGCGCGGGCTCAGGCGGAAGTTTTTGGTAATTGGCAACCGCGCGTTGAAATCGATCGTGTAGATCTTGGCGGTCGCAGTGTCGGCGTAGCGGCCCGATAGAATGTATATGTCATTGCCCATGATCAGGTCCGAGCCGATCAGTTGCAGCCCGTAATAGTATTCCTTGCCGGTGGCTGGCAGCGGATCGATGTTGGGCGTGCCCAGAGTTGCTGGTGTTCCTGGCGTACCACCGGTGTCAGTCAAAGTGAAGTCCGTACTCATCTGCAGCTTGGCCATGATCGGGCGCGAGTAGGTAACGGTGACTGACTTTGCGATCAGGGTCCGGTCACGCGCCATTTGGTAGATTTGATCGTCGGTGAAAAACGGCCTCAATCCAGCGAGTCCGGTAAACGGCACATTATTCACGGTATCGAACTGGCCGATCAACGCGTTGGTAGTCGTAAGCATTGGCGAGCGGCGATAGTCAAATGACACGCCGATGTTCGAATTGTCGGGGAAATTGTAGTTGAAGGTCGCCAAGCCCAAGTTGAGCTGGCCGAACTTCACATCATAGTCGACCATCGCAAAAGCGTTGAAATTACGCTTCAGCACACGGGCCTCAACCCCCACCGAGCGGCGATCGATGAAGCCGCCGCGGGCATGCTGATCAAACCAATAGACGCTGAATTGCAGCGGGCTGCGCTTTGCCCCCAAATCGACGCTGACGCCGTAGAACGGACGTTCAGTTACAACATAGGTCTGGCGTGAGGACAGCACCGGAAAACCTGCCACAAGGTTCAGGCGCAACCGCGGCGAGGCCTGGAAGCCGACCATCCCTCCATCGAAGCGACCTAGCACGCCTTGTGAATTGCGGGTCTGCCGGCCGATCCTGAGCTGGGTGCCCAGATCGTTGTCGGTGTAATCGAAATAAAGAGCCGATACCGAACCAATCCCACCGCCCGGTTTGGATCGGAATGTCTGCACCTCAGTTCCGTTGTCGATTGTGGTGATCGACGCACTGGTGCCGAAGTTCTTGGTATAGGAACCGGCAGCGCGAATCTGGAACATGCGGCGGTCGTTACCGCCTGAGATGGTAATATCTCCCGAGGTCAGCAGCTGGTTGACGTTGACCGAATTGTCGACCTCGTTGCCCAGTGTTGCGGAGGTGGTGAGCGTGCTGGTGCGACCCTGGTCGCGGAAATAGAACTGCGAAAACGAGCCGCGCACACCCCATTTCCAGCCTCCAGCGTCGCCGCGGCCAAATCCGCTGGCCTGGCGTAGCGGGCCGGTCGTGCTGTTGCTGCCATCGTCTATCGCGGCCAATCGTTGGCGGACTCGGTCGGCGCCTTCGCCGCTGGGGTAGCGGCGCAGGTATTCCTGGTACTGCGCGCGGGCCTGGGCGGCTTGTCCCTTCTTTTCGCGCGCCAGGCCCAGAAGTTCGATCGCCCGCGGGGTGTTGGCGTTTTCGGGCTGCTGGCTGGCATTGGTGAGGAGCTGAATGGCGCGATCGACATTGTTGTCCTGGATCGCTGTTTCGGCTTCGCCGATCAGGCGCGCGGTTTCGGCCGCTTCGGCCTCACCGCCGGTTATTGTGGGCTGGGCCACAACAACCGGCTGCGCAGAGCCACCATCGAGCCGCGTCGCTACGCCTTGGGCTCGCTCTTCTGGCGTAACCTTGACCACCCATGCATCGGGATAATCAGCAGCAAGCAACTTGCGCGCGGCTTCAGCCTGTTCGCGCGTTTCGAAGAAACCCACCCGCAAGCGGTGCCAGGTCTGCGCATCCTTTTCGAATTGGGTCTCATAGATCACCCGGCCGCCAAGCTTGGTCCGCTGAGTGTCCCCTAGCGAAGGCAGCGTAGCGGACGAGCTGACATTGATTACGTACAGACCGGGCGGCACCGGGACCAATCCGGTTGGCGGCGCCATCGTGACAGTTTGCACGGTTGGTGAGGCGACTGGCCCCGCGCCGCATTTAGTGCCCGTACCGGGCCTCGCAATCCGTATCACGATCGTATTGGGCTGCGCACCGGCTTCGACCGTAAATTCGGTATCGCGGGTAAAGAACAGCGAAAGTACCGGGCCGCCTGGCGTATCGCCTTCGTAGGAAACCGATCTCAGTTCGGGCAGGCTGACCGGCGTGCGCAGCGAATCGCGGCCAAGCGCGACTGCGGTTGAATCGAGTGGTTTTAACCGCACGTGTAGTTCGCGGCCCGAACTGTCCGGAAAGTGGCTGAGAAGCTGGACGCGGGTGTTGAACGTGATCGTCAGGTTGGTGCAATCGCCAACCCGCTGCACCTGCAGATCGGCAAGCGCGCCGTCCGACACGGTTTGCCCAAAGCTTGGGCTGGGCCATGCAACGCTAACTACGCCGGCGACTGCAAACGCAATGACGGTAGAAGTACTGCTCAGACTGCTGTGGCGCAAGGAAACCCCCTAAGTATCAATCAAAGCCGGACGAGCTGACCCGGTGATGGCTGGAGCGGCGCTCCTTGATCGTGGTCATCGAACTGTTGGTGTAGAGGTGGCAGGCACCGGTACAGTCGCGCAGCTCTGACACTGTGTAGAAGGCGGTGGTCGGTGATTCGTACTTCTTGTGCGAATTTTGCCGGTAGTCGCCCGCGTGGCACGATGCGCAACTGCCAGTGTAGGCAGGGTAGCGATAAGGCACACTTTGCGAATTGGTGGTGTGGCAATCGTTGCACTGCAGGGCGCGCGAATGGGTACCCGGATAATTCGGTGATGAGTGACTGAACGTCAGCGTCGGGATCCACGCGGTGGTGCGATGGCAGGTGCCGCACTCAAGGCTGGTCACAAAGTGTGTCGGCGTCTTGCCAGTAGCCGAAGTGCCGTTGTGGCAGCTGGAGCAATTGTTGCCGACTGTCGAATGGTCGACAGCAGCTGGCAGCCAGGCTGAAGTACGGTGGCAACTGCCACAATCGGCGGTGGTCTGGATATGCGTCGCCGGCTTGCCTGTGGCGGTTGTCCCGTTGTGGCAGGACTGGCACGTACCAAGCGTTTGAGTATGATCCATGTTCACCGCGGTCCAGCTGGTGGTTACGTGGCAATTATCGCAATTGTTGGTTGTATTGACATGGGTTCCCGGCTTGCCCGGAACCGCAGTATTGTTGTGGCAGCTGGCGCAGGTGCCGATTGCATCGGCATGATTGAACGTCTTCGCAGGCGTCCAAGCGGCCGTGGTGTGACAATCCTCGCAGGTATTTGTGGTCGAAAGGTGGGTCGCGTTCTTGCCGGTGGCACTGGTGCCATTGTGACAGGACGAGCAGCTTCCGGTGACGTTGCTGTGGCTGAAGTTGGCAGGCAGCCATGCGGTGGTTTTGTGACAATCGCTGCATTGTGCCGTGGTGGCGATATGCGTGGCGGGCTTGCCGCTCGCCTTGGAGCCATTGTGGCAGCTGGTGCAGGTACCGATCACGTCATTGTGATTGACGACCTTTGCTGGCGCCCATGCAGTTGTGGTGTGGCAGTCCTCGCAAGTATTGTTGGTCGAGATGTGCGAGGTGCTTTTGCCTGTCGCGTTGGTGCCATTGTGGCATGAGGCGCAGCTGCCCGTCACGTTGGCATGGCTAAACGTAGCCGGCAGCCAGCCGGTGGTCTTGTGGCAGGTTGAACACTCTGCCGTTGTGGCGATATGCCTGGCAGGTTTGCCGCTGGCCTTGGAGCCATTGTGGCAGCTGGTGCAGGTGCCGATCACGTCATTGTGATTGACGACCTTTGCTGGCGCCCATGCAGTTGTGGTGTGGCAGTCCTCGCAAGTATTGTTGGTCGAGATGTGCGAGGTGCTTTTGCCTGTCGCGTTGGTGCCATTGTGGCATGAGGCGCAGCTGCCCGTCACATTGGCATGGCTAAACGTAGCCGGCAGCCAGCCGGTGGTCTTGTGGCAGGTCGAACACTCTGCCGTCGTGGCGATATGCGTGGCGGGCTTGCCGCCAGCCTTGGAGCCGTTGTGGCAGCTGCTGCAGGTGCCGATCACGTCAGCATGGTTGACGGTCTTGGCGGGCGCCCAGGCGATCGTGGTGTGGCAATCCTGGCAGTTGGTGTTGGTGGTGATGTGCGCAGCCGACTTGCCGGTGGCGGTGGTGCCGTTGTGGCACGAAACGCAAGTGCCAGTGGCATTGGCGTGATTGAAATTGGCCGGAGTCCAAGCGGTGGTGCTGTGACAGGTCGAGCATTCGGCCGTGGTGGCGATATGGGTCGCAGTCTTGCCTTTGGCCTTGGAGCCGTTGTGGCAGCTGCTGCAGGTGCCGATCACGTCAGCATGGTTGACGGTCTTGGCGGGCGCCCAGGCGACCGTGGTGTGGCAATCCTGGCAGTTGGTGTTGGTGGTGATGTGCGCAGCCGACTTGCCGGTGGCGGTGGTGCCGTTGTGGCACGAAACGCAAGTGCCAGTGGCATTGGCGTGATTGAAATTGGCCGGAGTCCAGGCGGTGGTGCTGTGACAGGTCGAGCATTCGGCCGTGGTGGCAATATGCGTGGCTGTCTTGCCTTTTGCCTTGGTACCGTTGTGACAAGTCGAACAGGCCGCACTGGTATCGGCATGATTAAACGTGGCCGGAAGCCAGCCGCTGATCTTATGACAGTCTTCACAGTTGTTGGTGGTGGCCAAATGGGTCGAGCTCTTGCCCTTGGCAGTAGTGCCATTGTGGCAACTGGCGCAGGTTCCGGTTACCCCGGCGTGATCAAACTTTGCCCCGCTCCAGCCACTGGTCGTGTGGCATGATCCACAGTCCTTAACCGTGGCAATGTGGGTTGACCCCTTGCCCGATGCCTTGGTGCCGTTGTGACAACTTGCGCAATTGCCCGTTACTCCGGTGTGATCGAACCGCACCGAAGTCCAGGTCTTGGTCGAATGGCAAGCGCTGCAATCCTGCGCGGTCTGGATGTGGGTGCTGGGTTTGCCAACCGCCTGCACACCGTTATGGCAACTGATGCAGGTGCCGGTATATTTTGTGTGATCGAATTTTCCGACCTGCCATTGGCTGGTGGTGTGACAATTATCACAACTGTCCTCGGTTCGCAGATGGTTCCCGGGAAGTCCCGAAGCGCGCACAGAATTGTGGCAAGTCTTGCAGTCTTTGGGCGTGCCTTCGAACTGCCCGCCCTGATGGCAGCTTTCACATTTGACCGTGGCATGTGCACCGGTCAGAGGAAAGCCAGTTTTGAAGTGATCGAACTTAGCCGACAGTGGCTGCGCAGATGCGGCAACGGGCAGTGCGGCGAAAATCATCGCCAAAAACCAAATCAGAACTGCCGTGATCGACCTACGCGGCAAAATAACCACACTCCTTGTAAATCCTGAATGCCGCTGAGCAACGGTTCGGACTATCTGTGCCTCTATATACGCAGCAGCCTAAGCAGTAAGCGAAAGGATTTGGTATACGCAGGGCCTCCCTCCATCGCTAAAATGACTCAGTTTGCCCCATAGAACTGCCAAATGTAAGATTAATGTCAGATAAAAATTAACCGCCCGGCTTTCGGTTGCGCACAAGAATTTCGCCAAAGCCGCTGGTAACATGACACCGCTGGCAATCATCGCCAAAGCCTCCGCGATGCGGATCGTTACGCCGATGGCAATCGACGCACTGATTTCCAATCTTTGCCGGGTCGCCCGGCCTGGTATGGCAAGCCGAGCATATCAATCCCTGATGGCGGCCGGTGAGGGCGAATTTTGTCTGAGTGTCATGATCGAATCGCCATGCTTTCCAGTCGACCGAGTTATGGCAGGTTTGGCATGGTGCGGGCGTGCCCAAAGATCCCTTGTGATGATCATCAACATGGCAGGCGGCACAAGTAGTACCCTTGGCCGAGAAGGTTTTGTCGGCATGACATGCCACGCAGGTCAGCTGAGCGTGCTTGCCCAGTAGCGGGAAGCGGGTGAGGTCGTGTTCGAACCGCACCTGTGTGGTCCACCCGGTGGCGCTGTGGCACGTTTCGCAATTCGGACCGAGCTTGCCCTGATGCTTGTCATCCTTGGCGTGGCACGAAAGGCATTGGCCGGTCAGCTTCAGCTCTTGCGGCGGGCTGGTGTGGCAGACTTCGCATTTGGCGGACGCGTGTTTACCGGCCAACGGGAACTTGGTCATGGTATTGTGGTCAAAGTTGGCCAGTTTCCACGAAGTACTGGTGTGGCAACGCGCGCAATCCTGCCCATTGCCGCCCTTGTGGGCATCGTCCTGAACGTGACAGCCAAAGCAGGTAACTGGTGGTTTGACCTCCTTGGGCGGCTGCTTGTGGCAGGCCTGACATGCGATCGTGCGGTGCGCACCTTTCAGTGCAAAACGTGTCATCTTGTCGTGATCAAAACTGGTCTGGGTCCAGCTGCGTGGATTGTGACAACTGGCGCAATTCGTCCCGTTCTGGCCCTTGTGGGAATCGTCACGGGCATGGCAGGCATAGCAATCGCGCGAAGGATGTTTGTTGACATTGCCCGCCCCGTGGCACCCGGCACACGAAGCGCTGGCGTGGCCGCCGATCAGCGGAAAGCCTGTGCTTGAATGATCAAATGTGGCCGATCCCCATGATGCGGTCGTGTGGCAACTGGCGCAATTGGTACCACGCGAACCCTTGTGTGCATCATCGCGCGCATGGCACGAGATACAGGTAGCTCCCGGATGCCAGCGTTGTCCGGCATGGCAAGATGCACAGCTGGCGGACCGATGCGCCCCGGTCAGTGGAAATTTGGTTGCGGCATGGTTGAAACCGGTGACGGGCTTCCAGGCGTTAGTGTTGTGGCAGTTCTTGCAGTTACGGCCCAATTGACCCTTGTGCGGATCGAACGGCCCATGACAGCCAGCACAATCGCGGGGGCGACCGCGGTAATCAATGCCGCGGTGGCAGCTGGAACACTTTGCCCTCTTGTGCGCGCCGGTAAGCTCAAACTCAGTGAAAGCGTGATTGAAGGTGGCCTGGTTCAGTTGTACCAGATTATTGGCACGCCCTTTGTGATCGCTGTGGCAGCTCTTGCAGGTTCCGGTGCGCGCCGGGGTAAATTTGCCATGAAAACGAGTTCGGCTTGCGATGTCGGTTGCCACGCCCTTGTGGCAGGACAGGCATTTGCTGTTTTGCGCTTCTTTGGCAAAGGACGAATGGCACGATGCGCATTTTGCTTCGAGCCGGGCATGTGCGTTGGATAGCGGGCCCGGGGTAACCAGCCGTTCCATGATCGTTTGCGCCAAAACGGGCGTGGCGAGACAAAGCAGCACCAACCAGAAAAGAGCCTGCAATCTTTGCATTAGTACATATGCACCGCGACGATATGGAGGATCGCAGCAGCGACCAGCAGGAAGAACAGGGGCAGGTGTAGCAGATGCCACAGCCGCAGCAACCGGTCATAGAATGCAAATTCGGCGGTGCGGCGAACCGCATCGAAATATTCGGTCAATTGTTCTCGCACGGTGATCAGGCGGCGATCGGCGCCGCGCGGCACGGAGCCCAGCAGTCGCCGTGCCGCAATGCGGGTTTCGATTCCCAAACTGATAACCGCGCCAGCACTGGTCCAGAACCCGCTTCCGGCACGAACCGCGCGGTCTTCAAACGGTTGGATGGCAGCGATCACGGTATCCCGGTTCAAACCAGCGGCTTCGAGCCGCATCAGCATGGCATCCATTTCCTGTTTCAACGAGCGCAGTTCGAGTTTGCGTCCGGAATAGCCGCGGTGGACCCGCGAGTAGAAAAACCGTCCAACCAGACCGCTCGATGCGACGACGATCATGGCGCCCAGTGCCATTGCGCTGTTCAGTGCGCCCCAACTAAAACGCGCATGATAGAGGATTGCCAGCGGTCCGACCAGCCCCAGGAACATATGGAATCGAAACCAGAAGCCCACCGAACCGACCGCACGGGTGGTGCGCTTGGCCCGTTTGCGCAGCGGATAGCCTAGCAGTACCAGCATCAACACGCCGCCGATAATACCCAGTGCATAGCCAATTCCACGCTCTGGATTGATCCAGTCCTCGTAACGATGCAGCCACCCGTAAACGACCGCAGCCAGCACTGCGCCAAGCACCGCAAGCGATGCAATCCGCTCAATCATGCTGGCTGTTAACTTTGTTTCTTGACGCGAAACTGGTAATCTTTGTGCCTTTGTGGCCATGATAATTTTACGTCCGAGTTATGTGACGGGATAGCCTTGAATGCCATAACATGTTTAGCGATTGGTTTAGATATTGGGAAATTGGTTGAATCGGTTCATCGGATCAGGCGGGCATAACGTCGCCTATCGGTCAGTTTGACAGCCTTCTGTCAGGTTCGCTCTGTGCCGATGCGGGTTACCGTTGAATAGGCAGATTTGGTCCTGGCGTGGACCTTTATTTTTGAATAGGAATCCAGATGCTGCAATATGTCCTGACTGCTCTTGTTGGTGTTGTGCTTGGCGTAGTCGCAATGCGCGTATGGCAAGCGCGCGACGATGCCGCGGTGCCGCAATCTGAAACTACCGCGTCAGAAACGGTTGCGGGCGTAGACGGCCCGAGCCCAAATAATCGCAAATTGCTGATCGGGGCTGGAGCATTGGTAGTCGTAGCGACAGCGGCATTGCTGCTGCGCCCTGCCGATAAGGCTGCACCGGCCACTGGTCTTGGCGCGGTGCCTGCCGGCGATCCCAAACTTGATGATGTCGATACATCAATCCAGCGTTTGGCCAAGCGGCTTGAAAAGCAGCCCGACGATGGCGAAGGGTTCCGCCTGTTGGGCTGGTCATACGTGATGACCGGCAAACCGCAGCAGGCGATCGAACCCTACAAGCGCGCGCTGCAGCTCCTCCCTGGAAATGCCATGGTCCATGCCGGTTACGGCGAAGCGATGGTTGGCGTGGCCGGCGGGAAAGTAACCGACGAGGCCAAAGCTGAATTTGAAAAAGCGCTGGCGATTGACAAGACTGAACCACGCGCGCGCTATTTTGCGGCGCTGTGGCTGGCCCAGAACGGCAACCCGCAACAGGCGCTGGACCAGTGGATCGTGCTGGCCAATTCCGGTCCGCCTGATGCGCCGTGGCAGGGTGATGTGCAGCGTCAAATCAAGGAAACCGCCGCCAAACTGGGCATCGACGTATCCGGCAAGCTAAAGGCTCCTGCGGCCGCTGCGCCGGTGGGTGTGGCGTCTCGCGGTCCTACCGCCGCACAGATTGCGTCTGGCGATGCGCCCAAATCGGTTGAGGACATGGTGGGCGGCCTGGCCAGCCGCCTGGCTGCCAACCCGCGCGATCCCGATGGCTGGGTAATGCTCATGCGGTCACGCATGGTGCTCAAGCAGGAAGTTCAGGCTGGCAAGGATCTGGTTATTGCCCGCAAGGCCTTGGCCGGTGATGCCGCCGCTCTGGCAAAGATCAACGAGGCTGCCAAAGCGCTCGGAGTGCCGGGCGCCTGATGATGCAGTTCAATTTTCTCATGTTGATCTACGTCGCCCCGCTGGTGGCCATCTGGTTCGGTTGGATCTGGCTGGGCAAGCACCGCTCCGCAAGGGCGCGCGCGGTATTGGAGGACAATCTTCAAGCCGGGCTGATGGAGCCCAATTCACTGCATCCGGTGATCAATTCGGCCCTCTGTCTGGGCTGTGCCAGTTGCGTGCGGGCCTGCCCGGAAAAGTCCATCCTTGGCATAATCGACGGCAAAGCCATGCTGATCGAACCAACCATGTGTGTTGGTCATGGGGCCTGCGCGACTGCTTGCCCAACTCACGCTATCTCGCTGGTTTTCGGCACGGCCACTCGCGGGGTCGACATTCCGCTGCTTTCACCGACATTCGAGACCAGTGTCCCGGGGATTTTCATCGCCGGTGAGCTGGGCGGCATGGGGCTGATCAAGAACGCGATCGAACAGGGCCGTCAGGCGATTGTCCACGCCGCAGCCCATGCCCGCAGGGTTTCAGGCGGCGGCGATGCGCTTGATGTCGTGATTGTCGGCTGCGGGCCCGCCGGTATTGCAGCCAGCCTTGGAGCAAAGGAAGCCAAGCTCGATTTCGTTACGCTCGACCAGTCGAGTCTGGGCGGCACGGTTGCCCATTTCCCGCGCGGCAAGGTGGTGATGACCGCGCCAGCGAAATTGCCGATTGTTGGAGAGGTGCGTTTCGGTGAAGTTTCCAAAGAGCGGCTGTTGGCGTTCTGGGAAAAAGTCATTGCCGAAACGGGACTGCAGCCGCGCTTCGAAGAACAGGTCAGCGCGATTGAACGCAATGGCCAGCTGTTCGAGGTTGTCACTTCGAAAGGCCGCTACCCTGCCAAAGCGGTCATCCTTGCCATCGGCCGCCGGGGCACACCGCGGACCTTGGACGTTCCAGGCGAAGAGCTGGAAAAAGTGTTATACCGGCTGATCGATCCAGAACAGTTTGCCGGGTGTAAAGTCCTTGTGGTGGGCGGCGGCGACAGTGCGCTTGAGGCTGCGGCGCAAATTGCTGAGCAGCCGGGTTCGCAAGTGACGCTGTCGTACCGCGGGAAGGGCTTTTCCCGGGCGAAAAACAAGAACCGAGAGCGCGTGATCGAACTGGCCAGGACAAACCGGATCGAAGTGCTGCTGGAAAGCGAGATCCGGGCCATCGAGCCTGATGCCGTGAAGCTGTCTACGACCATCGGCGAGCGGCAGCTGGCCAACGATACCGTAATCATATGTGCCGGAGGCCTCCTGCCGACGCAATTTCTGCACAACATAGGAATAAACGTTGAAACAAAATACGGGGTCGTTTGACTAGGCGGACGGAATCGGCCAACCCGCAGCGGGAAGAGCTTGCGGTTCCGAACGGCGTGCAAGTTCGGGGAGCTGAAACATGCAACTGTTGGTGATCGAGGACGAGGCTGGAGCCTCCGACGCGCTGGTCGCACGGCTCACAAATTCCGGATTCCGTGCAACCAGCGTCATGACCTGTGCTGAAGCTGCGGCTAAAGGTGGTAGCCGGCACTTCTTCGCGGCTCTTATCGATCACACCGATCCGGCAACTTCGCCCGCTGCTCTGGTCCAGCCATTAAGAGAGGGCGGAATTTCCCAACCCATAATTGTTCTCTCGCCGCGTAGCCATTGGCGCGACAAAGTGGATACGCTCGATGCCGGTGCCGACGATTATGCGATCAAACCAATTCACTCCGACGAAGTGGCTGCGCGTTTGCGGGCAGTGATCCGTCGCAGCTCTGGCCTGGCCAGCGACCGTGTCGTGTTCGGCGGGCTCGATCTCGATCTCAAGGCGCGCTGCGCTTGGCTCCACGGCCGTTGCTTGAATCTCTCGCGTAGCGAGTTTCGGATGCTGCGCTTGCTTGTGCTAGCCAATTACCAGCCCGTATCGCGTGAAGAGGTCGTTGCCGCGCTAAGCAACGATGGATCGGGGTCGAGCAGAAACGCAGTCGAAGTTCTGGTCAGCCGCTTAAGGCAAAAGCTTGGCGGCGAGTTGATCAGGACCGTACGAGGCGTCGGCTATAGTCTGGATCGATCGCTAGCAAACCAACCTAAGACTGTCGCGGCGCGCAGCACTTGCGTGCGGGATGCCCAGTCTGGCGATGCTTTTGATTTCGTAATTTGATCGCATGCCCGGCATGGGCCCATGCCAGCCAGGTGCCCGCCATCCTGCGTCCCTCCAAATGCGGGCAGAGCAGGGAATTCTGCCACAGAGACGGGTAAACCCCAGCACTGGGTTTCGCACCATTCCCCGCCGCCAAGGCCGCTCTTGTTAGCGCGGAACGGTCCAGCCGGCCTTTCGGTCTGAGCGCGAAATCTCCAACGTGGCGGTGTCGGCACTCGAAGTATAGATCACCCCGTCGGTTGAAGTGCCTTCCCAGTCAGCTGCGGCCATTGGGCCGGAATCGGGTTTGCGCCAGATGCCTGGCTGGGGGAACTGCGCCGACCAGGTGCCGCACTCTGTGCGGAGGCGGGACAGTGCAGCGACATGGTCTTCAAGCGCATGGTCACGGTTTTCCCAATCGATCCAGAACGCGGCGTTGTCCTGCGCATAGGCGTTGTTGTTGCCGTGCTGGGTGCGGCCGAATTCATCGCCGGCGGTGAGCATGATCGTGCCGGTCGAGGCGAACAGCGTGGCCAACAGTGCGCGCAGATCGGCGGCGCGCGCCGCGATTATGGCCGGATCGGCGCTGGGCCCTTCGGCACCGTTGTTCCACGAGAAGTTCTCGCCATGGCCATCGCGATTCTCCTCACCGTTGGCATGGTTGTGGCGCGTTGCGTAGGCCGTGGTATCGGCGAGTGTGAAGCCATCATGCGCAGCGAGGAAATTGACGCTGCGGCTGGTATCGCCGAACAGATCGCTTGATCCGGCGATCCGGGTTGCCAGCGCGCCAACCGTACCATCGCCGCGCCAGAAGCGGCGCACATCGTCGCGGTAGCGATCGTTCCATTCCAGCCAGCCTGCGGGAAACTGGCCGAGTTGATAGCCCCCGGGCCCGATGTCCCATGGCTCGGCAATCAGCACCCGGTCTGCCAGCAACGGATCGGCGGCAAGTTCGGCAAACAACGGCGCGGCGGGATCGAACCCCGGTCCGCGCGCCATGATTGTCGCCAGATCAAACCGGAAGCCATCGACCCCGCAGTGGCGGACGAAATGGCGCAGGCTGGACAGGGTCAAGGCGCGCACCGCCGGATTGGCAAAGTCCAGCGTATTGCCGCACCCGGTATCGTTGATCAGGCTGCCGTCCGGACCATGGGCATAGGCCGAATTGTCGAGCCCGCGCAGCGCCAGAACTCCGCCGTGGACGTCGCTTTCACCGGTGTGATTGAAGACGAGATCGAGGATCACGCCGATCCCGGCCTTATGCAGCGCCGCCACCGTCTCACGCAGTTCGGTCACCCCGCCCGGGCACAGCCTGGGATCGAGTGCCATCGGCACGACCGGATTGTAACCCCAGGCATTGGCCAGCCCCAAGGGCGGCAAGTGCCGTTCATCGATCCACGCGGTAATCGGCATCAATTCGACTGCATCGACCTGCAATTTCTTGAGGTGGGCAACAATCGCCGCATGCGCCAGCGCCGCCACGGTGCCGCGCTGTTGGAGCGCCACGTCGGGGTGGAGCATGGTGAAGCCGCGGACGTTCAGCTCGTAAATGAGCCCGCCGGGGGCGAATCGGGGCTTGGTCTTGCGCACCACGGGCAGCTTTGCGGGAACGAGCGCCTTGGGGATCAGCGCTGCCGTATCGGTGCCGTATTGCGCCAGGCGCGGATCCTGCACAAACCCCCGATCGAGCTCCAGCGCATGCGGATCGACCAGCAGCTTGGAGGAATCGAACCAGGCACCGTTTGCCGGGTCCCACAGTCCGTCTGCGCGGTAGCCATAGCGCGTGCCGGAATGGTCTCCCGGCAGTTCGGCGATCCAGTCTTCGCCATGGCGCGTCATCGCGAGGCGCTGTTCCTTTGCCCCGTCAAACCGGCATAGCCACAGTGCGCTGGCGCCGGGTGATCGGACGCGGAAGCGGGTTTTGCCGCGGCTGACCGATGCGCCGTAAGGCAATGTCACCCAGCGATCACTTCGCGATAAAGATCGGCGTAAAGCTTGCCACTGCTGGTCCAGCTGAAATCGGCCTTCATGCCGCGGCGCTGTATGGTCTGCCAGACCTCGGCCTGATGAAACAGCGCCACCGTGCGGCTGATCGCGGCGGCCAGCGGGTGATAACTGACCCCTGAGAACTGCACTCCGGTTGCCGCCCCTGCAGCGCAGGCGGCCAGATTGGCGTCGATTATAGTATCGGCCAGCCCGCCGGTCCGCGCCACCACCGGTACGCAAGCGTAGGCCAGGCCGTAAAGCTGGGTAAGCCCGCAGGGCTCGAACCGGCTGGGCACCAGGATCGCATCGCCGCCACCCTGCATGCGGTGCGACAATGCTTCGTCATAGCCGATCCGCACCCCGATCCGGCCGGGATGCCGCGCGGCTGCCGCCTGCAGTTGCGCCTCGATTCCCGCATCGCCCGATCCCAGCAGCGCCAGACGGCCGCCGATGCCTACCAGATGGTCGAGCACTTCGAGCAGCACATCGATGCCCTTTTGCCAGGTCAGCCGGCTGATCACCACGAACAGCGGCCCTTCGCCCGGCTCAAGGCCAAACTCCGCTTCAAGCGCGCGCTTGTTGGCACTGCGCCGGGGCAGGGTGCGCGCGGTATAGGTGGCGGCCAGATGCGGATCGCGGGCCGGGTCCCATTCTGCCGGATCGATGCCGTTGACGATCCCGCGCACCAGGCTACCGCGATTTATCACCAGCCCTTCCAGCCCCATGCCAAATTCAGCCTCGCGGATTTCCAGCGCATAGCTGGGGCTGACCGTGGTGATCACACTCGCGGCTTCCATCCCGGCCTTGAGGAAGCCCACGCCGGCGTGGAATTCCACCCCGTCGATCGCCCAGGCGCGCCGCGGCAGGCCCAGCTCCTTGAACACTTCGCGCGGGTAATAGCCCTGGAAGGCCATGTTGTGTACGGTCATCACCGAGGGCACCGGCTTGCTGCCCGGCAGCGGCGCAAAACGCAGATAGGCCAGCGCCATCGCTGCCTGCCAATCGTGGGCGTGGACCAGATCGAACTTGCGGCCTTTGACCAGCCCGCCGGCCAAGTCTGCCGCAGCCCGCCCCAGCGCGGCAAAGCGCCGCCAGTTATCGCCCCAATCCTTGCCGTCAGGGCCGGTATAAAGACCGCCCTCGCGCGCAAAGTAGCCCGGTGCGTCGAGCACGATCAGCGGCTGATCGCCCAGCTTGCCGGCCAGCAGCCGCGCCGGTTGACCCAGCAGGCTGTCATAGCGGTGCAGCACTTTGGCCCGGCCCAGCGCCTCCAGCACCGCGGGAAAGCCCGGCAGCAGCGTGGTCAGCACCGCGCCGTGCGGCGCCAGCGCGGCGGGCAGCGCGCCGACCACATCGGCCAGCCCGCCGGTCTTGACCAGCGGCACCGCTTCGGAAGCAACCGAGAGGACATTCAGCGCCACGATCAGGTTTTGAGCTGTTCGATCATCGCCCGGGTAATCAGGCACACCCCGTTTTCGCTGCGACGAAAGCGCTTGGCGTCAAGCACGGGATCCTCGCCCACCACCAGGCCTTCGGGGATGCGTACGCCCGAATCGATGATTACGCGGCTCAGCCGGGCCCCGCGTCCGATATTGCTGCGCGGCAGGACTACGGCTTCGTCGATGCTCGAAAAGCTGCCCATCTTGACCCCGGTGAACAGCAGGCTGCGGCGCGCGGTTGCGCCTGAAACGATGCAGTCCTGCGAGATCAGCGAGGAGATCGCATAGCCCCGGCGGCCATCTTCATCATGGACAAATTTGGCCGGGGCGGCGACCACCTGATCGGTCCAGATCGGCCAATCGCGGTCATACATGTTGAGCTGCGGGACGGTGTCGGTCAGGTCCAGATTAGCATCGAAATAGGCATCGAGCGTGCCGACATCGCGCCAGTATTCGCCGATCTGTTCAGCGGCGCGGATACAGCTGTCGGTAAAGCGGTGCGCCACGGCTTTGCCGTGCTTGACGATATAGGGGATGATATCGCCGCCGAAATCGCGGCTCGATCCCGGGGTAGCGGCATCGCGGCGCAATTGATCGAACAGGAACTGGGTTTCAAACACATAGATCCCCATCGATGCCAGCGCATGATCGGGATCGCCGGGAATGCCCGGGGGATCGGCCGGCTTTTCGACAAAAGCGGTGATCGTGCCCTTCTTGTCGGCGGCCATCACGCCAAACCCGCTAGCCTCGGCGCGCGGCACCACGAGGCACCCCACGGTCACGTCGGCGCCCGAATTGACATGCTGCTGCAGCATCAATTCGTAGTCCATCTTGTAGATGTGATCGCCCGCCAGAATGATCATGTATTTGGGCGCGTGCGACTGGATAATGTCGATGTTCTGGTAAACCGCATCGGCGGTGCCTTCGTACCAGGCCGATTCGGAAATGCGCTGCGAAGCGGGCAGGATATCGAAGCTTTCGTTGCGCTCGGGCCGCATGAAATTCCAAGCGCGGTTCATGTGCCGGATCAGCGAATGCGCCTTGTACTGGGTCGCCACCCCGATCCGGCGGATGCCCGAATTGATCGCGTTGGACAGGGCGAAGTCGATGATCCGCGACATCCCGCCAAAATAGACCGCCGGCTTGGCGCGCCGATCGGTCAGTTCCATCAATCGGCTGCCGCGGCCTCCCGCCAGCACATAGGCCATGGCATCGCGTGCCAGCGGTGCTTGTCGTTTTACTTCCATCGCGCCGTCTCCTGATGCCTTTTGGCATTCACCCAACAAATTCGAACATGATCGTGGCCAGCGGCGGGAGCACGATCTGTGCGCCGCCGTGCTGCGCGGTTATTTCCCCCAGATTTCCCTGTCCGCTGCCGTCGTAAATCCCGGCATCGCTGTTGAACACCTCGCGCCAGGTGCCGTCATGCGGCAAGGGCAGGCGGTAGCGATCATGCAGCGCCGGGGTCAGGTTGCTGATCACCGCAATCGGCGCAGCCCCCGGGGCCTTGCGCAGCCAGGCAAAGACCGAAGCTGCGGCATCATCGGCCACCAGCCATTCAAACCCGTCGCCCTCGCAATCGCGCGCGTGCAGCGCGGGTTTGGCGCGGTAGAGCTGGTTGAGGTCGCGGATCAGGCGCTGCACCCCGGCGTGGGCGGGGGCATCGAGCAGATCCCAATCAAGGCTGCGCTCCTCGCTCCATTCGCGCACTTGCGCAAACTCCTGCCCCATGAACAGCAGCTTCTTGCCGGGATAGCCCCACATCAGGCCGTAATAGGCGCGCAGGTTGGCAAATTTCTGCCACTCATCGCCGCTCATCTTGGCCAGCAGACTGCCCTTGCCGTGAACCACTTCGTCATGGCTCAGCGGCAGGACAAAGTTTTCGCTGAAGGCATAGACCAGCCCGAAGGTGATCTCGTTGTGATGATACTGGCGGTGGATCGGATCACGCGCCATGTATTGCAGCGTATCGTGCATGAAGCCCATGTTCCACTTGAAGCCGAAGCCCAGGTTGGTGCGGGGTGCGCCGTCATGCGCGGGCTGCGATACGCCGGGCCATGAGGTCGATTCTTCGGCAATCGTCATGATCCCGGGGCGACTGGCATAGAGCGCGCGGTTCATCGCGCGCAGGAATTCGGCCGCCTCCCAGTTCTCGCGCCCGCCCTCGTGGTTGGGAATCCATTCGCCGGCCTTGCGGCTGTAATCGCGGTACAGCATCGAGGCGACGGCATCGACCCGCAGCCCGTCGACATGATAGTGTTCGGCCCAGAACAGCGCATTGTTGATCAGGAAGCTGGCCACCTCGCGCCGCCCGAAATTGTAGATCGCAGTGTTCCAATCGGGATGGAAGCCCAGTCGCGGATCTTCGTGTTCGTACAGCGCAGTGCCATCGAAATGGGCGAGGCCGTGGTCATCGACCGGGAAATGCGCCGGCACCCAATCGATCAGCACACCGATCCCGGCGCGGTGCGCGCCATCGACAAACCGGGCAAACCCGTCTGGCCCGCCAAACCGCGCGCTGGGGGCAAAAAGCCCGGTGGTCTGATAACCCCAGCTTGGGTCATAGGGGTATTCGCTGACTGGCATGAATTCGATATGGGTAAAGCCCATCTCTGCGGCATAGGGGATCAGCGTTTCGGCCATCGCGTCCCAGGTCTGGAACCAGCCATGCTCATCGCGGCGCCACGATCCGGGATGAACCTCATAGATCGAAATCGCTTCGCGCCGGGGGTCAACTTCGGCCCAATGATCACGGTGCGCGGCATCGCCCCAATCGGGCTTGGCCGGGCGCGCGGTGAGCGATGCGGTGGCCGGGCGCAGTTCCGCCGCGAAGGCATAGGGATCGGCCTTGAGCGGCAGCACTGCGCCGTCTGGCCCCGTGATCCGGTATTTGTAGGCCCGCCCCTCAGCGATGTCGGGCACGAAGATTTCCCACACTCCAATGTCCAGCCGCCTGCGCATCAAGTGGCGGCGGTGATCCCAATCGTTGAAATCGCCCAGCAGACTGACCGAGCGGGCATTGGGGGCCCAGACCGCAAAGTGCACGCCGTGGGCGCCCTGATGCTCGATCAGATGCGCGCCCAATTTGTCGAACAGCCGCAGGTGCGTGCCCTCGGCGATCAGGAAATCGTCGGTCGGGCCCAGTACCGGGCCAAAGCTGTAGGGATCGGTCAGCCACCATTCGTGGCTGCCAGCGCGGCAGCGGTATTTGACCGGCTGCGGCACGCCTTTGAGCTTGCCTTCAAACAGCCCGGCAGCGTCGATCTGGCTGAGCTTGCCGAGCTTCTTGCCGGCCAGATCATGTGCTTCGGCTGCTTCCGCGCCTGGCAGGATGGCCCGCGCGAAAGTCCCGTCCGGCCCTGCGTGGACGCCAAGCAGCGCAAAGGGATCGGCATGGGTCCCTTCAAGCAGTGCAGCAATGGCCTCTTCCGGTGGCTTCATTCTAAGCCTTCAGACTTTCCAGATATCCTTCGCATATTCCGCGATGGTGCGGTCGGACGAGAACCAGCCGACATTGGCGATGTTATGGATCGTACTTTTGCGCCACCCGGCCTGATCCAGCCAGCGCTGATCGACCGCGCGCTGCGCGGCGGCGTAGCTATCGAAATCGGCGGCAACCAGGAACCAGTCGCTGCTGTAAAGTCCCTCGACCAGGCCCTTGTAGCGGCCCGGATCATCGGGCGAAAAGACCCCCGCTGCGATTGCCTCAACAGCCTGATGCAATTCGCGCGATCCCTCGATCACCGCGCGCGGATTATAGCCAGCGGCGCGGGTTTCGGCGACCTGATCGGCGGTCAGCCCGAAGATCACGATATTGTCGTCGCCGACCCGGTCCTTGATCTCGATATTGGCGCCGTCGAGCGTGCCGATGGTCAGCGCACCGTTTAGAGCGAATTTCATGTTGCCGGTGCCCGATGCTTCCAGCCCGGCGGTTGAAATCTGTTCGGACAGATCGGCCGCCGGAATGATCCGTTCGGCCAGGCTGACATTGTAGTTGGGCACGAACACCACTTTGAGCAGGCCGCCAACCGATGGATCGGCATTGACCCGCCGGGCAATGTCATTGGCCAGTTTGATGATCAGCTTGGCATTATGATAGCTTGATGCCGCCTTGCCGCCAAAGATCTTGACCCGCGGCACCCAGTCGCGCTCGGGATGGCTGCGGATCTGGTCATACAGGGCAACCGTCTCGATCAGATTGAGCAATTGCCGCTTGTATTCGTGGATCCGCTTGATCTGCACATCGAACAGCGCATCGGGGTTGAGCCGGATCCCGGTCAGGTCCTTGAGATGGCTCGCCAGTGCGACCTTGTTGGCGCGTTTGACCTCGGCAATCCGTTCGCCCAGCGCGGCATCGCCGGCCAGCTTGTCCAGTGCAGTCAGCTGCTCTGCATCGTCAAGGAACGCATCGCCGATCGCATCGCGCAGCGTCGCCGTCAGTCCCGGATTGCACTGCTGCAACCAGCGCCGCGGGGTGACTCCGTTGGTCTTGTTGTTGATCTTGCCGGGATAGAGCTTGTGCAGGCTGGAAAACACCGTGGTCTTCATCAGTTCGGTGTGCAGCGCCGCGACCCCGTTGACGCTGTGCGCCCCGGCGAAGGCCAGATTGGCCATCCGCACCCGCCGGTCCCCGCCTTCGTCAATCAGCGAGATTGCGGACACTTCGGCATCGTCCATCCCGCGCTTGCGGGCCTCGCGCAGCACTCGGCTGTTGATCGCATAGATGATCTGCATGTGGCGCGGCAGCAGCCGTTCGAAAAGCGGCAGCGGCCAGCTCTCCAGCGCTTCGGGCAGCAGCGTGTGGTTGGTATAGCCCACGGTGCGGCGGGTCACCTCCCACGCCTCGTCAAATTCCAGCGCGTGGTGATCGACCAGCAGCCGCATGATTTCCGCCACCGCCACCGCCGGGTGGGTATCGTTGAGCTGGATCGCCGCCTTGTCGGGCAGGGTGCGGACATCGCCGTGATACTGCACGTGGCGGCGTACGATGTCCTGGATCGAGGCTGAGGTGAAAAAGTATTCCTGGCGCAGCCGCAATTCCTGCCCGGCGGGGCTGGAATCGGCCGGGTAGAGCACCCGCACCAGACTGTCGGCACGGGCATCTTCGGCCAAGGCACCAATGTGATCGCCGGCGTTGAACTTATCCAGCCGGATCGGATCGATCGCATTGGCGGTCCACAGCCGCAGCGTGTTGACCCGTTTGCCGCGCCAGCCGACCACCGGGGTGTCGACTGCCGTCGCCTCAACCGCTTCGGCCGGGATCCATGTGGCGGTTTCGCCGGTCAGCACCACTTCGCCGCCATAGCCGATCCGGTAACAGCTTTCGCGGCGTTCAAATTCCCAGGGGTTGCCGTGGGCCAGCCAGGTTTCGGGCAGTTCAACCTGCCAGCCATCGTCGATCCGCTGGCGGAACATCCCGTTCACATAGCGGATGCCATAGCCGTATGCCGGGATATCCAGGCTCGCCAGGCTTTCCATGAAGCACGCCGCCAACCGCCCCAGCCCGCCGTTGCCCAGCGCCGCATCGGGCTCCAGCTCTTCCAGCGCGGCCAGATCCAGGCCGTGGCTGCGCAGCGCCTGTTCCATGTCGCGGGTCATGCCAAGGTTTGACAAGGCATCGCGCAGCAGCCGCCCGATCAGGAATTCAAGGCTAAGGTAATAGACCCGTTTGCCGCCCGCATCATAAGTGGCGCGGGTCGATTCCATCCAGCGGTCGATAATATCGTCGCGCAGCGCCAGCACCGTTGCGGTGAACCAATCGTGCGGCTTGGCCGCACGTTCATCCTTGCCGACCCGGTGGCGCAGCACATCGATAATCCGCGCTTCCAGCAATTCGGCCTTGGGATTGGTAATGGCAGTCACTTGGCCGGTACTCCTTGATAGCAATGCAGGTGTGAACCGGAATAGGCCCTGCGCCTGCAACCCGTTATTCAGCCATCATTCCCCGGATTTGAGACTATGCGGAGCCGCTCGTGCACGGCAACCGTTGATTTGCACGCGGGTTCGTATTCATGGCGAAGAATCAGCCTGTCCACGGTTGCCAAGCGCGCCGGGCGGCCCGATGCAAGGCGGCAATGCCCCAGCCTCCGTTCCAGCCTTCGTCTCCGCACTTGCACGACCTTGCCCAAGCCGCAGGTCTGGCGCGCCAGTGGCGCGATGTTGGCGGGCAAGATCATGTGGTCAGCGATGATGCGCTGATGGCCATTCTGGATGCGCTGGGCCATCCGACCGCCAGCAGCCGCCAGATCAAATCGAGCCTGTCCGCGCTCAGCGAAAACCAGCAAGGTCTGCCGCCGATGCTGGTCACTGAGCTGGGCTTGCCAACCCCGCTGCAGACGCAGGCGGCAAGCGCAGAGGTGACCGGGGAGGACGGTGCTACCACGCGCCTTGCGATCACCGACGGCATGCTCGCCCCGATTACCCAGCCGGGCTATTATGACCTCGCGATTGGAGGGGAAACCTGCAAGCTCGCGGTTGCCCCGCCGCAGTGTCCGCTGCCCGCCCGGCACGGGTGGGGTGCTTCGCTGCAGATCCCCTCGCTGCGGGGCAGCAATGCCAACGCATTCGGGGGGTTCGGCGAACTGGCCGATGCCGCGCGAGTGCTGGGGCAGGCTGGCTGCGATGCTCTGGCGATCAACCCGGTCCATGCGCTGTTCCCCGGACAGGGGGAGCAATTCAGCCCCTATTCCCCGTCAAGCCGGACCTTTCTCAACACCGCGATGGGCGACCCGGCCTTGCTGGGCTTGCCCGGCTGGCCGGCGGCGGCAGCAGATGCCGATCTGATCGATTGGCCGACCGCGCTGCCGCAGCGCCTGGCCGATCTGCGTGAGTGTTTTGCGGGGCTTGATGCGGGCCAGCGCGCGCTGATCCTTGAGGCCAGCACGGTGGAGGGACCAGCCTTGCACCGGCACGCCACCTTCGATGCGCTCTATTGCCACTTTCGGGTGCAAGGGGCGGCAGACTGGCGTGAATGGCCCGCACGGTACCGCAAGGCTGACAGTGCGGCGGTGGCGCGGTTCGCCGCTCAGCATAGCGATGAGATCGCCTTTCACCTCTTTGCCCAGTGGCTGGCGCGCGAAGGGCTGGCGGCGGCGCAGCACCGGGCGAGCGAAGCGGGCATGGCAATCGGTCTGATCGCAGACCTTGCCGTGGGTGTGCATCCCAGCGGCAGCGATTGCTGGGCCATGCCCGAGGCGATGTTGCAGGGGCTGACTATCGGCGCGCCGCCCGATCCACTGGGTCCGCTGGGGCAAAACTGGTCGATCAGCGGATTTTCGCCGGATGGTCTGCGCCGCAGCGGTTACCAGCCGTGGATCGCGATGCTGCGCGCTGCTCTGCGGTCGGCCGGTGGGCTCAGGATCGATCATGCTTTCGGGCTGGCCAGACTGTGGGTGATCCCCGAAGGCGGCGATTCGGCGGACGGAGCCTATCTCAGCTATCCGTTTCTCGATCTGGTGCGGCTGGCCACGCTGGAGGCGCACCGCGCATCGGCCTTGATCATCGCCGAGGATCTGGGCACTGCACCGGATGGGTTCACCCAGGCGGTTTCAAGCCGCGCCATGCTGGGGATGCGGGTGCTGTGGTTTGAGCGTGCGGCCGATCACGGGTTCATCGGCGCGCAGGACTATCCGCACAGCTGCGCAGCGATGACCGGAACGCATGATACGCCAACCGTCGCCGGATGGTGGGCGGGGCGCGATCTCGATTGGGCGGACCGGCTGGGACGCCTGCCCAAAGGAACCGACCGCGCCCAAGCCGAAGCGATCCGTGATTGGGACCGGGGCCTGCTGTGGTCCACGCTCATGCCGGATAGCCCGCGCCCCGCGCCCGCTGATCCGCAGCCGGTGGTCTCAGCCGCAATCGATCACGTCGCGCGCTCGCCAGCGGTCCTGGCCGTGATCCCGGTTGAAGACTTGCTGGGCGAGGCAGAGCAGCCGAACCTGCCGGGGACCATTGCCGAACACCCCAACTGGCGGCGCAAGTATCCGGAACCAATCGCGGACTTGCTCAAAGGCGGTCAGGTGGCGGGCCGCGTCAAAACACTGTCTGACAGAAAGTAGCCCAATGGCCGCAGCGCAGCGCCCAGGTTACAGCCAGGGCGCTTCTTCAGCCGTGCAATCACCCACCCGGGTGTTTTCCTGCTTCATCACCGTGTGGATATGCCCCTTTCCTGGGGCCGGCTCGTAACTGTCGGTGGTGACCAGCAGATCGGTCGTGGTGGCAGAAACCGTACCGGTTATGGTGATTGCGGCGTGGCCCATTTTGGGATCGTCCATGCTGGCGGCAAAATCGACCGTCCCGGCCGAAATGTCTGATCGGATGACGTTCCATTCCGGGCCCAATTGCACTGCTTCGGCCAGCCGCGCTGCGGTGTCGTCTTTGGCGGCCTGCGCGGCGCTGAGGCACAGCGGTCCACCAAAATCCTTCTTGCCGATCGAGGCTTGCCCCGCTGCCACCAGATCGCGCATTCCGCCCGAAACGCCGCTGGCATCGAACACCATTGTATAGTGCAGCAGCGTCCAGCTTCCGCCCTGGCGGACGATCCCCTGCTCACGCGTCCGCTCAGGTCCGCCCGGTGCTGCCTGGCAGGCGCAGAGCAGCAGCGGGAACAGTGCCGCCAGACTGCCCCTGATCATGGCCGCGGTGGCCCGTTATCGCCCGGCTGGGGCTGATCCTTGGGCTTGCCGCCCCCGCCCAGGATCGAACCGATGCCGATATTGATGCGGATTTTCGGCTTGCCCTTGGGTTTAACCTTGCCGGTGGCCGGAGTGCCGCAGATCCAGGTGTTGGTAATGAACAGGTTCTGCGAAGCGTTGGCGGTGATCGGCAGATTGAGCGCCGGGGTGCCGGTGGCCGAAGTGGACCAGGTCGGCGCCAGCCATTTGGGCTCGATATTCGGAGCCTGCGCGCTGCAATAGGCCACCATCGCCGGGATCAACTTGGGGTCTGGCAGCACTTCGGAAAGATTGCAGGTTGACCCGGAAGGTACGGTGAAGGCTCCCGCCCCGGCAAACGAGTTATGCGGCGGATTGGTGGTGACGGACAGCGCAGCCGGGCTCGCCGGGCTGGAGCAGTTTGAAACGATCTGGAAGGTCATCGCCGGAACCTGCACGGTCGGTCCAGCCACCCGTTTGAAGACCTGGAACTGATAGTTGACCGTGGGCGTGGCGCTGGGAACGCAATGCCAGCCGTTCTTGACCCGGACAGTGGTGACCCCCGCCGTGATCGAGACGCTGGGCGCGGTAGTGGAATAGGGCCCGTTGTTGACGCTGTATTCGGGCACATTCCACACCGCGGTGCCGCTGCCCTGCGCGGGTAAGGCGCAGTAACTTTGGAACCAGGCCGGGATCAGGCTGGTGGCCGGGGTCTGCTCCGATACGGCGCAGTTGGCACCCACCGGCGCAGTCACCATGCCGCTGGCGGTGATCTGGGCATTGCCCGATGCCGCAGTGGTTAGGCTGAGCTGGCTGGCGGACCCGGACGGGTTGCAATTGGTATCGATCGCCCAGGTGGTTGCCGGAAACTGGATCGGATGGGCAATGGTGTTCAGTTCCTTGATCACTTCAAGCTGGCCATTGGCGGGTAGGGGCGTGGCGCACTTCCATTCGTTCTTGATCAGCACCTGATTGGTGCCGCTGCCAATGGTGATCGACGTGCCCGGCGGCGTGCCGTTCTGCGGATTGTAAACCGGGGTCTTCCACACCGGCACCTGGCTCGGGCTCATCGCAGCGCAGAAATCGATCGCAGCCTGCGGGAAGGCAATCGCCGCGGGGTTTTCCAGCACCTGGCAGACCGCGCCCAGCGTTGCCGCGAAGCTGACCGAGCTGACCGTGTTACCAGTGGTGGCGATCGACTGGGTCTGGATGCCTCCAGGGGTGCAATTGACCGACACCGGGAAATTCATCGGCGGAAACGATCCGCCACCATTCGGCACCTCGGGATTGAGGAATTTCTTTCCGACTACCAGCGTGGGTGAACCCGCACAGGCATAGGTGTTGGTTACCGTCACCTGATTGTCGACCGAGTTGAGTACGGCCGGCAGCGGCGTGATCGAAGTGGTGGCAATGACATTGCCCACACCGCCGCACTTTTGCGAAATGGCGGCCGGGATCGGGGCGCCGGGTTCGGTAACCGTGCAAGTCCCGCTCATCGGCACCGGGCTGACCGAATGGAACGGCGAATAGCCGGTTGAATTGGTGGCCAGATAGAAACTGGCCCCGGCGCTGGTCGGGATTGCATAGGGCGAGCAGCTGACCTGAATGCCATAGCCCGACGCCGCCATGACATTGGCCCCGGTCTGATCGATCACCCGCTTGCGCACCGAAATCTTGGTGACTTGCAGTACCGGCACGGTGACACATGCGACCAGCGGGTTGTTGCCGGAAGGGCAGGCCGCGCTGCTGCTGGACGGACAATTGACCGGCGGGATAACGGCCAGCTGGTTGTTGTACCAGCCCGATCCAGCCTGCGCATTCTGCGGCAGGATCCAGGCGCAGTTGGTCAGATCGGTGCCCGCCAGCACCGGGTTGACCGGATAGGCCCCGCCCGGCTGGTTGACTGACCAGGTTCCGGTCTGCCCAGGATTGAGGTTACGGATTCCGACCTGCCCCTTGGGATTGTGCGGCGGTACCGTCCAGCACCAGGTTGCGGGATTGCAGCCAGTAAATTGCTGGGTGCCGGAAGTGTAGGGCGGCGCGAACTTGTCTTGCACGATCCACCCCGGGATCGGCGAACCGGTGCCGAGCGGGCTGTCGGCATCGTTGGTGACCGAAATGGTGTAATTCACCGGATTGGGATTGCCGGGATAGGTCCACGGCGCTGATCCGGCGGGCAGCCCGCCAACGCTGGCGGTTTTGTTGACATGTGCATCCCAGCATTTCGGCAGCAGTGTGCGAACCGAGGCCCAGTTGCGGTTCTGCGGCACCGGGTTGGTCATGCTCGTGGGGTTCCAGCCGCTGCTGGGCGGCCAGGTGATGTTGGTGTTGAACGGATTGGTCACATCCATCATCGCCACGTTTTCGAAATAGGCGTCGCTGGTTGTGCAATAGGGATCGCCCAGCGGCGGGCGCTGCACGGTGATTTTGATCTGGCAGGTGATGCTTGCGCCGGTGGGGAAATAGAGGTTGTGGCCGATGTTGGCGATCGCCGCCTGAGAGCCTTGCGCGCCGCTCCCCACATAAGTCGCGGTGCCCGCGCTAACCGATCCGGATGGCACGAACGGACCGGCAATGCCGCCAGCCGCGGTGCACAGCCAGGTCGAGGTATAGGGCAGCGCACTGGCATAACCGGGGATCGTAATCCGCACCGCATCAAACAGCGTGCCGATCTTGCGCGGCGCGCCGAGGTTGATGAAGGTCACTGTATATTTCAGCGGCGCGCCGAACTGCAGCTGCGGACCGCCTGACGTCAGAACCTTGGTGACGCGGAACTTGCACGGCGGCTGTTCTTTCATCAGCGTTACCGCATCGGCTGACTGCGTGATCTGGACCGCCGCAGCGCTTGTCGGCGCGCCAAACGGAATCGCCTTGTAGCTCAGGCGGACCGTGTTGATGATCGGCCGCTTGGGCGTGGCTGGTACCGTCTCGCAATCAGGCTTGTCATAGGTGAAAGTTGTGTCGAACACGATCTTCTCACCCGGCTGCAGCACGATCTTGTCATTGCTGTCCCAGCCCTGGTTGGTCTCGCCATAATAGCTGTAAGAGAACGGCGGCGCGGTGTTGATATTGGTCCCCGCCGGGGTGAAATTGCTGCACAGACCGGGGCTTGATGCGCTGGTGACGCAGCCGGTGGAAACGTGGTTGCGGGTAAATGGCGGGGTGTTGACGCCCTCGGTCACCCAATCCTGCAGGTCATGCTTGTTGATCGTGATCTGTTGCGCAGGCAGCGAGGCGTTTTCGATGGTGATGCGATAGGTGACCGGCGCGCCCCATGCATGGATCGTGCTGGCCGGGATCAGCGTGCCGGTGTTGGGGTTGATTTCCTTTTTCGAGACCTTGAGCTGCCCCAGCCCGCAATCGGGATCGACAGTGGCGCCAGGAAAAGTTGCGCCGAGATTGGCGGTGGAGGTGTTGTCGGTCAGATTGGTATCGGCCAATGCGGTGCCATTGCT
Source organism: uncultured Alphaproteobacteria bacterium (assembly GCA_963751145.1). Lineage (GTDB taxonomy): Bacteria > Pseudomonadota > Alphaproteobacteria > Sphingomonadales > Sphingomonadaceae > Novosphingobium. Next base: position 1,123,018 of record CAVVTJ010000006.1, read on the forward strand.
GTCGGTCAGGGTGAACCAGGCCTTGTTTGCCAGCCCGTTACTGCTGGCCGAGCGCACGCAGTCCAGCCCCTGGGCAGCGAAAATCTTCACCTCGATCGTCAAGGTGATTGTCTCGCCGTGGGCGATCGTGTCCGAATTGTTGGCAAAGCCCCAATCGAAGAATGCGGTCTGATTCATGGTGCCGACAAACAGGGTACTGCCCGAAGCAAACTGCGGGCCCGCAGGATCAAGGCAATCGCTGTTTGGCCCGGGCGTGCAACTTGCCTGCACGAACACCGCGTTGAGCGGGACGCTGCCGGGCAACAGCGACATCACATCGTGCAGTTCGAACCAATTGCCAATCACGGCATCGGTTACCGGGTCGGTGTTGGTGATGGTGATCGTGTAGGTCACCACTTGCGCGCCGCTGCTCAGATCGATGGTGGCGGGCGAAACCGTCTTGTTGAGCTTCAAGTTGACCGGCAAGGCAGGCGCGCCGGTAACATCCGTGGTCACGTCGGACTGGTTGGAGTAGCCGTCCTGGTTCTTGCCCTTGACCGTGTTCTTGGGCTTTCCGGCGCTGCTGAAGGTTCCGGCCAGAAAGCAGTAGACCGTCTGCCCGGGCTGCAGCGGTACAATCGCCAGGCCATTGGTCGCCGTATTGGGCGTCCAGCTGACCGCGCTGCCATCATCTGCCTTGCAGAACAATCCGCCCACTGCCGGGGTGAATTGGCTGGGCAGCTGGTCGGACAAGGCAATCGTTTGCTGCGGCTGCGACCACGGATTGGTCAGCGTGAACATGTAGTAGACCGGCGCGTTCTGCGCCGCGGGATCGGGCTCCTGACAAAGGCTGGGATCGCTCAGGCTGGCGGGGTTGCCCAGGCATAGCTTCTTGTCGATCGCAAATTTGGCCTGCGCGGCATAGGCCAATGTGCCCAGCCCGACGATCAGCATAAGTGCCAGAAATAGCCGCTTCATAGTCCAAAACTCCTGTCAAAAATCAGATTCGCCGCACGCCGCTCAGGGCAGCGTTACCGGTCCGAACGGTGCGGACTGGTTCCCGCCTTGCTTGAGGATCACCGCATAGGAGCCGGGCGGCACGACCGAGGTGTAAAGCGTTACCGTGCTGCCGGTGCTTGATGCGGTTGCCCCGCAGTTGCCCGCAGAGGTGTAGACTTTGGTGGCGGCGCCGCTGCTGGTGTCCTTGAAGAAGATTTTAACTGGCCCCGCGCCCTGGACGCAGGTTCCGCTGACCAGCACTTCGGCCGGGTGCGTTGAACTGGCTGGAACTTTGGTAACTGCACTGATCGCCAGCGTCCCGGCCGCATGGGCGATGGCGGGCAAGGTCAGCGCCAACAGGGCGCCAAACAGTAGGGGCGGTTTGTGCTTCATCGTAATGTCTTTCTCAAAATGCATAAGTGTGGCTGCATCGTGTCTGGGTTGCAGAGGAGCAATCGGCGCGCCATCCCACGAACATGGGGGGAGGGGTGCGGCATGGGTCGACAAAGAGCCGGAACCGGCCGCATAGCAATTGCATGATCCTGGCACGGCGATCCCATGGCTGACGCTTCAAAGCACCGCGCGAGCGCAGCAGACGCCGCGCTTGGCTGGCGCGCGGTGGCGGTATTGCTGCTCGGCCTGATATTCGCGGCCGTGCTTGCCGCAATGGGCCCCGATCCTGCAGCAACCGGACTGGTCGCAGTCGCCCCGCAGCGAATCGTGCTGATGGAGTCCGGTGAGCAACATCAGGCGCGCCATCCTTCTGCTGCCGACTGGACTTTGACCTTTGCCGATCAATCCCGGTTTGGCAGCGAAGTGGCGCGGCAGCACGCCAAGGGCCTGGGCAGCGCCAAAGTCAGTCCCGACGAACGTCAATGGCACTTCGAGCTTTCCCCGGCGGAAAGTGCCGGCGCACCGCTGGCGCTGTTCATCGCCAATGCCAGCGGCGATCTGGCGCTACACGTCAACGGCGCGCGGGTTGCCGATAGCACGGCGCAGCCGGCCTATTTCGGACCCGGCATCGGCACTTCCAGTCTTGCTGCGCCGCTGCCAATGGTCGATCTGCACCGCACGGCTGATCGGATCGATGTGGTTCAATCAGGCGATCAGGCGCAGATCGGCATTCGCGCGATCTATCTTGGTTCGCCCAGGGCAGCGCAAACCGCCCGGCTGTCTTTTGGCCGCTGGCTCGATCGCCAACGTTTGGCAGCAGCATTCGCAGCTGCGGCCGGGTTGTGCGGGGTGCTGGTGCTGCTGGCCGGGCAGCAGCGCCGTGCCGCTGGAGCCATCGCGCTGCTTGTGGCGGGACAAGGGCTTGATTTGCTGGGCGCCGAAAGTTCGGTCCCGCTCAGCGTTATCAAGGCCGCGCTGGCCCTGGCGGCGGGCGGAGCACTGGTCTGGCTGTATCGCCGCCCGCGCGGCTGGGCGGCAATCATGGTTCTGGCGGGCTGCATTCCGCTGATATTGGGCGCGCTGGCCGCCTTGGCGCTGGCGCTGACTGACTGGTTCGTGCTGGCCCCCTGGGCGGTGCTGCAGATCGCCAACGATGGTCCGCGGCCGGTGCTGCTGTTTGGTGCACCGTTGCTGGTCTGGCACGAAGGCCGGCTGATGCTGGAGCGGCTGCGCGCAGTCCGAAGCGAGATGGCGCGCAAGGACGAGATCATCGCCGCGCAGCAGCAGGCGCTTGATACGGAAATCCGCAACGCCGCGATTCTTGAAGAGCGCCAGCGGTTTGCGCGGGATATGCACGATGGGATCGGCGGCCACTTGCAGGCTCTGCTGATGCGGGTGCGGGCCGGGCGAATCCAGTCGGGCGAGATTGCCAGCGAACTGCAGGGCGGGCTCGCCGATTTGCGGCTCATGGTCGATTCGCTTGATCAGATCGATGCCGGTTTGGGTCAGGCGCTCGACAACTTTCGCTTGCGCGCGGGGCCGCAGCTTGAAGCGGCGGGGATTGCGCTGGAATGGCGAAGATCAGGTCCACTCGATACCGCCCGGCTTGATCCGCGGGCCACGCTCAGCCTGTACCGGATGCTTCAGGAGGCCATCACCAATTGCGTGCGCCATTCGGGCGCGGGCAAAGTTGAACTGGTGGCCGATCTCGATCAGGCGGGTCGCACCCTGACGATCGAAATTGCCGATAACGGCTGCGGGTTCGATCCTGCAGCGGTCCGGGCGGGCAAGGGTCTTGGCAACCTGCGCAAGCGCGCGCTCAAACTGGGCGGAACTGCAGACCTGGTCAGCGCGGCGGGATCGGGCACGCGCATCGTCCTGCGGATCCCGGTTGCGCCGCATCCGTCATAACTCAAGCCAACCGTTCTGCACCGCCTCGAACACCGCTTCATTGCGCGAATGCACTTCCATCTTGGCATAGATCGATTTGACATGATCGCTGACGGTATGGGCCGACATGCCCAAGGTTTCGCCGGTCTGTTTATAGGATAGCCCACGTGAAAACATGGTCAGCACATCGAGTTCGCGGGGGGTGAGCAGCGGTGCGGCTGTGGCGCGCGGCGTGGGCGCTGATGTGCTGCCCAACAAGGTCAGAAGGTGCGTCGCGGCCTGGGCGCTGATCGGCGTCCCGCCCGCCACCAGCGCGCGGATATCGCGGGCGATCTGCTCTACCGGGGTGTCCTTGAGCAAATATCCGCTAGCCCCATATTCGAACGCCAGCAGTACGGTGGTGCGGTCCCCCAGCACCGAGAGGATCAGCGCCCGGCCCATGTTCCGGGCGCAATAGGCGCGGACGAAATCGAGCCCGGTGCCATCGGGCAAGCGGATATCGACCAGCACGATATCAGGCGAATGGTGATCCAGCGCGGCAATGGCATCGCCCAGCAAACCGCTGGTAAAGCACAGCTCGAAATCAGGCTCGGCGGCCAGATGTGCCGCAAGATAGCTGCGGGTCGGCTCGTCATCCTCGACAATTGCGATCCTGATCGGTGCTGGCAAAGTCATCGTTTGAGATCGCGATCCCAGCAATTGCCATATTGCTGATCGCGGATATTGACGAGCAGGCGCGTCAAGGGATCGATCTTGCTGCGCGAAATAACCTGGCCGCCGCCGCCTTCGTGATAGCTCAGCACGCGCCATTCCGGCCCGAATTGCTGCTGACAAAAGGCATTGGCATCGCCCAGATGGGCGAACTGATCGCCGCGTACCGGCACGCTGGCCCGAATTTCCCCGCCGACAAAACCCGTTGAATCGAGCCAGTTGACCTGCTTGTCCGGCACCGGTTTGCTGGTGCCGTCGCGGTAGCAGGCGATCGGCCCGGGAACCGAACAGAGCCTGTCACCGGCAAAGGGATCGCAGCCGTGTTGGGTCGGATCGAGGCTGCAGGAGAGCCAGGAAACGTCTTGCCCCAGCGGCTTGTCGCGCGTCTCGGCAAAGGTCGTACCCTTGGTTTCAGCCGGTAGCTGGCAGGCCAACAGCGCCAGGGCATCGACCTTGGTGTCGTCGCCAAGCTCAAGATCGATATCGGCGATCCGGCCAGTGCGGTTGAGATAGTCCGCGAAACTTGCCTTTTTGGCGGGGTCGTTCGGTCGGTTCCAGATCTGCGCAAAGTCGAGTGTTACCAGCCTACTGCCGTCATCCTGGGGCTCAGGATGTGGAACTGTCCAAAGTGCGTCCAACCCGTAGGAGCGGGTTTCCTGATCGTTGAAACGATAGCTCAGATAATCAAGATCGCCGATCCGCAGGCCGTCATTGTTCGCGCCCGCCCCAGCCTGGGCAATGCGCATGACCAGCTTGCCAGATACGATCCCGGCGGGCACCGAAAAGTGATCGACCAGCAGCTTGTCCGATCCGTCTTCATCATAGACGCGCAAGCGCAAAGCGGTGCTTGATCCGCTGGCCAGATCGGCAAAATGACCATTGTGCAGCAGCCGCGGATCGACCTGCGCCGGTTCGCCACCGGAAGGCGCAAAGCCATCCTCAACCCCTCTGACCTCGGCCACGCGGGTCAGCCCTTTGGGGCAGGTGAAGGTTTCAACTGCCTGGGTAAACGGGAATTGCCGGGCCATGGCGGCGGCCTGCGGTTGGGTCTGGCGGATCAGGAAGACCGTCGCCGCAGCCGCAACCGCGCCGACCAGGCACGCACCCAACATCATGCCGATCACGGCAGTCACAGTGAAAAAATTGCGCCCCAACACGGGCTTGGCATAGTTTGCTGGCGAACCAAGTCAATCCGCACTCGTGGTCTTGTGCATGCGGCACCGGTCAGAACAGTATTTGACGCTGTCCCAATCGCGCGCCCACTTTCGGCGCCAGGTGAAGGGCCGTGCGCAGGCTGCGCAGATCTTGCTGGGAAGGTCGGCCTTGCGGCGCATTTTGGACATGGATGAGCCTTTCAACCGGGCAGGCGACGGCCATCCCAGGCAAACAGTCCGCCGCTGTCAGCCGGGGTCAGCGCAGCGATCACGTCCAGCAAATATCCCGCAGACTGGTCGGGCGAGAACAGCGTGCCGGGCACTACTGCGCGCTGGAACGGGGCCGAAAGCGCGCTGTCAACGGTGCCAGGGTGCAGCGCGGCAACCACCGCAAGCGGATGGCTGCGCGCGCACTCGATGGCAAAGTTGCGGACCAGCATGTTGAGCGCGGCCTTGCTGGCGCGGTAGGCGTGCCAGCCGCCCAGCCGGTTATCGCCAATCGAACCGACCTTGGCCGATAGCACCGCAAACACCGCGCGGCGATCGCGCGGCAGGCGCGGCAAGGCGTGTTTTGCGATCAGCGCCGGGCCGATCGCGTTGGCAGCATAGACCGCAGCCATCACCGCTGGATCAAGCGCGCGCCAGCTCTTTTCGGGAGCGATTCCGCGGGCAGGATCGTGCAGCAGTCCGGTCGCGACGATCACCAGATCCAGGGGTTCGGACACGGCATCCAGCGCAGCGGAGATCGCCGCTTCATCGTCGAGGGTAAAGCGCAGAGGTACTGCGCCGCGGGGCAGATCGGCCCCGGTATCGCGAACCGCAGCGTAGACTGCGGTGTGCTCACCCTTGGTCATAAGCCGCGCGGTCAAGGCCCGGCCGATTGCGCCGCTGGCACCAAATACGATTGCACTGCCGGGACTTGTCTCAGACACCATGGTGCCGTCATGGCGGCAGTCCGGCTCCGGGCAAACCTGCCAAAACAGGCAATAGTCAGCCTTTGGAGCCGAACCGAGCAACCAGTTCATGTCGGCCCGGCGCAAAGTGCTGGGTCACCAGGGTTACCGGCGCCGCACCGCGCCAGGTGCGGCGGCGCACAGTAAGGCAGGCGCTGCCGGGCGAACAGGCCAGGGCCTTGGCCATGGCCGGCGTCGCTGCCTCGGCGCTGATCCGATGTTCGGCTTCGGTCCAGGGGGCGTGGGCCAGCAGCCAGGTGCCAGGGGCTTCGCGGCTGAGATCGGCTTCGGCAATGACGGGCACTTCGGCCAGGTTGATCAGCCGGTGTTCAAAAGCCAGCGGCGCGCCATCGGCGTGGTGGACGCCTTCGGTCTCAAGCAACGGTGCGAGCGCGCCAAGTGCGGTCGAGCTCAGCGTACGGCGATTGACCAATTCCCAGCGATAGCTTGATCCGCGCGCGGCCATTTCGGCGGCAAGATCGGTAATCTCCAGCACCATCGCCTGGCTGCGCGGGCGCGCAACAAAGCTGCCGGCGCGGCGGCGGCGTTCGATCAGCCCGGCATGGGCCAGTGCGGTCAGCGCCTTGTTGGCGGTCATCCGGGCGCAGCCGTATTGCTCGGCCAGATCGGCGTCGCCTGGCACCCGGCTGCCGGGAGGCCATTCGCCCGACATGATCCGCGCCTCGATGGCACGGCGGATCTGTTCGCTGATCCCGGGCTTCACGCCAGCAGCCGGGCAATGGTGCTGCGGTAGTTGGCAGCGATGGGATCGCGTGCCACGTGCCGCCCGCTGCTGACCACCTGTTTGCCGCGCCGCCACACCCCGTCAACCGCGCCCCGCGCCGCCGCGAAGATCCACTGGTCAAGCCACTGGTCGGCTTTGGCCCCGGTCAGCGCCGGGTGCCCCGGATCCAGCGTGACAAAGTCTGCGGCATTGCCCTCTGCCAGCCCCATTGCGGCACCCAAGGCCTGCGCCCCGCCAAAAAGCGTACCTTCGAACAGCGCCGCGCCGGTGCTCGCGTCCGGGCCCCTGGCGAAAACATTGCGCGATCTATGCGCCAGCCGCTGTCCGTACTCGAGCCAGCGCAGTTCTTCGGCGGCATCGATCAGCACATTGGAATCGCTGCCGATCCCGAACTTCCCCCCGGCGGCAAGATAGTCCGGCGCGGCGAACAGCCCATCGCCCAGATTGGCTTCGGTGATTGGGCACAGCCCGGCCACTGCGCCGCTTTGTGCCAGGCGCTGCGTTTCGTCTGCAGTCATGTGGGTGGCGTGAACCAGGCACCAGTTGGGACCCAGCGGAGCATGGCCGAGCAGCCATTCGACCGGGCGCTGTCCTGACCATACAAGACAGGCCTCAACTTCAGCCAACTGTTCGGCGGCGTGGATGTGGACCGGGGCGGTGCCGGCCATCTGCGCTAGCGCGCTCAGTTCGTCCGGGGTGACCGCGCGCAGCGAATGCGGGGCCAGGCCCAGCACGGCATCGGGCAGCACGCGCAGCGCCGCGGCGCTGGCCTCGCGCAGTGCGGCGAACTGACCGAGCCCAGTGATGAAACGGCGCTGGCCGGGGCTGGGGTCCTGCCCGCCGAACCCAGCGTGGGCATAGAACACCGGCAGCAGGGTCAGCGCGAGGCCGGTCTCAGCGGCGGCCGCCACCAATGCTTCAGCCATCGCCGCACCGGCATAGGGAATGCCGACCGGATCGTGGTGGAGGTAGTGAAATTCGCCCACCCGGGTGAAGCCGCTCTCGAGCATTTCGGCATAGGCCATGGCAGCGATCGCGGCCATGTCATCGGGGGTCATCCGGTCAACAAAGCGGTACATCACGTCGCGCCAGGTCCAGAAGCTGTCGGCGCTGGAGCCGCGCCGTTCGGCCAGACCAGCCATGCCGTGCTGGAACGCGTGGCTGTGCAGGTTGGGCAGGCCGGGCAGGGCGACAGTGTGCTTTTGATCGTCCGGCTGCGCGTCCACACCGCTTTCGATCCGGGCAATCGTACCGCCCGACAGGTGCAGGCGGACATCCTGCGCCCAGCCGCCGGGCAGTAGGGCTTCGGCAAAATGCAGATTTTGGGTCATCCGGGTCTCGGCTCCGTGCTCGGTGCAAAACACTCTATACAGCCCCGCCAATATGTCTATACATATTCACGACTCCGGGAGAGAGCGATGCGCGCCGATACGATCTGGACCAATGCCCGATTGCTGACCATGCGCCCCGGCGCTGCGCCAATTGACGCGGGCGTGGTCGCTGCGCTGGATGGGCGGATCGTCTATGCCGGAGCTAGCGAAGCAGCACCGCCATTCGAGGCCGATACGGTGATCGATTGCCAAGGCCGCTGGATCACTCCGGCACTGATCGATGCGCACACCCACCTGGTGCACATGGGCAGTCGCGCCCGCGAATTTGAACTGCGGCTTCAGGGCGCCAGCTACGAAGAGATTGCGCGGGCCGGGGGCGGGATCGTCTCGACCATGCGCGCCACCCGCGCGGCCAGCGTGGCTGAAATGGTCGCCGCAGCGCTGCCCCGGCTTGATGCGCTGCTGGCCGAAGGACTTGGCACGATCGAGATCAAAAGCGGCTATGGGCTTGAGCCTGAGACTGAACTGAAGATGCTGCGCGCCGCGCGGGCGTTGGGCGAAGCGCGCCGGGTGCGGGTCCAGACCACCTTTCTGGGGGCCCACGCCGTGCCGCCAGAATTTGCTGGCAATGCCGATGCCTATATCGATCAGGTTTGCGAGGTGATGCTCCCCGCCGTCGCCGCAGAAGGCCTCGCCGATGCGGTTGACGGGTTCTGTGAAGGGATCGGCTTTTCACCGGCGCAGATCGAGCGGGTTTTTGTTAAAGCGCGGGCGCTTGGCCTGCCGGTCAAGCTGCATGCCGAACAGCTTTCCAACCTCCACGGCGCGGCGCTGGCGGCGCGGTATGAGGCACTTTCGGCCGATCATATCGAACACCTCGATATGGCTGGAGTTGCCGCGATGGCGGCGGCAGGTACGGCTGCAATGCTGCTGCCCGGGGCCTATTACTTCTGCCGCGAGACCCAGCTGCCCCCGATTGCCGCACTGCGCGAAGCAGGGGTAACGCTGGCGATTGCGACCGATTGCAACCCCGGCACCAGCCCGCTCACTTCGCTGCTGCTGGCGATGAACATGGCCGCCACCTGTTTTCGCCTGACCGTGGCCGAATGCCTGGCCGGGGTGACGCTCAACGCCGCCAAGGCGCTGGGGCTTGAGGCGGAATGCGGCAGTCTGGAGCCGGGCAAGAGCTGCGATCTGGCGCTGTGGAATATCGAAGCGCCAGCCGAGCTGGTCTACCGCATGGGGGCGAATCCCCTTCATGCCCGGGTATGGAGAGGTCAATGATTACGCTGGTTCCTGGCGAGGTTACGTTCGATCAATGGCGCGCGGTTCACGCCGGAGCGCCAGCCCGGCTCCATCCGGCCAGCGCCCCGCTGGTGGCCGCCAGCGCCGCGGCGGTGGAACGGATCGTGGCGCGCGGGGAGCCGGTTTACGGGATCAACACCGGCTTCGGCAAATTGGCTTCGGTGCGGATCGCCGATGACGAGCTGGCCTTGCTTCAGCGCAATATCGTGCTCAGTCATGCGGCGGGTACGGGCGATCCATCGCCGGTGCCCGTAATACGGCTGATGATGGCGCTCAAACTGGCCAGTCTGGCGCAGGGCGCGAGCGGGGTACGGCCAGCCACCGTGGCGCTGCTCGAAGCGATGCTGGTTCAGGGGCTGACCCCGGTGGTGCCATGCCAGGGCTCGGTCGGCGCGAGCGGCGATCTGGCCCCACTGGCGCATATGACCGCGGCGATGATCGGGGTGGGCGATATTTGGGTTGAGGGCGTCCGTCTGCCCGCTGCGGACGCGCTTACAACGGCAGGATTGGCGCCGCTGACCTTGGGGCCCAAGGAAGGCTTGGCGCTGCTCAACGGCACGCAATTCTCCACCGCCAATGCGCTCGCCGCGCTGTTTGGGGCGCAGCGGCTGTTCCAGTCCGCACTTGTCACCGGCGCGCTGTCAACCGAGGCGGCGAAAGGGTCTGATACCCCGTTCGATCCCCGCATCCACGCACTTCGCCGACACAAAGGCCAGATCGAAGTGGCGGCCGCCTTGCGCGCCCTGATGGCGGGCAGCGCGATCCGCGCCAGCCATACCGAGGACGATCCGCGCGTGCAGGATCCCTATTGCCTGCGCTGCCAGCCGCAAGTGATGGGCGCCGCGCTTGATGTGCTGCGCCAGGCTTGCACCACCCTGCTGACAGAAGCCAACGGGGTTTCCGACAATCCGCTGATCTTCGTTGGAAGTGAAGATGGGGGGGATGACACGGCCTTGTCTGGCGGCAATTTCCACGCCGAGCCGGTGGCTTTCGCCGCCGACATGATCGCGCTGGCGGTCTGCGAGATCGGTTCGATCGCTGAACGCCGCATTGCGATGCTGGTCGATCCGGCGCTGTCCGGCCTGCCCGCTTTCCTCACCCCCAAGCCCGGGCTCAATTCGGGCTTCATGATCCCGCAGGTGACCGCCGCCGCGCTGGTCAGCGAGAACAAGCAGATGGCCTATCCGGCTTCGGTCGATTCGATCCCGACTTCGGCCAATCAGGAAGACCACGTCTCGATGGCGGCGCACGGGGCGCGGCGGCTGGCAGCGATGGTCGCCAATGCCGAGGCGGTGGTGGCCATCGAGCTTTTGGCCGCAGTGCAGGGCTGCGAATTTCATGCTCCGCTCGCCTCGTCAGCCGCGCTGGAGGCGGCGCGGGCCGTGCTGCGCGCGCAGGTTCCAGCGCTGGGCGATGATCGGCATTTCCACCCTGATATGCAGGCCGCCGAACGTCTGATCCGCGCTGGCGCGCTGGCCGAAGCTGCGGGGCTGGCCTTGCCGGGGCTGGCATGAGCGACTGGCTGCACGTCAACCGCGGCGATGCGCCGCTGATCGTTGCCTTTCCGCACGGCGGCACTGGCCTCGGCGGAGTAGAGCCGCGCTTCGCCTCGCCCTGGCTTGCCCGGCGCGACGCCGATTGGTGGATCGCAGAGCTTTATGATTTCGTCGGCGAAATGGGCGCGAACACGGTTTCTACCGAAGTCAGTCGCAGCGTAATCGACGTCAATCGCGATCCCTCAGGCGCGTCGCTCTATCCGGGCATGGCCACCACCGAACTGTGCCCGACCACGACGTTTGACGGCGAACGGCTCTATCGCGCCTTCGATCCCGAGGACGACGAGATCGAATGGCGCCGCAAGACCTTTTTCGATCCCTACCACGCCGCGCTCGGTGCAGAGATCGAGCGGCTGCAGGCGGTGCATCCCCGCGTTGTGCTCTACGATGCGCACTCGATCTGCAGCCATGTGCCGCGCCTGTTCGACGGCGAGCTGCCGCAGTTCAACCTTGGCACCAATGGCGGGGCGACTTGCGATCCCGCGCTGGAGGCCGCGCTGGAGGGTGTGTGCCAGCAGTCCGGACAGTCCTGGATTGCCAACGGCCGCTTCAAGGGCGGCTGGACTACGCGGCATTACGGCGCGCCTGAACGGGGCGTCCATGCCGTACAGATGGAACTGGCGATGCGCGGCTACATGGATGAACCCACGGTGCCCGATGAAGCCAACTGGCCCGGCGCACTACATGCCCCGCCTGCCATTCTTCCCACACTGAAGGCCCTGATCGGCGCCTGCCTGACCTTTGCACAAGGAACGAACTGATGACCCGTCTCGACAACAGCCGCGTGATCCGTCCAGCTACCGGGACAGAGCTGACCGCAGGAAGCTGGCTGACCGAAGCGCCCTTGCGGATGCTGATGAACAACCTCCACCCCGATGTGGCCGAACGGCCCGAGGAGCTGGTGGTCTATGGCGGGATCGGCCGCGCCGCGCGCGATTGGGAAAGCTATGACAAGATCGTCGAAACGCTGCGGCGGTTGAAGGACGATGAAACGCTGTTGATCCAGTCAGGCAAGCCGGTCGGCGTGTTCCAGACCCACGCCGATGCGCCGCGGGTGCTGCTGGCCAATTCCAACCTGGTGCCCAAATGGGCGACCTGGGAGCATTTCAGCGAGCTCGATAAGAAGGGCCTGGCGATGTATGGCCAGATGACTGCGGGCAGCTGGATCTACATCGGTTCGCAAGGCATCGTCCAGGGCACTTACGAGACCTTTGTCGAGATGGGCCGTCAGCATTTTGGCGGTGACCTGACGGGTAAATGGCTGCTTACCGCCGGGCTTGGCGGAATGGGCGGGGCGCAGCCGCTGGCCGCGACGATGGCGGGTCTTTCGTGCCTGGCGATCGAATGCCAGCGCAGCCGGATCGAGATGCGGCTGCGTACCGGCTATGTCGATCATCTGGCCGAAACGCTGGATGAGGCGATGGCCTTGATCAATGCGGCCTGCGCCGGCAATCGCGCGATCTCGGTCGGCCTGCTCGGCAATGCAGCCGAAGTGCTGCCCGAGATGCTGGGACGCGGGATTCTACCCGATCTGCTGACCGACCAGACCAGCGCGCACGATCCAGTCAACGGCTACCTGCCTGCGGGCTGGACGGTTGCCGAATGGGCCGACAAGCGCGAGCGCGAGCCCGAAGTGGTGGCCAAGGCCGCCAAGGCCAGCATGGCCCGCCACGTCGAAGCTATGCTCGAATTTCAGAAACGCGGGGTGCCGACCACCGACTATGGCAATAACATCCGCCAGGTTGCCTATGATGAGGGCGTCACTGATGCCTTCGCCTTCCCCGGCTTCGTTCCGGCCTATATCCGTCCGTTGTTTTGCCGCGGGGTCGGCCCGTTCCGCTGGGTGGCGCTGTCGGGCGATCCCGAGGACATCTACAAGACCGACGCCAAGGTGAAGGAGCTGATCCCGGACGATCCGCATCTCCACCGCTGGCTCGATATGGCGCGCGAACGGATCCAGTTTCAGGGGCTGCCGGCGCGGATTTGCTGGGTCGGGCTGGGCGATCGCCACCGGCTTGGCCTCGCCTTCAACGAAATGGTCGCTTCAGGGGAGCTGAAAGCCCCGGTGGTGATCGGGCGCGATCACCTCGATTCAGGCTCGGTCGCCAGCCCCAATCGCGAGACCGAAGCGATGCAGGACGGCTCCGATGCGGTGTCGGATTGGCCGCTGCTCAACGCGCTGCTCAACTGCGCCAGCGGCGCAACTTGGGTCTCGCTCCACCACGGCGGCGGCGTGGGCATGGGCTATTCGCAGCATTCAGGCATGGTGATCGTGGCGGATGGCACGCCCGAAGCGGCCAAGCGGCTAGAGCGCGTCCTCTGGAACGATCCCGCCACCGGCGTGATGCGCCACGCCGACGCCGGCTATGACATCGCGCTCGATTGCGCGCGCGAAAAGGGGCTGGACCTGCCAGGGATCCTGGGGTGACCTAATTCCTTTTCCACTCCGGGGTATGGTTGGACAGCAGCGCTTTCTTGACGCTGTGGCCGGTGGGGCTGGTGTTCATCCAGAACAAGCCCACCGCCGCGAAGGCGAAGGCATAGATGACATAGCGCATGGTGCGGCCCTTCCGCTGCGGTCGTCTGGTCTCTGCGGGCAGAGTGCGCGCCGGGCGGTAAAGCCACTGTTGCTGGGCGCAGTTACCCCGTTTTAAGCATGAAGGTCTGACCATTCGGGATGGCGCTTGAACGCGGCGGCGACATAGGAACATTGCGGGTTGATCTTGAACCCCTGTTCGCGGGCTTCGGCCACCAAGGCCTCAACCAGCTTGCCCGCCACCCCGCGCCCGCCGATTTCGGATGGCACCAGCGTGTGCTCTGCCACCCGCACACCGTTTCTTGCGATCCATGTCAGCCGGCCAATCGCGGTCTCGCCTTCGATATGGGCGTGGTATTCGCCGGCCTGATCATTGCCATGACGCGTGATGGTGACCTCGCTCATCGATTGCTCCTCGCTTGACGGGGCGCGTGGCCCCTTCCATGCAACATGGCGATGCAATTCCTGTCCGACAATGCCGCCTCTGTTCATCCCAAGGTGTGGGAGGCGATGCGCAGCGCCGATGATCCGCAGCCGCCCTATGACAATGACGCGCTCAGCCTGGCGCTTGATGACGCTTTTTCGGCGTTGTTCGGGCGGCCATGCAGCGCCTTGTGGGTCGCTTCGGGCACTGCGGCCAACTGCTTGGCGCTCGCCGCGATGGTGCCGCCGCATGGCGGGGTTATCTGCCACCGCGAAGCCCATATCGAAACCGATGAGGGCGGCGCGCCGGGGTTCTATACCCACGGGGCCAAGCTGATCCTGGTCGACGGCGAGGGGGCCAAGCTGGAACCTGCGGTGATCGATGCAGCGATCAGTGGGATCCGGAAGGACGTTCACCAGGTCCAGCCGCAGGCGCTGTCGGTGACCCAGGCCAGCGAATACGGGCGCTGCTACCAGCCCGACGAGATTGCCGCATTGGCGCACTGCGCCGCGAGCCACGGCCTTGCGCTCCACGTCGATGGCGCGCGCTTTGCTAATGTCGTTGCCTTTCTGGGCTGCACCCCGTGGGAAGCCTGCGGCGGCGCGTCGACGCTGTCGTTTGGCTGCGTAAAAAACGGCGGGATGAGCGCTGAGGCGCTGGTGCTGTTCGATTCTGGGCTGGCCGATGTCGTGCGTCTGCGCCGCAAGCGCGCCGGGCATCTGCAATCGAAAGGCCGGTTCATGGCCGCGCAAGTGCTCGCCATGCTCAAAGGCGATCTCTGGCTCGAAAACGCGCACGCTGCCAATGCCGCCGCCGCCGAACTGGCCAGCGCGGCAGCAGGCCGGTTGATGCACCCGGTCGAAGCCAACGAAATATTCCTCAACCTCGCGGCGGCCGAGTCTGAAGCGCTGCGCAGCCAAGGCTTTTCGTTTTACGACTGGGGTGAAGGCGGCGCGCGGATGGTCACTTCGTGGAATTCAAACCCCGCGCACGTCGCTGCCCTCGCCCGCGCGATCTCTGCGCTGTGAGCGCCCCGCCCGCGGCGCGCAGTCAGGCGCGCAATTTGGCCGGCTTCGTGCTGATCGCCTTGATCTGGGGATCGACCTGGCTGGTGATCAAGGATCAGATCAGCGTGGTTCCCGCGCCGTGGTCTGTAACCTGGCGGTTCAGTCTGGCAGCAGTGGCCATGTTCGCGCTGGCCGCAGTGCGGCGCGAACCCTTGCTGCTGCCGGGTGATGGCTTGCGGCTGGCGGCCCTGTTCGGGCTGTTCCAGTTCAATCTCAATTTCCAGTTCGTCTATGCCAGCGAACATTACCTCACCTCAGGTCTGGTCGCGGTGTTCTTCGCACTGATGCTGGTGCCCAATGCGGTGATGGCGCGGGTTTTCCTGGGCGCTCACTTTGGCCTGCGGTTCGTGGCCGGCAGCCTGGTTGCGCTGGCGGGCATCGCCCTGCTGCTGCTCCACGAATACCGCGATGCGCCGGCCGGGATGGACGTTGCCAAGGGCGCGGCGCTGGTGCTGTGCGCGGTGATGTGTGCCTCTCTCGGCAATGTGCTGCAGGGCACCGCCACCGCGCGGCGCCAGCCGGTTATCACCTTGCTGGCCTGGGGGCTGACCTTCGGGGCGCTGGGCGATGCGGCCTATGCTCTGGTCATGCACGGCGCGCCGGTGCTCGATCCGCGCCCGCAATACCTGTGGGGGATCGCTTACCTCGGGATCATCGGAACTGTCGCCACCTTCCCGATCTACACCGCGCTGATCCGCGATTGGGGTCCGGGCAAAGCGGCCTATAACGGGGTCGCCGTGCCGGTTGTCGCCATGCTGCTATCGACGCTGTTCGAGGGCTTTCACTGGACCGGGCTGGCGGTCAGCGGGGCGCTGCTGGCGATGACCGGGCTGTTGATCGCGCTAAGTGGACGCAAGACAGGCGGCTAAGCCCTCGCGGTAAGTCGGATAGTTCGGCCGCCAACCTAGCACCCGCTTGGCCTTGCCGTTCGCCACGCGGCGGTTTTCGGCATAAAAGCCCCGCGCCATCGGGCTGAGCTGCGCCTCCTCCAGACTCTGCAGCGGCGGAAACTCGGCACCCAGCAGCCGGCAGGCGTACTCAATCACCGTGTTCTGGCTGCACGGCTCATCGTCGGCAATGTTGTAAGCTCCGGCCGGAGCATCAAAGGCTAGCAGCGCCGCTTGCACGATATCGTCAACGTGGACCCGGCTGAACACCTGGCCCGGCAGGTCGATCCGCCGGGCCGCGCCTTCGCGCACCCGTTCCAGCGCGGACCGGCCCGGGCCATAGATCCCCGGCAGCCGCAGCACCCGCGCGCCGCGCGCCAGCCAGGCGGCGTCGGCTTCGCTCCGCGCGGTACGGCGGCCTGTTCCAGTCGTGACGCTCTCATCGACCCAGGCCCCGCCGCAGTCGCCATAGACCCCGGTGGACGAGAGATAGGTCAGTGGCTTGCCGGTCAGCGCCGCGCCGTACCGTTCCAGCACCGGATCGCCATCGGCTGCCGGCGGGACTGAACTGAGCACCTGATCGCTATCGGCCAAGGCCAGCCGAACCGAACCCGCATCGTCGAACGACAGCGTTCCGGCGCGTCCGGTCGAGAGTACCTGCCAGCCCTGTGCCTCGGCCGCAGCGGCGATCCGCGCGGCGCTGTAGCCCAGTCCGAAAATGAACAGTCGCGGGCTCACTTCTCCTTCAGGTCACCCTGCGGCATCGGCGGCGGCACCACCATTTGCGCATTCGGCACATGGTCCTTCTTCCACTGCATGCTCATCCGCACCCGCGTTGCGCCCGATGGGTGATCGAAGAACAGCATTTCCTCCAGCGTTGTCGGTTCGATCTTGCGGTATTCGGACAGCTTCATCGCCACCGAGGCAAAGGCATCGGGTTCCTGCGCCACATCGAGCCCGAAGGCGTCGGCCTGGCTTTCATCGACGCGGATCATGGTATTCTGCAGCGGGGTGGCGATCAGGCCGAACAGCGTAATCAGGATACCCAGCACCGGCAACGAAGCAGGATCAGCCAGATCGCGTATGCCCCAGCGCGGGCCATGGCGCGCGATCAGGCGCGGCGCGATCCGCGAGATCAGGAAGAAGGCTGCCGCTGCCAGGCAGGTCAGGAACAACAGCCCCCACCAGACGTGGTTCAATTTGTAGTGGCCCATTTCGTGGCCCATCACTGCGGCCACTTCCTGCGGGGTGCTGCGGTTCAGCAAATTGTCGTTAAGGCTGATCCGGATGGTAGGCCCGATGCCCGAGACGTTGGCCGAAATCCGCTTGGTCTGCTTTGAGGCATCGAAGACATAGATGTGCTCGGCCGGGATCGCGCGCGATGTGGCCATGGCCACGATCCGATCACGCACCGGGCCAGTCGGCATTTCGGTGTAGGTGTTGAACAGCGGCGCAACATAGACCGGGGCAAGCAGCATCGCGAACGCACCGAACGCAGTGACCAAGCCGGTGCCCAGCAGCCACCAGTTTTTGGGGAAGCGGCGGATCACCGCATAGATTGCCGCCATGATCAGCGGTGCAACCACCAGCGAAATGCCCAGCCCCTTCAGGGCATCGATGAACCATTCGGCCAAAGTCTGGTTCATCAGCCCGTACTGCGCCTCACGCAAAAAACCGGTGTAGATCGACCACGGCAGGGTCAGCAGCCACCCGGCCAGGCCATAGCTCAGCGCGGTCAGCCAGATGATCGCGAACGGCCGCTTGAACCGGCTTTCCGCCATGCTGCGCAGCTTGGCGGTGAACCGGAAGCCCAGCAGCAGGCCATCGGCCAGCAGAGAAACCAGCGCCCCCCACAGTACCAGCCAGTAGCCGCCTTCGAAATAGGCATCGCTTTTGGCCCGTGCCGCGCCCTGCAAGGTATCGAGATAAGCGCGGGTTGCGGCTTCAACATCGAATGGGGCGGCCTGCGCGGCAAATGGCACCAGCACCAATAGCACCGCAGTCAATCCAGTGAGTTTGCGGCGCATTTTTGTCCCCCCGGTCGGTCTGTCCCGATCACCGGGCAGACTGGCGCAGGGACCGGACAAGTCAAGCCAAGATTGCGCTTGGCCTTGGGGCTCAGGCACTACTATCAAGGCCGCCATGAACCCTTCTCTTGCCCTGCCGCCCGCCCCCACAGTCATCCGCCGTGAAGACTATCAGCCCCCCGCCTGGCTGGTTCCCGAAGTCACGCTCACTTTCACCCTTGGGACCGAGCAGACCAGCGTGGTCGCCGCGCTCAAGGTGCAGCGCAATGGCCAGAGCCAGACCCTGCGCCTCAACGGCGATGGGATCGCCGCCGAAGCCGTGCTGGTCGATGGCCAGCCTACCAACGACTGGCGGATGGACGGCGCGGACCTGCTGGTCGAGCTGCCGGGTGAGAGCCACGAGGTTTCGATCACCACCGCAATCAACCCGGCGGCCAACACCCAGTTGATGGGGCTCTATGCCTCAAGTGGCATGCTCTGCACCCAGTGTGAGGCGGAGGGGTTCCGGCGGATCACCTTCTTCCCCGATCGGCCCGATGTCCTGTCCGTTTACACCGTCCACATGCAGGGTCCCAAGGCGCAGTTCCCAGTGCTGCTGTCGAACGGCAATTGCACCCAGCAGGGCGAGGGCCCCGGTGATGGCACCCATCATGCCACCTGGCACGATCCGTGGCCCAAACCGAGCTACCTGTTCGCGATGGTCGCGGGCGATCTGGTGGCCAATCACGATACGTTCGTGACCATGAGCGGGCGCAAGGTCGATCTCAATATCTGGGTCCGCGAAGGCGATCAGGACCGCACCCATCATGCGATGCAGGCGCTGAAGGATTCGATGAAATGGGACGAGGACGTGTTCGGACGCGAATACGATCTTGATCTGTTCAACATCGTTGCGGTGAGCGATTTCAACATGGGGGCGATGGAGAACAAGGGCCTCAATGTTTTCAACACGCGCTATATTCTGGCCGATCCCGAAACCGCGACCGATGCCGATTACGACGGGATCGAAGGGGTGGTTGCGCATGAATACTTCCACAACTGGTCGGGCAACCGCGTGACCTGCCGTGACTGGTTCCAGCTGAGCCTCAAGGAAGGCTTCACCGTGCTGCGCGATCAGCTGTTCAGCCAGGACATGGGCAGCGAAAGCGTCAAACGGATCGAGGATGTGCGGATCTTGCGCGCTGCCCAGTTCCCCGAAGATTCGGGGCCACTGGCGCACCCGATCCGGCCCGATTCGTATCAAGAGATCTCCAACTTCTACACCTCGACGATCTATAACAAGGGCGCCGAAGTGATCCGCATGATGCGCACTCTGGTGGGGCCAGAGCGATTCCGCGCCGGGACAGACCTCTATTTCGATCGCCACGACGGCGAAGCCGCGACTTGCGAGCAATTCGTGCGCGCGATCGAAGACGGGGCCGGGATCGATCTGGCCCAGTTCCGCCTGTGGTACAGCCAGGCCGGCACCCCGCGGGTGACCGCGCGGTTGGCGCACGAAGACGGGGTGGCAACGCTGCTCCTGACGCAAAGCGTGCCGCCCACCCCAGGGCAGAGCGACAAGCAGCCGATGGTGATCCCGCTCAGGCTGGCACTGTTCGACCGCGCCTCGGGCAAGCATCAGGGCGAACAGCTGGTGGTGCTGGACCGGGCCGAGATGCAATTTGCCTTCCCCGGCTTTGCCAAGCGGCCAGTGCTGTCGCTAGGCCGCGGATTTTCAGCCCCGGTGGCGATTGATGCCGATATTTCGGGCGCTGATCTGGTGTTCCTGGCAGCCCGCGATGATGATCCTTTCGCCCGGTACGAGGCGCTGCAGCAGCTGATCGTCAAGCATCTGCTCGCCGTGCTCGATGCCTCGCTCTCAGCCGCTGAGCTTGACGCTGAGCGCGCCGCGATCCGCGCTGCCTTCGCCGCCGTTGTTGCCGATCCGGCGCTGGACGATCTGATGCGCGGCGAACTGATGGTCATGCCGGGTGAAGGCTATCTGGCCGAACAGCTGCTGGTGGCTGATCCCGGGGCGATCCGCGCCGCACGCGAAGCGCTCAAGGCCTATCTCGGTGCGGGCCTTGAGGCAGAGCTGACTGCGCTCCACGCCCGCGCCAGTGCGGTGCCCTACAGCCTTTCGGCCGAGGCGCGCGGTGCTCGCAAGCTCAAGACCCAGGCCTTGGCGTTGCTCGCCGCCGGGGTTCCCGATCTGGCGGCGAAGCTGGCCGCCAGCCAATTTGATGCGGCGGATAATATGACCGACCGGCAAGGCGCGCTGATGGTGCTGTGCGGGCTTGATACGCCGCTGCGCGATGATAAGCTGGCCGCCTTCCTGGCCCGCCATGCCGATGAAGCTCTGGTGGTGGACAAGTGGTTTGGCCTGCAGGCCGGGTCGCTGCATCCCCGCGCGCTTGACCATGTTGAGGCACTGGCGAGCCATCCCGCTTTCACCATGAACAATCCCAACCGGGTCCGGGCGCTGTATATGTCGGCGGCGGTCAACCCCGGCGTGTTCCATGTGCCATCGGGCGAGGGGTACCGCTTGATCGGCGATCTGGTGCTGGCGCTCGATCCGATCAATCCCCAGACTGCGGCCCGTTTCATCGCGCCGCTGGGCCGCTGGCGGCGGATCGAGCCGGTGCGCGCCGCCATGATGAAAGCACAGCTGGAACGGATCGTGGCCCAGCCAGGGCTGTCCAAGGATACCTTCGAACAGGCGAGCAAGAGCCTTGGCTGAAGAGGTCGAAGTCTTTCGCGCCACAGGGCTGGACGGCATACCGCATGGCTTTCTGGGGCGGCGCGGGGGCGTTTCGGCTGGACTGGTTGCCGGGCTCAACGCCGGGCTCGGTTCGCCCGATGATCCGGCTGCGGTAAAGCAGAACCGCGCGCTGGCACGGGATGCAGTGGCTCCGGGGCGGCAGCTGGTTTCGGTCTATCAGGTCCATTCGCCCCACTGCGTGACGGTTCTCGAACCGTGGGCCGACAATGCCCGGCCCGAGGCTGACGCCTTGGTTACAAACCGGCCCGGACTGGCGCTGGGGATTGTCACCGCCGATTGCGCGCCGGTCTTGCTGGCAGACCGCAGCGCCGGGGTAATCGGCGCGGCCCATGCCGGCTGGAAGGGCGCGGTGGGTGGAGTTACCGACCAGACCATTGCGGCGATGGAAGCTTTGGGCGCGCGCCGCGATGCAATTGTCGCCGCAGTCGGCCCGTGCATCGCCCAGGCCAGCTACGAAGTCGATCAAGGTTTCGTCGATCGATTTTGCGCCGATGACGCCGCCAATGCGGCCTTCTTCTTCGCGGGGCGCGCTGACCACGCCCAGTTTGATCTGGAAGGCTATGTTGCCCACCGACTCGCAAGCGCGGGCGTGGGCCTGGTCGAGCGGCTGGGGCTCGATACCTATACCCCTGAAGCGCGGTTCTATTCCTATCGCCGGGCCACTCACCGGGGCGAACCGGCCTATGGCCGCCAATTGTCGCTGATCGCGCTGGCCTGAGCCTGTTGCAACAAGATCAACAGTCCTGCACATTTTGACAGTTGGCAGGGCGCAGCTTCGCGGCTATCAGGCCCGCCAAATCGCAGGACTATCCCCCACTTGCGGGGCGCTTGTGGTTGTCTTAGGGGCTTCCTGAGAGCAGAGATTTAAGGGGCGAAACCGGGCGCTTTTGGGTGCGGGGTTGCTTCAGGACAACAGGATCGGTTCGACCATGGCAGAAAATGCGGCAATCGACACGGCAACCACCGAAACCGGCGGTACTGTGCGGCGGCGTGATTTCATCAACATTGCGGCAGTCAGCGCCGCTGGCATCGGCGCGGTTTCGGTGGTTTATCCGCTGATCAGCCAGATGTCGGCTTCGGCCGACGTGCTTGCGGAAAGCACCACCGAAGTGGATTTCAGCGCGGTCAAGCCGGGTCAGGCTATCAAGGCGATTTTCCAGAAGCAGCCGGTCTTCATCCGTAACCTTACCCCGGCTGAAGTTGCTGCGGCCAAGGCGGTTGACCCGACCAGCCTGCGCGATCCGCAGACCCTGGAAGAACGGACCAAAACTGGCCACGAGAATATGCTGATCACGATGGGGGTTTGCACCCACCTCGGCTGCATCCCGCTCGGGCCGTTCGATGGCGGCACCGTCCTGGGTGAATTCGGCGGCTATTTCTGCCCTTGCCATGGCTCGCACTACGATACCGCCGCGCGCGTCCGTAAGGGCCCGGCCCCCAAAAACCTGCACGTGCCCGATTATAAGATCGACGGCACTGTCGTGACGATCGGTTGAGGTAGACCACCATGAGCTTTCCCTGGTCCAAGCAATATGCCCCCAGCCACCCGGCAATGGTGTGGCTTGATGAAAAACTGCCGCTGCCACGGCTGGTTTTTGGCGCGGTCGGCGCTGGCTATGAAGTCCCGCGCAACCTCAACTATATGTGGAATTTCGGCTTTCTGGCCGGCTTCTGCCTGATCATCCAGATCGTCACCGGCGTTGTGCTGGCGATGCATTACGGCGCTGACACCTCGATCGCCTTCAATTCGACCGAGCACATCATGCGCGACGTCAACTGGGGCTGGATGCTGCGTTATGGCCATGCCAACGGCGCCGCCGCGTTCTTTGCGGTGATCTATATGCACATCTTCCGCGGCTTCTATTTCGGGTCCTACAAGGCACCGCGCGAAATGATCTGGCTCTTAGGCGTGGTCATTTTCCTGTTGATGATGGCCACCGCGTTCATGGGCTATGTGCTGCCGTGGGGCCAGATGTCCTACTGGGCGGCGCAGGTGATTACCGGGCTGTTCGGGGCGATCCCGCTGATCGGTGAACCGCTCAAGGAATGGCTGCTGGGCGGCTTTGCCCCGGGCAATGCCACCTTGAACCGCTTCTTCTCGCTGCACTTCCTGCTGCCGTTCGTGATCCTGGGCGTGGTTATCCTGCACATCTGGGCGCTGCACATCCCGGGCTCGTCGAACCCGACCGGGGTCGAAGTGAAAAGCGAAAGCGATACCGTGCCGTTCCATCCCTATTACACGGGCAAGGATGGCTGGACGGTCGGGCTGTTCCTTATCATCTATTCGCTGTTCGTGTTCTTCATGCCGAACGCGCTGGGCCACCCGGATAACTATATCCCGGCCAACCCGATGCAGACCCCGGCACATATCGTGCCCGAATGGTATTTCTGGCCGTTCTACGCCATCCTGCGCAGCTTCACCCAGAACTTCCTGATCTTCGATGCCAAGCTGCTCGGCGTGATGGCGATGTTCTCGGCGATCCTGATCTGGTTCTTCCTGCCCTGGCTGGACAAATCGCCGGTGCGTTCGGCGCGTTATCGCCCGCTGTACCGCAAGTTCTTCTGGGCGCTGGTGGCCGATGTGCTGATCCTTGGCTATCTCGGCGGCGCTCCGGCAGAGCAGCCCTATGTGCTGATTTCGCAGATCGCGACGATCTACTACTTCCTCCACTTCCTGGTGATCGTGCCGATCGTTTCGTCGATCGAGCGCCCCGATCCGCTACCCTTCTCGATCACCGAAAGCGTGCTCGGCAATGATAGCGCGGCCACGTTGCAAGCAGCATCCGCCACGCCGCCAGCGGCCGGTTGAGCCACAGGACAGAGACGAAAGAGCCAATCATGATCCGCATCTTCTCCATCCTAGTCGGCCTGTTCTTCGCAGCCGCGCTCACCTGGTCGCTGTTCTGGGATACCCTTCAGCTGAGCAAGGACGGCCTGCCCAAATCGGCCGCTGTTGAATTTGGCAAGGCGCACGAACTCAAGCCGCTCAAGCTGTCCAGCGATGGCGCATTCGGCAAGTTCGATCAGGCCCAGCTGCAGCGCGGCTTTGCGGTCTATCAGGGTGTCTGCTCGACCTGCCACTCGCTCGGGCTGGTCTCGTATCGCAGTCTGGCTGCGCTCGGTTACAACGAAGCGGAAATCAAGGCGATTGCCGGCAAGGCGACAGTCAACGCGCTCGATCCGCTGAGCGGGGAAATGAAGGACCGCAAAGGCCAGCCATCGGACAAGTTCCCGCCGGTGGTTTATGCCGGGGCCGGGCATCCGCCGGATCTGTCGCTGATCACCAAATCGCGCCACGGCGGCGGGGCCTATGTCTATTCGCTGTTGACCGGCTATGAAGCCAATCAGCCGGCCGAACTGCTCAAGAAGTTCCCGGATTCGAAGACTGGTGCGGGGATGTATTACAACCCGTATTTCGCCAATCTCAACATCGCTATGCCGCCGCCGCTGGCATCGGATGGGCTGGTAACCTATTCGGATGGCACGCCTGCGACCAAGGATCAGATGGCCAAGGACGTTTCGGCATTCCTGGTCTGGAGCGCAGAGCCTGAACTGGATCAGCGCCACCAGACCGGACTGTGGTGGGTGTTGTTCCTGATGTTCGCCACCACGCTGGGCTACATGGCCTATCGGAATATCTGGGCTGGCACGAAACACTAAGCGAACGCTTTCGCAGCAAATCAAAGGCCCCCGCAACCAGCCGTTGCGGGGGCCTTTTCATTTCGGCACCGTGACTGCGATCAGTCCTCGCAGATCAAGGTGCGATAGATCCATCCGCCCAGCGCGCCGCCAATCAGCGGGGCAAGCCAGAACAGCCACAGCTGGCCAAAGGCTTCACCGCCCATGATCAGCGCCGGTCCGGTGCTGCGCGCCGGATTGACCGAGGTGTTGGTGATCGGGATCGAGATCAGGTGGATCAGGGTCAGCGCCAGGCCGATGGCAATCGGTGCTGCGCCCATCGGTGCCAGTTTGTGCGTCGATCCCATGATGATCAGCAGGAAGAAGGCGGTCAGCAACACTTCAGCCACAAACCCTGCGGCCAGGCTGAAATGGCCCGGCGAATGCGCGCCATAGCCATTGGCCGCAAGTCCCTTGGCCGCCAGGTTCCAGCCTTCCTGCCCTTGCGCGATATAGAGCACGGCGAACGCACCCAGCACCCCGCCAATCACCTGAAACACCACGTAGGGCGCGATGTCTCTGGCCGGAAAGCGGCCGCCAGCCCACAGGCCAACGGTTACCGCCGGATTGAAGTGCCCGCCCGAAACGTGGCCGACGGCATAGGCCATGGTCAGCACGGTCAAGCCAAAGGCCAGGCTGACCCCGGCAAAGCCGATCCCCAGCTGCGGAAATGCCGCCGCAAAGACGGCTGACCCGCAGCCGCCAAAGACCAGCCAGAATGTTCCGAACAGTTCGGCCCATAAAGCTCTGATGTTGTTCATTGTCCCCTCCATTTTTGCGCCCCTGGACGAGGCACGGGAAGGCTGCGGCAATTTGCGGGGCCGGTAAAGCATCAAAAAATAGCAGGCTGTCCCAGAACGATTGACCAAAAGCCGGGGCTGGAGCATAGCGCGCTGCGCTGTGCCGCAGGGCATGGGCGGGTATAGCTTAGTGGTAAAGCACCAGCCTTCCAAGCTGGCTATGCGGGTTCGATTCCCGCTACCCGCTCCACGGCCTCGTTCTGATCGTCAGCTGCAGGTACTCGATCAACTTCCGGTACCAGCAATTCAGCCATCACCAGTTCGGCCAAATCCTGGCCTGATTGCCACGCCCCGGCAACCAGCGGCTTGGCGCACCAATCGCCGCAAGCGCCCAGCCTGAGCTGAGCATTCCACAGCGGCATATCGTGCCCGGCATGCGAAACCGCGAACCGCCAACGATGGGCCTTGGCAAAGGTAGGAGCAGGCATTTGATCCAGCCCTGCCGCATCGGCAAAGGCTTGAAGCAGCGCATCTGCTATGACCGCAGGATCCTGTTCAAGGTGGCGTTTCGACCAGTCGGCGTCCGCCTGGATTACCCAGCATTCACCGGCAGGCCGGCCGGGCTTTGAATTGTTACGCGCCGCCTCGGCAATTGGCCCGCTGGCGCGGATGTAGTCGGGCACACCCGCCAGCGGCTCTGCAAATGCCAGCATCAATGTCCAGCAGGGCTGCGATCGGTGAGTGGCTGCTTCACGGGCCAGATGCAGATCGTGTAGCGACAATATCGGCGAGGCCTGCTGCGCGGGAATTGCCAGAACCACCGCTGCAAACGGGCCTTCGTCAAGCTCTGCGCCGCTGATCCACCATTGCCCCGATCTTTGCATGATGCGCTGAACCAACGCGCCAAAGCGCACGTCGTGTGCGGCGCATTCAGCTTCAACCAGCGAAGCCATGGCCGGGATGCCGACCAGCGCGCCAGGCGGTCCCGCAGGCCACTGCGCGACCACACCGCTGTGCTGCCAGTGGCTGACTTTCGCTGCAAATGCACCGTCACCGCGTTGGAGATACTGCGCGCCAAAATCCCATTCACCGGCATCGATGCGCAGCGTTGACAAGCGCCCGCCGGGTCGCTTGCCTTTGTCAAACAGGGTAGGTGTTATGCCGCCACGCCGTAGTCTATCAGCGCAGGCAAGCCCGGAGATTCCAGCGCCGATGATGGCAACGTTCGTCATGGTCTCTTCGCCCGTTGCCACCGGGTTCAGCCGTGGCCCATCAAGGCCAACACTTCCTTGCGGCTGCTGGGATCATCGCGGAAGCAGCCGAGCACTTTGCTGGTGACCATATCGACCCCGTGGGTGCGCACGCCGCGCCCGGTCATGCAACCATGCTGCGCCTTGATCACCACCGCAACGCCTTGCGGGTGCAGGTTATCCCAGATGCATTGCGCAATCTCGGCGGTCAGGCGCTCCTGGATTTGCAGGCGGTGGGCAAAGCCGTGCAGCACCCGCGCCAGCTTCGATATGCCCACCACGCGGCTGGTGGGCAGATAGGCGATCGATGCCGTGCCGACGATCGGGGCAAGATGATGTTCACAGTGCGAATGGAACGGAATGTCGCGCAGCAGCACAACCTCATCATAGCCGGCCACTTCTTCGAAAGTGCGGGTCAGATGGACCGCAGGATCCTCCCCATAGCCCGAACAATATTCGCGCCACGCACGACCAACTCGCGAAGGCGTATCGCGAAGGCCTTCGCGGTCGGGGTTTTCCCCGGACCAGACCAAAAGCGTCCGGATGGCGTCCTGCACCTCAGCTGGGACCGCCAACTTCCCATCGGCGGGGGGGGCAGCCGAAGTAGGGGCAATCTGGCCGTGCATGATGTTCATGGGTTCGTTCCCGCGCTGAATGAAAAATCCCGGCCGCTGTCCGGGGTGGGGGGAGGGCGGGACAGCGACCGGTAAAAGTCCACTAGGCTTTGGCCCGTTCCTCTGCGATATGACCATTTGGGCAGGGGATAGGGAACGCAAAACTTCATGACACCGGAAACCCTGATTGCCGATAGCAAGGTCGCGGCTGTGGTCAGCGACCCGCGCTTGGGCGACAACCCGATTGTGGCCTGTAACGAGGCTTTCATGCACCTGACGGGCTATAACCGCGACGAGATTGTCGGGCGCAATTGCCGCTTTCTGCGCGGCAGCGATACCGAGCCCGAACAGACCGCGATGCTGCGCGACGCGGTGGCTGAGCGGCGCCCGGTGATGGTCGAGCTGATCAATTACAAGAAAGACGGCACGCGGTTCCGCAACGCGGTGATGATCGCGCCGCTGTTCGACGAGGCGGGCGAGCTGCTCTATTTCCTCGGCTCGCAGATGGAAATCGATGATACCGGGGCCAGCCGTCACGAACGCGCCCGCGCACAGGTCGATGGGCTCAGCAGGCGGCAGCGGCAGATCCTCGCGGCGCTGGCCAAGGGCCGCCTCAACAAGCAGATCGCTTTCGAGCTTAATCTGACCGAGCGGACCATCAAGATGCACCGCGCCGCGATGCTGCGCGCGCTGGGGGTGCGCACCGTGGCCGAAGCGATCCGGGTGGCGATCGAAGCCGGGATGTAGGGGAGCGGGCCGGTGGTGCCCACTTCAACAGAAAACGCGCTGCAACGAAGCCTCAATGCATCCGCTGCACCGCAAACCGGGTGAGATCGCGGAGCGGCCGGGCCCGGGCACCGAACGGGTCGAGCGCTTCGTTGCAAACCAGTTCAAGCCGGCTGGCGTGATCGGCTGCTCCGGCGATGCCCAGCAGGGTGGTGGCGCTCTTGCGGCCGGCCTCGGCATCCTTGCCCACCGCCTTGCCAAGCTGCGCGGCATCGCCGATCGCATCGAGCATGTCATCGCGGATCTGGAACACCAGACCCAGATTTTCGGCAAAATGCAGCAGCCGACTGCGTTCCTCGGCAGAACAGCGGCCCAGCATCGATCCGGCCTCAACCGCAAAGCGGATCAATGCTCCCGTCTTGCGCGATTCGCAGTCAAACAAGTCCTGCGCGCTGGGCCGGGCGGGCGGATAGAGATCCATCATCTGCCCGCCTGCCAGCCCGTCCTGACCCACCGCCCGGGCTAGCGCCAGCACAAGCTGCGCACGCACCTGTGGATCGCCGTGGGTGGCTTCGTCGGCTAGAATCTCGAACGCCAGCGCGAGCAGCGCGTCGCCCGTCAGCACGGCGGTCGCTTCATCGAACTTGCGGTGCAGCGTCGGCCGGCCGCGGCGCAGATCGTCATCGTCCATGCAGGGCAGATCGTCGTGGATAAGTGATTGGGCATGGACGCATTCGATCGCTGCCCCGACCCGCAAGGCCTGCAGGTGGTTGCCGTCAACCAGATCGCTGACTGCGGCGACCAGCAGCGGCCTGAACCGTTTGCCGCCATCGATCGTGGCATAGCGCATCGCTTCCCACAGCCGCCGGTCGCGCCCGCGCGGCGGGCCGATGACGGCATCGAGCGTGGTATCGATGTCCTTGCGCAGCCGGCTCAGTCGTTGTTCCAGCGAGCCGGACAAGGCCACCGGTTCCAGCACATCGAGATCGACCGGTTTGAACCGCACCCGTTCGCTGGCCCCGGCGTGCTCTTCCAGTCCGCAGCCCATGTCCCGCAAGCACGCGCAAACGCCGGCAATTGCCGATTCGGGCGTCGATGCCGCAGCGGTCAGGCCGATCGTTGCGGAGGCCATGATTTGATCGAGCGGTAGTTCAGCGGCACCCGCGATCAACACCGCTTGCGGGCAACCCGCATCACGCGCCACCTCAACCAGGCGGCGCGCGTTCGAAGACATCTCATCGCCAATCACAATCACCAGATCGCACTGCGGAGCCAAAGCCTCGATCGCTGCCTGGCGGTTGGTGGTGGCATAGCAAATATCACTGGCGCGCGGACCAGCAACGTCGGCGAATCGCTGTTTGATCGCGGTGATCAGCGCCTCGGCATCGCGCATCGCAAAAGTGGTCTGAACCGCAAAGGCGACTGCGGTATTCGATGGCAGACCCAACCGATCAAGATCGCCGGGGTGGGCGACGACCGAGACCGTGCCGGCCGGGATTTGGCCCAGCGTGCCGACCACTTCGGGATGGCCACTGTGACCGATCAGGATGATATGACGCCCAGCCCGGTACCAGGCTTCAACTTCCGCATGGACCTTGGCCACCAGCGGGCAGATCGCATCAACCACACGCAAACGCCGGGCCTGCGCCGCGGTCTGCACCGTGCGGGCCGAACCATGCGCCGAGAGGATCGTTACCGCGCCTTCCGGGATTTGATCGACGTCCTGGACGAAGACCGCGCCGAGGGCTTCAAGTCGTTCGACCACGTCGCGGTTGTGAACAATGGCGCGGCGGACATAGACCGGGGCACCATGCCGCTTCAGCGCGCCTTCAACCGCATCGATTGCCCGGTGTACACCTGCGCAAAACCCGCGAGGGTTGGCCAGCATCACCCTGGGCGCTGCGGCGGGCCCGAGCTTCGCGGCTGCGGGAGGAATCATGCTGGCGGCCATCACTAACCTCTCGTAGGGTCACCATATGCCATGGGCAATTCAATCCTATCCACACTTTGGGACAGGTTGCAGGCTGGCTGCGGCAGCATAGGTGCATCGACAATGAACAAGCCTGTCCCCGCACCAGCATCGGCAATCGTGATCGGCTCCGGCTTTGGCGGGCTGGCTTTGGCGATCCGCCTGCAAAGCGCCGGCATTGCCACCACGATCGTCGAGGCGCGCGATCGGCCCGGCGGGCGGGCTTATGTCTGGAAGCAGGACGGCTATACCCTCGATGCCGGTCCCACGGTAATCACCGATCCGGCTTGCCTCGAAGAATTGTGGGCGCTGTCAGGCAGCCGGATGGCTGACGATGTGACGCTGCTCCCGGTCAACCCGTTCTACCGCCTGATCTGGAATGACGGCACGCAGTTCGATTATTCGAACGACGACGCGGTGCTCAATGCCGAGATCGCCAAGCTCAATCCCGCCGATGTGGCCGGGTATGCACGGTTTCTCGACTATGCGAGCGGCGTTTATGAAGAAGGCTATGTCAAACTGGGCGCGGTGCCGTTCTTGAATTTCGGGGCCATGCTTAAGGCCGCACCGGCGCTAGCCCGGTATCAGGCCTGGCGTTCAGTCTATTCGGTAGTTGCGGGCTATGTGCAGAACGACAAGCTGCGCCAGGCTCTGTCGTTCCATAGCCTGCTGGTCGGCGGCAATCCGATGCAGACCAGCAGCATCTATGCCCTGATCCACCGGCTCGAAAAGCTGGGCGGAGTGTGGTTTGCCAAAGGCGGCACCAATGCGCTGGTTAACGGAATGGTGGCGCTGTTTGAGCGGCTGGGCGGCACCTTGCTGCTGGACGAGAAGGTCAGCCGGATTACGCACAGCGGCAAGCAGGTTAGTGGGGTCGAAACCGCCAGCGGCAAGGTTCTGACGGCGGATCTGGTCGCCACCAACGGCGATCTGGTGCACAGCTACGGCTTGCTGGCCGGTTCAGACTATGCCGCGCGCAAGGTCCGCTCGCTGACCCGCAAGCGGTTCTCGCCCAGCCTGTTCGTGGTACATTTCGGGCTAAAGGGCACGTTCCCCGGGATCGCCCACCATTCGATCCTGTTTTCGGACCGTTATGGCCCGCTACTCGATGATATCTACAAGCGCGGCAAACTGGCTGATGATCCATCGATCTATCTACATCATCCCAGCGTCACTGATCAGGATATGGCCCCCGCCGGCAAATCGGCGTTCTACGCTCTGGCCCCGGTGCCGCATATGGGCCGTGCCCCGGTTGACTGGGAGGTGGAAGGTCTGCGCTACCGCGATGTGGTGCTGGGCCGGGTGCGCGATCTGCTGATCCCCGATCTCGAGGAACGGCTCGACACCTGCTTCCACTATTCCCCGCAGGATTTTTCAAACGATCTTGGTGCCCATCTGGGCAGCGCCTTCAGTCTTGAGCCGGTCTTGACGCAAAGTGCCTGGTTCCGCGGCCACAACCGCGACGATCATTTCTCGAACCTCTATTTTGTCGGGGCCGGCACGCATCCAGGTGCAGGCATCCCCGGGGTGGTCGGCAGCGCGAAAGCCACGGCCAGCCTGATCGTGTAAGGCATCACCATGCACGCCGCGATTCTTGCCCTGATCTTTCTGGCCACCGTGGCGGCGATGGAGCTGTTCGCCTATGTCATGCACCGCTGGGTCATGCACGGGCCGGGCTGGTTCCTGCACGCCAGCCATCACCGGGTGCGCACCGGCGCGTTCGAACTGAACGACCTGTACGGAGTGATGTTTGCCGTGCCTTCGATCGTATTGATCTGGCTGGGGGTGCGCGGCGGCTGGGGTGATGCGGCTACTGCGGTCGGTGCAGGCATCGCGGGGTACGGCGCGATTTACTTCGGCTTTCACGATTGGATCGTTCACCGCCGCCTGCCGCACCGAATCGTGCCCAAAAGCGCCTATTTCAAGCGCATCGTCCAGGCGCACCGGCTGCACCATGTGGTCGAAAGCAAGCACGGCGCGGTAAGTTTCGGGTTTCTGGTTGCGCCGCCACTTGATGTCCTGAACGAGCAGCTGCGCCATTCGCAAGGTGCACGGCTGCGCCAGCCGCAGCGTCAGGGCTAACGCGGCCGGGTCCACAGCCCTTCGCGTGATGCGTGGCCATCGCTGCCCAGACTGCGCCACGCAGCAGCGGCCACCAGCCCCAGCTTGCCCGCGCCGCTGATCCGCACCCGTTGATCCCAGGCATGGGCTCCCAGCGCCGCCACCTTTTCCCCGATCGCGCCGTAAATGCCATCGGCTGCCAGCACCGCCAGGCGCGAACGATAGGGCAGCCGCGCTGCGCCAACCCGTGCCGAAACCCTGTAGGGTGCCGCCATTTCGATCAGTCGCTGCGCCAGCAAAGCTACCGCGCCGCGATGCTCGTGCTCGGCCAGTTGCGCCTCCCTCAGCCCGCATTCGGCCAACCATGCAACAGGGATATAGCAGCGCCCCACTTGCGCATCGGGCACCACATCGCGAGCGATGTTGGCAAGTTGGAAGGCGAGACCCAGATCGCAGGCGCGGTCGAGCGTATAATCGTCCTGCGCCGTAACACCCATCACCACCGCCATCATGCAGCCCACCGTTCCAGCCACGTGATAGCAATAGCGCAGCAGATCCTGCGTCGTCTGCGGCCGCCAATCAGCCGCATCGAGCGCAAATCCGGCCAGATGATCCTCGATAAACCGCCGCGGCATTGCCGTTTCCTGCGCCACTTGCCGCAGCGCTTCGAAGGCTAGCGGGACCTCGGCATGGCTATCAAGCGCTGCGGCGGTCAGGGCTTCAAGCCGGGCTTGAGTTTCAGCGCCAGTATCGCCGGACTGCGCGGCATGGCCCAGCTCCTGCCCATCGGTCAGATCATCGGCAGCACGGCACCAGGCATAGAGCAGCCAGGCCCGCTCGCGCGTGGCCGGGGCGAACAGCTTGCTGGCCGCAGCAAAGCTTTGCGATCCCTGCGCGATCGTCTCGCGTGCGGCGTTGACCAGTTCGGCGCGCGGCGTCATCGCCCGATCAGTGCCTTGATGGCCGCACTGACCGAAACCGGCGGTTTGCCCGAAAGGATCCGCAGCTTGTCACCCCAGGTCGATTCACCGGCATAGAACCGGGCAATCCGGTCTTCGTCCAGCCGATAGAAATGGGCGAAGATCCGGTGGCGTTCAGCCGGTGCAGCAGCGCGGAACAGCATCCGGTTGAGCATCCGGAAGAACCCCATCTCACCCCAATGCTGCAGGAACCGCGCGCGGCTCCACGCGGCCAGCTGCGGCCCATCAAGCGGTCCGGGCAGACCAGCCAGCTCCTCGGCCATGCGCAGCGCCAGCCGCAGCGAATAGCCGGTTGTGGCATGGAAGAACCCGCCGGCCAGTCCCAACCGCGCCACCGGGTCGCCCGCCGGCCAGAACGCTTGGGGATCGCCGCCAATCAGGATCGGCAGCACGCCCACTTCGCGGCGCAGTTCGGCCCCGGCGATCCCGCGCTGTGCTGCCTGCTCACGCACTCGCGCGGACACCGCATCAATATCCAGCGCCGCGTCATCGGCATAATAGGTGTCTTCCACCAGCACCCGGTCGGCGGCCATCGGCAAAACGTAGACAAACCGGTAGCCGTCAATCTGGGGCACAGAGGCATCCATCACCACGGCGCGGTCCGGATCGGGCACTGTGGCGGCAAATTCGATCCCGACAAATTTCTGCCAGCCCAGCTCAAGCGCGGGCACATCGCCCTGCGGCCCGCGGGCGTCGATCACGGCGCGCGCCGCAATCCGCTCACCCCCGGACAGGACGACATGATCGGGCGCAAGGTGCTTGACGCGGGTTTCCAGCCGCAGCTGCTCAGGCAAAAGGGTTGCGCGCACCAGATCGTTCAGCGCCGCCGCCCCGAAGGCATTGTAAGGCGCATCGAATTCGCGCGTCCGTGTGGTAAAGCGCACCGCATGGCGTGCCCAGCGCACTGGCTG
Source organism: uncultured Alphaproteobacteria bacterium (assembly GCA_963751145.1). Lineage (GTDB taxonomy): Bacteria > Pseudomonadota > Alphaproteobacteria > Sphingomonadales > Sphingomonadaceae > Novosphingobium. The sequence continues at coordinate 1,156,665 of CAVVTJ010000006.1, forward strand.
CAGCGCTGCGATCAGATCGCGCGTGGCAGGCGGCACATCGCTGTCAAAGAACGACCAGGTGTGGTTGCCGCCGATTGCGTCGCCTGCTTCGATCAGCAGCAGCGGCACATCGGGGCGGCGCTGCGCCAATCGCACCGCGGCCAGCGCCCCGGCCAGCCCGCCGCCCACGATCACCACTGGCAAGTTTTCGTTCATGGACCCTGCAATAGGACATTCGGATCGGATGGCCCAGCGCCTCTAAGGGAAAATTGCCGGGCTCCGACCGTCGGACTTTCCGATCGTGCCAGGTTTGCTTAAGGCCAGGGTTGCTTAAGGAGTGTGCGATGAATCGGGCTAGAAGATCCATACTGACAGCCGCCGGCCTGCTGGGTGCCGCGCTGCTGGGCGCGCCGCAAACCGGCCTGGCACAGAATAACGCCGCCGCGCTGCGTATCACCGTAACCGGGATCAATTCGGCCAAAGGGTTGGTTCGGGTCGCGCTGTGCCCGCCCCAGGCCGGCTTCCCCGATTGCAAGGCCCGAGTGGCGCGCAGTGCATCACTTCCAGTCAAAGCCGGGCAAGCAGAGGCCGAATTTGAGGGCCTTGCCCCCGGCACCTATGCGGTGAGTGTGTTCCATGACGAGAACAGCAACGGCAAGCTCGATCGGTTCATGGGCATCCCCAAGGAAGGCTATGGCTTCTCGCGCAACCCCGGTTTCAAACCGCGCGCACCCAAGTTCTCCGAAGCCGAAATCACTGTAACCGGCCGCGCCGCTGTCGTGATCAAGCTGCGCTATATCCTTTAATAGTCCCACAGGGATGCACCGCCTTGCGCTCTGCCGGTTGCCGGGCTAGGGCGCAGCCCATTCCAGTGCATGCGGAGCGGTGGCCGAGTGGTCGAAGGCGCTCGCCTGGAAAGTGAGTATACGTCAAAAGCGTATCGAGGGTTCGAATCCCTCCCGCTCCGCCAAATATCGTTGATTTTAAATATATTTATTCGATTAGTTGTCACAGTTCCCAAGATGGAACCCCTATAACACTGCCGCTATAACCCGGACAATGGTCCGCGCAATCGATGGCAAGTGCGGCGCGTCCGGCACGGCTAATGTGGAATTGCCATATAGCCTCCAGCAACAAACCAGTGGCTCATGGCAAGAGTTTGATATGTCGCGTGGGCTCTGTCAGAGCAAATGCACCTCTAGCGGTTTTGCGCCGATCTTCTAAATCGGCGCCATGCCCCGCCCCCGCAAACCCGCCAGCCCGTTCCGCTATTTCAACTCCTCGCCCGAGGTGATCCGCCTCGTGGTGATGATGTACGTGCGCTTCCCGCTGTCATTGAGGAACGTCGAGGACTTGCTGTTCGAGCGCGGGATCGATCTGTGCCATGAGACGGTGCGGATGTGGTGGAACCGATTCGGGCCGATGTTCGCCGGAGATATTCGCCGGCAACGGGTCAGCCGGATGCGCGGCTTCAGGCAATGGCGCTGGCGCCTCGACGAGATGTACGTGAAGCTGAATGGCGAGATGGTCTACCTGTGGCGGGCAGTCGACCAGGAAGGCGAGATTCTCGAGAGTTACATCACCAAAACCCGCGACAAGGAAGCAGCGCTGACCTTCATGAAGAAGGCCCTGAAACGCCATGGATCACCTGAGAAGATCACCACCGATGGGCTGCGTTCATACCGTGCCGCGATGAATGAGCTCGGTAATGCCGAGAAGCAGGAGATCGGGCGCTGGGCCAACAACCGGGTTGAGAACAGTCACCTGTCATTCCGAAGGCGAGAGCGGGCGATGCTCCGGTTCAGGCGAATGAAGACCCTGCAGAAGTTCGCCTCAGTCCATGCCAACGTCCACAACCATTTCAACCAGGAACGCCACCTCGTCGATCGCCAGACCTACAAGGAACGCCGCTCGGCCGCCCTGGCCGAGTGGCAACTGGTCATGGCCTGAGGTCGCGCTCCCAAAGCTACAGCCGCGCCAATCGGAGACGAGTTGCGATTATACTGACAGCACCTTCGCAATAGTTGTGGTTGCCTTTGCGGCGAACCAGTTTTCGCGCATCGCCGATGATCGTTCTAAATTTGCAATTAGTTGTGCGGCGCCGGTCAGTTTGGGGGAAACTGACCGGCGCCACGCGCTGGCTCAACGGGGTGATAGCTTCGCCAGCGCAGCCTTGTAAGCTTCAAAATGTGTGCCTTCATCGGCAGCAATTTGGCGGAACATCGCGGCGACCTTCAGATCTCCGTCAGCTTCGGCTTGATTGGCAAAGTTGATGTACATGGTGACGTTCTCGTAATGCTCGCCGGCCATTGCGTCCTCGAGATTGGCACTGTTCGCACCACCGAGTTGCAGAGCCTGCGCCTCACGGTCGAAATGCTCATTCGCTTCGATATTGGCGGATTCGCGGAAAAGCTTTGCCAGCTCTGGTTTGCCCGCAGCTTCCGCTTGATCGGCGTAGCGCAGATATTTCAGGTTTGCATAGGCCTCGCCGTGCATTGCGGCTTCAAGATTTGCGCGGGTCTGCGCTGATAGAGGCTTGGCGGCGTTTGTCCCAGCAAGGCTGGCAGTCGATAATATTGCAGTGAGACCAACGGCCGCTGCGAATAGGGTCTTGTTCATGACTAAATCTCCGAGGATCGCCGACGGCGGCGACGACCGACTTGTGCTGCGCAGTGCTGACGTAATCCTGACGCACCCAAAGAACTTCGCATCAAATCATCCAAAATTGATTGCAAGCCTCGTCAGCTTTCGGTCAGCAAATATCCGCACTTCGGTAGCGGCGGGCAGCAAGCCCCTTCTACAACTGGACAAGGATTTAGCTCCATGAAGCGCTCAACTCTCCTCAAATTAGTTCTGACCGCATCTGCATTTTCGGCTGTGACATTTTCGGCTGCCACCATGGCTGTTGCCGGACCTGTCTGCACGACGCTGCCGTCATCGAAATGGCTCACGCCGGCTCAGATGAAAGCAAAGATCGCGAAAATGGGCTATCGTGACATCAAGGTCTTTCAGGTCTCGGGCAGCTGCTACGAAATTTACGCCCATACGAAAGACGGCAGGCGTGCCGAGGTTTATTTCAACCCGGTGACCGGCGCGGTCGTCCAGAACAACGTTGACTAATTATGACTACGAATAGTCACCTCGTTGCCGCTCTCGCTCCTGACCCGGCTATGCGCCGGGTCAGGGTGTGGGACCTGATTATCCGTATCTTTCACTGGACTGTCGCTGCTGGTGTCATCGCCAATCTGACATTCCTGCGGAACGACGAAAATCCTCATATTTATGTCGGTTATGTTGTCGTAGGCGCCCTGATCATCCGCCTCTGTTGGGGGCTGATTGGGCGAGGTCATGCCCATTTCGCCAGCTTCGTGCCCGGGCCGCGCCGCCTGATCAAATACTTCGCGGCAATGATCGCGCGTCGTGAACCACGTTATGTCGGTCATAATCCGGCGGGCGCCGCTATGATCGTGTTGCTCTTGATCCTTCTGGCGATGGTTGGCACGACCGGCTGGATGATGGGCCTTGATTCCTTTTGGGGAGTTAGCTGGGTCGAATCCCTCCATGAGTTGACGGCCAATATATTGATCGGAGCCGTGGCACTCCACGTGACCGGCGCTATTGTTGAAAGCATCCGCCACCGCGAGAACCTGCCACTTGCGATGATTACCGGCTACAAGCGGGCTGCAGAAGGGACGGACATCGACAATGCGCCTGTTGCTGGTTGAAGATAATGCGCGTCTGGCGAGCCTGATCCGAGAAGGTCTCGACCGCCAGGGCTTTGCCGTCGATTGGTGCGAGACTGTCGACGGTGCCGAACATGCTTTAAAGATCAATGATTATGATCTGATGCTTCTCGATCTCGGCTTGCCAGACGGCGAGGGTCTGGATGTGATCCGCGGTCTGCGGCGGCGGCAGGATACAATGCCGATCCTGATCCTGACTGCTCGCGGCGGGCTCGACGACCGGGTGCTGGGTCTGGATGCAGGCGCTGACGATTATTTGGTAAAGCCCTTCCAAATCCCAGAGCTGGCTGCGCGTTGCCGGGCGCTTCTGCGGCGACCAGGTGCCTCGCTGGGCACCGAACTAGCAATCGGAAATGTCATCCTGCATTCTGCCGAACGTAGCGTAGCAGTGGCAGGCTTAGCTATCGAAGCGACGCCCCGGGAGGTCGATCTGTTGGAATGCCTACTGCGAAGGGCAGGTCATGTTGTTGCCAAGCCAGCCCTGGAGGGAGCGCTTTACTCGATGGATGCCGAAGTCACCCCGAATGCACTGGAAGCGTGCATTTCGCGTCTGCGCAAGCGGCTTAATACTGCCGGAGCTGACATACAGATCCGCACCGTCCATGGCGTCGGCTATGCGCTGTTCGCTCCTGTGTATGGATAACTTTGGAGACAAAACGAAGGGACCGGTTGGGCCTACGCTGTTCCGCCAGATCGCAACGCGCCTCGCTGCCTTCACTCTGTTGTTCGCGTTGCTCGACGTCGGCATCGTCGTTTTCACTTACAGCAGCCAGCCTGAATCGCTCGCGCAGGAACTGCTGACGCTGGAAGCCAGCAAGTCTGAAGGGTCAACAGCGCTAACCTCAGATCTGCTAGAAGGTCCGACCGGGGCAAAGCAATGGATCGCCCGCTACGTCGATATTAATGCAGAAAATCCGGCGGCTGCGGCATCGCGAGCCGATGAGCCCGGCGGCATTCTAATGGACTGGACGCGCCGCGAACGCATCCCCGGCGGCTACCGAATTTCGGGCGTTCGATCTATCAACCAAGAAGGTCAACAACGCTGGTTATTTATGCAGTTCGAGGGGGACGGCATTCGGGCCTACGTGCCCGTGATCGCCGACGAGATCGTACAGCATGTGATCCTGCCGCTTATTCCGCTATCGCTGCTCTTGCTGCTGTTCAACATCTTCGCGGTCCGCCGCGTCCTCGAACCTCTTCGCCGCGCAGAGGCCGAAGTTGATGCGCTCGATCCCGACAACGCCTTGCTGCGATTGTCAGAGGTGCCCGAGCCACGAGAGGTCAATGCGCTCGTCCGTGCCGTCAACCGCGCATTGACCCGGCTCGATGAGACCATGGCGATACTGCGCGGGTTTACTGCCAATGCCGCGCACGAATTGCGCACACCGCTTTCGATCATGCAGCTTTCGCTGGACAGGTTGCCGCCCAGCTCCGTGCGTGACGACCTGCAAGCCGATACGCAGCATATGACGCGACTGGTGGGCCAAATGCTCGATCTTGCCCAGGCCGATGCGATGGCGATGGAGCCCGATACAGCCGTCGACCTGGCCGAAATCGGTCGTGAGATTGTTGCCGCAATGGCGCCCAAAGTGTTCGAAGCGCAACGAGATCTGCGCTTTGAAGCAATTGGCGATACCATGGCAACTGGACATGCTGAGGCGATCTACCGAATTTATCGCAACTTGATTGACAATGTGCTTGCACATGCGCCGGGCGATACACCGATTGAGGTCACTGCCGGACCTGGACCACAGATAAGCGTGCGCGATTACGGTCCAGGTATCGCTAACGAAGACCTGCCTCACATCTTCGAACGATTCTGGCGCAAGGACCGACGAAAAACCGACGGCGCTGGCCTAGGACTTGGCATCGTCCAAAGGCTCGCGCAGGCGCACGGCGGTGCGATCTCAGTCGAAAACGCTCCGGGCGGCGGTGCTCTATTCCGCGTGACGTTCGCGGCTTCCGAAATTGCGTAAAGCGCAGATCTGACGAGATTGACAGCCACGTCAGGTTTCCGTCAGCAGTTCAGCGGATGTCCTCCCTTCTTAGGAGGTGACAATGCCTGGACCGTCGACGCCCACTCTATCGTCCGCAAATCTAGCATCGAACCAGCGCTATCGTGTCGCCCTGCCCTGTCGCGACGCGGCTTACTTGCTCACGCGACAGGAAAATTGCAATCGGGGAACAAAATTGGCTGCCCTGCGCCCGCATGACCAAACTTCGCGACAGTCACATCTTGCCGATTGATTTGAAACCAGTGACGATGGAGTGTCGGGGTCAGCACCAAGATTTTGCAAATAGCACAGCTCTAATCGGCGTGGCGCGATAGATGCAACTGCTGATGTTCAATGAGGATAAGAGTGACGCTGAATGCTTTGCGACGCAATTGATCTCGGTCGGCTTTACCGTCGAATGGCATATTTCGTTGTCTTTGGCTCTGGATTCGGGAAGAATTGATAGCGCAACTGCGATACTTCTCGTTGATGACCCAAATGGGTCGACACTTTCGACTCGCGTGCGTTCCATTCGCAGAGCAGGACTAAAGTCTCCCTTGCTTGTTTTAGCGAAGAGCGCAGACTGGCGCGCAAAGGTTAATTGCCTTGATGAGGGTGCGGATGACGTAATTCTGAAGCCCGTGCGTATCGAGGAGATATGCGCGCGGCTGCGGGCAATTGTCCGCCGCTCGGCGGGCCGTCCAAACGACCGTATTCAGATCGGCCCGATAGATCTCGACCTCAAGGCTCGTTGCGCGTGGCACAAAGGTGTGTGCCTCGGCCTCACTCAGGGCGAGTTTCGGCTGTTACGCCTACTCATGCTCAATCCCGATCGCACGGTGAGCCTCAAACAAATCCTCGATCAGTTGGCTCGACACGACACGCGGCCCAGCAAGAATGCTGCGGAAGTCCAGGTCGCGCGTCTTCGTCGCAAGCTGGACAAAGGACGTATTCTTACGATCCGAAACCTGGGCTACCGATTTGTGGCAGGCAAGATGCCAAGTGCGGTCGCGGAGCGCGAACCTTGCCGCGCGGCGCTAGGCCAACCGTGTAACTGCCCATTCTGCGAGCGGCTTAAAGGTCGCGGCAGCCCGTAGCTCAGCTGAGTAGAGCGCCAGTCGATTAGGCTGGACGCCCACAGTCGAGACGAGGCTGGTCTGCCATTTACCGTCCCATTTCCCCAACATTCCAGCCGATCATGCCGCTCCGGACACGAAGCATAGCGGACTTTGAAGTGTGACGGCTTTGTCATAGCAAAGGCATCGAACCGCCGCCATGGGGCCTGACATTTCTCCATCGTCAGAACATTTGGTGCATTTCACCGCTCCTTCTTACGGAGTGTCTTCCTCGTGTAGGGTGCCGCCTCGTCCGGAACCGCCATCTCGCAGGCCCGGTTTATCACACACTGCTTCCGGGCATCACTTTGGCGTCAGTCGTCAGTTCCTTCTCGTCCCTCGCCTTCACCAGCCTCAGCGTTGCTGCTGCGATGGCAGCGGGCGCAATTGTCAATGTCGGTGATGCCTTCTTCACGGTGTTCGGCGATGATCTGGGCTGGTTGGTGTTCGTGGCAGCCGAAGCAAGTGTAGCGCTTGTAGTTGCCGTCTGGATGGCAGGTTGCACAGCTGACGTTGTGCGCGCGGTCCAATTTGAAATAGCGATCATGGACGAAGGTGGCGGGTTTCCAGAGCGGAGGCTGATGGCACGTGCCGCAGGGAAGGTTTTGGCCGCGATGCAGATCATCTGTCGGGGCCTTGTGACAGGACTGACACTGGGCACGCGCTTCGGGCTTAAGCAGCGCGTGATCGAAGCGAGTGGCTTCCCCTTCGAGGAGCAACACTCCAGAGTGGTCGCTGTGACAGTCCATGCAATCGGTTTCGATCAACGCCTGATGAAACGCGGGACGTGTTGCTGTCCGCGAAATCCTGATCCCCTTGGTGGTGCGAAGGCCGATATCCGCGATTTTGTGGCAGACGGCACAACGATCGGCTGAAACGCCTTGCAGTGGAGCATGGCAAGCGAAGCAATCGTCTTGAATGGCAGCATGGTCTGAGATCAGGTTGCCGGGGCTGATCATCTGATGCGGCTTGGCGAAGGTCAGCGCCAGAATGGCCATCAGTATAAGCGAGACTGCAATCCAGACAGAGCGTTTCATTTCCACTCCCAGAACAGGAAGATGGCAATGATGTGGGCAAGGGCCAGCACGGCAAAGGCCAGCGAAATGGGGAGGTGAACGACCCGCCACTTGCGCACCAGGCCCGCAGCCAGGCTATCCCAAAACAACTGTTGTTCAATTTCGCTGTCGTCTTGTCCTGCGCCCTGCAAATCGATCCTGGTCTGCTTCAGCCAGCGTTGCGCTCGTTGAACGAGATATTTGCCGGTCAACCCGCTAACGACATTCACCACCATCGCACCCGCAGCTAGCCAGCCAAGGACCGAGTTGAAATGAATACCGGCATGGACCAGCACCAGCGTGGAACCCGCCCATGCCAGCCATTCATGCAGACGCAGCAATCGCACGGGGTTTGAACTCTGGATGATGCCGCGCTTGCGCAGCGAATGGCCGAAGGAAGCCAGGATCATTAGAACACCGGGAATGCCCAGATAGCGGCCGATCCAGACCATCCCAGAGTAGTGCAGCAACAGGTCGATCAGCAGGGTGGCAGCGGCAAGCGCAACCAGCCTGAGGTAGAAAGGCAGAATCTCGCGCGAGATCAGGCCAATCGTCATGTTGCCCAGATCCGCGCCCGGGATTCGATCACTGTTGGTAGGTCTACCATAGGAGTTCGTCCTCGCAGGGCAGGAACCTGTTGCCCATGATCAGGATCAAATCGGGTCTTTTGCGAACAATCGCTTACCCCACTTCGGCTTCAATTGTTTCAGCAGGAACAGCGCGCCAGCATTCGCAAGACCATTGATCAGCATCGCCTGACCTGTAACGCTGCCAAAGGCAAAAAGGTCTCCGACTGGAAACAAAAGCCAGCTCGCCGCCAGCATGTTGGCGACAAGGCCAAGAGCAATTCGCAGTGTTGGATTTTGGCTGCGCAGCGCGTTCCCAACCCAAACTGCCTTTCCATATTTTCTAAGGCTCGCCCGAATGGAGCTGTCCCTAAACCCACAGCTTTTGGCACGACTTGGCTTCGAATATTGATCGAGCAATGGATCCTCAGCGTTGATGGTCCGTTGGCATCCCAAGAAATACCGCGATCCGGCGAGCGCTAATGCCGTCCTGAAAGGTTTAGGTAGCATTCAATGAAACGTCGTGATCTTATGTTAAGCAGTGGTACCCTCTTGCTGGTCGGCATGGGTGCCACAATCGTCGAACGTAGACACATGGGTACGTCAGATGACCATGCGGACGCTCAAGGACGTCTGCGCGCAGCCTTGGCTACCTCCACTCTTCTAAAAGCAGGTGCGCACACCAATGATTGAGGCCAGCAGTCCAAACGGTCTGACCGCAGCAGCAGCACTCGCCCGGCTGGAAGCGGAAGGCCCCAACGAATTGCCCCGTGGCCAGCAGCGGTCCATTTGGCTCATCGCGCTTGAAGTCATCCGCGAGCCAATGCTGGCGCTGCTGCTGGCAGGCGGCATAGCCTATTTTTTACTGGGTGATCTGACCGAGGCCTTGATTCTTCTCGCCTTCGCCAGCTTTTCCGTTGTCGTTACAGTGATACAGGAAAGCAGGACTGAGCATGTCTTGGAATCGCTGCGTGACTTGTCCTCGCCTCGTGCGTTGGTCATCCGTGATGGCACGCGCGTCCGCATTGCCGGACGCGAAGTGGTGCGCGATGATCTGATCGTACTTGAACAAGGCGACCGGATCGCCGCCGATGCCATTCTGATCGAAGCGAACGATCTTCAGACTGATGAATCGCTATTGACGGGCGAGTCTCTGCCGGTCGGCAAGGTTGCAAAAGGCGCTGCCGCGGGTCGAGACATCATGCGCCCTGGCGGAAGCAACCAGCCATTTGTGTATTCTGGCTCGCTCGTAGCACGCGGCACCGGTATCGCACTCGTCTTGGCGATCGGAAAACTGACCGAAATCGGCCGGATTGGTCAGTCGCTGGCTACGCTCGACACCGAAGCCCCGCGCCTGCGCCGTGAAACGACCAGGATCGTCACATGGTGCGCGATCGGAGGTGGAGTGGTTGCGCTGCTGGTCGTGCTGCTGTTCGGCCTGCTGCGCGGCGGCTGGATCGAGGCGGTGCTGGCTGGGATTGCGATCGGCATGTCGATGCTCCCAGAAGAATTCCCGGTAGTCCTCACGGTTTTCCTTGCAATGGGGGCGTGGCGCATTGGCAAGATCGGTGTGCTCACCCGCCGCGCGGCCGCAATTGAAGCTCTGGGTTCGGCAACCGTGCTGTGCACCGACAAAACTGGTACATTGACCGAGAACCGCATGTCGTTGGCCGAATTGTGGCTGCCCTCTGGTGAAACTGTCACTGTGGGACCCAACGTCGAAGCCCCGGCCGCCTATCACGACTTGATCGAGACAGCTGCGCGAGCAAGCGCGCCCGAACCGAGCGATCCGATGGATGTAGCTATACACCAAGCGCGCAAAGCGATCGCGGCGATTGCCCCTGCAAAGGGTACGCTGGCCCATGAATATGCGCTGCGGCCCGATTTACTGGCAATGTCAAACGTCTGGGCCGATGCCGATAAACTTGCTATCGCGGGCAAAGGCGCACCCGAAGCGATTGCTGGGCTCTGCCGCCTTTCCCCTCAGCAACGCACGGCAATGACGCTTGCGGTCGAGGCCATGGCAGTCCGCGGTATCCGCGTGCTCGCGGTCGCAACAGCTAAAGCGCCGGATCGGAATTGGTCCAAAACGCAGCGCGGGTATGATTATGAGCTCACTGGACTGGTCGGGCTGGCCGATCCGATTCGCGCTGGCGTTTCGGATGCGATTGCGGAATGCCGCAGCGCCGGTGTCCGGGTAATAATGATCACCGGCGATCATGCGGCAACCGCTCGGACGATCGCTTCGCAAGCTGGCATCGCCGACGGCGACCTATTGACGGGCGCTGACTTGGCAGAGCTCGATGACGAACAACTGGCGAACCACCTCAAGACTGTTACCGTGTTCGCGCGGATCATGCCCGAGCAAAAACTCCGCATCGTTCAGGCGTTCAAGATCGATGGCGAGATCGTCGCAATGACCGGGGACGGCGTCAACGACGCGCCATCACTGAAAGCAGCGCATATCGGCATCGCGATGGGCAAGCGCGGCACCGATGTGGCGCGTGAAGCCTCCGCAATGGTGCTGCTGGACGATGATTTCGGGTCAATTGTGCATTCGGTCCGGCTCGGGCGGCGGATTTACGACAACATTCGCAAGGCGATGGCCTTCATTTTTGCTGTGCATGTGCCGATAGCTGGGCTGGCCTTGCTCCCGCTGGTTTTGGGCCTGCCAATCCTGTTTGGGCCAATCCATATCGCACTTCTGGAAATGGTGATCGATCCGGTCTGCGCGCTGGTGTTTGAAGCCGAGCGTGACGAAGCCGATATCATGCAGCGCCGTCCACGCGATCCGAATGCAGCCTTGTTCTCGCTGCCAATGATTGCCTGGAGCATCTTTCAAGGCGGACTGGCTTTTGCGATGCTGGCCATTGTCTACCTGGTTGAAACCTGGACAGGCATGCCTGAGATCGAGCTACGCGCACTGATGTTCTTTGCTCTGATCAACGAAATCGTTGCACTAATCCTGGTCAATCGTTCGTTCAGCGCTTCGCTCGCGGAAGCGCTCGCCCGACATAATGCGGCGCTGGTTTATGTCGCCGTCGCCATCGTCAGCGTGACCGCGTTGATCCTGTTTCTTCCTCAAGCGCAGACTTTGCTGAAGTTCGGCTCGATCGCCTTGAGCGACATGGCGCTAGCGTCAGGGATGGGCGTCATGCTTCTACTAATGCTCGAAGGCGCCAAGCCACTCGTCCGGCGCTTCGCCCAGCGCAAGTCCTTGGTCCCCAAGCGCAGTATGGCTGTGACTGCGTGAGGACAACGATATCTCTCAATAGCACAAGAACGCAGGTCTAATTGACAGCCGACTCACTGCATGAGGTCACCGCTTGGAGGCGATGAAGCACGTCCGCTTTCCACCCCAAATGCGCCATGGCGTCTGATTAGTGAACGCCCCAATTGCTGACGCTATATTTGCCACCGCAATCGGGTTTTGGCGCTTCGCCATGATCGCCTGGTTGCTTGCCGGCCCAAAAGGCAAGCCTAGTGCGAAACGTGAATCAACATCTTGCCGTTGTTCAGGCCTGAGAACAGACCAATCAACCCTTCCGGTGCGCGCTCAAATCCATCCAGGATCGTTTCCTGATATTTGACGCGGCCATCCTTTAGCCAGCCAGTCATGTCGCTTACGAAGGCTTCCTGCAGGTGCGGGAAATCAGTGGCCACGAAGCCTTCCATGCGGATTCGGCCGTAGATCAGGTTGAAGAGATTTCGCACTCCGTCGCCGCCGCCATTGTAAGTCGAGATCATGCCGCAGACCGGAATCCGCCCGCGCAGATTCATGCGCGGCAAAGCGGCATCCAGATGCGCGCCTCCGACATTTTCGAAATAAACATCGAGGCCGTTGGGAGTGGCCGCCTTGAGCGCTGCGGCCAGCGGCTGGGACTTGTAGTTGATGACCGCGTCGATCCCGACCACATCCCGCAACCACGCTGCCTTCTCGTCGGAGCCTGTGGATCCCACCACGTAGCAGCTCCTAATTTTCGCAATCTGAGCGACTACTGAGCCGACGGCGCCGCCTGCCGTGGAAACAAACACCTGCTCGCCGTTCTTCAGTGCTCCGGTTTCCAGCAGGCCGCCATAAGCGGTAATCCCCGTACCTCCCAGCGCGTGCATGTAGACAGTCAGGGACAGGGCAGGATCGGGGTCCAGCATTTGCAGACCCTTGCCGTCGCTCGTGAAGAGTTCCTGCATTCCGGCGCCATGACGAACCAGATCACCTTCCCTGAAATCCGGATTTCGCGATTGGACGACGCGGCCAATGCCGCCGCCGATCATCGCCACATTCAGCGCCTGGTCGGCCGTGAGGCGAGGTCGCATGTAGGGATCAACTGACATCAGCATGTTCTGGACTTGAACCTGACCATCGGAAGCTTCGGGCGTATCGACTTCGACCACCGCAAAATCGGAAGCAACGGGTACTCCGTCTGGGCGGCATACAAGGTGGATCTGGCGGCTGGCGGTCATCTGGAGGTCTCCGACGGCGAGCGCTTATCTGCCCGACCTTGAGACGTGCCGTAGTGTCTTTTTTCAATGACGGCGAGGCTGAAGGCTGGGCGTGTTAGCTTTCGTATAAGCAGGGCTTTCGCATGTCTCATTGCCACACTCGGCATTGACTGCTTTCCACCCCAAACGCGACGTCGCCGTCGGTCGGTGAACGACCCGACTGCGGACTCTATGTCATTTGGTCATCGAGGCAGCTTCGTCCGCCGCTTGCTTGGCTACGGCTGGGCGGGGCTGCAAGAGTGTTCGATTTATGGACAATCGAGCCATACTCCGCGATTAACGTTGGGCGTACCACGCGATTCGGACGGGAATTGGCCATTACGGAGTTCGCTAAAGTTCAGAGCTACGCGTTCAAAGCCGCCGTGCTGGCATTGGCGGCCGGAGACGCTGCCGGTTATTTGATCGTTAACCGCCACCTCAACGAGCCCGTGCCTTATTCGGAAGAGGTGACCGATCTCATCGACAGTGAGAGCACGGCGAGGCCAAATCCAACGGGTTTGGCGCAAGTTGAACCAGTGACACTGGCGCCGACATTGGCCGCAAACCAGGCGTCCGGCCAACCTATGCCTTTGGCGCCAGCAGCAGGCGATACCCCCGGGCCACCACCTCTTCCGGTTCCGGCCGTTTCGGGCACTTCTGCCAGAGCAAGGCCGATTGCCACCAACCGACCTCCGCTCCGAGCGAAAGCTTCACGCGGCACGCCCTTGCAGCGGCGCGCCGCTACAATGTCCTTTTCGCAAGCCTTCGCCTCATATCCAGAAGCAAGCCCCGGCGTAACCCTGCCTCCAGGAACTGACCATGTTTTGGAGGCGGATCAGGCTGAACTTCCGGCACAGACGAACAGTGAGCAGGGCGTGGATGGCGTTGACGCCGCAATGCGGAATGCCAGTCAGGAGCTCAATCCAGTTTCCAACGAGCGAAGTGGAGAATTGCCGGCGCTGGATAGCAGCTTCGATGACGATACTGCCGAGGGCCCGCCCAATGCTTCGCCGGCTGATGAAATCGGGGACCGCCGCGGCTCGATCGGCGCAAAGGCGGGGAATCTCGCGTTGATCGGGCAGACAGTGTCGGTTGCGGCGATCACACTCAGGCCCAGCGGTTCAAAATCGCAATTGGGCCGCGTTGCGACGTCGTCGCTGGACGAAATCAAGACAGACAGCGTGGTCGATCCGGCGATTGCGCCGCATCAAGTGCGTCGAGTGGCCACACCCGGTGTTCCACTTGCGCCGTTGGTGCGGCGACCTGAAACTCAAGATACGGAGGCTGAACAACTCTCTTACCTCCGTCCGCCCGTGCCTGATCCAGCCGCGCGGCTTGCAGTGAAAGCAGACGGGCGCGGCCATGCATCGGTTTCGATCGGATCGGACGGCAACGAGACGCTTATCCTGCGCGATGTTCTGATTGCCCTGCGCCTCTTGATGAGCGCAGCCGAATTCAATTGGCTTATCGGCTCGCGGAACAGTGCCGCTGTGATCACTTTGGAGAACTTGCGCGAGGCAGGTATTGCTGCGCGGTTCGACCCTGGAACGAGCAAGATCAGTTTTGTCTAAGGGCCATGTTGCCAACGATTCCTGGGCTTGGCTGTCCGCTACCCACCCCCAAATGGCCGTTGCGGCCTGGCGATGAACGACCCGATTGCAGTCGTTCGATTGCCATTCTATCGAAGCCGGGAAATCATCTGAGGATAGCCCCTGCCATGAAGCCATTCTTGTTCGCAGTATCGCTCGCGCTTGTTTCCATTTGCTTAGATCAACCTGCTCTGGGGCAAGAAACGGAACAGCCCATCAAGTGCGACAGGGTGACATTGGCTAGCCCTTGGCTCGCTTGGGGCAATGCCGTGGCACTTGCCAGCGGCTCTCAGGAAATTGAAGCCGGTCAACCCTATATGCTCGCTTTAAGGCAATCCAATGGCGCTCAAACGTCGGCAGAGACATTTGCATTTACTGTCAAAACGGCTGGGACATTCCGGTTTGCGCTGGAAAGCGCTGCTTGGATCGACCTCATCCACGAAGGTTCCGTCTTGAAACCAAAGTACTTTGGTCATGGACCAAACTGCTCAGGCATTCGCAAGGTCGTGGACTTTGAGTTGGCGGCAGGAACCTATGCAATCCACATCTCAAAGAGCTCTACGGCCAAAATCAAACTGATGGTGGTCAACGCCTAATGTCCGCTTTCCACCCCGAAAGTGCCATTCCAGCTAGTCGGTGAACGACAACATTGCAGACATCGTCCGAGTGGTTCACATTGCGGCTATGAGCGAAGAGCATTGGGACGAGCGATTGAAGTGGGTTGTGAAGGCTAAGCCAGCGCCGGAGAAGCCGGAGTGATTGGGCCTCCCATAGATTCGATTTTTAGCGCCATCGTCATGAAGGGTACTCCAACAAATGGCCGCACCGCAATCCCGCCAAAATGCCATTGGGGCACTGGTTTGCGGGGGCAGATCCTAGCCAGTACAGACTTAAAACCGGGCGCAACAGCGCACTAAGGAAAGTTCCTGATGTCTTAACCTAGACTCAGGGCATCAAGCGCAGTCTGGACGTGGGCAGCTGCGAGCGTTTCGCCCGCAAGATCGAGATCGGTTAGGAGTGTCATCAACCGCCCGCGAATGTCGTCAGCACACGGCACTGGACTACTTTCAGGCTCAGTAGGATTGTCACTATGGGGCATGGGTTGCATCCTTGCCAGATCGATCAATCGTCGATCAGATAGGCTATAGGGTAGCGACTGGAACCTGAATTTTTTGCCTATTTCAGGTTAGTGACAATGCCATAGATTGACTCTTGTCGGTGCTGAAACATCCCTTGACGGCCTGTAATCAAATTACTGGAGGGCACTCTTTGACGAATTTTTGTTGCTAATCTCCAATCCTGTAGCGTACCAACAATGCACATCGCGGGGGCATCCTATGAGCGCTCAACAGTCGGCATTGTTCCAGCATAT
The DNA here is from genome assembly GCA_963751145.1 of uncultured Alphaproteobacteria bacterium. Classification (GTDB taxonomy): domain Bacteria; phylum Pseudomonadota; class Alphaproteobacteria; order Sphingomonadales; family Sphingomonadaceae; genus Novosphingobium. The sequence goes on from CAVVTJ010000006.1 coordinate 1,172,560, forward strand.
CGTTGGTCGATCGGAAATGCCGTTAGATGACTGGCTAAACCTGACCGTCATAGTGCGTGAGCGTCGAAGGCGCCATTTTGGTGCTGACTTTCTCCATGACCCTCCTTGGGCAGTTTTGGTGACCCTCGCGCGTGATGCGAATGCAGGTGGACTTCCCATTGAGGCCTTGGTGAGCGCTACAGGCGTATCGCACGAGGCCACCCGACGCTGGCTGGAGGCTTTACTCTCGAGAGGATTCATCGAGCAACAAGAGAATCAACTTTTCACTCTTTCCAGTGATAGCAGAGCTCGGCTCAACCAAATCTATAGCTATGGCTGAATGGATGAAACTTGGTTCGGCGTCGTTAGAACGTGCGCTCGGTAAGCCGTTGTCGTTCGCCGCCAGCCGCGATCAGCAATCAACATTGTCCGCTTTCCACCCCTTATCCGTCGCCGCGGCTGGTCGGTGCATGCCCCGATTGTAGACATTCGCGACAGTGGCAGCCCTGTAGAATTTCGTACTGCCACTCGGGTCACTCTCGAATGAAAGACAGTGTTCAAGCTTTGCCCGCGAAAAGCAGGCGGCCTGGTCCAAGACGCGCGATCACCTGCGGCAGATCGGCATTCGATATGGCAAAGCATCCCTCGCTACGGCCGACCCTGCCGGTATCACGCGCGATTTCGTCACTAACGTAACTGGCGGAGTGGATTACGATGGCGCGGTTTTCCGCCTCGTCATTCTCAAGATCGAGGCCGATCAACTTTCGCGAGAGTCCGTGCTTTCCGAGATAGGCATCGGCGACCAAGAAGCTGCCATTCGACGACGCGTTGGAGCCTAGGCGATTCGAGAAGCGTTCTAGCCAACCGGTGTTGTCGGGATCTGATCCCCGCCCATGCGCGACAAGCAGGGTGTTCGTATGGCCACTGAGAAGATCAACGAGGTGCAGTCGCGGCTGACCAGAAGCGACAGAAAAATCGGCGACCGCCATGACATCACGATGCGTCACACGCTCCCCGTGAAGAGCAAGCGCCTGTCGTGCGCGCTGCATCAGACCCTCAGCGGGCCCAGAATTGGACGTCATTGTGTTGCGGCCGGGAACCGTTGGGAGAGGCGGACGCGCCCCGACCAAGCTGGAAACTGGATGAAGGGCGAAGCCGCCTGCAATAGCCGCGCCAATAAAAGTTCGTCTGTTCAATGTATTACATTTCAATTTGAAATATGGGTCATCTGCTAGATAGTGGCCCGATTGCCGCATTCAATGCATTGCGGTTGGGAGGTGAGTTCGGCGGCAGCCTAAACCCTTCCGTCCCACTCGACGTTGAGGTGTTCGACGCCGGGGACTGGATGTCCGCTTTCCACCCCAAACCTGTTGCAGCGGCTGGTCGGTGAACGACAACAACGTAGCCATAAAGATTATGCGTGCCGCACCCAGAGCGTAAAGGCTTGCCAAGCAGGCAACGCGGGGAGCGCGATGAAGCTAATCAGCGCTAGCAGCATTAAGCCAAGCCCGAACCAAGTAGCTCTATGCACACGATGCAGCGCCCACAGATCATAACTGATCAGCAGTAGCGCCGGGAGAAGGTAAAAGAACAAAACGCCTATCGGCGGACTCTGCTCGAGCAAACCAAATGGCCACCGGATTATTGCAGGGCCCATAATTGCTGCAGTCGCCAGCATCATGAGCCGTTTATGCTCAGCCGGATATCGACGGCGTGAAATTCCGCTGGCGATCAGGACGGCAAACACGAGAGACTGAGCAAGGTCACCGGCAAACGGTCCCGGGCCTACCGCACCACGGCGAACGGCCATGATTACCGTCGCTGGGCCAACAACCGCGATGGCCAGCGCCCACCATGCAATAAGGTGTCCTACATGGCGATGAGTCGGAGTCCGGGCGCTTCCGACGAGCCAAATCTGCACGGCAAACATTACGATCCAGCCGACAAACAAGAGCGCGTGAAGGTGGACCAGCAAGCTCGGCAATGGCGTGAGGATGAGGCCGCCAGCGAAATAGCTGGGCCAAAACCCTAGCAACACATAGCCAATTAGCAGCGCCGCGATTCCACCGAAGAACAGGCTATCTGCACGCCTACGATCCGCGACGCTTGCCATACTGCTTTCCCCTCGCGGACTGCTTTTTCTCGCCGCCAGATGGTTTGTCCATCACCAAATGATTTTTGCTGCCCCGGAAGCGTCAGAAAACCACCCCAATTGCGCCTTATCGCTAGGTTGGTGAACGACCCGGTCGCGGACATCGCGAGCAACGCGATCTTAATCCCCGGTCGGCATAAGGTTGCCCGATGCTTGAGAACCAGAAATTCCGGCCAGCTTTCGTAATCGGGCCCTTGGGCGAACGTCTAACCCTGAGAACGCTCCCTCCTGCGGGGACGCGGCGTTGGGTAATTCGGCGCAAGGCAGAGGTGGTGGCTGCGGTACAAGGCGGTCTTTTGACGCTCGATGAAGCTTGCGAACGATACAGCCTGAGCTTGGAGGAGCTCGCTTCCTGGGAGAGAAATGTCGACCGATCCGGCATGAAAGGACTGCGTGTGACCCGGCTGCAGCACTATCGTGATCTACATGAGCGCCAGCAAAAATACTGAACACGATCGCCCAACTGTCGTTTGTAGTGCGGGCACTCAAACTGTTTGTTAACCATGTTTGATTAGGTTTGTCAGTAGTTACAAATCTGAGAGGATCATGATGTCTATGATCGAAACAATTGGCAGGTCCGGTGGGACCAGCAGTCTATTGGCTGAATTGACCATGTCGCCCGTGCCGCCTGTAGGTTGGCGCGGGGTCATCTATTCCGAGATCGACCACCTTCGGGCTTCTTCGGCACCGGACGAGCAAGTCAACGTAGCTGAGCGCATTTCGGTGACCCTTCTCCAGCTCGAATGGGCCATTCAAAGAGGGGATGATACGAAGCAAGACAATGCGCGGCAGCAATTGCGTATCCTAGGCGATAGCTTGCATTCGGCGAACGCACCTCAATTACAGGATGATGTACTAGAATTGCGCGAAGTCGAAACGATCACTGAAGCCCTTGAGAGGCTGAACCGTCAACATCGGTGAGCGCCACTAGGTTGCGGATGGGATCAAATTTTGGAGACGAGAAGCCATCAGCGATATGCTGTCGATATTCAGGCGCGCTATCGGATCGGTAACGGGCTCTGGAAATACGTGACCGTCAACGACCTTTCCATTCATGGCTGCCGTATGTTCGATCGCTTTAGCAAACTTGACCTGAGTGACTCTGTCTACATCAGAATCGGCTCGATTGGTCCCGTCGATGCCCATGTCAGATGGCGGCGAAATAACGACATTGGTATAGAGTTCAGTCGACCGATCCACCCTTCGGTATTAGACCACATGCGGACCACTATGGCCGGTTGGTCTTCGCCCTGAGACCGTCCGCTTCCCACCCCTAATGCGCCGTTGCTGACCGTCCAGTTTGGGGTGGAAAGCGGTCGTTAGTCCGTCTGGCATCTTGCCGAACTTGTGGATGCGGCTCGATGCTATGGCGGGTTATCTTGCACTGAGCGAGACCGCGCTGAGATTTCTTCACGTCGATGATGCAAGGTAAAACTACCTAGCTGACCGTTTGCGACAGCCTAGGGACAATCAGGCATTCTTGAAAGCGAAGCCATTCGAGAGGCGGCTACGATGCCTGCTGGGAAGAGAAACCAATCGCGCTTACGCACTCGCCTCAGGGCGCGGCTGATTTCACGGCAGGGAGAAGAGCGGTGTGTCCTCCTGAACCTATCGCAGCAAGGCGCCTGCGCGGGCGTAAGTGAGGACTTCACCGGCCAAGACGTCGTCCTGAAATGGGAGCAGTTCGAAGCATTTGGCCAAATTGTTTGGCAAGAGGGTGGCCGTGTCGGAATAAAATTTGACCGGACCTTGCCATATGAGTGGGTCCTGGCGACCCGCGAAGCGGATGCCGGTTCGGCGCCGATATGCGATGTCTTCGAAGCTCGCCAGTCGGCAAAAGCGTGGTCGGAAGGACAGCGTTTTGTTTGAGCCATAATCAGATCTCAACCACATGTATGAACCTTCCCCGGAGAGGATTCCGCTAATGCATTTTCTTCGACAGAGAGAATGCCAAAGTGAACCATGCTTCCGCTAGAGCTATGCGGCTCAAGGTCTTTCGCGCGCAAGTTGCGATGGCTCTCGGCGCGCTCGAAAGGGAGGCGGCTCGCGGTCCAGCCGATGCGCGCGTCAGTCACGCGGTCGACGACCTTAAGTCTAGCCTGGCGCATCTCGACGCAGAGTTGGCGGCTGCTTCACAGAGACAATCAAGCTGTGATTAGATCAACTTTTCAAAAGGCCTTCGAACCACGGCGCTAATCTGGGGCAAATTTTGACATTCAAAGATCGGATGTCCGCAATCGGGTCGTTCCTGGCCCTGCTGAAATGGCACTTTTGGGGTGGAAACCCGACGTTCCATGTTTTAGCCCGGTGTGGGTGAGGTCGGGTGCGTTCTCAATGAATAGGACCAGCAATTCCGATCTCTTTGGCAGTACGAACGCGAAGACCGAAAGCAATGGGGTCTTTGCGCAGTTCGATGATACGCCATGGGGCAACGGGAAGTCGCCGCTAGGTCCGCACTTCAACATGCGGGTCAGATTGCAATATACAGCCTGCGGCAAGTTTGACGGCGCTAAACAGAACTACTGCGGCACTGGTATCAACGCCTCCGACAACAACGATTTGGAGACATTCACATGGATCGCATTCTGAGAAATGGAAGCATTCTGGCGCTGGTAGCAATTGTCGCAGGATCTTTCGCTAGAGTTGCCATGGCAGGAGACGCTAAACGCGGCGCCCAGGTATTTCGTGAGCAATGCGCGGTCTGTCACAGTTCAACTGCCCTCTCGGGACCCACAGTCGGTCCAGGGCTTTTCGGGGTAGTCGGCCTGCACGCCGGGACGCAGCCCGGCTTCGCCTATTCGAGCGCGATGAAAAAGTCAGGGCTGGTCTGGACCCCAGCAGAGCTCAAGAGCTTTCTGGCAAATCCAGCCGGAACGGTTCCCGGCAACAAAATGACCTATCCGGGCCTGCGCAACCCCGCGCAACTTGAAGATTTGGTGACCTACCTGGGATCGCTGAAGTAAGGCGGCAATCGGGTCGTTCGTCATCCGGCATAAGCGGCGCATTTGGGGTGGGAAGCGGACTTTGAATCGAGCTGATCGAGAATCGACGCGTTGGACACTTCGGAACGGCAGCTTCTCATTGTTAGGCTGCAAAAGCTGCCCATCATTTATGTAAGTTCGAAAGGACGCAGGCATTGCAACCATGCCTACGTTACACACCGTCACTTAGGGAACGGCGGTAATCTTTGTTCGGCCATTCTGCCCGTTGGGGGAATATCTTGGGCCATTCAGACCTTGACCCAGCTGTGCATTAGCGGCGACCAGCTGGAACGCTGGACAGAACGTGGGGCCTAAACGCCCGCTTAAGCGTAGGGACATTTGGGCCATTCGATTCTATTCCGACAAGCACAAGCGCATGCGAGATCGAGCTTTGTTCGATCTCACGATCGACAGCAAGTTACTTGGCTCTGATCTAGTTAAGCTCAAGATTGGTGACGTCGCCAGCGGCCGCCAGATCCGTAACCAAGCGACGCTTATCCAGCAAAAGACCGGAAGACCGGTTCAATTCGAAATCATTACAGAGGCACGCAGGAGCCTGGAAACAAGGCTGCAGCCCCGCGGTGAGCTGCGGCGACCAGCGCTCAGAAATTGAAGCGAGCGCCTACACTAAAGCTCGCTCCATTCACGCCATTCGTGGTATAGACTCCGCCCCGCACGAACACTCCAATCTTGTTGGCAGGATCATGCATATCGATGCCAGCAACCACTTGCATGGTGTTTGAGAAGCCAGTGGTGACCGTCTGGATCGAACTCGTGGCGAATGCCAAATCGGTCTGTTCGGTGCGGGACGCATTATGCAGGCCAAAAACACCGATGTAGGGCGACATCACCAACTGCGGCGAGACATTTCCTTCCCACCCTAGTGTGGCCCCGTAACGCACGACTCCGATATTGTCGTCGCGGGGTGTAATCAAGTTGAGCGCGTCAATCGCGAACGGATCGACCTGACTGGTCCCGAAAGAGTAACCGACCGCCGGCTTCACATAGAACCCGCCAAAGACCACTTTGTAGGAAGCATTGATCGCGCCCACCCATGCTGTGCCCTTTGTCGAGGCGAAGCCGCCTGCGATCAGCACCGGGTTGCTCAGGGTGTAGTCGCGCCATTCCCTGCGATAGGTACTGTCGAGTGAGAACCCGCCGCCGACCAGCACGATATAGCCCCCAAGGAAGTCTGTATCGACATGGCTAACCCCATCTGGAACTTTGGCTGACGCGAAATAATGCCCACCCGTGATGCCCAGGTGCAGGTTCACGTTGCCGCCAGCAAAACCGAAAACCCCAAAATCAAGGCCGCTTTGCAGGACCGAGTAACTGGTGCGTACCCGTTGCGTGACATTCGCCGAAAGCCCAGAACCGCTAAAGCTGGTGGTGAGATCCTGGTTAAAGTCACCCGCTGATCCGCGGCCCCACAATCCAAACTGCGTGGTGTGGTCGCTACGCTGGGTGACCAAAGCGCTAACAGGATCATCGATAATCATCGAAACCGATCCCGCAACAGTAGAGAGCTGCGAAAGCTGCGTCGAATTAGGATTAAAGGTTTGGATTATGCCAAATTCGTTTGCGTTCGCAGGATTGGCTCCGATTACCTCAGTGAAAACTCCCGTCGTGGGCAGAGCCCCCGAAGTGAATGTGGTCGCTGAGGGAGTCCCCGTATTCACCGTAATCATGGGCAAAAACCCAGTTGGCAAGATACCCTGGCTTACAACGTTGACCAGAACGTTCGTAACGCCTGTTGCCGTACCGCTGATTACGAGGCGATCGGCAGTATTACTCGCAAGTGCTGCATCCAGCCCAACCTGCCCCCCACCTGCGTAGTTACCGGTGATTACTATCACTTGTCCGACAACACCGTTGCGGGCGTCCACGAGACCGAGATTGGCAAGGTTGGTTGTCACTGTACCGTTGCCTACGAAGCGGATTACGCCTGCCGCCGTGTTCGTACTTGGCCCAGCTAAAGTGATTGATGCACCATTGGCAACGTTGGTTGTCCCGCTATTGCTCCAGGCCCCACTAAATGACGAAGCACCCGTTGCATTCCAGATGCCGGCATTGGTCAAACTGGATGTTGCCAGATTCGAACCAGCCACGACAACTGAACCGTTGAGTGTGCTCGCCGCGAAATTGTTGAGGCTGTAAGCTCCCCCATTTAGGACCGCTGAAACCGCGGTCGGGCCCGTTACGGTGCCTGAATTGTTGAGCCCGCTATTGCCTGATCCGGTATTTGTCTGGGAAATGCCGACGCTGCTTCCTTGGACGAGCCCTGAATTGGTGACAGTGTTGGTTCCGGTCGCGCTGGTTTGCAAAATCCCGTTGACCCCATCAGCACGGCCAGCGGCAGTTAACGTGACAAGGTTAGTGCCAGCAATCGACGTTTGCTGGACCCCGCTCGTCCCTGTAGCCCGGCCGGAGAGCGCAACCGTTGCGGTTCCGGACGATTGGCCCAAGTCAGTGACGATACCGGACGCTCCAGTTCCTGTCGTGGTTGTACCAGTCGCCGTGCCAACGTTGATCGTGTTGTTCTGATTGGTAGCATTTGTCAGTGCAGCCGTAATACCAGGGCCCGAGATGCCGGTTACATTGCCAGCGGTCACGCTGATGTTGCCGTCGCCTGCCGACACTGCATTGATGCCGCCGGTCTTGCCGATCACATTTTGCGTGACGTTGACCGTGATGTTGCCAGGCCTTGCATTGTTGACCGTCGCGGTGATCCCAGTGCCGTTCGCCGCGCTGATCGTGCCGGTACCGGTGCCGATCACATCGAGATTGCCAAAGCCGAACTGCTGCGCGGTGATGCCCGAGCTGGTCGCAAAGATGCTCGCGTTCTTCAGGTTGACCGCGATATTGCCAAGGTTGCCAGACCCGCCGCTGGTCGCGGTGAGGCCGGTGAACGCTGCCACATCAGTTGCCGAGCCGATGTCAGCATTTAGGTTGATCGTCAGGTTGCCGTTCGCCCCGGGGTTGAGTGCGCCCAATATACCGCTGCCAAGCGTGCCCGCACCGCCAGCGCCGCTGCCGATCGCCCCGTTGCTCGTGATGACGACATCGCCGCTGCCCACATTGCGCACCGCAAAGATGCCCGTGCCGCCCGATACCTGCAGCGCCGCGTTGCTCGTGATCGTGATCCCGCCGGTGCCCTTCAGGCTGTTGTTCGCAAGGATGCCGTTGCCGCCATTGGCACTGATCACGCCGCCTGCCAGCGTCGTTACCGTAACCGCGCCGTCACTTACCCCAGAGCTGGTCGCCTGCGCATCGATCGCATTGCCATTGTTCGCGGTCACGCTGAACGCGGTTACGTTCACATTGCCAAGCCCGTCGGTCTTGGCAACGATGCCCTTGTCGCCAGTCACGTTACCGCCGGTGCGGTTGACGATTACATTGCCCATGCTCGCCGCATTGGTGATCGTCGCATTAATGCCCGTGCCGCCAGCGCCCGTGGTCACATTGCCGCTGCCAGCAACGGTAACACTGCCAAGACCCGTCGTCGCCGCATTGATGCCAGTGCCGCCCACCGTGGTTACATTGCCAGCGGTCACGCTGATGTTGCCGTCGCCTGCCGACACTGCATTGATGCCGCCGGTCTTGCCGATCACATTTTGCGTGACGTTGACCGTGATGTTGCCAGGCCTTGCATTGTTGACCGTCGCGGTGATCCCAGTGCCGTTCGCCGCGCTGATCGTGCCGGTACCGGTGCCGATCACATCGAGATTGCCAAAGCCGAACTGCTGCGCGGTGATGCCCGAGCTGGTCGCAAAGATGCTCGCGTTCTTCAGGTTGACCGCGATATTGCCAAGGTTGCCAGACCCGCCGCTGGTCGCGGTGAGGCCGGTGAACGCTGCCACATCAGTTGCCGAGCCGATGTCAGCATTTAGGTTGATCGTCAGGTTGCCGTTCGCCCCGGGGTTGAGTGCGCCCAATATACCGCTGCCAAGCGTGCCCGCACCGCCAGCGCCGCTGCCGATCGCCCCGTTGCTCGTGATGACGACATCGCCGCTGCCCACATTGCGCACCGCAAAGATGCCCGTGCCGCCCGATACCTGCAGCGCCGCGTTGCTCGTGATCGTGATCCCGCCGGTGCCCTTCAGGCTGTTGTTCGCAAGGATGCCGTTGCCGCCATTGGCACTGATCACGCCGCCTGCCAGCGTCGTTACCGTAACCGCGCCGTCACTTACAACCGCACCGTTGGTCGCGCCTACGTCGATCGCGTTGCCTGCTGTCGCCGTAACATTGCCCGCTACGTTGACATTGATCGAGCCAGCATCGTTTACACGTGCCAAAATACCCGTCGTTGTGCCGGTGATCGTGGAGGTCGCACCTTGGACAATCGTGATATCACCAGCGATATTATTCGTTTGCGCGCTCAAACCCGCGCCCACCGTCGAAGTTAGATTGCCGTTGATCCCGCTTTTGGTTGGCGTCGTTGTAGTGATAGCACCGTTGTTGTTTGAAATTAGCAGCGCTGCACCGCCCGATGCGCCGCTACCGTCTGTTGCCGTGATCGAAGAGGTCGGATCTATGGCGACGCTCACTGTGGGCGTGGCCGCACTGCCGATGACTGCCAACCCCTTGCCGCTGCTGTTCGTCTCGCCGTTCTGATATGTGACCGATTGCGCACCGGTGATCGATGTAATCGTGTCAGGTGTCGGGCCGCTGCAGACGACATCCGTGGCGAGGACGCAGCCTGCCCATGCTTCGCCTGGGGCGATCATATTGATGCCGGCTACTGCCACGACTCCGATCGTTGCGCGCAGTGCGATTCGGCTGGCTTGGGAGCGAAATTCGCGTCGAAGCCCGGCTAATCCATCCGCATCAATACCTAGAAATGTCGAAGAAATCAAATGACTTAGGTCGGACGGCATCGCTCTGCTCCCCATGGCAGTGACTGGATGCGACCTTTGGTGATAGCGTCATTACGCGCTTACAAGACGTCGATATCGGTGCCTGTCTACTCTGTCAACGAGCGCACAATCAGAAGTTGGCACTATCTCTCAATAAGCCCCGCCATGGCCATACCAAACAACAATTCTGGCAGATAGCGCGTCGCCACTGCTTCGATTTCGGCAGCTCCTGTTACCGGCTTATTGTCTTGATGAAACGTCAACTGCCCCGCCAGTGCTGCGGCCTTTAACACTGCAAGCAACGCCGCGTGATCGTGTGTTCCGTCCATTGCCGGAAGCAAAATCCGCGCCGCTGGGTCAATTCCCACGGTCTCGTGGCGAGGGTTCGTGGTGATCTCTTCACCTGCCATCGCATCGGCGCGGGCAAGCGTTGTCGCGCAGGGCTTGCCGGCGATCTTGCGAGTCAATACGACTGCCTCACTGACGACATGTACCATACCAGCAATCATCATCCGGTAGAGAGCGTCCTGAAGCAGCGCTCGCGCCGCTTCATCCATGCCGTCCGCAAGTTCGTCCAAACAGGATGAAGCGGGGAAGCGTTCGATGAACCGTTCTATCCCGTCAATAACTGGCTTGGAATCGGTGGTCATCGTCCGGCCCGAAGCATCGATTACTGATGCCTTTTTGCCGTGATGCTCAATGTGCAAGCCGGCAGCGCAAAGAAAGTGCAGCGCCTGCGTTCTATCGGGCGACAAGGCACGGCTAAGGCCCGCTATTCGCTCATTGGCTACCAGCATTGACTGCCGGAATGTCCGACCCGAGAGTAAGTCAAGATATTGTTCGGATTCGACAAGATCATTGTTCGATCGGGTCCGCACTTGCTCAGCCACTGTGGACTCATAATTGTCGAGAATCATCGCAGACAACTCACAATCACCGAGATACCCAAGCCCATGCCGCGCAGCAGCCGCGGTAAATTCACGCAGGGTGCTGGGGTTGTTGGTCTCCTCAAGAAATTCATGCGCGATATAGTCGTCAGGCAGGTGGGACAACCGTTCCGTCCAGCTACGGAGCATATCACCATAGGGCCCTCGATCGCTCGAGGCATCTTTCAGGAAATTGAGCAACTCACGGGCCTGTGTGACGCGCGCTCGCGAATCTAGTTGATCTGGAATTTGCAGCAGGAAGGCATCGCGCAATGGTTGTAGCATTCGCCAACCAGGAAGTACGTTGTAGCTTATGCAGGCAACGCCAACCGGCGAAAGTCGTGCGCGTACAATCCGGAAAATCGCATCCTGCACCACCGCCGGGACCCAGCTGTAAACGCCGTGGCAGATGATATAGTCGAAGGTGCCCAAGGCATCGTCAATCTCGGTAAAGCTCTGGCACAAAATCTCGATGTTGTTGAGGCCAAGCGCGGTAATACGCGCCCGACCAGCTGCAACTTGTGTGCGCGCAAGATCCACTCCGACAAATTTGGCGTCCGGATAACGCAGCGCATGCGGGATAATATTGCCACCTGATGCACATCCCAGCTCAAGCACGCGCGCACTCTCCATCGGCGCTGCATCGAGCCCAAACAGCTTCGCAATTGCGCCCAACCTGCTTGGCTGACTTTGTGCAAAAGGTTTGGATTGATAGGGAAGCAGGTCATACTTCAGCGCAGTGCGCGCGATGATTGCCTCAATGTCATCTGCCATCGCCGATATTCCCGTGTCTGCTCTGTCAAAGAAAAGTAAACTGGATTGGCGACCAATTTCATGATCCTGCCCGAGCAGGCACATTTTGCAACAAAAATGCGCGGTCGTTCTATCGGTTAGAAAGCTCAATTGTGGGATCACTGCCGTTATGAAATTGGGAATGACTGGAACGGCAAGTCCGCTCAGCGCGACGAACGTGCGAAGTCCGATCTCTTCATTCCTAACTAGGATGTGCCCGTAAAATTTAACCAGCTTCTGCATCCAGAAGACTTTACAGTCGATCGTCCACGGCGCCCTGAAATTGAGGATTCAGGCGCTCTGAAAATTTGCTAAACAAACGGCAAGATATGACGGCAAGGTCCCAGTCAGCGAATGGCGACAATGTCAGCGCGAGCTCACCCCGCACGAATGTCCGCTTTGGTGTCGTAACCGGACAGTCCGCTTTTGGACAGGAAACCCTGAAGGCGGACATGGCCGCGTGTTGCCTGGATCGCCCGATTTCCATGATTTCAATCCTTCAACTGCTGCGACGGACCGTCCGATGAACCCGACATTCCATTGGACTTCGCTTGCGCGTCGAGCATTGGTGCTGTCACTGAATCGCGGTGCCAGACGGGCCGCACCGCCCTGACCGATGCGCTCGGCAGGGCCTTGGGTGGTGGGACCGGCACAATGCCGCTCCCTTCAAGGAGAACCACCCATGACCGATATGATCGAAGGGCAACGAGTTACTAGCAAACCCGCCACCAAGCGGCCTCGCAAGATGGCGCGCGAACCACAAACTGCGCCGTCCGCACCAACCGAACCGCGCGTCAAAAAGTCTAATCTCGTCATCGGACTGCTGCAGCGCCCAGGTGGCGCGACGCTCGAGGAGATGATCGCGGCAACCGGCTGGCTCCCGCACACAACGCGCGCCGCCCTTACCGGCCTCAAGAAGAAGGGCCGCCAGGTCACAAGCGAGAAGACGGACGGCGTACGCCGATACTTGATCGAGAGCAGCAACCCCTGATGGGTTGGCTGGGAAACGATCTCGACTCAATTGCAGCGCTGGAAGGCGCGGACTTGGCATCGGCTTGGACGGAAATATTCGCTGCGACGATGCCAGAGGTCGCGCCTTCGCTGTTACGCCGCGCACTCGCCTATGAGCGGCAGGAGCGTAAGTTCGGCGGGCTCCCGGTAGTGCTCCGCAAGCAGCTGGAATCTGCTGCAACTAACACTATCGTGGCGATGCCCGAGCCACCGCTGAAGCTCAAACCTGGCTCCAGGCTGATGCGTGAATGGAACGGCACCAAGTACTCGGTGCTGGTGACAGCCAATGGCTTCGACTTCGCGGGGCGGGCCTGGAGTTCCCTCACGATGATCGCGCAGCAGATCACCGGCTCGCATCAATCAGGACCTCGCTTCTTCGGCCTCAAACGGGCCAAGAGGTCATGACCAGCCATAATCCCCGTCCCGTGCGCTGCGCGGTCTACACCCGCAAATCGACCGAAGATGGGCTGTCGCAGGAATTTGATAGTCTCGACGCGCAGTACGAAGCCTGTTCTGCTTACGCGCTGAGCCAGCGCCACGAAGGCTGGTCGATGGTGTCCGAACGCTATGATGACGGTGGGTTCTCGGGCGGCAATTTGGAGCGACCAGCACTCAAGCGGCTGCTCGCTGACGTTGCTGCGGGCAAGGTCGATATCATCCTGCTCTACAAGATCGACCGACTGACTCGCAGCCTCGCCGACTTCGCCAAGATCGTAGATGTCCTCGACAAGACCGGGGCCAGCTTCGTCTCGATAACGCAGTCGTTCAACACGACGACCAGCATGGGCCGGCTTACGCTCAACATGCTCTTGTCGTTCGCACAGTTCGAGCGCGAGGTCACCGGCGAGCGCATTCGCGACAAGGTTGCCGCATCGAAACGCAAGGGCATGTGGATGGGTGGGCCGATCCCGTTCGGTTACGATGTCGCTGACCGGAAGCTGGTGATCAACGAGGCCGAAGCCGAGCAGGTGCGGCACATCTTTGATCGCTACCTTACCGCAAACTCGATTGAGCAGATGCTTCCAGAACTCGCCGCAAGCGGGGTTCGCTCGAAGCCGCGCACAACACGCGATGGTCGCCCGTTTGGCGGCACACCGTTTCGTCATGGCGGCGTGCGCCACATCCTCAGTAACCGCATCAATCTCGGGGTGGTCAGCCACAAGGGCCAGATTCACCCTGGCGAGCACGAGGCGATCATCGATAAGGAACTTTGGGATCAGGTACAGCAGCGCCTCGCCAGTGCAGCAAAGCGGCCGCGGACCGGCCTGATCAACGTCCTGTCCGGTCGCATCTTCGATGCAGAAGGGAAGCGGCTGATCGGGTCATACGGCAACAAAGGCGGCCGCAAGTACCGCTATTACGTAAACAGCACACGCGACAACCGGAATGGCTGGCGCCTCCCTGCTGGCGATATCGAGCGGCTGGTCCGAGACGCGCTGGTTCGCTTTCTTTCCGACCCGGTCAGTCTAGATGGCGAGCTAGGTTCGATGGGTCTGACAGACGCTGCATGCAGCCGAGCTGCAAAGCTAGCGCCAGTCGAAGGCAGAGAGAACGCACTCGCCAAGACGCTCGAATTACTCGATGCCAAAGTCACAATCGAACAACACAACTTGCGCATTGAGCTCGGCCGAGCACGACTTGCTGAGGCGCTGCGGATCGGAGACCATGACAATCTGCTCAGCGAGCCGGTCTTTATCGACAACCCTGTTGCTCTGAAGCGCCGCGGCATCGAACTGCGTCTGGTCTACATCTCGCCCGATGCGCAGTCGGCGAGCAAGGATCAGAAGCTGATCCACCTCGTCCGCCGCGGATGGAGTGCCTGGCATCAGCTCGTCACTGGGCCGCGATCCGACAACCCGGTCGAGCGCAGCCATCTCGTGCGCCTCGCCCGACTACGATTCCTCGCCCCTGATATCACGGCAGCGATTCTCGAAGGACGCCAGCCGGTCGAACTTACTGCGCGCACTCTGCTGCGTTGCTCTGAACTTCCCATCGACTGGAATGATCAGCGTCGCGCGCTTGGCTTCGGCTGAGCAGCTAGCCCAAACACCCACAGGACAGGAAAATGGCCACCTGAGATCAGGGCCGATATTGGGCCTGGCTTCGGCCTCTCGAAACGCGTCTCTGTCCTGAGCTTGACAAAGTATGGCTTAGAATGGCGCAGAACTGCGGGTTTCTCGAGCGCCTGCAGTTCGCTAGTCGGATTCACGGCGAATTGGTTAGTGGAATGGTGCTGCTGGGGAGGATTGAACTCCCGACCTCAGCCTTACCAAGGATGCGCTCTACCACTGAGCTACAGCAGCACACCATTCCGAAGCACCCCCTAAGCGCTGGGCCGAGGGCAGGGGCGCGCTATTGGCTGTGCACCCTTGCTTTGTCAAGCGGATGCCTGATAGCGCAGCCAGATTGCCAATGCGTGAAGATCAGCCCCCTTCAACCCGACAAGGGTCCCGCGAACAGCGTCTGGCCGCCAAGCTGCGTGAGAACCTGCAGCGGCGCAAGCAGCAGACGCGCGAAATTGCGCGCAAAAGTGACGCTGACCCTTCCCAAGAGGCTGAGTGAAAGCTAGGGGCGAGGGCTCCTGACAGGATTGGAGCCAGATCGCTTGCCTCGCCTCATTCTAGTCCGCCATGGCCAGAGCCAGTGGAACCTTGAAAACCGCTTTACCGGCTGGTGGGACGTCGATCTGACGCCAAAAGGCGAGGGCGAGGCGCGCGCTGCTGGCGTTATGCTCAGGAATGCGGGCCTGCTGCCCAGCCTGGCGTTCACATCGCTGCAAAGTCGCGCAATCAAAACCCTGCACTTTGCGCTGGAAACGGCCGGGCGGCTGTGGATCCCCGAGATCAAGGACTGGCGGTTGAACGAACGGCACTATGGCGGGCTGACCGGGCTCGACAAGGCCGAAACCGCTGCCAGGCACGGCGATGCGCAGGTCAAGATCTGGCGGCGCAGCTTCGATATTCCCCCGCCAGTGCTCGAAGACGGGTCTGAGTTCGATCTCAAGAGCGATCCGCGCTATGCCGGGATCGCGATCCCGCAGACCGAAAGCCTGAAAGATACCATTGCCCGGGTCCTGCCTTATTACGAAAGCACCATCGCGCCGCAGCTGCGAGCCGGCGAAACAGTGCTGATTTCGGCGCATGGCAATTCGCTGCGCGCGCTGGTCAAGCATCTCTCAGGGATTTCGGACGAGGACATTACCGGGCTTGAAATCCCGACCGGCCAGCCGATCATCTACGAGCTTGGCGATGATCTGGCGGCGCTGGACCGCTATTATCTGTCGGAGCGCATGGCATGACCGCGCTGGTCGCCATCGTCATGGGCAGCCAATCGGACTGGGCAACAATGCAGCGCGCCGCCGAGGCGCTTGATAAGCTGGGCGTGGCGCACGATGCGCGGATCGTCTCGGCCCACCGCACCCCCGATAGGCTGGTCAGATTTGCGCAAGGCGCGGCTGCCGAAGGCTTCAAGGTGATCATCGCCGGCGCTGGCGGCGCGGCGCATTTACCGGGCATGGTCGCCAGCATGACCCATCTGCCGGTGCTGGGCGTGCCGGTGCAGTCCAAGGCGCTGTCGGGACAGGACAGCCTGCTCTCGATCGTGCAGATGCCCGCCGGGGTCCCGGTTGGCACCCTGGCCATCGGCGAGGCCGGGGCGACCAATGCCGGGCTGCTGGCGGCATCGATCCTGGCGCTGAGCGATCCCGCGCTGGGCGAACGACTGAAAGCCTACCGCGCCGCGCAAAGCGCCGGTGTGGCCGAGCGACCGAGCTGATCGCGCTGATGCTGGCACCCGGTAACACGATCGGCATTCTGGGCGGCGGGCAACTGGGGCGGATGCTGGCTGCGGCGGCAGCGCGGCTCGGCTACAAGGTCCACATCTATGCCCCCGAAGCTGACAGCGTCGCGGCCGAGCTGAGCGAAGCGCACACCCGCGCCAGCTGGGACGATGCCAGCGCGCTGCGGGCCTTTGCCGAGCAATGCGCGGTGGTGACCTATGAGTGGGAAAACGTGCCCATAGCCGCGCTCAAAGGACTGGGCGACGTGGCGCTTTACCCCTCGATCCGGGCGCTCGAAGTGGCGCAGGACCGGCTGAATGAAAAGGACTTCGTGACCAATCTGGGCGGCCGCGCTGCGCCCTATATGGCGGTCGACACGCGCGATGACCTCGACCGGGCGATGACCCTGATCGGCACCCCGGGAATCCTCAAGACCCGGCGTGAAGGCTATGACGGCAAGGGGCAATGGCGGATCAATTACGACCACGAAGCGGAAGGAATTTCGCTCGGCGGTCAGCCAATGATTTACGAAGGCCTGGTCCGCTTCGATTGCGAATTCAGCGTTATTCTGGCGCGCGGGCAAGATGGGCAGACGGTATTCTGGGACAGCGCCGAAAATGTCCATCAGGATGGGATTCTGGCTAAGTCGATAGTCCCGGCCAGCCCGCTGGCCCAGGCGCAAGTCGCCGAAGCCCGCGCTTTAGCGCAGCAAGTGGCCGCCGGGCTCAGCTATGTCGGCGTGGCCGCGTTCGAATTCTTTGCTACCGATGCGGGCCCGGTGTTCAACGAAATGGCGCCGCGGGTGCACAATTCGGGTCACTGGACCATCGAAGGCGCGGCAACCAGCCAGTTCGAGAACCACATCCGCGCGATCTGCGGCTTGCCGCTGGGCGATACCCAGTTGCTGGCCAAGGGCGTTGAAATGCACAATCTGATCGGGGCAGAGGCTGCTGATACTGCCACGCTGACCGCCGATCCAGCCAACCACCTGCATCTTTATGGCAAGGGCGAAGCCCGCCCGGGCCGCAAGATGGGCCACGTCACGCGGTTGACGCAGTGAAAGGCGGCGAAGTCTTTCTGGTTGCGGCAGTGGCAGATAACGGCGTGATCGGTGCCGAGGGCGCAATCCCCTGGCATATCAGCGAAGATTTCCGGCGATTGAAAGCCCTGACCATCGGCAAGCCGCTGGTGATGGGGCGCAAAACATTCGAATCACTGCCTGGAATTTTGCCCGGCCGCCGCCACATCGTCATCACCCGCGACCGGACCTGGCAGGCCGAAGGCGCTGAAGTGGCCGCCAATCTGGACTCAGCGCTGCGGCTGGCCAATGCCCCGCATATCGCGATTTTCGGCGGCGCGCAGATCTATGCCGAGGCGCTGCCGCTGGCTGACCGGATCGAACTGACCGAAGTTCATGCCGAGCCGAGCGGCGATACCCGCTTCCCACCGTTCGACCGGAGTGCGTGGCACGAAGTGTTCCGCGAAAATCATCCCCCGCACGGGCGCGTGCCGGGGTTTGATTTCGTCACTTTGCTGCGTAAACCGGCAGCCTGAATTCGGGGGACGCGATGCGCAGGATTTTCTGGTCTCTGGTGGTTGTGCTGGCACTGTGCGCGGTGGTGTTCTTCCGGATCGTGCCCGCCGTGATCGAATCGAGCATGAACCGGATTGATGGCAAGCCGCTGCTTACGGTTTCGCCCGAGGCCGAGGCGTTGCACCGCAGCCTCAACATTGTCGATCTGCATTCCGATACGCTGATGTGGGACCGCGATCTGGCCGCACCATCGAACCGTGGCCACGAGGATTTGCCGCGCCTGATCGCGGGCAATGTCACGCTGCAGGTGTTCGCATCAACCACCAAGTCCCCCAAGGGTCAGAACTACGATTCGAACCCGTCGGATTCGGATATCCTGCCGGCCTTGCTGATTGCTCAGGGCCAGCCGCGCCGGACCTGGACTTCCCTGCTTGAACGCTCGCTGTTCCATGCCCAGAAGCTTGATATTGCGGTGTCGCAATCGCAGGGACGGCTGCGCAAAGTCAGCGATCAGGGCGGACTCGATCAGCTGCTGGCGCTGCGCGCGCGGCCGCTCGCCCCGGTCGGGGCGCTGCTCTCGATCGAAGGGCTGCACGATCTGGAGGGCAAGGCGCAAAATCTCGATCTGCTTTATGCTGCGGGTTTCCGCATGGCCGGGCTGACCCATTTCTTCGACAACGAACTGGCCGGATCGATGCACGGGGTGCTGAAAGGCGGGCTGACCCCGTTTGGCCGCCAGATCGTGGGGATGATGGAAGACCGCGGGATGATCGTCGACATCTCCCATTGCAGCCATGCCTGCGTGGCCGATGTGCTGAAAATGGCACGCCGCCCGGTGGTTTCCAGCCACGGCGGGGTGCAGGCAGTCTGCCCGGTCAACCGCAATCTGACTGACGACGAGATTCGCGGTGTGGCCCGCACCGGCGGGGTGATCGGGATCGGTTATTGGGATGCCGCGGTGTGCGACACCAGCCCGGCGGCGATCGTCAAGGCGATGAAATATGTCCGCGATCTGGTCGGGATCGATCATGTCGCGCTGGGCAGCGATTATGACGGCGCGACCATGGTCCGGTTCGATACCAGCCATCTTGATCAGATCACCCAGGCACTGCTTGACGCGGGCTTTACCCCCGAAGAAATCCGCGCGGTGATGGGCGGCAATGCGTTGCGGGTGATCCATGCCGGGCTGCTGCCTTACGCCGAATGGGCCAAAGGCCGCCGGCGCGGATAGGCCCGGGACGTGGCAATCATCAGGCTGAGCGCGCGTGAGGCGATGCCGCAACACTTGCGCGGCGGCATAATCGCGCTGGGCAATTTCGATGGCTTTCATCTCGGCCATCAGGCGGTCGCCGGAGAGGCACTGGCCTGGGCCCGGGCCGAAGGCCGCCCGGCGATCGTGGCAACTTTCGATCCGCATCCGGTCCGTTTCTTTGCCCCCGATACGCCGCCGTTCCGCCTGACCACGCTGGATCAGCGCGCTGAGCTGTTCGCCGCGGCCGGGGCGGATGCCATGCTGGTGTTCGAATTCGACGCCGCGCTGGCCGCGACCACTGCCGAGGCGTTCGTGCAGGACCTGCTCGCCGCGGACCTTGGCGTCGCAGGCGTTGTCACCGGCGAGGATTTCACTTTCGGCAAAGGCCGCGCGGGCAATGTCGCCGCCCTGGTGCAGCTAGGCGCCAGCTGCGGACTGCGCGCCCGCGCGGTCGGCCCGGTCAGCGATGCAGACGGCGTGATCTCTTCAAGCCGGATCCGTGAGGCACTGCGCAGCGGAGACTGTGCCACCGCCGCCCGGCTGCTGACCCGCCCCTTCGCGCTGCGCGGCGAGGTGCGCCACGGCGCGAAGCTGGGCCGCACCATCGGCTATCCCACCGCCAACCTCGAAATGGGCAGCTATCTGCGCCCCAAGTACGGGATTTACGCGGTAACCGGCACTCTGCCCGGCGGACAAGTGCTGCGCGGTGCGGCCAATCTGGGCATTCGTCCCAGTTTTGAGCCGCCGATTGAACTGCTGGAAACGTATTTCTTCGATTTCGAAGGCGATCTTTATGGGAAAACCCTTGAAATTGCCCTGCATCACTACTTGCGCGAAGAAGCAAAGTTCGAAACACTGGAAGCACTGATTGCGCAGATGGACAAGGACTGTGCGGCGGCGAGGCGATTATTGGGGGGATAAGGGAATGATGCAGTGGATCCGGCGAATTGCATTTGTCCTGGCTGTGGCATTCCTGATCATGACTTTTATCAATGCCAGCTGGCTGGCCCCGGTGCCCAAGGGCTATCCCAAACTTCTGGCGGTGCGCGGGATCAGCCAGCAGCCGGTTAAACTGGATCCGCAGGACGGCGATTGCGCCGCGCGCCAGATTGAACCGCCGGTTCACGAATTCATCGAAAACACCTCGCCTTCAATCCAGCGCGCCAGCGGAATGGGCGCGGCGATGGTCATGGTCGATGTCAATGCCAGCGCCGACGGCAAGGTTGTGCTGCTGCGCGAAAAAGCGCTCGATTGCCGCACCAATGGCAAAGGCGATGTCAGCGCCGCAACCCTGGCGCAAATGCGCGGGCTTGATGCCGGGTACGGTTACAGCGCAGATGGCGGCAAGACCTTCCCACTGCGCGGACGCGGCGTGGGCTATATCGCCACGCTGGACGATGCACTGCAAGCGCAGTCCAAGGAACCGCTGCTGTTCAACCTCAGCGGCAAGGGCCCAGGCGTCGCCGCCAAGCTGGTCGATGCCCTGCTGGCATCCGGCCGCGAAGTTGAAAAGCTGGGTGACAGCTTCATGGGCGATGAAGCCGCGATTGCGCCGATCAAGCGCCGTTTCCCCGGGGCCTGGGCCTTCTCGATTCAAGCGGCACGGGCCTGCACGTCTGATTACCAGCTGCAAGGCTGGCTGGGCCTGACTCCGGCCAGCTGCAAGCAGGGCACGATCCTGATCCCGATCAACCGCCAGTGGCTGTTCGCTGGCTGGCCCAACCGATTGATCGCGCGGATGGCGGCGGTGGGCGGGCATGTGGTGGTCACCGGCCCGGCCAGCGACCTTGCCGAACCGCGCGGGCTCGATCTGCCCGAACAGATCGGCCAGGTCCCGGCCAGCTTCAACGGCCATATCTGGGTTTCCGACCTGTGGGTGATCGGCCCCGCGCTCCACCCCGCCGGCGATCGCCGCAACGGGCGCGAGAAGGCCGAAACCGAGGCACTGATCGCGAAGCGGCGCGAGAACCGCTGATCCTCCCCATGCCGCGGAGGAATTGCGCTTATCGGCCGCCCCGGCTAAGGCCCGCGGCCTATGACCGAACAGCGCGACTATAGAGACACCGTCTTCCTGCCGAAGACCGAGTTCCCCATGAAGGCCGGCCTCCCCGCCAAGGAGCCGTTGATTGCCGCGCGCTGGGAAGCCGAGAAGCTGTACGAGCAGCTGCGCGATCTTCGCCGCGGCCGCGAGACCTTCATGTACCATGACGGCCCGCCCTATGCGAACGGCGACATGCACATCGGCCACGCGCTGAACCACACGATCAAGGACATGGTCTGCCGCACCCAGAACCTGCTCGGCAAGAACGCGCCTTATGTGCCGGGCTGGGATTGCCACGGCTTGCCGATCGAGTGGAAGGTTGAGGAGCAGTACCGCAAGAAGAAGCTCGACAAGGACGAGGTCCCGCTGCTCGAATTCCGCGCCGAATGCCGCGCCTATGCGCAGCACTGGGTCGATGTGCAGCGCGAGCAGCTGAAGCGCCTGGGCGTGCTGGCCGATTGGGATAATCCTTACCTGACCATGCAGCCCGAGAGCGAGGCGACGATCGTTGCCGAACTGCTGAAGTTTGCAACGTCAGGCCAGCTCTATCGCGGGGCCAAGCCGGTGATGTGGAGCCCGGTGGAAAAGACCGCGCTGGCCGAGGCTGAGGTTGAGTATGAGGACATCACCTCGACCCAGATCTTCGTCACATTTGAAATTACGCAATCGCCGATTGAGGAGCTCGTCGGCTCACATGCTGTAATTTGGACTACGACTCCGTGGACGATCCCGGTCAATCAGGCTTTGGCCTATGGTCCAGACATCGACTACGAAATCGTACCGTGGGAAGGGAAGAAGCTGCTGGTCGCCAAAAATATGTTTGGCAACCTTTACGCAAAACTGGTCACGCCCCCTCCTTCAACTGGCGCAAGCCTTGAGCTGACTGGGTCCGCTTACGGGTATCAAGGGACCTATTGGAAAGGTAAGGGCTCCGACCTTGCCGGCACCATCGCCCGCCACCCGATGCACCACCTCGGCGGGTTCTTTGCCGAGCCCCGCCCCATGCTGCCGGGCGACTTTGTCACCACCGACAGCGGCACCGGGCTGGTCCATATGTCGCCCGATCACGGCGAGGACGATTTCGAGCTGTGCAAGGCGCATGGCATCGGTCCCAAATTCGTGGTCGAAGCCGATGGCAAGTACCGTGAGGACTGGCCCTGGCTGGGCGGGCAAGGCAGCGTCATCAACCCCAAGTTCAACGCGCCCGACGGGCCGATCTGTTCGGACCTGCGCGAAGCGGGCGGACTGCTGGCGGCTTCGGCTGACTACAAGCATTCCTACCCGCATTCGTGGCGCTCAAAGGCCAAGGTGATCTATCGCTGCACCCCGCAGTGGTTCGTGCCGATGGACAAGCCGATTGACCCCTCCACCATCGGCTACGCCGACGGTCCCCCTCCCCCTGCGGGGGAGGTCTTAACACCTCCACGGAACGGGGAGGGGGACCACGCCGAAGGCAGTGGTGGAGGGGTGCCGCGCACGCTGCGCCAAATCGCCATGGCCGAAATCGAACGCGTCCAGTTCACCCCTGAAAAAGGCCGCAATCGCATCGGCAGCATGGTCGCAGGCCGCCCGGACTGGGTGCTCAGCCGCCAGCGCGCTTGGGGCGTGCCGATTACGCTGTTCGTCCATAGCAAGAGCGGCGAATATCTGGTCGACGAGGCGGTCAACGCGCGGATCGTTGCGGCGGTGAAGGAACAGGGCATCGATGCCTGGACGCCGGAAACCGCGCACAGCTTCCTGGGCGATGCGTACGACCATGACGAATGGGAGGCCGTGCCTGACATTCTCGATGTGTGGTTCGATTCGGGTACCAGCCACGCCTATGTGCTCGATTCGGGGCGCTGGCCTGACCTGAGCTGGCCGGCCGACATCTATGTCGAAGGCAGCGATCAGCATCGCGGCTGGTTCCAGTCGTCACTGCTGGAAAGCTGCGCCACGCGCGGCCGCGCGCCCTATGACCGGATCCTGACTCACGGCTTCACCATGGATTCCAAGGGCATGAAAATGTCCAAGAGCCTGGGCAACACCATCGATCCCAACAAGGTGATGGAAACTTACGGCGCGGACATCATCCGGCTGTGGGCGCTGTCGGTCGATTTCACCGAAGACCACCGGATCGGCGATGAAATCCTCAAGGGCGTGTCCGACCAGTACCGCAAATTGCGCAACACCTTCCGCTATCTGCTGGGCGCCTTGGAAGGCTTCAGCGAGGCTGAGCGGGTTGATGTGGCGGCGATGCCCGAGCTGGAACGCTATATGCTGGCGCTGCTGGCGCGGATGGATGCGGTGTTGCGCGAAGCGGTCGATAGCTACGATTTCAACACCTATGTCCGCACGCTGACCGATTTCTGCAACGAGGACCTCAGCGCCTTCTTCTTCGACGTGCGCAAGGACTGCCTCTATTGCGACGCGGCCAACGATCCCAAGCGGATGGCCTACCGCACGGTGCTCGACACCCTGTTCCACGCTTTGGTGCGCTGGGCCGCGCCGGTGCTGGTGTTCACCAGCGAAGAGGTGTGGGGGACGCGGTTCCCGGATGAAGGTTCGGTGCATTTGCTGGAGTGGCCGGTGATTGAGCCGGTACCCGGGTCCGAAACTGCCGAGAATTGGGGCATTCTTCGAACGGTGCGTGAGACGGTTTCGGGTGAGATTGAGCCGATGCGTCGCGATAAGGTGATCGGATCAAGCCTTGAAGCCGATGTGACGATCGCGCAGCCACCGACGAATTTATCACAAGAGGACCTTGCTGAGCTCTTTATTGTGTCTTCAGTCTCTTTTGGCGATGCGAAAGTCACCCGCACCACCCACCACAAATGCGGCCGCTGCTGGCGTCACCTGCCCGAAGTCACCGAGGACGGTGCGCTTTGTTCACGTTGCGATCAGGTTGTCAGCGGCATGGACGCAGGCGCATGACCATGCTGACCCGCAACCGCAAGATCGGCCTGGCCGTGGCCTTGACCGGCTTTGTCGCCGATCAGGCGCTCAAGCTGCTGGTCACCGGGCCGCTGGGCTTGGTCAACAATAACGACCAGATCATGCTGACGAGCTTTTTCAACCTGACCCGCACCAGCAATTACGGCGTTTCGATGGGACTGCTTAGGGCCGATTCGGACCTGATGCGCTGGGTGCTGGTGGCCCTGACCGGCGGGATCGCCATGGTGGTAGGTGCTTGGCTGCTGCGCGAGAGGAAGCTGGGCGACATTGTGCCTTTGGCGATGATCCTGGGCGGGGCGCTGGGCAATATCGTCGACCGTATGCGGTTTGGTCATGTGGTCGATTTCGCCGATTTCCATATCGGCGAAAGGCATTTTTATATCTTCAACCTGGCTGACGCCCTGATCAGCCTGGGCGTGGTAATTATCCTTGCCCGCAGCCTGCTAATCCGCGAAAAGCCCATCCAAGATACTGCGGCCACGCCCGCAACGGAGATTTGAGACATGCGTAAGACCACTGGCCTGATCCTGGTCACCACTTCATCGCTGCTGCTTTCGGCTTGCGGCGGCGGCGGGTTGTTCAACCGGCAGCGTCCCGATGAATTCGCCGTGCAGCGCCAGGCGCCGCTGGTGATCCCGCCCGATTTCGCGCTGGTTCCGCCCGCCCCCGGCGCGCCGCGCCCGAATGATACCAGCGCCGCTGCGCAGGCCCAAAGCGCGCTGTTCGGTGCGCCGCAGCCGCGTTCTGGCGTGGAAACTACCGTTGGCGGCAAGGCCGGACAGGCTGCTCCGGCAATCCGCTCCAGTGTGGGCGATCCGGGCACCAACACCGTCGACAAGGGCGAAGTGGTGCGTGATATCGTCGCCGCGCCCGAAGGCGACGGCCGCGAAGCCCAGGCCCGCGCTGGCGGCACCTGAGCTTTTTCAGCTTTGCAATTCAAAGGGGCTCGCTGCATGGCGGGCCCTTTTTGATGCACACATAGGCGCGTGAGCCCGCCTACTCCCTAGGCTCTGTGTGTGTTGCGGCAGTCCGGCACGCCAGCAGTTTGTCGATCTTGCGGCCGTCCATATCGACTACTTCAAAGCGCCAGCCCTGATCGTGGAAGTGTTCGCCCTCGCGCGGGAGCTTCTTGAACACTGACAGGGCATAGCCAGCCGTCGTCGCGAAATCGCGGTCATCGGGGAAATCCAGCCCGAGCTGGTCGATCAGCGCATCGACCGGCAGCGATCCGGACAGCAGCAGCGATCCGTCCTCACGCTCGGTCAGCAGCGGGACATCGCCTTCATCAAGGTGGCTGGCGAAATTACCGACGATCGCCGCCAGCAGATCGGCCGGAGTGACCACGCCTTCAAGATGGCCGTATTCATCGTGGACCAGGGCCATTGCCACGCCGCCTTGCTGCAGGATCTTCAGCGCATCCATCGCGTCGAGCTGATCGGGCAGGATTTCGGCTTTCTTAAGCAGCCGCGCCAGATTGGGTTTGCGGCCCGCGAGCAGCACCGCCAGCACGTCCTTGACCTTGACCACGCCGATGATGTTATCTGGGCTGGCATCGGTAACCGGGAGCAGCGAATGCGGGCTGTCCTTGATCGCTGCACGCAATTCGGCTTCGCTGGCCTTGCGGTCAATCGTGTCAAGTTCGGTGCGCGGGGTCATCAGTTCGCGCACCGGGCGGGTGGCCAGCCGCATGATCCCGGTCATGATCGCGCGTTCGTCTTCCTCGATGACGCCAGACCGGGTCGCCTCGGCGAACACCAGCTGCAATTCTTCAGCGGTGAGCGATTGTTCGCCCTTGTGAGTCACCCCGGTCAGCCGCAGCAGCACATCGGATGATTTGTCGAGCAGCCAGACAAATGGCGCAGTGATCCGCGCCACCATGGAGATCGGGATTGCCGCGAACACCGCAATTCGCTCCGCCGCCCGTAGCGCCAGTTGTTTGGGCACCAGTTCGCCCACCACCAGACTGAAATAGGTGGTCAGCGCAATCACCAAGGCAAACCCGGCTTCGGGCGCCCAGCGCGGCGGCACGCCCAGCGCGGCCAGCCGCTCACCGGTCGGGCCGCCCAGGCTGGCTCCCGAATAGGCACCGGCGATGATCCCTACCAAGGTGATGCCGATCTGGACTGCCGAGAGGAATTTGCCGGGATCGCCCGACAGCGAAAGCACCATTCTCGCACCGGCGTTGCCTTGCTCGGCCAGCATTCTGATGCGCGCCGGCCGCGCCGAAACGATCGCCAGTTCCGACATCGAAAACAGGCCATTTAGCAGGATCAAGCCTGCAATGATGAAAACGTCGGTCCAGGGAAAAGGGGTCACGCAGCGGCAGTTAGCAGATTTTCCGGCAAAGGCGAAGGGCGCAAGCGGAACCTTGGCAAGGCCAAAGCGTTGACATCACGTGCAGTCGGGTTCCATTCAGGTTCAAGGCTTTAGAGTTTCGACTAATACTTACCAACCAAGGGGAATACAAAATGACCAGGAACCGCAGGCTCGTATCACTTCTCGCCGCCACTGCCCTGATGGGCACGTCGGCATGCGTCACCGATCCCAACACCGGTGAAAAGAAAGTTTCGCGCACCGCTATTGGCGGCGTGGGCGGATTGGTTGTCGGCGGCCTGCTGGGCGGCCTGATCGGCGGCAAAACCGGCCGGATCGTCGGCGCCGGCATCGGTGGCGTTGCCGGGGCCGCAGTTGGCTACACCATGGACAAGCAGATCAAGGAACTGAAGGAACAGACCGCCGGTTCGGGCATCGATGTGACCCCGACCGACAATGGTTCGGCGATCCTCGTTAACCTGCCCGACGGCGTGACCTTCGATACCGCGTCCTATTCGCTCAAGCCGGCTTTCCGCAACACGCTGGACCAGGTCGCGCAGAGCCTGATCCAGTACCCCAACAGCCTGATCGACGTTTACGGCCACACCGATTCGACCGGCAGTGACAGCTATAACCAGACGCTCTCGCAGAACCGCGCCAACACGGTGATGAACTACCTGATCTCCAAGGGCGTACCCGCCGCGCGGATCCGCGCGCAGGGCTTTGGTGAAACCATGCCGGTGGCCAGCAACGCCACGGTCGATGGCCGTTCGAAGAACCGCCGCGTTGAAATCAAGATCGTCCCGGTTACCCAGGAAGACGTGAATGCGGCCCGCTCGGGCAACTGATCGGTTCAAAATATGCAAAAGAAGGGCCTGCCGGAAACGGCGGGCCCTTTCTGCGTCAACCGGCCAGTTCGCGGGCGCGCCCAGCCAGCCGCTCCACCGCGGCAGCGTGGATTGCGGCTGATGAGACCAGCACCCCGAATGCGCGCGGGTCGGGCTTGTTATAGGCCAGCGCCGCGCCGAATGCGTCGCTAACTGCGGCCCCGGCTTCGCGGGCGATCAGCGCCGCAGCGCCAACATCCCATTCAAACCCCCAGCGCAGCGTGGCCACCAGATCGGCCTCATCGGCGGCTACCATCGCGATTCTAAGGGCGATCGAATTGGGCTGCTCTACCGCGACCAGATCGGCATCGGTTTTGGGCAGGGCATGGGCTGGCACCCGCGAACCTTTAAGCATGGCGCGGCGCGATGCGGCCAGCCGCGTGCCATTGCGCCAAGCCCCTCGTCCGGCCTCGGCCAGCCAGAATTCGCCGCGCGCCGGGGCATCGAGCATCCCCATCAAGGGCCGCCCGGCGCTGATCAATGCCACCGAAATCGCCCAGCCGGGCCGCCCACGGATGAAATCGCGCGTCCCGTCAATCGGATCGACCAGCCAGATCAGCCCGCCGTCCAGTCGCTCGGGTGCGTCGATCGTTTCCTCGCTGAGCCACCCGGCTGAAGGTAGCAAGGCCGACAGTTCGCGTTTGAGGAAGCAGTCGACCGCAAGATCGGCGGCGCTGACCGGGCTGGCATCGTGCTTGTCCCAGGTCTCGAGCGAATGGCCATGACCGGGCCACGCGGCCAGGGCGATTTGCCCCGCTTCGCGCACGATCGCTTCGAGGCGAGCCCGGTCAATCAAACCGGCATTTCACCGGTTGTTGATAACGATTCGCAACTGGCGTTCACATTTGTCATTCGCATAGCCCTTACGGCCCTTTTCAAGCCGGGTCGACTGTGCTTAGGCGCAGGCCACATCTGCCGCAGCAAGGCGGCGCGAATCCCCGGGAGCTGCGCAAGCGATGAACATCCACGAATATCAGGGCAAAGATCTGCTGGCCAAGTTCGGCATTGCCATTCCCAAGGGCATTCCCGCAATGACCGTGGCCGAAGCGGTTGAAGCTGCAAAGCAGCTGCCCGGGCCACTCTATGTGGTGAAAAGCCAGATCCACGCCGGCGGGCGCGGCAAGGGCAAGTTCAAGGAACTCGGCCCCGATGCCAAGGGCGGCGTGCGCCTCGCCAAGAGCCTTGAGGAAGTGGAAGCCCACGCCAAGGACATGCTGGGCAACACCCTGGTCACCATCCAGACCGGCGATGCCGGCAAGCAGGTCAATCGGCTCTACATCACCGACGGGGTCGACATCGGCAGCGAGTATTACCTGTCGATGCTGGTCGACCGCGCCACGGGCCGGATCGCGATAATCGTCAGCACCGAAGGCGGGATGAGCATCGAAGACGTCGCGCATGACACGCCCGAGCGCATCACCACGATCACGGTCGATCCGGCGCAGGGCTTCATGCCGCACCACGGCCGCGCGATCGCCTTTGCGCTCAAGCTCAAGGGCGATCTGGCCAAGCAGGCGCAGGTGCTGGGCAAGCAGCTTTACGATGCGTTCGTGGCGCTCGATTGCGAGATGATCGAGATCAACCCCTTGGCCGAATGCGATGGCAAGCTGCTGGTGCTCGACACCAAGATGAGCTTCGATTCGAACGCGCTGTACCGCCACCCCGATGTGGTGGCGCTGCGCGATGAGACCGAGGAAGATCCGGCCGAAATCGAAGCCAGCAAATATGACCTCGCCTACATCAAATTGGACGGCAACATCGGTTGCATGGTCAATGGCGCGGGCCTGGCCATGGCGACGATGGACATCATCAAGCTGAACGGCGAATTCCCGGCCAACTTCCTCGACGTGGGCGGCGGCGCCAGCAAGGAAAAGGTCACCGCGGCGTTCAAGATCATCCTCAAGGATCCGGCGGTGAAGGGCATCCTGGTCAACATCTTCGGTGGGATCATGAAGTGCGATATCATCGCCGACGGGATCGTTGCCGCGGCCAAGGAAGTGAATCTGTCGGTTCCGCTGGTGGTCCGGCTCGAAGGCACCAATGTCGATCTGGGCAAGGAAATCCTCGAAAATTCGGGCCTGCCGATCGTTTCGGCCAGCGATCTGGGCGATGCGGCCAAGAAGATCGTCGCCGAAGTTCGCAAGGCGGCATAACGGATCGTAAGGTTGACGTTTCCGTAAACGTAAACTAGGCGCTGCGGCGTCATTTCACTGGAAAGGCTGGACACTGATGAAAGCCCTGGTCTGCGTAAAGCGCGTGATCGACTATAACGTAAAGCCTCGGGTCAAATCCGACGGCAGCGGTGTCGAGCTCGCCAATGTCAAAATGGCGATGAACCCGTTCGACGAAATCGCCGTCGAAGAGGCCATCCGTCTCAAGGAAAAAGGCGTGGTGACCGAAATCATCGCGCTGTCGGTCGGCCCGGCCAAGGCCGCTGAAACGCTGCGCACCGCGTTGGCAATGGGCGCAGACCGCGCCGTGCTGGTGCAGGTTGACGACGGCGTCGAGGTGGAACCGCTGGCGGTGGCCAAGCTCGTCAAGGGCGTGGCCGAGGAAGAAGGCGCGCAGCTGATCATCACCGGCAAGCAGGCGATCGACGACGATTCAAACCAGGTTGGCCAGATGGTCGCGGCGCTGATGGGCCGCCCGCAGGGAACTTTCGCCAACGAAGTGTCGGTTGAAGGCGATTCGGTTGTGGTGAAGCGCGAAATCGATGGCGGGCTGGAAACGGTCAAGCTGGCGCTGCCCGCAATTGTCACCACCGATCTGCGCCTGAATGAGCCGCGCTACGCCTCGCTGCCCAACATCATGAAGGCCAAGTCCAAGCCGCTCGCCACCAAGGCGCCGGCTGACTACGGCGTCGATATCGCGCCGCGCCTCAAGACGCTCAAGGTCAGCGAACCGCCAGTGCGCAGCGCCGGGATCAAGGTTGCCGATGTCGATGCGCTGGTCGCCAAGCTAAAAGAAATGGGAGTCGCCTGATGAAGACGCTCGTTTGGGTCGAACATGACAACGCCTCGGTCAAGGATGCTACCCTGGCCGTGGTTACCGCCGCAGCGCAACTGGGCGAAGTGCACCTGCTGGTCGCGGGCTCGGGCTGCAAGGCCGTGGCCGATGAAGCCGCCAAGATCGCCGGGGTGGGCAAGGTCCACCTGGCTGACGATGCGGCTTATGCCAATGCGCTGGCCGAAAACGTCGCGCCGCTGGTGGCCGGCCTGATGGGCCACCATGACGCGTTCCTGGCGCCCGCCACCACCACCGGCAAGAACATCGCCCCGCGCGTCGCCGCGCTGCTCGATGTGATGCAGATTTCGGACATCCTCTCGGTCGAAGGCCCCAAGACCTTCACCCGCCCGATCTATGCCGGCAATGCCATCGCCACGGTTGAAAGCTCGGACGCCAAGCTGGTGATTACTGTGCGCGGCACTGCCTTTGCCAAGGCCGAAGCCGCCGGCGGTTCGGGCACAGTCGAGGCGGTTGCCGCCACCGGCGATTCTGGCACCAGCACCTTCGTCGGCTCGGAAATCGCCAAGAGCGAACGCCCCGAACTGACCAGCGCCAAGATCATCGTCTCGGGCGGCCGCGCGCTGAAGGATGCCGAAACCTTCAAGGCAACCATCTTCCCCTTGGCCGACAAGCTGAACGCCGCAGTCGGCGCCAGCCGCGCCGCGGTCGATGCGGGCTACGTGCCCAACGATTACCAGGTCGGCCAGACCGGCAAGATCGTCGCCCCGCAAGTCTACATCGCGGTCGGCATCTCGGGCGCGATCCAGCATCTTGCCGGGATGAAGGACAGCAAGACCATCATCGCGATCAACAAGGACGAAGACGCGCCGATCTTCCAGGTCGCCGATATCGGCCTGGTCGGCGATCTGTTCACGATTGTGCCGGAGCTGACCGGCAAGCTTTGACTGACGCGCAACGTTACTTGGAAAAGGCCCTGCTTCGGCGGGGCCTTTTCTTTTGGAACGAACGGTTTATGCTGCGCTGTAATCAGCCGGGAGTTGATCGGTGGGACGGATTTTCACATTTCTGCTGTGTGGGGCGATTGCGCTGAGTTCAATCGCCGCCGGCATTGAACCAGCCCCGGTTCCCAAAGCGCGGGTGGGCGCCTGGGAAATCAATTACGATACCGATTCGTGCAATTTGCTGGCCGAATTCGGTGACGGCCCGCAAGCAACGTTCATCCGCCTGACCCGGTATCAGCCGCAAGACAGCTTTGATCTGATCGTTTACGGCGCGGCCTACCAATTCGCTCCTGCAACCGTGCCGGTGCGCATTGGCTTCGGTTTGGCCGACCCGGCCAAGCGCGAGGCGATGACCGGCCAGGCTGGCAACAAGCTGCCACTGCTGCTGATCAATTCGGTGCGGCTTGACGGCTGGGAAAAGAACAAGCCGGACGAGCAAGGCCCGCCGATCAGCGCGGCGCAGGAAGATCGCGCCACCATGATCGATCTGACCATTCCCGGCGGCAAGCGGTTCAAGCTGGAAACCGGATCTTTCGCCAAACCGATGGCGGCAATGCGGGCCTGCGTGGACGATCTGATCAAAAGCTGGGGGTACGATCCCGCCCAACAGACCGCGTTGGCCGCGCCAGCTCGGCCGACCAAGAACCCCGGCACTTGGCTGACCAACAATGACTACCCCTCCGGCTCGGTCTTCGCCGGGCACAACGGGGTGGTCCAGTTCCGCCTCGACATCGATGCAGCCGGCAAGGTCGCGGGGTGCCATATCCTGCACCGGACCAATCCCGATGACTTTGCCGACCTGACCTGCAAACTGATCAGCAAGCGCGCGAAATTTGCGCCTGCGCGCGACCAGAACGGCGTGCCGGTGAGCAGTTACTATATTGATCGTGCCCGTTTCATCATTCCAGACTGAGGTGCCTGCCATGCGCGTTCTGAAATCTGCGATCATGCTCTCGTTGCTGGCGGCCCAGGTTCCGGCCGCTGCGGCCAACAAGGCACCGCTTTCATTGCCCGCAACCAGCAAGTGGGAAATGAATTATGATGAGGATTCGTGCCACCTGTTCCGCCTGTTCGGATCCGGAGAGCAATCCACTTTGCTGGCGCTGACACGCGAGGGGCCCAGCGACTGGCTGCAAATGACTGTGGTCAGCAAGCAGGTTAAATACAATGGTATTGCGGTACCGGTCGAAGTCGCCGTGGGCAATCAGGCCGCGCCCTACAAATTGAGCGGCGTGGCGCTAACCTCGACCGAAAAGGATGGTAGCAAACGCCCGGTGATCAAGGTTGAGGGACTGCGGCTGGATGGCTGGCAATGGCCGCGCGACAAGGCGGCGATGGTCAACCCGCCCGCAACTTCGCCGCAAACCGAAGCTGCGGTGACGGCGCTGACGATCAAGGTGCCGGGCAAGCAGCCAATCCGGCTGGAAACCGGATCGCTGGGCGAGCCGATGAAGGCGATGCGCGCCTGCACCGATGATCTGTTGCAGCACTGGGGCTATGACCCCAAGGTCCACGCCGCATTGAGCAAGCGGGCCGCGCCAACTGCAAATCCGGGACGCTGGCTGCGTTCGGAAGACTTTCCTTATACCGCCCTGACCGAAGGCCACAACGGCATGGTGCGCTTTCGGCTCGATATTGCGCCGGATGGCGCGGTTACCGGATGCCGGGTGCTGTACCGCACCAATCCCGATGATTTCGCCGACCTATCTTGCAAACTGCTGCTACAGCGCGCCCGCATGACCCCGGCGCTTGATGCCGCGGGCAAGCCGGTGAAGGACTACTACATTAGCACGATTCGATGGGTTGCGGGCACTTCTTGGTGAGCCGCTCGTAAAGCACCAGCGCCGCACCGTCATCCGGCTGGTGCCGGGCATAGGCCGCGAACCCCAGCTTGGCTGCGAGCCGTTCTGACGCGGCGTGGCCCTGCTCGATCATGCAGGCGATCCGTTGCTGGCCGTGAACCGTATCGAACCATGCCAGCGCGGCCTCCATCGCCTCTTGCGCCACGCCCTGCCCCCAATAGTCTTTGTGCACGATCCAACCGGCTTCGGGGACATCGTCGAGGCCGAGTTCGGCCCCGAACCCACGGTAGCTGCGAAACACGCCGCAATTGGCCGCGATCCGGCCCTGGCCCTTCAACCGCACCATGAAGCTGCCGTAGCCGTGCAGCGCCCACGATCCGGCGTTGCGGTGCAGGCGGTTGAACGAATCCATTTCGCTGGGCACGAACGAACCCAGGTAGCGCCGGGTCTCTTCCGCAAATGTCAGGTCGAAAAGATCGGCCAGATCGCCTTTTTGCGGCTGCCACAGCTCTAGTCGTGCAGTGGTGAGCAGCGGGGTCATAGCCACACATCTGCGGCGTGGATCACCACCCCGACAAAGCCGCCCACGAGAGTACCATTAAGCCGGATGAATTGAAGATCGCGGCCCACCGCGCTTTCGAGCCGGATGGTGACCGTCTCGGCATCCCAGCGTTTGACCGTTTCGGAAACCAGGCGGACGATCTGATCGCCGTAGCGCACCGAAATGCCGACCAGAGTGCGGCGGGCGAAGCGGTTGATCTGCAGCTGCAGGCGCGGATCATCGCGCAGGTGGCGGCCCAGTTCGGTCAGGGCTTCGGCCAGTTGCCCGCTGGCGTCACCAGCCGGACGGCGCAGGCGGCTGAGCATGGTGCCGCGCAGCCGTTCCCACACCCCCTGCCACCAGACCGAGACCGCCGGATTGCCCATCAGCTCGCCCTTCAGGCGCTCAACCTTGTCGCGCAGTTCGGCATCGTGCTGCAGATCATCGGCCAGCTTGGCCAGGCCTTCCTCAACCTTGGCGCGCAGCGGATGCTCAGGATCGACGATCACTTCGGCAAGCAATTTGTAGAGCCCGTCGAGCACCGAACTGGCCAGGGTTTCATCCAGCCCGGTCCACCGCAGCACCGCATTGGCGCGGCCGTGGATCAGGTCGCGGATCAGTTGCTCGTTGTCTTCCAGCGTCAGCCCGGTCCAGCGGATCAGCGATTCGATCACTGGCATGTGGCGCTTGTCGGCGATCGCGGTGCCCAGCATCTGGCCGACCAGCGGTGAAACCTCAAGCCGGTCAATCTGCCGAAAAAGCCCGCCGCGCACCTGATGGCCCAGCCTTTCGGGATCGAGCGATTCGAGCACTTGCGCCAGCAACTCCGCCGCGCCGTCGCGCAGCCGGGTGCTGCCGCCCTTGCGCGGATCAGCCAGCCAATCGCCTGCTGCCCCAGCGATATTCATGGCTTTGAGACGCCGGGCAACAACTGGCGGAATCAGGAAGTTATCGCGCAGAAATTGCGCCATGGTATCGGCAATCCGGTCCTTGTTTTCCGGCACGATCGCAGTGTGCGGGATAGGCAGGCCCAAGGGGCGTCGGAACAGTGCGGTTACCGCAAACCAATCCGCCATTCCGCCGATCATGCCCGCTTCGGCAAAGGCCCGCACATAGTGCCAGACCGGGTGAAGGTCCTGCAAATGCCGCGCCAGCACAAACAGCGCAGCCATGGCCACCAGCAGTCCGGTAGCGACGCGGCGCATGGTCCGGGCCCGATCAAGCGGGGGGACGCTAGCCGGGCGGCGCCAGCGCGGACGAGACGCCGGACCGGTCACTCGGCCGGTAATGGTCCCTCGCCGCGCCGCGAAGCCGGGCTCGCCACCGGTGCCGAAGGGGCGGGCGGAGCGCGCGGCGGCGACGGATCGACATGCTGCGGTTCCATGATGATATCTTCATCGCCGGGTTTGTAGGTCAGGAACACGCGCCGCAGCTTGGGCCCGACCCGCTTTTCAAAGCCATCGGCCAGACTGAAGCCCGCCGGGACGATCAGGAGTGTCAGCAAGGTGGACAGCAGCAGGCCGCCGATCACGATCGTGCCCATTGGCTGACGCCAGGCCGAATCGCCGCCGAGCGAAAGCGCGGTTGGCACCATCCCGGCAGTCATCGCCACGGTGGTCATCACAATGGGCTGCGCGCGCTTGTGGCCCGCATCCATGATCGCTTCGTATTTCGGCACGCCCTTGGCCATTTCCTCGATCGCGAAATCGATCAGCAGGATCGAGTTTTTGGCGACGATCCCGAACAGCATCAAGATCCCGATGAACACCGGCAAAGTCACTTCCTGTCCGGCCAGGAACAAGGCCACCAGCCCGCCCAGCGGTGCGAGCAACAGCGAAGCCATGTTGACCAGCGGCGAGACAAAGCGGTGATAGAGCAGCACCAGCACCGCGAACACCAGCATGAACGCCGAGGCGAGGGCAATCTGGAAGCTGGTGATCAGCTCATCAAAGATCTCGTCCGAACCAAAGGGCTTGGTGCTGACCCCAAGCGGCAGTTTCTGCATGACTGGCAGCTTGTCGATCGCCTGCTTGACCGGCCCTTCCTTGACCCCCGGTGCCAGATCGGCACCCACGAAGACGCGGCGCTCCTGATTGTAGCGGCGGATCGAAACCGGCCCCGATCCAAGGCTGATATCGGCGACGCTGGCCAAGGGCACCGATCCGCCAGTCGCGGTTTGCACCGGAAGGTTCTCGATCACCGAGAGATCGCGGCGCGAATCTTCGGACAACCGCACCCGGATCGGAATCTGGCGGTCAGACAGCGAGAATTTGGCCGCATTCTGATCGATATCGCCGATCGTGGCGACACGGATTGTCTGGCTGAGCGCGGCGGTGGTTACCCCCAGGCTGGCGGCGAGATCCTGCCGCGGGGTGATCACCAATTCGGGGCGGCGGGTATCAGCGGCGATACGCGGCGCGACCACGCCGGGCACGGACTTCATCTGATCGACCAGAGTGGCAGCCGTAGCTTCAAGCGCAACCGAATCGGCGCCCGTCAGCATCACGGAAATCGGCCGGCCCAATCCCGGAGGCCCGGCCTGGAACAGCGCCTGGAAGTTCACCCGCGCATCAGGGATGATCTGCAGCTTGGGCGTCATC
This sequence comes from uncultured Alphaproteobacteria bacterium, assembly GCA_963751145.1. Classification (GTDB taxonomy): domain Bacteria; phylum Pseudomonadota; class Alphaproteobacteria; order Sphingomonadales; family Sphingomonadaceae; genus Novosphingobium. The sequence goes on from CAVVTJ010000006.1 coordinate 1,208,907, forward strand.
GCGCGTTCGAATTGCTGACTGGTCCGCTCGCGGTCTTTCTTGAGGGTGATGAAGATCGACCCGCTAGCTTCGCGGACCCGTTCCTGAACCCGTTCGACGTCAGGCTCCTTGGCAACCATCGCCGCAACCTGATCCGAAACTTCGGCGGTTTGCTGCAAGGTTGTGCCGGGAACCATTTCGATCACGATCCGGCTGAAATCGCTGTTCTGTTCGGGAAACAGCTTCTGCGGCAGAATGCCAAACAGTACGCCCGACATGACCAGCGCAAAAAAGGCCACTCCCAGCATCCAGACACGGTGATCGCGCAGCCGCGCGCCAAGGCGCAGCGCCCAGAACCGGTTCCAGGCAAAAAATCCGGACTCGCGTTGCTTGATCGCCAGATTGACTAGTGCCATCAGCAGAGTCTGCACCAGGAACACCAAGCCGTAGGCAATCGGTGCGCCCAGAAACAACGCCGACAGCGCCAATCCGACACCGGGGCCCTTGGCCACTTCACCCACCGCCGGCGCACCGCGCATGACATAGGGTGAGATCGCGACAAACACTGCCGCAAGGCCCGGCAGCAGGTGGTAAAGTGCCGAACCGCGTACGGTTTCAACCTTGCCGCGCCGCTCGCGGTGCTTGCGATTATCAAGGCTGAAGTGGAGCAGCCGCTCATAGCGGTCCATCCACACGCCGCCGCCATGCTCAGCCGGGCCCGCCGGCTTGAGGAAATAGGCCGCGATCATCGGGGTGATCATGCGGGCCACAGCCAGACTTATCAGCACCGAGACCACCACGGTCCAGCCGAAGTTGAAGAAGAACTGGCCCGGAATGCCCGGCATCAGCCCGACTGGCAGGAACACCGCGACGATCGAGAAGGTGGTCGCAACCACCGCCAGGCCGATTTCGTCGGCCGCATCGATCGAGGCCTGATAGGCGCTTTTGCCCATCCGCATGTGTCGCACAATATTCTCAACCTCGACGATCGCATCGTCGACCAGCACCCCGGCAACCAGCCCCAAGGCGAGCAGCGACATCTGGTTGAGTGTGATCCCCAGCATATCGATGAACCAGAAGGCCGGGATTGCCGAGAGCGGGATCGCGATTGCCGAGATCATCGTCGCGCGCCAATCGCGCAGGAAGAAGAACACCACGACCACGGCGAGAATTGCTCCTTCGATCATCGCCGCCATCGAGCTGGAGTACTGTTCCTTGACGTAGGGAACGGTGGTGAACAGCTTGGTGAATTTGACCCCGGGATTGTCGGCCTGGATCTTGTCGAGCCGGGCCACTGCTGCATCATAAACCGAGACATCGGATTCGCCGCGGCCGCGGGCAATGCCAAAGGTCACCGCGGATTTGCCGTTGGTTTTGCCCAGCGAGGTAACTTCGCTGTAGCTGTCGGTCACCTTGGCGATATCGGCCAGCTTGATCACCCGGCCGCCGCCGAGCGGAATATCGGTCTGCGAGAGCTGATATGCGGTCTGCGTGTTGCCCAGCACCCGCACCGATTGGCGCGAGCCGCCGATTTCAGAGCGCCCGCCCGCAGCGTTGATATTGAGCTGGCGCAGCACCTGATTGATCTGGCCGGCGGTTACGCCATTGGCCTGCATCTTCGCGGGATCGAGAATGACCGCGATTTCGCGGGTCACCCCGCCGCCGCGATTGACCTGGGCCAGACCCTGCACGCTGAGCAGGTTCTTGGTCACCGTATCGTCGACGAACCATGACAGCTGCTCAAGCGTCATATCGTCGGCCACGACCGAGAAATAGCCGATTTCATCGCCGGAAATTTCGACCTTGAACACTTCAGGCTCAAGAATGCCGTCGGGCAGGCTGCCCCTGGCTTGATCGACCGCGTTCTTGACGTCGTTCAGCGCCTCGATCACGTCGGTCCCGATCTGGAATTCGATCTGGGTTTCGCTGACGCCTTCGCGCGCGGTCGAGCTGATGTTGTTGACGTTCTGGATCGATTGCAACGAAGCCTCGATCTTTTGGGTGATCTGGTTTTCAATCTCGGTCGGAGCGGCGCCCGGCTGGCTGATCGCCACCACCACCAGCGGAAATTCGATATCCGGATCGTTCTGCACCTTCATCCGCGAGAAGGTGACCATGCCGCCCAGAATCAGGCCGATAAACAGCACAATTGGCACCACCGGGTTGCGGATGCACCACGCCGAGATATTGCGGAAATTCATGTGCGCGCCTCTGCCCAATGCTGCTTTGACGGGTGCTGGGTCACGGCTTCGGTGTGACCGGCTTGATCGTTTCGCCCGGCTGGAGGAACCCACCCGCGCGCATCACCACCCGTTCGGTGCCGTTCAGCCCCTCGACAATGACGATACCCTGCGGCGTGATCGCGCCTTGCTTGATCACCCGCCGTTCAACCTTGTTGTCCTTGCCGACGATGTAGACAAAGCTGCCCTTGGCATCCGAAAGGATCGCGGATTCAGGCAGCACCGGCGCCACCGTGGTTCCGGCCTTGATCGTTACCGAGGCAAAGCCGCCAGGCCGCAATTCGGGCGCATAGGCCAGCGCGATCCGCGCGGTGCCCTGCCGGCTGGTCGGATCGATCACCGGAGCGATCTGCCAGACCTGACCGATGAACACCTTTTCGGACCCCACCGGGACAACTTCGGCGCTGACCCCCGGGGCAATCGCGGCAAGATCAAGTTCGCCAAGCTGCGCCTTGAGCTCCATCTCGCCATCTTTGGCAATCCGGAACAGGATACCCGAGCCGCCGCTGACAATCTGGCCGGGATCAACCCGGCGTTCAAGGATCAGGCCGGATGCCGGGGCGACGATTTTGAGCCGGCGCGACTGGGCCTGCAACACACCCAGCTGGGCACTGGCAACGCGGACCTGCGCATTGGCGGCATCGCGGGTCGCGCGCAGCCGATCAACTTCAGCCTTGGAAATAAAGCCCTTGCTGACCAATTGCAGCGCGCGCTGATAATTGGCTTCGGCCAGTTCGGCGTTCGACCGCGCGACCTGGATCTGGGCGGCCTGGCTGTTTTGTTGCTGCGCCTGGACCGACCGGTCAATCACTGCCAGCACCTGGCCTGCGCGAACCCACTGCCCGGCTTCGACCAGCACCGAAAGCACCTGTCCTCCTTCGCCCGCTACGCCGACCGGCAGCTCGCGCCGCGCCGCCAGAGTTCCGTTGGCATTAATTTTGCCTTCAACCGTGGTGCGGCCCGGCGCAATCACGGTCACGTTTGGCACCTGGTCCTTTTCGGAACCCTCTGCTCCCGGTTCGGCGCGGTGGTTGAGAAACCAGATCCCGACCAGCACCGCCAGCACGGCCAAAGCGCCAATAATCCAGCGCCAACGCGACGAACGGTCTGCCTCTTCATCAAGCAGGGGGTTGGACCCACCTGGCGAAACATAGGTCGTTTCGAAATTCATCGATCCTACTGCCCTTATCAAACCGTTCAGCGCGGGACGCCCGCAGATCGGACCGACCTGCACCGAACTGTATTACAGTGCTAAACCACCTGCCGCAAGCCCCGTTGCACTGACACGCAAGAGCAAGTTCGTCGTCTGCGGCCTTATGCGCAGCCGGACTGTTTGGGCAATCGGTACTTCGGGGAACGACCGATATTGAACGACAGACGGTACTGCCGGACCACAATTGCGGGTTTTGCAACGCAAAACGGCCGGCCTGGTTATCCCGGGCCGGCCGTCAAAGCATGTGCGCCGCAGCGTTCAGTACTTAAGCTGACGCTCGTACAGATCGCGGTAGTGCTGGATCCGGGTTACCCTGAGACCCTGCATCCCCGAGCGATCCACGGCCCGCTGCCACGAAGCGAACTCCTCGAGCGTCAAAGTATAGCGCTCGCAGACCTCGTCGATCGTCAGCAGGCCGCCATTGACCGCCGCCACGACTTCGGCCTTGCGCCGCACCACCCAGCGGGTGGTGTTGGGCGGCGGAAGCGAATCAACCGTGAGCGGCTCGCCGAGCGGGCCAATCACCATCGCAGGTCGGATCTTTTGGTTTTCGATCATCATTGTCCTCAATCGCCGACCGTGGAGTGTCCGGCGACAGCTGCAGCCATGCGGCATACCGCTTTGCCATCTGTTAAATTGGTTTGGTTAACGCGCCGTGAGGGTTTTGCTGCGGGCTGAGCCGAAGCCGCCCACTGCGTAAAGGCCCCGCGCGGTGTCAGCCGAAACGAATCGGTAGTCTGCAATTCACGCCTTGCGGCATGTGCAGCAGACAGCCGCGCGTGCAGCCCGGACCAGTCGAAGCCGCCGGAATCGCTCAAGCTTTCGCTTGCGCCGATCCGGCTGCGGAGACTGTTCAAGAGTGCGTTTGCGGCTTCCATGAACCACGCAATACCCGCGCATCGTCAAGATCGGGTAAAGCCCGGCTTTACCAAGCGTTGAGAATGCTTACCGAAATGCACCGCCCCTTTGCCGCGCCGCCTGCGCAGTGTAAGGGCCGCTGCGCCATGGCTTTGCTTGCTCCTGATCTGCCTGCATCCGATGCACTGTTCCAGCTGCCTGCCCCGCTTTCGGGCAAGCGGATCGTGGTCGCGATGTCGGGTGGGGTCGACAGCTCGGTTGTAGCGGCGCTGGCGGCGCGCAGCGGTGCCGAAGTTATCGGCATGACGCTGCAGCTTTATGATTATGGTGCAGCGAGCGGACGCAAGGGTGCGTGCTGTGCCGGTGACGATATCCGCGATGCTCGCAGCGTGGCCGATCGGCTGGGCATCGCGCACTATGTGTTCGATCATGAAAGCAAGTTCCGCGAAGAGGTGGTTGAACAGTTCGCCGATGATTACATGGCTGGACGCACCCCGATCCCGTGCATCCGCTGCAACATGGGGCCCAAATTCACCGACCTGTTCGCGATGGCGCGCGAGCTTGGCGCGGATTGCCTGGCCACCGGGCACTATGTGCGTCGCACGATCGGTCCGGCCGGACCCGAACTGCACCGCGCACTCGATCCGGCGCGCGATCAAAGCTATTTCCTTTACGCAACCACCGAAGCCCAGCTTGAATATCTGCGCTTCCCGCTGGGCGGATTGCCCAAATCGGTGGTGCGCCAGATCGCTGAAGTCGAAGGGTTGCGCGTTGCCGCCAAGCCCGACAGTCAGGACATCTGCTTTGTGCCCGATGGCAATTACGCCAAGATCGTGCGCGGCTTGCGCCCCGAAGCGGACGAAGGCGGGCCGATCATCCACGCGGCAAGCGGCGAAGTTCTGGGAAATCACAAAGGCATTATCCACTACACCGTCGGGCAGCGCCGCGGGCTGGAGATCGGCGGGCTGGCCGAGCCGTTCTTTGTAACCGGGATCGATGCGGTGCAGCGCGCGGTGCTGGTCGGCCCCAAGCACATGCTGGCGGTTACCGCGGCGCGGATTATCGAAACCAACCGGATCGGCCCATTGCCTGCGGAAGCAGCACTGACGGCCAAGGTCCGCTCGCTGGCCAAGCCGGTGCCGGTGACGCTTGTCGGTGAGCTGGGCCAGGGCGCCGAATGCCTGCTGCGGTTCGAAAGTCCCGAATACGGCGTAGCTCCGGGCCAGGCCGCGGTAATCTATGCCGGTGAGCGGGTGGTTGGCGGCGGCTGGATTGCCGAAACCGTGCGGGTTAGCCCAGCGGCTGCGTAATCAGCGCGAGGCCCGCACCGAATTCCAATGCGTCCAGGGTTTCGGCCAATGCGCAATCGCCCGGGAGAATGGTTTCACCATCCACCTGCAGCGGCCGATCCAGCGGCAGCACCAATAGCGGCCCCTGATATCGGGCCAGAACCTGTGCACCGGGAGCGCCCTCCACCCGATCGAGCCTGAAATACGACCCCTCGACCAGCTGCTCGCTGCCCCGCGCGGGGACGCGGCGATGAAGCTGCGCCGGATAGGGTCCGGCCTTGGCAACCTTCATCCCGGCATCGAGATGCAGTTCGCGCGGGCGGCCATAATCATACAGCCGGTAGGTCACATCGCTGTTCTGCTGGACTTCGATCAGGCTGATCCCGGCGCCGATCGCATGGACTGTGCCAGCCGGAATATAAAAGAAGTCCCCCGGTTTGACCGGGTGCCAATCGAGCAATTGTTCGATGCTGCCATCCAGTGCCGCGGCGCGCAGTTGCTCTGCGCCTAGCTCCCTGATGAAGCCGATCCCCAGCTTTGCGCCCGGCGCAGCCGCGATGACATACCAGCACTCTTCCTTGCCGCGTGACCCTTTGGGCGCATCGGCATCAGCAGGGTGGACCTGCACCGACAGCGCCTGGCTGGTGAAGATGTATTTGACCAGCAAGGCATCCAGCGCGGCGGGCGGCGTGAACCAGACTTCGCCGATCCGCTCACCCGAGGGCGATTCGAATGGCGCTGGCAGGTGGTCTACCCCCCAAGGCCGCGGCGATAGCGTGGTGGCCAGCTTGGCGCTCACTGGTTGGCCGCACCGTGGAGCTTGCCGACCAGCTGTGCGCCAGCCCGGGTGGTGACCAGAATGTCATTGCCATCGACCACGATCACCACATCGCTAAGGCCGATCGCCGAGACGCGTGGCCCATCGCTTTCCACCAGCACATTGCGGCAATCGACCAGTTCAGCCGGACCATTGACGCTATTGCCGCGATCATCGCGGCTGCGCGCGGCCAACAAGGCATCCCAATTGCCGATATCCGACCAGCCCATATCCGCCGGGACCATCGCTGCGCGGCTGGTGTTTTCCATCACCGCATAGTCAACTGATTCGCTGTCGATCCGGGCGAATTCATCGGCGCCGGGATAGAACCGCTGGCCGATTGCGCGGCCTGCGGCCACCGCCTCACGCGCGGCCTTGGCAATTGCCGGGCGGAACTGCTCAAGCTCGGCCAGGAAGGCGCCGACGCGGAACGCGAAAATGCCGCCGTTCCAGGCATAGTCCCCGCTGGCGAGGAATTCCTTGGCCCGTTCAAGATCCGGCTTTTCGACAAAGCGCGCCACCTTGAACCCGAGATCGCCAATCGGTTCACCGCGCTGGAGATAACCAAACCCGGTTTCCGGGCCGGTTGCCTCAATCCCGAATGACACCAGCCAATCTTCGCAGGCCAATGCAGCGGCAGAGCGGGCCGCGGCCTGAAAGGCAGCTTCGTTGGCAATGTGGTGATCGCTGGGGCAGACCAGCATCACCGCCTGTTCGGGCAGGCGCAGCGCCGCCAGTGCAATCGCTGCGGCGGTGTTGCGCGCCGATGGCTCAACAATCACTTCGGCATCGGCATTACCGCCCAGCTGCGCTTCGACATGATCGAGATGCGCGGTTCCGGTTACCACCATCGGTGGGGCAAATCCCGCTGCGGCAGTGCAGCGAAGCGTGCTTTGTTCAAACAGCGTGGTCTGGCCGATCAGCGGCAGGAACGGCTTGGGCTTTACCGCACGGCTGCGCGGCCACAGCCGGGTGCCGCTGCCGCCGCACAGGATGACGGGATAAATCAAAGTGTCGCTCATGGTCAGTAAAGCCTAGCAGATGCAGCCCGGATATGCGCGGAATAACGGGTCAATCACGCCACGGTTCCAACTGGCAACCAAAGCCCGGGCGATAGGTTGCGGTCTGGCTGGCAAGCAGCGGAAAGCGGGCGGTAACCGATTTGTCCTGCTGATTTTCCGACAACATGATCAGTTCCATTCCGGCTTCGAAGTCCTTCTTGCAATCGCCCAGCGTCCGCCCGCCGATGAAGCGGCACGAGCAGGCCACCCGCGCGCTAAACGCTGCGCCGGTCTGGGCATAAGCGTTGAGCGGGCCCCAGAACCAAACGGCCAGACCCACCACCATTGCCAGCCCCAGCATCAGCATGCGGCGCCGCAGCGGGGATCGGGTGGTGGGGTTTACAGTTGCCATTGGCCAGCCTTTGCGCGAGTGAAGCGCGCGATGACCGCCCGCCGTCTGTCCCTTATCGCGCCGCTTCTCTTGCTGCCAGCCCTGATCGGCTGCGGCGCATCAGACCAGCCGCAGCCGCAGCCGCCGCTGAGCGAACAGGCCATGGCCGCCGTGATCGACAAGCCCGGTGCCAACCGTGAAGCCCTGGCCCGCGCGGTGGACCAGCTGTTCACCGCCACGGATAGCGCGGAAACGCGGGCTGTCCTGGTGCTCAAGGACGGGCGGATCGTGGCCCAGCGCTATGCCGAGGGTTACCATGAAAACACCCGGTTCATTTCCTGGTCGATGGCCAAGACAGTTACCGCGGTGATGATCGGCATGTTGGCGGCCGATGGCCGGCTTCGGCTGGATGAAGGCGTGCCGATTCCCGCCTGGCAGCGTCCCGGCGATGCCCGTGGTGAAATCACTCTGCGCCAGCTGCTGCAGATGCGCTCGGGCCTGAAGCATGATGAAGACGGCGATCCGCCTTATGAAACCGATACCGTGCGGATGCTGTTTCTGGACGGACGCGATAATATGGCAGCCTATGCCGAAGCGCAGCCGCTGGAGGATGAGCCGGGCAAGCGCTGGGAATATTCTTCGGCAACCACGGTGATCCTGGCCGATCTGGCCGCGCGGGCACTGACCACCAGCACTGATCCGGCCGAGCGGGCGCGGGCAGTCAGCGATTACCTCAAGACCCGGCTGTTCGATCCGCTGGGCATGAAAAGCATGGTCCCCGAATTCGATCGGGCCGGGACGCTGATCGGGGGCAGCCTGATCCATGGGACAGCGCGCGATTGGGCCCGGTTCGGTGAATTCATGCGCAATCGCGGCGCGGTGCAAGGCGCCCAACTCGTTCCGTCAAGCTGGATCGATTTCATGACTGCGCCCAGCCCGGCCAATCCTGGCTATGGCGCGCAGACCTGGCTTAACCGGCCGCAAAGCGATGGCCAGGCGCTGTGGGCTGGATTGCCCACCAGCGTGTTCTCGCTCAACGGCCATGCCGGACAGTTCATGGTCGTCTCGCGCGATAACGGGGTTACCGTCGTCCGCCTCGGCAAAACCGCAGAAGGCCAGCACGGACCGGTGCGCGCCGGGATCGTGCGAATTATCCAATTGTTCCGCTAGATTAAGGACTTAGGCCTGCGCCATGACCTGGGCTTCGATCCAGGCATAGGTTTTGGCCAGACCATCGCGCAGCGGCTCGCTGGGACGCCAGCCCAGTTCTGTCTCGATCAGGCGGTTATCGCTGTTGCGCCCGCGTACCCCGGTGGGCCCGGGGACAAAGCGTTTGCCAACCGGCTTTCCGGCCAGATCCGAGACCACGTCGACCAGCCCCGAAATCGTCACCATCTCGTCCGAACCGATATTATAGGGCCCGGTCTTGTCAGAACGGGTCAGCCGGATCGTACCTTCGACGCATTCGTCGATGTACAGGAACGAGCGGGTCTGCAGACCGTCCCCCCAGATCTCCACATCCCCGCCGCTTTGCGTCATCGCCACCTTGCGGCAGACTGCGGCCGGGGCCTTTTCCTTGCCGCCTTGCCAGGTGCCTTCGGGGCCGAAAATGTTGTGATAGCGGGCGACGTGCACCTTCATCCCGTAATTACGGGCATAGGACAGGTAGAGTCGTTCGGAAAACAGCTTTTCCCAGCCATATTCGCTATCGGGATCTGCTGGATAGGCGCTCGATTCCTCGCAATTGGGATTGTCGGGATCAAGCTGGTTGTGCGCCGGATACATGCAGGCCGACGAGGAATAGAACAGCGCGCCGACGCCTCGCTTGTTGGCCTGATCTGCAACGTTGAGATTGATGCTGGCCGAATTGTGCATGATGTCCGCGTCATGCTCACCGGTGAAGATATAGCCGGCCCCGCCCATGTCGGCCGCCAGCTGATAGACCTCGTCAAAATGCCGGTCATAGACCGAACGCACCACATCCTGTTCGCGCAGATCGCCGATCACAAATTCATCCGCCACGCTCGCACCGAAATCGGGGTGCTTGAGATCGACCCCGCGCACGAACAGCCCTTCGGCCTTGAGCCGTTTGACCAGGTGGCTGCCAATAAATCCGCCGGCACCAAGAACCAGGGCTGTTTTCACGCGTCGTACTCCGGAAAAAAGGTCAATTGGCGATCACGCCGAGAAAGCGTTCACCAATATTTTCAATGTCAAAGGCGCGCAAGGCATAGCTTCGGGCATTGTGGCCCATGGTCTGGCGCAGCGCCGCGTCATCGGCCAGCCGCTGCGCATTTGCCAGGAACGCTTCGGTATCAGAGCAGTCGCAGACCAGCCCGGCCTGATGCATTTCAAGCAGCCGGGTGGCGAGGTTTTCACGCGGCATCGCCCCCAGCACCGGGCGGCCAGCCGAAAGGTAGCTGAGGATCTTTGACGGCACCGAATAGATTCCGGCTTCGGGCTCGATAAAGGCGACCATCACATCAGCCCCGCCCAGCAGCGCGGGCAGATCGGCAAACGGCACCCAGGCCCGCACGGAAAGATTGGTCAAGCCTGCCGCCGCAGCATCTCCCGCCAGACCATCGGCCACTTCACCTTGCGAGGTTACACAGACTTGCGCGTCAGGAAAGCGCAGCGCCAGCGCCAGCAGCCAGTGCGGATTATGCTTGTAGCCCAAGGTGCCTGAATAGAGGAACCGCAGCCCAGTTTGCCCGTAATAGGCCTGCGCCCAGACGCTATCTCGCGGCATCGGCGGGATCTCATCAAGCGGGGCCCAATTCTCGATCACCGCGATGCGGCTATCGGCAATTCCGGCCTTGGTCAGGATCGGCCGGAAATCCTCGGTGATCGCCACCACCCGGTCGCTTTTGCGGAGCATCGCGAATTCAAGATGCTTGTACCACGCAGCGATTGCATGGCCCGCGACCGGTATTTTCTGCGGCACTACCGCGCCGATTGCGCGGCTGTAGATGTCCTGCAGCCAGAACACGAAGCGTGCGCCGATCTTGCGGGCGGCGCGCTGGATATGGCGCTGGGTATCGAGCGGAGCGTTGCTGGAGACCACTACATCGGGCCTGAGCTCCACGATTCGTGCCGCGATGCGGCGGCCGACTTCGTTTTCCTGCCGCCACCGCGCCACGAACGTCGCCTTGGCAAAGGGCCGATCAAGCGTGATCGCTTCGACTGCAAACTGTTCCGGATCGCCGGGCTGGACAGTCAGATTGCCCTTCGGGGTCTGAAATCCGGCGAAATGCAGGTGCGTTACGCGGTGCCCTCGGCACGCAAGCTCGCGGCTGAGCTGCACCTGAAAGGGATGCCCGGAATAGTCGGAGATCAGGATATGCATCGGTGCGACCCGGTTTTGCCTAGATGCTGCGCAACTGCGCGGCCTGCGCATCTGCCAACAAGTCCTGTGCGGCCAGCCCGGTTTCGTTGACCAACCCGTCAGGATCGGGATGGATCAGGATTTCGATCCCGGGAAATTCGGAGAGCAGTTTGTCCTCGATTTCATCCATCACGTCGTGCGCCTCGCGCACTGACATTTCGGGGTTCACGGACACGTGGAACTGCACGAAATCGCGGTTGCCGGCGGTGCGAGTGCGCAGATCATGCAATCCTTTGAGCTCGGGATGGCGGGCCACAACCTCAAGAAACCGGGCCTTCTTCTCGTCGGGCCATTCGTGGTCCATCAGCTGTTCGATCGCGTCCTGCGAGGCATTCCACGCCCCCCAGCCCAGCCACGCCGCGATGCCCAGCCCGAACACCGAATCAGCACGCCCGATCCCGGCATACTGATCCAGCGCCAGAGCCGCGATCACCGCGAGGTTGAGCAACAGATCGCTCTTGTAGTGCAGATGGTCGGTCGAAATCGCGATCGAATTGGTCTTGGCGATGACCCGGCGCTGCCATGCGAGCAATGCGAACGTAGCGGCCATGGCGATAAGCGAGACCACAATTCCGCCTTCGGCACCCTCCGGCCGCGTTCCGGCAAGGATTTGAACGATGGCCCGAAATGCCAGGCTGAGCGCCGAGATCGAGATCAGCACCACCTGGAACATCGCCGCCAAAGCCTCGGCCTTGCCATGGCCGAAGCGGTGGTTATCGTCATCGGGCTGCGCGGCAACCCAAACCCCCAGCAAGGTAGCCAGACTGGCAATCAGATCGAGCGCGGTATCCGCCAGGCTGCCGAGCATCGAGGTTGACCCGGTGGTCCACACCGCCCACGCCTTGAGCGCCAGCAGCAAAGTCGCCACCGCGATCGAGGCATAGGCAGCAGAGCGGTTAAGCTGGCCGGTATCGGTCATGGGTACAGCAACGTGCTGGACCAGCTGCCCGTTCCATCGCGCACAAAGCGGCGGCGTTCGTGAAGTCGAAACGGCCGGTCCATCCAGAACTCGATCGCTTCGGGCACGAGGCAGAATCCGGTCCAGTGTGGCGGACGGGGAACGCTACCCACCAGATAGCGCGCGCCAGTCTTGACAATTCGGGCGACGAATTCGGCGCGTGAGCCCAGCGGTGCGGATTGATCCGAAGCATGCGCGCCGATCTGCGAATCGCGGCTGCGACTGGCGAAATAGGCATCGGCCATCTCAGCCGTCACTTCATGAACGCGGCCTTCGATCCGGATCTGGCGGCGCAGCGATTTCCAGTGGAACAGCATCGCCGCCTGCGGGTTATCGTGCAGTTCCCCGCCCTTGCGGCTTTGGCCATTGGTGTAGAACACGAAGCCATCGGGCCCCCAGCCTTTCATCAGCACCATCCGCACCGATGGTGCGGCATCGGCTGTGGCGGTGGCCAGCGCCACGGCTTCGGGATCGTTCGGTTCGGCTTCGCGTGCGGCGGCAAACCACTCACCAAACAGCTTCAGGGGTTCTTCGGCCGCGATGGCGTCTTGGGTCTGCTTATCATCCATGGTGCGGCGGCGCATAGCGCCTGTCAGCCGGTGTGGGAAGCGCGACCGTCTCGCAACAAGGCCTCGTAAACCTTGCCGTTTGCGGCGCGGCCCCCTAGCTAGCGGTTATGGACCCTTATTCGATCCTGGGCGTAGCGCGCGGCGCGGGCGAGAAGGATATCAAATCCGCATACCGCAAGCTCGCCAAAGAGTTGCATCCCGATCGCAACAAGGACAAACCTGACGCGGCCGAGCGGTTTTCCGAGATTACCCGCGCCTATGATTTGTTGTCCGACAAGGACAAGCGCGCGCGGTTCGATCGCGGGGAAATCGATATCGACGGCAATCCCACCGTGGGCTTTGGCTATGGCGGCGGGGGTGGACCGGGCGGCGGCTTTGGCGGCGGAGCCCAGCGTGGCTTCCGCGCCGATGGGTTTGAAGGCTTTGGCGGCGGCAACGACGGGATCGATATCGGCGATATCTTCGATGGCCTGTTTGGCGGACGCGGCGGGATGGGCGGCGGTTTCGGCGGCCAGCGCCAGCGCGCCGCGCCAAAGGGTGCCAACGTGCATTACAAGCTGGGCGTATCGCTGCCCGATGCTGCAACCCGGGCAACCCAGCGAATCACCCTGGCCGATGGCAAGACGATTGATCTGAAATTGCCCGCCGGGGTTGAAGACGGCACCCAGATGCGGCTGGCCGGCAAGGGTGAGGCCGGGCCGGGCGGCGCCGGCGATGCCATCGTCACAATCGAAGTGCAGGCTCATCCCTTTTTCCGCCGCGACGGCGATCACCTGAGGCTCGATCTGCCGGTCAGCATCGACGAGGCTGTATGCGGGGCGAAAGTGAAAGTCCCGACCGCAGAAGGCGCGGTGATGCTGACGCTGTCGCCCGGGTCTTCCTCAGGCAAGACGCTGCGCCTGCCGGGCAAGGGCTTTTCGCGCAAGGATGGCACCCGCGGCGATCAGCTGGTCACGCTGGAAGTGCAGGTTCCGGAAAACGACGCGGATTTGCTTGAGCGGCTGGCCGGGTGGAAAGACCCCCGCGATCTTCGCGGACGGATGGGCGTCTGACCCGATGGAGGAGCGTGCCCCCGATGAAGCGGACCTGCCGCCGCTGACCATACCCGATCTTTCGCCAGAGGCCCGCCGCCAGCGCGCCCGCTACAATCTGCGCGAACACTATGACGAACATATCGGCCCCGATGGCCGGTTCTGGCACAGCCGCGTGTTCAAGGTGCTCGCCCGGGTCTGGGCCGGGGCCTATCACGACGGCTTCATCCATGCCGGCAACCTGGCCTATATGGCGATCCTGGCGCTGTTTCCGTTCTTCGTCACGGTTGGCGCGGTGTTCAGCCTGATCGGCGAACAGGCCCAGCGCGAAGCCTCGGTCCATGCGTTTTTGATGGCTCTGCCGCCGGTGGTGGCCCGCGCGCTGGAACCGGTGGCCCGCGATGTCATCGTTGCGCGCAGTGGCTGGCTGCTGTGGGCGGGCGGCCTGGTGGGGCTGTGGACCGTTGGCAGCCTGATCGAAACGATCCGCGATATCCTGCGCCGCGCCTATGGCACCCGCGCCATGCTGACCTTCTGGCGCTATCGCCTGATTTCGAGCGGAGTGATTATCCTGGCGGTCATCGCCTTGCTGTTTGCCATGATCGCACAGGTTTTGCTGGGGGCGGCGCAAGACCTGGTCGCCGTCTGGTTCCCGCGGCTGACCGTGGTCGCCGATGTCTTGACCACATCGAGCTTCATCCTGCCGCTGATCATCTATTCCGCGATCTACCTGCTGTTCTATTCGCTCACCCCAGCGGCCTACCGCAAGCGCGGCTATCCGAAATGGCCGGGCGCTGTGCTGGTGACGGTCTGGTGGGTGCTGGTCAGCCGCGCCTTGCCAGGCGTGCTGGCGCGGTTCTTCACCTATGACCTGACCTATGGCAGCCTGGCCGGGGTGATGATCGCACTTTTCTTTTTCTGGCTGGTCGGACTAGGGTTGGTTGTCGGGGCAGAGCTCAATGCCGCGCTGGCCGAAAGTCCGGAGGAACGCGACATGATCGGCCAGGGTGACAACCGCACGCGTGGCGGCAACAATGAGACAATGGGAACCAAAGCATGACGGGATTGATGCAAGGTAAGCGCGGGCTGATCATGGGCCTGGCCAACGACAAGTCGCTGGCCTGGGGCATTGCGCAGAAATTGCACGAGGCGGGCGCTGAGCTGGCCTTTTCATATCAGGGCGAAGTGATGGAAAAGCGGGTGCGTCCGCTTGCCGAAAGCCTGGGTTCCGATTTCCTGATCGATTGCGACGTCGCATCGATGGAAGCGCTCGACGCCGCCTTTGCAGCCCTGGCATCGCGCTGGCCGACAATCGACTTCGTGGTTCACGCAATCGGCTTTTCCGACAAGAACGAGCTGCGCGGCCGGTATTATGATACCACCCTTGATAACTTCCTGATGACAATGAACATTTCGGCTTATTCGTTTGTCGCGGTGACCAAGCGGGCGAAGGATATGATGCCTGATGGGGGCTCAATCCTGACGCTGTCCTACTACGGCGCGGAAAAGGTCGTGCCGCATTACAACGTGATGGGCGTGGCCAAGGCGGCACTGGAAACCAGTGTCAAATACCTGGCCAACGATCTGGGTCCGCAGAATGTCCGGGTCAACGCGATCTCGGCCGGGCCGATCCGCACCTTGGCCGCCAGTGGGGTCGGCGATTTCCGCTACATCCTCAAATGGAACGAGCTCAATTCACCGCTGCGCCGCAATGTCACGATCGACGACGTCGGCGGCTCCGCGCTCTATTTACTGTCAGACCTGGCATCGGGCGTAACTGGCGAAGTGCACCACGTTGACGCCGGTTACCACGTAGTCGGCATGAAGCAGGAAGACGCGCCCGATATCGCGCTGAGCTGATCCCGGTCCGCCGCAGCCGTTACTTTGGCGGCTGGGGCGGGGTATCCGCCTGGGGCGCCTGGCCTGAGGCTTGCTCTTCCAGTTTGCGCCGCGCCAGAATCTGCTCTTCCTGCTGCTCGACATCGGCCTGCGTTTCGGCGGCTTCGGCATCGATCGTGGAGAGACGCTTGGCCCGCTCTGCGGCAATCAGTTCGCCGGCGCGGATCCCGGGATCGCTGCGCTTTTCGGCATAGGCGTTGTCGATCAACTTGCCCGAGCATCCGGTCCAGCCGCCGGCACCTGCTGGCGAGCAGCTATTCGTGCCGCTGGCGTTGACCGTTTCATAGGCCTGGACCCGGTTGGTCCAGCTCTCATTCTGCGGGCTGACACTTTCGCGCAGCGGCTCGGGAATGCGATAGCGTTCGCCCTCATTCTTGCGCGCGCAGACGGTGATCATGTCGGGCGTCGATTCAGGGCAACTGTCTTCGCCATAGACAATGACCAGGTTGACCTTCGGCTCTTCAGTAGCAGACTGGGCCTGCGCCGGGATCGCCACCAGCAGCGGGGCAAGAGCGCTCAAGCAAAGCGCGAAGTTCAGCGGACGCATGGTGTCACTCCCAAGTTGGAGTTCGGATATAGGCATTGTTGCCGCTGAATAACAGATGAAGCGTTGGCGTTGCTCCCGCGCTTCCGCTTAGATCCGCTCTGCCAGCCGAATCGCCATACGGCAGCCCAGCCGGATTGCACCGGCCAGCAGCGGATAGCCCGGGGCCTTCTCTGCGCCCGCAGCCAGCGCGGTTTCGCGATGCGCGCGCTCATCATCGCGGAATTTTTCGATCACGGCGGACAGTTCGGGATCGCTGGACCCCAGCTCTTCCAGCTGCGCGGTGTAGTGGGCATCGATTTCCGTTTCGACCGCGGCGGTGCAGGCCATCGCTGCTTCCGGGCCGATCAGCGCAGTCGCCGCGCCCAGCGCATAGCCTGCGACATGCCAGAACGGTTGCAGCACAGTGGGGCGCACCCCACGTTCTGCAAGCAACGCATCGAACTTGGCGCGGTGTTCGGCCTCCTGTTCGGCCATGTGGCGGACTTCGGCGGCGTAGGGCGCGCGGTCCCCCATCACTGCCAGTTGCCCGGCATAAATCCGGATTGCGCCATATTCGCCGGCCTGATTGACTCTAATCATGCTTTTGCGTGCGGCGGCGTTCATGACGTAGCCCTTGTGGCGCGGCGCAGCAGGGCAAATATGAGCGCGGCCGCTGCAGTTGAAATCAGGAAATTGAACCCGGCGAGCGAAATGCCCAGCAGGCTCCACTGGACCTGATCACAGCGGATCAGCGGCCCGGCCGAAATCGCCTCAAGCGCATCCTGGCTCATGTCGATCTGGCTGGTGCAGGCGGTCAGCCCTTCCCACCAGCCATATTCGACCCCGGCGTGATAGCCGCCGATCAGCCCGGCGAACAAAATCGCGATGCCGGCCAGTGCAGTCAGCACCCGGGCCGAAGGGCGGGCAAGGGTCAATGCGCCCAGCGCCAGTGCGGCAAAGTGGGCGTAACGCTGCCACCAGCACATTTCGCACGGATAGAGGCCAAACACGTACTGACTGATATAGGCGCCGCCCAGCAGCGCGGCGGGCACCGCAAAAGCCAGGATCCGCGCGTCACGCGCGGCCGGTTCTCCAACCGCAAGAGCCATCAGCGGCGTTTTCCGGCAACTGCGGTGCGGTGCACCGTCTGGACTGCGTAGAACATCTGGTAGTCCTTGATCCCCTTGGCCTTGATCTCATCGGCGGTCATGCGAAAGCGTGGATCGTCCTGGCGATCGGTTTCCAGCTTCTTGTCATCCAGCCCGGCTTCATTGACCAGGTGGCGGCGCAGATCGCTTTCGCGCACGGTCAGCTCAGAGCGGCGGCGCGCATCGGGATCACTAAGCTGCGGCACCCTGATATCGGGGAAGATCCCGCCTTCCTGAACCGAGCGGCCCAGCGGCGTATAATACCGCGCCGTGGTGATTTTGACCGCGCTGGTCCGGGCCCGGTCGAGGAAGAACAGCGATTGCACCGAGCCCTTGCCAAAGCTGCGCTCACCCATGATCAGCGCGCGATGCTGATCCTGCAGCGCCCCGGCAACAATTTCCGAAGCTGACGCCGAACCTGCATCAATCAACACGATCAGCGGCAGTCCCTTGGCGGCGTCGCCCGGAAAGACGCTTTCGGCCTTGTAGTATTCGTCTTCGCTTTTGACCCGGCCGCGCTGCGAAACGATATCGCCCTGCGTCAGGAACAGATCGGACAGACCCACCGCTTCGCCCAGCTCGCCGCCCGGATTCTGCCGCAGATCGAGGATCAGCCCTTCAAGCTTGCCGCCCGATTGGCGCTTGAGATCGTCAATGCCTTTTTTGACCTCGGCTGCGATATCGTGGCTGAATTCGTTGACGGTTATGACGCCGACATTGTCCTTCAGTTCCCAGGTTACCGCTTCCAGCTTGATCACGCCGCGGGTCACGGTCACGTCGAACGGAGCGTCGCGCCCGGCGCGGAACAGCGTCAGGCGGATCTTGGTCCCAGCCTCACCGCGCATTTGCGCCACTGCGTCATCCAATTCGCCGCCATAGATCAGCTTGCCATCAAGATGCGTGATATAGTCACCGGCCTTGACCCCGGCGGCTTCGGCCGGGCTGCCGCGCATCGGTGCTACCACCTTGACCGCACCATCTTCCATCACCACCGACAAGCCCAGACCTGAATAGTTGCCGTCGATCATCGTGTTGAGCCGCTGCATCGTTGCCCCCGAAAGGTACGATGAGTGCGGATCGAGCGAAGTCAGCATGCCTTCGATCGCGCCCTCCTCCAGCTTGGCATCGTCGGTCGGCTCGACATAATATTGGCGGACCAGCCGATAGACCGTCTCCAGCCGTTCAAATCCGCCCGCAGAACGTCCATCGACAGCCGCCAGACCCGCCGTGGTGGCGGGCAGCAGCGCCACAACGCCGGTAAGCAAAGCAGCGCGCAGCAGAGGTAGGGTCTTCATTGTCGGTGCGTCCTTGAACTTAGGTTCGATCAGGCGCTGTTTATCGCGCCCACGGCCTTAACGCCAGATGGCGTTTTGGCCGTAGTTTCGGGGATTTTCAATTGCGCAGGAATTCAAGCGGATTGACCGGCTCGCCATTGCGCCGCAGCTCAAGCGTAACCGTCGGGCTACCCGCGCCCAATCGGCCCAGCGGTGATCCCGCCAGAACCTGCCCCCCGACCCGGCAATCGAGATCGGAAAGCCCGGTAATCAATGACACCCAGCCTCCGCCGTGTTCGATGATGACCACCTGGCCATAGCCCTGGAAGGGCCCGGCAAAGGCCACACGCCCGGCCGCCGGGGCAACCACCTGGGCCTGCGCCGCCGCGCCAAGGGTCAGGCCGCGCGATTGCGCCCGGCCCGGCATGCTCGCGCCGAATCCAGCCGTAAGCCGCCCGGCAACGGGCAGCAGATAGCGTGCCGGCGCGCCTGTTGCGGTACCGGCACGGGGCAGGGTATCGGCTGGAGTTTGCGCCAAACCTGGTTGTGCCGGGCGCAGAACTGGTCCCGGCAAGGCTCCCAAAGCTTCGCGCAGCGCCCCGGCCTTGCCCAGTTCACCAACCAGACCAGTCAGGTCGCGGGCTTCTTCGCGCAGGGCCAGTGCGCGGTCAGCTTCACGCTGGGCCGCGCCGCTCGCCTCGCGTGAGGCGAGTAGCTGGCTGGCTTCGAGGCGGGCCAATTGATCGCGCCGCCGGGTCAATTCGGCCTGATTGGCGCGCAGGGCCTGGTTGGCTTGCTGGGCCTGCTGTTGCAGCACCCGCGAACGATTCAGCGCGGTGCGCAAGCCCGCGGTGCGGCGGGCCACTTCTGGCAGGATCGTTTCCAGCACCGCACGCAGATAAACCGTATCCTTGAGCGAGCCCGGCCGCAGCAGTGAAAGCAGCGGCGGACGCCGCGCCAACCGCTGCAGCGCTGCTGTCAATTCAACCAGTGGCCGCTGCTTGGCACCAAGATCCTGCGCCAATGCCGCCTGCTGGCCGCCGATCAGCCGGATTTGCGCGGTATTGGCGGCAATCTGGGCTTCGGCTTCCTGGACCCGTGCCGCCAGTGCGGCCTCTTCCTGCTGAGTCTTGTCGGCAGCTGCAGTGGCCTTTGCCGCTTCGGCCTCAAGCGCTTCGGCCCGGGTCCGCGCTTCGGTGCCCTGTTGCTGCGCGCGGGTCAGGGCTGCCTGGGCATCCTCCGCCGTTTCAATCGGCGGGGCGGCGCCCTGCGCGCCAAGGCTTTGCCACCCCGCCAGAGCAGCGAGCGATAACAGCGGGACAAGAGCGGCGCGTTTCATGGAACCGCCCTTATCCCGAACGATGATAGGGATGACCAGCCAGAATGCTGGTGGCACGCCACAATTGTTCGGCCAGCATCGCGCGGGCCAGCATATGCGGCCAGGTCATCGCCCCGAACCCGAGCAACAGGTCGGCATTTTCCCGTGCGGCATCGCCGTGGCCATCTGCAGCGCCGATCAGGAACCGGCATTCGCGCACCCCCTCATCGCGCCATTTGCCCAGCAGGCCTGCGAATTCCTCTGAGCTGAGCTGCTTTCCCCGCTCGTCGAGCAGGACGGTGCGGCTG
Organism: uncultured Alphaproteobacteria bacterium; assembly: GCA_963751145.1. GTDB lineage: Bacteria > Pseudomonadota > Alphaproteobacteria > Sphingomonadales > Sphingomonadaceae > Novosphingobium. The sequence goes on from CAVVTJ010000006.1 coordinate 1,229,111, forward strand.
TGCGGTGGGGCTTCGGGCAGCATGCCGCCTTGATCAGGCAATTCGGTCTGCTTGAATGGCCACGCAATCCGCTTGGCATAGCGCTCGACCAGATCAGCCTCTGGTGAGCGGCCGATTTTGCCTCGAGCGATCAGGTGCAAACGCATCGAAACGGTCAGGCAGAACCCGAATCTCCGAACGCCCACATCCGTTCAAGGTTGTAGAATGTGCGCACTTCGGGGCGGAACAGATGCACCACCACATCGCCTGCGTCGATCAGGACCCAGTCGGCCGCGGGCAGGCCTTCGATGCGCGAATGGCCGAAACCACCGTGCTTGATCCGCTCAGCAAGCTTCTGCGCCATGGCCGCAACCTGACGGGTCGACCGCCCGGAGGCGATGACCATGTGATCGGCGATCGAACTTTTGCCTTCAAGCGGGATGGATACCAGTTCCTGCGCCTGATCATCGTCGAGCGACTTCAGCACGAGTTCGTGGAGCGAACCCGGCTCCGAAGCGGGGAGCGGGGCAGGGGTGCCTGCGGTTGCAGCAGGGCTGGCTTGGCCAGGCTCAGGGGAAATAGGCGTCATTTAAGCGGGAACGGCTCCTGTAGAGAGGCTTCGCAGGGTGTCATGCGATGTCGGGATCGACCGGATGGTGCGTCAATCGATCGCGCTGCGCCTTACCGGCATAGCGGCGGGCCCAGTCTGGATCAGCACGGCGAATCGCCGTGGCCGAACGCGAATCGGGATCGAAACGCAAATATATCAGCGCGGGTGCGCTCCATCCTGCCCGGTGGCGCAAACTGGCCGCAGTCCGCCGGTATCGGCTGAGCCAGGCCCCCGCGAGGCTCGCACGGGCAGCACCGTCATAGCCCGGACGGGCAATCACCGCAATCGGCATGGTGCGGGCGATGCCGCGCCAGTCGCGCCAGCGGTGCAACTGGGCGAGATTATCGCTGCCCATCAGCCAGACAAAGCGGTGCCGGGGATAGCGTCGCTGCAGTGCACGCAGGGTATCGACCGTGTAGCGCGTGCCCAATTCACGCTCGATCGCAGTGGGCACGATCCGCGTTCCACGGGCCTGTCGTGCAGCCGAAGCGAGCCGCGCCCCAAGCGGTGCCATGTCCTCTTTGGGCTTGAGCGGATTGCCGGGCGAGACCAGCCACCACACCTCATCGAGCCCCAATGCTTTGAGCACGAACAGGCTGATCCGGCGATGTCCGCCATGCGCAGGATTGAACGACCCGCCCAGAAGTCCGATCGTTTTCAGGGCCTTACTTGCCCTTGCCCACGCACCACCCATTTGTAAGTGGTGAGTCCCTCCAGAGCCACCGGTCCGCGAGCGTGGAGCCGCCCGGTGGCAATGCCGATTTCCGCGCCGAGGCCGAATTCGCCGCCATCGGCGAATTGGGTGCTGGCATTGGCCATCACAATCGCCGAATCGACTTCGGCCAGGAACCGTTCGCACACCGCCGCATCCTCGCTGACAATTGCATCGGTATGGTGCGATGAATGGCGGGCGATGTGATCAAGCGCAGCCTCAAGCCCGTCAACCACGGCAACCGAGAGCACCGCATCGAGATATTCGGTGTCCCAATCATTGGCCACCGCAGGAATTATTCGCGAATCGAGTGCACAGGCGCGGGCATCACCGCGCAGTTCGCAGCCCGCGTCGAGCAATCCGGTGACCACGGCTTGTGCTGCCGGGAACTGCGCATCGAGCAGCAGGGTTTCCATCGAACCGCACACCCCGGTTCGGCGCAGCTTGGCATTGAGCGCGATGGCCGCCGCCTTGGCCGGATCAGCCATGTTGTGGACATAGGTGTGACAAATCCCGTCGAGATGCGCGAGCACCGGCACCCGGGCATCGGCCTGGACCCGCGCCACCAGACTTTTGCCGCCGCGCGGGACGATCATGTCGATCAGCCCCGCCGCAGCCAGCATTGCGCCCACCACTGCGCGGTCCTGATCGGGGACCAGCTGCACCGCATCAGCAGGAGCGCCTGCCGCCTGCAGTCCGGCCACCATTGCGGCGTGGATCGCGCGGTTGGAATGGACCGCTTCGCTGCCGCCGCGCAACAGGACAGCGTTGCCTGAGCGCAGGCACAGCGCCGCGGCATCTGCGGTCACGTTCGGACGGCTTTCATAGATGATCCCGATCAGCCCGATCGGGATCCGCACCCGCGCCAGATCGAGCCCGTTGGGACGCGATTCGCGGCCAATCACCGCGCCGACCGGGTCGGGCAGATCCGCCACTGCATCAATCGCAGCGGCGATCGCGCTCAGCCGACCGGAATCGAGCAGCAATCGGTCAAGCATCGCGGCGCTCAGCCCGCTGGCCGTACCCGCTGCCATGTCCCGGGCATTGGCTGCAAGAATCGCAGCTTCGCTGCCGCGCAGCGCGGTTGCAGCACTGTGCAAAGCGCGACTTTTTGCCGCACTGTCCATTCGCGCCAGATCACGCTGGGCGGCGCGGGCTGCCAATGCCAGGCGTTCAACCAATTCGGCAGGGGCGGGGGCGAGAACAGGGGCTGCAGTCATTGCGCTGCGCCTAACACTGCGGGGCCAGTTTGTCACCGAACTTGGCCGCGCTAGCACCGGCAAAACCATGGCGTCAGATCGGTTCCACACTTCACCGCGCCAGATCGTCGATTCAGCGAGTCTGAGGCAACAAAGATTCGCCACCCCCAATTCAAGCTGCTAGCCGCGCCGCACAAAGGCTGCGAGGGTAAAGGGTCGTCTTGAAAAACATAGCCGCTGGCCGGGCCATTGCCCGCCTGCGGAGCTGGTTTCCGGATCGCGAGTTTTTCATGCGGTCGGAGGGTCAGGTCCGCTTCATCAAGATTTCGTCGCGTACGCAGATGATTGCGGCCGGCGCGGCTACTGCCTTTGTTCTGGTCTGGGCGCTGAGCATGGCGACCATGGCACTTTCCAGCTACCTTTCGGCCCATGACCGCGCTTCGCTGCTGCACCGCGAAGCCAAGGTTGCTACCGCTGAAAGCCGGGTCAACGCCTATCGCGATGATCTGGGCAAGGTGAAGGATGACCTCAACCGCCGCCAGGATTTCATCGAAAAGACCGTGCAGGCGCATATGGGCGATCTGCCCAAGGATGGGAAAGCCGGCGAAACCGTCAGCGACAGCACCAGCGAAGCCGCCGCTACGGTCAAGAAGGTTTCGCTTGAGCTACCCGAAGCCGCTGCGTTGGCCGCGATCGAAGCCCGCCAGCTGACCTTTATCGAAGGCCTGACCCGCATTGCCGATCGCCGCGCCGCTGCGGCCGAAGCGAAACTGGCCAGCCTGGGCGTCAACCCGCAGATGGCACTGGCCGCAATGGATGACCGGGCTGCGCAGGGCGGCCCCTTGATCCCGATGGCCACCGCCGCCGATGGTTCAATCGATCCGCGGTTCCAGCGTTTTGGCCTTTCGCTCGCCCGGATGGAAGCGCTTGAGCGGTCGGTTGCCGGATTGCCGCAAGTGCTGCCGGCCAGCCTTGAATATATCTCTTCGGGCTTTGGCTTCCGCGCCAATCCGTTCACCGGCGGCGGCGGTGAGTTCCACCCCGGGCTCGATTTCAAGGGCCCTTATGGCGCACCGATCTATGCCGCTGCGCCGGGTGTAGTCAGCTTTGTCGGGCAGCGTTCGGGCTATGGCAACTGCGTCGAGATCGATCACGGCAACGGCCTGGTCACGCGTTATGCCCACATGTCGGGTTTCCGCACGGTCCAGGGCAAACCGGTGATCGCAGGCGAAGTTATCGGCTTGATCGGTTCAACCGGCCGGTCGACCGGCCCGCACCTGCATTTCGAAGTGCGAATCAATGACCGTCCGGTCAATCCGCGTCCTTTTCTTGAGGCTGCCCCCCATGTTTTCGAAAAAGTCGGCAGCGCGCCTGCCTCAAATTCCGCAAGGTAGTACCATGAGCAAATCAACGTTCTCGGTGCTCGGCGCCGACCTCAAGGTCAAAGGCGATATCGACGCTTCGGCCGATCTGCATATTGATGGCCGGGTTGAAGGCGATGTTGCCTGCGTCAGCCTGGTGCAGGGTGAAAGCGGCGAGATTGTTGGCGGGGTTCGGGCCGAATCGGCGCGGCTGGCCGGAACCGTGCGCGGGACCATTTCTGTGCGCGATCTGGTGGTGCTGAAAAGCGCACGGATCCACGGCGATGTGCATTACGATGCGCTGACGATCGAACAGGGCGCGCAGGTTGATGGCCGGTTTTCCCCGCGCACCGCGAACGCTGACGACGCAACGGTGGTGAGCCTGGCGGCGAGTTAAACCACACCTCTCCGGTCCACTCATGCTGAGCGGAATTTAGGGGATACTGGCGACGCCGACCTAAATCCCCAGCTCTTCGCGCAGGGCCTTGCGATCAAGCTTGCCGACCATCGTCTTGGGCAGGCTTTCGCGTAGCACCACTGCATCGACGCGTTCGTGCTTGCCGATCCGGCTGTTGAGCCAGTCGCGCAATTCATCTCCGCTCGCCGTTTCCTCAGAGTTCAAGCAGACGAATGCACGCGGCATTTCGCCCATGCGATCGTTTGGCACGCCGATCACCAAGGCTTCCTTGACCGCCGGATGCTGCAGCAAGACCGCTTCGACCTGACTGGGAAAGACCTTGAAGCCCCCCACGGCGATCATGTCCTTGATCCGGTCCACGATCCGGATGTAGCCGGCCGCATCGATGGTCGCGACATCGCCGGTGCGCAGCCACTGGCCATCAGGCCGCTGGGCAAAGGCGCTGGCGGCGGCTTCGGGGCGCTGCCAATATCCCTGCATGATCTGCGGCCCTTGAACGGCCAGTTCGCCGGCCTCGCCCGGCCCCGCATCCAGTTCGGGCGCTTCACGGTCAAGCAGCCGCACCCGGGTGCCCGGAAGAACCTGCCCGATTGTCCCGACCCGTTCCTCGCCTTCATAGGGGTTGGTCGAAACCACCCCTGCGCTTTCGGTCAGGCCATAGCCTTCAACCACCCGGGCCCCGGTGGCGGCTTCGAACCGGGCCTTGAGCGGCAGCGGCAAGGGCGCTCCGCCCGAAATGCAGATCCGCAGCGAGGAAAAGTCGGTCGTGGCAATGGCCGGGTCATCGAGCAGCGCCTGAAACATGGTTGGCACCGCGGGCATCGCCGTGGCCTTGACCCGCGCCAGCGTCTTGAGCGCCTGTTTGGATACAAAGCGCGGCAGCATGGCGATGCAACCGCCGCCCGCCACGGTGCGGTTGAGCACACAGGTGTTGGCGAACACATGGAACAGCGGCAAGACCCCCAGGATCATGTCGCGCTGGCCGGCCTGCGGATCGATCGCCGACACTTGCCGCGCGTTGGCGGTCAGGTTCTGATGGGTCAGCATCGCGCCTTTGGGGGTACCGGTGGTGCCGCCGGTGTATTGCAGCAGCGCAAGGTCGTTCAGCGGATCGATTTCGACCAGTGCAGGAGTGCCTGGTAGGACAGTCTGATACCAGGGCACAACATCACCGCGCGACGGAATGGCGGAGATCGCCTTGCGGCCCAGCACCGCCAGCAGCATGCGTTTTGACCACGGCAACATCTGCCCCAGTGCGCCGACAACCAGCCGTTCCAGCGGGGTTTCATCCAGTACCCGGATCGCGGTAGGGAGCAGCGCAGATGAATCCAACGTAACCAGCAGCCGCGTGCCCGAATCGCGGACCTGGGCGGCCAGTTCGTCGGCGGTGTAAAGCGGGCTGAAGTTAACCAGCGTGGCCCCCGCCATCGCTGCACCGTAATAAGCAGAGACATAGATAGGAACGTTGGGAAGGTAGAGGCCGACCCGGTCGCCCCGGGTTATGCCAATGCCTTGCAACCACGCGGCGAAGGCCTGCGCCTCGCGGTAAAGCGCGGCATAGCTAAACTGCCGGCCAAGGAAATCGACCAGGGCCCGCTCGGGATAGGCTGATGCTGACCGGGCAAACATGTCCGGCAACGAAAGCGGCGGCAGATCAAGCCGCCAATCGCACCCGTGGGCATAATGCGTCAGCCAGGGCTCTGCGACAGGGCTATTGACATCCATGTCAACAGCTTAGCCATTTCGCACCGGAAAGGTAGCTGAATTTTTCAGCTTTGGGCTGGTTCTTCGCCCGCTGCTTCGGCAGCGCGTTTGGCTTCGAGCCAGGCTGCAGCTTCGGCTTCCTGCGCGGCTTCGCCGGCTGCCTTGACGTGGGCTTCGCGTTCGGCTCGCAGTTCCTCGATCAGCGCGACACGGTCATCGCCCAGCCGCGCGTCATCACCGGCCAGATCCTGCAGACCCGCCTTCTTGGCTGCCTTGGCGACGATACCATCAAGTTCGCGCTGGCTGCACAGACCCAGGGTGACCGGATCCTTGGGCTGGATGTTCGAGATGTTCCAGTGGCTGCGATCGCGGATCGCGGAAATGGTGTTGCGGGTGGTGCCGATCAGCTTGCCGATCTGCGCGTCCGAAATTTCCGGATGGTTCTTGAGGATCCAGGCGATGCCATCGGGCTTGTCCTGGCGCTTTGACACCGGGGTATAACGCGGGCCCTTGGTCCGGCTGACTTGCGCCGGGGCTTTCTGCATCACCAGCGAGTACGAGGGATCGGCCTGACCCTTTTCGATCTCGGGCATGGTCAACTCGCCCGATCGCACCGGATCGCGCCCGGTATATTTGCTGCTGGCCAGATCATCGGCCATCGCATTGACTTCAAGAATGTGCAGTCCGCAGAATTCGGCGATCTGTTCAAAGCTCAGCGCGGTATTATCAACCAGCCAGGAGGCGGTCGCATGGGGCATCAGCGGGGTGGGCTGGGTCACGGGATATTCTCCGGTCAAAATAGATAGGGCCGCCCCTTGCGGAGCGGCCGATCGCTGCAGCCACTAGGCCGATTCTGGGCCGAGGGCAACTCTCATCCGGCCTTGAGTACAATCTTGCCGATATGGCTGCCCGATTCCATCCGGGCATGGGCGGCGGCGGCCTCTGCCAGAGGGAAAGTCTGGTCCATGATTGGCCGTAGCTCACCCGATTCAACCAGCGGCCAAGCGAGATCGCGGATTTCCTGCGCCAGCATCGCTTTGAACTGATTGCTGCGCGGGCGCAGGGTCGATCCGGTGAGAGTCAGACGGCGGCGCATGACGTCAACCATGGGAATGGTAGCCTGCAACCCGCCCTGCACCGCGATGGTAACATGACGGCCATCATCGCCCAGGCACTGCAGGTTGCGCGGGACATAATCGCCGGCCACCATATCGAGCACGACGTGCACCCCTGCGCCGCCGGTGATCCGGGCCACTTCGGCGACAAAATCCTGCGCCTTGTAATCGATCGCGTGATCGGCTCCGACTGTGAGCGCGGCGGCACACTTGTCCGCCCCGCCGCAGGTGACAATCACGGTCAGCCCGAAATGCTTGCCCAGCATGATCGCCATGGTGCCGATCCCGCTGGTGCCGCCGTGGACCAGCAGCGTCTCGCCTTCGCGGGCATAGCCGCGTTCGAACACGTTGTGCCAGACGGTGAACAGCGTTTCGGGCAGCGCCGCAGCCTCGTCCAGCGCCAGCGAATCGGGTACCGGCAGGCAATGCCCGGCCGGAGCGACACAATATTCGGCATAGCCCCCGCCCGGCGTCAGCGCGCAAACCCGCTGTCCAGGCAGCCACATGGTCACCCCTTCACCCAGCGCGGCAATCGTGCCCGAAACTTCGAGGCCCGGCAGCGGCGAAGCGCCCGGCGGCGGCGGGTAAAAGCCCTGGCGCTGGATCACATCGGGGCGGTTGACCCCTGCATAGGCGACCTTGATCAGCACTTCATCCGGGCCCGGACGCGGCACTGCCAGTTGCTCAAGCCGCAGAACTTCGGGTCCGCCCGGGGCGTCAAAGCCCGCTGCCATCATTGTTTCGGGAAGCGTTTCAATCATTTAGACCATCCCTGTTGCCCGCTGGCCACGCTTTTGCCGCCCTAGCTGCTGACGCGGTTGACAGCAAGGCCGCCGCGTCCGATTCTCAAGCCGTAATGGACGATGATCTGCCTCGGCCCAAAGGCGATGCCGCCAGCGCGCTGGCGAAGGAAAGCCTTGATCCCTATTCGCAGGACGAATTGGGCGAGCGCATTGCGCAGCTTGAAGCGGAGATTGCGCGGATCACGGCGCACCGCGATAAAGTAGCGGCGCACCGCTCTGCTGCGGATGCACTTTTCAAGCCGCGGACCAGCTGATGCACCTTGGGGCTCTTTTCGCCAGCGGCAGGACTTCCCATATAGCTTTGGTAACCACGGACGTTCATACTCTCGGGCAAGTCGAAAGAAACTGTCCGCAGCGCAGACCTCCAGCCTGAGAGACCAGTACCATGCCAAGTTTCGCCCAGAGTCTTGAAAAGACGCTCCACGCCGCGCTATCGAACGCGTCGGAGCGCGCGCACGAATATGCCACGCTGGAGCATCTGTTGCTGGCGCTGATCGACGATGCCGATGCCATGGAAGTTATGCAGGCCTGCGGAGTCGATCTGGGCGAACTGGCCGAGGTGGTGAAACAGTACCTTGATCAGGAATACCAGTCGCTCAAGACCGAGGCGAAAGGCGATCCTTCGCCCACCGCGGGCTTCCAGCGGGTGATCCAGCGCGCCATCCTGCACGTGCAATCATCAGGCAAGGATACCGTAACCGGCGCCAATGTGCTGGTTGCCCTGTTTTCCGAACGTGACAGCTATGCGGTCTATTTCCTGCAGCAGCAGGACATGACCCGGCTTGATGCGGTCAGCTTCATCAGCCACGGGATCGGCAAAGGCGGCAAGCGGATCGAAGACCGCAGCCCCAAAGGCACCGAAAACCCCGAGCCGCCGCAAGCCGACGACAAGGCCGCGGCCAAGGACGGCAAGAAGGAAACGGCACTTGATCAGTTCTGCGTCAATCTCAACGAGAAGGCCGAAAGCGGCAGGATCGATCCGCTGATCGGGCGCGGTCCCGAAGTTGACCGCACGATCCAGATTCTGTGCCGCCGCTCGAAGAACAACCCGCTCTATGTGGGCGATCCGGGCGTGGGCAAAACTGCGATTGCGGAGGGGCTGGCGCGCAAGATCGTGGAAGGCGAAGTGCCCGAAGTGCTGCAGGATGCGGTGATCTATTCGCTCGACATGGGCGCATTGCTGGCCGGCACGCGCTATCGCGGTGATTTCGAGGAACGGCTCAAGCAAGTGGTGAACGAGCTTGAAAAGATGCCCGATGCGGTGCTGTTCATTGATGAAATCCACACGGTGATCGGCGCCGGTGCCACCAGCGGCGGGGCGATGGACGCCTCCAACCTGCTCAAGCCCGCGCTTTCGGGCGGGTCAATCCGCTGCATCGGCTCGACCACCTACAAGGAATTCCGCAACCACTTTGAAAAGGATCGTGCGCTGCTGCGCCGGTTCCAGAAGATCGATGTCAACGAACCCACGGTTGAGGACACGATCAAGATCCTCAAGGGGCTGCGCAGCGCCTTTGAAGACCATCACAAGGTCAAATACACTGCCGACGCGATCAAAACCGCGGTCGAGCTTTCGGCGCGCTATATCAATGACCGCAAATTGCCCGACAAGGCGATCGACGTGATCGACGAAGTGGGGGCGATGCAAATGCTGGTCCCGCCCAGCCGCCGCAAGAAGACCATCACCGCGCGCGAAATCGAAGCAGTGATCGCCACCATGGCGCGGATCCCGCCCAAATCGGTATCGAGCGATGATCGCACCGCGCTGGAGCATCTTGACCGCGATCTGAAGCGCGTCGTGTTCGGCCAGGACCAGGCGATCGGAGTGCTGTCCAGCGCGATGAAGCTGAGCCGCGCGGGCCTGCGCGATATGGAAAAGCCGATCGGTTCGTTCCTGTTTTCCGGTCCGACCGGGGTGGGCAAAACCGAGGTGGCCAAGCAGCTTGCCAGCATCCTGGGCATTCCGATCCAGCGTTTCGACATGTCCGAATATATGGAGCGCCACTCGGTCAGCCGCCTGATCGGCGCGCCTCCGGGTTATGTCGGCTATGATCAGGGCGGCCTTTTGACCGATGCGATCGATCAGCAACCCCACTGCGTGCTGCTGCTCGATGAAATCGAAAAGGCCCATCCCGATCTGTTCAATATCCTGCTGCAGGTGATGGATAACGGCCGACTCACCGATCACCACGGCAAGACGGTCGATTTCCGCAATGTCGTGCTGATCATGACCACCAATGCCGGGGCCAGCGATATGGCGCGCAACGGGATCGGTTTTGGCGATGTGTCCAAGGCCGATGCCGGCGATGAAGCCGTGAAGCGGATGTTCAGCCCCGAATTCCGCAATCGTCTGGATGCGATCGTGCCGTTTGCCTATCTCGGCACTGAAGTGATCGCCCGGGTGGTCGAAAAGTTCGTCCTGCAGCTTGAACTGCAGCTGGCCGAACAGAACGTCCACATCCAGTTCGATTCGGATGCCCGCGAATGGCTGGGCAAGCGCGGCTATGACAAGCTCTATGGCGCGCGGCCGATGGCGCGGCTGATCCAGGAGAAGGTCAAGCAACCGCTGGCCGAGGAACTGCTGTTCGGCAAATTGCGTCACGGCGGCGAAGTGCATGTCTCGGTCAAGGATGAGGCGCTGGCTTTCGAGCTGACCCCCGCTCCGCCCAAGCTCGACCGGAAGGCAAGGAAAGTAGCGGCTGAAACCGCCGCCAGTCCCAAGCCGAAGGCAAAGCGCAAGCCGAAGACAGCAAGCGAGCCAAGCGGCGATAAGGACTGATTGGACCCGGGATAGCGTCGTCACTGCTGTCCTGATTGCAGCGAATGCAGCCAGCGCGTAAGCAACCTGGCCATGAAGCCCAAACTGCTGACGACGCTACCCGGATATACCGCCAAGCAGTTTGCAGGCGATGCCATTGCCGGGGTGACCGTGGCGATGGTAGCCCTGCCGCTGAGCATTGCCATTGCCATAGCTTCGGGAGCCTCTCCGGCGACCGGTCTGATCACGGCAATCGTTGGCGGTTTCTTGATTTCGGCGCTGGGCGGAAGCCGCGTCCAGATCGGCGGCCCAACCGGGGCCTTTATCGTGGTAGTCTACGGGGTCATTGCCCGGCACGGTTATGACGGGTTGGTCCTGGCTACGCTGATGGCTGGCGTAATTCTGGTCATTGCAGGACTGCTGCGTGCCGGAAATCTGATCGCCTACGTTCCCGAACCGGTGGTCAACGGCTTCACCATCGGCATCGCGGTGATCATCGCCAGCAGCCAGATCAAGGACCTGCTGGGCCTGACCAGCGGGGCCATGCCGGCCGCATTTGTGCCGAAGCTTGAGGCGCTGTGGGCGGCACGGTCCTCGCTCAATCTTGCGGCATTGGCGATGGGCCTGGCAGCGCTGATCCTGATCGTTGCGCTGCGCCGCAAGTTTCCCCGGATGCCGGGGCTGATCGTGGCTCTGGCATTGATTTCGGGGCTGATCGCCGTGCTGCACCTGCCCGTCGATACGATCGCCTCACGCTATGGCGCTTTGCCGGCCGGATTGCCTCGCCCGGCCTTGCCGGTGATCACATTTGCCCGGCTCAGCACACTGCTGCCCTCGGCGCTGGTAATCGCGTTTCTGGCGGCAATCGAATCGCTGCTTTCGGCGATGGTTGCAGATCGGATGATTGGCGGCAGCCATCGCCCCAATGCCGAGGTGCTTGCCCAAGGCTGGGGCAATATTGGCTCAGCCCTGTTTGGCGGCCTGCCCGTGACCGGCGCGATCGCCCGCACCGCCACCAATGTCAGGGCTGGAGGCACCACGCCGATTGCCGGGATCGTCCACGCAGGCGTGATTTTGCTGGTCATGCTGGTGGCCGCGCCTCTGGCCGGATACCTGGCGATGCCGGCAATGGCTGCGCTGCTGCTGACGACCGCCTGGAACATGAGCGAGCCGCACAAGTGGCGCGGCTACTGGTCAGCCCCGAACGGCGACCGGGCCCTGCTGCTCATCACTCTGACGCTGACCGTGCTGGCAGACCTGACGGTGGCAATCGGGGCAGGTGTAGGTCTTGGGTTGCTACTGCGGATGCGCGATAGTCAGCTTCGCGCGGCAGACTGGCAGCCGCCCGAACGCTAGCATTCCAGTTGCACCAGCTTGTCGCGGCCAGTTGCGCCGCGCAACATCCGCAGCCTTGACGTCGCGATGCCGAGCGCTTCGGCCAGCAGGCCAAGCACCGCCTGATTGGCCTTGCCGTCTTCGGGCTTGGTCCGGACCTTGATCAGCAACACGCCTTGGCCCAGCTCAACGCTTTCCACCCGAGCGCCGGGCGTGACCCGCAGCGCCAGCCGTCCTTCGCTGTCAGCCAGTGCCCGGATCGCGGCGGGCGAAGGAAAATCAGTCCGCGGGCGCGCCATCGTACAGCGCCTTGTGGACCTTGGCGTTCTCCACATAGTGGGCGACACCCATCTGCAGTCCGGCGATCGCCCGGTCATCAAGGTCGCGCATGAACACTGCAGGCCGCCCGCTCCACAATTGCCGCGCCGGAATCCGCTTGTTCGGGGCGAGCAGCGCGCCCGCCGCCAGCATCCCTTCGCGCTCGATCACGCAGCCGTTCATCGTCTGCGCGGCGAACCCGACGAAGCCCTTGTCCTCGATCACGGTGCCATGGATCATCGCCATGTGCCCGATCAGCACATCATCGCCGATGATTGTGGGATAGCCTTCAGGGCGGCCGGGCATTGGTCCATCGCAGTGAATCACGCTGCCATCCTGGACGTTGGTGCGCGCGCCGATCACGATCCGCGTCACATCGCCGCGCAGCACGCAATTGTACCAGATGCTGGCATCGGGCCCGATCTCAACATCGCCGATGATCCGGCAGCCGGGGGCGATGAAGGCGCTGTCATGGATGCGCGGGGTTTTGCCATTGATGGCGATGATCGTGGTATCGGGTCGTTGCATCAGCGAATTCCCAGAAAATTGGTCCAGGTGACATAGGGCAGGATCGAGGCATAGTCATCGCGCCAGACCTGCGGTGCGGGTTTGCCCAGGGGCCGCCATTGCTGCGCCGGGGCCAGCGCCTTGATCCGGGCAATCTGCGCCGGGTCGCGGCTTACCGCAACCCAGCTGGTCGGCCAGTAGTCGGTGGCATCGGCCGGGTAATCGTCGCGGACGGCGGCGGACAGGCCGCGCGCCTTAAGTTCGGCGGCGAGGGCCGGTTCAAGGTCGATGAAATTGTTCGAGATGTGCACCATCATGATGCCGCGCTGGCTCAAGGCATCGAGATAGACCCCGAAGGCTTCGTGCGTAAACAGATGCAGCGGCACCGAATCCGATGAAAAGGCATCGATCGCCAGCAGATCGAAACTGCCACGCGGTTCAAGCGCCAGTTCCAGCCGGGCATCGCCCAGCACTACGCGGGCATCGGGCGCGCATTCGGCAAGGTAGGTAAACCGCCGTTGCCGCGACAGCGCCAACACTGCGGGATCGATTTCGAACACGGTCAACGGCTGGTCGGGCTGGCGGAAGCAGGCCAGCGATCCTGCCCCCAGCCCCAGCACCCCAAAGCGCGCACCCGGCCCGATCAGTTCACGCGGGTGGCCAAACACGATCCCGGCACCGGACCCGGGCCCGTAATAGGCCAGCGGCACGCGGCGGCGCGCCGGGTCGGTCGACTGCACACCGTGCGCGGTGGTACCGTGCATCAAGGTGCGCTTTCTTTGCTCGGGATGTTCCCGCACCGTATAGATCCCGAAATAGCTGCGGGTGCGGATCCCGGCCAGGCTATCGACCAGCGTATCATAGCCGCCCTGCGCCAACATCAGCACCGCCAGCGTCGTTGCCGCCGCCGCCCGCCACGGCACCAGCGCCAGACCGACAAGGGCCAGCAAGATGGCCAAAGGCCAACGCATCGCGCGGCTTTCAACATAGAGGTTGGCCTGAAACAACATCCAGCCGAGCACACCGACTGCCAGCACCAAAGCACCCAGCGCCAGCCACCGCAGTGCCGGATCAAGCCCTGCCCCATGACGCCAATCGGGCAGCCAGCCGCGCGGCAATAGCAGAGCGGAGGCGAGCACCAGCAGCGGATATTCCCACACCCAGTCAAACGCGAGCGGCGCGATCAGCGCGGTGAACAGCCCGCCCAGCGCCCCGCCCGCTGACATTGCCAGGTAGAAAGTGGTCAATTGATCGGCGGCCGGGCGCAGTTCGTAAAGCCGCGCGTGCAGCGCGGTGCACAGCAGGAACAGCAGCACCACGCTGCACAGCAGCGGCACCACCCCCATCCAGCCATAGGAAACCGCGGCCATCGCCCCGATCGTCAGCACCCCCAGCCACGCCAGCGACGAGACGAATTGCGCAGGGCCCCGCCAATCGGCAAAGGCAATCACGAAGCTGAGCAGGTAGAGTCCCAGCGGCACCACCCACAACAGCGGCATGGCAAAGACATCGGTAGTAAGATGCGTGGTGGTGGACAGCATCAGGCCCGATGGCACGGCCGCAAGCACAATCCAGTTGATCACGGTGCGACGCGGTATTGCGGTCTTCGCTTCAGCTTGCGGTATCATCATACCGGCACGGTCAGCTAGCGCCCAGCGGCTGCGGGCCGTCACGACAATCAGCGCCAGCAGCAACAGATAGCCAAGGCTCCACGTCCAGCTCTGTTGGCGCAGCGTCAGCAGCGGCTCAGCCAGCAGCGGATAGGCGATCAGCCCGCCGAAACTGCCCAGGTTGGACGCCGCATAAAGCGCCCATGGCTGCCCGGCCTGCGGATCAAGCGCGTACCAGCGCTGCATCAGCGGGGCCTGCGCCGAAACGGCAAAGAACACCGGCCCCACGCTCAGCACGAACAGCAGCGGCACCCACCACACTTCGCTGCCCGGCTCCGGCGCAGGCAGCGCGGCCAGCGATACCGGCAGAGTCAGCGCCGCCAGCGCAAACAGGGTCAGATGCACCTGGACCTGTCGCCGCAGCGGATAGCGCGCCAGCCGGTGCGCGTACCAATAGCCGCCCAACAGCAGGGCCTGATAGACCAGCATCGCGCTGTTCCAGACATTGGGTGCGCCGCCCAGCCGGGGCAGTGCCATCCGCGCCACCAGCGGCTGGATCAGGAACAGCAGGAAGCTGCCGACGCAAATCGTCGTGACGAACAGCGCGCGCTGCGGTTGGCCTATTTTCTCCCCCATGCCTCGCGGCTTATCGAATAGGTCACGTGCTGGCGCAAGGGATCGCCATCTGCAATCCGGGGGTGATCGAAATCAAGGTCTTGTTGATAGCTCATCCCAAGCCGTTCCATCACCGCACGGCTGCGGTGATTGCCCTCGCTGGTGATAGCCCAGGCGGCATCGTCTGGCAGATTGGCAAACAGCCAGCTGACACTCGCGCGTGCCGCTTCGGTAGCGTAGCCCGATCCCCAGCAGTGACTGGCCAATCGCCAGCCGATTTCAGCCTTGCCATCGACCGGACCGGCATTGCCGCGAATCACCCCGCACCAGCCGATCAGCTGTGCGTCCACCTTGTGTTCAAGCGCCCAGAAGGTGTGCCCATGCTCGGCGTCCTGCGCCTCAACCCGTGCGATCAGGGCGGCGGTCTCGTCTAAGCTGAGCGGCGGGCCCAAAGTAGCCATGACTTGCGGATCGCTGCAGATTGCATGGAACGGCTGCAGATCCTCGGCACGCCAAGCACGCAGCACCAGCCGCCTGGTTTCAATCACGACCCCGCTCATGCCCGCTCTGCCCAGTCCCCCTGCGTCATCCGGTAGACCGTAGTCGGGTTGTCTGCGGGCGGATAGTCCGGATCGACATAGTCCAGCTCGGCGCGGCGCGCGAACCCAAGCCGGGCCATCATCCGGCTGGAAGCGTGGTTCGAATCGCTGGTCTGTGACCACAGCACCGCCTGCCCCAGCTCGGAAAAAGCGTGACCGATCACCAGCCGCGCCGCTTCGCTGGCCAGCCCTTGCCCCCAGAACGGTTCGGCCAGCGACCAGCCAATCTGCACCCCGCCGAACAGCGCGGCTGGTGCCGCTTCGGTGGCAATGATGGATAGACCGCATTTGCCCAGCACCGCCTGATCGCTGCGCCGCACCACTGTCCAGAAGCCCGGCTCCCCGCGCAACAACGAGGCGGCGTTTGCTTCAAATCCTGCGGTCACAGCATCAGCAGAGCGCACGCCGCCAAGGTTGCGCATTACCGCTGCGGTGTTGAGATGTTCGATTTGCCAGGCAAGATCGCCGGGCTGCGGCGCGTGCAGCTCCAACCGCTCGCTTTGCAGATGGGCATCAACCAAGCAGACGCGCCGCATGGGCCGCGTGATAGGTCAGCACACCAGAACAGCCAGCCCGCTTGAACGCCAGCAGCGTTTCAAGGACCAGCGCGTCGCGGTCCCCCGCGCCCGCCGCTACGGCATGTTCAATCATCGCGTATTCGCCGCTGACCTGGTATGCGAATACCGGCACTTCGAAAGCGTCCTTCACCCGCCGCACGATATCGAGATAGGGCAGCCCGGGTTTGACCATCACGCTGTCAGCCCCTTCGGCCAGATCGAGCTCCACTTCGCGCAAGGCTTCCTCGGCATTGGCCGGGTCCATCTGGTAGGTCTTCTTGTCGCCCTTGAGCAAGCCGCTAGAGCCCACCGCATCGCGGAACGGGCCATAGAAGGCGCTGGCATATTTGGCGGCGTAGCTCATGATCTGGACATTGGCGTGCCCGGCATCTTCCAGCGCATCGCGGATCGCGCCGATCCGCCCGTCCATCATATCGCTGGGGGCAATCACATCAGCCCCGGCAGCAGCCTGGTTCAGGCTTTGGCCAACCAGCACGTCCAGCGTGGCATCGTTGCGGACATAGCCCGCCGCATCGACCAGCCCGTCCTGACCATGACTGGTATAGGGATCGAGCGCGACATCGGTCAGCACCCCAATATCATCGCCACAGGCCTGCTTGATCGCGCGAATCGCCTGACACATCAGATTTTCGGGATTGAGTGCTTCCGCACCATCTTCGCTGCGCAGTGTCTGCGGGGTGTTGGGAAACAGCGCCAGGCACGGGATGCCCAGCGCGATTGCTTCGCGCGCGCGCGCCACAATCAGATCGACCGACCAGCGCGATACGCCCGGCAGCGATGCAATCGGTTCTTCTACCCCGGTACCGGCGGTTACGAACAGCGGCCAGATCAGATCGGCCGGGGTCAGCACGGTTTCCCGGTGCAGCGCGCGGCTCCACGAGGTGGCACGGGTGCGGCGCAGGCGAATGGCAGGATAGGTCATGCGCGAGCTTGTAGTGCCCACCTAACGGCGGTGCAACACCGGCCCGCTCCCCCTGCCCGACCACCCGTGACATGGTACCCTTGGGGTGGTCGGGCAGGGGGAGCGGGCCGGTGTTGCCAAGCTGATCGCGAAGGCGATCAGCGCACCAAGCGAAAGACGTTCAACTTCCAAGCCGGTCGATCTCGCGGCGCGCTTCGCCTTTGCCGACTGCGGCCTGTCGCGGCGCGAGACTGGCCAGGGCCGCGCCCGGGGTGATCGCCTTGATCTGCCCCAGCCGCGCCTTGTAAGCGGCGAGTTCGGCCGGATCGACCTGGTTGACCACCGTGAAGCTCACCGTCATCGGATTGACCGGGGTGCCATTGCGGTAAAGTTCATAGTGCAGGTGCGGGCCGGTTGAGAGGCCAGTTGAACCGACATAGCCGATCACCTGTCCGGCGCGAACTGCGGTGCCCGAAGCCACCGCAATCCGGCTCATGTGGCCATAGCCAGTGCCATAGCCGCCGCCATGTTCCAGCCGGACATAGTTGCCATGGCCGCCGTGCCAGCCTGAAAAGCTGACCCGGCCATCGCTGACCGCATAGATCGGCGAGCCATAAGGGGCGCCGAAATCGATCCCGGCATGAAGCCGCGAATAGCCCAGAACCGGATGGCGCCGCATCCCGAAGCCCGAGGTGATGTGGCCGCCAATCACCGGCATGATCAGGCCGGAGCGTTGCTGGCCCATGCCCGAAGCCTCGAAGAACTGGCCGTCCTTACCCCAACGCAGCAATTGCGCCTTGGGCCGGCCATCGTGCTCCAGTCCGGCGTAAAGCAGTTCGCCGACCTGGGTCTCGCCGCTGGCAGCGCGGCGGAAATTGATGACGATATCGAACGTATCCCCCGGTTCGATCGCGGTATCCAGGCTCATGTTCTGGTCAAGCTGCTGCAGATACTGCTGGATGGCCTCGATCGGCGCACCTGCGGCGCGGGCCGAAAGATAGAGGCTCGCGCCTACGGTGCCGCGAATTCGCAGCGGGGTGGTGTCGATGGCAATCGGCCGGCTTTGCACCTGCAACTGCCCGCCGATCCGCGAAATGCTGAGATCGAGATCGAAGCGGGCCCGAAAATCGAGCCGCTGCAAGGCGCGCGCGTTGCCATTGCTGGTCAGCACCACATCGACCTGCGTGCCCGGCGCGATCTGATCCGGCGCAATCTGCCCGGCAACCAGCGCCAACACTGCAGCGGCATCGGCCGGACCTACCCCGGCACGCGCCAGCATCCGTTCAAAGCTGTCACCCTGGGTCAGCGTCGCGGTGAATTTGACATTGGCCGTATCGGAACTGCCAGCCGCTGCGGCCATGGCCGAAGTTGCCCCCATCCGGCGGCCGCTATCGGCGCCCAGCGCCAGTGGCTGGATCATCTGGACCCGAAACTCTTCGCGGGCCTGACTGTCGATCGGCATGGTCGGCAGCGCCGCCATCGCCTTGGCATCGGGCCATTGCACCAGCGCGGCAAAGCCAAGGCCCAACATGATCGTCAGGCCGCGGAACCAGCCCGGAGAGCCTATATTCTCAGCCAGATCGCAGCTCCAGTCGGCAGCAGCAATACGCGCTGCGGTGCTGCGCAGCCGGGCGATCAGTCCTTGATCCGGGGTATCTTGAAGCCCTGCTTGCGGCGCGGGATCGGCGATGACTTGCCCGCGGCTTAGCGCTGCGGCACCAAAGGCTGGCCCGCCTTGTCCGAATTGCGGCAAATCGCGCGGTTTAAACAATTGTGCCCCCTGGCTGGACGTGCCCCGCTGTCCTGCACCGGTTTGGTTAAACTTCACCTAATTCTGGCCAGAATTTTGGCGTGTTGCTGGGGAGATCGGGCCGGTGGCCCTTGCCCAGCACCAGGCCCGGCACCACATTGCCAAGGTGATGGTCAGGCCCAACTCCTCCTCGTCGTTGAAGGCTGTGCTGGGGCCAACCAATACCGGCAAGACTCACCTCGCGATTGAGCGGATGTGCGCGCATTCATCCGGGGCAATCGGATTTCCGCTGCGGCTGCTGGCGCGCGAGGTCTATGAAAAGGTCTGCGCTATCAAAGGCGCCGCCAATGTGGCGCTGATCACCGGCGAGGAGCGGATCGAGCCCGCCGGGGCCCGCTATCTGCTGTGCACCGTCGAAGCGATGCCGATTTCGGCCGACCTTTCGTTTATCGCCGTCGATGAAGCGCAACTTTGTGCAGACCGCGAACGCGGCCACGTGTTTACCGACCGGCTGCTGCACGCGCGCGGCCGTGACGAGACGATGCTGCTCGGTTCGGCCACGCTGGAGCCGATGGTGCGTTCGTTGCTGCCCGAGGCTGAGATCATTACCCGCCCGCGCTTTTCGACGCTGAGCCATTCCGGTGCCAGGAAGCTCAGCCGGGTGCCGCCGCGTTCGGCTCTGGTCGCGTTTTCGGCCGAGCAGGTCTATGCCGTGGCCGAGATGCTGCGGCGATTCCGCGGCGGCGCAGCGGTGGTGATGGGGGCGCTGAGCCCGGAAACGCGCAACAAGCAGGTCGCGCTCTATCAATCGGGCGAAGTCGATTATCTGGTCGCCACCGATGCGATCGGGATGGGGCTCAATCTCGATATCGATCACGTTGCCTTTGCCGGGCTGTCGAAATTCGATGGCCAGCGCCAGCGCCGTCTGACCAGCGCTGAAATGGCGCAGATTGCAGGTCGTGCCGGGCGGCATCAGCGCGACGGCACCTTCGGGACGCTGGCCGGCAGCGGCAGTCATGACGCCGAATTCACTGCCGATGAAGTCTATGGAATCGAAGAGCACCGTTTCGCTCCGCTGACCCGGCTGTTCTGGCGCGAGCCGGAACCTGATTGCACATCGCTGACCAGCCTGATCGCGGACCTGTCGCGCCCGCCCGAACGCCAGGAATTGACGCTGGCCCCCGAAGCGATTGACCTGGCGGTGCTGAAACGGCTGGCCGAAGAACCGGACGTGGCCGCCACTGTGCGCGGGGCGGCAGCGGTGGCGCGGTTCTGGCAAGTCTGCTGCCTGCCCGATTTCCGTCATTATGGCGCTGAAAACCACGCCCGGTTCGTTGCCCGGCTGTGGCAGGATCTGGCCAAGGGTATGCTAGGCAGCGATTATGTCGCGCGCTCGATCGCCGAGCTTGATAATCCGTCAGGCGATATCGATACGCTGCAAATGCGCATCGCAGCGATCCGCAGCTGGTCCTATGTTGCCCAGCGGCCCGACTGGGTGCTGGCGCGCGAGGAGATGGCTGCCCGCGCCCGCGCTGCCGAAGCCCGGCTGTCCGATGCCCTGCATGCCCGGCTGACCGAACGCTTCGTCAACCGCCGCACCTCGGTGTTGATGAAGAAGCTGGGCCGCGATGCCGGGCTGCTGCCGGTCACGCTGGAAGGTGATGAAGTGCAGGTCGATGGCGAGGCGATCGGCCACCTCGCCGGCTTCCGCTTCCGCGTCGATCCGCAGGCCCGGTTGGCTGATCGCAAACTGCTGCTGGCCGCAGCCGAGCGCCATCTGCCCGAATTGCGCGCCAAACGCGCGGATATGCTGCTGGCCGTAATGACATCTGGTGAAGCCGCGTTGCGGCTCGATGGCACCAGACTGTGCTGGGATGGCGAAGTCATCGCGCAGCTCGGCGAGGGACGCAGTCGGCTTGTTCCCCGTCTGCAGCTCGACAAGGCACTAGGTGGCCTGGGCGGCGATCAGAAGCAGGCGGTCGAAGCTGGCTTGGCATCGTGGCTGAGCGAGGCTTTTGCGGCGTTGGCACCGCTGGTGCGGGTTGAGGCTGCTTCAGCCGATCCAGCCGCCGGTTCCGAATTGCGGGCTTTGCTGATCCGACTGGTCGATGCGGGCGGGATCATGCCGCGCGACACATCGGGGATTGACCGCCTCGCGCCAGAACAGCGCAGATTGCTGACCCGCATTGGAGTAAAAGTAGGCGCGCTCGATCTGTTCGTGCCCGACTTGCTGCGTCCGGCCGCACTGTCCGCGTGGCGCAGCCTGCAAGCTGCGCGCGGCACCGATTGCCCCGCGCCAGTGCCAGCGATGCCGCCGGTGGTGGCGCTGGCTGGCAACGCATCTGTGCCGCCCGGTTATCGCCGGCTCGGCAAACAGGCGCTGCGGATCGACATGGCGGAGAAATTGCTGCGCGGCGCGCACGAAGCCCGCGCCGCAGCAAGCGGCAAGGCCTTCACTATCGATCCAGCACGGGCGATCTCGACCGGGCTGACCACCGCCAGCTATGCCTGGTTGCTGCGGTTGGGCGGTTTTCGTGCTCTGGTCCCGCCGGCACTGGCCGCAGGCCGCTTTGGCCCGCCGCGCCCGCTGCTGTGGCGCTGGCAGCCCGCGCGTCGCAGCCCGCCCGTGGAAATCGGGCCCGCCCTGCCCGGCCGGCCGGGCAACGTCTTTGCCGAGCTTTTGCGCTGATGCGGATCGACAAGTTGCTGTGGTTTTTGCGGTTTGCATCCAGTCGCAACCTCGCGCACGATTGGGTTATGGCTGGCCACATACGCCTGAATGGCCGGCGGATCGACAAGCCCGGTCACGCGATCAAGCCCGGTGATGTGCTGACCTTGCCGCTGCGCAGCCGGGTGCAGGTGATCGAGCTAACCGAGCTGCCAATGCGCCGCGGCCCGGCTGCTGAAATACAGACCTGCTACCGGGTGCTTGACGAAGGCTTGAGAAATCCCATAGCAGGCGGAGAACAGTAATCGGCCCAGCGGCCAAATTTTGGGGACAGAATGCCATGACCTATGTCGTCACCGACGCCTGCATCAAGTGCAAGTACATGGATTGTGTCGAGGTGTGCCCGGTCGATTGCTTCTACGAAGGCGAAAACATGCTGGTGATCAATCCCAGCGAATGCATCGATTGCGGGGTTTGCGAGCCGGAATGCCCGGCCGAAGCAATCCTGCCCGATACCGAAAGCGGCCTGGAACAGTGGCTTGAGCTGAACGCCAAGTATTCTGCCGAATGGCCCAACTTGACCACCAAGAAGGATTCGCCCGAGGACGCCGACGAGCACAAGGGCGAAGATGGCAAGTTCGAAAAGTTCTTTTCGGCTGAACCCGGCGAAGGCGACTGAGCGCGCTGCCCACGGCGCGATCAACCTGTTGCAATAGCGAACTGAACGACGATTCCGCTCTCGCGGAAGCACGAAAACTGTGCCTCGATTCTCCGCACTGGTAATATTGTTACGAAAGTGTTATATAATCACCACAGGCGACGGGATTCGGGCCCGCCGTGGATACGCAGCTGGAAAGGCCGGACTCAAAATAGCGGTTGAAAGCAGTATCGGGCCAGGGCCTTGTTGCCTTGTCCCGCCAGTAGCGATTGACCCTCAGGCGCTCTCTTGGAACGCACCTGTCCGGCAAACGAGAAGGATCTTGCATGGTGACCAAGGCGAATGCCTTCGATGTTGGCGATTATGTTGTCTATCCCAAGCACGGGGTCGGCCGGGTGGTCGAACTGCTTGAGCAGGAAATTGCCGGAATGCAGCTGGAACTCTATGTTCTGCGCTTCGAAAAGGAACGCATGACGCTGCGTGTTCCGGTCGGCAAGGTTGAAGCGATCGGGATGCGCAAGCTGTCTTCGGACAAGACCCTGCGTGAAGCGCTCGATACGCTGAAGGGCAAACCCAAGGTCAAGCGCACGATGTGGTCGCGCCGCGCCCAGGAATATGAAGCGAAGATCAATTCGGGCGATCTGGTATCGATCGCCGAAGTGACCCGCGATCTGTTCCGCGCTGATGATCAGCCCGAACAAAGCTATTCCGAACGCCAGATCTTCGAAGCTGCCAGCTCACGTCTGGCGCGCGAATTGGCGGCGATGGAAAAGACCGACGAGCCGACCGCACTCAAGAAGATCCTCGCGATCCTCAATGAACATGCGCCGAAGTATTACGCTGAGGCAGCGGCGGCGGCCGCCGTCGTCGTCTAAGCGAAGTTTCGGCATTCAAGGTAAAGGGCCGTCCCGCTGGGGCGGCCCTTTTCCTATGAACGTTTCATCTGCGCCGACCAACTGCTCCGTCAGTGCTTGCACGATCTGCGTTGCCGTATTATTCCACTAATACACAACCACGGAGATTTGCCATGAAGTTTGGCCAGATTCTGAACTCGCTCGCACCGATTTTCGCCATGGCCATGGCCACTGGGGTTTCAGGCTGCGATGGTGCCACCATCAAGATCAACGGCGAGGAGGGCAAAAAACTGTCCGAACTCGACCTGTCGGGTCAGGCCCCGGCCGAGCTGGCGATGTTTGGTCCCGATCAGGTTGAGCTGACCCAGGGTGACAAATTGGCCATCACGGTCGACGGCGATCCCGAAGCGGTTGAGCGCGTGCGCTTTACGCTCAAGGACGGCACGCTGGGGATCCTGCGCGCCGACAAGACTTTCTCCAGCGGCGGGAAAATCGCGGTTATCCATGTAACGATGCCCGCACCCACCGATGTGGCGATGCTGGGATCAGGCACGATCAACAGCGCAGGCCTGGGGCGCGATGCCAAGGTGGTTATTGCGGGATCGGGCCGGATAGACACGCGCGGCCTGGGCGGCGGCAAACTGGAAGTGACCATGCCCGGCTCGGGGACGATGCGCGCGGCCGGCAATGTTGACAGCCTTGAGCTGACCATTCTGGGCAGTGGCGACGCGCAGTTTGACGCGGTACGCACTGACAAGGCCAAGGTGACCATCGCAGGATCGGGCGGCACCAGTTTCACTTCAGACGGCGATGTCAGCGCGACAATCATGGGTTCGGGCACTGTTAAAGTGAAAGGCCGGGCCCGCTGCACGATCAGCGCGGTGGGATCGGGCAAGCTGATTTGCGAGAACGGGGCCACCAATACCGATACTTCGAAGGCGCCAGAAGCCTCCGAAGCTCCCGAGGCGCCCTAATCAGCTGCCGCGCGGCGCAGCCGATCGTTGATTGCTGCGCCAAGGCCTTCTGCGGGGATCGCCGCCACTGCAACTTTGCCCTGCAGCGCCAATTCCGCAGCGTGGAGGCACGCATAAAGCCGCGCGGCGGCTTCGGCCAGATCGCCCGCCGGGCTAAGGCTGACATGTCCCGCCGTTGCTCCGAATCCGATCAGGAATTCGTCCGCTTGCGCACGCACTGCATCGAGGCGCACCGGTTTGCCCGGCGAATAGTGGCTTGCGAGTTGGCCTGGCGCTTCAATGAGGCCTGCTGCCATGACGTCGGGGCCACAGCCGAGCACTGCGGCGATCTGCGCCTGCGTGATCGGGCCCGGGCGCAGCACTTGCCAGCCGGCACCTTCGCGCAGGACGACAATGGTGCTTTCCAGCCCCGCCTCGCAGGGCCCTCCATCGAGCACCAGTTCGATCCGCCCGGCCAGTGAGGCCGCGACATGCGCGGCGCTGGTCGGGCTCACCCCGCCCGAGCGATTGGCCGAAGGCGCAGCCAGCGCAAGCCCGGTTTCAGCCAGCACCGAGCGCATTACCGGATGCGCGGGGCACCGCAGCGCGATTGTCGGCAGGCCCGCAGTCACCGCCGGAGCGATTCGCGCATCAGCGCGCAGCGGCAGCACCATGGTTAGTGCGCCGGGCCAGAACGCCGCGGCCAAATTGAGTGCGCGCTGATCAAACCGCGCGATCGCTTCGCCCTGCTGCACGCTGGCGACATGGACGATCAACGGATTGAACGAGGGCCGGCCTTTGGCGGCATAAATTGCCGCTACGGCTGGCCCGCTGTCGGCCCGGGCGGCGAGGCCGTAGACCGTCTCGGTCGGCACGGCGACAGGCTTTCCCGCGCGCAACAGTGCGGCCGCTGCGGAAATCCCCGCGGCATCGGCACTATGCACCAAAGGGCCAGGAAGCTTGCCGGACATGCCCCTCGCGCTATAGGCGATAGTGAGCAAAGCCAAGGAAAAGCGCGCGAGCATGATGGACTTCACTGCACCCACTGCCGATCAGATGCTGGCGATCCGGATCAATGCCGGGATTGAGGACATCGCCAGCCACCAACGATTTGCCCATGCCAGCCTCGACATGGTCGAAGCAATTGTTGACGGCATCGGGCAATTTGCTGCCGGAGAGTTTGCGCCGCTGAACCGGCTGGGCGACCAGGAGGGCGCGCGGCTCGCCAATGGTATGGTCAGCCTGCCCACCGGCTTTGCCGAGGCTTACCGCGCCTATGTCGAACAGGGCTGGAACGCGATCTCGGGCGATGAAGCCTATGGGGGGCAAGCTCTGCCGTTTACGCTGGCGGCCAATGTGCTGGAGAACCTGGGCGCGGCCAACATGGCATTTTCGCTGCTGCCGATGCTGACCGTCGGGGCGATCGAGGCGCTGGCGCACCATGGCAGCGAAAGCCAGAAGCAGACGTATCTGGCGAAATTGATCAGCGGCGAATGGTCGGGGACGATGAACCTGACCGAGCCGCAAGCCGGATCCGATGTTGGCGCGCTGCGCACCGCAGCCACGCCGCGCGGCGATGGCACCTGGGCGATCAAGGGCACCAAGATTTTCATTACCTGGGGCGATCACGAACTTGCCAGCAACGTGATTCATCTGGTTCTGGCCCGCACGCCCGATGCGCCGGCTGGCACGCGCGGGATCAGTCTGTTTGTGGTGCCAAAGTACCTTGTGAACCCCGACGGCAGCCTTGGCGAGCGCAATGATCTGCGCTGCGTCAGCCTGGAGCACAAGCTGGGGATCATGGCCAGCCCGACTTGCGTGATGAGCTTTGGCGATAGCGACCAATGCATTGGTGAACTCGTCGGCCGCGAGCACGAAGGCCTGAAAGCCATGTTCACAATGATGAATTCGGCGCGGATCAATGTTGGCAGCCAGGGCGTGCAGATTGCCGAGCGGGCGCTGCAGCAAGCCAGCCACTATGCCCGCGACCGGGTGCAGGGCACGCGGGTGGGCGCGGCTGACCGCAGCACGGTGGCGATTATCGAACATCCCGACGTGCGGCGCATGGTAATGCGGATGCGGGCCCTGACCGAAGGGGCACGTGCGCTGCTCTACTACACCGCCGGCCAGGTTGATCGCGGCGCGCTCGGGATCGAAGCCGCGCAGAGCCGCGCCGATTGTCTGGTACCGATGCTAAAAGCCTGGGGCACCGATATTGGCTGCGAAGTCGCCAGCATGGGGGTGCAGATCCACGGCGGGATGGGCTTCATTGAGGAGACCGGCGCCGCGCAGCACCTGCGCGATGCGCGGATTGCCCCGATCTATGAAGGCACCAACGGGATTCAGGCAGCCGATCTGGTCACCCGCAAATTGGGCTATGACAATGGCGGCGTACTGACGTCGCTGTTCGCCGAGATTGCGCGCGACTGCACAGATGCACCCGAACTGGCTGGCCTTGCCGGGGATTGCAGCGCGGTGGCAGAATGGATGACAAGCACTGCCAGCCTTGATGACCGGCTGGCGGGATCGGTGCCGTTCTGTACGATGTGCGCAGTGGCAGTGGCGGGCTGGCAGTTGCAGCGCCAGGCGCGTGATGGCGCGGGCGGGGCGGCGAAAGCGGCGGTGGCGACCTATTTTGCGCAGATCATCGCCGGCGAAGCGCGCGGGCTCAAGGGATCGGCCATGGCCGGTTCCGCCGCGCTCTATGCCCTGGACAGCGAAGCCTTGGCGGGATGAACGGCCCTTTGGAGCGGATTGCAGCGGCGCTGGAACGGCTCGCTCCGCCTCCGGCCGATGCGGCGGACTGGCTTTGCGCCCCAGCCTATGTCTGGCAGCGTAGCGCCCGCCCGGTTGCGGCGATCGAAGCCCCCGAATTGCACCTGCTGCGCGGGATTGAGGCGCAAAAGGCCTTGGTGGCAAGCAACGTCGAGCGACTGGCCAAGGGTTTTGCCGCGCACGACATGCTGCTGTGGGGTTCACGCGGCACGGGCAAATCCGCCTTGCTGCGAGCTGCGGTCAAAGCTGCGCAGGCCCGGGATGCTGCGCGGATCGCACTTGTGCAGGTTGCCCCTGAAGCTTTGCCGGACCTTGCAGCGCTGTTCGCCGCGCTGGGCAAGGTTCGCCGCAGCTTTGTTGTGTTCATCGACGATCTGGGCTTTGCCGATGACGATAGCGATGGCCCACGCGCGCTGCGTTCATGGCTGGAAGGCGGGGTTGAGGCGCGTCCGGGCAATGTCCGGCTGGCGGTTACCTCCAACCGCCGCGCCATCGTGCCGCGCCGGCTGGCCGAACAGGATGATCCGATCAATCCGCGCGATGCGGTTGATGACAAGTTGGCGCTGGCCGACCGGTTTGGACTGTCGATCGGATTTCACGCCTGCAGTCAGGACGACTATCTCGCAATCGTCGCGGGCTACTGCGAAGACTATGCGCTGGCGTTCGAGCCCGCGGCGGCGCTGGAATGGTCCAAGCGCCGCGGCGCGCGATCGGGCCGGGTCGCCTGGCAATTCGTGACTGATCTGGCCGGAATTGCCGGGCGTTCGCTCTAGCCCAAACTCTTCCTATTGCTCCTTCACCAGCGAATCGTCTTTCAGCTTGGCAGTATACTGGGCGTTCGGATCATCGCTCAGGCTGCGCTGCGGCGGCAGGCGGCCGGTAACCACCACCTTGATCGCCGCCGTTGGCGTGGCCGCCGGATCGATTACGCGCCAGATGATCCCTGCCGTGTCGTCGCTGACCAGCAAGGCCCCGTCGCTCGACCAGGTCAGCCAGGTTGGGCGGCCATGGGTATCGCCATTGGCGGTCAGGAATCCGGTCAGCACTGGCACCGGCTTGCCGGTCGGATTGCCGAACTTGTCGAACGCCACATAAACCACATCGTAGCCCGAAGGCGGGGTGCGGTTCCACGATCCGTGACGGGCAATGAAAGCGCCGCTGGAAAACTGCGGGCCCATCCGCTGTCCGCCGGTGACGAACACCAGCCCGAGCGATGCGGTGTGCGCGCCAAGAGCGAATTCGGGTTTGCGCACGTAATCATCAAAATAGTCCGGCGGCTGGGCCACGACGCGGTCATCATCGTGGGTCTTCCACCACACCCAGGGCCAGCCATAGTGCGAGCCGATCGGAACGTTGGTCAGGTAATCGGGGACCAGATCGGGGCCCAGCTGATCGCGTTCATTCACCGTCACCCACAATTCGCCGGTGGCCGGATTCCAGGCCAGTCCATTGGGATTGCGCAGGCCGTTGGCGTATTGGCGCGGATAGCCCTTCGCGGCGAAGGTCTTCTGCCAGATCGCGGCGCGGCCTTTCTCAAGGTCCATGCCCTTTTCGGCGATATTGGTGGCCGAACCCACAGCAACGTAGAGCTGCTTGCCATCTGGGCTGAGCAGGATGTTGCGCATCCAATGGTTACCGCTGCCGGGCAGGTCCATGACCTTGCTCGGGGTGCTGTTCAGCGCGGTTTCGCCCAATTTATAGGGAAACGCCTGCACCATATCGTGATTGGCCACATAGAGAACGTCGTCGCGCCAGGCGAGGCCGGAAGGCGATACCAGGCCGTTCCCGGTCCGCAGCGTGTACTTCTGATCAGCCTTGCCATCGGCATTGCTGTCACGCAGCAGGATAAGGGTATCGGGCGAACCTTGATTGGCGCCGGCTTTCTTCATCAGCCACTGCGCGATCATTCCGCCCACGCCAGAGCCCATATTGCCCTTGGGCGCATCGGCCTCTGCGGCCAGCACATCACCATTGGGCAAGGTGTAGATCACCCGCGGATGATCGAGCCCTTCGGCGAACCGCGTTACCGCCAGCCCTTTGGCTGCGACCGGTGCCTGACCCGGCTGCCAACCGATCGGCTTGGCAATAGCCACAGAGGGGATTTCCTCGGCCTTGGGTTCGACCAGCACCGGATCGCGCCCCGATAGCTCATCGGTGGTATGTTTGGCGGGCGTGCCGCGCCAGATCCAGAAGAAGAATCCGCCGAAGACGAGCAGGAACACGACGAGGGCGACAAGCAGCTTGCGTTTGGTCGACATGTCCCGGAGATAGGCCCAAGCCGCTTCCACGGCAATGGCAGAACGGCTAGTGAGCGAGATAATGTATCATTTTTCGGTCGATTCGGGCCTCTCCAAACCTGAGCACTATCGTGAACTGGCTGCCGCTGCGCAGGCGCTGGTCGCTGGTGAGCCCGATTCGGTGGCCAATATGGCCAACCTTGCCGCGCTGATCTGGCAGTTCGTCCCCGATCTCAATTGGGCCGGGTTCTACCGGGTAGTCGATGGCGGCTTGGTGCTCGGCCCGTTCCAGGGCAAGGCCGCCTGCATCCGCATCCCGTTCGGACAAGGCGTTTGCGGTGCGGCGGCTGCTTCCGCGCAGACCCAGCTGGTCGCCGATGTTCATGCCTTTCCCGGCCACATTGCCTGCGATGCCGATAGTCGATCTGAACTGGTGGTGCCGGTGATCCATCACGGCTCAGTCGTGGCGGTAATCGATCTCGACAGCCCGCTACCGGCCCGCTTTGATGCTGATGACGCTGCCGGGATCGAAGCCTTGGCGCAGATGATTGGCCCCGCAATCGCAAGCTGACGTCGCGCCGCAAAATCCTCTGATCAGCCAGTAACAAGCCGCCTGCCGCCTGCTCCGAATCGGGACAGCTACGATACACCCCTGTCCGACTGCTTGGATTGCTGCCCGGTACGATGGTAAGGATCGGCTTAATGCCGGAATCGCCCGGACCGAATCAGGGGATAGCCATGAAGTCACGACGTCCAAACCTGCCGCTGGCCGCAGCGCTTTCGCTGGTTCTGGCCACGCCTGCCTTGGCGCACCCGGTTTCGCCGCCGCCGCCTTCCGGCGCGGTTGATGGTGCGGGCCATGTTTACGTCGATACGTCTCATGATGCGCGCCCGGAATGGCGCGGCGGTCCGGCCTCTGTGCCGCAGCCCGGCTATGATGCTGCGGCCTACGAACAGGCGCGGGCCGATTGGCTGACCGAATGCCGCCGCCGTCAGGGCCATGGCAAGACTGTTGGCGGGGTGGTTCTGGGCGGACTGGTTGGCGGCGTGGTTGGCAACCGGGTTGCCGGCTCGGGCAACCGCACCACTGGCACCGTGGTTGGCGCTGCCGCAGGTGCAGCCGTGGGCGGTGCAATCGGATCGGCCGCTGATAACCGCGAAGCCCGCGATTACTGCGAAGCCTATCTCGATCAGTACATGAGCCAGCAGGGCCGCGGCGGCTATGTCTATGGCTATCAGCCGATGATGATGGTGCCGGTAATGATGGTCACCGTGGCTGGCCCGGTGCAGCAGCAGGGTGAATGCAAGGAAACGATCGTGACCGAGGAGTGGGTTACCACTTCGGGTTCGAGTCGGCGCTACATCCCCCGCCACCCACGTCCTCGCCATGACAAGCGCGCACGGGTGGCACCTGACAAGCGCGTACGGCTCTAATCAGCACAGTATCGCAACGTTCAAAGGGGCCCCAATCGGGGCCCCTGTTCGTTTCAGAGCTTGCGCCCGATCAGCTCTTTCATGATCTCATTGGTGCCGCCGAAGATCCGCGTCACCCGTGCGCTGCGCCAGGCCCGGGCAATCGGATACTCGTTCATGTAGCCGGCCCCGCCGAACAACTGTAGGCACTTGTCCATCACCTCCCATTGCAGGTCGGTGTGCCACAGCTTGGCGGCCGCGCCTTCCTCAGGGGTCAGCTCCTTCTTGAGGTGCCGTGCCAGCGCCCAGTCAAGATGCGCCCAGCCGACCTGCAACTTGGCCTTGAGATCTGCCAGCACAAACCGCGAGTTCTGGAAATCGAGGATCGGCTTGCCGAAGGCCTTGCGTTCGCGGGTGTATTCCACCGTATCATCGAACGCGCGCTGCGAAGATGCCTGCGCCGATACCGCGATAGACAGCCGTTCCTGCGGCAGTTCGCTCATCAGATAGATGAAGCCCTTGCCTTCTTCGCCCAGACAGTTGGTGATCGGCACCCGCACATCCTCGAAGAACAGTTCGGAAGTATCCGCCTCATCCTGCCCGATCTTGTCGAGGTTGCGGCCGCGCTTGAAGCCTTCCCGGTCGGCTTCGACCAGCACGATCGAGACTCCCTTCCAGGCCGGCTGCACGTCACTATCGGTCTTGCAGCAGACCAGGATCAGGTCGGCGTTCTGGCCATTGGTGATGTAGGTCTTGCTGCCGTTGATGACATAGTGATTGCCATCCTTCTTGGCCGAAGTGCGCATGGCTTGAAGATCGGAACCGGTACCCGGCTCGGTCATCGCGATCGCGGTAATGATCTCACCCGAGACCATCTTGGGCAGCCATTTGGCCTTCTGTTCCTCCGACCCGTAGGAGACCAGGTAATTGCAGACGATATCCGATTGCAGCGAAAAGCCGGTGGTAGACCGCCCGTAATAGGCGCCCTCTTCATCGACCACGGCATTGTAGCCAAAATCCAAGCCTAACCCGCCGAATTCTTCGGGCACGGTGGGGCACAGCAGGCCTAGTTCACCAGCCTTGGGCCACAGGGACTTCGGCACCACCCCCGCTTCGGCCCATTCGGCCTGATGAGGCGCGACTTCTTCGAGCATGAAGCGGCGCACGGTCTGGCGAAAGGCTTCGTGATCCTCGCTGTAAGCGGTGCGGGCTAGCGAATCGAGCGACATGGCGGGCTCCCTGGGCAATTGGCTGTCAGGGCGACAATTGCCTTGGCCCTGCCACCGGGTCAACTGCAATTTAATCGATCGATTAAGGAGACTGGCCGCACGGCTGCGGACCTGGCACGCTCTCCAACCTGACCCGCCCGAGCCGGATCGAAGACTTGTTCTGATCAATCCTGATCGGATCGCCCAGCTGCGGCGATACGCCAAGTGCAACCGCCTGTTTCGGATCGATGCGCAGACGATATTGGCCGTAAGGCACACTATCGAACAGTACGTAGCCATCGAAATCGCTGGTGGTTTGGTAGAGCAGGTGCCCGGCCAGATCGGTCAGTTCTACGCTGACCCCGCCCATGGGCTGCCCGTCGGCGCCCAGCAGCACGGCCTCCAGTTCGCCGGTCGGTGCCAGCGGCAAAGAAACCACCGCCGCCACCCCGGGGCGCGGAGTGACCACAACGCCCTGCACCTTGGGGCGCAGCAGCGGATCCTGCAGGCTGCCAGCATCGATCGAGACCATTACCGGGACATAGGGGTAGAGCCCGTCAATCACGGTGCGTCCGGCCTTGTTGGTTGGCAATTCGCTGTGCCGGAAGCCGGCCTCGACCTGGACCCCCTCAATCGCCGGTTCGCCGGCCTGACGCAGGCCATCGCCGTTATCGTCTCGGAACACTTCGATGCTGGCCTGACCCTGTTCGGCCAGGCGCTCACGCGAGAAGCGCCAGCCGCCGTCGACGGGATCGGGCCCAAGGCTGAAGGCAAAGGTCAGTCCGGCGCCAACCCGGCCATGATTGTCGACCCGCCCCTCGGCACGCAGGGCAAAGCGGGGGAACTGTCGGACATAGCCCAGCGAAAAGGTTTGCAGATCGGCTGGCCCATCGATTTCGAACGAGCCGCGCAGGTTTGAGCGATCATCGAGCGGTGTATCGACCACCAATTGGGCGCGGCGGAAGCCGGTGCGGCTGCCATCGATCCCGAATTCGGCCTGACCGCGCAGATGGGTCCGCCCGATGGTCGCGCTGCCGATCAAGGACAGTGCCCAGCCGCGGTCTTCGCCCACGCTCAGGGCCGGATCGCCGGTCACCGAACGGTGCAGCAGTTCAACAGTCAGCGTCGCGCGGCTGACCCGGAACGAGCCATGCGTTAACACTTCGGTAATCTTTATCCCGCGGCGGCTCAGGGTCTGGCGAACCCCGGCTTCAACCGGCAAGCGCCAGGCGCCCAAGCGCAGCGTTCCGCCCAGCCGCAGATCGTATTCCCGGCGCTGCTGGGCATCGACCTGTTCGCTATCAAAATCGCCATCGACCCACAGCACATGCGCCGCCACCCGCAGCCCGCCGACGCGGCCGATGGTTTCGGCCCGCCATGCGCGCCCCGCACCCACTTGCTGCGCTGCCGACACTTCAAGCAGCATCGGCCCCATCGAGCGGCGCACCACGCCTTCGAAATAATGCTCGCGCCGCCGACCCAGCAACACACTGTTATAAGACAGGCCAATCGTGGTGCGCCGGTTGAGCCCGCGTTCAATCCCGCCGCCCCAGCGCCAGCCGGTCAAAGGGTCGCCGGGCTTGCCAGACAAACCGATCAGATCGCGGCCCTGGTCGAGCGCCCCGGCCCAGTACCAGGTCCGCCCGGACGGCAGGTTTTCGATCCCGACCGGCAGATTGGAGCGGATATGACGGACCTGGCCTTGCGGACCGTAAAGCACGACATCGAAATCGTTTTCGCCAAAATCAAGCTCGACATCGACAAATTCATAACGGCCATCGCCGCGGTCGCTCTGATAGCCGCGCAGTTCGCCGTTGCGGTACAGCTCGGCATCCCAGCCGGCCGGCAGCACCCCGCGCAAGGTCGTTACCCCGAAGCGCGAGGGCAGGTTGAGCGGGCGATTGGTCACATAGCCGCCGCGCCCGAAGGCACTTTGCGACGAGAGCCCGGTTTGCGGGGTTTCCACGTCACCAACTGCAAAGCGGGTCGCCTGCAGCGGCCCGAGAAGCTGGCCGGAAGGATCGTTGCGGTAAAGGCCGATGCGCAGCGATTTGGGCACCAGCCCATCGTTCGCGGCAACCCGCATGGAATAGCTCAGCCCGACGACCTCGCCGCTTGCCAGGCCCTCATATTGCACCTGCGCGCCATCGCGGCTTGACCATTGCGCCTGGACCTGGACATCAACCGAGGGTGTGCGCCAGCTGCGATAGGGCGCATCGGCCTGCGGCAGCGCGGCCAGATCGAACTGGTTATCCTTGGGCCGCGAAAGTCGCGCGGCACGACTTTTTCGCTGAATTGCCTCGATTGCCGGCAGTGGGCGATCGGATTCCAGCATCAGGGCCATATTGGCCAGGTCTGGCCGCAGGCGCACGCCCATCCAGCCAGACAGCGCGGCCACATCCATGCACCAGCCCGCGGGCGTATCGCGGATCGCAGTGGGAGCAATCGGAATGTTCCCGTTCACGTTTTGTACTGTGTTTGCATCACGATCGATGACCAATTTCTGATCCTCGGCGAACAACCAGCCAGTTGCGCGGCGCGACTTCTTGTCGAGCCGGACCGGCAGATCAAGCGTTTGGATCAAATCGGCAAAATCCACGCAGACACCGTCCGGCGTCTGATACCCACGCAAGGTATCGCCAATCCGGTAGTTGCCCGAATGGAGTTCGAGCAGCAGCACATCGTCTTCGTTTGGCTGCCAGGCATCGGCTGCCGCCGGCCCCGCCCACACAGCAATCGCCGCCGCAAGTGATGCGACGGCGTGCCGAATGGAGAAGGGCAAGACAGTCATGACGTCAGCGTGCCTGGACCGGGTTCATGGAAATCCGATCAAGGGAAGGTTGCCGTGGTCTGCGCGATCAGCGCGCCGCCGTTTTCAGGCAATTCGCGGTATTCAACCGTGACACGGCCCTTGGTCTTGGCCGCCAGATCCGCAGCAACCGGAATACGCAGCTTGCGGCGGGCCACTTCTGGATAGACCGCAACGCCGCGCAGATCGAACAGCACTGTGCCATCCGCCGCCTTACCGATCAGCTCACCATAGACCGAACGCTGGCCGGTACGGTTGAGATCAAGTTCAATATAGGTTTCAGCGGCCGAGCGGATCAGTTTCGGTGCGCCGATCGATGCCGCAACATCAAGCCGGCCGCGCCGCACGAACACCGGTATGGTAATGCCGTAAACCGGGACCAGCTTGATGGTCACGCCGGTTGCCGGGGCTGCACCGTCCGCCGGGTCTGCCTTAACTGCGGGCGGAACGGCACGAAAGTTAAGGTGGACCCGGTATTCGCCATCAGGAACCCCTTCGGGCGGGCGAATCGAGATCCGCACCGATTGCGGCTGGCCAGGCAGCAGCGTGACCCGGCGCGGCGCGAAGGTGATCATCGCCAGCGCGGTCTTTTCCGCCGGATTAGCATCAGCTTCGGCAACTTCGGTGAAATCGCCGTCCTCGTCCATCCGGCGCAGTTCCGCTGAGATTCGATAGGTGGCTGGCTGGTTGCCAATGTTGCTGAGGATAACTTCGGCGCTGCCGGCGTTGTTGATAATCACGCGGGTCGGGGCGACCAACAGATCGCCTTGCGCGGCTGCGGGCGAAGCCCCGGCGGCCAAACCGGCCATGGCAGCCAGCACCAGCGCGATTGAACGGACAGACTGGATAACACGCATCTGCGAACCTTCTTTGCAACTGCCCCGCACGCCGTGATCGCTTACGGGAATGTGCTTGTTGCATAGGCAAATACGGTTAATTTTCGGATAACCATCCGAACTGGCCGGACGCACGAAAAAGGACCGCATCCGCGCGTAACGCGGATGCGGTCCTGGTTACCGCCCGGGTCGGGGCGGAACGCTTTTACTGGTATTCGACCGAGACGGCGAAGGTACCAGAATAGGTGCCCGGGGTCTGGTTTGAACCAACCGTCAGCGTGCCGCCAACGGTGAAGCTCGACTGGCCGGTGACGGTATCAAGCTGGAACGAGCCGTTGGGCGAGCTGTTGAAGCCGCCCAGCGACATCGTTTCGGTGCCGCCGCCGCGGGTCAGGTTGACCGCAGCTGCGGGCAGCGTGACAGCAACCAGTGCACCCTTCGAACCAGTGACGGTCAGCGAAACAGGGGCACGCGTGCCGGTCGAAACGAGCGCGCCGGTGGTGGAAACGGTCGAATCGGCGTTAACGGTGACGGTACCGCCGGTGTTGGCAGCGATCTGCCCGAAATCGAGCTGGCTGCCCGCATCAACGGTCAGGGTCAGCGAGCTGAGGACTTCTGCGGTGGCAGTAGCAGTGGCCGAAGCGGCGGCCTGAGCCGAGGTAGCAAGCGAAGCTGCACCGATGGCGATACCGACAGCGGCGAGACGAAGCGAATTGCGCATGTTGTTCTGGTCCCTTCAAAGTAGCCGGCAGTGCGACCACTGCCCCCGAATGGCTGGCATTCCCCCCATTCGTCGAAGCCCTAAGTAGGTTCACAGTGTTCAGTGTTTGCTTTCGAGTATGGTTAATTACGAAGGCCTGATTTCTTAACCTTTGGCCCTCTCACCAATCCGCTTTGCCTGTTGGATTCGCTAAATTCCGCCGCCGGTGAGGCGCTGGCAGATCAGATCGAGCTGATCGAGCGAGCGGTAGCGAATGGTAACCGCACCCGACCGGGGATCTGCATCGGTGTTGATCCGCACGGACAGGCCCAGGAATTCCTCCAGATGGTTCTGTACCGCAGCAATATCGGCCGAATCGGCGGTGCCCCGTTCGATTCTGGCGCGGCGCGGCGCCGCGGGGCTGTTCGCCGCGCGGCGCACCAGTTTTTCAATGTCGCGGACCGATAGCTGCCGCGCGATCGCCTGTGTCGCCAGATCAAGCGCATTCTCCGATCCGATCAGCGCGCGGGCGTGGCCCATCGAAAGCTGCCCTTCCTCAACCAGCTCGATCACCGGTTCGGGCAAGCTCAGCAGCCGCTGCAGATTGGCTACGTGGCTGCGGCTCTTATCGACCAGCCGGGCAATCTCGGCCTGGGTCAGGCCATCATCCTGCGCCAGGCGGTGATAGGCGCGCGCTTCTTCGATGGGATTGAGATCTTCGCGCTGCAGATTTTCGATCAGTGCCAGCGCGGTCACTTCACGGTCACTCAATTCCCGGATTATAGCAGGAATTTCATGCAGTTGCGCGCGCTGGGCGGCGCGCCAACGGCGTTCGCCAGCAACTAGCTGGTATTGCCCCGATCCATGCGGAATGACGATAACCGGCTGGATAACGCCGCGCGCCGCAATCGACGCGGCGAGCTCGGTCAGCGCGGCATCATCAAATCGGCGGCGCGGTTGGTTCGGGTGCGGAATGATATCGGCCACTGCCAGCATCGCCATGCCCGAGCTGGGCCTGACCGCATCAGCTACCTCATCGCCCGGCTTTGGCGCTGACACAACTAGAGGTTCTTCACGCCGGGTTTCTCCCAGCAACGCCCCCAGTCCCCGGCCCAGCGCCTGGCGCTTGGGCGCAGCCTCGGCGCGCGGGGGCGAAATGCGGACGACCGGTTGTTCGCTCATGCGGCTTTCCTCTGTTCGGGCAAGCGGGTGATCAGTTCGCGGGCCAAGGCCATATAGGCGCGGCTACCAACGCAATTGATGTCATAGACCAGGGCCGGAAGCCCGTGGCTGGGTGCTTCGGACAAACGGACGTTGCGCGGGATGACCGCTTCGAACACCAGATTGCCCAGGCAGGAGCGCACATCGTCTGCGACCTGATCGGTGAGCCGGTTGCGGCGATCGAACATGGTCAAGGCAATCCCGACGATGCCGAGATCGGGATTAAATCGCTGCTGCACGCGCTCAACGGTCTGCAAGAGCTGTGACAACCCTTCGAGGGCGAAGAATTCGCACTGCAGCGGCACAAGCAGGGTATCGGCAGCTGTCAGCGCATTGAGCGTAAGCAGCCCGAGCGACGGCGGGCAATCGATGAACACGATGTCATAGCCGTGTTCTCCCGCCAGCGCGGTGCGCAGCCGATCGGTACGATTTTCGACCGAAACCAGCTCAACTTCTGCGCCTGAGAGGTCTTCGGTCGCGGGCACGATGTCCAGGCCGGGAATGCGCGTTGGCAGGGCACATTTGTTCAGCGGCACCTGATCGATCACCAGATCATACGAAGAAGAGGTGCGTTCTGCCGCGGAAATTCCGATCCCGGTCGATGCGTTGCCCTGCGGATCCAGGTCAATCAGCAGGACTTTCCAGCCGGTTGCCGCCATTGCCGTAGCAATGTTGATCGCGGTTGTGGTCTTGCCC
Organism: uncultured Alphaproteobacteria bacterium; assembly: GCA_963751145.1. Taxonomy (GTDB): domain Bacteria; phylum Pseudomonadota; class Alphaproteobacteria; order Sphingomonadales; family Sphingomonadaceae; genus Novosphingobium. The sequence goes on from CAVVTJ010000006.1 coordinate 1,267,011, forward strand.
ACCCCGCCCTTCTGGTTAGCGATCGCAACGCGAATCACGCTTTAATTCCCTTCTGTGCGGCCAATGTGCCGACAATAACCCCGGCATCGGCGTCGCTGAGCGACTGTTCCACGTGAAACATATGCTTCCACTGCGTCAGGTCCAACAGTTCCTGCCGGGCCGACCGGCCTTTCGGCAACAGCCAGGTCGTGGTCGCTGTGGAAAAACGTGCGGATAGAGCAAGCAATTTGGGCAATGGAGCGAAGGCTCGTGCCGAAATGACGCGAAATGGGCGCGTGGGCACTTTCTCGAGCGTCAGCCCGATCACGCTGGCATTGGTGAGCCCCATGGCCGCCCGCGCTCGCTCCAGCCATTCCGCCCGGCGCCCCCTCGATTCGACCATTACCAGTTCAATCTCAGGACGCAGTGCTGCAATCACCAAGCCGGGGAAGCCCGCCCCCGTCCCCAAATCAAGCCATGGAGACGATGTTTCACGTGAAACGTGGCTGAGCAACTGCGCTGAATCGACGATGTGACGCAGCCAGACGGCCTCGAGGCTGGAGACTGAAACGAGGTTCTGCCGTTGGTTCTCTTCGGCCAGCATCATTGCCAGCTTTTCCAACCTTGCGCCCGCTGCATCGTCCCATTCGCCTAACCCGGTCAGCCAGTCGCGCGCATCTATCTCGGTTTTAAGTGTCATGCCGCACGCCGGCGCGCATGGACCAGCAAGGCTGCCAGGGCCGCAGGCGTAATCCCGGGCACGCGTCCAGCCGCCGCCAATGTCGCGGGCTGAGCGGCGCTGAGCCGCTCGACCATTTCACGGGACAGCCCAGGGATCGCGGCATAGGGAAAGTCATCCCCCAGCGGCAAGGCCTCGCCCGCGCGCAGATCGCGTAGCTCGCTATCCTGACGCGCGAGGTAGGGCGCGTAGGCGGCATCTTCCTCGATCTCCGCCAGCAGCTCAGCATCTTCGGGCAGCTCTTCATCAAGCCACGGAACCAGATCCTTGAGGCCCACTCCGCCAAACCGCAACCATTCGCGAAGCGGCAGCCGGCCAGCATCCACCCGCACCGGGAGACCCGCAAAGGCGAGATCATTGCTGGTTACAGAGCTATCCAGTGCCGCATCGATCCGGTCCAGATCAGCCTCACGCCGCGCGAACCATTCAGCCCGTTCTACGCTGACGCAGCCGATCTGCAGGGCCAGTGGGGTAAGCCGGCTGCCGGCATTATTGGAGCGCAGCCGGAGCCGGTACTCTGCCCGCGCAGTGAGCATCCGGTACGGCTCGGTCACGCCGTGCAGCGTCAGGTCGTCGATCATCACCGCCATATAGCTGTTGGCCCGGTCAATCGCCGGAGGATCACGCCCGAGCACGGCGGCGGCGGCGTGCATCCCCGCAACCAGCCCCTGCGCGCCTGCTTCTTCGTATCCGGTGGTGCCATTGATCTGACCGGCACAGTAAAGCCCGGGGATCGCCCGAAGTTCAAGGCTGGGCCGCAAGGCGCGCGGATCGATGTGATCGTATTCCACCGCATAGCCAGGAACCACCATGTTGACCGCGCCGAGCCCCTCCATCGTGCGGAGCATGGCCAGTTGGACATCGGCCGGGAGCGAGGTGCTGATCCCGTTGGGATAGACCAGATGGCTGTCGAGTCCTTCCGGCTCAAGGAAGACCTGATGCCCGTCGCGATCGGCAAAGCGGTGGATCTTGTCTTCGATTGACGGGCAATAGCGCGGTCCCGACGCCCCGATCGCACCCGAGAACAAGGGGGAACGGTGAAGGTTGGCGCGGATAACGTCGTGGCTGGCCGAATTGGTCCGGGTGATCGCGCAGAACACCTGCGGCAAGGCCCGCCCGGCGCCGAGCGGCGACATCGTCCAGTGTTCAGTATCGCTGGGTTGCTCTTCCAGTCGGGCCCAATCGATCGTGCGGCCATCAAGCCGCGGCGGAGTGCCAGTCTTGAGCCGGGCCATTGGCAAATCAGCACCGCGCAATTGCTCAGCCAATCGCTGCGCCGAAGCCTCACCAATCCGCCCGCCGGTCAGCCGCTCCTCGCCGCGATAGAGCAGGCCGCCAAGGAACGTCCCGGTGCAAAGAACTACGGTGGGCGCTTCGAGCGCGGCTCCATCCGCCAGTTCAATCCCGGTCACGCGACCGGCAACTAGGCGCAGCGCCGCCGCCTCCCCCGCCATTACCGTCAGATCACCCTGCACTTTCAGCAGAGCTTGAACCGCCGCCTTGAAACGCTTGCGGTCGGCCTGGACCCGCGGCCCCTGCACCGCGCTGCCCTTTGAGCGGTTGAGCATCCGGTAGTGGATTGCCCCAGCATCGGCAGCGCGGGCCATGATCCCGTCAAACGCGTCCACCTCGCGCACCAGATGGCCCTTGCCCAGTCCGCCGATTGCCGGGTTGCAGCTCATCGCTCCGATCGCCGCCGGGTCAAAACTCACCAGCGCGACATGCGCACCCATCCGCGCCGCTACGGCCGCGGCTTCCACCCCGGCATGGCCTCCACCGACGACGATGACATCAAAACGCTGCATTATGCGCCGTCCCTAGCGCAGCGGTGTTCCACGTGGAACAGCTTTCGGCAAACCGGGCCAAGGCCGCCCGCCTACTTGCCGATACAGAACCGCCCAAACAACGCATCGAGCATGTTTTCGGTCGCCGTCCGGCCCAACAGGCTATCAAAAGCTACGCGGGCCAGGCGCAGCCCTTCGGCAACCAGCAGGGGATCACTCTCATGCCGGGCAGAGGCCAGCGCGCGGTTGGCATCGCGCAGCAGGGTATGTTGGCGTTCGTTGAGCGCCGCAACGCCAGGCTTGGGCAAGGCGCCGCGCGCGGTGGCGATAAGATCGGCGCGCAATTCGGCGATTCCCGCACCGGTTACCGCCGAGATGCGGTGACGGGGATGACGCTTGACCAGACTGTCCGGGCGATCGATCTGCGAGGCAATATCCCAGCTGTGATCGGGTCCCTCGCCCTCGGGGCCCAGCCACAGCACCAGATCGGCGCGGTCGAGCGCATCCATCGCCCGTTCGATGCCGATCGCTTCAACCTCATCGCTCACTGAATCGTGCAATCCGGCGGTGTCGGCGAACAGGAACGGGATGCCATCGTAGGCCACCGGACGGGTCAGGACATCGCGCGTGGTGCCCGGTATCGGCGTGGCGATTGCCGCGTCCGCCTCAACCAACGTGTTGAAAAGAGTGCTTTTTCCTAAGTTTGGCGGCCCGGCAATCACAACCCGGTAACCCTCACGCAAAGTCTCTGCCCGGGGCCGTTCGAGCCAGCCGGCGATTTCCTGCTCAAGGCCAGCAATCCGCACCATGAAATCGGCCGGAAGCGTGGCAACATCGTCCTCGTCAGCGAAATCGAGCACAGCCTCAAGCGCGGCCGATTGCATCAGCAGCCGTTCGCGCCAGTCGCCGACGATATGCGAAAAACTTCCGGTCGCCATCGCCTGCGCAACGCCGCGCTGCAGCTCGGTTTCTGCCGCGAGCAAATCGGCGAGCCCTTCGGCCTGGGCAAGATCGATCTTGCCATTGGCAAAGGCGCGGCGGGTGAACTCACCTGGCCCAGCCCGCCGGACACCGGCCAGCACGCCCAGAGCAGCCTCAACCGCGCCGATGATCGCCCGCCCGCCATGGCACTGCAGTTCGGCCACGTCCTCACCGGTTTCGGTCGCAGGTCCAGGCAGCCACAACACCAGTGCCTCATCAAGCAAGCCGCCGCCCGCATCGCGCAGCTTGGCCAGGCTCGCGTGGCGGGGCTTGGGCAAGCGCCCGGCCAAGGCCGCAAGCGCGGTCCCGGCGCGTGGGCCGCTGATCCGGATAACCCCAATCGCCGCAGGCGGGGCGCCGCTGGAAAGGGCGAAGATTGTGTCTGTCATGAGGCGCGTAGCGGGATCAGTCCGCGTCCTTCTTCTTGGCTCCGGCAGCAAAGGCTGCGCCGCCTTCCATGAATTGCTGGAACAGCTTCATGCCCACCTGGCCCATTGGCGCCAGATTCTTGGCAAAGTCCTGAACCTGATCAATGCTTCCGGCACCCTTCATCGCCTTGGCAATCGCCTCGACATACAGGCCGTTGGCTTTCGAAACATCGGGCAGACCCAGAAAAGTACGCGCCTCTTCGGGGGTGCATTCGATCTCGACATGGACTTTCATTGGCTGTGCTCCTTGCCGCACCCGTTCTACCCAGCCCGCAAGCTGGCATAGCCCCTTCACAAAGTCCACTTGCGCCTTAGGGTAAGCGGCAAATCCTGATTGGAGAGCCAAAGCATGCCTGAAACCGCCCAGATCCCTTCGCTCAAGCACGATGGCGAAATACCGGCCTATGTCGCCCGGCCCACCGGCTCCGCCAAGGCTGCCATCATCGTTATTCCGGAAATCTTCGGAGTGAACGCAGGAATTCGCCAGAAAGCCGACAAATGGGCCGCGGCGGGATATCTGGCGGTCGCACCCGATATCTTCTGGCGCTTTGCCCCCGGGGTGGAACTCAATCCCGATCTGGAGGCAGAGCTGGGTCAGGCCTTCGGTTATTTCCAGCAGTATGACGCTGCTGACGGGGTCTACGATATCGAATCGGTGATCAAATGGATCCGCAGCGAAGCAGGCGTCAGCAAGGTCGGCTGCGCGGGGTACTGCCTGGGCGGCAGGCTGGCCTATATGGCCGCGGCGCGCACCGATATTGACGCCTCGGTCGGCTATTACGGGGTGATGATCGACCAGATGCTCGATGAAGCCCACCACATCGCCAAGCCGCTGATGCTGCACATCCCCACCGCCGATCATCTCGTCGGGCCCGCAGCACAAGCCGCCATCCACGCCGGTCTGGACGAACATCCCCGCGTCACGCTGCATGACTACCCCGGGCTCGACCACGGGTTTGCTGCCGAAATGGGTGATCGCCGCGATGAAGCCGGGGCCACCCTGGCCGATAGCCGAACCGCAGCCTTTCTGGCGGAGCATCTGGCATGAGCGCGGCGCACCAAGGCGTCGCCGCCTGGCACGCCTATATGCACAGCCACGGCGATGCCGAACTGCTGGGCGCCTTGGTGGCTCCGGAAGCGGTGTTCCACTCCCCCGTGGTCCACACCCCGCAAGCGGGCAAGGCCAAGGTCATGATGTACCTGTTGGCCGCGGCTCAAGTTCTGGGTAATGACAGCTTCGCCTATGTCCGCGAGCTGGTGGACGGCGACCATGCCTTGCTCGAATTTACCGCGACGATCGAGGGCATCCACGTCAACGGGATCGATCTGATTACCTTCGATGCAGACGGAAAGATCACTGATTTCAAGGTGATGGTTCGCCCGCTCAAAGCCGTCAACAAGCTCTGGGAAATGATGGGCGCGCAGCTTCAGGCGGCGGGCTGAAGCTGCGCTTCCAGGAACGCCAGGCGTTCGGCAAGGCTCACCAAGGGTAGATCAATTACCGAATAGCCATAGCGGTTCCAGGCGGCTGTCACTGCTTCATCGCTGGCGATAGCCTCATCCAGCGTCTGGATCCGTTCGGCATCCTGCACGTAGATTTCGGCCCAGGCAGGTGCGCGCAGCACTGGCCCCGCATAGCGCAGGCTGCGGCAGGCTCGTTCTACCGATTGGGGTACCACGAGGCCTGAAACGTCAAGGAAGCCGACCACATCGGGCAAGCCGCGATCAAACACCACGGTGCCGGGCGCCTTGGCGTGCAATTCGAACTCGCGGGCGTGGGCCTCGGCCATGGCTTCGGCAAAGCCCAGCGGATCGTTCGCTCGCAGCTCCATCCCGCCGAGCGACTGCAGCAGCTGCCGCGCTACCTCGGGTGAGGTGCGATAACCTGCCGCGGCAGCAGCACCTAGCAATGTGGTCTTGCCCGCGCCCGGCGCGCCGGTGAGAACCGCATGCCGGGGCAGCGCGACGGTCAAGTACTGCTTGATCCGTCGATCCGGCGGCCACCACCAGCACTCCACTCAGCCTCGGTGGGCGGTTCCCACATGCCTTCCATGAAATCAAACATCTGCTGGTCCACGGTCATCGCATAGGTCTCGCCGCGCTCATTATTGCGGCGATTTACTCGGTGCCAGCGTTCCTCCGCAGGCACGTCGATGAAATGCACCGCTGCGATCAGCCCGGCCCCGGCCGCAAAATCGCGAAACTTGTCGCGGTGCGCCAGCGTGGTGAAGCCTAGGTCAAGTACCGCAGGAATGCTGCGGGCTGCCAGCTGCCGGGCCATGGCAAATATCTGCGCTTCGCAGCGCCCGATGCGTTCCATGGTCCACTGAAATCGCAGCGGCTGCGGGCTGTCCGCCCAGAACAGCGCGGTCATCCATTCGTCGATCGAAAAGCGCACGCCGCCCAGTTCGTCCGCCAGTTTCAGGGCATAGGTGGTCTTGCCAGCCCCGGTGCAGCCGACGATCAAGATCAAATCTGGCAATGCCAAATCTGGCAGGATCACGTCGGCTGCCACGGTGTGTGTCTACTGATTCATCGTCGCGAAGAAGTCTTCGTTGGTCTTGGAATCTTTCATCTTGTCGAGCAAGAATTCCATCGCGTCGATCGTGCCCATCTGCATCAGGATCCGGCGCAGCACCCACATCTTGGACAGCTTGTCCTTCTCGACCAGCAGCTCTTCCTTGCGCGTGCCAGACTTGCCCACGTCGAGCGCGGGGAAGATGCGCTTGTCGGCGACCTTGCGATCGAGCACGATTTCGGAGTTGCCAGTGCCTTTGAACTCTTCAAAGATCACTTCGTCCATGCGGCTGCCGGTATCGATCAGCGCGGTGGCAATGATCGAAAGGCTGCCGCCTTCCTCGATATTACGCGCCGCACCAAAGAAGCGCTTGGGGCGTTGCAGGGCGTTGGCATCAACCCCGCCGGTCAGCACCTTGCCCGAGCTTGGCACCACGGTGTTGTAGGCACGGCCAAGGCGTGTAATCGAATCGAGCAGGATCACCACATCGCGCTTGTGTTCAACCAGCCGCTTGGCCTTCTCGATCACCATTTCGGCGACCTGGACGTGGCGGGTGGCGGGCTCGTCGAAGGTTGAGGAGATCACCTCGCCCTTAACGCTGCGCTGCATGTCGGTGACTTCCTCGGGCCGTTCATCGACCAGCAGGACGATCAGGAACACCTCGGGATGGTTGTCGGTAATCGCCTTGGCGATATTCTGCAGCAGCACCGTCTTACCGGTGCGCGGCGGAGCAACGATCAGCGCGCGCTGGCCCTTGCCCTGCGGGCTGATGATGTCGATCACCCGCGCCGACTTGTCCTTGACCGTCGGGTCAAGCGTATCAAGGCTGAGCTTCCTATCAGGATAAAGCGGGGTCAGGTTGTCGAAATTGACCCGGTGGCGGACCGCGTCAGGATCGTCGAAATTGACCGTCACCAGCTTGGTGATGGCAAAATAGCGTTCGCCGTCCTTGGGTGCGCGAATTTCGCCTTCCACCGTATCGCCGGTGCGCAGGCCCCATTTGCGGACCTGATTCGGCGAGACGTAGATATCATCAGGCCCGGCGAGATAGTTCGCCTCGGCGCTGCGCAGAAAGCCGAAGCCATCGGTCAGCACTTCGATCGTGCCCTGGCCAACGATTTCCTCACCGTCTTCCGCCACTTCCTTGAGGATGGCGAACATCAGGTCCTGGCGGCGCAGCGTGCTCGCACCTTCGACGCCCAGCTCTTCGGCCATTTCGACCAGCTCGGCAGAGGTTTTCTTCTTGAGTTCTTTGAGATGCATTTTGGGGGTGATTTTCCGTAAAAATTCAAACTGGGAGTGGCCGGACGATCACGAGGCTTGGGGAAAGCAGATCGCACCGCGCGTGAACGCGCTGGTCTTGCCGGACAAGACGCAGATAGGCGCTTGACCCGGCGGCGTCAATCATCCGGTCATACTGGCTCGCCTAGCGGCCCTTAGACAGGTCTTCGCCCGCCTTCGCCATTTTCAACCGCGCGACCTCGACTTCGGCCAGGCATTTGGTGGATTCGCTCTGGTATTCCTTGCCAAAGGACGGTCCCAGCAGGATCCTCCGCAAGTGCGGACCTATGTCCAGATTGGGATCCTGGACCGAAATCTTGCCGATGAAGAAATAGCCGGCCTTGGCCATATCGGCCTGATATTCGGTATCTTTCGATGCACCGACAACCACCGCGATCGCCGCCAGACAGCGCATGTCATGCTCGATCGGCTCGGGCAATTGGGCCACGCTTGCCGCCGCCACCACCATCAATCCTGCAATCATTTTTTGCCCCCTAACCTCAGCCTAGAACGGTCGCAACACGACCAATATCACGATCAGCGCCGCAGCAATCCCCGGCACTTCGTTGAGCAACCGCAGCCGCTTGCCATCAAGCTGGCGCACCCCCCGGGCCAGCTTTTTGTGATAGCCGATCAGCCAGCCGTGATAGCCGCTCAGCAGCAGCACCAGTAGCAGCTTCAAGTGAAACCAGCCCTGCGTATAGGCCCCGGTCGACCAGGCCAGCACCAGCCCCAGCACCCAGACCACTACCATCGCCGGATTGAGGATAATCCGGATCAACCGCGCCTCGCGCTCCACCCACTGCGCGTTCTCGGGCGCACCGGGTTCGGCTTCCTGGTGGTAAACGAAGAACCGCGGCAGCATGAACAGCCCCGCCATCCAGAATATCACAAACACGATATGGCCGGCCTTGAGCCAGTAATAGGTCATGGAGAGCACCCAGTTCATCGGAATGGCTATCTAACGCGCACCGCGCGGATGCGAAACTGGCAAATCACAGATTCAGTAGCCCATCCGGCGCAATTCGCGCTGCACCGCCGGAATCGTCTTGAAGCGATAATGCTCAGTTTTGCCCTCCCGCCAATTGCATTCGCAGCCCAGTGCAAAGTGCTTTGATACCTTGTCCAACGGGATCAGCGCCAGTTGCCCCGGCTTGAGATCGTCGAACAGCCGAACCTCGTAAAACGCGCCGCCGTAATCGTAGTGCTGCTGCGGCCAGGTCTGGATCACGATCAGTTCGCGGGCCGGATCACGATCGGCATTTGCAAACCCGATTGCGGCGATTTCGGGTGGGCCGCCATCTTCGTCGATCGCCGTCACTCGGGTTTGTTGCAAGCGGCCCTTGGCATCACGGTGAACCACGTAGAGCAACCTCTGGGTTCCTTCAGGGCGGGCTGCCACGTAGTTGACGAACACAACAGGCGCACGGTTCCAAATGGCAGGCAGCGTCTCAACGTCGCTCCGATCACCCGCGACCAGATGCGCTGCTTCGATTGGTGCTACCTGCGCGGCAGCCGAACCTGCAAGTACCGCAAGGCAGGCGCAGACAAAGCCGGTACTCCAGCCTTTCATGGTCAGCTCTAACCTCGCCAATTGCGCACCAGCGCCAGCAGCTGCCCAACATGTTCGACCGGTGTGGTCTGACCGATCCCGTGGCCAAGATTGAACACGTGCGGGCGATCCTCAAAGGCTTCGAGCACCCGGGTGGCTTGGCGGTCAAGCTCGGCGCCGCCGGAAATCAGCAGCAGCGGATCGAGATTGCCCTGGACCGGCAGGCCGGCCGGCAATTCTTTTGCGGCCCACAGCGGATCGATCGTTTCATCCAGCCCCAGCGCGTCGACTTTGGTCTCGCGGGCATAGGCCGGCAGCTTTTCGCCCGCGCCCTTGGGAAAACCGATGATCGGGACCTGCGGAAACCGCGCCCGGATCGCGGTGACAATCGCCGCGTTGGGAGCAATAACCCAGCGTTCGAACTCGGACGGTGCCAGACTTCCCGCCCAGCTATCGAACAGTTGCACCGCTTCGGCCCCGGCGTGAATCTGTCCGCCAAGATATTCGATTGTCACGGTAACGATGGCATCGATGATCGCCTGAAACGCCGCTGGATCGCGGTAGGCATAGGCGCGCGTTTCATGTTGATCGCGGCTGCCTTCACCCGCCACCATGTAGGTCGCCACGGTCCACGGGCTGCCGGCAAAGCCCAGCATGGTCTTGTCCGCCGGGAGCTGCGCCACAACCTGCTTCACCGTGTCATAGATCGGGGCAAGCCGCTGCGGCACTGCGGTCAGGCTGGTCAGCGCCTTGTCGACCAGCCGGGGTGAGAGGCGCGGGCCTTCGCCGACGAGGAATTCCAGATCCTGCCCCATCGCGTAAGGCACGATCAGAATATCGGAAAACAGGATCGCGCCATCAAACCCGAACCGGCGGATTGGCTGCAGGGTAATTTCAGCGGCGGCAGCGCTATCGTAAACCAGCGGCAGAAACCCGCCCTTCTGAGCCCGAAGTGCACGATACTCAGGCAAGTACCGCCCAGCCTGCCGCATCAGCCACGCTGGCCGCGGCTTGGCGTTTTGGCCGCGCAGGGTATCGAGAAGCAAACCGGGCATCGCGTGATCATCCAATCAAATACAAATTAGATTCCTATAAGGATTCTGTTTTAGTTGGTCCTGTGGAAATCGGGGTTTAACCGCCCTTGCCGGATTTCTCCGGCGCTGAACAGGGGTGCCTCCGGTCCGAATCGCAAGCCTTTCGCGTCAAGCGCAGGTTATGCCCGCTATCCCCGTCTTGTGGATTAGTTTGTCCACCTGTCCACAACCACCCGATTTGAATCGGGTTAGTGGGGGCGCAATTCCTTCCCGAACTTGTAAGCCCAGTCATCCCGTGGTTTATGCCGCAAATCATCCACAGGGCCGCCCCGCCATCCTGCCATGCCGCAATTACACCTGCACCTCTTGTCGGATTCGACCGGCGAAACGCTTGAAATGCTGGCCAAGGCGGCACTGGCACAGTTTGAAGGCGCAGATGTCATTCGCCATTTCTGGCCGATGGTTCGCTCGCAGCAGCACCTTGACCGGATCATGGCGGAAATTGCCAGCAATCCGGGATTGGTTTTCTACACCCTGGTCAATGCCGATACCCGGCGCCGGCTGGAAGAGCATTGCCGCTCGCTGAGCTTACCGGTGGTCTCGGTGCTTGATGCTGCGGTCGATGCGCTTGAGGCTTCGCTGGGCCAGCATCCCAAGGCTCGGCCTGGCCGCCAGCACGCGATGGACGCGGCCTATTTTGCCCGGGTCGATGCGATCCAGTTCACCATCGCGCATGATGATGGAGTCAACTGGGAGAACTGGGAAGAGGCCGACATTGTCCTCGCCGGAGTCTCGCGCAGTTCCAAGACCCCGACCAGCATCTATCTGGCCAACCGCGGCTACAAGGTGGCCAATATCCCGATCGTCGTGGAAAGCCCGCCGCCGTCATCGCTTTTCGGGCTCAAGCACCCGCTGGTGGTCGGGCTGACCACGGCGCCCGAACGGCTGATCCAGGTGCGCCGCAACCGCCTGCTATCGCTGGGCCAAGCGCCCGAAACAGCCTATGTCGAAGAGGACCGGGTGGCCAAGGAAGTGCAATATGCGCGGCGGATGTTCGCCGATAATGACTGGCCGGTGATCGATGTCACGCGCCGTTCGATCGAGGAGGCTGCCGCCGCTATCATCAACCTCTACAGCGAATTTCGCGGCGGCCGCGGCCAGATGAACCCATGAGCCTGGTACTGGCCTCGCAAAGCGCCTCGCGCTGGGCCATGCTTGAAGCGGCCGGGGTGTCGTTCGAGGCGCTGCCCGCCGCGGTTGACGAACGCGCAATCGAACAGGGTCTGGATGGGTCTGCCGCCGACACTGCGCTGGAACTGGCGCGGGCCAAGGCGCTGGCGGTTTCAGCGCAGCGTCCCGGCCGACTGGTGCTGGGCAGCGATTCGCTGGTCGAGGTCGATGGCCGCCGGTTCGACAAGCCCGCCAGCCGCGAAGATGCGGCGCAGCACCTGCGGTTCTTCTCGGGCCGGATCATGTATTTGCACAGCGCCGCCGCGCTCGCTCGCGATGGCGAAGTGCTGTGGGATCACGGCGCCGCGGCAAAACTCAAGGTCCGGCTGCTGTCGGACCAGTTCATCACCGCATACCTGGGTCACGAATGGCCTGCAGTGGCCGGCTGTGTCGGGGTGTTTCGGATCGAGGCGCGCGGGGTTCAATTGTTCGAAGCGATTGAAGGCGATCAGTTCACGGTGCTGGGGATGCCCTTGCTGCCGGTGCTAGGCGCGCTGCGCGATCTGGGCGAGCTGGCGTCATGACTTCACCCTATGCCGACGTGATCGGCGATCCGATCGCGCAATCAAAAAGCCCGGCGATCCATAATTTCTGGCTCGGCAAGCTCGGGATTGATGCGCAGTACCGGGCTTGCCTTGTTAAGTCCGATGGCCTGGCCGACTATCTGGCGCAGCGGCGCGGCGATCCGCACTGGCGCGGCTGCAACGTCACCATGCCGCACAAGCAGGCGGTGATGCCGCTGCTTGATGCGATTGCTCCGGATGCCTTTCGGATCGGCGCGGTCAACACCGTGGTGCGCGGCAGCGATGGCGCGCTGACCGGTCTCAACACCGATGCTGCGGGCTTTCTGGAACCGCTCAGTGAGGCACTGGCCCGCCCACATCTGTACCGGATGGCGCGGATCCTGGGTGCTGGCGGGGCCGCTCGGGCGATCGTCGCGGCTCTGGCAGCTCAGGGCTTCACAATCGTCTTGGCGGCGCGCGATCCGGCCAAAGCCCGGGCCTTGCTCAATGAGCTTGCGCCCGGGCCAGACAATCATGCGGTTGATATCGCGCACTTCGCGCCCGAGACAGACTTTGCTTTCGATGACCGCGCGGGGCTGCTCGATCTGGTGGTCAACGCCAGTCCGCTGGGCATGGCCGGGCAGCCGCCGCTCCGGTTTGATTTCAGCCACGCGCCGCCCGGCGCGCTGATCTATGACATCGTCACCCACCCGCTTGTAACGCCGTTTCTGATCGAAGCACAGCAGCGTGGGTTTGCCACGATTGATGGTTTGGCGATGCTGATTGGCCAGGCCGCAGTGGCCTTTGAACAGTTTTTCGGTCAGCCCGCGCCGCGCGAATTCGATGCTGAATTGCGGGCATTGCTGACGGCATGAGTGTGGATCAGCCGCCCCTTCGCAAAGCTCCGGGGAGACCCTTCATCCTTGGCCTCACCGGCTCGATCGGGATGGGCAAATCGGCTGTCGCGGCGATGTTTCGCGGGCTGGGAGTGCCGGTTTTCGATGCCGATGCCGCCGTGCATCAGTTGCAGGGCCCGGGCGGTGCATGCCTGGCACCGATTGAGCGCGCGTTTCCCGGCACCACCGGGCCCACCGGGGTGGACCGGCAAAAATTGGGGGCGGCGGTTTTCGGCGATCAGGCCGCGCTGAAACGGCTGGAGGCGATTGTTCACCCCGAAGTGGCCGAACTGCGCCGCACCTTTCTGGCCGATAATGCCGCCGCGCCGCTAATCGTATTCGATATTCCGCTGCTCTATGAAAAGAGCGGGCAGCATGGCCTGGACGCGGTTGTGGTGGTCTCTGCCCCGCCTGAAATGCAGCACGAACGGGTGCTCGCCCGCGCCAACATGACCGAGCAGAAGTTCGAGCAGATCCTGAAGCTCCAGGTCCCCGACGCTGACAAGCGCGCGCGTGCCGATCATGTCATCGATACCGGGGTCAGCCTGGCCGAAACCCGGCATGCGGTGCAGCGTCTGGTGCACGCGATAACAGCCACGCAAATTTAGCTGCGAACCCCCTTGTAACCTGCCCGCAACAGGCAGATATCAGATTGGTAATGCGCGAAATCATCTTCGACACCGAAACGACCGGCCTTGATCCCAAAAGTGGTGACCGGATGGTCGAAATCGGGTGCATCGAAATGGTCAACCGGGTCCCTACCGGCAACACCTTCCACGCTTATTTCAACCCGGACCGCGATATGCCGGCCGCTGCCGAAGCGGTGCACGGGCTGTCGATCTCGTTCCTCTCGGACAAGCCCAGGTTCCACGAAAAGGCGGCTGAATTCCTCGAATTCATTGGCGAAGAAGCAAAATTGGTGGCGCACAATGCCGGGTTCGATTTCGGCTTTGTAAATTCCGAACTGGACATGTGCGGCCTGCCACCGCTCAGCCGCGAACGGATGGTCGATACTGTGGCCATGGCCCGCACCCGCCATCCTGGGGCCAAGAATTCGCTCGATGCGCTGTGCACCCGCTATGGGATTGATCGCAGCCACCGCACTCGCCACGGCGCGCTGCTCGATGCCGAATTGCTGGCCCAGGTCTATGTCGAATTGACCGGCGGGCGCCAGATCGGCCTGTCGCTGGCCGCTGATCTTGAAACCAGCGACGTGGTCACGCTGGTCGCCATCCGGCGCGACCGGCCGTTTCGCACCCCCCGCCCTCATGCTGCCAGCGCGGAGGAGCTGGCAGCCCATTCCGCTTTCCTCGAAACGGTGAAGTCTCCGCTATGGAACGACTGATCCTGATCGAACGTTTTTCAGACAGGAGAAGGTAACCCATGGACATTCGCGTATCCGGACATCAGATCGAAACCGGCGAAGCTCTGCAAAGCCACGTACAAGACCGGCTTGGCGCGATCGTTGGCAAATACTTCTCGGGTGCCCTGTCCAGCACGGTAACCTTTAACCGCGCCCCGGCCGGGGCTTTTCGCGCCGATGTCATCACCCATGTGATGCACGGGCTGGTGCTCAAAGGCGCGGCCAATGCCCATGATGCCCACGCCGCCTTTGAACAGGCAGCAGAAAAGATCGACAAGCAACTGCGCCGCTACAAACGCCGGCTGACCGATCGCCACGCCGAAAGCGCCCAGGCCGTGCGCGAGGAAGAAGCGGCCTATACGGTCTTTGCCGAACCCGATGCCGCTGCCGATGAAATTGCCGCTGATGCGCCGGTGGTGATTGCCGAAACCCGGGTCGATGTGCCCGAAACCACTGTTTCAGACGCGGTAATGATGCTCGATCTGCGCAATACCAACGCGCTGCTGTTCAAAAATGCTGGAACTGGAAAGCACAATATGGTCTACCGCCGCGGAGACGGTTCGATCGGCTGGGTTGAACCTTCCTGACGCACGCAGTAAAGGCGCGCGCAATCTTTTCAGTTAGGGAAGGGGAAAACGCACAGGGTTAAGGCCCGGTGTGCAATCGCCTGCTGATGCTGGTCGCGTTTTTATTTTGGATGAAGTGCCTCAAATGACTGCACTGTTTTCTCTACTGCCCGAAGCGGTCGGCACGATTGATGCCGACAGCAAGCAAGCAATCCTCGAACAGCTGGCGGGGCGATTCGCCGGCGTGTACGGGCTCGATCCAGTTATTGTGCTCGAACGCATCGAAGAGCGGGAAAAGCTGGGCAGTACCGGCTTTGGCCGCGGCGTTGCTATACCCCACGCCCGGATTGCCGATCTGGGGCGTCCGGTTGCAGCAGTGCTGCGGTTGTCCACCCCGGTGGCGTTTGACGCGGCCGACGGGATGCCGGTCGATCTGGTGTTCGGGCTGCTTTCGCCGGAAGCCGCGGGTGCAGCGCACCTCCACGCCCTGGCTGCGATCAGCCGGATGATGCGCGACGAAAAGCTGCACACCGCGCTGGCTGAAGCTGCCGACGGTGAAGCGCTCTACGCCCTGCTCGCCAACGGCATCGATCGCGACGCGGCCTGATCCGCATGGACAGCAGGCTTCCGGCACATCTTGAAGTGTCCGGAATGCTGCGAGCGGTCCAGAATGCCGGCGGCTTTGCTGCGGTGCTCAAAAAAGGTGAACGCGACGCCGGGACAATTCTGGTGGTTTGCGCTGAAAACGGCCAGAACCGGCGCATTTTCGAACGAATGCCGCGCGCCGATGGATCCCGCGAGTGGGCCGAGACTAGGCGCGAAGATGTTGAAAATAAACATGATTTTGATGCGTATTTAGGCCGTCGCGGCGCCCAGGATCCCGAACTGTGGATTATTGAACTGGATATCGTGAATGGTGAACGGTTCATCGTGCTAACATGAATGTTAGCTTGACTTTGTTGCACTGCACAAACAAAGGCGCGGCACCTTTCGTAGGTGCGTAGGCGGCGTGCCTGGCAATTCGGCCAGGTCAGCAAGCACGCAGACGGGGGGCAGCCGGCAGGATTTCTTGCGGCTTGGGGCTTAAACAAGAACACTCTTGGCCCCAAACCGGTCCTGCGCAGGTATGCCAACCGCCCAAGAATGATGATAAATGAGCAAGCAGCTCCGCCGGGCCAGTGCAATTGCAGTGGCCGCTATGATTGTTTCGATTGCTTTTGGCACCCAAGGTTCGGGTGCCGCCGCGCAAAGCAGCCTCGCTGCTGCACCAGCGCCCCAATCTCCTCTCGTGATGACCTCCCAGCCGATCGTGCAACCGCTTCCCGAACCTGCCAAGGCAGCTCCGGTTGAGGCTCAGGACGATTTGCTTGGCGCCGGACCCACCTCGGCCAGCTCGCTCGCCGGTTTGGTATCCGCTCAGCCTCAGCCCGCAGAATTGCCGCGTGAACTGCAATGCCTGGCCGGTGCGATTTATTTTGAAGCGAAAAGCGAACCGCTGATTGGCCAGCTGGCTGTTGGCCGGGTGATCGTCGCCCGCTCAAAATCGGGCCGCTTCCCCAATTCCTATTGCGGTGTGGTCTTCCAGCCCTCGCAATTCTCGTTCGTGCGCGGCTCGTCGATGCCAGCGATTGCGCGGGCTTCGAAGCAGTGGAAGAACGCGGTAGCAATCGCCCAGATTGCCCACACCGGTTCGTGGCACAGCCCGGTTGAAGGCGCGCTCTATTTCCACGCCAGCAGCGTCAGCCCCGGCTGGCACCTGCGCCGTGTCGGCCGCGTCCAGAACCACGTGTTCTATCGGTAAAATGCTTTCCGGCTAACGCCGGTGCGGAAAACCCGTCCGGGTTTTCCTTGCAACACCAGCCCGCTCCCCCGGCCCGACCACCCAAAACTAGGGTACCCTATGGGTGGTCGGGCCGGGGGAGCGGGCTGGTGTTGCAAGCTATCCGCGGAGGCGGATAGCGTACCAGGCAAATCTATCCCTTTTCAAATTCAAACCACACCGGCGCGTGATCGCTGGCTTTTTCGCGCGCGCGGTGGTCCTTGTCGACCCCGGCGGCCTTGAGCCGGTCCGCCAGTTCGGGTGACAATAACGCGTGATCGATGCGAAAGCCGTGATCGCGCTGCCAGGCACCGGCCTGGTAATCCCAATAGGTCCAGACCCCGCCCGCCGGGTTCAGTGTTGCCAGAGCATCGGCCCAGCCATCGCCCATCAGGCGAAAATAGGCGTCGCGCGATTCGGGCTGCATCAGCGCGTCGCTGGCCATCGCCGGGACTGACCAGACATCGCAGTCATGCGGGATCACGTTGAAATCGCCAGTGACGATCGCCGGCACTTCCTCGGCGGCAATCTCGCGCATGCGGGCGCGCAGCCGCTCCATCCAGCGCAATTTGTAATCGAATTTGGGGCCGGGCTGGGGATTGCCGTTGGGCAAATAGATGCACGCCACCCGCACGCCGAAAACATCGGCTTCGATATAGCGCGAATGATCGTCTTCGGGCTCACCGCCCAGCCCGCGCTGCACTTCGACCGGCTTGGTGCCATCAGCCAGAATCGCGACGCCGTTGAAGCTTTTTTGCCCGTGCCAGATCGCCTGATAGCCGATCTTCTCGAACTCATCGGCGGGAAAGCCTTCGTCCTGCGTCTTGATTTCCTGCAGGCAGGCCACCGCCGGACGGGTTTCCTCCAGCCATTCAAGAAGGCGCGGCAACCGCGCTTTGATGCCATTGATATTAAACGTGGCGATCTTCATCAGATGGCGAAGGATGAGCCACAACCGCAACCGCTGGCGGCTTGCGGGTTTTCGACCTTGAAAGCCGATCCGCCGAGCGATTCGACGTAATTGACCACGCTGCCGGCGACCAGATCAAGGCTGACGCTGTCGACAACCAGAGTGACCCCGTCCTGCTCAACCGCAAGATCATCGGCCTCGGGTGCATCGGCCAGGCCGAATTTGTACTGAAACCCCGAACAGCCGCCACCTTCAACCGATAGCCGCAGGATTGCAGGCCTGCCTTGCTTGGCGGCAATCGCGGCGACCCGCGCGGCGGCGGAGGGGCTGAGAGTCATTGTCTGGGCGTCCATGCCTGCAATGTAGGGCTTAGCGGGCCCGCCCGCAAGCAAGCCTCATGCGCTCTGGATATAGCTGCGCATGGCTTCGGCTTCGGAAACGATTGCATCGATCCGGAATTTGACCAGATCGCCGATCGAAACAAAGCCGCAGACCGTCTCGCGTTCGACCACGGGCAGGTGGCGGATTCGGCGCCGGGTCATCAAACCCAGGGCATCAAGCACGCCGGTGGCAGGCTCAACCGTGATCGGCGGCGATGTCATGACTTCGCCAACGGTCTTGTCGAGCATCGCCGGGCCATGCGCGGCGAGTTGGTAAACGACATCGCGTTCGGAAAAGATCCCGGCGATCCGGCCCTTTTCGAACACCGGAATTGCGCCGATGCGCTTCTCGGCCAGCAGTTTGACGGCATCGCCCACGCGCATTGCGGCATCGCAGCTGATCACTTCGCTGCTCCGCCCCTCGATCAGTCGCGCTATTGTCATCGCGCCTCTCCTCTATTTGGGGGGAGGGTGAGGATGCCACGAAGCGAACGACTTGGCGAGTCAGGGCTCTGCAGCGATGTTATCCAGGGGATAAAGCCGGAATTCCTCCACCGGAACGCCGCCCACCAGATGTTCGGTCACGATCCGGTCAAGCACTTCGGGCCCGCACGAATGGTACCAGACCCCCTCGGGCCAGACCACCGCGATCGGCCCGGCGGCGCAGATCTTAAGGCAATCGGCCTTGGTCCGGGCAATCCCGCCGTCGCGGTCCAGTCCATCGGCCTTGAGCCGTTTTTTGAGGTGTTTCCAGGCCGCGCTGCCGACTTCGCGAGAGCAGCATTCACCCTTTTGCGCTTCGGCGCAGAGGAAGATGTGGCACTTGATTTTGTCGCCGCCGGTGGTGGCCAGTGCTTCACGCGCGCGGGCCAGTTCATCCGCCTTATGGTTCATGATGCCAGCATCCATTGGCCCAGCAGTGCGCGGTAATCATCCGCCACCGGAGTGGGCCGGTCAGCGGCGATGGCGACCAGCACAGAGCGGGCGAAAGCGATTGGCACATGATTCTGGGCCAGCAGTTGAATCACCGTCCAGCTTGACCGGCCGATCGCTTCAACCGCGCAGTGCACCGAAACCGGATCGGGAAAATGGCCCTGGGCCAGGTAATCCATCCCGATGCTGGCCACCATCGCCCGGCGTTCGCCGATCTTTATCGCATCGCCGATCGCCAGATTGAACCGCACCCGCGCATCCTCCATCATCGCGGCCAAGGCCACGTTGTTGAGGTGCTGGTTGGGATCGACATCAGCAAAGCGCGTGGTGGTGTGGTGCGTGAAGGGATAACGCGCCGGATCAAGCAGCGCGGCGTCGGGGCGGGGCACTGCGCTCAGCTACCCGGCTTGAGGTGCCGGGCCAGCCAGGCGAACACGGTTTGATGCCATTGCAGCGAATCCCTCGGCTTCAGCACCCAGTGGTTTTCCTCAGGGAAGACCAGCAGTTCGCTCGGCACGCCGCGGCGTTGCAGCGCGGCATAGGCAGCCAGCCCTTGGGTATAGGGAATGCGGAAATCCTTCTCGCCGGTGATCACCAGCATCGGGGTTTTCCACTTGGCGACATGGTTCACCGGGTTCCACTTTTCGTATTCTTCGGGGGCTTCGAAATAGGCTTTGCCACCGTGTTCCCATTCGTCGAACCACAGCTCTTCGGTTTCATAGGTCATGGCGCGGGCATCGAACACGCCGTCATGCTGGACCAGGCACTTGAACCGGTCAGGCCACATGCCCTCGATCCAGTTCATCATGTAGCCACCATAACTTGCCCCCAGCGCGCAGGCGTTTTCACCATCAAGATCGGGATTGCTGGCGATTGCCGCTGCCAGCCCCTTCTGCAGGTCTTCCAGCGGCCAGCCGCCCCAATTGCGGTTGATGCTGTCGGTAAAGGCCTGCCCGTAACCGGTGCTGCCATGGAAATCGACCGAGACCACCGCATAGCCCTGGCTGGCAAACAATCGCGGGTTCCAGCGGAACGACCAGCCATCGCCAAACGAGCCTTGCGGTCCGCCGTGGACGAACAGCAGCACCGGCAGTTTGACGGTTGCGCCGGCCGGCCGGTGGATCTGGCCCCAGACGGTATCGCCGTTGGCGCCCTTGAAGCTGAACCGCTGCGAGGACACTGGGTTCAGCCCGGCCAGCTGCGTATCATTGGCATTGCTCAGCGCGCGGCCCGGCTTTCCCTTGTCGGCCAGATAGACCTCAGCCGGATTGGCCACTGCGTCACGAGTAAAGACAAAGCCGCCCGATTTGAGCGGCGTGACCGAACCGATGTGGCCCTCGGTCAGGCCCTTGGGAGCCAGCGCCAACCGTGTGGCCTTGCCGCTGGGAAGGTCAATCCGGAACGCCGGATTATCCAGCACGTCCTCGGCAGTAACGATCAGCGCCTTTGAATCGGGTGTCCAGGCGATCGAGCCGACCGAACGGTCCCAATTCTGCGTCAATGCGCGCTGTTCACCGGTCTTGAGGTTGACCACTTGCACCACCAGCCGGTCCGCTTCGTAACCCGGACGCGCCATCGCGGCGTAAGCCAGCCATTGCCCATCAGGCGAGGGCGCGGGCAAGGTATCGGTGCCCTTGTTCGCAGCGGTCAGATTGTGCGGCGCGCCGCCATCTAGCGGGCTGTGCCACAGATCGGTGTTGGTTGAGAGCGGCTCATTCCGGTCCGCCTGGCGGGCGATGAAAAACACCCCGCTCGAATCCGCGGCCCAGGCCAGCTCCTCGGCTCCGCCCATCGGCTTGGTTGGGGTGTCGCCGGTCAAGGTGCCGGGAGGGCCATCGACCGCAACCCCGGCACCGGCAATCTTGCCCATCGAATCAAGCCCGAAGGCGAAGGCGCGGCTGTAATTGCCCGGGGTCTCCCAGGCGTCCCAATGCCGCACGAAGCCGCTGCCGTCTTTGTAGTGCCGACCGGTACCGGGGCCAGGCTGGCTGGTATCGCCGCTGTTTTCGCAGCCCAATGTCGGGCAATCGCGCGCGACATCGCCCCACACCAGCACGCGCTGACTATTGGGCGATACCGCAAATCCGGCGACATCGGTTTTGAAATCGCTGGCCTGAACTGGCGCGGCGGCGGGTAGTGTGAGGTCGAGCAGCCACAGCTGATCACTGCCCGATTTGCCGGAAATGAAGTAGAGGCGTTTGCCGTCCGGGCTGAACGCCGGACTGCTTTCGGCGGCATCGGCGATGTCGGCGATCCGCTGCGCAGGTCCGCCCTTGATAGCTGTGCGCCACAGTCCCGATTGCCGCTTGAGAGTGGCGGGATCGGTATCGGTCTGCTGATAGACCACCCATTTGCCGTCCGGCGAAACCACCGGTCCGGCCACGCGCTTCAGCGTGACCAGGTCTTGCGGGGTCATGCTGTGCACCCCGGTCTGCGCCGGAAGTACCGTGGTGATCAGGGCAAGGGTGAGTGCGCCAAGCGCGAAACGAGCAATCTTCATCCGCGCAAGACTAGCGCCAGAAGAGGGCCGCTCCTAGCCTTTCTTGCCGACGATCCGGGCGATTTCGGTGGCAACCAACCGCTCAACCAGCGGCGGCAGATTGGTGTCCAGCCACTTCGCCAGTTCGGGGCGCAGCAAATCGCGGACCATGCCTTCAAGCGAAGTTTCGCCCGAGCGAACGATCTGCGGCGCAGCGGGCGGCTGGGCCATCATCGCCAATGCCGCCAGCGATTCGCTGATCGAATTGACCGTTTCGCTGGCCATTAGCTGATTGTCAGAAGCCGGCTCGGTTACTTCTTCACCCAGTTCGGCAAGATCCAGGACTTCGCCATCGTCAGCATCGAAATCAGCCGTTTGCGCTTGCCGCACGGCACCATCACTGCCCATGCCGCGTTGTTCGCGTTCGCGCCGTTCGACGGCTGCGCTGTCGCGGTTATCGCGTGCAATTACTTTCTTGATTGAGGCAAGAATTTCCTCAACCGAAGGTTCACCGGCCTGGCGCATCGCCCCAACTCCAAGCTTATAGCCCCGTCCCGTCCCGCTGCGGGACAGAATCACGGATTGGTTACTGAACCGTCCTGCGGCTTTGTGTCAACGGTTCGTGTTGATTCGACGGTCGGCGCGGGATCGGTGCTCCAATCCCACACCTTGCCGCGTACCCGGTCAGCGTTGACTTCGGGATCGTAAAGAATCCCGCCATCAAGGCCAAGATCACGCGCTTCGGCCTTGCCCATCGCGGCCAGCAAGGTGAAGCCCGCGACATAGGCGTTGCGCCGCGCGGTTTCGAGCTGGACCTGGGCTGAAAGCAGTTCCTGTTCGGCGTTCAGAATATCGAGAATCGTGCGGTTGCCGACGGTGTTTTCAGCGCGTACCCCTTCAAGGCTGAGCGTCGCGGCATCGACCGCAGTTTGTGATGAGGTGATCAGCGACAGCGAAGCCTGCCACTGCGCATAGGCCGAACGGACATTGGCAATAACCGCGCGTTCGATCGCTACCTGCTGTTCCAGCGTGGCATCTTCGCGCGCTTGGGCAGCGCGGCGCTGGGCGGCGGGGGCGCCGCCTTGAAACAGCGGGATCGTGGCGCGCACCCCGGCTTGGGTGGAGGTGCCGCTTTGGTCAAGCAGCGCAGAGTTGGTGCCGCCAAGCGTGCCGAAATAGTCGGTATAGTCGCCGCCCGCGAACAGGCTGACTCGCGGCATCCGCGATGCGCCCGCCACCCGCACATCATAGCCGGCGGCTTTGGCGCGCTGCTGAACCGCGAGCAGATCGGGGTTGTGATCGAGCGCATAGGCCACCGCTACTTCGGTGCTTTCGGGCAGGCCCATCAGTGGCGGCGGGGCTTGCAGGTTGGCAGGCTCCTTGCCCACCACCTGAATATACCGTTCACGCGCGCCGATCAGGTTGGCTTCGGCGCTGCGCAGCTGCCCCCGCGCAACCGCCAGGCGCGAATCCGATTGGGCCACGTCGGTGCGGGTCAGATCGCCGATTTCGAACCGGTCACGGGTGGCCTGAAGATTGACCTGCAGCCGCTCGACATTGCCCTGGTTGAGCTTGACCACCTGCTGGGCCAGCAGCACGTCCATATAGACCGTGACCACTTGCACGAAGACATCGCTTTCGGTGCCGCGCAGATCGGATTGTCCGGCGGTTACCCGGGTTTCCGCCGCGCGAACCGAGTTCTTGACCGATCCGCCGGTATAGAGCGGAACGTTGAATGATACCCCGACATCAAAATTGCGGCCCGGCGCGGTGGTGCTGGCGGCGCTGCCCGAACGGCTGGTGAATTCTGTGTAAGTGACATTGCTCGAGGCACTGGGTAGCCCGGCCGAACGCGCGATCGGCACCCCTTCATCGGTGGCGCGCTGCTGGGCGCGCGCGGATTGCAGAGTCGGGTTGGTGTTGTAGGCCATGACCAGCGCCTCGCGCAGATCATCGGCATAGGCGGGAACAGCCAGCAAGGCCGCGCAGCCTGCCAAAAGCGACCAGCGCGCGGTACGCGAAACGCCTGAGCTAATCATGCCCTCAAAAACTCCAGCTCTTGGGTGCGGCAAATTCGTGCAGCACCGGAATCCCCATTTCGGCCAGGGCGGACAGCGCCACCGTGCCATTCGTCTTGATGCCAGCCGCCAGGCTGGTGACCGCACCCTTGGCAAGGCCGGCCACCACTCGGCCGCCATCGCCAAGGCTGCGCAGCAAACTTTCGGGCAGCTGTTCCACCGCCCCATCGATCAGCAGCAGGTCAAACCTCTGCGCTGCGCCCTTACCGACTGCGGCATCGGCGGCATCGATAACTTCGACCGATGCCCCCATC
Source organism: uncultured Alphaproteobacteria bacterium (assembly GCA_963751145.1). Taxonomy (GTDB): domain Bacteria; phylum Pseudomonadota; class Alphaproteobacteria; order Sphingomonadales; family Sphingomonadaceae; genus Novosphingobium. The sequence goes on from CAVVTJ010000006.1 coordinate 1,290,718, forward strand.
GCTTCGACCAACGCCGCAAGATAACCACTGCCGCAGCTGACCACCAAGGCGCGCTGGCCCGGCTTTGGCATTGCCTGCGCCAACAGGGCGGCTTGAACCAGCGGCGCGGGCAGGGCCCGGCCATTGCCCAGCGGGATAGCCCGATCGATATAGGCATGGCCGCGCGCCTCGGCAGGCACGAAGTCCTCTCGCGCAACGGCAGCCATCGCCGCCAGGACCGCCGGCTGGTTGATCCCGCTGGTCCGAAGCTGGCTGTCGATCATCGCCCGGCGAGCGGTAGCAGGATCGATTGCGGCAGTTACGGTCATGGTTCTTCGGCCCTCTTCATGCACTGTATTACCGAGGCAAAACAGCAATGGCAACCGTGCTTGCGTGCGATCGCTTTGACGACACGGCCAAGCTGCGCCTATGGGGGCGCGAGGACGAGTTCAAGAGGGAAATCGGGCGATGACCGACATGGTGACGATCCGCGAAGCCGACCTGATCGACAGTGTGGCCGATGCGCTGCAATATATCAGCTACTACCACCCGATGGATTACATCCGCGCGCTGGGCGTGGCCTATGAAGCAGAGCAAGGCCCGGCCGCCAAGGATGCGATCGCCCAGATCCTGACCAACAGCCGGATGTGCGCCGAAGGCCACCGCCCGATCTGCCAGGACACCGGGATCGTCAACGTGTTCATCGATTGGGGCCAGAACTGCCGGCTCGAATCGAATCAGTCGTTGCAGGACGTGGTCGATGAAGGGGTGCGGCGGGCCTATCTCAACCCGGAAAACAAGCTGCGCGCCTCGATCCTCGCCGATCCGGCCTTCACCCGCCGCAATACCCGCGACAACACCCCGTGCGTGCTCCACGTCAACATGGTGCCAGGTAACACCATTTCGATTGATGTTGCGGCCAAGGGCGGCGGCAGCGAGAACAAATCGAAATTCAAGATGATGAACCCCAGCGACAACCTGGTCGATTGGGTGCTGGAAATGCTGCCGCAGATGGGCGCAGGCTGGTGCCCGCCGGGGATGCTGGGGATCGGGATCGGCGGCACGGCCGAACACTGCATGCTGCTGGCCAAGCAGGCCTTGATGGAACCGATCGATATGGCGCAGCTTAAGGCCCGCGGCGCCAAGACTGATATCGAAGCGATGCGGATCGAGATTTTCGACAAGGTCAACGCGCTGGGTATCGGCGCGCAAGGACTGGGCGGTCTTTCGACCATCCTCGACGTCAAGATTCTGGATTGGCCGTGCCACGCGGCGGGCAAGCCGGTGGCCATGATTCCCAATTGCGCCGCCACCCGCCACGCGCATTTCACGCTCGATGGTTCGGGCCCGGCGTTCCTTGAAACGCCCAAGCTGGACGAATGGCCTGATGTCCACTGGACCCCCGACAAGGCCGCGATCCGCGTCGATCTTGATAGGCTGACCCCCGAAGTTGTGCGCAGCTGGAAGCAAGGTGATCGGCTGCTGCTCAACGGCAAGATGCTGACCGGGCGCGATGCCGCGCACAAGCGGATCCAGGAAATGCTCGCCAAGGGCGAGGCGCTGCCGGTCGATTTCAAGGGCCGCGCGATCTATTACGTCGGTCCGGTCGATCCGGTGCTGGGCGAAGTGGTCGGCCCGGCCGGCCCGACCACCGCGACGCGGATGGACAAGTTCACCGAAATGATGTGCGAGCTGGGCTTGCTGGTGATGATCGGCAAGGCCGAGCGCGGGCAGGGCACCACCGAGGTGATCGCCAAGAGCAAGACCGCCTATCTGATGGCCGTGGGCGGCGCGGCCTATCTGGTCAGCCGCGCGATCCGCGAGGCCAAGGTCGTGGCGTTCGAGGATCTGGGGATGGAAGCGATCTACGAATTCACGGTCGAGGACATGCCGGTGACGGTCGCAGTGGATAGCGAAGGCAACAATGTGCACCAGCTCGCCCCGCTGGTCTGGCGCGACAAGATCGCCAGGGAGCATCTGCTGGGGTGAAGCGTTCGACCAACGCACGCCTCACGTCGATGAAGCCGCTGGCGCTTTGTCTCGTGATCTGGCTAGGTCCGAGGTACTGATGGAAGACTTTGCCGCTCCGCCTGCCCGTGTGCCAACACGAACCGTGCTGCTTTCTATTGTCGGCTTATGGCTGTGCTATCTGGCTCTTATCACCCTGCGTTCGGCGCTGATTGATCGCAGCTATTTCTGGGAAATGCTGGGCCTGCGCGCGCTGGTTACGCTGGCGGGGATTGTCGTCACGGCCATGGTCTGGTCGATCCTGCGGCTGTTCGATCATCGCCGGGTCGGGGTGCGGATGGGCATCGCTGCGGTGGTGATACTGCCGGCCTCGCTGGCCTTGGCGCTGATCAACACCCAGGCCTTTTCGGGGATCGACCAGCGCAATTTCCAGCAGCGCCGTAACCCCAGCGGAGTGGAACTGCGCCACGATACCGCGGGTAACGTGTTGATTGAAGTGCCCGATCCTCCGCAGCTGACTTCGGAACAGCTTGACCAGCTGCAAAAGAAATTTGCCGAACAGGGCCTGTGGCGGCAGCTGACCGATATCGCAATCGGGCGGTATTTCCTGCTGCTGGCCTGGGCGGCGCTCTATTTCGCGATGGTCAATGCCGAAGCCGCGCGCGCGGCAGAGCGGCGTGAAGGTGAATACAAGCGCGCGGCCAAGGCCTCTGAACTGCGATCGCTGCGCTATCAGGTCAACCCGCACTTTCTGTTCAATACGCTCAATTCGCTGTCAGCCCTGGTGATCACCGGCAAGCCGGCCAGGGCGGAGCAGATGATCCAGTCGCTGTCGGCGTTTTACCGCCGCAGCCTGGCCGAAGATCCGACCGGCGATGTCAGCCTTGAACAGGAAGTGGAATTGCAGCGCGCCTATCTTGAGATTGAGGCGGTGCGGTTTCCGCAGCGTCTGCGCACCGCGTTCGATGTGCCGGCCGCGCTGGGCGAGATTACGGTGCCGGGCATGATCCTGCAGCCGCTGGTGGAAAATGCGGTGCGTTATGCGGTATCGCCCACCAGCCGCGCCGTAACCGTGACGATCAGCGCCCGCGAAGACCACGGCCGCCTGGTGATCGAGGTTCGCGACGATGGCCCGGGCGGCAGCCAGGGCGGCGATCAGAGTATGGGCGGCTTCGGGATTGGCCTGACCAATGTGCGTGACCGCCTGGCCGCGCGGTATGGGGCTGAGGCCAGTCTCAACGCCGCACCATTGGCACAAGGCGGCTGGTCTTCGGTGATAAGGCTGCCGCTTGAGCGCGATGGTTGAGGTGCCGCTTACCACGCTCATCGTTGATGATGAGCCGCTCGCGCTGGAGCGCATGGAGCATATCTGCGCTGCGCTACCATCGCTCAAAGTCATCGGCACGGCGCGTGATGGCAAGGAAGCGCTTGAAGCAATCGAGAGCCTTTCGCCCGATCTGGTCCTGCTGGATATGACCATGCCCGAATTTGACGGGCTGGCCGTGGCCCGCGCGCTGACCCGGCGCGCCGCCGCGCCGGCGGTGGTGTTTGTGACCGCGCATGACAATTTCGCGGTTGAGGCGTTCGATCTCGAAGCGGTTGACTATGTGCTCAAGCCAGTGACGCCAGAGCGACTTGAACGCGCAGTGGCGCGCGCTGCGGCGCGGCGCAGCACGCGCGAACGCGGAATGCACGAATGGCTCAGCGAATTCTGGGTGCCATACCGTTCGGAACTGCTGCGGATTGCTGTCACCGATGTTGATCGGATCGATGCCGAGCGTGACTATGTGCGGCTGCACGTTGGCCAGGGCGAGGGGACCAATCGCAGCTATCTGTTGCTGCAAACCGTTTCCGGCCTCGAAGCGCGGCTCGATCCCGCGCTGTTCATCCGTCTCCACCGGTCCACCATCCTGCGCCGCGATCGGATAACCGGGCTTAGGCACGATGGCCTGGGGGTGTGGTCGGCTGAACTTGAAGACGGCAGCCAGGTGCGAATCGGGCGCACCTATCTCTCGCGGGCCAAGGCCATGGCCGGGCGGTAAACCATTAACGGTCTGTAACGCCGCGGGCCGGGCGCGGGCTGCGACAGCGGAGCTATCCCCGGCGGCCAGTGCGCGCTAAGACTGGCAGCGATGGGCCTGATACTTCTTTTCATGCTGGGGATCGGCAATTTCGCTGCGCACCAAGCCGTGGTGCAAAGCCGCCATCCGCTGTTGGGGCAGGTGCCGTTCTTCTTTCATCTGCTGGGCGGGCGGTTCAGTCTGATCGTGGAGTTTCTGATGCTCCTGGGGGCAATGCTGATGGTCTCGCAAGGGTCATGGGGCTGGGCGCTGTTCTATGGCGCCTACACCGCAGTCAACGTAGTGGCAGCCTGGCTGATCCTGTCGCGGCGGGTTTGATCGGGAACTTTGCCGCGTTTCGCCGGTTGCGCTGGCATGACGAGTAAAACCACTCTCTGGCTGGTGGTCAATCCAGCCAGCGGCAGCAATGATGAAGCCGCGCAGCAGGCCTTGATCGATCGCCTGAAGCAGGCTGGCCAGCCTCCGGCCAAAGTGATCGACATCACCCGGAACCCCGATCTCTCACCAGCCGCGCTCGAAGCTGCCGGGGTGGGCACGCTTGCGGTATTCGCCGGCGATGGCACCTTGAGCACGGTTATCGGCGGCCTGTGCGATTGGCAGGGCGATGTGCTGGTGCTGCCGGGCGGCACCACCAATCTGCTGGCCAAGTCGCTGTTCGGCGAAGATGTAACACTGGACAGCGCGACCGCAGCATTCGGCAGCGGCAGGCTGATGCCGGTGCAGCGCACGGCAATTACCTGGAGCGGCGGGCTGGCAGTCTGCGAAATACTGGCCGGGCCGGGGGCGATGTGGAGCGATGTGCGCGAGGAATTGCGCGACGGCAATATGGTGGCGATGGCCCAAAATGCGGTTGAGGCAGCCCGGCAAAGCGGCAGCGGAGCGCTGGTGCGGCTCAACCAGCCCGATATCGGTAAGGAAGAGGGCTATGGCGGGGTCCGGCTGGTGCCCGAGCAGGCAGGGCTGGTGGTGGATGGCTACGGCGCGGACAGCGTGGCCGACTATCTTCGCCAGGGCCTGGCGCTGCTCCGCCGCAACTTCCGCGAAGGGCCGCACGATGAATTGGGCTGCCACCGGGCGGTGCACTGCGAGACTGTCGACGGGGCGGAAATGGATCTGATGATCGATGGTGAGCGGATGACCGGGAAGGCGCAGGAGACGTTTTCGCTTGCGCCCCTGCCGGTCAATCTGCTTGCACCGGCGGGATGACTGCTCGCCCGCTTACACTCTATCACATCAGCGACCTTCATTTTGGTCTGGAAGACAGGCGCGCGCTTGATTTTTTCAAGGCGGAACTGGCGCGCGAGCAGCCGGCGGCGGTGCTGATTACCGGCGACCTGACGATGCGGGCCCGCCACCGCGAATTTGCCGCTGCCAGCGCGTGGATTTCAGCATTGGACGTGCCGGTGACGGTCGAAGTCGGCAATCACGACATGCCCTATTTCAACCTGATCGAACGCTTCGTCGATCCGTACCGCCGGTTCCTCGCGATCCAATCGCTGCTTGAACGCGAATTGCAGCTGCCGGGGCTGGCGGTGGTACCGCTCAAGACTGCAACACGGGCGCAGTGGCGCTTTCCCTGGTCGAACGGCTGGGTCACAAACCGCGCCCTGGCTGAATGCTGCGCTGCGATCGATGCTTTGCCCCAGGGCACGCGGGCAATCGTTACCGCGCATCATCCGCTGACCGAACGCAGCCCGGCCGGCAAACGTCTGACCATCGGCGGCACCCGGGCGATGGAGGAACTGGCCGCGCGCGGTGTGTTTGCGGTGCTTACCGGGCATGTCCACGATGCCTTCGATATCGAACAGACTACGGCTAGGGGCCCGCTGCGGATGATCGGGGCGGGCACGCTTTCTCAGCGGATCCGGTCCACCCCCGCCAGCTTCAACGTGCTGCGCGTATCCGGCGATACGATTGCGGTAGAGGTGCGCAACATGGCGCATGTGCCAACCGGGGCCATGCAGATCCAGACGGTGCCCGAAAACGCCATGCCGCCGCGCCGCGCCGACGAGCCGGTGGCGCCGGTGAACCAGGTCCCGGCGATCGACCCACCGGTGCACTGACCTCAGCTTCTGGCCGCGACCCGGCTTTCGACCGCGCGAAACAGGGCGTCGAGCTCATCGCGGTCGATGCTCAGCACTTCGTCCCATCCCTCAAGAACGGTGTCGAGATCGTCCAGCGTATAGCTTCCGGCAAGTGCCGGCAGCATCACGGCTTTCGGTGGGCGGTGCGGGTAAGCATGCCCGGTCAGGCGATTGTAGACCAGGGCCAGCAGGGTCAGAAGGACCACGTTCAGCCCCAGCGGCATGATCAGAAAATGCCAGCCTTGCGCCGCGACTGCCGGGGTCGCCAGCGCTAGCAAAACGGCCGTTCCGCCTGCTGGCGGGTGCAGGCAGCGCAGCAGGCTCATCGCCGCGATCGCGGCGAACACGGCAAGTCCGGCACCAAGCCATGGCGCCAGCGGCAGCATGTGACAAGTCAGGCCGATCGCCGCGGCCATCACATGGCTGCCGATCACCGGCCATGGCTGGGCAAGCGGGCTGGCGGGCAGCACGAAGGCCAGCACTGCCGATGCGCCCATTGAGGCGACCAGCCACGGCACGGCAGGATCCGCGCCAACTGCGAGATGGGTGACGAGGCCGGTCAGGGCGATCGCCAGACCTGCACCGATGGCACCGCGCAGCGCTCCCAGACGTCCGGTCCAGGGCATGGTTGCCGGCGTGGCGCCATGATGGTGCGGCATGGTCATCGCGGAATCGAAAAAGGGGCCAGCCCTGCGGCCAGCCCCCAATTCGAACAGTCCAGAAGCCGCAAAATTAGCGCTTCGAGAACTGGAAGCTCTTGCGGGCCTTGGCCTTGCCGTACTTTTTGCGTTCCACGACGCGACTGTCACGGGTCAGGAACCCGGCAGCCTTGATCACGCTGCGCAGCGTCGGTTCAAACTTGGTCAGCGCCTGCGAGATACCGTGCTTGACCGCGCCGGCCTGGCCCGAAAGCCCGCCGCCTTTGACCGTGGCAATCACATCGTATTGCCCGGCGCGTTCGGCGATCTGGAACGGCTGGTCGATCACCAGGCGCAGCGTTGGCCGCGCAAAGTAAACGGCCTGATCGCGGCCATTGATCATAACCTTGCCCGAACCAGGCTTGATCCAGACGCGGGCAACCGCGTCCTTGCGGCGGCCGGTGGCATAGGCGCGGCCCTGGGCGTCGATTTCCTTCTCGCGCAGCGGCATCGTCGGCGCAGCGGGAGCGGCCGGCAGTTCGGCAACGGTGCCGAGATCGGCGAGATCGGTGACAGTAGTGTCAGACATCATGCACCCACCTTGTTCTTGCGGTTCATCGAGGCAACATCGAGCGGCTGGGGCTGGGTGCCACCATGCGGATGCTCGGTACCGGCGTAGAGGTGAAGGGCACGCATCTGGTCACGGCCCAGCGGACCGCGCGGGACCATGCGTTCAACGGCCTTTTCGAGCACGCGCTCAGGGAAACGCCCGTCGAGCACTTTGGCTGCGGTCACTTCCTTGATGCCGCCGGCATAACCGGTGTGCTTGTAATAGGTTTTCTGGCCACGCTTGTTGCCAGTGAACCGCACCTTGCCGGCGTTGATCACGACAACGTGATCGCCGCAATCGACGTGCGGGGTAAAGCTCGGCTTGTGCTTGCCGCGCAGGAGGTTGGCAATAATCACCGCGAGGCGGCCAACTACCAATCCATCTGCATCGATCAGATGCCAGTTCTTTTCCACCTCAGCCGGTTTGATCGACCGGGTGACCTTGCTAAGCGCCTTCATGGCCTTGTTCCTTGGGTCTGTTCCCGCCGCAGTGCTGCTACGGGAATAGCGAATCCGCACCGAAGCGCGGGGAAGCGGCCCTTTCTGTTAAGTTGGCGCACAAGTCAAGGTTCCCTGCGGCTTTGCAGAGAGGTAAAATAATACCGCCTGACTATTTGGCCGCGTACTCGAAGGTGAACACTTCGTGCGAAACCGTTCGCGAACCGGGCAACTGGGTGGTTACGGTGCGTTCAAAGCGCCGCGGCAAACCGCACGGGAGCAGCGTATCGACCCGCAGGACGACCTCGACTGCGCCGGTTCGTCCATCGGCAAGGTTGACCTGGCGTTCCAGCCGGCGTTCGCCTGGATTGGCATTGAACAGATCGGCTGGCCACGGCGATGTTGCCCCGCCCTGCGCAAGTTTGCCAATCACCCGGCCCACTTCGGCGCGCCCGGCCATGGTTTCAGCCCGCGGCAGCAGCAGTGCCCCGGCTTGTGCTTGAACTTCTGCGCGCAACCCGGGATCGGGCACGGTAGGGCTTTGCTCTCGCAGTTGGCCGTCGTTGCCAAGCTCCATCGGAAACGGCCCTGGATCGACACGGCGGCGCTCCAGATCAGCCAGGTTTGACAGTATCGGCGGTGCTTCAACTGATACCCCGACCAGATCGCCTTCCACCCGGTAACCCCCGGCAATCGATACGAAGCGGATGCGATACCTGCGGTTAACGACAATCTGTTTGCCGTCCGACAGTTCGCGGATCAATGACCGGGCCAAGACGATCTCGCCCGCAGGCGGAACGAATTGGCGCGCGGCCCGATCGGCCAAGGCTCCACCGGCGGCATCGCCCAGCGGCACCAGCGCGAGTGCTGCCATGCTGACGCCAAGAATTACCGAGAGCTTCATCACGATTGCACAACCGCGGCGCGGATCGCGCTCAACACCGTTGCAGCAACACTATGAAACGGCACCCCACACTCCTGTTGTTCCCCGGCCCGGCTAGCCCAGGCTAGCCAGATCGAACGACGAGTATTGGCGCAGGGCCAGCCTGCTTCGTCAAGTATTTGTACGCGACTTACCATAAGCAGTCATCGCACAATACTCCAGCTATCTAACAAGTCATTGAACTTTGGCTATTTTACTTGCCAAGCAGTGTGCGCCCCAGACGGTCGAAACCAGCAGCAGTGCACCGGTAAGCTGGTGGAGGGCCGCCAACCACAAGGCTATCCCGCTCATCACGGTGGCGATTCCAAGCAGAATCTGGATGCCAAACGCGCTGTGGATGGCGACCGATACCGGGCGGAATTCGCCGCGCAGCCTCCGCGCCAGAACGATCAGCACAGCCACCGCCGCCCAGGCCCACCAGCGATGGATGAAATGCACCAGGTAAGGATCGGCCAACAAGGCATGGGCTGTCCCTTGCCGCCAGTCGATCCCGGCGGGCACCAACTGGCCTTGCATCAGCGGCCAGGCATCCCAGCTGAACCACCCCGAACCGGCCACGGGTCCGGCGCGCAGTCCGGCCAGCAGCGCGCCATAAAACAGCTGCACATAGACCGCGCCCAGTGCAATCAGGCCAAGGCCGCGCGGCCGCGACGGCGCGACGCCTTTGGCGAAGGCGGCGAAATCCAGCGCGGTCCAGGCCAGGGCCGCCAGCAAAGTCAGGGCCAGCATCAGGTGCGCGGCGAGCCAATAGTGGCTGACTTTGACATCAGCCCCGGCGCTCAGCCCCGAACGCACCATGAACCACCCGACCACGGCCTGCGAGCCGCCCAGCGCGAGCAGACCCAGCAGCCTCGGTTTGAATGCCGCCGGGATTTGCCCGCGCAGCCAGAACCACGCCAGCGGCAGGACGAACGAGGTGCCCAGCACCATCCGGACCAGAAACCGGTGCAGCCATTCCCAGAAATAGATCCATTTGTACTGGTCAAGCGTCATTCCCGCCGGACCGTTCATTTCGGTGTACTGCGGGATCCGCTGATAGGCTGCAAACGCGGCTTGCCAGTCCGCCTGATTAAGCGGCGGTAGAACCCCGGTAACCGGCTTCCAGTCGGTGATTGAAAGCCCCGATTCGGTAAGGCGCGTAACCCCGCCGACCACCAGCACGATAATCAGGCAAGACACCACAACCCATAACCAGCGCGATAGCATCAGGGGGCGTAAGGACGGCGATTCGGCAACCGGTGTGACCATGTGCCGCGCTTTGCTGCCAGATGCGATGAAGCGCAAGTGTCCCACGGTGAAGTCGCTTGAAATACGATACACTATAACATACATGCAGCGCACGATGCGTCAGGCTCTTGTTTTGATTCGCAACCGGCTTGACCGGGTTGGCGTGCTGCTCTCCGGGCTGTGCGCGTTGCATTGCGTTGCAGGCTTGCTGCTTGTCGCCGGGCTTGGGCTGGGCGGGGGCGTGCTGTTCGCACCGGAAATCCACCGGATCGGCCTGGCCTTGGCCATCGCGGTCGGTTCGGCCACGCTGGTATTGGGGGTGGTCCGTCATGGCGATCCCGTGCCGCTGCAGGTCGGCGCAGCGGGGATCGGCTTGATGGGGCTGGCGCTGTTCGTGGGCCACGGCTCGGCCGAAGCGGTTCTGACGATCCTCGGGGTGGGGCTTCTTGCCTGGGCCCACTTGCGCAACTTGCGCCATTCATTCTGATCGCTATCTGCGGTCAGCGATGACCGATCTTCTTTCCCTTACCGTCAATGGCGAGCTGCGGCGCGCCAAAGCTGGCACTGTCGCCGATCTGGTGCGCAGCCTCGAACTCGATCCGGCCAAGGTCGCGGTTGAGCGCAACGGCGAGATTGTCCCGCGCTCGGCGCTTGCGGCGGTTGCCGTCGCTGAGGGCGATGTGCTTGAAATTGTCCATTTCGTCGGCGGCGGACAGGGCGCGGTCGCGGCTAGCGGAGCAGACAACAAAGATGATGCCGATACCTGGACCGTGGCGGGCCGCACCTTTCGCTCGCGGCTGATTGTCGGCACTGGCAAGTACAAGGACTTCGCGCAGAATGCCGCCGCGGTTGCGGCTGCGGGCGCGGAAATCGTTACCGTTGCGGTGCGCCGGGTCAACGTCAGCGACCCCAAGGCGCCGATGCTGACCGATTTCATCGACCCCACAAAGATCACGTACCTGCCCAACACCGCAGGCTGCTTCACTGCCGAGGATGCGATTCGCACGTTGCGCCTGGCGCGCGAGGCGGGCGGCTGGGACCTGGTGAAACTGGAAGTGCTGGGCGAGGCGCGCACGCTGTATCCCGACATGCGCGAAACGCTGAAGGCCTGCGAAGTGCTTTCGAATGAGGGCTTCCTGCCGATGGTCTACTGCACCGATGATCCGATCGGCGCCAAGCAGCTGGAAAGCGCGGGCGCGGTGGCAGTGATGCCGCTGGGCGCGCCAATCGGTTCGGGCCTTGGCATCCAGAACCGGGTGACGATCCGCCTGATTGTTGAAGGGGCCAGCGTGCCGGTGCTGGTCGATGCCGGGGTCGGCACCGCCAGCGATGCGGCGGTGGCGATGGAACTGGGCTGCGACGGGGTGCTGATGAACACCGCGATCGCCGAAGCCAAGGATCCGCTGCGGATGGCCCGGGCGATGAAACTGGCGGTAGAGGCGGGGCGCCACGCGTACCTTTCCGGCCGGATGGCGACGCGCAAATATGCCGATCCATCGAGCCCGCTGGCTGGGCTGATCTAGAGTCTTCCGGTGTTGACCCACCTGGGCCGAAAACTTTAGCCCGCCTTGCGCAAGGTAATCATTACGAAGCGCGAAACTCCGCCCTCATAGCCGCGGCCTTCACCACTTTCGACTTCGGCTGCGGACCATTTGCCGGCCTGATCGTAAAACCCGCGCAATTCGGCTTCGCTCGGATAGTTGTAATACCGCCCCAACCGATCGCGTCCTTCGCCGCCGGCGGTTTTGAAAGTGGCGACGTGCAAGCCGCCCGGTTTCAGCGCGCGCCAAATCCGGGCCAGCACATCGACCAGCCCAGCGCGAGGGACATGCAGCAGCGAATAGGCGGCAACCACACCATCGTATCGGTCCTGTGCATCGAGCTGATCAAACCGCATCACCGCCACCGCCCGGCCAAGCCGGACCGCAGCCTGCGCTGCCATTTCGGGCACCCCGTCGGTCGGTTCGATCATGAATCCCAGTGCTTCCATATGGGCGGCATCGCGCCCCGATCCGCAGCCCAGCTCCAGAATCAGCGCGCCAGGCGGCAGCCGTTCGAGAAATCCATCAAGGTGCCGCCCGATCCCGCCAGCGCTGCTCGCGGCATAGTCGGACGCTTCGCGGGCATAGAATGCCAAAGTCTCAGGATCATACTGGGTCATGGCACTCCCTTCGCTTCAATAGGCACAGGCCCGTAAGGCACTACGCACCGATTGCTAGCCAGTGTGGTTAACGCGATCATAACCATATTGCGTCAGCTTGGCCCCGATCAACACGGGGGCACACATGGCCAATACAGGTACCGCATCGCTGACAATCGCCGAACTGCGCGAGTTCGCCGGTTTTTCGGCCGCCGAGCAGCGCTATATCAAGCGCAGCCTGGATATCGGCCTGGGCCGTCAGGACGCGTTCAAGCTATGGGCCCGTGATGCCGCCGAAAGCGCCGCGATCCGCAGCCAATATGTTGCCTATCAGGAGCTCAAGACCTTGCGCGGCATGATCCCAGCCGAAACCGGTTTTGATGCGCTGGAAAGCTTTGTCGGCAAATTGGTGCGGGTGGCCGCCTTCGATCTCGCACAGGAACGGCTGACTTGCTTTTCGTCCTTCCGCTTTCTGTACGAGCGGCTGCTGGGCGCGGATGTCCGTCCGTTCCTGCCCAGCGCCTTTTGCGCCGCCGCCGCCTTGCCCCAGATCCGCCCCGATCGGCGCAAGAACCTGCTGCAATCGATCAGCGAAGCCGCTGCCACCGCGCCCGGCTGGTCCGCGCGCGAGCCCAGCTTTTACCCTGAATGGGTGGAAAAAGCGGCTGCCTGACCGCGATTTCGTCCTCGTAACGTCAAATAAACCATTGCTGGTGCAATTTGCCTGCGGCTCAGCGCCGAGGAATTGCCTGTGACGACCATCGCTATCGACGGACAGAGTGAAGAAGATTTCCGCCGCTCGATCGAAAGTGATCTGCGGCATGGCCGCGATAGCGCAGCAATCGGACGCATTCAGAAGCTGCTGGCGCCCTATGCCGGGCCGGATGGCATCCTTCCCGAACGCTTTCTGACCGTCACCGCAGCCGATCTCGCGCTGCGCGGCTGGTCCTTTCTGGGCGATAGCATTGCCCGGCATGATCGCCCCGGCCGGCCCGTCACTGCAATCTCGATTGCGCTTGGCTGGGCCGGAGAGGAACCGCCCGAGCCCGATGCGCAGGGCTGCCTCAACCCGCATGTCGAAACCGGCTATTACAACGATGCCGCCTATCCGTTTTCGCAAAGCGGGCGCGATGATCTGCTCGATGGCTATTCGCTGCACGGCTGCAACTGGGCGGCCGATTGCGAAGCCAGCGACAACGCCCTTTCGGTTGATGGCATCGATGATCTGCACGGCGCGCTCGTGCTGCTCGAAGCGCAACTGCTGGCCAGCGAAGAGCCTGACGCGGATGCGATAGTTGCCGGTTCGCTGGGGGCCTGTCTGCTTTCGGCCTTGCTGTTTCAGGCGGTGGGCCAGCGGATCGCCGCGGATGGCTTGCCGCGCCCGGTCTGTGTCACCGCAGGCAGCAACGGAGTTTACCCCTATTTCGATGCACCGGTTGCCGGCATGCCCGAAAGCGCTCGGCGCGCGGCTGAAAAGGCCGAGGAGGAAGAGGCCGATACCGGTGTGCCGGGGCCGCGCTATTCCAGTTTGCTGATGACAGGAATCCCCCGCGCGCAGAAGCGCGCAGTGCTGGTTCTGGCTGAGACAGAAGGCGAAATGGCCGTCCGCATCTCGCGTCTGCGTGGGCACGGCGAAGGCGGCGATGGCGATAGCCAGGTGCCCGCCCCACCGCCGCTGCCCGAACCGCTCCCCACCGCGCTGCCGGCCAGCCCGCTGCTGAGCAAGAAGACCCCGCAGCACAGCTGGGACTTTCGCGATATGCTGGGTCCGCCGCCCAGTGGGTCTGAAGCTGCGCCTGAGCCTCAGCCTGAACCCGAGTGGCTGGACGAACCAGCCGATCTGGCGGCGGCCGAGTCGACCCCGGACGAGAGTCCCGAACCTGCGCCGGATGCGGCGCCGCAGTGGAGCGAAGCGAGCTGGGATGAGCCCGAAGACGAGGTCGAGGATGAACTCGAAGTTCAGGCCGAAGTTCAGGCCGAACTGGTTCAGCCCAGCCCGGAGTTTCCGGACCCACAAGCCGAACCGGGTTTTGCGCTGCTGCATGATTCGCTGCATGACCGGTTGGAATCGCTGTTGTCACCGCAAGTTCCGCTTACCCTTACCCCGCCTCCGCCTGTTCCGGCTCAATACGATCAAGTGGTCGTTGAGCAGCCTGCCGAGGCTGAGTCCTGGCCCGAGCAAGCAGCAGGGCTAGCCTGGCCGTTCGGCACAGGCTGGGACGAGCTGGCAGCAGACCAGAACGAAGCGATTGAGAGCGCACCGGAAATCGCTCAGGACGATGCTCCGCCCGCCGGATTGCTTGGCCGTCTGCGTACGTGGATTCGCCGCCGGCGCTGATCCCGCGCGGGGCTTTAGGGCAGGCCAAAAGGGTTTGTCGCTGCACCACAGCGGTGTAATTTCGTGCGGTCAGGGCGGGCAAAGCGCGATTTTGTTGGCGATCCGGCAAATTGGAAATCGACAAACGCCGCGAAGCCGTGCAGATACGCGTCCGTCCCGCGTCAAGCGGGCACGGGTAACATGCCATATTTTGGCAACGTATTAGGGGATTCCCAATGAAGAAGATTGCTCTGTTTGCTGCTGTTGCCGCCGGTTCGCTGGCTCTCGCTGCTTGCGGTGAGAAGAAGGAAGACGAAGCTGTAGCTGCTGCTGAAACCGCTTCGGAAGCCGCTGCTGTTGCGACCGACGCCGCCAGCGACGCTGCTGGCGCTGCCAGCGACGCTGCTGCTGCTGCGACCGACGCCAAGATGTAATCTGGCGTAAGCCAATTCATCGGATAAAGGCCGGCTGGCGGGGGTGGACCACCGCTAGCCGGCCTTTTCTATTGGGGCTGCAGGAACGGCCTCAGTTCAGTTCGGCGCCGGATGGGTGCCGGTCTCCTCGAAAATCAGGTAGACCACAGTTGTCGACCCGACATTGACCACTTCGTGCCACGGCGTCCCGGCGCTGGTATAGCTTGATCCTGCCGCCAGAACCTGATCGCGGGTGCCCTTGGCATCGGTGATCCGCATCGTGCCGCCTTGCAGTGCATAGCCGATGTGGGCCGGGTGGAAATGCCGTTCGTGCCCCTCACCCGGCAGGAACGTGCAGCGCAGCAGGCGATGCCGCAGGTCTGAACGGAGCAACTCGCAAGCCGGCTTGCCGTGCCAGCCCGCGCGCAAGGCATCGGGCAGCGGCGGATCGGCGGCCACGCCCGCCGCCAGCAGGCCGGCCGCCAGCGCCAGCTTTGCCTTGCCCGGGATCAACCTTTGTACAATCCGTCCAGCCGCTCACCATACCGCGCTTTCAGCTTGTGGCGGCGGATCTTGAGGCTGGGGGTCATTTCTTCGTTCTCGATCCCGAAAGCTTCGTCGGCAAAGGCGAACTGGCGGACCTTTTCGGTCACCGACAGGTCCTGGTTGACCCGATCGATCGCGGCGCGCACCGCGCTGCGGAACGCGGGCAGGCCCTGCAACGCCTCAAGATCGAACTTTTCGCCGTTGGCCTTGGCCCACTCGTGCGCCCATTCAGGATCGGGGACAATCAGGCCAACAATGTGCGGCTTGCGATCGCCATAGACCATCGCCTGCGCCACTTCGCTCTGCAGGGTCAGCATGCCTTCGATCTTCTGCGGCGAGACATTGTCGCCCTTGTCGTTGACGATCATGTCCTTCTTGCGATCGGTAATCAGGATCCGGCCTTTTTCGTCGATATGGCCGATATCGCCGGTGTGCAGCCAGCCGTTCTGGATCGCCTTGGCGGTTTCTTCCGGATTGCGCCAATAGCCGTGCATCACCAGCTCGCCGCGCACCAGGATTTCGCCGTCCTCGGCAATCCTGACTTCGACCCCGTGGAGCGGCGGGCCGACGGTATCCATCTTGAGCCCGGCCTTGGGGCGGTTGCAGCTGATTACCGGCCCGGCTTCGGTCTGGCCATAGCCCTGCAGCATGGTCAGCCCCATCGAATCGAAGAACACCCCGATCTCGGGATTGAGCGGCGCCCCGCCCGAAACCATCGCTTTCAGCCGGCCGCCGAACTTGGCGCGGATCTTGGGGCGCAGGGTCCGTTCCAGTATCAGGTCCATCGGCTTGTCGCGCAGGCGACCTCGCCCTTGCGCCTTGTGGCCGCCGATCCCCATCGCCCGGTCGAACAGGAAATTGGCTACTTTGCCCTGCTTCTCAATCTGCTTGATGATCCGCGCACGCAGCACTTCGAACAGCCGCGGGACCACCACCATGATCGTCGGGCGTACCTCTTCGATATTGGAGGCGAGCTTTTCGAGGCCTTCCGAATAATAGATCTGCGCTCCGACCGAAATCGGCAGCATCTGCCCGCCGGTGTGTTCGTAGGCGTGGCTGAGCGGGAGGAACGAGAGGAAGGCTTCGTCCTGATCCAGCCCGAAATCCTCGCACAGGATCCGCGCTGCGCCATCGGCGTTCATCAGCAGCGCACCGTGATGCTGCAAGACCCCGCGCGGTGCCCCGCCGGTGCCGCTGGTGTAGATGATGCAGGCGGTGTCCTTGCGCTCGATCCCGGCGCTGCGGGTGGTAACCGCCTTGCGCGCCAAGGCGGCATCACCGGTGACCAGATTGGCCCAGCTATGGTATTCAAAATTGCTGGCCTGCGCTATCCGGAGCGGCTCGATCCCGATCACGTGCTTGGCCAGGCCCGAACGCATCACTGCGGGGAGCAGCGGCTTGGCCAGCTTGTCGTTCGCCACGATCACTGCCGAGGCACCCGAATTGTCGAGCACATGCAAGTGATCGCGTTCGGTGTTGGTAACATAGGCCGGCACGGTGATGCAGCCCGCCGCCATAATCGCGAAATCGGCGATCAGCCATTCGGGCCGGTTCTCCGAAACCAGCAGCACCCGGTCTCCTGACTTAAGGCCAAGACCGCGGAGCGATTCTGCCAGCAGGCAAACCTGCTGCGCCACTTCAGCCCAGCTTTGCGGCTGCCATTTTCCATCGCGCTTGGCCCACAAGAACGGAGCATCGCCGCGTGCATCGGCGCGTTTCAGGAACAGTTCAATCAAGCTCCTGCTCTGCGGCAGGTCTGAAATATCAACCACCAGCAACGCCCCTTTCGCGCCACGTACCTCTACCCATCAGCAGGACTAGGCCCGCAGCGGCTGTGCTTCAAGCTATTCGGAAACTGCTTTGCCTTCGCTACGTGGATCGGCGCCGCCTATCGCGCGGTTGCCCTCAATCCGGATCGCCTGCGCTTTAAGCGGCATGGCGCGCGACTGGACATCGCCGTGGCCCAGCTGGATCAGCGCCGGGATCATCGCTTCAAGTGCCGAGCCCTTTTCGACATAGACCGCGTTGGTCCCCGGCGCGAAAATCACCGGCAGGTTCAGCGCCTCTTGCGGGCCAAGCTTCCAGTCGATCATTCCGATCACTGCGCGGATAACTTGCGCCGGGATTGTCACTCCGCCCGCTGCGCCCACCACCATCACCAATTTGCCATCAGGGGCAAAGACCAGCGTCGGCGACATCGAACTGCGCGGCCGTTTGCCGCCTTCAACCCGGTTGGCAACCATCCGCCCGTCGATCTCGGGCTGAAAGTCGAAATCGGTGAGTTCGTTGTTGAGGAAATAGCCCCCAACCATCAGCCCCGATCCGAACGCACTTTCGATCGTTGAGGTATAGCTGACCGCAGAGCCCTGCCGGTCAACCACCGCGATATGCGAGGTGCCGTATTCCTCGGCGTAAGGGGCATCGGCCAGGCTGAGCTTTTCTGCCCCCGGCGGGGTGCCAGCCGCAACTCCGGGCATCGAGCGGGCCGGATCGATCAGCGCCGAACGCTGCGCCAGATAAGCGCGGTCAACCATCCCGGTAACCGGCACCGGCACAAAATCGGCATCGGCCGAATAGCGCGCCCGGTCAGCATAGGCGAGCCGTTCGCTTTCGGCGATCAGGTGCCAGCTGACCGGCGATGTGCTGCCCAGCGCAGCCAGATCGAACCGTTCCAGCTGGATCAGTGTGGCGATCACGGTGGTGCCGCCCGAACTGGGCGGGCCCATCCCGCAGACCTTGTAGCCGCGATAGGTCCCGCAAACCGGCGCGCGGTCCTTGGCCTTGTAGGCGGCCACATCCCCCGTGGTCATCGGTTCGGGATTGCGCGGCGCGGTGGTGACCCGGGCCACGATCGCGGCGGGGTTGGCACCTGCATAAAACGCCTTGGGACCCTTGTCGGCAATGGCTTGCAGCGTCGCGGCCAGCGCCGGGTTCTTGATCACCGTTCCCACCGGCAGCGGGTTGCCATCGGCACCGTAATAGAGTGCGCGGCCTTCAGCGGTGAAACCGGCGCTCGCCTTGCTTCCGGCCAGCATTGCGAAAAGCCGCGGGGTCACCGCAAAACCATCGCGGGCCAGCGCTATTGCGGGCGCAAACAACCGCGCCCAGGGCAGGCGGCCGTGCTGGCCATGTGCCTTGGCGGCCAGGGCAACATTGCCCGGCACGCCCACGCTGGTGCCGCCGGGCACGGCATCGGCAAATTGCATCACCTTGCCGTCCTTGAAGAACCATTTGTTGTGCGCGGCTGCCGGGGCCGTCTCGCGCCCATCGATGGTTTCAACCTGTCCGCCGGGCGCGGCGGTGACAAACAGCCCGCCGCCGCCGATCCCGCTGCTTTGCGGTTCAACCACGGTCAGCGCCAGCATGGTCGCAATCGCGGCGTCGGTGGCGCTGCCGTTCTGGCGCAGCATCTGCACCCCGGCAGCGGCGGCGCGCGGATCGGCGGCGCTGACCATCCCGGCATCAAGCCTGACCGCAGTGCTTTGCGGCGCGGCCTGGCTCATGGCTTCGGGGGCGGGGGCGCAGCTGGCCAAAGCCAGCGGGGCGATCAACAGGACTAGGGTTTTCATCTGCATGGCGGCCACGCTATTCGGTTCCGACCGCTTCGGCAATGGAGGCAAACCCGTCGCGGGCCATCAACCGTTCCAGACCTTTGACAATCCGCCGGGCGATTCCCGGCCCTTCATAGGTGATCGCGCTGTAAAGCTGGACCAGGCTGGCTCCGGCGCGGATCCGCTGCCAGGCCTGCTCGGCATTGGAAATCCCGCCAACCCCGATCAGCGGCATGGCCCCGCCGGTAGCGCTTCGGAAATCGCGCAAACGTTGCAGCGCCAGATCGTGCAGCGGCGCGCCCGAAAGCCCGCCGCTCTCGTCGGCATGGGGCGAATTCAGCTGCGGCCGCGAAATGGTGGTGTTGGACACAATCAGCGCATCGATCCGCTTGTCGATCGCGATCCGGGCAATGGCATCGATATCCGCAGGTTCCAGATCGGGCGCGACCTTGAGGAAGATGGGCGGGCCCTTGGGTCCGCGTGCCGCCATAACGGCATCGAGCAGTGCAGCCAAAGCGCCTTCATCCTGCAAGGCTCTCAAACCTGGAGTGTTGGGGCTTGAAATGTTGACCGCCAGATAGCTGGCCAAGGGTGCCATCAGCCGCACCATCGTCGCGTAATCGGCCACCCGATCGGCCGAATCCTTGTTGGCGCCAACGTTGATCCCGACAATGCCGGGCCGCCCGGCGCGGTGGGCCAGCCGCGCCGCTGCCGCTTCGGCCCCGCGATTGTTGAAACCCATGCGGTTGATCACCGCGCGGTCCTGGCTCAGCCGAAACAGGCGCGGTTTGGGATTGCCGGCTTGCGGCAGCGGGGTGATCGAGCCCACCTCGGTAAAACCGAAGCCCAGCGCCAGCAGCGCATCGGGCACTTCGCCGTCCTTGTCATAGCCTGCAGCCATACCCACCGGATTGGGAAAGTGCAGCCCCGCGACGGTCGTGGCCAGCGGCCCTTGAGATTGCGAGCCGCCCGGCACCAGCTTGAGTGCGGCGATCGATAAGGCGTGGGCCGGTTCGGGATCGAGCAGGAATAGCGCGGGGCGCAGCAGCGAATAGAGCATGGCGGGGCCTATGGCATCACCGCATCGCGGTGTCGATTCGCGGCAATCGATCCCCGATTCTACATGCAATCGATTTTGTAAGGTATTTGACAGCTTTTAACGGTTGATCTGTCGAATCCATACAATTCGCCGCAGAAACTGCCTCGTAACACACTGGTGCGACCCGAAGGATCCAGATTCGCTTGCGATGAAGGTCCTAACTTCAAAGGCGACCTTCCGGCCTCGGCCAGAAGGTCGCTTTTTTCTGTGCCGCACAGCTTGCCAGCCCTTTCAACCAAGCCTAGGGCCAAATCAGAACGAATCAGTCTGATTTGAAGGAGCTACTCCGGTGCGCCTGTCGAGCATGGCCGACTATGCCGTTGTGACGATGAGCGCCGCCGCGCGCCATTGCGGCCACGCGCGCGTTTCGGCCAGCCAGCTGGCGGCAGAAACCGGGTTGCCTGCGCCCACCGTGCAGAAACTGGTCAGCCGGCTGACTGCGGCGGGGCTGCTGCGCTCGGTTCGCGGGGCGCATGGCGGGCTGACTCTGGCGCGGCCAGCGGCGGCGATCAGTCTTGCCGATATTGTCGAGGCGGTCGAAGGCCCGATTGCGCTCACCGCCTGTGCGCCCGAAGGCAAGCACGATTGCGGGATGGAAAGCGCCTGCGCCGTCCGCCCGCACTGGGCGCTGGTCAACACCGCAATGCGCGGGGCGCTGGCCGAAGTTTCCCTTTCGCGGCTGGCAGAGGTAGCGGCATGAACGAGATTGTAAAAGACCAGGCCGCGCGCGATGCGGCGGCCAAAGTCGCTGACTACGAGCACGGCTGGTCGGCCGATATTGAAACGGATTTCGCGCCCAAGGGGCTGAACGAAGACACCGTCCGGTTCATTTCGGCCAAGAAGAACGAGCCCGAATGGATGCTCGACTTGCGGCTGAAAGCGTTCCGCCACTGGCTGACCATGCCAATGCCCGATTGGGCCAAGCTGAACATTCCGCCGATCGATTACCAGGATGCGTACTACTACGCCGCGCCGCGCCTGAAGCCCAAGCTGGCCAGCCTCGACGAGGTCGATCCTGATATCCTGCGGGTCTACGAAAAGCTGGGCATCCCGCTTGAGGAGCAGAAGGTCCTCGCCGGGGTCGAAGGCGCGCGTAAGGTTGCGGTCGATGCGGTGTTCGATTCGGTTTCGGTCGCCACCACATTCCGCGAGGAACTCAAGCGCGCGGGCGTGATCTTCCTCTCGATTTCGGAAGCGATTCGCGAATATCCCGACATGGTCAAAAAGTGGCTCGGCAAGATCGTGCCGATGCAGGACAACTTTTTCAGTGCGCTCAACTGCGCGGTCTTTTCCGATGGCACCTTCGTCTACATCCCCGAAGGCACGCGCTGCCCGATGGAGCTCAGCACCTATTTCCGGATCAACGCGGAAAACACCGGGCAGTTCGAACGCACGCTGATCATCGCCGACAAGGGCAGCTATGTCAGCTACCTCGAAGGCTGCACTGCGCCGATGCGCGATGAAAACCAGCTTCACGCCGCCGTGGTTGAACTGGTCGCGCTCGATGATGCCGAGATCAAGTATTCGACCGTGCAGAACTGGTACCCCGGCAACGCCGAAGGGCTGGGCGGCATCTATAATTTCGTCACCAAGCGCGCGCTGTGCCAGGGCAAGCGCAGCAAGGTGAGCTGGACACAGGTCGAGACCGGTAGCGCGGTGACGTGGAAATACCCTTCGTGTGTGCTCAACGGCGAAGACTCGGTGGGTGAATTCTACTCGGTCGCGGTGACCAACAATTACCAGCAGGCCGATACCGGCACCAAGATGATCCACAACGGCAAGGGCACCCGCTCGACCATCATCAGCAAGGGCATCTCGGCCGGCAAGAGCCAGAACACCTACCGCGGGCTGGTCCGCGTCGCACCCGGCGCCGAAGGGGTGCGCAATTTCACCCAGTGCGATTCGCTGCTGCTCGGCAAGGACTGCGGCGCGCATACCGTGCCCTATATCGAAGTGCGCAATCCCAGCGCCCAGATCGAGCACGAGGCGACCACCTCGAAAATTTCAGACGACCAGCTGTTCTACGCAATGCAGCGCGGGCTGGACGCAGAAGCGGCGGTGGCACTGATCGTCAACGGCTTCGCCAAGGAAGTGCTGCAGCAGCTGCCGATGGAGTTCGCGGTTGAGGCGCAGAAGCTGCTTGGAATCAGCCTTGAGGGGAGCGTCGGATGACTCAATCCACGTCATACTTCCGTCTGCTTTTCAGCCGGAATGCGCTGAAGGGATTTCTGCTGGTTTTGTCGGCCCTACCCTTCGCTTCGTTCGCAGCGAGAAAGCGTTTCTGGGACGCTGCTGATGACGAGAAACCGATATGACCAAGAAGACCCTCACCGTCCGCCCACTTGATGAGCGCGCCGATCCCCCCGAGCTGGAGAAGCGCGGGCGTGGGTGGGCGATTTCGGACCAGCGGCTCGACAAGATCCACGATCAGGCGCGGCGCAACCGGATGGAGCCGACCGAGGCACAGAGGCTGCTCGGTGAAAAGCTGAACGAGGCCAATCTCGGCAAGTTCAAGCTGACTCGCCAGCAGGTGATCGGTTCGGCGATTGTCGATTTCGCCTGCAACCCGCTCAAGGTCGCGGTCTCGATCGACGAGGGCGGCGATCCGGCCGTAACCGCGCGGCGCGACAAGAGCCTTGAGGCGGTTGGCGTCCACCTGCTGCGCTTTGCTGCCGAACGCGTGCTGGAAGACCCCGACGCGGTGGTGGCCGAAGTGGTTGCGGCGATGAAGGCCCGATATAACGACCGCAGCCGCGCACGCAAACCGAGCGGACCGTCGCGCAGCGCCCCGCGTGGGGGCTATCGATGAGTTTCACCGTCCGCCCTGTTACCAGCGCCGATGCGAGCGTCTTGGCCGATCTGATCAACCCGATCATCCGCGCCGGCGGGACGACTGCGCTGCAGGGCGAGTTCGCGCCCGAAGCGCTCGACCACGCCTACCTGACCGGACCGCAGGTATTGTGCTGCCATATCGCGCTGGATGAAGCTGGCGCAGTGGCTGCCTTCCAGACGCTCGGCCGTTACCCCGGCCTGCCCGATGATGTCGGCGATATCGGCACTTTCGCTTCGCTGGACCGCAAGCAATCGGGCGCAGGTTCAGCCCTGTTCGCCGCCACCAAAGCCCGCGCCCGCGAACTGGGCCACAGCGCCATCAACGCCACGATCCGGGCCGACAACGTGGGCGGGCTGGCTTTCTACACCAAGCAGGGCTTCGTCGATTTCGGCGAGGCCCCTGCCGTTCCGCTGGCCGATGGCACTTTGGTTTGCCGGGTCCACAAGCGCTTTTTCCTGCAGGATTCATGATGCTGAAAATTGAAAACCTCCACGCCACGGTTGCCGACAAGCCGATCCTCAAGGGGTTGTCGCTGACGATCAATGCGGGCGAAGTGCACGCGATCATGGGGCCCAATGGCGCGGGCAAATCGACGCTGTCCTATGTCCTGGGCGGGCGGCCTGGTTACGAGGTGACCGAGGGTTCGGTGACTTTCATGGGGCAGGACCTGCTGGCGCTCGAACCGCACGAGCGCGCCGCCGCCGGGCTGTTTCTGGGGTTCCAGTATCCGGTCGAGATCCCGGGCGTCTCGTTCGTCCAGTTCCTGCGCGAAAGCCTCAACGCCCAGCGCAAGGGCCGCGGTGAAGCGCCGCTATCGGGCGGAGACTTCCTCAAGCTAGCGCGCGAAAAGGCCGGGCTGCTCAAGCTCGATATGGACATGCTCAAGCGGCCGGTGAACGTCGGCTTTTCGGGCGGCGAAAAGAAGCGCGCCGAGATGGTCCAGATGGGGATCTTGAACCCGTCGCTGGCGGTGCTCGATGAAACCGACAGCGGGCTCGATATCGATGCGCTGCGGATCGTGGGGGACGGGATCAACGCCACCATGCGCGGGCCTGATAAAGCCGTGCTGCTGATCACCCACTACCAGCGCCTGCTCGATTACGTGAAGCCCGATTTTGTCCACGTGCTGGCGGATGGACGGATCGTCCGGACCGGCGGGGCCGAGCTGGCGCTTGAGCTTGAAGCGCATGGTTATGAGGAAGTCGCGGGATGAGCGCGCTTCCCACTCGCCGGGACGAAGAGTTCCGCTATGCCGATCTCGCCGCGCTGGCTCCGCTGTGGCCGGTGGCGGTCGAGACCATCGCGCTGGAGGAAGGCGAGGTGCGCTCGCTTTCCATCGCAAATTCCGGCGCACGCGAATTGGCGATCACTTTGGCAGCAGGCGCTTCGCTTGATCTGCACGTCCTCAACGCCGCAGCCGGTTATGGCCGGATCGCGGTGCGTGCCGAGCTTGGCGAAGGCGCGCGGTTCACGTTCGGGGCAGCACAACTTGCCGGGGCTGGGCAAGTGCTCGAAGTGGTCACTCACGTTGCGCACCTCGCCCCTGATGCGGTCAGCCGTCAGATTGTTCGCTCGGTCGCGGGTAGGGGCTCGACCGTGAACTATCTCGGCAAGGTCCATGTCGCCAAGGGCGCGGACGGCACCGATGGGTCACAATCGGTCCGCGCGATGCTGCTCGACCGGCAGAGCACGGCCAATGCCAAGCCCGAGCTTGAGATTTTCGCCGATGATGTGAAGTGCGCGCATGGCTGCGCGGTGGGTGAACTGGACGCCAGCGCGCTGTTCTACATGGCGCAGCGCGGGCTTCCGCCTGAACTTGCCAAGCGCCTGATGCTGCAGGCGTTCGTGGCCGAAGCCTTTGCCGGCGCGGCGGATGAAGCGGCGCTGATCGAACAGGCGATCGCGGCGCTGGAGGTGATGCTTTGAACGTTGCTGAAAATCCCACCGAGCGCGCGCTGTCGCGCTGGGAAGGTGAGGGCGGCCTGGTGTTGCCGGCGGCGCTGCGCGATCAGTTCCCCGGCCTGGCGGGTGGCTGGCACTATCTTGATACGGCCGCCACCGCGCAGAAGCCGCAATGCGTGATCGATGCCACTGTCCGGGCGATGGGCGCGGACTATGCCACGGTCCACCGCGGGGTTTACGCGCGATCGGCCAACATGACTGTGGCCTATGAAGCGGCGCGGGCGCGGGTGGCTGCGTTTATCGGCGCTCAGACCGAGGAAATTGTGTTCGTGCGCGGCGCGACCGAGGCGATCAATCTGGTCGCGCACAGTTTCCCGAACAAGGGCCGGGTGCTGCTTTCGGTGCTTGAGCATCACTCTAACATCGTGCCCTGGCAGCTGGCCGGGTGGCAGATTGATGTTTGCCCGCTGACCGCAGATGGCTGCATCGATCTTGATGCGGCAGAGGCGATGCTGACGCCCGAACATACCATGGTCGCTTTCGCGCATGTTTCCAACGTGCTCGGCTCCACGCTCGACGCGGCGCGCGCGGCCGAACTGGCGCACCGGGTCGGAGCCAAACTGCTGCTCGATGGCTGCCAGGCGGTGCCGCGCATGGCGGTCGATGTCGCGGCGCTGGACTGTGATTTTTACGTCTTCTCGGGCCATAAGCTCTACGGGCCGACCGGGATTGGCGCGCTGTGGGGCCGGGCCGACCTGCTCGAGGCCATGCCGCCGTGGCAAGGCGGCGGTTCGATGATCGACAAGGTCACGTTCGCAGGCACCACCTATGCCCCCCCGCCGACCCGGTTTGAAGCGGGAACGCCCGCGATTATCGAGGTTATGGCATTGCATGCCGCGATCGATTTTACCGAAAGCGTCGGGCTGGGCGCGATCCACGCGCACGAGGCGCGGCTGGTCACGCAGCTGCGCGAGGCTTTGCACAGCCGCAACGATGTGACGCTGTTCGGCCCCGATGAAGCAGCCGGGATCGTTTCTTTTGCGCTCGAAGGGGTGCATCCGCACGATCTCGGCACCATATTGGACGAGCCCAATAGTGACTTCGGGCGCGTGGCGATCCGGGCCGGGCACCACTGCGCCCAGCCGCTGATGGAGCATCTGGGCGTCAGCGCTACCGCTCGGGCTAGCTTCGGGCTCTATTCGCAGGACGACGATGTGGCCGCACTGCTGGCCGGAATTGAACGGACACGGAGAATTTTCGGATGAACGAAGAACCGAAATTCAAGGTTGAGGAAGTGGACAGCGTTCCGCCGCCGCCGCGCGCGCGCGCGGAAGATGCCGAAGCCCCCTCGGACAAGCTGGAACGCAAGCGCGATTACCTCGCCGGGTTTCTGGCCGAGCAACCCGTGAGCGCCGATCCGACTGCGCCTGGCGGCGATCTGTATGAAAATGTGATCGCTGCGCTGAAGGACATTTTCGATCCCGAAATCCCGGTCAACATCTATGATCTGGGGCTGATCTACGGGGTTGATGTGGCCGATGACGGCGGCGTGGTTGTTTCGATGACCTTGACCACGCCGCATTGCCCGGTGGCCGAATCGATGCCCGGCGAGGTTGAGCTGCGGGTTGGCGCGGTGCCTGGCGTGCGCGATGCCGAAGTAAACCTGGTGTGGGATCCGCCTTGGGATCCCGCCAAGATGAGCGATGAAGCCCGCCTGGAGCTTGGAATGCTATGACCACGATTACCCGCCAACGTCCCGCCGCCGTAATCCTGACCCCTGCAGCCGAAGCGCGGGTGGCCAAGCTGATGGCCGATGCGCCTGCCGGTGCGATCGGAGTCAAGCTTTCCACCCCGCGCCGCGGCTGTTCGGGGCTGGCCTATTCGGTCGATTATGTCAGCGAAGCTATTGCCATGGACGAGAAGATCGAGACCCCGGGCGGGCTGTTCTTCATCGACGGGGCATCGGTGCTGTACCTGATTGGCAGCACGATGGACTGGCAGGAAGACGATTTCACCGCCGGGTTCGTGTTCGCTAATCCCAATGCCAAGGGATCATGCGGCTGCGGCGAAAGCTTTACTGTCTAGAACCGGCGAGACGCTGGCAGTATTCTGCCGCCAGCAGGGCGAAGGCTGAACCAAGCATCCATCCGCCCAGCACATCGCTGGGATAGTGCACGCCCAGCATGATGCGCGACAGGCCGGTCAAAAAGGTCAGCAGCGCGGCCAGCGCCAGCAGGCGCGGGCGCAGGGCAGGCGGGGCCAGTAACGCAAACAGCACATAGACCACCGCGGCATTGGTGGCATGGCCACTGGGATAGGATTGGTTGGCAATGACGCTATCGAGATGCGGCACCAGGCTGGGGCGCAGCCGCAGATAGAACAGCTTGAGCCAATCGCTGGTCAGGGTCGAGCCGAGCGCGGCCAAGGCCAGGGTTGATCCCGCCAGGGCCCCGCGCCAGCGCCACAATGCCAGCGCGATGATAATCACGATCACGGTTCGCTGCGGACCGCCGCCTACCCAGGAAATAGCCTGCATCAGCGCGATCAGCCAATCGGGTGACGATCCGTGCTGCAGTGAAAGCGGAGTGGCCAGAGCCAGATCGGCCGCTTGCGTTACGCCGTTCGCAATCGCCCAGCCAAGCACGCCGACCCCGGCCAGAAGCAGGACACCGGCCAACGATCGCACATGACGCATTTTCAGATCTTCAGCCGGCACAGCAGCCGTGCTGGCAGATTTTGTCCGCTGACGATAGCGGCAATGGGTGGAAAGGTTCTAGGCCTTGAACTCTTCGCCGGTTTCTTCGGCGATCCACACCAGCAGGGCTTTTTCCAGCGGATCGAGCTCTTCATCTGTCTCCAGCATATCGCTCAGCCAATGGCTTTCCTCAGGCGTAAGCTGGCCGGCCTCTTCCGCCTCGGCTTCCACGCCCGGACCATGCGGTCCCAGATCGAGCAAGCTGCCGAAGGCGCCGTCGAAATCGGGCTTTGAGGTAAACATCCGGCTCAGGAATCCACCAACCCCGGCACCTTCGCGCGCCATGAACGCTTCCAGTTCGGCAGCGCGTTCACGCTCAAGCGGTTCGTGCCCGCCGAACCCGAACAGGAAATTGGCCACGCCTTGCACGAACAGCTTTTCCCATTCGGGGGCGTTCACATCGTAGAGCGTCTGATCCTTGATCCGGAACAGCATTTCGGCTTCGCGCTTGCTGACCGCAGCCGGCAGGTCGCTGCCGGGGGCAAAGATCAGGCGGCGCAGCAGCCCGCATTCAACCGCGTTGATGCCGCCGGGATCAAGACCGCCGTTGCGAGTCGGGCCATCGCCGTGCAGCACCGCATCCTCAACCTGTTTGAGGACATAGGTCTTGAGCCGTTCCGGCACATTGAGCGCGCGTTCGGAGACGGTGATCAGCAGTTCAAGCTCGGCCATGGTCCCGACGCGGCCATCGCGGTCGACCCTGGAAATCAGTTCATCGGCCATTTCATCATCGACATAGCCCTTGGGCTCGACCGTATCGACAATGAAGCCCGAAAGCGCCTCGACAAAGAAATCGCACCATTCGGGAGTGGGATCGGTGCAAGCGTCGTTGGCGGTAAACAGCCCTTCGGCTTCTTCCGGATCCATTTTGCCATCGGCCCAGCCCAGCTGCCGCAGCTCAAGGATTTCGTCGGCCGAAAGCGCGCCGTCACCAGCCGCAGCCTTAGCCAGATTTCCAAATTCCATACTCATGGCAACAAGGCCCCCAAATCAAACTTTGAGAGGGTGGTGCCAGACTATCCTTAAATACGGGTTACCTTGTTGTCCGGCTGACGCCGGTGCGGGAAGTCCGTCCGGACTTCCCTGCAACACCAGCCCGCTCCCCCTCCCGACCACCCATTAGGGTATCCCTAGGATATGGGTGGTCGGGAGGGGGAGCGGGCTGGTGTTGCAAGCCAATCGCGGAGGCGATTGGCGCACCCAACATTGACTCGTCAGCCAGAAAACTAACGCTTTTTCAGCGCCGCGACGCAGCCTGCCCGGTCGACATCCTGGCCATCGCTGGCGCGGCGGGCATCGACATAGGTGGCTTCGGGTTCGCGGCCCTGGGCGGGGGGATAGAGGTAGATGTCGAGCACGCAGGCGCTGGCGCTGAATTGCAGCTTGCGGGCATCGCCTTCCCACACATCGAGCCGCGGGCTGCCGAACTGGCGGATCAGGCCGTCGCGATTGGCGCCGATCACCCCTTCAAGCCCGGGTGCAACCTGCACGCGCGGCGGCGGCGGCGCGGTCCGAACGGGGGCGACGGTGCGGGGGCGTGGCTGGGTGGTGGCGGCGGGGCGCTGGGTGGCGGTGCCTGCGGCGCAGGCCACCAGCGCGGGGACCATCGCCAGCGCGATCAGGGTTCTAAGGTGCATGGTGCCAGCCCTTGCGATGAATCAGGTGCACAGCGCAAGCCGCTCCCAGGAACGGCGCGGCGAAATTGATCACCGGCACGGTCAGCAGCACTGCGGTAATCCCGCCCAGCGCCAGTCGCTCGCCCCGGCCAAGCGGTGAAGCGGTCTGGGCGTGGCCGGTGTGGCGCAGCCAGACCATGTCCTGCAGTTCGCGCCCCAGCAGCACCGCATTGACACCGAGGAACACCAGAGGCGGACCCACGCCGGTGACCAGCAAGGCCAGAGCAAACGGCAAAGCCAGCACGTTGTAGAGAACGGCCCGCGCCGCTGACGCAGCGGCACGGTGCAGTTCGGCCTGCCAACCCAGCGGGCGGGCGTGGGCGGCGTGGGCCGGATAATCGCGCCGCTCGATCGCCGCGACCACCTCATCTGCGAAGACCTGCAGCACCGCCAAGGCCACGATCCGCCACAGCAACCAGGGCCCGAATATGGCCAGCATCACGACCAGAATTCCGGCCAGGTCCGAATTCTCCGTGAGGTGATGTGCGACCATCCGCAGCGCAAAAAACGCTCCCACGCCGAGCGCCGCCACTGCCAACAGCGTCGCGGCCAGACTTTTGAGCCAGATCGGCAGCAAGCGCCGGTCAAACAGATCGGCAAAGGCAAGGGTCAGGGCAGAAAGCATGGTGTGACGGGGATCGCCGCCTGCGTCCGCGCTGTCAACGCTTGCTTCCCTTGGCCCATGAAAGCGGCTAGGCGCGGCGCCGAATTTGTTTTGCCGTATTTTTCCAACCACCAAGGGAGCTTACCCGTGTCTCAGCCCAGCATTCAGGTGATCGCCATCGGCAATGCCATCGTCGATGTGATGGCGCCCTGCGCTGATGCCTTGATCGACCAGCTTGGCCTGGTGCGCGGCGGGATGACCTTGGTTGATACGGACCGCGCCAAGGAACTCTATGACGCGATGGGCCCGGCGCGAGAGATCTCGGGCGGATCGGCGGCCAATACGCTGGCGGGCCTGGCGGCGCTGGGCAGCCGCTGCGCGTTCATCGGCCAGGTAGCCGACGATCAGCTGGGAGAGGTTTTCGCCCACGATATCCGCGCCGGCGGGATCAGCTTTGCCACTGCTTCGCGGGCCGGTGATCCGCCGACTGCGCGCTGCCTGATTTTCGTTACCCCAGATGGCCAGCGCACGATGAACACCTTTCTGGGGGCATCGCAATTCCTGCCTTCCGCCGCGCTGGATGAGGCTGCAATTGCCCGTGCCGAAGTGCTCTATCTTGAAGGCTATCTGTGGGATCCCGAAGAACCGCGCGCGGCGATGCGCCGGGCGATCTCAGCGGCCCGCGATGCCGGCCGTAAAGTGGCGTTCACACTGTCCGATGCTTTTGTGATCGATCGCCACGGCGACGATTTCCGCGCCTTGATCGAGGCTGGCGAAATCGATATCCTGTTTGCCAATCATGTCGAACTGGCGGCGCTGACCGGGCACGAGGACTTCCATCTCGGGATCGATGCGCTGAAAGCCAAGGTGCCGATGCTGGTGGTCACCCGCGGTGAACACGGTGCGGTCGCTGCAACCGGCGGCGCGCTGTACGAAGTGCCGGCGGTTCCGGTTGAACGAGTGGTGGATACTACTGGCGCGGGCGATCTGTTCGCTGCCGGTTTCCTGCATGCGCATGTGAACGGCCACGCGCCCGAGGCCTGCCTGAAGCTTGGCGCGATCTGCGCGGCAGAGATCATCTCGCACTATGGCGCCCGGCCCGAGGCTAATCTGCGCGATCTGGCCGGACCGCTGGCCTGATCGCCAGCAAAACAGCCTTACACGAAAGTTAATGCGGCCCTGTTGCGATTCCTTAACGCAACCCTGCTAGATTCGATTTCCACAGATTTTTCCACTAGCCTTTCCCCAAGGGCGATTCGCACAAGGGAAATGCGGCGCGAAAAAAGCAGAGGTCGGTCGCATGAATCTAGTGACTTCGATTGGGGAATTTGCGGTGCGCCGCGATGTTTCCGTTGACGGTGAACATCCCCGCATCGTTGTTGCAGATATCGCCGCGCGTCCCAGAACCAATGCCCGGATCATCACCGTCGCCAACGAAAAGGGCGGGGTCGGCAAATCGACCGTCGCGTTTCATCTCGCCGTGGCTTTGGCCGATTGCGGGCACAAGGTGCTGGCGATTGATCTGGATCGCCGCCAGCAGACACTCAGCCGGACGCTGACCAATCGCGGCGGCACGGCCAAGCGGCTGGGGGTTCGCCTGCCTTTGCCGCGCCATGTGCTACTCCAGCAGCCGTCAGGGGCGCAGCTGTGCCAGGAAATCGCCCGTGCCGGGTGGGATTGTGATTATGTGGTGATCGATGCCGCCGGGCACGATTCGCCGATTGCCCGCCGCGCCATCGCGCTGGCCGATCTGCTGGTCTCGCCGGTCAATTCAAGCTTTGTCGATCTTGATCTGCTCGGCCGGTTTCATGCCGTAAATGGCAAGCTGCTGGGCCCGGGCTGTTTTGCCGCGATGGTTTGCGAACTGCGCGCCGCCAAGGCCGAAGCCGGGCTGCCCGCGCTTGACTGGCTGGTGCTGCAGAACCGCAAGCGGCGCGATACCAGCCACAATCAGGACAAGGTTGACAGCGCGCTGCGGCGGCTCGCCCCGCGGCTGGATTTCCGGCTGGGCGCGGGCCTGTCCGAACGCGTCGCTTACCGCGAACTGTTCCTGCTCGGGCTGACGCACCTCGATCTGCGGCGCATCCCCGAACTGGCGCGCAGCAAGCCGATGGCGCTGAGCGAGGTTGATGCGCTGCTTGACGATTGCGCGCTTGAACCGGTGGAGAGCGGCTTGATGGCCACTGTGCGCGATTGGGCTGGCGGGCAGCCAGTAAACGCCTAAATCCCGCTAGCTTCGCGTTCCACTTCGCGCCAGCCGATATCGCGGCGGCAGAACCCGTCGGCAAAATCAATCCGGCCGGCCGCAGCATAGGCTGCAGCCTGCGCTTCGCCAACCCTGGCACCCAAGGCGGTGACATTAAGCACGCGCCCGCCGCTGGCCACCAACTGATCGCCGTTCATCGCGGTGCCGGCATGAAATACCTTCGCTCCCTCCGCTTCGGCGGCGGCAATACCGCCGATCGCGCCGCCGGCCTTGGGCGTGCCGGGATATCCCTGCGCGGCCATCACCACGGTCAGCGCAGTCTGGTCCGAAAAGCGCGGCGGATCGATTGTCGCGAGGCGATTTTCGGCTGCGGCCAGCATCACCTCGCCAAGATCGCCCTGGAACCGCAGCATCAGCACCTGGCATTCGGGATCGCCGAAGCGGGCGTTGTATTCGATCAGCTTTACGCCTTCGCGGGTCAGCATCAGCCCGGCATAGAGCACGCCCGAATAGGGCATGCCCTCGTCCGCCATCGCCCGCACGGTTGGCACCACGATCCGTTCCAGCGCTTCGCCTTCAAGCAGCGGGGTCAATACGCGAGCCGGGCTATAGGCGCCCATTCCGCCGGTGTTGGGCCCCACATCGCCATCACCCACCCGCTTGTGATCCTGCGCCGAACCGAACGGCACCACGGTGTGGCCATCGGTGAGCGCGAAATAGCTGGCTTCCTCGCCCTCCATGAATTCCTCGATCACCGCTTCGGCGCCGGCTGCGCCAAACCGACCGTCGAAAATTTCGGCCAGCGCGGTTTCGGCTTCGTCGCGGCTCATGGCTACGGTCACCCCTTTGCCTGCGGCGAGGCCATCGGCCTTGATCACCACCGGAATCGCAAAGCTATCCAGCGCAGTCAGGCCTTCACTGGCGCTGGTCACGCGTTTGAACCCGGCGGTTGGAATATTGTGGCGCGCGCACAGTTCCTTGGTGAAGGCCTTGCTGCCTTCAAGCTGCGCGGCGGCCTTGCTCGGCCCGAACACCGGTACCCCGGCGCTGCGCAGGCTATCCGCGAGCCCATCGACCAGCGGTGCTTCGGGGCCGATGACCACCAGGCCGATGCGCTGCGCCGAGCAGAATTGGAGCACTTCGGAGTGGTCGCTCAGCTCCAGCGCGACCAGCTCGGCATGCTCTGCCACCCCCGGATTGCCGGGGCTTGCGAACAATTTGTCGCCCGAATTTTCGAGCAAACGGGATTGTGCAAGCTTCCATGCCAGCGCATGTTCGCGCCCGCCCGATCCCAGCAGCAGGATATTCATGCCCAATTCGCCCTACCCAGATGATGATCAACCCGCCGGGCTGGTAGCGAAGGAAGGCCCGGGCGACAACGCCGCAGCGCTTTCCGTAAGCGAGATTTCCGCCGCCTTGAAACGGGTGGTGGAGGATCAGTTCTGGTTTGTGCGGGTGCGCGGGGAAATTTCCGGCTTCAAACGCGCCGCTTCGGGCCATCTTTACCTGGGGCTTAAGGACGAAAACGCGCGGCTTGATGCAGTGATGTGGCGCGGCACCGCCGGACGGCTGAATTTTCAGCCCGAGGATGGCCTCGAAGTGATCGCTACCGGCAAGCTGACCACCTACCCCGGCCGCTCGAACTACCAATTGGTGATCGAACGGATGGAAGTGGCGGGCGCCGGTGCGCTGCTGGCGCTGCTGGCCAAAACCAAGGCGCGGCTTGAAGCAGAGGGGCTGTTTTCGCCTGCGCGCAAGCAGCCGATCCCGTTTCTGCCGCGGGTGATCGGCGTGGTTACATCGCCCACCGGCGCGGTGATCCGGGATATCCTCCACCGTCTGGCAGACCGGTTTCCGGTGCAGGTTTTGGTCTGGCCGGTGCTGGTCCAGGGGCCGGGTGCAGCGGCGCAGGTTGCCGCCGCCGTGCGCGGGTTTTCGGCGCTGGCCCCGGGTGGCCCCGTCCCACGTCCCGATACGCTAATCGTCGCGCGCGGCGGAGGCTCGATCGAGGATCTATGGGGTTTTAACGAGGAGGAAGTGGTTCGTGCGATTGCCGATTGCACGATCCCGGTGATCTCTGCGGTTGGCCACGAAACCGATACCACCCTGGCCGATTTTGCCGCCGATCTGCGCGCCCCGACCCCCTCCGCTGCCGCCGAACAGGCGGTGCCGGTGCGCAGCGAGCTGCTGAACCAGCTAGCCGAACTGGGCCTGCGCAAACGCCGCGCCGTGCAGCGCCCGCTGCAGCTTGGGCGCGAGCGGCTGGCGGCCCGGGCCGAACGGCTGCCCAAACCCCAGGCGCTGCTCAGCCCCTATGCCCAGCGGCTCGATGGTGAAGCGGAGCGGCTGCGCCGGGCGCTGACCGATCGGACCCAGCTGGCCCGCGGGGAATTGCAGCGCAGCGCCGGGCGCTTGTCCTTGCCGCTGGTGACCGCGCGGATCGATCAGGCGGCTGGGCGGTTGGAGGGATTGGCGCGGCTGTTCACTTCGCTCGATCCCGACCGGGTGCTGCAGCGCGGCTATGTTCGTGTTACCAATGCAGCGGGCGCGACGCTGGTAGACCGCGCCACTGCCGCGCAGGAAACTGCGCTGCTGCTGCACTTCCGCGATGGGCAATTGGCTGCGGCGCCTGGCGAGGCACCCCCGCGCGCTCCATCAAAACCGAAAGCGGCACCGCTGGGCGCATCTGATGCCCAAGGTAAATTGCTCTGAAAGCTTTGCCGCGCTAGACGAGGCAAATGTTGATGAATTCCGCCGATCGCCCCGCAATGCTGTTTTACCAGCACAATGGTTTTCGCGTGCTGAGCCCGGGCAACCATGTGGTCTGCGCGGTCAGCGGTGAAAGCGTGGCGCTCGAAGCGCTACGCTATTGGAGCGTGGACCGCCAGGAAGCCTATGCCGGCCCGCGTGAAGCGACCGCAAGGCTGCTGGGCAGCGCCTGAACGTCATGATCGATCGGCGCCTGCTCCTTACCGGCGGCGGGGCTGCGCTGGGCCTTGGGCTGTGGCAACTGCGCGGCCTGGCCTCGGAAACCACCGGTTTCGATGCGGCCCGTGATTTCGCCCTGGCCGGACAATTGACCCAGGGCGGCTGGGCGCGCGGACGCGCGCCGATCGGCACCCGCGCGCTTAGTCTTAATCGCCGCGCGGTGCTGGTGGCCCCCGATCGCAGCTTTTTTGTCGCGTTTGATCGTGATGCCGCCGCCCGCGCTGATCTGCAGGCCGACATGGACGATGGCAGCACGGTGCGCGGGGCGCTTTCGGTGGCGCCGCGGGCCTGGCAGATCGAACGGATTCCGCTCGGTCCGCGTCCGGGCGGACCGGCAAACCCGGAATATGCCCGCCGCCGTGAAGGTGAACTGGCCCAGATCAACGCCGCCCGCGCGGTCGATCATGCGATCGAAGGCTGGCGGCAGAAATTCATCTGGCCTGTTTTCGGGCGAGTCTCAGGCCGGTTCGGGTCGCAGCGGATCTACAACGGCACGCCGGGCACCTACCATTCGGGGATGGATATCGCCACCGGGGCCAGCGGCACACCATTTGTTGCCCCGGCTGACGGCGTGGTGACCCTGGCTGCCGCGAGCTCGTTCTCGCTCGAAGGACGGCTGCTGATGATCGACCACGGGATGGGCCTCAACAGCGCGTTCCTGCATTGCTCTGCCCATGCGGTCAAAGTGGGCGATGTGGTGCGCCAGGGGCAGTTTATCGCGCGGATCGGGATGACCGGGCGGGCGACCGGGCCGCATCTCCACTGGTCGATCAAATGGCACGATGCGCGGCTTGATCCGCTGCTGTTTGTCGGCAGTCCCCCGCGCGGCTGAAGCTACTGGATTCGGCGCATTTTGATCGCCGCCTGGCCATCCACGCTAACGAAATAGCTGCCCAGCGAACCTTTGGTGATCGCCGCCTTCTGACCGGGCTTGGGTGACATCGCCAGCGGTTTGGAATCAACCTGCTCCCAGGTTCCGCCTTCAGCCATGGTGATGGTCCAGCCGCCATCGCGCGATCGCCGCGCGGAGGTGACCTTGGTATCCAGCCGCTTCACTTCAGCGCCATCGCCGGCCACCCCGAGCAGCGGCGTTTCCCCCGCCGCATAGCCAAACAGCCCGCGCCGCGTTTTCTCAACCTGCTCCCGGTCAGCAACAACGATATCGCTGCGCTCGGTAGCCGTTGCCAGTGCCGTGGTCTGGGCATCGTAACAGGCGAGCCGCGCTGCGGGATCGGCAATCTGGCGGCAGGCCAGCAAATCAGTCAGAACCTTGGGCGGTGGCGCAGCTTTGCGCTTGTCCTCCGCTGCGGACGGACCGGCGGTAGCGATCAGCGCTGCGAAAGCGGCTGCCACAACGCCCGACTTCCTGATTTTGTACCACGCCATCAATCAATTCCTTGCCACTTCGATCAGAGACTTACAGCCAGCGCCAGAACAGACAAGTCCGCGCCAAACAACCGTTGCATAATGACCACACCTGCGGCCAAAAACCCCGGATTTACGCCGGATTAACTTTACACTCCTGAGGCCAAAGGACAACAGAGCCCCATTCTGGGATGGTATTGCAGGTGATACCTGCTGCCAATTCGCTCAGAAGATCCACCGGGGGGCTGCAAGGCCCTCGCGATAAGGGACTGAAAATCGTGAAAAAATTCTCGAACCTCCGGATCAGTGCAGCACCGCTTGCGGTTTGCGTTGCGCTGCTCGCCACCCCTGCTTTTGCACAAGATTCCGCCGCAGCTGACGAACAGGCTGCCCCTGCTGATGAACCGGTACTGGTTGTTACCGGCACGCGCATTCAGAACGCCAACCTGACCGCGATCTCACCGGTTACCTCGATCGGTAACGCTGATATCAAGCAGTCGGGCACCCAGCGCACCGAAGATCTGCTGAACTCGCTTCCGCAGGTGTTCGCCAGCCAGTCGTCGACCCTGTCGAACGGTGCCACCGGTACCGCCACGGTCGATCTTCGCGGCCTCGGCTCGCAGCGTACCCTGGTGCTGATCGGCGGCCGCCGCCTGATGCCGGGCGACGTGACGAGCTCAGCTGCCGATCTTAACTTCATCCCTTCGTCGATGATCAAGCGCGTTGACGTGCTGACCGGCGGTGCTTCGGCTACCTATGGTGCCGACGCCGTTGCCGGCGTTGTCAACTTTATCATGGACACCGATTTCGAAGGTCTGCGGATTGATGCCAACTACGGCTTCTCGCAGCACAACAACCGCAATGGCGTAATTTCGCCGCTGCTCGATGCGCGTCAAAGTGCTGGCCTGGCCGGCTTTGGCTATCCCAAGGGCAGCGTCGTTGATGGCGGCCAGTTTGATGCCACCGTCTCGTTCGGCACCAAGTTTGACGAAGGCCGCGGCCATGCGATGGCTTACTTCGGTTATCGCAAAGCCGATCCGGTCCTTCAGGCTCGCCGGGATTACAGCGCCTGCACCATCCAGAACACTGGTGCCAGCCTGCCCACTCCGCGCCGCCTCAACCCGGCAGCGCCGCTGCAGTGCGGTGGTTCGCTGACTTCGGAAACCGGTACTGGGATCTACTTCAGCACCTCGTCTTCATCGTCGACTGTTGCGGCGCTTGGTGCCGGCACGCTCGGCGTTGCCCCGCTGAACCGCTACAACTTCGCGCCGCTGAACTACTTCCAGCGTCCGGATGAACGCTACACTGCGGGCGCTTTCGTTGATTACGAAATCAGCCCGGCGCTGCATCCGTACATGGAATTCATGTTCATGGACGATCGCACGCTGGCCCAGATCGCCCCGTCGGGCGATTTCGGCAACACGCTGACGATCAACTGCGACAACCCGCTGCTTTCGGCGCAGCAGGCCAGCCTGCTGTGCGCTCCGGGCAACCTGATCGATAACTTCATCGGCACGTTCCCGGTAGCGAACAATGCCAGCTTCAACCCCAACTCGGCCGCACCGGCGATCGATTTCATCGATCCGTTCGATGGCCACACCTACAACAAGGGCTTCTTCCAGCTCTTGCGCCGCAACGTTGAAGGCGGTCCCCGCATCAACGATCTGCAGCACACCGCATTCCGCACCGTGCTGGGCATGAAGGGTGATCTTGGCGATGCCTGGTCGTACGATGCGTACTACCAGTATGGCCGGATGAACTACTCGCAGGTCTACCGGAATGAATTCTCGGTGGCCCGCCTCACCAACGCGCTCGACGTGGTTGATGATCCGCGCGTTGCTGGCGTTCAGGCGATCTGCCGCGTTGCCTTGACCGGTCAGGATCCGAACTGCGTTCCTTATGACGTGTTCTCGGGCGCCCCGATCTCGCAAGCTGCGATCAACTATCTGTCGGCCACCGGCCTGCAGAAGGGGATTGTCAGCGAGCAGGTTGCCAGCGTGATCTTCAACGGTGATCTGGGTGCATACGGCATCAAGTCGCCCGCGGCGACCGATGGTGTGAGCATTGCGATCGGCGGCGAATATCGCCGTGAATCGCTTGAGCTTCAGGTCGATAACGCTTTTGCAACCGGTGACCTCACCGGCCAGGGCGCGCCGACGCTGCCGATCAGCGGCAACTATTCGGTGACTGAATTCATCAGTGAAATCGAAGTTCCGCTGGTGCAGGATAACGGGATTTACAACCTGTCGTTCAACGGCGGCTATCGTTATTCGCACTACTCGATCTCGGGCGGTAACACCTTCAACACCGACACCTACAAGCTGGGCATTGATTTCGCTCCGGTGAAGGACATCCGCTTCCGGGCCGCTTACAACCGCGCGGTTCGCGCCCCGAACATCCAGGAACTGTTCTCGACGCAGTTCGTGGGCCTCGACGGCTCGACCGATCCGTGCACCGGCGCCCCGATCACGGCTACCCAGTACGGCTGCCTTGCTCAGGGCCTGATTGTTGGTCAGAACGTCGTTGCCAACCCTGCAGCCCAGTACAACGGTCTGCTCGGCGGTAACCCGAACCTCGCTCCGGAAGTTGCCGTCACCAAGACCATTGGTGTGGTGCTTACGCCGCGGGTGATCCCGGGTCTGACCTTCTCGGTCGATTGGTACGACATCAAGATCACCAATGCGATCCAGGGCTACGGCGCTGACGCGATCCTGAATGCGTGCAACGCGTCAACCTCGCTGGCCAATGCTCTGGCCAACCCGGCTTGCGCGCTGATCAACCGTAACGCAGCCGGCTCGCTGTGGCTGACCTCAGACGGCTATGTCGCCGATCTTCCGCAGAACGTCGGTGGGACCCGTACCCGCGGCCTCGAATTCAATGGCAACTACAGCCATGAAATCGGTGGCGTGGGCACTATCAACCTCAACTTCGTGGGCACCCGCCTTGAGAAGTTCGAAGTCGATAACGGCCTGACCCCGCTGTACAACTGCGCTGGCTACTACGGCACCACCTGCGGCGGCCCGGCTCCGAAATGGCGCCACAAGCTGCGGATGACGCTGAACACCAAGATGGGCATCAGCCTGTCGGGTCAGTGGCGCTACTTCGGCCCGGTCGACGTGGACTACAAGAATCCGAGCGCGAGCCTTTCGGGCAACTATTACAACTTCTCGTCGACGATCCCATCACAGAGCTACTTCGATCTGTCGATGACCGCGAACGTGGGTCGTAATTTCAGCTGGCGCCTGGGCGTCAACAACCTGCTCGACAAGGAACCGCCGCTGGTTACCTCGGGTAGCGGTGCCTTCGGTGCCAGCGCCTGCGGCGGTGGCTGCAACGGCAACACCTATCCGGGCACCTACGATTCGCTCGGCCGTTACATCTACACCGGTGTGACCCTGGACTTCTAAGTCCGGTACAAACCGACTAAACAGGCGGCGGCCCCCTTAACCGGGTGGCCGCCGCCCTTGTTTTGACCTCATGAAATAGCAGGCCCAGCCAGACCATGACCCTCGCCGCGCCGCCCGAAACCTTGCAACGCATCCTGACCGCTGCCCGCGGACGCCGCCTTGATGAAGCCGCCGTGCTGTGCGCCAGCGCGATTGCCGCGCATCCCGCTGACAGCCGTCTGAATGCGCTTGGCGGCGCGATCGAAATGCAGCGCGGCCAATTTGCCCGCGCGGCCGAATTGCTGGCACCGGCGCATATCCAGAACCCATCCGACGTAACCGTTCGCGGCAACCTAGCTGAGGCACGCTACCACACTGGCGATGTCGCAGGTGCGTTGGCGCTGTGCGATGATCCGGCCATTGCTGCCGACCCTAGCGGCAGGCTGGTGCGACTGGCCGCCTATTTCGCCCAGGAAAGCGGCGATTACCAGCACGCCGCTGTCCTTTACCGCCAGATCGTCGCGCAAACGCCCGATGATTGGTCAAGCTGGAACAACCTTGGCAACACGCTTGGATCACTCGAAGACTATGACGGGGCGATCGCCGCGCTCGAACGGGTTGCCGCCAAGTCACCGGGCGACCGCACTGTTGCGATCAATCTTGCCAACACCTATGCCGCGCGCGGTGATCTTGATGAGGCAATCGTCCGATTGCAGAACCTTGCGCAGCAGGCACCCGATTTCGTCGATCCGGTCATGGCGCTCTATGTCATCTATACAAAGCAGGGCCGCGAGGACGATGCCTATATCGCCATCGCCGAAGCCGCACGGCGCAATCCCAGCGACGCACTAACCCGCTCTGATCATGCCCACGAAGCGGCCAAGCGCAACGAATACGCCATTGCCGAGCGCGAGTACGAAGCGGCGCTAACGCTTGAACCACGGCTCGGTCCGGCGATTGTCGGCATGGCATCGATGCTCGAACGGATGAACCGCGAAGATGAACTGATACCCCTGATGCAGCGGGCAGTATCAAACGGTGTCGATGCCGAATCGATTTCCTACATCAACGCGATGAACCTGCGCCGAGCTGGCGATTTTGAAGGTGCCCTGGCCGCGCTCGATGCCAGCAAAGAGGTCGTGGTCCCGGGCCGGCGCTACTATCTGCGCGGTGTGCTGCTGGACCGCCTCGGTCGCCACGATGAGGCTTTTGCGGCGTGGCGCGCAATGAACGAATACTGGCTGGAAGATCCGACCCAGCCCCGGCTGCGGGCCAAACTCTATCGTGACAAGATCGCGCACGACACCGCTCAGATTGAGCCAGAGTGGCTTAGCAACTGGACGCCAGCCGCAGCCGCCGATGGGCTGCCCGATCCGGTTATCCTGCTGGGCTTTCCGCGTTCGGGCACCACGCTCCTTGATACCATGCTGATGGGCGCGCCGCGC
Source organism: uncultured Alphaproteobacteria bacterium (assembly GCA_963751145.1). Taxonomy (GTDB): domain Bacteria; phylum Pseudomonadota; class Alphaproteobacteria; order Sphingomonadales; family Sphingomonadaceae; genus Novosphingobium. Next base: position 1,331,911 of record CAVVTJ010000006.1, read on the forward strand.
GCGCTGGTGATGGAAGAAGAACCGTTTTTCACCGAGCTTGAGCAGCGCTGCGGGGGGATTGGCGCATTGGCCACGCTCGATGAGGCCGCCTTGCAGGACGGACGGGCGTTCTATTACGAGCGCGTTGCCACACTTGGCGCGGTTACCGCCGAAACGCTGATTGTCGACAAACACCCGTTGCACGCCAACAACATTGCGGTGATCAAACGCTTTTTCCCGGGTGCGCGCTTTATCCTCGCGCTGCGTCATCCGCTGGATGTGCTGCTGAGCTGCTACCTGACCAATTTCCGGGTCAACAATGCGATGGCGAATTTCCTCGATCTGGGCGATGCGGCGGCGCTTTATGATCTGACTTTCAGCCACTGGGAAAAGGCGCGGGCACTGTTCGATCTGCCGGTCACAACGGTGGTCTATGAACGTCTGGTTGAGGATACCACGCGCGAACTCAGGCCGCTGTTTGACTGGCTCGGCCTCGATTGGCCCGGTGACGACCATGATCACCGCGCCGCTGCACGCGCGCGCGGCGTGGTGCACACCGCCAGCTATGCCCAGGTGACCGAGCCGATCTACACCCGCGCCCGTGGCCGGTGGCAAGGCTATCGCGAGCATCTTCAACCGGTGTTTGAAACCATGCGCCCGTGGGTTGAAAAATTCGACTATTCGCTGGACGACGGCCGGATCCCGCCCTGGCCCGGTGAAGCGAAGCCTGTGGCATGACCACTGTGCCCGATCCCGATCCTGATCTTGCTGCGGTAGACACGGCCGCGCAGCGCGGTGACCTGCCCGAAGCGGCGGCCCTGCTCGACGCTCTGTTGGCGACGCGCGATCTGGGCCCCGCCGCCTGGCTGCGGCTCGCAGGGCTGCGCCGGGCGCTGCGTCAGCCGCGCCTTGCGCTCGAGGCGGTGCACAGGGCGCTTGCTTATGCGCCGCTTGATTTTATCGCGCTGTCACTGCGGGCTGGGTTGCTGGAAAAACTTGAGCCTGAACGAGCCGGCGAGGCCTGGTCCGAAGCCCTGGCGCAGCGGCCCGATGGTCCCTTGCCGACAGGGATGGCGGCCTCCATCGCGCAAGGCGAACTCTTGCGGGACGCCTGGCTTGAGCGCAGGGGCCGCGGCCTTGCTGCTGCCACTGCCCCAGCCGAGCACGCCGGGAGTGACGACGCAGCTTGGAAGATCGCGCGGTTTCGCAGCAATGTGCTGCGTCAGACCAGGGTCTGGCACAGCGAGCCAACGCACTATCACTATCCGGGGCTGGTCGAACGCGAATACCATCCGCGCGCCCGGTTTCCCTGGTTAGCCGGGCTGGAAGCCGCCACTGCGGTAATCCGTACCGAAATGCACGCCGCCATCGCCTCCACCCGCGCCGAACTGGTGCCCTATATCGAATACGGGGAGCACGAGGCGCTGGCCCAGTGGCGTCCGCTCAACCACAATCCAGATTGGACCGCGGTGCACCTGATCCGCAAGGGCGAGGTGGTGGCGGCCAATGCGGCGCTGTGTCCGCAAACCATGGCGCTGCTGGCGCAATTGCCCCAGCCCGTGATCGCCGGAGCATCGCCCAACGCGATGTTTTCACTGCTCGCCCCGCATACTGCAATTCCCCCGCACGTCGGCGTCAACAACACCCGGCTGGTCTGCCATCTGCCGCTGGCAGTGCCCGAAGGCTGCTGGTTTCGGGTTGGCGACGAGACCCGGCTGTGGCGCGAAGGCGAGGCGTTCGTGTTTGACGATTGTGTTGAGCACGAAGCGATGAACCCCACCGATCAGCTGCGCGTGGTTTTGATTTTCGATGTCTGGCATCCTGATCTTGAACCCGGCGAGCAACAGGCCGTGGCGGCGCTGATCGCTGCCGACGGCGGTGCCGGAGCAGGCCTGTGAGCGCGCTCGAAGCCTTGCACCGGGCCACCATCGATGCGCTGGCTGCGCAGGACGAAGCCAGCGCCGAACGCAAGCTGGGGTTGTGGCTCGCAGCGAATGGCGAAAATGCGCAGGTGCTGCATTGGCGCGCGCTGCTGCTGCGCCGGCTTGACCGGCACGGCGAAGCGCTTGGGCTGCTGCGCCAAGCGGCTGCCATGGCCCCGCAAGATTCCGAACTGGCCCGCAATCACGCACAAATTGCGCTTGAGGCGGGGCTTGCGGCTGACGGTCTGTTCGAACAGGCGCTGCAGCTTGATCCGGCCAATGTGCCGATCCGGTTGGGGCTGGTTTCGGCCTATTTCTCCGCTGGCAAAGGTGCGCAGGGGCTGGCCTTGCTCGAAGCTGCACTGAGCGCCAACCCTGGCTGGCTTGAAGGCCATGCGCAGTTTGCCCAGCTTGCCACGCTGACCGGTCAGCCGCAGCGCGGGGTCGAAACCCTTGAGGCCGCGATTGCGCGTTTTCCCGACTCGCTCGAACTGCGCACGCAGCTGCTGGGCATCCTGCTGTTGGCGGGGCGCCATGCAGAAACCGCCGATCAGGCCGAAGTTGCCCTGGCCCGATTGGGCGACGTGCCGCTGCTGCTGGTTGATCGCGCCGCGGCGCTGGATGAACTGGGCCAATGGGACGCCGCCGCCGAGATGTTTGCCCGTGCCGGGGCTCCCGCCGACGTCGGCCATGCCTCATGGTTGATCCGCCATCTGCTGCGGCACGGCGACGCCAAGGCTGCACTCGCCATGGCCGAACCGTGGCTGACGAGCGAGGGTGCGGCGCAAATCTGGCCCTATGTCTCGCTGGCCTGGCGCATGCTGGATGATAGCCAGGCCGAATGGCTCGATCGGCAACCGGGCTTGATCACCACGGCCGAACTGGGCGAGCAGGTCGATCTGGCGGCACTGGCGGCGTGCCTGCGGCAGATTCACGCGCGCTCGGGCCGGTTTGTCGATCAATCTGTGCGCGGCGGAACGCAAACCGATGGTCCGCTGTTTTCGCGGATCGAACCTGAAATTGTCGCGGTCCGTCAGGTGATCGCCGCGGCCATGGCAAGCCATGCTCAGGCGCTGCCCCCGATCGACGAATTTCACCCGCAACTGGCGCTCAAACGGGGACAGGGCACGCGCTTTTCCGGCAGCTGGTCGGTGCGGCTGGTCGATCAGGGCTTTCACACCAGCCATCACCACCCGCAAGGCTGGTTCTCTGCGGTGTTCTATGTCACCGTGCCCGATATGCTTGATGGCACTGAGGGACAGTTGCAACTTGGCGCGCCGCCGCCCGAACTTGGCCTTGATCTTGCGCCCTATCAGAGCGTTGCGCCAAAGCCGGGTCGGCTGGTGATCTTTCCATCGACCATGTGGCATGCTACAAAGCCGTTCAGCGCGGGCGAACGCATGACCATTGCCTTCGATACCGCGAGGCCTTTTGGTGGAGACACTGCATGAGCATTACTGCAGCAGCCCTGTTGATTCTCGCATCCGGTGCGGCAACTGGGGGAACTAGCCAGCCCAGTACCGCAAAGCCTGCGAATACGACTGAAGAAACCGATCCGATGATCTGCCAATCGGACAATGTGCTGGGTTCGCGAATCAAGCGCAAGCGCATCTGCATGCGGCGCAGTGAATGGCAGCGCCAGCATCAGGAAGAAAAGATGATGATTGATCGCACCCAGGTGCTGCGGGGCTGCAGGCCCGGGAACTGATTACAAGTTGCGGTCACAATCCAAAGCAAAAGGCGTCCGAATCGCTTCGGACGCCTTTTGCTTGATCAGCGAAAACGCTGAAAATTCAGGCCGCGGCCTTTTTCTTCAGTTCGCGCTTTACCTTGACGGCACCAACCGAAAGATCTTCGTCCGAAGTCTTCAGCAGCCAGTTGTCGAGCCCGCCAACGTGTTCAACCGAACGCAGGCCGTGGGTCGAAACGCGGAACTTGAAGCTGCGATCGAGTGCATCGGACATCAGCGTCACGTTCTGCAGGTTGGGCAGGAACACGCGCTTGGTCTTGTTGTTGGCGTGGCTGACATTGTGGCCGACTTGGCGACCCTTACCGGTCAGTTCGCAGATACGGGACATGGCAAAACTCGCTTAGAAAAACTGGATACCCGTTGTGGGGAAGGCGCGCGCATAGCGAAACGCCCTTGCAGGGTCAAGATATACCGGCCAATCCGGGCAAATGAGCCGTTGGACCCTGCCAGAACCGATGCGATTGGCGCTGAGTGAAGCAAAGGCGGGCGAATCTGCGGGTGAAGTGCCGATTGGCGCGGTTGTCGTCAAGCATGGCACGGTGATCGCTGCGGCCCACAACCAGCCGCGCGGGCTGCATGATCCCACGGCCCATGCCGAACTCCTGGCGATTCGCGCAGCGGCTTTGGCGCTTGGCAACGAACGGCTGGATGGCTGCGAACTGTGGGTCACGCTGGAACCTTGCGCGATGTGCGCCGGTGCCATTGCCCACGCCCGGATTGACCGGCTCTATTACGCCGCCGCCGATCCCAAAGGCGGCGCGGTGGAACACGGCGCGCGGGTGTTTGAGCATGAGCAATGCCTGCATAAGCCGGAAGTCTATTCCGGCATGGGCGAGACCGAAGCGGGTGAACTGCTGCGTGATTTCTTCAGCAACAGGCGCTAGATTCCGAAGCGATAGGTCAGCGCCAGTCCGCCGGAGAACTGATCGGCGCTGCCGCCAACCACAATCGGCGAGGCGGCGACGCGGTCGGTCAGCCGGTCATACCGCAGATAGGTGTAGAGCCCGAAATGCGCATCAAGCGGCATCCGGAATCCCGCAGCCACACCATAGGAATAGATGCCCGAACTGGGCGCGAACGGGCTGAAACCTGCGCTGTTTCCGAGTGGAACGCCAAAATTGACCCGGGTGAATTTCTCCGATCCCCAGCGCACCCGCGGCCCGACTGTCACCATCGTCCCCTGACGCGGGCCGCGCCACACCAGATCGGCAGAAAGATCGCCGGTCAGGGCCTTGTGCCCGCCGAAGCCCTGGCGCAATTCGCCGCGCAGGCGCAACGATTGCAGCGGCCAGGCTTCGACGAACCCACCAAGTTCAACGGTAGTCCCGAATTCTGGCAGGCCCGGTAGATCCTTGGCCGAACGCCCCGCAACAAAAGTGAAGCTGGGCCCAACGGAAATTCCGCTGCCACGCTTGCCGGACAGGGCAAAACTGATCGTTTCATCCGGAGCTTCGGCCGGTTCTGGCTCATCGCTGCGCCAGGTATCGAACACGGGAAGAAACGCAGCACGGCCCGATGACGCGCCCGGATATTTCGGTACGAGTTCAATCCCGGCACCGATCACGACAATACGGCCCGCCGGTTCGGCCTCTTGCGCTGTTGCGGGGGCTGCGCTGGCAGCAAGGCTGATCGCAATGACGGTGGCTACAGATTTGTTCATTTTGGACAAACGGGGTGCATCCGCCTCGGTTCCCTGTTCAAAGCCCGCGCCAGATTTTCAGCGGCACGTCGTTCTTCGGGCCGAACGCGCGCTTGGTGCAGGCTTTGGGCATGAAGTCCTTGCCATAGCACAGGTGAATTTCGCGCAGCCAGCCGCCGTTTGAAGCAACCAGCCCGATCGAAGAAACCGGGAAGCCCGGGTTCAAACGGGCAAATTCGCGCCGCAGGTGGCCCATGGTCAAGGCTGGCTGGCGCGACAGCCGATCAGCATCGGGCAGGCGCAGCGATCGCCACAGAATGCCCGCCACCTTGAGGTAGCTTTGCGGATCGGGCGCCATGCAGCTGCCATGCTTGGCCCACTCGTGCTCGATCAGCCAGGGCGCCGGGGTCATGCACAGGTTGGCCTGATAATCGGCCAGGGTCGGGCGCGGAGATGTGGCGCACCACTGCGGATACTGGCCGTTCGCACCATCGGGCCACAACCCGTGGAGCACGAAGCCGAACCGCCCGATGCGGCCGTTGCACTGATAGTTGGACGGGTCCTTCGCCGCCGCGCCGCCGCGGCAAAACTCGGGCGACCAGCTTACCGCCAGGGTATAACCGGCGATCGGCACCCGGCTGCTGGGCCCATCCTGCCGGACCGGCGGCGGCAGCTCGATGCTGGCCGGGGCGCGGCACTGATAGGCCTGCGCCAGCGCCGGAGCAGGGAGCGCAAGGGCGGCGAGGATCAGCGCGGGACGGATCACAGCGGGGTGAAGTCCAGCCCGACATCGGCGGCCGGAGCGCTTTGAGTGAGGCGGCCGACTGAGACATAGGTCACGCCGGTTGCGGCGATTGCGGCGATGGTATCAAGCCGGACCCCGCCCGATGCCTCGCACGGAACGCGTCCGGCGATCACGGCCACGGCTTCGCGCAGGGTGTCAGTGTTCATATTGTCGAGCAGGATGTGGCTGGCGCCCGCCGCCAGAGCCGGTTCGATCTGCTCCAGCCGGTCAACTTCGCAAATGATATTGGCTACGCCTGCGGCCTTGGCCCGGGCCACAGCTTCGCCCACCCCGCCGGCGACCAGGACATGGTTGTCCTTGATCATCGCCGCGTCCCACAGCCCCATCCGATGGTTCTGCGCCCCGCCCATGCGGGTGGCATACTTTTCAAGATGACGCAGGCCGGGAATGGTCTTGCGGGTATCGAGCAAGGTGGCGTGCCCCTGCATAGCGTCCACATAGCGCCGCGTTAGCGTGGCGATACCTGACAAATGCTGGACGGTGTTGAGCGCCGAGCGTTCTGCGGTCAGCATGGCGCGGGCATTGCCGCTCAGCCGCATCAGATCGGTTTTGGCCGGAACCTGCGCGCCTTCCTTGGCCAGCACCTCGATTTCCATTGCCGGATCGAGCGCGCGAAAGAACGCCGCAGCAATCGGCAGGCCTGCCACCACGATTGCATCGCGGGTGTCCATCACGCCGGAAAAACGCGCTTCGGCCGGGATAACGCTTTCGCTGGTAACGTCATGCCCGCCGCCGGGCAGGCCGAGGCCCAGGTCCTCATCCAAGGTGGCGCGAACGAAGTGGGCAAGATCGAAGCCGGGGAGGGTGAAGCTGGTCATCTGATCCTCGTCATCCCGGGCTTGACCCGGGATCGCTGGCTGGTGAAACCCGACCTAACGGCCAGCGGTCCCGGGTCAAGCCCGGGACGACGTCAATGCACGAACCGCGCGACCACATCCCGGTACGAGCGCGAAACCTTCACATCGGCGCCGCTTTCCAGCACCAGGAAGCATTCGCCGTTGGTGTGCGGCTTGACCTGGCGGACCTGGTTGAGATTGACGATCCAGCTGCGGTGGACGCGCTGGAACACCCGCGGATCAAGGCGGCGTTCCAGATCCTTCATCGTTTCGCGCAGGATCAGGCTGTTATCAGCGGTGTAGATGCACATGTAATCGCCCGCCGCTTCGATCCGTTCGATTGAATCGACATCGACCCGGAAGATCTGGCCGCGATCCTTGATGTTGATCAGCTTTTCATAGCGGTTGGCGTGCTCGACATCGTCGGGCATCGCGTCGATCGCATCGGGGGCCACTTCGGTGAGCACCGCTTTGAGCATTTCGGCTTCACCCGCCGCGCCTTTTTCGGCCAGCCGGGTGCGGACCCGTTCCATCGTATCGGCCAGCTCGTCTTCGTTGACCGGCTTCATCAGGTAATTGACGGCATTGGCCTGGAACGCCTTGACGGCGTGTTCCTGATAGGCGGTGACGAATACGATCAGCGGCGGTTCGACATCCATCAGGCCTTTGACTACCGAAAACCCGTCAAACCCGGGCATCTGGATATCAAGGAACACCAGATCGGGCTTTTCGGTCTTGATCCGGCGGATCGCCTCGCGCCCGTTGGCGCAGGTTTCGATCACTTCCACGTCGGGAAATTTTTCCAATCGAAGCATCAATCCCTGGATGGCCAGTTTTTCGTCATCGACGACGATGGTGCGAATGGTCATTGTGCAAAAATCCTGTTCAGCCGGTCAAGGCCGGGCGTTTGTCGGGCTGGCCGTCAATTGGCGCAGCCTCGCGGCGTTCGAAAGGAAGCTCGATCAAGACGGCGAATCCGCCTTCGGGCGGATCCATCGTTTCAAAGCGGTGGTCTTCTCCATAGGCCTGAGCCAGCCGATCACGGATATTGGCCAGGCCCACACCGGTCGATACGGGCTCACCGCCATCAAATGTTACGCCGCTTAATCTGTTGGAGGCACTGGGCGATTGCAATCCCGGTCCGGTGTCGGAGACGATGATGCGAAGGTTCTGGCCGACGAGTTGCGTCGCAATGGTTATTTCGGCACCGGCTTCTTGCGGCCCAACCGCATATTTGATCGCATTTTCCACCAAGGGTTGCAGCAGCAGCGAAGGCAGCAAGGCCTTTTCGGTGCCCGGATCGATCTTGAACACGGTCCGCAGCCGCTCTTCAAACCGCATCCGCTCAATCTCGAGGTACAGCTTCAGCGTTTCCACTTCCTGCGCCACGGTTACCCGGCCGGACGGCTCGTTGACCAAGGTATAGCGCAGGAAGCTGGACAATCGGCTGAGCATCGCATTGGCCGGTTCGGTCTGCTTCAAGAGCACCAGGGTCGAGATCGAATTGAGCGTGTTGAACAGGAAATGCGGGTTGAGCTGATAGCGCAGCATTGCCAGTTGCGCGCTGGTCGCCTGATTTTCCAGCTGGATCAGCTGATCGTTCTGTTCTTCGATCTGGAGGAAGAAATTGATCATGTAGTAGAGCGCAGACCAGGCCAGCAGCAGCGTGGCATCCAGATAGATCAGGCCAATCACCCGGCTGACATCGAAAGTCTGATCGCCATTATAAAGCCCGTTTACCCAGGCATCGACAAAGGCATAGAGCGCCACCGCGACGCCTAGCACCAAGGTGGTCACCCCCCAGGTGACCAGCGGGCGGCGGTTGATCAAGGCGCGGTAAATCACCGACAGGATCAGGGTCAGCGACAGGCCGGTGATGGTTGAAATCAGCACCAGCACCAGAAATGACAGGGTCTTGGCATTGGCCAGCCCTGACATTGTGCGCAGCAGCAGCGCGCCACCCCAACCCGCCATCTGCAGACGCCAGAACGCCTGGTTCTTGTTCGCGAAAAACGGGATCGGGCGAAAGGGCAGGACGGCCATGATGCACTTAACCTAGCAGAAAAAGCAGTGCGGCTGCGAGTGGTTTACCGTTTGCGGGCCTGGGCGATCAATTTGCCCAGATCGGCCTTGCCCAGCGCGCCGGTGGCGAGTTGTTCGCCCGCCACCCAACTTGGCGTGCCATTGATGCCCAGAGAGCGTGCGAGATCAAGATTGCTGGAAATTTCGGCAGTGACCGCCGTCGATGCGGCAAAGGCGCGGGCGCGTTCAAGATCAAGCCCGGCGCTGCGCGCGGCTCCTTCGATCGAAGCCATGTCAGTCCGCCCGGCGGCAAACATTGCCTTGTGAAACGCGGGGTATTTGCCCTGCTCGGCCGCCGCCAGGCCCCAGCGCGCCGCATCGGGGCTGGTCGGGGCGATGATCGGCAATTCGCGGATCACCACTTTCAAATCGGGATTGGCCGCGATCATGGCTTCAACATCGGCCACACTGGCGCGGCAATAGGTGCAGGCGAAATCGGTGAATTCAACCAGCACCAGTTTGCCTTGCGGATTGCCCAGGACGGCACCGGGAAAGGGCTGCTCAAGCTTGTCGGTCGCCTTGGCCACCTGTTTGCTTTCGCTCTGCTTGCGATAGGCATCGGCAGCTTCGGCCAGAACTTCGGGATGCGCGAGCAGGTAGCCGCGCACCCGCGCTTCGAACTGGGCCTGATCACCGCCGCCGCTGCGGCTGCGTTCAAACGCCCACCCCGCAGCCGCTCCGGCCAGTAGCAAGAGCACCCCGGACAGGGTGAGGAGCAGGTTGGGGTTGCGCGGGGCCGGCTGGGACATGCCGCGCTGGCTACCTGCGTTTCTTCGTTTGTTCAATCATCGCGCGCGATTGCATGGCGATATCCTGTGCGCGCAGCCAATCGGGCGAATCCTTGGGCAGTGCCGCTTCGGCCGCCTGGGCGCTTTGCAGCGCGGCGGGGAAGTTGAGCTGCAGGACCTGTTGTTCCGCCGCTGCCAGCCGGGCCCGGGCCATATCGCCGCGCTGACCATAGATCACGCTCAGCTCGTACCAGCCGAACGGATTGTCGCGGTCGCGCGATAGTGCCGCCTTGAGCACGCGTTCCGCCTCGGGCAGATTGGCCGGATCTTCGGTGGCGATCAGCGCGTGGCCAAACAGCGTGGCAATCAGCGGCGAGAACTGGGTAATTTCGCTGGCCCGGCGCAGCGGCGCCAGGGCATCCTGCGCGCGGCCCGATTCGAGCAGGATCTGGCCTTTCAGTTCCAGGAAATAGGGATCTTCCGGGGCGCCTGCCAGCAGGGCGTCGCATTCGGCCAGAGCCTTGTCCATAAAGGCTTCCTTGTGGAAGGCATAGGCGCGGGCATAGCGCGCCGGCACGCCCTGATCGGTTTCGGGATAGACCTGCAGCGTGCGGCTCGGCTCGGCCATATAGCCCATCAGCTTGGCCTTGATCCGCTGAAAACGCGCTTCCTGCGCCGAATCGGCGGGTTTGAGCCAGGCGGGATCATGGCTGTAGGTATCCTGCAGCGTCTGGATCCGGTCAGAGGTCATCGGGTGGCTGGAATAGAACTCGCTGTCGGCAGTCCGTTTGAAGCCATAGCGCATTTCCATGTTCTGCAGCTTCTTGAAGAAGTTGAGCGAGCCGCGTCCCGAAAGCCCGGCCTTTGACAGGAACGTTGCCCCGGCCGCATCGGCGGTGGCTTCCTGCGCGCGGCTGAAGGCGAGATATTTGCCCAGCGCCGCCTGCTGCCCGGCCATCAACACGCCGATTGCAGCATCGCCCGCGCCCGCAGCTGCGGCCAGCCCGCCCAAAATCAGCGAGAGGATGCTGATCCCGGTTGCCGCCCGCGATCCGCCATCGTTGATCACGTGGCCGCCGGTAATGTGGCCCAGTTCGTGGGCGATCACGCCTTGCACTTCCTCGGCAGTGTCAGCCGCATCGATCAGCCCGGCATTGATATAGATAACCTGACCGCCCGCCACGAACGCGTTGATCGACGGATCGCCATAGAGCACCACATCGACATTGTGCGGATCAAGCCCCGAAACCGCCACCAGCGGCGCGGCCAGATCGTGCAGCAATGCCTCAGTCTCGGTATCGCGCAGCACGCCTTGCGCCAGCGCGGGTTCGATCCCCAGCGCCAGCGCGGCCAGCAGGGCCAGACACGAGGAAGCGAAGCGGGCAAGGGTTCGGGTCATGGACCGACCTATCGATTGTCCGGCTGAACCGGCGATGAAGCCCGGCAATGGGCGGACAGGAACCCTAGCACGGGATCGAGCACACGGGTATCGCGATTGAACGGCGCTGCCAGCAACCTGACCGGGTCGTTGTGCGTCAGCCCCATGATCACAACCATTTGCACCTTGCCGCCCGCCCGCTCCACCGCCTTGCCCAGCGCCAGACTGTTGCGCGGCTTGACCGTGGTGTCGCGGTCTCCAGTAAGCAGTAGCATCGGCGCGGCATCGCCGCGCGCGAAAGTGATCGGCTGGGTGATCGCCGGATCGGGCTGCGCGCCAAACGCGGCGCGGGACGAATCGCTGGTGAAAGGATAGAAGTCATAGGGCCCCGACAGGCCGATGAAGCCGCGTACGAAACCGTCCTGCAGTCCGGCGCGGCCGAGCCATTGCCGCTCCAGCACCAGCATCGCGGCGTTATAGGCCCCGGCAGAATGCCCCATCAGGCAGACCCCGGTCGGATCGCCGCCATAACGCGCGGCGTTGCTCTGCACCCAGGCGAGCGCCGCCGCGCCGTCTTGGATCATCGCCGGGAACCGGCCTTGCGGGCCCAACCGATATCCTGCGTTCACCACCACATAGCCGCGCCGCGCCAATTGCCGGCCGATAAAGCGGTAATCGCGCGGATCGCCGCTGTTCCAGCTGCCGCCGTGGATGAACACCACCACCGGCAGCGGCTGCGCGGATGCTTGCGCGGGCACGATCACTTCGATTCGCTGCGCCGGATCTGCGCCGTAATGGCCATCGGCCACCGCCAGGCGGTAACCGCGATTGCCGCCAAACTGGCGATCGGCCCAATCGAGCAGGGCAACGCCGTGATGCGCCAGAACCCAGCGCGCTGCCAGCCACAGCGCAGCCACGGTCAGGGCCAAAACCAGCCCCGCAATCCCCCATTTGCCCATTCGCCAGTCCATTGGCGGCTGTGCTTATCACGGCAAAGAAACGGGCGCCATGCCCCGGCTCAAGGCCGGATGGCAGGCGCCCGAGGCGGGGAAAATCAGAGGATCAGACCAGCTTGCGCGCGGCTTTTTCCAGCAATGCGATGTCATCGGCCACTTCGCCCAGCAGGACGACTTCGCCGCTGGGTAGGCGGCGGGCGACTAGCAAGGTAAACTCGCTGCCTTCGCCCGGAATGCTGTCCAGCGAAGCATAGTCCAGCTTGCGCAGCTTCTTGGCCAGAGCTTCGCGCGGAGTATCGCGCGCATCGACAGCCTTGCCGCTTTCGATCCGCTTGAGTCTGCGTTCTTCGGCGACCACGCCCTTGAGCCCGCCTGCGGCGTGGCTGAGGAAATCGCTCAACTGCCCGCGCGCCAGGCCGATGCGTTGGGCATGGCTCAGCGCCGAGGCATATTCGGTCAGCCGGGTCTTGTCGTATTCGGCCCCGAACACCAGTTTGACCACCGGGGTCATCGGCGCGCGATCCTGCGTCGTCAGTCCCGAATCGGCAACCAGTTCGGCGAAATCTTCGGGCGCATCATCGGCGGCCAGGGCAAAATCATAGGCCCGGCCGATCGCGGCATAAAGCGCGTGGCGGGTGCGGTCTTCGCTGCCACGCGCGGCTTCGGCCAGTTCGCGGGCAGAGGCGAGGTAATCAGCCAGTTCCATTGCTGCCGGATCGCTATCGATCAGCGGTGCGGCCTCAAACGGTTCGGTCAGATCAAGCACATCATCTTCGTCAACCACCTCACCTTCGGCCGCGAACCCGGCCAGATCGAACACGGCATCATCGTCGTCTTCGCCCGGCGCTTCGGCTTCCGGCGCAAGGCTGGCGATGTCGGACGGTCCATCGGCCCAATCGGTCAGCGGCAGATCAAGGTGTGCAGTGGCCGGAGCATCAAGATCAAGCGCCTGATCGATTTCCAGCAACAGGGCATCGGTGGTCCGCTGATCGGCCAGTTCCTTCCAGTTGATCACACCATAGATAAAATCGATCGAGTCATCGTCGCTCGAAAACGGCAGCAGAATCCCGCGATAGAGGATCGTGTGTTCACGCTGGTTGACGAATTCGGCTTCGAACCCGATCGGCGCCTGGTTGGCGATGATCTGCATGTAGTGATCGGTGATTCGCGAGAGCAGCGACCGCGCCGGGACATCGGACAGGGTATCGATTTCGCCGTGGGCACCGCATTCTTCGGCCAGCTTGGCACCAAGATAGGGGACCGAGGGATTTTCGATCCCGGCGGTGAAATCGAGCAGCACGCTGTAAGGGCCAAAATCGGGCAGATCGTCGGGATTGAGATCCTCGATCGAAGGGAAATTGCGGTTGTTGAGCAGGCTGGCCCAGTGGTTGTAGGCACGCACCTGCATGCGCCGCTCGTCCTGGCCAACGGGGCTGGGCGGGGCTTCGTGCAGATCGTGATCGTCATCGGATTCGACGCCAAATTCGACCTCGGGCCAATCCTCGCCCTGCTCGGTCGAATCGTCAAATCTGCCGCGATAAGTGTCCATAAAGATTCCCCGGTATCCCTTTCACACCGGGTTTTGGCGCAACATGGTAAATTAACCGTTAAGTTGTGCCGGGGGTGCGTTGGCTGATTTTTGTTCCACTGGCGTGGAGACACCACCGACCCGCGCCCCCTCCCGGCCACCCAGAACCTAGGGTTACCCTATGGGTGACCGGGAGGGGGCGCAGGCCGGTGGTGCGCGTTCAGTTCAACTGACAACGCGTTTATCCGCCCCACGCATCCAGCATCGGATCGCCCAGCACAAGGCTGCGGCGCAGCGCGGCGCGGGCCAGCCGCTCGGTCTCAACCTTGCGGCGCGCTGCGGCCAGCGGAACCGTCAACGCCGGGCGCAGAATCTCTGCATCATACGCATCGGCGACGATCAAACCGCAGCGTTCGGGCAGAAAGGCGTCCAGCTCCATGCAGGCCCGATCAAGCTGCGGAGCCAGCCCCCAATAGAACCTATCGCAGTAGTCGAGATACTCCGGCCACTTGGCATCGCCGAGCAGATCGGCGCGCGAAACCTTGATTTCCACGATCACCAGATGCCCCTTGGCATCGATCCCCATCAGATCGGCCCGCCGCGCATTGCGCAGCGGCATTTCCGCGATGCACCAGATATCGTTGCGAGCAAACAACCGGCAAATCCCGCGCGCGACCGCCTGCGCCGCCTTAAGCTCGGCCTGGTCGGCAGAATCGGAAATGGGTGCAGCGGTTGTCATGATCCACGCAGGGTAAGAACAGAGCGGGAACTTTGCAACCTGTTTGGTGCGCTATCCGCCTCCGCGGATCGCGAGCAACACCAGCCCGCTCCCCCTCCCGACCACCCATATCCTAGGGATACCCTAATGGGTGGTCGGGAGGGGGAGCGGGCTGGTGTTGCAGGGAAGTCCGGACGGACTTCCCGCACCGGCGTCAGCCAGACTTAAGACTCAGCCGGAAAACTACGTAAATCGGCGCAGGGTATTCGCACCGGGAGGCGGTGCAAGCGCGAGCAGCGCGGCGCGCGCGGCGTGGAATTCCTGCCACAGCGCCATTGCCGCCACCGCCGGATTGACTCCGCGCGCGTTGACCGCGAGCAGCGCGGCCAGTCCCGGCTCCATGATTGCCGCCAGATCGTTGATCCCGTCTTCGGCCCGCTGCCGCCGCCAGCCGCCGGCATCGCGCATCACTGCGGGAAAATTGCGCACATCGGCGCGCATCGGCTCAGCCGCAATCCCGGCCAGCATCCCTGCAACACCCACGGCATCGTGCAACGCCGACCATTTCATGCTCATCGCACTGGCCGAAGCCTGGCCGAATTCAGCCCGGCCCGAAGTGGGCAAGACGCCGCCAATCGGCGCGGAAAAGCTTGAATGTGCGTTCATAACGCCGGTGCATAACCCAGCCTCGCTTGCCAAATTCCTAATTGCCGCTGAGAAAGGACGCACAAACCCACTGGCGCAGCCGCCCGCACGCTGCTAACCGCGCCATCAACGCATCCGTAGCTCAGCTGGATAGAGTACTGCCCTCCGAAGGCAGGGGTCACAGGTTCGAATCCTGTCGGGTGCACCAAACTCAAAGGCGGCCGCTTGGTCGCCTTTTTGTTTGGTGGATCATGCCAGGTTTGAGCTTTCGGAGTCGAAGCGCAGCGCAGACAGGTGCGCGCACAGCGCGTGCCCTATCCTGCTGGGTGATCTGTCACCCCCACCCCCGCTCCAGAAACTGCACCGCGCAGCCGGCCAGCAGCGCGGCGCCGCGGGGCAGGGCGCTTTCATCGATTATCATCCGAGGGCTGTGGATCGCCGGGCAGTTGTGCCAATCGACCCCTTCGTGGGCCACGCCCAGGAACAGCATCGCGCCGGGGATCTTTTCCAGCACGTAGGAGAAGTCTTCCGCGCCCATCATCGGCTGGGCGAGGCGGTGGAAGGTGCTTTCGCCAAACAGGTCAGCCGATACCGCTTCGGCCAGCGCGACTGCGCGGGCATCGCAGACCGTGACCGGGAAGCCCGGCGTGATCGTTACCGCGGCGCTGGCCCCGTGGGCATCGGCGATACCTTTGGCCAACCGTTCCAGCGCGGCGTGCAGCTTGTCGCGGTGGCGCGGCGAAAGCGTGCGCAGCGTGCCTTTAAGGCGAGCGAAATCGGGGATGATGTTGTGCGCGGTCCCGGCATCGATCTGCGTCACGGTGACCACCACCGGATCGTGGGGATCGAACTGGCGCGCCACCAGGGCCTGCAGCGCGGTGACGATCTCGCAGGCCACCGGCACTGGATCGAGCGCCATGTGCGGCAAGGCGGCGTGGCCGCCGCGCCCCGTCACCACCACTTCAAACTGATCGGCCGAAGCCATCAAGGCTCCGGTCCGCCCCGCCACCTGCCCATGGCGGGCGTTGGGCATCACGTGCAGGGCAAAGGCTGCTTCAGGGAGAGGATCGAGCAAGCCATCGGCGAGCATATGCTTGGCGCCGTGAAAGCCCTCTTCGCCCGGCTGGAACATGAACCGGACCTCGCCGTGCAGCTCATCCTGCCGGGCTGCCAGCAGCCGGGCCGCGCCGGCCAGCATCGCTGTGTGGGCATCGTGGCCGCAGGCGTGCATGGTGTTCGGAACTTGCGAGGCGAATGCCAGCCCGGTTTCCTCGGGCATCTGCAGCGCGTCCATATCACCGCGCAGCAGCACCGTTCTACCGGGGCCGGCACCGCCTTTGAGAATCGCCACGGCCCCACTGGTCGATGGGCCTTCGCGCCATTCGAGCGGCAGGTCGGCCAGCGCGGCGCGGACCTTGGCGAGGGTGCGCGGAGTTTCGAGGCCCAGTTCAGGCTCGGCATGGATCGCGCGGCGCAGCGCGACGATTCTGTCGCTGATCGTCCGGGCTTGGTCGAGCAGGCTTTGATGCAGCATCTCAGGCTCCGATGGCAGCGGCGATCCGCTTGGCCGCAGCATTGTGCAGACGCAGCGAGAGCACAAGCAGGAGATTGAGGATCACCGCCTGATACAGCAGATACCACAGCGGGGTTGCGGCCAGCACCATCGACAAGCCGAGCACCACCGCGCGCGGATTTGGCCCCAGGATTTTGCACATCCGCAGTAGCGGCGGCGATTCGGCGCGAACCGCTGCGGCGATTGCTGCCAACCGCGCCGGATCATGCTGGGCGGCGGCGACCGCAGTATCGATTCGCAAGGCATGCGGGGTCATCCCGCTGGCCACTCCGATATAGGCCGATACCAGCGCCGCAGCCCAGCTTTGCGATGTGGCCGAACCGCTTTGCCCGTGGCTCATCCGCAGCCAGGGGGTGCCATAGACCCAGTACTGGTACTGGCGGCGCTGCACTTCGACATGGTTTGATTGCACCGCGTGGCTGATCGCGGCGATCAGGATCAGCACCCCGGCATGCCAGCCGCCAAAGACTCCCTCGGTCTTGGCCAGGATCCCGCCCAGCAGCACGTAGAGCACCAGATGGCTGAGATAGTCGCACAGCCCGTCGACCATTTCGCCCACCGGGCTGGTCCGCCCGGTCAGCCGGGCCAGATCGCCATCGGCGCCGTCAACCACGTGCCAGCCCATGTGCAGCGCCATGCCCAGTAGCGCCATCAACGGCCAGCCGGGCGCGGCATAGGCAAATCCGGCGCCGATCACCATGCACGCGCCCACCACCGAGACCATGTTGGGGGTAATCGGGGTTTTCGCCAGCACTCGGGCGAGCTGCCAGGCGAGCGGATGATACAGGTAGTAATTCAGCCCATCCTGCAACTCGCGCGGGCGCTGGGGCCGGACAGGCCGGGCTGGGCTGGTCGCCGCTTCGTTCACTGTAGGCTCACTCCCATGTCCGTAAGTTGGCATTTGCCCGTGTCTCTACAGGCCAAGCTGCCCCGGGAACAGGGGCTCACCAGCGAATATGTTGCGCTTTGGTTACAGCGGATTTGCCCAATGCGCGAAAGGTGCTATGCTTGTAAGCCTGCATTGCGCGGGCACAATGCCGATACTGGCTGGAAACCTTAAGGGAATCCGCCGGATTCGGTGCCGGATGCCACAAGAATATGAGCGGCATGGCCGTTTGCGTTTTTGGCTCTCCGGGTTGACCTGCGCCAAACCTCATGCTTTTGGCGCGCGAATTCTTATTGCCGCGACCCTTCACGGGGGGGCGCACGCGACGCTCGAAAGGGATTGAGAGATAATGAAGCCTATCAAAGTCGCCATGATTGGCGTTGGCAACTGTGCAAGCTCGCTGGTCCAGGGTGTTGAATATTACCGCCAGAACAATTCCTCGCAGGGCCTGATTCACGACAAGATCGGTGGCTACGGCGCTGGTGATGTTGATTTCGTGCTGGGCATCGATGTCGATGCACGCAAGGTCGGCAAGGATATCGCCGAGGCGATCTTCGCCGCGCCCAACAACACCAAGGTGTTCCAGCAGGACGTACCGCTGACCGGCACCAAGGTTATCATGGGCATGGTGTCCGACGGCGTCGCCGATCACATGACCGGGATGGGCGAAAAGGGCTTCATCGTTGCAAACGACGCCGAAGCGGACCGCGCGACGATCGTCGCTGCGATCAAGTCTTCGGGCGCCGAAGTGCTGATCAACTTCCTCCCGGTCGGCTCGCAACTGGCCACCGAATTCTACATGGAATGCGCGCTCGAAGCCGGCGTTGCGGTGGTCAACTGCATGCCAGTGTTCATCGCCAGCCGCCCCGAATGGGAAAAGCGCTTTCGCGATGCAAACCTGCCGATCGTGGGTGACGATATCAAGGCTCAGGTCGGTGCGACGATCGTCCACCGCGTGCTCTCCAGCCTGTTTGCCGCACGCGGCGTTACAGTTGAGCGGACCTATCAGCTCAACACCGGCGGCAACACCGATTTCATGAACATGCTCGATCGCCAGCGGCTGGGTTCGAAGAAGGAATCGAAGACCGAAGCAGTGCAGGCCATGCTGGCGCAGCGCCTCGCGGATGAAAACATCCACGTCGGCCCGTCGGATTATGTGCCGTGGCAAAAGGACAACAAGCTGTGCTTCCTGCGCCTCGAAGGGCTGCAGTGGGGCAACGTGCCGATGGAACTGGAACTGCGGCTGTCGGTTGAAGACAGCCCGAACTCGGCGGCCTGCGTGATGGATGCAATCCGCTGCGCCAAGATTGCGCTGGACCGCGGTGAAGGCGGCGCGCTGATCGGCCCGTCGGCCTATTTCTGCAAGCACCCGCCGCAGCAGTTCAACGATGATCTCGCCGCCCAGATGGTTGACGAATACATCGCCGAACCGGCGCTCGCGGCTGAATAAGCGAAGCGCGATTAATTCAGAAACGGCGTCGGGAAACCGGCGCCGTTTCTGTTTGAGGACCTGACATGGACGCTCTCATCATCGCCGCCGGATTTGGCAGCCGCTTGCGCGATATTTCGGATTCCAAGCCGATGACCCCGGTCGCCGGGATACCACTGCTCGAACTCGGGGTGCGCCAGGCCAAGGCGGCGGGCGCAAACCGCGTGGTGGTGGTGACGGGGCATGAGGCCGACCGGCTGGAAGCGGCGCTGCCTGCGCTGGCGCAGCGGGCCGGAATTGCGGTTGATGCCGCGCGGGTCAGCGATTGGTCAAAGCCCAACGGCTGGTCGGTGATCGCCGGGGCCGACGTGATCGACGGCGATTATCTGCTGATGATGTCCGACCATATCTTTTCCGCGCCGATTCTGACGGGCCTGGCGCAGCAGGGCGGGGCGGACCGCGGGGTGACCTTGGCGGTTGACCGGCGCATCGATGATCCGCTGATCGATCCCGACGATGCCACCTGGGTCGAGCGCGATGAGCGTGGGTTTATCCGCGCGATCGGCAAGACCATCGCCAGCTACGATGCGGTCGATTGCGGGGCCTTCCTGTGCACGCCCGAATTGGCCGCAGCGATTCGCGCCGCGATTGCCGGCGGCAAGGCCGGGAGCTTGTCCGAAGGCATGCAGCTGCTGGCTGATAGCGGCCGCGCGGCGACCTGGGAAATCGGCGGCGCCTGGTGGCTCGATGTCGATGATCCGCGCGCCCATGCCTTGGCCGAAGCGCAAGCCCCGCACGAACTGGCCGAGGTTTACGCCGCCGCGCTTATTTGACCAGCCGGCCGTTTTCGATCCGATAGGTCCGGTCGGCCAGATCGGTCAGCTGGCCCCGATGAGCGATAATCAGGATCGTAACATTGCCTTTGAGCTGGGCAAGCGCCGCGACAATGGCAGCCTCGCTTTCGCCATCGAGCGCGCTGGTTGCTTCATCCAGGATCAGCAGTGCCGGTTCGCGTAGTAGGGCCCGGGCCAACATCAGCCGCTGCCTTTCACCACCCGACAGCGTTCGACCGCCATCGCCCAGAAAGGTGTCGAGGCCCTGCGGCAAGGCCAACGCAAAATCTGCCGAAGCCGCTTTTAGTGTGCGTCTGATCGCCTGATCGCCATAGTTAAGGCCCCAAGTCAGGTTTTCGCGCAGGGGGGCTGCCAGCAGCACCGGGTCTTGCTGGACATAGCCGACCCGCTGGCGCCAGGCCCGGCGCAGCGCGGGATTGATCGCTTGCCCATCCACCGAAAACGTCCCGCTGTCCGGCGAAATCAACCCGCCCAGCAGGTCCGCGAGCGTGCTTTTGCCTGCGCCAGAAGCGCCGCTGATCGCCGTGATCGAGCGCGCTGGGAGCGCAAGGTCAATCGCTTCGAGACTCGGCCCTGTGCCTGCGGCGAACTGAACGGTGACCTGTTCGAGCCGGATTTCGCGCTCAAATGAAGGGGCCGCCAGTGCGCCGGTATCGGGTTCGCGTGCCGCTTCGGCCTCCGCGATCAGCGCCAGCGTGGAATCCAGCGCGGGGCGGGCATGGCGCCATTGCAACCAGCTCTCCTGCAGGTTTCCGAGTAGCGGCAGGGTCCGTGCAAACAGTGCCACCATCGGCAGGATCGCGCTGGCCCCCAGGTGCCATTGGCGCACGGCCAACCAGACAAGCAGCGCCAGCGCCAGCGCCCCTCCGAAATGCAAGGCAGTCTGCCCGATCCCGCGAGCACTAACATAGCCGATCTGTGCGCTGCGCATCGCCGCGACGGTCGTGTTGACCTCGATCTCGGCCCGCGCCTCTCCGGCCAGGCTCTTTATCACGCGCATTGCGCCCAGCCCTTCGGCATAGGCGGCATAGGTATCGCTGAACGCGCGGCCCAGCCTTTCGCCCAACTGATTGGCGCGGCGGCGCAGCCCTGCATAGGCCGCCAACACCGCCACTCCGCACAGCCCGGCGCCAAGCGCAACCAGCGGCGAAATGGCCAGCGCAGCCAGCAGGATCGCGGCCAGTGTCACCACGATGCCAATTGCCGAGACCGCCTGCTGGACCCCATAGCCAACGCGCTCGACTTCACCGAGCAGCAGGCTCGCGCTATCCGAGCGTCGCAGCGTCAGCAGGACCCGCCAATCGCAATGCAACAAGGCATGCCAGGCTCGGCGGCGCAGCTGGTCGATCAGTTCCAGCTGAAATCGCTCGGTTTGCAGCATCCGCGTTTGGTTGACCGCTGCTCTGAGCCCAACCAGCAGAACGAACAGGGCCAACAGTGCCTCCAGCGTCACGGGAATCCCGATCATCCCAAGCCATTGGTCAAGCCGTCCTGGCGCATCGCGGCTGAGCACCGCCAGCAACGGCACCAGCAGCACCAGCCCCAATCCTTCGGTCAGCGCGCTGGCGATCATCAGCAGCGCCAACAAGGCTGCCTTGCGGCGTGAAATCATCGGGCTGAGCGCAGCCAGGTTCACGGTTGGTTGCGCCCTGTGGTGTGGTCGACGAACCGGGCAACGTAGAGCATCGCTGGAAGATAAAAGCGCAGCACGTTGATCTCTTCGGGCGTGCCGGGTGCCCTTTCGGGCCAATTGTCGATTGCGCGCTCCATGGCTTCCACGTCGATTATCCCGCCAAGCTGGGGATGATCGCGCAAGGCGGTGACTGCCTGGCGCAGCTCCCCGCGCCGCGGCGACATCCGCTGGAACCAGTCGGCATTGTGCTCACCATAAAGCCGATTGACCCGCTGCGCCTCGGGCAGTTTGCCCTTGGCCAGGCGCCGCGCAAGCCGGCGGGTTTCGCCGTGGCGCACGAACTGGTCCGTCGGCAGCGCCAGGCAAAACTCGATCAAGGGGCGATATGCAGTCACGTCGCGCAGGCCTATCCCGAAGACCTGCTCGTGGCCATGCACCAATTCCATGCCCAGGCTACAAGCATCGTAGTTGGCGCGGATGTAGGCGGCGCGCGTTTCGGAGCGGTCGGTCGTCATCAGGTTATTGACGATCGCCTCCTCCTCGCGCCAGGCGGCAAGGCGCGAATCTTGGCGGATGAAGGGGTTGGCATAGCGATTGCGCTCGCGGTCAGACTTGCCCATGGCGCGCCGGATCGCCGCTTGCAGGCCACCAGGCAGATTGGGCATGAGTCCCTGCGCAGCGATCCGCCGCCAAACCGGCCAGGCACTGCCGACCTGTCCCTCGGCCAGCCGCAGCAGTTCTAGCCACTGGCCCCGGCGCAGGAATTCCGGCGCGGCCCAGATAGCCGAATTGCTGATGGTGAGATTGCCCATGTCCGCGCCCAGCAGCCAGTCACAGCCTTGCACAGCGGCTTCGCGCATTGGTCCATGATGAACGGTGCCAAGCACCCGCGCCGGATAACCGGCACTGCTGGCAGCGAAAACCTGCTCGGCGCGATCATCAAAATCGGTCCCGGCATTGTCGCAGAAATGCGGATCGAGCGCTGGATGCATCCGGGCGAATTCTTCAACCCAGGGCCGATCGCTGCCAAATTTGCCGGGCAAAACCTGCCCATCGTAATCGGTCGAGGGATGGAAGGTGAAACTGGGCAGGCGTTCACCAGCAGGCACGTGCCGTAGCGCTTCGGCGCAGACAAGTGCTGAATCGAGCCCGCCTGACAGCGCAAAGCCCGGGCGTTTGGCACCGGCCATCGCGGCCCTGACCGCTTCCTCCAGTTTGGCCTCGGCGGCCGCGACATAGTCGGCATCGCGCTTGAAACGAACAGGAGCCAGATCGAGCGGGTCATACCAGCGGACGGTCTGTTCACGGCCTGGTTCAACCAGAATCTCGCTGCCATGCGGCACGATTCGAATCTGCTGGAACAGCGATTCCTCCGGGTGCGGTAATTCCATGGTCACCAGCCGGTCGATCGCTTCTGGGCGCAGGTCCTGCTTCAGCCCGGCGGCAAACAGCGGCCGCGGGATCGAGCAAGCCAGCAAGACCTCGGCATCGTTGTAGTAGAACAGGCTGCGGCCACCCCACGGGCTGCGCGAAAGCCTTACCCGTCCATCCGGCAGCCCCAGCACCGCAGCGTAGCACCCGATTGCGCGTCGATCGGCCTGGGTGCCCCAGCGGGCATAGGATTCGGCATAGACTCTGGCCGGGCTGGCTCCTGGAATACCAAGTTCACTGGCGAGTTCGATCGCATTGTCGAGCCAGCCGCTGAACAAGGCGGGGCAGCCATCGGTATACCGTGCCGCCCGCCATGCCGGCGCAGGGCGCGCGCGCGGACTGGCCAGTTCGGCCAGGAAATCAGATCCGGATTGTTCGAAACTGGGGGCCCGACCGGCGAACAGGCCCAGCGACTGCAGTGCACGACGCGGCTGGGCCCAACTAGAGCCACGCCATTCGCGTTGAAACAGGATCATTCAGCAGGCAGACACGCCGCCTGCGATCAGGACTTGTTGGTGCAGGGCGCCGGGCCGCACTGGTTCGGACCGACGTTCGCTGCCGCGACATCGGCAATTTTGCCGAGACGAACAAGTTCAGGCTTGGTCCACGATTTGATGGTGTTCTGCATTACGAAATCTCCGAGCCTTGGGCACCACGGCCCCGCGATATTTGTATGCGTTATGCCCCCAGTTGCAGGTATTTAGCAACCCTTTTATCGCTGGTCTGCGTGCCGTCAGGCTTTGCCCAGCGTATGAATTTCCGCCCACGGGCCGGGCAGCTCACCCAGCACGATGGCCGAACCGCATTCAACCCAGGCGTGAAGATCGTCCTCACCGCCGCGTGCACCCGGCGGGCGCACGGCGATCACGATTCGGTGCGCGATGCTGCGTCGCCGCAATTGCCAACTGAGCGCGACGGCCTGCGGCAGGCATTTGACCGCAAACGGAAGCCGCCAGGCGGCTCGCTCGATATGCGCTGCCAGACGTCGCACAATAGCAGGATCCTTGCAGGCACGCGCTCCCTTGGCCGGGCCAACGTAGGCTCTCCACCAACCGAAGTGCGCCAACATGACTAGCAACCGGGCCACGCATAGCAAGACCATGGCCTCGCCGGTCCGCAGCCGCGCAGCCCAGGCGTCAGCCTCCGGCAAGCAGTCCCGCTGCAGTCAACCGGTCCAGAAAGTCATCAACATCGCTTGCGATATCCTCCTCGCTGCAAGTGAAGCCCTCGGCCAGATCGCGCAGCAGCGCAGCGCGGTCACGGGTGCCGTCAACCAGTTGCCAGATCGCCCGGCCGGTTCCGGTCAGCGAGAAGAAATCGCCGCTTTCCAGGCTCATCACTACGATCTCATCGTCGATCGCGGTTTCGCTGAAGCGATCCGTTGCCTTGGCCAGCTTGGTACTCACTTTTTACGGACTCCTCAGGCGAATTGGCGAATCGCGGTTTCGGCGAGATCGACTGATTTTGCAAACTCTTCGGGCGCAAAGGGCCGGATCAGGCGGGCCATTGTAATCCGGCCGGCCAGCCGCGCGCGCAATGCAAACA
Organism: uncultured Alphaproteobacteria bacterium; assembly: GCA_963751145.1. Taxonomy (GTDB): domain Bacteria; phylum Pseudomonadota; class Alphaproteobacteria; order Sphingomonadales; family Sphingomonadaceae; genus Novosphingobium. The sequence continues at coordinate 1,356,228 of CAVVTJ010000006.1, forward strand.
GCGCCGCGTTGCTGGGCGTCTGCGCTTCGAGATATAGCGCCTGCGTATAATGATCGTCTTCCAGCCGGGCAAAGCGTTCGGCCCCAATGATCGGTTTTAGTGCTGTTTCGTCGCCCTGTTCAAGGAAGGTCAGGCTCGCCAGCTCGCACGGTTCGCGCAGATCGCCGTTCGGCGGCGCAGCATAGCTTTTGCCGGTATCGGATCCGACCGGACCAATCGTCTGGGCGCCGCTCAGGCTGAGCGCGGTGTCGGTCAGCTTGAGCCGCTTGTGTCCGGGCAGTGCGACAATCCGGGCAGGATCGTCGAGCGAGAGGAGCAGGGTATCATCGCAGAACAGCGGCAGGCCGCGCTGGCCCAGCCCCGCCACCAGAGTCGATTTTCCGGCGCCGCTGGGCCCGGTAAAGGCATGGACCCGCCCCTCCCACGCCACCGCCGAGGCATGGAGGGGGTACAGGCCGTTGAGGCAGGCAACCGCAGCATAGACACTGCCGAAGCGCCACAGCTCTTCCTCGGCGGGATCGGCCTCGGCGCTGCGCTCTACCGCCACGCCTTCGCCGGGGGCATAGTGGAAGGCATAGCCGGTACCCGTTCGCAGCACGAACTGTCCGCCGGCAAAGTGGCGCGCGTTATCGGGGATCGGCACGCCGCCCATTGTGCGAGGTACGCTGCCGGGGCGAAGCCGCGTTTCGTTGGCCATCAATTGCATGATCTGGGCGGGGCTGCGCATTGTCAGCGCCCTGTGCCGTCTTGGCATTGCCCGTGTCAATCGGGCGGCTGGGCGCAGGCACGCAAAATTTCTGCCTTAGCAATGTGGAAAACCCTTGGTTTCGCGTTGTTCGTGGGCCGGGTGCTGGCTAAGCGCGAATGAAGGGAGCCGCCCCAGCGCCATGGCCACGCCGTTAATTTCGCCGTCGATCCTTTCCGCCGATTTTGCCCGGCTGGGCGAAGAGGTGCGCGCGATCGATGCGGCCGGGGCGGACTGGATCCACGTCGATGTGATGGACGGCCATTTCGTCCCCAATCTGACGATCGGGCCGATGGTGGTAAAGGCGCTGCGACCACACACCGCCAAGCCGTTTGACGTCCACCTGATGATCAGCCCTGTCGATGCGTATCTTGAGGCGTTTGCTGAGGCTGGTGCGGACATTATCACCTTTCATCCCGAAGCCGGGCCGCATGCGCACCGCACGGTCCAGGCGATCAAGGCGTTGGGCAAGAAGGCCGGGATCTCGCTCAACCCCGCGACCCCGGCCAAGATGCTCGATTACCTGATCGACGATATCGATCTGGTGCTGGTGATGAGCGTTAATCCCGGGTTTGGCGGGCAAAGTTTCATCACCAGCCAGCTCCGGAAAATCGAAGCGGTGCGCAAGATGATCGACAAGACCGGCCGGGCGATCCACCTTGAAGTTGACGGCGGGGTCGATGCGGTAACTGCGCGGCAATGCGTGGCCGCCGGGGCCGATGTGCTGGTGGCGGGTTCGGCCACGTTCAAGGGCGGGCCCGAGCACTATGCCGCCAATATCGCGGCGCTGAAAGCGGCGGGATGATCGATGGTCGATACTTTGCTCCCCGTCCGTGCCGCTCCCGCCCGATCCGGCGAAACTGCGGCGCTGGCGCTGGGCCGCGGCGATGAGGGCGGGCTGGTGAGCGCGGCCGACGAGCGGCCCGACACAGCGCCGCCCGGTGAACTGGTGGAACCGGGCCGCGCGCTGGCCCTGGCTGATTTTGGCCCGCCGTCGATCGGGATGAGCGAACGCCTGGTCCGGATGGCCTACCGCCTGGGTATTCCCGGGGCGACGCTGGTTTCACCCTTTACCAAACCGGCGCGGCCGCGGCTGCTGGCAACTGTCTCCAGTCCGCTGGGCGGCAACAAGGTGGCCGGGACTGCTTTGCGCGCCGGGCATTTCCTGGTCCATGGGGTCAAATCGCCGATCGCGCAGATTGATTTCGCCGGGGCCGGACGGATGGCGCCGCCGCTTGAGCGCACGGTGCATTCGTTTGCCTGGCTGACCGATCTGGAAGCCTGCGCCCCGCGTGAAACCGTGGCCCCGGTGGCCGAGCGGGTGCTGACCGCGTGGCTGGATGCCAATCCCAAGCCGCCGTCAAAACCGGGCAAGGGCCCGGCTTGGAGCATCGACAATGCCGGCAACCGGCTGGTCAACTGGCTGGTCCACGCGCCGCTGATCCTGTCGGGCGAAAACCGCGCGCTGCGCAGCCGCACTTTCGATGCCATGGCCGCGCATGCCCGCTGGCTCGACAGGCATGTCGGCCGGGCTGAAGACCGCTTGGCCGAAGTTGCCGGATGGTGCGGGATCGTTGCCGCCGGATTGCTGCTGCCGCAGGGCAAGCCGCGCCGCCTGTTTGGCGAAAGCGGGCTGATCCGGGCGCTGGGGGAAATGGTCGGCGATGATGGCGGGGTGCTGTCTCGCTCGCCGCTGTGCCAGATGGAGGCGATTGCGCTGCTGGTGCGGCTGCGCGCCTGCTATCTGGCGGTGAAGCGCGATATGCCCCGCGCGCTGGAAACGATGATCGATCTGCTGGTCCCGCCGCTCTTGGCGCTGACTCACGGCGATGGCTCGCTGGGATCGTGGCAAGGCGGCTGGGCGATCGATGCCGGTGAATTGGCCTTGCTGGTCGAAGCCAGCGGCGTGCGCACCCGGCCGCTGCGCGATGTCCGGCAGTGGGGCTATCAGCGCGTGGTGGCGCAAAAAGGCGTGCTGCAATTTGATGCCGCGCCGCCGCCGCTGGCCAAGCACGCCCGCACCGGTTGCGCCTCTACTCTGGCGTTTGAGTTCAGCCATGCCGGGCAGCGAATTGTGGTCAACTGCGGCGGTGCGGGCTGCGCTGGCGGGCTGATCCCGGCGCGGCTGGAACAGGGCCTGCGCGCCAGCGCGGCACATTCCACGCTGGTGCTCGATGATGCCAATTCTACTGCGGTGTTGATCAATGGCAGGATCGGCAGCGGGGTCAGCGAAGTCGATATCGATCGCCGCACTCTGATTGGTGAAAAGAACGCCGGGGCCACTCGGCTTGAGGCGAGCCACAACGGCTATGCCTCACGCTTTGGCCTGATCCACCGCCGCATCCTGATCCTGCGCGACGATGGCACCGAACTGCGCGGCGAAGACCTGCTGGTCCCGGCCAGCGGCAAAGGCAAAAGCGGCAAGGTGGGCTTTGCAATCCGGTTCCACCTCGGCGCCGGGATCGAAGCGGGGCTGTCCGAAGACGGCAAAGGCGCTGGCCTCGCCCTGCCCGATGGCTCGTACTGGCAGTTTCGCACTGGCAGCGAAGGCCAGGTGACGATCGAGGAAAGCCTGTGGGCCGATGGCCAGGGCCGGCCCCATCCGATCCAGCAATTGGTTATCCAGGGTTTGGTCTCGCGCGGCGGGGGATCCTTCTCCTGGCTGCTGAAGAAAATGGGATAGCATTGGTGAGCGATGTAATGATCAAACGGGCGCTGCTTTCGGTGTCCGACAAAACCGGATTGGCCGAATTGGGTGCGGCTCTGGCCGCGCGCGGGGTTGAACTGGTCTCAACCGGCGGCACCGCCAAGGCGCTGCGCGATGCGGGCCTCGCGGTGATGGACATTTCCGATCTGACCGGCTTTCCCGAAATGATGGACGGGCGGGTCAAGACGCTGCACCCCAAGGTCCACGGCGGGCTGCTCGCGGTGCGCGACAATCCCGAACACGCCAAGGCCATGGCCGAGCACGGAATTGGCGCGATCGATCTGGTGGTGGTCAACCTCTATCCGTTCGCGCAGACCGTGGCCAAGGGCGCCAGCCGCGACGAGATCATCGAGAACATCGATATCGGCGGCCCCAGCATGGTCCGCTCCGCTGCGAAGAATCACGCCTTCGTCACGATCCTGACCGATCCGGCCGATTACCCGGCGTTCCTGGCTGAGCTTGAGCAAAAGAACGGCGCGACCGGCTATGACTTCCGCAAGCTCATGGCGGCGCGCGCCTATGCCGCCACGGCGTCGTACGATGCGATGATCAGCCAGTGGTTCGCCTTCGCCGATCAGCAGCAGTTCTTCCCCGAGACCCTGGCGATCACCGCCAAGCGCGCCGAGGAACTGCGCTACGGTGAAAACCCGCACCAGCGCGCCGCGCTTTATGTGCCGGTGGGCCCGCACGCCAAGGGCATTGCCCAGGCCGAGCAGCTTCAGGGCAAGGAGCTCAGCTACAATAACTTGAGCGATGCCGACGCGGCACTGGAACTGGTTGCGGAATTTCGCGGACAGGATCCCGCCGTGGTCATCGTCAAGCACGCCAACCCGTGCGGCGTGGCGCAAGGCGCGTCGCTGCTTGAGGCGTGGCAAGGCGCGTTGCAATGCGATGACGTATCGGCCTTTGGCGGGATCGTGGCAGTCAACGTGCCGCTTGATGGCCCCACCGCAGAGGCGATCTGCGAGATCTTCACCGAGGTGGTGGTCGCCCCCGCTGCCGATGATGACGCGCGGGCGGTGTTCGCCAAAAAGAAGAACCTGCGCCTGCTGATCACCGGCGATCTGCCCGATCCGCGCCGTCCGGGCATGCTGATCAAGCCGATCACTGGCGGGCTGCTGGCGCAAAGCCGCGATAACGGCGCGGTCCTGCCCGCTGATCTGAAAGTGGTGACCAAGCGCGAACCCACCGCGCAGGAACTGAAGGATTGCCTGTTCGCCTGGACCGTGGCGCGCCACGTCAAATCGAACGCAATCGTCTATGCCAAAGACGGGATCACCGCCGGGATCGGCGCGGGCCAGATGAACCGCCGCGATTCGTCGCGAATCGCGGCGCTGAAGGCGGCTGAGGCGGCGGAGAAGTTCGGCTGGGCCCGAAGCCGCGCCGTCGGAAGCGCGGTGGCATCCGATGCCTTCTTCCCCTTCGCCGATGGCCTGCTGGCCGCTGCCGAAGCCGGCGCAACCGCGGTGATCCAGCCGGGCGGATCGATTCGCGACGATGATGTTATCGCCGCAGCAGACGCCCACGGGCTGGCCATGGTCTTCACCGGGATGCGGCATTTCCGGCACTGACCAGGCGGGCCGCGATCCGTTCACCGCACCGCAAACGCGCTTCGTCGCTATGACGCTAAGCTGACAGGCGTGTTCACTGGACGGTAACCCTCATATCTGCACGAGGGCGGCCAAGCAAAGCCATCAGCCCAAAGCGATCCCATCATGACCCTGTTCAAATCCGACCTGTTTCGCGCTTTCACCATCGGCTTTCTGCTGGGTGTGGCCGTGCTGGTTTCGATCCTGGGATCGCCGTTCCAGCACAGCATTGCCGATTCAGTCATCCCGGCGGCGCTGGCCGGACCGGCGCTGCCCGATCAGACGCTGGTTGATCCGGTAGCCGAGGCTGCGCGCTAGTTGTTGTTTCAGTTCTACTGAACCACGACAACACCGGCCCGCTCCCCCTCCCGACCACCCATTAGGGTATCCCTGGGATATGGGTGGTCGGGAGGGGGAGCGGGCCGGTGTTGGTTCAACTTGACGACGTACGCCGCTTGCAATTGCAGCGCGGCCACCCAGCGCCTATATCGGACGCATGGCTGCACATCACCACCATCATCACGATGAACCGACTGGCGAAAGCCTGATTGAAGCCGCTGCTGCGGCGCTGACCCACGCCGGTGAGCAGTGGACCGGCATGCGCGCCGAAGTGTTCGAGGCATTGGTGGCGCGCGATCGCCCGGCCTCGGCCTATGATGTGGCCGAAGATGTCTCCAAGGCGCGCGGCAAACGCGTCGCGGCCAATTCGGTTTACCGGATCCTCGATCTGTTCGTGGCCACCAATCTGGCCCGCCGGGTCGAAAGCGCCAACGCCTATATCGCCAACCCGCATCCCGGCTGCCGCCACGATTGCATCTTTCTGATCTGCGATGCCTGCGGCCGCGCGGTGCATATCGATGATGACAAGCTCACCGGCGCGCTGGTTGAAGCCGCCAAGAACGCCGGGTTCGCGGACATCCGCCCGGTGGTCGAACTGCGCGGGGTTTGCGCGGATTGCAGCTCAGGCTTGTCCGGCTGACGCCTGTGCAGTCCGATGTCTGGTGGTGCCTCAGTTTGAAATCCTCAGAGCGCTCTGTTAGAAGAATTTCGGGTCCTGACTCAGTCGGTGAGGGTGCGTGCGACAGTGCTGCATTTGCAGGGTTCGAGTCCCTGTCATGGGCCGCTAATCTACCGCGCTTCTTTTAGGGCCACGCAGCTTGGGTACCGCCGCGTTTTGCGCACCTAACCAATTTGCGTCACGCTCAACAAATTGCCGTCCAGATCTTCGAACCACACGATCTTGGTGCCGCCTTCGGGGGCTGACCAGATCCCCAGCGCGTCCTGATCGAACCCGTCATAGCGTTTGAAGACCACGCCCTTGATCTCCAGCGCCTTGGCCGTGGCGGCCAGATCGGCCACGTGCCAGCCCAGCACCGCATTGCCGCTGGGCCGGTGGCCGGGCACATCGGTCAGCCGCAGCGGGGTGCGGTTGCCCAGATCGAAGGTGGCGGCATAGCCATCCTGACCCATCAGCCGCAGCCCCAGCACATCGCGGTAAAACGGCACGGCCAGTTCGCGGGCAGAAGTGGCGACAAACACCACCGGCGGGGCATTGGCGGGCAGGGACATCGCAGGCTCTCCATCAAAAGGTCATTGAACGTGCACCTTAGTTACAATCGACACGAATGAAACCAGCGTGTAAGGCGCACCCGCATGAGCGCCAATCCGCCTACTCCGCTGCTCGATACGGTTGAGCTGCCCAGCGACCTGCGAAAGCTGCGGCCCGATCAATTGCGCCAGCTGGCGGACGAACTGCGCAGCGAAATGATCAGTGCGGTGGGGCAGACCGGCGGGCACCTGGGTTCAGGCCTCGGTGTGGTCGAGCTGACGGTGGCGATCCACTATGTGTTCAACACCCCGGTTGACCGGCTGGTCTGGGATGTGGGCCATCAGGCCTATCCGCATAAGATCCTGACCGGGCGGCGCGGCCGCATCCGCACCCTGCGCCAGGGCGGCGGCCTGTCAGGCTTCACCAAGCGCAGCGAGAGCGAATATGATCCGTTCGGCGCGGCGCACAGTTCCACCTCGATTTCCGCTGCGCTGGGCTTTGCTGTGGCCAACAAGCTGGCCGGCACGGCGGGCAAGGGGATCGCGGTGATCGGCGACGGCGCGATGAGTGCGGGCATGGCTTACGAGGCGATGAACAATGCCGAACAGGCGGGCAACCGGCTGGTGGTGATCCTCAACGATAACGACATGTCGATCGCGCCGCCGGTCGGCGGGCTCTCGGCCTATCTGGCCAAGCTGGTCTCCTCGCGCCCGTTCCTGTCCTTGCGCGATATTGCCCGGCGGCTCTCTCGCAAATTGCCCGAACCGCTGCACCGCGCCGCCAAGAAGACTGACGAGTTCGCGCGCGGCATGGCGATGGGCGGGACGCTGTTTGAGGAACTGGGCTTCTACTATGTCGGCCCGATCGATGGGCACAATATCGATCAGCTGGTCCCGATCCTGGAAAACGTCCGCGATGCGGCCGAAGGCCCGTGCCTGATCCATGTCGTAACGCAGAAGGGCAAGGGCTATGCCCCGGCCGAAGCCAGCGCCGACAAGTACCACGGCGTGCAGAAGTTCGATGTGATCACTGGCCAGCAGGTCAAGGCCCCCGCCTCTGCGCCCGCCTATCAGAACGTGTTCGGTGAAACGCTGGCCAAATTGGCCGAGACCGATCCGAAAATCTGCGCGATCACCGCCGCCATGCCGAGCGGCACCGGGGTGGACAAGTTCGCGCAGGCGCACCCGGACCGCGCCTTCGATGTCGGGATTGCCGAACAGCACGGGGTTACCTTTGCCGCCGGCCTTGCCGCGCAGGGGATGCGCCCATTCTGCGCGATCTATTCCACCTTCCTGCAGCGCGCCTACGATCAGGTGGTCCACGATGTGGCGATCCAGAACCTGCCGGTCCGCTTCGCGATCGACCGCGCCGGGCTGGTCGGCGCTGACGGGGCGACGCACGCTGGATCGTTCGACATCACCTATCTGGCCAGCCTGCCCAATTTCGTGGTCATGGCTCCTTCGGACGAAGCCGAGCTGGTCCATATGACCTATACCGCCGCGCTTCATGATTCTGGCCCGATCGCGTTCCGCTATCCGCGCGGCAATGGCACCGGCGTTGAACTTCCGGCCGAACCCCAGCAGCTGGAAATCGGCAAGGGCCGGATCGTGCGGCACGGTAGCAAGGTTGCGCTGCTCTCGCTTGGCACGCGGCTGGCCGAGGCGCTGAAGGCGGCCGATCAGCTTGAGGCCAAGGGGCTATCGACCACGGTCGCCGATCTGCGCTTTGCCAAGCCGATCGACAGCGATCTGATCCGCCATTTGATGGCCACGCACGAAGTGGTGGTGACGGTGGAAGAAGGCAGCATCGGCGGCCTTGGCGCGCATGTGCTGACCATGGCCAGCGATGAAGGGCTGCTCGACACCGGCCTCAAAATCCGCACTCTGCGCTTGCCCGATACGTTCCAGGATCACGACAGCCCCGACAAGCAATACGATGCGGCCGGGCTCAACGCCCCGCAAATCACCGATTGCGTGCTGGCCGCGCTGCGCCACAATTCAGCCGGAGTGGAAGAGGCGCGGGCTTAGCGCCCGCTATTCGCCCAACAACCGCAAGGCCATTGCCCGCACTTCATCGCGCATGTCTTCGCGTTCCAGTGCAATCGCCAGCGTGGCTTCGACGAAGCCGATCTTGTTGCCGCAGTCATAGCGTTTACCGGCAAAGGTCACCGCGTGGAATGGCTGCTGGCCGATCATCTGGGCCATGGCGTCGGTCAATTGCACTTCGCCGCCCGCGCCTTTGCCCTGACTCTCCAGCACCCGCATGACTTCGGGCTGGAGGATGTAGCGGCCCGAGACGATCAGGTTGCTGGGGGCGTCCTCGCGCTTGGGTTTTTCGACCAGGCCCAGCACTTCGGTCAGCGCGCCGTTCTGTTTGCCAGGGGCGATCACGCCGTAGCTTGAAACCTCGTCCTCCGGCACTTCGAGCACCGAGATCAGGTTGCCGCCCACTTCGTTATAGGCATCGACCATCTGCTTCATGCAGCCCGGCTGGCCGATCATTAGTTCGTCCGGCAGAAAAATCGCGAACGGTTCATCCCCGACAATCGCCCGCGCGCACCAGATTGCGTGGCCCAGACCCAGCGGCACCTGCTGGCGCACGGTAACGAGGTTGCCGGGCTGGATCCGCGTCGGCTCGAGCACATCAAGGCCCTTGCCGCGCTCGCCCATCGTCGCCTCAAGTTCAAACGCGGTGTCGAAATGCTCGACAATCGCGGTCTTGCCGCGCCCGGTCACGAAGATCAGCTGGTCGATCCCCGCCTCGCGCGCTTCATCCACTGCATACTGGATCAGCGGCCGGTCAATGATCGGCAGCATTTCCTTGGGGATCGCCTTGGTTGCGGGCAGGAACCGCGTGCCAAGGCCAGCGACGGGAAACACGGCCTTGCGGATCGGTTTGCGGAGCGAACTATCGGTCATCTGCGGCCCTTAACCATGTTCCTGTTTCAGCCGTGTTAAAGCGGTTTCGCTCGGTGGGCGCAACCTGGGGTTCAAAAGGGCTCGCGCAGAGACCGCAAAGGACGCAGAGAAGGCAAGTATTTTGCGAAGCAGGCTTACATTCGAATCCCGGGACATTCGCAAGTTAGAAACACTCGCTGGTTTCGCCGCGCGCGCACCATCTCCGCGATCTCTGCGCACTCTGCGCGAACCCATCTTCCCTTCCCCTTGCCGCCCCAAAGTTTCCCGCTAAACGGAACTCTATGGACAAGATCATCATCCAAGGCGGCAAGCGCCTTTCCGGCACCATTCCCATCTCTGGCGCGAAGAATGCGGCGCTGACGCTGCTGCCGTGCGCGCTGCTGACCGAAGAGCCGCTGACGCTGCGCAATCTGCCCCGGCTGGCTGATATCGACGGGTTTCAGCACCTGATGAACCAGTTCGGGATTTCAACCTCGATCGCCGGATCGCGGCCTGAGGATTTCGGCCGGGTGATGACGCTCGAAGCGCCGCGGATCACCTCGTCGGTCGCGCCCTATGAACTGGTCCGCAAGATGCGCGCCTCGATCCTGGTGCTCGGCCCGATGCTGGCGCGGATGGGCGAGGCGACCGTATCGCTGCCCGGCGGCTGCGCGATCGGCAACCGCCCGATCGATCTTCACCTCAAGGTTCTCGAAGCCTTGGGCGCGACCATTGAACTGGCGGCGGGCTATGTCCGCGCGATTGCCCCCGATGGCGGCCTGCCCGGCGGACGTTACAGCTTCCCGGTGGTCTCGGTCGGCGCGACCGAGAATGCATTGATGACCGCGGTGCTGTGCAACGGCAAATCAGTGCTGCACAATGCGGCGCGCGAACCGGAAATTGCCGATCTGTGCAATCTGCTGGTCGCCATGGGCGCGCAGATCGAAGGGATCGGCAGCAGCGATATCACCATCCACGGCGTGCCGCGGCTGCACGGCGCCACTTACCGCGTGATGTCTGACCGGATCGAGGCCGGCTCCTATGCCTGCGCTGCAGCGATCACCGGGGGCGAGGTGTTCCTCAAGCATGCCGTGGCCGAGGAAATGGATGCGACGCTGCAGGCGCTGCGCGATGCCGGGGTGCATGTTGAACCCAAGGCTGGCGGGATCCAGGTGGCCAGCGACGGCAAGCTCAAGGCCGCTACCCTCTCGACCGCGCCGTACCCCGGCTTCGCCACCGATATGCAGGCGCAGCTGATGGCGATGCTGTGCCTGGCCGAAGGATCATCGGTGCTGACCGAAACGATCTTCGAAAACCGCTATATGCACGTGCCGGAACTGAACCGGATGGGCGCGCATATCGAAACCAAGGGCCGCACCGCCGTGGTCCACGGCGTGGGCAAGCTGACCGGCGCCGAAGTGATGGCGACCGACCTGCGCGCATCAATGAGCCTGGTGATCGCCGGGCTGGCGGCGGAAGGTGAAACGCAGGTCCACCGGCTCTACCACCTCGATCGCGGGTATGAGCGGCTGGAAGAAAAGCTCGCGCTGGTCGGCGCACAAATCGAACGGGTTGGCGGGGATTGATGCAGCGCGGCGGGGTTCGAGTGAACCTTGTCCGCCTGCCGTGCGTTGAGCGGGCGTAAACCTCGCACGCACGGAGTACGTTCAATGGCTCTCTTCAAACTCGCCCTGGCCGGCGCGACCGGTTTCGCGCTCTATCAGTATTACAAGCATAACCAGCAGCAGGACAGCGGCCCGGCTGCCTTCGCCAGTGGCGAGGCGACGCCCGGGTTCGCCCCTGTGCGCAATGCCGGGCCCGAGGCCATGGCCAGCGATCTGCCGCGCTGGGACAAGGTTGACGAAGAAGTCGACGAAAGCTTCCCGGCCAGCGACCCGCCGCCGATGGGCAAGCGCTGAAGCACTACCGAGGGCTAGGCGGCAGGTGCGAAGATTGTCACGACTGGGTTGATCAACGCGCCCAGGCCGATCCCTTCGGCTCGCTGCACCGCGACTTTGATCGGCAGCTGGAATACGCGCGCCGCGCGGAATCAGCGCGGTGGTGAAACGCGTGGCTCCAATTTGCGCTGCCACCGGCACACATCCCCAGCCATAACTGGCCGTCCGCGCGGCAAACCGGATTTCGCCTGTATGGTCATCCGGGATCGACGCAAACAGGAAGGGTGCCGGCCCGCGCCATTCTATAATTTGCGCGGCAAAAGCGAATCGCGCCAGAACCTCGCGATCGCTCATGACGTAAGCCGGGCTGCCATCCACGCCACCAGCCAGATCCGCACTGCACCCGCCAGCCCCGGCGGAGTAGGTGCCTGGATACGCTCGGCATCGATCCGCGCGACCAGCGCGTTGATCGGCAGGGCTTCCGCTTCGGCGGCCTGCTTCAAAAGCGCCCAGTAGAGCGGTTCGAGGCTGATCGAGGTCTTGTGGCCTGCAATCTCGACCGAGCGTTTGACCGGGGGGTGATAGGGCGTGGTCATGCTCCGGTCTAAGCCGGAGCAGCGCTGGATGGATACAAAGAAATTGGGGTGGCCCCTTTTCGGCGCGACTCCTACACCTACGGGCATGACCCACGGCTATCAGGCGCTGACCGAAAAGGAGAAGGAAACCCTGCGGCTGCTGGTCAATGGCTATGATGCCAAAAGCATGGCGCGCTGCCTTGGTCTGTCGGTTCACACGGTCAACGAACGGCTGCGCGATGCGCGGCGCAAAATGGCAGTCTCAAGCAGCCGCGAGGCGGCGCGGCAATTGCGCGAACTGGAAAGCGCGAGCCCCGAATTGTTAGGGGACAAGGCTTTGGGGGATGCTTCAACCCCAGCAGCCGGGCAAATGGTTCCGCGGCCAGCCCAAGGTGTCGGCAGTTGGCGCCGCACCGGCTGGATCATAGGAGCATTTGCCATGACCATCAGCCTTGCCCTGCTTGCCCTGACGGCCCTGTCCGGGCCCAGCCAGACCCCCGCCGCAGCCATGTCCGGACCGGCGGAAATCGCGGCCACCCGCACCAGCCAGCAAGCGGCGGTCGATGCCGCGCAGCAGTTCCTCGCACTGTGTGACAGCGACGATTGGACTGCGAGCTGGCAAGCGGCGCACCAATCATTCAAGCTGCTCAACACGGTGGAATGGTGGACCAAGGTCTCAAGCGGTCTGCGCGCGGAGCTGGGAACGATTGAGGCGCGCGAACTGGTGACTGCCGATTTCACCCCGGCTCCGCCGCACGGCGCTTGGGTGATCAGGTTCAAGGCGCGTTACAGCAAAGGCGGTGCGGTGGTCGAAGCGGTCTCGCTATCGGAAGAATCCGGAACCTGGAAAGTCACCGGAATCATGATCGATTGAGATCAGGCGGCGCGCGTGCCGGCCTGATTGCCGCCCACATGCTCGCCGCCCGGTGCCACTGCGCAGGGTTGCAGCGTGTGGAGGCAGCGGGCCAGCTCTTCCAGCGCAATCGGCTCCTGAAATGCAATGCCGTGATCGTGATTCTGGCGCCAGCGGATGTGGCCAAAGCGCAGCGGCAGCCCCACCGCATCAAACCGCGCAAAGGCCCCTTGCGGCAGGCGCCGGTCGATAGCCAGCTTGGCCCCGCAGCGCGACACATCGGCCAGCATGGCGCGGAAATCGTGGCCGTCGACGGTCAGCAGTACCGGCACCTTGAGCCGCAGCCGCACTGCGCGGTGGGCGAACTGGCTGGCTTCGGAAAGAAAATCTTCAAGCGCCACTGGCGCGGCAAAGCGGTATCCGGCATCGCCGTGATCGGACCACGATCGCTCGATCGGGTAGAGCGCGCCATTGGCCAGTTCGAGGAAGATGCGCGGCTCTTGCGGAACATCGTGGAAGAAGCGCAGGCCCACTCCGCTTGCCGAAACATCGCGCACCAGACAGACATATTCGCCGCTCTGGCACACCACTTTGGCGGTGCGCAGCATCAGAGTGTGGCGCGGATCGCGGCGCTCGGTGGATGCGGATGTGGCGATCATCATGGACCTCGGCTTGGGTTTGGATAACCGAACCTAACCGAATGCGGTTAACGGAGCGCTAAGGTGAGGCTAGGCGCTTCCCTCAATACATATGCTGGCCGCCGTTGATGCTCATGGTCGATCCGGTCATGAAGCCGCCGTTTTCGGATGTGAGGTAGGCAACGCCGCGGGCGATTTCCTCGGCCATGCCAAGTCGGCCGACGGGGATCTTGGCGACGATCTTTTCCAGCACCGCCGGAGGCACCGCGGCGACCATATCGGTATCGATATAACCCGGCGCGATCGCGTTGACGGTGACGCCGTATTTCGCGCCTTCCTGCGCCAGCGCCTTGGTGAAGCCGTGGATCCCCGATTTGGCGGCGGCATAGTTGACCTGGCCGTATTGCCCGGCCTGACCATTGATCGAACCGATGTTGACGATCCGGCCCCAGCCGCGTTCCCGCATTCCCGGGAACGTCGCCTTAGCCATGTTGAAGCAGCCGCCCAAGTTGATCCGCATCACCTCGTTCCAATCATCGAAGGTCATCTTGTGGAGCACCCCGTCGCGGGTAATCCCGGCGTTGTTGATGACGATGTCGATGGGTCCGTGGGTGGCGGCAATATCGTTGCAATTGTGGATGCAGGCTTCGTGATCGCCCACGTCCCAGCGGTATGACGGGATGCCGGTGGCCTGGGTAAAGGCCTTGGCCTTTTCCTCGTTGCCGCCGTAATTGGCGATCACCGTGTGGCCCTGCCGCTGCAGCCGCTTGCAGATTGCCTCGCCAATCCCGCGGGTGCCGCCAGTTACGATTGCTACGCGTGCCATATGCCAGGCTCCTTTCCCAAAGTTGCCGTTACGGCATTCCCGGACAAAGTGACGCATGGCGCGGCCTGGCGCAAGGCCGCTGCAGAGGTAAAATGAGGGAGCGCAACCTGCTTAGGCTGCGGACCTAAAACCTGAACTGGGTGCCGACGTAGACCGCCTGGTTGTCTTGACGTCCATCGGTGAGCGGGCGGAGGCGATCACGGTCAGAGGTCACCCGCACCCCGGCGGTAACATCAAGGTTGCGGCTGACCCGGTAACTGCCGCCCAGATCGACCTGTTGGTCGCTTTGTTCAAAGGTGCGCGGGCTGCGGCCAGTTTTCTGGTGTTCATCCAGCGCAATCCGAGGGGCAAGCCGCGAGGGGGTGGAAGGCGCGCCGGCGCGGGGTTTGAGGCTGGACAGATCAGGCGCGTCAAGCTGGCGCACCGGGGTGCTGACTGCCTGCTTGGTGCTGTTCTGGGCAAAGCTGGCATAGCCGCGCGCGGTGCCAAGGCTGTAAGCCGTGGGCGCGATGGCCAGGGTCGATCCGGCAGGCGAAGCGGCCGGGACCACCGATGGCTGACGCAGCGAAAGTTGGGGCAGGCTGTTGCCGTTGAGGCGCACCGCAACGGTCACCACTGAAGCGTCGACTCGGCTGGGGGTGGCGGCCGGGGTAAAGCGGAAAATCCGGCCCTTCGACAAGGCCCGCACGGTAATCGAGCGGGTCAGGCGCGGATCGACTTCGGCGGGGACGAATTCGCCGTTAAGAGCGACCTGCACCGGCGTGTTTGCCGAATCCTGCTCACCGCCCGACGAGAAGGCCAGCACCGCGCTGGGCAGGGCCAGACCGGCAACTGCCGTGCCCAGCAGCAAGGCCGATGCCATGCCGCCCGTTCCGCGTTTCTGGGTGCTTGTCTGTGTCATGGTTGCCTGTGTTGCGTCCGGGAAATTGCGCGGACCGCGTGACTGAATATTCGCGCAGAACTGCGCCAATTAGCAAGCTCAAATGGTCCAAATGCGCTGAATGCGGGCTGAACGGCGCTTGCGGCTGGGGCCTGAAGCCGCCATTCAGCCGCGGTTAACGGCAAGAAACGGCAATAGCGGGCGCGGCTTGGACACATACTCTTGCCGCCATGGCGTGCATGGCTATAGAGGCTGCGCGCATTCGTGCGAATTACCAACATGGCCGACAGGCGATCAGGATCCGGAAACACACCTATGAACGGCAGCACTTTTTCCACCGCCAACAGCCTGCGCAACCTGGGCCGGATCGGGCTGATTGCCCTGGCCGCAGTGGCGCTTTCGGCGTGCGGACAAAAGGGCCGCCCCAAGGCTGATCTGGCCGCTTCGCGGGTCACCACGATTGGCGTGAACAGCTATCTGTGGCGCGCCAGCCTCGATACGCTCAGCTTCATGCCGCTGATGCAGAGTGACAGCAACGGCGGGGTTATCACCACAGACTGGTACGCCAATCCGAACAACCCGAATGAACGGATGAAGGTTTCGGTCGTGATCCTCGATCAGGATCTGCGCGCCGATGCACTGCGCGTCAGCGCCAGCCGTCAGGTGATGCAGAACGGCGTGTGGGCCGATGCCCCAGTCCAGGCTGCCACCGTGCAAAAGCTGGAAGACATCATCCTGACCCGCGCCCGCGATCTGCGCCGCCAGGCTTCGGGCGTAAACTAAACCCGCGCCCCGCCGCCGCCGTCCCGGCTTGCGCCGGGACAGCGAGCCGTTAGAGGGGGCGCTATGACTAGCGAACGTTTCGATCCGTCCAGCGCCGATGGCCGCTGGCAGGCCGTCTGGGATGCGGCCCAGACCTTCCGTGCCGACGATGGCAGTGCCAAGCCGCGCTCCTACGTGCTTGAGATGTTTCCCTATCCCTCGGGCCGGATCCACATCGGCCACGTCCGCAATTACACGATGGGCGATGTGCTGGCGCGCTACAAGAAGATGCGCGGGCATGAAGTGCTGCATCCGATGGGCTGGGACGCCTTCGGGATGCCGGCCGAAAATGCGGCGATGGAAAAGGGCGTGCACCCCGGCGGCTGGACCCGCGCCAATATCAAGGCGATGACCGAGCAGCTCAAACGGTTGGGTTTTTCGTTCGACTGGAGCCGTGAGCTTTCCACTTGCGAGCCGGACTATTACGGCCACGAACAGGCGCTTTTCCTTGATCTCTATGCCGCTGGCCTCGTTTACCGCAAGGAATCGGCGGTCAACTGGGACCCGGTCGATATGACCGTACTGGCCAACGAACAGGTGATCGATGGCCGCGGCTGGCGCAGCGGCGCGCTGGTTGAAAAGCGCAAGCTGAACCAGTGGTTCCTCAAAATCACCGATTTTGCTGACGAGCTGCTGGACGGTCTGGGCGAGCTCAAGAACTGGCCCGACAAGGTCCGGCTGATGCAGGAAAACTGGATCGGCAAAAGCCAAGGCCTGCAGTTCAAATTCTGGACCGCCGACAAGGCCACCGAGGTTGAGGTCTTCACCACCCGGCCCGACACCATATTTGGCGCGAGCTTCGTTGCAATCGCTGCCGAGCACCCGATTGCGCAGGCGCTGGCGGCTGATAGTGCCGAGGTGGCGGCGTTCATCGAAAAGTGCCGCAAGGGCGGGACCACCGCTGCCGAAATCGAGACGCAGGAAAAGCTGGGCTACGATACCGGCATCCGGCTGCAGCATCCGTTCCAGGACCAGTTGCTGCCGCTCTATATCGCCAATTTCGTGCTGATGGATTACGGCACCGGGGCGGTGTTCGGCTGCCCGGCGCACGATCAGCGCGATATCGATTTCGCCCGCAAGTACGATCTGCCGGTGATCCGCGTGGTCGCCGATGGCACGGCGACTGCACCGGTGTTCCAGGGCCACGAGGCCTACACTGGCCCCGGCCAGATCGTGAATTCGCAGTTCCTTGATGGCATGACGATCGATCAGGCCAAGGCCGAAGTCATCACCCGCGCCGAGCACAGCCAGTGGGGTCGCGGCACCACGGTATGGCGGCTGCGCGATTGGGGGGTTTCGCGCCAGCGCTATTGGGGCACGCCGATCCCGTTCATCCACTGCGAGGCCTGCGGCGTGGTGCCGGTGCCCAAGGACCAGCTGCCGGTCGTGCTGCCCGAAGATGTCAGCTTCGATGTGCCGGGCAATCCGCTCGAGCGCCATCCCAGCTGGAAGCATGTCGATTGCCCGCAGTGCGGCAAGGCGGCGCGGCGTGAGACCGATACGCTAGATACCTTCGTCAACAGCTCGTGGTATTTCCTGCGCTTTGCCAGCCAGCCCGCTGACCGCCCGTTCGATCCCGAAGTGATCAAGCAATGGCTGCCGGTGGAACAGTACATCGGCGGGATCGAGCACGCGATCCTCCACCTGCTCTACGCCCGCTTCTGGACCCGCGCCCTGGCCCACATCGGCCTGATCGACGTCAAGGAACCCTTCGCCAGCCTGTTCACGCAAGGCATGGTGACGCACGAGACTTACTACACGACAAAAATTGTGCAGGTTAAGGCTGCCGACGAAACCGAATACCGTCCGATGAAGGTTTTGGACCAGATGTATTCGCCTGCCGAAGTGAATCGATCGAGTGAAGGTGCGACACTCCTCGATGGGCGTCCGGTCGAGATCGGTGCGACCATTAAAATGTCCAAATCAAAAAAGAATGTTGTCGATCCCGATGCAATTGTCGCAAGGTATGGGGCCGATGCAGTGCGCTGGTTCATGCTCAGCGACAGCCCGCCAGAGCGTGATCTGCCGTGGTCCGAAGCCGGGATCGAAGGCTGCGCGCGGTTCGTTCAGCGGGTCTGGCGACAGGTGAAGGCGCACGCCCCGGCACTCTCTGCAAATGCAGACTTCACCTTCAATCACAGCGAGCAGAGCAAAGCGCTTGAACGCCTGCGTCACAAAACCATCGCTGGCGTCGCTGCTGATGTGGAAGCCCTGCAGTACAACAAGGCCGTTGCTAAGCTCTATGCTTTTGTCGGTGCCATCGAGAAGTCTTCATTGGTGCACGATGACGATATTAAGGCACTGGTCTTGGCTATCGCACCGATGATGCCACACCTTGCAGAAGAGGCATGGGAAGCTCTCGGTTACGAAGGCCTGATCGCCGACGCGCCGTGGCCGCTGGTCGATCCCGCGTTGCTGGTCGAGGATGAAGTGACCATTGCGATCCAGGTGCTGGGTAAGCTGCGCGATACCATCACCGTGGCCAAAGGGCTCCCGCGTGAGGAGCTTGAAGCGCTTGCACTGGCGAGCGACAAGGTTCAGCGTGCATTGGATGGCAAGGCAATTAAAAAGGTGATCGTGGTGCCCGACCGGCTGGTCAATCTGGTCGCGTGATGCGGCGTCTCGCCCTTGCTGTGGTGTTGGCACTGCCGCTGTCCGCTTGCGGGCTGCATCCGATGTATGCGGGCGGATCGGGCGGCGCCATCGCGCAAGGGCTGACTGCGGTTGACGTTTCGGAAATGCCGGGCCGCGCAGGCTGGCTGATGCGTTCGGCGCTGGTCGACCGGTTGGGTTCGGCGCGCCGCACCGGGCCAGCGCGCTACCGGCTCGATGTCCGGCTTGATGACAAGCTTGAAGGGCTGGGGTTGCTGTCGGACGATACCGTCACCCGCGAACGCCGCACCTTGCGCGCGCGTTATCAGCTGGTCGATCTGGCCACCGGGCAGATTGTGCTGGATGAAACGGTTGGGCTTGATGCCGGGATCGATGTGGTCAGCAGCGAATATGCCACGGTTGCGGCAGAAAACACCGCGCTCGAAAACCTGACCAAGGAAGTGTCTGACCGGATCGTCACGCGCATCGCACTCAAGCTGCGCGCGCTGGATGCTGCGGGCAAGTGAAGGCCACCCAGAAGGATTTCAAAAGCGTTGCGCCGCGCGCATCCCGCGAGGCGGCGGTGTTCTTTTTCTGCGGCCCCGATGAAGCCGGGGCGCAGGACGCAGCGGATCAGATCGTCGCCCTGCTGCCCGAACCGGGCGAGCGGATCGAACTGAGCGGCGCCGAGGTAAAGCGCGATCCGGTGCGGCTGGGCGATGAAGCCCGCTCGATCTCGCTGTTCGGCGATGCCCGGCATATCTGGGTCCGCGCCGCCGGGGACGAAGTCTACGATGCGGTGCAGACCCTGATCGAGGGCACCGGCGAGGCCTGCCCGGTGATCATCGTGGCATCATCAGCGACCGATAAATCGCGCACCGCCAAACTGCTGGCGGCGCGCGGCGATGCTTTGGTGGCGATGTTCTACCCGCCCGATCTGCGCAGCATTTCGGGCACGATCCGGGGCATGGCCGATGCCGCCGGGGTTACGCTCAGCGGTGACCTGGCCGACCGAATCGCCCGCGCGGCCTTGCTCGATACGCGTCTGGCGGCGTCGGAAGTGACCAAGTTGGCGCTCTACCTTGATGCCAGCACCCAGGCCCCGCGCACTGCCCGGGCCGAGGATCTCGATGCGGTGGGCGCGGCCTGCGAGGATGACGGCTTCATGCCCTTGGTCAACGCCGTGCTGGGGGGCGAAACCGCCAAGCTGCGCGCCGAGCTGCGGCGGATGCACGAACAGGGGATCAATCCGGTAGGGCTGCTGCTGGCGTTTGAACGCCGCGCTGCACAACTGGCGCAGCTGGCCGCCCGGATGGGGCCGCGCGGTAACGTCCGCCAGTTCATCGAAGCTGAATCAAGTGCGCGGCGGGTGTTCTGGAAAGACACCCGCGATCTGATCCAGCAACTGTCGGTCTGGCGGGGTAAGCGGCTGGCGCGGCTGGTTGATCGGCTGATCGATCTCCACCGGCAACTGCTGGCCAACAGTCAAAGCGCCGAACTGCTGTTGGCGCACGGTCTGGCCGATATTGCGCGATTCGCAGCGCCGCGTGGTTGATCTTCGCGGGAAGTTGCGCCAGTCACGTGCAACAGGGAAATTCCCGGGTCGCTATTCATGAATGTTCGGTCAGTCATTGATCCTGCCATTCCACCTGCCGTAGCGGGCGGTGCCGCGCGTTACGATCCGCCCGAGCCGCTCGAACGGCGCCGGCTGCAATGCTATCTGGCGCAGATGCTGGGCGATATCCTCGCGATTTTCGCCGGGTTCTGCCTCGCCGGCTATCTTTATCTCGGCAATCGCGGGCTCGACCAGGCGCTCAATCTGGCGCAGCTGCTGCTACCGGTTTACCTGACCCTGGCGCTGTATAACGCGGCCTATTCGCTGTCCGGGCTGCAATCGGCCAGCCGCGGTGCGCAGCGCGCGCTGCTATCGCTGGCGATCGCCGCGGCCGGCGTGGTGTTCGTGGCGTTCTACACCAAATCGAGCGCCGAATTCTCGCGCGTGCTGTTTACCGGCGGCACCATGTTTTCCGCCGTCATCATGGTCTGGATGCGGGTTCAGATGGCGGCGGTGGTGCGCTGGCGCTGCGGCGAGCGGGTTACCAATGAACTGATCATCTATGATGGCGGGCCGCGGCTTGATTGGCCCGGCGCGTTTCATGCCGATGCCCGCGCGCTGAACCTTAGCCCCGCGCTCGATGATCCTGCCGCATTGAACCGCATCGGCGCGGTCTTGCACGGGATTGATCGGGTCGCGGTATCCTGCACACCCAGCCGCCGGGCGGCCTGGGCGATGATCCTCAAAGGCGCGAATATCGATGGCGAAGTGCTGGATGACAGCGTCGCCCAGCTGGGGGCGCACGGGGCCCGGATAACGGCCGGGCACGGTGTGCTGCGGGTCTCGATCGGTCCGCTTGGGCTGCGCGCCCGGGCCGCCAAGCGTCTGTTCGATGTGGTGTTGGCGGGCGGCGGACTGGTCGTGCTGTCACCGCTGATGCTGCTGGTGACCTTGGCCATTGTGCTTGAGGACGGCGCCCCGGTTCTGTTCATCCAGCGCCGGGTGGGCCGCGCCAACCGGTTTATCCAGGTCTACAAGTTCCGTTCGATGCGCGCCGCGCGCAGCGATGATGCCGGCGATCAATCCGCCAGCCGCGATGATGAGCGGCTGACCCGGGTGGGCCGGTTCATTCGCCGCACCAGCATCGATGAACTGCCGCAGCTGATCAACGTGATCGAAGGCAAGATGTCACTGGTCGGCCCGCGCCCCCACGCGCTGGGATCACAGGCCGGCGACAAGCTGTTCTGGGAAGTGGACCAGCGTTACTGGCAGCGTCATGCACTTAAACCAGGTCTCACCGGCCTTGCCCAGGTGCGCGGGCTGCGCGGCGCAACGGATGAGGAAAGCGATCTGGCTGACCGGCTGGGTGCAGATCTGGAATACCTCAACGGCTGGTCGCTGTGGCGTGACATGCGGATCATCGCCGCAACGCTTCGGGTGCTGGTCCACGACCGGGCGTTCTAATCTGGCTGACGCCAGTGCGGCCGGACGTCCGTCCGGCCTTGCCAAGCCACCCCACTCCCCCTCCCGACCACCCATATCCTAGGGATACCCTAATGGGTGGTCGGGAGGGGGAGTGGGGTGGCTTGGCAAGCTATTCGCGGAGGCGAATAGCGCACCCATACAAAGAAACCGGAAAAGCTGGATGCCCCGCGAGGATTCGAACCTCGATTGACGGTGTCAGAGACCGTAGTCTTACCTTTAGACGACGGGGCAACAGCGGCGGGTCTCTAGGCGGGCGCCGGGGCCGCGTCAAGCCGGGCCATGCATCGGCGCTTGCTCCCATCATCATGGCGGTCTACCTGTGGGAACAGGTACCTGCCACATGCGGCAGGATAATAATAAGAGTGCACGTGCCATGGCGGACAATCCACCGCCGGCGATGCGCGAAGCGGGGGCGGCGGGAAACGAAGCATTGGCTGGCGGCGCAGGAGCACCGGCAGATGCTGCGCAAACCGCACCTCAGCAGCGCCGCTCCGGCGAGAAAACCCGAAACGGGGCCGATGCTGGCCCGGCCTCGCCGTGGGTGCCCTCGGCGCGCGAGGCACCCTATCACCGTCAGGCTTTTGCCGCGATCGATCTGGGCACCAACAATTGCCGCCTTTTGATCGCACGCCCGGCTGGCGATCATTTCACCGTGATCGACGCTTTCAGCCGGGTTGTGCGGCTGGGCGAAGGCTTGGCGCAATCCGGTCGGCTGAGCGAGGCGGCGATGGACCGCGCACTCACCGCGCTCAAGGTCTGCGCGGAAAAGCTCAAGCGCCGCAATGTCCACCTCGCCCGCTCTGTTGCAACCGAGGCGTGCCGGCGGGCTGAAAACGGCGCTGAATTCATTGACCGGGTGGCGCAGGAAACCGGGATCCTGCTTGATGTCATCAGCGCCAAGGAAGAGGCGCGGCTTGCAGTGATGGGCTGCCACTTGCTGCTTGAAGAAGGCGATGGCCCGGCGATGATCTTCGATATCGGCGGCGGCTCGACCGAGCTGGTGCTGGTGGAAAGCCGCGATGGCCGCATTCCGTTAATCCACGATTGGCACTCTGTGCCCTGGGGCGTGGTCTCGCTGACCGAAAGCGTGGCCGCTGAACCAGACGACGCGCTTGGCCGGGCAGAGCGGTATGATGCCATGCGCCAGCTGGTGCGCGATAGCCTGATGCCCTTTGCCGAGCGTGTCGAGGCTGAGGCCAGCGCGCCTTTGCCGCTGCGGCTGCTGGGCACCAGCGGCACAGTGACCACGCTCGCCAGCCTGCACCTGGAATTGCCGCAATATGATCGCCGCGCAGTCGACGGCCTGGTGGTCGCCAGTCAGGATATGGCGGCGCTGTGCGAACGGCTGGCGCTGTTTTCCCCGCTCCAGCGCCGCGAACAGCCGTGCATCGGGCGCGAACGCGCCGATCTGGTGGTGGCGGGCTGCGCCATCTTGCAGACGATCATCGAATTGTGGCCGGCCGACCGGCTCGGTGTGGCCGATCGCGGCATCCGAGAAGGCATCCTGCGCAGCTTGATGGCATCAAGCGGCTCGGGCGAAAAGAGCCGCGCCGCACTGCGCCTGGCTCGGCGAGGGGCAGCATGACTTGCATGGACCGCAATAGCATGGCTGTCGCTTGCGCCAGGCCGGGGGAGTGGGCCGGCCTGGCTCCCAGCCGCAAGGATGAAAAATAATGCGCGGTAAAGGGACAGAGCCTGAACGGCTGAGGAAATCGGGCAAGCGCACCGCCAGTTCGGCGCGCTGGCTGTCGCGGCAACTGGCCGATCCCTATGTGCAAAAGGCCAAGGCCCAGGGCTGGCGCAGCCGCGCCGCGTTCAAGCTGATCGAGATCGACGAGAAGTTCAGCCTGCTCAAGGGCGCGCGGCGGGTGGTCGATCTGGGCATCGCGCCGGGGGGCTGGGCGCAAGTGGTGCGCAAGCACAGCCCCAAAGCTGCGGTGGTCGGGATCGATCTGCTGCCGACCGATCCGATCGAAGGCGTCACCATTTTCGAGATGGATTTCATGGCCGATGCGGCTCCCGCCGCGCTGACCGGGGCGCTTGATGGCGCGCCCGATCTGGTGATTTCGGATATGGCCGCCAACACCACCGGCCACAAACAGACCGATCACTTGCGGACCATGGGCCTGGTCGAACTTGCCGCGCATTTTGCGATCGAGCAGCTTTCGCCCGGCGGGGCATTCGTGGCCAAAGTGCTGGCCGGCGGCACCGACACCGCGCTGCTGGCGCTGCTCAAGCAGCATTTCACCACGGTAAAACACGCCAAGCCCCCCGCCAGCCGCAAGGATTCGTCCGAATGGTACGTGATCGCGCAGGGGTTCAAGGGGTAAGCTAAAGCCGCGCGGCCGGCTATATCTGAGCCCATGACACTGATCCTACGGAATATTCACAACGCGTTCAGCGCTACGCGCGGATCAATGCGTCCAGACTAAGAATGCAGTTTTACTTGGGGGGCACAGTATGAAATTGACACGAAACAGACCGCGCGGCGTGGCGTTGGCGTTGGCGTTGGCGTTGGCGGCGCTCGGCATTGGACTTTCCAGCACCGGATTGGCGCAGAATGCATCGAGCAGCATTGGTCGGCAGCGCCAGGTTCAATTTTCCGTCAAGCTTTCTTTCAGGACTGCAACTCCCAACATTGGCCTGCATATCACCCGTGATACGGGGAACGTTGACCGGATCAAGGGCGGCGTCTCGTTCGAGGAACAGACCAATGCAGCCGGTAATTTCTCGGTCCCGCTGGCCGCCGGAACCTATCGTCTGCGGATCAATGCCGATCAGCTTCAGGGTGTGATCAACGGCATGGCCCGGCGTGATCGCTCGATCCAGCCGAACAGCACTGTCGTGGTCCTGCGCTTTTCGCCGCAGATCAAGGTCATGGCCCCGGGGCACGAACCGGTCGCATCTTCGACATTCCTGATTGCAAATAGCCCGCAGGAATTTCTCCTGACTGTACCGGCAGGGGTGGGCTCAGTTTCTGGCCAACTGGGATTGTACGATGTGCGATCGGGAAATGGCGCGGTGGTGCCGCAATCAGAGCGAGGCGCTTCACCCGGCGGCAATAGGGGCGATATTGTGGCGCAGCGCAAGTACGGCGAAAATGCGTTCAGCATAGACCATGCTGACCGACTGTTTGGAAACTACGCGGGTATCATGACCCCCGACGTCAATGGCCCAACCGGCCCCACCACGCAGCGGATCAAATTCGATCTGCCGCGTGGCAGCTTTGGTGGCGACGCCGTACAAGTACCCGGCCGACTTCATCCCAACGAGCTATAGTGGAGGATGCGCGCCCGAACCTGTCTTTCAGGGCTATCAGTTGGTGATTTAAGGTCGGCGGCTGAGATGCCAAAAAGGGGCGCAAGCCTTGCGGCCGCGCCCCCTTGCTGATTGGTCAGGTGGTGAGGCTTACTTCACGCTCTTGAGATAGGCGATCACGTTGGCGCGTTCCTGCGCGTCGGTGATTCCGGCAAAGCTCATCTTGGTGCCGGGCGCATAGGCGCTGGGGCTGGCTAGCCAGGCATCGAGGCTGGCGTCGTCCCAGTTGCCACCCTTGCCGGAAAGCGCTGTGGAGAAGGCATAGCCGCCGCGGCCCTGGCCCTGCTTTTCGCCATAGACGCCGGCGAGGTTGGGGCCGATGCCATTGGCGCCGCCCGGATTGATCGAGTGGCAGGCCGCGCACTTGGCGAAGCTCTTCTGGCCCTTGGCGGCATCTCCGACCACCGCGACAGCAGCGGCCGGAGCAGCCCCGGCCTTCACTTCAGGCACCGGCGGCAGCGGCAGGTTCGAACCCTGGCTGTTGAGGTAGACCATCACGTTGGCGCGTTCCTGCGGATCGGTGATCCCGGCAAAGCTCATCTTGGTGCCAGCGGCAAAGGCGCTCGGGCTGGTCAGCCAGCTGTTCATACTGGCCCAGTCCCACTTGCCGCCCTTGCCCGAAAGCCCGGAGGAGAAAGCATAGCCGCCGCGGCCCTGGCCGATGCCTTCGCCCAGCACGCCGTAAAGGTTCGGACCGATGCCGTTGGCCCCGCCCTGCGCGACCGTGTGGCAGGCGGCGCATTTCTTGAAGGTTGCTTCGCCCTTGGCCATGTCGGCCTTGGCCAGATAGGCTTCAAACGGGGTGGCATCGGCCGCAGCGCCTTCTTGCGCCACGCCTTCGATCGCATAGCCCATTTTCTCGGGCCGGTTTTCCTTGCCGGTGCGGAAATAGTGGCCCGAAATGCTCGACAGGCCGAGCGCGACGATGCCCGCACCCAGAGTCCAGCCGGCGATGGTGTTGAAACGGTCTTCCATGTCTCAAATGCCCCATTGGGATTAGCGCGCTGCGGTTTGCGCGTCGCTCTAGTCAGCCCAAAGGCCAAGCGCAAGGGGCATTGCGGTGCGGGCGGTGCACCTCTAGCGTTTGTCCGGGACATATCGGACCGGGGCGGGAGAGCGCAGTGAGTTGGGACAAGGAAATCGAGGAACTGCGCGCGCGTGAGACCATGGCCGAGGCGATGGGCGGGGCCGAGAAGGTCGAACGCCAGCACAGCCGGGGCAAATTGGATGCGCGGGCGCGAATCGCCGGACTGGTCGATGCTGGCTCCTTTCGCGAAGTGGGCAAGATTGCCGGCAAGGGATCGTATGACGCCGAAGGCAATCTGCTCGGTCTGGCGGCGTCCAACCTGATCTTTGGCCGGGCCAATATCGAAGGCCGCCCGGTGGTGGCCAGCGCGGATGATTTCACCGTGCGCGGCGGGGCGGCCGATGCGGCCATCCGGCGTAAGTTCGAACAGTGCGAGGCGATGGCGCACACCCTCAAAATCCCGCTGATCCGGATGATCGACGGCACCGGCGGCGGCGGCTCGGTCAAGACGCTCGAAACGATCGGCGCGACTTATGTGCCCGCCGTGCCGGGGTGGAGCGATGTGATCCGCAATCTGGAAAGCGTGCCGGTGGTGGCCTTGTCACTGGGCCCCACGGCGGGGCTGGGGGCGGCGCGAGTAGTGGCCAGCCACTATTCAATCATGGTCAAGGGGCTGAGCCAGCTGTTCGCCGCCGGGCCCGCGGTGGTCGAAGCGATCGGCGAGAAGAGCGACAAGGAAAGCCTGGGCGGCAGCGAAATTCACACCCGCAACGGCGTGGTCGATGAAGAAGTAGCCAGCGAGGCCGAAGCCTTTGCGCGCGCGCGGCGGTTCCTGTCATACCTGCCCTCGGCAGTCGGCCAGTTGGCGGCACGCACGCCGTGCAGCGATCCGGCGGACCGGCGCGAGGAAGCCCTGATCTCCACCGTGCCGCGCGGGGCCTTTGAAGCCTATTCGATGCGCAAGGTGCTCGAAGCGGTGTTCGATTCTGGCTCGGTATTTGAAATGGGCCGGATGTGGGGCCGTGCTGCGATTACCGCTTTTGCCCGGCTCGATGGCTGGCCGGTGGCGGTCTTGGCCAGCGATCCCAGCTTTCTGGGCGGATCATGGGAAGCCAAGACCAGCGAAAAAGCCGAACGGTTCATCAAGCTGGCCGATCAGTTCCGGCTGCCGGTGGTGCACATGGTCGATAACCCCGGCTTCATGATCGGCAACGCTGCGGAAGTTGCAGGCACGATCCGCTATGGCGTCAATGCCATGAACGCGATCTACAAGGCCACGGTGCCGCTGGCCTGCGTGGTGGTGCGCAAGGCCTATGGCATCGCCGGCAGCGCGATGAGCAATGCCGATGCCTTCCAGTACCGCTTTGCCTGGCCATCGGGCGACTGGGGCAGCCTGCCAATCGAAGGCGGGATCGAAGTGGCTTACAAGTCTGAAATCGAAGCCGCCGAAGATGGGCCGGCGCACCTTGCGGCGATCCGCGTCCGGCTCAACAAGCTGCGCAGCCCGTTCCGCACCGCCGAGATTTTCGGGATCGAGGATATCATCGATCCGCGCGATACCAGGCCCTTGTTGTGCGAATTTGCCGAGCTGGCGTGGAAGGGGCTGGGGGCCTAGATCCTCTCCATTTTCACGAAGTGCAAATGGGGAGGTGGCAGCCCGCAGGGCTGACGGAGGGGTATCGAGGTCCGCCCAAGAGCCACTCCGTCTCGTCCTTGCGGACGATCCACCTCCCCATTTGTGGCATTCGCCAAAAATGGAGAGGACCTATTTGTCCAGATACTCGGCCAAGTTCGCCTGCTCAGCCGGTGTCAGCCGCAGTCCCAGCTTGGTGCGCCGCCACAGCACGTCTTCGGCGCTGCGGGCCCATTCGTGGACCCGCAGGTAATTGACCTCGGCGCTGGTCAACCCCGCACCGAAATTGCGGCCCAAGGCTTGCCAGCCCTGCGCATCGCCCAGCCATTGCCGCGCACGGGTGCCATAGGCGCGGGCGATCCGATCGACATCGGCCTCGCCCAGGAACGGATAGTCCGCCGCCAACGCGTGCATCAGCGGCTCCAGCCCATCGACCGCGAAATCACCCCCGGGCAGCGGCTTGCTGGTGGTCCAGGGCTTGCCGTGAAGCGCGGGCAGGCGCGCGGCGAGCATATCCACCGCTTCTTCGGCGAGGTGGCGGTAGGTGGTGATCTTGCCGCCATAGACGCTGAGCAGCGGCGCGCCCTTGTCAGCCTCGGACAGATCAAGCCGGTAGCCCCGCGTCGCCGCTTCGGGCCGGCCGGAACCATCGTCGATCAGCGGCCGCACGCCCGAATAGGTCCAGACCACGTCAGCCGGTTTGATCGTTCTGGCGAAATAGCGGCTCGCGCCCTCGCACAGATAAGCGATCTCTTCATCGCTGGCGCGGATCGGATCGCCCGGCTGCTGATCGCGGTCGGTGGTTCCGATTAGGGTGAAGTCCTGTTGATAAGGGATCGCAAAAAAGATCCGGCCATCGGGCAACTGGAAGAAATAGGAATAGGGGTGGTCGAACAGCTTGGGCACGACGATGTGCGATCCGCGCACCAGCCGCATCGCATATTCGGCGCGGTCACCCAGCAGGCCTTCAACCTGCAGCACGCCGGGCCCGGCCGCATTGACCAGCGCCTTGGCACGGTAAGGCCCAGTGGTGGTTTCAAGCGCCCAGTAGCCATCGCCAGTGCGCTGCGCCCGCTGCAACGCGCTGCGCACTTTGATCACCGCGCCGTGATCGGCTGCGTCCATGGCGTTGAGCACAACCAGTCGGGCATCATCGACCCAGCCATCGGAATATTCAAAACCGGTGCCGAACCCGCCTTTGAGCGGCTGGCCGGCGGGGTGATTGCGCAAGTTGATCGTGCGGGTGGCGGGCAGGCGTTTGCGCCCGCCGATGTGATCGTAGAGGAACAGCCCCAGCCGCAGCAGCCAGCGCGGGCGCAGACCCTGGACATAGGGCAGCACGAAGCGCATCGGATGGATGATGTGCGGGGCGATCGCCCACAGCGCCTCACGCTCTTTCAGCGATTCGCGGACCAGCGAAAACTCGTAATGTTCAAGGTAGCGTAGGCCCCCGTGGATCAGCTTGGTCGAGGCTGAACTGGTGCCTTGCGCGAGGTCTCCGGCTTCAAGCAGCAGCACTTTCGCCCCGCGCCCGGCGGCATCGCGGGCAATCCCGGCGCCGTTCACGCCGCCGCCGATGATCGCGAGATCGAAAAGGTCGCTCTCGCTCATAGCGGCCGAGTGCCCGGAGGATTGAGCCTGCGGAACAGCCTGCCGTTCTCGCTGAACAGCACCAGCCCCAGCGCAATCAGGCCCCCCGCCAGCAAGGCCAGCGAGATCGGCCGCGCCGACCCGTCATAGGCCTGGCCGATCGCGATCCCGAGCAGCGACGACAGGGTTGAGCGCACGAACATCTGCACCGAAGCCGCCGCCCCGGCGGTGCGTCCGAACGGCTGCAATGCAATCGAGGTGAAGTTGGCGCCCATGAACGCGATCAGGCACATCTGCGATCCCATCAGGGCGACGAAATCCAGCAAGCCCTCGTTGCCGCTGAAGGCGCGCCAGACCTGGAGGCAGGCCACCGCGATAAACGCGAACAGTGCGGTGTGCGAAACCCGGCGCGCGCCAAAGCGCATCACGATCGTCGCATTGGTCAGATTGGCCAAGGCCATCATCCCCGCCATCAGCGCGAAATAGAGCGCAAACCGGTCACCCGCACCGAAGTGTTCGGCCACCAGTTGCTGCGAGGAGTTGAGATAGCCGAACAGCCCGGACCACAGGATCCCGCCGCCGACAACATAGCCGATCGAAGCGCGGTCCCCCAGCGCCCCCATCATATTGCCGCCGATCGTGGCGAAATGGATGTCCTGGCGGTTCTCGGACCTAAGCGTTTCGGGCAGCCGCAGCCACACCCAGGTGCCGACCACCAGCGAGAGGATCGAGGTGGCGCCAAAGATCCAGCGCCAATCGGCGAACAGCAGGATCATCTGGCCGAATGAAGGCGCGATCATCGGCACCGCCATGAACACCAGCGTGATGGTGGAGAGCAGCCGTGCCATCCGGTCGCCCGAATAGCGATCGCGCACGATCGCGCTGGGCAGCACGGAAAGCCCCGCGCTGGTCAGCGCCTGCAGCCCCCGCGCCAGCAGCAGCATCTCGAATGTTTGCACCAAGGCGCAGACCAGAGCCAGCACGGCATAACAGCCGAGCGCGCCAAACAGCACCGGGCGGCGGCCATAGCGATCGGCCAGGGCCCCCGGGATCAAGGCCCCGATCGCGGCTGAAAACAGGTAAACCCCGATCACCAGCTGGCGGCGGTTGGGATCTCCGGCCTTGAGCGCACCGGCAATCTCGTCCAGCGCGGGCAGCATCGAATCGATCGACAGCGCCACCAAGGCCATCAACACCGCCATCATGCACACGAATTCGCGCTCACCAATTGTGCGCGGCTTTGGCGCGGTAAGGGCTGACGGTGCAGGCATGGCTTGGCCCATGGCGGTTTTGCCGGAGAGTTGCCAGTGCCTTTTCGTTCAGACCCGATCCGCGCTAGTGATGGGGCATGAGCATTGCGCCGCCCGAACCAGAAGACATTGGCGAAGAGGCACCAGGCCTTCGGAAAGTGATCCATGTCGATATGGATGCCTTCTATGCCAGCGTCGAACAGCGCGACGAGCCGGCGCTGCGCGGCAAGCCGCTGGCGGTGGGCGGCGAAGGCCCGCGCGGGGTGCTGACCACTTGTTCGTATGAGGCCCGCAAGTTTGGCTGCCGCAGCGCGATGCCTTCGATCACCGCGCGGCGGCTGTGCCCCGATCTGATTTTCCGCCCGCCGCGCTTTGCGGTCTATTCCGCGATCTCGCGCCAGATCCGCGAGATCTTCCTCGATTATACCCCGGCGGTCGAACCGCTCAGCCTGGACGAGGCGTTTCTTGATGTGACCGAGGATTTGCGCGGAATCGGCTCTGCCACCCGCATCGCCGAGTTGATCCGCGCGCGGATCAAGGCCGAAACCGGGCTGACCGCCAGCGCCGGGGTTTCGTACAACAAGTTCCTCGCCAAACTCGCCAGCGATCAGAACAAGCCTGATGGCCTGTGCGTTATCCGCCCGGGCGAGGGCGCAGATTTTGTTGCGGCCCTGCAGGTGCGGCGGTTCTTCGGGATCGGCCCGCGCGGCGCGGAAAAGATGGCAGCGCTGGGGATTGAAACCGGCGCCGATCTGGCGCGCTGCGACATTGCCTTCCTGCGCCGCCATTTCGGTTCGCAGGCCGATTACCTCTACCGCGCCGCCCGCGGGATCGATCTGCGCCGGGTCAAGGCCAACCGCGCCCGCAAATCGGTTGGGACCGAACGCACGCTGGACAAGGACCTGTCATCCGGATCCGCGCTGCGCGAGGTGCTGGCGGCGATCATCGATCTGACCTGGGAGCGGATTGAAAAGTCCAGGTCGCAGGGCCGCACGGTGACGCTCAAGCTCAAGCATGCCGATTTCAGCCAGCTGACCCGGGCCCGGTCATTGCCGCGCGCAGTGGCTGACAAGGCTGAGCTGGCGCTGATAGGTCACGCCCTGCTGGATGAGCTGTTGCCGTTGGCGCAGCCGGTCAGGCTGGTTGGACTGACGCTGTCGGCGCTTGACGAGGACGAGCCCGAGGCACCCCCCGTGCAGGCGGCGCAGCAGCTGTTGCCGTTCTGAAACAGGACAGGATTAACCGCAGGCCGCAAAACGAGTCAGGTTGGAGAAAGCTCAAAACTGCGTATTATGGCAGCGTTACAGGGTGCGAGTCTGCGACGCGTTCTTACAATTCCGGCGGCGACAGGGGTGTTACCACAAGCCGTCAATCTGATTTGGGGAGTTTGTTACATGAAGATGAAATTGCTGGGCGGCGCAGCCGCGCTCGCCGCTCTTGTTATGGCCGGTGCTGCCGGGGCTGATGACGACAAGATTTCCTATGCCGAACTGACCAATTGTGCGGCCTTCGTGCTGCTCGAAGCGCAGGTCTATGACAGCGATAGCGGCACCGCCGAAGACAAGGCCAAGGCTGAAACTTATTACCAGCAGGCCGCTTCGCTGACAGTCGCTGCGGCGCTGCTCAACGACAAGGATTCCAAGGCGGTCACCGAGGAAGTCAAGCAGCTCAACTCGAAAATGATCAACTCGCTGTCGCAGGACGGCGCGGCTGAAAAGCTGATCAAGGACAATGCCGAGCTGTGCAATGCGCTGGGTCAGGCCGCGCATGAGGCGTTGAACGACAAGAAGTAAAGCCGGGTAGCAGGCTGGCGGCAACAGGCCGCACGCCTGCCCCGCACAATCGCAAAGCGGGGCTTCGTGCACTATGCGCGGAGCCCCGTTTGCATGACAAGCCCATCCGGGAGGACGGCTTGGATGAGGAATGTTGTGATTGCGGCTGCTGCGGCTGCGCTGCTGGGTGGCTGCGCCGGGCACTCGAACAATCGGGCCTCAGCGGTTCGGATTGGAACAGTGCCGGCTGAGCCAAGCGAAGCCGTTTGGCATTTGCGCGCCGGGCTGAACGTTGCCGCGCTGCTGTGCAAAGGGCGCGGGCGCGTGGCGGTGGCGGGTGCCTACCAACGGTTTCTGGCGCGGCATCGCGCCTTGCTCAGCGCGGCTTATCGGGCCGATCAGCGCCGTCATGGCAGTGGGTTTGAACGGCACGAAACCCAGCTTTACAACCGCTTCGCCAACCAGCGCGATCCCGCTGCATTTTGCCGCCGTTCTGCAGAGGTAGCAGAGCAGGCGAACCAGATGAGCTCGGCGGCTCTGGCCGAACGGGCCGGCGCCTTGCTGGGACGGATTGATTAGATCAGCGCCTGCCAGGTCAGCCGCAGGCCCAGCGCGATCATCAGCAGATAGACCAGGGTATAGAACCGCGCGCTGTTCATCCGCCGCACCAGCCAGACCCCGGCAAAAGTGGCGGCAATGGCCAGCGGCATCAGCAGACCAGCGGCTTCCAGCACTGCCCGGTTGAACGATCCGAGCGCCAGATAACTCGGCACTTTCATCCAGTTGATCGCGGCAAAGGTGATCGAACTGGTGCCGACAAAGGTTTGATGCGGCAACTTGCGCGGGGTCACCCACATCTGGAACGGCGGGCCGCCGGCGTGGGCAATCTGGCTGGTAAAGCCGCAGGCCGCGCCGAACAGCGTGCCGATCCAGCCGGGCGAAGAGGATGCCGCGACGATCCGTCCGCCGCGCTCTGCCCAGAGCCGGTAAAGCCCGAACAGCGCGGTAATCAGGCCCAGGGCCAGCAGCACCTGATCCTCGGGCACGGCGGCAGCAAACAGCGATGCCAGCACTACGCCCACCAATGCGCCGGGCAGCATCCAGCCGATGATCCAGCCTGACCAGGTGCGGCGATAGGACCAGACGCTGACCACATCCTGGACCAGCAACACGGGGAGCAGCAGTGCGGCGGCACTGGCCGGGGCAATCGCCAGCGCCAGCAGCGGCGTGGCCAGCGCGCCCAGTCCGGCCAGCCCGCCTTTGGCCAGACCCAGCACCACGACCGCCAGCACCGCCATGGCCAACGTAAAGGGATCGGCAAGCAGGTCCATCGCCCGTGCTGTGCACGGAAATCGGCTGTGCGCAAACAGTCCGGGCGTGCTTGTCCCCGCGCCGCGCGGCGATAGGATGCGCCGCGCCGAATTACCGGCTTGGGGAGAAACGATTATGACCAATCCGCGGGCGATGGTGCAGACCATGATTTCGCTGGCATCCGCCTCGCTTGGCCTGGTCGCCGCGCTGGCCTGGAACGAGGCGATCAAGGCAACGCTGGCCAAGCTGGGGATCAGCGATGATCTGGCTGGGCTTTACACTTACGCCATTCTCGCCACGCTGGTCGCGGTTGTGGTGCTGGCCATGCTCGGCCGCATGGCGGCAAAGCTGGGCGGGCAGGCCGCGTTCGAACGCGAAGCCGAAGGCTGATCGCAGCCGGTTTGGGCAAAGCCGATTGCACTGCTAGGCTCGCTGGCAAAGGGGACGAGTCGATGGTCCGATCCTGCAATCGGCGGCAATTGCTGGGATCCGGCAGCGCGGTTTTTGCCGCCGCGCTGGCTGGCCCGATCGCGCTTCCGGGTGGGCTGGAACGGGTTTTGCCGGCACCGGTGCTTGGGCTGCTGCCGGATCAGGCGTTTGATGCTGCCGGCCTTATCGGGGAACTGCTGGGGCTTGAGGAAGAGGCGAAGGCGTTGCAATTGCCGCCATCGCCGCTTGCCTTTGGCAAAGGCGGGGTGCCGCTTGATCCGGCCCGGCTGTACGAACTGGCCATGCCGCGGCTGGTGGCGCTGATCGACCGCGGCGAGGTCCGCGCACCAAGATTGGCTGACAGGGCCGCAGCCCTGCTCGCGCGGTTGCACCACAGCGAATATGTTGTCCCGGCGCTGTGGCATGACCGGCCGGCAGAGCTGGCCTTGCCGCTGGGCGAAACGGCTCCTGATAGTGCCGCGCTGCCCGATCTGGTCCTACCCGAACCGCAATTGCCCGCGCCGCCGCTGGAAGTACCGGGGGGCGCGGCGCCCGTCCTGCTGGCGCCGCTGCCGCCGGTCAAAGCCTCGCACACCTATGCCGAGATTGCCGATGAGTATACGTCATGGTTTGCTGCCGCCGCGATCCGCTCCGAACATCAGGACAGCGCCCAATGGCACCTGACGATGATGCGCGAATCGCGGCCGCGCTATGCCGCGCTGGGCAGGCAGGTGGGGGTGCCGTGGCAATTCATTGCCGCGATCCACGGGCTTGAAGCCAGCTTCAATTTTCGCGCGCATATGCACAATGGCGATTACCCGCTCAGCCAGCGCACTCGCCAGGTTCCCGCCGGCCGGCCGCGTGCCTGGCTGCCGCCATCAAGCTGGGAAGCCAGCGCGCTCGATGCGCTGCGGCTGATGGGCTTTACCGGGCAGAGCGATTGGTCGCTGCCGCGAATGCTCTACCGGCTCGAGGCTTACAACGGCTTTGGCTATCGCCATGCGGGCCGTGCGAGCCCCTATCTGTGGAGCTTTTCGACGCTCTACTCGCGCGGCAAATTTGTCGCCGACGGGCGCTTTGATCCCAATGCCCGGTCCAGGCAGTGCGGGGCGGCGGTGATGCTCAAGGTGCTCGACCTGGCGGGAGAGCTTGACTAGGCTGCAGATACGACCCCCTCTTGCGAAAGAATTCGCGATGCGCCGTCCCCTGTTTGTTACTGCCACCCTGGCATCGCTGCTGGCCTTGTCGGCATCGCTGCCGGCCAAGCCCGCACAGACCCCCGAACAGGTTGCCGCCGCCGCCCTGGCAGCCGCGCCGGTGTGGGATGGCCACAACGATGTGCCCGAACAACTGCGCGATCGGCGTCAGGATGTGCTGGGCAATTTCGATTTCCGCGACACCACCGGCACCGCCGATCCCGACAAGAATTTTGGCGCGATGCAAACCGATATCACCCGGTTGCGCGCCGGACATGTCGGGGCGCAAATCTGGTCGGTCTATGTTTCGGCCAATCTGACCGACCAACAAGCGGTGCAGGCCACGCTTGAACAGATCGACGTGACCAAGCGGCTGGTGGCGCGCTATCCCGCCGATCTGCAGCTGTGTTTCGATGCGGCCTGCGTTGAGGGATCGTTCAAAAGCGGCAAGATCGCTTCACTGATGGGGATGGAAGGTGGCCATTCAATCGGCGGTAGCCTGGCGGTGCTGCGCCAGATGTATGCGCTGGGTGCGCGCTATATGACGCTGACCCATTTCAAGAACACCGCCTGGGCCGATAGCGCCACCGATGCCCCGGTGCATGGTGGCCTGACCCCGTTCGGCAAGGACGTGGTGCGCGAAATGCAGCGGCTGGGGATGCTGGTCGACCTGGCGCATGTCAGCGAAAAGACCATGCTCGATGCGATGTCTGTTGCGGGCGCGCCGGTGATTGTCAGCCATTCCAACGCCTTCGCGCTCAACCACCACCCGCGCAATGTGCCCGATGCCGCGCTCGATGCGATTCGGGCCAATGGCGGGATCGTGATGGTCAATTTCTATCCGCCCTATGTGCTCGAAGCCGCACGGCTGTGGGGGGCGGAACGCGATGCCGCCGATGCCCGGTTCAAGGCGCTCGATCGCGGCAATCCGGCTGCGGCCAAGGCGGCGCTGGCAGATTGGGACCGGGCGCATCCGATGCCGCGCGGATCGATCAAGGATGTGGCCGATCATATCGACTATATCGCCAAGCGCATCGGCGCCGATCACGTCGGGCTGGGCGGCGATCTGGACGGGGTGGAAGTCACCATCGAAGGGATGGAGGACGTTGCCAGCTATCCCGCGCTGTTCACCGAACTGGCGCGGCGCGGGTGGAGCCAGAGCGATCTGGAAAAGCTGGCCAGCCGTAACCTGATGCGTGTGCTGAAAGCTGCGGAGGCCTATGCCCGCGCCCACCGCAGCGATCCGGCGATTGAGAATCCGACGACGTTTTGACAGCGCAGCCCCGGAAAAATTTCTAATGCGCCTCGATCCGCCCCAGCATGCGGAAGAAGAACGCGGTTGACCAGCCGAGCAGGAACACGCCCAGAATGCTCTCGAACGCGCCCAGCAGGCGCCATCGAGGCAGGATATGGGTGTCGTTATAGCCCACAGTCGAATAGCTGATGGTTGAGAAATAGAGCGAGTCTTCGAACCCTGCGACCGCGCCAATCGCCCAGTAAGCCAGCGCGAAAGCCCAGATTTCCAGCCCGTGCAGCATGAACATCGCCAAGACGATGGTCAGCGTGAACAGCGCACCCCGGCGGCTTAGCGCGCGGATGTGGCGCAGCCGCTCGACCGCGGCTTCGCTGCGCATCACCCGGCTCAGATTGAACAGGCCAAGCCCGTGGATGGTGACGCACAGCAGCACCATCAGGGTCGATACAGCGAACTGAATGAGCAGCTGGTGCATCGCCTAGTCCCCCAGCCGCACTTCGAACAGCGACGGCCATTCCTTGCCGGTCATGTAAAGTTTGCGCGATTTCGCATCCCAGGCGATCCCGTTGGCGACCCGATCGTGGCCGAAAACGCCCGCCGCGCGGTGCAACGGGCCAAGATCGATCAGCCCCACCACTTTGCCGCTGGAGGGATCGATCCGCACCACATAGTCGGTCATCCAGACGTTGGCGAAGACCTGGCCATCGACCCATTCAAGCTCGTTGATCAGGCGCAGCGGACGGCCTTGTATGGTTACTTTGAGAGTGCGTTTGACAGTAAAATCAGCCGGATCGATGAACCGCAAAGTGTCCGACCCGTCCGACATCACCAGCTCTTTGCCGGTGCTGGTCAGCGCCCAGCCCTCGCCGGTGTACCTGAAGTTGCCGAGCTTCTTGAGGCTCTTGCTATCCCAGCGAAAACCTACTCCGTTCTGCCAGGTCAGCGAAAGGATCTGCCCCTTCCAGGGCGCTATCCCTTCGCCGAAATAGGGTGAGGACAAAGTGACCTTGCGCAGCACTTTTCCGGTTTTCAAATCGACCTGGCGGACCGACGAACGTCCAATCATCCCGGTGCTTTCGAACAGGTGCCCGGCATCGATGAACAGCCCTTCGGTGAATGCGCCTGGATCGTGCGGATAACGCTTGGCCACGAATGCCTGTTGCAGCGGGATTGGCGCTTCGGCCGCAGGCTGTGCGGCAAGCGGCGTTACCAGCAAAAGCAGCAGGGCGACCGCGCGCCGCATCAATCGCGCAGCAGTTCGTTGACCGCGGTCTTGGCGCGGGTCTGGGCATCGACCTGCTTGATAATCACCGCGCAGGCCAGCGACGGGCCGGGCGAACCATCGGCCAGCGCCTTGCCCGGCATCGCGCCGGGCACCACCACGCTGAACGGCGGGATATGGCCGGTGATGACCGCGCCGGTTTCGCGGTGAACGATTTTGCTGGTGGCGGTGATAAATACGCCCATCGCCACCACGCAGCCTTCGCCGACGATCACGCCTTCGACGATTTCGCTGCGCGCGCCGATAAAGCAATTATCGCCGATGATGGTCGGATTGGCCTGCATCGGCTCAAGCACGCCGCCGATCCCCGCTCCGGCAGAAATATGGCAGTTCTTGCCCACTTGCGCGCAGGAGCCGACCGAGGCCCAGGTATCGATCATTGTCCCATCGCCGACATTCGCGCCGATATTCACGAAGCTGGGCATCAGCACCACGTTGCGGCCAATATGCGCGCCGCGCCGCACGATGGCTCCCGGCACTGCGCGGATCCCGGCGGCGCGAAACCGCTCCGCATCCCAACCGGTGAATTTCAGCGGGACCTTGTCAAATGATGGCGCCCCGGCCGAGCCATAGTCCATCACGGCATTGTCGTTGAGCCGGAAGCTGAGCAGCACCGCCTTCTTGAGCCACTGGTTGACCAGCCAGCCGCCCTGGCCATCGCTCTGCGCCACGCGGCCATCGCCTGAATCGAGCAATTCCAGCGCGGCATCGACCACAGCGCGCACATCGCTGCTGGCGGGGGTGACGCTGTCCCGCACTTCCCAGGCCTGTTCGATTGCGGCGGCTAGCGCGGTATTCATCGGCGAATCTCCTTTGGCCCCGGCGACTATCCGCCCCCACCTCTGCGGGCAAGCACGACCTTGCCCCGAATATGGCAGAAAGTTCCGGTTAAGCATTCTTGTGTCAAATGGTAGCAACTATGGTTTAGGGTCAAATCCGACCGCAGAACTGTCCAAGGGCCGTGCGCATGTCAAAGTCGATCGTGTTTGAACCCCGACTGCACATCCTGGTGGCTGCGCTTTCGTTTGCGCTGGTCGCTTGCGGCGGCGGCGGTGGATCGGTTGGCAGCACACCTGCGCCCAGCCCCAGCCCCAGCCCCACGCCGACCCCAACCCCGACCCCAACGCCGACCCCCACCCCCACCCCCACTTCAACGCCAACGTCAGCCTTCCAGACCAGCGAATACAACCGCTCGACCGGACCATCGCAGCATGGCGCGGTGACCGCGTGGTCAGCGGGATACAACGGCCAGGGGATCAAGATCGGGATCGTCGATACCGGGATTGATACGACCAGCCCCGAATTTGCCGGGCGGATCGACCCGGCCTCACGCGATGTGGCCGGCAGTCGCGGCTTGACCAACGCCGACAGCGATCACGGCACCAATGTGGCGCTGGTCGCCGCCGGAGCGCGCGATAACCTGGGAGTGGTCGGGATTGCGTTCAACGCCACGATCGTGATGTTCCGCGGCGATAGCTCGGGAACCTGCGCCGATACCACGCCCGATACCGGCGGCTGCAGCTTTTCCGACAGCAGCATTGCCGCCGGGGTGAATGCCGCAGTGGCGGCCGGGGCCAAGGTGATCAATCTCTCGCTGGGCGGATCGCCGCCCAATGCGACGCTGCGATCTGCAATTGCCAATGCCAGCAATGCGGGTGTGGTGATCGTGATTTCGGCCGGGAACGATGGAGATTCAACCGATCCTGCAGTCGATCCGCTCAATCCCGATCCGCTGGCCGCCGGCGTGGTCGCAGCGGGCAACGGCAATGTCATCATCGCCGGCTCGGTCGATTCCAGCAATGTGATCTCTGCGTTCAGCAACAGGGCCGGGACCGGCGCTGCCTGGTTCCTTTCAGCTCGCGGTGAACGAGTGTGCTGCACCTATGAAAACGGCGTGCTCAAGGTCGTCACCAATCCCGATGGATCGCGGTCGGTCTATGTCTTTTCCGGGACCAGCTTTTCGGCCCCGCAGATTGCCGGGGCGGTGGCATTGTTGCGTCAGGCCTTCCCCAATCTGACTGCCCCGCAAGTGGTCGATCTGCTGCTCCGCACTGCCAGCGATGGCGGCGCTACGGGCACCGATGCGATTTATGGGCGCGGGATCATCAACATCACCAATGCCTTCGCGCCGCAGGGGACCACCTCGTTGGCCGGATCGACCGTGAAGATCCCGCTGGGCGATACCACGCTGGTTACCTCTGGCCCGATGGGCGATGCCAAGGGCAAGTCTGCCGGGGTTAGCGCGATCGTGCTCGATGGCTATGCCCGGGCCTATCAATACAACCTTGGTTCGCTGATCCGCAGCGCCGAACTGCAGCCCCGGCTGGCCCCGGCCTTGGCCAGCCAGGTGCGCAATGTCACTTTGGGCGATTCTCAGCTGTCGCTGGCCTTCACGATCGATAATCGCGGCCGGATCGAGCGGCTGGCCTGGCAAGGACCGCTGCATGTTTCGGCGCAGGACAGCAAGGCTTCGGCAGTGCTGGCCGGCCGCGTTATCGCCCGGCTTTCGCCCAGCGAGCGCGCCGCTTTCGGCTTTGCGCAAGGGGCCGATGGACTGGTTGCGCAGCTGCAGGGCAGCGAAGCCGCACCGTTCCTGATCGCCCGCGCGCCGGGCGATAATCCCGGGTTTGGGCAGGACAACCTGATCAGCTTTGCCTGGCGGCATCAGACCGGCAGCTGGGGCATGACCGCCAGCGCCGAGCATGGCACCGCGATTACCGCCGCACCGGCCTGGACAGCGGCGAGCCAGCTTGACCGGCGGCGCTATGAAGCGGCTGACCGGTTCGGGATCAGTTTCGATAGGCAAACCGGCCAGTGGAAATTTGCCGCCGGGGCCAGCCTGCTCGATGAACGGCGCACGGTGCTGGGTGCGCGGTTCAATGATGGCTTTGCCAGCCGCGGTGCGGATTCTGTGTTCGTCGATCTGGCAGCGGGCTGGCGTCCGGCGGCGAACTGGCGGCTGGGGGCAAACCTGCGCGGCGGGATCACCCGTCCGCGCGGCGGCGGGGCGATCGCCGCGGGCGGGCGCATGGTCACCTCGGGCTGGTCGATCGATGCGACGCGCGAAGGCCTATTTGGCACGTCCGACAGTCTATCGCTGCGCCTGGCGCAGCCGCTGCGGGTGGAAAGCGGCGGGATCGCACTCAATCTCCCGGTGGACTACTCCTATGCCACCTTGCAGCCCACCTTTGCGACCAGCCTGCTCGATCTGACCCCTGAAGGGCGCGAGCTGGATGCCGAGCTCAACTGGCGTTCACCGCTGTGGAACGGCGCGGCGATGATCAGCCTGTTCTACCGCGTTGATCCCGGCCACTACGCCAGCCTGCCCGATGACAAGGGCCTGGCCTTCAGCTGGCAGCGACGGTTTTAGGAGGAGCAGGACGGCCGCATGGCTGCCCCGAACTAACCGATCTTCAAACCACCACGCCGCCATCGATCACGATGGTCTGCCCGGTCATGAAGCTGCTCGCCTCGCTGGCCAGAAACACCGCCGCACCGGCAATCTCGTGCGGTTCGCCGATCCGGCCAAGGCATGCGTTCGCGGTTGAAGCCTTCAGGTTCTCGGGATTTTCCCACAGCGCCTTGGCAAAATCGGTCCGCACGAGGCCCGGAGCAATGGCGTTGACCCGGACGTTATCCGCGCCAAATTCGCGCGCCAGGTTCTTGGCCATCTGGATATCGGCGGCCTTGGTGATCGCATAGACCCCCAGGATCGGCGATCCGCGCAGGCCCCCGATCGACGAGACCAGAATGATCGAGCCTGATTTGCGGGCGCGCATTTCTGGCGCGGTCATGGTCACCAGCCAGTGCTGCGCGACAATGTTGTGATCGAGGGTTTTGCGAAACGCCTCGTCGGTGATCGTCCCCATCGGCCCGTAATGCGGGTTCGATGCGGCGTTGCAGACCAGCACATCGATCTGGCCGAAGGCGGCACGCCCGGCATCGACCATCGCCTGCAGCAATTCCTTTGACGAGAGGCTTGAGCTCACCGCAATCGCCGCGCCGGGGTGCCTGGCATTGATTGCCGCAGCAACCTCCTCGCAGGGCCCCAGATTGCGGCTGGTGATCACCACCTTGGCGCCGTGATCGGCGAAGTCTTCGGCAATCGCCTGCCCAATCCCGCGCGATGAGCCGGTCACGATGGCGACCTTACCGGTCAGGTCAAACTGGTTCACATTCCCGCCTTTCGGGCATATTCGGTGGCCTTGTCGATCAGCGGCTGAACCCGTTCGGACTGCGCCTTGGCATGGGGCGAGCTAGCGGTGCCATCGATCACCCGCTTCTTGATGCCTTGCAGAATGCCAGCCAGGCGGAAGAAATTATAAGCGAACAGCCAGTTCATGTCGGGCACCGAATCGCGCCCCGTGGCGGCGCAATAGCGTTCGACCACTTCTTCAAGCTCCGGAATGCCCAGTGCTTTACGATCCAGATCCTGCACCCCTGACCGCCCGCCATTCTCGGTCGCATAGGCCATGCAGACGTAGGAAAAATCGCCCAGCGGATCGCCCAATGTGGACAGTTCCCAGTCCAGCACGGCCAGCACCTTGGGCTCGTCTTTGGCCCAGATCATGTTGTCGATCCGGTAATCGCCGTGGACCACCGAGGTGCGGGTCTGTTCGGGCAAGGTGGCGGGCAGCCATTCGATCAGCCGCTCCATATCGGGCATGTGCTCGGTTTCAGAAAGCTTGTACTGCTTGGTCCAGCGATCGACCTGACGGCCGAAATAGTTGCCCGGCTTGCCAAAGTCGGCCAAGCCGACCGCTTCGACATCGGTGTTGTGCAGCTGGGCCAGAGTATCGATCATCGCCAGATAGGTCTGGTGGCGATATGCGGGCGCGGCGCCGGGCATCGCGCCGTCCCAGATGGTTTTTCCGTCAACCATGCCCATGATGTAGAACCACGATCCGACTATGGTTTCGTCGGTGCACAGGCCGTACTGCCGCGCCGCTGGGAAGCCCGCCTTGTTGAGCGCGTTCTGGACCTTGTATTCACGGTCAACCGCATGGGCGCTGGGCAGCAAGGGGCCAAACGGCTTGCGCCGCAGCACGTAGTTGCCGCTTTTCGCCTCGACCTTGTAGGTCGGGTTCGATTGGCCGCCCTTGAACTTGGTCAGGTGCAGCGGGCCTTCGAATCCTTCGACATTGGCGGTCATCCATGTCGCCAGCTTGACTTCGTCAAGCCGGTCCGCGCCTTCGGGTTCCACTGTGCCGACAAAAGCTTCGTCTGCGTTGATCGCATCGGTCATGTCACGCGTCCTTACTGATCGAACACAATCACGCTGCGCGCCGAGGCGCCGCCTTTCATGGTTTCAAACCCTTCGTTGATCCGCTCCAGCGGGATCCGCTCGGCGATGATCGTGTCGAGATCGAGCAGCCCGCGCATGTAGAAATCGACCAGCCGCGGCATATCCACCGGGAAGCGGTTCATCCCCATGATCGCGCCTTGCAGCTTCTTGCCCGACAGCAGATCCATGGCGCTGAGGCCGACCGAATGATTAAGCGGCATCATGCCAAGGA
Source organism: uncultured Alphaproteobacteria bacterium (assembly GCA_963751145.1). Taxonomy (GTDB): domain Bacteria; phylum Pseudomonadota; class Alphaproteobacteria; order Sphingomonadales; family Sphingomonadaceae; genus Novosphingobium. Next base: position 1,399,418 of record CAVVTJ010000006.1, read on the forward strand.
TCGTCGCGGTGCCGCCGCGGCGGAGCGATTTGACTGCCAGTTCACCAGAGGCCGGCCGGCCCACGGCTTCAACCGCGTGATCGACCCCGCCCTTGGTCAGCTCCTGAATCTGCGCGGCGGCATCGGGGGCCAAGGCATCGACCACGTCGGTCGCGCCCAGTTTGATCGCCAGATCGCGCTTTTCGGCCACCGGATCGGCGGCAATGATCCGTCCTGCCCCGGCGATCTTGGCGGCATTGATCGCGGCCAGGCCAACCCCGCCGCAGCCGATCACGGCCACGGTTTCGCCCGGCGTCAGCTTGCAGGCGTTGAAAATCGTCCCCGCCCCGGTGGTCACCGCGCAGCCGATTATCGAAGCCCGGTCGAGCGGCATCTCGGGGTTGATCGCGGTGCAGGCGTGTTCGTGGATCAGCATCATCTCGGCAAAGGCTGAGAGGTTGAGCATCTGATTGACGGGCGAGCCATCGCCGCGCGAGAGGCGCGGGTCGCTGCCCGCGGGGCGCCGCGTTTCCGCGCCCAGACACAGCGACATCCGGCCGGTGACGCAATATTCGCAGTGCCCGCAGAACGCCGAAAGGCAGGTTACGACGGCATCGCCAACCTTGACCGTGCGCACTTCGCTGCCGACCGCCTCGACGATCCCGGCCGCTTCGTGACCCGGCACCGCGGGCAGCGGGTGCGGATAGGTGCCTTCGATGAAGTGCAGGTCCGAATGGCACAGCCCGCAAGCCGCGGTGCGGATCAGCACCTCGTGCGGGCCGGGCTTGCTGATCTGGAGCTGCTCGATTTCGAGCGGCTTGCCAGGTTCGATCAGGACTGCGGCTTTCATTTTTGTACCTACTCCCATTTCGTCGTCCCGGACTTGATCCGGGACCGCTGGCCGGACGAGGCCGGCTCAGCGTCCAGAGGTTAGCGGTCCCGGATCAAGTCCGGGACGACGCCAGTATTACCGCGATACGCCGATATCGCCCGAGCTCACGCCAAGGTCAGCCGGCGGGGCATATTTGCCCATTTCGATCCGCGCGATCGAACGGCTGTGGACTTCGTCCGGACCATCGGCGATGCGCAGGGTGCGCTGGCCGGCGTACATTTTGGCGAGACCGAAGTCTTCCGAAACGCCGCCACCGCCGTGGGCCTGGATCGCATCATCGATGATCTTCAGCGCCATGTTCGGGGCCTTGACCTTGATCATTGCGATTTCGGCCTGGGCCGCCTTGTTGCCAACTTTGTCCATCATGTCCGCCGCCTTGAGGCACAGCAGCCGCGAGCATTCGATTTCGATGCGGGCTTCGGCGATCCGCTGTTCCCAGATCGAGTGGGTGCTGATCGGCTTGCCGAAGGCAACCCGGCTCGACAGGCGCTTGACCATCCGCATCAGCGCCTCTTCGGCCACGCCGATGGTGCGCATGCAGTGGTGGATGCGGCCCGGCCCGAGGCGGCCTTGCGCGATCTCGAACCCGCGGCCTTCGCCCAGCAGCATGTTCGATGCCGGGATGCGGACGTTGTTGAGCTTGATTTCCATGTGCCCGTGCGGGGCGTCATCATAGCCGAACACCGGCAGGTGGCGGACGATTTCAACCCCGGGGGCGTCAAGTTCCATCAGCACCATCGATTGCTGGGCGTGCTTCTTGGCTTCGAAATCGGTCTTGCCCATCACGATCGCGATCTTGCAGCGCGGGTCGCCCGCGCCCGACGACCACCACTTGACGCCGTTGAGGACATATTCATCGCCCTCGCGCTTGATCGAGCATTCGATGTTGGTCGCGTCGGACGAGGCAACCTGAGGCTCGGTCATAAGGAAGGCCGAACGGATTTCGCCGTTCATCAGCGGCTTCAGCCACTTTTCCTTCTGTTCGAGCGTGCCGTAGCGGTGAAACACTTCCATGTTGCCGGTATCGGGGGCCGAGCAGTTGAACACTTCGGAAGCGAAACCGACGCGGCCCATTTCTTCGGCGCACAGAGCATATTCCATGTTGGTCAGCCCGGGGCCGTCAAATTCGAAGCTATCTTCGACATGGGTGCGGCCCATCTGCGGCGGCATGAACAGGTTCCAGATGCCCGCAGCCTTGGCCTTGGCCTTTTCATCCTCAACCACCTGCAGCACTTTCCAGCGCTCGCCCTCAGCATCCTGCTTCTTGTAATCGCCGACGCGCGGGCGGACATTGGTTTCAATGAAATCGCGGACGCGGTCACGCCAGTAGACTTGCCGTTCGGTGGGATCAAAATCCATGGGACATCCTTTCCTGATACTGTTGAGTCTCGTATGCTTCCCTGCCACGTGCCATTGCCCGCGCCAAGGGGTTTAATCGCGCGGTTAAGTGGTTCCGCCGGGACCCGGTCCCGATCCAGCTAGATTGGCAATCCGCCGCTCGTGATCGGCGCGGGTAATCGGAAAGCGCGAAATCGCGATGATGGCGGACACACTGATGATTGCGGCAGCGATAACGAAATAGATCGCGAACTGGTCCAGCACGGCTTGCGGCACTTCGCCCGGCCGGGCCTTCGCGGGAAAGCCGGAGGCGCTGATAATCGTGCCGGCCATGAATATGCCGATCCCCGTCGCGCATTTCTGGGTGAAGAAATAGGCCGAGAAGAACAGCCCTTCGGTCCGCTCGCCAGTCCGCTCTTGCGATGCCTCGATGATGTCTGCGCCCATAGACTGGGTCAGCATCCCGGCGGCTACCGCCAGTCCGTTCGCAATGGTCACCAGCGTAAACAGCAGCGGAATAAGCGCCGGTTGGTTGTTCGCGGGGAACAAATCAGCAAACCGCAGCAGGTAAGGCGCGAGACCGAAGACCAGCGACGCCATCATGCAGGCCACCGCGCCGATGCGCTTTTCGATGCGGCTCTGCAGGAACCCGATCAACAGGAACGCGCCGATCACCCCCACGAACAGCGACGCCGAGTAGGCGAGGAATCCGGCCTGCGGCATTTCCCAGTAATAGGTCAGGATATAGGTGGTCGCCGAATAGGTCATCCCCAGGTTGACGTAGTTGAACAGCGTGGTGGCGAGCAGAATCAGGAAAGCGCGGTTGGCCAACGTCCGGCCCATCTTTCGGATCGTCTGGCCCAGCGGCAAATGAACCGCTGGCACGCTGGCAAGCCGGGCGATGCGTTTATGCGTGGTCAGGGCCGCGATCAGCGCGGCGCCTGCCATCAGCGCCCCCCCGGTCCAGCCGTAATAGCCATAGCCGTCGAGATTGAGCTGTCCGACCGGATAGCGCGCCGAGGGAACCAGGAACACACCGAACGCAAGGATCAGCATGGCCAACCCGCCCGCCCAAGCAAAGATGAAGCGCCAGCGAGTGATCGAGGTCCGTTCGTCATAGTGGCTGCTAAGTCCGGGGACCACCGACAGTGCCGGTATTTCATAGCAGGAAACTGCGGCGCGCATCAGGAAGGCAAACACCAGCAGATAGCCATAAAGCCAGCCGGAGCTGACCGCGGGCGGGTGCCACAGCATCACCCAGGCCGCCGCCATCGGCAGGATTGCACCGTACATCCACGGATGGCGCTTGCCCCATTTGCTATGGGTCTTGTCGCTCCAATAGCCGACTAAGGGGTCGATCAGGGCATCGAGCAGCAGTGCACCAAGCAGGACCAGTCCGACCAGCCGCGCTTCAAGGCCAAGCACCTGACTGTAGAACAGCAGGAGCAGCGTCGCGAAGCCATTGTCTTTGACCCCGTAAGCAATCGAACCGATGCCGTTGCCCAACTTGATGCGCAGCGGCAAGCGCTCGGCCGGAGGGACAAATCCGCTGGTCGTCATTGCGGGGCGGCGGCCTTGGCTTGTTCTTCCATGGCCAGCAGCGCATCGAACATGCCGGGCGCTTCGGGATCCCAGCTATGGCGCGGACCGACGGTGAGCCCGCCATCGACGATCAGCGAAGCACCCGTCATGAAGCTGGCTGCGTCGCTGGCCAGAAACGCGACGGCATTGGCGATATCGTCGGGCATACCGGGGCGCGCCACCGGTTGGGCATTGGATGACATCTGCTTGATGAAGGCATTGGCTTGGTCTTTCAGTTCCGCGGGAACTTCCAGTGTGGCGGTGAAGATGTTGGTGTTGATGAAGCCGGGCTGCACCGCATTGACGCGGATGCCATGCTTGGCCAGATCGGTCGCCGCGCACTTGGTCAGGTGCAGCACCCCGGCTTTGGCCACGGCATAGGCGGTGGGCGAATAGCCCGGACCAACCGCGGCGACGCTTGAGGTGTTGATCACTGAAGCGCCCTTGCGGTGCTTCATGTGCGGCGCAGCATAGCGGATTCCCATCGCCACGGAGCGCAGCAGCAGATGGAAAGTGAAGTCCCATCCCTCAGCCTCGATCTCGTCAATCGGGGCGCGGTCACCGCCTGCCCCAGCATTGTTGAACAGCACGTCGATCCCACCGCAGGTACCCGCGGCATGATCCATCAGGCTTTTGATCTGGGCCACATCGCACACGTCGCAGGCCACCGGGATGATGCTTTCGCCCTCCCGCGCCACCGCTTCGGCCCCCGCGAGGTTGAGATCGGCGGCAAATACGGTTGCCCCTTCGCGCGCGAACAGCAGCGCCGCCGCGCGTCCGATGCCCGATGCCGCACCGGTGACCACTACGCATTTGCCTGAGAATCGCATGTCCGCTCCTGGGTTCTGTTTTGCTGGCTAGCTTACGGGCGCGAACGGGTTGGTCAACGCCTTTGGACTTTACGCTACGGCATGCGGCGCGCAGAAATCCGGGCTTGCGCGATGGGGGGGAGTGGCCTTAACCTTTCGGTTAACTGAGGAGAGCTGCGATGTCTGATCTTGATGCCTTCCGCGCCGAAGTGCGGGCCTGGCTTGAAGCAAATTGCCCCGCCGAAATGCGCGAACCGGTGCGCGATGAGGATGATGTCTGCTGGGGCGGGCGCAAGTTCAAATTCAAGAATGCGGCGCAGAAGGCCTGGCTCGATGCCTGTGTGGCCAAGGGTTATACCGTGCCGGATTGGCCGGTCGCTTATGGCGGCGCTGGGTTGAATCCGGCGCAGGCCAAGGTCTGGCGCGAGGAAATGAACCGGATTGGCGCGCGCCCGCCACTGTCCAGCTTCGGCATCTGGATGCTGGGCCCAGCATTGCTCAAGTTCGGGACCGAGGAACAAAAAGTCCATTATCTCGGCCAGGTTGCGCGCGGCGAGATTCGCTGGTGCCAGGGCTACAGCGAGCCCGGCTCGGGCTCAGACCTCGTTTCACTGCAGACCTACGGCGAGGACAAGGGCGATCACTGGGTGGTCAACGGCCAGAAGATCTGGACCTCCTATGCCGACAAGGCTGACTGGATCTTCTGCCTGGTCCGCACTGACAAGACCAACAAGTATCAGGGGATCAGCTTCCTGTTGTTCGACATGGAAAGCCCCGGGGTTTCGACCAAGCCGATTCTGCTGATCAGCGGCAACAGCCCGTTCTGCGAAACCTTCTTTGACAACGTTGCGGTGCCCAAGCATCAGATCGTCGGCGAACTGAACCGTGGCTGGGATGTGGCAAAGTACCTGCTGGGCCATGAGCGCGAGATGATTTCGGGCGCGGGCGGGAATGACCGGCTCAACACCATCGGCGCCTTCTGCCAGCGCAATGGGCTGGAAGATCCGCTGCTGCGCGCCGAACTGGCGATGTTCGATGTTGATGCGCTGGCCTTCAGCGCAATGGGCGAAAAGTTCCTCGATGAGATCAAAGTTGGCAAGGCGCATCCCGCGCAGCCCAACATGATGAAATACGCCGGGACTGAGCTCAACAAGCGGCGCCATGAATTGCTGATGGCGGCCGGCGGTTCGGCCGCGCTCGAATGGGACAGCGAGGCTTCGAACCACGGCGGCAAGGCGCGCTCGTGGTTGCGGACCAAGGCCAATTCGATCGAGGGCGGCACCAGCGAGGTGATGCTCAACGTGATTTCCAAACGCATCCTCGATTTGCCGGGAGCCTGATCCATGCCGCTTTATCACACCGAAGATCAGGCCATGCTGGCCGATACCGCGCGCGGGTTCATGGCTGACGAAGGCAACATCGCCAAACAGCTGCGCCATTTCCGTGACATCAATTGCAAGGACGGGTTCGGCCACGCGCTGTGGAAGCAGTTCGCCGAAATGGGCTTCACCGGCATGCTGGTGGCCGAGGCCGATGGCGGGCTGGGGATGGGCCATGTCGAAGCCGGGATCGTGCTGGAAGAGATCGGCCGCAACCTTACCCCATCGCCGTTTCTGACCTCCTCGGTTATGGCCGCAACCGCACTTGGAGCCGCCTCGAACGAGCTCAAGGGCCGTTATCTGCCGGGTCTGCTGACGGGCGACAGCGTCTTTGCTGTGGCGATCGATGAAGGCCCCAAGCACCGTCCCGAGCGGATCCAGACCAAGGCCGAACGGGCTGGCAATGGCTTCAAGCTGACCGGGGCCAAGACCTTCGTGGTCCAGGGCGGCAGTGCCGATATGCTGGTGGTGGCCGCGCGGACCTCGGGCTCTGCCGATGACGATGCCGGTATCACCCTGTTCGCGGTGCCCAGGGATGCCGCCGGGATGAGCCTCGACAGCGCACGGCTGGTCGATAGCTCGCAAGCCGCGCATATCAAGCTCGACGGGGTCCAGCTCGATGCCGATGCGGTGATCGGTGAAGTGGACGGCGGGCGCGAAGTGCTGAATCAGGTGGTTCGCGCCGGGCGGATCGGGGCGGCGGCGGAAAGCGTTGGGGTGGCAGCGGGCGCGTTCGACATGACTGCCACCTACCTCAAGCAGCGCAAGCAGTTTGGCGAGCTGATCGGCAGCTTCCAGGCGCTGCAGCACCGCGCTTCGCACCTTTATTCCGAGCTCGAGATTGCCCGGGCCACGGTGATCAAGGCGCAGCAATTGCTCGATGCCGGCAGCGAGAAGGCCGATCTGATGGTCTCGGTCGCCAAGGCCAAGGCTGGCAAGGCGGCCAGTCTGGCGGTCAAGGAAGGGGTGCAGATGCACGGCGGGATCGGCATGACCGACGAGTACGACATCGGCCTCTACATGAAGCGCGACCGCGCCTTGGCCGAGTTCATGGGCGATCTGTATTACCATGCTGACAGGGTTGCGAAGCTGAGCGGGTATTGATTGAAAAAGCCCCTTCCTCTTCAGAGGAGGGGGTTGGAGGTGGTGGCGGCATGGACAGATCTGTGCTGCATTCACCACCCCGCTGCGACTAGGCAGCAAGCTGCCAAGTCTCACTGCCCCTCCTCTGAAGAGGAGTGGGAAACGGGAGAAGATGCATGGATTTCACCAAACTGTTCAGCCTCGAAGGCAAAGTCGCACTGATCACCGGCGGCAGCCGCGGGATCGGCAAGATGCTCTTGGAAGGCTTCCTCGCCGCCGGGTGCGAGCGGGTCTACATCACCGCCCGCAAGCGTGAGCAGCTGGCCGAAACCGAAGCCGAGTTCAACGCGCTCTATCCCGGCAAAGTGATCGGCCTGCCCGGTGATCTTTCGCAGATGGACGAGATCAAGCGGCTGGCGGAAGACCTGGCCGGGCGCGAATCCCGGTTGGATGTGCTGATCAACAATGCCGGGGCGGCCTGGGGCGGAGACTTTGAAGAGTTTCCCGAAGCGGGCTGGGACAAGGTCATGGACCTCAACGTCAAGTCACTGTTTTTCCTGACGCAAAAGCTGTTCCCGCTGCTCAAGGCTGCCGGATCGTTTGATCGCCCGGCCAAGGTGATAAACATCGCATCGATCGACGGGCTGCGGCCCAATCCGTGGGAAACCTACAGCTATCAGGCCAGCAAGGCGGCGGTGATCCACCTGACCAAGCGGATGGCGGCGCGGCTGATCAAGGACAACATCGTGGTCACCTGCATCGCCCCCGGCGCCTATCCCAGCGAGATGAACAAGGCCGCCGCGCGCAATCCCGAAGGCAGCGCCAAGGGCATCCCCTATGCCCGCGTCGGTGTGGCCGAAGACATCGCCGGCGGCGCGATCTACCTCGCCAGCCGCGCCGGGGACTATGTGGTCGGCACCACGATCCCGATCGACGGCGGGATCGTCAACGGCTGGGTCCCGACCGATTACAACGATCCGTCGGGGCACTGATTGTGAACCGGGGGGTCGCAACTCTCGCAGACGGGATCTTTTTCGGGGAAGGTCCGCGCTGGCATGACGGCCGGTTGTGGTTCTCGGACTTTTACGCCAGCCGGGTCTATTCTGCATCGCTGGACGGCGATCTGACGACCGAGCTTGAGCTGGAAGGCCGCCCCTCAGGCCTGGGCTGGATGCCCGACGGGTCGCTGCTGGTGGTGCGGATGGAGCTGCGCGAGGTCTGGCGGCGCTGGCCCGATGGGCGGTTTGAACGCCATGCCGATCTGACCGGCCATTCCGCGTTCCTGTGCAATGACATGGTGGTTGATGCGCAGGGCCGCGCCTATGTCGGCAATTTCGGGTTCGATCTCGATGCGCAGTTGCACGCGCGCGGGGCCGCAGGCGTGATCGCCGATCATCCCAAGGCCATGCTGGCGCTGGTTCAGTCCGATGGCCGGGTCAGCGATGCCGCGCCGGGTGAGCTTTTCAGCTTTCCCAACGGCATGGTTATCACCCCTGATGGCGATACGCTGATCGTAGCTGAAACGCTGGGCGGCTGCCTCACCGCATTCGATCTTGGTGCAGATGGCACGCTGAGCGGCCGCCGCACCTATGCGCAAACCTGGCCGCGGGTGCCCGACGGGATCTGCCTCGATGCCAGCGGAGCGGTGTGGATTGCCAACCCGCTTGCCCCCGAATGCGCGCTGATCGCGCCGGGCGGCGAAGTGCTGCAGGTGATCGAAACCGACGCGCTCAATTGCTACGCCTGCATGCTGGGCGGGCCTGAGGGCAAGCACCTGTTCATGCTCGTTGCCCCCAATTCGGATGCGGGTGAAGCTGCCAAAGCTCCGCTCGGCAAAGTGCTGGTAAGCGAAGTGGACGTGGCCCGCGCCGGCCGGCCTTAGTCCCGCATCAGTTCGCGCACGAACCCGATCAGCCCGGTCTGGCGGGCGCGTTTCATCCGTTCGGCGTGGAGAATCGCGGCAACCTTGCCAAAGCACTCTTCGACATCATCGTTGACCACGACATAGTCATAGCCGTCCCAGTGGCTGATTTCGGCGCGGGCGCGTTCCATCCGGGCCTGGATCACCTCGGCCGGATCGGTGCCGCGCCCGGTCAGCCGGCGGCGCAATTCCTCGATGCTGGGGGGCAGGATGAACACCCGGACCACGTCCTGCTGGTCCTTCTGGTAAAGCTGCTGGGTGCCCTGCCAATCGATATCGAACAGGAAATCGCGGCCTTCCTTCAGCCCGGCGCGGATTTGCGATTTTGGGGTGCCATAACAATGGCCAAAGACGCTGGCCCATTCGTAGAACTCGTCAGCGTCAACCATCCGGTCAAACGTGGCAGAATCGACGAAGTGATAGTGCACCCCATCCACTTCGCCAGGCCGCTTGGGCCGGGTGGTGGCGGATACCGAGAGGCTGATCTGCGGATCGCGGTCGAGCAGCATCCGGCTGATCGTGGTCTTGCCCGCGCCCGAGGGCGATGACAGGATGAGCATCAGCCCGCGGCGTTGCAGGGTATCGCCCGTGTGCTTGCTTGCTTCGGCCATGTGCGCTGATGGCGCATAGCGGGGGTGCAAATCAACCCTCGTCCGCACCCTTTTCCGCCTGTTTGGCGATTGCCTTGCGGCCTTCGCTGGCAGCGGCCTTGCTGCGGCGGCGGTCATAGAGCGTTTTGGCGAGCAGAGAGCCGCCGACCACGATCGCACCGGGCACCGAACGCATCGCCAGCCGCACCACCGCCGTGCCGATCAGGGTCTGCGCCATCGACCGGCCCTTGACCAGGTTCTTGGCATCGGTCCGGGAATATTTGGCCCCCAGCAATGTGCGTTCAACCGCGTGGCGCAGCAATTGTCCGCCGCCGCGCAGCGCCAGATCGGCGATGATCAGATTGGTCATCGGGTTGGGGCTGGGCGCGGGCACCGCATCGGCGGCCTGCTTGATCACGGTCTTGGCCGCTTTGCCGGGCTTGGGGAGCACGCCCTTGGCCATGGCTATTTGCGCTTGCCGAAGTCCACCGTGACCACGTTGGAGCCATCGTCGTCACCGGCCGGCTGCGCGCCGGGGGTGTCGTTTTCGGCTTCATCGTGGGGCGCGGCCGCAGTGTCGTCGCTCACCGCCTGGAACTGCAGCCCGAAATCCACCGCCGGATCGACAAAGGCGGTAATCGCCGAATAGGGCACCACCAGCTTGGTCGGGATCTGGTTGAACGACAGGCCGACGCTGAACTGTTCTGGCCCGACGTTCAGGTCCCAGAACTTGTTCTGCAGCACAATTGTCATTTCATCGGGAAACCGTTCACGCAGATGGAGCGGAATATCGACCCCGGGGGCGGTGGTCTTGAAGGTGATATAGAAATGATGCGCGCCGGGCAGATCGCTGCCGCTGGCCTCAATCTGCCCCAGCACCCGGCCAACCACCGCACGCAGCGCCTCCTGGACGATTTCATCGTAGGGGATCAGGCTGTCAATCGGGGCATCGGTCATGGGGGAACAAGTGGCCATCGCGGTGGCAAGGGTCAAGAGGAAAGAGACTATTGGTTCGTGCGCCAATCGCCTCCGCGATTGACTGGCAACACCGGCCCGCTCCCCCTACCCGACCACCCCAAGGGTACCATGTAACGGGGGTCGGGCAGGGGGAGCGGGCCGGTGTTGCTCTCAGCCGACAGGCTGGACAGCCAAGATTTCCAGCCTATAGCCCAGCCCATGCGCACCGCCACAATCGCCCGCAAGACGCATGAAACCGATATTGCCGTCGCAGTGAACCTCGACGGCACCGGGGCCTATGACGTTTCAACCGGGATCGGCTTCCTCGATCACATGATCGAGCAGTTCAGCCGCCATTCGCTGATCGACATCACGTGCCACATCAAGGGCGATCTCCACGTCGATCAGCACCACACCACCGAAGACAGCGCCATCGCGATCGGTCAGGCCATTGCCGAGGCGCTGGGCGACAAGGGCGGGATCGGCCGCTACGGCGAAGCGCATTCGGCAATGGACGAGGCTTTGAGCCGCGTCGTGCTCGACATTTCAGGCCGGCCACACCTGACCTGGAAGGCTGCCTTTACCCAGGAGCGGCTGGGCGAAATGGACACCGAGCTGTTTGAACACTGGTTCCATTCGATTGCGCAAGCGGTGGGCATCACGCTGCATATCGAACTGCTCTATGGCAGCAACAACCACCACATCTGCGAAGGCATCTACAAGGGTTTTGCCCGCGCGATGCGGCAGGCGGTAGAGCTTGATCCGCGCAAGCAAGGCGCTGTTCCCAGCACAAAAGGCCAGCTCGGTGGCTGAGATCGTTGCGCTGGTCGATTACGGCGCAGGCAATCTTCATTCGGTCGCCAACGCGCTGAAGGCCGCAGGCTGTGAAGGCGTTACCCTGACCGGCGATCCCGATGTGGTGCGCGCGGCAGACCGGATCGTGCTGCCCGGCGTGGGCAGCTTCAGAGCCTGCGCCGAAGGGCTGCGCGCGGTCCCGCATATGATCGAGGCGATGCACGAGCGTGTGTTCGTGGGCGGTGCACCGTTTCTGGGAATTTGTGTGGGTATGCAATTGCTCGCCACAACCGGGGTGGAGCACGGTGAGACCGCCGGGCTGGGCTGGGTCCCGGGTGAAGTGCGGCTGATCGAGCGGACCGATCCGGCCATCAAAATACCGCACATGGGCTGGAACGATGTCGAGATCACCCCGCACGCCGCACTGGTCGAACCGGGTGAAGCCTATTTCCTCCACTCCTACCATTTTGCCCCCGATGAAGCCCGCCATATCGCGGCGATGACCGATCACGGCGGCGGGCTGGTGGCGGCGGTGGTGCGCGATACTATGGTCGGCGTGCAATTTCATCCCGAAAAAAGCCAGGCCTATGGCCTTGCGCTGCTCAGCCGGTTTCTGGAGTGGCGGCCGTGATCGTTTTTCCCGCAATTGACCTCAAGGGCGGGCAAGTGGTCCGTCTGGCCGAGGGCGATATGGCCCGCGCCACCGTTTACGGCGATAACCCCGCCGCGCAGGCCATGCTGTTTGCCGAAGCGGGAGCGGAGTTTCTCCACGTGGTCGATCTCGATGGCTCGTTCTCGGGCCGGGCCGAAAACCGCGACGCCATGGACGCGATTATCGAGGTGTTTCCGGGGCACATCCAGCTGGGCGGCGGGATCCGCGATGCCCGCGCGGTCGAAGGCTGGTTCAATGTCGGCGTCAGCCGCGTGGTAATGGGCACCGCCGCGCTGAAGGACCCCGAATTCGTGAAGGACATGGCCCGCGAATGGCCCGGCGGGATCGTCGTCGCAGTCGATGCGCGTGACGGGATGGTCGCGACCGAAGGCTGGGCCGAATTGTCCGACGTGCCGGTGGTCGATCTGGCCCGCCGGTTCGAGGATGCCGGGGTCGCCAGCCTGCTGTTCACCGATATCGGCCGCGACGGGATGCTCAAAGGCTGCAACATCGACGCGACGCTCGATCTGGCGCGCCGGGTGGACCTGCCGGTGATTGCCTCGGGCGGGGTCAAGGGACTGGACGATATCCACGTCCTGTCGCTCCACGCGCATGAAGGGATCGAAGGCGTGATTACCGGGCGCGCGCTGTTCGAAGGGCGGCTCGATCTGGCCGCAGCGATTGCGATGGCGGAGCGGGCGTGATCACGGTCTTAAGCTTAGTGGCACTGGCGGGCCTGTTTGGATGGCTGGCATTAACCGACCTGCGCAGACAACAGGTGGGACTCGTATTCACAACGCTGCGCCGCAAAGATCGGCCGATACCGTTTTGGACGGTGGTGGCAGTTGAAATCGCATTGGCCTTATTGCTCACTTTTGTGGCCATTGTCGCATTTCAGCATCCCGCCAATTGCGACAATAGGGGCATTTGTACCGTCTATATCGAAGCCACAACATCATGACCGTCCGCATCCGCGTCATCCCTTGTCTCGATGTCCGCGATGGCCGCGTGGTCAAGGGCGTCAATTTCGTCGATCTCAAGGACGCGGGCGATCCGGTGGAGCAGGCTCGGGCCTATGACGCCGCCGGAGCCGACGAACTGTGCTTCCTCGATATCAGCGCCAGCTACGAAGGGCGCGGGACCTTGCTCGATGTGGTGCGGCGCACCGCCGAAGTGTGCTTCATGCCGCTGACTGTGGGCGGCGGGGTGCGTTCAGTGGAAGACGCCCGCGCGCTGTTGCTGGCGGGAGCGGACAAGGTGGCGGTCAATTCCGCAGCGGTGTCGCGGCCCGAAGTGGTGGCCGATATCGCCGAGAAGATGGGCAGCCAGTGCGTCGTCGCTTCGGTCGATGCTCGCAAGGTGGCGCACGGGGGCTGGGAGATATTCACCCACGGCGGGCGTCAGGAGACCGGGATCGACGCGGTCGAGCACGCGGTGCGGCTGGCGAAGCTGGGCGCGGGCGAGCTGTTGGTCACCTCGATGGACGGCGATGGCACGCAAGGCGGGTATGATCTGGACCTGACCCGGACGATTGCCGATGCGGTATCGGTGCCGGTGGTGGCCTCGGGCGGGGTGGGGACGCTGGACCATCTGGTTGAGGGGGTGACCAAAGGCCACGCCAGCGCGGTGCTGGCGGCGTCGATCTTCCATTTTGGCACTTACACGATCGCCCAGGCGCACGCTGCGCTGCGCGCTGCGGGACTGCCCGCGCGCGGTTAAGTGACAGATTCATGAACGCTTTCAGGGCAGTCCCGGCTTGGGACGGCCCCGCCAAAGCGCTTGCGGCAGTGCAGCACGGCGCGCAGGGAGCGGCCATGACCAGGGGGCTGATCCGAAACTTGTGCGTTGCTGGGGCCGCCGTGGTGCTGGCCGCCGCCGTGCCCGCCGTGGCCGCAACCGGAATCTCGATCCCCGAGCCGACCGATCTGACCTTGCTGGGGCTGGCGGTCGCCGGTCTGATCTATGGCCGCCAACACGGCAAGCGCCCCCCCGAAGAGTGATCTTGACCCGCGCGGCCCCGCGCCGCATTGCCGGGACCATGGATACACTCACGCGCCTTGAAGCCACTATTGCGAATCGCCAGAGCGGCGATCCGGACACCAGCTACATCGCCAGGCTGATGCTGAAGGGCATGCCCGAAATTGCCCGCAAGGTGGGGGAAGAGGCGGTCGAGATCGCCATCGCTGCAGTCGCCAGTGAACGCGAAGAGGTGGTCGCAGAGGCCGCCGATCTGGTCTTTCATCTGCTGATCCTGCTGCGCTCGCGCGGCATCGGATTCGCCGATGTTCTGGCCGAGCTGGACCGCCGCGAAGGCACCAGCGGGATCGCCGAAAAAGCCAGCCGGAGCGAATAATGCCGATCGATGCCACTCAGCCCTATGACGACCAGAACATTTTCGCGCGGATCCTGCGCGGCGAGATCCCGAACAAGACGGTCTATGAAGACGAATGGGCGCTGGCCTTCCACGATATCAATCCGCAAGCGCCGCTGCATGTGCTGGTGATCCCCAAGGGGCCTTACGTCAGCTGGGACGATTTTTCGGCCCGCGCTCCGGACGATGAAATCGCCGGGTTTGTGCGCGCGGTGGGACATGTGGCGCGCGAGGCCGGTCTGGTCGAGCCGGGCTACCGTTTGCTCGCCAACGTCGGCACCAATGGCCACCAGGAAGTGCCGCACCTGCACGTGCATCTGTTCGGTGGGCGTCCATTGGGGCCGATGCTGGCCAGGTTTTAGTGACCAACTGAACGATTCCTGCGCTCACCCGAAGCTGCACCCTTGCCCTGCGACTCGGCGACCGGCTAAGGGTTTGGCGGCATGACGTCATTTCCTCCGTTCCCTGAAGGCCTGATCGATGGCCGGGTCCACCGTTTCGCGGTGCGCGCCTATTTTGAGGACACCGATCTGTCCGGCGTGGTCTACCACGCCAATTACCTGCGATGGTTCGAACGCGCGCGGTCCGATTTCGTCCGGCTGCTGGGGATCGATCAGCGCAAGGCGAACGAAAGCGGCGCGGGTGCTTTTGCGATAGCTGACCTGACGATCCGTTATGCCGCGCCGGCCCGGCTGGATGACGGGGTGTTGATCGAAACCACCTGCACCGATCTCAAGGCCGCATCGTGCCGGATGCACCAGATCGCGCGCCACGAGGACGGGCGCCTGCTGGCCGAAGCCACCTTCCGGGTCGGCTTCGTCGCCCCCGATGGCCGCCCGCGCCGTATGCCCGATGGCTGGCGTGAAGCCTTTGCCAAGATTGTTCTCGAAGGAAAACCATGACCTTGCTTGCCGTTCTCGCCGCCACTGCCCAAGCCGGTCCTGCCGCCGCCACCAATGCGCCGCAGCATCTCAATCCGCTAAAGCTGTTCATGGATGCCGATATCGTCGTGCAGGTGGTGATGGCGGGGCTGATCCTGGCCTCGATCTGGGTCTGGACCATCATTGTCTCGTTCAGCCTGCGCCATGCGGCGATGAAGCAGCGCTGCGACGCGTATGAACGCGATTTCTGGAAGGCGGAGAATATCGACGCTTTCCAGGCCGAACGCGGCAAAGGCGATATCCCTTCGGCCAAGGTCGCCGCAGCGGGCCTCGCCGAATGGCGCCGCTCGGCAGGGGCCAAGCAATTCGACAAGGAAGGCGCGCGCCAGCGGCTGGCGGGCGCGATGGACAGCGCCACCGCGCTTGAAGCGGAAAAGCTGTCGGAACGGCTCAATTTCCTTGCCACGGTTGGCGCGGTGGCGCCGTTTGTCGGGCTGTTCGGCACCGTCTGGGGGATCATGAATTCGTTTTTCCAGATCGGCCAGCAGCAGAACTCTTCGCTCGCGGTGGTTGCGCCGGGAATTTCCGAGGCTTTGTTCGCCACTGCGATCGGGCTGTTCGCCGCGATCCCCGCGGTGATCTCCTATAACCGCTTCACCCACCGGGTCGATCAGCTTGAGGCGCGGCTGCAGCGCTTTGCCGACCGGCTCCACGCCAGCCTCAGCCGCGAACTGGAGGGGATGTAAGTGGCGATGGGCGCGCCCTCGCACCGCAAGCGCAGCCGCCGCGGCCGCGCGCCGATGTCGGAGATCAACGTTACGCCATTGGTTGACGTGATGCTGGTCTTGCTCATCATTTTCATGGTCACTGCGCCGTTGCTCAATGCCGGGGTGCCGGTCGATCTGCCCGATAGCAATGCCAAGCCGCTGGATCAGACCCCGCAGGCCATAACGCTGACAGTAACGGGCGACGGGCTGGTCTACCTCGATCAGAAACCAGTCGATCCTGGGACTTTGGGCGCACGGCTCGCCGCTTTGCCGCGCGGCGCGGATGGCAAACCGCCACTGGTCACGCTGCGCGCCGACAAGGGGCTGGAATACGGCGTGGTGATGGGGGTGATGGGCGAGCTCAATCACGCCGGGTTCAACGCGATCTCGCTGGTCACCAACAGTTCAGTTTCGGCACCATAGGTCTGCACAATGGCCGAAACCGCGCCTCGATTGCCGCTGAGCCAGGATGAAGCCGCCGCTTTGGGTGTGGCCCTACTGGCGCATGTGGGGCTGGTGGCGGCGCTGGTCTGGTATAGTCCTGCTGCGCTACCGCCCGGAGGTGAAGGGCGGATGTCGGTCACTATCAGCGACGAATCCGGACTCGCCGCGAGCGCCAATTCATCAAGTAATGATCTGCCGCAAGATAGCGGCGCGCAGCTTGGCGAGGTTCCGCCACCACCCGAACCGGAACCGGTCGAGCTTGCCAAGGCCGAACTACTACCCAAACCTGTCCCGCCTGTTACCAGAGCTGTTGCGGCCCCAGTGCAGCGCCCGGTAACACGGCCCCCGACGGCTGGCCGGACCGCCACGAGCTCTGTTCCGCCCAAGCAACAGCAAGGCAAACAGCAGGGCAAGTGCGCGACCGCCTTTGACCGGGCCTACGGGACTTGCGGCAAGAACAGCGACGGTTCTAATTTCGCCCCAGGCGGCGGACCAAAAGGTGGCGGGAACCCAAATACGGGCAAAGGCAAGGACCCCGCCACGGGTGCACAGAAGGTCGCCTGGCAAAACAGCGTTGCCGCTCGAGTTCAGGGGGCGTGGCAAAGATGCCCGGTGAGCGGACTTGACCTTGAAAAGCTGCGCATGGTTGTGCCGTTTAACTTGGACCGGCAAGGCCGCGTCATTTCGATTGGTGAGCCGAGGGTTTCAGGTCAAACGCAATCCAATCGTACCCAAATTGCGCCGTTCAGAGCCTGCGCGGAAAAGGCGATAAGGTTGGGCGCGCCATATTTGGGCTTGCCGCCAGAATACTATGATCAGTGGAATTCGCGCGAACTCACATTCAGCAAGGGAAGAGCCCAGTGAAACACCTTAGTGCCGTTTTATGCGCAGCCGCACTTGCTCTGCCAGTGGTCGCGGCAGGGCAGACAGCATCCAGTCCTCCGTCAGGCACGCCGGTGCAGGAAGAGGTCGTCGGAACGATCGAAGACAACGACGCCAAGATCGCGATCCCTGCTTTCGCCACCAACGCGGATGTGCCGACGCAGACCAGCGCGGGCTCGACTGGTGCCTTGGGCCTGGCGGTATCGAACGTGATCTACGGCGATCTCAAGAACAATGGCCTGTTCAAACCCGTGGGGCCGGGCAGCCTGCCCAAACCCTCGCTCGGGCAGGTTCAGGCGCCGGACTATGGTACCTGGCAATCGCGCAGTGCGGATATGCTGCTGCAGGGCTATGTCCGGGCCGAACCGGGCGGCAATATCACGGTCGGCTGCTATCTCTATGATGTGTCGCTGGGCCAGCGCGTGGCTTCGGCCGGGTGGACACTGCCGCCGTCGGACTGGCGCCGCGCCGCGCACAAATGCGCCGACATGGTCTATTCGCGGCTCAGCGGTGAAAACCCGTTCTTCGATAGCCGGATCGCCTTCATCGCGGAGACGGGCCCCAAGAACCGCCGGATGAAACAACTGGCGGTGATGGATTCGGATGGGGCCAATCTGCGCTATCTGACCACCGGACAGACCACGGCGCTGACCCCGCGGTTCTCGCCCGATTACAAGCAGATCCTGTACCTGAGCTATTTCAACGGTCAGCCGCGGATCTACATCTACGATCTGGCGACTTCGACCCAGCGGCTGCTGCTGCAATCGAAGAACCCGCTGTTCGCGCCGCGCTGGTCACCCGATGGCCGCTGGATCCTCTATTCGATGGCGATCGGCGGCAATACCGATGTCTACAAGATGCCTTCGTCCGGCGGGGCGGGGGTCAAGCTGACTGACAGCCCCGGGATCGATATTGGCGGCAGCTATTCGCCCGATGGCAGCCACATCGTGTTCGAAAGCGATCGCAGCGGCAGCCAGCAGGTCTATGTGATGAATTCGGACGGCACCGGGCAAAAGCGGATCAGCTTTTTCGGCGGCCGCAGCGCCACGCCGGAATGGAGCCCGCGCGGCGATCAGATTGCCTTCACCCATATCGCTGGCAATTTCCGTATCGCGGTGATGGACCCCAGCGGCGGCAACATGCATTACCTGACCGACAGCTGGCAGGACGAAGCCCCGACCTGGGCCCCCAACGGCCGCGTCATCCAGTTCTTCCGCACCACCCGCGGCAGCGGCAAGACCGGGATCTGGCAAGTCGATCTGACTGGCAAGAACGAACGCAAGCTCGACACCCCGAACGATGGCAGCGATCCCGCCTGGGGCCCGTTGCGGCCCTAAACGGTTGACTTGAGCCTGCATTCAATGATGTTTTGACACCATAAGGAGATGCCCATGACCAAGACGGCAACCATCGCGATCCTCGCCGCCGCACTTGCGGTTTCGGCTTGCGCCAAGAAAGCGCCCAAGGATCTGCCCATTGGCCCGCAAGGGTCGGTTACCACCGATGATGGCACCGGCGGCACTGCTGCGGGGGCGATCCTGCCCGGCAGCCAGGCCGATTTCGTCCAGCAACTGATGGGCCAGGACACGGTCTATTTCGATACCGACCGGTTCAACATCGACAACGCCGACCAACAGGCCCTGGCGGCTCAGGCAGCATGGCTGCAGCGTTATCCGGCCAAGCGGATCACGATCGAGGGCCACTGCGATGAACGCGGCACTCGTGAATACAACCTGGCGCTGGGCGAACGCCGCGCCAATGCGGCCAAGAACTATCTGGTCTCGGTCGGGGTCGATGCCAGCCGCATCACCACCGTCAGCTATGGCAAGGAACGGCCGCTCGCGGTGGGGTCGGATGAAGACAGCTGGGCCAAGAACCGCCGCGCGGTGACGGTAACGGTTGATTGAACCACGGCAGGTTTTCAATCCGCTATGGTCCAACTCCGCTCATGCTGAGCTTGTCGAAGCATTGCCTTTCGCCTTCGCGCCGCAGATAAAACGCACGAAGCAAAGGACGACCCTTCGACAGGCTCAGGGTAGGCGGTTGTGGTGAGCCAGGTTCGTAATCTCCGAACCCTGAAAACCTTACCCGCCGATCAGCGGCTGCACGGTCAACGCGGTGTGGAGCTGCGTGACGATCGCAAAACCGGTCATCAGCACCAGCGACAGCGCGGCAGAAAGTTTGAGTTGCTTGCTCATCGTATCGATTCCCTATTCGGTATAATCATCAAATAGGCGCGGCGCGGCCATATTGCAACGCAACATTGCAAAAGAAAACCTAAAACTGCCCTAAAGTGCGGGTTTGACTTGCGCGCCACGCGGGCAAAGGCCAAACGCAGAAACGATGACCCGAGCACGCAGAACCGATAACTGGGGCTTCCCTCGCTGGGGTGGCTATGGCGGCAGCCGCGATGCCGTGCAGGTGCGCCTGTGCGATCGGCACGGCTGTACCAATGCCGGAATCTGCCCGGCACCCAAAAGCCCCAACAATCCCGATCGCTGGATGTTCTGTCAGACCCATGCGGCCGAATACAATTCGCGCTGGGACTATTTCGAAGGGCTCGACAAGGAAGAAGCGGCGCAGCGCGAAGCGGACGAAACCCGCGACAATTCGGGCTATCGCGAAGCCGCGTACTATGGCTGGGCCGGATCGGGCGATGGCACCCGCAGCCGGGACGAACTGCGCGCGCTTGAGCTGCTGGACTTGACCCCAGACGCCGATTTTGACGCGATCAAGAAGGCCTATCGCGCGAAGGCCAAAGTGGTCCACCCTGACCTGCGCCCCGGCGACGCTGATGCCGCCAAGGCCTTTCAGGCGCTGCAACTGGCCTACGAAGTGCTCCGCGCCGCTGAAGAACGGCGTGAGTGGAAGGGCTGAGCTGAATGGCGTTGTTTGTGGTCCGGTTCCATCACCCCGATGCCGAAGGCTGGCAGCAGCAATTGATGCCGCACATC
Source organism: uncultured Alphaproteobacteria bacterium (assembly GCA_963751145.1). Lineage (GTDB taxonomy): Bacteria > Pseudomonadota > Alphaproteobacteria > Sphingomonadales > Sphingomonadaceae > Novosphingobium. The sequence goes on from CAVVTJ010000006.1 coordinate 1,419,693, forward strand.
GTGTTCCTGCAGGACCTGCTCAAGCAAGGCGTGCTCAAGGCTTCGGGGCCTATGCCGGGCGGCCGCGATAAAGCCGCCTTGCTGCTGATCGAGGCAGCCGACCGCGCCGCGCTCGATGCGATCATCGCGCGCGATCCCTTCGCCGAGCACGGCCTGATCGCCGATATGGTGGTGGAGGAATGGGACCCGATCTTTGGCGTGTTCAACGCCCTGTCATCGATGCCGGGACAGATGCAGGGCCAAGCCGCGGACTAGCCCCGCTTTTTCAGCTTCTTGATCGTGGCCGAAAAGGTCAGCACCGGGCGTCCTTCATCGTCGATCACGCCGCGCACGAAAATGATCGAGAAGCCGGCGCGGACGATTTCGCCGCGCCCCGTCAGCAGCCGCCCCGGTTCAGCCGCGCCGATGAATTCGCTGTTCATCGTCAGCGTCACCCCGTGCAGTTCGGTATCCGCGCCCAGCGCGGTCATGAACAGCACATAGTCGGCAAAGGTCATCAGGGCCCCGCCGTGAATATTGCCCCCGCCGTTGCGGTTCTTGGCATCGGGCATGAAGCCGCAGAGCAGGCCTTCACCGTCCGGCTTGCAATAGAAGGGCCCCGCGTGGTCCTCGAAACTATCGACCGGCTGCCAATGCTGCCACCCGGCCCACGGGCCTTCGGTCAGGGTGACGAGGCGCGAATTGCCCGGGGTTTCGGCGTCGGGTGCAAGCTTGTCGTGCGGTTCGTGGGTCATCGGTGGTGCAAAGCAGAACCGGGGCGGCTGAGCAAGTGCGGTTGAGGAGGGATAAAGGGGGTTCACGCCAAGGCGCAAAGGAAGAATAGGCGCAAAGGGGCCAATCTGCGCCGCAGGCCCCTCGTGGCCCATGGCTGACCGAAGAAATTGAAAACGGCTTCGCCGCAAGCGCAGCATCCTTGCGCCTTCGATTTCTTTGCGCCTTGGCGTGAACCCTTCGATCCTTTCGCCAGCTCACGCCGCCCTGTTCAAACCGCCGCCAATGCCTGATCGAAATCGGCGATCAGGTCGTCGGCGTCCTCGATCCCGATCGAAACTCGCACGAGGTTGTCGGTGATCCCCAGTTGCGCCTTGCGCTCATCTGGCACCGACAGGTGGGTCATCGCCGCGGGCAGGCTGGCCAGCGTCTCGGTGCCGCCCAGGCTGACTGCCAGCTTGGCGATTTTGAGGTTGTCGAGGAAGCGGAATGCCTCGGCCTCGCCGCCCTTGATATAGAGCGAGAAGGTGCTGCCTGCGCCGCTGCAATGACGATTGAAGATGTCCTGCTGGCGCGGATCGTCGATCATGCCCAGGTAACCCAGCTTCTCCACCTTGGGATGCGCCGCAAGCCACTTGCAAACCTTGGCGGCGTTTTCGCCGGCGCGGGTCATGCGCAGTTCCACGGTTTCAAGGCTGCGCATCAGCATCCATGCGGTGTTGGGATCGGCAATCCCGCCCATGGTGTTGCGCAGCATCCGCACCGGGGTGATCCATTTCTTCGCACCCGAAACCGATCCCGCAACCAGATCCGAATGGCCGCCGATATATTTGGTCAGCGAATAGACCACGATGTCCGCGCCCTGATCGATCGGGCGCGACCACAAGGGGCCCAGGAACGTGTTGTCGATCGCGATCGGGCAATCCGGCCCGAACGCAGCATCGCGGGCATCGCGCACGGCTTCGACATCGACCAGTGCGTTGGTGGGGTTGGCCGGGCTTTCTAGGTAAACCATCGCCACCTTGCCGCCTTGTGCAGTGGCCTGCGCCTTGGCGCGTGCCATCACCGCGTCCAGTTCCTCGCGCGTCGCCCCGGCAGGAAAATCGACATAGGTCACCCCGAACCGGCTCAGCGTCTTGGCGATAAAGCCTTCGCTGGCGGCATAGAGCGGGCCCGAATGGACGATCACATCGCCCGCCGAAGCGAAGGCCATGAACAGCACGCAGATCGCGGTCATCCCGCTGGAAAAGCACAGCGCCTCTTCCGCGCCGTCCCAGATCGCGAGGCGGCCTTCCAGGATCTGCTGGTTGGGGCCATTGAAGCGCGAATAGACAAGGCCCTCGGTGCCGCCCGGTACCTTGCCGGTGATCCCTTCGAAGAACCGCTTGCCCTCAGCCGCGCTCGGGAAGGCGAACGTGCTGGTCAGGAAGATCGGCGCCTTCAGGCTGCCTTCGGACAGCACCGGATCATAGCCGTGGCCCATCATCAAGGTGGCGGGGCTAAGCTGCCGGTTGCCGATCCGGGTGGTGGCGGCCTTGGGCTTGCGGCTAGGCGTGGGGGTATCGGCCATCGTCTGGCATCCTTCCTGTAAACAACGCTCCGAGGAAGGCCGGAGCTGGGCGGATGATCCAGGGCACTGGCGCGCCTAACCTCCGCAGGCGCGCATCTCCGCTTGGGATCCGAATGTCGCCTGCAGTAGAACGCGGGGAAACTGATTTCAACCGCAACCGGTTCAGGTCAGCGCGGCGACTGTCCAGACCACCCCGACCATCAGTGGCACGCCCGCCAGATCGAGCAGGAACCCGGCCTTCAAAACGCGCGGCAGGGCGATGTGTCCGGTCGACCAGGCCAGTGCATTGGGTCCGGTTCCGGCCGGCAGCATGAAGCCCCAACTGGCGGCCAGCGCGGCGGGCAGCGCCAGCAGGATCGGATCTGCGCCAAGCGCGACTACCAGCGCGCCGACCACCGGCATGATCCCGCTAGCCGCCGCGATGTTGCTGGCAAATTCGGTCACCACCACCACAAAACCGACCAGAACCAGCGCGACAATCGGCAGCGGCACTGCGCGCAGCGGCAGCAGCATCTGGCCCAGCCAGCCCGCAAGACCGCTTTCGGTCATCCCCATGGCCAGCGATAAACCACCGCCGAACATCAGGATGACAGCCCAGGGCGCGCGGTTGGCTTCGTCCCAGTTGAGCAGCGGGCGACCGGTCCCATCGGGCAGGAAGAACAGCGTCAGGCCCGCAATTGCGGCGATGGTGCCATCGTCCAATCCGCCTGCCGGGAACAACGGCTTAAGCAGCGGCATCGAGACCCAGGCCAGCACGGTCAGAACAAAAATCGGCGCCAAGCGTTTTTCGGGCTTGGTCCAGGCGGGGGGCAGGTGGATCGCGGCATGTGCCTTGGCCGGATCAAAATTGCTGAGATGGATACGCTGGACCCGCGCGATGATCAGCGCCGCCAGCGGCACCGACAGCAGAACCACCGGGATCCCGTACATCGACCATTCGAGAAACGAAATTTCGACCCCAAGGCTTTTGTTGAGCAGCGCCACGGCAATCGCGTTGGTAGGCGTGCCGACGATCGTGCCATAGCCGCCCAGCGTTGCGGCAAAGGCGATGCCCATCGGCAAGGCTCCGGCCATGCCCTCTGTGTCGCCCTTGGCGATATTGCCCGAGGCCAGCATGGCCAATGCCATCGGCATCATGATCAGCGCGGTCGAAGTGTTGGAAATGAACATGCTGATCAACGCAGTGGCCATCATAACTGCCAACAGCAGCCGGGCCGGCGAATTTCCGGCTCGCGCCAGAATCGCCAGTGCAAGCCGCCGGTGCAGTCCGGTTCGCTCGATCGCCAGCGCCAGAAATGCTCCGCCCAGAAACAGGAACATCGTCGGGGAATAATAGGCCGAGGCGGTCTTGCTCGCATCGCTGACCCCGATCAAGGGCAGCACGATGAACGGTAGCATGGCGGTGGCCGAAAGCGGCATCGCCTCGCTCATCCACCATGCCGCCATCCACCAAACGAGGCCCGCAGTCATCCAGGCAAGGACAGGCATACCCGCAGGTGCATTGCTCAACAGTGTGAACAGGAAGCCAAGCGGCCCGATCCAGAAGGCCAGACGCTGGGCCGTCATGGTGCCTCACCGGCACGGGGGACGGGACCGCCGAAGTTGGTGAAGTGGCAAGGGCGGCAATCGCAACACCGCGAGGTAGGGATCTGCGGCACTTGCCCCTCCACCACCCTGTGGGTGGTCCCCCTCCCCCAAAGGGGAGGGATTGTTGGTCCTACTTCGGTGAAAGCACCATCAGCATCTGGCGGCCTTCCATGCGCGGATAGGCTTCGATCTTGGCGTCTTCGGCGGTATCGTCCTGAACCCGCTTGAGCAGGTTCATGCCCAGCTGCTGGTGCGAAAGTTCACGACCGCGGAACCGCAGCGTAACCTTGACCTTGTCACCCTCGCCGATGAATTTGTGGATCGCGCGCATCTTCACATCGTAATCGTGATCATCGATGTTGGGACGCATCTTGATCTCCTTGATCTCCTGCGTCTTCTGGGTTTTGCGCGCCAGATTGGCCTTCTTCTGCGCCTCGTACCGGAACTTGCCGACATCGAGGAACTTGCACACCGGCGGATCGGCGTTGGGCGAGACTTCGACCAGATCGAGGCCAACGCCAGCCGCCTGCTCGATTGCTTCCTTGGTGTACATGACACCCAGATTTTCGCCCTCTTCGTCGATCACGCGGACCTTGTCGCTGGTGATCATCGTATTGAAGCGTGGCCCGCTTTTAACGGGGGGCGCCAACATGCGCCGGGGTGGGGGTGCTATAGGAGACTCTCCATTGGTGGTTTCACTGCGCGCGTCCTTAGTCTGAAACAGCGCGCGGGGAAAGTGTTTAGGCGGCAGCGCGCCACAAGGGGTACTGGATGAGCTTTCCTTGCACTCCTAGCAGTGCGTTGACCGCACGTGCGGGCTGCATTGCCTTGATGATCACCGGGTCAGCAGCATCCATTCCGCCGGTCAACGCGCCAAAGGCGGGCAGGATCAGCTTGCGCTCGCTCGCCACGGTGCAGGGGCGGCGAATCGCGCGGCCCCGGGCGACGACCTTGAGCTGTGGATGGTAATGGCCTGACAGTTCGGGGCGCGCCTCACCCGCCACCGCCTCGTGCCGCAGAATCAGCCCGGAGACCTCAAGCTCATCCAGTGCCGTCCCACCCGGCACATGGCCGCAATCATGGTTGCCCGCCACCCAGACCCAGTCGGTCGCGCGGGTCAGCGCATCGAGCATGCCCGCAGCATGCGGCTCAAGCCGCGCCGGGCCAGCCGAATCGTGGAAATTGTCGCCCAGGCAGAACACCCGCCGCGCTCCGGTAGTGCGTATCGCTGCGGCCACCCGCTCCAATGTCTCGCGGCTGTCATAGGGCGGCAGCATTTGCCCGAAGCGGGCATAGAAGCTGGCCTTTTCCAGGTGCAGATCGGCCACCAGCAGCGCACTTTCCCGCTCCCACCACAGCGCATTGCCGGGCAGCAGAGCCAATTCCTGACCTGCGAACGAAAAGGGAACCATTGCTTTCCCTTGCCGGATCGGGATTCGCTTGGCAAGTGGCCCAAATGACGAGGAACGCATGACTGACTGGAGCCCCTATACCCTGCGTGCCAAGCAGTGGTTTGAATCGCTGCGCGACCGGATCTGCGCCGAATTCGAAGCCATCGAAGCCGAAGCAGGCAGCGCCGCGCGGTTCGATTACCGCATCTGGAGCCGCGAGGAAGCCGGCAACCCCAACCCCGGCGGCGGCACCCAAGGCTTGATGAAGGGCAAAGTGTTCGAAAAAGTCGGGGTCAATGTCTCGACTGTCCACGGCACCTTCGCGCCGCAGTTCGCCGCCAGCGTCAACGGCGCATCGGAAGATAGCCCCGGCTTCACCGCCACCGGCATCAGTCTGGTCGCGCACATGGCCAACCCGCATGTGCCCGCGGTGCACATGAACACCCGCTTCCTGACCACCACCAAGGCGTGGTTCGGCGGCGGCGGCGATCTCAATCCGCCGCTGCCTTATGCTGAGGATACGGCAGAGTTCCACGCGGCGTTTCAGGCCGCCTGCGATGCGCACGATCCAGCCTATTACCCCAAATTCAAGGCCTGGGCGGACGACTATTTCTTCATCCCCCACCGCGGCGTCCACCGCGGGGTCGGCGGGATTTTCTACGATCATCTGGAATGCGGCGATAATACCGCGTTCGAAGCAAATTTCGCCTTCACCCGTGATGTCGGCGAGGCCTTCCTTGAGGTCTATCCCAAGCTGGTCCGCCGCCGCATGGACACGGCGTTTACACCCGCCGACAAGCAGCAACAGCTCGAATGGCGCGGCCGCTATGCCGAGTTCAACCTCGTCTACGATCGCGGCACGCTGTTCGGCCTCAAGACCGGCGGCAACATCGACGCGATCCTGATGAGCCTGCCGCCCGAGGCGGTGTGGAGCTAACCGGGCGGAAAAGCCCTTGCCCCAAAGGCGGCAATGCCCCCACATAGGCCGCAATGCTGCGCCAGTACGAACTTGTTGAACGCGTTTTAGCGTATGATCCGGACGCCGATGAGGCGATGCTCAACCGGGCCTATGTCTATACCGTCCAGAAACACGGCAGCCAGAAGCGCGCCAGCGGCGATCCCTATTTCAGCCACCCGGTCGAAGTTGCGGGCTTGATGACCGAGCTCAAGCTCGATCAGGAAACCATCATCACCGCGCTGCTCCACGATACCGTGGAAGATACCCTCGCCACGATCGACGAGGTGGAACGGCTGTTCGGGCCCGAAGTTGCCCGGCTGGTCGATGGCGTGACCAAGCTGTCCAAGATCGAGGCGATGGGGGAAAGCGAGCGCGCGGCGGAAAACCTGCGCAAGTTCTTCCTGGCGATGAGCGAAGACATCCGCGTGCTGCTGGTCAAGCTGGCCGACCGCTTGCACAACATGCGCACGCTGCATTTCATCAAGAGCGAGGACAAGCGCCGCCGCATCGCCCGCGAAACGATGGATATCTATGCCCCCCTGGCTGAGCGCGTGGGGATGTACGAATATATGCGCGAGATGCAGCTGCTGGCGTTCGAGCAGCTGGAACCCGAAGCCTATGCGATCATCACCGGACGGCTGGCAACGATCCGTTCCAGCGAGGGCGGGCAGGTTGATGCAATTGCGCTGGCGATCAAGCAGGCACTGGCCGAGGCGGGGCTGAAAGTGGAAGTTTCGGGGCGCGAAAAGCACCCCTTTTCGATCTGGAAAAAGATGGCCGAACGCCACGTTTCGTTCGAACAGATCACCGATATCATGGCCTTCCGGGTGATCACCGAAACTGCCGAGGATTGCTACCGCGCGCTCGGCGTGCTGCACAGCACCTGGCATGTCATCCCCGGGCGCTTCAAGGACTATATCTCGACCTCAAAATCGAACGGTTACCGCAGCATCCACACCGCGCTGATCTATGAAAATTCGATGCGAATGGAAGTGCAGATCCGCGATCAGGAAATGCACCGGCTCAACGAATATGGGCTGGCGGCGCACTGGGCCTACAAGCAGGGCGGAGTCCGTCCCGATGGCCAGGTGGGGTGGCTGCGCGATCTGATCGAAATCGTCGATGCCAGCCACGATGCCGACGAATTGCTCGAAAACACCAAGATGGCGATCTATCAGGACCGCATCTTTGCCTTCACTCCCAAGGGCCAGCTGCTGCAATTGCCCAAGGGATCGACCCCGGTCGATTTCGCCTATGCGGTCCATTCCGATCTGGGCAGCTTTGCGGTCGGGGCCAAGATCAACGGCCGCCACATGCCGCTGCGCACGGTGCTGAACAACGGCGATGTGGTGGAACTGATCAAGAGCCGCAGCGCCAGTCCGCAGCTCTCATGGCTGGGCTTTGTCGTGACCGGCAAGGCGCGGGCCGCGATCCGCCGCGCAGTGCGGGCCAAGGAACGTGCCGAAGTGGCGATGATCGGGCGCAAGCTCTACGATCAGATTGTAGACCGGCTGCCCTCCAAGATCGGCAAGAAAGCGGTCAAGGATGCCTGCAAACGGCTCGATCTGCCGGGCGAGGAAGATCTGATGGTGGCGATCGGCACCGCCAAGCTGGAAGACCGCGCGGTGATGGAAGCCTTGATGCCGGGCAGCACCAAGGACATGCCCGAACCCGAACACTGGGCCAAGGCCGACCGCGCAATCTCGATCAAGGGGCTGACCGCGGGGATGGCCTTCCACCTTGGCCAATGCTGCCACCCGGTGCCGGGTGACCGGATCGTCGGGATCCGCGAGCCGGACAAGGGCGTGGTGGTCCACACCATCGATTGCCTCGCGCTGGCCAGCGGGGTCGATGCCGATTGGCTTGACCTGTCATGGGGCGAACGCACCACCGGCGCGCTGGGGCGGGTGCGGATTGTTTTGTATAACCGCCCGGGGACGCTGGCCGAAGCGGCGGGGATTTTCGCGGGCAACCGCGCCAATATCGCCAGCCTTGAAAATTCGGGCCGGGACGAATTGTTCTCAACCTACGAAGTCGATCTCGAAGTCAGCGATTTGGCCCACCTGACCCGGATCGTCAGCGCGCTGCGCGCCAGCGATGCGGTGGCCGAGGCGGAGCGGATTTAGTGCCGCGCGTAACCGGGATTGAGCATGTGCAACTGGCCATGCCGCGGGGGGAAGAGGCGGCGGCGCGGGGGTTCTACACCGGTCTGCTCGGCATTCCCGAAGTGCCCAAACCGCCCAAGCTGGCGGCACGCGGCGGGTGCTGGTTTGAAGGCGCCGGGGTGAAAGTGCACCTGGGGGTCGAGGCTGATTTCCGGGCGGCGAGGAAAGCCCACCCGGCGCTGCTCGTCGATGATCTGGGCGCGATGGTGGCTGTGCTTGCAGCGGCCGGGCTGGAGGTCACTCCAGATGATCCGGTGGAGGGCCGCGAACGCTTCTACGTCAACGACCCGTTCGGCAACCGGATCGAACTGATGCAAGACTGAAGATCCTCTCCATTTTTGGCGAAGGCCACAAATGGGGAGGTGGATCGTCCGAAGGACGAGACGGAGGGGTAATGTCGCCACCGTCGATACCCCTCCGTCAGCGGCTTGACGCCGCTGCCACCTCCCCGTTTGTGGCCTTCGCCAAAAACGGAGAGGACCTAGCCTTGCTCAAACCTCCAGCAGCACCTCCACCGCATCGCCCTCGCCGATCCCCTCAGCCTTGCGCACCGCGGCCTTGACCGGCAGCAGCCAGCCCAGCTCCTTGGAGGGAAACAGCGAGGTCTTGAACGTGCTGTCGCCGATCTGCGCGGTGACTTTGAGCGAACCGAACCCGCGCGAGGCACCCTCCAGCCGCCGCATCAGCGCAGTGGCCGAAAGCACTTCACCCGCCTCGCCGTCGATGGTGATGAAGTGCCATGCGGCCGGGGCTGCTGGGGTGGTCCAGCGCCAGATGGGTCCGGTGTGGGTGATGTGTTCGGGCAGGATAGCGTTCACGCAAAGGCGCAATGAAAGCAGGAAGGCGCAAAGGTGTTGCGCCAAGCGCCGCAGGCACGTTCGGCCTCAACGGTACGCCTTGCTGCCATGCATGATCGACGAACCGGCTTCGCCAAAACCACTACCCCTTTGCGCCTTTGCTTCCTTAGCGCTTTTGCGTGAACCAAGCTACGGCACCCGCCGCACCGGGACCGGGATGTTGCAGATGTCCGCCCCGCCAGCGGGAGCAACAAAGAAACTGTCGCGGCGATAGGCCCGGGCGATGCCATATTCTGCAAAACTCTTCGAATCCGTCGACAAGAATTCATAGCGCGGCAGGTCCCTCACCTCATCGCCCATCCTTATCGTTGTAATGGCCACTCGCTCATCGCCTTTGTCCAGATCATAGAAGCCCAGTGCGCCTTGTCCGCGCGGCAGGCTCGACAAGTGCTCAATGCCTTCGATCACCCGGCCAACTAGCGCGATATTGCGGTCAAGGTGCCTTGGGGCATGCCCAATCACGGTGTAGAGCTCGGCACCGCTCCCCGCGTTGGGCGGCAAATCGCGGCCCACGCCGACCATGGCGTAGCAATGTGGTACGACTACCGTGTTGTCGAAATTGACGGAAATGGGCCAGCCTTTGTAGAAGTCGGTCCAGTCCGCATAATTGTCTTCATTCAGGTGACCATCATAGGGGTCGGCACCTGCCTTCTGCCCCCACCATGCCTTGCGCAGGCCATCGACGAAGCCGTCCGGACCCGCGCCCGCCAGCTTCGGATAGATCAGGTCCGTGCCCACGGCATAGCCGTTTGAAACGTCGGAGCCCTCAAAGTATGTTCGTTCAACTTGCGGCCCGCTGCCTGGCGCTTCGCCTGGATCAAAATCGTCGGCTTCGTTGCCAACGCCGCGAATCGCTTCAAGACTTGACGGGAGCTGCTTGGCCTTGGCGTTGTCATCCCCGTTGGGGTCGCCCCACTGGACGACATAATTGTCCTGAACGCGGTTTATCGACATTCCATCCCACCACCGAGCCTTGGCGAGGACACGGATGTTGCGGACCCAGGGCTCCGAAAACGGCGGGGTAACCAACTGGATAACTACGCGGCGGGGCTTGCCTTTGGCATCGGGGGCAAGGTCCATCACCAGCAGGTCTGACGCGGCGATTCCCGTCCAATCGGCCTTGGGCGCATTGGCAACGATCTCGCTCGGCGCGAGGGGCGAGGGCTGGGCACGCCCCGCGGCGATATTGGCTGAGGCCTGGCCCAGCACGGCTGAGGCGCTGGCGGCGAGGAGGGCGGTGAGGGCCAGAGTGGTTTTGCGCATGGCCGCTATGTGCCGCCATTGTTTACCTTTTGGCAAGGGTCTGGCGCGACAATGGCCGGCATGGCCAAGGCTCTCACCCTGATCGCAATGCGCCCGCTGCCGCAGCTGGAAGACCTGCTGCGCCCCGCACTCGTGATCGGCTGCGCCTTGGCGCTGATCCTGGCCGGACCGGCGCTGCCGTCAGTGCTGTAACAGCTTCAGCAGCGCGGCCAGCGCGGCCAATCCCAGTACCCCGCCGGTAAAGCTGCGCCAGGCCTTGTCGCTGACTTTGCCGAAGGCCTTGGTGCCCAGCCAGTTGCCCAGCAGCACCCCGGGAAACAGCAACGCCGCCAGCAGCGGTTCGCGCAACGTCGCCACGCCCAGCGCGGTGGCAGAGATCACCCCGGCAAGTGAAGTCACCAGAAAGATCGTCATCATCGATGCGCGGGCCAGCTGCGGGGCAATCTCACGCCGCAGATAATAGGGCACCACCGGCGGGCCGGGCATCCCGGCAAACCCGGTGAGAATGCCGGACAGCAGCCCGGTCAGCCCGGTCTCGCCCAGCCCCGGCGTATAGTGGGCGGGCTTCTTGGGCAGCAGCACCAGCAGGAACGATCCGAACGCGATCAGCGCGATCAGCAGCCGCGCCAGCGATGGATCGGCCTTGGCCAGCAGCCAGACCCCCAGCGGCACCGCCAGCACCGCCATGGCCGAGATCTGGAACGCGGTCTTCTCGCTGGCGTGCAGGATCTTCTTCAGACCGACGAGGCCGATCAGCAGCCCCAGCCAGTTGGCCACCACCACCGCTTCGCGCGGCGGGATCGCCAGCCCCAGCACCGGCACCAGCAGGATCGCCATGCCGAACCCCGCCAGCCCGCGCACGAACGCTGCGCCCAGCGCGGCAGCCACGGCCACGGCGATCTGCAGGGTGGTGAGGCCGAGCACTACATTCCTCCCCGAATTGGGGAGGGGGACCACGAAGTGGTGGAGGGGTACGCGCGAGTGATCCCGACGTCGCTGGCCAGCACCGTCAGGATCACTCGCGCGTGCCCCTCCACCATCCTGCGGATGGTTCCCCTCCCCTGAAGGGGAGGATTAAGCACGCAAATCCGGCGGGGTGGCCTCAGCCGTCAGCAAGGCAATCGCCTCGGCCAGCGTCATCACCTTCTGGTGCTCCGCGCCAAGCGTGCGCAGCGCCACGGTGCCTTCTTCAGCCTCGCGCTTGCCGACAACCAGCAGATGCGGGACTTTCTTCAAGGAGTGATCGCGGACCTTGTAGTTGATCTTCTCGTTGCGGGTATCGCTTTCGACCCGGATTCCAGCCGCCGCCAATTGCGCGGTCACTTCGGCGGCATATTCATCCGCATCCGAAACGATCGTCGCCACCACTGCCTGTACCGGGGCCAGCCAGACCGGCAGCTTGCCGGCATAGTGTTCGATCATGATCCCGATGAAGCGCTCGAACGTGCCCAGGATCGCGCGGTGCAGCATCACCGGGCGGTGGCGTTCGCCGTCTTCACCGATGTAGCTGGCGTCAAGCCGTTCGGGCAGCACCGTATCGGTCTGCAAGGTGCCGCACTGCCAGGTCCGGCCGATCGCGTCGGTCAGGTGAAATTCCAGCTTGGGGGCATAGAATGCGCCTTCGCCGGGCAGCTCTTCCCAGCCGAATTGCTCGGTCGCGCGGCCGGTGGCGACCACTGCATCGCGCAGGCTGGCTTCGGACCAGTCCCACATTTCATCGCTGCCAAACCGCGCCTCGGGCCGCAGCGCCAGCTTGATCGCATAGTCGGGGAAACCAAGGTCCTTGTAGATGCTGTCGAGCAGATCGCAGAACGCCTGCACCTCGCCCACCAACTGGTCACCCCGCACAAAGATATGCGCATCATCCTGCGTGAACTGGCGGACTCGCATGATCCCGTGCAACGCGCCGTGGGCCTCGTTGCGGTGGCAGCAGCCAAATTCGGCCATGCGCAGCGGCAGGTCGCGGTAGCTCTTGATCCCCTGACGGTAGATCAGGACGTGCGCCGGGCAGTTCATCGGTTTGAGCGCCATCCACTCGGCCTCGCCCGAAATAACCGGGCCTTCGTCCTCGGTATTCGGCACCTCGTCGGGGATCACGAACATGTTCTCGCGGTACTTGCCCCAGTGGCCGCTCTGTTCCCACTGCTTGGCGTCCATCACCTGCGGGGTCTTGACCTCGACATAGCCCGCGCCATCAAGACGGCGGCGCATATAGGCCTCCAGCGTCCGCCAGATCAGATAGCCCTTGGGATGCCAGAACACGCTGCCGTGGGCTTCGCTCTGCAGATGGAACAGGTCCATTTCCTGCCCCAGCTTGCGGTGATCGCGCTTGGCGGCCTCTTCCAGCCGGGTCAGGTGGGCATCAAGCTGCTTTTTGTTGAGCCAGCCGGTGCCATAGATCCGCGTCAGCTGCGCATTCTTCTGGTCGCCGCGCCAATAGGCCCCGGCCACCCGCATCAGCTTGAAGGCTGCCGGATCGAGCTTGCCGGTGGAGGGCAGGTGCGGCCCGCGGCACATGTCGAGCCAATCATTTCCCGACCAGTAGACCGTCAGCTCTTCGCCTTCAGGCAGCTCCTTGGCCCATTCGGCCTTGAAGCTCTCCCCGTCCGCGCTCCACTTGTCGATCAGCGCCTGACGGCTCCACACTTCGCGGCGCAAAGGTTTGTCGGCGCGGATGATCTCGCGCATCTTGTTTTCGATCGCGGGCAGGTCGTCCATGCTGAACGGCTCGCGGCTGGCCGGAGCCATCACGTCGTAATAGAACCCGTCGTCGGTTGATGGGCCGAACGTGATCTGCGTGCCGGGAAACAGCGCCTGCACCGCTTCAGCCAGGACGTGGGCAAAATCGTGCCGCGCCAGTTCCAGCGCATCGGCTTCGTCACGGGCAGTGACCAGCGCCAGACTGGCATCGCCGATAAAGGGCCGGGTCAAGTCGGTCAACTCGCCGTCAATCCGCGCGGCCAGCGCCGCCTTGGCCAGCCCCGGGCCGATCGCTGCGGCGACATCGGCAGGGGTGGACCCGGCGGGCATTTCGCGCGTGGATCCATCGGGCAGGCTGATGATGTACTGGTCTGACATGCTCACTCTCGTCTGGTCTGCGGCGCGCTTTGGCACAAGCCGGCGCGCACCGGAAGGGGCGGCGTTGGTTGCAAGTCAGGTTCGAGGAGGAAACGCCAACCGCCCGAACCCGGACGGCGGAGTGCTGCGCCTGCCTAGGCGACTGCCACCCGCCCCCGGAAAGCCGGGGTGGTGGTGGTAGTCTGCAAGGCGTCGCGCTGCGTCATCGGGAGCGGGGATAGCAGGGAGGGGTTAAGGAAGCAATGTTAGGCTCGTCTACCTCTCGGTAACCAGCCTCGGCGTTCCGTAATCAGGATGCGACTGCTCCCTCAGATCCAAACAAAAATTGCGCTATTCGTCTGCCTTAAGTCCCAACAAAGCGGGCGACCAAACCGATCAACACCGCTACCATGGTGACTAGCGTCCAGACCCAATGTTCCTTGACGAATTCTACCACGGCCGCAGGATGAAAACCGTGTTGTTCCCGCCAAGTCGCAGTGGTCTTTAGTGTGCCATCCAATGTGCGTTCGAGGATGTTAGCAATAACGTCAACCTTCCGCAGGGTGGATTGGTGAAGTCGGACAAACTGACCGTCTTCAAATGCTTGGGCTTCTTCTCTTCCCTTCAGCGCATCTCTGGCCGTTATCGAATTTAGCTCCATCGTGCTGAACATTCGGCCATCTTGACCATGCGGGACGTAACCGATGCCAAAGACAGATACTAGCGCACGAGCTAAGTCGAACTTTCGACTGTCGGGGACAATGATCGGTTTTCCGCCTAACGCTTTGTATCGATGCTCAATTGCCTGAAACCCGTAGTTAACGTCACGCATATTCCAGTGGACGAATGTCTGAACAGGGACCGTCGGAACATATGCAAAAAACTCATCGAGCATCTTTCTCTCGAGCTTGTCATAATGTTTCGTGATTTCTAAGATCGGAACTCCACTCTGTTCCGCTGACTTATGAATCGAAAATGACGTGGTTTGTCCTGTTGCGAAGTTTCGAATGGCGATGGACGTGACTCGAGGCGTTTTTCCATCTTTGACATCATAAAACGATTCACAAGAATAATGAATCACAAGTGTTTGATCGCGGCGTTCGTCTAGGGCATCCAGCTCTCTTTTTGCCTCTTTGCGCCTACGAAGTTTTGTCAATTGTTTGCCCACATGCCCCCCTACGAGCTAAAAAACCTCGGTTTAATTGGGGACGAACACGCTAATTACAAGATATGATCCTAAAGGATAACTTTCTCACAGCCGGCACTGCTGTGCAGTTTGAACACAGCCGTTCTTAGCCTTCAATCATCCTCCACTCGTTGAAGAATTGTGTACACATCGCCTAAACCGAATACTTCCTTTGCCCCGCCAGCACCGTCATCCGCTTGACCCCGGCCAGCGCCGTGCCCTGCTGCCTGACCGTGGTCATAAACCGCCACTCGCTTGTCGCGCTCGACGGGGTCAGTTCGATGGCCATGTAGCCGCGCTGCGACATGTCGGCCCATTTGAGCAAGGGGTTGCGGGTCATGGTCTCGCGCGCCAGATCGCCGGGCTGCATCCAGCGAACCGAGCCTTCGTAGCCGGGCGAGGTGACTGAATGCCCGCCCATTTCCACGCCCACCCGGTGGCCCTTGAACTCGTGATCGAAGGCCCAGGCGTTGTGGCTATCGCCCGATAGCACCACCAGATTGGCCCCGGCATTGAGCGAGGCGCGGTAGAGCCGGTTGCGCGCGGCGGGGTAGCCGTCCCAGCTGTCCATGTTGATCGGCACCCCGGCATGGCCCGCGGCGACATTGCCGGCGATCCGCGATTTGAGCCAGGCGGGTGAATCCGCCGGCATCGTCTCAAAGATTTTGTCGGCCATCAGGACCTGGCCCATCACGACCTCCTGCCCCAGCACCTGCCATGGCTTGCCCGCCTTGACCGAGGCCCCTAGCGACCGGGCCAGCCAGGCCTCCTGCTTCGCGCCCAGTAAGGTGCGGTCAGGCGCACGCCAGGCTCCATCGCGGAACACCGCGAGCGCCTTTTCGGCCTCGCCCGGGGCGGCCTTGGCGACCACGCCCAGCATGTCGAGCTGCTCGCTGCGCGCCAGATGGCGGCTTTCCAGCTTGAACAATGTCGCCAAACGGCCGATTTCGTAACCGGTGTAGTAGTCATCCGAAACCGGCATCCATTCGCGGTAGACTTTTTCGGACAGCGCCTTGCGCGTCGCCCAGTCGCCCTCGCTGGCGTCATGGTTTTCCGCGCCGTTCTTCCAGGTATCGTTGCTGGTTTCGTGATCGTCCCACATCGCCACCATCGGCAGCGCCTGATGCAGCCGCTGCAGATCGGGATCGCTGCGATAGGTGCGGAAGCGGTCGCGGTAGCCTTCCAGTGTCACCGCCTCGTCCGGCGGTGCCTCGCGGCCCGGCAGAGCCTGCTTGTCCGAGGGGTAATCGCCGCGTTTGTATTCGTAGAAATAGTCGCCGAGGTGCACCGCCAGATCGAACTCCCCGGCCTGCACCGCGTGGGCATAGGCGTTGAAGAACCCGAACCCCAGGTTGGAGCACGAGAATACCGCCATCCGAAATTTGGCAACCTTGCCCACCGGCAAGGTCCGGGTGCGCCCGATCACCGATTTGATCCCGTTCGGGGCGATGAAGCGATAGTTGTACCAGCGCCCGGGTTTCAGCCCCTTGGCCCAAACCTTGACGCAGCAATCGTTTGCCGGAGAGGCAGTTGCTTCGCCGTGCGCGGCAATGCGGGTGAAGGCGTCGTCCTCGGCCATTTCCCACTTGATCGTGGTGTCCTGACTGGCGGGGAACCGGGTCCACAGCAGCACCCGGTCGGGCCCTGGCTCGCCGCTGGCAACGCCGTGGCTGAATCCGCGCGGAACCAGCCCCAGTGCCGGTGTTCCGGCCCCGGCCAGTCCCAGCAGCCCAAGTTTCAGCGCGGTGCGGCGGCTGGTGTGGTCATTGGGCGCAGGGGCGGGCGGCGGCAGGGTCATCAAAGTCTCCCGGATTGATTTTGCCAGAGCCTAGCGGGGTTTTGTGACGGGGCAATGGCGGCAGAGCGGATTTCAGAAGGCGCTTTCGCTGGCTAAGGTCTGAGCCTAGGAAACGGGCAATGACCGAAACCCGCTTTCACACGCTTACCTATGGCCGCCGGATTGCCTATCGCTACGCCCCCGGTGACGGCCCGGCGCTGGTGTTCCTGCCCGGTTATATGAGCGACATGGCGGGCAGCAAGGCCACCGCAGTGTTCGATTGGGCCAAGGCGCAGGGGCGGGAATGCCTGTTACTGGACTATTCGGGTTGCGGGGAGAGCGAGGGCCAGTTTGCCGATGGCACGCTGACCCGCTGGCGCGATGAAGTTGCCGCGCTTGTTGTGGCGCTATGCGGGCCTAAAGTGGTCCTTATCGGCTCTTCGATGGGCGGCTGGCTGATGCTGCTGGCGGCGCTGGATATGGGCGAGAGAGTCCAAGCGTTGGTCGGCATCGCCGCTGCGCCAGACTTTACCGATTGGGGATATACCGCAGAACAGAAGCTGCAGCTTGCGCGGGGCGAGGTGATTCTCGAGGCCAATTCCTATGGCCCCGATCCTACCCCGACCTGGCCCGTTTTCTGGCAGGATGGTGAAGCACAGCGGCTGTTGCACGCACCAATTGCGATCACTTGCCCGGTTCGGCTGATCCACGGCCAGGCCGATGCCGATGTGCCGTGGGAAACCTCGCTCAGGCTTGCCGGGGCCTTGCGTTCAGCCGATGTGCAGGTCACGCTGGTCAAGGACGGCGATCACCGCCTGTCGCGCCGCAGCGACATTGCCTTGCTGCTGCGCACGCTTGAAATGTTGCCCTGATGATCCGGAGCCACTCATGTCACTGACCCTGCTTTTGCCGCTGCTGGCCCAGGTCGGGATCGGCGCCGCCTTGCCGCAAAACCCGCTGCCCATTCCCAAACGCAAGGAAACGCCTGCCGTGACCCAGCCCGCGCCGCCGGCCCAGCCCAGCCTGCTCCAGCAATGCCTGCAGCTGGCGATGGAGCGCCCGTCCGATGGGATCGAGGTGGCCGATGCCTGGCTGGCCAAGGCCAAGACCCAGACCGATCGGGCCGGGGCCAAGCAATGCAAGGCGCTGGCCTTTACCCGGATCGAGGGCTGGAACGAAGCGGCGACCCTGTTCCTTGGCGCGCGCGACGAATTGCCCGCAGCAGACCGGGCTGAACGCGCCCGGCTGGGATCGCTGGGCGGCAATGCCTGGATCGTGGCGGGTGATATGGGGCAGGCTTTGACTGCGCTCGATGCGGCGCACGCCGATGCTGCGGCGGCCGGTGATGGCAAATTGGACGGGCTGATCCAGATCGACCGCGCCCGCGCGCTGGTAGCTTTGGCCCGGCCGGATGAGGCCGCCGCTGCGCTGACCGAAGCGCGCCGACTGGTCCCGGATAACGCGCAAGCCTGGCTGCTTTCAGCGACGCTGTCGCGCCGGACCGGCAAATTGGCCGAGGCGCAAGTGGAGATCGAGCGCGCCGCAGACCTGTTTCCGATCGATCCCGAAATCGGGCTGGAAGCTGGCGTAATCGCGGTGCTTTCCGGCCGCGATGAGGCGGCGCGCAAAAGCTGGCTGTCAGTGATCAAGGCAGCCCCCGGCAGCGCAGCGGCCAAAACCGCGCAAGGTTACCTTGACCAGTTGGACCCGCCTGCCGCACAGTCCGGCAGGTGATCAAACTTTCCGTCCTCGATCTTGTCACCGTGCGCGAAACCGGCACGGTAGGCGAGGCGCTCGCCGATACCGCCGCACTGGCACAGGTTGCTGAAGCTGCAGGCTACAACCAATTCTGGGTGGCCGAACACCACGCGATGGACGGGGTGGCCGGCGGGGCCACTTCGGTCGTGCTGGCACATGTCGGCGCGGCGACCAGAACAATCCGGATCGGCGCGGGCGGAATCATGCTGCCCAACCACAATCCGTTCGTGATCGCCGAACAGTTCGGCACGCTCGATGCGCTCTATCCGGGGCGGATTGACCTTGGCCTGGGCCGCGCACCGGGGGCCGACATGCGGATCGCACAGGCGCTGCGGAAAGATCTGGCGCGGGTCTCAGAATATTTCCCGCAAGACGTGGTGGAGCTGCGCGCGCTGTTTACCGGAGAGCCCGAATTGCCGATCCGCGCCACTCCGGGCTGGGGTGCGCAGGTCGAGATGTGGATTCTGGGCTCAAGCCTGTTCGGGGCGCAATTGGCAGCTGCACTGGGTCTACCCTATGCCTTCGCTTCGCACTTCGCGCCCGATTATCTGGATCAGGCGCTGGAGCTGTATCGTAAGCAATTCCGTCCCAGCGCCGCGCTTGAGCAGCCGCATGTGATGGCGGCGATGACGGTGATTGCGGCGGACACCGACGAGGAAGCGCAGCTTCTTGGCACGTCGATGGACCAGAGCTTTGTCGCGCTGAGGACAGGCAATCCGGGTCGGCTAAAGCCCCCGGTGCCAGGCTATCGTCAGACCTTGCCGCCCAGCCAGCTCGCCATGCTGGAACACATGCGTCAAGCCAGCGCGGTGGGCAGCCCTGTAACCGTAGCGCGCGAACTGGCGAAGTTCGTCGAACGCACCCAGGCTGACGAAATCATCGTCTCGGGCGCGACCTATGATCCTGCGGCCCGGCGCCGCTCGCTCGAATTAACGATGAAGGCGCTGGTTTAGGCCCATTTCCCTAGGGGCAAGGTGGTTGCGATTGAGGCCGGTTGCCCTTACAGTGCGCATATATGCTGCTAAATGTGGTAATAAAATAACAAGCAGGAGCAAGCGGGCGGACGCCCGCGGCGAGGAGCGTTCGCGATGAGTTCGAAGTCGGCATTGAGCAAGGCCCTGGCTGGGCATCTGGCGGATTCCCTGCTTCCCGGCGATCCCCCGTTTGCCGGTACCGGGCTGACCGATGCCGCCGCTTTCGTCCTTGCCGCCGCGCAGCAGCGCGAAGCGGGGCAGGGCAAGGTTCTGATCGAATCGATTTCCGGCAGCGCCAGCGAACGCTTCATGCGGCTGGTGCTGATTAACGATGACATGCCGTTTCTGGTCGATTCGATCGCCTCGACTGTGGCCGCGCATGGCCTGACGGTTGACCGCCTGCTCCATCCGGTGATCGCGGTGCGCCGCGACGGCGAAGGCAAGCTGCTGGAAGTGCTGGACGCCGACGCTGCGGGCGAAAAGCGTGAAAGCATGGTCTATCTCGAAACCGACCGCGCCGACGCGCGGCTGCGGCGCAGTCTGGAAACCGCGTTGGCCGCGACTCTGGCTGATGTCCGCGTGGCGGTTGCCGATTGGCCGCGCCTGCAGGAAGCGATGGGCGCCGATGCCGATGCCCTGGCCGACGGCGAAGGCGCGGCGCTGCTGCGCTGGTTCAAGGACGGCATGCTGACCCAGCTTGGCCACGTGACCCGCGCCCGCGATGGCAGCCAGTCCGATGCCCTGGGGATCTGCAAGAAAAGCGCCAAGGCGCTGCTCGCCCCGGCCAGTTTTGACCGCGCCTTTGCCTGGTTCGATGGCGCAGGCAAAGGCGGCGGCCGGGTGCCGCTGATCATCAAGAGCAATCTGATCGCCAATGTTCATCGCCGCGTGCCGCTCGATCTGTTTCTGATCCCGGTTATCGAAGGCAACAAGGTCGCCGCGCTTTCGGTTCATGCCGGGGTCTGGACCAGCGCCGCGCTGTCCGCCTCGCCCGACCGGATCCCGCGGATGCGCGCGCAATTGGCCGAATTGATGGCCAAGTTCGGGTTTGCCCCCAATGGTCACGCCGGCAAGGCGCTGGTCCATGCGCTGACCGCGCTGCCGCACGATTTGCTGATCGGCTTTTCAGACGCTGATCTGGAACGGATCGCGATGGCGATGATGAGCCTGGTTGATCGCCCGCGCCCGCGCCTGGCGCTGGTGCAGGCCCCGCTTGAACGCCACCTGTTCGCGTTCGTGTGGTTGCCGCGCGATGCGCTCTCCACCGATGTCCGCCATGCCATCGCCGCGATGTTGAGCCACGCCGCGCAGGCCCCGGTGCTGGACTGGAGCCTGCAGGTCGAAGGCAGCAACCTGGCGCTGATCCGCTTCGTGCTCGATGTCCGCGATGGGGTTCCGGCGCCCGACGAAGCCAAGCTTGATGTGCAATTACAGACCATGCTTCGCGGCTGGACCGATGCGGTTGAAGCCGAAATCGCCGCCAGCGAAGATCCCTCACGCGCCGCCGCCATCGCCGCGCGGTTTGCCGATGCTTTTCCCCCAGCTTACCGCAGCGCCTATGGCGCGGTTGAAGCCGCGATCGATATTGCTCGCCTGCGCCGCCTCGCCGATGACGGTGAAGAAGGCCCGCGCCGGGGCGCGCGGCTGCGCTGCGCCGATGCGGTTGATCCCGGTGAGCTGCGGCTCAAGCTCTATCAGCGCAGCGGCGCGATCGCGCTTTCTGATACTGTCCCCGCGCTCGAAAACTTCGGCTTCCGGGTGATCGAAGATGTGCCGACCGATCTTGACGAGGGCCGGCTGGGCACGATCCACGATTTTGCCCTGGCGGCGCCGGCCGGGCTTGATTGCGTTGCTCTGCTCGAACGCGCTGATGCGCTTGAAGCGGCGATTGCCGATGTGCTCAACGCCCATGCCGAAGACGATCCGTTCAACCGGCTGATCGTTGCTGCGGGGCTTTCCGCCGAAGAGGCCAACTGGCTGCGCGCCTGGTATCGTTATCTGCGCCAGGCGGGCATGACCTATGGCATACCCACCGTTGTCGATGCGCTGCAGCACGCGCCGATGGTGACCCGCGGGATCATCGATTTGTTTGCCGCGCGCCACGATCCGCTGTTCAAGGGTGACCGCGCCAAGGCCGAAGCGACCGCGCAGGATGCGATCCGCGAAGGGCTGGCGAAGGTTTCAGCGATCAACGATGACCGCTTGCTGCGCCAGTACCGCGCGGTGGTCGATGCGATGTTGCGGACCAATGCCTTTGCCCCGGCGGGCGATGAAGCGCTGGCCTTCAAACTCGATTCGGCCAAGATTCCGGGCCTGCCCAAGCCGCTGCCGTGGCGCGAGATCTTCGTCTATTCGCGCCGGGTTGAAGGGATCCATTTGCGCGCCGGGCCAGTCGCACGCGGGGGCTTGCGCTGGTCAGACCGGCGCGACGATTTCCGCACCGAAGTGCTGGGGCTGATGAAGGCACAGCGGGTCAAGAACGCGGTGATCGTCCCGACCGGGGCCAAGGGCGGCTTCTATCCCAAGCAATTGCCCGATCCCGCGCGCGACCGTGATGGCTGGCTGGTTGAAGGCAAGGAAAGCTACAAGCTGTTCATCCGCACGCTGCTGTCGATCACCGACAATCTGGTCGGCGGCAAAGTGGTGCATCCCAAAGGCGTGCTGGTGCTCGACGGCGAAGATCCCTATTTCGTGGTCGCGGCGGACAAAGGCACTGCAACCTTTTCCGATACCGCCAATGCCATCGCCGAAGATCATGACTTCTGGCTCGACGATGCTTTCGCCAGTGGCGGCTCGAAAGGCTATGACCACAAGGCGATGGGCATCACCGCCAAGGGGGCCTGGATGTCGGTGCAGCGCCATTTCCTGGAAATGGGCATCAACGTGCAGAAAGACCCGGTTCGCGCGGCGGGCTGCGGCGATATGTCGGGCGATGTGTTCGGCAACGGTATGCTGCTCAGCCAGTCGATCCAGCTGGTTGCAGCCTTCGATCACCGTCACATCTTCCTTGATCCTGCGCCTGATGCCGCAAAGAGCTGGAACGAACGGGCACGGATGTTTGCCCTGCCGCGCTCCAGCTGGGAAGATTACGACAAGAAGCTGATTTCCAAGGGCGGGGGCGTATTTTCCCGCGCGCTGAAAGAAATCCCGCTTTCGCCGCAAGTCCGCGAAATGCTGGGGCTAAGCGTCGAAGTGATCGATCCCGACAGCCTGATCACCGCGGTGCTCAAGGCAGATATCGATTTGCTGTGGTTCGGCGGGATCGGCACCTATGTCAAAGCCGGGGCTGAAAACAACATCGCGGTGGGCGATCCGGCGGGTGATGCGCTGCGGATCGACGGGGCTGACGTGCGCGCCAAGGTGATCGGCGAAGGCGCCAATCTGGGCTGCACCCAGGCCGGCCGGATCGAATTTGCGCTCAAAGGCGGGCGGATCAATACCGATTTCATCGACAATTCGGCCGGGGTCGATTGCAGCGATAACGAGGTCAACATCAAGATCGCGCTGGCCGGTGCCAAACGCGCCGGGCGGCTGACCGAACCGGCCCGGGTCAAGCTCCTCACCGAGATGACCGACGAGGTTGGCCACATCGTGCTCGAAGACAACCGGTTGCAGGCGTTGGCGCTGTCGATTGCCGAAGCGGGCGGAGCCAAGAGCACCCCGTCGCACTTGCACCTGATCGAAACGCTGGAAGCGCTGGGCCAACTTGACCGCAAGACCGAAGGGCTGGCCGAAGCCGAAGTGCTGACCCGCCGCGCCGCCGAAGGTCAGGGCCTGTCACGCCCCGAACTCGCGGTGTTGCTGTCCTGCGCCAAATTGGCCTTGCAGGAAGCCCTGGAAGATTCGGCTTTGCCCGATGATCCGGGTCTGGGCGAAGAATTGCTGGGCAAGTTTCCTGAGGCGATGCGCGGCAAGTTCAAGCAGGACATTCTGGAACACCGCCTGCGCCGCGAAATCATCGCCACCCGGCTGACCAATCGCATGGTCAACCGGATGGGGGTGATCCACCCCTACGAACTGGCCGAAGAAGAAGGCGCGACTTTGGCGCAGGTCGCCGCAGCCTTCGTTGCGGCCGAGCAGTTGCTGGGTTTGCCAGCAATCTGGCAGGGAATTGAAAGCAGCGCGATGAGCGAAGCGGCGCGGATCCTGCTGTTTGATCGAACCGCGTCGGCCCTGGCCGATCACATGGCCGATCTGCTGCGGGTGGGGGCAGGCACGTTGGTACCGTCCAGATTGGTTGCCGATCTTGAAGGCGGGGTGCGCGAGTTGACCCACGAGCTGGAGAATCTGCTGGCCGATGAAACCCGCACCCAATCGGCACGGATGCGTGCGGGCCTGATTGCGGCCGGCGCCCCCGAAGCCGAAGCCGCGATGGTGACACGGCTGTTCGATCTTGACGGGGTGATCGGTCTGGCCCGGCTGGCGCACGAATGCGCGATGCCGACCCGCGCCCTGACTCTGGCCTTCACCGATCTTGGCGCGCGGCTGGGGCTTGACTGGGCCCAGCACACCGCCGCGCGGATGAGCCCGTCAGACCCGTGGGAGCGCCTGCTGGTCAACGGGCTGGCGCGCGATTTCCAGCAGATGCGGCTCGATTTTCTGCGCCGCAATGCCGGCAAGAAGGGCGATGGGTTCAAGGCGGTGGAACGCTGGGCAGGCGAACAGGCTTCGGCAATTCGCCAGTTCCGCACCGTTATCGCGCGGGCGCAGACGGCGATGCCGGTGGCCCCGGCAATGCTCGCCCAGATCGCCAGCCAGGCGCGGAATTTGCTCGCGCGGTGAGGGGCGAGCGGTCGGGCCAAAGGCTTCGACAGGCTCAGCCTGAGCGGGTGTGGATCTGATCCAGCACAAACTCAGCCTGCGTGGGCGTGGTTTTAACACATCACCCGCTCAGGCTGAGCCTGTCGAAGCCCACCAGCTATGGCTCGCCCAATTCTGTCTTTGCCCACCGCGCTGCCTCGGCAACAACCGGATCCGGATCGTCCAGCAAAGCCCGGACCGCCACCAGCAGCCCCGCATCCCCGCTATTCCCCGCCGCATAGAGGCAGTTGCGCACGAACCGGTTCCGCCCGATCCGCTTTATCGGTGAACCCGAAAACAGCGCGCGAAAGCCGGCATCATCGAGCTTCAGCAATTCTGCCAGCCTTGGCGCGGCCAGTTCAGCGCGGGGCAGGAAGGCCTGCATGGCCTGCGCGGCGGAGGCAAACTTGTTCCACGGGCAAACTGCCAGGCAATCGTCGCAGCCGTAGATCCGGTTGCCCAAAGCCTTGCGGAATTCGTCTGGCACCGGCCCTTTGTGCTCGATTGTCAGGTAGGAAATGCAGCGCCGCGCATCGAGCTGGTAGGGCGCAGGGAACGCATCGGTGGGGCAAGCCATCTGGCAGGCATTGCACGATCCGCAGCGGTCCTCGCCCGGCGGATCAGGGGCAAAGGCCACAGTGGTATAGATCGCCCCCAGGAACAGCCACGACCCGTGCGTCTGGCTGACCAGATTGGTGTGTTTGCCCTGCCAGCCCAGCCCAGCCGCCTCGCCCAGCGGCTTTTCCATCACCGGCGCGGTATCGACGAACACCTTGACCCCGATGTCATCCAGCCCGCGCCGTGCCGCTTCGGCGACCAGCCAGCGGGCCAGCGCCTTAAGCGCCTTTTTGACAGTATCGTGGTAGTCCTTGCCCTGCGCATAGACCGAGATCCGGGCGCGGTCGGCGGACCCGGCCAGGGCCAGCGGATCGCAGGCCGGGGCATAGCTCATCCCCAGGGCGATCACACTGCGGGCCTGGTCCCACAGGCCTTGCGGGGAGCGGCGATGGTCCAGCCGCGCCTCCATCCAGTCCATCGCCCCGTGGCGGCCATCGCCCAGCCACTGTTCGAGCCGGGCCGAGGTCAGCGGGTCTTCGGCGGCCGGCGCAATCCCGCAGGCGGCGAAGCCCAGCCGCGCCGCCTCCGCCGCCAAATCGTGCTTTAACGATGCGATTTCCGGCGCGTTAACCAAACTTCCTGTTGCTCCTGTTCACGCAGACTCCATAACGCCCCAGACCATGAAGTTAGAGGATTGGCAAATGCGCGGCAACGCGGGCGAGGCGGTAGTACGGCCGCTGGCAATCGAAGCCCGCGGGCTGGTAAAGCGGTTTGAAGGCTTCACCGCGGTGGACGGGGTGGACCTGACCGTGCCCGAAGGTTCGATCTATGGCATTCTGGGCCCCAATGGCGCGGGCAAGACCACCACATTGCGGATGCTGCTGGGGATCATCGATCCTGATCAGGGCACCCGCCGCATCCTGGGCCATGACCGGCCGCACGAAGTGGCGCATACCATCGGCTATCTGCCCGAAGAACGCGGGCTTTACCCCTCGATGAAAACCTATGAGGCGATCGCTTTTCTGGGCGCACTGCGCGGACTGCCGTTGGCCGAAGGGCGGCGGCGCGGCAAGGAATTGCTGGAAGAACACGGCCTTGGTTATGCGATCGAACGCCAGATCCGGCAATTGTCAAAGGGCATGGCGCAGCAGGTGCAATTACTGGGGACGCTGGTCCACAAGCCGCGGCTGGTGGTGTTTGATGAACCATTTTCGGGCCTCGACGCGATCAACCAGGGCAAGCTGGAAAAGATGATGCGCGGCCTGGCCGAAGCGGGCACCACGGTGATCTTTTCGACCCACGTCATCGCCCATGCCGAACGGCTCTGCGATGAAGTGGCAATCATCGCCGGCGGCAAGGTGCCGTTCGCCGGGCCGGTCGATCTGGCGCGTGACCGGATCCGCCCGCAAGTGCGGCTGGAAACCCGGGCGCAGGATGGGGGCTGGCGCCGGGCCTTGCCGGCCGATGCCCGCCACGAAGGCAATTTCTGGTATTTCACGCTGCCCGAAACCGGGATCGAGCCCTTGCTGCGCGCACTGATCGAAGGCGAAGCGGGCATCCTTTCGCTGTCGATCGAACGGGCGGGATTGCACGATGCCTTCGTGGCGATTGCCGGGGAAGCCGCGGCCCGCGCGCTCGAAGCCGACAAGGAAGAGGAGCTGCGCCGATGAGCCAGAGCGGACGCCTTTCGACGCTGCAGGCCGCCATGGTGGTGGCGCGGCGCGATTTCATCGCGATCCTGTGGTCGCGCAGTTTCATTTTCTTCCTGCTTGGCCCACTGTTCACCATGGGTATTGGCTTTCTGGCGGGTGGGATCGGGCAAAGCGTGCAGCAAAGCGCCAGCCGCCCGGTGCTGGGGGTAGCGATGCAGGCGGCCGATGCCGATGCCATGGCCGCCAATGCCAAGCGGCTCAATGTTGAACTGGACGGCGTGGTCCCCGATGTCGTGGTGCTCAAACGGCTGGCGCCGGGCGAAACATTTGATCCTGCTACCGCGCTGAAAAGCAAGCAGGCCAATCTGGCCGCGGTGGTCACCGGGGATCTGGCGCATCCGGTGCTGACCGGATCGGACGGCTGGATCGGGCCGTGGCAGGGCCGGGTGGCGCTGCTCGCGGGGGCCGCATCGGCCAAATCACCCACCAGCTATCCGCCGGTCAAGCTGGCACCGATCACCAGCAGCGGCGTAGATCAAACGCGCAGCCGGTTGATGACCGCGCAGCTCGGACAGACCATATTGTTCATGCTGATGATGATCCTGGCGGGCATGGTGCTTTCCAATCTGGTTGAGGAAAAGGGCAACAAGATCATCGAAGTGCTGGCCGCTGCGGTGCCGATGGATGCGGTGTTCCTGGGCAAGCTGTTTGCGATGCTGGCGGTATCGCTGGTCGGGATCGCGGTCTGGTTCGGGGTCGGGATGCCGTTGTGGCTGGGGACTGGGCACAACCTTGCCAATTATACCGCGCCCGCGGTGGGCTGGCCGATGTTCCTGGGACTTGGGATCGTCTATTTCGCGATGGGCTATCTGGTGCTGGGTTCGTTGTTCCTGACGATCGGATCGATGGCCAGCACGGTGCGCGAAGTGCAGACGCTTTCCATGCCGGTGACGATGCTGCAGCTGATCAACTTCTTCTTCGCCAACTATGCCATGTCCAAGCCCGGATCGGGGCTGGAACTGCTGGCCATGGCGGTGCCGTTCTCGTCGCCCTTCACCATGCTCGCCCGGGCCGCGCAGTCGCCTGATCTGTGGCCCCACGCTGCGGCGCTGGTGTGGCAGCTGATGTGGGTGGTGCTGCTGGTGCGCGGCGGGGCCATGCTGTTCAAACGGCGCGTGATGATGAGCGGGCCGAACACCGGCGGCGGCAAGAAGCGCCGTTGGTGGAAACGACGTGCGCTGGATGCGGCCGAAGCAACTGGCAATTTGCGGGTCTATTGACGCGTTCGTGCTTCAGCTCACCGAGCCGCTATTGACATTTAGGTAAGTGCGGCAGGATAAGTCTCTTCGCGCAACGTATCGGTCAACGATGTGAGCGCAGGAGAGATTCGCATGGCCACGCAGGCAGCAGACCCCGAAAAGTTCATCTATCGCACTTCGCCCACCGCGACCGAAGCGTTCGAAGGCTGGCTGAAGGAACACGGGCAGGAATTGCCCAAGCACACCCACCCGTGGGACGTATCGCGCTCTGACATCTATGTCGAAGACCGCTGGCAGCCGATCTTTGCCGAAATGCGCGCCAAGGCACCGATCAATCAAGTGACCGACACGCCCTATGGCAATTTCTGGAATGTAACCACGTCCAAGGCGATCCAGCACGTCGAGGCGCTGCCCGAACTCTATTCGTCGTCATGGGACAAGGGCGGGATCACGATTGGCGAGCCGCCGGCCGATGTTACCCCGGAAATGATCGCCGAGCGCCGCCTGCCGATGTTCATCGCAATGGACCGGCCCGAACATACCGGGCAGCGCCGCACGGTGGCTCCGGCCTTTACGCCTGCAGAAATTGAACACCTGTCAGCCGAAGTGCGGATGCGCACCGCCGCCACGCTTGATACACTGCCGTATGGCGAACAGTTTGACTGGGTTGAGAAAGTCTCGATCGAGCTGACCACCGGCATGCTCGCGATCCTGTTCGGCTTCCCGTGGGAAGACCGCCACCTGCTGACTTTCTGGTCGGACTGGGCCGGCGATGTCGAACTGGGGCTGGCGCGCGAACTGGCCGATACCCGGTTCGAGATGTTCGGCGAAATGGCGCACTATTTCCAGCGCCTGTGGGTCGATCGGATGGGCAAGGCGCCGAGCCGCGATCTGATCTCGATGATGGTCCATTCCGAAGCGATGAACCACATGAGCCCGCAGGAATTCATGGGCAACCTGATCCTGCTGATCGTGGGCGGCAACGACACCACCCGCAACACCATGTCGGGGATCGTTCACGGGCTGCACAGCTTCCCGCAGCAGCGCGCGCTGTTCGAACGCGATCCGTCGGTGATCCCCAATGCGGTGCAGGAATGCATCCGCTTTCAGACCCCCCTGGCGCATATGCGCCGCACCGCCACCGCCGATGCCGATCTGTTTGGGCATCAGATCAAGGCCGGTGACAAGCTGATCCTGTGGTACATTTCGGCCAACCGCGATGAAGAGGTGTTCGAAAATCCCGATCAGCTGATCCTCGATCGCCCCAATGCCCGCCGCCATCTGGCCTTCGGCTATGGCATTCATCGCTGCGTCGGCGCGCGGCTGGCCGAACTGCAGCTGAAGATCCTGATGGAGGAAATGCACAAGCGCCGGATGCGGGTGAACGTCACTGGTAAGGTCGACCGGGTACGCGCCAATTTCGTCCATGGGTTCCGCAAGCTTGAAACCACGCTCGAGAAATTCTGAGCGCGATGAAACCTTTTGCCCGCGCGGCCCGTATCTAGGCTAGGATCATGGCATTAGCGGAGGCAGATATGGCACGGGGCAGTTTGGATCGGCGCGGAATTCTGGGCTGGCTGGGGGGCAGTGCCGCAACGCTGGCCTTGGCGGCCTGCGGATCGCCCGCTGATGCCCGGGCCTATCCGGTCAAATACAGCGATGCCGAATGGCGCAAGCGGTTGACTGCCGATCAGTATTACATCTTGCGCAAGCAGGGCACCGAACGACCGTTTACCTCACCCTTGCTAGGTGAACACCGCAAAGGCACTTTTGTCTGCGCCGCCGATGGCAATCCGCTGTTTTCCAGCACTACCAAGTATGACAGCGGGACCGGCTGGCCCAGTTTCTGGCAGCCTTTGCCCAAGGCGATCGCCACTTCGCTCGATTTTGAAACCGGGGCACCGCGCACCGAAGTGCATTGCACGCGCTGCGGCGGGCATCTTGGCCACGTGTTCAGCGATGGGCCAAAGCCGACTGGCAAACGTTATTGCATGAACGGCGATGCGCTGCTGTTCAAGGCTGGCTGACTACCCTGAACACTTTCAGGCTGGCCGGCTGACCCAGCGCCACGGGTTCAAGCCAGGGCGAGGTCCGTCCCGCAGTAATGTCGGCCATCAGCCCGCGCGGGGCATCGCGCAAGTAATTGCCGGGCTCGGCCATCCCGGTGCAGACCACCAGCAGGGTCGCGCGGTGTGCGGCAACGATCTGGTGCGCTTTCGCCTCGCCCGAGAGGAACGCCAGCATAACGTCGCGGATCGCCAGATTGGCACGGTGGTGATTGCTGGCCACAACCGAATGACGGCTGGTGGCGAGAATGGCCGGTGAAATATCGAGCGAGGCAAACACCGTCTGCGCCGGCAATCGGTTCAGCAGCGCCAGAACTTGCGGACTATCGCAGGCCGGGCCTTGGTCGGCGATCCCATTGCCGACTTCGGCTGGGCCATTTTTGGTCGGCACTGGCCACAGCGTCATCGCTGTCAGCACGGCAACAACTGCGGCGATGGTGAGGTAGCGTTTGGGCAGTTCGCCGCGCTCGGCGGCAGTGCGGTCATATTGAACCCAGACCAGAATCCCGCTGAGCAGCCAACCAAGGCCAAGCGCGCCCAGCGCCCCGGCAAAGGCGATCGAGCGCCAGACCATCATTCCGGTCAGCATGGCGGCCACGAACAGCAACAGGTATTCGCTTAAAAAGCGCTGTTGCGCTGCCGGGGCGGTTTGGCGGATCCGCAGCAACGCGATCAGCGCCGCCACCACGGGCAGCCCCGATACTGCAGCCAGCAGCAGCCCTTGCCGCCACACCGGGTTGCCCTCGGCGATATGCCCGTACCAGTACTTGATCACCAGCGGATCGAGCGCGCCAAACGGCGCCCCAAGACACGCGGGAGCCATCCGCGCAAAGACAACCGCGGCGATCGCTCCGCTGACCGCCAGGGCCCCTAGCGCAAAGCCCCGCCGGACCGGGCCAAAGCGTGCTGCCAGCGCGATCCCGGCAGCCGCGATCAGGAAAAATGCGATATGCGCCGGAGCGATGCTATCGCACCACGGATAGAAGGCTGCAGGCCCGCGGGTCAGCAGGAACAGCGCCTCCAGGCTGACCGCCAGGCTGGCCATGAACCACACGATCCGCCGGTCTGCGCCGGGCGACCAGACCCAGCCTGCGGCCAGGATCGCGCCATAAGCGGCGGCGATCGGCAAGGCCTCGATCGAGATCGACAGCGAGAGGGCAAAGGCCAGGCCAGCCAGCAGTGCAGCGCGGTTTGCACCGCGCACAATGACCGGACTGGCAGCAGCCAGCAGCACACAGGCGATCTGCCAGCCATGATGATCGATCCGCAGCGGGTTCATCTGCGCCAGAACCGCCGGGATCATTACCGCGCAAACCCCGGCCATCACCGCCGCCTCACGGCTAAGGACGGATGCCGCAATTCGCATGACCAGACCCATCACGCAGCCCAGCGTCACCATCGGCACCAAGACCAGCGCCACTGTTTCGGCGTTGTAGCTGCCCAGCAGCGGGGTCAGCAGCACGATCACCAGCGCCAGCGGAGCATCAACCAGCCGCGACCAGTGCATCGGCGTGCCTTGCGGCGGGTTGAGGCGATATTGGCTAAGGTCGAACCAGTGCTGCCCAGCCACCAGATCGCGGACCTGGACCAGCCGCATGAAATCGTCCGGATCGAAAAATTCCCGCGCGGCGATGCGGTTCAGCGAGGCGAGGATCAACAGCACGGTCAAGCCCAGCCAAGTCAAGGCGAACATTTTCCATGGCATGGTGCCTGCCGGCTTCGGGCTTGTGGCTGCCACCGTTGTCTCCCCAAGCGGCCGGTTCAGGCCGAAGCCCGCGCCGCGGTGAAGATAAAGTGTTTGCGGACGAAATAGTTGAGCACGAAGCTGACGCAGACCGCGAGCCCTTTGGACAACCGCACATCGGCACCGATCAGATCGGCGGCCGAAACAATCCCGGTGGTCGCGGCCAGGCCGCCCCAGGTGGTGAACAGGAACAGCGCTTTTTGCCGGGTCCGCGCAGGGCCCGGTCGTTGCGTCCCGGCTTCAAACACCGAACGGCTGAGCAGGAACCAGTTGACCACCATCCCCAGCATATAGCTGATTGCGGCGCAGATCCCGGCTGGCAGCGCGGTATTCAGCAGCAGCAGAAAGCCGCCCATGTCAACCGCCAGCGCCCCGGCCGAAGCCGCGAAATAGCGCAAAAACTGGACGCTGAAGAACTGCTCGAACAGTTTGACCATGGTTGCGGCGCTCCTTGTCCCAATCAAGCCGCGTTGCGCTTGGCCGCGCCGGCCACGCGGGCAGGCACTTCGCGCACCGATGCCAGTGCGGCGGCCTGATCGTTGCTCAGGTCAACCCTGGCGGGTGCGGCGATGACCTTTTCGGCCCCTTCGTCGCCCGCTTCATGGTATTCGGCATCCTCGTTGACGCACCAGATATCGTAGACGCGGCTGCCCGCCTTGATGTTTTCAACGGAAAGCATCGCGGTCATCATCGCGTGGTCCTGGTTGTTGTAGCGGTGCATGCCGTTGCGGCCGACCAGGTGCAGCGTTTCGTACTGGCCTTCCAGTTCTTCGCGCATTGCCGCGACATGGCTGGCATAGTCCTCATCGTAAACCGGATAGGCCTTTTCCTGACGCACTACCGTACCGCCGATCACCTGTTCGGCCGAGACCAGCCCCAGGATCGCCATTTCACGGGTGGCCAGCGCGATCAGATCCTGATCGCTCATCGACCACAGCCCGTCGCCTTCGAAGCAGAAGTATTCAAGGCCAACGCAGGCAACGCCAGCGTCAGGCACCATTTCGGGCGACCACGAGCGGAAATTCTGGATCCGGCCAACCTTGACCTTGCTGTCGTGAATATAGATCCAGTTGTCGGGGAACATGTCCTCGTCCGCCCGGATCTTGAGCGCCACAGTCAGGAAATCGCGGTAGCGCAGCGCCTGCGCGTTAAGCGTGGTCTGCGGCAGCGGGTGGAGCCGGGCTGCGAGTTCGCGCATTGGGGCGGAACTGATCGCGTGCTTGGCCGCAATCACGGTTTCACCATGCTTGTGGCTTGAGGTCATGCGCCAGCCGCCCTGGCCGTCGCTGGCCAGCTGCTTGAGCGCATGGCCCATCATCACTTCGCCCTTGCCGGTTGCCACGATCTTGTCGCGCGCGGCATCCCACATCATCCCGGGGCCCTGACGCGGGTAGCGGAAGGTTTCGAGCAGGGTCTTCACTTCCTGGCCATCGTTGGGCCGCTTGTTGAGCCCCAGGCTGCGCTTGAGGCCATCAATGACCGCGCTCCACAGCGAGAGCCCCTTGATCCGCTGCGCGGCCCAATCGGCGCTCATTTCGTCACAGGGCATGCCCCAGACTTTCTCGGTGTAGGTCTTGAAGAAGATCGAATAAAGTTTGTGACCGAACTGGTTGACCGTCCAGTCTTCGAAGCTTTTGACGTTCTTGTTGGGGAAGGCCTTGGCTTTGGCGAAGCTGACCATGCACAGCGTGGAGCGGATAATGCCGAGATTCCACAACGCTTCGAACGCGCGCAGCGGGTAGCTGTAGAACTTGCCCTCGTAATAGATCCGGCTCATCCGCGGACGCTGGATGAAATCATCAGGCAGGATTTCGTTCCACAGATCGACCACCTGCTGGCTTTTCGAGAAGAACCGGTGTCCGCCAATGTCAAAGCGGTAGCCCTCGTGCTCAACCGTGCGGCTGATCCCGCCGACATAGGTCTCGTCCTTTTCGATAATCGCCACCGAAAAGCCCTGTTTGGTAAGCAGATATCCCGCAGTCAGCCCGGCAGGTCCGGCGCCGATGATGGCAACGTCGACATTGACAACGCTGGACCGCGCCCTGCTCGATCCGACAACAATCTCACTCATCAAAATGCCCCGTGTGAAGTGTGGAGCCAGAAGTGAAGGAAATTGCCTAATCAGTGGTTAACGCGGGCCAGCGCAATCGCCTTGGTCGGCTCGTTTCCGGCGCGCTGTAACCGCGCGACCAGACGGGCCAAGCCGTCCAGCCGGTAGCTTTGCTCGAACACCAGGCCGTAAAGTTCGCCGCGGCGCCAGCGCACGCGGGCGGCGAGCCTGCCCAGGCCCGGTGCGTCCAGCTCCAGGTGCAGGCCGATCGCCAGCCGTTCGGCGCAACTCAGCGCTGCGCCAAATTGGGATATGTCATGCAGCTGCGCCTGCACCACCGGGCCATCGCTGCGCAAGGCCAGGGTCAGCGGCTGGTGCAGACGCAAGCGGATCGAACGTTTGGGAAAGGGGCCGGCCTCTTCAAGCAGGCGGTCGGTATCAACCGGGCCCTGGGCAAACCGGAAGCCGGCCTGCTCGCCGTCCTGCCAGGCGAGGTCAAGCTGGTACTGCTCGCCCCCGGCCAGCTCGATCTTCAGGCTTGGCGGCAGCGTTAGCGGATGAAACAGTCGCAGCCGCAGCCCACCGCTGGAAACGTCGCGCAGGACGCAAAGGTATTCGCCGTTATCGGTCAGCAGCTTTCCGGCGCGCAGGATCAGCGTAAAGCGCTGCGCGGCGCGCTGATCGGTCGCTGGCCCGGATACTGCTGATTTGCGGCGCGCCATCTCGTCCTCCGCGCCGCCCGGATAGCTGCGGCGCATCCCACGGCGTTAAGCGCGGCGCGGCAAAGACTGGATCAAGGCCGAACTACGGGTTTTTGCGGGGACCTCTTACCGATCAGCGGAAAGGGCCAACCGTCTGGCTTGCCAGAAGCAAATCGCGGCAAGGATTGGCGCAAAGCTGCACAGCGCCAGGGCGATGCCGATATCGAACAGGTCTGCCAGCTGGCCCGCAGCCCACGAACCGGGGGCCAGTCCGGCGATATTGTTCGCCAAAGTCAAAGTGGCAAAGGCGGTCGCCAGCAGCGCAGGATGGGTCAGCTGCGCGACGATCGAGCCGACCGGGCCGGTGGTTCCGGCAGCCACGAAAGCGCCGGCGGCAAGCAAGGCCAGTTGCAGCGGGCCAGCGGGCATCAGGAACCCACTGCCCAGCAGGATTGCGCTGGCCAGAGCCAGACGAATTGCCAGTTGGTAGCGCTGATTGCCGCTGCGCAAGGCCAGCCGATCGGACAATTGCCCGAACACGATCATACCCAGCGCCTGCACTAGCAGGATAGCGGCAGCGGCTTGCCCGGCTTTGCCCAGCGGTAGTGCGTAGACCCGGCCGAACCAAGTGGGGAGCCACGCCGTCAAGGCGCCGCTAACGAACAGCTGCAGCCCGCTGGCCAGGTATACCAGCCGCAAGGCCGGGGAAGCGACGACACTTCGCAGCGGCGCGCGCTCACCCCGCAGCGGCGGGGCAAGGCGCTTTTCGCGCGCGATCAGGGCAAAACCCAGCGCCAGGATCACACCCCAGATGGCCATGATCGCGAACGGTGATCGCCAGCCGTAACTTGCCGCGACCGTGCCGCCCAAAGCCACACCGATTACTGAGCCGAGCGGCCCGCCAGCCATGAAACTTGCGGTCAGAACCGCGCGCATCCGTGCCGGAAAGGCACCGATGATCACCGCCAGTCCGACACTGCCATAAGCCGCTTCGCCCACCCCGATCAGCGCGCGGGCTGCCAGCATCTCGCCATAGTTGCGGGCCAGTCCGCACAGCAGGGTGGCCAGGCTCCACAGCAAGGCCATCGCGATGATCGCTCTGACCCGGCCGAATCGGTCAGCCACCAGCGAAAGCGGGAAGGTCAGCAGCCCGACCACCAGCGGAATGATAGAACCGAGCCGCCCCAGCTTCTCGTCGCTCAGCGCCCATTCCACCTTGAGCAACGGGAAGACCGAACCCAGGACTTGCCGCGACATGTAGTCGGACAGCATCAGGCCCATGATCAGCGCGAATATGGCCCAGCCATAACCAGTGGTTACGACCGGGCCACTCTCCCCTCCCGGGAGCTCTTGAACCGCCTGCTCAGGCGGCAACGCGCATGCCTGGTTTGGCCGGTGCGCGGTTTGGCAACCAGCCGTTCTTTTCCAGCGTTTCATCCACGCTCGAATAGAACTCGCCAATCTTGTAGATCGCCTTGGCTTCCTTGCCGGTGGCGATCGGACGCCACAGCTCTTCGGAAATCCGCACCATCTTTTCGATCTGCTGGACCGAAGTAGCGCGCTCGCCCTTGCGGCCCCACAGGTTGTCTTCCTGGCCAACCCGGACGTGGCAGCCCATGGCGATGCCCATGGTGCACAGCGGATAGACGCTGCGCATCAGGCCTTCGACCGTGAACACCGCGTTTTGCGGCAGGCGATTGATGAATTCCATCAGGTTGCGGGGATTGGGGCCATCATGCCCGCCGCCGATCGCCACCCAGTTGAGCACCAGCGGGCCCATATAGTGGCCATCGCGAACCAGCCGTTCGACCGTTTCGAGATCGCGCGCACAGCCTACCATGAAGTGGGTCTGGATGCCCGCAGCGGTCAGCCGTTTCATGTGTTCCTTCATGAATTTGGGCCCGGCTTCATAGTACATCTCGGTATAGGCTTCGTGGTTTTGATCCCACATTGTCGTGCCCTTGGCATCATCTTCGGTGATCAGTTCCATCACGTTCATCTGGTTGGTGTTGACCGCCAAGGTGACCTGATCGGGTGCCGGAGTGAGATTGGCCAGCATGTGGCGGGTATCGTCAGACAGCCACAGCGCCGCTTCGCCATCGCTCTTGGGGGCAAAACTGATCGAACCGCCGACCTGGAGGAGCATTTCGGGCACAGCGGTGCGCAACCGGTCAAGCATTTCATTAAACCGGTCGAGGTCTTTCGATCCGCTTCCATCAGGTTCGCGAACATGGACGTGAAGCACCGTTGCCCCGGCATTGTAGCAATCGACCGCCTTCTGGACCTGTTCGGCATAGCTGACCGGAATGTCATCGCTGTCCTGCGGCATGAAGCTGGGGGCATAGGGCGCAACCTGGATGACCAGGGGGGCCTGATTTTCGGGCAGCAAGCTGTCATCAAAGAACTGCATGTCACTCTCCTTTGGGATTGGCCGCGGATAGGCCGCGGGCTTTCATTTCGTTGCCGAGAATCGGCGCGCCCAGCGCGACCGAATGGATTCCGAGAACGGCCACAGCTTGCAGCACCGCCATGACTTCTTCCGGGGTTGCGCCCAGATCGAGTGCCTTGGCAATGTGGCGCTTGACCCCGGGCGAGTAGAGGTGGGTGCACGATGCATCGACCGCGATCGCAAGAAATTCGTAGGTCTTGGGATCGATCAGGCCCTTGCGCACTGGCAATGTCGCCATATCGAGGAATTTTTCCATCCATTCAGGATCGAGCACGGCGGCCTCGTCCCAGGCCTGGTTCCACTGGCCGCTGGCCCGTGCGGCATCGCTGATCGGAGTCGCGGTCATCAGAACGGCTTGTCGCCGATGATGCCGGCGCGCTCCATCTGGCGGACACAGGGCGGATAATCCATCACCGCGTAGTGCTGGGTGCAGCGGTTGTCCCAGATTGCGATCGAGTTCGGCTGCCAGCGCCAGCGCACCTGGTATTCGGGGATTGCGGCGCGGCCGATCAGATAGCTCAGCAAATTCGCTCCGCCGGGCGCGAAATCCTGGCCGTAGCGCACATTTTCGCTGGTGTGGAAATTGCTGAAATGGGTGGCGAAGCCGCTGACGAACAGCACTTTTTCGCCGGTTTCGGGATGCGTACGAACCACTGGATGCTCGGCATCGGGGTACTGCGCCTTCAATGCGTGGCGCTTGTCCTCGGGCAACTTGGCACCAAAGGTCGCCTCGATCGAATGGCGCGCCTTCAGCGGTGCGATGGTTTCCTTGATGTGATCGGGCAAGTCGGCATAGGCGCGGGCCATGTTGGCCCACATCGTATCGCCGCCCACCGGCGGACAAGCCACGCAGCGCAGCACCGCGCCCATCGGCGGAGCATCGCGCCAGGTCGCGTCGCAGTGCCACGAATTCTCGTAACGATCGGGCGGTGAGGTCTCGTCCTTGTAGATTTGCACCAGCCCAAGATTTTCCGGATCACTGGCGAGCATCGGATGCGGTTCCAGTTCGCCAAATCGCCGGGCGAAGGCCGAATGATCGGCGCGCGTAATGTCCTGATCGCGCACGAACAGCACCTTGTGTTCCAGCAGCGCGGCGCGGATTGCGCCGAACAGATCATCGTTGGTCACCGCTTCGGCCAGGTTCACGTCCGAAAGCTGGGCACCGATGGCGTGCGTGAGTTTTTCGATTTTCACAGCGTGAACACCAATGAGCCGATGCTCTTGCCCGCCTCAAGATCGCGGTGGGCCTGCACACAATCGTCCAGTTCATAGCGTTGCCCGATTTCGACCTTGATCCGCCCGGCGGCGAGGTGATCGAACCAGAACTTCGCCAGTTCGGCGCGTTCGGCCGGGTCGGCATAATAGTCGGCAAAGGCAGGGCGAGTGAAATAGACCGAGCCTTGCATCACCATCTGCATGGCGTCGATCGGCGGGAATGGCCCGGAAGCAGTGCCGCATCCCACCAAAACTCCGCGCCTCCGCAGCGATTTGAGCGATCCTGCGAACGTGTCTTGGCCAACACTGTCGAACACCGTCTGCACGCCTTCACCGCCGGTCAGCTCCTTGACCCGCGCGGCGACGTCCTCGCGGCGGTAGAACACGATCTCGTCGCAGCCCATCGCCTTGGCCTTGGCGGCTTTTTCCTCGCTGGAGACGGTGCCGATCACCCGCAGGCCAATCAGCTTGGCGATCTGGATCGCCAGTAGCCCGACCCCGCCCGCGGCGGCGTGCAGCAAGATCGTATCGCCGGCCTTGAGACTTGGATCGGCGCGCAGCAGCCAGTATGTCGCGGAGAGCCCGCGCATGGTCGAAGCGGCGGCATCCTCAAACGAGATTGCATCGGGCAATTTGAACAGCGGCGCGGCGGGCATGATCCGCTCGGTCGAATAGGCGCCCAGCGGGCTGCCGTTGTAGGCAACCCTATCACCCACCGCAAACTGGGTCACGCCCGCGCCCAGCGCCTCGACCGTTCCGGCAGCTTCCACGCCCATGCCGTTCGGCACCGGGACCGGGTAATAGCCTGAACGGAAATAGGTATCGGCAAAATTGCAGCCAACCGCGCCGTGCCGAATCCGGACTTCACCGGGCCCCGGATCACCGACGGGCAGGTCTTCGACCTTCAGGACCTCGGGCCCACCGGCTTCATAGAAACGCACTGTCTTGGCCATGGGGGGCATCCTTATTCGGAGCCCCATAGATAGCGGTTCCAGTCGGTCACATTTGACCGATGACGACAGAGACTATACAGTTGACGACAAGGGAGAGCGCCGTGGAACTGGTGCGTGCCGCAAGCCTGTCCGGCTATTACGAGGTCGCCGAAGATCTGCGGCTTGATACGCCGGGGTTATTGAAGCGCGCCGGCCTGGCGCGCGCCAGCTTGGCCGATCCGGACCGGATGATCCCGGCGCGTTCCGTGGTCTATTTGCTTGAGGAAAGCGCCAAGGCAGCGAACTGCCCAAGTCTGGGCGTGCGCATGGCGCAGCGCCGCACGATTGCCGATCTTGGCATGGTCAGCCTGCTGATCGCGCATCAGCCGACTTTGCGCGAAGCTTTCAACGTGATGCAACGCTACCGCAACCGCATCAATTCGACGTTGGTGCTGCAAGTTGAGGAAAGCCGCGGGGTGGCTGTGGTGCAGGAACAGTGGGTGCTTGATCCGCCCCTGGTGTCGCGCCAATCCGATGAACTGGCGCTGGGCGTGCTGGCCGGTCTGGGCCTGTGGTTGCTAGGCAGCGCTTGGCATATTCACGAGGTGCATTGCGCGCACCCCACCCCCGATCAGGCCGAGCAGGCGATCTATACCCGGCTGTTCGATGCGCCGCTGCGCTTTGGCAGCGATTTTACCGGCATTGTGATCTCCGCGCCACTGCTTGATCTGCCCAACCCCCGGGCCGATGTCGCGCTCGCTGCCCATGCCCGGCGGATGGCCGAAACCATGATGGCTGAGGCCGAGCGGAGTCTGGAACAGGAAGTTGAAGAGGCGATTTTGCTGCAATTACCGGCGGGCGGGGCCAGCATAGCGGCTACCGCGCGCGCACTTGGCCTGCATCCGCGCACACTACAGCGGCGGCTGGAGGGCAATGGCCAGCCGTTCGCCGAAATTCGCGAAATCGTCCGCCGCCGCCAAGCCGCGCGCTACCTTGCCAATCCGCGCCTCACCATCACCGAAGTGGCCGAACTTAGCGGATACGCCTCGCTATCGGCCTTCACGCGCTGGCACCGGCAGGCCTTCGGCAGGTCGCCCAGCCGCACTCGGAACGAACGCGGCACCTGATCCTGGCAGCTGGATGGTGCGGACGGTGGGACTCGAACCCACACGAGCAAGGCTCAGGGGATTTTAAGTCTAGCCGCGTAACGTTCCGATAGTTTCCGGGTGCCACCGAAGATATTGCAAACAATGATGTTTTTCGGATTTGGCATGTGCCGATAGTTACCGAGGAAATCCATTGGTTGCCCTGCACGATTACACACGGCTTACACGCGCCAGCATACCCGCAAGCTCACTTGCTGGGGACGGCTGTGGGGCAGGGGAACGCCTTCATCAAAGCAAGAAGGACAAGGGGTCCGGCGGAATAATGCCGGTCAGCTGGATTATCTTCAAGAAACTTCAACACCACGTCCATGGCCTGACCATTCGTCACGCCATTCGGACGACACACGTGTGGATGCTCTCCTAGAGAGTCTCCATCAACGATCCCGGCGAGGTATCCATAACATAGGCCGAAATCGAGGCTGCTAACACCCGGCTTTCCGCTATTCGCGTCACGACAGTGCTGGAGGAAGGTATTACCAGAATCCATCGGCATAGCTGGACGTTCTTGCGCGCTGACCGACCCGCTCTCGAAAGTAAGGGCGACTGCAAAGACCAAAAACACAACCCTGAGCATGCCTCTCTCCTACTTTTCCCACCACCGCGCCAAACCCACACTGACCAGATAAGCCCCGGCGTCTTTCCCGTTTACGGTTATCCTGCCCAGGGTGCGCCCGTAACGATCCGTCCCCAACCGCTCTAGCTTGACAGGACCAGTTCTCACGAAGGCGCTGAGCGCATCCCGAGAAGCATAACCCGCCTCATAGTCACACCAGCTTGGGTTTGCGCCAGTCCGCAATTGCCGAGGGTCGCAGCGGCTGGAACCGGGCAACTCAGGCGCGTCAATGTTGGCGATACGGACCTTTTCGCCATTGCAGCGTAACGTGTCGCCATCGTGGACGGTGACGGTTGTGCATAGGACCAAGGCTACGGCAAGTGCGGCTGGCATTCGCTATTCCTTAGTGGGTCAGATGGTCCATATCATTCTAAAAATCACTCGGAAGACCCCGAACAGAGCAAACAAGGCCAAGGTTGCAAGCCCGACTTTCCAATCATCATTAGCCAAGGTGACCCCATCAGGAAGGTCGTCAGCATTTTCGACCCAGCGCCGCCGATACTCTGCTCGGTAGTGCAGATAGATCAGAGCTGCCCCCGGCAAAGGAAATAGCGGCGGACCGAATGCTTCAATCCATAGAGGGACCCCGTCCGTGTCCTCTGTTGCGATGGCGATGATATAGGCCGCGACAAGCATAACGGCGATGAGGTAGGGGATGCCAACCGTGACTTTCGCTCGTGTGTCCGGGGTCGCACTTAATGCTGCAAACTTATCCAAGATTAAGCTGAGAACCCACACCAAAATCGCTGGCGTTCCGAACACGATCACGCCGCCACGCAAAGCATCACTCAGATATGCTGGCATAGTCCGCCCCTCTTTGGCAGTTACATGGCGGTCATCGCACCGCAAAGGACTACGCGCAAGGCCTGTTCAAGTTGGATATTTTCGTGAGAATACCGGCCATGCTTGAACGCGTTCTGGTTACCCTTCGGCGCGCCGCTTCCGGGGGCGCAACCGTGTAACCGGCACCGCTTCCGTCCCTTCACGGCTGGGCATTGGCACAACCCGCCCGAACGGGTCCGAGCCAAGCAGCGCGGGGCCATGTGCGCTTTGTCCATAGGCTTGATCTTCACTTTTTGCTCCCATCCCCCCGGTCACCACCTGTTCGGCAAGCAATGCCTGCCCGCCCCGGTTGTCGATATGAATGTGCTTTATGACCTGTTCGCCGCCGCGTTGCAGCTTCGCCAGCACTTCAGCTTGGCGCGCATAGGCGTTGAGAAGCTTCACCCCCAGATTGCCCCAGACCTGCACTTGCGGGGTGTATTGGCTCTTGCCGATATGGGAGAGCGCCCTGATTGCCGCGTCATGGGTGCAGTGCATCTGCGTCAACAATGCGCTCTGCACCGGATCAGTGGCATTCGCCCCGGCGATCAGCGCGAAGGCATCCGAAATGGCCTGAGAGTCCAGCGACCCGCCATGGCTGCCATGATAGCGCGACAATTCATTGATGCGGGCGTTGAGGAAATGATCGGACTGGACCCCCAAGGCTTCCACCATGCGCATAGCATTGAGCGTTGGATTGATCTTGTCCGGGGTTTGCAGGCCGAGCGCATCCCCATCCTTCACAATGTCCAGCGCAGGAACCGCCTTGGCCTCGTGATGGTGGCGCATCAGGCGCACCATGTCTGCCTTGGATAGGTCTCTCATGTCCGCCCAGCCGGGAACATGCTCAGCGCACCGGGCGGCAATCTCCTCGTCAGTGCCTTCGCCTGAAACCATCGTGGCAATGGTGGACTTTTTGGCGGGAACCTTTTTGGCAGGCTTGCGGGCCATTTGATTTCCTTTGATTGTATTCAGCGATCAAGGGTGAAGCCCGGAGGCGGCGGCGGCACGGGTGCAGGCGAAGAACCACTGCCAAAGGTCGTTCGCTGGCCGTAGGCTTCAGTCCGCCGCCCCCAATTGCTTGTGTCGTTCCCGCCGTGATAGCCTTTCATGGCATCATCCCAATTGCCGAACCGGTTGTGCATATGGCCCCCGCGAGAGCAACACAGCTTCGCCGTCCCACCAACTCCCACTGGTAGCATCTATATAGGGTGCGATATTCACACCAACGGGACTTGGCAGATTTCGGTCATTTGCAGCTTTAGCGGGTGCGATATTCACACCCGCAACCACCGTGGATTGGCCTTGTTTTGCCTCCGACGGTGCGAAATCCACACCCGGAAATTTACCTCGGACTATTTCCTTCCTGTATTTCGCGAGGGTCTTTAGGCGCAGGTCAGCGCACTTGCCGGAAGCCTCGAATTGCTCCCATCCATATTGCGGAATACGCCTAGCCTTGTTTGGGCATTCCGGCCAAGGATGCCACGCCAGACGCCAGCACCTAGCCCGCGAAGATTCTGCCGCCTTGACCGCGAAATGGGCGTCCTTTGTCAATTCTATCAGGCCGACAGCCTCTAGCTGATTGAAGGCCCTCAACACCGGGTGCTTTGTCGCAATTCCGAGTCTGCCCCTTGCATCATCTACGCTTAGGTAGAGCGACCCGTTGTTGTCACCATTGAACAGCGTCACCAGCTCTGTCAGCACGGCCCGTGCAGTCAGATCAAGGCTGGCATAAGCGGCGGATTCAAGCACTCGCATAGGTAGCATGACAAACCGGGCGGTT
The DNA here is from genome assembly GCA_963751145.1 of uncultured Alphaproteobacteria bacterium. Lineage (GTDB taxonomy): Bacteria > Pseudomonadota > Alphaproteobacteria > Sphingomonadales > Sphingomonadaceae > Novosphingobium. Next base: position 1,462,757 of record CAVVTJ010000006.1, read on the forward strand.
TTGTCAGTCCGCCCGGTTTGATTAGGTCTATGCGGTCTTCTCTTGCGCGCTGCCACTACGCGGCTTCCACGAACGACAGTTGGCCATCGTCAGGCTGTGGCGGGCCATACTCTGCCAAAACCCACACTACACCGCGCCGACCAGAACAGAGCCGATCCCTGCGGCCACTATCGACCACGATCTTAGCCGCCCCAAGTTCAGCGATCCGGCTACGGACCTGCACTGGGCTTAGGTCGAGGGCTTCGGCCACAGCATCACCTGTGCGGCCATCGGCCCCGGCGGTAGTGATCGCGGCGCGGACGCGGGCACGGATGCTGCTAGCAATATCGGCAACACTGTCCCCGGCTTCGCGGCTGGTTTCAGGCGCACCACGGCGCGCACCTGGGCTGTTCGGATAGCAATTGCTTGTCATGCGGATAACTCCACGCCAGCGGCTTCAGCTAAAGCCAAAATCCAGTTGAGTTGCTTGTCGGTAAACGGCTCATCATCGACCACGCAGCCGCCCAAAAATTGGCCAGCGCGACGATTGAGGCGCGGGTGATGTGACAAGATGGCTAGGGCTACTTCCCTTCGCCTTGGCTGCTCTAAGTCATGAGGCGAGATCATTTGCGCCCCCGTTCCGCAGCGCGGGCGATCCGGCGATCAATATCCCACTGGTTGATTGAGCGCAGAAGTGCAGCAGTGAAGCGACGCAGGCCGTTCATTTCGTGCGGCTCTACGCCGGGCAGGTTGCTGATGAGGCGTTCAACGCCCGGATCGCGCAGGGACAGTAAGCCCCTAGCACGGTTGCCGGTTACGCCCGGCAGCGCGGGGCGAACCCCGTTCATGGTTGTATTCAAGTTCCAACATCCCCAATGGGGCTGGATATTGATGCATTCTTTCCCGTTGCGTTCCGGCTGGGCCTTCACTATACGGGGGTTGCTTAGACCTAAAAATACATCGCCTTCCAGCGATTGAAGGGCCGCCGATTTGGTGGCCCTCTCCTTTTCAGGAGCCTTAGGCGGCTAACGGTGCGACAGGCTTTTCGCCCCGCGCCATCGCCATACATTCTGCGTAGTCGTGAAATACGCGCCCCCCGACGACGATTGCTCGCGGCCCCCAACCCTTTAGCTTCCATTCAGCCAGCGTCTTTGGGGTGCGCCCGAAGATCGCAGCCGCATCACGGCGCGACACCCTACCGTCAGGCAGGACGCGGACCCGAATCTGCTCAACACCATCCATTCTCAAATCTCCTTTGCGGGCCGTCCCTCTTGTGCCTATATACTCCCTCAAGAACCGTTTTTGAAGCGGTAAACGTTTTGTTTCTGTATACAGGTTAAGAACGATGGGAAGACCACCCAAGCCCATCGCCGAAAAGCGGGCGATGGCGACATTCCGGCTAACCGGCGCGGCGAGAGATAAGATCGAGAAAGCCGCAGCAGAGGCAGGGCGCAGCATTGCGTCGGAACTTGAGGCCCGCGTTTTGGCAACAATCGACCTGGACTCTATTGGCATAAAGCTGATCGAGCAGATTGCATCGGGCCTACAGATCGCGGCGAAGGTGACGGGCGAACCCAATTGGCATTCGACCCTCATGTCATGGGGCGCTGGACGTGAAATGCTCTACCGTGGTCCCATCGAATCATTCCGGCCCTACACAATCGGTGAAGACCCGGAACTGGCCGAAGCCATGCGGCACAACTTCAACTTGAGGGGCGAACGCCGCGAGGTCGTCGCCGAGCTATCCAGCTTTGGGATAGCTTTGCCAGAGGACCCCCTAGGGACCGCATCGACCAAGCGCGCCGGACTGTTCGGGGGCGGGCTTGCTCTCAATAGCCGCGAGATATGGCGCACCAAGGTTGCGGCACTGGACGAAAGCCCAGATCGCGACCGGGCGCTTGAGTTGATCGACCGGCTGGTCAGGCTCGACGTTGAAATCGACGAGGCTTGGACCGAATGCAAAAACCAAATTGAGGGGTTTCGCAAAGACGAAGACGAAGGCCGGGACGCTTACCGCCGCCATCTTCAGGAAACTGCACGGCGGCAAAAGGACGCAGGCGAGGACTTCTCAACCAGCGACTTGTTCGCGCTTTGGTATAGATAGGAACCGGCATGGCTGCCACTTTCCAAATATTGACCCGCCCCAATATCCGCAAGCTGGAGCAGGGCAAGTATCTCGATAAGCGCGGGCGGGTTGCAAAGGCGATCACCGAACACGGCATCACCGCCGAGCGCATGGCGAACGGTGACATTCGCTATTCTGTCAACATCATGGAAAACAACGAACGCGTTCATCGCGTGATCGGCAGACAGTCAACCGGCACAACCCGCACACAGGCAGAAGAAGCAATAGCCGCATTCAAGACCAAGGCGCGTGAAGGGCGGCTGGACCTACCCAAAGGCCGGAAAACGCACCGGACGTTCTCAGAGGCCGCAGCCGCCTATCTGGAGCGGATCAAAGACGACAACAAGCATGGCCGCAACTACGATAGGAAGAAGCGGCACGTTGAAGATCAACTCAACCCACACTTCAAGAGCCAGCGCATCGACCGCCTAAGCGATATCTCGGTTGCCGGTTACGTTCGCCAGCGCAAACAGGAAGGGGCAGCAGTTGCCACCATCAATCGGGAGCTATCGACCCTCTCCCATTTCCTGAACCGCGCAAAGGTATGGGAATGGATCAAGTCGCGGCCTGTCATCGACAAAGGGGAAGAACCGCGCAAGCACATCGTCTTGCTTACTCCGGCAGACCAGCAAGCCCTTATGCAAGCCGCCATCGCCGACCAAGACCCTTTGACTTGGCTTTTTACTGCCATCGCGCTTGGCACAGGAATGAGGCACAGCGAAATCCTGCGCATCCGGTGGGAGTATATCGACGTAACCAACAGGCGCATTCACTTGCCGACCGCCAAGGCTGGATCACGCGAACAGCCTATCCCACCCGCTTTGGCGGCAATGCTGAAAAAGGAGCGCGAACAGCTTGGCTTGACCGAGGGCTGGGCATTCCCCACCACGCGGGCCGATGCCAAGCACCCCCATCGGCAAACCATGGCCGAGCAATTCAGGCGGGCGACGATTCGGGCCAAGCTGGACCCGAAGAAGGTGACGCCCCATGTGTTACGGCACACTGCGATTACTGCACTGGTCAAGGCTGGCGTTGACCTGCCCACGATCCAGCGCATCAGCGGACACAAAACCTTGGCAATGGTATTGCGCTACACGACGCTTTCAGACGGCCATGTTGACGCATCGGTTGAGAAGCTGGACGCCGCTTTTTCTGGCAGCTTTACACCAATCCTACACACGCCCCCAAAACTGGCAGAAGCCAGCTAGTCGGGAGTGTGCCAAAAATGGCAGATTTCGTAATGGTGCGGACGGTGGGACTCGAACCCACACGAGCAAGGCTCAGGGGATTTTAAGTCCCCGGCGTCTACCATTCCGCCACGTCCGCACTGCAACCGCCTTTAGGCAAGAGTGCTGCCGGTAGCCAGCCCTGCAGTATGGAGACCGTCTTTGCACGGAAGAATCGCGATCAGCGCAAAGCGTTCACACCACAGCAGCATGTCGGGTGCGAAGCCGCCATTCTTCGTGAAATAGCCCTGATGCGCTTTGCGCCAGGAAGCGAGCGTTTGATCATCTTCGCCCTCTGCCGCTGCAAAATCCGCGTCCACCAGATCAAACCGCTGCTGGGATAGCGCGGTCGTTTCAAGCACGGCGCGCGGCCGGCCCTGCCCGTCTTCGACGACCCAGCGACCGCCGATGACGGTGCCTTTGATACCTTCGGCCGCGCTCCAGCAGGTGGCGCGCTTTTTGCCGGCCAGAATCAAGCCAAGCAGTTCGTCGGCCAATGCAGGGCCATCGCCAAACGGGAAGCGCGGCAGCGACTGCCAGCCCGCGCTTTCGCTCGCCATCTAGTCGCTGTTGAGCCGCGCCCGCATTTCCTTGCCGGGCTTGAAATAGGGAACCTTCTTGCCGGGGACCGAGACCGTTTCGCCGGTGCGCGGATTGCGGCCGGTGCGGGCATCCCGGGCTCGAGTAGAAAAGGCACCGAACCCGCGCAATTCAACGCGGCCGCCGCTGGCCAGACGGCCCGCTATTTCGTCGAAAAAGGTGCCGACGATTTTTTCAATTTCTTCAATTCGCAGCGCGGGATTTTCGCGGGCAAGCGCTGCCAGCAGTTCAGATCGGATCATTGCACGCCTTCCACCGGGCATGCCAAGCGGCCACCCGTTTTGATTGGTAAAAGAGCGCGGCGCAGCTTCCGACCCGGTGCAAGCAGCACTGCACGGTGGCAATACTGCCACCACTGTCAGCAAGACGCAATCGGCGATTTTAATCTGGGGTTAATAAGTGTTAACCCCGGCGGGGCTCAGGCGCGCTGCGCCAGCAGTTCGGCTGGGGTGATGCCAAGCCGGGCCATACGGCGGCACAAATTGGGCCATTCCTGGGTCAGGAAGGCCGTGCGCTCGCTATGTCGCAAGCTATCGGCCGCGCCGCGGGCCACGAACATGCCCACCCCGCGCTGCACTTCAACCAGGCCATCCAGCTGAAATTGCTGATAAGCTTTGGCTACGGTGAGCGGATTGGCGCCTTGTTCTGCCGCGAAGGCCCGGACCGAAGGCAACATCGCCCCTTCGGCGTAAGTGCCATCGATGATCGCCGCAGCGATCAGATCGCGCAGTTTGAGGTACACTGGTCTGGTTGCATCAGCCATAGTGCGTCAGTGCCATAATACAGCGGGTCAGGCAAGCGGATAGATTGCCTTGTTGTTGGTTCCATGCGGCGGAACCCGGCAACCTCGGCCCGCTCCACCCTCCCGACCACCCATAGGTTTCCCTAGGTAAGGGTGGCCGGGAGGGGGCGCGGGCCGAGGTTGCCTTCCATGTCAGTGGAACAGGCCTCAACCACCGCGCAACAATCGAACAGAACCTGCGAATTTCGCTTCACAGCGGCGAAATCCCGGTTAGTCTCTTGCGCCATGTGGGGCAGCCATGACTGTCCATTCAAGATGATACCGGGAGCATTTGCATGAAAGACATGGCCGTGTGGCAGAACGCCGATTGGATCGCGGCGATCGCGGTGATTGTGTTGGGAATCTTTTTGGTGATCGGGGCAAAGGTCGCGGTCCAGAAAGAAACGGAATTTGCCGGCCACCCCAAGGGCCTTTACATGCTGTTCTTCGCCGAAATGTGGGAGCGTTTTTCCTACTACGGCATGCGCGCGCTGCTGATTTTCTACCTGACCAAGCACTGGTTGTTTGTCGATAGCAAGGCCAACTTGATCTACGGGGCCTATACTAGCCTGGTCTATATCACCCCGGTGCTGGGTGGCTATCTGGCAGATCGCTATCTTGGCCAGCGCAAGGCGGTGCTGTTCGGCGGGCTGTTGCTGGCCGCCGGACACAGCCTGATGGCGGTCGAAGGCGTCGGCGGGCAGAGCGATCCGACAATCAATGTTTTCTGGCTGGCACTTGCCTTCATCATTGTCGGCTCGGGCTTCCTCAAGGCCAATATCTCGGTGATGGTTGGTCAGCTCTACAAGCTTACGGATGTGCGCCGCGATGGAGCGTACACAATCTTCTACATGGGCATTAACCTGGGAGCGGCGATCGGCACGATCATGGTCGGTTACCTTGGGGAAACGATCGGTTGGGGCTATGGTTTTGGCTTGGCTGGCATCGGCATGCTGGCCGGGCTGGTGGTCTTCGTGCTGGGAAAGGGTGCGCTCAATGGCGTGGGCGAAGCACCGAAGCTGCTCAGCAAATCCAAAGAAATGCTGCTCTATGCAGTCGGCCTGGCGTCGGTCGCCGTAATCTGGGCACTCGTCCAGTACCAGGATGTGATCCAAAGCCTGCTGATTGTTTCAGGCATCGGTTTGCTGGGTTACGTGCTATACGAAACCTTCAAATTGCCCAAGGAACCGCGCGAACGGATGTTTGCGGTTCTGTTCCTGATAAGCCTCAATCCACTGTTTTGGGGCCTGTTCGAACAAGCTGGCGGGTCAATGAGTCTGTTCACCGATCGCTTCGTTGATCGCGGTGGGGTTCCGGCTTCGCTGTTCCAATCGATCAATCCGATCCTCATCATCCTTGTCGCGCCAATGTTTGCGGTGCTGTGGACCTGGCTTGGCAAGCGCGGCAAGGATCCTTCGGCCCCAGCCAAATTTGGCCTGGCACTGGCACAGATGGGCTTAGCCAATCTGGTGCTGGTCTGGGGTGCGGAGGCGTTTGGGGTAGCAGCGATGACTCCGGTGCTGCTGGTCTTCGCCTATTACTTCCTGGCGACAACGGCAGAGCTGTGCCTCTCGCCCGTTGGGCTTTCAGCGATGAACCGCCTTGCGCCAAGCTTCATGGCATCTTTGATCATGGGTGCATGGTTCTATATGACGGCGGTTGGCAATTTCGTGGCCGGCAAGATCGGCGAAGCCACCGGCGGAGAGGGCGGCGCGATGACCAAGCAGGGACTGCTCGACATTTACGAGTTGTTTGGCTGGATCAGCATCGGAGTAGCCGTGGCAGTGCTGCTGATTTCGCCAATCGTGAAACGCTGGATGCACCTCGATACGCTCGAGGATCGCAGCGAACCCAAGCCAGAATAGGAGTGATCATGCGCAAGGGGGCATTGTTGACCATGGCCGCACTGGCCCTGGTGCTAAGCGGTACCGGGGCCGGATTGGCCAAGGACAAGGACGAGGGCAAGAAGGATGAAAGCGCGGCGGTGAAAGCGGCGCGCGATTTCAACCGCAACCCCTATCCGTCAACCTACAAGCCTTATCCGGGCCGCCCGACGCTGATCACAGGGGCGACCGTGTTTGACGGACTGGGCGGCCGGATCGAGCGCGGGGTGGTGCTGATCCGCGATGGCAAGATTGCTGCGGTGGCAGGCAGCCTGACCGATATGGACGTGCCGGCTGATGCGCTGCGGATCGATGGCACCGGCAAATTCGTCACCCCCGGGGTGATCGATGTGCACAGCCACCTCGGCGTCTATCCCTCACCCGGGGTCGATGCCAACAGCGATGGTAACGAAGCCACCGCGCCGACCACGCCAGAGGTTTGGGCGGAACATTCGGTCTGGCCGCAAGACCCCGGCTTTTCCCGCGCCATGGCCAATGGCGGGGTGACTAGCCTCGAGATCCTGCCCGGTTCAGCCAACCTGATGGGCGGGCGCTCGGTGGTGCTCAAGAACGTCTATTCGCGCACCGTGCAGGGGATGAAATTCCCCGGCGCTCCTTATGGCATGAAGATGGCCTGCGGCGAAAATCCCAAGCGTGTCTATGGTGCCAAGGGCCGGATGCCGAGCACCCGGATGGGCAATTTCGCGGTCAACCGCGCGACCTGGATCAAGGCCCGCGAATACCGCGCCAAGCGCGATGCCGGCAAGCTTGAAAGCCGCGATCTGGCGATGGAAACGCTGGCCGGGGTGCTCGATGGTGAAATCCTGGTCCAGAATCACTGCTACCGCGCTGATGAAATGGCGCAGGTACTCGATATGGCCAAGGAGTTCGGCTACCACGTCAGCGCCTTCCACCACGCGGTCGAAGCCTACAAGATAGGCGATCTGCTCAAGGCCGCCGATACCTGCAGCGCGATCTGGGCCGATTGGTGGGGCTTCAAGATGGAAGCCTATGACGCGATTCCCGAAAACGCCGGAATCCTGTGGAAGGCCGGCGCCTGCGTGGTGATCCATTCGGACGATGAAAACGGCATCCAGCGTTTGAACCAGGAAGCCGCCAAGGCGCAGGGCGATGCCCGCCGGATCGGGATCAATATTCCCGATGCAGATGTGATCGGCTGGTTCACCCACAATGCCGCCAAGACGATCGGGGTCGACAAGATGACCGGCAGCCTGGCCCCCGGCATGATGGGCGATGTGGTGTTGTGGAATGGCAACCCGCTGTCAGTCTATACCCGGCCCGAAAAGGTCTGGGTCGATGGCGCGCTGCTCTACGATAGCCAGAACCGCAAACTGCGCCCGGTCAGCGATTTCGAACTGGGCCAGCCCGGCGAAGGAGACGTGAAATGAAGCGGCTTCTGCTTTGCGCTGCGGCGCTCGGCGCGCTTGCGGCCATGCCGGCTCAGGCCCAGAATGTGGCGATCATCCATGCCAAACTGGTGATCGGCGATGGCAGCGAACCGATTGCCGATGGCACTGTGCTGGTGCAGGGCGGCAAGGTGGTTGCCGCTGGAGCGGTGGTGGCCATTCCGGCTGGCGTGCCGACGATCGATGCGGGCGGAAAATGGGTCACCCCGGGGCTGGTGGTGGCGGTGACCGATCTCGGCTTGGTCGATGTCGGCGCGGTCGACGAAAGCAACGATAGCGATGCCGACAAGAGCCCGTTCAGCGCCGCGCTCGATATTTCGGCGGCGATCAATCCCAACGACCAGCCGATCCAGGTCAGCCGCGGCGGCGGGGTGACCCGCGCGGCGGTGGCGCCGCTGGGCACCAATTCAATCTTCGGCGGGCAAGGCGCGGTGATCGATCTGGGCGCCGACAGCAATGCCGCGACCAAGCCGCGCGCGTTTCAGTACGTTGATCTGGGCGAGGGCGGTGCGCGCCGGGCCGGGGGCAGCCGGGCGGCGACCTATGCCAGCCTGCGCAATGCCCTGGCCGAAGCGCGCGAACTGTCGCTCGCCCCGGCAGGTGCGCGGCGCGATGATATCCTGCTCAACCGGCCTGATGCGGCCGCGCTGATCCCGGTGGTGACCGGCCAGCAGCCGCTGTATGTGCATGTGGAGCGGGCCGCCGATATCCGCATGGTGCTGGCGCTCAAGAAGGAATTTCCGGCGCTCAAGCTGGTTGTGGTCGGGGCTTCGGAAGGCTGGATGGTAGCCGGTGAGCTGGCCGCGGCCGGAGTTCCGGTGCTAGCCACCCCGCTGACCGATCTGCCCAATTCGTTCGAGCAGCTGGGCTCAACCCAATCCAACGTCGGGCGGATGAAAGCCGCCGGGGTCAAGGTTGCGCTGGGCGCGTTCGGCGATCAGCCGCGCTATGCCACGCAATATGCCGGCAATCTGGTGGCCCTGACCAAAGTGCCGGGGGCCAGCGGGCTGACCTGGGGCCAGGCGTTTGCCGCGATCTCATCGGGACCGGCGGAAATCATCGGCATGGGTGATCGGTTCGGATCGCTGCGCCCCGGCCGGGCCGGCGATGTGGTGATCTGGGACGGCGATCCGCTCGAACTGACCACCGGCCCGGTCAAGGTGTTCATCGATGGGGTTGAGCAGCCGCTGTCAAACCATCAGACCAAGCTGCGTGATCGTTATCTCAATCCGGCCGAGGGCGATCTGCCCAAGGCCTATGAGTGGTAGAGCAGCAGGGCAACAAGCAGGCGGAACCGCACCATGGATGATCCACTGACCATACTTGTCGCCGCCGCGCTGACCTTTATCGGCACTCATTTTGCCCTGTCGCACCCTTTTCGCGCACCGCTGGTGAAGCGGCTGGGTGCGGGCGGATTCATGGGGCTTTACTCGCTCGTCGCTTTGGCGAGCTTTGCGTGGATGGCTCTGGCGTTCCGCGCGGTTCCGCCCGGGGCCATGCCGTGGTGGAATGGCAGCGGCGATGTGGCCTGGGCGCTTGCCAGTGCGGTGATGCTGGTCGCTTCGGTCTTGCTGGTCGGATCGCTGCGCGGCAATCCCGCGTTGCCCGATCCGCGCGCTGCGGAACTGGCCCGGCACACCCCGCGTGGAATCTTCGTTGTGACCCGCCACCCGATGATGTGGAGCTTTGCGCTCTGGGGCGCGTCGCACCTGCTGGTCAGCCCGACGCCGCGGGTTGCGGTTCTGACTTTCGCGATTGCCTTCCTCGCGCTGATCGGTTCGCGGCTGCAGGATACCAAGAAGATGCAGCAGATGGGCGAGAGCTGGTCGATCTGGGAACGTCACACCAGCTTTCAGCCCCAGCTTTGCGGCTTGCCCAAAGCCGGTCTGGTGCCATGGCTGGGCGGAACCGCGCTGTGGCTCGGGGCAACCTGGCTGCACGGCTTGCTGATAGGGATGCCGGCAGGCCTGTGGCGCTGGATCTGAACGCGCAAGATCGAACCATGACAGAGAACGCGCCGCTGGTCGGCAAACGCATCGGATTGCTGACCGCTTCGGCATCTCGGCTGGGCGGCGGGGTGTTCGAAGCCGTGGCGGCGCAGGCGCGGTTGCTGCGCGATCTTGGTGCAGAGCCGCTGATTTTCGCACTCGATGACGTTCATAGCCAGGCCGATGCGGCGCGGTTCGGCGGAGCGCCAGTGCAGACTTTCGCAGTCCGCGGTCCGGGTCAGATTGGCTATGCGCCCAAGCTGGTTCCGGCGCTGCTGGCGGCGAAGCTCGACCTGCTACATCTCCACGGGATCTGGATGTATCCCTCGCAGGCGGCCAGCCGTTGGGCAGCGCAAAGCGGGGGCGGCTATATCATCTCGCCACACGGCATGCTCGATCCCTGGATCACTGCGCGCGGGCGCTGGAAAAAGGCCTTGGCACGGGCCGGGTATGAACGCCGTAGCTGGCGCCGAGCCAGCTTTCTTCACGCTCTAACTGGCGCCGAGGCGCATGATATTGCCCGCGAAAGCGGTCGCAGCGATAGTGTGGTGATTGCCAATGCCGGCCCGAATGCCGGCCGCATTCCCAGCACTGCGCGCGCGCCGCATCTGCTCTATATCGGCCGGATCCACGCCAAGAAGAACCTGATCGCGCTGGTTACCGCATGGTGCCAGGCGCGCCGCCCCGATGCCGCTCGGCTCACGCTGGCCGGATGGGGCGAGGATAGCGATGTCGCGGCATTGCAGGCTGCGGTGGCAGCAGCAGGGCCATCGGTGCATTTCGTGGGCCCGCAATACGGCGCTGCCAAACAGGCACTGCTCGGTGATGCGCGTTTCACCGTGCTGCCTTCGCACAGCGAGGGTCTGCCGATGTCGGTGCTCGATAGCTGGGCAGCCGGAGTGCCCAGTTTGATGACCCGCCATTGCAATCTGCCCGAAGGTTTCGCGGCCGGTGCAGCGCTCGATTGCGGCGATAGGCCGGAGTCAATCGTGCCGGTGCTGGAACAGGTCTTGACGATGGCTGAGCCTGAATGGCACCAGATGGCCCGCGCCGCCCACGATCTGGCCTCCGGGCCGTTTTCATCGCGAGTGATTGCCGCGCGCTGGGCCTCGGCCTATCGCAGCGCTATGACCGTGGGGCCCAGATAATGACCCAGCCGCTCGATGCTTCGCGCAGCCGTCCGCTTGAAGGCGGAGCCAGCTTCTCGCTGGGCAACCGTTTGTTTCGCGTCATCTGGATGGCGTCATGGCTGGTGCTTGCGCGATTTACCCCGCCGCCGCTGCACGGCTGGCGGCGGCTGGTGTTGCTGGCGTTCGGGGCACGGATCGGCAAGGGAGCGCGGGTCCATGCCTCGGTTTCGATCTGGCATCCGCACAATCTCGATCTGGGCGATGCGGTGCTGATTGGACCGGGGGTGCGCCTCTATAATCAAGGGCAGATCACGATTGGGGCGCGCACGGTGATTTCGCAGCGCGCGCATATCTGCGCCAGCACGCACGATGTGAACGATCCGCATTTTCAGCTGCAACTGCGGCCAGTCCGCATCGGTGAACAATGCTGGGTCGCGGCCGAGGCCTTTGTCGGCCCGGGGGTGACGATGCTGGACCGTTCGGTGCTGGCCGCGCGCGGTGCACTGTTCGGCGATGCGGTGGCGGATGGAATCTATTCGGGCAATCCAGCGGCGCATCTTAAACAGCGCAAGCTCAGGGCAGCTGATCCAGCCTGACGTCTTCGAGCCAGACACTGCCGCTGCCGCCCGGCGCACGGGCAAAGCTGAGCAGCTGGGCGGCGCAATTCGGTGGAATCGTTACCACGGCCGAGGCGAGTCCATAGGTGCCCAGGGTCTGGTCTTCAAGCCGGTTGCCCTCTTCACCCTTGCAAACCAGCGCGGCGCGGATCGCCTGGCTTTGATTGCCCGTCTGATCCTCGGCGCTGTCTCCGGCGCGCCAGGTCAGGCGATAGCGGCCCGGCTCCAGCAACAGCAGCTTGGTGAGGAACTGCTCGGCGATTTGCGGAGTGCCGTCAATCGTCAGGCGCCGGCCCTTGCCGCCCGCTGCCGTAGCCACCCCGAGCAGCAGATCGCCATTACCCACAGCTTGCCAGGCGAATGGATTGCGGGTGCCTTGAAGGTTGAGAGTGGCCAGCCCGTCACCGCCTTTTAGCAGTCCGGCGCTTTGCGGGCACTGCGCATCCCACAGCGCTGAGGCTTCTGAAAACAGGTTCAGATTGGTCATCGCGCCCGCCAGATTGGACATCCGTTCGCAGCCCAGCACCAGTCCCGCATCGGCCGCTTCGACCATCAACAATGCGCGTTGGCGCAGCACTTGCGGCGGCAGCGCGAACACTTCGTTGAGATATTTGCCCAGCCATGCTGTTTCAGGGTCAAGCCGTTCGATCAGGGCCGCGCGGGCCGCCGGATCGCGCTCAACCGGATCGAGCAGCGCCTGCTGCCCAATCATGGTCGGCTGCTGGCGCAGCAAGGCATCAAGCCGCATTGCCGCCGCCGGATAATCACCGGTTTGCAGCGCCTGGCTAAACCAATAGGCCTGCGTCACCGGCACCCGCCAGCCCATCCGCCCCGCCACCGCAAAGGCGCGGTTCGCTTGCGCTGTCTTGCCGCTGGCAAGCTGCCCGGCAGCAAACAGGGCCACCGCATCGGCTTCCAGTGGGGCCCGATCAAGCGCGTGCCAGCCATAGGCCGCAGCATCACCGCCGCGCTGCGCCGCCAAGGCCTGATTACCCAGCGTGCGCAGTGCGGCGCTGGCAAATGGCAGGGGAACTTGCGCCGCGATCGCAGGGTCGGTGCGGGCCATCCGGTCCATCCCGCTCACTCCCGAGAGCCCCAGCAGCGCCAGTGCGCCAATCAGGATCGCGGCGGCGCGCAGCATCACTCTTGCTCGGCCTGACTTTCGTACTGATAATACTTGTAGCCGTAATATTCCGAATAGCGGTTGCCGGCCTTGAGCGGGTCGAATTTGGTCAGCACCGCGCCAAGGATGATCGGGCGCATCGCGCGCAGTCGGCGCAGCGCAGTCTTGAGCGATCCGCGCCGGCTGCGATCAGCCTCAACCACAAACATCACCCCATCGACCAGTGCAGAAAGCGTCGGTGAATCGGCCAGGCCAAGAATCGGCGGGGTATCGATCACCACGACATCGAATTCGGCCGCCGCTTCCTGCAGAATTTCTTCAATTCGCGGGGTTGAGAGCAGCTCGGTCGGGCTCGGCGGAATCGGGCCGGCAACCAGCACTAAAAGCTTCGGACCTCCGCTTTGCAGCACTCCGGCCAGCGGATCGTGCGAGGTCAACAGGCTCGACAAGCCGCGTTCATTATCGAGGTTGAGGCGCTTGTGAAGCGATGGGCGCCGCATATCGGCATCGATCAGCAAGACGCGCTTGCCCATCCGGGCCAAGCCCTGCGCCGCGGCGATTGAGGTGGTTGTCTTGCCTTCAGCGGCCTGCGCCGAGGTAACCAGCAGGATCTGCGGTAGCCCGTCCGGGGTGGAGTAGAGCAGCGAGCCGCGCAGCGAGTTATAGGCTTCCGACATGGGCGATTTGGGATCGCTCATCGCCGCCTGCAGATCGCTGTCGCGTACCTGCGGCACCACACCCAGCAGCGCAAGGTTGAGCTTCGCCTCGATGTCTTCGGGCACCCGGATCGCATCGTCGAACTGGTCCTTGAAGAACACCACCAGCGCGGCCAGCCCCAGCCCCAGCATCAGCCCGACCAGCAGGTTCTTGAACAGGTTGGGCGAACTTTGCGAGCGCGGCACTTCAGCCGGATCGATCACCGAGACGTTGCTGAGGCTGACCCCGGCAATCGCGTTCAGGGTCTTGTAGCGTTCCAGCAGACCGTCATAGAGCTGGCGATTGGTATCGACTTCGCGCGACAGCAGGTTGTACTGCACCGAACGGTCCTGTTCGGACATCGTCTCGCCCTTCAACCGGCTGACCTGGGCCTGCAGCTGACGTTCGGTGGATAGCGCCGCATCGTATTCGGCCCGCACCGATGCGCGGACATTGTTCGCAGCCACCTGCAACTGGCGATTGATCGTATCAAGCTGAGATTGCTTGGCCCGCACGGTCGGATAGTCGTCCAGATGGCGGGCACGGTCCTGGCTGAGATCCGCCTCGACCGTAGCTTTTTGATTAAGCAACGCGACAACCGTCGGATTACTCAGCACCGAGGGCGAGGACAGCAGCGGCCCGCTGGCCACAGCACGCCAGCGGCCTTCGGCCTCAATCCGCCGGGCGGTGGCTTCATTCGCCGCAGTATTGAGCTGCGCCAGGCTATCGCCGATTACCGATCCGCTGCCGCCCGCTTTGCCGTCAGCACCTTCGCCGCCCGGTGCTCGCACGATTCCGGCCGACCGGGCGTAATCGTTCAGCGCGCGCTCGGACATTTCAAGCTTGCCCTTGGCTTCGGCCAGCTGTTCGCCCAAAAACGTCCGTGCATAGGCCGAACTGTCAAACTTGCGTTGCAGGTTGGATTGGATGAATTCGCTGGCATAGGCATTGGCAACCTGTGCGCTGAACGCGGGGTCGGTGGAATTGTAGGTCAGTTTCACGATCCGCGAATCGCGCGGCATCTTGACGTTCAGATTGCCTGCCAGCAGCCCGGCAGCCTGAATCTTGAGCAGCTCGGGCGAAGTGCCCGGTGCGGGCAGCGGCAGGCCTTGGGACTGATACAGCGCCGGACTGCCGATCAGGTTCAACTTTTGCGCCACGCGCAGCGCCATGCCGCGGCTGGAGATGATTTCGGTCTGGGTCTTGAGGAACCGATCAACATCCCATGCCGCCTGATTGGCATCATCGGGCTGGTCTTCCTTGGAACCAAGCACCCGGCCGCTTGAGTCATTGATCTGAATCGCGACCACCGCGTCATAGCGTTTGGTCTGCAGCATGGTCGCCACCAGCGCCGCCGCAACCGACACCGCCACCAGCGCCCCGATCAGCCACAGGTTGGCCCTGATTGCGGACGCGATATAGCGAAAGTCAAAGGCCGAGCGCGACTGGCCCAAACGCTCAACCTCATCGTGCAAGTCGTGATCGCTGGCACCGAAAGCTGCGCGTGGCTGGCTGGGGGAGGAAGTGGTCAAGTGCTGTTACCTAAAGGCCGCGGAAGAGATAGAAGACGTTGAACACCGGTGCCGCTTGCAGGAACTGGCGCCAGGCATCCTTCAGGGCAGAGCGGCCAACCACGATCGTATCGCCGGCCAGTATTTGCGGATCGGCCGCCCGGCCCTTGCGGATATCGTCAAGATTGAAGCGCGCGCCCAGCCGTTCGCCATTGACGACGCGGAAGACCATCACTTCGTCCAGCTTGGCGCTGTCAGTCGGGCTTTTGGCCTGGGCTATCGCCGCCAGCAAAGTGGTATTGGGCAGGGCTTCGAACACGCCGGGTTCCCGGACATCGCCTTCCACCGCATAGGTGGTGCGCTTGCGGTCAATGACCATCACGGTGACTTGCGGATCGCGGATGTAGCGGGCCCCAAGGCGGGTAACCAGATCATCGCGCAATTGATCGGGGCGGCGCCCGGCGGCGGCAAGTTCGCCGGCCAACGGCACCTGGATGTTGCCTCGGCCATCGACCAGATAAGCATCCGACGTCAGCTCAGGCTCACCCAGCACGCGCACCGACAAGCGATCGCCGATGCGGATGGCGTTATCATCGGGCCAGGCCTCGGAAGTGGGGAAAACGGCATAGGCTGCTGGCCCGGCCGGCAGCGTGTTGGGCGACTGGCGAAAGCCGCACCCAGCCACTGCCAGCACAGCCAGCAGCATCGCAACCAGGCGCACCGGTTGGGGCATCGGCATCAGTCGTAGTCCTTTCGATTCGACCCAGCTGCGCCAGATTTCGGGCTTTTCAGCAGCAAGCTGGCGCACAGGGCGCCAAGCGTGGCTAATGACATGGATCGAAAGGGATAATCAACCATCGAATGGAGCATGAACAGGATTAGGACGGCGCCGCCGAACCATACCTCGGTGCGCACCTGCCAGTCCGGATGGCGGCGCGCCACAGTGCCTGATCGGGCTGCGATCAGCAAGATTGCCCCCCAAGCCAGCAGCCCGAACAGACCCGCCTCAACCCCCAGTTCGATATATTCATTATGCGCCCGGTTGGGCATGGCGGGGCGCACCACCTCAAGCCGCTCATCGATCACCAGAGCGGGCACGAACCCGCCTATGCCGACGCCGACCGGGTAGTGTTTGCGCGCGACAAAAAGCCCGTCGCGCCACAGTTCGATCCGCAGTTCCTTCTCGAACGAAAAGCGCGCCCCGATTGTGGCGAGCACCGGGTTGAACCGCACCAATGCCGCTCCGCCCAGCATCAGCAGCACAGCCGCCGCAGCCATGGCAACCAGCGAACGGCGGTTGACCTCGGGCAGACTGCCGCGCAGCAGGATGGCACCCGCCAGCAAGGCCAGCGGCAGCAGAACGATGCCCATCCGCGATGCCGTGAAAATCACGCCAAAGCCGAACAGTCCGGCGGCCAGCGCCGCGAGGCCGAGCACCGGCCCGGCGCGATCAGGGATCACCCCGTGCCGGGCGGCAATGCGAATCAGCGCAAATGCGCTCAGCAGTGCAGCCAGCAACACATCGGCGGTGGAATTGTAATTGGCCTGAAACCCGCGCAGGTGGGGGGTGGCGAGGCCATAGAGCTGCACCGGACTATCGGGGCCGCTGGACAATTGCAGCGCGCCAAGCGCCAAGGTGGCAATGCCGCCGACCAGCACTGTGCCCAGCAGCCACACCCGTTGCCGCGCGGTCATCGCGCTGGCCAGGATCAGCATCACCAGCGGCGGCAGCAGGGAAAGCAGCGCGGCCAGGGTCCGTTCCGGGGTCATCGACCAGGTCCGCCAGCTATGTTCGCGGCCAATCAGTGCCAGCGCCTGAATTTCCGCTTCACGCCCCGGTAGCGCGTGCCACAGGCCGGGGGGCAGTGGGACCAGCTGCAGCACCGGAACCACGATTGCCAGCAGGCACACCAGCCAGGCGGCGCGCGGCACGCGGCGCCAGGCCTGCGCCGAAGCGGGCACCAGCAGCCACGCCGCGCCTAGCCCCACCGCCAGCCATTCCAGCACCAGTTCTGGCGCCGGGGCCGGCGATCCGCCACCACCCAGCACCAGCGCGGCAGCCAGCAGCACCAACGCCAGCGCCGCAGTTATCCTGGACGGGTGCGGGGCGGCATCAACAAGGGCGGGGTCTGCGCGCAACGAGCCTCCTTCGAATTGCCGGGCAAGGCGGGTGGGCACTGCCCTTTCATGATAGGGAAAAGTCCATAGGGCAATGCGATTCGTGCGCTTTGCCGCTCGCCCCGACCGCATCAGGCTCTAGGGCTTTGACACCGCGCGCTCATGCCGCGAAAAGGCGTCAATGACCAACGAAGAAGAAAAGCGGCTGCATCGCCGCCGGTTCTATCCTGCCGAACAGGAAGCCGAATTTGTCGAGAGCCATGTGGTTTCGACCCCGCAGACGCAAAGCGAAGCCTATCGTCTGGCCTGGCGCGATACCGATTTTCTGCTGCGCGAAGAGCTGCGCCCGGTGCGCTTCCAGCTTGAGCTGCTGAAATGCGAAATGCTGATGGAAGAGGCCAAGATCGGCTCAACGCTGGTCTGCTATGGCTCGGCGCGGATCCCGTCGCCCGATGCCGCAGAGGCGCTGGTGGCCAATGCCCCGCCCGAGCGCAAGGCGATTGCGGCGCGCCTGGCCGCCAAATCAAAATACTATGAAGAAGCGCGCCGTCTGGGCGAAATCGCGGCCAGGTGCGCAATCGTCGAAAAGGGCATGCGCCAGTTTGTGGTCTGTTCAGGCGGGGGACCGTCGATCATGGAAGCGGCCAATCGCGGCGCGGCTGAGGCCGGCGCGGAAACGATCGGGCTCAACATCGTGTTACCGCACGAACAGGCGCCCAACCGCTTTGTCACGCCTGACCTCGCGTTCCAGTTCCACTATTTCGCGCTGCGCAAGATGCATTTCCTGCTGCGCGCGCGCGCCGTGGCGGTGTTCCCCGGCGGGTTCGGAACGCTTGATGAATTCATGGAACTGCTGACCCTGATCCAGACCGGCAAGATGAAGCCGATCCCGATCCTGCTGTTTGGCCGCGAATTCTGGAACCGGGTGCTCAACTTCGAGGCCTTGGCCGAAGAAGGCGTGATCAATCACGATGACCTGAAGCTGTTTCAATGGGTGGAAACGGCCGAGGAGGCCTGGGCCAAAGTTGTCGAATTCTATGACCTCTAGGGTGGTGCGCCAATGGCGCACCACCCCGCAACACGGATCGGCAATTTAGATCGGCAAGGGCATATCGGCCACGACCTTGCAGGCCACCGCGGCCGCGCCGACCTGGATGAAGGTATCGGTATCGCGCACCGAAGCGGCGACGCGCACCAGATCGCCGAAGTTCAAGGGCCGGTCGCTACGATAATCGTCCGCAGCGCGGGCCAGCCGGTCAACCTGCCGGGTGCTGAGGTGACCGCGCAGGAATTCCGAGGCGCAGCTGGCCTGGTTGGGGTTGAGGCCATAACGCTCGAGCGCATTGGCAATCTGGTAACGGCTGGCCATGCACCCCGAAAGGGCGATGGCAACCAGCGGGACAAGGGCAAAGGGACGCATGGGCGGACTCCAGAAATAGGCAGTTTCGCTGGCCCGTCTAATCCCCCGATACTGAATGGGGGCTTGCAGATTCGGCCACAGCCGATCAACGCTGCAGTGCGGCCGCAGTTCCGCACAGGTGCGCATGGGCAATTGCCACAGCCAAGGCATCGGCGGCATCGGCTCCGGCCAGCTTCACCCCGGGCAGCAGCACTCCCAGCATCGCCTGAACCTGCGCCTTGTCCGCCCCGCCGGTGCCGACGATCGCCTTTTTGACCAGCCTGGTGGCATATTCGGCCACCGGCAGTCCGGCCCGCGCTGCGGCCAGCAGGCAAACCCCGCGCGCCTGCCCCAGCTTGAGCGTGGACTGCGGGTTCTTGTTGACGAACACTTCCTCCACCGCTGCGGCATCAAGCGTATGGGCGGCGATCACGGCGGCCAGTTCGCGGTCAATCGTCACCAGCCGCTCGGCCAAGGGCAGCTTGGGATCGGTTTTGATCTGGCCATTGGCAATGTGGCTGAGCCGGTTGCCCTGCTTTGCCACGATCCCCCAGCCGGTGCAGCTAAGCGAAGGATCGATGCCCAGGATCAGCATTTCAGACTCTGATCCCCAGCCGCGGCCCGAACTGCGCCATCAGCAAATAGAGCGCCACTGTCAGCAGGCAGCCGGCCAGCAGCGCGGTCCAGAAGCCATAGCCGTGGCGCAGCAACCACGGCATCACCAGGAACATCGGCAGGCTGGGCAGCACGTACCAGAACGTCGCCTCGGCATGGACCGCCATGTTTTCAGCATCGGGCCGGGCATTCCACAGCAGGATCATCCCCAGCACTGAAACCAGCGGTAGCGAGGCGACCAGCGCGGCGAAAGTGGGCAGGCGCTTGCCAAGCTCGGCAATCGCCACGATCAGCATGCCGGAAAGCAGCGCTTTCGCGGCCAAACCGAACATCAGCCCAATTTCTCCATCACTTCGTCGGAGATTTCGTAATTGCCCCAGACGGTCTGGACATCGTCATCATCGTCGAGCACGTCGATCAGCTTGAGCAAAGTGGCGGCATCGCTTTCGCCCACTTCGGCCTTCAGGCTGGGCTTCCACGCCAGCTTGACGCCTTCGGCTTCGCCCAGGACCTTTTCGAGTTCGCGCGCTACCGGGTGGAGGTTTTCCACCGCAACCCAGATCGCGTGGCCGTCTTCATCGCTTTCAACGTCATCGGCGCCGGCTTCCAGCGCGGCTTCGAACACCTTTTCGGCATCGCCGGCCTTGCCGGGATATTCGATCAGTCCCAGCCGCTCAAACCCATGGCTGACCGCGCCGCTGGCGCCCAGATTGCCGCCGTTCTTGGCAAAGGCGGTGCGGACATTGGTGGCAGTGCGGTTGCGGTTGTCGGTCAACGCCTCGACGATCAGCGCCACCCCGCCCGGGCCGTAACCTTCATAGCGGATCTCTTCATAGTTCTCGGCGTCGCCCTTGCTGGCCTTGTCGATCGCGCGCTGGATATTGTCCTTGGGCACCGACTGCGCTTTGGCCGCGTTGACCGCCGCCCGCAGCCGCGGGTTAAAGTCAGGATCGGGCATGCCCATCTTGGCCGCGACCGTGATTTCGCGGGAAAGCTTGGAAAACAAGCCAGCGCGCTTTTTGTCCTGCGCGCCCTTGCGGTGCATGATATTCTTGAATTTGGAATGGCCTGCCATGATCTGCCGTCAGCTTGAAAGGTTGGATTGGCCCGCCCACTAGCCCAGCCGCGCGGCTTAGGCAATCAAGCGATCAGGCGCGGGCAATGCGGCAAATTCAACCTTGCCTAAAGCTTTGACTGCTAAGACAGTGCGGCAATGACAACTGTTTCCCCAAGCTTCCGCGCCGCGCTGACCGATTTTGCCGCCTTCCTGCGCCGCCCGCAATTGCTGGCTCCCGCTGGCTTCAGGGCGGCGGGCAATGCGCGGACCTGGCTTTTTCTGACGCTGTTGTCGATCGCAGTGCTGCTGGGGCTGATCCTGCCGTTCATCCATCTGTGGCAAGGCCTGTTCGACCTGCCCGATCCGCAGGCGTTCGACCGGGTTTCGAAAGTGTGGCTGGTACCGATTGTGGTCTTGATCGCGCCACTGCTTGAAGAGCTGCTGTTCCGAGGCTGGCAGAATGGCACGCGCAGTGCGCTGTGGCTACTGGCCTGCGCCTTGGCGGTGTTCGGCGCCTTGGCCATCGCCATTGTTCCCGGCCGTGAGCTGATCGCGCTGGGGGCGATCATTGCGGCGGCGGTGGCAGGGCTGGCTGGCTGGATAGTGCTGCGCCGCAATCGCACACCGCTGGCCTGGTTTGGGCGCGCGTTCCCGTTTATCTTCTACGCCATGGCCGCGCTGTTCGCGCTGGTTCACCTTGCCAATTATGACCGGATCACGCTGGCTGCTGTGCCTTTGGTTCTGCCGCAATTCTGGGCGGGCCTGTTGCTTGGCTATGTGCGCCAGCGGATCGGGCTGCTTGGCTCGATCGCCGCGCATGCCTTGTCCAACCTGATCACCATCGGTCTGGCGCTGCTGGTCAGTTCCATTTGAACACCTGACCCAGCTTCATCACGAAACTGATGCTTTCCAACCGGTGCACATCGGCCAAGGGATCGCCTGCCACCGCGATGATATCAGCCGGCATACCCGGCGCAATCGTGCCCAGCTGACCGGCCCGGCCCAGCGCATCGGCCGCGCCGGTGGTGGCCGCGACGATTGCGGCCATCGGGCTCATCCCGCGATCGACCATCAGCGCAAATTCCTTCGCGTTGTCACCGTGTTTGGACACCCCGGTATCGGTGCCAAAAGCGATCTTCACCCCCATCCGGATCGCCAGCATGTGGCTGGTCCGTGCGGCGGCTACGGCCTGTTCGGCCTTGGGCAGCACCGCGGCGGGCAGCACGCCCGAGCGCGCCTGTTCCACTGCTGTGGCGCTGGCCAGCATGGTCGGGACCAGCCAGGTGCCATGCGCGATCATCGCCTTGGCGGTGGCCTCATCCAGGAACGTGCCGTGATCGATCGTATCGACCCCCGCATTGACCGCAGCCAGTGTCCCTTCCTTGGCATGGCTGTGCGCCGCCGCCTTGCGGCCAAATGCGTGCGCGGTATCGACAATTGCCTTCATCTCTTCGCTGGTCATCTGCTGGCCCAGCCCGCCCGCGACGTTGGACAGCACACCGCCGGTAGCGGCGAACTTGATCACCAGCGCGCCCAGCCGGATCTGTTCGCGCGCAGCGCGGCGGCAATCATCGGGGCCGTTGCAGACATTGTTGTAATCGCGCGGATGGAACGCCTCATAGCTTTCCTGGTTTAGCCCGCCCAGATCGCCGTGGCCGCCCGCGACCGAGATCATTTCACCGGCGTTGATGATCGTCGGCCCGGCCACGTCGCCGCGACCTATCGCATCACGCAGCGCCCGCACCCCGCGCGGCGGCCCGCCCAGATCGCGTACCGTGGTGAACCCGGCCATCAGATCGGCCTTGGCGTTGTTGGCGGCATAAAACACGTCGTCCTCGCGGTCGCGCGACGTGGCCTCAAGCCGCCCGGTCAGTGGATCGCCGCTTGAGAACATGTGGACATGCAGGTCGATCAGCCCGGGCAGGACGAATTTGTCCTTGAGCTCGATCGCCTTGGCCCCGGCCTCTGGCTCAATATAGCCGTCGCGGATTTCCGCTACCTTGCCATCGCGGACGATGATGGTGGAGGGCCCGCGGGGCTGCTGGCCGGGCCGGTCAAGCAGACGGCCGGCGTGGATATAGGTGGTGGTGGAAGTGGGCTGGGCCAGCGCGGCCCAGCCCCCGCTCACAGCCAGAACTGCAACAAAAGCCAGCTTGAACGCGCGCATCGAATCTATCCCCCAATGGTATGCCGGGGGAGGTTAGCCGCTCCTCAAATCCGCGCAAGCACGGCGCTTAGCCGAGGCCCAACGCCGCCTTGTACAGATCGAGGATTGCTTCCATTTCAGCCCGGTCATCGGGCTTCATTTTGCGCAGCGCGACGACCTTGCGCATGATCTTGGCGTCATAGCCAACTGCTTTCGCTTCGGCGTATACGTCCTTGATATCGTCGGCGATGCCCTTCTTTTCCTCTTCCAGACGCTCAACGCGTTCGATCAAAAGGCGCAGGCGATCGTCGGTGGTTTCGGCCATGGGGGTAAGCTCCGCTGGAATGTGAATCGGTTGAGCGAGGCCGATAGCCGGGGGCGGGGATTCGGGCAAAGCCAAGGCTGTGGAAAGTCGGGTCCTCTCCTTTTTCGCGTAGCGCAAAGGGGAGGTGGCAGACGCGAAGCGGCTGACGGAGGGGAAAGGACGCTAGCCCAGAAGCCCCTCCGTCTCGTCCTGCGGACGATCCACCTCCCCATTTGTGGCATTCGCCAAAAATGGAAAGGATCTTACGAAGCGTTCTTCTTCACACTTTCGGCCATCCGCGCCAGCTGCTCAGGCGTTGCCTCGCTCTGGAACTTGGCTTTCCATTCGGCGGCCGGCATGCCGTGGATCACTTCACGCGCCGCCGTCTTGTCCAGCTCTGCACCGGCCTCGACGATCCAGTCAGCCAGGCAGTTGCGGCAGAACCCTGCGAGGCTCATCAGCTCGATATTCTCCGCGTCATGGCGGTGCCGCAAATGGCGCACCAGCCGCCGAAATGCAGCGGCGGCGACGGCATCGTCCAGAGTTTCGAGCGGGTCGCCTGCGGATGCATTCGTATTTTCGGAACAGCTCATGGGGATATCCTTGGGTTTTCGCCCCCGCTTTGGCATAGGGGAGGCCAACAGAGGAAGACATAACAGTGGCAAAAATCGATCACCGCGGGCGCAAGATCAAGATTCTGGCGACGCTGGGCCCGGCCAGCCGCAGCGCCGAGATGATCGAGAAGCTGCTCCGCGCCGGGGCCGATGCCTTCCGCGTCAACATGAGCCACGGCGATCACGAAACCCACGCCGAGACGATCGCCACGATCCGCGAAGTAGAGAAGAACTTTGGCCGCCCGGTCGCGGTGCTGTGCGATCTGCAGGGCCCCAAGCTGCGGGTCGGCCAGTTCAAGAATGGCAAGGCAGTGCTGCGCCATTCGGGGCACTTCGTACTTGATAACGATCCCGCGCTGGGGGATGAGAACCGGGTCTGCCTGCCGCACCCTGAACTGTTCGGGATCCTGGTCAGGGGCCAGCGGTTGCTGATCGATGATGGCAAGCTGCGGCTGCGGGTGATCGAGGCGGATGCCAGCCGCATTCTCTGCTCGGCCGAAGTCGGCGGGGTGATTTCGGACCGCAAGGGCGTCAACGTGCCCGATGCCGTGGTGCCGGTCCCCGCGCTGACCGAGAAGGACCGCCGTGATCTGGCCTTTGCGATCGAACAGGGGACCGACTGGATCGCGCAATCCTTCGTCCAGCGGCCCGAGGATGTCGCCGAAGCTCGGCGGCTGATGGGCGGCTATGGCGCCTTGATGGCCAAGATCGAAAAGCCCGCCGCAGTGGACCGGCTGGAGGAGATCATCGAACTGGCCGACGGGATCATGGTCGCGCGCGGCGATCTGGGGGTTGAGCTCAATCCTGAGGAAGTGCCGCCGATCCAGAAGCGGATCGTGGCGATGACCCGGCGCAGCGGCAAACCGGTGGTGGTCGCCACCCAAATGCTCGAATCGATGATCGAAAGCCCCGCACCGACCCGCGCCGAAGTGTCCGACGTGGCCAATGCGGTCTATGACGGCGCCGATGCGGTGATGCTCTCAGCCGAAACCGCCAGCGGCGCCTGGCCGGTCGAAGCGGTGACGATCATGCACCGGATCGCCTGCCAGGTCGAAGGCGATGCGGGCTATGGTGAACGCATCCACTTCACCGAAGTGCGCCCCGATGCGACCACCGCCGATGCCCTGGCCCAGGCCAGCGCGCGGATTGCCGAAACGGTCAATGTCGCCGGGATCATCGTTTTCACCGGCTCGGGCAGCACCGCCCGGCGGGTGGCGCGCGAACGGCCCTCGGTGCCGATGCTGGTGCTCACCCCCTCGCAAAAGATCGCGCGCAAACTGGCCCTGCTGTGGGGCACCCACGCGGTCCACACCAAGGACATCAGCGGGTTCGAGGAAATGATCGCCAAGGGCAAACGCATGGCGCTGCGCCATGGCTTCGGCCAGGCAGGATCGAAACTGGTCGCGCTGGCCGGGGTGCCGTTTGGCACGCCGGGATCGACCAACCTGCTGCATGTGGTGACGCTTGCCGGGGATGAGCTGAAGAAGCACACGAGTTCGGCCGACTGATGGATAACTGCGGCACCCGGAATGGCGATCGGTGCGAAGTGATTGCGAGCACCCACAAGGGGCGTTCAGGCACGATTGAGGACTGGAAACTGAGCAAGAGCGGCCACGCCACGATCACGGTGCGCGAGGAGAGTGGTGAGCGGTTCAAGACTTTGGCGCGGAATGTGCGGGGGATTTGAGCTTGTGGACTATGCTGTTCATTTCTCGCTTGGCTAGAAATGTGCCTAAAAAATAATTCGATCGTCTGACCGTTGCTCTGAAATTTTCCCGAATTTCAGTTCAATAAGGTGATGGGCTTTGACCTTATGAACGGCTATGGCTCAACTATACTTGATCGCGTGTGAGTCGATTTGATGACCCTTATTATGTCGTTCTTGACGCAAAATAAATTCACAATACTTGCCGATCGTCGCATATCCAGTGAAGGCCGTGCTCTGGATGACCAGTACAACAAGATTTGCGTGTTCTGCTGTCATGACGCTCGGACAGTTTTCGCTTTCACAGGAATTGCAACTTTTGAGGGCTTTGATACCTCCTCGTGGCTCATGCAGGAGCTTGCTTCCCTATCTGGAACCGATCCAACGAAGATCTTCGAAGTTATAGAATCGATCCGAGGCAGAATAGGCCCGACTCTTACCTCCTTCGGCATGTCACAGAAGCTGCTCACGTTCGTCATCGGCGGGTTTTGGTATGAAGACGACGGTTCGAGCCACCCGCTCAGTTGCACGATCACGAACCTGCTCAATGATGGGAGCATAGCTTCAGTCTTTAGTGTGGCATTCAACGACACATCTGCGGAGCACGCGACGTATATAGCTGGCGCGACGACAGCAGTGCCCCCAAAAGTCGTTAGTCAGTTGAGTGATTTATTTAGCCGCCCGCTTCCGCGCCCTTCACTGATCCGAAAGGCGGTTAATGTCATGCAAGCTGCAGCTGGCGCTCCCGGATCTGGTCGGACGATTGGCGATTACTGCTCAAGCGCAACAATTGATCGCAGCGTGAATACTCCGATCATTTGCACTTACCATGCGCCGACCGGATCAAGATTTGCCTATGGCCCGAATGCGGTTTTGCCCGGCATATGTTCTGAGGGTCCGGAGATAATGAGCATGACGCTTTTATCGGGTCCGAGCCTACGCAAAAATCAGCGCTGCTGGTGCGGATCCGGCAAAAAATTCAAACACTGCCATCTGAAAAAATTCGGATCGGCATATCTCGAATTACCCGGCTTTACCGCGCCTATGACTTGGACCGTACGAATTGGTTTTGACGACGTTAGGCCGTCTGGAACGGAGTTTATCGTTCATGGGGGTTTTGAATAACTCTGTCGGGCACATGAACAATGGCGGTTCAGTTTGGAGGAAAGCGCCGAATTGGCCAAACCCCCTACCCAAATAACCCCCGCAGCTCCTTCTTCAAGATCTTCCCGTTCGCATTCCTTGGCAAGGTCTCGGGGTAAAACAACACCTTCACCGGCACCTTGAACCTCGCCAGCTTCTCACCCACCAAGGCCTGCAATTCCGCCTCGCTCGCCTCGGTTCCGGGCTTGAGATAAACCACCGCCGCCGGTTCCTCGCCCAGGGTGCGGTGCGGGATGCCGACGATCGCGGCGTCCATCACCGCCGGGTGTTCGTAGAGGACGTTCTCCACCTCGGACGAATAGATGTTCTCGCCGCCGCGGATGACGATGTCCTTGGCGCGGTCGGCGATGTGGCAGAAGCCTTCTTCGTCAAGCCAGGCAAGGTCGCCGGTGCGGACCCAGCCATCGACAAAAGTCTCGGCGCTGGCCTTGGGGTTATTCCAGTATTCGGCGACGATCATCGGGCCGTTGGCCCACAGCTCGCCCACTTCGCCCTGCGGCACTTCCTCGCCTTCGGGATCGGTGATCCGCAGCCGCGAGACCGGCACCGGCGGGCCGCAGCTGTCGGGGCGGAACAGGTAATCCTCAGCGCCGTGCTGGGTGACGGTGGCGGTGGTCTCGGTCATCCCCCAGCCGTTGCCAGGCAATGCGCCGAACACTTCGCGGATCTTGCGGACCAGTTCGGGGGCCGAGGGCGCGCCGCCATAGCCGATGCTTTCGATGCTGGAGAGATCGTAGTTCTCGCGCGCCGGATGCTCGATCAGTTGCCAGGCGATGGTCGGGACGCCGCCAGTGGCGTGAACCTTCTCCCGCTCGATAATCTGGAAGGCCTTTTCCGCGTCCCACTTGTACATGAAGATCATGGTGTGCCCGCCGGCCAGCGCGCCCATCATCGTCGCAGAGCAGGCCGTGGCGTGGAACAGCGGGATCACGGTCAGCAGCGTGCGCGGTTCGGGATCGGGCAAAGCCTCACCCCGGCGCAGCACACTTCGTGCGGCGGTGTAGCCGCTCGAGAAAATGTTGCTGAGGAAATTGCGGTGCGTGCCCAGCGCGCCCTTGGGGTTGCCGGTGGTGCCGCTGGTGTAAAGGATCGTCGCCGGATCATCGGCTTCCAGCGCCACAGCGGGCAGCGCGCGGTCGGGCAGGCTGGCCCATGACGCGCTCTGGCCAATCACATCTTCCAACCGGCTGGTATCTGGCCTTGCCACTGCCAGGCGCGAGACCATGATATGCTCAAGCCCAGGCAATTCGGCGCGGTGCGGCAGGATCCGGTCAAGCCGCTCGGCATCGCAGACCAGCACTTTCGCGCCCGAATCGTTCAAGCCATAGGTCAGTTCCTGACCGGTCCACCAGGCGTTGAGCGGCACGCAGATCGCGCCCAGCGACACTGCAGCATAGAACACCACCGGCCATTCGGGCAGGTTGCGCATGGCCAGCGCGATCCGGTCACCTTTTTTGACGCCGAGCTCTTCGAAATGTGCCGCCAAGGTCGCCACAGCGCGGAACCACGCCTCATAGCTGACGCGCTCGTCTTCATAGATCGTGAACAGGCGTTCGCCGTGCCCGCGTGCGGCCTGAACCAGTGCGGCCAGACTGGGCGGCGCGGCTTTCCACACCCGGGTCGGCACGCCGCGGATTTCGACTGTGTCGATCTCGAACTTGCTGCCGGGCGTGCACAGCGCCGCCTCGCATTCCGGCAGCGTCATTGCTGGCCAGCCAGCCGGGATCCATTCTGCAAAACTTTCGCCCATCGTCTCTCCATGGCCGCCTTTGTGCAGGCCTTGGGATGGAGCCTAAGCTAGCCGCGCGCGCCGAACAAGGCCGAGCCGACGCGGATGTGGGTCGCGCCTTGCATCACCGCCACTTCGAAATCGTCCGACATACCCATCGAGCGGCCCGCCAGGCCGTGGTCGGCGGCCAGCTTGTCGAGCAGGGCAAAGAACGGCGCGGCCTCGATGTGGGCGGGGGGAACGCACATCAGGCCGATCACGGGCAGATCTGCGGCGCGCGCTTCGGCCAGCAGCGAGGGCAGGTCAGCAATCGCGCAGCCGCCCTTCTGATCCTCGGCGCCGATATTGACCTGGATGAAGCAGGGCACGCGGTTGCCGGTCTTGTCCATCGCCTTGGCCAAGGCAGTGACCAGGCTGGGCCGGTCAAGCGAATGGATGCAATCGAACAGCGCCACCGCTTCATCGGCCTTGTTGGACTGTAGCTGGCCTATCAGATGGAGTTCGATGCCGGGATGCACTTCGCGCAGCATTGGCCATTTGGCCTGGGCTTCCTGTACGCGGTTCTCGCCAAATGCGCATTGGCCCGCAGCGATCAGCGGCACAATTGCCTCGGCCGGATGGGTCTTGCTGACCGCGATCAGCGTCACCTCATCGGCCTTACGCCGGGCTATCATCGCAGCATGGGCAATTCGGGCGTTGATATCGGCAAGCAGGGTGGCTGGATCGGTCATGGCGCGGTGCTATAGCGGGCCTGTGCCGCGAAAGAAGCCCCTGCCGCAAATCTGGTTGCTCAGCGATGCCCGGAGCGATGCCGGGCTGGATGCAGCCTTGCGCAAATTGCCGCGCGGCAGCGGGTTGGTGTTTCGCCATTATCATCTGGGTGAAAGCCAGCGCCACGCCCGGTTTGACGCGGCAGCGCGGCTGGCAAGGGCGCGCGGGCACGTGGTCGCGCTGGCAGGGAGCAAGCGCCAAGCGCGGCGCTGGGGGGCCGATCTGGCCTATGGCCCGGGCGGCGATCTGGTTCCGGCACATTCACTACGAGAGATCGGCCGCGCGCAGCGCGCTTTGGCACTGGTGCTTTCCCCGGTCTTTCCCACCCGCTCGCACCCCGGCGCGCCGGGCCTAGGCCCGCTGCGGTTCCGGCTGCTGGCGGCCCGGGCGCTGGTGCCGGTAATCGCGCTGGGAGGCATGAACGCACGCAGCGCGCGGCGGCTCAATTGGCTACGCTGGGCCGGGATCGATGCTTTTGCTGGGGCGGAACAGAGGTAGATTCTTGACCTGGAGTCATGGCTGGGCGCATAGGGTCTGACCAGAGCAGGAGAGGCATCATGGCCACACGTCCAACATCGGCCAGCCACCGCGGCGCGCGCGTCAACTGGCGTGCGGCGATGAAGCGCGCCGCGCGGCGCAGCGCCGAAATCGGCGGGGCGGTGGTACTGCTTGGGGCGATGGTGTTTTTCGCGCTCGCTTTGGTGTCCTATCATCAGACCGATCCCTCGGCCTCTACTGCTGCGGGCGGACCGGTGCAGAACTGGATGGGCGTAGCGGGGGCCTGGACGGCCGAACGGGCGCTGTTCCTGTTCGGCTGGATTTCGGTGCTGTTCCTGCCGCTGCTCTATGTCATGGCGCGCGGTCTGTGGGGTCTGGTTGAGGAAGAAGACGGCGATTTGCCGCACCAGGGCCACCGCTGGTGGCGCCCGGTGGGGCTGCTGCTGTTTGCCATGGCCCTGATCGCCACCACGATCGCGCTGGCCATTCCCAAGGGCGGCGATGGCTACCCGGCGGGTTGGGGCGGGATTGCCGGGCTGCTGGGCGCAGGCGCAGTGCATTGGCTGGCCAGCTTTGCCGGTGATGGCCTGGCCTGGGTGGTCACCTTGCTGGCCGGCCTTACCACGCTGAGCGGCGGGGCATGGATCGCCGGCCGGGTGTTCGCGATTGACTGGGCCAGCCTGCTGACTCTGCCCGGCTTCCTGCGCCGTACGCCGCGAGACGAAATGATCGAAGGCGATTTTGTATCGACCGCACCGGTGCGTGCCAGGAAGGACCGCGGCGGGCCGCTGCAGCAATTGGCGGAGCCGCGCAAGGCGCCCGAAATCAGCGATCCGGCCCGCGCCGCGCGGCCTGCCCCGGCAGCGACCGGTCCTGGCCGGCAGCGCGATCTGTTCGATGCCTATACCCTGCCCGGGCTTGATCTGCTGCGCGATCCGCCCCCCGCATCGCAGCAAAAGATCGACAAGCTGGCGCTGGAACGCAATGCCCGCCTGCTCGAAACCGTGCTCGATGATTTCAACGTCAAGGGCACGATCGATGCGGTGCGCACCGGCCCGGTGGTGACGATGTACGAGCTGGAACCCGCACCCGGCACCAAGGCCAGCCGGGTGATCGGTCTGGCCGACGATATTGCCCGCAACATGAGCGCGGTTTCGGCGCGGATTTCCTCGATCCCCGGACGCACGGTGATGGGGATCGAACTGCCCAATGCCAATCGCCAGATGGTCAGCTTCAAGGAACTGGTCGCTTGCGAACAATTTGCCAATTCCAAAGCTGCGCTGCCAATCATCCTGGGCAAGGATATTGCCGGCGCGCCGATCGTGGCCGATCTCGCCGCGATGCCGCACTTGCTGGTGGCGGGGACCACCGGTTCGGGCAAATCGGTCGGGCTCAACTGCATCCTGCTGTCGCTGCTCTACCGGCTGACCCCGGCGCAGTGCCGGCTGATCCTGGTCGATCCCAAGGTGCTCGAGCTGAAGAGCTATGACGATATCCCGCACCTGCTCTCGCCGGTAGTCACCGATCCATCCAAGGCGGTGCGCGCACTGAAATGGGCAGTTGAGGAAATGGAGCGCCGCTACCGCCAGATGAGCGAGCTTTCGGTGCGCAACCTCACCGGCTTCAATGAAAAGGTCACTTCGGCGATTGCCAAGGGCAAGCCACTGGGCCGCCGCGTGCAGATCGGGTTTGACCCCGAAACGGGTGAGGAACTGCACGAGGAAACCCAGCTCGATTATCAGGTGCTGCCGCAGATCGTGGTGATTGTCGACGAACTGGCCGATCTGATGGTCACTGTGGGCAAGGAAGTCGAAGTGCTGATCCAGCGGCTGGCGCAGAAAAGCCGCGCGGCCGGCATCCACCTGATCATGGCCACGCAGCGCCCCAGTGTCGATGTGATTACCGGGGTGATCAAAGCCAACCTGCCGACCCGAATTTCCTTCGCCGTAACCAGCAAGATCGACAGCCGGACGATCCTGGGCGAACAGGGCGCCGAACAGCTGCTGGGCAAGGGCGATATGCTCTACAAACCGGCCAGCGATGCCATCAAACGCGTCCATGGCCCGTTCGTTTCGGACGAGGAAGTGGAACAGATCGCCGATTTCTGGCGCACGCAGGGCAGCCCGGACTATGTCGACAGCGTCACCGAAGAGCCTGAAGACGGCAGCTTCGGCTTCGATGATCTGGATGCAACCGCCAGCGATGCACCCGAAGAGCGCAAGTACCGCCAGGCCTGCCAGATCGTGTTCGAAAGCCAGAAGGCCAGCGCCTCGTGGCTCCAGCGGCAGATGGGTGTGGGTTACAACACCGCGGCCAAATGGGTCGAGCGGATGGAAGCCGACGGCTATGTAGGCCCGGCCAACCATGTCGGACGGCGGGACATTTACCGCGACAAGGATGGCAGCCCGCTTTAGGCGCCTGCTGCAACTCCGCGCTGACGATCAAGCTGCACCACGACATCGGCTCGCTGCGGCATTTCCTCCAGAATCCAGCGGGTCAGGCGTTCATAATGCTGGATGAAGCTGGCGAGCGCTGCCGGGTCCATCGCCTGCGCGGCGCGGGCGCGGCGCAGGGGTAATTCCTGTTCCTCACGCCACTGCGCCACCACATCCCAGCCCGGTGCGGCGAGCAGAATCAGCAGGTCGATCGCACAGAACAGGTCGCGGTAAGGACCGGCCAGCGCGGAATTGGCGTAGCTGCGCCAGATGCCTTGCGCATCCTCGCGCTCTTCAAGGGCGTTGATCGGGCTTGCCAGTGCTGCCGTAGCTTGCGGCACCGCGCCCACACACCAGCCTTCCAGCAGCAGCACCCGGCACTGCGCCGGAGCGCGGGGCCAGCTTGCTTGAGGCGCGCGGTCGTCCAGGCCTTTGTCGAACCGGGGCAGCGCCACTGCTTCGCCCCGTTTAAGCGCAGCGATTGTCTGCAGCCCCAGTGCCACGTCGTGTGTCCCCGGCACGCCGCGCGTCGCGAGCAGCGGGTGGATGCTGGAGGCGAGCTGCTGCCGCTCGGCCCGGGTCAGGTAAATATCGTCGAGCGACAGGGTAGCGGCGGGCAATCCGTTCGCCCCAAGCTCCGCCACCAGCGCCGCCGCAAGGGTGCTTTTGCCGCTGCCCTGCGCGCCGCACAGGCCCACGATCAGCAGGCCCGGGCCATGCACCGCCAGAGCCGTATCGATCCGCGCCAGAAGTATGTGCAGCAAATGAGGGTTGGGGCCAGCCATGGCCTCGATATTAGCGCGCCTGCATCGCTCTTGCACACAATTCCCTTGCCCTGATCACCAGTTGGCCTGCGCGGCCTGCTTGTTCGCGCGGCACTTCACCGGGGTACAAACGGGGAGATACGATTGCCATGCAGACCATGATGAAGCGGCGCTGGGGCGGTTCGCTGCTGCTCAAGCTGGCGCTGGCCGCGCTGCTGGTGCTGCTGGGGGATGTGGTGTTCTGGCAGTGGCAGCAGGCGCTTGGGGTGCAGGGTCTGTTTATGCTGGGCCTGAGCGCCGCGCTGCTGGCCGCGCGGCCGGCGGTGCGCAAGGATCGGCGGGCGCTGGTCGCGCTGGGGCTGTCTGCGATTTATGCTGTGGCGCAGATGTGGGATCCCAGCCCGCTCGCGTTCGCGCTGTTCTGGATTGCAATCGGGATGGCGACGCTGTTGCCCGCCACGGCCCGGTTCGATGATGGCTGGCATTGGTTGCAGCGGCTGCTCGCCCATGGCTTCAAGGCTCTGTTCGGGCCGCTGATCGATCTGATCATTCTGGGCAAGGTGCGCCGCAAGCGCACCACTGGGCCGCTGGGCCTGCGCCGCGCGGTGCCGCTGCTGGCCTTGCCGCTGGCGGGCGGGGCGGTGTTCGTGGCGCTGTTTGCCCAGGCCAACCCGGTGATTGCGGCCTTGATTGAGCGGCTGCAGTTGCCCGCCTTCGATTGGACACTGCTGCCGCGGATGCTGTTGTGGGGCCTGTTCGCGCTGCTGGGCTGGGGGGTATTGCGCCCCCGCCCGCCGCGCCGCCTGCTCGGCACGCTTGATGCCACCGGCGATCTGCAGTTGCCCGGCTTTTCGCTCGCGTCGATCACCCTTTCCCTGATCCTGTTCAACGCGCTGTTCGCGGTGCAGAATCTGATGGACCTCGCTTACCTGTCAGGATCGCTGCAGCTGCCGCAAGGGATCACTCTGGCCGATTACGCCCACCGCGGCGCCTATCCGCTAGTCGCCACGGCGCTGCTGGCGGCGCTGTTCGTCGCGGTCACCTCGCGGCCCGGATCGAGCGCGGCGGCCAGCCCCACAGTGCGCCGTTTGATCGCCGCGTGGATCGCTCAGAACGTGATACTGGTGATCAGCGCGGCTGTGCGGACCTGGGACTATGTCGAAGCCTATTCGCTGACCGAGCTCAGGATCTCCGCCCTGCTGTGGATGGCGCTGGTCGCGGTCGGGCTGGTGCTGGTGCTGGCGCGGATGCTGCGCGCCAAAAGCCTCAGCTGGCTGATCAACGCCAACCTCGCCAGCGCGGGCCTGCTGCTCACCGTGGTCAGCTTCGTCGATCTGGGCGCAGTGGCCGCGAGCTGGAACGTGCGCCACGCCCGCGAGATCGATGGTGACGGGGCGCAGTTGGACCTGTGCTATCTTTCGCGCCTTGGCAGCTCGGCGCTGCCCGCGCTCGACCTTGCGGCCACGGGCAATCCCCCACCTGCACTCAAAGGTTCGCTCGAGGCATTGCGCGCCCACGCCCAGAGCCGCATCGCCGACGAGCTGAAATACGGCCAGTGGACGCTGGGCGGCCAACGCCGACTGGCCGTTTCGCTGGAAATCGGGGCCGCCAAGCCGGGCCCGTTCGATGGAGTAAGCTGCGATGACTATGCACTGCGCGATTGACCTTGGCACCGCTTGCGGGACAATAGCCGCAATGACCCGCACCGTTCTCCTCGTCGATGATGATCCGCATATCCGCGAAGTGCTGGCCTTCGCCTTCGACAAGGCCGGATTCGAAGTCCGCACCGCCGGTGACGGGGAAGAAGCACTGGCCGATGTGACGCGGCACAAGCCCGATCTGGTGGTGCTCGATATCAACATGCCGCGGATGGACGGGCTGGAGGTGTGCCGCCGCCTGCGCGCATCGGATGATGTACCGGTGCTGTTCCTCTCCAGCCGCGACGATGAATTTGACCGGGTCTTGGGGATTGAGCTCGGCGCGGATGACTATGTGGTCAAGCCGTTTTCCCCGCGAGAAGTGGTGGCACGCGCCAATGCGATTCTGCGCCGCTCAGCCCGCAGTGATGCCCCTGCGGCGCAGGCGGGTGGGGCCACGGTGGAAAAAGGCCTGCTCAGCCTTGATACCGAAGGCTGGCTGGCGCGCTGGCAGGGGGCGGAGGTTGCCCTGACAGTCAGCGAATTCAATCTGGTACGGGCTTTGGCCGGAGCGCCGGGCCGGATCCTCAGCCGCGATCAATTGATCGATCAGCTGCACGGTCCCGGCTTTGCCATCACCGACCGGACGATTGACAGCCACATCCGCAACATTCGCCGCAAATTCGGCGATGTCGGCGCGCACGATGTGATCGAAACCCGCGCCGGGGTCGGCTACCGGCTCGGCACCTGCAATGGAGTAGCCAAATCCGGCGGCTGATTGCCAGCATGCGGCGCTGGGCGCGGCGCGTCTGGCCGGTGCCGCGGCTGCGCTGGCTGCTGCTGGGGGTGCTGGTCTTCGCCGCCGCGCTGCCGGGCTTCGCCGCGCTCAGCCTCAGGGTCTATGAAAACGCGCTGGTCCGCCGCACCGAGGCTGAGGTTTCGGCGCAGGCAGCCGCGCTCTCGGCCACTGCCGCGCTGCTCTGGCCAGGCGCACCGCCTGCTGCCGCGCCCCCAGAAACTGCAGTCATTCTGCGAGAGGAAAGCCGGCTTGATCCCTATGCCGCCGCCTTTGCCACCGGGATCGATCTGCGCAGCACTCCGATCCTGCCCGAGCGCCCGCGCGCCTTCCCCGCTGCGCTGCCGCCCGATCCCGCCGCGCTAGTCGATGCGCAGCGGATCGCCCCGGTGGTGGCCGAAACCAAGAATTCCACGCTCGCCTCGATCGTCCTGCTGGACCGCGACGGGACCATGGTCTCGGGCAGCCAGATCGGCTTTTCGCTTGGCCGGCTGACCGAGGTGAAGGCGGCACTGGCGGGCGGTTCGCTGACCGTGATGCGCTATAACTCCAGCTATCGGCGCGGCTGGCTGCTGCACTGGCTCAGTCCCGCCACTGATATTCGCCTCCACCACGCCCGTGCGATTATGGTCGGCGGGCAAGTGGTCGGCGTGGTCCTCGTCTCGCGTTCGCCCTCGGCGCTGTTCCGGGGCATGTGGGAGGATTGGGGTAAGATCGCCTTTGGCGCGGTCGCGATTTTCGGACTGTTGCTGGTCGTTGCCGCAGTGCTGGCCCGGGCAATCGTGGTACCGGTGGAGCGCCTCTCCGCCGCCGCTCGCGCGCTGGCGCAGGGCCGCAGCGCCAGTCTGCGCCCGCCCACGCTTGAGGTGCGCGAGATCCGCAGCCTCAACACCGATTTCGCGGCCATGGCCGAAGCGATCAACCGCCGCAGCCGCTACCTGCGCGATTTCGCCGCCAG
Source organism: uncultured Alphaproteobacteria bacterium (assembly GCA_963751145.1). Classification (GTDB taxonomy): domain Bacteria; phylum Pseudomonadota; class Alphaproteobacteria; order Sphingomonadales; family Sphingomonadaceae; genus Novosphingobium. The sequence continues at coordinate 1,498,553 of CAVVTJ010000006.1, forward strand.
CCTCAGCCACGAATTCAAGACGCCCTTGGCCGGGATCAGGGGGGGGATAGAATTGCTGCAGGATCACGGCAGCACCATGAGCGATGTCGAACGCGCCCGGTTCCTCTCCAACATGGATGGCGATGCGACCCGGCTCGCTGCCTTGGTCAGCCGCCTGATGGAACTGGCGCAAGCGGACATGGCCCGCGCCGGAGACGCCGCCCGCGCCGATCTGGGCGCAGTGCTGGCCCGCCTCACCCAGGCGCACTCCGCCCCGCAGTTCGCCGTCACCGCGTCGATCGAGCCAGACTATCCCGCGCTCGGCATCGAAGAGGAGGCGCTCGAAACCGTGCTCGCCACACTGATCGAAAACGCCCGCCAGGCCGGCGCCACCGCACTCGCCATAACCACCGGCCACCGCGGCAGGTTCGCCAGCATCGCGCTGACCGACAACGGCCCCGGCGTGCCCGAAGCTGACCGGGTCAAAGTGTTCGATCCTTTCTTCACCTCGCGGCGCGAAAGTGGCGGTACCGGGCTGGGCCTGCCGATCGCCCGCGCTTTGGCAGAAGGGCGCGGCGGCTCACTGGAGCTGGGCGAGGTGAGCGTGGGGGCGTGTTTTGTGCTGACTTTGCCGGTGGCGGGCTGACCCGAACCTGGCTTGCTACCCCCGCACCGGGTAGCCGCTCCAGCGTTTGATCCGGCGGATCGCGAAGGCCGAGCGCATGGCGGAGACGCCGGGGAGTCGGGCCAGGCAATCGCGGTGGATGCGGTCGTATTGTTCCAGATCCTGCGCGGCGACGCGCAGCAGGTAATCGGCATTGCCGCTCATCAGGTGGCAATCGAGAATGTCGTCATAGAGCTGCACCGCTTCTTCGAACCGGTCCATCGCCTCGCGGCTCTGGCTGGTCAGGGTGATCTCGACAAAGGCCTGCAACTTGAGGCCAAGGCGCTGCGGATCGATCTGCGCGGCATAGCCGGTGATCGTGCCGCTGGCCTCCAGCGCCTTGATCCGGCGGTGGCAGGCCGAGGGCGAGACTCCGGCCAGCTCAGCCAGATCGGCGACCGAGCGCGACGAGTCCTTCTGCAGCGCCTCAAGGATCAGCACGTCGTTGCGGTCCATGGTGAATCTATCCGTTCGATTGCGTTGCTGCGGGAAATATCACCGCAAGGCGGGTCTGAACAGGCAAAGTTTGGTGAAACATTCGCCGCGCTCGGGCGTATGCTCGGGCTGACACATTACCCCAGGAGAGCCCCGATGCGCGTTGGTACCGTCAAGGAAATCAAGAACCATGAATACCGCGTGGGGCTGACCCCGGAAAGCGCGCGCGAACTGGTGGCGCACGGGCATGAGGTTTGGGTGGAAACCGGGGCCGGCAGCGGGATCGGCGCAGCGGACGCGGACTATCTGAATGCCGGGGCCGCGATCAAGGCCACTGCGGCCGAAATCTTTGCGAGCTGCGAAATGGTGGTGAAGGTCAAGGAACCGCAGCCGGGCGAGCGCGCGATGCTGCGCAAGGGGCAGATCCTCTATACCTACCTCCACCTCGCCCCCGATCCCGAGCAGACCGCCGATCTGGTCAAGTCCGGGGTGACCGCGATTGCCTATGAAACCGTGACCGGGATCGACAATTCGCTGCCGCTGCTCAAGCCGATGAGCCAGGTGGCGGGGCGCATGTCGATCCAGGCCGGGGCGACCGCGCTGGAAAAGGCGCACGGCGGGCGCGGCGTGCTGCTGGGCGGGGTTCCGGGCGTGCTGCCGGCCAAGGTTGTGGTAATCGGCGGCGGCGTGGTGGGCTTCAACGCGGCGCAGATGGCAGTGGGCATGGGCGCCGACGTGACCATCCTCGATCGCGATCCGGCGGTGCTTGAGCGGCTCGACAGCCATTTCCAGGGCCGCGCCCGCACGCTCTACTCGGGCCGCGCGGCGCTGGCTGCCGAAGTGGCCGAGGCCGATCTGGTGATCGGCGCGGTGCTGGTGCCGGGGGCCGCCGCGCCCAAACTGGTGACCCGCGATATGCTGAAAACGATGAAGCCGGGCGCGGTGCTGGTCGACGTTGCGATCGATCAGGGCGGGTGTTTTGAAACCTCGAAAGCCACCACCCATGCCGATCCGACCTATGTGGTGGACGGGATTGTTCACTATTGCGTGGCCAACATGCCCGGTGCGGTGGCGCGGACCAGCACCTATGCGCTGAACAATGTGACCCTGCCGCATGCGCTGAAAATTGCCGATTTGGGCTGGAAGGCGGCGCTGAAGGCCAACCCGCATCTGGCCGCCGGGCTCAATGTCCATGAAGGCCAGATTACCTATGAAGCGGTGGCCAGCGATCTGGGTTATCCTTACGTGCCCGTCGGGGATTTACTGGGCTGAATCATCGGGAAATGGTCGGCAAGATTGTCGGCTCGTTAACCAGGGCAAGTTACCAATTTTGAGCGTCTACGCCTTAGTTTGCGGACGATGGATGCCGGCCCGTTAATTTTTCCCCGCTTGTTGCAAAGCTGCCTGCGCTTGCTGGCCGGTTTGCTGCTGGCGTTGGCCAGTCCGGCACTGGCCCGCGCGGCACCGGCTGAAGGTCAGGCCGCCGATTGCCACGCCTATGCGGCTAGTCCGGCACAGGTAGAGGCGCTGCGCCAGGGGACTACCGGCTGGATTTGCGAAGACCGCGCCTGGCACGCCAATGCGCGCTTTGCCCTGCTGCGGTTCACGCTGGGCAAGGACGGACGGGTTCCGGCGGAATATGTCAGCCGCCTGGCCCGGTTCGAAACCCTCGATCTCTATCTTGAGCGGAGCGAAGGCAGCACCGCGCACTATACCTTTTCGCCGCGTGATTTCGTCCAGCGCGGCCATATGGGCATGGCTCTGGCCCTGCCCGAAGCGGGCCGCCCGGCTATGCGGGCAACGGTGGTCCTGACCGGCCCGACCGGCGGAGCACTGGTCAATACGGCGCGGCTGCGCAGCACCCCGCTGCCGCTGATCGGCGCCGAGCAGCTGTGGATCACGTTGCTGTGCGGGTTGCTGATGGTACCGCTGATTTTCAATCTGGCGCTGTTCCGCGCGCTGCGGGACCGGTTCCTGCTGTGGCACACCGGCCTGGTGGCCTTCATGCTGGGCCACACGCTGCTCAGTTCGGGGCTGCTGCCGCTGATCAGGCCGGTCCCGGTTGGCACGATTGCGCTGCTGGTACCGCTGATGTTCTGCGCCGGGGCGGCCTGTGTGCTGATGTTGATCCGCGATTTTATCGAGCCCAGCATGCTGTCGCCGCGCTTTCGCCGCGCACTGGTATTCGTGGCGGGCTGGGTGCTGCTCGATGCCGCCTTCTTCCTGACCACGATCGATTGGCTGCAAGGTCGCGGCTTGGCGATCTATCTGTCCGCTTGGCTGGTGGTGGCGGCAGTCCTGTTCGTCACGATCGGCAGTGCGCTGCGCAACGGCAGCCGTTCGGCCAAATTTCTCGCCGCATCGCTGCTGCCCTTGATCCTGACCGGGTTGTGGCAAATTGCCGAGAGCATGCTGGGCGATCAGACCGAACCGATGCTGCTGTTCATTGCGCAGCGCATGGCAATAGGTGCCGAAGTGCTGATCACCTCGATCGGGATTGCCGACCGGTTCATCCAGCTGCGCCGTGACCGCGATGATCACCGCGAACTGGCGAGCGAACTGACCCGCCTGGCCGAACGCGATCCGTTAACCGGGCTGCTCAATCGCCGAGCGATCGAGGAACGGTTCGCGATGCTGCGGGCCAAAGGATTTGCGACCCTGGCGCTGCTCGATCTCGATCATTTCAAAGCGGTCAACGACCGGTTCGGGCACGCGGTCGGTGACGATGTGCTGAGCGCCGTTTCCGCTTCATTGCCCGAAGACCGCGATGCCCTGGCGATGCGGATGGGGGGCGAGGAATTCATGCTGCTGCTGCGCGGACCGGGCGCGGTGCGCCGCGCTGAACAGGTCCGGCGAGCACTGACTGCGCGGGTGGCGCATGATGTCTCCGGGCTTGATGGGCCGGTCACTGCGAGCATGGGGCTGGTTGAAATTCCGGCCGAAGTGATGCCCGATGCCACCTTTGCCGCGATCTATGCCCGCGCCGATGGCCTGCTGTATCAGGCCAAGCGTGCGGGACGGAACCGCACGGTGAGCGAACGGATGACGGTATTCGGGCGCCAGCCTCGCAGCATGGGAAGATCGGCTGCCGCCTAGCCCTCGTCGGCGAAGGGGCGGAACGGTGCGGTTACATCATCGCGCACCCGCATCAGCCGCCCGCTGGCGCGTTCGAGCATCGCCCATGTGGTATTTGCGCTGACAATCACTTTGCCCGCAGCGTTCCTGAAATCGACCCGCCGATCAAACCGCGCACCGCTGGGGGCACTGGGGATGAAGGTCTCTGCGGTGACCGTCTCGCCCGGGCCGACATTGCCGCGGTAATCGATCTCGTGCCGGGTCACGACCCAGAAATACAGCGCCTGATGTTCGGGCGCGGCGGCGCTTTCCCAGTGGGCCACGGCGATCTGCTGGATCCAGTCGACCCAGACCGTGTTGTTGACATGGCCCAGTTCGTCGATGTGTTCAGGGCGGGCGGTGAAGCTGAGCGCAAAGCGGTTGGTCATAGGTGGGCTGAGCCGGAGCCCGGGGCACGGTGCTGCCGCAACACTGCCAGGATCACGGTTTGATCGCCACCGGCAGCTGGACCCGGGTGGTGACATCGCGGAATGGCGGCCGCGGCGCGGCGCAATTATAGAACTGGATGGACCATTTTTGCTGGGAGGCTGAAGGCCGCACGGCATATCCAGGAACCCCGCGTTTTGTCAGGGTGGCCACGACTGCGTTCACCGCGTCGGCCTTGCCCGAACTGGAATCGCTCAGCACCACTGCTCCGCCGCCCGGACCAGGCGCGCCGTCAGGTTGGCCCGACGTCGTCAGCGGCCTGACCCGGATCGTGCCAAGCATGATCCCCGGCGCAATGGTTTCGCCTGGGGTCTGCCCCAGCGCATTTGCCGCAGCGCGGGCGCGGGCTTCATTGGCCGCCGAGTTCGGACCTTCGCAAAAGTTGAAATCGATATCCCAGCCCTTGGGATTGCCAACAATCACCAGCGCCTTGAGCTGCGGGGACAAGGTCGCCTTGGCGGCATTGGCCAGTTCGGGACTGGCCGTGCCCTGATTGAGCGAATCGTCGACCGCTTCTTTCACGGTTTCGCTTTGCGGCGGCGAATAGGCGCTGCCGAGGATCCCGACGATCGCCTCACAGGTCGGCTGGTCCAGCGTCTTGAGGCACAGGGCAATGCGCTGGTCGGGCGGCACGAATTTGAGCAGGCCCGCCATGGTCAACGGATCGATCGGCTTGGCTTCAGCCTTCTTGGGCGCGAGCAGCATCAGCACGAAGCCCAGCAGCGCAAGAAAGCCGATCAACGCAAAGCCGTACTGAATCAGCTTCAGCCAGAACCGCTGGCGCACATCGGTCAGCAGGATCTCGCCGGCTTCGGCTTTGCCGACCTTGCCGGGATCAACCCCGCTTTGCCCCAGCATGGTCTTGAGCACATCGGCATTGCCGGTCTCGATCGCGGCATTGATCGTGCGGCGCTGGTTGGCGAGCCACTGCCGGGCCAGCAGGAAGGCGATCAGCAGCGCAAGTGCGGCCAGGCTGAGAACGGTGGTGATCTTGGTTGCCACATCAAGCGCGGAGAATATTCCCAGCGCGCCCTTGCTCGCTTGATCGGCGGCGGCTGCCTGCATCGTTCCGGCGCTCATGCTTGCCTCCCCGGCTGGGCTCAATCGCTGCAGTCTGCGCCTATTGCGGTTAATTTGCTACCCCCAGCTGCCATAGGATAAAGGCGAACTCTTCGGCCGTCTCTTTCAGGCTTTCGAACCGGCCGGATTTGCCGCCGTGGCCGGCGCCCATGTTGGTCTTGAACAACAGCTCGTTCTGATCGGTCTTCAGCTCGCGCAGCTTGGCGACCCATTTGGCGGGTTCCCAATAGGTCACGCGCGGATCGTTGAGCCCGGCGGTGACCAGCAGCGGCGGATAGGTTTGACGTTTGACCTGATCGTAAGGCGAATAGCTCTGGATCAGCTCGAACGCGGCCTTGTCGGTAATCGGGTTGCCCCATTCGGGCCACTCGCCGGGGGTCAGCGGCAGACTGGCGTCGAGCATCGTGTTCAGCACATCGACGAACGGCACGTGCGCCGAAACCGCGCCCCACAGCTCAGGATCGGAATTGATCACCGCGCCCATCAGCTCGCCGCCCGCCGATCCGCCCGAGATCGCTATCTTGCCCGCTGCTGTCATTCCCAGGCCGATCAGGCCTTTGGCCACGTCGACGAAATCGTTGAAGGTGTTGGTGCGGGCCTCAAGCTTGCCGGCCTTGTACCAGGCCCGGCCCAGATCATCGCCGCCGCGGATGTGGGCAATTGCATAGGCAAAGCCGCGATCGACCAAGCTTAGCCGCACAGTCGAGAAGCCGGGCTCCATGGCGATACCGTAAGCGCCGTAGCCATAGAGGAAGAGCGGCCCGCCGGGTTCGCGGTCCTTGCGCTGCATCACCGAAACCGGAACCATGGTGCCATCGCGGGCGGCAATTTCGATCCGCTCGGTGATATAAAGCGAGGCATCGTAGCCCGAGGGGATCTGCTGCACCTTGAGCGTGGTCATCGCCTTGCTGGCAACATCGTAATCGATCACCGAGGCCGGGCTGACCATGCTTTCGTAGGACAGCCGCAACACGTCCATCGCCCATTCGGGATTGTCGCCCAGCCCGGCGCTGAAGCTGGCTTCGGGAAATTCAATTGGCTCGATCCGGGTGGGGTCATCGTAATAGCGCAGCTCGATCCGGTCGAGTCCGCGAACCCGGCCTTCGATCACATAGAAATCGCGAAACAGGTCAAACCCGGTCAGGTAAAAATCATCGCTGCCTGCGATCAGTGTGGTCCAGTTGCCCGGATCAGCCAGCCTCGCGGTGGCGAGGCGGAAGTTTTCGTGGACGTCGTTGGTGTGGATGAACAGCGTCTGTTCGTGCAGATCGACATCGTATTCGATCCCGGTCTGGCGGGCGCGAACCAGCACCTGATCGGCCAGCGGGTCTGCGGCCGGGATCAGGCGGATCTCGCTGGTTTCGTGATCACCGGCTGACAGGATCAGCCATTCTTCGTTGGCTGACAGCCCGGCGCTGGCGCGAAAGCCCTCGTCCAGTTCACGGTACAGCACGGCGTCATCGGCTGCAGGCTGGCCCAGCCAGTGCAGGCAGACCTTGTCAGTGCGCCACCGTTCGTTGGCGGGGGTGTAAACCAGTCCGCGATCGCCCGCGACCCAGACCAGACTGCCGACGGTTTCCTCGATCACATCGGGCAACAGAGCGCCGCTGGCCAGATCCTTGATCCGGGCGGTAAAGCGTTCGGCACCGTTATCGTCGTACGAATAGGCCAGCTGGCTGCCATCGGCCGAGATCGACAGTGCTTCGAGCCGGAAGCATTCCTTGCCCGCCGCCAGCGCGCCTTCATCAAGGATCAACTGATCCGCGCCGCCTGCTACCGGCTTGCGCCACCACTTTTTGTATTCCGCGCCCGCTTCGAACTCGATCCAGTAGAGGTAATCGCCGTCCTTTTGGGGAACCGATTTGTCGGCCTCCTTGATCCGCGCGCGCATCTCGGTGAACAAGCCGTCGATCTGCGGCTGAAGCGGGCCCATACGCGCTTCGAACCAGGCGTTTTCAGCCTTCAGATGATCGAGCACCGCCGGATCGCTGACCTCGGGATAGCCCGGATCGCGCAGCCAGGCGTAATCGTCGCTGATCGTAATACCATGGTGTGTTTCGACATGCGGCCGTTTGGCAGCGACAGGGGGAGTGGAAAGAGTCATCGCCACGCTCTATGTTGGGGGCAGAAGGACTGCAAGCTATGCTGATGAACACCCACGAAGCCCGTCTTGATGCTCTGCGCAAGGAACTGAAGAAGCGAAGCCTCGATGGCTTTGTGGTGCCGATATCGGACGAGCATATGAGCGAATATGTTGGCGCCTATGCCCAGCGGCTGAACTGGCTGACCGGGTTTGGCGGATCCGCCGGTTCCGCCGCGGTGCTCGCGGAAAAGGCCGCGATTTTCGTCGATGGGCGTTATACCATTCAGGTCCGAGATCAGGTGGACCGGCGATTGTTTGAGCATCAGTCGAGCCTGGTCACTTCCCCCGCCGCGTGGCTGGCGGCAGGGGCGCCGCAAGGCGCAAAGATCGGCTATGATGCTTGGCTGCATGGTAAGCCGTGGGTCGATGCTACCAATATGGCGCTGAAGGCCATCGGCGCGCAGTTGGTGCCAGTGGATGGCAATCCGATCGATACGGTCTGGGCCGATCAGCCCGCCCCTTCGCCAGCCCCGGCGCAGGTCCATGCTGCCGCGCTGGCGGGTCAGCCTAGCGAGGCGAAGCGGAGCCAGGTGGCAGAATGGCTGAGCGCCAAGGGGCTCGATGCGGCAGTCATTTCTGCGCTCGATAGCGTGGCCTGGTTGCTCAATATCCGCGGCACTGATGTTGATCGCACGCCGGTCGCGCTCAGTTACGTTTTGGCCCATGCCGATGGCACTGCCGAACTGTTTATTGCCGAGGAAAAGGTCACACCCGAACTACGCGCGCATCTCGGCAATGCGGTGACGATCCGCCCCCGCGAAGCTTTCGTGCCGCAATTGCAGGCGCTCGCCGGAAAGAAAGTGGCAGTCGATCCGGAACGCACCGTGCAGGCAGTATTCGCGGCGCTGTCTGGCGCGGGCGCCAATGTGATTGAGCTGACCGATCCCACCATCCTGCCCAAAGCGATCAAGAACCCGGCCGAGCAGGCAGGACAGCGCGCATCGCAAGCCCGCGACGGCGCGGCGGTGGCGAAATTCCTCCACTGGCTGAGCATTGAAGCGCCAAAGGGCGGGCAGGATGAGCTTTCGGCCGCAGCGCGGCTGCAGGCCTTCCGCGAAGAAAGCGCAGAGCTGCGCGATCTTTCGTTCGATACGATTTCCGCCGCCGGGCCCAACGGGGCGCAGTGCCATTACAAGGTCAACGAAGAGACCAACCGCAAGATCGATCCTGCGTCGGTCTATCTGGTCGATTCGGGCGGGCAATATGCCGATGGCACCACCGACATTACCCGCACCGTGTGGATCGGGCCGGGTCAGCCCAGCGCCGAGCACAAGGATCGCTTTACCCGCGTGCTCAAAGGCCACATCGCGCTGGGCACCGCGCTGTTTCCGCAAGGCACTGTCGGGGCGCAGCTCGATACCCTGGCGCGGATGCATCTGTGGGCCGCCGGGCTCGATTATGCGCACGGCACAGGGCACGGCGTGGGCAGTTTCCTTTCGGTTCACGAAGGGCCGCAGCGAATCGGCAAGCCGCTGGGCGGACAGGCCGGCACCAGCACCGAATTGCAGGCCGGGATGATCCTTTCGAACGAGCCGGGTTATTACAAGGAAGGCGAATACGGCATCCGGATCGAAAATCTGGTGCTGGTCGAACGCCGCGAGGTGCCGGGGCAGGAAGGCGAATACCTCGGCTTTGAAAACCTGACCTGGGTGCCGATCGACCGGGCTCTTGTGGATACCTCACTGCTCACCCGCGACGAGCTCAAGTGGTGGGACGATTATCACGCCGCGGTGGAGGCGCTGCTCGCGCCGCAGCTCGAAGGGGAGGCGCTGGCTTGGCTCAAGGCTGCCTGTGCGCCCTTGCCGCAGCATTGATGTTCACATAATGTTCCATCCCGACTCGAAGGGAGAAATGAAATGATCGGATATGTTACTGTCGGCACCAACGATCTGGCGCGTGCGGCGAAATTCTACGATGCGCTGGCGGCAGAAATGGGCACCGGGCGGATGATGGAGTTTGAAAGCTTCATCGCCTGGGGCACGCCGGGCGGCGGCTGCGGAATTGCCGCAACCAAGCCCTATGATGGCAACGCCGCAACCGTGGGCAACGGCGTGATGGTGGGCTTCGAAGCGCAAGATACCGCGCAGGTTGACCGGCTCTATGCGCTGGCGCTGGCCAATGGCGGCAGCGACGAAGGCGCGCCCGGTGCCCGCGGCGATGGGTTTTATGCCGGTTATTTCCGCGATCCCGATGGCAACAAGCTCAACGCCTTCGTGATGGGTTAAACTGGGGCTTGCGGCGCGGTGAACGGCGCTGCCTGAATGCGACAATTGGCGACAAATCCGGGCAACCCCGGCATACCCGTGCGACATTGCCGGAGTAGAGCAATCACAGGAAGCCGCGCGGCTGGTGATGATTCCCCTCCCCATCGCCCCCGCGCGGCTTTCAGCTTATCCTGATAGGAGTTGTTTCTGATGAAGACGAAAATCCTCGGCCTTTCGCTCGCCGCTCTTGGGCTGGCGGGTGCCGCTTACGCCGCAGCCCCGCAAGCCCCGGCCGATGCGCTGGGCGACAAGACCGTGACCAAGGCCGAATTCATTGCCAAGCACGGTGAGATGTTTGACAAGATGGACGCCAATCGTGACGGCAAGCTCGATGCTGCTGATCGGACGGCGCACATGGGCCAGATGTTTGACATGGCCGATAGCGATCACAACGGCTCGCTTTCGCGCGCTGAATTTGGGGCGATGCATCAGCGCGGCCCCGGCGGTGACATGGCCCCCGGCAAAGGCATGGGCAAAGGCATGGGCCACGGCGGTGACCACGGCATGGGCATGAAGATGCTGGGCATGGCCGATGCCAACCATGACGGCGCGGTGACCCGCGATGAATTTCTCGCCGGTGCGGGCCAGCATTTCGACATGATGGACGCCAACCATGATGGCAGCCTGACCAAGGCCGAACGCGCCGCGGCCCGGGCCAAGATGGGCGGCGGCAAGCACCGCGCCGGACGCGGCGGACATGGCGGTCAGCCAATGGGCGATCACCCGATGGGGGACATGCCGCCTCCGCCGCCTCCGGCCAACTGATGCACCGGGTCGGACTGGAACAAGCCTGAATGGACCGGACCGAAACCACCCGGCTGCTGGTCGTCGATGACGAACCGGCGCTGCGCGAACCTCTGGCGGAATATCTGATCCGCCAGGGGTTCGCCGTGCGCCAGGCCGATAGCGCCGCGCAGGCGCGCAGCCTGTTGCTGGACGAATTGCCCGATCTGGTGCTGCTGGATATCATGATGCCCGGCGAGGATGGCCTGTCACTGTGCCGCCACCTGGCCGAAACGCATCACATCCCGACCATCCTGCTGACCGCCAAAGGCGAAGCGATGGACCGGATCGTCGGGCTGGAAATCGGTGCTGACGACTACGTGGTCAAACCGTTCGAACCGCGCGAACTGGTCGCCCGGATCCGCTCGGTGCTGCGCCGCAGTGCCAAGGGTTCGGCGCCGCTCGCCGAAGACGAGAACTATGCGTTCGAAGGCTGGCAGCTCGATCCGCTCAAGCGCCGCCTGATCGATCCCGAAGGCGTGGTGGTGCCGATATCGTCGGTCGAATTCCGGCTGCTGTTGGCGTTCCTCGATCATCCGCGCCAGGTGCTTGATCGCGATCGGCTGCTCGATATGGTCCAGGGCCGCGAAGCTCACCTGTTTGACCGTGCGGTCGATAATCAGGTCAGCCGACTGCGCCGCAAGATCGAGCCTGACAGCAAGAACCCGACTCTGATCCAGACCGTGTGGGGCGGCGGCTATATGCTCGCTGCCGAAGTCCGCCGTATCAAGGCCAGCCCCTGATGAGCCGCGCACTGGGGGGCATCTGGCCAAAAAGCCTGCGCGGCCAGTTGTTGCTGGCGGTGGCCGCGTCACTGCTGCTGGCGCAGGGGATCAGCGCGGCGCTGCTGTGGCGGGCGCAGGCCGATCGTAAGGAGATGGCGCTGGTACACGCCGCCGCGATCCGCTTGTTTGCCGCCAACCACGAACAGGAACTGGTCGGCAACCACCCGCCCGGTGCGATGGAAGCGGCACGGCAATTGCGGGTTGAGCGCAGCGGCGGATCGCCGCTTCGGACCGGGGACAACCGGTTGGACCGCGCGGAACGCGAATTGCAGGATATACTGGCCGATCAGGGGCTGACCACAACCGGGGTGGTGGTGTTCCACCGTTCGGCGGCCGGCGATCCGATGATCGCCCGCCGCGCCGCCCGCCGCGCCCGCGTGCTTGGGGACCATGCCCCGCCGCTGCCTGATGAGATACTTGTGGCCGCAGTCGAGCAGCCCGGGCAGGGCTGGCTCGCAGTCCGCATGCCGGTCCCGCACAGCGAACGCGGCCTGCTGCTGTCGATTGTCAGCCAGACGCTGCTGATCTTTGCGCTGGTGTTCGCCGCGATTGCGGTGATCGTCGGGCGGATCACCAGGCCGCTCAAGGCACTGACCCGGCGGCTGGAACAGTTCGGCCAGACCCGCGATGTGCAAGGCCAGCTGGCGCCCGAAGGACCCGCCGATATCCGCAGCCTGATCGAAGCGCACAATGCGATGGAAAGCCGGGTCGCTTCGCTGCTCGACGAAAAAGACGTGATGCTGGGCGCGATCGGGCATGATCTAAAGACTCCGCTGGCGGCGTTGAGAGTGCGGATCGAAAGCGTTGAGGACGAGGGCGAGCGGCGCAAGATGGCCGCAACGATCGAGGATATCACCCGCAGCCTCGACGATATCCTCAGCCTGGCGAGGGTCGGCCGGCCCAGCGATCCGCTTGAACCGACCGACCTTTCGGCCTTGGTGGCGCAGGTCGCCGAAGAATTCGAGGACATGGGCGAGCCGGTACTTTTTGCCGGTGCGACCCGGATCGTCCTGTCGCTGCGCGCAACCTGGCTGCGCCGGGCGGTGCGCAACCTGACGGTCAACGCCCTGCGCTATGGCAAGGTCGCGCGGATCGAACTGCTGCGTGAAGGCGGGCAGGCGGTGATCCGGATCGAGGACGATGGCCCCGGCATTCCCGAAGACAAGATCGACCAGATGCTTGAACCGTTCACCCGCGGCGAACCATCGCGCAGCAGCACCACTGGCGGGGCCGGTCTTGGCCTTACGCTGGCCCGGGCGATCGCCGAACAACATGGCGGCAGCTTGCACCTGCAAAACCGCCGGGGTGCGGACGGCAAGATCACCGGCCTCACCGCGACGCTGGCGATTCCGCTCTAACCCTTCTTGGCGAAGGCGGCCGATAGTTCGGCGCCGCGTTTCTCTTTCAGGATCCCGCAGCTGCGCACACGCTCGACCGTGCGTTCCAGTTCAAGTGCCCCGGTTTTGCCAGCCAGTTGCGGACGCAGCAGCGCGGCGATTTCATCGGCGCGCTGGGCTGAACAGAACCCGCTGACCATGCGCGGCGCGCGCGATGCAGAGAAGATACCGCCCGAACCGCCAAACAGTTCATCCGAATGAGTCTGAAGCCAGGCAAAGCCCAGTTCGCGGGTTTCGCGGTTGCCGACCACATTGCTCATCAGGCCATTGCGTTCGCTGCGGCGCAGGCGGGCATCAGAAAAGCCATCCAGCACCCAGCGCGCAACCTCGGCATTGCCCGAACTTCCGATCGCGTCGAGCGCGGCGGGGCGCAGCAGCGGATCCTGCGATGCCAGTGCCGTTTCCGCCAGCGCCTTGGCTGCAGTCAGCCCGCCCTGATCAATCAGCACCCGGAACGCGGCATCGAACCAGGCCGGATCAAGCGCCTTGGCATCGCCAGCAAGATAGGCAGTGCCAGCCTTGGCCAAGGCATCGCGCAGCGCCGGATCGCGCGCGGTCAGCGCCATGCGCCACACCGCTTGTTCGCGCTGTTGTGACACTTCGGGATCTTCCTTGGCATAGGCTCCGGTGCGCGGATCAAAGCCCATCGCCTGCAAGCGCGGCGCATAGATCGCACCGACAAAGCGGCGATATCCGGCTTCACCCTCGGCGGTCAGCATCCCGGCATTGAACAGCCCGGCCAGGCTGTCGATCCCTGCATCGCTGGCGTAGCTATCGGTGTTGTGGCTAAGCTTTTCGGCCGCGACCAGCATTTGCGCCGCGCTGGCCCGTCCCGCCTGGAAACTGGCGTAAAGCGAATCGTCCAGCGCCAGAGCTTCGCCGCCCGGCAGCGTATCGGCAATCGCGATCAGCTTGTCCCAATCCGCACTTGGCAGTTCGAAGCGGTAATAACCGGTGCCCCCCGCATTGGGGATCAGCGCGCCGCTGCCCGGTGCGGCAATCGCGGCACTCGCCGCATCAAGCAGCTGGCACGTCTGCTGGCTATCGCTGGCGCGCACGCACAGCGGGATGCCCCAGCGCGTGGCCGGGGCGGTGGTGCCAAGCCGGGCATAGCGGCTCTGGCTGACGGTATAGCCGCCCTTGCCGTCGGCGGCGAAAGTCACCAGCGGCACGCCTTGTTGATCGGTGAAACTTTGCATCGCCGGCACGATCCGCGGATCGCCGGAAACCTTGGCCATGGCGGCAAAGAAATCGGTGCTGGTGGCGCTCGAATATTTGTGCGCGGCCATATAGCTGCGCACCCCATCGCGGAATTTGGTATCGCCCATGTAACCCGCGATCATCGCCACCACATGGCCGCCCTTGCCATAGGTGATGGAGTCAAAGGCTTCATCGATCTGGGCGTTGGTTTCGATCGGCTGGTGGATCGCGCGGCCGGCCACCAGTGCATCGGTGTTCATGGCGTTGAACCCTTCAGCCAGCGCGCCGGCCCGGATGTTGAGCTCGGGGCGCCAGGCATCACCGATCCGGAAGCCCATCCAGTTGGCAAAACTTTCGTTCAGCCAGATATCGTCCCACCACGCCGGGGTAACCAGATCGCCAAACCACTGGTGTGCAAGTTCATGGCTGACGACCATGCCGAAAGTGCGCTTTTGGCCCGTGGTGGCCTTGTCATCCATGATCAGGATCGGATCGGCGTAAAGATCAGCCCCGGCATTTTCCATCGCGCCGGGCATAATCGGCGAGGTTATCTGATCCAGCTTGGGATAGGGAAAGGCCTGCCCGAAATAGCTTTCAAGATGCGTGACGATGCCCTTGGTGCCTTGCAGCGCAAACTGCATCTTCCCCGCGTTCTGCTTGGTCGTGACAATCCGGATCGGCAGCGGCTTGGCTCGCTGCGGGGTGGCGGGAACAGTGCCCGCAACTGTGCTGAACGGTCCGACCATCATCGCCACCAGATAGGTCGGCAGCGGCAGCGTCGGGGCAAACCGGTGGACCTGCCAGCCGCCTTCGACCTTCCTGGATAGTTCGGGCGCGTTGCTGACTGCGGTTTGCCCGGGCCGGGTGCGCAGTGTGACCGTGAACGGAACCTTGAAGCCGGGTTCATCAAACCCCGGGAACGCGGCGCGGGCATCGATCGATTCGAACTGCGTCCAGCTGTACCAGTCGCTGCCAACCTTGACGTGGAACATGCCCGATGGGCTGCCCTGGAACGGCGCGTCATAATCAAAAGTCAGCCGGACCGGGCCGGCCGGCAAGGTCTGATCGAACACCAGCCGGGCTACTCCGGTGGCATCAAGTTCGAACCAGCGGCCGACATAGGACTTGCCGCCCACAGTCGCGACGGCGCGCTGCATCCCCAGATCGCGGCCGTGCAGATCGATAAAACTGCTCGCCTTGGTCAGCACCGCGTCGATCTCTACATGGCCCGAAAAGCGTTCCTTGGCGGGATCAACTTTAAGATCGAGGCGATAGGCCTTGGGCCGCACCGCGCCGCTCAATTTGCCCTGCGGCACCGGGGCCAGCGCGGCCACGGCTGCCTTGCCGCCATCGGCTGCGGGGGCCTGAGCGGGGACCTGGCCGGCAATCGCCAGGGTAAGCAGCGAGGCAGCAATCAACAGAGGGCGCATGGTTTCTCCTTGGCGCATACGAATGTGGCGCCACTGACCCGAATGCGGCCGCCAATACAAGCTGCGGGTTCGACGAAGCGCGAACCCGGGCCGACCAGCGTCAGCGCAGCAATCCGCCGAGCAGACCGCGTGCGAACCGGCCCAGCATCGCCCCGCCCAGCGCGGTGCCGATCGCGCCTGCCGCCGCGCTGGCCGCTGAAGCAACCGGCGAGGCGCTTGAGCGGCGTCCGGTCATCTTGCGTGCTACCATTGATCCAGCTGAGGCGACCGCCGCGCCGAATGCTGCCTTGCCAGCGCGTTCCCACATGCTGGGCGTGGCGCGCGGCTGGGCGCGCTGGGCCTCTACGCCCTGTGTTTCCACCATGTCAGCCGCAGCGCGGGCATCGTGCGCCTTTTGCGTCAGCACTTCGGCTGCGCTTTCGCGGTTTACCGCCGCATCGTATTTGCCGCCGAACGGGCTGATCGACTGGATGATCGCGCGTTCCTGATCGGTAATTGGCCCCAAGCGGCTGCGCGGCGGCGCGATCAGGGTGCGCTGCACCACCGTGGGCGCGCCTTCATGATCCAGCGTGGAGACCAGCGCCTCGCCCACTTTCAGTTCGGTGATGACCTGTTCGACATCAAGGTCCTTGTTGATCCGGAACGTCTCCGCCGCGGCCCGGATCGCTTTCTGATCGCGCGGGGTATAGGCGCGCAGCGCATGCTGAACCCGGTTGCCAAGTTGCCCGGCGATTTCTTCCGGAATGTCGATCGGGTTCTGGCTGATGAAGTAGACCCCCACGCCTTTTGACCGGATCAGGCGGACCACCTGCTCAACCTTATCGAACAGCGCCGCTGGGGCATCGTCGAACAACAGATGTGCTTCATCGAAGAAGAACACGAGGCCGGGCTTTGCCGGATCGCCCACTTCAGGCAGCGCCTCGAACAGTTCGCTCATCAGCCACAGCAGGAAGGTGGAATAGAGCTTGGGATTGCGCATCAGCTGATCGGCGACCAGCACATTGATGATCCCTTTTCCGCTATCATCGCAGCGCAGAAAATCGTTGATCTCGAACGCGGGTTCGCCAAAGAACCGATCCGCGCTCTGGCTTTCAAACGACAGCAGCTGGCGCTGGATTGTGCCGACGCTGGCTTTTGAAATGTTGCCATATGTGGTGGTCAGGGTGCTGGCCTGCTCGGCGCAGGCGATCAGTGCCTGATGCAGATCATTGAAATCGAGCAGCAGCAGGCCGTTATCGTCAGCCCACCTGAAACAGACGTTCAGCACGCCTTCCTGGGTATCGTTCAGGTCCAGCAGCCGCGCCAGCAGCAACGGCCCCATTTCCGAAATCGTGGTGCGGATCGGGTGGCCCTTCTGGCCGTACAGGTCCCAGAATATCGCGGGGTTATCGTGGTAGTCGAACGGTTCGATCCCCAGCTGCTGGGCGCGGGCGCGGATCACGTCGGCATGGGCAAAGCTATCGCTGCCGGCCATGCAGATCCCCGAAAGATCGCCTTTCACATCGGCCAGAAACACCGGCACCCCGGCCCGGCTGAACTGTTCCGCCATGGTCTGCAGGGTCACGGTTTTTCCGGTGCCCGTGGCACCAGCAATCAGCCCGTGCCGGTTGGCCTTGCCCAGCCCCAGCACCTGGCGCTCGCCGTTGGCGCCAAGGCCGATGAAGATATCTTCCATGTCTGTGAGGCTCCGGCTTTGAAGAGTAATCGGGTTTCCAGATAGATTGCTGCTGCGGCTTGTGCGAGAGGCTTTTGCAACTGAGGCCAAGCATGGCTAGAAGCGCGGGCAAATGACCGATCCCTTTATCTTGCTAGACGATGCCCGCCCCCAGGGGGCCAGTGCCGCCCGCTTTTATCAAGCGCCGCGCGAAGTGGTGGTGGCGCACCGGGTGGACGAGGTGCTGCCCGCGCTGGAGCGGATCGCGGTATTGCAGGCCGAGGGCGCGCAGCTGGCCGGGTTCTTTGCCTATGAAGCCGGGCTGGCACTGGAAGAGCGGCTGGCACCGCTGGCCGCGCAGCGCAGCGGCGCAGCGGGGCCGCTGGTGTGGTTCGGGGCGTTTGATGGCTACACCGAAATTGCCGCCGACGATGTGCCCGGCTGGCTTGCTGCACGGGCGCAAGGCACGGCGCAAGTCGGCCCGCTCGACCCTGCGCTTTCGCCCGGCGGCTATGCCAAGGCCTTTGCCGAAATGCAGGCGCGGATCGCGGCGGGCGATATCTATCAGGCCAATCTGACCTTTCCGCTGACGGGATCATTCCGCGGCGATCCGCTGGCGCTCTACGCTGCGGCGCGGCCGGCGGCAGGCGCGGGCTATGGCGGGGTGCTGTTTGACGGCACGCATTGGCTGCTGAGCTTTTCGCCCGAACTGTTCTTTGCTGAGCGTGACGGGGCCGCGATGGTCAAGCCGATGAAGGGCACACGTCCCCGGGGCCGCGATGCGGTGCAGGATGCGCAGCTCAAGCAAGAGCTTGAACAGAGCGAAAAGGACCGTGCCGAAAATCTGATGATCGTCGATTTGCTGCGCAACGATCTGAGCCGGGTGGCGCAGGCGGGCAGCGTCAAGGTCGATCATCCCTTCGCGGTCGAAAGCTACCCCACGGTCCACCAGATGGTGACCACCGTCCGCGCCCAGTTGCAGGACGGCAAGGGCGCGGTTGATATGCTGCGCGCGCTGTTTCCGTGCGGATCGATCACCGGCGCGCCCAAGATCCGGGCGATGGAGCTGATCGGCGCGGTCGAACGCGATGCCCGCGGGCCCTATTGCGGCGCGATCGGACGGATCGATGCGGGCGGAGAGGCGGCTTTCAATGTCGCGATCCGCACTTTGCGGCTCACTCCGGGCGAAAATCAGCGCGGCCGCGCAGTGCTGGGCGTGGGTTCGGCCGTGGTGGCAGACAGCGAGGTGATGACCGAGTGGCGCGAATGCCTGATCAAGGGCGGGTTCGTGCGGCTTGTCGCCGGCGGTGCTGATCTGATCGAGACGATGCGGTTCACCCCGGAAGACGGCGTGCCGCTGCTCGAACTGCATCTTGAACGGATCAAGACCAGTGCCGCCGAACTGGGCTTTGCGTTCGATCGCCATGCGGTGCGCAATGCAATCCAGGCGCTGTGTTTTGAAGCCGATGCGCCGGCGCGGCTGCGGCTGATGGTCTCGCGCGGCGGGGCTTACAGCCTGGAACTTTCGCCGCTGCCCGCACCGCTGCCTGCGCCACTCAGCTGCGCCGTGCTGCCGATCCCGGTCGATCCGGGCGACTGGCGACTGCGCCACAAGAGCAGCGACCGCGACTTCTACGAACTGGGCCTTAAGGCCGCGCAGGCCGTCGGGGCGGACGAGGCGCTGTTCCTGCGTGATGATGGTTTGCTGACCGAAGGGTGCTGGACCAGCCTGTTTGTCGAACGCGGCGGCAAGCTGCTGACCCCGCCCGCCGCGCTGGGCCTGCTGCCCGGCGTGCTGCGCCGGTCCTTGCTCGAAGCAGGCCGCGCGGTGGAAGCCGAACTGACGCTTGATGATCTGAAGGACGGGTTCCTGATCGGCAATGCCCTGCGCGGCTTGATGCCGGCGAAACTGGCGTGAAGCTATCCGCCGCCATGGGCCGGATCGCCCCATCAAGCACTGCGGCGATGAGCGACCGGGCGTTTGCGCTGCGCGCGGCCGGCAAGGACATCATCTCGCTGTCGGTCGGCGAACCCGATTTTGCCACTCCGGCGCATGTGATTGCGGCAGCCAAGGCGGCGCTGGATGCGGGCGATACCAAATATACCGCCGTGTCCGGCACTGCTGCGCTGCGCAAAGCCGCTGCGCTGCATTTCGCGCGTGATCTGGGGATCCATGTTCCGCCCGAGCAGGTTATTGTCAGCGCCGGGGGCAAGCAGGCGATCTTCCATGCGCTGGTGGCCACGCTCGATCCGGGCGATGAAGTGCTGATCCCGTGCCCGTGGTGGGTGTCCTATCCCGAGATCGTGCGCTTTGCCGGGGGCACGGTGGTGCCGCTGGAAACCACGCCCGCCGGTGGTTACCGGATCACGGCGCAGCAACTGGCCGACGCGATCACGCCCCGGACGCGCTGGCTGCTGCTCAACAGTCCGGGCAACCCGACCGGTTCGGTCTATCCGGCGGCTGAACTGCAGGCACTTGGCGCGGTCTTGGCGGCACATCCGCAGGTCATGGTCATGTCCGACGATATTTACGCCCCGCTGCGCTACACGCCTGGCCGCCATGCGACGATTGCGGCCGAATGCCCTGAACTGGATGGCCGCGTGCTGACCGTGTCGGGTCTGTCCAAAAGCCACGCGATGACCGGTTTTCGGATCGGCCTGGCCGCCGGGCCCGCATGGCTGGTGGCGGCGATGGGTAAGCTGCAATCGCACTCGATGGGCAGCCCCTCGACCAACAGCCAGGCTGCGGCGGTGGCTGCGCTGGAAGGATCGCAGGACTTTCTGGTCGAATGGTGCGCGATCATGCAGCAGCGCCGCGATACGGTCATTGCGGCGATCAACGCGATTCCGGGGCTGTCTGCGCCTTCGCCCGATGGGGCTTTTTACGCGATGGTCGATGCGGGGCCGCATATGGCCAGGTTCGGCGATGATCAGGCGCTGTGCCTGCATCTGCTCGATTGCGGGGTGGCGGTGGTGCCGGCCTCTGCCTTCGGCGGGAAAAATGGCTTCCGGATTAGCTTCGCCGCGTCCGATGCAGCACTCGAAGATGCGCTGCGGCGGATAGCAAAGGCCCTTGTATGATCCAGCTCCCGATCCTGTTCGAAGACGGCGAGGCGCTGGTGATCGACAAGCCGGCCGGTCTGCCGATCGATCCACCGCGCGATGGCGGAACGGCGCTGGAGAACTATCTCGAAGCGCTCAAGCTGGGGTTCCAGCGCCTGCCGGTCGCAGTCCACCGGCTTGACCGAGATACGTCAGGCTGCCTGCTGCTGGCGCGCAATCCCAAGGCGCTCAAACGCTTTGCCGCTGCGTTCGAGGCGCGTGAGGTGGAGAAGGTTTATCTCGGGATCGTGGCGGGGCCGGTTGATGGCGAAGCGGGCACGATCGATCTGGCGCTGAGCAAGATCAGCAGCGCCGAAGCGGGCTGGCGGATGATCCCGGCCAAAAAGGGCAAGCCATCGCTGACCCACTGGCGTACGCTGGCGGTGCTTGGAGGCCTAACCTTGGTGGAGTTCCGGCCGGAAACCGGGCGCACGCACCAGATCAGGATTCATGCCTTGGCCGGGCTGGGCACGGCTTTGCTGGGCGATCCCATCTATGGCGATGGCAAAGGTGCGCGCCGGACCATGCTTCATGCCCGCGCGCTGACCGTGCAACGCGGAGAGAAGCCGCCGATTGCCGCGACGGCCCCGCTGCCAGCCGATTTCGCCGCGCTGGGGTTTGGCGATGTCGAACTCGGCTGAAGAGGCGATTGCCCGGGCCAATTCGCTGGCCAGCGAGGCATTCGTAACAGCGTCTGGCCCCGGCGGGCAGAACGTCAACAAGGTGGCAACAGCGGTGCAGTTGCGGCTTGATGTCTATGCGCTGCGGCTGCCGGTCGAGGTGTTCAAGCGGCTGAAAGAGCTGGCCGGAAGCCGGATGACCAGCAAGGGCGAACTGTTGCTGATCGCCCAGCGCCACCGCACCCAGGAAGCCAACCGTCAGGATGCCCGCGTGCGCCTTGCCGAACTGATCACCGAGGCGTTCAACCTGCCCGAAAAGCGCGCCAAGAGCAGGCTCAACCGGATAAACAAGACCCAGCGGCTGGAAGGCAAAAAGCTGCGCGGGTCGGTCAAAGCGGGACGCGGCAAAGTGCGGCTGGACTAGGCGGCCGCCGCAATCGCCACTTGCCGCCCATCGCTGGCGAAGGCGCCCAGTTCGTAAGCATCGGTGGTCTTGCGCATCACCAGATGCAGGTCCTCACCGCAGATAGCCGGGCTGAGGCCGCGAAACGAAAATGCGCTCAAGGCATTGTCACCCAGTTCGCGCTGCGCCAGATCTAGCAGCAGAGTTGCGGTAAGCGGGCCGTGGACGACCAGACCGCGATAGCGTTCGACATCGCGGGCATAGGGCAGATCATAGTGGATGCGGTGGCTGTTGAACGTCAGCGCCGAATAGCGAAACAGCAGCGCTTCGCTGGGCGTGACCACGCGGGTTGCATCCCAAGTCAAAGCGTCGAACCGCTCGGAACCGGGCGGCGGCGGGCTGAGTGGGGCATCGGCACTGGCCGCCGCGCGGTAGACCAGTGATTGCACCTCGCGCACTGTCAGGGCTTCGCCGGCAAAGGTTTCGTGGTTCACGGTCACGAACAGCAGTTCGCCCGATCCGCCGCTCTTGGCTTCGATGGTTTGAACGCTGGAGCGGCGGCGCACGGTGTCGCCTTGCCGCAGCGGAACCAGAAATTCGACCTGGCTCGAAGCCCACATCCGGCGCGGCAAATGCGGGACGGGAGGCAGGAAGCTCCCGGGATCATCATTGCGCAGCGGGTGGCCATCTGGCCCCAGCGTGGCCGTGGCAGCATCAGGGGCACATAGACACCAGTGGAACCCTTGCGGCATTATTTCATCGTCAGGCGCTACCCGGTCAAACGTGGCGAGCCAGCGCGCTGCCAAAGCCTCGTCGACCCGGTCATGGTGCTGCTCTTCACGCCCGGCCCAGGCTTGCCAATCGCCCATCAGTTCTGCCCGCCCACCAGTCCGCGGGCGATCACCTGCGCCTGAATTTCGGCCGCGCCTTCGAAGATGTTGAGGATGCGGGCATCGCACAGCACGCGGCTGATTTCATATTCCAGCGCATAGCCGTTGCCGCCGTGGATCTGCAGGCTGGCATCGGCGTTGCTCCAGGCGGCGCGCGCAGCCAGCAGCTTGGCCATGCCGGCCTCGATATCGCAGCGCTTGCCGGTGTCCTTGGCGCGCGCGGCCATATAGGTCAGCTCGCGGCTCAGGACAAAGTCGGTCAGGCCCATCGCCAATTTATCGGCCACGCGCGGGAAATGGACCAGCGCCTTGCCGAACTGTTTGCGGCCAAGCGCATAGGCCAGCCCCAGTTCCAGCGCGCGCTTGGCAACGCCCACTGCGCGCGCGGCGGTCTGGATCCGGGCGGCTTCGAAAGTGCGCATCAACTGCTTGAAGCCCTGCCCCTGCTCGCCGCCCAGCACTGCATCGCCGGGGGCCTGCATGCCATCGAACTGCAGCGCATATTCGCGCATCCCGCGATAGCCCAGTACTTCGATTTCGCTGCCGCTCATGCCCTCGGCGGGGAACGGGTTTGCCTCAGTGCCGCGCGGCTTGGGCACCAGCAGCATCGACAGCCCGGCATAGCCCTTGGCATCGGGCAACGTCCGTACGAGCATGGTCATCAGATCGGAACGCGCGGCGTGGGTGATCCAGGTCTTGGCCCCGTCGATCACCCAAGTCTCACCTTGCAGGCGCGCCCGGGTTTGCAGCGAGCCAAGGTCCGATCCCACATCCGGTTCGGTGAACACTGCGGTCGGCAGCACCTTGCCGCTGGCAATCCTGGGCAGCCACTGCGCCTGCTGCTCTGCGGTGCCCGAATGGGCGATCAGTTCACCGGCAATCTCGCTGCGGGTGCCCAGCGATCCAGCGCCGATCCAGCCGCGCGACAGTTCTTCGGTGATCACGCACATCACCAGCTTGGACAGGCCCAGCCCGCCGAACTGTTCGGGAATAGTCGCGCCGAAAGTGCCGAGATCGGCCATTTTCGTGACCGTTGCATCGGGGATCAGATCGTTGGCCAGATGCCACTTGTGGGCATGCGGGACAATTTCGGCCTCGGTAAAGCGGCGGAACTGATCACGCACCGTGTCCAGTTCGGTGTCGTGGAAGCTTTCGCTCGGCCACTGCCCGTCTGCCAGCGCTGCGGCCACTGCGGCGCGGGTGCCGCCCTGATCCTGTGAGGACAGCAGCGCAATCGAATCGCGCAGCACCTTCACCTCGTCGCCCAGCCCCAAGTCGACCGGGCGGAACAGCTCGTTCTGGCCCATCGGCAATCCACCGGCCAATTGCCCCAGTGTTTCGGCATAGGCCAGCCGCACCAGATTGCGGTCCAGCGCCGAGCCGCCGTGGTTGGCATCAAGCCAGCCCGAAATGGCCTCGAGCGCGGCCACGCTGGTCGCCACCCAGGCATAGCCATGCGCGGCGCGCTGCTCTTCATCGATCTTGCGCGCTTCCAGCCGCTGCGCCAGCGCGGCGCGGGCACTATCGCGGTAATTTTGAGCGGCAAGCAGAAGGTGCGAAAATTCCTTGCTCATGCCTTTTCGAACACCGCAGCGATGCCCTGTCCGCCGCCGATGCACATCGTCTCAAGCCCGTATTGCACCTCGCGGCGCTGCATTTCGCGGGTCAGGTTGGCCAGGATTCGTCCGCCGGTGGCGCCGATCGGATGGCCCAGCGATATGCCAGAGCCATTGACGTTGAGGATTTCGTGGCGGCTATCCTCGTCCGACCAGCCCCAACCTTTGAGGCAGGCGAGGACCTGCGGGGCGAACGCCTCGTTCAGTTCGATCAATCCCATGTCGTCCATCGACAGACCATTGCGCGCAAACAGCCGCTCGGTGGCGGGCACGGGGCCAAAGCCCATCCGGCTGGGATCACACCCGGCTGCGGCCCACGAGTGGAACCAGGCGATCGGTTCAAGCCCCAGTTCCTCCAGCTTGTCCTCGGCCACCACCAGGCAGGCGGCGGCGGCATCGTTTTGCTGGCTGGCGTTGCCGGCAGTAACCACAGCGCCGGGCATCTTGGCCTCGAGCGCGCGCAGCTTGCCCAGCGTTTCCGGGGTGGCATCAGCGCGGTAGCCTTCGTCGTGATCAAACAGCACAGGATCGCCCTTCTTCTGCGGGATCTGCACCGGGACCAGTTCATCCGCAAACTTGCCTTGCGCCCAGGCCGCAGCGGCGCGCTGGTGGCTGCGCGCGGCATAGGCATCGCAGGCTTCGCGGCTGATGTTCCAGTCCTTTGCGAGGTTTTCGGCGGTTTCGATCATTCCTGAAATCACGCCGTAACGTTCGATCGGCTGGCTCATCACCCGGCCTCGGGTAAGCCGATCGTGCAGCGTCAGGTTGCCTGCGCGCACGCCCTTGCGAATATCGGTGCTGTAATGCTCGACGTTGGACATGCTTTCGCAGCCGCCCGCCACCACCACGTCGCTGTGGCCGGTCTGGACCATCATCGCCGCATTGACGATAGCCTGCAGCCCCGATCCGCAGCGCCGGTCAAGCTGATAGCCGGGGACCTGTTCGGGCAAACCGGCCAGCAACCA
The DNA here is from genome assembly GCA_963751145.1 of uncultured Alphaproteobacteria bacterium. GTDB lineage: Bacteria > Pseudomonadota > Alphaproteobacteria > Sphingomonadales > Sphingomonadaceae > Novosphingobium. The sequence continues at coordinate 1,523,524 of CAVVTJ010000006.1, forward strand.
AGACCAGTGGCCGATGCACGGCGCTTCGCCATTGCCGTAGCCCTGGCTGAACACCACGTCGTCGACGCGGCTGGGATCGATCCCGGTGCGCTCGATCAGCGCCTTCAGGATGGTCGCGCCAAGCTGCCCGGCGGTGAGCGAGGACAGCGCCCCGCCAAATTTGCCGACGGGGGTGCGAATCGGGGCGACAATGGCGGCGCGGCGCAATTGGGTCATCATGTGTCCTTGTCTGAAGTTGCGACCACGCCCCGGTCGATCAATTTGGCGATCTCGCCAGATGAGAGCCCGAGCCGCTCGGCCAGCACTTCCTCGCTGTGTTCGCCCAGATAGGGCGCGGGTCTGGGGTCGGCGCGGTCTTGCCCGGGAACATTGGCGAACGAGCGCGTGGCGGGATATTCGAAGCCGCTGGGATTGGCCGGGGAAGGGCCGAACAGCGGGTTGTTTGTGACCAGATCGGGGTCCTGCGCGGCTTCGAACATGGTGCGATAGCGTTCGAAGGTTGCCCCGGCTGCGGTCAGCCGCTGAGCAAGCTGGGCATAGTCGAACCGCTCTGCCGCGCTTTGGAACAGCGCGAACAGACGGTGCCGGTTGACGAAGCGGTGGTGATCGCTGGCGGCGAAATCAACGCTGAGCTCGGCTTCGAGCGCGGCCACTTCCGCGGCCAGGCCAAATGCCTCAACCGTGGCCTTCCACTGCTTCGGCGTCAGCGCGGCGACCATGAAGCGTTTGCCATCCTGGCTCAGGAAATCGCGTCCGAACGCGCCCCAGATTGCGTTGCCCAGCCGTTCGCGGTCGCCGCCGCGATACAGCATTTCGGCCATCGCCCCGGCATTGGCCATGGTCCCGATCGCGACATCGCCCAAGGGCACGCGCAGTTCGATCCCCTTGCCTGTCTTGTCGCGGTGCCGAAGGCCAGCGAGCAGGGTGAAAGCACAGTAAGCTCCGGTGATGAAATCCCAGGCCGGCAGCACCTGATTGACCGGCGGCGCGGTTGCGGGATCCCAATCCTCGGGCCCGGTCATCAGCGGATAGCCCGAGGCGGCGTTGACAGTGAAGTCCATCGCCTGACGGCCATCGTGCCAGCCCATGATCCGCACCGAAACCAGTTCCGGGCAGCCCTCGGCCAGCTTGTCGTGCGGCAGAAAGCTGTTCACCGGCAGGTTGGTTATCAGTTGGCCGGTCTGGCGGACCAGCTCGGCGGCCAGCTCGCGGCCTTCACCGCTGTTCAGATCGAGCGCGACGCTCTTCTTGGCGCGGTTGAGGTTTTCCCACGAGAGCGAGCGGCCCTCACTGGTCATCATGTAGCGATCGTAATCGAGCCCGCCGGCCTTGTGATCGATCCGCACCACCTCGGCACCCAGTTGCGCGCAGTAAAGCCCAGCGGTTGGCGAGGCGACGAAGCTGGAGACTTCGATGATTTTCAGGCCGGAAAGAAGGTCGTACATGGCTTACCAGACGCTCCCTTCGCGCCCGAATTCGCGCAGCAGATGTTTGGCGATCTGCAGCTGCATGATCTGGCTGGTGCCTTCGTAGATCCGCAGGATCCGCGCATCGCGGAAGAACCGTTCGGCCGGATATTCGGCCAGATAGCCCGCGCCGCCAAACACCTGAACACAGCGGTCGACCACCCGCCCGCAGGTCTCGCTGGCGAACAGCTTTGCCGCCGCGGCCTTGCGCATCACGTTCTCGCCGCGATCGGCGCGAGCGCAGGCATCGGCGACCATACATTCGGCGGCGTAGAGCTCGGCCTCGCTGTCGGCCAGCATCGCCTGGATCAGCTGAAAATTGGCGATCGGCTCGCCAAAGGCCTTGCGTTCGGTGGCATAGCGGATCGCGGTGTCGAGCGCGCGGCGGCCCATCCCGACGCTCATCCCGGCAACGGACAAACGCCCGTTATCGAGGCTTTGCATCGCGATCGAGAAGCCGCGCCCTTCCTCGCCGCCGACCAGCGCTGACCCCGGAATCGCAACGTCCTCCATGATCACATCGGCGATATGCGCGCCCGATTGGCCCATCTTCTTGTCGGGCTTACCGATGGTGATCCCCGGCGTGGTCATGTCGACAATGAAGGCGGAAACGTGCGCGTTTTTGGGCAGCGCTTCCTTGTTGGTGCGCGCCATGATCAGGCCGATCTGCGCAGTGGGGCTGTTGGTGATGTAACGCTTGGTGCCGTTCAGCTTGTAACCATTGCCCTGCCGCACCGCAGAGGTCTGCATCGCCGCGCTGTCCGATCCGCTGCCCGGCTCGGTCAGCCCGAAGCAGGCGATTTCCCCGCTGGCGATGCGCGGCAGCCATTCGGCCTTCTGCTCAGCCGTGCCGAAATTCTTGATCGCGCTGCCGGTCATGCCGATGTTGATCGACACGGTCGAGCGGTAGGCGGGCGAGGCATAGCTCAGCTGCTTCACCGTCTCGATATACTGGCTGATGTTCATCCCCGCGCCGCCGAATTCTTCGGGGATGGTGATCCCGAACAGGCCCATTTCGCGCATTTCGGCGAGGATATCGTCGGGGATGCAGTCCTCCGCGATGACCTGCTCTTCGGCCGGCATCAGCCGTTCGCGGACATAGCGGCGCAGCTGTTCGATGAACTGGTCGAAGACTTCCGTGTCCATTCCGGGGTTCATGCGGGCGTGCTCCTCAGATCGGATCATAGGGGAAGACATGCGCCGAAACTTCATCGGCGCGGGCCATGCTGGGTTTGAAGCTGGGGGCCATTTCGCTGGCAATGGTTTCGGGCGTCCAGCCTTCGAGCTTGGTCATCGAACGGACCGGGCGCGGCTTGCCGAACAGCGTGATCTCGTTCTTGCGGACCGAGAATATCTGGTTGGAAACCTCGGCACTGGCGTCCGAGGCGAGGTAGACCACCAAGGGCGCGATCTTGTCCGCGCTCATGGTCTTGAGCCGTTCGACCCGTTCTTTCGCTTCGGGGGTTTCGGCCGGGATCGAGGCGGTCATCCGGCTCCACGCGAACGGCGCGATGCAGTTTGAGCGGACGCCCGCGCGGGCCATATCGAGCGCGATTGATTGCGACAGGCCGACAATCCCCAGCTTGGCCGCGCTGTAGTTGGCCTGGCCGATGTTGCCGATCAGGCCCGAGGTGGAGGTAAAGTGGATGAAGCTGCCGCTTTGCTGCTCGCGGAAATAGGGCGTGGCGGCTTTGGATACCAGGAACGCACCGTTGAGGTGCACATCGATCACCGCGCGCCAGTCCTCGAAACTCATCTTGTGCCAGATCGCGTCGCGCAAGATCCCGGCGTTGTTGACCACCGCGTCGATCCGGCCAAAGCGCTTGACCGCGTCTTCGATGATGCTGGTCGCGCCCACCGGATCGGCTACCGAGGCGAGGTTGGCGTGCGCCTTGCCGCCCGCAGCCACGATATCGTTCACGGTTTGCTGCGCAGGTCCGGCATCGCCGCCTTCGCCGCCGCCGCTGACCCCTGGATCGTTGACCACCACGGCTGCACCATGGCTCGCGCACAGCAGCGCGATTTCACGCCCCACCCCGCGCCCTGCGCCGGTTACCGCGACGACTTTGCCTTCAAGCATGCCCATGGCTGTTTCGAATCCTCGCCGTTTAATCGATCGTTTAAAATGGCCTAGTTTTGTCGGCGCGGAAAATCAACCGCTCGGCTTGGCACTGGGAGCGGGTGCAAGCTTGGGAGCAGCGCTGGCCGCTGCGCCGCTGGGCACGCTGCCTGCTGGCAAGCGCTGATCGTCGAGCATTTCGGCGGCATCTTCCAGCGCGCGGGCTTCGCTGGCGGTGGTCCCGCCGGCGCGGCGATCCTCGCTGGAGCAGGCGGTCAGAACCAGCAGCGGGGCCAGAGCCAGCAAGGGGGCGAACATTGGGGGGAGTTTGCGCATCGCGCCATGATAGCGGCAGCGCTGAAAAGGAAAAGGCGGACACTGCCTATCGGCAATGCCCGCCCTTTCGGTCACGTTTTAGTTCTTGGGCGCGGGATCGCCCGAGGTGCCAAGATCGGCCGAACCGGCGTCGGCCCCGGCCGAAGCATCGGCCACCGGGGTCCCGGCATCGGCCGGAACCGCTTCTTCAGCCGGCATTTCAACGTTATCGGGCTGCGCTTCTTCCTTGGCGCTCTCCGAGCTGCCGCAAGCGGCAAGCGCCAGCGCGGCGGTGGCAATCAGGGCAAAGGCGGCAAATTTCTTCATCAGGTAACCTCGTTGCTTGGCAGGCGACCAACGGCCTGATTGCCGTCCTTAACGGCGAAACTAACCCGCCTCAGCCGCGCTGCCAACCGCCAAACGCAGCCAAATACGACATTTCCACGATCAGGTGTTGATAGGATATAAAGATTTCTTTATATGATAGCGTAATGCGGATCGAATTCACCTTGCGGGCTTTGGCCGATCCGACCCGGCTTCGGATCATGCGGCTGCTGGCGGCAATGGAGCTGGCGGTGGGTGAACTGGCACAAGTGCTGGGGCAAAGCCAGCCGCGGGTCTCGCGCCATGTCAAGATTCTGATCGATGCCGGCCTTGCCGAACGGCGCAAGGAAGGCAGCTGGGTGTTCCTCAAAAGCGCGATCGGTGAACGCCGCGCACCGCCGCTGGGCGCGGCAACCGCCCGGTTGCTGGCAGTTTCGGAACAGGACGACGCCGGTTTTGCCGCGCGCTGCGCCGAAGACCGCCGCCACCTCGCCGCGATCCGCGCCGCGCGTGAGGACAGCGCGGCCGAATACTTCGCGCGCCACGCCGCCGAATGGGATCAACTGCGAGGTCTCCACTCGCCCGATGGCCCGGTTGAAGCGGCGCTGCAGGCCTTGCTGGGCGAAAGTTTGGGCAATCTGCTCGATATCGGCACCGGCACCGGGCGGATCGCCGAATTGCTCAGCCCGCATGCTGCCGCGGTGACCGGGCTCGACAACAGCCCCGAAATGCTCCGGTTGGCGCGCGCCCGACTCCAGCATTTGCCCGCAGACCGACTTGACCTTGTGCAGGGAGATTTTGCCGCGTTGCCGTTCGCCGATGCCAGTTTCGATACCGCCGTGTTCCACCAGGTGCTGCACTATGCGCAAGCGCCCGAACGCGCCTTGGCCGAGGCCGCGCGGGTCACCCGGCCTGGCGGCACGATCGCGGTGGTCGATTTCGCTGCGCATGACCGCGAAGAGCTGCGCAGCGCCCATGCCCATGCCCGGCTCGGCTTCACCGATGAGCAGATGCTGGCCTTTCTGGCCGACGCCGGATTTGCGGCCGGAGCTCCGCGCGCGCTGCCCGGCACTCCGCTGACCGTCAAGATCTGGACCGGACTGCGCCAAGGCGTTCCGGCCCCATCGCATTCCGCCCGCAAGGAGCATAGCCGATGAGCCAGGCGAGCGTCATCCGCGGGGTTGAAGAGCGGCCGCTGTTTGCCGAAGTGCGCGGTGATTTTCGGGTCAGTTTTGAATTCTTCCCGCCCAAGACCGAAAAGATGGAAGCGCAGCTGTGGGACGCGGTGATCGACCTTGCCCCGCTGGCTCCCAGTTTCGTTTCGGTGACCTATGGCGCGGGCGGCTCGACCCGCGAACGCACCCACGCCACGGTAGCGCGGATCGTCCAGGAAACCGATCTGACCCCTGCCGCGCACCTGACCTGCGTGGCCGCGAGCAAGGACGACATCGCCGAAGTGGCCGACCGCTACTGGGAGGCCGGGGTGCGCCATGTGGTTGCTCTGCGCGGCGATCCGCCGCCCGAAAGCGGCGGGCGGTTCGAACCGCATCCGCACGGCTATGCCGGCGCTGCCGAATTGGTTGCCGGGCTGCGCGCGCGCCACCCGTTCGAAATATCGGTGGCCGCCTATCCCGAAGTTCACGCCGATGCGATCAGCGCCGCGGCGGATCTCGACAACCTCAAGCGCAAGATCGACGCGGGCGCCAGTCGCGCGATCACGCAGTTCTTCTATTCGACCGACGCCTATTTCCGCTTTCTTGACCGCGTGCTGGCCGCCGGGATCACCGCACCGATCCTGCCCGGGATCATGCCGGTGACCAATTTCTCCGCGATCCGGCGGATGAGCGGCAACACCGAAATCCCCGGCTGGATGATCGAACTGTTCGAAGGGCTGGACGATAAACCCGGCACCCGCTCGCTGGTCTCTGCGGTGGTCGCCACCAACCTGTGCCGCCGCCTGCACCAGGGCGGGGTGCGCGATTTCCACTTTTACACTCTCAACCGCGCCGAACAGACCCACGCGGTTTGCCACTTGCTCGGTCTACGCCCCAAGGAACTTGGACAATGATTGACACAGCTTCTTCCCCTCTCCTCTTCAGAGGAGGGGCAGCGAGACTTGGGGCTGCGCAGCAGTCCTTAGTCGCAGCGGGGTGGTGCCTTGCACCACGCGCGGCGAAGTGCGCCGCGCCACCACCCCCAACCCCTCCTCTGAAGAGGAGGGGGAAATGATCATGACCCCGCGTGAACTGCTGCTCGCCGAAGCCGCCAAGTCCATCCTGATCAAGGACGGCCCCTATGGCACCGCGATCCAGAACGAGAAGCTGGACGAGGCCGCCTATCGCGGCCAGACCGGGCTGAGCCATGACCAGAAGGGCAACAACGATCTGGTCAACCTGACCCAGCCGCAGGTAATCCGCAAGATCTGCGATGCCTACATCGCCGCCGGGGCGCGGGTCTTGGCGACCAACACTTTCAACGCAAACCGGATCAGCCAGGCCGATTACGGCGCCGAGCATCTGGTGGACGAGATCAACCGTTCGGCCGCCCAGATCATCCGCACCGCCTGCGATGAAGCCACGGCCAGGGATGGCCTGCCCCGGTTTGTGGTCGGCGCGGTGGGGCCAACCAACAAGACCCTGTCGCTGTCCCCCGATGTCAACGATCCGGGTTACCGTGAAGTCGATTTTGATCTGGTCAAAGACGTCTACCGCGAACAGTCGCGCGCGCTGGTCGAAGGCGGAGCGGACTACATCCTGATCGAAACGGTGTTCGATACGCTGAACTGCAAGGCCGCGATCATGGCGGTGAAAGAGCTGGAGCGCGAACTGGGCCGCGAAGTGCCGCTGATGATTTCGATGACCCTTACCGATCTGTCGGGCCGCAACCTGTCAGGCCACACGGTCGAGGCGTTCTGGCATGCGGTGCGCCATGCGCGGCCCATCACGATCGGGCTCAACTGCAGCTTCGGTGCCTCACAATTGCGCCCGCATGTGCGGCTTCTCAGCGGGATCGCCGATTGCCTGCTGATGGCCTATCCCAATGCCGGACTGCCCAATGAACTGGGTGAGTATGACGAGCTGCCCGAAACCACCGCCACCCTGGTGCACGAATGGGCCGAAGCGGGGCAGGTCAACATTCTCGGCGGGTGCTGTGGCAACACGCCCCAGCACATCGCAGCGATGGCCACGGCGGTTGCAGGCCTGCCCGCCCGCGCCGTTCCCGCACAGCAGCCGATGACGCGGCTGGCGGGGCTTGAACCCTTCATCATGGCCGCCTGATGGGGATCGAGGGGCCTCTTGCCGCGCGCATTCGTCCCGCCACGGCGCAGGATGCGGCGGCGCTGGCCTTGGTCGCGCAGGCCACCTTCCTTGAAGCCTATGCCGCGCTGGTCCAGGTGGGTGATATGATTGCGCACTGCGAAACCCAGAACAGCGCCGCCGCGTTCCGCGCTGCCTTGGCCGAAGGATCGCGCGCCTGGTTGGTCGAAGCGGAGACAACCGGCGCGCCGCTGGGCTTTGCCTTGTTGACCAAATCCGCGCTGCCTGATCCTGAGGACGGCGATATCGAACTCAAACGGATCTACCTGCTCGATCGCTGCAAGGGGCAAGGGCTGGCGGGCGATCTGCTCGATGTGGTGACTTCCGCCGCGGCGGGGCACCGCCGGCTGGTGCTCGGCACCAACCGCGACAACGAACGCGCGCTGGGCTTTTACCGCAAATGCGGGTTTGAGATCATCGGCACTCGCCAATTCACCGTCGGCAGCGAAACGTTCGACGATTACATCCTCGCCAAACCTCTGGAATTATCATGACCGCCGCCAATTCTGCCCGCTTCGTCAATGTTGGCGAACGCACCAATGTGACCGGCAGCGCCGCGTTCAAGAAGCTGATCCTTGCCGGTGACTATGCCAAGGCGGTCGAAGTGGCGCGCCAGCAGGTCGAAAACGGCGCGCAGATCATTGACGTCAACATGGACGAAGGCCTGCTCGACGCGGTCTTCGCGATGACCACCTTCCTCAAGCTGATCGGGGCCGAGCCCGATATCGCCCGGGTGCCGGTGATGATCGACAGCTCCAAATGGGAGGTGATCGAAGCCGGGATCAAATGCGTTTCGGGCAAACCGATCGTCAATTCGATCTCGATGAAGGAAGGCGAGGCGCAGTTCCTCGAACATGCGCAGAAGTGCATGGATTATGGCGCCGCAGTGGTGGTCATGGCCTTCGACGAGAAGGGCCAGGCCGACAGCAAGGAGCGCAAGGTCGAGATTTGCGAGCGCGCCTACAACCTGCTGCTCGGGATCGGCTTTCCGGCCGAGGACATCATCTTCGATCCCAACATTTTCGCGGTTGCCACGGGCATGGAAGAGCACGATCGCTATGGACTCGATTTCATCGAGGCGGTGGCCGAGATCAAGGCGCGGCTGCCGCACGTCCACACCAGCGGCGGGCTTTCCAACCTGTCGTTCTCGTTTCGCGGGAATGAGCCGGTGCGCCGCGCGATGCATTCGGTGTTCCTCTATCACGCGATCCAGGCCGGGCTCGACATGGCGATCGTCAATGCCGGGCAGATCGACATCTACGATACCATCGATCCGGCGCTGCGCGATGCCTGCGAGGATGTGATTCTGGCCCGGCGCAGTGATGCCACCGAACGCCTGATCACCATGGCCGAAAGCTTCCGCGGCACCGATGTGAAGGCTGAGAAAGAGGCCGAGGAATGGCGCGGCTGGGACGTCGTGCGGCGGCTGGAACACGCGCTGGTAAAGGGGATCGACGCCCATGTGGTCGATGATACCGAAGAAGCCCGCCAGCTATATCCGCGTCCCATCGAAGTGATCGAAGGCCCGCTGATGGCGGGGATGAACACGGTTGGTGATCTGTTTGGCGCAGGCAAGATGTTCCTGCCGCAAGTGGTCAAATCGGCCCGGGTGATGAAGAAGGCGGTCGCCCACCTGATCCCGTTTATCGAAGCGGCCAAGGAAGTCGGCGCGCGGCCCAAAGGCAAGATCGTGATGGCGACGGTGAAGGGTGACGTCCACGATATCGGCAAGAACATCGTCGGCGTTGTCCTGCAGTGCAACGGCTATGAAGTGATCGATCTGGGGGTGATGACGCCCTGGACCAGGATCCTTGAAACTGCGGTGGAGCACGATGCCGATATCATCGGGCTGTCCGGCCTGATCACCCCCAGCCTTGATGAAATGGTCACCGTGGCCGAGGAAATGAAGCGCGCGGGCTTTACCCTGCCGCTGCTGATCGGCGGGGCGACCACCAGCAAGGTCCACACCGCACTGCGGATCGATCCGGCCTATGATGGTCCGGTGATCCATGTGCTCGATGCCAGCCGCGCGGTCGGCGTGGTCAGCCAGCTGTTGTCCGATACCCAGGCTGTGCCGTTCATCCAGGCCACCGCGCAAGAATACCAGCACGTCCGCGATGTCCGCGCTGGCAAGGATCCCTCGATCCTGCTCAGCCTCGAAGACGCCCGCGCCAATGGGTTCAAGGCTGACTTCAGCGACAAGGCCCCGCCGCCCGAGCAGCCCGGCGTGCATGTGTTCACCGATTGGGACCTGGCCGATCTGGTCGAGGTGTTCGATTGGACCCCGTTCTTCCGCGCCTGGGAGCTGGCCGGCACCTATCCAGCGGTGCTGTCAGACGAAGTCGTCGGCGAAAGCGCTCGCGCGCTGCATGCCGATGCTTTGGCGATGCTGGACAAGATCGTCTCGGAAAAGTGGCTGACCGCAAAAGGGGTCGTGGGCATGTGGCCCTGCGCGCGGGAAGGCGATGATGTCGAGATCTATCTGGCCGACGAAGAACGCCACATCCGCATCCCGTTCCTGCGCCAGCAAATCCGCAAGAGCCGCGACCGGGCCAACTATTGCCTGGCCGATTTCATCGACCCCGATGGTGACTGGATCGGCGGGTTCGCGGTGGGCATCCACGGGATCGAACCGCACCTCGCGCGCTTTCAGGCGGCGCACGATGACTATTCGGACATCCTGCTCAAGGCCCTGGCGGACCGGTTTGCCGAAGCCTTTGCCGAACGGCTGCACCAGCATGTTCGCCAGACGCTGTGGGCGTATGCGCCGGGCGAGCAACTGACCAACGAGGCCCTGGTGCGCGAGGAATATCGCGGCATCCGCCCGGCTCCCGGCTATCCCGCCTGCCCCGATCACAGTCTCAAACCGATCCTGTTCGATCTGCTGAACGCGGGCGAGAACGCCGGAATCGTGCTGACCGAAAGCCAGGCGATGCTGCCCACTGCGGCGGTATCGGGCTTTTACTTCGCGCACCCGGAAAGCTCGTACTTCGGGGTGGCCCGGATCGGCCGCGATCAGGTGGAAGACTATGCCGCACGGCGCGGGATCGACCTGGCCACTGCTGAACGGTGGCTGCGGCCCAATCTGGATTAGCCGTCAGGCTTGGCCGAGTGCTTCTTGTTCCGGTCGGCCACATAGGGCTGGCCGTTCGCGCCTTTGACAACTTCAAACAGTCCGGTTGCTTCGTAAAGCTTGGTAAAGTTCGAAACGCCGTAATTGCGGGGATCAATCGGGGCAAGCCGCTTGGCGGCGCTGCCTGCACTTGAAAGACGGGCCCAGCCGTTTTCCCCGGCAGAAGCATCGACTGCCCCGCGCAGCACGGTGACCAGCTTGGTGTCCTGTGCCAAGGTTTTGGCAGGCTTCTTGGCTGCTGGTGCAGCAGCTTTGGGCGGCGCAGCCGGTTTTTCCTGAGCTTTGGCCACCTTTGGCGTGTCAGGTTCAACGTCCTGCATCACTCCCTCGAGCGTTTCCAGAAACAGAAACGTGGTGCAGGCATTCTGGAACGGCTCGGGCGTCTTGCGCTCGCCAAAACCGTAGACGTCTTTGCCTGCCGCCCGCAGATGCATGACCAGTGGGGTGAAATCGGCATCGCTCGACGCGATGCAGAACGCGGCGAGGTTCTGCGTGTAAAGCAGTTCGAGCGCATCGATCACCATCGCAATGTCGGAGGCATTCTTGCCTTTTGAATAGCTGAACTGCTGGATCGGCCGGATCGCATATTCGTGGAGCTGTGCGCGCCAACTTTTGAGCCCTGCCGCAGTCCAGTCGCCATAGGCACGGCGGACATTGGCGGTTCCGTATTTCGACAATTCGGCCAGAATCGCCGGCAATTTGGCGGCTGACGCATTTTCGGCATCGATCAGCAGAGCGATGTGACGCCCCGAGGCGGACGCACTTTCAATTGAACTGGCCATGGCGGCAATTGACCAGAGCGCAGGCACCGGGTCAATCGCTCTCGACAACGCCCGCGATGCTTGGCAGAGCGGTGTTCGTGCGCCGCCTTGCTGCCCTGCTGGCTCTGATCGCCTTGCCTGCGCAGGCCATGACTCCGGCTACGGTGGCGGTGGCGTTTGATTCCAGGCATCAGCAAGCGGTGCTGGTCGAGGGCGAGGCGGACCGCGCCACCCACCGCCCGGTCACCGCAGACAGCCCGGTGCGGATCGCCTCGATCTCCAAGCTGGTCACCGCGCTGGGGGTGATGCGGCTGGTCGATGCGGGCCAGCTTGATCTGGGCCGCGACGTTTCGGACTATCTGGGCTACCGCTTGCGCAATCCGGCCTTTCCGGACCGGCCAATCACGCTGCGGCTGCTGATGTCGCACCAGTCGAGCCTGCTTGACGGGGACGACCTCTACCTGATCCCGTTTGGCACCACTTTGCGCGATCGCCTGGCCGATCCGCGCGTGTGGGACGCACAGCACGGTCCGGGATCGGGCTGGTTCCACTATACCAACCTCAACTTTCCGGTGGTCGCCAGTGTGATCGAACAGGTCACCGGCCAGCGATTCGACGTGGCGATGCAGCGCCTCGTGCTGGCACCGCTGAAGCTTGATGCCTGCTTCAACTGGGGTGCCGGTTGCTCGGCCGGGGCGGCGGCCCGCGCGGTGGTGCTCTACCGCGCCAATGGCGATGTCGCCCGCGATGATCTGCATGGCACTTTCCCGGCTTGCCCGGTGCTGGCCGGGCCCAGCGGGCGCTGCGATCTGTGGAGCTATGCGCTGGGCGATAACGGTGCGCTGTTCAGTCCGCAGGGTGGGCTCAGGATTTCGATGCGCGATCTGGCCAAACTGGGGCAGATGCTGGCGCGGCGCGGGCGCGGGTTCCTCAGCCCGCGGGCTTACGCCGAAGTGGTGCGCCCGATCTGGCGCTTCAACGGCAGCAACGGCGTGGGCGAGAACGGCGAGGCAGACGGGTTCTTCTGCGCCTATGGCCTGGCGCTGCACACCATTGGCGGTGGCGGCGCGGGCTGCCACGATGATCTGTTCGGCGATGGCCGCCTGCGGATCGGCCATGCCGGCGATGCCTATGGCCTTAAAAGCGGGCTATGGCTCGATCCGGCCACCGGGCGCGGGCTGGCCTATTTCACCACTGCGGTGGCCGACGATGCCCCCAAGGGCCGCAGCGCCTTTTTCGCCGCCGAAGAAGCGGTTGTGGAGAGAGCGAGCCGCGCGGCCTTCCGCTAAGCGCGCAAGGCGGCTAGGCCCGCGCCGTGACCAGCACTGCCCCAATCCTTGAAATGCTCCACACCACCTTCGGCTTCTCCGCTTTTCGCGGGGTGCAGGACCAGGTGGTGGACCGCGTGCTGGCGGGGCAAAGTACCTTGGCGGTGATGCCCACGGGTGCGGGCAAAAGTCTGACCTATCAGCTCCCGGCGGTGATGCTGCCGGGCACCTGCGTGGTGATCAGCCCGCTGATCGCGCTGATGCACGATCAGCTGCGCGGGGCCGAGGCCAATGGCATCCGCGCCGCCAGCCTGACCAGCGCCGATGGTGAGGAAAGCCGCGAGCGGGCGATCGATGCGTTTCGCGCTGGCGAGCTTGATCTGCTCTACGTTGCCCCCGAACGCGCCAGCCAGGGCCATTTCCGCGAACTGCTCAGCAACGCCCAGATCAGCCTGTTCGCGATCGATGAAGCGCACTGCGTGTCCGAATGGGGCCACGATTTCCGCCCCGATTACCGCCTGTTGCGGCCCTTGATGGACAGCTATCCGGATGTGCCGCGCCTCGCGCTGACCGCCACCGCCGATGCCCATACCCGTGCCGATATCCTGACCCAGCTGGGGATCGGTGAAGACGGCTTGATCGTTGCGGGGTTCGATCGCCCGAACATCCGTTATGCCATCCGCCACCGCGATAATCCGGTGCGCCAGCTGACCACACTGATGGCCGAGCAACCGGGGCCGGGGATCGTCTATGCGCCCACCCGCAAGAAGGTGGAGGATCTGGCAGCCAAGCTGGCGGCCGCAACCGGACGGCCGGTGCTGCCCTATCACGCCGGGCTTGATCCGCAGGTCCGGCGGGCCAATCAGGCAGCGTTCGTGGCATCCGAAGACATGGTGATCGTTGCCACGGTGGCCTTCGGGATGGGGATCGACAAGCCCGATGTGCGGTTTGTCGCCCATGCCGGCGTGCCCAAATCGATCGAGGGCTATTATCAGGAAACCGGCCGCGCCGGGCGCGATGGCGATGCCTCGGTGGCGCTGATGCTGTGGGCGGCGGACGATTTCGCCCGCGCTCGCCACCGCTTGTCCGAGGTCGAGCCGCACCGCCTTGAGGGCGAGCGCAAGCGGCTTGATGCGCTGGCCTTGCTCGTCGAAACCGCAGGCTGCCGCCGTGCATTGCTGCTGCGCCATTTCGGTGAGGATCCGCCGCAAAGCTGCGGCAATTGCGACAATTGCCTTGATGCGCCGGGTGTGGTCGATGCCACCGAACTGGCGCGCAAGCTGCTCTCGGCGGTCTACCGCACCGGGCAGAGCTTTGGCTTTGGTCATATCGAGAAGGTGCTGACCGGCGCCAATGATGAACGGATCAGCCAGCGCGGACACGATCAGCTATCGGTGTTCGGGATCGTCGGGTCGGGCGAGGCGGGCTTGCTGCGCCCCTTGGCCCGCGCGCTTCAGGCCCGCGGCAGTCTGGTCCCGACCGAGCACGGCGGTCTGATGCTGGGCGGCGATGCCCGCGATGTGCTCAAAGGCGAAGCCTCGGTGCTGATCGCGCTCGCCCCGCAGCGCGAACGCGGCAGCCGCAAGCCCCGGCGCGAACGCAGCGGCGGGGTCAACCCGGTGGGCGATGCGCTGTTCGATGCACTGCGCGATCTACGCCGCGATCTGGCGGCCGAGGCCGGGGTGCCGCCCTATGTGGTGTTTCACGATAGCACGCTGCGTGAAATGTCGGCGCAGCGCCCCGGCGATCTGGCCGCGCTGGGCGAGATCACCGGGGTCGGCGCGCGCAAGCTGGAAGCCTACGGCGAGGCGTTCCTTACCGCGATCCGGCAGTTTTAGCTTTTATATACGGGCTTGCGGCCCACCCGAGCCAAGCGGTCCTTGATCGCCAGTTTGAGCTTTTTCAGCCGCACCAGTTCGAGCGGATCGGGCCGTTTCAGCAATTGCAGCAATCGCAATCTGGCGTCGAGCTTCTGGTGGCGTTCGAGCAGGCGGAAAGCGTGGTCGGACATCGGTATCATCCCTTCACAAACGTTGCTTAACGTTGATCGGATGCGCCGAGCCAGAGCCGCTGCTAGGGGAGGGGAGCTAAATCACGGCCCTCGGCATCGGCGTCATCCGATGCGGTCCGACATCGCGCAGCATAACTTCCCGATTGGGCAAGCATGCCGCGCCAGAGGGGCCCGGTCCCGCCAGTCCGATATAGGTGCCGCTGTGCCGGCTTCAAGGGGGGCTTGACGAGGTCTCTGAATTTGATATTAATGTGATATCACGTTTAGGGGAATCTCGATGACCGATTCGCATCAGCCGATGACCGCCAGCGCCGAAAAGCGCGCCTGGAGCACCAGCGGCTATCTTATTTTTGTCGCCTTTCTGGCGCTGCTGGTGCTGACCGTCTGGCGGGTCCTGGCATTTGCCGGATCGAACCCGCAGGATAGCGAAGTGTTCGGCTTTGTCGTCTCGACCGGTGCCATGGTGGTGGCGTTGGTTATCCTGAGCAGCGGCTTTTACATGATCCAGCCCAATCAGGCTGCGGCGATCACGCTGTTCGGCAGCTATCGCGGAACGGACCGCGCCACCGGGCTGCGCTGGGTCTGGCCGTGGATGGGCAAGACCAAGATTTCGGTCCGCGCCAACAATCTGGTCTCGGACAAGATCAAGGTCAACGATCTGCGCGGCAATCCGATTGAAATGGCGGCGCAGGTGGTGTGGCGCGTGGTCGATACTGCGCAGGCGCTCTACGATGTCGATGATTACAAGGCCTTCGTGATGGTCCAGATCGAAGCTGCGGTGCGCACCATCGGCTCGCGCTATCCCTATGACGATTTCAGCCACGCCGAAGTTACCCTGCGCGGCAATCACGATGAAGTGGGGGTTGAACTGCGCAAGGAACTGATCGCGCGGCTGCAGATGGCCGGCATTTCTGTCGACGAATGCGGTTTCACCCACCTTGCCTATGCGCAGGAAATCGCCGGGGCGATGCTGCGCCGCCAGCAGGCCGAAGCCGTTGTCGCGGCGCGGACCACACTGGTCGAAGGCGCGGTTGGCATGGTCGAGATGGCACTGGGGCTGCTCTCCGCAAAGGGCGTGGTGCACCTTGATGACGAGCGCAAGGCGGCGATGGTTTCAAACCTGATGGTGGTCCTGTGCGGTGAACGGGATACCCAGCCCGTGGTCAACGCCGGCACGTTGTACCAATAGCCCGCGCCGTGGCGTCGCCAGCCAAGAAATCGTTCCCGCTCCGTCTCGATCCGGCGCTGTACAAGGCGCTGGAACGAGCGGCGGCGAGTGATTTCCGCTCGGTCAACGCCCAGGTCGAAGTGCTGCTGCGCGAGGCTTTGGGCAAACGCGGCGTCAAGGTTGAAGCGAGCGAGCCAGCCAAGCGCGGCCGCCCGGTGAAGGATTGAAACGATGGCTGAGAATCAGAATGACGGCGCATGGTTCGCGCCCAAGCGGTTCGGATATGGCTCAGGCTTTCCGATCGTATGGCAAGGTTGGGCGGTTCTAGCTGGGCATATTGCCGTGATCTGTTTGGGTATGTTCCTGCTCAGAGCTCATCCCCTTGCGGTCGTGGTCTGGGGCTTGCTTATCGGGCTTCTTCCAAGCCCGCTTTACGCCGCCAAGACGCGGGGCGGATGGAAATGGCGTTCGGGCAATCACGAGTGACCGCGCTGACCTAATCCAAGAGATGCCCGCTGCGATCCCGCTTGGTATCGAGATAGCGGGCATTGTGGGGATTTGCCGGCAAGTGGTGCGGCACCCGCTCTGCCACGGCAACCCCGGCCCCCTCCAGCGCCGCAACCTTGGCCGGATTGTTGGTCATCAGCCGGATCGGTCCCACCCCCAACAGGTGCAGCATCCGCGCCGCCACCGGAAAATCGCGCGCTTCGTTGGGCAGGCCCAGCCGCTGGTTGGCATCGACCGTGTCGAACCCCTGATCCTGCAACTGATAGGCGCGCAGCTTGTTGATCAGGCCGATCCCGCGCCCTTCCTGGCGCAGGTACAGCAGCACGCCCCAGCCGCCATCGCGCGCTTCCTCAGCCATTGCTGCCAGCGCGGCATCAAGCTGCGGGCCGCAATCGCATTTGAGACTGCCCAGCACATCGCCGGTCAGGCATTCCGAATGCAGCCGCACCAGCGGTAGGCGGTCCCCGCTTTGCCGGCCGATCACCAGGGCGACATGCTCGCGCAAGTCATTGACTGAGCGGAAAGCGATAATCTCTGCCTCATCCAGCGCGGCAACAGGCAGGCGGGCGCGGCTGGCCACGACCAGATGGGCGCTGTCGGTGAATTCAGTCAGATCGCTGGCGCGCACTGCCTGCGCCTCGCTGGCATTCAGCGGATCGACCAGAAAGGCGGGCAGGATCCCAGCGATCCGGGCCAGCTCCATCGCCGCGCGCGCCGCGGCGGGATCGGGCAACTCTTCAGCCCGGAACGGTCCCTTTAGCGGATTGGCCAGATCGAGCGCGGGATCGGCCAGCGCGCGCGCGCCGGCCAGATCGAACGGATCGGCAGCGCGGATCAGCACCGGCGCTTCGGGCAGCGCGGCTTCACGCTGGTTGGCGAGTTTGAGGGTGACGGCGCGGGCCCCGGAAATCAGCATCCGCGTGCTGCGGGCAGCAGCGCCAAACCCGGTTTCGGCCGGCAGCAAGGTAAAGGCATCATCGACCCGGATTGGCCAGCCGTGGCGCAAGGCATCAATCGCCAGCGCCGCACGGCGGCCCGGGCTGGTCATACATCAAACTCGGTGATCAAGGGCACATGATCGCTGCACTGTTCCCACTGGCGGGTCTCTTCGATCACTCGGTGACCGGTAGATTGCAGGGCCAGTTCGGGTGAGGCCCACATGTGATCGAGCCGCCGGCCGCGATCCTTGCCCTGCCAATAGGTGCGGTAGGACCACCACGAGTAATTGCGCTCGGGCGCGGGGATGTGCTTGCGGCCCAGATCGACCCAGCCGTGCGCGTCGCTCAGCCGCTGCAGCGTTTCCACTTCAAGCGGAGTGTGGCTGACAACCTTGAGCAGCGCCTTGTGATCGTAAACATCGCAATCGAGCGGGGCGACGTTGAAATCGCCAACCAGCAAGGTCGGGCGGTCAAGCGCATCGGCCCAGCGGGTCATGCGTTCGAAGAAATCCAGCTTCTGGCCGAACTTGGGATTAACCTCGCGGTCGGCCACATCGCCGCCTGCCGGGATATAGACGTTCTCCAGGATCAGCCCTTTTCCGGGCCCAAGCAGCTCCACCCCGACATGCCGCGCCTCGCCATTGTCCTGCCAATCATACCGGCTGATCTCGCGCAGCGGAATCCGGCTGACCGTGGCGACCCCGTGATAGCCCTTCTGGCCATGCACCGCACGGTAAACGTACCCGGCCGCTTCGAACGCCTCGTGCGGAAAAGTCGCCTCGATCGTCTTGATTTCCTGCAGGCACAGCACATCGGGCTGTTGCTCCTCAAGAAACCGGATGACCTGATCCACCCGCAGGCGAACCGAATTGATGTTCCAGGTGGCAACAGACAGCATGCCGCGGCTTTAGGTGCGAGCGCGCGGCGCGGCAAGGGTGAGTGGTGTATGGCTGTAACATCCCCCTCCCCAACCCCTCCCCTGAGGGGAGGG
>CAVVTJ010000007.1:0-235222 GCA_963751145.1 uncultured Alphaproteobacteria bacterium
CTAATTCGCGTTCAATGAAATAGAAGTTATCCAATCGAAGCCAGTAAGACTCTGGGTGCGTTCGAGGTTAAATTCGAGGATTCGGATGCCTTGGCAGAGGGTATCGACAACGGCCCTCATGTTCCTGAACACAGTGTTGACAAACGAACCCTCTCGTAGCGCTTTCCAGAGGTGTTCGGCGGGGTTCAACTCGGGGCTGTAGGGAGGCAGGAACAGAAGCCGCATGTTGGCCGGAACCTCCAGCGCCTCCGCGATGTGCCACCCGGCCCGATCCATGACCATGACGATGAAATCTTCGGGGTGTCGGCTGGCCACCAGCGCCAGGAACATCGACATCGTCTCGGCATTGACGAAAGGGAGCACCAGGCTGTCCATCACGCCGTCGTGGGGGCTGACAGCGGAGAATGCGTAGGTGTATTGCCGCACCAGGCGGGCACCGACCACCGGACGAATGCCCTTGGGCGCCCAGCATCTGCGCGGGTCGCCAAGCAGCCCGAACCGCCCTTCGTCTTGGAACATGAGTCGGACAGGCCGACCTTGCCCGGTTTGGCGTTCAACCTCTTCTTGCGATTTCGCGTCGAGTTTTTTTAAAGGCGGCCTGCGCCGCCAGATCGGCTTTCGGATGCCTCGGGCGCGGAACGACCTTCCGCCAACCCTGGCGATCCAGCATGCGATAGATGGTGCTTTTGGCTACGGAGCAACCGATCCTGGATTCAAAGGCTACCTTCACTCTCGATAGCCGCTGAGAAGGCCACCCGCCTCGGCTTGGCTAGGAATGGACGAAGGAATTCCGCCTCCTCCTCGGCGCTCAGATTCTGATTTCGACGCCCCCCGTTGGCCTTGAGCTCGAAGATGGCTTCGCCTTCCTTGGCCCACTGGGAGTGGATGTTGTGGACGGTGGTGCTGGACCACCCCAGCAGCCGTGCGATCTCGGGCGCAGTGCTGCCCAGGGTGATGCGAATGAGTACGCACTGGATGCGTTGGAATTCTGGCTTGCCTTCAGCCTTCTTGAGGCGATCGGCCAGGGCTTCGATGGTGGGGCGGTCAGGCGAAATGAGGGTTTTCATCCCAGCTCCTTGGATCTGGGATCAATATAGGTTCTTAATCTATTGAATGCTAACTGGTATGAGAGGGTGTTTTAAAATAATATTGCACGTAGGGCCACTGGATCCTAAATTTGGGTATGAGCCGAGAACCCTACCCTAGCGACCTAAACGATAAAGAATGGGAGATCCTTCAAGCTAGGCTCCCGACCAAGAAAGATCCTCGCGGAAGGCCGCGCAAGCAGGATCTGCGCGAACTCCTCAACGGAATCTTTTACCTGCTTCGCACAGGTTGCTCCTGGCGAATGTTGCCCCACGACCTCCCACCGTGGGAGACGGTTTACAGCCAATTCCGAGCGTGGAAGCACCAAGGCGCATGGGAAGAAGTGCATCGCACCTTGCGGGAGTATGTTCGGATCGGAATGGGCCGAGAGCCTCATCCATCGGCCCTGATCATCGACAGCCAATCGGTCAAGACGACCGAAAAAGGGGGCCTCGCGGTTACGACGCGGGCAAGAAAGTCAAAGGCCGGAAGAGGCACATTCTCACGGATACGCAAGGGCTCCTCATCAAAGTGAAGGTGCACCCAGCGGACATTCAGGACCGGGACGGCGCGCGTCTTTTGCTGAAGGCTGCAAAGGGGCAATGTCCGCGGGCCTCTTTGCTGTTCGCGGATGGAGGGTACCAAGGGGTGCTTGTTCGTTGGATCAAGGACACGGTCGGATGGCGGACGGAGATCATCAGGAAACCATCCTGGAAGCGGGGTGTCTGGTTGCCAGCCGGCATAGAGCCGCCTCCCGTTCTTCCAACAGGATTCCAAGTGCTCCCAAGGCGATGGGTCGTGGAACGCACCTTCGCATGGATCGGTCGCTACCGTCGCTTTAGCAAGGACTATGAACAACTTTGTGAGTCAGTAGAATCCTTGATCTACCTCGCTATGACACGTTTGATGCTGGCAAGATTGACCGCATGATTTATTTTAAAACACCCTCTCAATGATCGTTCCCTAACTAGGTGTTTCAGATTCCAGGCCACCCTCATTCCTTGTGACGATCCTTTTACAATTCGCATTCGCGGCGGACCCCACACTTCGAGAGCCATGATGGCCTTCGGAGTTCCCATGCGATTCCCGCTGTTGTTTCCTGTTCTTGTCTGCACCCTGGTGGCCCAGGAGCCTTTGCCAGTGCACGCGCCCATCACCAGGGTCCGCCTGCATCCGGATGAGGCATGGGTGACGCGGGTGGGGGAGGTCCACCTCACGAACGCGGGCACTGTGAAGTTGGTGATCAAGGATCTGCCGCCAGGACTACGGCTTGAAGATCTTCGGGTGAGTGCGAAAGGGCCCGAGGGATCGCGGCTCGGGGACCTGGCGGTGAATGCCGATGTGCGAGTGGTGACGGAGACTGCGGGGTACAAAGGTCTCATTATGGAACGGGATGGTTTGCGGGACCGCCGCGATGCGCTGGAAGCCGAAGGTGAGGCTCTGGCCCAGGAGCTGGCCTTCCTCAAGAATCTGCAAGCCACCTACGACAAGGACATTTCCGCCAAGCTCGCTGGAGGGCCGCTCGATCCATCCGCCATCCTGAACTTGAGCAAGGGCTTGCAGGGAAGGCTTGGGGAGATATTTGGGCGGGACCGGAAGCGGAAGCACGAACTAGACGACCTCAGCCGTGAAGGGCAAGGCATTCAACAGGAACTCGACAAGCGACTCTCGGGACGAACTCAGGCGCCCAGCCGGGTCATGGTGGAAATCACCGCGATGAAGGCAGGGCTTGTTCAATTGGAACTAAGCTACCGTACTCGCGCTGCCCGGTGGGATCCCGCATATGAGGCCCGCCTCAGACCTGATGGGAAGAAGGTAGAGCTGGTGCTCTTCGCCGCGTTGAACCAGCGGAGCGGCGAAGACTGGAAAAATGTGCAGGTGGAGGTCACGAATTCCAAGGCCAGCCGAAGCCTCACTTTAGCGGAGTACGCGGGACCTCAGGCTGTTGCCTGGTCCGGGCAGAATCCCAATGCCTACGCGAACCCGAGAGGCCGCCAAAGCGGTGCCGCCTGTACGGTGGAGGTGGTGGCCACTTCCTTTTCCGTGAATGGTTCGAATATGTCTGATTCACGATCCGCACCGGCCCAGACCAGTTTTATCGCCGATGCCGTGCCTGCCGAGGCCGCACGGGTGGAGGAAAGCCGCGGATTGGCTTCAACGTGGGTGATGGATGGCTACAAGGATGTACCGTCTGACGGCGAGCCTCACCGTTTCCGGGTGCTGTCCCGGGAGATCGAGCCCACCATGGCGCTCGTCTCGAGCCCGAGGCTGGACCCCACCGTGTTCCAGGTGGCCCGCTTCCCGATGCCATCCGGCATCCCGCTCTTTCCTGGCGCCCCCATCGTTCATTTCGCAGGCACGCAGCGGCTGGGTCAAGCCAACCTTGCGATCCCCGCGCCGGGCCAACCAGTGTCCTTGGGTTTCGGCCCCTATCGCGGTGTGCGGGTGGTGCTTCGCCAAGTCGAGGCAAAAAAAGAAACCGCTGGCACGTTCACGAAGGAGACCCTGTGGACCCTCAAGGAACGCATTGAGCTCACCAATGACATGGAGGAAGCCTGCACCGTGGAAATCCAGGACCGCGAGTTCCGCGCTGCCAATGACAAGGTCAACATCGCGACCCTGAAGGAAAGTACGCCCTCAATGCCTGGCACGATCCCGGGCATCCGAAATTGGAAACTGGATCTCCCAGCCCGCAGCAATGGCGTCATTCAACAGGGCTTCATCATCAAGGTCCCTATGGACGGCTGGGTCTCAGGTCTGGGCACCTTGCATCTCCCGGAGTGATGGGCAACTTAAGGAGCACTCGCTGAAACCAGCCCTGTGTCTTCCACAAACCATCAATCAGGGATATTGAAGCTCAGCTATAAAATCCGTAAAAAATTCCCTCCTTATCGACAAAAACGTCCGAGAAACCCGGCTCCTTGCTTGGTAGGGCCAACGGGATTTCCCTCCGGGCCGCGCCCGGCTGCGGGCGTCCATCCGCTGTGCGGACCGGCTGCGGTCGCTCGCGCGCCCTCCGCCTTGGACTACTCCCGCGCCGGAGCGATTCAAATCCCGTTGGCCTAATATAAGACAGCCGCCTTACGGCGGCTGAATTTGGTAGGGCCAACGGGATTTGAACCCGTGCTGCCGCCGTGAAAGGGCGGTAACAACGGCTTTTAAAGCCAATTTGAAATTGCTTTATGGCTTAAAAATAAGGTACTTAGCAAAAATTGCCCATCTTGCATAAAGTATAAATTGACTATAAATTGGAGCGTTTCTGGAGCGCGACCAATGGCCGGAAGACCGAAAAAAATCGGAATAAAAGCGATCACCTCGCGAGTTGGATTGGAGCGTCGCACTGCACCCTATTGGTGTTACCTGGGGAAGGGGCAGCAGCTCGGCTACCGGAAAGGAACAACGGGCGGTTTCTGGCTGGCCCGATTCACCGACTTGAAGACCCTGAAAAAAATCCAGGAGTCCATCGGCGTTGCCGACGACGAGATCGCGGCGGATGGCGAGGAGGTCCTGACCTTCGATCAAGCCGCCAACAAGGCACGGGCATGGTTCGAGGATCTGCCGAAGAAAGCAGAGGCGAAGATGACTACCCAACTGAACGGGAACGTCATCACGGTCATTGAGGCGGTGGAGTCCTACCTCGACTATTTGTTTGCGGAAAAGAAAGGGGGAAAGCAGGCCGAGCAGGCCGCGCGGAAATACATCCTCTCGAGTTCTTTGGGTCCTATCCGAGTCGTTGATCTGACGACAACGCAGATCAGTGACTTCCGAAAGGGCATCGCCGAGAGCCCACGGATGACCCGAGTGAAGCTCGGAAAGCCCCCTGTGAAGCGGAGGAAGACAGCGGACTCCAAGGATGCGGAGCCTCGATCTAAAGGGAAGTGGGAAATGGAAGCCGAAAGTATGTCTGCGGAGGACCTCAAGGTGCTGCGGTCTCGCCAGCGGAAGAGCACATCCAACCGCGTGTTGACCATTCTCAAATCAGCGCTCAACCGCCTGGTGAAGGCCGATCCCAGCATCGACGATCGTGCATGGCGAATTGTCACGCCCTATCAAAATGCCGATGGCAATCGGACCGAATTTTTGGAAGTGGACGAACAACGTCGATTGGTGAGTACCTGCCCGCCAGACCTAAGGAAACTCGTCCTTGGGGCGCTCTATACAGGGGCACGCTACGGGGAATTGCGGACCATGCATGTGCATCAGGTCTTCCCAGAAAAGCGTTCGATCCTGCTCCAGGATTCGAAGACTTCAAATTCTCGCGTGATTCCCTTGAATCAGGAGGGTAGTCGTTTTTTTGCGGAACTCATCAAGGATCGTCGAAAGAACGATCTGGTCTTCATTCGGATGGATGGCGAACCCTGGGGCCGCTCCCATACTTTCCGTCCACTTCGGGCCGCTTGCGATGCGGCCAAAATCAATCCCATCGCGTTCCACGAGCTCAGACACACCTATGCAAGCCACCTGATCATGGCAGGAGCTGAACTCACTGCTGTGGCCAAGGCTCTCGGACACAAGGACACACGCATGATCGAGAAGCACTATGGCCATCTCCGCGAGGGCTGGGTTCACCAGCAGATTGATCAGTTTTCTCCGAAGCTCTTTCCGGAATCCGCAGAAGCGCATCCAAACGAAGAGACCAAGTCCCCGGTCCCATCTAAGGTGCAAGCAGTCCCTGAAAAGCGGACCAGAAGGCGTGCCGTGATTGATTACACCGCACCTGGTGGCCCCAAGAAAACATGGTACGAGGAACCAATGACATCAGATGACGGTAACGAGGGAGGGAAGACGTCAACATGATCCAACCCAAACTAAGGTTGAATCCTGCGTTACCTGAAAGTCTTCATGTCAATCTTTGGCAGGTCTGGGCATTTCACTCCCTACAAGATGATGATGAATGACGTGTACATAGAAACATCTTTTGAATTGAAGCCTGTATTAACTTCGCCGAATCTATCATCGAA
This sequence comes from uncultured Alphaproteobacteria bacterium, assembly GCA_963751145.1. Lineage (GTDB taxonomy): Bacteria > Pseudomonadota > Alphaproteobacteria > Sphingomonadales > Sphingomonadaceae > Novosphingobium. The sequence continues at coordinate 6,048 of CAVVTJ010000007.1, forward strand.
GACGCTGCCCTCCGCTGGCTCGGATGCCTCTGCGTGTCTTGAAGGCACTTCTTGATTCCGGGCTGCTGCGCCGCGTTGGACGGGGTTCAGCAACGCGGTATGAATTGGTGCGGTCATGACACCTCATCCCGACAAGTATCCCGACAGGCTGTCGGGACTCGCGACCCCACTCAGGGAGAAAAGGGAATCCCGACAGGAATCCCGACAAAGTGTCGGGATATGGCCTAGCGGCCCCCCACGTGGCTCAGAATCCCGCCAATCATATCGTCTGGAGGGACATGACCATCGACTGGACCTCAGGTATTTCATAGTGGCCCTGGATTGTTGAAAATCCCCCAGACCCGGCCTGGAGGATTGTCCATTTCTTCCCGAGAAACGGACTGGGCAGGGAGATCCCAGTACCGGGGCCTAGATGATTAACAGTTAATCACTCCGAACGGGGGAGAATTTGACCGGGCAGGGAGACCCCGGTACCGGGGCCATTTCCTATACAGCCATGCGATCGTGTCTTCGATTGAAAATCAAAATAAGTCTCATGAATTAATAATATAGAAATGTATTAGAGAAGGATCCTGTCAGAAAAAGAGGGGTGTTTTTCTGACAGAGACCCTGAGGCAGAAAGTGAAACATTCACTTTCCTTGCTCCGAGGATCCGGGCTTGGTCGGGGGGAATTGGTATAAGGTGCCTCCAGTCCCTGAAAAGCGGACCAGAAGGCGCTCTGTGATTGATTACACCGCACCCGGGGGGCCCAAGAAGACGTGGTATGAAGAACCGATCACGCCTGATGGCGATAACACTGGAGGTGAGACGTCAACCTGAAGGACTGCTCTGCGATGACGAGGTCATCGACAATCGTTATCCCATATGAGAACCCAACAGAAATCGAGGCGGGGGCACCGCCTCGATTCCTTGAAATTTTGGATGAATCAAGACTCAACAGGGGTGTGCCCGGCCTTGGTGGATGAGTCGTCCTCAAAGGGCAGATAACCCTGCATGGTGAGGCCCAAATAGTAGTCCGGATCGACGATCGTATCGAGCTGGACGCAATTGGGGTTGTCCAGTTCTTGTTTTGTTTCGGGATGGAGTGCGTCTGGTTGGATCATGGCTCGATCTCTCCTGTGGCACCTGTGGGTGGTGCACGAAGAGCGGAAGGCCCAAGCTCCTCAGCAAAGAATTTGGCTCGGACCGGCGGGGCGGGTAGGGCCAAAATCTTTGCGTCTGGCGCGCTACAGGCTTGACGCTGTGCCACCCACAGGGGCTACGGGAAGTTCATCCTCATTCAGACGCCCAGCCCGGTTGGAACAATATTGGCCCATCGAAGGCAAGAAGGGCGAAGGGTCCCTCATTGCGCCCTGGGTGATTGGTTCGAGTTACACAATGACCGTCTTAAGCAAGCCCTTGGGATGGCACAGCATCCACACTTTGACCGAACCCGACTTAAGTGACGATTCTTAATGGGAAGGCTCTCGCCAGGTACCCAAGTGGGATGCGGGGGCTACAAGCTGGACCTCGCGGTTCTCGACCCCCGACAGCCAAATCGCTACCTGCTGGGCATCGAAGGCGACGGGGAGCCCTACCATGCCGCCCACACCGCCCGGGACCGGAATCGCCTGCGTCGCCAGATTCTTTAGGGGCTTGACTGGCGGCTGCATCGCGTCTGGTCCCTGGATTAGAGCCTGGACCAGCCGCGGGAGATTCAGCGACCGAAGGCCACCCTGGAGTAGGCTGCATCTGCGTCCACCCACCCAGGAAATGCCCATAGTTCCGGATCCCCTGGCCACTACACCAGCCACCAATTCTTACGAAGGATCGCAGATGGTCCAGTCCAAGGTCATGGGGGTACCGAGCAGCCCCTATCCCTTTTAGGGGCCCGAGCACATGAATGGGAAAGGGCCATCCGTATGCCTCTATCGCAGAACGGCCCAGGTTACTCCCCCCACCAGCAAGCCCCATCCGATGGGGGAACGTGCTGCGATCCGGAGATCCTGCCACGAAGGGATGGAAGCAAATACAAGGTTGGCGATGAGGAAGACGGCACCGGCCTCCCATGCATCGAAGATTGGGTGTCTAGCGAGTCGCCAACGAAGGCCCAGATAAGCGAGGGGCAGCAGGAGCAGCGGTGACAAGCCAATGAAGAAGACGTTGTACCAGCGGGGGTTTCCGAGGGCCACGGAACCCAGGAGGTAAACTCGCCCCTCTCGCCGCGGCCATACCGAGAATCCATGGGGCCGGCCATTGAGTAGAAGTCCCAAAAGAAGGTGAGTCAGCTCATGGCAGATCGTTCCGGGCAGCACCAGCAACGACAGCAGCCAGAGGGAGCCGCGCATCTGACGAATAGCCCAGAGGGCGAGAACGATGGCGCTCAGATAGACAGCCACGGGTAGCGAGAGCCCCATCGGAAGTGAGTTTAGAAGTCTCTGGCTATGTGAGCCTGCGGATATGATCGGCATATGGAACTTGGGTCCTGTATTTGCAACTTATTCTTGAGAAATCAAGGCGGGGTATTTTCGCTCACCTTCATGGAGTATCGGAAGGATGAACAAACGAGACTCCTCACTTCGGCAAGGCGGGATTTTCCAGTATCTATATACCCACCGCAATCTGCGGACCTGTGCTCTGCCGTTCAGGCTGCGATTAAAGTCCTTACGGATCCACTTTGGGGTTTGGCTCATGAGTGCTCCTAGAACATCACATAGTTTGTGTTTTGCGAATAATTTTCATGAAGTGAATATCTGGAGCATGCCAAGTTCTCAAAGTGATTCAATCTTGATTCGTTGACAGGTGCAAGTTAGATAGCTCCGTGGCGAGCTCGACCCCTCCGTCTATGAGCGGTTTCCGTCATTCGGAGTTCTTCCACTGCTTGCGATTGAAGGGCAGGTTTCCCGTGCGGAGGAACTTGCAGCTACCCTTGTCTTCCGGGTGAATCACCTGGGTTTCGGAAGCGGGGAATGAATGTTCTGTCGGAATCTCGGCGAGAATCAATCTCGGCCCGCTTCTTCCCTCAGAGATCACACCATGCTCAGGTTTTTCATCCCAAAAGCGGCCAGAACTGGGTTGGGTGACCCGACTACAACTTCCTCCGTACTCTTCGAGAGCGGTGTAACAGCTTTGGAATGGGCATGTGTACATAACGATTGCACCTTGAGACAAGGGGCAGTTTTGCCCGCTGTTGTTCTCGACGCATCGGTTCGGTTCGGGATGTTTGATTCTGTTGCCAGGCACAACGACGGTACCCAACTCGCATACCTGAGAGTGGCCTCATCAGATGGCGGTTTCATCGTCGCCGCGCAATCCGCATCTTCGAGCGGTCCTCATCTGATTCCTGGGCAGCTCGTCATCTGGTGGGCCGGCCATTATTCAGACTCAACTGCCTCTCGAATGGAAGATGAGCGATGCGGTTGGGTAGGGTTGATTATTGGAACCCTGAAGTCCGAATGGCATCACGACGAAGAGTGGGTTGTAGACGAGAAATTTGAAGCTCCTGATCACCTCGAGTGAGCAGGGGGGATTGCTTGCCTGATTTAGGCATTCAAAAGGTCTCATTTCGAGTGCTTCATCTTCAGAATGAATCTAAAAATCTACGGGTTCTCGGGCTTTATGGGGAGGTCCATCCTGGGGAGAGAAGTTATCTGAGGGCATGCGCCCGCATCGGTGGTAGAGATCCAAGCACGATGCTGTGTGAGAGAATTTCTTGAAGCCCTTCCTGCTTGTTTTACTCAGGTATCAGCATCCATGAGGATGCGCTCTTGTTCGGTGCAGGGTCGTACTGAAAATTGGTCATCGGGGCCGAGGCTCAGGTTGACGAGGGATCCTCCAGTGGACTGCACAAAGAGGGACTCGCCTACAGAGCACACGGCCAATCCATAGTCTGCGTCACCGTGCACCGCTGCGCTCTGGGCATGTGGCAAGCGTGCATCATGGTGCGCGGGCAGCAGGTATCGTCCCTTGCGGCGCATCGCGTGTATGTCGCAGGTATCAATAAACAGCAGGACCTTGTTGTGTTCATTATATTCTTCTGTTGCACAGAATAATGCCCCGTTGTTGACAGTGATAAGAGATAACAACGCGAGAAAGCGCACCTCCGGTTCGTCTCGATTCTCGCTCGTGACAACCAGCGGCGGAAGTGAATCGAGGCATGGCAGCACAAGAGTGCGATCAGGGTGTGCAAAGAGATGAAGAGAGGATCTACTGCTCGTACTCGCAACTCTTATACCGGTTCTGATAATGAGTTTGTCTTGGTCGAAAGTAAGATTTGCTGCCCGCATTGTAGTGCTCCGAGAATCCTCGCCTGAACATCAGCATGACTGGCCTGCGGAATCCACTGCCTTCAAGTCAAACCCGCTGGGCCATTGGTACCGCCCTACAGATGATGATTGGTTTGGATCTTCGGGAGCAGGAAGCCCCGGGGGCTAAATGGGAATGGTCGGATTGGGATCGGAAAGCCTACACCGTTGGCAAGGCAAAGGGCTTCGAGGCCCGAGTTCTCACTGTTCCCAGATGGTTAATGGCCTAATCTATTACCTACCAAGGTCGAACAAGGGCTGAGTCGATCTTTTTGGGATAGCCGGTTGCCCTGAGAATGAATACAGGTTTTCATCCCGCCTGAATAAGCCCATGCTAGCCTCGGCTTAAACTTCCAGGACTAAGGAGTAATGATGGCGTTTACTACGCTTACCGGTGCGCCGCTTCATGTTTATTCTGGCGCTGAAGGGGTTCACTATTTTGCCTGTCGCATCTTGCGTTTCGTAAGCCTTTCAGCCCTCGGCGTGCAAGACGAAGTCCGGTATCAGGTTGATTTTCAGCGGCGTCAGGTAGAGTTCATCACAGCGCTCACGAATGGAAGTGACGAGCGCCGTACATATGAAATTCGGATCATCTCGGAGCCCGATCCGCTAGTATCCGCTCGAGGCCGCGTGAGCGTTTTCCTACTTGGTCGCCTTGATGGTTGGTCACCCGAAACGGCAGATCACTACGCACAAGAGTTTCAGCGAATGTTCTCATCCGCGTTCCCGGAATATGAGTCGGAACTTGTGCAGAGTGATGAAGTCTCGGCCGTGCTGACGCCTTTTCCTGCCGCCTACGTCGTCGAACTTGCGCGGCGTATGGGACGTGAGTCGCTCAATACGCTGCGACCCCCCTTGCGTCTCCGCCGGAATTTGGGATTCCTGCCTCGTGAAGGGCCGACAGCCGACAAAGCGGCACCGGGCAAGGATGGATCTATTGTTCACCTTTTCCCATTCGTCCCGACCCACGCTCCATTCAACAATCTCTTCAGGTTGCTGCTCCTGGAGCCGAACCCAATCACGATCAGCATTCGTCTTCAGCCGACAGAACTTTCACAGGTCGAAGGGGCCTACCTTGAGCATGCAATCGCGTCGTGTGAACGGCATAATCAGGTGAGTCTGGGCGCTACGTCTGTCGATGATCTCTCAACGCTCCACCCGACGCTCCGTGAGAAGACTACGGCACAGCAGCATCACCTTTCGCGCTTTCTGTTCGGCCTACGAGACAATGCTGCGCTCATGACGATCCACATCGCGTCCACCTCGGCCATCTCAACGTTTGTTCCTGAAACGGTGGCCGGGCTCATTACGCAGCCGGCCGGCGGGTCCAAACCGACCCTTTCAACAGGCATTGCCGAATATCTTGCGGGTGGATATGAGGTGATCGCACCGGATGACTTACCTGTGGCGGTTGCGGCCCTAAGCGATCTCCGCCTGCTTGTTCCAGCGAACCCGTTGATGCCAGACGGTGCAGAGCGCATTCCATATCTCTTCGACTCAGTCGAAGCCATGTCAGCATTCCGTCTTCCGCCGATCTCCAACGATGCACTGAGCGGCGTCGACACGCGTAGTTGGCGGAGCGCCATGCCTCCACGGAGACTCTCAGAGACCGGAGTCCTTCTTGGTGAATCGACTGAGCCCGGCACTTCACGCGAGGTACGAATCTCCCCAGGGGATCGGCTGCGACACACGTACCTGGTCGGACAGACGGGAACCGGTAAAAGCACCATGCTTCGGACAATGATCCTTGACGATATTCGCGCCGGGGAGGGCCTCTGTGTGCTCGATCCTCACGGTGACTTGTACAAGGATCTGATCGGGCGGATTCCGGACAATCGGATGGACGACGTCATCCTTGTCGACCCAACAGATCTCGACTATCCAGTTGGAATCAACTTGCTGGAGTACAGTACTGAAACGGAGCGGTTCTTCATCATCCAGGAACTCACGGCGATCGTTACGCGGACCATGATGGATAGTTTCGGTGACGCCGCAATGAACATGATGGGTCCCCTCTTCTTTCAGCATCTTCGGATGAATTTGTTCCTGGCGATGTCCGATCCCGATAATCCCAGCACCCTCATGGATTTTTACCGGATCTTCCAGGAGTCGAACTACTGGCGTCGGTGGCTTCCCCTTCGCTTGAGTGATCCGCTATTAGAGCAATGGGTGACCCATGTCTTGCCGGCCATGGACTATCTGAGGCAAGGGAGCGATGGTGCCTCCATGGGAGGCTGGGTCAGCAGCAAGTTCGAAAGTTTCCTCTTCGACCCGATGCTCCGGAATATCTTCGGTCAGAAACGGTCGACGATCCGCCTCCGTGAGGCGATGGACACAGGAAAGATCCTGCTTGTGAACCTGGCCAAGGGCTCGCTCACCGAACCAAACTCGCGTTTTTTCGGGATGATCGTGCTCGCGCAACTTCAAGCAGCCGCGCTTGGGCGCGCGAACATCGCAGAGGCCGAACGGCGGCCATTCTATGTGTATGTGGATGAATTCCAGAGTGTCGCCACCGAAGGATTCATCACCTTGCTTTCCGAAGCGCGCAAATTCGGACTTGGCCTCGTACTCGCAAACCAATTCGTTTCTCAGATCAAAAACGAAAAGATTATCGCTTCCATCTTGGGCAATGCCGGTTCACTTGTCTGTTTCAGGCTTGGCGAGACAGATGCGGCGTTGATGGAGAAAGAGATGTCGCCGATTATCAATCGGCATGATCTGCTCGACATCCCGAATTGGCACGCTTACATCAGCACGCTTGTGCACAATCAGACGGTGCGCCCCTTCGAGATCCGGACAATAGAAGAGAAGGGTGCCTACAACGAAGCGGTGGCGCTGGAAGTGAGGACCCGATCACGCCGGGTTTATGGGCGAGATAGAGAGGACGTGATAGAAAGCCTCAAACCGCGCAAGGAAGAGCCCGAGGAGGCTCGTATCAACTTGTTGCAATCAATAGGAATTGAACCTTCTTGATTTCGTTCTTGGTGCAAGAGTAAGAGGATCCTCAAAGGTTGGTCTGTTCGGGAAAAACAGCCGCTTGGATCGCCCTGTAAGCATCCCTCCTCACTTAACCGTAAGAAGCACCTCAGCGGTGCTCCCTTCCGGGAGGGTGATGGTGGCGATGGCTTCCCCGCTTTGTTGGTTGTTTGCCTCATACCGGTGAAGTGAGAGGGAATAGACACCGCCGGGTTGAAGAGGGAACTGAAAAATATCCACAGATCCTGAAAGCGTCGGGTCCTGCTGAGCCCACCATTTCGCGTAGTCGTCTCCATCGATGGTGAGGATCTGGGAGAGTGTGATCGTGTCCGTCTGGGTGCTGGTACGCATGGGAGTGACGACCCCCTTGATAGTGGCTGACGTAGGGATGGGATTTAACACAAAGTCCATACCTGAGACTAATGGCTTTGAATCATCCAAATGCAACTCAGGGCTGATCTTCATCTCGTACAGCACGGAGCCAACCCGCGGCTGGCTGAAGAGCCGAATGGGTCTCGAATCAACGTGAAGCGTATAGCGGCCATCCTGGTCGCTATGAGTCCCGCCGTTAAAGACGATCAGCCCGAGGTGTGGTTGCTCGGCGGTATACGGTTTCAGCAGGACCAACGCACCAATGCTCACGCCAGCAAGTGGGTCCCCAGCGAGTCCGTAAGGCTTCCACTGATCTGGTAGGGCGTTGGGGGCGGGCAGCCGCATGGGATTGTGCATCCCATAAATAGCAGGGGTGAGCAGATTAGCGCCAGCCCCAGCAGAAATCGCCGCATGAATGATTTCATAACCTAAAAATACCATGCGCATTCTCGGCTGGTGGGCTCATACGGGGAATGTGCAATGGCCACCAAGATCTCCATCGAAATTAGGCGACTCAAGGAACGCGGCATGCCAAACCTAACGTCGCAGACGCCAGAGCGACCGAAGGACAAAAAACTAGCGCGGTGCCTGTGGAACCCATCGTTCTTACCGGCAAAGTGGCACCCGTTAGGCCAACCAAAGCTTCGGTTCATCGCCTCTTCCAGCTCGATCAGCGGGTTGCCCCAATAGGTGCTGGCAAGCTGGGTAAGATGATGTCCCCGGTGACTCCATGCCTCGCCCTTCCTTTGCCACACCCGTCAAGTTCGGCAGTGTCTTTCATGCGGACAGCGGGAAGTTATATTTCTTCAATCCGGGTGAGGACATACAGGTCATGCGGGCTTGGCCAAAGCCTCTGGCGTGGCGGCTCACCGCTAAGCAAAGCTGGCGCGGCTTTCATCCCAGGATCGAGATCCCCCACGGATCGGTCGGGGAACAACTGGCTAGCGTCACGGAACAACTTCAGCCTCCGCCGGTCGTGTATGGCGAGCACCCGCCACTTTTCCCAGAGGTCCTTCGTTCGGCCAGTTTGGCATCCTTGCTCCGGGCGCAAGCCCAGTTGAAATGGATCAACACCATTCCGAGAGAGGTGAGGCACACGATCCGCGTCTTCCCGGAACAGCAATGGCATCTGCTCCGATTGGTAGCCGCTTGCGGACCTCCAGCCATGGATCTGATTCGCGCCACGCCAGCCTTGGGTCTCGCCTTGGCTTGTGCCCGCCGCTTTAGATCCATCAGTCGGCCTCTTCGGTCGGCGCGAACCCTGCTTGGACCCGGTCATACCCAAGCTGAGATCGCTGCCTGGCTTGGCTTCCCGGGGACAAAAGCGATCATCCACTTGCTGCGTAAGCTGGATGATAAATGCCTATCCGAGAGCGCCCTGATCTATGTCCGGCGGATCGCCGTTGATCCTCGTCTTCAAAGAAGGGCGGCCCACCTGCCGCGCCTCACGCGCACGTGCGTACGCCTCCTGTCGGACCCGATCCTTGAACGAATGGTCGGCCAGCGCCTATTGCATAAGGCCGCTGAAGATCCCAAGCTCCACATTTGCGGCTCGCTCCTGGACATCGCCCGGATGCGACATGCGCTGGATCAGGCGGACCACTGGCAGCGGCCCCTCGATACTGTTGATCAGGTCGAAGATATGCACGATGCCCTTGTGGACCAGGTTTTGGCCCTCGATCTTGCAGGTCTGCCGATTCCACCGCCGCCCGTGGATGGCACCGCGACGATCCAACCGATTCTGACCCCCGAGGCCTTGGCCGAAGAGGGACGCAGGATGGGCAACTGCGTGGCCTCCTATCTCCGGGAGCTGCACAACGGGAGCCTTGCGATTTACCGAGTGCTGGCGCCTGAACGTGCGACCTTAAGCCTTCGCATGGCCCACGGAAAAAAATCCAGATGGATTCTTGACCAGTTGGCCCTGGCCCGCAATGAAGAACCTTCGGTGGAAACTCGGCGAATCGTGGAGGACTGGCTCCACACCAGTCCCCAGACGGTTCCACCTCCTCCTGAGGTTGAAGAGACGGAATGGGATGGTGAGAATCTGTTTGAATAGATGGCTGCTGGAATTCAGGGCCCGAAAAACGCGCAATTCACCCTTCACAGAAGGGCCTCGCCGTGAGAAAGGGGGGGCAAGCGATGGCGAAGCAGGGCTAGCGATTGGCCAGAGCCAAGATGTCTTCGAAATTTTGATCAAGGAACTCTGCCATCCATTTGGCCGAATCTCCGGACTCCTTGGAGGCGCGTTCCCCGAACATGGACAGGGCCAATCCTTTGGGCTCCCGGTTCAGGGAGTCTCTCTGAACAATCACGAGTGCGATACGGGATAGTTGCCGCGGTGCCTTCACTTTGATGAGATGTCCCGTTTCGTCATAGTCCTCCATGGCTAGGGTTCCCGTCTTTCCATAAAGTTCATAACCCCGCCGGTGGAACCGTTCCAAAATTCGTAAAAAAGCTTTGGCACCCGTTCCGGAATCGCGGAAAACCCCACGAAGGCCTTCACGGATAAGAGGTGAAACTTTGAAAGTCTTTCTCGCGGTTATTTGAGTTCGTCCGCCAACGATATGAGGTACTAGGGGTCGCCCCGTTACCGTCGTGGCCATGGCTGCAGCGAATTGAACATTCGACCATCGGTTGGATCCTCCACCCAGGATCATGGAAACGAGCATTCTTGGATTGTCCACGGCATCAAAGGCAAGATTTGCAACCACTGGACTGATGGACTTGAATCGAGCGAGACCCGGGCTGGGGGTCCGGTCATCGTTCTCGTCGGCGGTCCAGAATGAATCGAGCCGGTTTCCATACTTCTTGGTTTCCGCACTGGATATTTGAACTCCATAGAGATCTTGAAAGGCCTTAGCCATGGCCGTTTTATCGAGAGATTTCATTTTGGCCGGCTGTTGTTCTGAGAACGCAATGTCTGGTGGGAACTGTGGACGAATCCCCATACGTCCGTTGAGCGATTCCTGACCAGAGGTGCCACCAGGGAGCCAAGAAACTGGTTTGCCTTCTTCGGAAGCGAATCCGAGGAACCCCACCCGAACCGCATATCGGTTATCCGATTTGGATAGAAATTCGGCCATCCCGATCATCCCGCTCTTCCTTACGTGCCATGGATTCCCTGGGATCGTCCACCCAAAAACGGCGTTCTCGGATTCCTCATCTCCCCGAACTCGAAGTGCCGAATCCAATCCAGGATGGACACGCAAGGAAGCGGTGGCCCAAAGTGGTTTGGTGCTGGAACCCATGGGAACCATGGCCTCCATATTCCGGTCTCCTTCGTATGCGTAACGCAGGCGTAGAGGAGCTGACATTTCTACCCATCGGGCGGGTGGGATCCAATATTCGTCGCGTTTCTCCCAAGTTTCGGCTGAGTTTGCGAAGGGCCATCCTGCAAGGCAGGTTACCTCTCCGTTGCTCAATTTTATGATCGTGAGCGCGACTCGTTGAGGGCGAATACTGTCCAAGGGATGGGCGCCACCACTGTGTTCACTCAGAATTTTGGACTGGAGGTCAAGGCCTTGCCGCGTTACAAAATCCTGGGCTTTTTTCTGAAGCCCAATATCCAAAGTGAGCCGGGTATCTCCGTTCCCAAAGACCAACCCTTTGGAGGCTCCGAGCGTTGCGTGCGACAGAGCATGGGCCCACGGGAGTAAAGGCTGATAGGCCGGAATCCAACGTCCCGCTTGCCAGGCTGGACCAACCAGGAGGGGGTTCGGGTTCTCCGATTTGCCGCCCTCCAAGCTGAGTCGGGGAATATCATCCTTATTCCCATGTGCGTCCATCATGGTGGACCGTTGGTTGAAGCGTGGGTTTGGCTCCACGATCAAGTTTTCATTTTCTCCCTTTTCCACATGGAAAAGACTTGGTCGCCCCCCACTGCGGACTCCACGATCCTGGTCGCGCAGGGCTTCCATAAACCGGGCGTAGCCTTCGAGGCTGTCCACATGAGAAGCAAGCTCCCGTAAGTTGGTATCTCCCCCGATGAAGGTGCCTAGCTTGAGCCGATATCCCTCCTGCTGTTCGTCTGGGCTAAGGCTGTTGAAGTAGACAACTTCTTGATGAAGTCGACTGTATGGGGAGAGTTCGTCTTTGCCCGTTATTGCGAGGCGATAGCGATCTCCACCGGAGGTGGGGATAAGATCTCCCGCACGAACCATGTCTTTGACTTGCTCCATCAGGGGACTCAGATCAAAAATCTCCACACCACCGTCTCTGATGAGTTCGTTCGTTCGGAAAGCGGTTTTCCAGAAGAAGAGCAGGGGGAACACGATGTAAAGAAAACCGTATGCAAACAAACGCAAGTGCTTGGCGGATGAATCATTCCCTGAGGCAATGCTCGGCCATTGATGCTCATCCTGGAACGTTTCTTCATCTCCCCTAAATGAGAAATCAACCCGCCAGCAGGAGGCTTGGAGAGCCAACAGGCCTAAAGAACTCCACAACAGCAAATCGGTGAAGGAGTTCACGCTCAGTAACGGCAGGTTCCGACCAGTGAAAGGCAAGGATCCTAGATTCATCAGCGATTGGTTCGTGGCCTCAAAGAACATGGCCGCTCCGACCAGAAGAGCTGCAGCATGCCCAAGATCAGGATGTCTGCTGGCGCTGGCCAGAAGGAGCAGCAAAGGAAGCAGATAGATCCATAGCAGTGACATACCTCCCAATAGGCCGAATTCGCTAAGGATGTAAAAGCTGAATACGCTGTCGAACTGGAGCGTAGCTCTCGGGACTTGGGACAGATGCACTGGGGCATTTCCGAAACCCTCTCCTAGGTAGTTGCCCCCATGGGCCATGGCTTGATTTTCCCAAGAGTGTCGGATGGCATTTTGGAGCGCAGTTTCCTTCATACCTATCTCATCCTTGCCGCCTACTGAGGCATCCAGGAGATGCGTCACGCTCATTTTGCCTTCTCGCCAAGCAAGAATACGGGCTGGAGCAAAGTCCAAATTCCTTACCAGGGGCAAACGTTCAAAAGCAGGGTGGACCATGAGCAGTGTTGCTAGTGAGCCAACCAGAACCACAAAGCCGATGGTGGCAAGACCGATGCGGTTCCACCGCGTAATAATGAGAAGGATGCAGAGGGGACCCAAGAGTGCGGCAGTGGCAAAAATACCCCCAACATCTCGAATGAGAACAGGGAGCACCAGCAGTGGCAGCAGGAGCCCTGTGAACACGCGAATTAAAACGCTGGACCATGGAAGTTGAAAACCCGGTTGCCTTCCCAAGGAACCAAGGAAGAAAAGGGCTGCAGGCCACACGATTAGGATGGGAACGAGAAATTCCGTGAAAACCTTGTTGCCAGAAGTCAGCCATCCACCAAGCATCATAAATGCGCCGACAAAGACCAGGGCCAGTAGCATCGCACTCTTCGGCGCGCCTGAAACCTCCCCCCACTGAGCTATTGCATTCTCCAAATGGATCCGGGCTCGACAGAGCAGCCCACCCGGGACCCGAGTGATCCCCGCGGCTCCGCTGCTATAGGTCAGAGCATAAATACTAGACAGGATCAGGAAGGCCACCATCGCGCACACGAATGGGAAAGCGCCGCTAGCACTGAAAAGGACTGGGTGGAATCGGTCAGGAAGACTTGGCCAAAGCCATGCTGGGAGTTGGAAGGCCAGAACTGAACCTGTCAGAAGAATGGCTCCGTGGATGAGTGCGGGACGAATTTCATGTCGCTCAATCAGATTTCTGGTTTGAGCGCGTTGGACGAGTTGATACACATAAACACTCAGAAAAAGGAGTCCGGGGACCGCTGTCAATGCGATGCCCGCATTGGAGAGCCCCCTTGCGGCCAATGCGTCCATGGTCGAGGGGTCCAGGGCATAGCGAATGGCCAGAAGTAGCCGCACGGTAAGGAGGCCCCAGAAACAGGAGGCCAACGAAACCACCACCCAATGAGTCCGCCAAGGGAATCGTCGAGTCAGCGCAATACCTCCAAGCAGTCCCAACCCTCCGATAAGACAAACCAGGGAAATGGCTGCAGGGTGTATCCGTTCCCTCTGGACGGCGAGGATGGCCTGTACGGATGGCCCACCACGTTCAGAGTGGATCTCCATGACAGCCGCATCGATGGACCGTTTGTTCTCGTCTGTCACCCAAATACCTCGAGGATCCTTGGCATCAAGTCCAAATGGCAGCACCCAGGCAAAATCGCCCGGCTGAACGCGTTTGGTCAGGATCAGGGGTGGCCGTTTTCCGGCCTCAGCTGGAGGAAGGGGAGATCCAGCCAGGTGCGGGGCCTGGAACTCGATGCTCGCGATGTTTCCTGGGAGGCTTTTCAAAAGAAAGGTCTGTCTTCGGCCAACGGACTGGAGGAGCAATCGGGTGCCGGTTGTCAACATTTCAGTGCGCGGATCACGGGTCGTCTCAGCTCCGGTGGCGAGTAGGCGGCCACCCTTCTGAGCTAAGATCCGAGTCCCTTCGGCCCATCGCTCGAGTCGTAAGGCCTCGTCCCCTTTTCCCTCAGCCCTAAGGCGGATGACCTCTGGTTGAAGGATGCGTTCAAGGCGAAAGAATCTATCCCTCGTTGAGAAGGGCCAAAAGTCCATCGTGGGGCGGAACCGGTGGGTGACTTCCACAGGCACCCCCAACCCTGTGACACGGACGGAGTGAACACGGCCCTTCGTGAGCTTCCATGTCGGTTTCACCTCCAGCGAGAGACCCGTGGATTTTTCAAACGAGACGGGTGCTCCATCCGTAGGTAGTTGAATCCCGTTGAGGGCAACCCCTTCTTCAACCCTCAGGAACCCCCCACCTTCGCCTACCTTGACGCGGAGCCCCCCTTCTTCAGCCTGTGCTTCAAGCCGAGGGTAGCGGGCGCCATCAGGCCAGAGGAGAAGGCCATCCTCGCCCCCGATGACAAGTGGCGATTGTGCTTTGCTTCTAGCTCCAGTCAGAACGGCTTGAGCCCCATCCCGCCACTGGTGGACAGAGCGCACCATGGCTGGCAGGGAAAGCGTTGACAAGATGACGAGCCCGCCACTGAACGCCAACCATACGTGCCAAGGTTTGAATCGCCCGAAACCGCGGGAGGAGGCCACATACAGAAGGGCCAAAGTAGAAGTCAAATAGGCAGCAAGCGTGACCAGATAGAGCATTTCGAACCTCAGGAATTTTCAGAGGGTTTGCAATGTGGCCGCTGTCCAGTGATCGCCAAGTAGGCCCAGCGCAGGACGTCCCGGTCAAGCAATGTCCGATCCACTGTTTTTATCTCATTTGGGTTCAAGCCAAGAAGAAATTGGTTAAGCAAGGGCCTGTCCCGGGCGAGGAGGATCACGAGATTCCTGCGAACGAAAACCTCGCTCTGGCGCCAGAAGCAATCCAGGCCATGCTCCTCCCCAGGCTGCAAAAGGAGGGTCCGCATTTTTGCCAGGGCTTGGGTTTTCAGAGAACGCTTTCTCAGAGGCGTTCGAAGCAGTTCACCGACACTGTGCCGAAGGAGATCATTCGCTGACACCAGTTCCGCCGGTTGAGGTCCCAATCCCCCAAACCAGAGCAACCTTGCCAACTCGGCGCGACCTGAATCGCGGGCAGGCACCCATTGATCTATTTCTTGCATGAAGCGGTCCATTCGCTCCTGATTGCAGGTCATGGGGAGCCTGAGTTCCGTCAGGTAGTTCAGGAACTCCTCCCCAGCGCAGGGGGGTACCGGAAAGTGCCATGCTGGGGGCTTCCATCCGCGGAGGCCGTTTCCTAGAAGCTGTCTGAAGTCTTCCCACCGTTCCCAGGCAGACAGTCGTGGTCTGTTTTTAGACCATTGCAAAAATAAGGGAAGGGGAATCCCGAGGATCTTTGGTTTTTCCCTCAGCGAGTCGGACAACCGGACAGCGAGATTATTTCTAATATCTGGAGGGACCAGAGAGCGTTTTTCCGGAACCTTCTCAAGGGATTCCAGCCAAGCAGTGAGGGGGAGATTGAACACTCCTTTTCGTTTGAGGAGATTCATTAACATCGGAACAATGTCTGGAGAAGGGACGCCTTCCCAAGGGGGCAAGCAATCCCGCTCGATGCAGGACTCCAGGGAATGGATATCACTTCCTAATCGCCGTTGAAGAAAGGACGTGGCCAAAGGCTCAAGATCCGGTTCCTGGATGAGGCGATCCCAAATTCCCCTGTCCTGGATCTCACCCAGATCCGTAAAAAGCCTCTCTTCCCCACACTTCAGGTCGCCCTTAAGCCAGTCGATGTACGCTCCCATGTCTGGTTGGTCAGGGGAAAGGGCTGTTCGAAATTCAGTCTGGAGGGTCCCATCAGAAATCTTTCCTCGGAGCCACGGACAGGTTGGGATCCTTCCGGTCTGTCCTAATTTTTCGATCCAGAGCGACCGGAGTTCCTGATCCAGGAAGGGAATGGACAGCCAGGGCTCTTCCCCGGGAATGACATGTACTAGTCCTCGATGGGCCAGGAGCTGACGAATTTCATTTCGAGCTCTGCTTTCCTCACCCAGGTTGATCCAGCCTTCAATCCAGGCTGGAATCAATTGACCTGTCCAGATTCGTGGGGTTCTAAGGCTGAGCAAATTCTCCCGGATAGCGGCAAGGTTGAAGATCCCAAGTAGACCCTGGAGATCCAGAGGAATGGCAAGATCACTGTGTACTCGGAATAGATCCCCAGCTTCCACCGGTAGTGGTAAAGGTAGGGAGGGAGACTTCAAGAAGGGTGCACCGGAAAGAAACGCAGCCAGAATCGCCAGCCCCTCCCAACCGGGAATGTCTCCTGGAATTTGAAGCTTTGAACGAATGGACAGACGTTCCCGCATAGGGTGGACAGCCAGTGTGGCCAGCAAGGGTCTGGCCATTGGACGGACCCAAATGAGGTCTACCAACCTGTCGGGATTCCTTGAATGACTAAAGATTTCTAAGGCAGGATCGCCCCAGGCTAAATACAAGTCGATCCACTCTGCAGGTGATGTTTCAAGGCGGTATTGAACCTCTTTAGAAACAAGGCTGCTCAGCTCAGGGTCCTCTTTGAAAGGCTCAAGGATCATTTCGGCATTGGAGTCTTCAGACGTCAGATCCCTGAGTAGGGTTTGCAAGTCAGTATGAAAACGCTCCAAGTGCAGCTTGTGTGATGCCTGGAGCCAGGTGACTCCCTCTTGGCGAGTCATCGTGACTTCAGCTTTTTCGAGTGCAAGGCGGATACTTGGACCGATCGGGCCAAGGAAATCAGCCAGTGTGTTCAGATCAAAGGCCTGAAGAGGAGCGCCTTGCAGCAGGGCAATACACTCTTCGCGGAGGAACGTTAGTTCCGCAGGTGCTGGAGCATCACTGGTTCTGCTTTGGCCTTCCAGAATAGCAATAAGGTGGTCCAAGTGACGCCAGGGGGCCAGTCCGCGAAGGCACGCCTTCGCATTCATTGATATCCGTGAGCGAAGCTCATGAGAGGCCACCGAGTTCAAACGATCTTTTGCGCGGGGATCGGCCGACAATGCCTTAACCAGTGCTGAGAGCGGCCCCGGTTCAAGCGTCTGGAGGATCAGGAGTGCGGGATCGTCCAACTCTGCATAAACCGAGGCACATTGGATCGGCTGGGAAGGGAGTCTCTTGAGCAATGCCCTTTCAAGGGCTTGCGATAGGAAGCTGTCTGCCTTGATTTCGAGCAACGAAGCGGACTTCTCGGTCAGCAACAGATCCAGGAAAACTTCCATGTCACGTTCAAGCCTGGGAATGCCCTTTTGCCGACAGTCGCGCATCCAGGCCACCACTCCATTTATGGGCAAGCTGATGGGGATTCCTGTCAGAGCTTTGATCAAAGAATCTGAGAACGGACCAACGAGTCTTTCAAGAGCTTGTAGGTCAAGTGGGGGCAGGTGACCGGTCGTTGCTCTGAGAAGATCTACAGCTTCCAGTTGGAGCAAATGCTGCTCGTCAAGGGAAACACTAAAGTTCGAATGGCCGCCCTTCGCCACTTCAATCAACGCGCAGAGGGGCTCCCATCCACCTTGAATCAACTGGGCTATCCGCATTTTTGCCGAGATGCCCAGGTGGTTTCGCAGCAGCGACCGGGCAGCCGTATCCAGCCAAACTTTGGCAGAAGGGTCCTTGCGTTGGGCCAGCTCCATCATGTTGTTGACTAGGTCCGCGGCATTCCCTACATTCATTCCGTGCCCAACCCAGTAGGGACCACCGGGATCAAGGACGAGGTCGAGGTAGAGCTTGGTGTGCGTTTCGGAAAGGTGGGCTGACCTTACCATTTCCTCTCCCACCAGATCCCCGTAGGTAAGGTCCTGGCGAGCATGTATCCATTCGGAGGTCTTTAGATCCTTGCTTATAGGCCGGGGGGGACCCAGGATTGCCTTCAAGAATTCTTCGGCCGATTCATTGGGAAGCTTTTCGACCTGAAACGTCTTCAGGATGTGCAAAGCCAGGACTGGACGGTCCTGTTCGGGCATGTCCTTGTAGTGTTCTGCCGCGCGAGCCCACCTATCAGTGCCAGGAATGATCTGTTCGGCCCAAGGTTCGGCATAGGCCTCCGGGTGTCCATTTAAAAAGGCCTCGCAGGCTTTTTGGTGGAAACGCTGGCTTGGATCACTTGGGACAACATGCCTCCCAAGGAGCCAGTTGGTCGCCTTCTCGCCTAACGGCTCCAGCTGTGAAGCCTGGATAAGAGCAGCTTCCAAATTTCTATCGATGGGACCTTCGGGTGCAGGCGAGGAAACCTTTTGGAATGCCTGGAAGGCTTCTTCAGCATCTTCGTCACGTCGAAGCGGTTCTGCCATCAGGATTGGATGCGCTTTAAGAAGGCGGAGCCATTCGGCGGCACCTTCGGCCAATGATTGGCCAGCCTTCAGATTCAGGAAATTCCATGCTTTGGACCAGCCTTGGGGAACGTGAGCCTCGGCTTGTGCATTCAGTACTAATTGCAAACCGTAGCGCCCCGCGAGGTGATGATCTGCCTCCCTTAGCCAGCCGACACCTTGCCGAATATCCAACGGAAGGGACTCCAGGGTGCTAGCCAGGGCCTCTAGTGTGGTCCGTTTGACGGTCTTGATGGGCGACTTTGCCACCTCTGCCCATGTCCCAAGCCAGAGGTCTGCAAGATCCTCTTCGACCGCGCTGAAGGGTGCCTCTGGAGGCAATTCGGCAATCAGATGCTCAAGAGCCTGAATGGTTCCTGCCTTCCATTGAGCTTTCAGGCATGTCGGTTGCAGGATTTCCATAATTTCTGATGCCTGTCCATCCTCGGTCCGAAGGAGCCTTTCCAGCAATAAAGCCGGATTCCATCTGAAGCGGTCCCAGGCCTCAGGACCTGGGTCCAACTGCACCAACATCGCGTAACCGATTCTTCCTGGGTGAGGAACGGATCGCCGGAGAAGAAGGTAAGGCCCGTCTTTCACCCCGGGCGGCACGTAGCCCACCGAGGGGAAGCCTGGCAACTCTTCCCGCTGTTCAGTGCGCAGTCCCACAGCATGTTCCGCGGTACCTGGAACTCCGTCCACACCATATCTCCATGTCCCACTGGAGAATTCGGTGTCGAGGTTGATGGCATTCCTGACAAGAATTCGCATGCTATCGCATCAGCATCCAACCTCGATTACGCTGGCCATTGAGGCAGGATTCCACCAGCCAACGGATCCCCATACTGCTCGGGTGAAAAGCCTTGTTGGAAGCGGCCCCAGGAACCTCTTGCTCGGGAAGTCCGGTGGTCCATATCGGGAAGCAACCCAAGGGGGCTATCCCAGGCCACGCATTGAGATGCAGGTTGAGTTGACTGATTTCTGGGATGAACTGAAGGAGCTCTAGGTTTACCCAGTGCCGCATGAAAGCTTCAAAGTACTGCTGGCGGGTCTGATCATCCAAACATTCAAGATCCCTAAAGAAACCCTGCCGGTCCCGAGTGGGTTGGCTGTCAACTACGAGATTCCCGATCCATCTGGATTTTCGCCGGAATTCTGCATATACACGTGGGAAGCAATCAGCGGCTAGCTTATTGGCTTCCATTCTAAGACTCCTCGCCTTTTCAGGTGCCGATTCATCTTTCCCGCGATCCTCAGGAAACAGGCTGCCCTCGTCCAAGTCACTCCCTAAAAGGTCCAACTTGGTCACCAGGATCAGGCATCTGACCGGAGAATCCTGGGCCACGCCACTGAGATCAGAGAGGGTCCGGTTGGCGGCATCCATCGAGTTGCTCTCGCCGTGGGGTCTCAGGAAGAGTTCTCTCGCATCGATGAGGATGATGACTCCATCCATTTTCTTCATGGTTAGTTCGTTGTACGCATGAGCTTGGTCACGGGAAAATTCCCCTGGGGTGTCATGGATGATAAGCACAGGATTCTGCCCGGCTATGACCCCTTCAGGTCGAATGAACCACTCCGCCACGGCCATGGTTTCCCGAATTTTGGCTTGGATTCCCGACAGAGCCCCTTTCAATTGGCCGTGGTCCGTGCCACTGCTACGGAGGGACCCACGCCTTATAGGAACTGCCCGAAGGCTTCCGACCGTCATTCCCGTATGAGCCGGATTGGACTCTACAAAGCCACCTTCTCGATAACGTTGAACTTGATGCACCAGCTTAACGGTGTTGGTTTCGGGCAGGCTCGGTGCATATGCAGCTGGATCGTCAGGTTCGTAGAGAAAGAAGTTTTGACCATTAGCGCAGGGGCTGTGGGGGTTTTCGTACCCACCCTCGTGCAGCGTCTGCACAGAGAATACTGTCTTGCCTACTGAAACGTCTCCCGTCGTGAGGAGTCGAACAATCTGTTTGTCACCTGCATTGCTTTGGGTAAACAACCAAAGCGGAATCCAAAGCTCCGCATCGCGCTGGATGTCCATAGCCCCACCCACGAAGGCATCCTTCACCCAGGGGTGGTCATATTTGAGTAGATGCTCGGCAAGGGTTTGGTAGATCCGCAATTGTGCTTGTTTGTGGCTGGCTTGTCCGGGTCCGACGCCTCCGGCGAGAAAATCGTCTAAAAAATGAAAAAATTGATGTTTTATTTCACAACCGATATGACGCACCCATCGGTGGTAGTTGTACCAGTTCCGCTGTGGGCCTCCGATGAAGGTGTTGGGATTGACCCGATATTCCCCCGCCACAAGAATTTTGGCTTTCTTGCGTTCGAGATCGATCATCGCAAACTGGTCTAGGTGCCCCAAGACTTTTAGACAGACCGGGCAGCAAAGGGGGCGTTGAGCAGACACGGGATACTCCGAATTATTCAGAAGCTTCTCAGGGGAAGGCAACAGTCATCAAGCCGTTTCCCAAGAATCTTACGCCCCAAGGGGGTTGTTATATTTAAAGGTGCGAATCTGTCCCTCAATCCGCTCAACACCAAGCACATGCGCGAACAACATCCAGAATGCTCCTACGAACCCCGACAGCATGAGAAGCAGCACGAGGCCGATGAGGAATCGCAGAGGCCTCAAACGTGACTCCAGTCAATGCTCGGAAAGATACCCGGCACGGGAAAGAGGGGGGAATGCCTTTCCATCATGCATCGGACAGGATCTCCCGTCATGATGAGTTCAAGTATCAATAAATCCCTGGCGCCCTACTTTCTGCATTTGTCCTGCCCTGCAACTCATTGGAGACCAGACCATGAAACGCGTGATGATTTTCGTGGATAACAGCAACTTTTTCGTGTCCATCAAATCGGCGAATTCCGGGAACAATTCCGACCAACCGATGCATTTCGACTGGTCTGCTTTCGTGACTAAGCTTTCTGGGGAAGACGACCTTATTCGTACGTATTTGGCAGGGTCCTACCGGGATGATAAGGACCGCGCGAGGAATTTCTTCAATTCGGTGGATCGGCAACCCCAAATCTATATGAAGGAATTCAAGCGCCGGGACGAACGGGAAAAGCAGGTGGACGTCTATCTCGCCACTCAGTTGGTAGCTCTGGCCTACGAGAACGCGTACGACATCGCCTATCTCGTGAGTGGCGACGAGGACTTTGTCCCTGCCATCGAGATCGTGCAACAGAAGGGTAAGATCGTTGTCGCCGTCTCCTTCGGCAAGGCACTCAGCGACGAAATCGCGAGAAAGGCCGATTGGGTAATAAGCATGGATGAGGGGGATCCCGCTATGAACCCCATGCATTGGCGGAATTTTGTTCGAGATTCGGGTCGAGTCTGATGAGTTCTCACCTGAATCCGTGGGACTTTTCGCGGCTTCGCTTTGTGGTCACCGTTGAGGGTAGATCCGAGGTGGTAGCAGGTTATCCAGGAGCCTTTCCTATTGCCTTCGCAGGCCTTTTGGACCGAAATTCTTTAAGGCACAAGCAAAAATACCCTTGCTCTGATTAGCTTTCGAGGGAATTCGGGTTTGCAGTTACTATCTACGCGAAGGTGAAGTCGAGGAGCTAACAGCCCTCGCTTGTAAGGCACTGGGCTTAGTATTGCGGCTGTAAAGGGGGCCGTTTTCGCCGAGAAAGATGCGCCTACATGCGAGGGTTCCAAGGCTTTGCAGCGGGCCGCGAAAGGTTTGCAGGGGAAGGCCATCTTTGGAGTGGGCGATCGACTTCTTGGCTATCGCGGCCGCGCTGGGCCGAGTGGGCGCCATGGGCATCTCACGCACGGAGTCTTCTTCAGCGGCCCAGAGCGGTTCCGCCCAGGTTTGCCGCAGGTGCCACTCAATGTAGTAGCCCAGAATGCAGACGAACAGAGGGGCCTTCACGCGGTCTGCTCGGCGGTGGTGGATGAGCCGCACGTGCAGATCGACGCCCTTCAGGCATCGGAAGGCCCGCTCGACCTTGGCCAGGCTCTTGTAGGTCTCTACGGTTTTCTCCGCGCTCAGATCCTCTTTGGCCTCGCTGGTGCGGATGACTAGATGCCGTCGGAGGCGGCTTTGCGGGTGACCACTTCCTGGGGCAGGCATACCGCAAACTGTGGTCGACCAAGTGGAGGCGAAAATATTTGGCCATGCCGAAGCGATTCACCACGCGCCCCGCTGCCAACCCGACCTGATCTCGGCCATCAACCGAACGAGTCTTGCGTTCGCAGGTGGCAACCACGTTCTCCAATCCCTTTTCTGTGAGCGTGAGCATCAGGAAAGCGTCTCAAGTGATGGCTGCCCCCCAGTATGACGGTGAGTACTTATCTTCGACATTATTTCCGCGCAATCCACGTGTATAGCCTGGAAATAAAAACGCCCAAATGGACGATCCCGATGAGGATGCCGACGTTGTAGAAAAAATGCCACAGGAAGCCCGGGTAGGGATCCAGACTGCTCGGGTTGAATGTGAAAAGAGCGTTGAAGGCGGAATCGAGGGAACGTCTAAGCAGCGCTATGTGGTCGTTAGGTGGCCAGGGTGAAGTGGCAAGGGCCAGGATCGCCCCGCCCAGGAGCAGCATGGTGAGGATGGCCCCCACGAAGCGTGTGGGTGTGCCTAAGAGCCAGTTGATATAAATCCAAATGGGCTGAATGACCCTGTTGATGGGATTTCTGTGGTTCCGTGGATTCCTGATCCATAGTTTGCGCTGGAGCTCCCGGATGTAGTCCATGCATTCCTCTTCCTCGTCGAACTGGTTATAAGTGTGCAGGACGTAGACGATGTCGAGGAGAACTTGCATTTCCGCATTGAGTGCTGCGCTCTCCTGCTGGTCTTTGCCGAACCAGCGGCTGATTTGGTCCACGGTGCGTCGGATTTCGACCATCCGGTCCTCGAGGTCGATGTGATGTTCTACGCCGGAAAAGAGGCATTCCGCCAGGACTTCGAACCGGTGCTTCAACCGAAGAGCTTCGATAGCCAGAGTGGGGGTTCGCCCACCCAACAACTCCAGAGCGTCCGTTGCCAGCACTGCGCCCCGTACGGCTTTCTCCACTGTGTTGGCCGTATTGGCCAGGTCCCTAGCCCGGTCCAGGAGGTGGGTAGCTAATAGTGACAGTACACCGGGACTGCTGTGGCCGTGGGCTTCCTCATTCTTTGCACGTTCCACCCATTTGGGGGGCCAAATGAAACTCTTGGACATGCCAGGGGCGTCCGGACCCTCGCATAGACCGTATCGCCAGAGGAATCGCCCGACCTTCCCGATGCGCTTGCGCTTGCCATCCTTCCTGAGTCGCCTGCCTAGCTCCGATTCCTCCCAGATTTTGAAGATGCCGGCATAGGGTTTGAAGATGGTGTGGATGTGACGGTGATTGCTTTTTTGGTTCATCACATACGTCTTATTCCTTTCAGCCACCATGGGTTTGTCGTCATGGCCCGACGTGATGAAGATACGGCTTCCCGCCTCCTCCAAACGCGGCCATTCCTTCGCCCGCCCCCTGAATTGCCCAGGTTTGGCCTCGGAGTCCTCATAGAGTTTGGAGACGCCGTGACAGCCATCCGGGAAATTCAAGTAGACGTCCTCGAAAACCAGGCTCCATCGGGACACCGGATGCTCCGGGTCCTTGCGGAGCAGGTCCCCGGCCAGAACGAACCAATCCACTGGCACGGCGCGGTAACCGAAACGGTAGGCTGCATATGCATGGAGGTAGGCGTATGGGGACTCTTCATCCAGGGCCAAGGCATGGTAGCGCCGCCGGGGAAGGTACTGCGCTTCCTTGCGGGTGGTCTCATCCGTGCGCACGCGGCGCCGGACCCAGTCCCGTAGCCCCCTGCAGTCAAACAGTGGAGAAAAAGGCGCACGCCCGCAGTTGCATAGGCCATGGGTCCTACGGAACTCGTCCAACAGGTCCCGGTCCCTTCGCAGGGCATAGCCTTGGTCGTCCAAAAGGTCCTGGTCCTTTCGCAGGGCATAGCCTTGGATCGTCCCGAACAGCCATTCAACCTCCGGAAAGGAGAGGATCAGCATGGCGAGGAGGCTTTCGAAGGCGTAGTCGCCGAGGGGGTTCAGGAGCAACGGATTCACCTGGGCGACGAGGACTTGCACGGGCCCCTGCTCCACGAGAGCTCGGAACTCCGATTCCAGAGCGGCGAACTGGACTCTGGGATCGGCGGCCTCAGGTGGGATCGTGATGACGGTCCTTTCGCTTGCATTCGCGCCCTGCACGAATGACAGAATCGGCCTGCCCCACTTGTCCCGGAAGGCCAAACGCTCAGACTGTGCCTTTGTTCGGACCAGGTGCACCTGCGTCATATGCGCTCTCTAGGTCCAGGGCGGGTTTAGGGGTCCGTCCGCCGTAGGACCCATATCCCTGGGAGTTGTGGAAGCGGCACTCCAGAGACTCGGATGTGCCTCGCAATAACTCTTGGACTTTTCCTTGAACCATTCTTGGAACGCTATCAAATTCTTCTTGTTCAAGTTCGTGTCCAGATTCTTGATTGGCTCAATGATGGTGAAATAATATTCGGGCGAGATAGCTTTGGTGGCCTGGATGGAGGCGGTGATGTCCTCAACCCATGATTCGTCGGGCATTTCCCTGCCGATACCCATGGCCTCAAGGCAGGTTCCAGCATCGACATAGAGGGGGAAGAACAGGTCTAGGATGGGCTTGACCCCGAAATGGTCCTTGGCTATTTTGTGGGCAACCCTCAAATGGGACACGCTATTGGGTGAAGTTGGGTTTTGCCTGAACAAATTGATTGCGGAACTCCATGGAAAGGTGGCTTGCTGGCTAATAGGCCAGACATCAAAATCTGAGGTCCTTTCACCTATATGGAGGATTGAATTTTTCATTCCATCCCATCTGCTCCGAATATTTTCCAGCGTGAATTTAGCCAGGTTTGTATCACCAAAATGAACCCAGACTGCCTCAATACTCTCTTGAGTCAGATCGATGATTCTCCGCGTTCTTTCAACTGCTACGTAATTAATCAGCAGGATCCTATTCTCGGTTGGCTGGGGGGGAACTCCGGCGTATGCGCTTGTTGTATTGGTCCCCGTGGATTCATGGCAGATGAGTAGCCGGTCTCCTCCAGCTTGCATTCCCCAGTACCTGGCATCGTCTTCGTTCGTATCCTTCATTTTGGAAATGATGACCCACATAAGATTTTCCCATCAAGAAGGCTGGACGGATCCACGGAGTGCCATCAAACCCTTCGCCAGCGCGACCTTGTTCATCTGCTGGTAGGTGGCATCACTCAGTTCGGAAAATTCCAGGAAGGGAAGTATGCCGCTCAAGTGCCGGGAGATAGAACCCCGTCCTGACGTGCGCACCACGAAGGGGCAATATGAGAAAATCTCCTGGTGAGCCTCCAGGGGCCAAGCCCCCTTCTCGAAGAGTAGATCTGTGACTCCTTCGTGAATGACGAAAATATCCGGTCGGAACTCCGGTTGTTCGGCCCTCGCATCGACAAGGGCACAACTGCCTCGTGGCACTATCCCTGTGATCAAAGGAGAGGGCATCTGCAACCGCTGGTATGGGGACAAGTGGATTCCTTCCCGGTCCAAGTCTTGTTGCACATCAAAGGCCCTCCTTACCGAGTCGCTCAGGAAGTGGCGTGTCGGTTCAGAGGTGCCGCCAGCGGTCAGGACCTCCGAATGGATACTGTAGATGGGAATGATCCGAGCCATGTGCATCTTCTCAGCGCTGCCGGCCCGATCGAAGACCCATGGTTGCTGTGCCGCCCAATACAGAGTAGCGTCCGCAAGTCGCTCATCCACGATAGCGATCCGCGTCAGCAGGGCCTCGGCAACTGAGAAAATCAGAAATCCGCGTGAGAAATTCTCAAGCGGTGGTGATTCCAGCAATTGGAACAGGCTGATCTGCTCGCTCCCACTGAATGGGTGATAAGCCGGGACTGGGTTTGTACTGTAGAACTCAGGCGAGAGGTCCATACCGGAGATGACGTTTCCATGGTTATCCAGAGCCAGCAGTGAAGCAACGGGAAGTTTAAGCGGCGGTTCACTTGCGCTGGACACAAACTGCGTTATGCCGCCTTCCTTGTAACAAATGTCCAGCACCACCTGGGTAGAATTGAAGCCCAGGTTTATAAGGCTGCCTGGGCCGCCGAGGCTCCACTTTTCTTCGACCCATGCCCGGTTCCGGTCGAAGCCGATGGCGAGATGCCAGGATTGGCAAGTACCAGCTCGTGCCTCAAGTTCCTTACCCTTGAAGGCTTGCAGCCAATGATCGTAGATCTCCAGAATTAATTCTTTCCATTTCTGTGGGGATCGGTCTTTGGCTTCTGAAAACAGGCCCGGACAGACCACAGCATGAACGCGCCGGTCTGGCAAAGGGAAGGGGGCGATCCTCCCTTTGTCCTGGCCTGCCTGCTTCCACCAAGTTGTTTCCTGCGCCTTCCGCCACTGCTCAATGGCATCCTCTATCGATTTTGTCGGGTCTCCCTCACCAAGACTGGATTGGAATGGTTTTTCAATCACAATCATGAGGCGGAATGGGAGCGCGGTATGGATGGCCGCGATCTCCGCGAGGACACTCACTAGTTGATTGGTATCCCTGAGGAGGACGAGGCCGAAATAGGCTGGATTCTCGGCTAAGGTCCGGATGTCTCGATAAAGGATGACGGAAGGGTCTTGGGTCGGCTGGCATTCGAAGTCTTGCTGGACAGCAAAGTCAACGATGCCCAGGAGCCGGGGTTGCTGAAGTAGGAGGGAATAAGCGAGGAAAGCTCCACCCTCCCGCTTGATGTTGAAGCAGAGAAGAGAGTTTCTTCGTTGCACGGGAACTACTCTGCCCGAGTCCTCGATGTATGCGCGATAAGAATCTCCGATGCAGTCGATCCCGGGGCCCTTGTCGTAGTCGGCTGGAAAGACGAGTGCTTCACGCTCCCCGCCGGCGAGGAATTGGGCACAGACCTTCATCTCCTGGATGCCGTGACCCTCGGTCCTGGGCCGCCCGTCCTCATCGATAATTTCCTGATCTAAGCTTCCACGAACCTTCTTGGCGATGGTCCCGTCAGGGTCCGCACTGACATTGTCGAGGACCGTCAGCACATAGCAAGCCTGGGGGTCACCCTGTGTATCTCGCCTAAGGGCACCCTGGACAGTGTTGCGTTCCTCCAAGATCAACTCGATGGTCAGGCGATCTGTCCCCCCGCGTCCTCGGGCTTGGCTCCCATATTTTGTTGCGTTACGGATGATGTTCTCCATAAAGGCAAAGAAAGCGTGTCGCCCCACCATCCCTCCAGGGATAGCCACCAAGATGTCGTTGAAACTGGCGGGTTTTGCTTCGAATCCCACATGCCGGATCTCATCGTCCGTGGCTATTCCGTTGAATTCGACGATTTGCGGCTGGTTGTCAGTCAGACAGCGTGTCGTCACCTTGACTGTCAAGTCCTGGGCAGTGTAGCCGTTGTCCGAGACGAGAGTGTTTAGCAGGACTGACTGTGACAGGAATCCTTTCACTATATCGTTGATAAAGAACATTGGTTCTGAATGGCTCGGCGATTCGCCCAGGGCCCGTGCAATGAAGTCCATCCGCCCCTGGAGGTAGGAGTTCATGGAGCCAAGCCTCGTCCTGGCCCGCCACACTTCACCTAGTCGCACAGGAGATGCGTCCTCTCCTTCTCGATGGGAGAAAACCAGCGTTTCGTTCTGCCGAGCCCCAGGCGGGGCCGAGTTAACCTGATTCAGTACACCTATGGCATCGAAGAACCTGGAATTGGCCAGAGAGTGACTGCCTACGTTGTGGGATAGGTTGCGGGACATGATTGCAGCCCGCGCTGTCTTCTCCTGGGAAGGTCGGGCTAGCTGCTTGACCACTTTCTCGACCGTCTGGATCGAGTCGATTTTGGCCCGCCAGCCCTCTAGGAGGCGTCGGATCATGGTCATGCGGGGTACCCGGGTGGCGGGGGAGGCTTCTGCCCCTTTCTGGAACCTCAGGATGGCCACCAGTGCGCCGGCGGGTAGGGTTTGTGTCCCATCCTCAGGACGGGGAGTTAGCCTGAAATAAGCGTAAGAACTGTGAAGGACGCCAGGGATCTGATTCTCCACCCGGGCGAACTCCAGGGCAATGTCGTTAGTGGCCTCAAGGTGGTAACCTGCCGCAAGGCAGATGAACTTTTCCTTGTTGAAATCTTGGATCTCCTCCACTAGGCATTCGCTACGCTCGAAGTGGTTAATGACCCCAGCCTTGGCGAAGCGGAAACGCCTTAGGGCTGGCAGAGGGTCAAAGGTTTGAAGCGGGTCATCAGTCCGGCACCGCGCCACCAGGGCGTCCAGTTGGGCCAGGTTGAAGGCCCAGAACCACCCATCCTCGCGGCTCTGTTTGCACATGAATAGGAGGTCGAAACATTCTTCCGGCTTGGCAGGAAAGGCCGCATAGAATTCATCAGAGAAGCTCGCTGCTAGCTCGCAAGCGATCTGTGCGGCCCTCGAGTCGTGCATGTCTGGGATCTGTGAATAGCGGTTCTTTCCGGCGATTCCTTCACGGGAAGGGACAACGGGCTCCGCCAATTCATTGCTAGTGGGAAGTGCGCTAAGGTCAGTGCCTTTCCATTCCTGGAGTATGTATCCCAGCAGATCTGAGCGGCTTTCGGATGAGGACATGGCGAACCTTGCCACCCCATGGAGATAGACGCAGGCCAACTTAAGAATCGCCGAATTCAGGGCATCATCCGGGTTCTGCTCCGAGTTACTTTGGATAAGAAGGAGCGTGGTTTCCCGCTCGACCCACTGGAAGCATCCAATGCCACGAATGTCTGTATACGCTATGCGGCACTCCAGCTCGGTTTCGTAACGTCCCATCCAACTAGGCACCGTGTGGGGGTCTTCGAGTTGCCTTCCCGCGAACTTGCACAAGTCCAGCGCATTTGCCTTCTCTATCTCGTATCTGTCGTCGCGCGACTTGATGTAGATCCCTTCCCGGGGAAAGGAATCGGGCCCCATGAACGCGCTCACCAGTCGGCTTTCTAGGGGGGTCAGTAATTGGTGTGCCGAAGCTTGATCCGTTGTTTTCTGGCGCGGGGCTGTGACCTGGGTCAGATTGAAGATGATTTTCCCCAGTTCGTCCAGCAGCTGGAGGCCGATCGTAAATTCATCCTTTCCGTTGCAGCTCGCGAAGGATCGCTTGGCATAGAGAAACCAGTCAATCAGGTCCGAGGGCTCGTAGCCCAAGAGGTTTTTCCGCCCCTTGTCATCGATCGCCAGACGTAGAAGTGAGGCAAGGAATTCCGATTCGGATCTTAGACATACGTACGTGGAATGATTATCCTGACGACAGGATTCACATTCTCTACCGCACGATGTAGCCATCTCGGATCATCTCCTGTTTGACTGCTTCCCCCGACCTCATGTCGGGAAGGACCATTTGCTGCCTTACATCCTGTATGCTGTTCCCGCCTGGTCCAGGTCGTGCGGCGTAATCCTCGATGTTGATGATCGGACGCAGAAGCCGGCGGGAAAGGGGATCTTCTCTGCAAGTGATGACAGTGTCAATCTGAGGTGCAACCAGTTTTACAACAGAAATGCACCGCTGCAACTCCTCATTGCTGATGGGGGCAGCCGGATGGTAGTCAATGTCGGGAGCCGGCAGGACTCTAGGAAACGAGATTGATTGGGACCATTTTCCGTGGCGTTCATGGAGTGCCTGGGCATGGGCCAGCACGGCCATCACTTCGAAGAGATTACCCCGGGGATACTCGTTCAAACCGAAGAGAATCCCATGGCCCGACTCGTCGAAACCCGCCTCCAGGGCCCGGTCCTGGGCCGTGATCCGCCAGTCGAAGTCCTTCTTGGGGCCAACCAGGTGCCACTGTGCATAGACCGAGCGGTCGTATGTCTCCTGGAACACCCGGAAATGGAGCCGGTTATCCGGAAGAGCGGCCCGGATCTTTCGGAACTGCGCGACAGTTACGGGCGGGATATTAAGAATGATCTTTTCACGGTAGAAGGGTGTGATGGCCTGTAGATATTCGATGAGCTGATCACAACTGAAACGCTGCCAGTCCTCACCCATGAGGAAGCAAATTTCTTTAAGAGGATGCTGATGGAGGAGTGTGCTCACGTCCGAAATGAACTGTTCCCGGGTGAGGAGAGTCCGGACGGCGTTGGTGGCGTGGAGGCTGTCCCCACAATAGGCGCAATGGCATTTGCAATAATCATGGATATAGACCACGCCATAGAACGTTACGACGCCCTTCTTGACGGCACGGTTCACCTGGGCGGCTGTCTCGGCGATGCGGCCATTCCAGTATGCGGGGGCGGACAGGAGTACGGCAGCCTGGGCCAGTGAGAGTCCCAGGCCACGAGATGCTTCAGTTAGGACCTCTTCCCGTGCAGAATCCGGAAGAGCTGCACCCTCCTCAAGCTGGGAGTGGATCGTAGAAAGCACATTCAGCAGGTTCATGGTGTCTTTCGGAAGGCTAGGGAAGAGAAACAAAGGCGCCATGCTGGATGACCTTCATTTGCATGGGCTTATGCACGTCACCCTGGGCATCAAATGTGATGGTCCCAGACGCACCCCGGAAGTCCTTCGTCTGTGCCAGGAAAGCCCGGACCTGGTCACCTGAGATGGCGCCTGATCGCAGGGCACCTAGAACGAGTTGTGCAGCGTCGTAGCCGCAGTCGTGGAGGAGCCCAGGCGCCTTGTGGTAGGCGGCTTTGAAACTGTCCTTGAAGCTCGCTGCGGTGGGTCCCGTGGGGGCGGACGGGAAGGGATAGACGACACCATCGGCGGTGGGGCCGGCAGCCTTTATATACTCGGCGTCCTCCATGGCTACAGTCCCGACTATGGGAACGTTCAGGCCGGCTTCCCTGAGCTGGCGGGAGGCGGGCCCGGTCTGGCCGGCATAACCCACGAGGTAGATGACGTTAGGTGATGCAGCCTTGAGCCTAGCGATCTGACTTCGAAAATCCCGAGCGTCTTTGTCGAAGGCCTCGCCCGCCACCACCCGGCCGCCGCTGAAGGCCTTCGCCACGACCGAGTAGAGGCCCTTCCCGTAGTCATTATTTACATAGAGGATGCCCAGGCGTGTATCTGGATAGGTGGACTTTAGGTAGGTGGAAACCACCTCTCCCTCGAAGGCGTCGGAATTCCAGATCCGAAAGAAATAGGGGCTGGCGCCTGACAGTGCGCCTGCGGCCTGCAGCAGCAAGCCAAATGCGCGCGGCATCCAGCGGGCCTGCCGGGCGCCAACCCACAGCGCGCCCGCGCCTTCGAGCAGCCAGGCGACGCTGACCCACTTCAGCTCAAGCGCCAAGGGAATCGCCATGGTGACAAACCCCAAGCCGATAGCCAGCAGGCTTTCGCTGAGCAGGCCCATGCCCTGATTGCGCCGCCGGAAGGCCCAGGTAGCGACCGCCAGATAGACCGCGCCGAACACCACCGCCGACCAGGCGCTGGCAAAGGGCTTGTCGTGGACCAGTCCGGCCTGCAGGCCGAATCCGGCGATTGCGGTGCCGAATAGCAGTGTCGAATCCGCGAAATTGCCCAGCTTGCCCGGGGTGTTGTGCGCATAGAGCAGCGCGGTGGCGAGGTAGATCGCGATCGAAAAAGCCAGAAACACTTCGCAGATGATGAAGTGCCAATTCTCATAGGCGCCAAAGCCCCACAACCCGGCGAGCAGGAATGTCGCCGCAAAGCCCAGCAGGTTGAGCGGACGCCAGCTCTTTTTCCAGGCAATGCCCATGATCGCGGCGTTGAGCACGGTGATGTAGGTGAACAGCCCGGTCGGTGTTTCAGCGCTGCCGCCCAGCAGGAACGGCACGGCAAAGCCGCCCAGGAAGCTGGCCAGCGCCATGGTCTGCGAGTTTTGCAGCAACGCCAGCGCCGCGCCCAAAGCAGCGAACAGGATCATGAAGGCAAAGGCCGCGCCGGGCGGCATGACTTCGAATATCCGGGCCGCGGCGAACACTGTAAGGTACAGCACGGCAACGCCTGCGCCTTGCAGATGCAAACCGAAATCGGGGCGTTCAAGCCGCTTCCAGTAACCCACCGCGAGCAGCGCCGCACCGGCGGCACCGACCGTGGCCAGCCGGGCCTCAATCGGGAACAGCCCGGAATTCGCCACCAGCCGGGCGAGGAAGGCGAGGCCGATGAACAGCACCACCAGCCCGACCCGGACGATGGTGTTGCCGCCCAGCAGCCAGCCGATTGCTTTCTGGGCAAGTTCCTCGGGCAGGCTGGGCCGGTCAGGATCCCGGTTTGGGGTGGCGGCTATGTGGTCATGTTCGCTTTGAGCGAGCGGCTCGCCCGCGGCGGCCATCGCCATTGCCGGTTCGGCGGGCACTGGTTGCGCTGCAGCGGGAAGTGGGCTGGCCGCGGAGGCGGGGACGGTGCCAAACGGCGGGGCCGGTTCGGGCCGTTCCTCGCGCTCGTAATCGAAGGATCCGGCTTCGGGTATGTACAGGCTGGCGATCCGCTGGGAGATCATCTGGTCAGTCTCTGCGCGCATCACGCTGCGCAGCCAGAAGCCCATCGGCGTGCCGAATATCGCGCCCAGGATCAGGCCGAACTCACTAAAACCAGCACTGGCCCAGCCAATCAGCGCGCCCGCCACCAGTGTCCACCAGACCACACGCCCCTCCAAAATCACATGTTATGGCCGTAAGCTTGGCAGATCGCGGCACAATTGGAAGGATTGAAACGGTTTAACCGGGAGAAGGCGGCTCAGCCCGCTTCGCCAATCCCCAGCTCAGTGAGCTTGCGATACAGCGTAGAGCGGCCGATGCCGAGCCGGCGCGCCACTTCGGTCATCCGGCCGCGGTAATGGCCGATGGCGAGGCGGATCACGTCGGCTTCGATATCTTCCAGCGGGCGCAGGTTGCCATCGGCGGCATAGAGCATCACGCCCATGCCTTCCTGAGCCGGTGCCGACGTGCTGCCCGCTTCGCCCAGCATATCGGACAATTGCGGGAAATCCTCTGCGGTCAGCGCATCGCCATCGCAGAACACCGCGGCGCGGAACAGCACTGCCTGCAATTGGCGGACATTGCCCGGCCAGTCATAGGCGCCGAGCAACGCCAGCGCGCTATCGGTGATCCCAAGTGGACGCAGGCCCGGTTGCTCGCCGATCCGGGCCAGGAAATGCCGGGCAAGCGCCGGAATATCGCCCGCGCGCTCACGCAGCGCGGGCAGGTAGACTGTCACCCCGCTCAGCGCCTGATGCAGTTCGGGCAGGAAATGCTCGGTTTGGGAAAGTTCTTTCAGCGGCAGATTGCTGGCGGCGATCAGCCGCACGTCGATCCGGAACGAATGGCGCGCGCCGATCGGGCGGACATCGCCTTTGGTGATGCTTTCGAGCAGGCGGGTCTGCACGGCCAGCGGCAGGCGGTCGATCTCGTCCAAGGCGAGCGTGCCGCCATCGGCATGCTGCAAAGCGCCGATATGCCGGTCAAACGCGCCCGGAAAGGCCCCTTTTTCGTGACCGAACAGCGCCGATTCAACCGAATTACCGGGAATCGCGCCGATGTTGACCAGCCGGAACGGGGACTTGGCGCGCGGGCTCGCGGCCTGAATGGCGCGGACCAGCGTTTCCTTGCCGGCCCCGCTTTCACCCTCGATCAGCACCGGGCTGTGATTGCGCGCAGCCTTGGCCGCCACCGCCAGCGCGGTGCGGAATGCCGGAGATGCACCGATCATGCCCTCGAAATTGGCCGCGCCGGGCATTTTTTCGGTCATCGGCTGCAGCTCGTCACGCGGAGCCTCGCGGGTGGTGGCCATCCGCAAGGCCTGCATCAACCGATCGGGCGCGACCGGCTTGACCATATAGTCGGTGGCCCCGGCGCGCATTGCTTCGACCGCGAGCAGCGGCGATGCGCTGGTGGTCAGCATCAGAATCGGGATTGCGGGGCGGCGGCTGCGCAGTTCGGCAATCAGCGAACAGGCTTCGTCACCCGGCACCCATTGATCGAGAATGATCGCATTGAGCTGCATGCCCTGGCGCGTGCCGAGCGTGGCAATCGCGGTTTCCGAATCGCGCACCACCAGCGTGCGCCAGCCTTCACGCGCGGCAAGCGCCGTGATCAGCCGGCTTTGGGCCGGCTCATCGTCGATCAGCATCAACAGTCGCGTTTCGATCTCGGCCATCGGCGAGCGTGGTTTCCTGCGCAGAATTGCGTCCCCCCGCATAATCACATTGGGTAAAGACGCGATTAAGGCTCCGTATTGACCCCGATTTTCGCGCCTTTGCCCTTGAGCGGGCCGGTCTGCGGCGATAGGACTGCCGCCTGATCTATTTTTTCCAGCGATACAGGGACACGAAATGGCCAGCGGCAACGACATGAAGATGCACGAAGGAACCTACAGCGGCTTCATCGGGATGGCGAAGTGGGGGGTGATCGCCTGCGCGGTGATCGCCGCATTCGTCGTCTACATGATCTCCAAGTAGTATCGGCCGCAATCCATGCGCATCGCGGTGATGAAAGAGACCGCGCCTGGGGAAACCCGGGTCGCGGCCAGTCCGGAAACGGTCAAGAAGTTCATCGCACTTGGCGCTGAGGTGGCGGTTGAGCCAGGCGCAGGTCTGTCCGCATCGATTGCCGATGCCGATTATGCCGCTGCCGGCGCGATCGTGGCCAAGGATGCAGTCAAAGGCGCAGAGATCGTGCTGGGTGTGCAAGGGCCTGAGGCTGCGGCTTTGAAGACTGCAGCCAAGGGCGCGTGGATTGTCGCCGGGCTTGATCCGTTCGGACAGCGCGCCAGGATCGATGCCTATGCCAAAGCCGGCTTCGAAGCGCTCGCGATGGAATTCATGCCGCGCATCACCCGCGCGCAAAGCATGGACATCCTTTCCAGCCAATCCAACCTCTCTGGCTACAAGGCGGTGATCGAGGCGGCCAACGCCTATGGCCGCGCCTTCCCGATGATGATGACCGCGGCGGGTACGGTTTCCGCCGCCAAGGCCTTCATCATGGGCGTGGGCGTAGCGGGCCTGCAGGCGATCGCCACCGCACGGCGGCTGGGCGCGCAGGTTTCCGCCACCGACGTGCGCAGCGCCACCAAAGAGCAGATCATGTCGCTGGGTGCCAAGCCGATTTTCGTTGAAAGCGTAGCCGGGATCGAAGGCGAAGGCGCAGGCGGCTATGCCACCGAAATGAGCGCGGAATATCAGAAGGCCCAGGCCGAACTGGTAAGCGCGCACATCGCCAAGCAGGACATCGTCATCACCACCGCGCTGATCCCGGGCCGCGCCGCGCCGCGCCTGATAACCGACGCGCAGATCAAGACGATGAAGCCGGGCAGCGTGATCTTTGACCTTGCGGTGGCGCAGGGCGGCAACGTTGAGGGGTCGAAGCCGGATGTGACGGTGGTCAGGCACGGGGTCAAGATCATCGGCTATGCCAACACCCCGGCGCATCTGGCCGCAGACGCCTCGGCACTGTTTTCGCGCAATCTCTACAACTTCCTGAGCGCGTTCTGGGACAAAGACGCCGGGCGGCCGGTGCTGGACGAGGAAATCGGCAATGCCGTGCGGCTGACGCTGGCTGGCAAGGTTGTGAGCGAGAGGTTGCTGGGGTGAGGAACAGGCACCGCCCAATCCAGAAACTTCCCCACCGGGGAAGGTGGCAGCGCGAAGCGCTGACGGATAGGGGCGGACGAATTGCGCACGGCAGCGCGCAAGCCGCTACCGCGGCTTTTTCGGTCAGCCCCCCGCCGGCTCGCTGCGCGATCCACCTCCCCCGGTGGGGGAGTTTCTAAACGATGCATGATCACGGATCTGGAACCGTTGATCGCGCTCGCCAGCTGCGAAATCAGCTGTCGCTGCCCGAAGCGCTGCTGTGGCGCTTGCTTAAGCCCAAACCGATGGGCGTGAAGTTTCGCAGCCAGCATCCCTTGGGCGACTATGTCGTCGATTTTTTCTGCCATTCTGCGCGTACCGTGTTCGAGATCGACGGCATTGCGCACGATATGGGCAATCAGCCTGAATTCGACATTCGGCGCGATGTCACTCTGAAAGCACTTGGATATTCAGTCGTGCGCATCGCCGCAACAGAGGTTTTAAAAGACCCCGAAGCCATCGCCAGTTCAATGGTCCGCCATTGCCTCGCCACCTCCTCAAGCGGAGTCGCCGCATAATGGACTTTATCTCAATCCTTTCGATCTTCGTGATGGCCTGCTTTGTCGGCTACTACGTCGTGTGGAGCGTCACCCCGGCGCTGCATACGCCGTTGATGGCGGTGACCAATGCGATCTCCAGCGTGATCATCGTCGGCGCGCTGATTGCGGCGGCGGCGGCGGGTTCGGCGAGCTCGAAGTGGCTGGGGCTGCTGGCGGTGGTGCTGGCCAGCGTCAACATCTTCGGCGGGTTTGCGGTAACCGCGCGGATGCTGGCGATGTACAAGAAGAAGGACCGGCCTGCGCCCAAGGGTGAGACGAAGTGATGGAACACGCCGCGACACCCGCCTGGGCCTTGCTCGCCTATCTCGCTTCTGGGGTGCTGTTCATCCTCGCCCTGCGCGGGCTGTCGAGCCCGAGCACCTCGCAGCGCGGCAACCGCTTTGGCATGATCGGCATGGCGATTGCGGTGGCGACGACGCTGGTCGTGCATTGGCCAGGCGGAAGCTCCTGTGACCAGTTGGATGCTGCAGGCGGCTTTGGGTTTTGCTCCGAAGAGTTTATTTCGAATTGGTCCTTGGTGGCGCAAATCCTCGCCGCCATCGCCATCGGCGGGGCAATTGGCTGGTTTACCGCTCGCAGAATCAAAATGACCGACATGCCGCAGCTGGTTGCGGCATTCCACTCGCTGGTCGGCATGGCGGCAGTGCTGGTCGGCTGGGCGGCTTACCTTAACCCGACTGCGTTCGGCATCGCTGGCGCTGATGGCGTGATCGAAGCACAGAGCCGGATCGAAATGGGCCTCGGCATCGCGATCGGTGCCATCACCTTCTCTGGCTCAGTGATCGCCTTCCTGAAGCTTGCGGGCAAGATGAGCGGCGCGCCGATCATGCTGCCCGGGCGGCACGTGATCAACCTTGGCACACTCGCCGCGATCATCGGGCTGACCGGCTATTTCACGATGGACCAGTCGCTGTGGGTGATCGCCACCGTCACCGCGCTCGCGTTCATGATCGGCTTCCTGCTGATCATTCCGATCGGCGGGGCGGACATGCCGGTGGTGGTGTCGATGCTCAACTCGTACTCGGGCTGGGCGGCGGCGGCGATGGGGTTCACGCTGCACAATACTGCGATGATCATCACCGGGGCCTTGGTGGGCTCGTCGGGCGCGATTCTGTCCTACATCATGTGCAAGGCAATGAACCGCAGCTTCATTTCGGTGATCGCCGGCGGGTTCGGCGCGGTGGCGGAAGCGGGCGGTGAGGCCAAGGAACAGCGCCCGTGGAAGCGCGGCAGTGCCGAAGACGCGGCCTTCCTGCTGTCTGAGGCGGAGCAGGTGATCATCATCCCCGGCTACGGCATGGCGGTGGCGCAGGCGCAGCACGTGCTGCGCGAGATGGGCGATCAGCTGAAGGCGCGCGGCGTGCGCGTCAAATACGCGATCCACCCGGTTGCGGGGCGGATGCCCGGGCACATGAACGTGCTGCTGGCTGAAGCCAACGTGCCCTATGACGAAGTGTTCGAGCTGGAAGACATCAACGGCGAGTTCGCGCAAACCGACGTGGCCTTCATCATCGGTGCCAACGATGTGGTCAACCCGGCCGCAAAGACCGACAAGTCCAGCCCGATTTACGGCATGCCGGTGTTCGATGTCGAAAAGGCCAAGACCATCATGTTCATCAAGCGCTCGATGGGCGGGGTCGGCTATGCCGGGGTCGATAACGATGTGTTCTACATGGATCAGACGATGATGCTGCTGGCCGATGCCAAGAAGATGGTTGAGGATATCATCAAGGCGCTGGCGCACTAGGGCCGTGTTCAAGTCCGCGGCCATCCTGACCTTGCTGCTCGCCACCTGCGGGCCCAGCAAGCTGGCTTATGGCCAGGTCAAAAGCGCGCTGACCGATGCAGGGCTATCGGATGAAACCGCCGGGTGTATGGCCAGCCGGATGACTGATAAACTTAGCCTCAAACAGCTGATCAAGCTTAAAAAGCTCAAGCGCGCGAACCGTTCGCTGTCCGATTTCGTCGATGCGGTGCGCAAAGTCGGCGATGCCGAGGCGCTGCAGGTAACGGTCAGCTCCGCCGCCTTGTGCGCGAGCGGGCTGGCGGGGTAAGCCACGCGCAAGAGGAGTTAACGCAAAGGCGCAAAGCAGAAGGAAGGCGCGAAGCTGTTTTCAAGCTGTAGGCTGGTATCCATTAGGCATCGCCTGGACCAGACTTTGGCACAAATTAGCAGGCTTCGCCTCCATCATCGACTCCTTCGCGCCTTCCTTCTGCTTTGCGCCTTTGCGTGAACCACCTTTTCTCAGTGCCAGTTGACAACGCGCGCTGTGGCTCCATCATCGCCCTCATGAGGATGCCGATCACGATTATCGCTGCGGCCACGGCGCTTGCCCTGGCTGCTTCTGCCCACGCCAAGACCATTGCGGTTGCCGCCGGTGACGGTGCGCAGGCCCGGTTGCAGGAGGCGCTGATTGTGGCGGAACCCGGCGATGTGGTTGCGCTGGGGGCGGGGCGGTTTGTGTTGACCGACGGGCTCAGCCTCGATGTGAAAGGCGTGACCGTGCGCGGGCAGGGGATGGACGCCACCGTGCTCGACTTCTCAGGACAGAAGGGTGCAGGCGAGGGGCTGCTGGTCACTTCGGACGAAGTGACAATGCGCGATTTCGCGGTCGAGAACACCAAAGGCGACGGGATCAAATCGAAGGGCGCAGACAACGTGGTCTATTACCGCGTCCGCGTGACCTGGACCGGCGGGCCCAAGGAAACCAACGGCGCTTACGGGATCTACCCGGTGTCCTCTACCGGGGTGCTGATCGACGGCTGCAAGGTTTCGGGCGCGAGTGACGCCGGGATCTATGTCGGCCAGTCCAAGGCGATCACTGTGCGCTACAACTTCGTTGAGCAATCGGTGGCCGGGATCGAGATCGAGAACAGCCGCGATGCGCTGGTGACGGGCAATTTCGTGACGCGTAACACCGGTGGGATTTTGGTGTTCGATCTGCCGGGGCTGCCGGTGATGGGTGGCGGGAATACGATTATCGAAGGCAATATGGTTGTGGCCAACGATACACCAAACTTCGCCCCGAAGGGTAACATCGTTGCAGGTGTG
This sequence comes from uncultured Alphaproteobacteria bacterium, assembly GCA_963751145.1. Classification (GTDB taxonomy): domain Bacteria; phylum Pseudomonadota; class Alphaproteobacteria; order Sphingomonadales; family Sphingomonadaceae; genus Novosphingobium. Next base: position 45,580 of record CAVVTJ010000007.1, read on the forward strand.
CCGCGCGGCACCGGGGTGATGGTGATGGCCAATGACAGCGTTCTTGTTGAAGGAAATCTGATTGCCGACAACCCGACCGTGCAGATCTTGATCGTGTCCTATCCCAAGCCTTTTACCGACAAGTCCTACAACCCGCTGCCGCGTAACGTGATCATTCAGGAGAACCGGTTTTCAGGCGGAGGCAATGATCCGCAGCTGCCTGGCGGCCAACAATTGCTGGCTGCGTTTGGCGGCAAGCTGCCCGATATTGTTTGGGACGGGCAAGGCAAACAGCCGCCAATCCTCAACTATCACGGCGAATATCTCTCGCTGGGCATTCCGGGACCGGATGTGGGAATGGCTGAAGCCAAGCCAGAACTGGTCAAGCCGATGATGCCAGTCGCGATCCGTCCGGCTGCGACGCAAGGCGCGCCTACCGCGCTGGATGCGCGCGCCCGACCGTGAGGGCGCTCGCTGCCGCTTTGCTGCTGCTTGGGGCAGCAGTTGCGGCGAAGCCACCCGCGTCGCAGGTCAATGCCAAGGCGATCACTGAGGCTGCCTACCCGCAAAGCCTGGCCGAATTCGGCTTCTTCACGGACGCTGCCGGGACCAAACCCACACCCGGCGTAACCCCCTATCGGCTCAACACTCCGCTGTGGTCCGATGGTTCGGTCAAGACGCGGTTCCTGTACTTGCCGTCCGGAACCAAGGCCAAAGCGCAAGGCGATGGCCTGCTCGATCTTCCGGTCGGCGCGGCCTTGATCAAGAGCTTCGCGTTTGGCGGCAAGCTGATCGAAACCCGCGTGCTGCTGCACCGCGCGGAGGGCTGGGTCGCCTTGCCCTATGTCTGGAACGCTGAGCAGACCGAAGCGCGGCTGGCCTTGGCGGGTAAACGGATCGAGCTGACCACCCCGGCGGGGCAGGCGATCTCCTATGCCGTGCCCAACAAGAACCAGTGCAAGGAGTGCCACGGTCTGGCCGGGCAGGTTACGCCGATCGGGCCCAAGGCCTACAATCTTGCACCAGCTTGGCTGGCGGGCATGGCCAAGGCCGGAAAGCTTGACCGGGCGCCGCAAGTGGCCCGCCGCATCCCGCTGTGGGAAGACCGCGCCTCCGCCCCCATCGCCGATGCGGCACGCGGCTATCTCGATGCCAACTGCGCGCATTGCCACAATCCGCAAGGGGCGGCGTCCAATTCGGGGCTCTATCTTGGTTGGCTGGTCAGCGATCCATACCAGCTTGGCGTGATGAAACGCCCGGTCGCCGCCGGACGCGGGTCGGGCAAGTTTGAATTCGACATTGTCCCCGGCGATCCCGCTCATTCAATTCTGGCGTTCCGCTTTGCCAGCACCGAAGGCGGGGTAGCGATGCCTGAACTAGGCCGCGAAAGCCGCGATCCGGCCGCTGAAGCGGTGATCTGGGGCTGGATTAAGGGCATGCGTTAACCCGCGGGGGTAGACCTATCTGCCATGCTCCCGTAAGTGGCGGCCAAACAGGGGTTTCCTTCCCGGGGAGTTTTAACTTGCGCAAAATCGGCCTGATTGGCGGCATGAGCTGGCTATCAACCCGCACTTACTACGAACACATCAACCGGCTGGTCCAATCCCGCGCCGGGATGGATCACAGCGCACCGCTGCTGATCGAAAGCCTCGACTATTCCAAACTCTCCCGCCTCTCGAGCGCTGATGAGTGGAAGCGCGCGGCCGGAATTCTGTCAGACAGCGCCAAGCGGCTGGAAAAAGCCGGAGCCACGGCGATCCTGATCGGCGCCAATTCGATGCACAAGGTTTACGATGAGGTCGCGGCGGCAGTGAAAGTGCCGGTGATCCACATTGCCGAATGCGTCGCTCAGCGGATGGCAGCCGATGGAGTGAAGAAGGCCGCAGTGATCGGCACGCGCAACGTGATGCTGGAAAGCTTTTACCGTCAGAAGCTGATCGCGCGCGATATCGAACTGCTGCCGCCGGAAATGCAATTCGTCGATACGCTGGACCGGATCATTTACGACGAACTGCTGCTGGGCAAGGCCAGCCGTCAGGCCGAGCGCGAGCTCAAGACCATCATCACCAACCTTGAACAGGATGGCGCCGAAGCCGTGGTGCTGGGCTGCACCGAGCTGGAAATGGTGGTCGATGTCGATGCCAATGTCCTGCCGATCTATGATTGCACCCGGATCCACGCCGAAGCTGCGGTCGACTGGATCATGGGCGAAGGGTGAGGGCGCACCTCGCCTCAGATCCTGCGGCCAGCCGTGGCCGGGAATTCGCGCTGGAACAATCGCTGGCCCGCGGCCCGCGCAGTGCGTTTCAGCGGGATCGGGACCGGATTGTTCATTCGATCGCGTTCCGGCGGTTGCGCCACAAGACTCAGGTGTTTGTCGCCCCCGATGGCGATCACTACCGGGTCAGGCTGACGCACAGTCTTGAGGTTGCGCAGATCGGGCGGGTGATTGCCCGCGCGCTGGGGCTGGATGAGGATTTGACCGAGGCGCTGTGCCTGGCCCACGATATCGGCCATCCGCCGTTCGGCCATGCCGGCGAGGATGCGCTGAACGCCGCGCTCGAGAAATGGGGCGGGTTCGATCACAATGCACAGTGTCTGCGGGTCCTGATGCGGCTGGAAAGCCCCTATCCCGAACACGACGGGCTCAACCTTTCATGGGAAGTGCTCGAAGGGCTGGCCAAGCATAATGGCCCGCCCGGAGAGATCAACTGGGCGCTGGCCGAACTGGACGCGGCCTATCCGCTCGATCTGGCGCGCTGGCCCAGTCTGGAAGCGCAAGTCGCCGCGCTGGCGGACGATATCGCCTATGACAACCACGATATCGACGATGGTCTGCGCGCCGGGTTCCTGCAACTTGACGAATTGCTGACGCTGGATTTCGTTGCCGATCAGTGGCGCGCGATTGAGCGCAAGTTCCCCTTGGCCCCGCAAGACCGGCGGCTGCGCGAACTGGTGCGCAACCAGATCGGCCTCATGGTCAACGATCTGATCGACGAGACCGCGCGGCGCACGCAGGGTCTGGGCTCGATTGAAGATGTGCGATCCGCCGGAGCGGCACTGACGGCTTTTTCACCGGCGATGGCGCAGCATGAGCGCGCGCTTAAAAGCTTCATGTATGAGCGGCTTTACCACCATCCGCACCAGTTGCAGACTGCCGAAGGAGCCCGCGCGGTGACTGCCGAGCTTTATGCCGCCTATGCCCAGAACCCCAGCCTGATCGGAGCAGACTGGTTGGCCGCCCTGCCAGAGCAGGAACCGGCACGCAGCCGCTATCTGGCCGATTACGTCGCCGGGATGACCGATCGGTTTGCGATAGCGGCGCATCTCAAAATCTATGGCCGCACCCCGGAGGGCCTGAGGAATGTCTGAACCCACCCGCATTGCGCTGGTTGGTGCCACCGGGCTGATCGGAATGAGCCTGATCCGCTTTGCCGTGGGCCGCAGCGACATCCGGATTGTCGGGATTGCCCGGCGCGAGGCAAAATTGCCGCCTGGTGCGCGGATGGAATTGCTGGTTGCGCCGACCGAGGGCTGGAGCGATGCGATCGCCGCGGCACGGGCCGATGTGCTGGTCTGCGCGCTGGGCACCACCTGGCGCAAGGCGGGCAAGGATGAGGCCGCGTTCCGCAGCGTCGATCAGGACCTGGTGCTGGCCTGCGCCAAGGCGGCCAAGGATTGCGGCGTGCGGCAGATGATCGCGGTCAGCTCGGTCGGCGCGGACCCGTTTTCGAAGAACTTTTACCTCAAGGTGAAGGGTGAAGTGGAGCAGCAATTGGGCAAGATCGGCCTGACCCGGCTGGATATCCTGCGCCCCGGCCTGCTGCGCGGCCCGCGTGAGGAACTGCGCCCGGCAGAGAAGCTGGGCATGGTCGTCAGCCCGCTGCTCGATCTGCTGATGCAGGGCAAATATGCCAAGTACCGCTCGATCCGCACCGATGTGATGGCGCGGGCCATTGTCGGGCTGACCCGCGAGAAGATGGCCGGGAGGTTTGTGTTCGAACACGATTTGATCCTGCGCGCTGCCAGCCGGGCCTGACGAAGAGAATCTCGCGTAAACGGAATCGATCCTCTCCATTTTTGGCGACTGCCACAAATGGGGAGGTGGCAGCGGCGTTAAGCCGCTGACGGAGGGGCCTGGACGCCGGCGTCGATACCCCTCCGTCACCGCTTCGCGGCGCCACCTCCCCATTTGCACTGCGTGAAAATGGAGAGGATCTTACGGGGCATCGCCTGCGCCCGCCATTGACACCATAAGCCGGTCCGGTCATGACGCATAAGCGTCGCTGATCGCGCGGGAGAGCTTGGATGATTCGTCATCCGGCGCCGAAGGAGCAACCGCCCCGGAATCTCTCAGGCAAAAGGACCGCGTGGGTCGATAGCGATACTCTGGAAAGAGGTGCGGCCTGACCGCATCCGCCGAAGGGGTAACCTTGAACCTGGTTCAGGGGAAAGCTCTCAGGCTTCCGTGACAGAGGGGGCACAGAATTACGCGTTTCAAGCGGAGCTGTGCCTGTGTCTGATCTCGATGACGATTACCAAGAACCCGAAACTCTGACCTTGCCGCTCGATGGCTGGCACCGCGCGCGCGGCGGCCGGATGGTCGAGTTCGCCGGATACTGGATGCCGGTCCAGTACGAAGGCATCCTGGCTGAACACGAATGGACCCGCAGCAGTGCTGGGCTGTTCGATGTCTCGCATATGGGCCAGCTGTATATCTCTGGCGATGGGGTTGAGGCGGCGCTGGAAGCAGTGCTGCCGATCGATCTGGCCACGCTCAAACCCTTCGGCCCACGCTATTCGATGTTGCTGGACGAGCAGGGCGGGGTGCTTGACGATCTGATGGTCACCCGCTGGTCCACCGGCTTTTACCTCGTGGTCAATGGCGCGACCAAGTGGGACGATATGGCGCATTTGCGCGAAAATCTGCCTGATGAAGTTGGCCTGACGCACCTCGAAGACAGCGCGCTGCTGGCCCTGCAGGGGCCCAAGGCTGCAGCTGCGCTGGAACGGATCGCCACCGGCCAGACGCCGATCTCCGCGCTGACCTTCATGAAGGGCGGCGAATTCAAGATCGCTGGCGTGGACGCCTGGATCAGCCGCTCGGGCTATACCGGTGAAGATGGCTTTGAATTGGCAATCCCGGCCGAAAATGCCGCTGAAATCGCCGATCTGATCTGTGCCCAACCTGATGTGAAGCCGATTGGCCTTGGCGCGCGTGACAGCTTGCGGCTGGAAGCCGGGCTGCCGCTTTATGGGCATGACCTGTCCCCCGATCATTCACCAATCGATGCCCAGTTGCTGTTCGCCGTCAACAAGCGCCGCCGCACTGAAGGTGGATTCCTCGGCGCAGAGCGCGTGCTGCGCGAACTGGCAGAAGGCACGCCACAGAAGCTGGTCGGGTTGTCGCTCGAAGGAAGGCAAGCTGCGCGCGAAGGTGCCGAGGTTTACCAAGGTGGCCAAAAGGTTGGCGTGCTGACTTCGGGCGGGTTCTCACCCACGCTCGGCCACCCGATCGCCATGGCCTATGTTGACACCGCTGTGGCCGCACCTGGCACCGCGCTGGAAATTGACGTGCGCGGCAAGCGCCTGTCTGCTGTGGTCACCGCAATGCCTTTCGTTCCCCACCGCTATCATCGCTGAGGAGTTACTCATGCCGCGTTACTATACCAAAGACCACGAATGGATCGACGTTGACGGCGCTGCCGGCACAGTCGGGATCACCGACTATGCCCAAGGCCAGTTGGGCGACATCACCTTCATCGAATTGCCCGAAACGGGATCAAACAAGAGCCAGGGCGATGCCGCCTGCGTGGTCGATAGCGTCAAGGCCGCCAGCGACGTCTTTGCGCCTGTCGGCGGCGAAGTGACCGAAGCCAACGCCGCGCTGGAAGGCGAGCCGGAGCTGGTCAACACCGATCCGGAAGGCGCGGGCTGGTTGTTCAAGCTGACCCTGGCCGATGGCGGGGAACTTGATGGGCTGATGGATAAGGCCGCCTACGACGAATACGTGGCGGGGCTTTGATTCAAGCACCGCTTCAGACCCGCTCAGCCTGAGCCTGTCGAAGGCCCCGCCTCCAAACGCGAGGCTGCGCTCAGGTCTTCGACAAGCTCAGCCCGAGCGGGGTTGGCTTTGCGCCGCGATACATCGGAGAATACAATGCGTTACCTCCCGCTTACCCCCGCCGAACGCAGCGAAATGCTCGGCGTAATCGGCGCTGAAACGGTCGATGACCTGTTCGTCGATGTCCCCGCCGCCGCGCGGCTGTCCGCGCCGATTGCTGGCTTGCCGAACCACGCCAGCGAGATGGCGGTCGAACGCCATATGGCTGCGCTGGCGGGCAAGAACTTGGCGGCGAGCCAGGTGCCGTTTTTCTTGGGAGCAGGGGCCTATCGCCACCATGTGCCTGCATCGGTCGATCACTTGATCCAGCGCGGCGAGTTCCTCACCGCCTACACGCCCTATCAGCCCGAAATCGCGCAGGGCACGCTGCAGATGCTGTTTGAGTTTCAGACGCAGGTCGCGCGGATGCTGGGCACCGAGATCGCCAATGCCTCGATGTACGATGGCTCAACCGCCTGCTGGGAAGCCGTGGCGATGGCCGGCCGGGTGACCAAGCGCAGCCGTGCGGTGCTGTGTTCGGGGCTGCACCCGCACTACGTTTCAACCGTGCGGACCATGGCCAAGTTCACTGGCGATGTGATCGAATGGGCCGCACCACGGCTTGAAGCTGCGCCCGATGAAGCCGGCATGATCGCCGCGATCGATGATCAGACCAGCTGCGTGGTGGTGCAATATCCCGACATCCTCGGGCGCATCCCGGATCTGGCTGCAATCGCTGAGGCAGCCCATGCCAAGGGCGCGCTGCTGGTCGCGGTGGTGACCGAGCCGGTCGCGCTGGGCTTGATCGAGGCACCGGGCAATCTGGGCGCGGACATCGTGGTGGGCGAGGGGCAATCGATCGGCGTCGGGCTGCAGTTCGGCGGGCCCTATCTGGGCCTGTTCGGCTGCCGCGAAAAGTTCGTGCGGCAGATGCCCGGAAGGCTGTGCGGCGAGACTGTCGACGCCGAAGGCAAGCGCGGCTTCGTGTTGACGCTCAGCACCCGCGAACAGCATATCCGGCGCGAAAAGGCGACCAGCAATATCTGCACCAATGCCGGACTTTGCGCCTTGGCGTTCTCCATTCACATGACCCTGCTGGGCGGCGAGGGGCTGGCCCGGATGGCACGGATCAGCCACGCCCGCGCCCAGCAGCTCGCAGCTCGGCTGGCCAAGGTGCCGGCGGTGACGGTGCTGAACAGCGCCTATGTCAACGAATTCACCGTGGTGCTGCCGCAAGACGCCCGCGATGTGGTGCGCCAGCTGGCCGATCAACGCATTCTCGGCGGGGTTTCACTCGGCCGTCTCTATCCCGCTGAGGCGACGCTCGCCTCCGGGCTGCTGGTCTGCACCAGCGAATTGACCACCGATGCGGATATCGACGCGCTGGGCGCGGCGCTGGAAGGAGTACTGGCATGAGCACGGTCAACGCCGGCGGCTGGCGCCCCGAAATGGGTTCTGCGCAAGACGATGCGGCTCCTCGCGTAACCAACAGCGGCGACCGGGCGCTGATGCTGGAAGAAGCGCTGATTTTCGAACTGCGTGAACCGGGCACCACCGGGGTCGATTTCGATGATGCGGTCGGCGAACCGCTGGCCGGTCTGGGCAAATTCCTGCGCCGGGAGCAGGCTGCGCTGCCGGGGCTGAGCGAGCCCGAAACGGTGCGTCATTATACCCGACTTTCGCGCCAGAACTATGCGATCGATCTGGGCCCGTTCCCGCTGGGATCGTGCACCATGAAGCACAACCCGCGGCTGAATGAAAAGGTCGCGCGGATGGCAGGCTTTGCCGATCTCCACCCGCTCGCCCCGCAGCAGGCGACGCGCGGCGCGCTGGAAGTGATCAACGAGTTGGCCCACTGGCTGATCACGCTGACTGGCATGCACGGCGTGGCGATGACCCCCAAGGCCGGTGCACACGGCGAGCTGTGCGGGGTACTGTGCATCAAGGCCGCGCTGGCCGCGCGCGGCGATACCCGCAATGTCATGCTGGTGCCCGAGAGCGCCCACGGCACCAATCCGGCCACCGCCGCCTTTGCCGGGTTCACGATCGAGAATATCCCCGCCACTGCCGAGGGCCGGGTCGATCTGGCAGCTTTGACGGCGCGGCTGGGGCCGGACGTGGCCGGGGTGATGATCACCAACCCGAACACCTGCGGGCTGTTTGAGCGCGACATGAAAGTCATATCCGACGCGGTCCATGCCGCGGGCGGTTACGTCTATTGCGACGGCGCGAACTTCAACGCGATTGTCGGCAAGGTTCGTCCGGGCGATCTCGGCATCGATGCGATGCACATCAACCTGCACAAGACCTTTTCCACCCCGCACGGCGGCGGCGGACCGGGTTCGGGGCCGGTGGTGCTGTCAGAGGCGCTTGCGCCCTTTGGCCCACTGCCGTTCACTGCGCGGCAGGCCGATGGATCGGTGCTGCTGATCGAGGAAGAGGATGCCGCCGCCGCGCATCCCTACAGCTTTGGCCGGATGGCCGCGTTCCACGGCCAGATGGGCATGTTCACCCGCGCGCTGGCCTATATCCTCAGCCACGGGGCCGATGGACTGGCCCGCGTGGCCGAAGATGCGGTGCTCAATGCCAACTATGTGCTGCGCAGCCTGGACAGCGATCTTGATGCACCGTTCGGCTTCTCTGGCCCGTGCATGCACGAAGCCTTGTTCAGCGATGCCGGGCTGGCCGATGGGTTCACCACGCTGGACATTGCCAAGGGGCTGATCGACGAGGGCTTCCACCCGATGACGGTCTATTTCCCGCTGGTGGTTCACGGCGCGATGCTGGTCGAGCCGACCGAGACCGAGAGCAAGGCCGGGCTGGACCGCTTCATCGCTTCGCTACGCAGCCTTGCAACCCGCGCCAAAGCGGGCGATGAAGACCTCAAGAGCGCGCCCCACTTTGCCCCGCGCCGCCGCCTGGATGAAACCCAGGCTGCGCGCAAACCGGTGCTGGTGTGGAAGGGAGACGCGCCGGCTTAGGGGGGAACTGCGCCATGGATCCAAAGACCTTGCAGACATGGCTGCCGCTGGTGGTGATCGCCGTGGTGTTTGCGTTCCGGTTCCGCAATCTGAGCAAGCCCAAGCCATTCCAGCCCGGGCAATTGTGGATCGCGCCCGTGCTGCTGTTCGCGGTGTTCGTGCTGCTGGTGATATCCCTGCCGCCAAGCGCCATGGGCTGGTTGGTAATCGCAGTGGGCGTGGCAATCGGGGCCGCGATCGGCTGGAAGCGCGGCCATCTGATGCATCTGGAGCGTGATCCGCACAGTGGGGCAGTGATGATCCGGCAATCGCCCGCCGCACTGCTGCTGGTCCTGGGGATTATCCTGGCGCGGCGCGGGGTTTCGGCCGGGCTGGGGGTGACGCCCGGCGCGGATGCAGCGGGCCATATGTCGAACGCCGCCATGCTTTTGACCGATGGCTTGCTGGGCTTTGCGCTGGGCATGGTGATCGCAATGCGCTTTACGCTGTGGCAGCGCGCCAAGGCGCTGCCGGCGCATCAGCCGGAAGGGATCTGATCATGTGGCACGGCCTGTTTGCATTCACCAATCTGTGGGCCATGCTGGCATGGGTATTGCTGGTGTTCTTCCCGCGCAAGCCGCTGACCTATTCTGCGTGTCTGTACCTGGGCGTCGCACTGCTCTGCGTGACCTACACGGTCTGTTTTGCCCTGCTGCTGAGCGGCAGCGTCGATCCCGGGGTGCAGCCCGGATCAGGCAGTGCCAGTTTCAGTTCGATCGAGGGTGTCCGCGCGCTGTTCATGACCGATGCCGGGGTGGTGATCGGCTGGACGCACTACCTTGCGTTTGATCTGTTTACCGGCCTGTGGATCAGCCGCGATGCCGATGCCAAAGGCTTCAGCCGGTTTGCGCAGGCGCCGGTGCTGCTGGCGACATTTATGGCCGGGCCAGTCGGTTTGCTAACCTGGCTGGTCCTGCGCGAACGGGCCGCCCGCCGCCAGGCCCGCGCGCAGAAGGCCGCCTAAGCCGATCAGTTGATCGCATCGTCGCCGGATTTGCCGACCGATTCAATATCGCGGCCGAGGCCCTTGACGGTGTTGCAGGCGGTCAGCGAAGCAACGGTTGCCGCAGCGGCGAGCGTGAGAACTATCTTGCGGATCATGATGGTTATCCTTCGTGATGGGGTTCACAGTGATAACGGACCAACCGGGGTAAAAGTTCGTTACCCTTGCGATGAACCGCCCTTCATTCGCCGCCACTTGCAGTTGCGGGCGTGGAGCGGCGGTGCAGCAGGTGTTCGCGCCAGGCAATAACCGCGCCGGCGGCGATGATAACCGGTGCGCCCAGAAACGTCGCGGTGGAGGGCAGATCGCCCCACAACAGCCACCCATACAGCGTCGCCCAGACCAGCGATGAATAGTCCATCACCACCACGCTGGCGACCTGGCCATAGCGCAGCGCCGCGGTCAGCAGCAATTGGCCGAGCAGCCCCAGGGCGCCGCCAGACAGCAGCAGAAACCACTGCCAAGCGCTGTGAGGGGTGTAGAAAAACGGCAGCGCGATCAGCAGCAGCGGGGTGGAAATAGCGGCAAACCAGAACACGATCGAAAGCGGCTCATCAGTCCGGCCCAGATCGCGCACCTGGATCGAGATCAGCGCGACCATGAAACCGGCACCCAGGCCCACGGATGCCGCCAGCGGGGAAATTACGGCATGGCCGGGCTGGGCAATGATCACCACCCCGGCAAAGCCCAGCGCCACCGCCAGCCAGCGCACCGCGCCAACGCGTTCCTTCAGCAGCAGGACTGAAAGGATCACCGCAAATACCGGGGTGGTGAACCCCAGCGCGGTCAATTCGGCGAGCGGCATCAGCAGCGGCGCACCGAAGGTGAAGACCATTCCGGTCAGCCCCAGCAATGCCCGGCGGGCATGGACTGGAAGCCGCTTGGTTTTCAACCGGTGCAGTTGCCCGCGCGCGGCGAGCCAGCCCAGTACCAGCATAATCGTGGGGAACTGCCGCCAGAACAGGATCTCGGGAAAGCGCACCCCGCTCTCTGCGGTGAACTTGACCAGCATGAACAGCGTGGACAGCACCAGCGCCGCCATCAGCCGCAGCCCCAAGGCATAAATCGGCCTTTGCCGGGGCGGGGCGGACTGGACAGATTGCATGGACCGGCTCTAACGCGCGGCAATGGACTGGCAAGCAGACATATCGCATTGGCTAAACGCCGATTGGGTGCGCTATCTGCTGCTGCCGGGGTTGGGCGCGCTGGCACTATCCATCATGGGCTGGCGCGCAGAGCATCGCCGCAAGACCCGCAGCGATCCCGATGCGGTGCCGTGGCTACCGTGGCGCGACATCTCGTTCTGGGGCAGCTTTGCCGCACTGCTGCTGCTGGGCGCGGCTGCCTACAACGCGCTGACCAGTTAGAGACAAGCCTCCAGGTACGCCTGATCGAACCCGAACATCCGCGCCTTTTCCAGCGTATAGGGGCGCAGACCCGACGAGCGGAATTCGCCGATGATCTTGCCGTCGTCGCTCTCGTCGAGGTATTCGAATTTGAACAACGATTGGGTGACGATCACATCGCCTTCCATCCCGATCACCTCGGTGATTTCGGTGGTGCGGCGCGAGCCATCGCGCAGACGTTTTACCTGCACGATCAGATCGACCAATTCGGCGATCTGGCGGCTGATGGCTTCCTTCGGGATCTTGATATCGCCCATCAGGATCATGTTTTCCATACGGCCCAGGCATTCGCGCGGGCTGTTGGCGTGAAGCGTGCACATCGAGCCATCGTGGCCGGTGTTCATTGCCGCGAGCAGATCGAACGCTTCGGCGCCGCGAATTTCGCCCAGGATGATCCGGTCCGGGCGCATACGCAGCGCGTTCTTGACCAGATCGCCGATGGTGATCGCGCCCTGGCCTTCAAGGTTGGGCGGGCGGGTTTCCAGCGGCAGCCAGTGCGGCTGCTGCAGGCGAAGTTCGGCCGCGTCTTCGATCGTCAGCACGCGCTCACCCGGGTCGATCATCTTTGACAAGGCGTTGAGCATGGTCGTTTTACCCGAACCGGTGCCGCCCGAGATGACCACGTTCATCCGGCAGGCGCCGGCGATTTTCAGCGCGGTTGCCATCTTCTCGCTCATCGAACCGAAGTCCTTGAGCATATCGATGGTGATCGGCTTTTCGGAAAACTTACGAATCGAGATCGCGGTGCCGCGCAAGCTGAGCGGCGGGACGATCACGTTGACGCGGCTGCCGTCTTTCAGGCGGGCGTCGGCCAGCGGCGTGGTCTGATCGACGCGGCGGCCGACCTGGTTGACGATCCGCTGCGCGATCTGGAACAGGTGCTGTTCATCGCGGAACTGGATGTGGGCGAGGGTCAGCTTGCCCTTCTTTTCGATGTAGGTCTGCAGCGGTCCATTGACCATGATATCCGAAACATCGGGATCGTTGAGCAGTTCTTCGAGCGGGCCAAAGCCCAGCAGCTCGTCGATCAGCACCTTTTCCAGCGCAAACTGTTCGCGCCGGTTGAGCGTGACCTTCAGCTCAGCCAGCACTTCCATGATGATCGGGCGGAATTCTTCCGACAGTTCATCCTTTGAAAGCGTGGCTGCAGCTTCGGGATCAACCCGTTCGAGCAGGCGCGGCAGCACCTGTTCCTTGATCTTGTGGACCGAAGCCTCAAAGCCTTCGGCAACGTGCGGGCCTTCGGCAACGCCGTTGACGCGGTCCTGCAGCCGGGTCATCGCATCGGAACGTTGATTGTTGCCGCCGCCCGAATCCAGCGGTGGCAGCGGTGCGCCGGTATCTTCACCGGGCAGCGGCGGGAACTGGTCCCCGCCCAGCGGCGCAGCCTGAGGCGAGCCTGAACGCGAAGGGTCGCCGCCGCCCTTCATGGGGCGAGCGACACCGAATTGCGGGCGGGCTCCCTGCTGTCCCGCGCCTCCGCGACGGCCAAATGCGCTCATCGTATCCCTACCTTTATCTGACGGACCAGCCTGGACCCAAGATGGCTAGTCTGTGATTTATCGACATGGTGAATAAACCGGAAACTTTGAAGAAGTCCTAATGGCCGGAAGAATTTCAGAAATTGCGGGGATGGTTGTGGTCGTGGTGACATCAGGATGGACGATTGCGGGGCAGTCTAGGGCCCATAAGAAGGTCGTTGCCGCTTGATTGGCGGGGGTCCTGAATCGGTTGGGTAGGTATCAACCAAAGGGGTTTGTTAACCATTCGAACCTAATGCTTCACGCAGTTTTTCGGCATTCCGGGGCAAAACCGTGGCGCAAGTCGTACCTGTTGTTCATAGTCGCGACATTAGTGCTGCAGAGGCTGCTTCAGCCCCTTTGCCTGATGTCTCCATCATCATGCCTTGCCTCAACGAACGCGAAAGTCTGCCGTTCTGCATTTCGAATGCGAAAAAAGCGCTTGCGCTGATCGCAGCAAAGTATGGGTTGAGCGGTGAGATTGTAATTGCCGACAACGGCTCTACCGATGGCAGTCAATGGCTGGCCGAGACCATGGGCGCGCGGGTCCAACCGGTTGATGACCGCGGCTACGGCGCAGCGTTGATCGGCGGCTGCCGGGGTGCCAAGGGCCGCTTTCTGTTGATGGGCGATGCCGACGGCAGCTATGATTTCACTGATGGAGTGGCGATGATTGGCCGGCTGACCGATGGCGCGGACCTGTGCATGGGCTCGCGCTTTCTTGGCGGGATCGCACCCGGTGCGATGCCATGGAAAAACCGCTACATCGGCAATCCCATCCTCACCGGGATGCTCAACCTGTTCTTCCGTTCAGGCATTGACGATGCCCACTGCGGCATCCGGGCGATAACAAAAGAAGCCTTTACTGCTTGCGAACTATCGTCGACCGGCATGGAATTTGCCAGCGAGATGGTGATCAAGGCCAAGCTGCGGAACTTCAAGATTGATCAGGTTCCCGCTACACTTTCCCCCGATCTGCGTGAACGTGCGCCGCACCTGCGGCCTTGGCGCGACGGCTGGCGGCACCTACGCTACCTGTTGATGCTCAGCCCGACCTGGCTGTTCGGGGTGCCGGCCCTGCTGGCTCTTGCGCTGGGCAGTGGATTGCTGGGCGCGGCTGCGGCGGACTACCTGGTCCCCGGAACCGCACCACAGATCGGCCAGTACTGGACCTTGCTGGGTTCGACCCTGATGGCGCTTGGCCACCTGGCATTGCTGATGGCGCTGGCCGGACACCTCTATGGAATCCGCGCTGGCTATCGTCAGCCGACCTGGATCACCCGGCTCGCCACCCGCTTCGCCACTCTTGAGACCATGCTGGTTTCGGGCCTGGCGCTAATTGGGCTGGGCGGAGCTCTGCTGGTTTGGGTAGCATTAGGTTGGGCTGTCCGCGATTATCAGGCGGCGCGAACCATCTTCCCGCCGGTTGTGGGCACCTTGGCGGTTACGCTGGGTATGCAAACCGTGCTTGGCGGCTTTCTGATGGCAATTATCGCCGGGCACAGCGCGCGGTTCTTCGATGATGCAGCACCCGGGTCCACGGTGCGCTAATGACTCCGTGGCTGACTGTCATTATTCCGGTTCACAACGGCGCACCGTTGCTCGATGCAGCCCTGGCCGGAATTGCGGCGGAAAATCCTGAAGGTGTCGAAGTCCTGATCCTCAACTCTGCCGAGGATGACGGTGCAGCGCGCCGGATTTCCGATAGCTACGCTGATCGCATCGCGATCGTCTGGCATGATCGTCCCGATCTGCCCAACTGGACCTACAAGGCCAACGCGGCGGCCCAGCTGGCACACGCGCCGCACATTTCGGTGCTGTGTCACGACGATTTCTGGCTCCCCGGCCATCTTGATTCAATCAGACGCTCGCTAGCCCGGCATCCCGATGCGGTGATGTCGGTCGCTCCCGCGCGCTTTGCCGGACCCGATGGCAAGTTGCTGGGTCCCTGGGGGCTGCCGTTCGCGCCGGGGCTGGTAAGTGGGCAGGAATTCGGCTCAGCCATGCTGGTTCAGAATACCGTTGCCGTGAACGGTGCTGTTTTGCAGCGCGATGCCTATCTGCAGGCAGGCGGGTTCGATGAAGCACTTTGGTATACCGCCGATTGGGACCTCTACCTCAAGCTGGCGCGGATCGGCGCGGTTGATGTCAGACCTGAAGTCACCACTGCCTACCGCGTACATGGCAACGCTCAGACACTAACCGCCAGCCGCGACATCGCCGAGTTCCGCCGACAATTGGACGAGGTGATCGATCGGCACCTGCTGGCGTTCACGTCGGCGCACAGCGCAGTCGATCGGCGCGTGCGCGCCTCGGTCGAGGTCAATTGTGCGCTGGCCCTGGCGGCTTCGGGCAAGCGGACCAGCTTGCTGCGCACCCTGCTACACTTGCTACGGCTTGGTCCCAGACAGATCCTGCGGTTTTTCGATGAGACGCGCTTGATTGACCGGTTGCGCCCGCGACTGCGCCTGGCTCTGACTGGAGGACTTTGAATGGCTATCGGTGCAACAGTCCGGCGGGCCTTCGGCAAGCATGAACGCAAGGTTTCGGAGCTTTGGCGAGCGATTTTCGTTGATCTTGATGCCTGGACCGCTGCTGTGCGCGAATGGGCACCCGGTGCAACGCGGATTCTTGAGCTTGGCTGCGGCGAAGGCTATTCGACCGAACGCCTTGCCGCTGCGTTTCCCGAGGCGCAGATCGACGCGGTTGATATCGCTGACAATATTGGCCGACTCTATCAAGGGCCAAGGGACAAAGTGCAGTTTCGGCAGATCTTCGCCGAGGAACTCGCCGCGCAGCAGCCCGGCAGCTATGACCTGATCATTCTGGCCGATGTAATCCATCACGTGCCCAAGGCGGCGCGCCAGTCACTGCTCAAAGCCGTGCGGACCTTGCTTGCGCCCGGCGGCGTGTTGTTGTTCAAGGACTGGGCCCGCAATCACACGCCGATCTACTATTTCGGCTATGCTTCTGACCGCTGGCTGACTGGAGACCGGATCGAGTATCTGACTCCCGGTGAAGCCAGTGAGATGCTTCGATCAATCTTCGGCCCGGCAAGCTTGGTGTCCGGAAAGCGCATTCGACCGTGGCAGAACAATTACGCGTTCATGGTCCAGGCGGCATGACCGCTTGGGCCGCCGAGCGGCATTCGATCCGCTATGTGGCGGTCGCCGGGCTAAGTGCGGTGGTCAGCAATGCTATCCTGATTGGCGGCGACGCTGCTGGAATTGGCTATATGGCGCTCGTACTGGTGTCGTGGCTCGTCACTGGAACACTGGCCTACTTAGCACACGCTTTTTTCACCTTCCGGCAGCCAATATTGGCCGGGTCATGGCTACGATTTCTCGTCGGCGCGGCCACCGGTATTCCTGCTGCTTGGCTACTTATCCTTCTATTTGGTAAGGTAATGGCCTGGCCGATGGTATTGGCTGCCCCTGCGGCCACGCTGGTGATGTTCGGATATCATTACATTAACGCGAGGCTGGCGATCCTGAGGCGATTTACGCTGTTCAGTCCAACGCAATGACCCGGCAGCCTGCTGCCTGAAGCGCTGGAGTGACGCGCCGCGCCCGCTCACCCGCCTTTGTGGTTTCCTGGGTACCTAACATGGTATCGATCGCGCGATAAAACCCATCAGCGGGAATGGCGACTGTAACCCCCGGTCGGCAAATCAGCCGCGCTAGCGCAGCAGAATCAGGCGCATATTCGGCCAGCAAGCGCACGGGGCGGTTGGATAGATCGGGCCGGTTGAGAACCAGGTCGGCAGAGTAGGGCGCATCTTGCTCTCCGATCAAGACAAAGTCCGCCTTGCTCGATGCGATCCGCTGATCAATCACTGCATAGGCGCCGTAAAAGCTGGACCCGAACCACCACTGCAGCGGTACCATCAGGATCGTTCCCAGCACTAGGCTGCGCAGCAGCACGGTGCGGGCCCACGGCAGGCTATCGCCCAATGTGCGCCAGCCGAACGCCGCCAAGAGCGCCAAGCTGCCGATCAGGCCGTGGAAATAGCGATAGCCGAACCCGTGTCCTTGCAACGCCATCAGGACTACCATCGCCAGACCAGTCAGCACGAGGCCGCCGGCCAGAGCTGCAGCGCGCGCATCGCGCCGGGCAACATGGCACCCCAGTAAAGCCAGCGGAAGCAGCACCACCGGCTGCCAGGTCGCGAACCGGACCAGGTTGGCGCCCATCAGGGCCAGCCGGTTCGCGTCCACCCCCAACAAGGCCGAAATCCTTGCCCACAGATCGCCTTCACCCGCGGCTATTGCGGAAGCCGGGCCAGCCACAGCCGCCAATTGCCATTGCGGCCAGGCCAGCCAGAACAGGCCAAATGCAAGATAGGGCAAGGAAT
This sequence comes from uncultured Alphaproteobacteria bacterium, assembly GCA_963751145.1. Lineage (GTDB taxonomy): Bacteria > Pseudomonadota > Alphaproteobacteria > Sphingomonadales > Sphingomonadaceae > Novosphingobium. Next base: position 62,965 of record CAVVTJ010000007.1, read on the forward strand.
AGATCGCGAGCCGCCGCCAGTCGCGCTGCCACAGCAGCATGGCCAGCCACGGGGCTACGAACAGTGGATGGAATACAGGCTGGTGCAGCCCGGTGGCGATAAATCCCACGGCCAGCGCGGCGATATCGGTAGACAAGCGCCCGCGCAGGAACAGCCACAGCCACACCATGTTAAACGCCAGATGCGCGGGCATGGCATAGGCGGTCATTCCCGTGATCTGCACTTGCCCGGAAAGCGCGACGAGCAGGCAGGCCACGGCTACCGGTTCGCGGTCTTCGGGCCACAAGCGCCTGGCGCATAGCCAGGTCATTGCTACGCCGATCCCGCTCAGCGCGGCACCGGTCAGTGCGGGGTCCGCAATCTTGCCGACCAGCGCCCGCAGCATGGCGTTGCCGGGCAGATAACCTGATACCCACCCGGCGGGATTGCCGATCTGTGCTATGAACATGGTGTTGAGGGCTGGCGCATCGTGTCGCCACATGGGCGGCAAGGGCCAGGTTAGCCGGCCGCCCGCAAAGATCTGCGCATCGAACAGCGCCATCTGCTCGTCGCGGGTCAGCGCATAGCCATGCAGCAGCCAATAGTGGCCGGCATAGCCCAGCGCGCAGGTAAGAATTGCGATCCCGGCAACAGCCGGGCCGGACAAAGTAATCGGATTGCTGCGCGGCGTGAGTTGCCAGAAAGAGCCGAGCCACACCACAGACATGACGGCCAGCAGCGGCAGGTCCTGCCGAACCAGATAATAAAGCGTGATCGATGACGGAAGCAGGAAGCCGAGAGCCGCGAACACTATCAGAAACAGCGCAACTTTCGTGCCCGCCGCCCTGATCCCCGAAACGGTCTGTGCCCGATCACCCTGCATCGCGCTGACCTTCACGACTTTTCGCTCGGTCCGCAAGTCTGCAGCGGCAAGCATCCACGCATGGTTTGGCCGCGGGATCTGATGCTGGCGGAGGATGCTTTGACCTATCGTGCCAAGTGGCTAAATCACAGGTTCACGTATGCTATCCCAAAGGCCTTTCGCATGAAAAGACTTCTGCTTGCCCTGGCCCTCGTCGCGGCTCCTGTGTTGGCCGAGGCGCCGCGCAATGCGGCGCTACCTTCGTGGATGGCCGGGACGTGGATGATGGAGGATGGGGCCAACTGGACTGATGAGCTGTGGACCGATGCCAAAGGCGGGATGATGCTGGGCATATCGCGCACCGGGTTCGGGGCTGAGCTGCAAAGCTGGGAAACCGAGCAGATCAGGCTCAACAAGGATGGCACAATGGTGTTCATTGCCCAGGCGCACGATAAGCAGCCGGTCGAATTTCCGATGGTGCTGATCAGCGACGAAGCGATCGAATTTGCCAATCCGGCGCACGATTATCCGCAGCGGATCCGCTATTGGCGGCAGGGCAAGTTGCTGATGGCCGAGATTTCGCGCCTGGATGGCAGCGATGCGGTTCGGTTCAACTACCGCCCGGTGGTGCCGCCGCGCGATCAGTTGGAGCTGCAACAATGAAGGCGCGTCAGTTCGCGCAAGTCGATGTGTTCACTGCCGTGCCACATAAAGGCAATCCGGTGGCGGTGGTGCTCGACGGGGCAGGGCTGAGCGATGCAGAAATGCAGGCTTTTGCCAACTGGACCAACCTTTCGGAAACAACCTTCGTGCTCCCGCCCGGCGATCCGGCGGCGGATTACCGGGTTCGGATATTCACGCCCAAGGCCGAACTGCCGTTTGCCGGCCATCCTACGCTTGGCACTGCTCATGCGGTGATCGCAGCGGGCCTTGCTGCGCCCAGACAGGGCAAGCTGGTGCAGGAATGCGCCGTCGGATTGGTCGATCTGACCGTGAGTGACAGCGCCCTCTCGTTCCGTCTGCCGCGCTATGCGGTGACTGCGCTGGACGATCCGGAAGCCAGCGCGTGGCTGGGCGAAGGGGTGGGCCTGATCGGCGCGCCGCAGGCGGTTGATGTCGGACCGGTGTGGCTGATCGCGCAATTGGCCGATCTGTCGGCGCTGGAAAATCTCGCTCACGATCCGGTGCGGTTGACCCGCTACTATGAGCGCACCGGAATGACCGGCGCGACCATTTATGCGCTGGACGGTGACCGCGTGGTGGTCCGCTCGTTCGCGCCGGGTGATGGCATTCCCGAAGACCCGGTCTGCGGCAGCGGCAATGCAGCGGTGGCGGCGTGGCGGCTGGTATCAGGCCAGGTGCAGCCAGGGGACAGCTATATCGCCAGCCAGGGCCGGCAAATCGGCCGCGATGGTTATATCTCGATCAGGTTTGAGGGCAGCGATGTCCATGTCGGCGGGCAATGCGTGACCTGTGTTGAAGGCGAGGTCCGGCTCTAGATCCTCTCCATTTTTGGCGAATGCCACAAATGGGGAGGTGGATCGTCCGCAGGACGAGACGGAGGGGTATCGACCCTCGCGCCATCACCCCTCCGTCAGCCGCCTTCGGCGTCTGCCACCTCCCCATTTGTGGCATTCGCCAAAAATGGAGAGGACCTTACGAAAAAGGGCGGCCCTGCGGCCGCCCTTTTCGTTTGCAAATGACGAAAGCCTCAGCCCTCTACGCGCTCGGCCAGAATGGTCAGCCCATTATCGCCCACTTCGGCGAACCCGCCTGAAACGCGGATTTCCTCAGGCGTTGCACCGTCGGTCTTATAAATCCGCACCACGCCGTCGCGCATCGTGGTCATGAACGGCGCGTGGCCTTCCAGCACGCCTTCCTCGCCCTCGGTGCCGGGGACGACGACCATATAAACATCGTCCGAACGAACGAGGCGGGCAGGGGTGACGAGTTCGAAGTGGAGAGGCATCTCAATAACCTTTGGGGATAGTGATGTTGGCGGGAATCGCAGCAACGGTCAGGACGGCGGCAATGGGACCGGGTGTAGTAGGAGAGAGGATGTTAGCGAGGTAGGCCCGATGCTTCGCGTCACGCTTAAACAGGCTCAGCTTGCGGGCAATTCTCGGTTGCTGGGGAACCGGCAAACTGCGCCAGCCTTGGGCCGGCATTTGCATTGCTTGGTAGGCCGCGTTGATGAAAAGCCCATCGAGTGGAGCGCGATAGACGATAATCCGGCAGGTTTCGCCAGCACGGCCCCCGAGCGCCACCATAAAGGCCCCATCACTTGCCTCGCCAGAGGCCAAGGTGGCCTGCTCGACTAGCGAAGTATCACGTCCAAGTGCCTGCATCGCCGCATTTGGCAAGCCGGAGGTCAGACCGTAACGGGCGAACAGGACTTGTTCCGCGTCTGCGGTTGCTGGCAGCGCGACTTTGCGTGAAAGCACATCGACGCAAAACTGGGTGGCAACCGAAGACAATCGGGTGCCGAGTGTCCCAGCCGGACTGACAGCAGTCGGAGCACTAGAGGCCACGGCGGCAGACGCGGTCGCCAGAACGGCCAAGGCCGCAGACAGAACCGCGTCGGCGCGCATCAGGCCTCTTCAGCCATCTTCTGGGCCTTGGCGACCGCTTCGTCGATCCCACCGACCATGTAGAAGGCGCTTTCCGGCAGGTGATCGTATTCGCCGTCAACCACCGCCTTGAAGCTCTTCACGGTGTCTTCCACCTGGACGAATTTGCCCGGAATGTTGGTGAAGACTTCGGCGACGTGGAAGGGCTGCGAGAGGAAGCGCTGGATCTTGCGGGCGCGGGCCACGGTGAGCTTATCTTCTTCCGAAAGCTCGTCCATGCCGAGAATGGCGATGATGTCCTGCAACGACTTGTACTTCTGCAGCGTTTCCTGAACGCGGCGGGCAGTATCGTAGTGCTCCTGCCCGACAACCGCCGGAGTCAGCACGCGGCTGGTCGAGTCGAGCGGATCGACCGCCGGGTAAATCCCCAGTTCCGAAATCGCGCGGTTCAGCGTGGTGGTGGCGTCCAAATGGGCGAACGAAGCGGCAGGCGCGGGATCGGTAAGATCGTCGGCCGGCACGTAGATCGCCTGGACCGAGGTGATCGAACCCTTGTTGGTCGAGGTGATGCGTTCCTGCAGCTGGCCCATATCGGTGGCCAAGGTCGGCTGATAGCCCACCGCCGAAGGAATACGGCCGAGCAGCGCCGACACTTCCGAACCGGCCTGGGTAAAGCGGAAGATGTTGTCGACGAAGAACAACACGTCCTGGCCTTCTTCATCGCGGAAATATTCAGCCATGGTCAGGCCAGAAAGCGCCACGCGGGCACGTGCACCCGGGGGCTCGTTCATCTGGCCGAACACCAGCGCAACCTTCGACCCTTCGGGCGTCGGGTTGCCGTCCTTGTCCTTGGCGATGACGCCGGCGTCGAGGAATTCGTGGTAGAGATCGTTGCCTTCGCGGGTGCGTTCACCCACGCCCGCAAAGACCGAAACCCCGCCGTGGCCCTTGGCGATGTTGTTGATCAGTTCCTGGATCAGCACGGTCTTGCCCACGCCAGCGCCGCCGAACAGGCCGATCTTGCCGCCGCGCGCATAAGGCGCGAGCAGATCGATCACCTTGATGCCAGTGACGAGAATCGCCGCTTCGGTCGACTGGTCAACGAACAGCGGGGCTTCAGCATGGATCGGGTTGCGCTTGGCCGCGCCAACCGGGCCTTGCTCGTCGATCGGCTCACCAATCACGTTCATGATGCGGCCCAGCGTCATCGGGCCAACCGGCACCGAGATCTGCGCGCCGGTGGCGGTGACAGGCTGGCCGCGGGTCAAACCGTCGGTGGCGTCCATGGCGATCGTGCGGACGGTGTTTTCACCGAGGTGCTGCGCCACTTCGAGCACTAGACGGTTGCCGTTGTTGTCGGTCTCAAGCGCCGAAAGGATCGCCGGCAGTTCGCCGGTGAAGGTCACGTCGACGACAGCGCCAATGACCTGGCTGATCTTGCCGGTTGCGGTGCCGGAAACGGCAGCCGCCGGAGCGGCCTTCTTGCGGGTTTTGGGAGCGGCGGTTGCCATGGTCTTTTCCTTACCTTCGATCTCTTAAAGCGCTTCGGCGCCAGCGATAATTTCAATCAGTTCGGTGGTGATCGCGGCCTGACGGCTGCGGTTGTACTGGATGGTCAGCTTGTTGATCAGATCGCCGGCGTTGCGCGTGGCGTTGTCCATCGCGGTCATCGAAGCGCCTTGTTCGCTGGCCTGGTTTTCAAGCAGCGCGCCGAACAGTTGTGTGCGCAAGTAACGCGGCAGCAGTGCGGCGAGGATTTCTTCCTCGTCCGGCTCATAGTCCACCGCGCTCGAAACCACATTGGCCGTTTCAACCTTGGGGGTGGGGACCGGCACGATCTGCTGCTTGGTGGGCACCTGCGTCAGTGCGTTCTGGAACCGGGCGAAGAACAGGTGGGCAATGTCGAACTTGCCCTGATCGTAGAGCGCCAGCAATTCCGCCGCGACCTGCTCGGCCTCGGCATAACCCGGCTCACGCACAGCAGTGGTATCGAAGCTCGCCAAAATGCCCTTGGGATAGGCGCGGCGGATCACCGCGCGGCCCTTGCGCCCGATCAGGTAGAACAGGACGGTCTTGCCCTGGCCTTCCAGTTCACGCGCCGCAACCAAGGCGGCCTTGACGATGTTCGAATTGAACGCGCCGCACAGGCCCTTGTCGCTGTTGGCCACGACCAGCAGATGGACCTGATCCTTGCCGGTCCCGGCGAGCAGCTTGGGGCTGCTTTCGGACACGGTCACCTTGCTGGCGATCGAGCCCATCACAGCGGCCAGACGGCTGGCATAGGGACGCGCAGCCTCAGCCGAGGCCTGCGCCTTGCGCAGCTTGGCGGCGGCGACCATCTGCTTGGCCTTGGTGATCTTCTGGGTCGATTTGACCGAGTTGATCCGCCCTTTGAGTTCCTTGAGTGAAGCCACTCTAACGTCTCCAATTCGTCATTCCCACGAAGGCGGGAACCTATCTCCTGACCTCGCCTCCAGACGAACTGTCCGGAGATGGGTCCCCGCCTGTGCGGGGATGACGATCAGTGTTTCAACTTCATTCGTTACGCGAACTGCTTCGCAAACGCTTCGAGCCCGGCAACGGTGGCCTTCTTGGCCTCGTCCCCGAAATCGCGGCTTTCGCGGATCAGCTTCAGCGCATCGGCATGGCTTTCGCGCATGAAGCTGAGCATTTCTGATTCGTAGCGGACCACGTCGGTGGTTGCCACGGCATCCAGATAACCGTTGGTGCCAGCGAAGATCGAAACCGTCTGCTCTTCGAAAGGCAGGGGCGAGAACTGCGCCTGCTTGAGCAGCTCGGTCAGTCGGGCACCGCGGTTGAGCAGCTTCTGCGTGCTGGCATCAAGGTCCGAGCCGAACTGGGCGAAGGCCGCCATTTCGCGGTACTGCGCCAGCTCCAGCTTGATCGAGCCCGAAACCTTCTTCATCGCCTTGGTCTGCGCGGCACCGCCAACGCGCGACACCGACAGACCGACGTTGATCGCCGGACGCACGCCCTGATAGAACAGGCCGGTTTCAAGGAAGATCTGGCCATCGGTGATCGAGATCACGTTGGTCGGGATATAGGCCGAAACGTCACCGGCCTGGGTTTCGATGATCGGCAGTGCGGTCAGCGAACCGCCGCCCTGGCTGTCGTTCATCTTGGCCGCGCGTTCCAGCAGACGGCTGTGGAGATAGAACACGTCGCCCGGATAGGCTTCGCGGCCCGGCGGGCGGCGCAGCAGCAGCGACATCTGGCGGTAGGCCACGGCCTGCTTGGAAAGATCGTCATAGACGATCACGGCGTGCATGCCGTTGTCGCGGAAGAATTCGCCCATGGTCGCGCCGGTGTAGGGTGCGAGGTATTGCAGCGGAGCGGGCTCCGAAGCGGTTGCGGCAACCACGATCGAATATTCCATCGCGCCGTTTTCTTCGAGCTGGCGGACGATCTGCGCCACGGTCGAGCGCTTCTGGCCGACGGCGACATAGATGCAATAGAGCTTCTTCTTCTCGTCGGTGCCCTGGTTGGCTTCCTTCTGGTTGATGAAGGTATCGATCGCCACCGCGGTCTTGCCGGTCTGGCGATCGCCGATGATCAGTTCGCGCTGGCCGCGGCCAACCGGAACCAGCGCGTCGATCGCCTTGAGCCCGGTCTGCACCGGTTCATTCACCGACTGGCGCGGGATGATACCCGGGGCCTTCTTTTCAACGCGCATCCGCACGGCGTCCTTGATCGGGCCCTTGCCATCGATCGGGTTGCCGAGAGCATCGACCACGCGGCCGAGCAGGCCCTTGCCGACGGGAACGTCAACGATGGTGCCGGTCCGCTTGACGGTGTCACCTTCCTTGATTTCAGCGTCCGAGCCGAAAATCACGACGCCGACGTTGTCCGCTTCGAGGTTGAGCGCCATGCCCTTGATGCCGTTAGCAAATTCGACCATTTCACCGGCCTGGACGTTGTCCAGCCCGTGGATGCGGGCGATACCATCACCCACCGAGAGCACCGAACCGACTTCCGAGACCTGGGCCTGGGTGCCAAAATTGGCGATCTGATCCTTGATGACCTTCGAGATTTCTGCGGCGCGGATATCCATTTTCAGCCTTTCATCGCGTTAGCGAGGGTGTTCAAACGAGTGCGGATCGAGCTGTCGATCTGGGTCGAGCCGATCCTGACGATCAGGCCGCCAAGCACGTCGGGATCGACCTTGGCGGTAAGTTTCACATCTTTGCCTTCTCGCGCCTTCAATTTGGCGGCGACGGCTTTCAGCTGGGCATCGCTGAGGGCGTGGGCGCTGGTTACTTCGGCAGCCACTTCACCGCGCGCGGCGGCAGCGATGGTGCCAAAGGCGCGGATTGTTTCGGGCAGCTTATCGAGCCGACCATTCTGCGCCAGCACGCCGACGAACTGCCCAGTCAGCGGCGAAAGCTTGAGCGATTTGGCCAATGCGGCAACCATCGTGCCGGCCGCATCACGGCCGAGGCGCGGATTGCGAATCAGTGCGGCCAGATCAGCCGATGCTGCAAGTGCTGCATCGAGCGTGCCCAGATCGGCTTCGACTGCGGCAACTTTGCCGGATTCGCTAGCCAGATCAAACAGCGCAGAGGCGTAGCGCCCTTGCAAACTTGCGGTTATGCCGCCGGAATTCTCCACGCGCTCAGGTTCCTTGCATCGGGTGCAGTGGCGGGGCGGATCGGCGTGCGAAGCACACTTTCACCCCTGTGACGGGGGCGCGCATAGCCATGATTGTGCTGCGATGCAAGGTGGGGCAAGGAACTTCCCGAAGAGGAATGCTGCGAAGGGGAATACGAATGGGCGATTGGTTCACGCTGACGATGTCCGATGGGCACCAGATGCCGTGCTATCACGTAATCCCCGAGGGGACGCGGCGCGGCGGGCTGGTCTTGGTGCAGGAAATCTTCGGGGTGACCGAACATATTCGTGAGCTGTGCGAGGAATATGCCGCTGATGGCTATGAGGTGATCAGCCCCTCGCTGTTCGACCGGCAGGAACCGGGCTGCGAGCTGGGCTATTCGGGCGCCGACTGGGAGCGCGCGGTGCAGATCGCGCGCGGCGAGCATGACTGGGATCAGGGGATCGACGATACCGCCCGCTGCGTCGCCTGGATGAAGGAGCGGGGCGACCCGGTGTTCATGGTCGGTTATTGCTTCGGCGGCTCGGTTTCATGGCGGATGGCGCAGCTGTCAGACGATCTTGACGCTGTGAGCTGCTATTACGGTGGCTATGTCGCCACCCGCTTTGCTGACGAGGCGCCCAAATGTGCTGCGATCACCCATTTCGGCCGCTACGATTCGATGGTGCCGATCGAGCCAGTGGAAAAGCTTATCGAAAAGAACCACCCCACCGCGCAGCACTTTATCTATGAGGCCGGGCACGGCTTCAATTCGGACCGGCGCAAGGACTATCACCCGGAAAGCGCCGAATTGGCGAAAGAGCGGACCTTGATGCTGTTCAAGGCGCTGGGAGGGTAACGGCGGTGGCCATGATTCTGATCATCCTGCCCGAATTTGACTATGATCCGACCGAGGTTGCGCTGCCGTGGCTGGTCTGGACCGAAGCCGGGCATAAGGTGACGTTCGCCACTGAGCGCGGCCAGCCAAGCTATGCCGATCCGATCACGCTGACGGGTGAAGGATTGCCGCTGCTGGCAGCATCGCTGAAAACCCGGGCTGAGGCAGAGCAGGCCTATGCCCGGATGATTGCCAGCGCAGAATTTCTCGGGCCGATCACCTGGGCCAAAGCGAGGGCCAAATACTTTGATGCGCTGCACTTTCCCGGCGGCCACGCGCCCGGGATGCGGGGCTATTGCGAGAGCGAAGAGGTGTTCCGGCTGGCCCGAGAGGCCTTTGCGGCGAACCAGCCCGTCAGCGCGATCTGCCATGGGGTGCTGCCGCTGGCCCGCGCCGGGGTGTTAAAGGGGCGGCGCACCACGGCGCTGACGCACATCCAGGAGGAAATCGCCGTACGGCTCACTAACCGCGCCTTAAGTGGCCACTATCGCACCTATCCGGTCAGCGTTGAAACCGAAGTGCGGCAGCGGATTGGCAAGGCGGGCACGTTCGAGCGCGGTGGCCTGTTCCCGCGCTATGCCGGGCGGAAAAATCCGGAAGCGGGATTTGTGGTGCAAGATGGCAATTACCTTTCGGCCCGCTGGCCGGGCGATGCCTGGACTTTGGCGCTGCGACTGAACGAGGTTCTGGCGCAATCCTGACTGGACAAACCTCCAGGATCGGGTGTTCTATGTTTTCTGCAAACGGGGAGGGCACTATGCGATTGAAGCGGTTTGGTATTTTTGCGGCCATGAGCGCAGCTGCGGTTCCGGCGCTGGCGGCAAGCGGGGCGGTGAACTTTACCATTGCCGATCGCGAACTGGCGATGCCGGTGCCTGCGGGATATTGCCTGCCCGAAGGGATCGCCGCCGAAATCGCCGACATGACCGCCCGCACTGACAAGGATAACAAGACCTTGGCGAGCTTTGTCGATTGCAAGGGGCAAGGCACGCAGGCGGCGATGGTCAATTACGTTCTGGTGAAATCACCGAACAGTGCCGCCGAATTCACGATGGACAAGACCGAGGCACTCGACATGCTGACCGAGGCCGGAACATCTCCCGATGCGCCGAAATTTGACGAAGCTATGGCAAGCGAAATGGCCGACAATTCCGAGGAAGCGTTCGGCAAGCGGATCGAACTCACCGGCAATGTCGGCTATGCTGGCCGCGATGCGGATTGCGTGTACCTGGCGGGACGGCTTGCCTTGAAGAGCGATCCGGGCGGTAAGAGCCTGTGGCTGGGCGCCTGCATGACAGTGGTCGGCGGGAAAGTCCTGACGGTCTATCGCTATGATGCGCGCAGCACGGCAAAAATCGCTGACCTTAAAGCGCACGCCAAGATGGTCGCTCTTTCGATTCACCCATGACCCGTATACGCGGCAATATCGGCAGTTCAGTTCTGAAAGGCTTCGCATGAAAATCAACAAGTTGGCCCCCGGCCTGGGCGTAGAGATCACTGGCGTGCAGATGTCCGAACTGGAGGGCGAGGCGCTCAACTCGCTCAAGGCGCAGGTTTATGAAAACGGCGTTGCGGTGCTGCGCGATCAGGAGCTTTCGCCCGATCAGCACATCGCCTTTGCCAAGCGCTGGGGCGGGATCGACGTCAATCCGTTCTTCCCCACCAACAGCGGCTGGCCCGAAATCGCCGAAGTGCGCAAGGCTGAGGACCAGAAGGACAATATCGGCGGCGGCTGGCATACCGATCACAGTTTCGATGCCATTCCAGCGATGGGATCGATCCTCGTCGCGCGTGAACTTCCGCCGGTGGGCGGGGATACGCTGTTTTCCAGCATGGGAGCGGCCTACAATTCGCTGTCCGATGGGCTGAAGCAGACGCTCGGCAGCCTGCGTGCGGTGCATTCGGCCGATCATATCTATCAGCCGGATGGATATTACTCGAAAACCGATCTCGCCGGGGAAATGACCGGCCAGGACCTTTCCACCCGCGCCGTCCATCCGGTGGTCGTTCGCCATCCGGTTACGGGCCGCAAAGTGCTCTATATCAACGGAGCCTTCACGCTCCATTTTGAAGGCTGGACCCGGGAGGAAAGCCTGCCGCTGCTGAGGTATCTGATCGAAGTGGGCAGCCGCGATGAATTCCAGTGCCGGGTTCAATGGCAGCCCGGCTCGGTCGCGATCTGGGATAACCGCGCGACCTGGCATCTGGCGATGAACGATTATCACGGCCACCGCCGAGTGATGCACCGGATTACCTTGACCGGCGAACCTTTGGCAGCCTGATTGGCTTTGACCGCAAGGGGCGGGACGCGGGTGTGCTGGTGCCAGGTTAGAAACAGGCTTCCCAAGAATGGAGCCACCCATGACCTACCGCATTACCGGACTGAACCCGCAAACCTTCGCAGGCCTGTTTGATCTTTCTGACACCGAATTGGCGGGCCGTAACGCGCGCCGCGTGCTGGCGGATGCAGACCATGGCTTTCCCTGCCGGATCAGCCTGCAAGACGCCTGTGCGGGGGACGAGCTGATCCTGCTCAACCACACCAGCCACGATGTCGCGACACCCTATCGCAGCAGCTATGCGATCTATGTTCGCAAGCAGGTGGCTGCGGCCGACTATGTCGATGCTGTGCCGCCGGTGTTTGAAGGCCGCCCGCTGGGGCTGCGCGGGTTTGATCCTGACGGCAATCTGCGCGACGCCCGGCTGGCTTTGCCCGGTCAGGCTGATGAAAAAATTCGCGATCTCTTTGCGAACCCGGGCATTGCCTATATCCATGCCCACAATGCCGCGCACGGCTGTTTTTCGGCGCGGGTGGATCGCCACGGAGATGGGTCATGCTGATCGATGAGGAGTGCTGGACCGCCGCACTCGCGCGCGATCGCAGCTTTGACGGACGCTTCGTTTCCGGCGTGATGAGCACCGGAATCTATTGCCGTCCGTCTTGCCCCGCCCGGCATCCCAAACGCGAGAACGTTCGGTTCTTTGCCAATGGCGAAGCCGCGCGTGCAGCCGGGCTGCGGCCGTGTCTGCGCTGTTCGCCTGACGATGTCAGCCGCGATGAGCGCGCGGTATTGGCGGCGATTGCGGCGATCAAGGCGGCAGAACAACCGCTCGCGCTAGCTGCACTGGCAGCCGAGACCGGATATTCTCCGGCACATTTTCAGCGGGTGTTTTCACGCCACACCGGGCTCTCGCCAGCGGCCTATGCCCGTGCCTTGATGGCCGAGCGCGCGGTCGAGGCGCTGACCAGCGAAGGCTCTGTAACCGAAGCGATCTACGCGGCTGGCTATTCAGCGCCGTCGCGGTTTTATGAAGCCAACGAGGGGAGATTGGGAATGACGCCTTCGGCCTGGGTCAATGGCGGCAAAGGCGCGACGATCCACTGGGCGGTGGTCGAAACCTCGCTGGGATCGATGCTGGTTGCGGCAACGGCCAAGGGCGTGTGCCGCCTCTCGTTTGGCGAAGGGCGCGAGGCGCTCGAGCGCCGGTTCCCGCTTGCCGAATTGGCAGAGGGTGGAGCGCAATTTGCGGCGCTGCTCGAACAGGTTGTCGCGGCGGTTGAGGCGCCGGGCGATTTTGGCCACATCCCGCTCGATGTAAAAGGTACGGCGTTCCAGGAAGCGGTGTGGCGCGAATTGCAGCGCATTCCCAAAGGCGAAACCCGCACCTATGCACAATTGGCGGCGGCGGTGGGCAAGCCCAAGGCAGTGCGCGCGGCGGGCAGTGCCAATGGTGCAAACAACGTTGCGGTGCTGATCCCGTGCCACCGCGTAATCCGCACCGGCGGACATCTGGGCGGTTATGCCTATGGGTTAGAGATCAAGCGCAAATTACTGGAAAAGGAAGCGAAATGAGCGACGCCGTTGAACGGTTCAAAGCCCTCCACGTTGCCGGTGATCCGCTGGTTCTGTTCAACATCTGGGATGCGGGCAGCGCGCGCGCGGTGGCCAAGGCCGGGGCCAAGGCGATCGCCACCGGCAGCTACGGCGTGGCCGAAGCGCAGGGCTTCAAAGACGGTGAGGCTTTTGCGATTGAAGATGCGCTGCGCAATCTGGAGCGGATCGTCTCGGTGACCGACTTGCCGGTGACGCTCGATTTTGAAACCGGATATGGCGCTGGCCCGGCAGAGGTTGCTGCATCAGTTAAGCGCGCGTTCGATGCTGGCGCGGCCGGGATCAACATGGAAGACCGGATGCCGGGTGAAACCGCGCTGCTGGGCGTGGCTGAGGCGGCTGAGCGGGTAGCGGCGGCGGCATCGAGTGGGCTGTTCGTCAACGCCCGCTGCGATGTCTATCGCGGAGTCAAGCCTGAGGACTATGGCCAAGACCTGATCGACGCCGTGCTGACACGCGCTGAAGCCTTTGCCAAGGCTGGGGCTGGCGGTTTGTTCGTTCCGTTTCTGGGCGATCATGCGGCGATCACCACGATCTGCGCGGCAACGCCCTTGCCGGTGAACATTCTATGGGGGCCGGGGCGCGGCACCCGGGCAGAGCTGGCAAACTGCGGTGTGGCCCGGATTTCCTATGGCCACGGGCCCTGGGCCGCGGCGATGGACTGGCTTTCCGAGCAGGCGGCGGCGGTTTTCGCAGGAGAGATCGTGCCCTACGCCGCGGCCTAAGACAAAACGGCTTGCAGAAGCGGCGTAAATGCGCAAATCAGGTGTATGGATGATGTAATACACCAACCCGATTCTGCACCCAAGCCTTCGCTGCTGCGGCGCATCATCGCGTTCCCGCTGACGCTGATGATCCTGGGTTTTGTCCTTATCACAGCGATTGGGATGGGGATCGGGCAGGCTTACGAACTGCTGGGGTTTGACCGCAATACGCCGCAGAAAACCATGGGTGCAGTGCTGATGGCCGTGGCTGTTGTCGCTGGCTATAAAGCGTTCAAACGCTGGGTTGAACGAGAGCCTGACACCGAATTTCCTGCGCAAGGCGCCGGGCTGGAACTCGCCGCGGGACTGCTGTTCGGCACCCTGCTGTTCACCGCGATGACCGGGATCGTGGCCTTGCTGGGCGGATTTGAGGTCTTGGGTCTACGCGGGGCGGGGCAGATATGGACGATGCTGGCGATCGCAATTGTCAGCGGCACGATCGAAGAGACGCTGTTTCGCGGCATTTTGCTGCGCCAACTGGAAAAGCTGATCGGCACGGCGGGCGCTTTGGCGGTCACTTCGGCGCTGTTCGGGCTGGGCCATATCGTCAATCCCGATGCCACCTGGTTTTCGTCGATCGCGATCGCGCTTGAAGCGGGGATACTGCTGGGCGCGGCTTACCTCTACACCCGCCGCCTATGGCTCGCGGTGGGGATCCACGCGGCGTGGAATTTCACCCAAGGCTGGGTGTTCTCAGTCCCGGTTTCCGGCGGGGACGCGCCGCTTGGCCTGCTGATCACTCGCCGTGTCGGCCCGAACTGGCTGACCGGCGGCGATTTCGGTCTTGAAGCGAGTGTGCCCGCGCTGGTGATGGCGACGGGTGCGGGGGTCGTGCTGCTGGTGCTGGCCCATCGCCGCGGTCACTTCATTGCGCCGATGTGGCGGCGTTAGGAACCGCTGCGGGCCCACCCCGGTTTGGCCGGGACCAGCGTTTCAAGAAACGCATCGGCGCTGGCGAGGTATTCGCCGCGCTTGTCCCCGTCCATCCGTCGCCAGGTGGCATAGGGATTGGCCAGCCGCCTGCTGGTGCCGAACTTGTCGACGTTGCGGTCCAGGAAATGCCAGTAGAGCGCGTTGAACGGGCAGGCTTGCGGGCCGGTCTTCTGCTTGACGTCATAGCGGCACCCCGAACAGTAATTGCTCATCCGGTTGATATAGGCACCGCTGGCGGCATAGGGTTTTGAGGCGAGCCTTCCACCATCGGCGAACAGCGCCATTCCCGCCACATTGGGCAATTCGACCCAGTCAAACGCATCGGCGTAGACCACCAGGAACCAGTCAGCGACCTCAGCTGGATCAATCCCGGCGAGCAGCGCAAAGTTGCCCAGCACCATCAAGCGTTGAATGTGATGGGCATAGGCATTTTCGCGCGTGATCCGCACGCAATCGGCAAGACAGGCCATCTCGGTTTCGCCGGTCCAGTAGAAATCAGGCAGCGGCCGGGTGGCGCCCAGTGCATTGGCCGCTGCAAGACCGGGCATCGTTTGCCAATAGACCCCGCGAATGTATTCGCGCCAGCCGATGATCTGGCGAATGAAACCTTCCACCGCCGCCAGCGGGGCATTGCCTTTGCGGTATTCCGCCTCGGCACGGCGACACAGGTCCAGCGGGTCAAGCAAGCCAAGGTTGATTGCGGGCGAAAGGACGGCATGGAACATGAAATCCTCGCCCGTCACCATGGCGTCCTGCCATTGCCCGAAGGTCGGTAGGCGCTCGTTGAGAAAGGCTTCAGCTGCTGTTTCCGCCTCGCTTGCGGAAACCGGCCAATTGAACGCACCGAGCGCACCGAAATGATCGGCAAATTTGCCCTCGACCAAAGCCAGCACCGCCGTGGTGATCTCATCGTGAGCAAAGCGAGGCAGGGCCGGACCGCGCAGGCCAGCTGGCGGTCCGGAACGGTTTTCGGTATCGAAATTCCAGCGCCCGCCCTCAGGCTGATTGCCTTCCATCAGCAACCCGGTCTTGCGGCGCATTTCGCGGTAGAAGAATTCCATGCGCCATTCGCGGCGACCTTCTGCCCAGTCGGCAAATTCGCCGTGGCTGCACAGAAACCGCATGTCTTCCAGCACTTCGACCGGCAGCGAGAGCGCCGCCGCCAATTGCGCAACGTCCTGCCGGACCCTCCATTCGCTTGGCTCGGTCACCCGGATGGCGCGCGGCTGGTGGCGCTTCACGGCCCGGGCCAGTTCTCCGGCAAAACTGCCGCTGTTGTCCGGATCGTCCAGCGCGACATAGTCAACCGTCCAGCCTGACGCTGCCAGTTCCGCCGCGAAATGACGCATCGCGCTGAATATCAGCGCGATCTTGGCCTTGTGATGTTTGATGTGGGTGGCTTCGCCGCGCACTTCCATCATCAGGACTACGCTGTCGTTGCGGTCAGATCCGGCCAGACTGGCCAGGCCGTGGCTCAACTGGTCGCCCAGCACCGGGATCAGCAGTGGCTGGGTCATACGAAGCTATACGGATCGATATCGACCCCTACCCGCACGCCTTGCGCGAATTGCAGGGCGCCAAGCCATGCACGGATCACGTCCTGCAATTGCGCCGATCGGCGCGCGTTGATCAGCAGGCGGTAGCGATAGCGCCCGCGCAGAAGTGCCAGCGGGGCCGGGGCGGGGCCCAGCACCATCACATCGGGCAGCTGGGGGCGGTGCGCGCCGATGGCCTTGGCCGCTTCGCGCGCTTCGGCTTCGTCTTCGCTAGAGACGATGATCGCCGCCCAGCGGCCAAACGGCGGGGCACCAGCATCCTTGCGCGCCTCAGCCTCTGCCGCATAGAATGCATCCCGGTCTCCCGCGGCCAGAGCGGCGATCACCGCGGCTTCGGGGTGGCGGGTCTGGATCAGCACTTCGCCTGGCTTTTCCCCGCGACCGGCGCGTCCGCCAACCTGGGCGATCTGCTGGTAGGTGCGCTCGGCGGCGCGCAGGTCACCGCCCTCAAGCCCCAGATCGGCATCGATCACACCAACCAGCGTCAGTTCAGGAAAATGATAGCCCTTGGTCACCAGCTGGGTACCGACAATCACGTCAATTTCCTTTTGCTCGGCCGCGGCCACAAATTGCGCGATCTTCTCCGGGCTGTTTAGGGTGTCCGATGTCACCACCGCCAGCCGTGCTTTGGGGAATAGTTCGCGCACTTCATCGGCAATACGTTCCACTCCCGGGCCGCAGGCAACCAGGCAATCGCCCTCGTGACATTCAGGACAGACTTCGGGCGTGCTGACCTGATGGCCGCAGTGGTGGCAAGCCAACCGGCGCGAAAGCCGGTGTTCGACCAGCCAGGCGCTGCAATTGGGGCATTGAAAGCGATAGCCGCAGTGGCGGCACAGCGTCAGCGGAGCATAGCCGCGGCGATTAAGGAACAGCAGCGATTGCTCGCCGCGTTCAAGCCGTGCGGCCACTTGCTCAACCAGCGGCGGAGCCAGCCAGCGGCCGCGTTCGGGCACATCCTTGCGCAGATCAATGACGCGGACTTCGGGCAATTCCGCCCCACCAAAGCGGCTTGGCAGATCGATCTTGGTGTAGACGCCGGCTTCGGCCAGTTGCAGCGATTCCAGCGCGGGCGTGGCGCTGGCGAGAATGATCGGCACCGCTTCAAACCGTGCCCGGATCACCGCCACATCGCGCGCATTATAGCGCACCCCGTCATCCTGTTTGAACGACACTTCGTGCGCTTCATCGACAACGATCAGGCCAAGCGCCTTGAACGGCATGAACAGCGCCGAGCGCGCCCCTACCACCACCTGAGCATCGCCCGAAACGATCGCCCGCCAGGCCCGCCGCCGCTCGCTTTGCTTGACCGACGAATGCCACAGCACCGGCGGCACGCCAAAGCGGGCTTCGAAGCGGCGCAGGAAGTTCTCGGTCAGAGCGATTTCGGGCAGCAGGACCAGCACCTGCTGGCGGTTCGCGATCGCTGCGGCAATGGCTTCAAAATAGCATTCGGTCTTGCCCGATCCGGTTACCCCGTCGAGCAGGAATGGCGCAAACCCGCCTTGCTCGACCGCGGCAACCAGTTGGTCAGATGCGGACTGCTGCAGCTCTGATAGCTGCGGTGCAGCGTGATCTGGGCGGGCCTTGGGATAGGGTCGATCGAGATCGACCGTAACCGGTTCAAGGATCCCCGCACCGACCATGCCGCGCAGCACGCCTTCTGAAACGCTGGCCAGTTCGGCCAGTTCGCGCACGCTGGCCTGTTCGCCGTGCAGCGCATCCCTTGCCGCGGCGCGCTGCGGGGTGAGGCGTTTGGGTTCCAGCCCGGACAGCCGGTATTCAGTCGCCGTGCCGCCGCCGCGCAGCGCCGCCATCGGCCCCAGCGCCATCCGCGCAACCGAATTCATCGGCGCAACGTAATAGTCCGCAGTCCATTCGATCAACTGACGCAAGGCTTTGGAAAATGGCGCAACCGGCAGCACTTCAAGGATCGGGCGCAGCTTGCTTTCGGGAACTTCCGTGCCGCCCAGGCGTTCCGGTTCCCAGACAATGCCCAGCACTTGGCGTGGCCCCAGCGGGGCAATGACCAACTGGCCGAATTCTATCGCCACTCCCACCGGAAGGCGATAGTCAAGGACCTGAAGCACAGGGTTGAATACAAGGAGTCGGACACGGGTCATCGTCAGCACGCTAAGACGACAATACCGGGCCAAGCTCAATCGCTAATTGGACGAAACAAAGGGGGTAGTGATGGAACTGACTGCACAAGGCACTTTCGGTCGGCGGGCATTCTTGATCGGGACCGCAGCCACCGGCCTGCTGGCCTTGCCAGGCTGCCAGTCGCTGGGCGGGTTCAGTATGACCGAAGCGATCAAGCGCCTGCTTACGCTTTCTTCGCAAAACGCATTTGCCAAGCTGACCGCGCCGGGCGGTTTCTGGGACAGTGAAGTGGCCCGCTTTGATCTGCCGACTTTGTTCAGCAGCAGTGGCGGGACGCTGCGCACACTGCTTACCTCGGGCCCGTTCAGGCAAGGGCTGCAAAAGCAGCTCAACCTGGTCGCCGAAAAAGGTGCTGTGCGCGCCGCGCCGGTGGTCTATTCTGCGATCAAATCGGTCTCGATCGCCGATGCGGTTGGGATAGTGCGCGGCGGGCCAACCGCGGCCACTTCGTTTCTGCGGGCCGAAATGGGCAGCGCCATGATCAATGCGATGATCCCCGGGTTGACCGACGCGCTCAGCGTGTCGAACGATCCGGTGCTGGGCCAAGCGATTAGGGAGTTGGCCGGGGTCGATCTGGGCCAGGTTGCGCAAGGAATTGCCAACCGCGCTGACAATTCGATCTGGTATCAAATCGGAGCCGAGGAAGGTGCAATCCGTGCCAATCCGCAAAGCACCAACGATCCCTTGCTGATCGGGGTGCTCAAAGTTCTCTAGGGGCTGGTGCTGCCAAGTACGCTGGGGCTATAGCGGCTCCTGACTCGCAATCAGGAGCCCGCGCCCGTGAAATTCTTTGCCGACACCGCCGAAATCGCCGACATTAAGGAACTGGCCGCCACTGGCCTGCTCGACGGGGTCACCACCAATCCCTCGCTGATTGCCAAGTCGGGGCGTGATTTCAAGGAAGTCACCCGGGAAATCTGCGCCATCGTCGATGGCCCGGTCAGCGCCGAAGTGGTCGCGCTGGATCACGCCGGGATGATGCGCGAAGCGGAAATACTGCGCAAGATTGCCGACAATGTCTGCATCAAGGTGCCGATGACGCTCGATGGACTGAAGACCTGCAAAGCGCTGACCAGTGACGGCACCATGGTCAATGTCACACTGTGCTTTTCAGCCAATCAGGCGCTGCTTGCGGCCAAAGCCGGGGCAACCTTCGTCTCGCCATTTGTGGGCCGGCACGATGACAACGGTTTTGATGGGATGGAGCTGATTGGCGATATCCGGCTGATCTATGACAATTACGATTACCGCACCGAAATCCTCGTCGCCTCGGTCCGCCACGTGATCCATGTGCTGCAGGCGGCCAAGATTGGTGCAGATGTGATGACCGCGCCGCCCGCGGTGATCAAGCAGTTGGTCAAGCACGTGCTGACCGACAAGGGGATAGAGGGCTTCATGGCCGATTGGGCCAAGACCGGGCAGTCGATTTAAGGTTGAATTAGGGCGTCATCCCCGCGAAAGCGGGGATCGCTGGCTACGAGGCCGGCCCTGGCGGCCAGCGGTCCCGGGTCAAGCCCGGGACGACGAGTTACACGATGTCTGACGAATCCCCTCTCGATCGCTTCAAGAACGTCCTGACCGGCGCCAGCCGCGCTGTTGCGCACGAGCCTGAGGTCGAGATCGCGTGGACCGCCGATGCCCCGGTTGCCAACGGCAACAATTTCCGCCTGCCAATGCCCGGCCGCAACCTACCGCGCGATCAGGCGATGGAAGCGCGCGGGTTTGCCGATAGCTTTGCGCTGAAAGTGCGGCATCACAACGAAGCGCTGCACGCTCGACATGCGCCTGGCGAAGCATCTGCCCGGGCCTGCTATGATGCGGTCGAAATGGTGCGGTACGAGGCGTTGGGATCAAAGGCCTATGCCGGGATGCGGCAGAACCTTGATGCGGCGCTGACCGTGCGCACGCTGGGCGATCCGATCACTCGCGCCACTCGCGCCGATGAAGTGCCAATTCAGGGCGCATTGGCGCTGCTGCTGCGCGAACACCTGACCGGCCAACCGGTGCCCGAAGCAGCACAGGCAGGCGTGGCAATGCTGCGCGGCTGGATCGAGGAAAAGGCGGGCGGCGATTTCGATGCGCTGTCGGCCATGCTCGAGGATCAGGAAGCGTTTCAGACGCTGACCCTCAACATGCTCCAGCATCTTGAGCTGACCCAGGCACAGCCGCTTGAACCCGATAGCGAAGACGGCGAAGATCAGGACAGCGACGACGAGGATCAGGAGCAGCCCGAAGACGGCGAATCGAGCGAAGACCAGAACCCCAGCGAGGTCGCCAGCGATTCGACCGAAGGCGAGGACGAAAGCGAGAGCGAAACCGAACGCCAGACCGAAGAGGACAATTCCGACGCCGAAGAAGGCGACGAGGGCGATGAGGGGATGCTCCCCACTCGGCCCAACCGCCCGTGGACCGAACTGCCACTGAAGTTCGATTACAAGGCCTATACCGAGGCTTTTGACGAAGTGGTGGCCGCCAACGAGCTGTGCGACGAGGAAGAGCTGATCCGGCTGCGCGCCTATCTTGATGCGCAATTGAAAGGCCTGCAAGGGATCGTCACCAAATTGGCCAATCGGCTCCAGCGCCGCTTGATGGCGCAGCAGAACCGCAGCTGGGATTTCGATCAGGAAGAAGGCCTGATCGATGCCGCGCGGCTCGCCCGGGTGATCATCTCGCCCGGCCATTCGCTGTCCTACAAGGTTGAGCGCGAAGTTGAGTTCAAGGACACCATCGTCACCCTGCTGATCGACAATTCGGGTTCGATGCGCGGGCGGCCAATCTCGATCGCGGCGATCAGCGCCGATGTGCTGGCGCGCACGCTGGAACGCTGCGGGGTCAAGACCGAGATCCTGGGCTTCACCACCCGGGCCTGGAAGGGCGGACAAAGCCGCGAGGCCTGGCTCGGCGGCGGCAAGCCGGCCGGGCCGGGGCGCCTCAACGATCTGCGCCATATCGTCTACAAGAAGGCCGATATGCCCTATCGCCATGCCCGCAAGAACCTGGGCCTGATGATGCGCGAGGGGCTGCTCAAGGAAAACATCGACGGCGAGGCACTGCTCTGGGCCCACGCCCGGCTGCTGGCCCGGCCTGAAGACCGCCGCGTGCTGATGGTCATCTCAGACGGCGCGCCGGTGGATGATTCAACGCTCAGCGTGAACAACGCTGGGTATCTGGAACTGCACTTGCGCAAGGTGATCGACTGGATCGAAAAGCAAAGTCCGGTGCAACTGGTGGCGATCGGGATCGGCCATGACGTCACCCGCTACTATCGCCGCGCGGTGACGATAATGGATGTCGAGCAACTTGCTGGGACCATGATCGAACAGCTGGCCGGGTTGTTTGAGGAGGAATAGGCTTGACCAGGCCGTTTAATCGCACAATTAAACCGGCATGAGCAAAGCCCAGACTGTCAGCGACGCTGTCGCCAGCCGCCGATCAATCCGCGCCTTTCAGGACAAGCCTGTCGATCAGGCGGTGCTGCGCCGCATTCTCGAAACGGCGCAGAATTCGCCGTCGGGCGGGAACACGCAGCCGTGGAATGCGGTGATGCTGACCAGCGAGCCGCTGGCCAAGCTGGTCGCGCTGGTGGCGGAGACAATCCCGCAGGGGCTGGCCGCCTACTCGGCCGAATATCCGATCTATCCGGCCGAGCTTGAGGGCCGCTATGCCGAAAGCCGGTTCGGCGTGGGTGAGGCGATGTATAAGGCGCTTGAGATCCCGCGCGAGGACAAGGCGCAGCGAATGGACGTGTTCCGCAACAACTTCCGTGCTTTTGGTGCGCCGGTGCTGATGCTGGTCCACACCCCGCGCTACATGGGCCTGCCGCAGTGGAGCGATATCGGGATGTGGCTGCAGACCGTGCTGTTGCTGCTGCGCGAGGAAGGGCTGGATTCGTGCGCACAGGAAGCCTGGGCGGTCTATCAGAAGCAAGTCCGCGAAGTGGTCGATATCCCTGAGGACCACATCTTCTTCTGCGGCTGCGCGATCGGTTGGGGGGATCGCGACTTGGCGATTAACCAGTTCCCGGTGGCACGGGTTGATCTGGATCAGGCGGTACGCTGGGAAGGGTTTTAGGCTCGGACCTGGCGCGGGGGCTTCGACAGCCCTGGGCTAGACCCGGGGTTGTCGAAGCCACCGCGCCGACTTATGGCCCAAACCCATGACCGACCTGCGCCTGTTCAACAGCCTGACTCGCCAGCTGGAGCCTTTCCAGCCGATCCATCCCGGTGAAGCACGGGTCTATTCGTGCGGGCCGACAGTCTACAACTACCAGCACATCGGCAACATGCGGGCTTATGTTTTCGCCGATACGCTGGGCCGGGTGCTGAAGTTCAAGGGCTACGACCTCAAGCACATCATCAACATCACCGACGTTGGCCACCTGACCAGCGATGCGGATGCCGGCGATGACAAGATGGAAAAAGCCGCTGCGCTTTCGGGTCAGACAGCCTGGGACATTGCAAAGTTTTACACTGCAGAGTTCAAGCGTGATCTGAACTGGCTGAACGTTACCGAACCGGCCAAATGGACCGTCGCCACCGACTATGTTCCGGCGATGATCGAATATGCGAAATCGATTGCCGACAAGCACTGCTATGAACTGGACAGCGGGCTCTATTTCGATGTCTCGACCGTCCCTGAATACGGCCGACTGGCGCGCGCTGCGACCGAGGAAGGTGAAGGCCGGATCGATGAGGTAGGGGGCAAGCGCCACCAGGCCGATTTCGCGATCTGGCGCAAGACCCCTGTGGGCGAGACCCGCCAGATGGAATGGGACAGCCCATGGGGCAAAGGCGCACCGGGTTGGCACCTCGAATGCAGCGTGATGAGCGCAGCGGAGCTGGGCATGCCGTTCGATATCCACACCGGCGGAATCGACCACCGCGAAATCCACCACCCCAACGAAATCGCCCAGAACCAGGCGCACGAGTGCTCGGCGCACACCGGCGCCAGCATCTGGATGCACAACAACTTCCTGATCGACCGCGGCGGCAAGATGTCGAAATCGGCGGGCGAGTTCTTGCGGCTGCAACTGCTGGTGGGCCGGGGTTATCATCCCTTGGCATACCGGCTGATGTGCCTGCAGGCGCATTACCGCAGCGAGCTGGAGTTCAGCTGGGAAGGGCTGGGCGCGGCGCTGGTAAGGCTGAAGCGGATGGTGATGGGGGTGGCGCAATTGCGTGCTCAAGCAAAGCCCGCAGCGGCACCGGGGGATCGCTTTGCTTCCTTCATTGCGCGCTTTTCTGACGCTGTATCGGACGATCTAAACACCGCCATTGCCTTGACCGTTTTGGAAGAAGTGGTTGCTCTCAAGAAAGTCGATTCCGGGGAAAAGCTGGCGGTGATTGCGGCGATGGACGCAGTTTTGGGCTTTGGGCTGATGACTCTGGATCGGCATGATCTGCGGCTGCGGCCGATTGCTGCGGAACTTACGGAACAGCACATCGAAGCTTCGATCGCGTTTCGCAAGGAACTGCGGGCTCAGCAAAATTATCCGGCCCTTGATCGCAATCGCGAAGATCTCACAGCTCAGGGCGTCGAAGTGATGGACGGCGATCCGCTGGGGTGGGATTGGAAGCTGGAGGCGTGAAACTCTGGCGCCTGACCCGTGCGCCATTCGTGGCGCTCGATGGAAAAGGCGCGGAACTGCACGGGGCGCGCTATGCGCCGCCGGGGCATCCGGTGGTCAGTCTGGCCAGCGAGGCCGGGCTCGCGGTGCTGGTCGCGCTGCGGTATCAGCCGCGCGATCTGGTGGGTATTCCCGATGACTTCGTACTGGGTTGGACCGAAGTCGATGCCGTGCCCGAGCGGGTGCCAGATCCCGATGAAGAAGCGATCCGCGCATTTGTGGGCGATTGGCTCGAAACCCGGCGCTCGCTGTGTTGTGCGATCCGTTCACGGGTCTTGCCCGAAGCTGACGTGATCTACCTAAACCCGCGCCACCCTGATGTGGCGCAGGTTCCGGCGCTGACCACCAGGCCGTTCGATTTCGCCGAATGCCTGCACCGCCCGCCAATGCTCGACAGGTTCGCTGGTGCCTAAAGAAACGCCCGCACTTCGTGCATGAAGCGGTCGAACTGGTCATGGTGTAGCCAGTGCCCGGCGTTTTCGAATTCGCTGACCTTGTAGTCCTGAAACACCATCGCCCGGTCATCGGTTTCGGGATTTGAGGCCCACGAGTCTGCGCCGTAGAGGAACAGGATCGGGCAGGTGATCGCGCTCCATAATTCGTTGGTGCGGTCCTCCGGCACTTCGTCGAACGGCCAGACGTTGAGGTAGGGATCGAATTTCCAGCTCCAGGTGCCGTCCTCGTTGCGGCTGGCGCCGTGGATGGTCAGGTGGCGGGCCTGCTCGTCAGTCAGGAAGCCGTTTTCTTCCTTCATCCGTGCAAACGCGGCTTCGATGGTATCATAGCGGCGCGGAATCCGGGCTGAAGCCTTGCGCTTGTCTTCGATCCATTTGCGGAAGCGTGTGGCATAGCCCTTGGCCTCGCGTTCGGCGCGGACCTTGGGCGAGGGGCCGAGCCCTTCGATGTTGACCAGCTTGCGGACTTTTTCAGGGTACAGCCCGGAAAACCGAGTGGAGACATTGCCGCCCAGCGAATGCGCCACAATCGTCACCTGATCGTGCCCAAGCGTGTGCACCAGCTGGGCGAAATCGTAGACGAACATGTTCATCTCGTAATTGCCATCGGGCGCCCAGGCGCTGTCGCCATGGCCGCGCAGATCGGGGGCGATCACGTGCCAGTCCTTGGCCAGCTCTTCTGCCACCCAGTCCCAGCTGCGGCAATGATCGCGCCCGCCGTGCTGCAGGATCAGCGGCGGGGCTTCGGGGTTGCCCCAATCGACATAGTGCAGGCGCAGGCGCTGCGAGATGAAGCTGTTGGCGGTGGGTCCGTGGATGCTCATGGGACGGCGATTTGCGCGCTTTGCTGCGCTGCGTCAATCCGGGGAAATTTGGCCAGCACGGACTCGCCAAGCGCCGCGCCAGTTCCTATCTGCACTGCCAACAACGGAGACACTGATGGCCACCCACACCACCCGCATGTTGATTATCGGTTCCGGCCCGGCAGGTCTTTCCGCCGCGATCTATGGCGCGCGGGCCGGGATGCAGCCGATCGTGGTGCAAGGGTTGCAACCCGGTGGACAGCTGACCATCACCACCGATGTCGAGAATTACCCCGGTTTTCGCGATGTGGTGCAGGGCCCGTGGCTGATGCAGGAAATGCAGGCCCAGGCCGAACACGTCGGCACGCGGATGCTGTGGGATACAATCACCGAAGTTGATCTGTCAGGTTCTCCCTTCCGCGCAATCGGCGATAGCGGCGACGTTTATGAAGGCGATACCCTGGTGATCGCCACCGGCGCGGCGGCCAAATGGCTGGGCGTTCCGGGTGAGCTGGAGCTTTCGGGTAAAGGCGTTTCGGCCTGCGCCACTTGCGATGGATTCTTCTACCGCGGCAAGAAGGTGGTGGTGATCGGCGGCGGCAACACGGCGGTGGAAGAGGCGCTTTACCTGACCAACCATTCGCAGGACGTCACCCTGATCCACCGCCGCGACAGCCTGCGCGCCGAAAAGATCCTGCAGGACCGGTTGATGGCGCATCCCAATATCAAGGTGCTGTGGAGCAAGGCGGTCGATCATTTCGTTGGCGGCGATACCGGCCTTACCGGTGTCGCGCTGAAGGACACCGTCACCGGCGAGGCTTCGGTCGAGCCGACCGATGGCGCCTTTGTGGCGATTGGCCATGCGCCTTCAACCGAGCTGTTTAGCGACAAGTTGGCGGTCGATCCGGGCGGCTATCTGATCGTCGAACCAGGTACGCCGAAGACTGCGATCCCGGGAGTTTTTGCCTGCGGTGACGTGATGGATCACACTTATCGCCAGGCGGTGACTGCGGCGGGCACGGGGTGCATGGCTGCGCTTGATGCGGAGCGGTATCTGGCTGAGCGGGATTTTGCGGCGAGCAAGGGCTGAGCCTGTCGAAGCCCCTTGCGGTAAAGAGCCTAACTCAGCCCGCGCAACGCCGCCAGGATCTGCCCTTGCAGCCAGATCCGCGCTTGCGGTTCAACGAAGCTATGGCCCGCGCCGGGGCACTTGCGCAAGCGGCCGTCGGCCTTGTCCCAATGGGTCAGAAAAGCCTGCGCGGTGCGGTCGTGTTCGGCGATCAGGATGGCAGCACTGCCTTCGAACCGGGCGAGCCCTGCGGCAATTTGCTGGGCGAGGGTGCTGGGCGGCGGGTCAGACTTGACCGCTGCTGCGATTGATCCAGCCAGCTTGCCAACTTCGATTTTGCCCGACAGCAGGCGCTTCCAGGCCGAAAGGTCGGTGAGCCGCCTGAGGTAATGCGCGCGAATTGCAGCAGGCGGCATTTCAGGCTCGGGCGCTGGCAAATCGGGCTCAGGCTCAGGCTCGGGCTCAAAGGTCCAGGGGTTGGCCAGAACCAGCGCATCGCAGCCCTGGCCGCCCGCGAGCATCAAGGCGCTGGCCGCATCGCAGTTGCCAAAGGCAACCACGCGTTTCAGTTTCGGCACTTGGGCGCGAAAGGCCAGCAGCGCGGCGGCAATATCCTCGCCGCAATCGGCAAAGGTGGCATTGCGGCCCGAACTGTCACCCACCCCGCGCCGATCAAAGCGCAGCACCGGAAAGCCAGTGGTGGCGATCTTGGTTGCCAGCTCGGCATGGCTTCCGAACGGTCCGCTGCGCAGTTCGTTGCCGCCGGTTACGATCAGCAGCCCGGTGGTTGCAGCGGCCATGTCGATCGTCCCGGCCAAGGTCTCGCCCGCGCAAGCAAAGGTGATGTGCCGCCGCGTCATGCCGCCAGCGCCACAGCGACAATCGCGGCCAGGGCGTCGGCTTGCTCGGCATCCTCGTCTGGTTCGGCGCGGAGCCACAAGGCACCGCCGCCGATCAGTTCGTGCTCAAGCGGGGTTATGCCAGGCTGCTTTCCCGGCAGCAATGCGCCAAGCTGGCGCAGCATTTCGCCCGATAGGGAATAGCCGGCCAGCTCGATCCCCAGTTGCAGGCCCTGTTCGGTCAGCTGATCGACCGTCTCTTCGCGCCCGGCTTCGCGTGCCGAAAGGATCCGGGCGCGCAGCATGGTCCGCAGCAGGCTTGCCCCCTTGACCGGGGCATAGTGCCACCCGCCGAGTTTGCCCGGCAGCACCAGCCCGCCGCCGCGGATCGCCAGCACATGGGTAGCTCCGAAATGCCGGGCCGCAGCCTCCAGCGCCATGCGCCAGTCCTCCGGCTCGATCAGCGCCAGGTTCTGCTCGCTCTCATTGCAACCGGGCAGATCGGGGAGGAAGCAATCGATCCCCGATCCATCAAGCCGGCGCATCACTTCCACGGTAAAGCGGCGCAGCTTGTGGCCTTCATCGAACAGCGCGGGGGCAATCAGCACGCGGCACTTGCGGCCTGCATCGAAAGTCA
The DNA here is from genome assembly GCA_963751145.1 of uncultured Alphaproteobacteria bacterium. Taxonomy (GTDB): domain Bacteria; phylum Pseudomonadota; class Alphaproteobacteria; order Sphingomonadales; family Sphingomonadaceae; genus Novosphingobium. Next base: position 90,621 of record CAVVTJ010000007.1, read on the forward strand.
GCGCATATTCGCTTGCCGCCGCGCCGCCGGGCAATGGGCAGGGATAGCTTTCTACCTTCACGCGCTGCCGACTTTGGCGCGGGCGAAAGCCAGCAGCGAACCGTAGGTTTCAAACAGATCGCCATCGATCTCGTCTTCGTCGATGATGATGTCGAGGCGGTCTTCCATTTCGGTGAGCAAGCCTGCGACCGCCATTGAATCGAGTTCGGGCAAATCGCCAAACAGTCCGGTGCTGTCGGTGAAAGCATCGGCCTGGCCCGGCTTGAGGCCCAGCACGTCAGAGAGGATGGCGCGCAGCTTGCGATCGGTGGTGTCCATGGTGCCTGCCTCTAGCCGGGCGACCGGGCGGCGCGCAAGGCAGTTCGGGCAATGCGCAGCCAATTGCCGGGCCAGCCGGGGCGATACATCTGCAATTCGTAACGCGGCCGGATTTGCTCCATCCAGTCACGCTTGTAGCCATCGTCGCCGGTGCCGAAATCGACCAGGTTGACCAGGTCCCGGTCAATCACCTCTTCGAACAGCGCGGCCGATAAGGTGGTGCCGGGGGAGAGCGGTTTTGATGCTTCGGTGTGGGCGAGCTTGTGGATGAACGCCGTGTCATGTTCGACGGTCCAGAACTGCGCCGCAACGGGCTGGCCATCGGCGAAGGCCAATCCCATCCGCAAGCGCCGGGCAGCGCCCTCAGCCTCGGCAAAGGCACGCAAGAACGGTGGACTGCCTTCCTGCGGCTTCCAGCTCTGCGCATAAATCTCTTCGTAGGCGGCCCAGCTTTCCGGGTTGAAATCGTGTTCTAGCTGCACCGTTACCTTGGCTGCCTTGCGCTTTAGCGTGTTGCGCAATTGGCCGGGACGGGCAGCAAGATATTCGGCGTAACTGCGCCCGGCGACATCAAGCACGTGGTTGACGTCGCACTGGCGGCGAAACACGGCCCAGCCGCTCTGCCGAAATGCCTGTTCCAACATATCGGTTTCGCCATGTTCGTTGGGGAGGGGGGACAGGGTGATCCGCGGGCCTTGCGCGGCCAGATCTGCGGCCATGGCGGCAAACAGCGCGGGCTGGTTTGCACCAAGGGTGGCGAGCGGGGCGACGCGGAAGGAATACCAATTGGCCAGCGCCATGATGCCGCGCTTTTGGCGCAGCAGCGGCAAGACAGCGTGGTGCTTCCCGTCGCTGGCAACCGCAATCAGCGGGACAATGCCGCAGTGCCGCACCAGACCTTGCCACCATTCTATCCGGTCAAACGGGCTGGCGGCATGCGGCGCAGACAGCAATGCCGCCAAGGCGCTGTCGCCTTGCACTTCGTTAAGATCATCGTGATAGGTAACCACGATCACGTTCTTCACCATCCCGTCTCTGGAGCGACCAAGCCTTTGTCCGCGCAGCCTAAAACTGAAATACGGCCGATCGATCATGTGGCCGAACGGGGCAGCGACGCAAGCCCCGCTCTGGTGCTGCGTGGGGGCACCCTTAACCACAAGCAATTAAGGGATCGTGTCGCTCGGCTGGCCGGCTGGCTTGCTTCCTTGCAGCTGGAACCCGGTTCACGCGTGGCCAGCTGGGCCGCCAAGGGCGAACTGACCTGCCTGTTGCCGCTGGCCGCGCCGCGCGCCGGGCTGGTGCATGTCCCCATCAACCCCCTGCTAAAGCGCGGGCAGGCGGCGCATATCCTGGCTGATAGCGGCGCGCAGCTGCTGATAGGCAGTGATGCTCGTCTGGCCAGCCTTGACCATGCAGATTGTCCCGCCGCCTGCCAGACCCTGAGCGAAGACGCTGCGCTTGCTGACAGTGCCGATGCACCGCTGATGGGGCCCAGCAGCGCCGATTCCGACGCGCTTGCTGCAATCCTCTACACCAGCGGATCAACCGGTAAGCCCAAGGGTGTGATGCTCAGCCATGCCAACATGTGGCTGGGGGCGGATAGCGTCACCGGCTATCTGGACATGACCGCCGACGACGTCACGCTGGCGGTGCTTCCGCTGGCCTTCGACTATGGCCAGAACCAGCTGTTCAGCACCTGGTATGCTGGCGGCTGCGTGGTGCCGCTCGATTATCTGACGCCGCGCGATGTGGTGAAAGCGGTGGAGCGGCACGGCGTCACCACGCTGGCTGCCGTACCGCCGCTGTGGGTTCAGTTGACCGAGCAGCAGTGGCCTGTTGAAACTGCCGCGCGGCTAAGGCGGCTAACCAATTCGGGCGGGGCGCTGACCGTGGATCTGGTGGCCAAGCTGCGGGCCCTGTTTCCGCAGGCCCGGCTGTTCCCGATGTACGGGTTGACCGAGGCTTTTCGTTCCACGTTCCTTGATCCGGGGCTGGTTGACGCGCATCCTACATCGATGGGCAAAGCCATTCCACATGCTGAAGTGCTGGTCATCGCTGATAGCGGCGAAGTGGCGGCTGATGGGGAAGAGGGCGAACTGGTCCACTGCGGCCCGCTGGTGGCGCAGGGCTATTGGCTGGATCCGGTGCGCACGGCAGAGCGGTTCAGGCCGGCTCCGGTCTCATCGCACTACGGCGGCATGGCGGTATGGTCAGGTGACCGGGTCCGGCGCGCGGCTGACGGCTTGCACTATTTCGCCGGACGCCGCGACGCCATGATCAAAAGCGCGGGCAATCGCATCAGCCCGCAAGAGGTTGAGGAAGCCGCATTGGCCAGCGGGCTGGTGGCCGAAGCCGTGGCGCTGGGTATTCCCGATGAGCGGCTGGGCCAAGCCGTCCACCTGATTGTCCGACCGCTTGCCGGAAGTTCAGACGCAGAGAAAGAATTACCGCGTATCCTTATGCAACAATTGCCAAATTTCATGCAGCCCAAGGTCATCCACTGGCGCGATGCCATGCCGATATCGGCCAATGGCAAGATCGATCGGACCGGGCTGTATCAGGAACTGGCGGCATGAAGCCGCTCGGCCCGATCCCGCCCGGCTTTGCCATGATCGACGGACAGCTGGCGATTGGCGGGCGCAAGGCTCGCGATCTGGTGGCAGAGGCCGGCCGCACGCCGCTGTTCGTCTATTCGGCCGATCGCATCCGCCGCCGGGTGAGCGATCTGCTGCACGCGCTGCCGCAAAGCGTGGCTTTGCATTATGCTGTCAAAGCAAACCCTTTTGAGCCGGTTCTTCAATTGATGTCTGAACTGGTCGATGGGTTTGATATCGCTTCGGGCGGAGAGCTTGCGCTGGCGCTGGCGGCCGGGCTCGATCCCGCGCGGATCAGCTTCGCCGGGCCCGGCAAGCGGACTGCCGAAATCGAAGCCGCGATCGCCGCAGGCGTCACGCTGAACCTTGAAAGCGAGGGTGAGGCAGTGCGCGCACTCGAGGCAGGGCAGCGCCTTGGCATCACCCCGCGCCTGGCTATTCGGGTCAATCCGCCGTTCGACCTGAAGGGTTCGGGGATGAAGATGGGCGGGGGGGCCAAGCCGTTCGGGGTTGACGCGGACCGCGTCGCCGTCATGGCCCGCGCCATTATTGCCAGCGGCGCCGAATGGCGCGGGCTGCATATATTCGCCGGAAGTCAGGCCCTCTCCGCCGATGCGATCATCGAGGCGCAGCGCAGCTCGATCGCGCTGGCTGGCGTGCTCGCGGAAGAAACCGGCCAGGCCTTGCCGCATTGCAATCTGGGCGGCGGGCTGGGCATACCCTATTTTCCTGGCGACCTGCCGGTCGATCTGGCGGCCATCGGTGCGGCGCTGGGTGAGGCGCTGGATCAGCGCGCAGATATACTGTCCGAAACCCAGTTCTGCCTTGAACTCGGCCGCTATCTGGTCGGCGAAGCAGGGGTCTATCTCACAGAAATCGTTGACCGAAAAAGCAGTCATGATGAATTGTTTCTGGTCGTTGATGGCGGTCTGCACCATCAGCTGGCGGCCAGCGGCAATTTTGGCACCGTGGTGCGCCGCAACTATCCGGTCGCCATCGCCACCCGGATGGATGAGCCCGCGGACGAAGTGGCAAGCGTGGTCGGCTGCCTGTGCACCCCGCTTGATCGGCTGGCGGACAAGGGCCAATTCCCCCGCGCCGAACCGGGCGATCTGGTTGCAGTATTCTGCGCCGGGGCATACGGTGCGAGCGCCAGCCCAGCGCAGTTCCTTGGCCACGGTCCGGCCCAAGAGCTGCTGGTATAATGCTGGTTTAACAATTACCTTGGACCCCGTCCCATTCCGGGACTGCGGGTATGTGCGCACAGAATCTGCACATAAGGCTAACGCAATATTCACCCTTTTTTCCGATAGCGGAGGCTGAATTGCCGGGTCTTCGCTGCGGGTGGGCATGCCAGCAGCCGGGACGCGGCGCCGATGAAGGACATGCCCGATGAAATTCAGCCGTTATTCCAGCCTTTTGGCAAGTTTTGCCATGGCCAGCCTGGCGCTGACGGGATGCGCCGGCGCCGGAAACGGTCCGCAATTGCCGGCCGCCAGCTTCGTGGCGATGCAGGAAGGCCCGGGCGAGGATTACATCATCGGCCCGCTGGATGAGCTGACGATCTTTGTCTGGCGCAACCCTGAACTGGGCGCAAAAGTGCAGGTGCGCCCCGATGGCCGCATCACCACCCCGCTGATCACCGACATGCCAGCGGTGGGGAAGACCCCCAAGATGCTGGCTGACGATATCACGCTGCAGCTCTCGCAATACATTCAGGATCCGCTGGTTTCGGTGATCGTCAACAAGTTCGCCGGCACGTACAGCCAGCAGGTCCGGATCATCGGCGCAACCGGCAAGCCGGCTTCGCTGCCTTACCGCGCCAACATGACGCTGCTCGACGCGATGATCGCGGTGGGCGGCCTGTCTGAATATGCTGCGGGCAACCGCGCCAAGCTGATCCGGTTCGACAAGGAAACGGGCAAGCAGAAGGAATATTCGCTGCGGCTGGGCGATCTTTTGAAGAAGGGCGATAGCCGCGCCAACGTGATGCTGATGCCCGGTGATGTGATCATCATCCCCGAAAGCCAGTTCTGAGGAAGGGCGGGCCAAGGGTAGCACGATGAACAACATTTTCGACGAACTGCGCTCGGCGCTCTATTCGATCTGGCAACGTCGCTGGACGGCGCTGGCTGTTGCCTGGGGCGTGGCTTTGCTGGGCTGGATGCTGGTGGCGATGATCCCCAACAGCTACGAATCGCGCGCCCGGATCTATGTCCAGCTTGATGACATGCTCGCCCAGCAAATCGGTATCGGGCAGGGAGACCGCAAGCAGGGCGTTGACCGGGTCCGCCAGACCCTGACCAGCGCAATGAACCTTGAAAAGGTCATCCGATCGACCCCGATCGGTGCCGATATCACCACGCCCAAGCAGATGGAAATGGCCGTGCTGGGGCTGGCCAAACAGATCAAGGTCGAAAGCAGCGAAGCAAACCTGTTCATCATCACGGCCAGCTATGCCAACGGATCGAAGAGCGATGCCGAGAACGCCAAGGTTGCGCAGCTGATCGTCCAGAAGTTGATCGACATTTTTCGCGAGGAAAATCTTTCCGGCAACCGCGGCGAGATGAGCACTTCGCTGAATTTCATGGATCAGCAACTGGCTCAGCGCCAAAAGGAGTTGGCCACTGCCGAGCAAAAGCGGATGCAGTTTGAATCGCAGAACCCCAGCCTGGCTGGCGGCGCCGGAGCAGGCTTGCAAAAGCTTGAAGCTGCCCGCGCCGAACTGCGCGGGATCGACGCCGATCTGGCCGCCGCGCAAAGCGCGCTGGCGGCGATCAACGGCCAGATGGCCGGCACGCCGAAAACCATTGCCGGGATGGCCGGACCAGTCGGCGGCGCCCGCGGTGCGCTCAACGATGCCCAAGGCCAACTCAATGCGCTGCGGGCCCGGGGCCTGACCGAAAACCATCCTGACGTGATTGCTGCGCGCAATCAGGTGGGCGCGCTGCGTTCGGCGGCGGCGGCTGAAGGCGGCGGCGGCGCGGTCGGCATGCCCAATCCGGCCTATTCGTCGCTCGAATCGATCCGTGGTGAGCGTCAGGCCAACGTTCAGGCGCTGGGCGCACGGCGCGCCGCGGCGCAGCAGGAGATCTCCACGTTGACCGCGCAGCAATTTGCCAACCCGGCAGCCGCTGCCGAATACCAGCAGATCACGCGCGATTACGATGTGCTCAAGGAACAATACGACAAGCTGCTCCAGAACCGCGAACAGCTGCGCATCCGTGGCTCGATTGAAAACGAGCACACGGCGGTGCGCTTTCAGGTCATTGATCCGCCGACCAGCCCGCGCAGCCCGACTTCACCCAACCGCCCTGTCCTGTTGTTCGGGGTGCTGCTGGCAGGCCTGGGCGCAGGCGTGGCCGGAGCATTTGCGATTGGCCAACTGCGTTCGACCTTTGCCACCACGGCCCGCCTTGAAAAGGCGCTCGGGCTGCCGGTGCTGGGCGCGATCAGCCAGACGGTCACGGATTCGGCCCGGGTGCTGCGCAAGAAGCGCATGAAGTATTTCTACGCTGCCAGCTCCGCGCTGTTCGGCTTGTTCGTCATTCTGCTGACGATCGAGTTCGTTCAGGTCGGCATGGTGGCGTGAGGGGACCGTGATGACCGAACAGACCAAAATCCCCCTGCCTGACGAGGAACCGGCCAAGAAGCGCGGCTCAACGCTGATCGAACGCGTGGTGCGAAACTACGATCTGGTTCAGCTGGCCCCAGCGCCGATCCCCGATGCATTGTTCCCGCCTGCGGCCAAGCACCGCCGCTATCGCCGTGCCGATGAGGTGGTGGAAGAAGCCGAAATTGCTCAAGTGGACCAGGCTTTTGCCGCCGCCGAGCCAGCCCAGACCGAAGCGCCCGAAGTGGTTTTCGGCGAAGTGGTTGAACACGAACCGGTGATTGCTCAGGCTCCGGCAAAGCCAGCCCCTGTGAACCCAAGCAAGGCGCCGCTGCCCGTGGTGCGCAAGGTCGAATTTACCGGCGAGCGCCACCAGATCAACCGTAACCATCTGCGCGATCAGGGGCTGATCCTGCCCGAAGGATCGGTCAGCGCGGTGCTGGAAGAATTTCGCATCGTCAAACGCCAGCTGTTGTTCAACGCCAGCCAACTCGCCCAGCAAGGGATGGGCGTGCCATCGCAGCGCGTGCTGGTGTGCAGCCCGCATCCCGGCGAAGGCAAGAGCTTTACTTCGGTCAATCTGGCTTTGGCGATTGCTGCCGAAAAGGAAACCGAAGTGCTGCTGGTCGACGCCGACTTTGCCAAACCTTCGGTGCTCTCGATGCTGGGATTGCCCGGCGGGCCCGGGTTGATGGATGCGCTGGTGGATCAGGACCTCGATCCGGTCAGCTGCGTGATAGGCACCGACATTCCCGGCCTGTGGGTTTTGCCAGCCGGCAACGCGACCAGTTCCGACAGCGAATACCTGTCCTCGTCGCGGACCAAGACCGTGCTCGACCGGCTGGTTGAGGGCGCTCCCAATCGCTTCGTTATCTTTGATTCACCGCCGGCGCTGGCCGCCTCGCCCGCTGCAGAATTGGCCAAATATGTTGGCCAGGCCGTGGTCGTGGCGCGCGCCGACAAGACCGGACAGGGCGCTTTGGAAGACGCGATTTCTCTGCTTTCAGCCTGTCCCAATATCCAACTGCTTTTGAATGCCGTGCACTTCAGCCCCAGCGGTCGTCGCTTTGGCTCGTACTACGGATACGGAGGGTGACCATGAAGTCCGACCTCATTTTGCGTCTGATGACGCTGGCCGCAGGGATGGCGATCGCCATGCCTGGCGTGGCTCATGCTCAGTCGCTGCCCTATGGCGATGTTGCTGCACCCACTGCGGGCGGCGGCGATGATGCCGGGTCCGATATGGGCGACGGCGAAGACGGTGACAGCGATAACAGCGTGATTGCCGTGCCGCATGGCCGCCGCCTGTCGGTAACGCCCTATATCGAATTTCAGCAGGTTGTGACCTCTGAGCTGAGCCCCGGTAATGAAACGCTGACCTGGTCAACGGTTGCCGTTGGTGCTGATGCCAGCATTCGCAATCGCAACGCCGAAGGAGCCTTGGCGCTGCGCTATGAACGCCGCTTTGGCTGGGGCAACAACACCCGCGACACCGATGCGGTGACCGGTATCGCCCGCGCCAGCGTGGGTGTGGTTCCGGGCACGCTGTACCTTGAAGGCGGGGCCATGGCCGCGCGGGTCGGGGTGCAGAACAACGGCGCGACCAGCTCGGGCCAGGCCTTTGGTGATAACGCCACCCAGATCTATTCGGCCTATGTCGGACCGTCGATCCGCACGCGTGGCGGCGATGTGGAAATCGAAGGCCACTACCGCTTTGGCTACAGCCGCGTCAGTTCGCCCTTGGCGGTGCCGCTTGCACCAGGCCAGGCTGCGGTGAATGTGTTCGATGAAGGCACGGTGCACAACGCGCTGCTGCATTTTGGCACGCGCGCGGGCACCATCCTGCCGATCGGCGTGGGCATTGGCGCGGGCTGGAACCGCGAAGATAGCTCCAATCTCGATCAGCGTATCGATGACAAGCACCTGCGCGGCGATGTCACTCTGCCGCTCGGGCCGGACCTCGCGCTGGTTGGCGGTGTCGGCTATGAACATGTCCAGGTTTCGCAGCGCGATGCGGTGCGCGATCTGTTGACCGGCCTGCCGGTGATCGGCACCGATGGCCGGTATGTCACCGATACCACCCAGCCGCGCCAGATCGCTTTTGAAACCGAAGGCCTGATCTGGGACGCCGGGGTAATGTGGCGGCCCAGCCGGCGCACTGCGCTTGAGGCACACGTCGGCCGCCGTTACGGATCGACCACTTATTTCGGCAGCTTTGCCTACGCACCCAATTCGAAGACCAGCTTCAATGTCTCGGTCTACGATAATGTTACGGGTTTTGGCGGGCTGATGAACAATACGCTGGCCAATCTGCCGACCCAGTTCCAGGGCCAGCGCAATCCGCTGACCGGCGGCCTGGCCAGTTGCGTGGCGGCAGTGGGTTCGGTCGGGCAGGGGGGCAGCAATTGCCTCAACGGGGCGCTGGCCTCGGTCGGTTCGTCCACCTTCCGCGGCCGCGGGGTGATGGCCAGCCTGACCATGGGCGACGATGCGCTGAGCTATGGCATCGCCGGCGGCTATGAACGCCGCAAGTTCATTGCCGCACCCGGAACCGTGCTGGCTTCGGCCAATGGGGTGCTGGACGAAAACTACTGGGCCGCGGCCTATCTCACCGGCCGGATCGATCGCAATTCCAGCTTCGGCACGAATGTCTGGGCCAACTGGTACCAAAGCGGAGACGTGTTGGCTGGCGATACGGCTTCGTATGGCGCAACCGCTTCGTATTACCGTTCGGTCACCCGCAACCTCACCGCCACTGCGGCGGTGGGTGTCGATGGAGTGGACCGCGAGTTGCTGCAGGACTTCTGGTCAGCCTCGGCGCTGGTCGGCCTGCGGCTTTCGTTCTGAGCCTGATTTTTGGGGGTATAGTGTGATGTTCAACGACTTCTACGGGCTCACCGGGCGGCCGTTCCAATTGACGCCCGATCCGGCGTTCTATTTTGAAAGCCTGACGCACCGCAAGGCGCTGTCATACCTGTCCTATGGCTTGGCCCAGGGAGAGGGCTTTGTGGTGATCACGGGCGAGGTTGGGGCCGGTAAATCGACCCTGGTGGCGCACCTGATGGCGACGATCGATCCGGCCCGGTTGACCGCAGCGCAGATCGTGACCAGCAAGCTTGACGGCGAAGAACTGGTCCATGTTGTTGCGCAGGCGTTTGGCCTGATCGTGGACGGGCATGACAAGGCCAGCGCGCTGGGGGCGATCGAAGCTTTCCTGCACGATGAAGCCCGCGCCGGACGCCGCTGCCTGTTGGTGGTGGACGAATCGCAGAACCTCAGCCTTGAGGCGCTGGAAGAGCTGCGCATGCTGTCGAACTTCCAGCTCGGCTCGCATCCGCTGCTGCAAACGCTGCTGCTGGGCCAGCCGGAATTCCGCGATCTGATCCAGGATCACCCGCAGCTTGAACAGCTGCGCCAGCGCGTGATCGCGGCGCATCACCTTGATGCAATGGAGCTGGCCGAAGTTCAGCCCTATATCGAGCACCGCCTGAAATGCGTGGGCTGGAGCGGCAATCCGAAATTTGACCAGCGCGTCTATACCGAATTGTTCGAGGCTTCGGGCGGGGTGCCGCGCCGGATCAACCAGATCTGCAACCGGCTGATGATGCTGGGCGCGGTCGATCAGCGCAGCCGGATCGATGGTGCGATGCTCAGCCAGGTTCTCGAAGAACTGGAACTCGATGGCACCATGCCGCTCAAGAAATCGGCAAAGTCCGAAGCGGCGCCAGAGCAGCAATCGCTGTCCACGCCCGCGCATCAGCCGATTCCGGTCGATGCCGTGACCGCGGCGCAGCTTCAGGCCATGCTGGCCGAACGCGACGCCCAGATCGCGGAACTGCAGCAGGCCGTCCTGGAACTGGCCAATGACCAGGAGGCGCAACCGGTGGCTTCGGCCGATCCGGGTCAAGCCGCCGCGCTTGCTGCGATTGAGGCCAAACTGGCCAGCTTCGAAACCAAGACGCTCGAGCAGGAACGGACAATTCGTCACACGCTGACAATGCTGATTGAATGGATTGAAGCCGACGATGCCAGCCGCGTTGCGGCCTGAGCTCTGACTGGGGACGCGTGAGAGCATAATGCCCGAAACTGTGGTCAATGGCCTTTCGGTCGATGTCGAGGACTGGTTCCAGGTTGGGGCCTTCGAAGGCGTAATTGAGCGGGAACACTGGGAAACGCTGGGCAGCCGGGTCGAACGCAATTGCGAAGCGATTCTGGAGATGTTCGCGCGGGCAGACGTTAAGGCCACGTTCTTCACGCTGGGCTGGGTTGCGCAGCGGCACGGGCCGTTGCTGCGGCGCATCGTCGAATCCGGGCACGAATTGGCCAGCCATGGCTGGGATCATGAGCGGGTGTTCCGGTTTGACCGGGAAAGCTTCGGCCGCGATCTCGACCGCAGCCGCAAGGCGCTCGAGGACGCCAGCGGCCAGCGCATTACCGGTTACCGTGCCCCCAGCTTCTCGATCGATCAGCGCACGCCCTGGGCCTATATGGAACTGGCCGAACAGGGGTTTGAATATTCCTCTTCGGTGGCTCCGATCTCGCACGATCATTATGGCTGGCGCGCTGCCCCGCGCTTTGCCTTCAAGCCGTTGCCATGGTCCGATCTGATCGAGATTCCGGTTACCACTGCCCACTTTGCCGGACGGCGCCTGGCAGCGGGCGGCGGCGGCTTTTTCCGGGTGCTGCCTTACGGCTTTTCGCGCTGGGCAATCCGCCAGGTCAATCGAGAGGACAAGCGCCCTGCGGTGTTCTATTTCCACCCGTGGGAAATCGATCCGCAGCAGCCGCGCGTCACCGGTGCATCGATGCGCAGCCGGGTCCGGCACTACACCAACCTTGGCGTCATGGCGCAGAAGCTGGAGCAGCTGATCCGTGATTTTGCTTGGGGCCGGATGGACCTTTTGGCGCACCGCGAACGCGCGCTGGCGGTGGATCTTGCAGCATGAACGCGCCCTTTCGGCCCACTGGCAGCCAGCTTGGCCTGGCCGATCTGACTGATCCTGGCGAAGTAAGCCGGATCGAAGCCTATGTTGCCGCGCATCCCCAGGGCGAAGCGTTCCATCGCCCGGCCTGGCTGATTGGCGCCAGCGCAGGGACCGGAAACCGGGCACTCGCGTTGACAATCGAGCGCGGCGGAGAGCTGTGCGGTTACCTGCCGCTGATTGAAATTCACTCACCGCTGTTCGGCCGGGTCATGACGTCCAGCGGCTTCGGGGTCGGCGGCGGTCTACTGGTCGATCAACCGCGGCTGGCAACAAAGCTGTTCGGCGCGCTTGAGGAACTTTGCCTGCGGCGGACAGTCCCAGCGGCGGAGCTGCGCGGCGGCTTGCTGCCCAGAAGCCGCCCCGGCTGGACGATCAAGCGCGATTCGCATTGCGGCTTCGTGCTGCCATTGGGCGATAGTGACGAGGCGCAGCTGGGCACCATCCCGCGCAAGCAACGCGCCGAAGTGCGCAAGGGTCTCGCGGGTGAATTGACAGTCAGCACCGGCTGCGATGCGCGTCACCGCGCTGCGCATTACGCCGTCTATGCAGAAAGCGTGCGCAATCTTGGCACCCCGGTGTTTCCACGCGCGCTGTTCGATCAGGTTCTGAACGGCTTCGGCGATGCTGCTGATATCCTTATTGTCTGGAACGGTGATGCGCCGGTCAGCGCGGTGCTTTCCTTGTACCACAAGGGCGCGGTCATGCCCTATTGGGGCGGCGGCACGTGGGATGCGCGGCGGCTGCGCGCAAATGACCGGATGTATTATGAACTGATGCTCCACGCACGGCGGCGCGGCAGTGATCGGTTCGACTTCGGACGATCCAAGACGGACAGCGGCGCCTATCACTTCAAGCGTAACTGGGGATTTGAGCCCGAGCCCTTGTCCTACGGGGTTTGGACTGCGCCCGGCGCGCCGGTGCGTGATGCCGATCCAACCAGCAGCAAACATGCCGCCCGAATCGAGCTGTGGAAACGATTGCCGCTGACGCTGGCCAACCGGATCGGTCCCCACATTTCACGGGGCCTGGGATGAGTGGGGAGATTCTGTTCCTGAGCCACCGGATCCCGTTTCCGCCCAATCGCGGCGACAAGATCCGATCGCACCATGTGCTGCGGCATCTGGCCAGTCTGGCCCCGGTTCACGTCGCAACTTTTGCCGATGATACCGCCGATATGGCCGGCGAGGCTGATCTGGCCGCGCTGAGTGCCAGCCATTGCCTGATCGAGCGCAGCAAACCGCTGTGGCGCGCCGGCTTGGAGGCTTTGCTCAGCAACAAGCCTGTCAGCCTGACCGCGTTCCATTCGCCGCGCTTGGCCGCTTACGTCCGCGATCTGATCGCCAGCGGGCGGATCAGCACGATCTATGCCTTTTCCGGACAAATGGGGCAGTACATCCCGGCCCAGTTTGCCGGGCGAGTGGTGTTCGATTTCGTCGACGTCGATTCGGCCAAATTTGAGGCTTACGCCGAAACCGGCACGGGCCCGCGCCGCTGGATCGATGCCCGCGAAGGCCGCCTGCTGGCCGCCGAAGAGGCGCGGCTGGCGGCACGCAGCCACGTCAGCCTGCTGATTTCAAACGAGGAAGCGGCGCTGTTTCGCGCCCGGCTGGCCCCCGAAGTGCGCAGCGCCTGCGATGTCCGCACTTTGCGCAACGGGATCGATAGCGCGCTGTTTGCGCCCGGGGTCTGCGAGGCCGCCGCAGCTATGCTGGCCTGCCCCGGTCCTCGCCTCGTGTTCGCCGGGCAGATGGACTATGCCCCTAATATCGCCGCGGCCCAGCGTGCGGCGGAGAGAATTCTGCCGCTGGTGCGGGCGCAATGTGCCGATGCCACCTTGCACATCGTCGGACGCAATCCGCCTGCCGAACTGCGCGCGCTGCACGGCCACGGCGGCGTCCACGTGTGGGGCGCGGTTGATGATATTCGTTGCTCGCTGGCTGCGGCTGAGCTTGCCCTGGTTCCGCTGACAATTGCCCGCGGGGTGCAGAACAAGGTGCTGGAGGCAATGTCGATGGCTTTACCGGTGGTTTTGACCGCGGCTGCGGCCACCGGGATTGGCGGCGCTGATGGCACAACCTACGCGCTTGGTGAAAGCGATCAGGAACTGGCTGCGCAGACCATCGCGCTGCTGCGCCAGCGCGATCGCGCAGATGATCTGGGGCAAGCCGCGCGCCGTTTTGTAATCGATGGACTAAGCTGGGATGCCACCTTGGCGCCGCTTGCCGGGATGCTGGGATTGGCCGGCGCGGCGGTGCGCCATGCAGCTTGATGCTTTGGCCTTGCCCGCATGGCCCGACTGGAGTTCGCTTTCGGCATCTTGGCGCAAGGCCCTCGTTGCACTGGGGCTGACCTGGCTGACCTTGCTTGCGGTGTTCGCGGGCGATTGGCTCGCGATGTTCGATCAGTGGTGGAATTCGTCCACCTATAACCACATTCTGCTGGTGATCCCGATCATCGGCTGGCTGGCGTGGCAGCGCTGGCCGCAACTGGCCGGGCTGGAGCCGCATCCATCGCGCTGGGGGCTACTGCTTTGTGCCGCTGCCCTGTTGCTGTGGGTGTTGGGCACGTTCGCCGGGTTCAATCTGGTGCGCCAGGCCGGCGCAGTGGCCATGCTGCCGGCCACCGGCCTTCTGGTGCTTGGTCCGCGCACTTTTGCCGCGCTGCTGTTTCCCTTTGCCTATATGGCGTTCCTGGTGCCGTTTGGCGATGAACTGGTCCCGCCGCTGCAAACGATCACTGCCAAGATGACTGTGGCGCTGGTCCATGCCAGCGCCGTTCCCGCGCAGATAAATGGGGTTTTCATCGATACGCCCGCCGGTCTGTTCGAAGTGGCCGAAGCCTGTTCGGGGGTGAAATTCCTGATCGCCATGATCGCGTTGGGGGTGTTGGTTGGCAATCTCTGCTTCAAAAGCTGGGCGCGGCGGATTGGCTTTTTGGCGCTGTGTATCGTGGTGCCGATCCTGGCCAACGGGGTGCGCGCCTGGGGGACGATCTACATTGCGCAATTCGTCGGCGCTGAAAAAGCCGGTGGGATCGACCACCTGATCTATGGCTGGGTGTTTTTCGCGCTGGTGATTGTGGCCGTACTTGCGATCGGCTGGCGCTTCTTCGATCGCGACGCCCGCGAGCCAATGGTTACGCTTGATTGGGTGCAGAATGCGCCTCTTCTGGCCCGGCTTGAACGCCAGACGTTCGGTCTTGCACCGGCCCTCGCCTTTGCAGCTGTGTTGGTCGCGGGCGGGATTGGCTGGGCAAGAGCGGCGGATTCGTTGTCAGCAACCACGCCTCGGCAGATATTTCTGCCCCAGATCAGTGGCTGGAGCCGAATCCCCTATCAACCCCAGGCCCCGTGGGAGCCGCGCGCACAGGGTGCAGATCATCGCCTGATTGGCCGCTATGCTGATGCAACGGGGCATCAGGTTGACGTCTTCTATGCCTTGTTCGCATCGCAAGGCGAGGGCCGCGAAGCTGGCGGGTTTGGGCAGGGTGCGGTCATCCCAAACTCGTCGTGGGCCTGGACCAGCGAGGGCCCGGCGATTGCTGGCGCGCGCTCTGATCGTTTGATGTCCGGCGGCAAAATCGAACGCATTGCGCTGACCTGGTACCGCACCGGGCCGTTGCTGACCGGAAGCAATATGCAGCTCAAGCTTGCCAATATCGAAGACCGGCTGGTGCTGCGCGCCAGGCCAACCGCGATGCTGATCGTTTCCGCAGAAGCCCGGCCGGGATCCGATGCCAGCGCTGCCCTTGATGCCTTCGTCCGATCGATCGGTGATCCGGGACCATGGATGGACCGCATCGGCGAAGGGCGCTAACGGCTCTGACATGTGCGGAATTGCCGGAATCTTTCACCTGAACACGCCCAAGCCGGTCGATCCTGCGCGGATCGGGCGGATGATTGCGGCCATGCCGCATCGCGGGCCCGACGGGCAGGGGGTCTGGACCGCGCCCGGGGTGGGGCTGGGGCACTTGCGGCTGTCGATCATCGATGTCGCCGGATCGCCGCAGCCCATGGCCTCCAGCGATGGCCGCGCCATGCTGGTGTTCAATGGCGAGATCTACAATTTCCGGGACCTGCGCGCTGAACTGAAAAGCCACGGGGCAGAGTTTCATACCGATGGCGATAGCGAAGTCATTCTGGCCGCCTGGCAGCGCTGGGGTCCGGCCTGCGTATCGCGGCTGCACGGCATGTTCGCTTTTGCGATCTATGATCTGACAACCCGCCAGCTGTTTCTGGCGCGGGACCGGCTGGGGGTAAAGCCGCTATTCTACGCTCCGCTCAGCGATGGCAGCCTGGCCTTTGCCTCCGAGCTCAAGGGACTGCTCGCCCACCCCTTGCTGCGCCGCGATATCGATCCGCTGGCCGTGGAAGACTATCTTACCTGGGGCTATGTGCCCGATCATCGCAGCTTCGTGGCGGGCGTGCACAAACTGCCAGCGGGCCATACCCTGCTGTTGTCGCACGGAAAGCCGCTGCCGCAGCCGCAGCAGTACTGGGACGTCAGCTTCGCCGATCGCCGTCAGGGCCGCACTGCCGATCTTGAGGCCGAGCTACTGCACTTGCTGCGTCAGGCTGTTACTTCGCGAATGGTGTCGGATGTGCCGCTGGGGGCGTTCCTGTCGGGCGGAGTAGACAGTTCGGCAGTAGTGGCGCTGATGGCTGAGGCCAGCAATTCCCCGGTCAAGACCTGCTCGATCGGGTTCGATGTCGGCGCTCTCGATGAAAGCTCCTACGCCGAGCAAGTTGCCCGGAAATTCGCCACCGATCACCGCGCGCGGCAGGTTTCGGCTGACGATTTCGAGCATGTTGATGAGCTGGCGGCGATGTTCGATGAACCCTTTGCCGATGGTTCGGCGCTGCCAACCTGGCGCGTATGCCAATTGGCCCGCGAAACGGTGACGGTGGCTTTATCGGGCGACGGCGCCGACGAAGCCTTCGCCGGATACCGCCGCCATAAGTTTCAGCATGGCGAAGACCGCGCGCGCAGCTTCATGCCGCAGGCGTTGCGCGGGCCCGTGCTGGGCGGGCTGGGCAGCGTCTATCCCAAAGCCGATTGGGCCCCGCGTCCGCTGCGGGCCAAGACCACGCTGCTCTCGCTCGCCGGTAGCAGCGAAGCGGGCTATTCGCGCGCAGTGGCGATCCTCCCGCCGGAACTGCGCCAGTCGCTCTATTCGCCGGAATTCCTGCGGCTGCGCGGTGATTACCGCGCCGAGCAACCGTTTGAGGCGCTGATGCGCGGCGCTCCGGCGCGTTCAGGGCTGGACCGGGCGCAGTACGCTGACCTCAAATTTTGGCTGCCCGGTGATATCCTGACCAAAGTTGATCGCACGAGCATGGCGGTGAGCCTTGAGGCGCGCGAGCCGCTGCTCGATCACCGGCTGATCGAATTTGCTGCCAGCCTGCCCGAAGGGCTGCGGTTGAAGCGGGGGCAGGGCAAGTGGCTGCTGAAGAAGACCATGCAGCGCTATCTCCCCGAAGAGATCCTTTACCGCCCCAAGCAGGGGTTTGTGACTCCGATCAGCCAATGGCTGCGCGGGCCGCTGGCGGCAAGCGCGCGGGCGATCGGATCAAGCGCCGCGCTGGCGCGGACCGGCTGGTTCGATAGCAACACCCTATCTGCCATGGCCGAGGCACATATCGCTGGCCGATCAGACCATGGCCGGATGCTGTGGCAGCTTCTGATGCTGGACAAGGCGATCGCGCGGCTCTCAGCCTAATCCCTCGAGCCAGTTGCTAAGCCCAAACGAAAGCAGCCCCGACTTTCGTCGAGGCCGCTGTTCAAATATGGTGATCGCTTAGCGGCGACCCAAAACGCGTTCCAGGCTGTCCCAGAAATCAAATTCAGTCTGCATGTCGACCTCCATCATCCGCACGAGCCTCGGTTAGACCCGCTTGCCCCGCAGTTTATAACGAAATCGTAACCATTTGCAATAGGACGATGTTAACCACGACCATTCATAGATCTGGCAAATTTACCATTGAAAATCAAATAGGTAGTAGTTGAATTGGAGGGGTGCCGAATTACTTTGCTGCGCGCTGACAAGTGACACGACAGCTCGATTCGCTGCGAATCGAACAGAGTCGCGAGGCCGAATCGTAGCAAGCTGTCGATGCCGGTAGCTATTCAAGCAGTTCGGCGCGGCTTCTATTCGAAGCCACGCGAGTAGGTGTTTACTTGATGATTTTTGAAATCGCGCAGAATTAGGCAGCGCGGATTCGACTACTTGCGCTGAGCAGCGATTCCAATGCTTCGATCCGCATCGGCTTGGCCAGATAGTACCCTTGGGCAATATCGCAGCCGATCGCGCGTAACAGTTCAAGCGTTTCGGGATCTTCGATCCCTTCGGCGATCACCCGGCGGCCCAGGCCATGCGCGAGTTCAATCGTGGATTCGACGAGCAACATGTCACCGTTGTCCTTGACCAGACTGGTAACGAAACTGCGATCAATCTTGATTTCCTGACACGGAACCGAGCGCAAATATTCCAGCGTGGCATTGCCTGTACCGTAATCGTCAATCGACAGATCGATCCCCAAAGCGGCAATGCCGGCAAGGTTGTTTGCCACTGCCTGATTGTCCGCAAAAGGTGCTGATTCGGTTACTTCCAGTGTCAGGTTGGAAGTCGGAAACTCAACTCGGCCAAGAATATCGACAATCATCGCCGGGAGCTGGGGCTGTTCCATCAGTGTGGCCGAGATATTGATGCTGAGCCGGAAGGCAGGGTTCTGCGCAATGATCGGCTTGGCCGCACGCGTTGCTAGTTCCAGCACATGATAGGTCAACCGGCTGATGCGATTGTGTTCCTCGGCCTGCAAAATGAAGGCCTCTGGCGAAATGGCGCCGCGTACCGGATGTTGCCAGCGCACAAGAGCTTCGGCGCCGATGATCCGGTCTGTCTTCAGTTCGAACTGCGGTTGATAGGCTATCCAGATGTCGCCGCCATCGACGGCTGCATCCAGCTCGCTCATCAAGGAAAGCTCCCACGCGCCTTCTTCATCGTTATCAGATGTGTTGAACATGTAGGGCTGGTGTTTGGACGCAGCCGTATCGGCGGCGAGCAGCGCCCGTCCGATCCGGTTCGCAACAGGCCGGGCGATGTCAAGGTCAACCCCGAAGGCGACGTGAACATCGATCTTGCGGCCTTGCACCACAAACAGGCTTTCCATCAGCCGGGCCAGACCTGCCAGATGGCCATCAAGTTCGTGCTGCGGCAGCACTGGACCAAGCCAGTAAAGCACATCTTCGGCCTGGTAAAAATTCGTCGCTTGACCAGGCAGGGTAAGCCTGCGGGCTATTTCGGTTATCAGAATGCTATCGACCGATTCAGAGAAACTCGCGCCAACTGCAGCATAGTTGCGGATCCGCATCGCGATAATTGGTTTGCTGGAAGCCAAGGGTTCTTCGCGCAGTGCGGAAAGATTGGGGAAGAGTGTGGCCGCGTTCTTGAGCCTCGCGTCGTTCAACTCACGCAAGGTATGGCTGCGATAGGCAACGATACCGAAGAGTAGAAAAGACGATAGCAGATCGACCTTGATAAGCCACGCATCAAGGACGAACGGTACAATAGCAGCGGCAAACAATGCACCAAGCGCTACATAGAATGCAGTCCGCCGTGACCGCGTCCAAAGCATCAGGGCTGAAAGAGCAATTGCCAATGCCATAGCTGGCTGCCAGCCAAAATCTCTGGGTTTGCCCTCTCGAAGGGTCTGTGCTCCAACGGCATGTCCGTACACACCGGGAAACCAACCTTGTCCAGGAATTTGGACGAAATCCGGTTCGGAGCTGGCCGTAACCCCGATCAACACGTCTTTGCCATTGATCGCCGCCGGAGGGATTTTGTTCTCAAGAATATCGATCAGACTAAACGTCGGAACTGTCGAAACCTGGATCGCCCAATCGGGTCGATACAACTTAGTGTCGGTGGGATTGATTCCTGCGATGTCCGATGAAATGGAAGGGACGATCTTGCCGTCGAAGTCGTTCGCATAAAAGAGATCGACCGATAGCGAGAACGGAGCGACCTTGGCATACAGCGAGCGCATCTCGGCCGCATTGCGGTATCTTTCGAGTGGGACCAGCTCGAAGCTTCGACCGGGCACTTTGCTCTTGGACGTACTCACGCCGACAAACGTGCGGCCTTTGTGGCGTCGCAACGAATCTTCGAACGCCTTGTCGCCCGCTTCATCCATCGGGATTGAGAATACTTCGTCGAAATAGGCCCGTTTGGCTCCCAATGCGAAAAGCCGGTCGAGCGCCTTGGCATTGAAGCTGCGAGGATAGTAGCTTCCGCCCAGCGCCTTGATGGTTTTCTCATCGATGCCTACAACGACCACTTGCCCGTCGGCTGGCCGCGCACGCAAAATGTTGCGGCCACCGCGGTAAAGGTCTTCCAGCGGCACCAGGAAGTTGACGGACGCCATCCACAGGCAAATCAGCAGCGCGGTCGCAAAAATCCACGTCCGCGAGGCGGGTTTCTTCGATTTGGAGTTGCGACGGAACGGCCAGATCATGTGGCACCGTGTGATCGGCCCGCAGGCGATCCCGAAAATGTGCAGCAATTCAGCGCATTTTCGCAGGTCTGCGAAGCGCCTCTGGTGCTTTCAAGCGGGATGATCCCGGTCCACATAAGGCCGCACTAGGGGCAAAACGGTAACAATTCGTTATCCCTACCATGGGGTAAGGATGCCGGTTCCGCCTGCGCTCACTCTTCGCCGTGACCGGCCGCAAGGTATTCGCTGCTTTGCATTTCCTTGAGCCGTGAGACGGTACGCTCGAATTCGAAGGCGCCATCGCCGCGGGGATAGAGCGCTTCGGGTTCGGCTGCGGCTGCGGCGAACAGCTTGACCTTGTTTTCGTACAAGGCATCGATCAGCGTCACAAAGCGCGCGGCTTCGTTGCGGTTTTCCGGGCCCATCTGCGGAATCCCGACCAGAATCACGGTGTGATAGGTCTGCGCGACTGCCAGGTAATCGGCCGCTCCGCGGGCCTCACCGCACAGCTTCCTGAAACTGAACACCGCCACACCCTTGAGGCTTTTGGGCACATGCAACACGCGGCCGCCGCCCAGCGCGAGATCGGCTGAGGGCACATGGGCACTGTCTTCAGGCGGATAGTCGGTCAGTCGAAAAAAGGCTTCGCGCACCTGATCGGTCGCCGCATCGCCTAGCGGGCTGTGCCAGGTGTCGATCCCGGCCAACCGTTCCAGCCGGTAATCGTGCGGGCCATTGAGCGCCATGACGTCAAGTTTCTGCTCGATCAGGGTGATGAAAGGCAGGAAATGCTCGCGGTTGAGGCCGTCCTTGTAGAGTTCTGACGGGGCACGGTTGCTGGTGGTGACGATCACCAGACCGTGGCTTTCGATCAGGGCGGTGAACAGCCGGCTCATGATCATCGCGTCGGCGGAATTGTTGACCACCATCTCGTCAAAGGCCAGCACGCGCAGGTTCTCGGCGATTGCTGCGGCCACTGCCGGGATCGGATCGCCGCTCTCGCTTTTGCGCGCCTCACGCAGGCGGGCGTGGACTTCGATCATGAAGGCGTGAAAGTGGGCCCGGCGTTTCTCCGGGATGGCCAGACAGTGATGGAACAGGTCCATCAGCATCGACTTACCGCGCCCGACGCCGCCCCATAGATAAAGCCCGCGCAGCGGCTTTGGCTTATGTCGCGCAAGCCGCCACAGCAGCGAACCGCGCGCCGGGATCGCCTCAAGCGCTTGTTGCAGGGCGTCCAGCCGCTCAGCCGCGGCGCGTTGCTCTGGATCGGCGCGCAGCTCACCCGCAGCGACAAGCGCTTCATACCGGGCCAGTACTGCAGTCATCTGGGGGAAGTGGGTTTGCGGATAGTGCCAGAAAATGCGGCGATCAAATTGCCTTCGCCTTGCTCCACCACGCCGCGCAGGAACACCAGCCGCCGGGTCTCCTTGAGCAGCTCGGTCACCGCATCGCACGGTAGATCGGGCTTTCCCGCGCCGATAAACTGGACCGAGAGATCAAGCGTCACTGCTGTCCCCGCCTCGATAATCCCCAATTGGCGCGAGCAGGCGAACAGGCCGATATCGATTAGCGCCATCACCGCGGCGCCGTGGATATTGTTGCCCAGATTGGTGTGGCGGCGTTCAGGAAACATCCGCAGCCGCGCCTTGCCATCGGCGTCGGCGCGGACCAGCAGTTTTGGGAACATCCAGCTGTTGAAGCGCGTCGTGTCGTTCAGCTGCCAGGTCTGCCAGCCGGGATTGTCCGGATCGGGCTCGCTGCGGAAACCGCGATCGTCGCTCAAACGTGGCGCTCCGCCTGCATCTTCTTGATCTCGGCGATCGCGCGGGCAGGGCTGAGGCCCTTGGGGCAGACGTTGGCGCAATTCATGATCGTGTGGCAGCGATACAGCCGGAAGGGGTCTTCCAGCTCGTCGAGCCGCTCACCGGTCATTTCATCGCGGCTATCGGCCAGCCAGCGATAGGCCTGAAGCAGGATCGCTGGGCCGAGGAACTTGTCGCTGTTCCACCAGTAAGAGGGGCAGCTGGTCGAGCAGCAGGCGCACAGTATGCATTCGTACAGCCCATCCAGCTTTTCGCGCTGCTGCGGGCTTTGCAGCCGTTCCTTGCCCGAAGGCGTGGTGGAAACGGTTTGCAGCCACGGACGAATGCTGGCGTACTGGGCATAAAAGTGGGTGAAATCAGGAACCAGGTCCTTGATCACTTCCATGTGGGGCAGGGGGGTGATCCGCACATCGCCCGAGAGATCCTCGATCGCGGTGGTGCAGGCCAGACCGTTGCGGCCATTGATATTCATCGCGCAAGACCCGCAGATTCCTTCGCGGCACGAACGGCGGAAGGTCAGTGTCGGGTCCATGTCCGACTTCATCTTGATCAGCGCATCGAGCACCATTGGCCCGCACTGGTCGAGATCAATGTCAAACCGGTCATACCGCGGGTTCTGGCCCGAATCCGGATCGTAGCGATAGACCGTGAAAGTCTTTACCCGCGAACCCGCATTGGCCGCGCTGTGCTGCGTGCCGGTTTTCTGGATCTTGCTGTTAGCCGGAAGCGTGAAGGTCGCCATGATAGTCCCTGATTGCCAGTACGAAGGCCTTGCGCGCCCTCTCTAGCGATTCAGGGCGTTGTAGCAAGTGCCCCTTCAGTCACAATGCGTCAGCAATTCCCCCTGGGCCTAGAAGCTTCGTGATGAGAATTGCGAGAGCAAGCGCGGCGATGACGATGGCGCCGATCATCATCAGACGCGCCATCGCCATCGGGCGTTCATTGCTGCTCAGCCATAATGGCGTATCAGCCGAAAAAAGAGCGGAAAGCTGCGACCCATCCAATCCTGCATCACCAAACTTTTGCGACCCGCCGATGATGCCGGCTTGAATACCTTCCGCGCTGGCCCCTTCGCCGCCGGGAGCCTGGTCTGGAAGGTGAATTTTCTGCCATGTCGGCATTTCGTCGGCTGTTTCTGTAGAAAAATTCAGCCGGTAAAGTCGAGCCAGTTCGCCGCGCGGCAAACCGCCCAGTCTGGCCCGGACGATTTCGATCCGCTGATTGACGGCACTTTCGGAAATACCAAGCAGGCCCGCAATTTCCTTGCTGGTGCGATTGTCAGCAACCAGCGCCAGCACTTCGCGCTGCTTTCTGGTTAGCTGCGGCAAGGATCGCTCTGCGTGAGCTCTGCTGTTCATTGTGCACCCTTCTTGCGGCATCATACCTCACCGCGCCACTCTCGACAAATACTCAACGCTGGTGCGGCTGATAATCCGGCCCCTTAACGCGAAGCGGCGCCTTTCCTCTGCGCCAATCGAAAAAGATTCCGGTCCAAAGCGCCACGACAAGCAGGGCGTTGGCCATTGCGGCGATCAGCTGGGAAGCCAGCGCGGCCGGACCAGTGAGCAGAGCCGCGCAGCCAAGAGCAAGCGCAGCCAGCAGTGCGGCTGCACCCGCAGCCAGCGGATATATTCGCCGCGAGCGTAGAACGATCGGCAATATCAAGCCCAAGCCAACGATTGCGCACAACGCGTGAAGCCCGCTGCCCGAACCATAGGCCCACCATGCCAGCCCATGCAGCAATGCCATCGCAAAGGTAGCCGCCGCGAGCGCCTGAGCAGTGGGACGACCGCAGCGCCAGGCAAGGATCAGCGTGCCCGCGATCACCAGCATCAAGGTCGATGGCCATTGCATCGTGAGCAGCGATAGCGCCGCTTGTCCGGGCTGGGTGATGGCGATGGGCGCGGGGTGCATCAGTTGGTCATGCGGGCCAATTTTTCGGCAGCATCTAGCAGGAGCACCAGGAGGGCAGCAAAACCCAACGCAATGGCAACTATCAGTGCCAACCGGACCAGCACAGTTTCAGAGGCGGTCCGGGCGAAGAAAAAGGTGGAGGGTTGCAACACGCCGTGGCTCTTTGTGAAACCGGGGTTCTCAAGATCTACGGCACCCTCCGGCGACGAGGGTTGGATCGCCTCTCCCTCAATCTGAAGCTGGATTGGCTTACCTGTAAGTGAATTACTGGTCGGCAGGGTGATCAGCAAGGTGTTCTGGTGGCGATACAACCTGGCAATTTGAGAACGCGGCAAGCCGCCCAGCCGTTGTCTGATCGTTTCGATTCGCTGGTTGACAGCGCTTTCAGAAATGTCGATTTTTCGGGCGATTTCCTTGCTTGTCAGCCCTTCAGCCACCATTCGCAGCACTTCGCGCTGCTTCGGAGTGAGGGCGTCGAGCCGAGCTGACTGGTCTGATATCGCGGCCATTTCGATTCGGTGAGGTAGCGCGCAACAGGGCTGGTACCAAATACATTCGGTTCAACGCCGGCTCTGCCTCTCGGGCGTGGATCGTTCAGCCTGGGGCGCGATTGGCGAAGCAAGTGCCGCCTAACGCCTGTTTCGCATTGCTCAACGCTGTGCCATTATGGCTGCGGGGCACTATAGCGAGGGCACGGGAATGGGATTAGCTAGCTGGTATGATGAACATGTGGTGCCGCGCGTGATCAAATGCGCCTGCTCCTCTCCTGCAATAGCCAAAGCGCGCGGCAAGGTTGTGCCGCTGGCCCGGGGCAAGGTGTTTGAAATCGGTTGCGGAGGCGGGCTCAACCAGCCGTTTTACGATGCCGCTGCAGTTGAAAGTTTCGCTGGCATGGATCCTTCGGCCAAGGGTCTCGAATTTGCCCGCACTGCTGCCGCACAAATCGGCTGGCCGGCCGATATCCGCGAGGGCGTGGGCGAGGCGATACCGTTTGAGACAGAGACATTCGATACGGTGGTCTGTACCTTTACGCTCTGTTCAGTGGCCGATCCCGCGCGGACGTTGAGCGAGCTGCGCCGGATACTCAAGCCTGGCGGACAACTGCTTTTTGCTGAGCATGGCCGCGCGCCCGATGCGGGAGTGCAGGCCTGGCAAGGCCGGATTGAACCAGTGTGGAAGCGGTTGGCGGGTGGGTGCCATCTGTCGCGGCCGGTGACCACTGCGATTGCGCAGGCCGGGTTCAAACTGGGCCAGACTGAGCAGCGTTATGCGCCCGGGATGCCGCGCTGGGCGGGATGGATGGAATGGGGCGCGGCGACCAAGGCCACCTAGGCAAGCAGGATCAGAAGCCACGCACTTCGCCCACCTGCATGATCCAGGCGTTGGCTTCGCCGTATTGCTGATCGCGTGCGGCGTTGCGGAACCGGTCTGGCGCTTCGAAGGGATTTTCGGGCGTGAGCATGATGCTGCCCCAATGCATGCCCACTGCAGCACGCGCGCCGATATCGCGGGCGATGGTGATCGCTTCTTCTGGCGTGGCGTGACTGGGTTCCATGATTACGCGCGGCTCGTATGCGCCGATGCCGATCAGCGCGAGATCGAACGGCCCGGCCCGCTCACCAATCTCGCGGAAGCAGGCACCGTAGCCGCTATCGCCCCCGAACCAGACTTTTCGGGCTGGCGAGGTGAGCGCCATGCTGGCCCATAGTGTGCGATTGCGATCAAAGGGGCCGCGTCCGGAGAAATGCACCGCGGGTAAGGCCGTGACGGCCAGATCGCCGAAAGCGCGGCTTTCCCACCAGTCCAATTCGTAGATTTCGGCAAAGCCCAGACGGCGCAGCAGGGCACCGACGCCCAAGGGGCAGATCACCGGCGTTTCGCCGCGCCAGCGATAGGCCTTCAATGCCGCAGTATCGATGTGATCGTAATGGTTGTGGCTGATCACAATCAGATCGAGCTGGGGCAGGTCCTGCGCTTCGACCGCTGCGGGCAGGAAACGGCGCGGGCCAAGGCCAAATGGACCGGCGACTTTGGCAAGATAGGGATCGGTTAGCACCAGTTTGCCGCCCAGCCGCATGGCAAAACAGGCGTGGCCCAGCCAGGCAAGTTCGTTCTCGGCCAGCGCGGCGAGATCGGGCGGTGCGGCAGCTGTTAAGCCTTCGGGTAACGGCGGGAGCTTCGCGCGGCGCATATCCCAGAGCAGGAATTTGAGGAAATCACGCAACCGGGCCCGGTTTTGCGGGCTACCCGGCGGGTTGCGATAGCCGCCACCGCTGCGGTGATGATAGGGGCGTTCAGGGGTTTGCGGATCGAGCATCGGGCCAATCTTGGGTTAGAGGGCGCTTGCAGCAAGGCGCAGGACACTAAAGCTGAAACGAAGGCGGGGCGATCTTCGCTCGTTAAAGAGAAGATCGCCCCGCCAGTGTGCAGTGATTTGCGGGTTATTCGCCGAAAGTGCGCTGCCACCAGCCGCGACGCGGCTGACCCGAACTCTCTTCGTTGGTGCCGGCTTCAGCATCGACCGCTTCAGCGGTGACCGGTTCATTGGCCGGTTCGGCTGCCTTCTTGCGGCTGCGCTTGGGCTTGGCGGGGGCTTCTTCGGATACCGGTGCTTCGGTAGCTACAGGTGCTGCTTCGACTTCGGCTACGGCTTCAACCTCAGCATCGGCCTTCTTCTTGCGCACCCGCTTGGGCTTGGCTGGGGCTTCATCGGCCACGACTTCCGGTGCAGGCGCTGCTTCGGGTTCAGCCGGAGCATCCGCCTCGGCTTCAGCTTCGACATCGACCTTCTTGCGGCGGCTGCGCTTGGGCTTGGTCGGAGCTTCAACGGCAACCTCAACTTCAGCAGGAGCGGCTTCGTCGCCCTGGCTTTCGCCGTCGGCAGCTTCGCCAGCTTCAGCGTCTTCCGAGGACTGGCCTTCGCCGTCACCGCGGCCCTTGCCGCCGCGCCGCCGCCGGCCGCGCCGCCGCCGCTTGCGCGGTGCTTCGCCATCTTCGGCCCGCTCGGCTGCGGTGCGATCGTCGTCTTCCTCGCCTTCGCCTTCGCCGTCGTCTTCACCGGCGTCTGCGGTTTCATCGTCGTTTTCGGCGCGCGGCGTTTCGTCACGATCACGATCGCGGCCACCACGCCGGCGGCGCTTGCGGCGGGGCTTGCCGCGTTCTTCTTCGCTTTCCTCGCTCGAACGCTCTTCGCTTTCGAGCTCTTCCTCATCCTCGATCAGATCATCGTCCTCTTCCTCAAGCGCGAGCGGCTCAAACCGGGGGACGAATTCTGGGCGGGGACCCGATGAACCGACGCGCATCTTGGCGCCTTCGTTCTCACCTTCAGGGAGGACTTCAACGCGCACGCCATAGCGGTGTTCGATTTCGGCGAGATCACCGCGCTTGGCATTGAGCAGGTAAACCGCCGCTTCGGTGCTGGCGAACAACGAGATGACCGAGCCGCGGCCCTTGGCGGCTTCCTCTTCGATCAGGCGCAAGGCGGAAAGCCCGGCGCTAGAGGCGGTGCGGACCAGGCCGGTGCCGTCGCAGTGCGGGCAGCCGCGGGTGGTCGCTTCGAGCACCCCGGTGCGCAGCCGCTGGCGGCTCATTTCCATCAGCCCGAACGAGCTGATCCGGCCAACCTGGATCCGGGCGCGATCGTTCTTCAACGCATCCTTCATCGCCTTTTCGACTTTGCGGATGTTGGAATTGTATTCCATGTCGATGAAATCGATCACCACCAGCCCGGCCATATCGCGCAGACGCAGCTGGCGGGCGATTTCGCGCGCAGCCTCAAGGTTGGTGTTGAGCGCGGTTGCCTCGATCCCATGTTCCTTGGTCGAACGGCCCGAGTTGATATCGATCGAAACCAGGGCTTCGGTCGGGTTGATGACGATATAGCCGCCGCTTTTCAGCTGGACTTCGGGATCGTACATCGCGGTCAACTGATCTTCGGCGCCGTACCGCTGGAACAACGGCACCGGATCGGCATATTGCTTCACCCGTTTGGCGTGGCTGGGCATCAGCAGCTTCATGAAGTCACGCGCGGCGCGGTAGCCGTGCTCGCCTTCAACCACCACATCCTCGATCTCGCGGTTGTAGATGTCGCGGATCGCTCTCTTGATCAGATCGCTGTCCGAATGGATCAGTGCTGGGGCGACGCTGCCCAAAGTCCGTTCGCGGATTTCGTCCCACAGCCGCGCCAGGTAATCGAAGTCGCGCTTGATTTCGGTCTTCGTGCGCTGCAGCCCGGCAGTGCGGACGATGCAGCCCATACTTTTGGGCAGGTCCATCTCGGCGATGATGGTCTTGAGGCGCTTGCGGTCGGCACCCGAGCTGATCTTGCGGCTGATGCCGCCGCCATGGCTGGAATTGGGCATCAGCACGCAATAGCGGCCAGCCAGGCTGAGGTATGTGGTCAGCGCTGCGCCCTTGTTGCCGCGTTCTTCCTTGACCACTTGCACCAGAAGTACCTGGCGCCGCTGGATCACGTCCTGGATCTTGTAACGGCGGCGCAGCGCCATGCGCTTGGCGCGCAGTTCGTCAGCTTCCTTGGCGTGGCCGCGATTACCCGAACCACCCTGACGGCGGCGGCCCCGACCGCGGCCGCGGCTATCGCCGTTTTCGCCGCCATCTTCGCCTTCGCCTGCTTCTTCGCTGTCATGATCGAAGGCGCCATCGACGTGGCCGTCTTCGATCGTGGCGACATCGTCCTTCTCGGACGTGTCAACTTCCATCACGCCGCCGAATTCATCGTCGTCGTGATGATCGTGGCTGGTGCCGGCCAAGTCATCCGCCAGGCTTTCGCCCAGTTCATCGTCCCCGACGAAGTCTTCCTCACCCTCGGCAATGGCGCGCAGGGCGGCCTCTTCCTCAGCGTGAGCAGCCTCTTCGGCCAGCAAGGCCTCGCGGTCTTCCTTGGGGATCTGGTAGTAATCGGGGTGGATTTCGCTGAAGGCCAGAAAGCCGTGACGATTGCCGCCAAAATCGACGAATGCCGCTTGCAGCGATGGTTCTACCCGGGTGACCTTGGCAAGATAGATGTTGCCTTTGATCTGTTTGTGTTCGGCAGATTCGAAATCGAATTCGTCAATCCGGTTGCCTTTTAGCACCGCCACCCGGGTTTCTTCCGGGTGGCGCGCATCGATAAGCATGCGCGTTGTCATTATAAATTCTCCGTGCGCGCCGGGCGCAGTGCAATCCCTGTCGGGTGCGTGCGAATGAGGCGCGGCTATATGCGGTCAGTCCGCGTCCAGCAGGGTAAGATTCCAAGCCGAGCGCAGATTTATCGGTGATGCCGGGTCCAAAGCGGACACCGGCGGCGATGTGTGTGTCTGCAACAGTGAAAAGGCGCGGCAAACCCGAGCGCGCACGGCCCACCACTCCAAGCGTCGGCGCCGCAGGGGCTCCGGACGTCTGGGACAGTGCAAGGCTCTTCATTGATGCATCAACCTGTTTGATCCGGAACGAAAAACACCGGATTCTCCCCCGGAAACGGTCAAGCCGGTTCCGGTCGGGCACATGCCTAGCATCGCTTATCCGCCCCGGCAAGTTGCTTGCCGCAAGGCAGCGATTGCGCGGCGCGGCTTGGCGCATTAGGCAAGCAGCGATGCGCCGTCTGTTTCTGATCCTTGCAATCCTGGTGATCCCGGTTGCGGTCTTCGCCGCGATGGTGCTGGCCGATCGCAATTTCGGCCGACCGGGGCGGGGTTATGATTATGTTGTCTCGGTCGATTTGCCCAAGGCGGATGCTGCGCGGCGTCTGCCCAGGATCGAAGGACCGCTTGATGCCAGCCGTCCGTTGGTGGTGATTGATGCTGGACATGGCGGCAAGGATCCCGGTGCCGGCACTGGCGAGCTGAAGGAAAAGACGCTCACCTTGATGCTGGCCGAGGCGCTGCGCGATGCCTTGCTCAAGCAGGGCGGAGTGCGCGTGGCCCTGACCCGTAGCGATGACACCTATCTGTTTTTGGGTGAACGCCCCTCGATCGCTCGGGCCTTGGGAGCCGATCTGTTCATTTCGATCCATGCCGATAGCACCGAAGCGGACAGCGGGGCGTTGGGCGCCACGGTCTACACGCTATCGGCAAAGGGCAGTAATGAGGCTGCGGAAACGATGGCAGCGCGCGAGAATGCGGCTGACCAGGTCTATGGAGTAACGATCGAGGGGCAGAACGGCGATGTCAGCGCGGTGCTGATAGATCTGGCCCAGCGCCAGACCCAGGCCCGATCGGAAACCTTTGCCGGGCTGATCCTGCGCGAAGGGCGCGGGGCAATGCCATTCAAGGGAGCCGAACCGCAATCGGCCGCCTTTGCCGTGCTGAAATCACCCGATGTTCCCTCAGTGCTGTTCGAAACTGGCTATATAAACAACAGTTCCGACGTGGCCCGGTTGATGTCGCCCGCCGGACGTTTGACTTTCGCGCAGACGATCGCGCGGGCGATCCGCGTGTTTTTCGCGCGGACCGCTACGGCACCGTGAATTTACCCCGCTTGACGCTGGCATTCGCCAAGGTGCCCATGCTAGAGGCCGCGGACTATGGCTGAAAGCGACGATCAGGAACCGTCTTCGGTACGCTTGCGAATTCGCCGCGAGGCGGGCGGTTTGTGGAGCAAAGCCAAGTCCCTGCTGGCGGGCACGTGGCAGCGGGCCAGCGAAAGCGGCTTTGGCGATTGGTACAAGGCGCGCTGGGCCGATAGCCGCAGGTTTCGCATCTTCAACTATCTGCTGGGCGCCTTCGTCGTCTTCAATCTGGTGTTCTGGGTAGCGGTGACGCGCAATCTGCCATCGGCAGAATCGCTGCTGACCTATCAGCCGCCGCTGCCCACAATGGTGCTCGGCATCAATGGCGAAATCGTCTATTCCTATGCCCGCGAACGGCGGGTTCAGCTGCGCTATGTCGATTTTCCCGAAAAGCTGAAAAACGCCTACCTTTCGGCTGAGGACAAGAATTTCTGGACCCACGGCGGGGTCGATTACATCGGCGTTGCCAGCGCGGTGATCGACAATATCACCAAGATCGGAACCGACGAGCGCGGGCGCGGGGGATCGACGATTACCCAGCAGGTGGCCAAGAACATCCTGGTCGGGAACGAACGTTCGCTTGGTCGCAAGTTGCGGGAAATGGTCCTTGCCCGCCGGATCGAGGACGTGCTCACAAAGCAGCAGATTCTTGAACTATACCTCAACGAGATTCCGTTGGGGCGACAGAGTTTTGGGGTTGAGGCTGCGGCCCAGGCCTATTTCGGCAAGAGCGTGGCGGATCTGACCCTTGCTGAAGACGCGTTCCTTGCGATCCTGCCCAAGGCTCCGGAAAAGTATGGCCGTTCCAATCACGCCGCCGAAGCGCTTGAGCGGCGGAATTGGGTGCTCGACCAAATGGTCAAGAACGGCGCGGTTCCGGCTGCGGAAGCCGCTGCGGCTAAGGCCCAACCCTTGGGGATCATTCCCCGCCGGGGCGACAATTGGGACCCGGCCAACGGCTATTTCGTCGAAGAGGTCCGCCGGCAACTGATCGAAAAGTATGGCGAGAATGCCGAAGCCGGTCCGAACAGCGTCTATGCTGGCGGACTTTGGGTGCGCACCTCGCTTGATCCGCAGATGCAGAAGGCCTCGCAGGATGCCTTGCGTACGGGCCTCGTGAGGTTCGGCGGAGCAGGCAACGGCAAGGCGCTGGATCATGTCGATCTTGATCCCGATGCCTGGCAGAGCCAGATTTCGCTGCTCAACAAATCGATCTCCTATTTGGATTGGCGGGTAGGTCTGGTGCTTGACCGTTCAGGCAGTGGTGCAACGATCGGTTTTGCCGATGGCACCAAGGGCCCGCTAGGCGGCGCACCGGCTGCAATCAAACCAGGTGATGTCGTCGCAGCTGCGCCTTCGGGCACGCAGGCCTGGGCGTTTCGATCGGTCCCTGAAATAACCGGCGGGATGCTGCTGGAAGATGCGCACTCGGGCCGGATCATGGCAATCCAGGGCGGGTTCGACGCCGGGCTGGGCAGCTTCAACCGCGCCACTCAGGCGCAGCGTCAACCCGGATCGACGATCAAGCCCTTCGTCTATGGCACCGGGCTGGATTACGGGATGAGCCCGTCAAGCGAAGTGCTGGACGGCAAGTTCTGCGTTTATCAGGGCTCGTCGCTTGGCCAGAAATGCTTCCAGAACTTCGGCAATGCCGGCGGCGGCGGAGCGACCCACACGATGCGCTGGGGGCTTGAGCAATCCCGCAACCTCATGACAGTTCGGATCGCCAACGACGCTGGGATGGACCACGTCGCGCAGACTTTTGAAAGGGTAGGGATTGGCAAATACCCGCCCTATCTGGCCTTTGCGCTGGGGGCAGGTGAAACCACCGTACAGCAGATGGTCAACGCCTATGCCGCATTGGCTAACAATGGCATGCAATACCAGCCGACCGTGATCGACTATGTTCAGGACCGCAGCGGCAAGGTGATCTGGCGCGCTGATGCGCGCCGCTGCCAGAAGTGCAACATGCCGGAATGGGATGGCAAACCGATGCCGCGGTTCGATTCGCGCGGCAAGCAAGTGATGGACCCGCGCACCGCGTTCCAGGTCGTCCACATGCTCGAAGGCGTGGTGACCCGCGGGACCGCCTATCTGCTGGGCGATATGGGCCTGCCGCTGTTTGGCAAGACTGGCACCACCACCGGGCCAACCAACGTCTGGTTCGTGGGCGGCAACCAGGACATCGTCGGCGGGGTCTATCTGGGCTATGACCAGCCGCGGCCTCTGGGCGGATGGGCCCAGGGCGGCACCATTGCCGCGCCGATCTTCAAGCAGCTGGTGCAGGCCACCAAGCCGCGCTGGAGCACGAAGCCGTTTGTTGCTCCAGCTGAAATCCACTGGGTCAAGGTCGATCGGATCAGCGGCAAACGCGTATTCAGCGGTGCGCCTGCTGATGGCAAGGATGCCAGCGTGATCTGGGAAGCCTTCAAGGCGGAAAGCGAAGCACGGCCCGGGATCGGCACCGAAGAGCTTGAAAAGCAGCGCGCCGCTTTGATCAACGCAGCCCGCAAGGGCGCTGGCAGACCCAAAGCGCCCACCGCGTCTACGTCGGCCGGCGATGCCAAGGAACCGGAAGCCGTGCCGACGATTTCTTCCGACGCAGCAGTAGGCAATCAATAATCGGGGCCGGGGGGCACCAAGGAGAAATCAAGATGAAGCGCGTAATTATTGGTCTGAGCGTGGCTTTGGCAGCAGCGGCAATCCCCGCAGCCGCTCCTGCCGATTTGCCGACCGGCGCAGGCGCCCCACAGTTCACCACGCAAGGCGCACTGGGCGGCAAGGTATTCAACTTCAACTTGGCCAGATCGCTGCGCAAAGGCCCGGTCGTGCTCTACTTTTATCCCAAGAGCTTTACCGAGGGCTGCTCGCTTGAGGCGCGCGCCTTTGCCCAGGCATCGCAAGACTTCAAAGCTGCCGGGGCTACCCTGATCGGGTTGTCCGCCGATACCATCCAGGTACAGCAGGACTTCAGCCGCAAGGAATGCGGTAGCAAGTTCCCGGTCGGAGTGGCAACGCCAGCCATAATCGGATCCTACGACGTCCATCTCAAGAAGCCCGATGGCACCCAGACCGGTCTGTCCAGCCGGACCAGCTATGTCATCGCCCGCAATGGCAAGGTAGTAATGGCCTTTACCGACATGAACCCCAACCAGCATGTCGCGCGTACCTTGGCGGCTGTCCGGGCTTTGCGCGCCAAACGTTGAGCGCACGCCCTTTACATTGCAGGCAATCCGGCTAACGGGCCCCTTCTTGATTTCAGGAGTGTGATCCATGCGTGCCGAAGGGCAGGCCTATATTGACCGTATCGAGAAGGCGCTGGCCTTGGTTCGCAAGTTCCTTGATTGGGACCGGGCCTTGCGCCGTCTTGATGAACTGAACGCCCGGGTTGAGGATCCCAAGTTGTGGGACAACCCAAAGGACGCCGAAGCAGTGATGAAGGAACGCCGCCGGCTTGAAGCCGCGATCGGCACCGTCAAGACGATCAGCGAGCAGATGGCCGATGCGATCGAATATGCCGATCTGGGTGAGGCCGAGGGCGATGAAGCCACGGTCGACGAAGGTATGGCCACTTTGGCCGCGCTGGCCGACAAGGCTGATGCCGACAAGGTTGAGGCGCTGCTTTCGGGCGAGGTTGACGCCAACGATACCTTCATCGAAATCCACGCGGGGGCAGGTGGCACGGAAAGCCAGGACTGGGCCGAGATGCTCCTGCGGATGTACAGCCGCTGGGCCGAAAAGCGCGGCTTCAAGGTGGAAACGGTCGAATATCAGGCCGGCGAACAGGCCGGGATCAAATCGGCGACGATCCTGTGCAAAGGCGAGAACGCCTATGGCTATGCCAAGACCGAAAGCGGAGTGCACCGGCTGGTCCGCATCTCGCCCTATGATAGTTCGGCCCGGCGGCACACCAGCTTTTCGTCGGTCTGGGTCTATCCTGTGATTGATGATAACTTCGCGATCGAGATCAACCCGGCTGACCTCAAGATCGATACCTACCGCGCCAGCGGCGCGGGCGGGCAGCACGTCAACACCACCAATTCTGCGGTTCGCATGACGCACATTCCCAGCGGAATCATCGTCGCCAGCCAGATGGATCGCAGCCAGCACAAGAACCGTGACATCTGCATGGGGATGCTCAAAGCCCGGCTCTACGAAGCTGAAATGCAGAGGCGTGAGGAATCGGCCAGCGCCGAACACGCGGCCAAATCCGACATTGGCTGGGGCCACCAGATCCGGTCCTACGTGTTGCAGCCCTACCAGATGGTCAAGGATCTGCGAACCGGGGTGACCAGTCCAACCCCGTCAGACGTGCTCGATGGCGCGCTCGATCCGTTCATGGCGGCTGCCCTGGCGCAGCGCGTAAGCGGTGAAACGGTTGAGGTGGAAGACGTCGATTGAACGGGCTGGCTCTCCTTCAAGGGCGCTTTTGCCAAGCACCAGCGGCTGGGCTAAGGCGGGCAGCGTGATGATCCGGGGCCGTCTTGCTTTGCCACTTACCTGCGTTCTTGTCGCGCTGCTAACAGCGTGCAAGCCCAGCGCAGACGATGCCGACCGAGCAGAAGGCGCGCGCGGATTTCCCCGGGCAGTGCGCCCGGTTTCGGCACTGGCCGGCACCGAATTCTCAAACGAGGATCAGCGCGACAATCTGGGTGAAGCCAAAGTGGTGATGGACCTTGCCGCGATCCGTCCCGGCCAAAGCCTGGCCGATATTGGCGCTGGTGAAGGCTATTACACCATTCGCCTGGCCGCGCGTGTGGGCAGCGATGGCCGGGTCCTGGCGCAGGATATCGATCCCGGCGCGATCCAGCGTCTGGGCCAACGCGTGGAACGAGAACGGCTCGACAACGTTTCTATCCGTACCGGGCTGCCCGAAGATCCGAAATTGCCGCCCAACAGCTTTGACCGGATATTCATGGTGCACATGTATCACGAGATCGGCGAACCCTATGCGTTTCTGTGGCATTTGCGCCCGGCGCTGCGCCCCGGCGGGCAGGTGATCGTGGTTGATGTTGACCGCGCGCCCGATCAGCACGGCATCCCGCCGCGGCAATTATTCTGTGAATTTGGTGCAGTGGGTTTCCGGCTGGTGCAATTTGTGCTTAGGCCAGAGCTGAACGGCTATTATGCCGCGTTTGAGGCGAATGGGGAACGCCCCAAGCCCGAGGATATCAAGCCGTGTGACACGGCTATTGGAAAGACAGGGACGCAATGACTGCAGCCACCCAGTTCAAGGGGCTCAAGCCAATCCTCTATGGCGGACGTGAAGTCTGGCCAATTGTCGAGGGCGGAAAAGGCGTTGCCGTTACCAACCACGCCAGCTCGGGCGCCTGGGCGGCAGCCGGCGGGATCGGCACGGTAAGCGCGGTCAATGCCGATTTCTATGACGAGCACGGCGAAATTGTCGATCAGGTTTACGAAGGCGCAAGCCGCAAGGATCGCCATGACGAACTGATCGCCTATGGCATCAAGGGTTCGATCGAGCAGGTGCGCCGCGCTTACGAGGTTTCGGGCGGCCAGGGCGCTATCAATATCAACGTATTGTGGGAAATGGGCGGCGCGCAGGCGGTGCTTGAAGGCGTGCTGGATCAGACCCGCGGCATGGTAACCGGTGTTACCTGCGGCGCGGGGATGCCCTATAAGCTCTCGGAAATCGCGGCGCGCTATAACGTGAATTACCTGCCGATCATTTCATCCGCGCGCGCATTCCGGGCGCTGTGGAAGCGGGCCTACCACAAGGTTTCGGAATTGATGGCTGCAGTGGTCTATGAAGACCCGTGGCTGGCAGGCGGGCACAACGGCTTGTCCAACGCCGAAGATCCCTTGCAGCCTCAGGATCCCTATCCCCGCGTCAAGGCGCTGCGCGATACGATGCGCGCCGAAGGCATTGCCAATTCAGTGCCAATCGTGATGGCCGGCGGGGTCTGGTATCTGCGCGATTGGGAAAATTGGATCGATAATCCGGAACTGGGCCAGATCGTGTTCCAGTATGGCACTCGCCCATTGCTGACCCAGGAAAGCCCGATCCCGCAGGCGTGGAAGGATCACCTGCGCACGCTCAACGACGGCGATATCCTCCTCCACCGATTTTCGCCGACCGGGTTTTACAGCTCTGCCGTGCGCAATTCGTTCATCCGCAACCTTGAAGGGCGGTCCGAGCGGCAGGTGCCCTATTCAAAGGTTGAAGCTGGTGTCCATACCGCCCGGCTTGATGTCGGGGTGGGCAACAAGAACTTCTGGGTTGCGCCGGCAGATTTGCAGCGCGCGCGCACCTGGGTTTCGCAGGGCTTTACCGAAGGCCTGCGCACGCCTGACGATACGATCATCTTCGTCACCCCAGAAGAACGCGGCTTGATCCAGACCGATCAGAAGGAATGCATGGGCTGCCTGTCGCACTGCGGCTTCTCGGCATGGAAAGACCATGACGATTTCACCACCGGCTATCTGGCCGATCCGCGCAGCTTCTGCATCCAGAAGACCCTCAAAGCGATCGTCCACGGCGAGGACATCAACCAGAACCTGATGTTCGCCGGACACGCGGCACACAATTTCAAAAGCGACCCGTTCTATTCGAACAATTTCACGCCCACGGTGAAGCAACTGGTCGACCGGATTTTGACGGGGGACTGATCGGGTCATGCCCGGACTGGGCCCTTCCTGGCGGCTTTGGGCGGCCGAAACACTTGAAATTCCAAAGCTGCTGGCCAGTCCGCTGCAGTCTGCCGTGCCGATCCCGCAAGGCAACGGGCAGCCAGTAGTGGTCTATCCCGGCTATCTGACCAGCAATGTCAGTTCGATCCGCCTGCGCCGCTCGCTAATTGCGGCGGGATATGCAGCCTATGGCTGGGAACTGGGCCAGAATAAGGGTGCGCGGGCCGATCTGTTGCAGCGGCTTGAACCACAGCTCGAACGGCTGGCCCTGCGGCATGGCCAGCAAGTAACGCTGATCGGCTGGAGCCTTGGCGGCCTGTTCGCGCGCGAAGTGGCCAAGCACCGGCCTGATCTGGTCAAAATGGTCATCACTTTGGGTAGCCCGTTCTCAGGTGATCCGCGGGCCAACAATGCGTGGCGCCTATACGAATGGCTGAACGATCATTCAGTCGAAAATCCGCCGATTGGCGGCGATATTGCGGAAAAGCCGCCAGTACGGACCTTGGCGGTCTGGTCACCGATAGACGGGATAGTCGCCCCGCTGGCCGCGCGCGGTCAGCCTGGCGAAAGCGATCGGCAAATCGAACT
The DNA here is from genome assembly GCA_963751145.1 of uncultured Alphaproteobacteria bacterium. Classification (GTDB taxonomy): domain Bacteria; phylum Pseudomonadota; class Alphaproteobacteria; order Sphingomonadales; family Sphingomonadaceae; genus Novosphingobium. Next base: position 128,106 of record CAVVTJ010000007.1, read on the forward strand.
CAAGGTGCGGCATCTTTCATTAGCCCGCGCCCCGGCGGGAATCCGGTTGATTGGTTCGTTGCTTGACGAAGTATTGTCCGGCTAGTCCTTGGGGATCAGTATGTAACCTTGATGATACGGTTCATTCAAACTCCCATGCCCGTTCACCGTGGCTGGCCAGATCCAGGCCTTCGCGTTCATCGTCTTCGCCAATCCGCATCGGGATGACCAGGCTGACCAGAACGGCCAGCACCGCGCTGGCAATCGCCGACCAGATCGCGACTGCACCCACGCCCACTGCTTGCGCCGCGAGCTGGCTGATCATCGAATAGCCATCGTCGTAACCCGCGCCGCCCAGAGTGGGGGAGAGAAACACCGCCAGCAGCAGTGATCCGGTGATGCCGCCGATCCCGTGGACTGCGAAAACATCAAGCGAATCGTCGATTTCCAGCCGCCCTTTGACGAACTGGATCATCGGGAAACAGGCCAGTGTGGCGACTGCACCGATTACGATTGCCGCCCACGGCGCGACATAACCGGCTGCCGGGGTAATCGTTGCCAAGCCTGCAATCGCGCCCGTGGCGAAGCCGACACTGGTTGGCTTGCCGACCTTGATCTTTTCCAACAGCAGCCAGACGAGCGCGGCGGTGCAGGCGGCCAGATGGGTGTTGATGATCGCGCTGGCCGCACTGTCGTCAGCGGTGATCGCCGAGCCGCCGTTAAAGCCGAACCAGCCGACCCACAGCAGCGCTGCACCAACCATAGTCAAGGCCGGGCTGTGCGGCAGCATCAACTGCCGAGGAAAACCCAGTCGTTTGCCCATCAGCACCGCAGTGATCAGCGCCGAAACCCCGGCGGTGGTGTGGACCACGATCCCGCCGGCATAGTCCATCACGTGCATCCGCGTGGCCAGCCAGCCACCGCCCCATACCCAGTGCGCCACCGGTGCGTAGACCACCAAGCCCCACAGCGCGCAAAAGCCAACCACCCAGCCAAACCGCGCACGATCGACCCAGGCGCCAACCATCAGTGCGGGCGTGATTGCCGCAAAGGTCATCTGGAACAGGGCATAGGTGTTTTCGCTGACTGCATAGTCGCCGCGCAGCAGACCGTCTGTGCCCGACAGGAACCACATGTCACCTCCGCCGAAATAGCCATTGCCAGCCTCGCCAAACCCGATCCGGTATCCGGCAATCATCCACAGCACCGATGCGACGGCGGCGATTGCGCCGGTCTGCACGGCCACTGAAAGAAAGTTTTTGGCCCGAACCAGCCCGCCATAAAACAGCGTCAGCCCCGGCATGCACATCATCAGCACCAAGGCCGAAGAGACCAGCAGCCAGGCATTATCGCCGCTGTTCAGCGCATCGCTGGCCGTATCCAAAGGCACTGTATCCTGCGCAAAGGCTATGCCGGGTGCGGCCAGACTGGTCATGACCACCAAAAACTTCGCCACAGCGCGCATAGTTGTCTCCCTTGCGACGCGCCGACTTATCGCGCGATTCTCTTGCCGGGGGCTTAAAGCAACGATTGCAGCGCGATCAAGCGGCAAGGCGAACAGTTGTTGCGCGCGGCCGGGTTATGCCCACCCTTGCAGCACCTGATCAGGCGGCCGGTGGCCATCCGACCAGAAGCGGATGTTGGCGATGACCTTTTCCCCGGCATGTTCGCGCCCTTCGATCGTGGCGCTGCCAAGGTGCGGCAGGGTGATGACATTGGGCAGCGCAATCAGCCGCGGATCGATTTGCGGCTCCCGCGCGAAGACATCAAGACCGGCCCCGGCGAGATGGCCATTGGATAGAGCCGCAATCAGCGCCTCTTCATCAATCAGATCACCGCGTGCGGTGTTGATCAGATAGGCGCCGGGCTTCATCTCGGACAGCCGCTGGGCATTGATCAGGTGGTGAGTATCTTCGCCCGCCGGGCAGTGCAGGGTGATGATATCGCTGCTGGCAATCAGCTGCTCGAGATCTGGCTCATATCGCGCGCCGAACATCGATTCGATGCTTGCGGGCAGACGGTGGCGGTTGTGATAGACCACTTCCATGCCAAAGGCCCGGGCCCGGAACGCCACCGCCTGGCCGATCCGCCCCATTCCGATGATCCCCAGCCGTTTGCCGCCGATGCAGCGCCCCAGCATCGCGGTGGGGGCCCAACCGGTCCATTGTCCATCACGCACCAGCCGGCTGCCTTCGCCCAGACGGCGCGGCACTGACAGGATCAGCATCATCGCCAGATCGGCGGTATCATCGGTGAACACGCCCGGCGTGTTGGTGACGATCACCTTGCGGGCCCGCGCCGCAGCAAGATCGATATGTTCGATCCCGGCGCCGAAGTTGGCGATGAGCCCCAGCCGGTCCCCGGCCGCCTCCAGCATTTCGGCATCAATCCGGTCGGTTACGGTGGGGACAATGGCGTCGCAGGTCCGCATCGCGTCGATCAATTCAGCGCGCGATAGCGGCCGGTCTTCGGCATTCAGCGCAACGTCGAACAGTTCGGCCATCCGCGCTTCGACGGACGGGAGCAGGCGGCGTGTCACGTGGACGCGCGGCTTTCCTGCGACGCGGCGGGCGGCGGGCGGATCGGAGACGATAGTCATAAGGCAAGTCGCTAGGCCGCAGGGTGGCAGCTGGTCAAGCGGGTTGAAGATGAGGGGGGTGAAGGGCTATCAGGGGCCATGTTCTTTACCCGCCGATTCCTTGTTGCCGCTGCGCTGTCCTGCTGCGCCGTTCCTGCCGTGGCTGACGACGCCAAGACCCCTTATTGGGCATCGGTCAGGGCCGGCGAAGTGAACATGCGGGTCGGGCCGGGGGAGGACTACCGGATCCTGTGGGTCTACCACCGTCCGCACCTGCCGTTCAAAGTGCTGCGGATCAAGGAAGGCTGGCGCTTTGTCGAGGATCCCGATGGGGCCAAGGGCTGGGTGCTGGCCCGGTTTCTGAAGCGTGAGCGGGCCGCGTTTGTAACCGGCAAGGTTCCAGCCGACATGCGCGAAAGCGGCGCTGCGGATGCCCGGTTGAAGTGGCGGTTGGCTCCGGGTGTGGTCGGCTTGCTCGGTGATTGCGGGCAGGGTTGGTGCCAGTTCAACGTCGGCGAACGCAAAGGCTACGTCGCGCAAGATCGCCTGTGGGGGGCAGGGGAGCCCTAAGGTCCCCCGGCCCCCCACGGGCTGTTTCAGACTACTTACCGCGGTGATGCTGACGCCGGAAGGCGCGCTTGTCCTTGTGCAGATCGCGCTTGGCGTCGCGCAGTTCGCGGTGCTCGTGGCGCGCGCCGCGCCAATCATGCTGGCGCACATCCTGACGCAGATCGCGGCGTTCCTGCCGGACTTCGCGGTGATCGCCGCGCAGTTCATTGCGGGTGACCTTGGCTTCAGCCAGGCTTGGCACGGCCACAGCCGCCAGGACCAGAGCGGCAATAATCGAACGGTTCATGGACGAGTTCCTCATTCGGGAGTGACCGAACCCACCGGGTTGCGGCCACCAGGTTTGTGCCCCGAACGAGTGTCTGCTCCCGAACTGCGTCAGGTATCCAGTCACAGATTGTCTCGATTTGTCGCCGGACCCAAAGGCGCTCAGATCAGCTCCACCGCCAGTGCCGTCGCCTCGCCCCCGCCGATGCACAGGCTGGCCACGCCCTTGGTCTTGCCGTGACGTTGCAGCGCGGCGACCAGGGTGGTGATGATCCGCGCGCCCGATGCTCCGATCGGATGGCCCAAAGCAGTGGCGCCGCCGTGGACGTTGATCTTGTCATGCGCGATGCCAAGATCGTGCATCGCGAACATGGCGACGCAGGCAAAGGCTTCGTTGACTTCAAACAGATCGACATCGGCGAGCGACCAGCCCGCTTTCTCAAGCACCTTGGTGATCGCACCAACCGGGGCCGTGGTGAAGTCCTTCGGGGCCTGCGCATGGGCGGCCGCGGCCACCACTGTCGCCACCGGCTTCAACCCCTTGGCCGCAGCAACGCTAGCGCGGGTCAGCACCAAGGCCGCAGCGCCATCGGAAATCGAGCTTGAGGTGGCGGCGGTGATCGTGCCGTCCTTGGCGAATGCCGGTTTGAGGCCGGGAATCTTGTCGGGGCGACCCTTGCCGGGTTGTTCATCGGTATCGACCACGCTTTCACCCGCGCGGCTGACCACCGTGACCGGAGCAATTTCGCCCACAAACGCGCCATCAGCAATTGCGGCCTGCGCGCGGCGCAGCGATTCGATCGAATAGGCGTCCTGCGCCTCGCGGGTCAGCTGGTAGTCATTCGCAGTGTCCTGCGCAAACGTACCCATCGCCCGGCCCGCATCGTAGGCATCTTCAAGCCCATCGAGGAACATGTGATCATAGGCCATATCATGCCCGATCCGCGCGCCCGAACGGTGCTTCTTGAGCAGGTATGGGGCATTGGTCATGCTTTCCATGCCGCCTGCCACCACCAGATCGATCGTCCCGGCGGCCAGCGCCTCGGCACCCATGATCACCGTCTGCATGCCCGATCCGCAGACCTTGTTGACCGTGGTGGCCTGGACCGATGCGGGCAGACCGGCCTTGATCGTGGCCTGGCGGGCCGGGGCCTGGCCCAGCCCGGCGGGCAGCACGCAGCCCATATAGACCCGCTCGACATCGCTGCCTTCAACCCCGGCGCGAGCAACCGCAGCGCGGATCGCGGTGGCTCCCAGATCGGTTGCCGAAACATCGGCGAGCGCGCCTTGCATGCCGCCCATCGGGGTGCGGGCATAGGACAGGATGACGATCGGATCGGCGGCGGAAAGCTGGGCCATGGTGGTGGGCCTTTCTGGATGAAATGAGTTTGCGGTGTATCTAATGCTGCGACGCAGCAGTGGCAATCGCGCATCGAAGCTTGCCATTCGGGCGCGGCTGCGGGAAAAGGTGGCAAATGAAAACCGGGGAGCCGAAAATGAGCGCCGAACTGAACCGTCTGTCTGATGTCCTGGCCCGCCAGCGCGCCGCCTTTACTGCCGCCTTGCCCGAACCGCTCTCGGTTCGGCGCGACCGGATCGACCGCGCGATTGCGCTGCTGGTCGATCACAAGGACGCCTTCGCCAAAGCGGTCAGCGCCGATTTCGGCCATCGCAGCACCGAACAGACCCTGATGACCGATATCATGCCCTCGGTCGGCGCGCTCAAACATGCCAAGAAGCATTTCGAAGCCTGGAGCCGCAATGAAAAGCGCAAGGCGATGTTCCCGCTGGGTCTACTCGGGGCCAAGGCCGAAGTGGTCTATCAGCCCAAGGGTGTGGTCGGGGTGATTGCGCCGTGGAATTTCCCGGTCGGCATGGTGATGGTGCCGATGGCCGGGATCCTGGCGGCCGGTAACCGCGCGATGATCAAACCCAGCGAGTTCACCGAACGCGTCGCCGATCTGTTCGCCGAAGTGGTGCCGCAGTATTTCGCCGAAGAGGAAATGGCTGTGTTCACCGGCGGGGTCGACATTGGCACCGCGTTCAGCAAGCTCGCCTTTGATCACATGATCTTCACCGGCGCGACCAGCGTGGGCAAGCACATCATGCGCGCCGCTGCGGAAAATCTGGTCCCGGTCACGCTGGAACTTGGCGGCAAAAGTCCGACTTTCGTCGGCCGCAGCGCCGACAAGACCAAAGCCGGCCAACGCATCGCCCTGGGCAAGATGATGAACGCCGGGCAGATTTGCCTCGCCCCCGATTACTTGCTGGTGGCCAAGGATCAGGAAGCCGACGTGATCGCCAGCGTCAAAAGCGGTGTCGAAGCGATGTATCCGACCCTGCTGGCCAACGATGATTACACCTCTGTGGTCAACGGCCGCAATTTCGAACGGCTGCAGGGTTATCTGGCGGATGCCAAGGAAAAGGGCGCCGAACTGATCGAGGTCAACCCGGCGGGCGAGGATTTCAAAAGCTCCAACGGCAACAAGATGCCGCTCACCATTGTCCGAGGCGCTACCGATGACATGAAAGTGATGCAGGAAGAAATCTTCGGCCCGATCCTGCCGGTGATGACCTACGATTCGATCGATGGCGCGATCGATTACGTTAATGCGCACGATCGCCCGCTGGGGCTGTATTACTTCGGCAATGACAAGGCCGAAGAGCAAAAGGTCCTCTCGCGCACGATCTCGGGCGGGGTCACGGTCAACGACGTGTTGTTCCACAACGCGATGGAAGACCTGCCGTTTGGCGGGGTCGGGCCATCGGGCATGGGCAATTATCACGGCGCAGACGGGTTCAAGACCTTCAGCCACGCCCGCGCGGTCTATCGCCAATCGGGTATGGATATCGCCAGTCTGTCAGGCTTCAAACCGCCCTATGGCAAGTCAACGCAATCGACTTTGGCGCGCGAACTGAAAAAGTAGACTTTTCTCCGGCATATTCACCGGGATCAGGCATGTTTTTTCGGGAAATGTAGGCGCTGTCCCCCTTGCGCGGGGACAGCGCCGGGACTAGGGCGCGGGCTAACATTCAGCAAGGCGAGTCAGCCCTTTGATCGACCTGTCGCAATACCTGGCCGTCCTGATCTTTCTGGGGATTGCCTTCGCGCTTTCGGCGCTGTTCGTGTTCCTGCCGATGGGCGTTGCCCGGCTGACCGGGACGCATCAGCCCAATGCCGACAAGCTCAGCGAATATGAATGCGGCTTTCCCGCCTTCGAAGAACCGCGCAGTCAGTTTGACGTGCGCTTTTATCTGGTCGCGATCCTGTTCATCGTGTTCGATCTTGAAGCTGCGTTCCTGTTCCCCTGGGCAGTGACCTTCCTCAAGCTCGGCTGGTCGGCGTGGATTACGATGATGGTGTTCATTGCCGAACTGGTGTTCGGGCTGATTTATGCATGGAAAATGGGGGCTTTGGATTGGGAATGAGCGTTCCGGTTGATGCCCTTGGCCGCCCGCTGTGGAATGGCCCGGTAACCGCGCCCGACGCGGACTTTTTCACTGGTCTCAATGCCGAGGTCAACGACAAGGGCTTCCTCGTCGTCGGCACCGAGGAGCTGTTCCAGTGGGCCCGCACCGGCTCGCTGTGGTGGATGACCTTTGGCCTGGCTTGCTGCGCGGTCGAGATGATCCACGTCAACATGCCGCGTTACGATATGGAACGTTTCGGCGTCGCCCCGCGTGCCTCTCCGCGCCAGAGCGACGTGATGATCGTGGCCGGCACGCTGTGCAACAAGATGGCCCCGGCGCTGCGCAAGGTCTATGACCAGATGAGCGAGCCGAAATACGTCATCAGCATGGGCAGCTGCGCCAATGGTGGCGGCTATTACCACTACAGCTACTCGGTCGTGCGCGGGTGTGACCGGATTGTGCCGGTGGACATCTATGTGCCCGGCTGCCCCCCGACTGCTGAGGCGTTGCTCTATGGGGTGATGCAGTTGCAACGCAAAATCCGTCGGGTGGGGACGATCGAGCGATGAAGAAACTGATCACTGTTGCAGCGCTTGCAGCTGCGAGCCAGGTCCTTGCCAGCGCGCCCGCCACCTGGGAGCGCTCGGCTTCACCTGACGCGGCAGTTTCGGTGATGACCCCGTGCAGCAAGGCTGAATTTCAAACCGATGTTGAAGGCGCCGGGTTTCGACTCGTTTGCCGCAAAGGCGGCATGATTTTTGTCGCGACCAGCGGAATGGCTGGAGGAAGTGGCAAGGTAGCGACGTTTGATGATCAGCTTGCCGGTGCGCGTGAAAAACTGCCATCGAGCGAAGTTGATGAAACGCCGATGTTCGGGCATCGCGCGTTCAAGATCGTGTGCGGGGGCCGAGACGGCGTGGCATGCGTTGAGATCATCGATTGGCGCCCCGGCAGCCCGCTGATGGTGGCTGCAATCGAGGAAGGCGGTCCCGGCACTGCAACCGCGGCAGAGCTGCCTGGCGTCCTGACGCAAGCGCGAAATTTTTACGATTCGCTTGAGGTTGCCAGGTGACCGTTTTCCACTCAGCTCCGCGTATTGCCTCAAACGAAGGCGTGCTTTCGGCACTGTCATTGGCGCTCGGCACCAAGCTGATTGGCGCCAAGGAAGAGCATGGCGAGATCGTGCTCAGCGTGGCGCGGGATCAGATCGTTCCGACGCTCAAGCTGCTGCGTGACGAGCACGAATACCAGCAGATGATGGAAATGGCCGGGGCCGATTATCCCGATCGGGCCGAGCGCTTCGAAGTTGTCTACATGCTGCTTTCGGTGACCAAGAACCACCGCATCATGGTCAAGGTTTCGGCCGCCGAGGACACCCCGGTGCCCAGCATTACCGGGCTGTGGCCCAACGCCGGCTGGCTCGAGCGCGAAGTGTTCGACATGTACGGGGTGGTGTTCGATGGCAATCCGGACCTGCGCCGGATCCTGACCGATTATGGCTTTGAAGGCCACCCGTTCCGCAAGGATTTCCCGCTGACCGGCTATGTAGAGCTGCGCTATTCGATCGAAGAGCAGCGCGTGGTTTATGAACCGGTGCAGCTGGCGCAGGACCTGCGCCAGTTCGATTTCATGAGCCCGTGGGAAGGCGCGGACTATGTCCTGCCTGGCGATGAGAAGGCGGAGGAAAAGAAGTGAACCGCACGCTCACCTATCTTCCCGCTCAGGCTGAGCCTGTCGAAGCCCCCGCGTTTGGAGCTGCCGCTGCGTGCGGGCTTCGACAGGCTCAGCCTGAGCGGGCATTGGGTTGTGCCGCCCACCAAATGGGAGGCGGAGCATGACCATGCAAATGGAACAATCGCCCACCACCGGCGACGAGGTCATCACCAATTACACGATCAACTTTGGCCCCCAGCACCCGGCTGCGCACGGTGTGCTGCGGATGGTGATGGAGTTGGACGGCGAAATTATCGAGCGGATCGATTGCCATGTCGGGCTGCTCCACCGCGGCACCGAAAAGCTGATCGAGAACAAGACCTACCTGCAGGCGCTGCCGTACTTTGACCGACTCGACTATTGCAGCCCGCTGGCCATGGAGCACTCCTATGTGCTGGCGATCGAAAAGCTGCTCAACCTTGAGGTGCCGCTTCGCGGGCAATACCTGCGGGTGCTGTTCGCCGAGCTGACCCGGATCTGCAACCACATGCTCAACATGGGGTCGCACGTGATGGATGTGGGCGCGATGACGCCCAACCTGTGGCTGTTCGAAGTGCGCGAGGATTGCCTCAACTTCTTTGAACGCGCCTCGGGCGCGCGCATGCACAGCGCCTGGTTCCGCCCCGGCGGGGTCCATCAGGACGTGCCGCAGGACCTGCTCGATGATCTGGGCGTGTGGCTCGATGATCGCCTGCCGCGCCTGTTCGAAGACGCGATGAGCCTGGTGGTCGACAATCGCATTTTCAAACAGCGCAACGTCGATATCGCCGTGGTCAGCAAGGAAGATGCGCTGGCTTGGGGCTTTTCCGGCCCGATGATCCGCGCCGCCGGGGTGGCGTGGGATCTGCGCAAGAGCCAGCCCTATGACGTTTACGACCGGATGGAGTTCGAAATCCCGGTCGGCACGCGCTCAGATTGCTATGACCGTTTCATGGTCCGGGTTGAGGAAGTGCGCCAGTCGGCCAAGATCATGAAGCAGTGCCTGCGCGATATGCCGCAAGGTCCGGTTTCCAGCAATGATGGCAAAGTCGTCCCACCCAAGCGCGGCGAGATGAAGCAGTCGATGGAATCATTGATCCACCACTTCAAGCTCTACACCGAAGGCTTCCACGTGCCCGCCGGTGAAGTTTACGTGGCGACCGAAAGCCCCAAGGGCGAATTCGGCGTCTATCTCGTCTCGGACGGCAGCAACAAACCTTACCGCTGCAAAATCCGCCCGACCGCTTTCAGCCACCTTCAGGCGATGGATATGATGTGCAAAGGCCACATGCTGCCCGACGCGACCGCGATTCTCGGCGCGATTGATGTAGTGTTTGGGGAGTGTGACCGGTGAAGCGCCTAGTTCTTGCTTCGGCTTTGGCTTGCGCGATCATTGCACCGGTGGCCGCACAAGTCCCAGTCGGGGGCGTGTTGCAGATGCCAATCAATGCACGCTTAGGGTTCGCATTTATGAATCCCAAGGCCCCAGGCATTCTTGACAGCGTTTTTGCTGACAGCGCGAAGGTCATCGTGGTTGATTTCACGAAAGAAGGTCAGCCTAGGTCCCGCTTAGGTTCTGGCGCAAAGCAATCGGCTGAATTAGTTGAATATTCGGTAGCGGTCACGGGCTCGCTTGATGAAATAGGATGCATCGATCCCGTTCCGGAGCGTTTGGTTTGCACCATGACTAACAAGTCTAAATCTGTGGAAATCGTTGCCCATCTCCAAAACGATCGGGTCGACGATGCCGTTGTCATTATCAAGAGGAAGGCCTCATAAATGGCTGACCGTCATCTCGAACCCGATACCCCAGACCTGCGCGCGCGGTGGGGCTCTTTTGCGTGGTCCAAGGACAACGCCAAGCAGGCCAAAGTGATTGTCGCGCGCTATCCGGCCGGGCGGCAGCGCAGCGCGGTGATGCCGCTGCTCGATCTGGCGCAGCGTCAGGTTGGGGCGGAAACCAATACGCAGGGCTGGCTGCCGATCCCGGTGATGGAATATATCGCGGCCTATCTCGACATGCCGGTGATCCGGGTGGTCGAAGTGGCGACCTTCTATTTCCTGTACAATCTGGTGCCAGTCGGCAAATTCCACGTTCAGGTCTGCGGCACCACGCCGTGCATGCTGCGCGGGTCTGACCACATCATGGCCGCCTGCAAAAAGCGCGGGATGCAGATCGGCCACGTCAGCGACGACGGGCTATGGACGCTGACCGAAGTCGAATGCATGGGCAATTGCGCCAGCGCCCCGATGGTCCAGATCAACGACGACAATTACGAAGACCTGACGCCCGAGCGGCTCGACTCCGTGCTCGATGCGCTGGCTGCGGGCAAGGCGCCCAAGGCCGGGACGCAGGAACCGGGGCGGCACACGGTTGAGCCGCTTGGCGGGCCGACCACGCTGAAGGACATGGTCAAGGCCAACCACGATTACCGGGGGGATTGGTAAGCCATGTCACTGCAGGACAAGGACCGCATCTTCACCAACCTCTACGGCTACCAGCCGTGGACCTTGGCCGCAGCGCGCAAGCGCGGTGACTGGGACAACACCAAGGCGCTGCTCACTAAAGGCCGCGATGGGATCATCGAGGAGATGAAGGCATCGGGGCTGCGCGGGCGCGGCGGGGCAGGGTTCCCGACCGGTCTCAAGTGGTCGTTCATGCCCAAGGAGCCGAACCCGGCGCGGCCCAGCTTCCTCGTCATTAACGCCGACGAATCTGAACCCGGTTCATGCAAGGACCGCGAAATCATCCGCCACGATCCGCACAAGCTGATCGAAGGCGCGCTGGTCGCGGGCTTCGCGATGGGCGCGCGCGCCGCCTATATCTACATCCGTGGCGAATATATCCGCGAAGCCGAGGTGCTGTTTGCGGCCGTGCAGGAGGCCTATGATGCCGGCCTGATCGGCAAGAACGCTTGCAAATCGGGCTACGACTTTGACGTGTTCGTCCACCGCGGCGCGGGCGCCTATATCTGCGGCGAAGAAACCGCGATGATCGAAAGCCTGGAAGGCAAGAAGGGCCAGCCGCGCCTCAAACCGCCGTTTCCGGCCGGTGCAGGGCTCTATGGCTGCCCAACCACAGTTAACAACGTCGAATCAATCGCGGTGGCCCCGACCATTTTGCGGCGCGGGGCCAGCTGGTTCAGCTCGTTCGGGCGCGAGGGCAACAAGGGCACCAAGCTGTTCCAGATTTCGGGGCACGTAAACAAGCCCTGCGTCGTCGAAGAAGCGATGAGCATCCCGTTTTCGGAGCTGATCGAAAAGCACTGCGGCGGCATCACTGGCGGGAAGGACAACCTGCTGGCGGTGATCCCGGGCGGCAGTTCGGTGCCATTGGTTCCGGCTGCGGAAATCTGGGACGCACCGATGGATTTCGACGGCCTGAAAGCGGTCGGCTCAGGCCTCGGCACCGCCGCGGTGATCGTGATGGACAAGAGCACCGACATCGTCCGCGCGATCAGCCGCCTGTCCTACTTCTACAAGCACGAAAGCTGCGGCCAGTGTACCCCCTGCCGCGAAGGCACCGGGTGGATGTGGCGCGTGATGGAACGCCTGCGCACCGGCGATGCCGATGTCGAGGAAATCGACATGCTGCTCAACGTCACCAAGCAAGTCGAAGGCCACACCATCTGCGCGCTGGGTGACGCGGCGGCCTGGCCGATACAGGGCCTGATCCGGCATTTCCGGCCTGAGATCGAGCGGCGGATCGGTGAGCGCGTGCGGGAGGCGGCGGAGTGAGGTTCGCGCTTGCATCTGCAATGGCACTGGCGACGCTCTCCACCGCCGCCAGCGCGCAGTATGAAGCGCGTTCGGGCTCGGTGGCTGAACTGCGCGAAAATACCCGTGAATATGCGCGGTGCATGGTGCTGTATCAGCATGTTGAGGCGCGCAATCTGGTGCTGTCGAACACGCCCAATGACCGGTTGGAGCGCGAATTCGGCTCGATCTACACCACCAAGCCGCTGGCCAAGGTGATGGGCTGTGACAGGCTGGTGATCCGCGATGGCCACGCAATCATCTTGCAGCCCGATCTGCTGCGCGGCTCGCTGGCGCAGGAGCTGGTGATTGCGGACCTGAAGGTGGCGGAAGCAGACAATTTCGCAACCCGTGCGCCGCTGTCGCACTGGCAGCCCGGTACCATGGCGGACTATGCAGCAAAGCGGCCGCTGCAAGCGGGCCCGGTCCGGCACATCACGGTCGAACAGGCCTATGCCGAAGAACTGGGCCGGGCCTGGCTCTCGCGCTATGGCGAATGCGTGGTGCGCGGCAATTCTGCGGCGTCCTATGGCTGGATCACCGCCAAGCCGGGCACCGAGGCGGAGAAAGCAGAGATCACCGCGCTTCAACCGGTGTTCGCCTCGTGTCTGGCGCAAGGCGAGACCTTGACCTTTGGCAAGGCGGTTCTGCAAGGCGCGGTTGCAATCAATTATTACCGTTTGGCCATGGCAGCCCCGGTATCGGCAAGCGGAGTGGCGAAGTAATGCCCAAACTAACCGTAGACGGCGTTGAACTCGAAGTGCCGCAGGGCGCCACCGTCCTGCAGGCGTGCGAGCTGGCGGGCAAAGAAATCCCGCGGTTCTGCTACCATGAGCGCCTGTCCATCGCTGGCAATTGCCGGATGTGTCTGGTTGAAGTAGCGCCCGGGCCGCCCAAGCCGCAGGCCAGCTGCGCGCTGCCGGCCGCCGAAGGTCAGGTGATCAAGACCGACAGCGAAATGGTCAAGAAGGCGCGCGAAGGGGTGATGGAGTTTCTGCTCATCAATCACCCGCTCGATTGCCCGATCTGCGATCAAGGCGGCGAGTGTGATCTGCAGGATCAGGCGGTGGCCTATGGCCGCGGCCGCTCGCGCTATGACGAGAACAAGCGCGCGGTCACCGAAAAGTACATGGGCCCGCTGATCAAGACGATCATGACCCGCTGCATCCACTGCACCCGCTGCGTGCGGTTCAGCGAGGAAGTGGCCGGGGTGGACGAAATCGGCGCGCTCTATCGCGGCGAGAACATGCAGATCACCACCTATCTCGAAAAGGCCGCCGCCCACGAGATGAGCGCCAATGTGATCGACCTGTGCCCGGTCGGCGCGCTGACATCGCGGCCTTATGCCTTTGAAGCGCGGCCGTGGGAGCTGAAGAAGACGCTGTCGATCGACGTGTCTGACGCTTGCGGGGCAAACATCCGGATCGACAGCCGCGGCACCGAACTGATGCGGGTGCTGCCGCGCGTCAACGATGATGTGAACGAGGAATGGATTTCCGACAAGGCGCGCTATCAGATAGATGGTCTCAGCCGCCGCCGGCTTGATAAGCCGTGGCTGCGCGTGGACGGCAAGCTGCAGGCCGCCAGCTGGGCGGAAGCTTTTGCCGCGATTGCCAAGATCAATCCGGGCAAGTCGGTCGCGGTGGTCGCGGGCGATTTGACCGACTGCGAGACGATGTTCGCGGCCAAGGCCTTGGCCGGGGCGCTGGGATCGGATCTGCTCGAAGGCCGCCAGACGGGGCTCGATTACGATTGTTCGAACCTGGCTGCGGTCAATTTCAATTCGGGCCTGGCCGGGATCGAAGAAGCTGACGCGATCCTGATCGTGGGCAGCAATGTCCGCTGGGAAGCGCCGCTGGTGCAAAGCCGCCTTCGCAAGGCAGCGCGGCGCGGGGCGAAGGTGTTTGTGGTCGGGGCGGAGTGGGACACGACCTATCCGGCCACCTTCCTTGGCACTGACCTCGCGGTGATCGACAAGCTTCCGGCCGAAGCTGACGCGGCGTTCAAAGCGGCGCAGCGTCCGGCGCTGATCCTCGGCGGGGCCGGGCTGGGCAAGGGCGCTCTCTCGGCCTGTCTGGCGCTGGCGACCAAATACAAGCTGGTGCGGGACGAGTGGAACGGATTCAACGTGCTGCACATGGCCGCTGCCCGCATGGGCGGACTGATGCTGGGCTATGCGCAAAAGGGCGGCATCGCCGATCTGGTCGCCGCCAAGCCCAAGATGCTGATTTCGCTGGGCGCGGATGAGGTGGATTACGCCAAGTTTGCGGGCTCGATGATCGTCTATATCGGCCACCACGGTGACAAGGGCGCGCATGCCGCCGATGTGATCCTGCCGTCCGCGGCCTACAGCGAAAAGCCGGGCACTTACGTCAACACCGAAGGCCGGGTGCAGTGGGCTGACAAGGCCGTGTTCGCCCCGGGCGACGCACGTGAGGACTGGACCATCCTGCGGGCGATGGCCGATGCCCTGAAGGTTTCGGTCGGGTTCGACAGCTTCGATGCGCTCCGCTCGGAAATGGCGAAGTCAGTTCCGGCACTGGGCCGCGAAGGTCTGGCCGATTACGGCGCGCTGCCAAAAGGCAAGGCCGGGGCCAAGGGTTCAATCGAAGCCTACCCGATCAAGGATTTCTACCTCACCAACCCGATCGCCCGCGCCAGCGTGACGATGCAGCGCTGCTCGGCGGAATTGCTGCACGGTGAGAGCTTCGCGGAGGCTGCGGAATGAGCCATGGATCAGATTTTCACATCGCTGTTCGAGACGCTTGTAACGATGCTGCCGAGGCCATGGAATTGGCTCGTAGGGGCGTTTTTGGTCGTTGCGCTAGTTTGCGCAATAGTTTGGGTGTTGGGATGGCTCTGAAATGACCGACTTCTTCCAATCCAGCCTCGGCCTGTCCTACGAATGGTCGTGGTTCATTGCCACGATCTGCGGGATCCTGCTGATCGCGCTGCCGCTGATGCTCAGCGTGGCGATGATCATCTATGCTGACCGCAAGATCTGGGCGGCGATGGCGCTGCGGCGCGGGCCGAACGTGGTGGGCCCGTGGGGGCTGCTGCAAAGTTTCGCGGACGGCCTGAAGGTGTTCCTGCAGGAAACCATCGTCCCCAGTGCCTCGAACAAAGTGCTGTTCCTGCTCGCACCGATCATCACCTTTACCGTGGCCTTGATGGCCTGGGCGGTGATCCCGTTCAATGGCCGCGCGATCCTCGCCGATATCAACGTCGGGCTACTCTATGTCCTCGCGATCTCATCGCTGGGGGTTTACGGCACGGTGATCGCGGGCTGGTCAAGCAATTCGAAGTATCCGTTCTTCTCGGCGATGCGCGCTTCGGCGCAGATGATTTCGTACGAAGTGTCGATCGGGTTCATCGTGATCTGCGTGGTGATGTACGCCGGCACGTTCAACATGAACGGCATCGTTCTGGCGCAGCGCGGGCATGGCTTCGGGATCGTCAACGCCTTCGGGTTCAACCTGCTGCTGTTCCCGATGGCGGTGATGTTCCTGATTTCGGGCATGGCCGAAACCGGCCGCGCGCCGTTCGATCTGACCGAGGCGGAGAGCGAGCTCGTCGCTGGGTACCAGACCGAATATTCGAGCATGAGCTTCGCGCTCTACTGGCTCGGCGAATATGCCAACGTGCTCTTGATGTGCGCGCTAAACGCCACGCTGTTCTGGGGCGGCTGGCTGCCGCCGATCGAATGGGCACCGCTCTACTGGATCCCGGGCTGGATCTGGCTGTTCGCCAAGATCTTTTTCTTCTTCTTCGTGTTCAGCTGGGTCAAGGCGACCGTCCCGCGCTACCGCTATGACCAGCTGATGCGGCTGGGCTGGAAGGTGTTCCTGCCGGTTTCGCTGGGGTTTGTGGTGCTGGTGAGTGGTTGGTTGATGTGGAGGCAGGGAGCATGAAGCGATTTGCCACTTTTCTAAGTGTAGGATTGGCGCTGGCGGCGCCTTCAACTATGCAAGCGAAAAATTCACCATCCAAGCCTGTCGTTGAGCATATTGATTTAGATAAGCTTGATGTCGAATTTGAGCTAGTTTGCTACAAGCAAGATACAGATCCGCCGGGTCCTGCTATAACATCATTTTTTGTTCACCATATAGTGGGCGAAACTTCGACAAAGCGGTTTGTAGAACTTAGCTTCTACAATAAGGATCTACCACCCAACTTCGTTTTGACTAACCCGATTCAGCGTGCAGACCACATACTTGGAAGTGGTTTGGGGACATATGTACTCGTTGGAAGGGGCCCAGCTAATAGTCTGGATCGCAAGCTCGTTTCTGAGAAAGTGTCGTTCAAACTCGTGATTTCATACACGCCGGAGAATTATCTTCGGGCTGACCTCACAGTTACCAGCAAGGAGGTCTCGTTGAAGCGCAAGGGCTGTCATAAAGCACCACCGCGACCGATCTCAATGGAACCCAAACAATGACCGCCGCACAGCTCATCAAATCGTTTACCCTGTGGGAGTTCGTCAAGGCGCATTGGCTGACCTTGCAGTACTTCTTCAAGCCCAAGGCCACGATCAACTATCCGTTCGAGAAAAACCCGCTGAGCCCGCGGTTTCGCGGCGAGCATGCGCTGCGGCGCTATGCCAATGGCGAAGAACGTTGCATTGCCTGCAAGCTGTGCGAAGCGGTCTGCCCGGCGCAGGCGATCACGATCGAGGCCGAGCCGCGCGACGATGGCAGCCGCCGGACCACACGCTATGACATCGACATGACCAAATGCATCTTCTGCGGCTTTTGTCAGGAAGCTTGCCCGGTCGATGCGATCGTCGAAGGGCCGAACTTCGAATACGCGACCGAAACGCGCGAAGAACTGCTTTACGACAAGGCCAAACTGCTGGCGAACGGGGACAAGTGGGAGCGGGCACTGGCCGCGAACCTTGAAGCCGATGCGCCGTATCGTTAGGGGCCCGGGGATGAACGCGATGCTCGGTAAAATACCTCCCCGGAACGGGGAGGGGGACCGCTCCGAAGGAGTGGTGGAGGGGTCAGTGATCGGTGGGTATCACCCCTCCGTCAGCGCTGCGCGCTGCCACCTCCCCGTTACGGGGAGGTATTTGGTGTCATGATCACGGCTCTCGCCTTTTACCTGTTCGCGGCCTTCACCGTCATTTCCGGCGCAGTGGCGATCCTGGCCCGCAACCCGGTCCATTCGGTGCTGTGGCTGATCCTGGCGTTCTTCAACGCGGCCGGGCTGATGGTGCTGCTTGGCACCGAGTTCATCGCGATGCTGCTGGTGATCGTTTACGTCGGCGCGGTGGCGGTGTTGTTCCTGTTCGTGGTGATGATGCTCAACGTCGATTTCGCGCAGGTGCGTACTGGGCTGATCCGCAATTTTCCGCTTGGCTTGGTGCTCGCGGCGGTCTTGCTGGGTGAAATCGTGATCGGGCTTGGCGCGGTGGGCCAGGGCGGGATCAAGCTGGGCGTGGCCGATGGCAGCGCCGCGCCGGTGGCCGGGCAGAGCAATATCGAGGCGATCGGGATGCTGCTGTACGGCAAGTATCTGTTTCTGTTCGAAGCGGCGGGGATCCTGCTGCTGGTCGCCATGGTTGGCGCGATCGTGCTGACTCACCGCAAGCGCGAGGGCGTGCGCGGCCAATCGGTCCCGCGCCAGAACGCGCGCAGGCCGGACGAGGCGACGGTCAATGTGTCGCCCGAAGTGGGCAAGGGGGTTGAGCTGTGACCATCGGCATCGAACATTACGTCACGGTCAGCTCGATCCTGTTCGTGCTGGGCGTGCTGGGGATCTTCCTCAACCGCAAGAACGTGATCACCATCCTGATCTCGATCGAGCTGATCCTGCTGGCGGTGAACATCAATATGGTCGCCTTCAGCGCCTTTCTGCATGACCTGACCGGGCAGATTTTCGCGATGTTCGTGCTGACCGTGGCGGCGGGCGAGGCGGCGATTGGCCTCGCCATTCTGGTGCTCTATTTCCGTGACCGCGGCACCATCGCGGTTGACGATGTCAGCCATCTGAAGGGGTGAGCAGCCAGTGACTTCGATCCACTTCATAGTATTTCTGCCGCTGCTGGCCGCGATTGTTGGCGGGCTGGGCAACCGTGCGCTGGGCAACACCGTGGTCAAGGCGATCACCACCGGCGCGCTGTTCATTGCCGCTGCGCTGAGCTGGCCGATTTTCTTCTCGTTCCTGGGCGGACATGCCGAAGCCTCCGTGGTGCCAGTGCTGCATTGGGTTCAATCCGGCAGCCTGGCGTTTGACTGGGCCTTGCGGGTTGATACGCTGACGGCAGTGATGCTGGTGGTGGTCACCACAGTGTCCGCGCTGGTTCACCTCTACTCGTGGGGGTACATGGACGAAGACCCCGATCAGCCGCGGTTTTTCGCTTACCTGAGCCTGTTCACGTTCGCGATGCTGATGCTGGTGACCGCCGACAACCTGGTCCAGATGTTCTTTGGCTGGGAAGGGGTGGGGCTCGCCTCATACCTGCTGATCGGGTTCTGGTTCCGCAAGCCTTCGGCCAGCGCCGCTGCGATCAAGGCCTTCGTGGTCAACCGGGTCGGCGATCTGGGCTTCATGCTGGGTATTTTCGGCGTGTTCCTGGTGTTCAACACCGTTTCGATCCCGGAAATTCTGGTCCGCGCGCCATCTATGGCCGGATCGACGATTCACTTCATGGGCCTGCAATGGGATACGATGACGATCCTGTGCGTGCTGCTGTTCATCGGCGCGATGGGCAAATCGGCGCAGCTGGGGCTGCACACCTGGTTGCCGGATGCGATGGAGGGGCCCACGCCCGTCTCGGCGCTGATCCACGCCGCCACCATGGTCACCGCGGGCGTGTTCATGGTCTGCCGCCTCTCGCCGCTGTTCGCGGTTAGCCCGGACGCGATGGCGGTGGTGACTTACGTCGGCGCAGCAACGCTGTTCTTCGCCGCGACGATCGGCACGACGCAGTGGGATATCAAGCGGGTGATCGCCTACTCCACCTGCTCGCAGCTGGGCTACATGTTCGTCGCGGCGGGCGTTGGCGCACCGGGTGCGGCGATGTTCCACCTGTTCACCCACGCCTTCTTCAAGGCGCTGCTGTTCCTGGGCGCGGGTTCTGTGATCCATGCGATGCACCATGAGCAGGACATGCGGTTCTATGGCGGCCTCAGAAAACACATCCCGCTGACCTTCTGGGCGATGATGGCCGGAACCTTGGCGATCACCGGCATTGGCATTGTCGATGTGTTCGGCTTTGCCGGGTTCTATTCCAAGGATTCGATCCTTGAAGCCGCATATGGCGCGCATAGCGCCAGCGGCTCGATGGGTTTCTGGCTAGGGATTACCGCCGCACTGCTGACCAGCTTCTATTCGTGGCGGCTGATGTTCCTGACGTTTTACGGAAAGCCGCGCTGGGAGCAGTCCGAGCACATCCAGCATGCGGTGCACGATGATCATCACGGCCACGCGCACGGTCATTCCAGCGATGGGACCGCCGGGTATCACCCCCACGAAAGCCCGCTGTCGATGCTGATCCCGCTCGGCTTGCTGAGCCTCGGCGCGGTGTTTGCCGGGTTCGCGTTCCATCACGAATTTATCAGCGAAGGCGGCGGTGAATTCTGGCGCGGCTCGGTGGCCTTCAGCGAAGAGCTGATCCACCACATGCACGAGGTGCCGCTGTGGGTGAAATGGGCCCCGTTCGCGGTGATGCTGACCGGATTTGCGGTCGCCTGGTACGCCTATATCAAGAACCCCGGCCTGCCGGCCAAGTTCGCCGGCGCGATCAAGCCGCTCTACACTTTCGTCTACAACAAGTGGTACTTCGACGAGCTCTACGACCGGATCTTCGTGCGGCCGGCCTTCTGGCTGGGCAACGCGTTCTGGAAGCTCGGCGATGTGGGCCTGATCGATCGGTTCGGCCCCAACGGCTCTGCCTGGGCGGTGCTGCAGGGCAGCCGCGCGGCGGCCAGGCTGCAGACGGGTTACCTCTATTCCTACGCTCTGGTCATGCTGCTGGGGCTTACCGGCGCGATCAGCTGGGTCTTCTGGCAGGCGGTGCATTGAGATGAATGGCTTTCCGATCCTTTCCTTGATGCTGGCCGTGCCGCTGGTGGCGGCGCTGGCTTGCCTGGTGGTCGATGCCAAGGTGGCGCGCACGCTGGCGCTGGCTGCGACGCTGATCGATTTTGTGCTGGGCGCGGTGCTGTGGCTCAATTTCGATGTCGGCGGCGCGCAGTGGCAGTTCCAGGAGAGCAAGCAGTTGTTCGCCGGGTTTGACTGGAAGCTTGGGATCGATGGCATCGCGCTCGTGCTGATCGAACTGTCGGTGTTCCTGATGCCGATCTGCATCCTTGCCAGCAATGTGATCGACAAGCGCGTCGGTGAATATATGGCGGCGTTCCTGCTGATGGAAACGCTGATGATTGGCGTGTTCGCGGCGCAGGATCTGTTCCTGTTCTACATCATGTTCGAAGCCGGGCTGATTCCGATGTACCTGATCATCGGGGTGTGGGGCGGGGCGAACCGGATTTACGCCAGCTACAAATTCTTCCTCTACACCCTGCTCGGCTCGGTGCTGATGCTCATCGCGATGATCTGGATGGCCAAGGAAGCCGGTACCACTGACATCCCGACGCTGATGGCCTATGATTTCCCGGCGGCAGCGCAAAAGTGGCTGTGGCTGGCATTCTTCGCCAGCTTTGCGGTGAAGATGCCGATGTGGCCGGTCCACACCTGGCTGCCCGATGCCCACGTGCAGGCGCCCACCGCAGGTTCGGTGATCCTGGCGGGCGTCTTGCTCAAGATGGGCGGCTATGGCTTCATCCGCTTTTCACTGCCGATGTTCCCGGCGGCAAGCGCCGACTTTGCCTGGCTGGTGTTCGCACTGTCGATGGTGGCGGTGGTCTATACCAGTCTGGTCGCGCTGGTGCAGGACGACATGAAGAAGCTGATCGCTTATTCGAGCGTGGCGCACATGGCGATCGTGACAGCGGGGATGTTTGCGTTCAACACCCAGGGGCTCGAAGGTTCGATCGTGGTTATGCTCAGCCATGGTCTGGTCTCGGCCGCGCTGTTCCTGTGCGTCGGCGTGATTTATGACCGGCTGCACACGCGCGAGATCAACCGCTACGGCGGGCTGTCGATCAACATGCCGAAGTACGCGCTGTTCTTCATGCTGTTCACCATGGCTTCGGTCGGTTTGCCCGGCACCAGCGGTTTCGTGGGTGAATTCCTCAGCATGGCGGGGGCCTATCAGGCGTCCAGCTGGCTGGCCTTCGTTACCGGCACCGGAATTATCCTCGGCGCGGGCTACATGCTCTACCTCTACCGCCGGATCGCATTTGGCGAGCAGAAGAATGCCGATGCCGCCGCCATGCCCGATCTCAACCTACGCGAATGGGTGATGCTCGCGCCGATCGCTGCGGCGGTGCTGTGGATGGGGATCTACCCCGAAAGCTTCCTCGCTCCGATCCACAGTGACGTCCGCTTCATCGAAGCGCGATTGGCGGCAACCCTGCCACCGGGCGACGCCAATCTGACTATCGATCAACGCAAGATCACGACAACCGACGTACAGCAACAGGGAGCGCACTGATGGACTGGGCACAGTCACTGCGCATCGTTGCGCCCGAGGAATTGCTGAGCACGGTCGGCATAATTCTGCTGGTCATCTCAGCCTGGGGGCAGGGCCGCAAGGACGCGCGCGGGATCACCTGGGTCGCGGTCCTGACGCTGTTCATCGCCGCACTGATGACCGCCCCGGCGCTGTGCAACGGGGTAAGCGGGGAAGCGGCTTTGGCCTTTGGCGGGCTGTTTTCGGGCGATGCCTTTGCCGCCTTCACCAAGCTGCTGATCTATATCTCGGCCGGCGCAGCCTTGCTCATCGCCCCCGCGTTCTTCGAACGCTACGGCGCATACCGCAGCGAATATCCGGTGCTGGTGCTGTTCGCGGTGCTGGGCATGGGGATCATGGTTTCGGCGACTAACCTGTTGACGCTCTACGTCGGGCTCGAGCTTAACTCGCTATCGGCCTATGTCCTCGCCGCCTTCCTGAAGCCGGATGAACGCTCGGCCGAAGCCGGGCTCAAGTATTTCGTTCTCGGCGCGCTGGCCAGCGGGATCCTGCTGTTCGGGATGAGCCTGACTTACGGGTTCACCGGCTCAATCAATTTCGCCGCAATCTCTATCGCGCTGCAGGGCGGGGTGACCACGGGCGCGCTGTTCGGGATCACTTTTGTGCTGGCCGGTCTGGCGTTCAAGATCAGCGCCGTGCCGTTCCATATGTGGACCCCCGACGTTTACGAAGGCGCGCCCACTCCGGTGACCACGCTGTTCGCCTCTGCGCCCAAGGTTGCGGCGCTGGCGCTGACCGTGCGGGTGGCGATCGAAGCGTTTGGCAGCCAGACCGAAATGTGGCGGCCGATCGTGATCGTCGCTTCGCTGGCCTCGGTTCTGGTCGGGGCGTTGGGAGCAATCGGGCAAAGCAATATCAAACGGCTGCTGGCCTATTCCTCGATCAACAATGTCGGCTTCATTCTGCTCGGCCTCGCCGCCGCGACGCGTGAGGGGGTCAGCGCGATGCTGGTTTACCTGGCGATCTATGTGCCGATGACGATTGGCGGGTTTGTCGCCGTGCTGATGCTCAAGGACAAGGATGGGCGGCATCTCGAAGGGATTTCAGACCTGGCAGGTCTGTCGCGCCATCGCCCGATGCTGGCACTTGGGCTGGGCTCGATCATGTTCTCGATGGCCGGGATCCCGTTCCTGTTCGGGTTCTGGGGCAAATTCGTGGTGTTCCAGGCCGCGGTTGGCGCGGGGCTGGTCTGGGTTGCCGCAGTGGCCGCAGTGGGCAGCGTGATCGGGGCATTCTACTACCTCAAGGTGGTCAAGGTGATGTATTTCGATGAGCCCGCTGGCACCGTGCAGGGCAAGAGCGACATGGTCCACGAATGGCTGCTTGCAGCGTGCGCGGTGTTCGTATCGCCGCTGGGCTATCTGGCCACCAAGGCGCTGGCGGCCTTCACCCTGACGGCTGCCATGGTGCTGTTCCCGCCGGTTTGATCCACACGGTCGCCATTACCGGTTCGACCAACGCCGATCTTGCCGCGCGGCTTGCCGCTGGCGAGGCGGTGCCGGAGGGCGATTGGCTGGTGACCGATCGCCAAAGCGCTGGGCGCGGCCGCCAGGGCCGGGCCTGGAGCGACGGTGCGGGCAACTTCATGGGCTCAACCGTGGTGCATCCAGGCGCGGGCGATCCGCCGCCCGCCACGTTGGCCTTGCTGGCCGGAATTGCCGTTCAGGAAGCCGTTTCGCCGCTTATCCCGCCGCCGGCAATGACGCGGCTGAAATGGCCCAATGACCTGCTGATCGGACCGGCCAAACTCTGCGGCATTTTGCTGGAAGCGGTGGGCAAGGCGGTGGTGGTCGGGATCGGAGTGAACCTGGCCCAGGCACCTGCGGTTCCCGGCCGGGAGACCATCGCACTGTCGCACTTTGGCCCGGCACCCAGCCGCGATTTGTTTGCCGCCAGTCTGGCGCGCCAATTCGCGCTTGAACTTGAACGGTGGCGCAGTTTCGGGCTCGAGCCCATGCTACGCCGCTGGCAAGCTGCAGCGCATCCCCGCGGCACCGAACTTGTGGTTGGTGAGCCGGGAGAAGAGCCACTGCGCGGAACATTTGCGGGTCTGAGCGCAGATGGAGCCTTGCAACTGACGCTAACAGACGGCACGACGCGGACAATTCACGCTGGCGAGGTTCGCCTGGCGCAAAGCTGAGGAGTGCGCAGCCATGCTGCTCGCGATTGATAACGGCAATACCAACGTCAAATTCGCGCTGGTCGATGATTCTGGTGAAATCGTCTGCCGTTGGCGGATCGCCACCGATGCCCGCCGCACGGCGGACGAATATGCGGTCTGGCTGAACCAGCTGGCCGAAATGGAAGGCTATTCGCGCAAAGACGTGACCGCAGTAGTGATCGCCACGGTGGTCCCGCGTGCGCTCCACAACTTGCAGGTTCTCGCCACCAAGTACTTTGGCGTTGAAGCATTGATTGCCGGCCGCGCACCGGTTGAATGGGGCATCGCTCTCAAAGTGGATGAGCCGCGCGCGCTGGGGGCAGACCGCGCGGTCAACGCCATTTCCGCGCAGGCGCTTGAAGCGGGCGACAAGATCGTTATCAGCTTTGGCACCGCCACCACTTTCGATCACATCGATGCCGAAGGCGCCTATCGCGGCGGTTCGATCGCCACCGGCGTGTCGCTCTCGCTCGATGCGCTCTATGAAGCGGCGGCGATGCTGCCGCGCATCGCGATCGAGCCGCCGCCAACCGCCAGCGTGATCGGCCGTGACACTGTTGGACAGATGCAGATCGGGATCTACTGGGGCTATGTCAGCATGATCGAAGGTATGCTGGCCCGGATGAAGGCCGAAATTGGCCGCCCGGTGAAAGTTATTGCTACCGGCGGCCTCGCCGCGCTGTTCCAGCAGCATGCTCATTTGTTTGACCGGGTCGAACCGGACCTGACCCTGAAGGGGATTGCCTTGCTTTATTCCAACCGCAGGCCCGAGGCGTGAAGCCGGGCAAGGAACTCCTCTTCTGCGCGCTGGGCGGATCGGGCGAGATTGGCATGAACGTCAATCTCTATGGCACCGAAGGCAAGTGGCTGATGGTCGATCTGGGGATGACTTTCGGCGCGAACGAATACCCCGGCA
Source organism: uncultured Alphaproteobacteria bacterium (assembly GCA_963751145.1). Classification (GTDB taxonomy): domain Bacteria; phylum Pseudomonadota; class Alphaproteobacteria; order Sphingomonadales; family Sphingomonadaceae; genus Novosphingobium. The sequence continues at coordinate 153,031 of CAVVTJ010000007.1, forward strand.
CCGAACTGGTCTTTGCCGATCTTGATTTCATCGAAGAGCGGCGCAAGGATCTGGTCGGCGTGGTGCTGACCCACGCCCACGAAGACCACATCGGCGCGGTCCCTTATTTTGCCGCAGAGCTGGGCGTGCCGCTTTATGCCACCCCGTTCACCGCGCGTCTGGTGGCAGAGAAGCTGGAAGAAGCCGGGCTTCTGGGCAAGGTCACGCTCAACGTGATCGATCACTTGGATCAGTTCGATCTGGGCCCGTTCGGGATCCGCTACGTGCCGCTGGCTCACTCGATCGCCGAAGGCAACGCGCTGGTGATCGAGACGCCCTATGGCCGGATTTTCCACACCGGCGATTGGAAACTGGATGACGATCCGCTGGTCGGGGTGCCGGCCACCCCGGCTGAACTGACCGCGATCGGCGATAGCGGGGTTCTGGCACTGGTCTGCGATTCGACCAATGTGTTCAATCCCAAAGCCTCAGGCTCGGAAGGCGCGGTGCGCGCGGCCTTGCTTGAAGAAGTGGCCAAACATCAGGGCCGCCGCGTGCTGGTCACCACCTTTGCCTCCAACGTCGCGCGGCTTGAAACGCTGGGCGAAGTGGCGCGGGCATCGAACCGCAAGCTTTGCGTGGCCGGACGCTCGCTCGACCGGATCATCCGCGTCGCCAAATCGAGCGGCTATCTCAAGGACCTGCCGCAGGTCATCGATTTCGATACCGCGATGGCGCTCCCGCGCGGAGAAGTGCTGATCATGGCGACTGGCGGGCAGGGTGAACCGCGGGCGGCGCTTGGCCGGATTACCGACAACAACCACCAGATCGCGCTCGAGGCAGGCGATGTCGTGCTGTTCTCCAGCCGCCAGATCCCGGGCAACGAGATTGCGATCGGCCGGATCCAGAACAAGCTGGCCTTGCGCGATGTGGTTATCGTCACCGATCGGCAAAGCGAGATTCACGTTTCCGGTCACCCCGGCCGGCCTGAACTGGAAGCGCTGTATGGCTGGATCAGGCCCGAAGTTTTGGTCCCGGTGCACGGCGAAATGCGCCACATGAAGGAGCAGGGGCGGCTCGGCAAAACCCGCGGCATCCCCAAGGTGGTTGTGCAAGGTAATGGCGATATGGTCCGCCTGGCCCCGGGCAAACCGGGCAAAATCAGCGAAGTGCGCGCCGGCCGCCTGGTGCTGGACGGTGATCTGATCACCCCGGCTGACGGCGAAGCGATCGTTATGCGCCGCCGCCTGGCGCAGAGCGGGCTGGTGATCGTGGTGCTCGACGGCAAGGGCAAGGTCCACGTCGAAGGGATCGGCTTGCCGCTGGACGAGGACTATGACGATTTCACCGCCGAAGCGCGCGAAGATGTCGCGGCGGCAATCGCCAAACTCAAAGGCGGGCAGCGCCATGACCGCGATGTGGTGACCGAAGCGGCCCGTCTTGCCGGCCGCCGCGCGGCACAGCGCTGGTCGGGCAAAAAGCCGCAAGTCAAAGTGATCATGGCGGAGCAATAGGGCGATGAAATGGACTTCGATCCTGGCGATCTATTTGCTGTTCTGGGTGATGAGCGCGTTCTTCGTGATGCCGTTCGGCCTGCGCACGCATGACGACACCAAGGCTGAACTGGTCCCCGGCCAGGTCAGCAGCGCCCCGGTAAACTTCCGGCCCGGCCTGGTCGCCAAACGCGCCACGGTTTTGGCCGTGGTTCTGTTCGGGCTCTATTACGCCAACTATGTCTACGGCTGGCTGGGGCCCGAAAGCCTCGATCTGACGCGGTTGTTCAAGTAGAGCGGAAAGGGGGCTGACCCTAGGTTCCGCCAACTTTAGCCAATCACAAACCCCGGCTCAAAACGAGGGTGCTTCGACAGGCTCAGCATGAGCGGACAAACCAGGGAAGGCTAAATTTCCTCGCAGGCAACCTTACGCCACCTCTAAATCCCGCTCAGCCTGAGCCTGTCGAAGGCCCCTCGGTTTACGGTTAGGGCGCTTAAGCAAAGCCCTAACTCCGCAGCCGCTCGATCGCCTGGGCGAGCGCGACATAAAGCTTGCCCATATCCGAAGACAGCAGCGTAACCCCAAGCGAATGGCCATCGCGCGTTGACAGCAGTTCACGCAGCATGGCTTCGAAATCATGGATATAGCGGCTGACGTGGTCGCGGAAATCGCGGTCGCCCTGATAGAGCTGGGTGATCGCCTTGGCCTCGGGTGCGTCCAGCAGCCGCACGGCACGGCGGGTAAAGATGCCGCGATCACCTTTCAGATAGGCTGCCCAGGCGGTATCGCTGACTTCATGATCCATCGACCGCGCGATATCGATCGCGTTCGAATTGAGGCTTTCGGTGATCAGCGCCACGCGGCGGGCGAAATCGTTGTCGACCTGCTCTTCGGCGCGGCTGCGGGCGTGGGCTACGCGCCGTTCAAGGTTGCCGGCCAGTTCGTTGACCTTGCCCAGCTGATCGCGCAGCTGCACCGCCGCCTCACGGCTCGCGCCACTGGCCTTGGCGGCGGTTTGCTCCAGTTCGGCAATCACCTCGGTTGCCCGCTCGCGCAGGGCGGCTTCCATCGCCGCACCGCCTTCGCTGCCTAGCCTTGCCGCAAGCGCGGTAATCGCCTCTGCGCTGATCGTTTCGATCCCGGCGACGGCATCGCGTGCCGCGGTGTTCAGGGCTTCAATCGCGGCGGTCAGTTCACCTTGCGTGTGCTGCGCGGTGGCCTGGCTTTCAGCGCGCAGCTTTTCAACCGAGCCTTGCAGCACCTCAACCCGCGCCGATTGCGCAGTCTGGTCCGTGGCCAGCGTTTCGCGCAGTTCGGCCGCCATGCCCATTGCGGCGACGATGCTGGAGCGGCTCGCCTCGGCATGACCGGCCAACACTTCGCTCTGGGCCACGGCATCGCCGGTGCTTTGGGTCAGTGTGGCGAATCGGCTTTCGATCCCGGCCAGCCGCTGTTCGCCCTGCGTCAGCGCTTTCGGCAGGCTTTCGCTCGAATGCTGGACACTGGCCTGGATCAGCTCGAGCAACCGCACTGAATTGTCAGTCAGCCCGGAAATCGCACTATCGGCATCGCGCAGCGCAGCCTGGCTGGTGCCCAGCCGGGTCTCTACTTCGGCCAGACTGGCAGCAAGCTTCGTCTGCGCCAGATCGCCGTGGCCGGCCAATGTGTCGAGCTGCTGGGCAAAGGCGCCCAGCTGTGTCTCAAGCTTTTCAGCGTGTCCTGCAAGCTGGTCGAAATGCAATTCCTGGACGCTGCGATGCTGCGCCGAAGCCGCTTCGAACTGTTCCATCTGGCCAGCCAGCCGATCGACGAATTCGCCATGGCGAGCATCGAAATCGGCCTGTCGTTTGTCCAGTTCGGCGGCGAACAAGGCGTCGCGTTCGCTCAGCCGGCGATCGACCTCTTCTGCTTCGGTGCGTAGAGCTTCAAGGCGGGTGCGGGCGCTTTCCATCGCCTTGCGGTCAACCTCGGCAACTTCTTCGATCGCGGTGCGAAGATCCTCTTCAAGCACCACGATCGCCTTTTTCCAGCTTTCGAGTGCCCCTAGCTCGGCATCGCGCAACGACCGGGCCAGGGCGCTGCTTTCATCGCGGACGCTGGCGAGCCGGGCGCGCAGCGATGTCAGGCTTTCAGCCTCATGCTCGTCCAGTGTGGACCGTGCAGCGACAAGTTCCTGATCCAGCGCGGCGGCGCGGCTGCGGATCGCGGCCAGTGCTTCGATCTCGCGCAGATCAAGTTCGGCGCGCTGCTGTTCGCTGCTGTTATTGAGCGCGGCAAAGCGTTGCTGGGCAATTTCGCCCAGCTTGTCGGCTTGCTGGGTGAATTCGCCGATCGTCTCATCGACCAGCGCCTTGAGGCCGCTGACCTGACGTTCACTCGCCTGACCGAACTGGTTGAGCTTATTGAACCCGCTCACCAGTTCCTCGATCTGGCCGTGCGCAGTGCGTCCGGCGGCGCCGATGTTGTTGGTCACGTCCTTGGCCGAACTGGCGATCACCGGCAGCTGGTTGCGCAGCTTTTCCATATTGTCGAGCGCGGCACTGCTGACATCGGCGATTGCATCAATCCGGTTGCCATTGTCATGGATCAGCGACGCCAAATTGGCTGCGTGTTGCGACAGCCGCTCCACCGCAACACGGCCCAGCGCATCGATATCGCGGGCCTGCGCGCCAATGAATTCGCGCGCCAGGCTAAGCTCACGGTTGACCGTGGAGAGGCGGGTTTCAAGCCGGGTGGATTCGTCGCCCAACAACCGCGCGGTCTCGCCAAAACGCTGCGCTTCGCGGCGGCTGTTGCGCATTGCGATCAGCCAGACAATCGCAATCAGCAGTACCGGAACCGACCAGTCACGGACCCAGGCGGTCCACTGCGGCAAATCGGTGCTGGTGCGCATCGCCGGCAGATTGCTGGCCACAAACAGCGCCGTCCAGCCAAGCAGCAATGCCGCCGTAACCGCTGCACCCAGCATAAACGGCCAGTTTCGCGCCTTGGCAGCGGGCGCTTCCCACCAATCATCCGCCTCAGCCGGATTGTCCGGCGGCAGGACCTGATCCAGCACGTATTCGTCTGACGCGCCATCGGCAGCGGCAAGCGTTTCGACAGCGGAGATGCGCGATCCTTTGCTCATTCGCACTGTTTACCATGTTTGGGCGGCGGATAAACCCCGGTTTAACCACTCGCGGGTTATGCAGCATCATGGCCTATGAAGCAGGAGCCCTTGACGCCACCCTTTCCGCCGCAGCAGGAGCGGATGCCGCGCTGTTTTCCGAGCTGCGCCAGGTCTTTGCCGAAAGCGTCGCGCGCCAGCTAGATCTGCTGCGCCGGTCGCGCTGCGACGGAAACTGGGAAATGGCCGCGCTCCGGCTCAAGGGGCTTGCTGCCAGCTTTCATGCCGAAAACCTGATCGAACTGGCAGAGGATGCTTTGGCCGGTGCTCCGGGCGATCCGGTGGTGCTGCGCCAGCTCCAAGCTTTTCTCGACGATTTTTCAGCGGCTTGATTGAACCTGCCAGAGTGTAATCGCCAATAGACTTGGCACCGCGACTTTGCGCGCCTAAATCGGCCTCCCATTCCCGATTGGTGCGGAGAAAGACACTGCGGGTCGCGCTTTTGCCGATGCTGGAAATTGCTGTTGAAAGTGGCGGAGTGCCGCGGGCATTTCTGCGCGTTGGCGGGTCAAGCGTGGCCGGTCAGCAATTGGCAATTGCGCTGGGTTTGGGGTGTGAGCGGATTGTCTGCCTCGCTCTCTCGCTTACCAAAGATATCGTTGCGCTGCAGCATCAGGCGGAAAAGGCCGGAGCGCAGTTTCACGTGATCCCGGGCGCACGACCGCTGTTGGGGCTGGTCACCGCCACCGACGATGTGATTGCTTTTGCCGATGGGCTGTTTGCAGCCCGCCAGACGGCGCAGGATCTTCTTTCGGCGCAGCAGGCGGTGCTGGTTCAACCAGTTGAGCAGGGCCTTGCCGCTGGGTTTGAACGGATCGACATCAATCACGCTGCGGCAGGCGCGATGCGCATTCCGGGGCGATTGGTCGAACGGTTGGGTGAATTGCCGGCCGATTGCGATGTCGTATCTTCACTGCAGCGGATTGCGCTGCAGGCCGGGGTTCGGCAGCAGCCGCTGGGGCAGATCGGGCCGGGCGCCGCGATCTGGTTTCTGGCCCGCAGCGAGCGCGAAGCCCACCAGATCGAACCGCTGTGGATCCGTCAGCACACTGGCGATTCGCTGCCGAACAATCCTTCGGGTGCAATTGCATCGATGGCGGTTCGTGCTTTCGGGCCGGCCATGCTCCACGCCGGAAGCGGATCGGGCGTGCTGGTGGTTGCAGCCGGCGTGGCGGCTTTGCTGGCGGTCATCGCCGGAGTTTTTGGATTTGTTGCAGCGGGCTTTGGTCTGTGTGTGATTGGCTGGGTCTTGCACGAATTTGCCGCGCTGCTGTCGCGGATTGAATCCGAGAATGCACCGCATCGGGTCATTGCGGGCGGGCTGTTTGCTTATGGCTGGTCGATCGACGCGCTGCTGGTGGTTTTATTGGGACTCGCGGCAAGGCCGGAGCATCAGATGCATGCTGCCGAGCGGTTCTTTCCGGCGCTGATGCTGATAGCACTGCTGCGGATTCTGGCCGAAGTTTACAGCGGCCGCTGGAGCCGGTGGATTGGCGATCGCGGAGTAGTGGCGGTCTTGCTGCTGGGCGCGGTAGCGGGCCGGGTGGCTGATGAAACCGCTCATCTTGGCGCGATCGCCGCGGCAGTGCTTGCGCTGTTGGCGCTGGGCAATAAATCGCGGCTAACCGGGCCTTAACCAAACCGGGTTATGGCGCTGAGCATGACCGAATTTTCTGCCCCATCTGCAGGCCCTGGTGCGATCGACGCTGTGTTGCGTCAGGAATTGGCGCAAGGCGACGCGCAAATTGCATCGATTGCGCCGATCCTGCGTCACTTGCTGGCCAATGACGAACATTCTGTGTTCGGTGACGAGGTGATCGCCCGGGTGCGCGGCATGCTTGCCGATGTGGCCCGGCAATTGCTCGATGCCCTGGTTGCGGCGCGCGGCGAAGGCGATGATCTGGATCATCCCAGCGCCGAAGTGGATACGCTGGTGACGGCTTTGGCTGGGATCGCCGGGTTTTTGACCCATGTCCATGCGCTGGCGCTGGAATGGCAGCTAACTGAACGCCTGCAGGCCAGATTGGCGCTGGACCCGGTGGTTTCCCCGCTGCTGCAGGCGCTGATTGCATCAATCGAGCCGCCCACGGCCGCAGCTGCAATGGCCTTGCTAGCGCAGCAGGCGCGCTTTGCTCAGAACCAGCGCCGGATGCAGTTGCCCTTGGCCGAGCTGCCGGGCGACCTGTTCCACGGCGCACTGATTACGCTGCAGAACCACGCCCATACCGATCCTGCGGCTTTGGCTGCGGTGGATCAGGCGGTGGCCCATATTCGCAAGGAATTTGATGAAAGCCGCAATCGGCTTGGCCTGATATCTCGTCTGGTTGCCGGAATGGGCGGCGGGGCCAGCGCCGCTCTTAGCATCACCCACGCGGGGACGGCGATCTTCCTCAGTGCACTGGCGCTGGCTTCGGGCCATGACCGCGATCTGGCGGTACTCTCAACCAACGAAAGCCAGGTCGCGCGGTTCGCGCTGGCCTTGCGCGCGGCGGGGCTCAAGCCGCAATCGATCGACGAGCAATTTGCAGCGCTGCATCCTGAAGTGACGCTGCCGGGCGGTTTTGAGACTTTGGGGACCGATCGCGCTGCAGCCTTGCTGGCCCATTCTCCGGCCTATTTGGCCCGTTGATCACCGTGACCACATCCCCCCAAGACGCACCATCGGGCCGCAGTGACGCAGCTGACCGGCTGATCGCGGCCAACGAGCCGCTGGCAGGCCTGCAGCGGGCCTGCGGCGGAGAGATTCCAGGCGATATCGCCATCCCGGCCTTGCGCGAACTGGTTGGCAAGGCGCGCAAGTTCGGGCTCAAACTGGCCCGCGCGATCAAGGCTACTGATGGCCGCGATACGATCTCTGCGTGGATCGAAGTTGCACCAGATAGCGATGGCTGCGCAATCCGGATTGTCTCGTGGAGCACCAGCCAGCTCGCACCCGAAGATCCGCACGAGGTCGCCGCGCACCGCGCCGCCATCGAGCGTACTCTGGCTGAATTGACCGCCACGCTCGATGCCCGGCAGTGCGTGCTCAGTGTCACCGCAACCGCTGCCGATCTTTCCGAATTGCAGCAGGCGATGGCGCAGGGGCTACACCGCCCATGGACCGATTTCGTCCAGATCGAAGGCGCGGTGCACGAACAGCCGATGCATTGGCGCCTGCTTGATGGCGCAGCGATCAAGGTTGCCGGATCAAGCCGGAACTGGCGCGCGGCGCTGTTGCCGAGCGACCGGCCGGGTAGCGATCCCGTCGGGTTCGATCTGTGCCTGACTGCCGATAGCCCGCTGCCCGAACCCGAACCGAAGCCATCCCCGGCGCACTCGTCCTCGATCATGCCCAGCAACGAGCCCGGCCTGGTCGGGCGCGATATTGCCCCGGTGCTGCGGCAACCGATCGCTCGGATCATTGCCAATGCCGAGACGATCCGCAATCGAATGGCCGGACCCTTGGCCGAGGAATACAGCCAGTATGCCGCTGATATCGCCGCCGCCGGGCAACACCTGCTCGCGCTGGTTGAAGATCTGACTGATCTTGAGGTGGTCGAGGCTGAAGAGTTCAACACCGCGCCCGACCGGATTGACCTGGCCGATGTGGCGCGCCGCGCCAGCGGCATTCTGGGGGTGCGCGCGCAGGAACGCGGGATCACCATCGATGCACCCAGGCACGGTGAAACCTTGCCTGCGATTGCTGAATTTCGCCGCGTGCTGCAGATTCTGCTCAATCTTGTGGGCAATGCGATCCGCTATGCGCCGGATAATTCGCAGGTCTGGATCAGGCTTGAGGATGCTGGCGTCCGCGCCCGGCTGATCGTTGCCGATCAGGGCCCGGGTCTGGATGACGCGCAGCAAAGCAAGGTGTTCGAAAAGTTCGAGCGTCTTGGCCGCAGCGGCGAGGACGGCGGCTCGGGCCTGGGTCTTTACATCTCGCGCCGTTTGGCCCGCGCCATGGGCGGTGATCTGGAAATCGAAAGTGCAATGGGGCAGGGCGCGCGGTTTATCCTCGACCTGCCGGCCGATCTGCTGGCCTCAGCTCCGACGACCGCGCAGGATCCAGATTAACCCAGCCCAGCCAAGCGCCCACAGAATGCCGTAAAGCGTCCAGCGGCGGTCAGCCAGCATGAAGCTTTCAGGCGGCCACATGATAATGCCCAGCCCTTGCAGCGCCCAGAACAGCCCCGAAAAAACCATCAGTGCCGCGATGATCATATAGATCACGCTGAGCGGACCTCGCAGAGATTCCATCGTCAAATTCTCCCCATAAAGGACGGGTATTGACCGCAATTCAGCGCTTGTCCACCGCCACGTAATCGCGCGCGACCGGGCCGGTGTAGAGCTGACGCGGCCTTCCGATCTTCTGGTTGGGATCGCTGATCATTTCGTTCCATTGCGCCACCCAGCCTACCGTCCGCGCGAGCGCGAACAGCACGGTGAACATGGTGGTCGGGAAACCGATCGCCGAGAGGATCACGCCGGAATAGAAATCCACATTGGGGAACAGCTTCTTCTCGATGAAATAGGGATCGTTGAGCGCCATTTCTTCAAGTTGCAGCGCAACTTCGAACACCGGATCGGTGACCTTGAGTGCTGCGAACACTTCGCGCACGGTCTGCTGCATCACGGTCGCACGGGGATCGTAGTTCTTATAGACGCGGTGGCCAAAGCCCATCAGGCGGAACGGATCGTTCTTGTCCTTGGCCCGCTCGATGTAATGGGGGATACGGTCGGGCGTGCCGATTTCGTGCAGCATGTTGAGCGCGGCTTCGTTGGCCCCGCCGTGCGCAGGCCCCCACAGGCAGGCGATGCCCGCCGCGATGCAGGCAAACGGGTTCGCGCCCGATGACCCGGCCAAACGGACTGTGCTGGTCGAGGCGTTCTGTTCGTGATCGGCGTGGAGGATGAAAATCCGGTCCAGGGCCTTTTCGACCACCGGATTGACCTCATATTTCTCGGCCGGGACGCCAAAGGTCATGCGCAGGAAGTTGCCGGTGTAGGACAGCGAGTTGTCCGGATAGACGAACGGCTGGCCGACCGAATACTTGTAGGCCATCGCCGCGATCGTTGGCATCTTGGCGATCAGGCGGTGCGAGCTGATCTTGCGGTGTTCAGGATCGGCAATGTCGGTCGAATCGTGATAGAATGCCGATAGCGCTCCCACCACGCCGCACATGATTGCCATCGGGTGCGCATCGCGGCGGAACCCGCGGTAGAACGTGGCGAGCTGCTCGTGCAGCATGGTGTGGCGGGTGATGGTGGTTTCGAATTTGGCCAGCTCGGCTGCGCTCGGCAATTCGCCGTTGAGCAGCAGATGGCTGACTTCCATGAAGCTGGAATGTTCGGCCAGCTGACCGATTGGATAACCGCGGTGCAGCAGCACGCCTTCATCACCGTCGATATAGGTCAGCGCGCTTTCACATGAAGCGGTGGAAGTGAACCCCGGATCGAACGTAAACTGGCCGGTCTGGGCATAGAGTTTGCGAATATCGATGACATCAGGGCCAACGCTGCCCGAAACCACCGGATAGGTGAATTCGGCGCCCGCCGTGTTCAATTTTGCTTCCTTGCCCACTTTCCCAAACTCCTTGGCCAGAACGCCGGACGATTGCCTGGATTGTTGCCGATAGCCTATCCGCTTTTGGCCACCTATCCGGTTATTACCGGGCTAGGGGCCTTTGCTGGGAAATTGCCGAACGCCCGGAAACAGCAGGACAAATCGAAGCGCGCGCTTGCCAAGCGCAGTGCCATCGGGTCTCTTGCTCCTCCATGGCCAGCGACAATTCGCCCTTGGTGCCAATCGGCAGCGATCCGCCGCTTGGCGCTGCACTGCAGCAAAAGCATTGGCGCAAGCCGTTGGACTTGTCCAGCGCCCTTGTGCGCGTCGCTGCGCGGGTCGAAAAATTCCTAGAAAGCGCCGGATACGATCTTGGCCCCTGGCCCGTTGCCGGGCTGGCGGTGGGCATCGCAGCGTGGTTTGCCGGCGGCAATTCGTGGCAGTGGGTGGCAGCAATTGCGCTGGGCCTGGGTGCGGCACTGGGCGCCAGCGCGGCGATGGGATCAGAGGGCCGTTTCACGCTGCTGCGCCGCGCGGTGCAGGTGATGGGGATTGCCTTTGCAGGTGGCTGCGCGCTGGTCTGGGCCAAGGCCGCGCTGATCGGCACGCCGCCGATCGAACGGCCGATGGTGGTCAGGATCGATGCCCGGGTGCTTTCGCGGGAAGAATTGCCTGCCGACGAAAAGGTCAGGCTGATCGTGGCAACGCGCGATCCCGAAAGCGGCCGCGCCATTGCCGTTCGGGTGTCGTTAAATAGCACAGCCGATAGCGCCGGGATTACCGAGGGTTCGCTGCTGCGGCTGCGGGCGCGCCTGGTCCCGCCAGCGCCGCCGATGTTGCCCGGTGGATGTGATTTTGCCCGCAGTGCGTGGTTTTCGGGGCTGGCAGCAACCGGGAGCGTGCTGGGGCCGATCGAAGTGCTGCAGCCGGGCAAGGAAGGCGGCTTGATCCAGTCGGCCCAGCGCAGCCTTTCGCATCACGTCCGCTCGCAACTGAGCGGTTCGCCCGGGACGCTGGCGGCGGCCTTTGCCAGCGGGGATCGCGGGGCGATCGCGCCTGACGATGAAGACGCGATGCGCGATGCCGGCCTCACGCATTTGCTGTCGATCAGCGGACTGCATGTGAGCGCGGTTATTGCTGCGGCCTATGTCATTGTCTTGCGGCTGCTGGCGCTGATCCCGTGGCTGGCCTTGCGGCTGCGGCTGCCAATCGTTGCTGCAGGGGCCGGGGCGGCAGCCGGGATTGGCTACACGCTGCTGACCGGCGCGCAGGTGCCGACCATCCGATCCTGCATAGGGGCAGTGTTGGTGATGCTGGCGCTGGTGCTGGGGCGCGAGGCCTTGTCGATGCGAATGGTGGCGGTTGCGGCGCTGGTGGTGCTGGTGATCTGGCCGGAAGCCCTGGTTGGGCCGGGCTTCCAGATGAGCTTTGCCTCGGTGATTGCGATCGTTGCGCTACACGGCTCGGCACCGATGCGCGCTTTTCTGGCTCCCCGCGAAGAGCCAATCTGGCAGCGCTGGTTGCGGCAGCTAACGGCGATCCTGGCCACCGGTGTGGTGATCGAACTGGCGTTGATGCCGATCGGTCTGTTCCACTTTCACCGCGCCGGGGTTTACGGCGCGCTGGCCAATGTGATCGCGATTCCTTTGACCACTTTAGCCTCGATGCCGCTGATTGCGCTGGCCTTGCTGTTTGACAGTTTCGGCGCGGGCGCGCCGTTCTGGTGGCTGGCGGGCAAGTCGCTCGAACTGCTGCTCGCGCTGGCGCATTGGACCGCGGCCTTGCCCGGCGCGGTGACGATGATGCCAGCAATGGGGCAGGGCGCGTTTGCCTTGTTTGTTGGCGGCGGGCTGTGGCTGGCGTTGTGGCGGGGGCGGGTGCGGCTGTACGGGCTGGCTCCGGCGATGCTGGGGCTGCTGCTGCTGGGCAGGATTACCCCACCAGACCTGCTAATCTCGGGCGATGGCCGCCATGTCGGGATAACCGGGGAAAGCGCCAGCGAACTTCTGGTGCTGCGCGAAACCCGAAGTGAATATACCCGCGACAATCTGCTTGAACAGGCCGGGATGGATGGGGAGATCCGGCTGCTTGATGATTGGCCGGGCGCGCGTTGCACCCCAGGGTTTTGCGCGATCCGGATTGAGCGCGGCGGCCGGACTTGGCAGCTGCTGCTGGCACGCGGCACTGCCATGGTTGAGGAGCGCGCGCTGGCGGCGGCGTGCGAGCGGGCCGACATCGTAGTTGCGGCGCGCTATCTCCCCTATTCGTGCCAGCCGCGCTGGATCAAGGCGGATCGGCGGATGCTGGATACCACCGGCGGGTTGACGATCGATCTGAACCGACAGCGGCTTGATACGGTGGCGCAGCACGAAGGCGAACATGGCTGGTGGAGCCCACCCGCAGCCCGGCAGCGGCGGCCCTGGCCCGCGCCGACTGCCAGCGGCGATGCCGACGCTGCCAGTGCCAACGTGTCAGCCAAGACGCCTTAGTGGTAGCGGCGCAGCAGACCGGCGAGCTTGCCCTGAACCACCACTTCAGACGGATCATAGAGCTGCGGTTCGTATGCCGCATTGGCCGGATCAAGCCGCACCCGGCCGCTTTCGCGCCGCAGGTACTTGAGCGTTGCTTCCTCTCCGCGAACCAGTGCAACCACAATTTCGCCATCGCGGGCGGTATCGGTGCGGCGGATCAGGGCGTAATCGCCATCGAGAATGCCGGCATCGATCATCGAATCGCCTGATACTTCAAGCGCATAGTGTTCGCCCGATCCCAGCAAGGCTGCGGGCACCGGCAGCATCGCGGCGGTTTCCATCGCTTCGATCGGAACACCTGCCGCAATCCGGCCGTGCAGCGGAATGTGAATCACATCGTTGGCCGGGGATGGCCGCGCCGGTTCGGGCCGCTTGAGTTCAACCACATTGTCAGACTTGGCGAACGGTGCCTTGCTCGACACGTCTTCAGGCTGCTTGAGCACCTCGAGCGCACGCGCCCGGTTGGGCAAACGGCGGATAAAGCCGCGTTCTTCCAGTGCCGAGATCAGCCGGTGCACCCCCGACTTCGATTTGAGATCGAGCGCTTCCTTCATTTCCTCAAACGAAGGGGAAACCCCGGTTTCCTCCAGCTTGGCCTGGATATAACGGATCAGTTCGTGCTGCTTGCGGGTTAGCATGCGCGCGGGCTCCCAAAAAGAGCGGCCAGGGGATGAATGTTCCTGCGCCGTTCAGTGAACGAATGCGGAACAATTAAGCAACAGATTCGCTGCCGTCAAGCAATACCGCCATTTTCGAGCAGATAGGCCCGGACCATGCTGTTTGCCGCTGCCGGCGGGGCCGATGCCGGCCGTTCGATCAGGGCATTGCTCGCCCCCAATGCGGCCAGCGCGCCGCTATCCTGATTGACCGCGGTGGTCAGGCTTGTGCCGTCCCAGTGCGCGCGCAGGAATTCCTGCCGATCGCCGCCCTGAGGCAAGGCATGTGCCAGCGCGGCCATAAATGCGCGCGGCAGCGGCGCGGCAGCACCCAGCATTGCGCGCAGCAAAGGCAGCAGGAACAGGAATGCGGTGACGTGGCTGGAAACGGGATTGCCGGGCAGTCCCAGCACGATCTGGCTGCCCTTACGTGCGACCAGCAACGGCTTGCCCGGCTTGATCGCCACTTTCCAGAAATCGATCTCAGCGCCCCAGGCCGCAAGCGCGGGGCGGACCAGATCGTGATCACCCACCGAAGCACCGCCGCTGGTGACGATCAGATCGGCTTCGGCGCATTGGTCGAGCGCGGCCACAAGTGCTTCGATCCGGTCTGCTACCGGGCCGATCCGCGTTATTGTGCAGGGCACCGCGCAGCGGGCCTGCGCGGCCAACATCGCGCCGTTGCTGGCGGGGATCTGATGAACCGCGCAATTCTCGGGATCGCCCGCCAATTCATCGCCGCTATCGATCACGGCCAGCCGCGGCAGGCGGCGCACCGCAACCAGTCGCTGGCCCGCCGAGAGCGTAAGCGCGACCTGGGCCGGTCCGATCCTGGCCCCTTTGGCGAGCAGTTCGGCGCCTTCGGCAAAATCCATGCCCCGGCGGCGGATGTGGCGGTTGAGAGGTGCGGGCGGAGTGCCGGTCAGCTTTAGGGCTGAACCTTCGCGCGCGGCATCTTCTTGCATCAGCACCATGTCGGCGTTGTCTGGCAGCAGCGCGCCAGTAGCAATCCGCACCGCTTGACCCGGCTCCAGTCGGCCCGCAAAGGGGTGCCCGCAAGCGCTTTCACCCACCACTTGCCACGGCCCCGGCAAATCAGCGGCCCGCAGCGCATAGCCGTCCATTGCAGACAAATCCGCCGGAGGCTGCGTCCGGCGGGCCACGAGCGGTTCGGCCAGGTAGCGCCCCAGCGCTTCATCGGGCGGCACGCGTTCGATCGGCAAAAGTGCTGCCAGCTCAAGCAGCCGCCTTTGCGCCTGGTCTAGTGGCAGCGGCGCGGCCATTATTCGCTCGCCCGCCAATGGCCAGACTTGCCGCCGCGCTTTTCGATCAGGCGTAGATCGCTGATGACCATGCCTTTGTCGATTGCCTTGGCCATGTCATAAATTGTCAAAAGTGCGATGGAGGTGGCTGTCAATGCTTCCATTTCAACGCCAGTTCGTCCGGTGAGCGCGGCGCTTGCCGTAACCAGCACGGCGTCGTCCTCAATTGCAAAATCGACCGTTACCGAAGTCAGCGCGAGCGGATGGCACAGCGGAATAAGGTCTGCGGTCTTTTTCGCTGCCATAATCCCAGCGATCCTAGCCGCGGCAAGGACGTCGCCCTTGGGCACCGAGCCATCGCGAATAGCTGCCAAGGCGGCCTGGTTCACCCGGATCCGGCCTGAAGCGATGGCCACGCGCTGCGTTTCGGCCTTGCCGCCGACATCGACCATGCGGGCCTTGCCCTGGGCGTCGAGGTGGGTGAGTTCAGCCATGCAGTAGCCCCCGCGTAGCTGCAGCCACATCTTGCTGCCGCATCAGGCTCTCTCCAACCAGGAAGGTTCGGATCCCGGCTTGCTCGAGCCGCAGCAGATCGGCGTGGTGGTTGATCCCGCTTTCGCTAACCAGCAGGGTGCCTGCCGGCACCAGCGAAACCAGACGCTCGCTGGTCGCCAGATCGGTTACGAACTGTTTCAGATCGCGGTTATTGACCCCGATCAGCCGTGATTTCAATGCATTTGCCCGCGCCATTTCAGTTTCGTTGTGAACTTCGACCAGCACGTCCATCCCGCGTTCAAGCGCGGCCGCTTCGATCTCAGCCATCTCGGTATCGCCCAGCGCGGCGACGATAATCAGGATCGCGTCGGCGCCGATCGCCCGGGCCTCGGCCACTTGCCAGGTATCGACCATGAAGTCCTTGCGCAGCACCGGCAGATCGCAGGCGGCGCGGGCGGCGATCAGGTAGTCCTCGTGCCCTTGGAAATAGGGTGCATCAGTCAGGACCGAAAGGCACGTCGCGCCGCCGGCCTGATAAGCGCGGGCGTGGTCGGCGGGATCGAAGTCTGCCCGGATCAGACCTTTTGACGGGCTGGCCTTCTTGATTTCGGCAATCAGGGCATAGCCGCAGGCTGCCTTGGCGCGCAGAGCCGCCTCAAACCCGCGCGGCGCGCTTTGCGATGCGGCATGGGCATCAAGATCGGCCAGCGAAGCCAGCGCCTTGCGCGCGGCTACTTCTTCGCGCTTGGTGGCCCAGATTTCGGCGAGTTTGTCGGTCATTGCCTGTGCCCTAGCCACTGGGTGAAGGCTAGTCGAGAGCTTTGCGCGGGGGCTTCGATAGGCTCAGCCCGAGCGGAGGTTTGTTCAATGCGCTAACATGAATTCCCGCTCAGGCTGAGCCTGTCGAAGCCCACAGCGTGAGAACGCTACTTCACCGTTTCGATCCAGCAATCAAGCAGTGCCTTTGGCAATCCCTTGTCGATTGCTTCGGCAGCTTCCTCGGTGCCTTCGAACCAATCCCCGGCTTGCCCGACTACGACCAAAGCTGCGGCGGCGTTGAGCACAACCGCATCACGGTAGGCCCCCGGTTCTCCGTCCAGCAGGCGGCGAAGCGCCGCCGCGTTGAAAGCCGCATCGCCGCCGCGCAGATCGTCCAGGCTATGCGGCATCAGCCCGGCGTCGCCCGGGATCAGCTGTGTCGGGCAATTGGGCAGGCCGATCGCGGCAAGATAGCTGGGCCCGGCGATCGAAAGCTCGTCCAGCCCTTCCTCGCCCGAGACGATCAGCGCGGTTTCGCTGCCGAGCAACTGCATCGCATCGCGGTAGAGCGCGATCAGGTTGGGGTGGGAAACGCCGACCAGCTGGCGGGTCACTCCGGCGGGATTGGCGAGCGGTCCGGTGAGGTTGAAAATTGTCCGCCGGCCCAGGCTTTTGCGGATCGGCGCGACCCGGGCCAAAGCCGGATGGTGGGCCTGCGCAAACAGGAAGGCGATGCCCAGATCGGGCAGGGTCGCCTCGGCCATTTCGCTGGCGCGTTGCAGGTTGAGCCCCAGTGCTTCGAGCGTATCGGCGCCGCCAGCCAAACTGGAGGCGGCGCGGTTGCCGTGTTTGGCCACCGGCACATCGCAAGCCGCCACTACCAGCGCCACAGCGGTTGAGACATTGAGCGAATGCTGGCCATCGCCGCCAGTGCCGCAGACGTCGATCGCATTATCAGGCGCTGCGATGCGCCGCATCCGCGCGCGCATGGCCAGCACCGCGCCGGCGATTTCATGCGCGCTTTCTCCGCGATCGGCCAACTGGGTCAGGGTATTGGCAATCTCATGGTCTGACAGTTCACCATCAAGCATCTGCCCGAACAGGGCCTCAGCCTCAGCCAGAGACAGGCTCATGCCAGTTCCTTGACCGCAATTCCGCAGATCCGCAGGTAATTGGCCAGCATCGCGTGGCCGTGTTCGGTGGCGATGCTTTCGGGGTGGAACTGGACGCCGTGAATCGGCAGCTCCCGGTGATGAAAGCCCATCACGTGGCCATCATCGCTGGTGCAATTGACCACCAGACCAGCAGGCACATCATCGACGATCAGCGAGTGATAGCGCGTCGCCTTGAACGGCGAGGGGAGGCCGGCAAACAGCCCGCTGCCATCGTGAGTAACAGTGCTGGTCTTGCCGTGCATCAGCCCGCCGCGCACCACTTGCCCGCCAAAATACTGGCCGATTGACTGGTGTCCCAGGCACACACCGAGCAGTGGCTTACCCGCAGCGGCGCAGGCGCCAACCAGATCGAGGCTGATCCCGGCTTCGTTGGGCGTGCAGGGACCGGGTGAAATCAGAAAACCCTTGGCCCCGCTCGATACCGCCTGCCCGGCGGAAATCGCATCGTTGCGCACCACTTCGACCTTGGCCCCCAGTTCCATCAGATAGTGGACTAGGTTCCAGGTGAAGCTATCGTAATTGTCGATGACCAGAATATCGGTAGCGCTCATGCCAGCGCACATAGGCGTTGGTCAGCCGATTTGCCAGATAAGGTTGCGTGATGCGTGATGCGCTGCCCTTATCCGGACTTCCCCGCAAATCGGTCACTCGCCCGCACCAGCCCGTCGGTGATTCCCGGCTCGGTGAACAAGTGCCCGCCATCGTCGACGATCTGCAGCTCCACTTCGGGCCAGGTCTGCTTGAGCGCCCAGGCTGCCGCCGGGGGCGTGCAGCAATCGTGGCGGCCTTGCATGATGATCCCGGGAATGCCCTTGAGCTTGTGGGAATTCTTCAGCAACTGATCGGGTTCAAGCCAGCAGTCGTGCATGAAATAGAGGTTCTCGATCCTGGCCACGGCCACCGCGTGATCGTCGGCGGTGAAATCGGCCATCATCTCCGGATCGGGGAGCAAGGTGACGGTTACGCCTTCCCACATCGACCAGACCTTGGCCGCTGCCAGCCGCACCGCCTGATCCTCGCTGGTCAGGCGCTTCTGGTAGGCCGCAGGCAAATCGCCGCGCTCGGCTTCGGGGATATGCCCAACAAACTGGTCCCAGGCTTCGGGATACAATTCGCTCGCGCCGTATTTGTAGAGCCAGTCGGCTTCCTTCTGGCTGGCAAGAAATATCCCGCGCAGCACCAGTTCGCTGACCCGGTCGGGGTGGGTCTGGGCATAGGCGAGGCTGAGCGTGGAGCCCCATGAGCCGCCGAACACCAGCCATTTGTCATGCCCGGCCATCTCGCGCAGCAGCTCGATATCGGCGACGAGATGCCAGGTGGTGTTGTCCTCCAGCCCAGCAAACGGGACCGAGCGCCCGCACCCGCGCTGATCGAACAGCAGCACATCGTAAAGCGCCGGATCGAACTGCTGGCGCTGTTTGGGGCTGATCCCGCTGCCCGGGCCGCCGTGCAGGAACACCGCTGGCTTGCCTCCCGGCGTGCCGCAGCGTTCCCAATAGATTGTGTGGCCTTGGCCAACATCAAGCATGCCCGATGCATAGGGTTCGATCGGCGGATAGAGAGTGCGGCGCTGTGTCATGGCTTGGTCGCCATCAATTTCGCCAGATCCTTCTTCCAGAACTTGGCCCAGGTGTGGGTGCCGTGGCCCTTGGTGTCGGGGCTGTAGGGGATCAGGATGAAACGCGCGCGGGGCATTTGCCTCGCCTGCTTCTGCGCCAGTCCCAGCTCGGGCGGATTGATGAAATCGTCCGAGCTGTTGATCCACAGCACTGGCACCCGGATCAGTCCCAGTTTTGCCGCCGGGTTGTAATTGCGCGACGAATCGAGCTGATAGATCTGGTCGTTGGCGTCGGTAGGGTTCTTTGCCGCCATGGCATCGCGCTCAGCCAGATAGGCTTCGGCCTTGTCGCGCGCAGGGTATTGGACCTGCAGGTCCCAGGCATTGCCTCCGGCGATCAGACCCAGATCATTTGCAGTGCGCAGGCCCTGCTCGGGCTGCTGCGTGTAGCTGCCGCCGTTCCACAGCGGATCGGCCTTGATCGCGTCAATCGACATCTTGCGCCACATCCGGTTGCGCCCGGCAATCTCCACCGCATTGCACGCAAAGGGGGCGAGGCGGCGGGCAAAGCCGGGATAGCGTTCACCCCAGACGAAGCCGTGCATGCAGCCCATCGATGTGCCGAGGATCAGCTGCAAGCTGTTAACACCCAGACCTTCGCTCAGCATCCGCTTTTGTGCATCGACCATGTCGTCATAATCATAGCGCGGAAAGGCCATCCGCATCCCGTCGCTGGGTTTGCTGCTTTTGCCGTGGCCGATATTGTCGGGCAGGATAACGTACCATTTGCTGATGTCGAGCACCTGGCCCGGGCCATAAAGTTCATCGGCAAATTGCGGGCGGAAAAACTGCCAGCCGCTGCCGCCGGTGCCGTGCAGGATCATGACCGCATTGTCGATTTCGCCATTCGCGCCGCGGTGCGGGGTGCCCAGCGTGGTGACATGGATCCGCAGGTCCATCACCTCACCCGTGCCAAAGCGAAACTGCTTCAGCGTCACGTCCTTTTCGGTGCCGCGTTTGGACCAGTCCTCGGCAGCATGAAGCGGGGTTGCGAACAGCAGGGCGAACAGGAGTAGGATGAGTTTGCGCATGGGGCAGAAGCTAGCTGTCCTTGCGGCTAGGTCAAGCTACTGCCCGAACCCGGCTTCACTTGCCACTCGCACGGCTTCCCGCGCTGCGGCGATCAGCGCGCCAGCCTTGGCCTCGCATTCGCGTTGTTCGTATTCGGGGGTGCTGTCTGATACGATCCCGGCGCCGGCCTGAACGTGCAGCATGCCATCTTTGACCACCCCAGTGCGCAGGACAATGCACGAATCGAGGCTGCCATCGGGGGCGAAATAACCGACGCCGCCGGCATAGGCGCCGCGGGTTTCGGGTTCGAGCTCGGCAATGATCTGGCAGGCGCGGACCTTGGGCGCACCGCTGACGGTGCCGGCGGGGAAGCCGGCAAACACCGCGTCGATCGCATCGTGGTTGGCCGCATCAAGCTGGCCGACCACGTTCGAGACAATGTGCATCACATGGCTGTAGCGTTCCACGGTGTAGCTTTCGGTGACCTTGACCGTGCCTGCCTGTGCGACCCGGCCAACATCGTTGCGGCCCAGATCGAGCAGCATCAGGTGTTCGGCGCGTTCCTTGGGATCGGCGAGCAACGACGCTTCGTTCGCGCGGTCTTCTTCGGGCGTGAGCCCGCGCGGACGGGTGCCCGCAATCGGCCGGATGGTCACTTCACTGTTCCGCACTCTCACCAGGATTTCAGGGCTCGATCCAGTCAGCGCAAAGCCCGGCAGATCGAGGAAATAGAGGAACGGCGAAGGGTTCACCCGGCGCAACGCGCGGTACAGGGAAAGCGGAGGCAAGGTGAACGGGCAGGTGAAGCGCTGCGCCAGCACCACCTGGAAAATGTCCCCTGCAGCGATGTAGTCTTTCGCGCGCAGCACCATTTCGCCGTAACGGCCGGGTGCCATGGTTGGCGTCAGCACCGGCTCTGGCAATGACGGGTCAAGCGGCATGGGGTCTGCTGCCTGCGCCAGCCGATGCAGCGCGGCATCGATCCGGTCCTGCGCGGCATCAAGCGCGCGGTCTGGCGTAGCGGCCGAAGGCCACACCGGAGCGATCGCGAACAGTTCATCGCGCAGCCGATCAAACACCAGGATCAGCGCGGGCCGCACAAACAGCATGTCGGGCAGATCGAGCGGGTTGGGGGCGGGGCGGGGCAGCTTTTCAACCAGCCCGTATGTTTCATAGCCGAAATAGCCGACCAGGCACGATAGCGCCGGGGGCAGGGCAGCGGGCACATCGAACCGGCAGGCCTCTACCAGCGCGCGCAGTTCGGCCAGACTGCCACCGGGCAGCGGGGCAAAGGCGCTGCGGTCTTCGCGCCAGCTACGGTTGATTTCGGCGCTATTTCCGCTCGCCCGGAACACCAGATCAGGATCAAGCCCAAGCAGCGAATAACGCCCGCGCACTTCGCCGCCCTGGACCAATTCGAGCAGGTAATCGCCGCGTCCCGGCACGATCAGCTTGGCCGCTGCGCCCACCGGGGTTTCCTGATCGGCGATCAGCCGCCGCCAGATTACTCCGGGGCTGCCAGCGGACAAAGCCGCTGCCGCTGCAGCGCGGTTTTCAGCTTGGCCCGAGCTCATCTGCCGGATCAGTTGCCGCCCGAAAGCCGGCCCTGCAGCGCGGTGACATTGGCATCGTCACGGCTGGTGCCCACTTCGGCGCGGAAAGCGCTGCGCATTTCGTCGGCAAATTCGCCGGCCTTGTCGCGGGTCAGACTGGTATTGAGATCGACCAGCCGCTTGTCGTCCGCTGCCACGGTGCCGGGGGTAACCTTGGTCACGGTAACCACGTACCAGCCGTGATTGCGCGGCGCGCGCATCAGCTTGACCTTGCCCTTGGGCATGGCGAAGACCAGTTGCAGCGGCTTGGGCGCCTTGGGGCCCTGCGCTTCGACCTTCTGGCGATCGGTGTTGACGTGATCGACCGGCGGCAGCGAAACTCCGAGCGAGGCCACCGCAACATCCACGGGCACGCCTTTTTCAACCTGTGCCTTGATCTTTTCCGCGGCTGCCTTGGCCGCTGCTTCGCCCTTGGCGATGCGGGCGTCTTCGGTAACCTGCTCGCGGATCTGATCGAGCGGCGGCGGTGCTGCGGGCAGGACCTGACCAACATCGAAGATCACGAAAGTCTTGCCCACATCAACTTCGGCCAACTGGGCGTTGCCGGGACCTTCGAGCTGGAACGCGGTGGGGACCACTTTGGCCAGCTGCGGCGCGACATTCAGTCCGGTCTGGCCAAATACACTGCCATCGGACAGCAGCAACGGGGTTTCCACCACGGTCAGGTTCAATTCCTTGGCAATATCGCCCAGCGCAGCGCCGCTCTGGAATTCCTCGTCGATCCGCTGCGAATAATCGGCGATCGCGTTGCGGCGCTTTTCCTCGGCAATCGTCTTGATCAGTTCAGGCTTGGCCTGTTCGAGCGTCTTGCCCGGAGTGGTCTCGCGGGCATCGATCCGGACCACGGCATAGCCCAGCGGAACCTTGAACGGCCCCATCACTTTGCCGGCTTCGGCGCCGAACACGGCATCGGCGGCGGCCTGATTGGCCTGGGCGACATAGGCTTCCTTGGTCAGGCTGCCCAGGGCGGCGGTGGCCAGCCCCTTGGTGGCAACAACCTGCTCCAGCTTCTTGCCGCCTGCGGTTTCAGCCAGAATGGCGCGCGCCGCAGCTTCGGTGGGCAGCACGACCTGCGTCAGCTTGCGCTTGTCGCTGGGCGCATACTGCGCCTTGTTGGCGTTATAACGCGCCGCTATTTCGGCATCGGTGGGTGCGGGCACGTTCTGGATCACGCTGTCGGAATAGCTGGCCCAGCGGATCGTGCGGCGTTCGGGCAGCGCGTATTCGGCGCGGTGCGCGTTGTAGTAGGCCTGCACTTCGGCATCGCTGGGCGGCTGCTTGGGCGCAAAGGCCGAAAGCGGCAGCGTGACGATCGCCCCTTCGCGGGTTTCTGTCAGCACCGCGGCATAGCGCGCGGAATATTTCTTGGGCACAAACAGCCCGATCGTGGCCGGGCCCAGCAACTGGCGGGCCATCAGCAGTTCGGTGGCTTCATTGCGGAACTGGGCATCGGTCATGCCCTGTTCGCGCAGGAACTGTGCATAAAGGTCAGGATCGATATTGCCATCGGCGCCCTGGATCTTGCCCTGTTTGCCCACTTCATGATCGATCAGCCGGTCGCCGATATAGATGCCGTGCTTTTCGCCCCACAGCCGGGTGGCCTTGCCATCGATCAGGAATGCCAGCAGCTTGCCCAGACCGTCTTCGGCCAAAAATTGCTTGATCGTCAGCGCGGGATTGTTGCGCCGCAGCCGGTCCAGCCAGATCGTGGTTTGCTGCTGCAGATCGTCGGAGGAGATCTTTTCGCTGCCCACGGTGGCCACTCGGTTACCCTTGCCAAAGGCCCCGAATCCACCGCTGGCCGCGATATCGCCGCCGGCAAAGGCCAGAGCAATCAGCCCGAGCAGCGCCAGCGTCGCCCCGACGCCGACCTTGGAATTGAAGAAGTTCCGGAAAAACATGAGCATTGAACGTGCGCCGCCATCTGTTTGCCAAGGCGGGCCGACTGTCGGCACGCCGTTCATCGCGCGCTTTAGGGATCAATCGGTGCGCAGGCAATGGGGCAGAGTTGTGCCGGTTGCCCTTTGACAAGCGCTTGCCCACTGGCCTAACCGCGAGACAAGCGGCGGCTACGGCGCCGCAGCATCTCAGGGAAAACAGCAATGGCAATTCGCCCCTACATCGTAGGAAACTGGAAAATGAACGGGCTGCGTGCGCAGTTGGCCGAAGCCCGCGCGATTGATCGCAGCGCGGCGCGGCTTACCGGAGTCGATGTGGCAATCGCCCCGCCGTTTACTTTGATCGCCGCACTGGCCGAAGCAGTGGAAACGCTCGCAGTGGGCGGGCAGGATTGCCATGCCGAAGCATCGGGCGCCTATACTGGCGATGTTTCGGCTGCGATGCTGGCTGATGCCGGGGCCGGGTTTGTCATCGTCGGCCACAGCGAACGCCGCGCGATCCACAAGGAAAAGGACGCTGACGTCAAAGCAAAGGCCGAAGCAGCGCAAGCCGCCGGTCTGGGCGTGATCGTCTGCGTGGGCGAGACCGAGGCTGAGCGCGATGCCGGTAATGCCGAAGCGGTGGTGACCGCGCAGCTTGGCGGCTCCCTGCCGCAAGGCGAAGGCGCAGCGCAGGGGCTGACGGTGGCCTATGAGCCGGTCTGGGCGATCGGTACGGGCCGGGTTCCCTCGCTCGATGACGTGAGCGCGATGCACCGGGCTGTGCGGGCCAAGCTGGTGGCGCTGTACTGCGAAGAAGGCGCAGCGGTGCGCATCCTTTACGGCGGGTCGGTCAACGCCGGCAACGCGGTGGAGCTGCTGGGCGGCGATGAGGTTGGCGGCGCTTTGGTGGGCGGTGCCAGCCTGACTGCCGACAGTTTCCTGGCGATCGTTCTGGCCGCCGCACCGCCTGCCGACGATTGACCGCCCCGACTTGCACTTTGACCGCGCTGCGCCTAGATGCCCAGCCGCACGCAACTCGCACTTACCTTGATACGGACCTTCCATGACGCTGATGCATTTTCTCACCGCAATCCAGGCAATCGTTGCCGCTTTGCTGGTTACCGTGATCCTGATGCAGAAGTCGGAAGGCGGCGGGCTGGGCACCGGTGGTAGCCCGGCCGGCCTGATGAGCGCACGCGGCGCGGCCGATTTCATGACCCGGTTGACCACGATCTTGGCAACCTTGTTCGTCACGCTTTCGATTGTGTTGGCGGCGCTGGCCACCCGCAGCGCGGGGCGGACCTTTGACAGCTCGTTGGGGACAGCTGCGGCACCGGTTCAGGCACCTGGAGCGATCCAGCCTGCTCCGGTCGGGATAACCCCGGCCGTTACGCCGGCTTCGGGCGCCACGCCGGCCCCGGGCGCATCCAGCGCACCGATCGGCGGCACGCCGAACAAGGCGGGCTAACCCCGCTTCACGCATATTCTCGCTGGCCTGATGCGACGCGGCTGTGGATTGCCGCAGTTCGCGCTTGCGCCGAATCCACCCGAACGCTTAAGGCTTGACTCCCATGGCGCGGTTCATTTTCATCACCGGCGGCGTGGTCTCCTCGCTTGGCAAAGGTCTTATGGCGGCAAGCCTTGCGGCGCTGCTGCAGGCGCGCGGCTTTAAGGTCCGCATCCGCAAGTTCGATCCCTATCTCAATGTCGATCCAGGCACGATGAGCCCTTATCAGCACGGCGAGGTCTACGTTACTGACGACGGGGCCGAAACCGATCTTGATCTGGGCCATTACGAACGCTTCACCGGCGTTTCTGCGCGCCAGGCCGATAACATCACCTCCGGCCGCATCTACCGCGATATCATCGCCAAGGAGCGCCGCGGCGACTATTTGGGCGCAACCGTGCAAGTGATCCCGCACGTGACAGACCAGATCAAGGAATTCGCCCGCGCCGAGGTTGACGGCCTCGATTTCGTGCTTTGCGAAATCGGCGGCACGGTCGGCGATATCGAAAGCCTGCCGTTCATCGAGGCGTTGCGCCAGTTGCGCAATGAATTGGGCCGCGAACAGACCTGTTCGATCCACGTCACTTTGGTGCCCTATGTCTCTGCTGCGGGTGAGCTGAAGACCAAGCCGACCCAGCATTCGGTGCGCGAACTGACCAGTCTGGGCGTCCAGCCCGATCTGCTGCTGTGCCGCTGCGAACATCCCTTGCCCGATACCGAACGCGCCAAGATCGCGCTGTTCTGCAACGTTCGCAAGGAAGCGGTGATCCCTGCGCTTGATGCCCGCAGCATCTATGCGGTGCCGCTGCAATATCACGAAGAAGGTCTTGATGCCGAAGTTCTGCGGCATTTCGGCCTGACCAGCCCCGCGCCCGATATGTCGCGCTGGGCCGATATCGTCGATCGCTATCAGAACCCCGAAGGCGAAGTGACAATCGGGGTTGTCGGCAAATATGTCGGGCTACCCGATGCCTACAAAAGCCTCAACGAGGCGCTGGTGCACGGTGGCATGGCCAACCGGGTCAAAGTCAACATCAAGTGGATCGATGCCGAATTGTTCGAAGGCAGCGACGAGGAAATCGTCAGCAAGCTTGAACCGATGGACGGTATTCTGGTGCCGGGCGGGTTTGGCGTGCGTGGGACCGAGGGCAAGATTGCTTCGGTTCGGTTTGCGCGCGAACGCGGTGTCCCGTTCTTCGGAATTTGCCTTGGTATGCAGATGGCCTGCATCGAAGGCGCGCGTGAAGCCGGGATCGCGGCCGCAAGCTCAACCGAATTCGGTCCGACTGATGAACCAGTGGTCGGGATCATCACCGAATGGATGAGCCCGGAAGGGTTGCAGCAGCGCGGCGCCGATACCGATTTGGGCGGAACGATGCGTCTGGGCGCCTATGAAGCGCAACTGGCTGGCAACAGCCACGTCTCGGCGATCTATGGCGGCGCTACCACGATCAGCGAACGGCATCGCCACCGCTATGAAGTGAACGGCGCCTACCGCGAAGTTCTGGAGCAGGGCGGACTGGTGTTTTCGGGCATGTCCCCCGATGGCTTGCTGCCTGAAATTGTAGAACGGCCCGATCACCCGTGGTTTGTTGGGGTGCAATTCCACCCCGAATTGAAAAGTCGGCCGTTTGAACCGCACCCGTTGTTCGCCGGATTTATCGCGGCGGCACTGCAGCAGGCACGGCTGGTCTGATTGAATTTGCTGGTTTTTCAGAAATGTGGTTAACTGCGCGGTAACGAAAGCCGGAAAATGGCTTGCACTAAGCACTAGTCTACAGAATACGGCCCTCACAGGGGCGAAGTCATTGAGTCGTCAAAGAGGTTGTTGCAACCGATCGTCTTCTGCGACCCGGACGACTGTGTGGCAACACGGCGGCGCGCAAGCGTCGCGGGGGTGAGGTTCTGCCTCACCCCCATTCCAACCTTCGGGCTTATGCGGCAGCCGTCTTTTCCTTGCTGTTGTCAGCTACAACGCTCAGCGATTTCTGCGTGCCGACGGCAATCTTCTTCGGCTTCATCGCATCGGGCACTTCGCGCACCAGATCAATCGACAGCATGCCGTCTTCCAGATTGGCATCGTCAACCCGGACATAGTCGGCCAGTTCGAACCGGCGTTCGAATCCGCGCTGGGCAATGCCGACGTGGAGATACTGGCCGGCGGAGGCTTCTTCGCCCTTCTTGCCCTGGACAACCAGCAGGTTCTGCTGCGCGGTAATATCGATATCGGCCGGCTTGAACCCGGCCACGGCCAGCGTGATGCGATAGGCGTCATCACCGCGGCGTTCAATATTGAACGGCGGGTAATTGTCACCGCTACCCATCCGATTCTGGTTTTCCAGCAGATCAAACAGCCGGTCAAAGCCAACCATGGTGCGGCGATAAGGGGTAAAATCAAAACGGTTCATGGCAAAATCCTCTTGTTGAGCAATTGAGCAATTTGCGGGACCCGTGTGGCATCCCGCTGCGGTGCCATGCTCTTGCGAACCATGACACCGCACCCGATGTATGTTAGCCAAGTCTGGTTTCAAGAGGAGCGCCGCAGTGTCCCAGCCCAAAGTCGAAATCTACACCAAGTGGGGCTGCCCCTATTGCGTGCGCGCCAAGGCGCTGCTCGACAGCAAAGGCGTGACCTATGCCGAGCACGATGTGACTTTGGGCGGACCGGCCAAGGCCGCCATGCTGGAACGCGTGCCCGATGCGCGCACCGTGCCGCAGGTGCTGGTCGATGGCCGCGCTCTGGGCGGGAACGACGATATCCAGGCGCTCGACCGTGAGGGCAAGCTCGACCCGATCCTCGGACTCTGATCAGTGAAGCGCATCGCCCTTCTGCAGATGACCTCGGGGGTCGATCCCGCGGTGAACGGCGATGCAATGGTTTCGGCGGTGTTTGCGGCCGAAATGGGCGGGGCCAGCATGCTGTTCACGCCGGAAATGTCGGCGCTGCTCGATCGCAACCGCGAACGCGGCGGGGCCCATGTCTTGCCTGAGGAGCAGAACCCGGTTCTTGATGCGGTGCGCAGTGCCGCTGCCAAGGCGGGGATCTGGGTGGCAATCGGATCGATGGCGGTGCTGCGCGATGATGGCCGCTGGGCCAACCGTGCCTTCGTGATCGATGGCAGCGGCGCGGTGGTGGCCCGCTATGACAAGATCCATATGTTCGACGTCGATCTGGCTACCGGCGAAAGCTGGCGCGAATCGAACGCCTATGCCCCCGGTAGTGGTCCAGTGGTGGTCGAAACGCCGCTGGGCAGGCTGGGGCTTACGGTGTGTTACGATTTGCGTTTTCCGGCCCTGTTCGAAGCCTATGGCCGGGCCGGGGTTGATCTGATTGCCATCCCCGCCGCATTTACCGTGCCGACCGGCCAGGCGCACTGGCACGTGCTGCAGCGCGCCCGCGCGATCGAGGCGACAGCCTATGTCATCGCTGCTGCCCAGGTGGGCAAGCACGCCGATGGCCGCGAAACCTTTGGCCATTCGCTGGTGATCGATCCGTGGGGCGAAGTGCTGCTGGATATGGGCGGAGAAGCCGCCGGGATGGCCTTTGCCGAGCTTGATCCGGCCCGCATTGCCGCGGTGCGGGCGCAAGTGCCGTGCCTTGCCAACAAGCGGGCAATTGCCACTTAGGCGCGCGATGATCGTGTTTGATCTTGAATGCCGGGGCAGCGGCCACCACCGGTTCGAAGGCTGGTTCGCCAACAGCGAAGCCTTTGCCGATCAGCTGGGCAGGGGTCTTGTCACTTGTCCGCAATGCGGATCGAGCGACGTGGGCAAGGCGGTGATGGCGCCTAGTATCGGCCGCAAAGGCAACCAGATTTCGGCCGCTTCTTTGCCGCAGCCCGTTGCCGGCGGAAACCTGCCGCCCGAAGCACAAGCGGCTCTGGCCAAATTGGCGCAATTGCAGGCCGAAGCGCTCAGCTCATCGCGCTGGGTGGGCAAGCGCTTCGCCGATGAATTGCGCAAGATCCACTACGGCGAAGTCGAGGATAGGGTGATCCACGGTGAAGCAAACGCCAGAGCAGGCCAAGGAGCTGTTGGAAGAAGGAATCGCGGTGGCGCCGTTGCCGTTCCCGGTTGCTCCCCCCGATGAACTCAACTGATTGCCACGTCTGGCCTCGCTGCCTATGGGAACCCCAGTGCGCCCGTAGCTCAGCCGGATAGAGCATCAGATTCCTAATCTGGGGGCCGGTGGTTCGAATCCACTCGGGCGCACCACTTTCCTGAGACCGATTGGCTCCTCTTCGCAGAGCGCATGAACTGCGCAGCGCAAGCACACCTGGCGCGAATTCGGCACGATATCAAAATTAAAGCTTGAACTGCTGAATCAACTATGATTCTAAGTTAACCATGAATTCTGCAACCCAGCCCAAACTTGCCAAAGAACGAGTGACGCAGGCTTTGGCCCTGACATGCTTGCTGGCGATGGGGGCATGGATCACGATCGGCCCCAGCGGAATCCTGGCGTGGAGCGAAAACAGCCGCTTGCTGGAAGATCGGCAAAAGCAGCTTCAGCAGATTGTGGCCCAGCGCGATGTACTGAAGAACCGGGTGGCGCTGCTCGATCCGGCGCATGTCGATCCCGACATGGCTGGCCAGTTGCTGCGGTCGGACATGAACATGGTCCACCCGGATGAAAAAGTCCTGCTGCTCAACTAACCCAGCCTATTCGAATCCTTTGAATACAGTGGCTTCGGCAACGCTCTTGCGTTCCGAAACAACAGCGTTTGCGGGAAAGCTTTCATCCGGCCAGCCCAGCGCAACCGCTTTCATGATTACCTGATCGTCCGGAATTTCGGCGTGTTCACGCACCACGGGGCTTTGCATGATGCCCTGGCTATTGATTACACAGCCCAGCCCGCGCGACCAGGCCGCGTTGACCAGGGCCGTGGTCACCGCGCCGCAATCGAACGCGGTGTCATCGCTATCGGCCAGCCCTTTGTCATAGGTGATGATCACGCAGACCGGGGCATCGAACTGACGGAAACCGCGCAGCACCCAGTCGAGTCGCGCATCCTTGTCATCGCGGGCAATGCCCATGGCGCTGAACAATTGCTTGGCCACGCCGATCTGGCGTTCGCGGTGGACCCCTTCAAACCCGGTACCGGTGCGGAATTCGCGGCTGTGCGGCACCCCGGCCAGATTGCGCTCGGTATTGCCCGCGCGGATCTTGTCCAGTGGTTCGCCGGTGATGACATGGAAATACCAGGGCTGGGTGTTCATCGAGCTGGGCGCGCGCATCGCCAATGCTAGCACCTCTTCGATGAGTTCTCGCGGTACCGGCTTGTTCAGATAGCCTCGGATCGAGCGCCGCCCCATGATGACTTCATCGAATTGCATGCTGATATCCCTGTCGGTTGAACCATAGCGACTAGCAAACTAATCGCGCGATTAAACCCCCTTTTTGCGGGCAGCGTGATGCGCGCTGCTCGGCAGATTTCGGCGCGTGGTTTGGTAAGGCTGTATCAGTCGTTGCGACTTGATAGTGTGGATGATGGTGACTCGATTGAAGAGCTGCTAGCAAGAATGGCGAGGATGACGGTATAGCCACTTGCTTATTGTTCAGGTTAAGGCACAATCATTCCCTAATTCAGGAGGATAGATCGGTGCGGCTTCAACTGGCTTTGCTGGCATTACTTGCACTCGGCACTGATCGACTGGCCGCGCAGCCGGATCCCGGCGATAATCTGGCGGCGAAATTCGGCGCGCTCGAAACGGTCGATCAGATCAGCCTGGCACCCGATGGGTCGAAGATGGCCTATCTGGGCCAGCTTGGCGCCGATCAGGTGATTTATGTGGTCGATCTGATCGCGGGCGGCGCGCCCAAGCCGATCATCAAGGCGGAAAGCCGCGACGCGCGCTTTTCGCGGTGCGGTTGGTCAACCCCGCAGCGGTTGGTTTGCGATGTGCGCACGGTGCTGAGCCGCAACGGCGTATTGCTGGGCTTTTCCAGCCTTGTCGCGCTCGATGCTGATGGCAATCGCCTGATCAAACTGACGCGTGATCAGTCAAGCCGGGCGTTGCGGGTGTCGCAGGACGGCGGCTCTGTGCTCGATTGGTCGGTGCCAGGACAGCCCGGCAAAGTGCTGATGACGCACGACTACGTGCCCGAAAGCGCGATGGGCAGCAACCTGCGCAAGGATCAGGACGGCTTGGGCGTAGACATGGTCGATACGGTCAATCTGACCCGCAGCAAGGTGGAAAGCCCGCGGCGCGGCGCCGTTGAATACCTGACCGATGGGCGCGGTAATGTGCGGATGATGGGGCTGCAGGACAGCAACAGCCAAGGCTATGCCAAGGATACCATTTCCTATCTCTATCGCCGGCAGGGTTCGCGCGATTGGGAGCAGCTGACAAAACTGAATCTCGCAGAAGATGCCCCGGGCAATTTCAATCCGATGACGATCGATGCCGATACCAACACGGTTGTCGGGTTCGATTACGATGGAGGGTTGATCGGCCTCTACAGCATGGCGCTGGATGGATCGAAGCAGGAGCGCAAGCTGCTCGGCCGCAGTGATGTCGATATCGATCAGGTGATCACGATCGGCCGGCAGCGCAAGGTTGTCGGCGCGAGCTATGCCACCGAACGGCGGACGATCGAATACTTCGATCCAGCGCTCGCCGCGCTGAGCCGCGCCTTGACCAAAGCGCTGCCGGGCAAGCCCAATGTCGATATCATCGACAGCGACGATAGCGGCACGAAGCTGATCGTGCTGGCGTGGAGCGATACCAACCCCGGGATGTTCTATCTGCTTGATCGCAAGACCAACAAGCTGGAAGAGCTGCTGCCGGTGCGGCAGGAACTGGCGCAGGTGCCGCTCGCCCCGATGAAGCCTATTACCTACAAGGCGGCCGATGGCACCGTCATTCCCGCCTACCTGACCCTGCCGCTGGGCAGCAACGGCAAGGGCCTGCCCGCGATCGTAATGCCGCACGGCGGGCCGGGATCGCGCGATGAATGGGGCTTTGACTGGCTGGTGCAATACTACGCCGCGCGCGGCTATGCGGTTCTGCAGCCCAATTTCCGCGGATCAGCCGGTTATGGATCGGCCTGGTATCAGCAGAACGGATTCAAATCTTGGCGCGTGGCGGTGGGCGATGTCAACGATGCTGGTCGCTGGCTGATCAGCCAAGGCATCGCCGCGCCTGACAAGCTGGCGGTGGTGGGCTGGTCTTACGGCGGCTATGCAGCGCTGCAAAGCCCGGTGCTCGATCCAAACCTGTTCAAAGCCATCGTCGGGATCGCACCAGTTACCGATCTGGAACGGCTGCGCAAGGAAGCCGAACCCTTCACGAATTACCAGTTGGTCAATGGCTTTATTGGTAACGGGGCGCATGTGCGCGAAGGTTCGCCCGCGCAGAATGCCGCAGCGATCAAGGTGCCGGTCCTACTGTTCCACGGCACGATGGACCAGAATGTAGGCGTGGGCGAAAGCCGGCTGATGGCGGACAAATTGCGCGGGGCGGGCCGCCCGGTGACCTTTGTCGAGTTTCCGGGCCTCGGCCACCAGCTCAACGACTCTGCAGCGCGCACCCGGCTGCTGAGCGAAAGCGACGCATTCCTGCGCAAGATCTTCGGGCTTTGATCGCCAAACAAAAAGGGCGGCCCGCGAAGGCCGCCCTTTGGTGTTCGGTTGAAAGCCCGATTAGCGCGAATAGAATTCGACGACCAGGTTCGGTTCCATCTTCACCGGATAGGGCACTTCATCCAGCGTGGGAACGCGGACGAAAGTGATCTTGTCGGTGCCATCGGGCGAGACATAGTCAGGCACTTCACGCTCAGGCAGGCTCTGCGCTTCGGCGATCAGGGCCATTTCCTTGGCCTTGGTACCCAGGCTGATCACGTCGCCGGGGCGAACGCGGCGGCTGGCGATGTTGCACTTCACGCCATTCACATAGATGTGGCCGTGTGAAACGATCTGGCGGGCCGAGAAAATCGTCGGCGCGAACTTGGCGCGGTAGCACACCATGTCGAGGCGCTGTTCGAGCAGGCCGATCAGGTTCTGACCGGTATCGCCCTTGATCTTGGCGGCTTCCTGGTAGGTGCGCTTGAACTGCTTTTCGGTCACGTCGCCATAGTAGCCCTTGAGCTTCTGCTTGGCGCGCAGCTGAATGCCGAAGTCCGAAACCTTGCTCTTGCGGCGCTGGCCGTGCTGGCCGGGGCCATACGAACGGCGGTTGACCGAGCTCTTCGGACGACCCCAGATGTTTTCACCCATCCGGCGATCAAGTTTGTACTTGGATGCTTTACGCTTCGACATGTCGAGCGAGTCCTTCAATTTGCATGGCCAGGCCTTGTGCCCCGCCTTCTAGTCCGGAACCGCACCATTCCGCCAATCACGGAATGCGAGACAGGCTTCACCGGAGTGCCCGCTCAATTGCGAAGGCGCGCCCTTAACCGCAGGGCCGCGCGAAAGCAAGCCTAGTTGTTGTTCTGGGGCTGACTGCGCGCCGGGGCGCCGTTGGTGCCGGCCGCGACATCGCCGGTTTCGCGGGTCTCGCGGTCTTCAATCTGCCACTGCGCCGCAGTGCGGCAACGGCGCTTGCCGGGGCGATTGCTGCCGGTGGGCGGCGGGGTATAGCGGCAGAACTTCTTTTCCTTGACCGGTAGGTTCGCCGGGGAAGAAGCGGCATCATCGGCCATAGCCAAGGAAGGTACAGTCAGCGCCAATGCGGCGGCGGCAAAGATCATCGATCGCATGGTATGTCCTTGATAAAGTGGTCTTGGCGCCGGGATAGCAAGCGGCGGAGCGACCGCAAGCCCTTGCCAGATCAACGGCGCTTGAGCGCCGACAAAATGCCGCGCAGGGTGCGCACTTCAAGGTGATTCCAGCCTGGTTTGGTCAGGATGCTGCGCAAAGTTCGCATCGTCGCGTCGGCGCGGGCATTGGGCCGGAAATAATCGCGCGGCTCAAGCATTTCAACCAATTGCCCGATCATGCCCTCCAGCTCTTCCTGCGGGGCAGGGGGCAGCAAGTCTTCGGCCGTGGGTTGCACCAGAGCAGCGCCCTTTGACCATTCATAAGCGCAGAGGATCACCGCCTGGGCGAGGTTGAGCGAGGCGAATTCAGGATTGATCGGCACGGTCAGGATTGCGCGGGCCAGGGCCACATCGTCGCTGTCCAGACCGCTGCGTTCGGGGCCGAACACCAGGGCGGAACGGCCAGGATCGCGGTGGATGGCCTGCGCGGCTTCCTCAGGGGTGACCACCGGCTTGGTCACGCCGCGTTTGCGCACGGTGGTGGCATAGACGTGAGCGCAATCGGCCACCGCTTCGGCCAGCGTGTCAAACACCTGAGCCTTTTCAAGAACCACATTGGCCCCGGCGGCCGATGGACCGGCGCTGGGATTGGGCCAGCCATCGCGCGGCGCGACGAGGCGGATTTCGCTCAGCCCGAAATTGAGCATGGCGCGCGCGGCCTTGCCGATATTTTCGCCCAGTTGCGGGCGAACCAGCACGATCACCGGCGGGTTTTCCGGCGCGGGCGGGGCTGCTTGATCGGCTATCACCCGCGAAACCGGGGCCATGGTTGCTAGCTGTGCTGCCAGCGTCTGATCCCCGGCAATCAGGGCCTCGCGCTTGGCCCGGGTCCAGCCTTTTAGTCGCCGCTCAGCGGCAAAAGCTGCGTCGCGGTCAGCGAATGGGGTGGACCAGACCAGCGCCACCGGCAGCCGCTTGGCAGTATATTCATCGAGCGTTCCGGCATGATGCTGCTCCAGCTTGTGCTCAAGCTCACCCGCTTCGCAGTGCCCGACATAGTAAGAGCCATCGCCGCAATGCAGCATGTAGGTGATGAAACCGTGCGCCATTGCGGGGCTACTCCTGTCCTGCATCCCGCACGTTCCCGGCAAATTCCTCAAAGTCCCTGGCTTCGGTAAATTCGCGGTAGACGCTGGCAAAGCGGATATAGGCCACCGAATCGAGCCCGCGTAGCCCTTCCATTACCATCTGGCCGATCGCCTTGGCGGCGACTTCGCTTTCACCCAGCGTTTCGATCTGGCGCTGCACGCCCGACACCAGCTGATCGAGCCGTTCCTGCGCGATCCCGCGCTTGCGGCAGGCCAAGGCCACCGACTGTTCGATCTTGGTGCGATCAAAGTTTTCGCGGGTGCCGCTGCTTTTGATCACCGCGACTTCGCGCAATTGCACCCGTTCAAACGTGGTGAAGCGCGCCCCGCAGCTGTCACACTGCCGGCGGCGGCGGATCGCGGTGTTGTCTTCGGTGGGGCGCGAATCCTTTACCTGGCTGTCATCATGCGCGCAGAAGGGACAACGCACTTAGGGCCGCAACCTCTTGTAAAACATCAACCCGCCGCCGATCACTGCGCCGGCAATCAGGCTGAGGCCTGGCAGCAGCGCACCGGCAACCGCGCCAGCGGCAAGCCCGCCCAGCACTGGCTTGGTTGAGGGATGGCGAACACCCTGCTTGGCCATGCCGCTGATTTCGGCCTTGGCGTCCTGAACGATATCATCACTCATGTTCTAATCCTCAATCCTTGGTGAGGGCTTTGTAGCCTACATAAGCCGCGCCAATGGTTGCCCCTGCAGTGAATGTAAGGAACGGAATGACAGCTGCAACTCCCAATCCCAGCATTGCGCCTCCCGCAACCTTTTTTATCGTGGGGTTGCTCAGCAAATCGCGTGCAACCTCGTCTGCATTTGCAAGTGCGCCAACCGCAAATTCCTTGACCACCAAGGCTCGGGCTTTTGCTTGATTGTCATGCTGCGCTGTGCCGCAAGAAGGACAAAACCGCATATCATCGAATTTGGCCATGCCGCAGGAAGGACAGGATTCCGACGACTGTACCAAATCCATCTACTATAACTCCGGATAGATCGGAAAGCTTTCGCACAGCGCAGCGACCCGGTCACGCACCTTTTGCTCGGTCTGGCCGTCGCCTTCATCGCCGTTACGGGCCATGCCATCGACCACTTCGGCAATCAGCTGGCCGATCTGGGTGAACTCGCCCTCGCCAAACCCGCGAGTGGTGCCGGCCGGGGTGCCGAGGCGGATGCCCGAGGTGACGAACGGCGAGCGGGTGTCAAACGGCACGCCGTTCTTGTTGCAAGTCAGCCAGGCCCGGTC
Source organism: uncultured Alphaproteobacteria bacterium (assembly GCA_963751145.1). Lineage (GTDB taxonomy): Bacteria > Pseudomonadota > Alphaproteobacteria > Sphingomonadales > Sphingomonadaceae > Novosphingobium. Next base: position 188,806 of record CAVVTJ010000007.1, read on the forward strand.
GAGGCCCTTTTCGGCCGCCTTGCCGGTGACGTTCTTGGCCGAAAGATCGACCAGCATCAGGTGATTGTCGGTCCCGCCCGAAACGATCCGCAAGCCCTGTTCGCTCAGCGAAGCAGCCAGAGCCCGCGCGTTTTTGACGATCTGCGCGGCATAGGCCTTGAATTCGGGGCGCAGCGCATCGCCAAAGGCCACGGCCTTGGCGGCGATGACGTGGACCAGCGGCCCGCCCTGCAGCCCTGGGAACACCGCCGAGTTGAGCTTCTTGGCCAGATCCTCGTCATTGGTCAGGATCACGCCTGAACGCGGCCCGCGCAATGATTTGTGCGTGGTGGTGGTGACGACGTGGCAATGCGGGAAGGGCGAAGGATGCGCGCCGCCAGCGACCAGACCGGAGAAGTGCGAGATATCGCCCAGCAGGAAGGCGCCCACTTCATCAGCGATTTCGCGGAACCGCTGGAAATCCCAGATCCGCGAATAGGCGGTGCCGCCGCAGATGATCAACTTGGGCTTGTGTTCGCGCGCCAGAGCCGCAACCGCATCCATGTCGATCTGTTCGTCGTCCTGCCGCACGCCATAGGGCACCGGCTTGAACCACTTGCCGCTCATGTTGACGGGGCTGCCGTGGGTCAGGTGGCCGCCCGAATTGAGATCGAGCCCCATGAAGGTATCGCCGGGGCTGAGCAGCGCGAGGAATACCGCCTGGTTCATCTGGCTGCCTGAGTTGGGCTGAACATTGGCGAAATTGCACCCGAACAGCTGCTTGGCCCGCTCGATCGCCAGGGTTTCAACCACGTCGGCATATTCGCAGCCACCGTAATAACGCTTGCCCGGATAGCCTTCGGCATATTTGTTGGTGAAGACGCTGCCAGTCGCTTCAAGCACTGCGAGGCTGGTGATGTTCTCGCTCGCGATCAGCTCGATATTGTGGCGCTGGCGATTAAGCTCGTTCTGGATCGCGCCGAACACTTCGGGATCGGATTCGGCCAGGTGCTTGGTGAAAAATCCGGCGGAACGCACCGGCGCAGTATCGAGAGTGGTGGTCACTGGAGAGAGCTCCTCAGCAGGAAGGATGGGAAAGCTTGTTGACCCGGGGGCCGTGGCGGCCGCCAGCAAATTCGCCGACGATGAAGGTCTGGATGCAGGCTTTCGCCATATCGACGCCCATCAACCGTGCGCCGATGGCAATGACATTGGCATCGTTATGTTCGCGCGCGAGTGCGGCGGAATAGGGATCGTCAACCCTTGCGCAGCGGCACTTCGGGTTGCGATTGACTGCAATAGAAATGCCGATACCCGACCCGCAAATGGCTACTCCGAAGGTCGCATCACCAGCAGCGACGAAATTAGCCAGTTTGTATCCAAAGTCCGGATAGTCAACGCGTGCGTCACTTTCCGGGCCGAGGTCGATGACCTCGTGGCCCCATTCCGTCAAAACGGGAACAAGTTCGGCCTTGAGATCGAACCCGGCGTGGTCAGAGGCAATGGCGATGCGCATGGGAGAGGCGGCCCCGTTTGGGTGAAGAATCGTCGCCGCTGCCTTAGTCGGGGCTGTCAGGATTGGCCAGTATGCCAACCCTTAAATGCACTAATCTTTGGAGCCGATCCGCCTGCTCTTTGCGACCAAGCGGTTCGCGTCGCCTGGTAAGCCTATTTTTTCTTCTTGCGGCGGTATTCGCTAACATCCTGGCGAACCTCTTCCCCGAAGGCCTCTGCCGCGGGCTTAAGGTCAGCGAAGTACGCCTGGTTCGCCGCGACAACCGAAGGATCCCCAACCATCGACGTCGATTTCAGCAGGTAATGCCGACCCGTCGGAGTTTTCGAAAAGGTCAGCAGCTCGGCCAGTTCGGCGGGCGAAAACTCGCGAACATAGGCGCAGGCCATGGCGTTGGACATCGACGGAATATGCTTGCTGATCACCGGCATCAGGACCGTTGAAATCGTCGCCATACGCTTGTCGAGAATGGCCTGCAGGCCGGGATCACCGAGATCGGGGCCGAAGCCAGCCTGAAACTGCGGTACAATCGCATTGATCATCTGCTTCATCATCGTGTCGGCTTCGCTAGGCGGAAGGATCGCCTGAACCACCTGCAATGCGGTGGCAAATGACTGACGGTCAACTGGAGCGCCGATGCAATCTTCGGGGTCATTGATCATTTGCGCCGCCGCTGGCTGGGCAACCGCTAGGGCTGCACCGGCAGCAAGGCTTACAAGACCAATCCTGAAGCGAAGCATCGAAAAGTCCTTTCAATCAATGATCTGACTGCGAAAGGACGTATCAGCAAAGCAAAAGCCGGCCAAGCGATTTGCTTGACCGGCTTTTGCCCGAATTCATGAAGTGCTTACTGATCCAGGAACGAACGCATCTTGCGTGACCGGCTAGGGTGCTTGAGCTTGCGCAGCGCCTTGGCTTCGATCTGGCGGATACGCTCGCGGGTCACCGAGAATTGCTGGCCGACTTCTTCGAGCGTGTGATCGGTGTTCATGCCGATGCCGAAGCGCATGCGCAGCACGCGCTCTTCGCGCGGGGTCAGGCTGGCGAGGACGCGGGTGACCGTTTCCTTGAGGTTGGCCTGGATCGCCGCATCTACCGGGATCACCGCGTTCTTGTCCTCGATGAAATCACCGAGATGCGAATCTTCCTCGTCGCCGATTGGCGTCTCAAGGCTGATCGGTTCCTTGGCGATCTTCATCACCTTGCGGACCTTTTCGAGCGGCATTGAGAGGCGCTCGGCCATTTCCTCGGGCGTCGGCTCACGGCCTTGCTCGTGCAGGAACTGGCGGCTGGTGCGGACCAGCTTGTTGATCGTTTCGATCATGTGCACCGGGATACGGATGGTGCGTGCCTGATCGGCGATCGAGCGGGTGATCGCCTGGCGGATCCACCAGGTCGCATAGGTGCTGAACTTGTAACCGCGGCGGTATTCGAATTTGTCGACCGCCTTCATCAGCCCGATGTTGCCTTCCTGGATCAGGTCGAGGAACTGCAGGCCGCGGTTGGTGTATTTCTTGGCGATCGAGATCACCAGCCGCAGGTTCGCTTCAACCATTTCCTTCTTGGCAATCCGCGCTTCGCGTTCACCCTTCTGGACCATGTTGACGATCCGGCGGAATTCACCCAGCGACATGCCGGTGGCCGAAGCAATGTCCGAAATTTCGGCGCGGATGCGTTCAACCGGATCAGCTTCCTGATCGGCAAAAGCGGCCCACTTCTTGTCCTTGCCAGCCTGCGCGGCGAGCCAGCCATCGTCGAGCTCACGCCCGACATAGCTGTCAAGGAAGTCCTTGCGGTTGACCTTGTGGCGTTCGGCCAGGCGCAGCATCTGGCCGCCCAGCGCCGTCAACCGGCGGTTGAAGGCATAAAGGTTGTCGACCAGATATTCGATCTTGGTGGCGTGAAACTGCACGCTTTCCACCTGCGCGGTCAGATCCTCGCGCAGCTGCTGGTAGTTCTTTTCTTTGGTCGGCGAGAACGCCCCGCCTTCGCCCATCACGTTGAGGCGTTCGGTCTGGATGCGTTCGAATTTCTTGAACAGCGTGGTGATCGAAGCAAACTTTTCCAGAGCCTCAGGCTTCAGCTGCGCTTCCATCTGCGCGAGGGAAAGGGTGTTGTCCTCTTCCTCTTCGTCGCTTTGGCGCGGCATGCGGCGTTCGATCTGATCGTCGTCGTCCTCATCGGATGACGGCTTTTCTTCCTCGACGTCCTCTTCTTCCTTGAAGCTGGGGCCGGCGGTGGCTTCGCTGATTTCGGCTTCGCCTTCTTCCTCACCGTCTTCGGTGAGGTTTTCGGGTGCGGGCTCCTTTGAGAGCATGGCATCGAGATCGAGGATCTCGCGCAGCTGCATTTCGCCGTTGTTGAGCGCTTCGGACCACTGGATGATGGCGTGGAAGGTGATCGGGCTTTCGCACAGCCCCAGGATCATCGTATCGCGCCCGGCTTCGATCCGCTTGGCGATGGCGATTTCGCCTTCGCGGCTGAGCAGTTCGACCGCGCCCATTTCGCGCAGGTACATCCGCACCGGATCGTCGGTGCGCTCGATGATTTCCTTCTTTTTGATCAGGTCGGGCCGCTCGGCCATCCCGTCGGACTGCTCGTCGACCTCATCGACTTCCTTCTCGTCCGGATCAACCGCGTCTTCGTCGCTTTCGACGATATTGACGCCCATCTCGCTGATCGCGGACATGATATCCTCGATCTGCTCAGAGCTCATCTGATCCTGCGGCAGGGCTTCGTTAAGCTCGTCCATGGTGATCACACCGCGGCGCTTGGCCCGGGCAATCAGCTTCTTGATCGAGGCTTCGTTGAGATCGATCAGCGGTGCATCGCCGCCGTCTTTTTCAGTGCCCTGGATGTCGTCGTCTTCCATCATTCCGCCATTGGTTTGGCAGGGGCCGCCATTTCTGCCCCCGCACGCGCGCTGGCCATTTGCCGCAAGCGCGAATCGAATTCCAGCTTTCTCTTCAAGAGCCGCTGCTGTTCAGCATAGGCTCCGTCCGACAAGTCGCGTTCAAACTGCCGGGTTGCCTCGGCCAGCGCCTTTTCCAGCGCGGGCCGTTCAACCAGCAAACCCACCGCCTGATCAAGATCAGCGCGGGCCTGTTCGGCGCTTGCGTCAACGGCCAGAAAGCCGAAGCGTAGCGCCGCATAGTCGTCAGAAGCCGGGGGCGCCAGTCCCCGAGCGGCCAATATGGTGGCCAAATGCCCGGTTTCAAGGCGTTCACCGCGATCAAGCGCCTCAATCAGCACGGCAAATCGCGGATCGGCCAGTTCGGCATGGGCCAAGGCATCGCCGTGGCGCGCCAGTTCCGCCGGAAATCGCAGCAGGCCAGAGACCACCGCCGAAGCCAGAGCATCGCGTGAGCCGGTGCTTTTGCGCAGCCGCACCAGTTGCACCGGATCGCTGCGGCGCGGCGGGGGAGCGCCGCGCGCACCGCGTTGTCCCGGCGGCGAGGGCTGCCACGTCCGCTCCTCACGGCGCGGGAAAGCAAACGCAGAAAACCGTTCCAGCAAGTCCCGGCGATAGAGCGACTGGATATCGCGGTCGGCAATGGTTTCGACATGCGCCATCAGCCGCGCTTTCAGCCCGGCCTTGTCCTCGGGCGAGGCGAGCGGGAGCAGATCGCGCTCGTGTTCCCACAGCGTGCCCAGCAAGTCTTGCGGGGCATCGAGCAGTGCCGCGAGCGCCGCCGGGCCATCGCGCTTGATCAGATCGTCGGGATCCATTCCCGCCGGCATCCGCACGATCTTGAGGCTGTGCGCGGGGCGCAGCATCGGCAAGGCGCGGGTGATGGCGCGCATCGCCGCGCGCTGTCCGGCGCTGTCGCCATCGAAACACAGCACCGGATTTTCGGTCAGCCGCCATAGCATTTCAAGCTGCCGTTCGGTCAGTGCAGTGCCCATTGGCGCCACCGCATCCTCAAACCCCGCAGCCGCCAGCGCGACCACGTCCATCTGCCCTTCGACCACCACGATCCGCCCGCTCGCCCGCGAGGCCGGCCCGGCGCGGTGCAGGTTGAACAGCGTCCGGCCCTTGTCGAACAACGGTGTATCGGGCGAATTGAGATACTTCGGCGCGTCTTTCTTGTCGGCATCGAGAATGCGCGCGGCAAACCCGATCACCCGGCCGCGGGCATCGTGGATCGGCATGGTCAGCCGGTCACGAAAGCGGTCGTAAGGTTCCTTTTCTTCGACCGCGATCCGCATCCCGGCCTCGATCAGCATCGGTTCGTCAAACTGCGCCAGCGCCGCCTTGAGTGCCTGGCGACCGGCGGGGGCATAGCCGAACCCGAACCGCTCCATCGTGTGTGCATCGAACCCGCGCGTTGCCAGATAGGCATTCGCCTTGGCCCCGGCCGGCGTTTCCAGCTGAGCGCGGTAGAACGCCTGCGCCGCCGCCAGCACCTCGTGCAGCCCGGCCTGCTGCTCGGCCTGCTTGGCCGCGCGCGGATCGGGGGCGGGGACCTCCATACCGGCTTCGCTGGCCAGTTCGTTGACCGCGTCCATGAACGAAAGTCCGCGCTGATCGGTCATCCAGCGGATCGCATCGCCATGCGCGCCGCAGCCAAAGCAGTGGTAAAACCCCTTGGCATCGTTGACGGTGAAGCTGGGGCTCTTCTCGTTGTGGAACGGGCAGCAGGCCTTGAACTCATGCCCCGCCTTGGTCAGCCGCGTCGTGCGCGAAATAACGCTCGAAAGCGTAATCCGCGCGCGCAGTTCATCAAGCCATTGGGGGGTAAGGGACACTCATTGTCCCTAGCCGGTGCGCAGCTTTTTCTCAACCTCGCATCTAGCCAGCAGACGCCTTGTCCACGGGCTTTGATGCATCACGGAAAGTTCGAAAAAATCCTCACATTCCGTAGCGTAATTTAATTGCTTCCATTCACCGGCGATGAGCTTAGTGTCGGTCTTGGGTCGCGGGGGTGACCCGGGGGAGATCAGACACTTAACCAAGAAGAAGCCGGTTCCACCCCTGAAAACAGGAGGGAAGAAGATGCTGAACAAAGTTAGCGCAGTTGCCCGCATCGCCGGGCTGCTGCTGGCGATTGTCGCCGGTTTCATGCCAGGTTTGGGGTTTGACGTCGCGTTGATCCTGGTCGTTCTGGGGCTGATCTCCGGCATTTCGATGCCGGTCGAACGGATCATCAATGTCGGGGTCTTCGTGGTGGCCGTGCCCGCGATTGCCGCCGCGCTCGCGCACGTGCCGGCGGTCGGCGCGCAATTGGGCGCTGCCTTTAGCGCGCTCGGTTTGCTGGCGGCGGCTTCGTTGGCGACGGCGATCGTAGTGATGTTGTTCCACCGGACCAGGGAAGATGTGACCAGCCTCGGCAAGTAGGCCTGGCGATTAGGCAGAAAGCTCGCCGAGCGTTTCGGCGAGCTTTCTTGCTTCCCGATCAGCTCAGCGCCGCTTTAACCAACCCGCTGGCCTTGCCCATGTCAAGCTGTCCACCGTGTTTGGCTTTCAGCGCGCCGACGACCTTGCCCATGTCCTTCATGCCTTCCGCACCAAGCTCCGCGATAATCGCGGCGATTGCGGCGTTGGTATCGTTTTCGCTCATCTGCGCGGGCATGAACTCTTCGATCACTGCCAGCTCGGCCTTCTCGACATCGGCCAGTTCCTGCCGGCCCCCTTGCTCGAACATGGTGATCGATTCGCGGCGCTGCTTGGCCATTTTCTGCAGCACATCGGTAACCAGCAGATCGTCATCGGGCACATTCGCTGCCGTGCGCAGTTCGATGTCCTTGTCTTTCAGCTTGGCCAGGATCAGGCGGACGGCGGCGAGGCGTGGCTTGTCGCCGGCCTTCATCGCGGTAATCTGGGCGGCCTTGATCGTATCGCGGAGCATTATGCGGGTCCATTCTGGTCTGAAAAGCTATGCGCTTGGGGATAGTCGCCCTCTAGCGGGCATTTTCGGCTTTTCAAAGGTTGACCTCGGGCGGCCATGCGCTTAGCGGCCAAACCTTAGCGACATTGCTGGAATTCAAAGCTTACGGAGCGCCCCTTATGGCCGACCCCGCCTCTTCGTTTGCGCCCCAACCTGCGGGCGCGACCGGAGTCCTTGTGCTCGCGGCAGGCCAGGTGGTCTGGGGCCGGGGCTTTGGCGCTGAAGGCGCCGCAGTGGGCGAAGTTTGCTTCAACACCGCGATGACGGGGTATGAGGAGATCATGACCGATCCCTCTTACGCGGGCCAGATTGTCACTTTCACCTTCCCGCATATCGGCAATGTCGGGGTGAACGAGGAAGACGTCGAAAGCGCGGTCGACGGCGCGGTGGGCTGCGTGGTGCGCGAAGACGTGACGCTGCCCAGCAATTTCCGCTCCACCGGCACCTTCGGCGATTGGCTGGCGGCCAAGGGCAAGATCGGCCTGTCCGGCGTGGACACCCGCGCGCTGACCCGCCTGATCCGCCTCTCGGGCGCGCCCAATGCGGTGATCGCGCATAGCGCGGAGGGCAAATTCGATCTGCCCGCGCTGCTGAAGCGTGCCCAGGACTGGCCGGGGCTCGAAGGGATGGACCTGGCCCGCGTGGTTTCGCGCAGCGACAATGAGGATTGGCAGGGCGGCGTCTGGGCCTTGGGCAAAGGCTATGCCCGCAGCCCGCACAGCCCGCGTCCGCACGTGGTGGCGATGGATTTCGGGGCCAAGGACAACATCTTCCGCAATCTGGTCAAGGCCGGGGCGCAGGTCACGGTGGTGCCTGGCAATACGCCGCTGGACGATGTGCTGGCGCTGAAGCCAGCCGGCGTGTTCCTCTCCAACGGCCCGGGCGATCCGGCGGCGACGGGAATTTACGCGGTGCCGGTGATCCAGGGCCTGCTGGAACGCGATGTGCCGGTGTTCGGGATCTGCCTCGGCCACCAGATGCTCGGCCTCGCCGCCGGGGCCAAGACCGCCAAAATGCACCAGGGCCACCGCGGCGCGAACCACCCGGTCAAGCGGCTGGAAGACGGCGTGGTTGAGATTACCAGCATGAACCACGGCTTTGCGGTGGACAATGCGGCGCTGCCTGATGGCGTGGTGGAAACACACGTATCGCTGTTCGACGGCTCGAACTGCGGGATCGCGATCAAAGGCAAGCGCGCGTTCGGGGTGCAGTATCACCCTGAGGCCTCGCCGGGGCCAATGGATAGCTTCTATCTGTTCGAGCGGTTTGTGGGGATGTTGGGGTGAAGGAACTTCTCGGCAGAATTAAGGATCGCCTCGATAAAGGCGCCTACGTCAACGAAGCGTCGGTGCGCATCGGGATTATCGAGCCGATTCTGGTAGCACTGGGTTGGGACACATCGGATCCGGGGGCAGTGGTTCCTGAGTTTGCCTCAGAAGGTCGTAGAGTCGACTACGCATTGTGTTCCTTTCCGTTACGACCTGCGATATTTATCGAGGCTAAGGCTGTCGGCAGGCTAGAGGCGGCTGATCGGCAGCTTTTTGAATATGCATTTCATGTCGGCGTTCCATTTGCCGTCTTAACTGACGGAAAATCTTGGAGTTTTTACCTTCCGGCGGCGCAAGGTAGTTATGAAGAACGACGTCTCTACCATCTCGACCTTCAAGAGCGAACTGCTGAAGAAGCCGAATTGTACCTTACTCGATATCTCTCGTTCTCTCGTGTTCGTGACGGCACAGCTCAGGCCGATGCTCATTCTGATCATTCTAGCAAGTCTAACGCTCGCGTAGCTCAAGAAATGCTAGCAAAGGCCTGGAGTGAATTAATTTCAGAACCCGACCCCTTGATTATTGAGTTGCTGGTTGATCGAGCAGAACAACTTTGCGGCATTCGGCCAACTTTAGATTCCGCGGAAAAGTATTTGCTTTCGAGGCCGGTTGGTTTCAACCGCTCTATACCTGCCCAGGAAACCAGGTCGCTTCCGATACAGGGCACGGCTGGTATTGAAGAGGGCGCGAGGGCCAGGCCTATTCGCCGCTTGGATGAACAGTCGGCGAGGGCAAGTGCAGTTAGCGCTCAATATCGAGGAAAGCAGCTTCTCGCACGTGACGCGACAGGAGCATTTTTGGCGCTCTTGAGAGCTATCATAGAAGAGTTTCCTGAGAATATTGAGCAAGTGGCAACGGCAGCACGAGGGCGTTCGCGAAACCATATCGCAAATTCCGTTGCTGAGGTTTACCCCAACCGACCGGACCTAGCTTCGAGTGCTGTCGAGATTTCGCCTGGTTGGTTTGTTGGAACAAACATCGCAAACCGAGAGAAATTTCGAATCATAAAAGCAGCAAGCGAAGCCTGTGGCCTTCGTCTTGGATCTGACCTCAAATTCGAGCTTCCGAACGTATAATGCCCAAACGCACTGACATCTCCTCGATCCTCGTCATTGGCGCTGGTCCGATCATTATCGGGCAGGCCTGCGAGTTTGACTATTCCGGCACCCAGGCGATCAAGGCGCTGAAGGAGGAGGGGTACCGGGTGGTCCTGGTCAACTCCAACCCCGCCACGATCATGACCGATCCGGACATGGCCGATGCGACCTATATCGAGCCGATTACCCCCGAAGTGGTCGCCGCGATCATCGCGAAGGAAACCGCGCTCAACCCGGGCGGATGGGCGCTGCTGCCGACGATGGGCGGGCAGACCGCGCTCAACACCGCGCTGGCGCTGTTCAACGACGGCACGCTGGAAAAGTACGGCGTCCAGATGATCGGCGCTGATGCCGATGCGATCGACAAGGCCGAAGACCGGCTGCGGTTCCGCGATGCGATGGACAAAATCGGGCTGGAAAGCGCCCGCAGCGGTGTGGCGCACAATGTTGACGAAGCTTTTGCAGTGCTGGAGCGCACCGGGCTGCCCTCGATCATCCGCCCCAGTTTCACGCTGGGCGGCACGGGCGGCGGCGTGGCTTATAACAAGGCGGAGTTCGAGCAGATTGTCAGGTCTGGCCTCGATGCCTCTCCCACAACTGAGGTTTTGATCGAAGAGAGCCTGCTCGGCTGGAAAGAGTACGAAATGGAGGTCGTCCGGGACCGGAACGACAACTGCATCATCATCTGCTCGATCGAAAACGTCGATCCGATGGGGGTCCACACCGGGGATTCGATCACCGTCGCGCCCGCGCTGACGCTGACCGACAAGGAATACCAGATCATGCGCAACGCCAGCCTTGCGGTGCTGCGCGAGATCGGGGTCGAGACCGGCGGTTCGAACGTCCAGTTCGCGGTCAATCCCGCCGATGGCCGCCTGATCGTGATCGAGATGAACCCGCGCGTTTCGCGTTCATCCGCGCTGGCCTCCAAGGCCACCGGCTTCCCGATCGCCCGCGTCGCGGCCAAGCTGGCGGTGGGTTATACGCTGGACGAGCTGACCAACGAGATCACCGGGGCGACCCCGGCGAGCTTCGAGCCGAGCATCGATTACGTCGTCACCAAGATCCCCCGCTTTGCCTTCGAGAAGTTCAAGGGCGCCGAACCGCTGCTCTCCACCGCGATGAAATCGGTTGGCGAAGTCATGGCGATCGGCCGCAACTTCAAGGAATCGATGCAGAAGGCGCTGCGCGGGCTAGAGACCGGGCTCGACGGGTTCAACCGCGTGCTCAACCTTGAAGGCGCGGGCCGCGATGCGGTTACCGCCGCGCTATCGCGTCAGACGCCCGACCGGCTGCTGATCGTGGCGCAAGCATTCCGTGAAGGCTTCACGATTGAGGAAGTCCAGGCGGTCACCCATTTCGACCCCTGGTTCCTGCGCCACATCCACGAGATCGTGACCGAGGAAGCCACGATCATGCAAAACGGCCTGCCCAACGACGCGGCCGGTCTGCGCCGCCTCAAATCGATGGGCTTTTCCGACAAGCGCCTCGCCGTGCTGGCGGTGCGCGGGGTTGGGGTGGCCGGCGGGCTGGGCGAAACGCTGGCCGCGCGGCGCTCGGGCCTGCTCCACGATGCGCTGAAAGCCATGGCCGGGGCGACCACCGAAGCCGAGGTTAGGGCATTGCGCGGGAAGCTGGGGGTCCACCCGGTGTTCAAGCGGATCGACAGCTGCGCCGCCGAATTTGAGGCGGTGACGCCTTACATGTATTCCACCTACGAAGCCCCGCTGTTCGGCGAGCCTGAATGCGAAGCCGCACCCAGCGAGCGCAAGAAGATCGTCATTCTGGGCGGCGGGCCCAACCGGATCGGGCAGGGGATCGAGTTCGATTACTGCTGTTGCCACGCCTGCTTCGCGCTGGAAGATGTTGGCTATGAAACGATCATGATCAACTGCAATCCGGAAACGGTCAGCACCGATTACGATACGTCCGACAGGCTGTATTTCGAGCCGCTGACCGCCGAAGACGTGCTCGAAATCCTGCGGGTTGAACAGCAGAACGGCACCCTGGTGGGCGTGATTGTGCAGTTCGGCGGGCAGACCCCGCTCAAGCTGGCGCAGGCGCTGGAAGATGCCGGGATTCCAATCCTGGGCACATCGCCCGATGCGATCGATCTGGCCGAAGACCGCGAACGCTTTGCCAAGCTGGTCAACGATCTGGGGCTCAAGCAGCCGCTCAACGGGATCGCCCGCAGCCGCGACGAGGCGGTGGCGGTGGCCAATCGGATCGGTTTCCCGGTGCTGATGCGGCCCAGCTATGTGCTGGGCGGCCGGGCGATGGAAATCGTCAATTCGGTCGCGCAGCTGGATGATTACATCACCACTGCGGTGACCGTTTCGGGCGATAGTCCGGTGCTGATCGACCAGTATCTGCGCGATGCGATCGAATGCGATGTCGATGCCTTGTGCGACGGTGTTCGGGTCGTGGTTGCCGGCGTGATGCAGCATATCGAGGAGGCCGGGATCCATTCGGGCGACAGCGCCTGCACCCTGCCGCCCTATAACCTTCCGGCTGAAATTATCGCCGAGATGGAACGCCAGGCCGAACTGCTGGCCATGGCGCTGGGCGTCAAAGGGCTGATGAACATTCAGTTCGCCGTGAAAGATGGCGATGTCTACCTGATCGAGGTCAACCCGCGCGCCAGCCGCACTGTGCCGTTTGTCGCCAAGGCGATCGGTCAGCCGGTGGCCAAGATTGCGGCGCGGGTGATGGCGGGCGAAATGCTCGATACCTTCCCGCCGTTCAAGCGCGAATTCACCTACATGTCGGTCAAGGAAGCGGTGTTCCCGTTTGCCCGCTTCCCCGGGGTCGATCCGGTGCTTTCGCCGGAAATGAAGAGCACCGGCGAGGTGATGGGGATCGATGCGACCTTCCCGATCGCCTTTGCCAAGAGCCAGCTCGGCGCAGGTACGCGGCTGCCGGATGGCGGGGTCGCGTTCGTTTCGGTCAAGGACAGCGACAAGCCGGTGATCCTGCCTGCGGTCCAGCAGCTGATCGAGCTGGGCTTTACGGTGATCGCCACTGGCGGCACGCAGCGCTATCTGGCGGAAGCCGGGCTGCCGGTGGAGCTGATCAACAAGGTTGCCGAAGGTCGCCCGCACATTGTCGACCGGATCATTGACGGCGATGTGGCGCTGATCTTCAACACCACCGAGGGTTGGCAGAGCCTCAAGGACTCGCAATCGATCCGTGGATCGGCGCTGACCGGCAAGGTGCCTTATTACACCACGGCCGCCGCTTCGGTGGCAGCGGCGCAGGCAATTGCTGCATTGCGAAATGCAAAGCTTGAAGTGCGATCATTGCAGGATTATTATAGTACCTGATCAATCGCGCTTCCCCACCACTCGCGGCTGGCCGAACTCGTAGCTCACGTTGGGCACGGGAGAGGGTTCTAGTCGCTAAATCCAGGGCGTGCGGCAAAAGGAAGAGTTGAGATGGCAAGTATCGAAAAGCTGCCGATGCTGGCGGAAGGCTATGAACGCCTGATCGCCGAGCTGAAGGCGCTGCGGGTGGAGCGGCCCCTGATCGTTGACGCGATCGAGGAAGCGCGCGCGCATGGCGATCTTTCCGAAAACGCCGAATACCATGCCGCCAAGGAGCGCCAGGGCCAGGTCGAGATGATGATCTCTGATCTGGAAGACAAAGTCAGCCGTTCGCAGATCGTCGATCCGACCACGCTGTCGGGCGACAAGGTCATCTTCGGTGCCACCGTGTCATTGCTCGATGATGATGAAAAGCCGGTCACATACCAGATCGTCGGGCCGTATGAAGCGGACGCCAAACTGGGCCGGATCAGCTATAACTCGCCGCTGGGCAAGGCGCTGATCGGGCGCAGGGTCGCCGATGAGATCGAAGTGACCGTGCCTTCGGGTGACCGCTTCTATGTGGTTGAAAAGATCGCTTTCATCTGATGGTGCAGCGGGCGCTGATCGAGCAGCGTCCGTGGCTGCTGGCCAGCCTGGTCGCCGGGATCGGCTACTATTTCATCGCCCAGACCGCGTTGCCCGATATCTACGAATGGACGATCAAGGGCGCGGGCGCAGCGTTTCTGGCCATCTACGCGCTGACCCGGCATCAAGGCCGCGATACCAGGCAGATTGCCGCAGTAATGGCCTGCGGGGCATTGGGCGATGTGCTGATCGAACTCAATCTGATCTGGGGCGCTTTGGCGTTCCTGGTTGGCCATCTCATCGCCATCCAGCTTTACTTGCGGCATCGCCGCACGGTGCTGGGCCGCAGCCAGAAGCTGGTGTGCCTCGCTTTCCTCGTGCTGATCCCGCTGATCGCATTCCTGATCCCGGCAGACCGCAGCGCGGCGCCGGGCATTGCGCTGTATGCTGCAGGGTTGGGGGCGATGACTGCTACGGCCTGGTCAAGCACCTTCTCGCGCTACCGGGTCGGGATCGGCGCCGTGTTGTTTGCCGTATCGGACCTGTTGATCTTCTCGCGGATGGGCCCGCTGGAAAATAGCGCGATTCCCGGCCTGCTGATCTGGCCGCTATACTATTTCGGGCAGTTTCTGATCTGTATCGGGGTGGTGGGCGAACTTAAGAAACGCACCTCCGTTAGCCCGTAAAGGCCGAAATCGTAGTGCGGTGCAATTCGCGCCGGTGCCCTTCATAACCGCCGGTGGCGCAGTGCAGGACCGATCGGTTATCCCACAACAGCAGCATTCCCGGCTCCCATTTGTGGGTGTAGATAAACCGCGCATCGCCTTGCCATTGTTGCAGTTCCAACAGCAATGCGATGGCGCTGTCCTGCGCCATGCCTTCGATCCCGATGATATAACCCAGCGTAGAATAGAAGCCGCGCCGCCCGGTTTCGGGATGCGCGGGAACCAGCGGATGGGTTTGCGTAGCCAGGGCTTCGTCGCTGGGCCGGATGTCCATCGAACGGCCCTTGTCCTTCGCGCCGTAACTGCCATCGGGGGCATAAGCGAGCCTGGCGGAATGGATCGCGATAAGATCAGCGTATCGGGCCTGCTGGTCGGCGCTGAGCGCGTCCCAGGCTAGGTGTTGGTTGGCAAATAGCGTATCGCCGCCGATCGGCGGGATTTCGACCGCGTTTAGGCAGGTGCCGGCCGGCGGAAAGAGCTGAAAGCTCCAGTCGGAATGCCAGTTCTCGGCAAATAATGGGCTTTGCTCGTCCGCCTCGCGCCGGATCGCGGCGATGTTGCTGCGGCCCGGAATTGGCGCGAAAAACGGATCATGGCCGAACCCGCCCATCGCGATAGTGAAACGCTCAAGGTCGTCATCCGACAGGAACTGATCGGGAAAGGCCAGCACATGATGATCAAGCCACGCCGCGCGGATCTCCGCGATCGTCTGTGGATCAAGCGGCTGTTTGAGATCGACCCCGGTAACCCGCGCACCGCACGCTTGGCCAGACGGGGCGATCTCAAGTGCCATCAGTGGACTGTTCCGCCAGGATCGGCCGCACCTTCACCAGCCTCGGGAGATACCGGTTCCTGATCAATCTCGTCATCGCCTTCCGCCTCTGCCAGCCGCACGGCCGAAACCACAAGCTCCTGATCGGCGACGTTGAACAGCCGCACCCCGGCGCTGTTGCGGCCAATCACCCGCATTGTGCCAAGCGGCAGACGGATCAGTTTGGCCTGATCGGTCACCAACATCAGCTGGTCGCTTTTGGCTGCGGCGAAACTGGCGACGACCAGCCCGTTGCGGGCGATGTTGTCGATATTGGTGATGCCCTGGCCGCCGCGGCCGGTGCGGCGGTATTCATAGGCCGAGCTCATCTTGCCATAGCCATTGGCACAAACGGTGAGGATGAATTGCTCGCGTTCGGCAAGGTCAGCCATGCGTTCGGCGGACATCGAAGGTTCGCCGTCCTTCTCGCCCTTCCACGGCGCGAACCTGACATAGTCCTCGCGCTCTTCGCTGGTGGTGCCGACACGGTGGAGGATCGAGAGGCTGATCACCTCGTCATCGCCCTTCAGCGTCATCCCGCGCACCCCGGTGGAAGTGCGGCTCTGGAATTCGCGCACTTCATCACCGGCAAAGCGGATCGCTTTACCAGCGCGGGTGGCCAGCAGAACATCGTCGCTGGCTTCGAGAAGAGCAACGCCGATCAGGCGATCAGCGCTGTCATCCTCGAACCGCATCGCGAACTTGCCGTTGCTGGGAACGTTGGTGAACAGTTCCATCGAGTTGCGACGGACATTCCCCTTGGCGGTGGCGAAGACCACCGAGAGTTTGGCCCATTCGGCCTCATCCTCGGGCAAGGGCAGCACGGTCTGGATCGTCTCGTCCTTGTCGAGCGCGGGGAGCAGGTTGACAATCGGCCGGCCACGGGTGGCCGGGCCGCCTTCGGGCAGCTTCCACACCTTGAGCCGGTAGACCTTGCCCGCGGTCGAGAAGAACAGCACCGGGTTGTGGGTGCTGGTGACGAACATGTTGGTCACCACATCCTCGTCCTTGGTCGCCATCCCGGCGCGGCCTTTGCCGCCCTTGTTCTGGGCGCGGAACGTGGAGAGCGGGGTGCGCTTGATATAGCCGTCCAGCGTGACCGTGACGACCATATCGTCGCGTTCGATCAGATCTTCGTCATCGATCCCGTCAGCAGCCGCAGTGATCTCGGACTTGCGCGGGGTGGCATAGGCGGCGCGGATCGCGGTCAATTCATCGCGCATCACCGCATAAAGCTTCACCCGGTCCCCCAGGATGGCTAGAAAGCCTTCGATCGCGGCGGCCAGCACCTTGAGCTCGTCACCAATTTCGTCGCGGCCCAGCGCGGTGAGGCGGTGAAGGCGCAGCTCAAGGATCGCCCGGACCTGCGCTTCGGACAGGCGATAAGTGCCGCCGTCCTGTTCGGCATTGGGCTCGATCGCTTCGACCAGGCGAATGTACTGCGCGATCTCACCAATCGGCCAATCGCGCGTCACCAGTGTTTCGCGCGCGGCAGCTGGGTTGGGCGAGGAGCGGATGATCCGCACCACTTCATCAAGGTTGGTGACCGCAACCACCAGGCCGAGCAAGATATGCGCCCGGTCGCGCGCCTTGTTCAGTTCGAACTTGGTGCGCCGGGTGATGACTTCTTCGCGGAAGGTGATGAACGCGGCAATGAAATCGCGCAGCATCAGAGTTTCGGGACGTCCGCCGCGGATCGCCAGCATGTTGGCGGGAAAATTGGACTGTGCCGGGGTGTTGCGCCACAGCTGGTTGAGCACGACTTCGGCAGTGGCATCGCGCTTCAGCTCGATCACCACGCGCACGCCCAGCCTGCTCGATTCGTCGCGGATGTCGGAAATGCCCTCGATCCGCTTGTCCTTGGCGGCTTCGGCGATCTTTTCGACCAGGCCCGATTTGCCGACCTGATAGGGAATGCTGGTCAGCACGATCGATTCGCGGTCACCGCGGCCCTGCTCAATCTCATACCGGCAGCGCATGATCACGCTGCCGCGCCCGGTAGTATAGGCACTGCGCGCACCCGCTGTGCCCAGGATCAGCGGGGCAGTGGGGAAATCGGGGCCGGGGATGTATTCGATCAGTTCTTCCGAAGTGATCGCCGGGTTGTCCAGGTAGGCAAAGCAGCCGTCGATCACTTCGCCCAGGTTATGCGGCGGAATGTTGGTGGCCATGCCCACTGCGATCCCGCCCGCGCCGTTGACCAGCAGGTTGGGAAAGCGCGCCGGGAGCACCGAAGGCTCGCGCCGTGAACCGTCATAGTTTTCGACGAAATCGACCGTATCCTTGTCCAGATCGTCAAGCAGGCTGTTGGCGACCCGCGCCAGCCGCGCTTCGGTATAACGCATCGAAGCTGGCGGATCGGGGTCCATCGAACCGAAGTTGCCCTGACCGTCGATCAGCGGCAGCCGCATCGACCAATCCTGCGTCATGCGGGCCAGGGCATCGTAGATCGCGCTGTCGCCGTGCGGGTGATAATTGCCCATCACATCGCCGACAATCTTGGCGCTTTTGCGATAGGGCCGCCCGGCAACCATGCCGCCTTCCTGGGCGGCGAACAGGATCCGGCGGTGGACCGGCTTCAGGCCATCGCGAACATCGGGAAGCGCGCGCGACACGATTACGCTCATCGCGTAATCGAGATAGCTGGTCTTCATTTCATCGACGATATCGACGCGCTGGAAATCGCCCAGCGGGCCAGACGGCGGACCGGGGTTTTCGGGTGTCGAATCAGGAATTTCTGTGTCGTCGCTCACGCGGGTGGGTTCGCTTCACTATTGGTGTTCTGGGATACCATGCGGCTCTAGGCCGATCCGGCCGCCAAGGCCACCAAATCCCCCGCTCAAGCAGGTTTTTTCCACATCTCGGCGCAGCATTCTTAACGCGTGGCAGCGTTCACATTCAATTGCCGTTCACGGCCCGGGTCCTAGTTCGCGGACCTGTTGCCAAACCGGCGCTCCAGCGCCTATGGCGAAGCAGAGGTATCTGCCCCGATTTTACGGCAATAGTGCCGCGGATGAAGGGCCGCAAAGGAGAAGAGTTCGATGGTTCGAGCCAAGTTTTTTGCCCGCACGGCACTGGCCCTGACGCTTTCGTTGGGCGTCGCCGCTGGCGGTTTCAGCGCGGCTGAGGCCAAGGACAAGAAGCCGGCGGCCCCCGCCGCGCCTGCCTACAAGCCGACTGAAAAATTCGTCAAAGCCTATGTCCCTGCGGCCAAAGCCCTGGAAACTGCGGTTAAGCGCCCGGATGTTCTGGCGCAGCGCCAGAAGGTTGCCGAAGCCGCACAGCGCGTCAATTCTGCCTCTGCCAAGCCGGCCAAGGATGCCGCGCTCGCAGACATGAATGCTCAGATCACTGCGCTGCAGGGCATGCTCGCGCCTGAAAAGGCACTGGTCGATGCTGCTGTTGCGTCCGCTGGCAACCCCGACGACAAGCTGATTTCGGGCCAGTTGCTGGTTAACTACGGCAATATCGCGATCGACAAGAACACCCAGAAACTGGGCCTGCAGATGCAGCTCGACAGCGGCAAGCTGCCGGCTGAAACCGTGCCGCTGGTCCACTTCACGCTGGGCCGTCTGGCGATGGACGTGAAGGATTATCCCACCGCGCAACGCGAGATCAAGCTGGCCGTCGATGGCGGCTATACCAAGGATGAGGCAGAGTTTTTCCTCGCCAATTCCTACTTGCTCGACAAACAGCTGCCGCTCGGACTCAAGCTGCTCCACGATGCGATTGTCCGCAATGGCACCGCAACACCCGAATACTGGATCGATAACGGGGTGGTGCAGGCCTTTAACAACAAGATGCCGGCCGAAACCAACCTGCTCGCCGCCGATCTGGTGACGAACTATCCTTCGAAGCAGAACTGGGATCGGGCGATCTTCACGATCACCACGATCAACAAGTACAATGGCCAGGAAAAGCTTGACCTTTTGCGGCTGCGTGACCGGACCAACAGCTTCCAGGATGAAACCGATTACATCGATTATATCGTCTATGCCGATCCCAAGCGTCTGCCGGCCGAAGTGCTGCGGATCATTGATCAGGGCACGGCCGCTGGCGTAATCAGCGCGTCGACCCCAATCGACAGCCTGGGCAACACCGTTGGCAAGCTGCAATTGCAGGCCAAGGGCCGTCTGGCGGAAGACAACAATCTGCTGGTGGTTCAGGAAAAGGATGCCCGCGGGCCCAAGGCCGATGCCGCCACGGTGGTCGGCGCGGCGGATACCTTCCTCAGCCACGCGATGTATCCAAAGGCCGAAGAAATGTACCGGCTGGCGCTGACCAAGACGGGCGTCGATGCTGGCCGCGTCAATCTGCGCCTGGGCATCGCCCTGCTTAGCCAGGGCAAATTTGCCGAGGCGATTGATGTGTTTGGTCAGGTGAAAGACAACCGCGCACCGATCGCGAACCTGTGGGTCGTCTATGCCAAGCAGAAGATGGCCGGCAAGTAAGCCTTAGCCTGCTGGATAAAACGGGAAGGGCGGCGCGAAAGTGCCGCCCTTTTCGCGTGTCAGCCCGCCGGCTTGAATTCACCGCTGTGTTCGTCGAGCACGTGCAGGATGCCATCGGAAATTGCAAAGAAGGCTCCGGTCAGGCGCAGTTCGCCTTTGCGTTCCTTGCTGCGCACGCAGGGGAAGGTGCGCAGGTTGGCCAGACTGACTTTCACCCCTTCCAGCTCCATCGCCAATTCGGCCGCGCGCCCTTCGGCGCCGTGCTGCGCCACAACCTTCTCGCGGGCACCATCAAGCATCGCGATCCAATCGGCGATGAAACCGCCTTCTCCCGGCTCTGAACCTTGCATTTCCTGGCTGAGCGCGGCCTTGCAACCCCCGCAGAGGCCGTGGCCCATTACCACCACTTCCTTGACCTTGAGAAACTGCACCGCAAATTCCAACGCGGCAGAAACCCCATGATGTCCGGGCGTGGTTTCAAACGGCGGGACCATCGCGGCGACATTACGCACCACGAAAATTTCGCCCGGATCCACATCGAATATCTGTGCTGGATCGACCCGACTATCGCTGCAGGCGATTACCATAACGGCAGGGGCCTGGCCCTCGCTAAGCGAAGCCCAGCGTTCATGGTTGGGGGCCCAGCCATCGGCGCGAAAGCGGCGATAGCCATCGAGCATGCGATCGAAACCGCTTGAATCGAAGTCCGTCATGGCGGCGCTTTTGGCGCGTCAAATTCCGGCTGGCAACCCCGCGCTTAAATGCCTATCTGGGCGCTATGAACGACCTTGCTTCTGCCGCATCGATAGTCCCTGCCGGAGAGCGGCCCGAACGCCAGCGCAAGCCTGACTGGATCCGGGTCAAGGCCCCGACCAGCCAGGGCTATGGTGAAACGCGCAAGTTGATGCGCGATCTGAACCTGAACACTGTGTGCGAAGAAGCGGCCTGCCCCAACATCGGTGAATGCTGGACCAAGAAGCACGCCACGGTAATGATCTTGGGCGATGTCTGCACACGCGCCTGCGCCTTCTGCAACGTCAAGACCGGGATGCCGCGCAGCGTCGATCCGCTTGAGCCTGAACATGTCGCGATCGCCGCTGCCAAGCTGGGGCTGGAACATATCGTTATCACATCAGTTGACCGCGATGACTTGCCCGATGGTGGGGCGGGGCAATTCGTCAAGGTGATCGAGGCTTTGCGCCGCAACACGCCCGGCACAACGATCGAAATTCTCACTCCGGATTTCCGCGGCAAGATGCGCCCGGCGGTTGAAGCGATCGTGGCTGCCGGTCCTGATGTCTATAATCACAACCTTGAAACCGTGCCGCGACTTTATCCTACGATCCGCCCCGGCGCGCGTTACTACGCCTCGCTGCGGCTGCTGGAAGAAGTGAAGCACCACGATCCGCTGATCTTCACCAAAAGCGGGGTCATGCTGGGGCTGGGCGAAGCGCGGCTGGAGGTGCATCAGGTGATGGATGATATGCGCACGGTGGGGATCGATTTCCTGACCATGGGGCAATACCTGCAGCCCACGCCCAAGCACACCAAGGTGATCGAATTCGTGACCCCCAAGGCTTTCGATGCCTATGGATCGATCGCCCGCGCCAAGGGCTTTCTGCAGGTTGCGGCCAGCCCGCTGACCCGGTCAAGCTATCACGCCGGGGATGATTTCAAGCAAATGCGGGCGGCGCGGCAAGCTCAGGCGGATCGGGCCGCCGGTCGGGACTGATGCCGGGCATTCATGAAGTGCGGCTCATGCCATACAGCGCCGAGCAGATGTTTGATCTGGTCGCCGATGTTGCGCGTTATCACGAGTTCCTGCCCTGGGTGGTTGGCGCGCGAGTGCGATCGAATACCGAGACCGAGATGATCGCTGATCTGCTGGTCGGGTTCAACGCGCTGCGCGAGAAGTTCACCTCGCGGGTGATCAAGCAGCGAGCGGAGCGGATCGAGGTGATCTATATCGACGGGCCGATGCGCGATCTCGACAATGTTTGGCAATTCCGTCCGCTTGAAAGCGGCGGCTGCGAAGTGGAATTCAGGGTTGATTTCACCTTCCGCAACGCGGTGTTCGAGGCTCTGGCCGGGCAATATTTTGACCGGGCGTTTCGCAAGATGGTGGCGGCATTCGAAACGCGCGCCGATACGCTTTATGGCAGCAGCAATTCCAGCGCCATCAGCGCCGCCTGAAGCCGCACTCCCGCGCGGCCGGTATCTTCAAACACGATCTGATCGGTCATGATCTCATCCGATCCGCGCAGCGCCCGGGCAAACACAACCGTTCCTACCGGCTTGCTGGCGCTGCCGCCATCGGGGCCGGCGATCCCGGTGATCGCTACCGCCACATCGGCATCGCTGCGCAGCAGCGCGCCTTGCGCCATGGCCCAGGCCGTAGCGATTGAGACCGCTCCGAAGGTTTCGATAATATCGGCCGAAACCCCCAGCATCTGCTGCTTGGCCGAATTCGAATAGGTGACATAGCTGCGATCGAGAACGGCTGAGGAACCGGCCACTTCGGTCAGCGCCGCAGCAACCAGTCCGCCGGTGCAGCTTTCCGCCACCGCAACCATCCGACCGGCCACGCGGTTCATCTCGATCACCCGCGCCGCAGCTTCGGCCAGCACGGGCGGAAGTAGCGAAGTTGCGGCCGGGCTCTCGGTCATACCGCTGCGCAAGTCTGGAATTTCTTCCCGTCGCGTCCGGCGATCATGGCGACCGCGGTGACCATATCGACCAGATTGGAGACAGGCATAGGGGCCATAGTGGACAGGACCCGATCAATATCCTTGCAGTTCTGCGCTTTGATATCGTTGCCCACTTTGTCTGTGACCATGTCTTCCATCATCGGTCCGACCACGCTTTCCGGCATCGAGCGGAACATCGCCGACGAATCATCATCCTTGCCAGCCATCTTGACCATGGCATCGCGGGCAGAAGGCCAGGCGGCGCTTTGGCCCTGGCGCAATTGGCTGACCAGCCCGTTGCCGCGGGTGTTGAGATAGGAATTGGCGGGAAGCCGCGCGGCGCACCGTTCAACCACGGTTTCGGTGAGCGAAGGCAACATATAAGCGACCAGGCCGTGCACATCGGTTTCGGTCAGACATTGCGCCGCCGGGGCAGCGGAAAGCTGGGCGGATGAAAACAGCGCAAGCACGCCAGCGCAGCGAAACAGGGACTTGGCGATCATCGGATGAACCCTTGCATTGGTTGAACGTTGGGGATGCCTTGGAAGCTGGAAGATTTCCAGCGGATTAACCTCGCCCAGCACCTATGGCTATAGAGCCAGCAGAGTTACTGCCGCTTGCGCTGCAATTCCTTCGCCGCGCCCGGTGAAACCCAGCCGTTCGGTCGTCGTCGCCTTGACGCTGACACCGCCCACTCCAATCCCCATCAGGTCCGCCAGTCGCTGGCGCATGACATCGCGGTGCGGGGCGATCTTCGGGGCTTCGCAAATGATCGTCAGATCGACATTGCCGATGCCATAGCCACGATTGGCAGCGCGCTGCACCGCGTAGGTCAGGAACCGGTCAGAGCTGGCCCCGCGCCATTGGGGATCGCTGGGGGGGAAATGCTGGCCGATATCGCCGTCGGCCAGCGCGCCAAGGATCGCATCGACCAGAGCGTGGATCGCAACATCGGCATCCGAATGGCCTGCCAGTCCGTGGCTATTTTCGATCTGAATTCCGCCCAACCACAGCTCTTCTCCCGGGGCCAGGCGATGGACATCATAGCCGGTGCCGATCCGCAGCGGCACGGTTGCGCCGCCAAAATCAGCGGCGGTGGTTACCTTGTGCAACAGTTCATCTCCTTCGACCAGCGCCACCGCCAGGCCCGCCGCCTGGGCCACCTGCGCGTCATCTCCTGCATTCGATGCTCCCACCCAGGCACGGTGCGCCGCCAGAATCGCCGCGTAGTGGAATGCCTGCGGGGTCTGGACCCGGCGCAGCTGTTCGCGCGCGGCGGGCTGGCCCATCATTGCGCCGTCTGCGCTGGTAAGCGAATCGATCACCGGCAAAACCGGAATTGCCGCTTGTTGCAGCATTAGGGCATCCGCAAGCCGGGCCAGCACCGCTGCCGGCAAAATGGGCCGCGCGGCATCATGGATATAGACATGGTCGCTTGCCGCCACCGCCAGGGCTTCCAATCCGGCCCGGACTGAGGCTTGGCGGGTGTTTCCGCCCACCACGATTTGAATTGCGGGCACGCCGTGCAGCGCCTGCGCGGCGATTGCTTCAGCACCTTCAGGGATCGCGACCACGATCGGGGCAAAGCCAGCTGCAGCAAACCGTTCGGCACAGTGGCGCACCAGCGGTTTGCCGCGCCAAGCTGCAAACTGTTTGGGCAATGGCTGCCCGGCGCGCAATCCGGCCCCTGCGGCAACAATCACGGCTGCATTTCTGATTGCAGGAGGCGGGGGCGTGGTCATGGCCCGGCGGTAACCGCTTGCCCTGCGCCGCGCAATTCCCTATGCGCTGCCCAAATTTTAGGCACCACGCATCATGACCGCGCTTCCCACTCCGCCCAAGCTGGCACCGATCAAGGTTGGTCCTGTCCAGATTGACTGTCCGGTGATCCTGGCCCCGATGACCGGGGTCAGCGATCTGCCGTTCCGCCGGTTTGTCCGCCGATTCGGATCGGGCCTCAACGTGACCGAGATGATCGCCAGCCCGGCGGCGATCCGCGAAACCCGGCAATCGGTCCAGAAGGCGATGTGGGATCCGGCTGAAGATCCGGTTTCGATGCAGCTGGTCGGCTGCGATCCGGTGCAGATGGGCGAAGCGGCCAAGCTGGTCGAGGAACGCGGCGCGGCGATTATCGACATCAATATGGGTTGTCCGGTGAAGAAGGTGACGGGCGGCAACGCCGGATCGGCCTTGATGCGCGATATTCCGCTCGCCACCCGGTTGATCGAAGCAACAGTCAAGGCGGTCCAGGTGCCGGTTACGGTAAAAATGCGGATGGGCTGGTGCCATGACAGCCTCAACGCGCCGGAACTGGCAAGGATTGCCGAAGACATCGGCGCGAAGATGATCACCGTCCACGGCCGCACCCGCAACCAAATGTACCGCGGCGATGCCGATTGGGCCTTTGTGCGCAGCGTCAAGGACGCAGTATCTATCCCGGTGATCGTCAACGGCGATATCTGCACGATTGAGGATTGCGCCAAAGCGCTGGCGCAATCGGGCGCGGATGGCCTGATGATCGGGCGGGGCGCTTATGGCCGACCCTGGCAACTGGCGCAGGTGATGCACTGGCTCGACACTGGCCAAAGCCTCGCCGATCCCGATATCGACGCCCAGTTCGCGGTGGTGCTTGAGCATTACCAGGCGATGCTCGATCACTATGGCAGCGAAACCGGAGTGCGGATGGCACGCAAACATCTGGCCTGGTACACGCGCGGCCTGCACGGATCGGCAGCGTTCCGTAACCAGGTCAACTTCATCGACAGCGCCGCCGAAGTGGTGCGCCAGCTAACCGAATTTTATGCGCCATTTCTAAGCCGGGCCGCCGCCTGATGGATGAAGCTCAGCGCCAGCTTGCCAGCTTGTCGTTGGGAATTGTGCTGCTGGGGCCCGATCAGATCATCGCCGGCGCCAACCCTGCGGCCGAACACCTGCTGGGCCAATCGGTTCGCCGGATGCAGGGCCGCCCGCTATCCGAATTGCTGGCCTTCGATGAAGCCCGTCTGGCAGAGCGGTTGCGCGAAGACGATGCCCAGCTTTCCGCCCGCGCCACCACCATTGCCGTGGCTGGGCTGGGGCGTCGGATGGTTGATGTCACTCTGGTCCCGCTGATCGACCGAGCAGGTTGGCAAGTGCTGAGCCTGCACGATATCGGCGGCGCCGAAGCGATGCGTGAAACCCAGGCTTCAGGCGAAGACCGCCCGATCCGCGCGCCCGAAGTGCTGGCGCATGAAATCAAGAACCCGCTGGCCGGCATTCGCGGCGCGGCACAGCTGCTGGGGCGCAAGCTGGAAGGCACCGACCTCGCGCTTACTACGCTGATCGCCGATGAGGTTGATCGGATAGCCAAGCTGATTGACCAGATGCAATCACTTTCGCGCCGCTCGGTCCCGGTGCTTGCACCGTGCAATCTTCATGAGGCGGTGCGCCGGGCGCGGGCGGTGATCGAAGCCGGGGGCAGGGCGCCCGTGATTGCCGAGGAGTTCGATCCGTCTCTGCCGCTGGTGATGGGCAGTGCCGATGCGCTGGTGCAGGTGTTGATCAACCTTCTGTCCAATGCGGTTGAAGCCGCTGCCACCGCGCCGCAGCCCTTTGTGACAGTGCGCACCCGCTTTGCCAGCGGGCTGCAACTGCATCGCACCATTGATGGCAGCGCGGTCCGCCTGCCGATCGAAATCAGGGTCAGCGACAACGGACCGGGAATCCCGGCAGACATGCGCGATCATGTGTTTGAACCGTTCGTTTCAACCAAGAAAAGCGGGCAGGGGCTGGGCCTGGCGCTGGTGCGCCGCCTGGTTTCGGACATGAACGGACGCATCACGCATGACCGTGAAGAGGCGAAGGGTCTGACCCACTTCCGGGTTCATCTGCCCGTGGCCGATCACCGCCGCCCGCCCAGCAAGGAGCAAGCGACATGAGCGTTCTGCTGGTCGAGGACGATCGTTCGATTGCAGTGGTCATAACCGCAGCACTGGAGGCGGAAGGGTTTGCAGTTACCCATTGCGACAGCATTGCCGAACGCGATCGGTTGCTCGCGGGGCAGTCATTTGTCGCGCTGGTCACCGACGTCATGCTGACCGACGGCGATGGGATCGAAACGCTGGGCGCGGTGCGTGCGGCGGCGCCGGACATGCCGATCATCATCCTTTCGGCCCAGAACACTCTCGATACCGCAGTCCGCGCCAGCGATACCGGGGCGTTTGAATATTTTCCCAAGCCATTCGACATTGATGAGCTGGCCCGCACAGTGCGGCAGGCAGTGGGCAATGCCTCGGCGCAAATTGGCGGCGATGATGATACGCCGGTGGCAGGGCTGCCGCTGGTGGGGCGCAGCGCCGCGATGCAGGCGGTCTACCGCATGATTACCCGGGTGCTGCGCAACGATCTGACCGTACTTGTGCTGGGCGAAAGCGGCACCGGCAAAGAACTGGTGGCCGAAGCGATCCACCAGCTGGGCCACCGCAAGGCCGAACCCTTCATCGCCGTAAATACCGCTGCAATCCCGGCAGACCTGATCGAAAGCGAACTGTTCGGACACGAAAAGGGCGCTTTCACCGGTGCCGTTGCCCGCCACATCGGCAAATTCGAGCAGGCCG
The DNA here is from genome assembly GCA_963751145.1 of uncultured Alphaproteobacteria bacterium. GTDB lineage: Bacteria > Pseudomonadota > Alphaproteobacteria > Sphingomonadales > Sphingomonadaceae > Novosphingobium. Next base: position 215,770 of record CAVVTJ010000007.1, read on the forward strand.
ACAAGGGCACACTGTTCCTTGACGAGATCGGCGATATGCCCCTCGACGCACAAACGCGGTTGTTGCGGGCGCTGCAATCTGGACGGATCAGGCGCGTCGGCGGGCGCGAGGAAATATCGGTCGATGTGCGGATCATCGCTGCCACTAACCGTGATCTCGCTCCGATGATCGCCGCCGGCACCTTCCGCGAAGATTTGTTCTACCGGCTCAACGTAGTGCCGATCACCTTGCCGGCACTGCGTGAACGGGCCGATGACATTCCGGCCTTGGCGCGCCATTTCCTCCAGCTTGCCGCGAGCGAAGGATTGCCCCGGCGGCGGCTGGACGATGCGGCCGCGCAGTTTCTTGCCCGGCAACCGTGGCGCGGCAATGTGCGCGAACTGCGCAATTTTATATTTCGGTTGGCGCTGCTGGTGCGCGATGAATTGATCGATGCCGAAGCACTCGAAGCGTTCCTTGGCGAAACTGAAAGCCTGCCGTCGCCGGAGGGCAGGGCCGGTGATATGGGTGCTGCAGTGGCGGCTTGGTGGCAAGCAGCGCGGCCGGCATCGGGGCAGGTTTACGATGCCGCATTGGCCAATTTTGAACGGCCGCTGTTTCTGCAGGCCCTGCGCGAAACCGCCGGCAACCAGGTACAGGCGGCGCGGTTGCTGGGAATCAACCGCAACACCCTGCGCAAGCGCCTCACCGAACTGGCGATAGATCCAGGCGAAATTCAGCGTTGAGTTGAGCGCAGAGCGAGCCGAAATGCCTTGCATTTTCGCAACACAAGTGTTGTATTTGCGCAACGATGGCCACCGCGAACCTTTTCAAACAAAAACGCACCTGGCCGCGAACATGGCGCCGCTTCCAAGTCGCGATGCGCCGTGCCAATCTGTTTTCGATCCTCGAAGTAGCGTCCGTGCTGGCGTTTGTCGGCATGACTGCGCTGACCTGGAGCCAGATCACCGAACGGTCGGTTGAAGGCAAACTGCTGCCCAGCGAACTGGCGGCATCGCTGCTGCTGGGCACGCTGGTTCCGGCGATGGCGATCTTGGTGCTGCTCGGGCGCAGGTTAGCGCTCCAGCGAGCTCAGGTCCAAGTCGGGCGCAGTGGCAAGCTACATGTGCGGCTTGTTTTCCTGTTTTCCCTGATTGCCGCGGTGCCGACTTTGCTGGTGGTGATATTCGCTTCGTTCCTGTTTCAATCTGGCTACGAATTCTGGTTTTCCGACAAGTCGCGCGGATTGCTTGAAAATGCCAATAAATTAGCGGTCAGTTACTATGATCAGACCAAGCGCGACATGGAATATGAATCGCTAGCTATGGCCGGCGACGTGCTCGACTATCTAGACCGCGAGTCGATTAACAGTCCTACGTTCCCAGAGTTTTACAAAAATCAGCTGGTTCTGCGAAAGATTAACGAATCCACGATCCTTCACAAAAGTGACGATGGGACGCTGCACGCTGCCGCCATAGCGCATCAGGCTGATCCCCTTTCTGCAAAGGTATCTGCCGAGGTCGTTCGGCAACTTGATAGGGGAGACGCCATTGTTGTTTCTTCGACCGAAAACTCGATCCAAGCCGTAACCCCAATTGATCGACGAGCCGGGATCTATTTGTATACCGCTCGGCGATCTGATCTGCTGTCAGGCGGCTACGCGCAGAATATCGTCCGCGCTTATGATGAGGTGAAACAGAAAACGCGGATCCAGCAGTTGCGGTTCAACGTCTATCTGTTCGTCGCCAGCCTTGCCCTTGTCGGCCTCGCGGTGTGGTTCGCGCTGCGCTTTGCCGACCGGCAAGTGAAGCCGCTGTATGATCTGGTCGATGCCGCGCGCGAAGTGGGTGCGGGCAACTTTTCGATGCGCGTTGAAGGCCGCTTCGGTGCAGATGAAGTGGGCTTGCTCAACCGGGCTTTCAACCGGATGACCCAGCAGCTGGAACGCCAGAACCAGGATCTGGTGGTCGCCAACCAGCAGCTCGATCAGCGCCGCGCATTTATGGAAGCGGTGCTGGAATCTGTTACCGCCGGGGTGATCAGTACCGATTCAAAGGGTGAGATCCGGCTGATGAACGGTTCGGCCCAGAAGCTGCTGCTGGAACGCGGCGCCAAGGCACCCATCGGCATGGCGCTCAACCAGCTCGCCCCGCAGATCGCCGCTTTGGCGGAAAGCGGGGAGGAGGGCGGAATTGCGCAATATGCCAAGGGCAGCGATTTGCTGACTTTAGCAGTCCGCTCCACCGCTTCGGCCACCGGCAGCGTGGTCACGTTTGAGGATATTACCCGCCAGCTGCTCGATCAGCGTCAGGCCGCCTGGTCCGATGTGGCGCGGCGTATCGCGCATGAAATCAAGAACCCGCTGACCCCGATCCAGCTGGCCACCGAACGGCTCAAGCGCCGCTATGCCAAGCAGTTGACCGCAGATTCGGGCTTGTTCGAGGAGTTGACTGGCACGATCATCCGCCAGGTTGGCGAACTGCGCCGCATGGTCGATGAATTCTCGTCCTTTGCGCGCTTGCCCAAGCCGTTGTTCCGCGGTGAGGATCCGGTTGATCTGGCCCGGCAGGCCCTGTTCTTGCAGGAAGTTGCGCACCCTGACATCAACTATGCCTTTACCGCAGATGCTGACCTGGGGATCATGGCCTGCGACCGGCACCAGTTCGGCCAGGCCATGACCAATGTTCTCAAAAACGCGGCTGAGGCTGTCGAAGCGCGTGCCAAGTTGGAGAGTGATCACTTCCGCGGCCGTATCCAGGTGAACCTGCGAGGCAGCCCCGAAGAGGTTGAGGTTACCATATCCGATAATGGCACCGGATTGCCGCAGGACCGCGAACGGATCATCGAGCCCTATGTCACGACGCGCGAAAAGGGCACCGGGCTGGGCCTCGCGATCGTTAACAAGATCGTCGAGGAGCATGGCGGAGAAATGATTTTCACGCCCGGTGATCCTGATGGCACCGTGGTCACCATGCGCTTTGCGCGCGATCCGCTGGATGGTCAGCGCGGCTCGGAAGCTGCAGCATGAACTTGATTGAGGTAATTCGAAATGGCGCTTGAAATCCTGATCGTCGACGATGAACGCGATATCCGCGAACTGGTTGCCGGTGTGCTCAGCGATGAAGGGTATGAGTGCCGCACTGCGGGCGACAGCACCTCAGCGCTGGCGATGATTGACGAGCGCCGCCCCAGCCTGGTGCTGCTTGACGTGTGGCTGCACGGCAGCCCGATGGACGGGCTTGAAGTGCTCGATGCGATCAAAAGCCGCGAACCCGAGCTGCCGGTGATCATCTTTTCCGGCCACGGCAACATCGATACTGCGGTATCCGCGATCGGCCGCGGCGCGATGGACTTTATCGAAAAGCCGTTTGAGGCTGAACGCCTGCTGCTGCTGGTGGCCCGTGCGACCGAGACCGAGCGACTGCGACGCGAAAATGCGCGGCTGCGCGAAGGCTTTGTCACCTCTGATGAATTCAACGGCAATTCCAGTACGATCAACCAAGTGCGTGCCACGCTCAAACGGGTGGCCAACACCGGCAGCCGCTTGCTAATCACCGGGCCGGCAGGTTCGGGCAAGGAAGTGGCGGCGCGGCTGCTGCACAGCTGGAGCCCTCGGGCCCACGCTGCCTTTGTAACCGTCAATTCGGCGCGCATTACTCCTGAGCGGTTCGAACAGGAATTGTTTGGCGAAGAAGCAGGCGGCAAGCTGGTGCGCGCAGGGCTGCTGGAAATGGCCGATGGTGGGACTCTGTTCTTCGATGAAGTGGCCGATATGCCGCTGTCCACTCAGGCGCGCATCTTGCGGGTGCTGACCGAACAATCGATCGTGCGGGTGGGGGGCACGCGCCAGATCCGGGTCGATGTGCGGGTAGTTTCCTCCACATCGCGCGATCTGGAACGCGAAATTGCCGAGCGACGCTTTCGCGAAGACCTGTTTTACCGGCTGAACGTAGTGCCGGTCACGATCCCATCGCTGGCTGAACGGCGCGATGATATTCCGATGCTGGTCGATCACTTTTTCGCCCGCTTTGCCGCCGACCAAGGGGTCCCGCCACCCGAGGTCAGCGTTGAGGCACTGGCCGCGCTGCAAAGCTATGAATGGCCCGGCAACGTGCGCCAGCTGCGCAATGTGGTGGAACGCACCATCATTCTCACCCCGCGCGAACGCATTGGCCGGATCGAGGCGGATATGCTGCCAGCCGAAATCCTTTCTGGGCGGGTGGGCAACGGCAATGGCCTGCCATCGCTGATGGGCGTGCCGCTGCGCGAGGCGCGTGAGAATTTTGAGCGGGAATATCTGCGCGTTCAGATCCGCCGGTTTTCGGGCAATATCTCACGCACCGCCAGTTTCATTGGCATGGAACGGTCGGCCTTGCACCGCAAACTCAAGCTGCTGGGCATGGCGGAACGGCGGGAAGATGAACTTGATGATGAATTCGACGCGCACAGCTGATGATGCAAATATGGCGAAAAATGCCGTTTACAGGAGGGGCAAAGGTCAGGTAGATTCTTCATATTGAAACCCGGCAGGAACATATGCGTTCTTGCCAGTATGCGGAGCGGCGAAGATCGCCCGCCAACAAGAAGGAGCCAATGATGTCCTCAGGCACGCTCAGCGCGCGTCCGCGCCCCGAAAAGGCAGAAGCTGAACTTACCCCCGAACCGGTGGCGATCACCGGTGCGGTCAAAGGGCAGAACCTTCAGGACCAGTTCCTCAACCTGCTACGCAAGAACAAGGTCCCGGTGACGATGTTCCTGGTCAAGGGCGTAAAGCTGCAGGGAATTGTAACCTGGTTTGACAATTTCTCGATCCTGCTGCGTCGCGATGGGCAATCGCAGCTGGTCTACAAGCACGCAGTTTCCACGATCATGCCCAGCCAGCCGATCAATGCCGACGCCTTTGGCGGCGCTGCTGAGGGGAACAAGAAGGTGCGGCTGCTGCAGGATGTGTTCCTGGCGAGCGTTCGTCAGGCCGGGGTGCAGGTGACCATGTTCCTGGTCAATGGCGTGATGCTGCAGGGGCGGGTTGCTGCCTATGACCTTTTCTGCATGCTGCTTGAGCGTGAAGGGTATGTGCAATTGGCCTACAAGCACGCCGTCTCAACGATCCAGCCGGTTACCCCGGTCGATCTGACAGGCGAAGCTGACCAAGGCGACGACGACTGATCTTTGGTGAACAAACCGATGGCGAAGTAACCCGCGGGGCGCGGGCCGTGATCGTGTATCCGGAATTCCGGGTTCGCGGCGGCTCTGGCATTGATACGGCTGCGCGTCTGGAGGAGGCCAGGGGGCTTGCCCTGGCGATCGGGCTGGTGGTGGTGGACGCCATGGCCATCCCGATCCGCGAGGCGCGGGCCGGCACGCTGTTTGGCGAAGGCCAGATCCAGAACATCGATGTGGCCTGCAATCAGGAAGACGCCGGACTTGTCATCATCGACGGGGCGCTGACGGCAATCCAGCAGCGCAATCTTGAAGAAAAGCTGAAGCGCAAGGTGATCGACCGCACCGGGCTGATCCTTGAAATATTCGGCGAACGCGCCGCCACCGCTGAGGGCCGGTTGCAGGTGGAACTGGCGCATCTTGACTATCAGGCCGGGCGACTGGTTCGCAGCTGGACTCACCTTGAACGTCAGCGCGGCGGGTTCGGCTTTCTGGGCGGCCCCGGCGAGACCCAGATTGAGGCTGACCGCCGCCTGATTCGCGACCGGATGGCGAAGCTGCGCCGCGAACTCGATCAGGTCCGGCGCACCCGCGGCCTGCACCGCAGCCGGCGCGAAAAGGCGCCGTGGCCGGTGATTGCGCTGGTCGGCTATACCAACGCCGGGAAAAGCACGCTGTTCAACCGGCTGACCGGGGCAGCGGTGATGGCCGAAGACCTGCTCTTCGCCACGCTCGATCCGACTATGCGGCGGATCCGGCTGCCTGGCGTGGACAAGGCGATTTTGTCGGACACGGTAGGCTTCATTTCCGATTTGCCGACCCAGCTTGTCGCGGCGTTTCGGGCCACGCTCGAAGAGGTCACCGCGGCCGACGTGATCGTCCATGTGCGCGATATCGCCAATCCTGATACTGCAGCGCAGAAAAACCAGGTGCTGGAAATTCTGGGTGAGCTTGATCTGATCGAGGACGAGGGGGCGACCCCCAAGGTGCCGATCGTCGAGGCGTGGAACAAGTGGGACCTGTTGGCCAAGGATCGCGCGGACGAGCTGGCCGAGCAGATCGCAGCACGGCCCGATGAGCCGGTGGTGGCAGTGTCTGCTCTGAGCGGTGAAGGGGTTGAGGCGCTGCTCGAAATGGTCAGCAAGGTCCTGACCCAGGGCGCCCGGGTGCACACCTTTGTCGTGCCGACGAGCGATGGTCAGCGCCGCGCCTGGCTGCATGCCCACGGCGAGGTGGTGAGCGAGAACGACGCTGGGGAAGATGAACGCGGGCCGCTGCGGCGGATGGATGTGCGGCTTGAACCGCGTGAATTAGGCCGGTTTACCAGACTCTGAGGCTTTGACTGCCTGCCAAAGCTCCTCCTGCTGATCGAGGTTTAGCGCAGTGAATTCCACGCCCCGCGCTGCCGCCAAAGCCTCCATCGCCTTAAACCGCCGCTCAAACTTCGCGTTGGCGGCGCGCAAGGCTTCTTCTGGTGCAATGCCGTAACTGCGTGCAACGTTCACCGCCGCGAACAGCAGATCGCCAGCTTCTTCCGCACGTTCTTTATCCGTTCCTGCCTGGGCTAATTCCTCGGCTTCCTCCGCCAACTTCGCCGCCGGACCAGCTGTATCAGGCCAATCGAACCCTTGCCGCGCCGCGCGCTTTTGCAGCTTCTCCGCGCGCATCAGTGCGGGAAGGGCGAGGGCGACCCCGTCAAGCGCGCTGGTTGCGCCAGCAACATCGCCGAACGCGAACAGTCCGGCTTCTTCAGCGATTCGGGCGTGGAAGACGACCTGGAGCAAGAGATCGCCGAGTTCGTCCTTCAGCGCTGCCATGTCGCTGCGCTCGATCGCATCGGCAACCTCATAGGCTTCTTCGATCGTGTACGGCGCGATCGTGGCAAAGCTCTGCGCCAGATCCCATTTGGCCTGGCGTTCGCTGGCCTTGAGCTGTTCCCAGCGGTCTTCGCGGCTTTGGCCATCGTCCATAACTGAGCCGAAGATATGTGGGTGGCGGGTTTCCATCTTGGCACTGATCGCGTCCTCGCAGCCATGCTGTGGATCGCGCAGCCGCGCCATTATCGCCAAAAGGCGGTCGAGAGGGGAAGCGGTGGTTTCTGACATATCGGAATGATAATATATATTATGTTAAATAGAAGACGAGGGGACGCGCCCTCTCAGGCGCCAAACTGCTGAAACACGACGGTCAGACCGGCAATGACCACAATCCAGATCGCGGCGATCTGTAGCTGGCGATTGGTGCTCCAACCTTGCTGGGCTGCGCTGGCGCGGAAACTGCGCCAATTGAGAACCAGCCAGCCCAGCGATGTAACCAAGGCAACGATGGACAATCCAGTGATCATGCCGCGAGCTCCAATCCGTCAAAGCCGACCATAACATGTCCTGGCACTTCACCCGACAGCGCCCGATAGTCCATCGATTTATCGAGATGCGTCAACACGCCCTGCTGCGCACGCGTAGCTTCGATCAATTCCAGCGACATCGCCAGGTGCGAATGCGTGGGATGCGGATCCCGGCGCAAGCAATCGACTACCAGCAGATCCGTGCCATAGAAAAGATCGACCATTGCTCCGGTTATCTCACTGAAATCTGTCGCGTAGCCAATTGATTTTCCGTCACAATCGAACCGATAGGCGGTGGTCTCGCTAGGTCCGTGCGGCATTTGGCAATGGCGCACACCGATGCCCGCGCACATCCGCATCCGGTCAAGGGTATCGAGCTCAATCAGGGTCGGATAGCCATGCTGCCCGGCAAAGGCATAGCCGAACCGGCCGCGCAGTATTCGCACAATTTCGCTGTGAGCAAAGCCCGGGATCGGTCCGCCGCGGCCATAGCGCAGGACACGCAGATCATCGATCCCGTGGCAGTGATCGGCGTGTTCGTGGGTCCAGAACACCGCATCAATCCGGCTGATCTCGTTGTCCAGCAACTGCATCCGCAAATCCGGTGAAGTATCGACCAGCATCCGGCTGCCGCTGTTGCTTTCAACCATGATCGACACCCGGGAACGCCGATTTCTCGGCTCGGAGGGGTCACACTGCCCCCAATCACCGCCAACCCGCGGAACCCCGGTGGATGTCCCGCAGCCCAGAACCAGCAGTTTCACAGGCCAGCCTTGGTGAACAGCCGGGTGAAATTGCGCGTGGTCGTTTCGGCCAGGTGTTCGGGGTCGACACCGCGCAATCCGGCGACAAAGCGGGCGGTATCAGCAGTAAAGGCCGGTTCGCACACCCGGCCGCGGTGCGGCACAGGAGCGAGGAACGGTGCATCGGTTTCCACCAGGATCCGGTCATCGGGAAGTTCGGCTGCTATCGCCTGCAAGTCTTTGGCATTTTTGAAGGTTACGATGCCTGACAAGGAGATCGTCAGCCCGAGGTCCAATACCGTTCGGGCAAATTCAGCCGATGCGGTGAAGCAATGGATCAGCGCGGGGTAAGCACCCTGCTCCATTTCTTCTGCCAGGATCGTCGCAGTATCGGCTTCTGCATCGCGGGTGTGGATGATGATCGGCAGGCCGGTTTGCCGCGCGACCGAAATATGCCGCCGGAACAGGGCCTTCTGGGTCTCACGATCCGAATGATCGTAATAGTAGTCGAGCCCGGTTTCGCCAATCGCGATCACCTTCGGATGGGCCGCAGCCGCCAGCAAGGCTGCTTCGCCCAGATCGGCGTGGCCATCGGCTTCGTGCGGATGGATGCCGACTGAAGCCCAGACATCGCTTTCGCGCGAAGCGGTGGCTATCACCTGATCCCACTCGCTCTGGCGGGTGGAAATCGAAAGGAAGCCCCCTACCCCGGCGGCGCGGGCGCGGCTGAGCACGCCCTGTTGGTCCTCGACCAGACCCTTGTATTCAAGGTGGCAATGCGAATCGATCAGCATCAGGCGGCGTCTTCCGCCGGTAGTTCGAGGCGGGGGAACAGCGGCACCGGCGCCGCCAATTTGAACTCGCTTTCAGCCAAGGATGAGTACCAATGCGCGCCAATGCCGCGATAGGTGCGGCTTTCTGCTGCAATTCCCATCGCATCAAGCAGTGCATCGGCCTTTGCCGGCACAACTGCACGAATACCGACTGCGAGCTGGGCGATGCAGATATAGAGCGTTGCCAACACGGTCTCCATCCGCTCCGGATCGGTCTTGCGCAAAGTCCACGGAGCCTGCTCGTCGATGTAGGCGTTGCAGGCAAACACGGCTTGCAGCCAGGCGTCGATTCCTTGCTGCAGGGCCAGCTCATCAAATGCGCCCGGAATGGTTTCGGCCGTTGCCGTGCAGACAATCTCGAACAGCGCGGTGTCAGCCGTGTCATGCCCCCGAATTTGGGGAAGCCATTCAAGGTTTTTGGCGATGAAACTCAGCGTGCGTTGCGCAAGGTTGCCGAACGCATTCCCCAGTTCAGTATTTCCTCGCATTACAATCGCTTCAGGGGAATAGCTGCCGTCCTGCCCGAATGCCACTTCGCGCATCAGGAAATAGCGCAGAACGTCCACGCCGAATGTGTCAGCAAGCGCCATCGGATCGGTGACATTGCCCAGCGACTTCAATTCCTTCTGCCCGCGGTTGAGCAGGAACCCGTGGCTGAAGACATGGCGCGGAATTGCGATCCCGGCGCTCCACAGGAAAGCTGGCCAGTAGATCGTGTGGAACCGGGTGATGTCCTTGCCGATCAGGTGGAGATTGGCCGGCCAGTACTTGGCAAAATCACCGCTTTCATCGGGAAAACCCAGCCCGGTGATATAGTTGGTCAGGGCATCGACCCACACGTACATCACATGGTTGTCGCTGCCCGGAACTTTTACGCCCCAATCGAAACTGGTCCGGCTGACCGACAGATCGCGCAGGCCGCCTTCGACAAACCGCAGTATTTCGTTGCGGCGGCTTTCCGGGCGAATGAAATCTGGCTGCTCGCTATAGAGTTTCAGCAGCGGCTCGGCATATTTGGACAGACGGAAGAACCACGATTCCTCTACCGTCCATTCCACCGGCGTGCCCTGCGGCGAAAGCTTGTCGCCCCCCTCCCCTGCGATCAGCTCGCTCTCATCGTAATAGGCTTCGTCGCGGACTGAATACCAACCCTCATAGCGATCGAGGTACAGATCGCCGCTTGCTTCCATACGCCGCCACAGCTGCTGGCTGGCCAAATGGTGGCGCTGTTCGGTGGTGCGCTGAAAAACATCATAGGAGATATTCAAACCATCGCACATATCAATGAAATGCTGTGACATTTCATCGGCCAACTGGCGCGGTTCGATACCCAGTTCGCGGGCCTTCTGCGCCATTTTCAGCCCGTGCTCGTCGGTCCCGGTCTGGAACCGCACGTCGCGGCCCTGCATCCGCTGATGGCGGGCGATTACATCGGCGGCGATAGCTTCATAAGCGTGGCCGATATGCGGCTTGCCGTTGGGATAAGAAATCGCGGTGGTGATGTAAAAGGGTTCGGCCATGGCCGGGTGCTGACTTTCTGATGCGGGGTTCAAGCGGCCTCTCTAGGCATGGCGAGCGAGGCCAGCAAGGCTCCGATTTCCATCGCGACAAGGCCTGGGTCGAAATTGTAGTTTGGTAACTGGCCGCCCAGCCGCACCAATTCAGAGTAGGCGGCTATGGCTCGCTCATCACGGTGGCGATCGGCGCCGAGGCCTGCCGATACCACGGCGCAGGCCAGATCGACCGTGGCCTGCTGGCGTTCACGGTCTGGCCGCACGCCAAGTTCTTCAGCAAAGGCCCCGCGCAGGGCAAAGTGTTCGTCACCCTCGGCCATCAGTTGCAGCATCAAGGTGTGGAGCTTTCCCAGATCCTGATCAACGAAATCGAGCGCCGCGCCGGGTGAGCCTTTGGCAGCGGCAACCGCAGCCGCGCGAGCATCGACGCCGGCCGTGGGAGCGGCGTCAAGCAGAACATGGTCAACTTCGGAGTTCGTCAGCGGGGCGAACCGCAGCATCCGGCAGCGCGAACGAATGGTCGGCAGCAACCGTCCCGGGCGATGCGTGACAAGCAGGAACACAGTGCCTGCGGGCGGTTCCTCAAGGCTTTTGAGCAATGCGTTCGCGGCATTCTTTTCCAGATCATCGGCCGGGTCGATGATCACCGCGCGGCGGCTGCCCAAAGTCGGCCGGGTGTTGAGCCGTTGCTGCAACGCGCGGATCTCGTCGATCGGGATCGCGCGTTTGCGGCGGTACTCCTGACCATCTTCGCGCTTTTTGGCCTCTTCCTTGTTTTCGGGCGGATGCTCGGGGATCAGAATATCGGGGTGCATCGCCAGCGCCGGCTGCGCCAGGCCCGGTTCGGCCACCAGCTGCGCTGCGGCCAGGCGGGCAAATTCGCCTTTACCCAGTCCTTTGGGGCCGACCAGCATCCACGCGTGATGCATCCGCGCCGATCCCAGCGCGGCGCGCCATTCGCGCCAGGGTTCATCATGGCCGTAAAGCGCGGTCATATCAGCTGCGCAATCGCTGCGAACACGGCCTCGGCAACCTGATCGGCGCTGCCATCGCCATCGACCCGCGCAAACCGGTCTGGTTCGGCATCGGCAAGCTGTGCAAAAGCGGCGGCGACCCTGGCGTGATAGGCTTCATCGCGGCCACCGATCCGGTCCGGACGATCCCCATCGCGAGACGAGGTTCGGGCTGCGGCAATTGCCGGTGAAACTTCGATCAGCACGGTCAGGTCCGGCAACAAGCCGTGGCTGCCAACCCGGTGCAGCGCCATGACGTCCGCATCGCCGAGGCCCCCTGCCCCGCCCTGATAGGCGCGACTTGAATCGACAAAGCGATCGCAAATCACCCATTGGCCTGCATCGAGCGCTGGCAGGATCTTGCGTTCGACATGATCCGAACGGGCGGCGGCGAACAGCAAGGCTTCGGCGCGGGCGTGCCAGCCCTCACCGTCGGTGCCGAGGAGAAGCGCCCGGATTGCTTCAGCACCCGAGGTGCCGCCGGGTTCGCGGGTAACCACGCAATCGATCCCGCGGGCTCCAAGCGTTTGGGCGAGTAAGCGGGCCTGCGTGCTTTTGCCCGCCCCTTCCCCGCCTTCAAAGGCAATGAATTTTCCGCGTTTCATGAAACCAGCTCTAGCAGGGCATTGATGATCCTGTCGATTGGCCCTGCCGGGCTAATCGTTTCGCCAACTACCAAAGGCAGACTGTGAACCGGCTGCCCTTCGATGAGCACCTCAAGCCAGCCCACCGGGGTGCCGCCTTCAAACGGTGCCTTAAGCGGCCCTTGATAGACGATCTTGCCGCTGACTTTCGGAATCTGGTCCAGCGGAAAGGCCAGCGTAAAGGCGCGCGGCACGATCAGGGCAACCTTACGCTGATTGCCGCCTTGGACTCTGGCCTCGCCCACGATCGTCCCCATCGGCAAAAAGCTAACGCTACGCCAAGCCGAATAGCCCCATTCGGCCATCGCCTTGGCTGCTGATGCCCGGCCCGGTTCGGTTCGCGCCCCGCCGATCACCACAACGAGCCGCCGCCCGCCGCGATCCACTGCGCCCAGGAAATTGAAACCCGCTTCAAATGAATGGCCGGTCTTGATGCCATCGGCGCCGGGGAGCACGCCCGCAAACGGATCGTGGCTGGTGAGCTGCGCCCCGCGCCAGACCATCGCTTTCTTGCCGAAATAGTGGGCGTAGAGCGCAGGATGCTGCTTGATCAAGGCAGTGGCCAGCCGGACCAGATCGTTGGCGGTAACATAGGTGCGGCCGTGATCAGGAAAGCCGTTGGGCGTGGCAAAATGGCTTCCGGTCATGCCCAGACCTTGCGCGCGGGCGTTCATCAGGGCGACGAAGCTATCGGTCGATCCGGCTGCGGCTTCGGCCAGCGCAACGGCCGCGTCGTTGGCAGAAACGGTGGTGGTGCCCATCAACAGGTCACCCACTTTCACCGCCTCGCCCGGCTGCAGGTTCAGCGTTGTGCCTTTGCCGGCCCAGCGCCGCGCAGTGTCATCGCTTACTTTGACCACCGCCTGCTCATCAAGCTTGCCCGCAGCGATCAGATCAAATGCGACCAGCGCGGTCATTGCCTTGGTCATCGATGCGGGCAAAAAGCGCTTGTCCGCATCGCGGGCGAACAGGATCTGGCCTGAACTGAGATCCGCCAGCAACGCGATTGGAGCCTGTGACGCACTGGGCGGCGCGGACGTCGCGGGCAGCGGGGCCTCAAGCAGCGTCGTCGCCGGTGCCAGCCCTGAAAAGGCCAGCAGGCCAAGCACCGCCAATCGCCAGATTTTCACGCCCACCCCCCTTACGCCGCCGGCGCGAGGGCGATCAGCAGCCTACTTCGCGCTTTGGATTCGTGCGTCGCTATAACCCGCTGCGCGGGCTTTGGCCAAGGCAGCCTTGGCCTGGGCTTCGCTGGCATAGGGACCCATCCTGACACGCCATAGCTTGCCATTGGGAGCAATCGTCCCGCCAGTCTTTGCGGCAGCTGCCTTTGCATTGGCCTCGTTAGCGAATGTGCCGATCTGGACGAAGTATTTGCCCCGCGCAGCAGGCTGAGCCGGTGCCGGTGTCGGTGCCGGTTTGGGCTTTGCCGCTGGAGTGGGCGCTGGTTTTGGCACTGGCTTTGGCACCGGAGCTGGCGTGGGGCCTGGTGCAGGCTTTGGTTTCGGCTTGGTCGAAGCGACAGGGGTAGGTGCAGGCGGGGGGCTTGGCGCAGCTATTGGCGATGCTTCAGGAGCAGGACGTACAACGCCCTCCTGCGTATCAAGCTTGCGTTGCAGCACGGTTAGCAGCGACTTTGGCGTATCCATCCGTGCCGGTGCAGCCTCGCCACTGCGGAGTACTGCGCGTTCGGGTTCGACCGGGTTGACCCGGCGTACGCGAACTGATGCCTGAGACTTGCCGGTCACGCCAAGCTGCGCGGCCGCGCCCGGCGAAAGTTCAATCACATTGCTGCTGGTCATCGGCCCGCGGCGTTCGACCCGGACAAGGATGGTCCGGCCGGTCGAAAGCTCGGTTACTTCGACGTAGCTTGGCAGCGGCAGGGTGTGATGTGCGGCAGTGATGCCGGCGCCGCCGTCCGATCCCAGCGCAGCACGGCCCACAACATCGTAATTCATGGTGTCGCTCGGGCTGTAGGTCACGCCGCCAGCTGTATAGGGCTGGCCAATCACCACCGGATAGTCACCCGCCGGACCAGTTGCGGAAAGCGGAGCTTGCGGCGTGCTGCCCAGCCCATATCCCCCGCCACCGCAGGCAGTCAAAAAGGTCAGCGCCACAAGCGGCAACGTGTAATTAACGGGCAATCTCATCTGCAAGCAACCCCACGGACAGTGCGTAGTAGTTCGAGCAGTTATAATGCAGGATGACCCGATAATTCCCGGTTAACAGGAATGAACCATTCTCTGGACCATCGGGTTCAAACAATACCGCCAAGGTGCCATCATTGATCGGCGCGCGCGGCACCACGCCCAAAGCTTTCCATTCGCCCACCGTTTTCCAGACCGAGTGCCGGGCGTGGACCCGTGGGCAGCTGGGCGCATCGAGCCGTTCGGTGAACTGGCCCCGATCAAGCGCGGCAGGAACGCCGGCGCGGACGCCCCACGGTTCGCCGCTGCGCCAACCGGCGTCATCAAAATACTGCGCGATCGAGGCCAGGGTATCGGCGTTGCTGTTCCAGATATCGGCAAAGCCATCGCCATCTCCGTCCCGCGCCAGGCGCAGATACATGCTGGGCAGGAACTGCGGATTGCCAAATGCGCCGGCCCAGCTGCCCACCATCTTGGCGCGGGGCACGCCGCGCTGCGCCATTTTCATCAAGGCGATCAACTCCGCCTCAAACAGTTCGCGGCGGCGGCCATCATAGGCCAGCGTCGCCAGCGAACGGGCCAGATCGAAATCGCCTTTGACCCGGCCATAGAAGGTTTCATGGCCCCAGATTGCAAGCAGCATCTTGGCCGGAACCCCGTACTGCGCCTCAATCCGCGGGATGATTGCCGCATTGGCAGCCAGCGCGCTGCGACCGCCGCCTATCCGCGCCGCATCAACGTGGCTGCGATAATAGGACCAGAACGCTGGCGGCGAATTGGGATTGCTGCCCGGTTGGGCCCGGTCAAGCGCGACCACGCGGGGGTTATAGGTGAGCCCGGCGGTCATCATGTCGATCGTCGCCTGGTTGACGCCTTCAGCCCGGGCCCGCGCGCCCACCAGCTGAAGGTAACCGGGAAATCCTGCGGCTGGATCCGCCGGCAACGGCTGAACCATCGGGCTGGCCACCTGTGCCCCGCCCTGCGGCGCCGAGAACAGCGCAGCGGCAAGCCCCAACGGGGCGGCAAGACGGATAGATCGCAGCAAATTCATGCTCGCACTGTGCCACAGCCAGACGATTCGGGAAATGCGGGCCGAACGCGAAGGACTGAGCCGCAAAATCGCGCAATTACGAATTGCGCCGCGTGACAAGCGCGAACAAACCCGCTAGCGGCGCGCGCTAAGGACAGGTGGCCGAGTGGTTTAAGGCAGCGGTCTTGAAAACCGCCGTGGGTGAAAGCTCACCGTGGGTTCGAATCCCACCCTGTCCGCCATTTAATATTGATCTAATTAGATAAATATTGGAGTTGGCGACCTATTCCCATAAACGCTCCCCGATAGGGCCTCTACTACAGTCTAGTAGGTCCGCAAGCGCGGTCTACTCTTCGGGTGGGCTCTGATCAAAGGCGGGCGTTTACTTCCACCACCTTGCAAGTCCTTTGCTGACTAGATAAGCTCCAGCATCATGCCCGTTGACCGTAACTCGCCCGAGAGTGCGCCCGTAACGATCCGTCCCCAGCCGCTCTAGCTGGACAGGGCCAGTTTGCACGAAGGCGCTTAGCGCATCCCGAGAAGCATAGCCCGCCTCATAATCGCACCAGCTTGGATTAGCGCCAGTCCGCAACTGTCGCGGATCGCAGCGGCTGGAACCGGGCAACTCCGGCGCATCGATATTTGCGATACGAACCTTTTCCCCATTGCAGCGTAGCGTGTCCCCATCGTGGACGGTGACGGTAGCGCAAAGAATGAGAGCGGCGACCACAGGCATAGTCTTAGGCTACAACAAATCAAAATTGAGGCAAGACAGAGGTCTGAAATAGATACCGTGTTGACTCACTCCCTGAGCTAGGTGAAACCCAGATCACTAGTGCAGGGGGGAATTCAATGAAATTGAGAGCTTGTGTTGCAGCGGTCGCGCTATTGCTTAGCGCATCTCCCGCGTTTGCCGATCCCATCTCAGTTGATGACATTGTCGCCCTTACTGAGGCGCAGGTTGGGGACGACGCAATTGTTGCGAAAATCCATTCGTCTGGCGCGCACTTCGACTTAAGCACTCAACAGATGATTGAGCTTCGCAAGCGCGGAGTTTCGCCTGCCGTTTTGGCGGCAATGGTGGGGTCGAAGGTTGACGCTCAATCTGTGATGTCACCGGATTCCCCGGACCCAATGCTGCCGCACCCGCTTGGCGTGTATTTCCTTGGTCAGGACACCTCCGGCCCTCGGATGCTGAAGATTGAGCCAACTGCCGCGTCCCAGACCAAGACCGGCGGGGCTTTTGGGTTCGCAATGACCGGCGGGCTAGCTCCCATGAGCCTGAAGATTGTTATACCTGGGCCAAATGCAAAGCTTCGCGCCAATAGCAACGGGGCTTTCTACTTTTTCGTAGGCGAGGGAAGCGCTGCCACACCAGTAGGAAATTCCTTCTTGGGATCATCGTTCTTGGTCACAAGCCCCAATGATTTTGCATTGGTGAGGTTTGAGAAGAAGAAAGACAAACGCGAAGCGAAGGTTGGAAAGGTCAACTTAGGCGGCGCTCAAACGGGCGTTATGGACAAAGACCGATTGCCTTTCACATACGATGCGGTTCGCCCAGGCGTTTACAAAATCCACGTTAGCGCCGAGCTCAAACCTGGCGAATATGGCTTCCTTTATCTGATTCCAGGAACCGGAACTAGTGGAGCAGCCGGTGCGAGAATCTTCGACTTCGGGGTCGATTAGCAATGAAGTCGATACTACTCGGCCTCGCACTTTTAGGGCTTTCTCCAGCCGCCACGCCGCTGTGCGGAACGGCGTATGCTCAAAGGGCTTGTTGCAAGGTTTGCCATGCCGGAAAGGCCTGCGGCAATTCTTGCATCTCGCGGGACAAGGCCTGCCACCAACCGAAGGGGTGCGCTTGTGATGGCTAAGATTGAGGAAGCTCTCTTGGCGGCCACAGGAACATTCGTCGCCTTGTTCGTAATCGCGCGCCAATTTTGCGGTATACTTGGGGTTAGCTTCTAGCTCATAAGTTGCGCCAAACCCCTCAGATACCGAGCCGCTTCAATTGTTCCAGCCGAGCGTCCGCCATGCCTCCAAGCATTGCGATTGCCCTCAGGCGCACCGCTTCCTTTGCCGCCGTGCATCCGGCACCGCTTGTTTCCCCTCACGGATGGGGATTGGCACTCTGTTCCCGAACGAGTCCTTGCCAAGCAGCGCACAGGGGCGGCAACGGCGATGGGATACCGGCGGGCAGACCTGCGCGACACCTGGCAGCGCTATCTGCCTATTCCTACCTAAGCGTGCGGAACACCTGGAACAAATGGAACGGGTAAGGCCAGCGATGTTCCTAATGTTCTGGATGTTCCGCTCCCTATGGGAGAGGGTCACAGCTAACGTCCGCAATCAGACCGTTCACCGCCCAGCTGCAATGGCGCATTTGGGGTGGAAAGCAGTCATCCTGAAGCTGACCGCAGGATGCCTTGCGCCTCATCCGTCGCCGTTACTGGCCGCAGGCGATCCGAGCGTATTTGCCAGCCAAGTCGGCTTTGGATTGAAGCTCTTTGGAAACCCGCCTGACCGCGCGTATGATGTTGGCGTCGGTCGATGTTGACATAACGTTGAAATCGGCCCGGATATACAGCGATCTGGCAGCCTTGAAGCCTTCGCAAGCCTGACCATTACGCCCGGCGTTGCCGTCGGCAATCGCCTGATTCATCGCCGTGTCAGCCTGCGCCGCCAGCTCCTGGGCATGCTGGTAGCTATCGTCCTGCGCGGCGGCTGGTGCGGCGCACAGTAGCAAAGTTCCCGCCATCAGCATGCCGTTCAGCGCAGTCCACGATGCTTTTCCGGCCATCAACATTCCCCTAAAGTTGCGTTACCGGGACAATTCGCCGGGATTCCAAGCCGCCCTATGGACGGTCGGATCGCAGCGCTATTGGCAAAACGCGACAGGGGGCGACTGGGAGGACTGCAATTGGGATCGCAAATGGGAACGCGCGGGAATGCATATTCGCATCCGGATGGCGCGGGCCAATCTATCCGGCGAGTTCAACAAAACCTTCAAGGTAGCGGCTCCGCTCGGGGAGTTCGCGGGCTAGCCGCACCGACAGATCTGGGGTGGGTTAGCGACGTTAGCGCTTTGCTTCGACGTGTTTAGCCAGGAAATCGAGTATGATGGCAAGCTCCTCTTCGGAATCGCGCGTTCCAACAGCATGCAACCCAAGTGGAGCAGCGAGAAGTATCATAACGATGCCGATAGCCATTACCTTGTCGCCACCTGTGATCTCTGGAGCCCAGACCTGGCCGATAAAAGCAGCGGCTACGGATATCAGTAAGGAATACCAAAAGAGGTAGAACCCGTAGACCCAAAGCGGCGCTCGATACCGCAGTTGTAATCTCGACCCGCTTGAAGCTTTCCGAAGGCGACCGGCCAGAACGGGCTTCGCGTTATACTCGAAAAGCGAGCTTTGATAGCGAAGGCGAATGTTACCCAACCACACTTCCACCAACGACGCCGGTAGCGAAGGGCCAAAATGCAGAGCCAGCGGCCCCGTTGATGCTCTCGGCTACTTCCCGTCCAGACATGGGCGAATATAGTCGTAAGCGATCTCCCGCGAAGTAGTTCCTGAGGCGCATTTTAGCTTGATGCCTTGGTCTGCGAACGTCCGCAATGGTGTCGTTCACCGACCAAACGCCATGTCGCATCAGGGGTGGGAATCGGTCATTGCCAACAGTGGATGCTTGCAGGATAAGTCTCGCCTATGAAAAGTCGCCACACGCTTATTCCGATCCCGTCACGTGCCGAAACCCTTTCAAAGCTTGAAGCTCTCGCAAATGATCTTTTGAGCCGCGAAGAGGCTTCACGCTGGGCAGAGGAATGGGTGCTTGCGGATCACGTGCCGGGAAGAGACGTGCAGATTGATGATTGGGCCGTATGGGAAAGCCTTAAGTTGATCCTCGGCGCGGATCTTGATGGTGGAGATCGTAAATACCTGCATGGCCGGGAGGACTTTGTGGCATGGGCAGAAGCGCTCCAATCAGCGGCCCCCTGATGTCCGCAATGTGGTCGTTTCCATCCCAGCCGGATTGGCGCATTTGGG
>CAVVTJ010000008.1:0-108213 GCA_963751145.1 uncultured Alphaproteobacteria bacterium
AGGCCGCAGGCGCACTGTTGGTGCTGACCAACCTGCAGCCAAACGTTGCCGCTTTGCCCCTCGCCAACCCCGGTTTCATCGAACCGGCACTGGCTGCGCTGGCGCTGCTGTTCGCGGCATGGGTGCTGCGCCCCGCGCTGCCCGATAGCGGATCACGCTGGGCCCTGATCTGGCAGAAGGTCGAACGGGGGCTGGACAAGCCATGGTTCCTCGCCGGATTTGCCATCGCCTGTCTGGCGGTGATGCAGGAAGTCACGCGGCGTCTGCCGCCGCTGAGTGCGGATGATTATCCCGCCGCCTTGATGCCGAGCCATCACGAGCTGCTGCTGGCTATGCTGCTGGTGCTGGGCCTGATGACCTTGGCCGATTGGCTGGGACGCCGGCAGCACTGGGCGGTGGCCAGCTGGCCCGGCCGCATCAGCCTGCTGCTGATTGGGTGGAGCTTCCTCATCTCGTTGGTGATGGGCCGCTATGTGCTGCAAATGCCCGATCTGCTGGCCTGGACGGCCGCGTTCGCGTTGCATTTCTGGATGTTGCAACGCGCCGACAGGAACCCCGAAACCGCGGCTCCGCGCTGGAACGGGTTCATGCACGCTGCGGGCGTCCTCGGGCTGACCGTGATGCTGGCAGATGCGCTGTTCTACCTGATTGAACAGGCCGATCTGTGGGGTAGTTCATGGGCGGGCGTAATGTTCCTGATTGCCGGGGTGGCGGTGCTGATGGGGCTGACCCGCTGGGCCGGGCCCGCCTCGGTCGGGGAACGCGGCCTCACGATGGGCTGGCCGCACAATGTCCACAGCCGCGCCTATTGGTGGCGGGCCGCAGCCCCGCTGGCGGTGGTGCTCTATTTCGGGGCGCTGCTGGGCACCGTGATTGCACAAGGCGTGACCGATCCGCTGCCCTATATCCCGCTGCTTAACCCGATCGATCTCAGCATCGCGCTGGTGCTGGTCAGTTTGGCGCTGTGGCGGCAGATGCTGCAAGGCGCTGATCCGCAGCCCAAAGGTTCTGCGCCGTTCACCGGCAGCTTTGCGCTCGGCGCCGGGGCGCTGCTGGTCTTTGTGTGGATCAACACCGTGTGGGTGCGCACTGCGCACCACTGGCTGGGCGCGCAAGGGGGCGTGCTCGATCCCGGCCAAAGCCAGATTGTGCTGACCGGCTTTTCGATCCTGTGGACCCTGATGGCGATGGGCCTGATGCTGCTGGGCCGGGCCCGCCAGCAACGCCTGCCGTGGCTGGCCGGGGCCGCGTTGCTGGTTGTGGTTGTAGCCAAGCTGGTGTTTGTCGATATGTCTGCGATCGAGGGCTTTGCCCGAATCGTGGCCTTTATCGGGGTGGGTGTGTTGATGTTGCTGATCGGCTATTTTGTCCCGCTGCCCCCGCGCAGCAAGGAGGCTGAGGCATGATCCGGGGCGCGATTATCGCGCTATGCCTGGTGGCAACGGCCTGCGGGCCGTCTGCACCAGGGCCCGCCAAGACCGATGGCTTTGCCATAACCTTGCCGGTCAAACCCAGCGAAGACAAAGGCGTGCAGCGGATCGAGCTTCCGGCAATCGCGGTCGCGGCGCTGCAGCGCGACGATGCCGGCGACGTGCGCATCTATGACCGCGCTGGCCGCCCGCTTTCGCTTGCCCTGGCTGATACCGCGGCCCGCGCCGAAGGGCTGCGCTCTGTGCCGCTTAAAGCCATGCCGATCGCCATGCCCAAGCCGGGCAAGAAGGCCACCGTCTCGGTCCGGGTAGATCAGGGAACGCAATCGGTAACGGTGGATGCGGTGGATCAGGAAGCCGCCGCCGAAAGCCACCCCGATGCCGCGCTGCTGTTCGATACCCGCAAACTCGATGACCCGGTGCTCGCGCTCGATCTTGAAGCGACCTTGCCAAAGGGCCTTCTGGTCGAAGTCTCGGTAGCTGCCAGCGGTGATCTCAAATCGTGGGAGCCGCTGGGCAGCAAGGTCTTGCTCGGCAATGCGGACCAACCCGATTTGCGCATCGTCATGCCGGGCCTGCCGCTGACCGATCGCTATGTCCGGCTCAGCTGGCAATTGGCGGACGGTGTCAAGATCACCGGGGCCAAGGCGATTACCGCCCGGATCCCCCCGCCCCGGCCGATGGTTTTTGCCACCAAGGGCGCACGGCTTGATGATGATCGCACCCTGCGGTTCCACGTGCCGCTGGGGGTCACCTTGATCGGGGTCAGGATCACCGGCCAAACCGGCGAAGGGATCGTGCCGCTGGCGCTGTCTGGCCGCAATTCGGCTGAGGAGCCGTGGCAACCGCTGGCTCAAGGCGCGCTGCGTAATGGCAGCACCGCCCAGCTCGATTTCCCGACCATTCACCTCAGCGAATACCGCGTGGTCGCCGATCCGCGCAGCCCCGGCTTTGCTACCATGCCCCGGGTCGAGCTGCTTACCAATCCAATCGTGGTGCTGGCAGCGTTCAACGGCAATCCGCCCTATACCTTGAAGCTGGGCAATGCTGCGGCAGAATCGGCCTACTTCGAACGCCGCGAATTGCTGGGCCGCCCGCGCAGCGATGCCGCCTTGCCCGAAGCGCAAGTCAGCGCCGGCCCGGCCGCACCGCTGCAAATTTCGCCCAGTGCAGATGGGATGTTCAGCCCGCGCAAGCTGGCGCTATGGGCGGCGCTGCTGGCGGCGGTGGCAGTGCTGGGGTTTGCGGCATGGCGGCTGATGCGCCAAGGCGCGATCAAACCAGCTGACTGAAATCGGTCAGCGCCGCATCCTTTAACCCGCGCCAGACATGCAACGCCTGCACCGTTTCGGGCACATCATGGACCCGCAGCAATTGCACCCCGGCGTCCATGCCCTTGACCGCCAGCATCATGCTGCCGCCCAGGCGTTTGTGCGCCGGTGCTTCGTTCGATAGCGCGCCGATCGTGCGCTTGCGGCTCGCCCCCAGCAGCAGCGGCTGACCGAGCGCGTGGAACAGCGGCAAGGCATTGAGCAGCGCCAGGTTTTCAGCCACCGATTTGCCAAAGCCGATGCCGGGATCGAGCACGATCCGATCGCGCGCAATTCCAGCTGCGATCGCTGCATCGCGCCGCGCTGCCAGCCAGTCGAATACATCAAGCACCACGTCGGTGTAGGACGGGCTGGCGTGCAGATCATCGCCATCACCCGGCGCGTGCATCAGCACCACCGGCGCGCCACTGCGCGCGGCAAATTCAAGGCTGCGCGGATCATGCCGCAGCGCCGAAACGTCGTTCAGGATATGCGCGCCCGCTGCCAGCGCCGCTTCCATCACTCCGGGGCGGCGGGTATCAACACTGATCGCAGCGCCCGATTTGCCAAGCAGTTCGATCGCGGGGATCACGCGTTTGAGCTCGTCCCCTTCCCACACTGCCGCAGCGCCGGGACGCGTGCTTTCGCCGCCCACATCGATGATCGCCGCGCCCGCTTCGAGCATGGTGGCGGCATGGGCATTGGCCACTTCGGGGCTGTCCATGAACTGGCCGCCATCGGACATCGAATCCGGGGTAACGTTGAGGATGCCCATCACCTGCGGCTGATCGAGCCGCACCGTGCGCGAACCGCATTGCAGCGGAGCGTGGACACGCTGCAGATTTTCAAACTGCACCTGCACCGCCTCAGGAAGGCCCGGCAAAGCGGCGCGCAATTCGGGCAGCGAATAGCGGGTGCGCGCGGTAATCTTGCCCTGTTCGCGCGAAATCAGCGCAAACCGGCTGGCATAGACCAGCCCGCCCCCCAGCCGCAGCGCCTCTCCCTCTTCGCTTTGCGGGCTATCGGCGAGGGCTATGGGGCGAAGGTAGTGCATTTCACTCATGACATCACCTTACCAACCTACGTCGTCACCCTGAACTTGTTTCAGGGTCCATTTCTCAGCATTGATCGAACACTTGAATTCGCACGCGTGCCGCTCGGCTTCCTTGCAAAAGCTACCGGGTGGGTATGCGGCGCGATGGACCCTGGAAGCGCAGCTGAACTTGTTCAAACAAGTTCAGGGTGACGATGCTTTTTTGTTCGATCCGGACGCTCAATCCTCGGTTGCCAGCAGGTACAGCTTGCGGATCGCGTCAATCGGTTTGACTTCGCCCTGATGCTCGATGTGCCAGAAGGTCCAGCCGTTGCAGCTGGGCGCGTCCTGCACTTTGGCGCCCAGGCCGTGAATCGATCCCGTTTCAGTGCCGCAGATCAGTGAGCCATCAGCGCGGACCAGCGCCGTCAGCTTGCGCTTCTTGTCGCTCAGCACGGTTCCGGCCTGGATCCAGCCGGTTTCGATCAAAGTGCCGAAGGCAACCTTGGGCGGGGCCTTGTGGCTTTGCATCGTCGTCAGCGCGCTTTCATCGAGCGGCAGTGCCATTTCGATCCGCTCCAGCGCGGCCTCGCGGTAGACGCTCTCGCGCTCGCAGCCGATCCATTCGCGGCCCAGCCGTTTGGCCACCGCGCCAGTGGTGCCGGTGCCGAAAAACGGATCGAGCACCACGTCACCCTTGTTGGTGGTGGCCAGCATCACCCGGTACAGCAGCGCTTCGGGCTTCTGCGTGGGGTGAACCTTGGTGCCGTCCTTCTTGAGCCGCTCCTGCCCCGAACAGATCGGCAGCACCCAGTCAGACCGCATCTGAAGTTCGTCGTTCAAGGTCTTCATCAGGCGGTAATTGAAGGTGTACTTGGCCTTCTCGCCCATACTCGCCCAGATCAGAGTTTCGTGCGCGTTGGTGAAGCGTGTGCCCTTGAAATTGGGCATCGGGTTGGCTTTACGCCAGACAACATCGTTGAGGATCCAGAACCCCATATCCTGCATCATCGCGCCGAGGCGGAAGATGTTGTGATAGGACCCGATCACCCAGATCGAGCCGTTGGGCTTCAGAATTCGGCGCGCTTCGGTCAGCCACAGGCGGCTGAACTTGTCATAGGCGGCAAAACTGTCGAACTGGTCCCAGTGATCGGTCACCGCATCGACATGGCTGCCATCAGGGCGCGACAGGTCTCCGCCCAGTTGCAGATTGTAAGGCGGATCGGCGAAAATCATGTCGACCGAAGCACTTGGCAGGCTGCGCATCGCCTCGATGCAATCGCCATCAAGGATCCGGTTCAGCGGCAAATCGGGCCGCACAACCTCTTTCACAGCGCGCAGCCGCGCCTTCTCGCCTACCAGCATCTGGCCCATGATCGTTCCGTCAAACCCCTCGAAGTTATCCACAGGGTGAGTCCTGACGAGTCCCGCGTCAAGCGGAAACTCGCTGGAATCCTAGGGATTCGTGGTTAAGAATCGGTCAAGAAAAGCGGAACGAAACGAGTCCGGCACACCATGTAGAGTCCCGGGATTCGCCGGGGACTCAACATCTGGTGGTGTGGCCCGGCGGACTCGGGCGCAAAAAATCCTCCCCGGCACAGGGAGAATTTAGACCAGGACAGCCGCCACCGGGGCGAAACTGCGGCGGTGCAGCGGGGTGGCGCCGTGCACACGCAGCGCCGCCATGTGCTCGGCGGTGCCATAGCCCATATTGCGCTCCCAGCCGTAATTCGGATGGGCCAGCGCAGCCGCGCGCATCAGCCGGTCGCGGTGCTCCTTGGCGAGAATCGAGGCAGCTGAAATGCAGGGCACCAAGGCATCGCCGCCCACAATCGCGCGGGCATTCCAGCGCCATTCGGGCACCCGGCCATGCGGCGTCTTGTTGCCATCGATCAGCACTTCAGCGGGATCGCCATCAAGCTGCGCCACCAGACCCGCCACGGCGCGGGTCATTGCCAGCATCGTCGCGGCGAAGATGTTGATCCGGTCGATCTCGGCGGCATCGACCACGCCAAGCGCCCAATAGCATGACTGCTGGATCTGGGGTTCGAGCACCGCGCGGCGTTTGGCCGAAAGTTTCTTGGAGTCGTCAAGCCCGGCGGGCGCATCCGGGCCAAGAACACAGGCCGCCGCCACTACTGGCCCAGCCAGCGGCCCCCGCCCCGCTTCGTCGACCCCGATAATCAGCTGACTTTCGGGGCACTTGGCACCAGCCAGATAATCGCCCAGATTGTGTGCCATGCGAAACAAGCTCCTGACCGCCCTATCCTCCCTCGCCCTGATCGCCGCAAGCTGCGGGGCATCAACGACTGGGGATAGCAAGCACCCCGCCGCCGCCGAAGTGGCCGATGCCTTCAAGGTGGAGGTGTTGGCGACGTTCGATGAGCCGTGGGCAATGTCGGTCAATCAGTTTTGGTCGGTCGCCTTGGTAACCGAGAAGTCGGGCAAGCTCAAATGCTGGTCCCGGTCCGGTGTGCGTGAAATCGAAGGCGGCCCGCAGGTTGATTACGGCGGCCAGGGCGGCTTGGGCGATGTGGCCTTCAGGCCGGGTATGGCCAGCAGTCCGTTGGTCTACTTCTCCTGGGTCGAGTCCGGACCAAACGGCACGCGCGGTGCCGTGGTCGGGCGCGGAGTGCTTGGTAATCCGTGTCTACTCTGGTTAGGCCCGATCGAAGTGATCTGGCGGCAGACCCCCAAAGTCACCGGGCGCGGCCATTTCTCCCACCGCTTAGCCTTCTCGCCCGATGGCAAATACCTGTTCGTCGCCTCGGGCGAGCGGCAAAAGTTTACCCCCGCGCAGGACCTCTCCAACAACCTTGGCAAAGTGCTGCGGCTCAATCTCGATGGCACTCCGGCAGCGGGCAATCCCTTTGCTAACAAAGGCGGTGTCAGCGCGGAGATCTGGTCCTACGGCCACCGCAACATTCTGGGCTTGCAGTTCGATGCTGAGGGGCGGCTGTGGGCGCTCGAACATGGCCCGGCCGGCGGCGACGAGCTCAATCTGATCAAGCCGGGGCAAAACTACGGCTGGCCGCTGGTTTCGGACGGCGACAATTACGATGGCAGCAAAATCCCGCGCAATGCCACCCGCCCCGATCTCGCCCAGCCCGCGATCAGCTGGAACCCGGTGATCGCGCCGGGCGATTTCATTTTCTATTCGGGCAAGATGTGGCCCGAGTGGAAAGGCCAGGCGCTGATCGCTGCACTGGGCACCGAAGGTCTGGTGCGGGTGCGGATAGATGGCGAGAAAGCGGTTGAAGAAGCGCGCTATCCGCTGGGGCGGCGCATCCGCGAAATTCGTGAGGCCCCCGATGGCTCGCTCTATGTCCTCGAAGACGGCAAAGGCGGGCGTTTGCTGCGGCTATCGCGCAAATAGCATCGACAATCGCGCCAAGCGCCCCTAACGCGCGCGGCCAATGTCTGACGCTGCCATCATCCCGCTCGACGCGATCGACCCCGCTCTGGTCGAGGACCTGCTTGACCGCGCGTTTGAGCCTGAGCGCCGCCAGCGCACTGCATACAAGCTGCGCGAAGGGACCGATTGGCTGCCCGCACTGTCATTCGCGGCGCTGGACGCAGAGCAGCATCTGGTTGGCACGATCCAGTGTTGGCCCGTGGCCCTGACTGATCCCGCCGGACGTAGGCACCCGCTGATCCTGTTCGGCCCGGTCGCCGTGCTGCCCGAGGCTCAGGGCATGGGCTATGGCAAGGCGCTGATGACCGCCGCGATCGCCGCGCTTTCGCCTAAGGCGCAGCTGCCGCAAGTGATGATCGGCGATGGCGAATACTACGGCAGGTTCTGGGGCTTCTCGTCCGACTATACCGGCGGCTGGACCTTGCCCGGCCCGTGGGACCCTGCCCGCTTGCTGGCCCGGGGCGCCAGTCCGGCGGTTTTGCCGAAGGAAGGCATGTTGGGGCCTTGGCGGAACTAGACTGATCTGGCATCGCGTGACGATGCCCTATGAAGTGCCGCCCGATCTTGCCACGCTCAGCCTTGCCGAAATTGCTGCACTGTCCGCCGCGCGCAAGTTGCCGCCGGTCGAGCAGTGGAACCCGGCGCAGATCAGCGATAGCCTGATGGTGATCAAGGCGGACGGGCGCTGGTTTCACGATGGCGGAGAAGTCCGCCGTCCGGCCATGATCCGCGCCTTTGCCAGCCTGCTGCGCCGCGATGCGCAAGGCCAGCATTGGCTCGTTACCCCGCACGAGAAGCAATCGATCGTGGTCGAGGACGCCGCCTTCATCGCCACCGACGTGGTGCAGACCGGCGGCGCGCTGGCGTTCCGGCTCAATACCGATGAGGTGCTTCTGGCCGGGCCGGAGCATCCGCTGATCGCACGCGGGAACCCCGATCTGCCCGCAGTCTACCTCAGCGTGCGCCACGGCACCGAAGCCAGGATCAACCGCAGCACCTGGCTGCAACTGGTCGATCTGGCGGGTGATGAGCTGACCGTGACCAGCCAAGGCACTTCCTTTTCGCTGGTGCCGCTATGAACCTGAAGGACCGGCTCGCCCGGCTCCATGCCGAAGGCCATGCTGCCGAAATCGAACACCGCGATGAAACCGATTTTGCGGGCCAGGACCTGCGCCCCGCCGCAGTGCTGGCCGCGATCACCGAACGCGCCGATCGCCCCGGCTTTCTGCTGATCCACCGCCCGTCAAACATGCGCTCTCATCCAGGGCAAGTGGCTTTCCCCGGCGGCAAGATCGATCCGGGCGAAACCGCAGAGGAAGCCGCGCTGCGCGAGGCTTATGAAGAGCTGGGCATTCAACCCCGCGATGTCCACCTGATCGGCGCCAGCGACACCTACCGCACCGGCAGCGGCTATGCGATCACCCCGGTGATTGCGGTGGTCCCGCCCGATCTTGAACTGAACCCCAGTCCGACCGAAGTGGCGCAGTGGTTCGAAGCGCCGGTCGATTTCGTGTTCGATTCTGCCAACCACACGCAGCATTCAGGATTTTGGCAAGGCCGAGAAAGGCGTTACATCGAGATCATGTGGCAGGAACACCGGATCTGGGGCGTAACCGCAGGAATCATCGCCAATCTTGCGAAGAGGATCGCGTGGTGAACGCACTTCCCGCCGATACCCCCTGGCTGCAGCGCGAGGATCTGCGCCGTCTGATCGCCGCATTGGGTGCCAAGAACGCCCGCTATGTCGGCGGTGCGGTGCGCGATACGCTTTTGGGGCAGGCGGTGAAGGATATCGACCTGGCCACCCCGCTTGAACCGCGTGAAGTGATGCGGCGGCTGAAAGCGCAGGGGATCAAAGTCATCCCCACCGGGATCGATCACGGCACGGTCACCGCAATTCTGCCCGGCGGGGCGACCGAAATCACCACGCTGCGCCATGATGTTTCCACCGACGGACGCCGCGCCACGGTGGTTTTCGCGCAGGAGTGGCAGGACGATGCCGCGCGCCGCGATTTTACCATCAATGCGCTTTATGCCGATCCGCTGACTGGTGAGGTTTTCGACTGGTTTGGCGGGCTCGACGATCTCAAGGCGCGCAGGGTGCGCTTCATCGGCGATGCCGAGCAACGCATCCGCGAGGATCATCTGCGGATCCTCCGCTACTTCCGGTTTCAGGCGCGGTTCGGTTCGCAACCGGCTGATAGCGAAGCAGAACAGGCCTGCTCCGCACTTGCCGCGACGCTCAAGGGCCTGTCGCGTGAGCGGGTTGGCATGGAGCTCATGAACCTGCTCAGTCTGCCCGATCCGGCCCCCACCGTGGCACGCATGGCAGAGCTGAGCGTGCTGCAAGTGGTGCTGCCCGAAGCCGATGTTGCGGCTTTGGCAGCACTGGTGGCGCAGGAGGCCGCGCAAGGCGTGGAACCTGATGCCTTGCGGCGTCTGGCGGCGCTGCTGGCCCCCGATGTCTCCTTAGCCGAACAGGTGGCCAGCCGGTTCCGGCTTTCCGGCG
The DNA here is from genome assembly GCA_963751145.1 of uncultured Alphaproteobacteria bacterium. Classification (GTDB taxonomy): domain Bacteria; phylum Pseudomonadota; class Alphaproteobacteria; order Sphingomonadales; family Sphingomonadaceae; genus Novosphingobium. The sequence continues at coordinate 9,698 of CAVVTJ010000008.1, forward strand.
CGCAGAAAAAGCGGTTGGCGCTGGCGGCGGGGCGTATTCCTCCCCGGCACGGGGAGGGGGATCATCCGCAGGATGGTGGAGAGGCACAGGCAGGTGGTCCAGACACGGAGAGCTCATGCGACCTGGATGGTGCCCCTCCACCACCTTCGGTGGCCCCCTTCCCCAAGGGGGAGGAAATGCCCGCGCTCTCGCCTTTCACTTGGGCCGCGCTGCCGCACTTGATCGGCTGCTGCTGGCAGGCCAGTCAGTCGCACCGCTGATCGGGTGGGAAATTCCCACCTTCCCGCTCAAAGGCGGTGATATCGTCGCCCGCGGCATTCTGGCCGGACCCGATGTTTCGCGGCTACTCAAGGCGGTTGAAGCGCGGTGGGTGGATGAAGGGTTCCCCGATGCCGCGCGCGCCTTTGCCCTGCTGGACGCGGAACTTGCCGTCTGAACCCGGTCATATCGCAGCAAGCCACGCTCTGCTAAACGGCTCGATATGCAATTGAGCGAACTCTTCACTTTTCTGGTTGGTCAGCCGTTGTTGCTGCTGGCCATGGTTGCCATTCTGGTTTCCGTGCTCGGGGCGATGGTGGCTGCGGCGGTGCCGTGGCTGGGCAAGGTGCTGCGCGGGATTGGCAATCTGGGACTGCTGACCGCGCTGCTGCTGACCGTGGCGCAGGCCGCGCGGCTCTCCAGCAACAGCGATTTCAATCTGGCGCTGGCGGGCATGAAGGAACAGCGCGTTGAAGGCGGCGAAACCCGCGTGCCGATGGGCCCGGATGGGCACTTCTGGCTGAAAGCCAAGGTCAACGGGGTCGAGCGGCGGTTTTTGGTCGATACCGGCGCGACGATCACCGCGCTTACGGTGGCCACCGCTCAGACCGCCGGGGTTGAGCCGCAAGGCATGGGCCGCACGATCATGCTGCAAACCGCAAACGGGGCAGCGCCGGCAAAAATGGCCTCGATCGCAGAGCTGCGCTTCGGCAATGTCCGGGCCCGCGATCTGGACGCGGTGATCGCCCCCAACATCGGCGAGACGAACGTGATCGGGATGAACCTGCTGTCGCGCCTCGCCAGCTGGCGGGTTGAAGGCAAGACCCTGATCCTGGTCCCGGCCGACCCGCAACCTGAGGGATAACGGCCAAACGCCGGATCTCAACTTCCGACTTAGTGACCCGCTCAGCCTGAGCCTGTCGAAGGCCCCTCGTTTGCAGGTGGCACCTGCATAACACGATGGGAATTCGACAGGCTCAGTCTGAGCGGGAAATAGTGAGGCTTCAGACCTAACCTTGAGCGCCTAAAACTTGTTCGATTGCGGGAACCCGCGCGGGGCGATCCGACCGGCGGCACCGCGCGCGACCTTGAAGATCAGGACATCGGGTTCACTCCGCATGCGCCCGCTTTCACCGCCCATTTTCCAGCTCAGGCCCTCGTCCAGTTTGAGCGTGGTGGCGTCCGACAGTCCGCCGTCGCGGTAGCGCTGCAAGGTTACGCCCTGCCCCTTGGCCAGCACCGGCAATTCCTCAAGGTTGAACACCACCAGCTTGTGATTATCGCCCACCACCGCGATGTGATCGTGCTCAGCCGGAATTTCGCGGACCACCACCAGCTTAACCCCCGGCTTGGTGGTCATCACGCCGCGGCCCTTGCGGGTTTCGGCCAGCAATTCATCAGCCACGGCAGCAAAGCCGCGCCCCGTATTGCTGGCCAGCAGCAGCTGGCCCTTGGGCTTGTAAACCAGCAAGGCGACAATCTCGGCAGCGGAATCAATATCCAGCATGGTCCGCAGCGGTTCGCCAAAGCCGCGCGCGCCGGGCAATTTATCGGCGCCCAGCGTGTAGAAGCGGCCATTGTCGCAGGCAATCAGCAGCTTGTCGGTGGTCTGTGCGTGGAGCGCAAAGCCGAAGCCATCACCGTCCTTGTACTTGAAGTCCTTGTCGAGCGGTTCGTGGCCCGATGCCCCGCGGACCCAGCCCTTCGCCGAAAGGATCACCGTGACCGGCGCTTTCTCGATCATCGCGTCCATGCTGAATTCCACCGTCGGTGCGGCCTCGGCAATGGTGGTGCGGCGGCGGCCGAGCGCGGTGTCTTCGGCGTAGTCCTTGCGCAAATTGGCCAGATCGCGCTTCAATCGGGTGCGCTGCCGGGCTGGACTTTCGAGCAGCTTGTTAAGCTCATCCTGCTCAGCCAGCAGTTCGTCTCGCTCGCGCCGCAGCTCCATTTCCTCAAGTCTGCGCAAACTGCGCAGCCGCATGTTGAGTATCGCTTCGGCCTGGCGGTCGGTCAGGTCGAACTCGGCCATCATCAGCGGCTTGGGCTCGTCCTCGGTGCGGATAATCTCGATGATCCGGTCAAGGTTGAGGTAGGCAATGATATAGCCGCCCAGCAGCTCAAGCCGCCCAGCGATCTTGTCCAGCCGGTGCTGGGTGCGGCGCAGCAGGATGTTGATCTGGCTCTTGGTCCATTCGAGCAGCAACAACCGCAGCGACAGCACCCCCGGCGTGCGGGTATCATCCAGCACATTGAGGTTGAGGTTGAAGCGGGTTTCCAGATCGGTCAGCTTGAACAGGCTTTCCTTGAGCAGTTCGGGATCGACGTTGCGGCTTTTGGGCACGAACACGATGCGGATCTGCTCGTCGCTCTCGTCGCGGATGTCTTCCAGGATCGGCAGCTTCTTGTCGGCGATCAGTTGCGCGACCTGTTCGATCAGCTTGCCCTTGGCCAGCTGATAGGGGATCTCGGAGATTACCAGTTGCCATTGCCCACCGCTGAGTTTTTCGATGCCCGTAGTTTCCCACGAACCATCGGCCTCACGCCCAGTGGAAAACCGCCCGCGCAGCCGCAGCGCGCCCTTGCCGGTCTCGTAAGCCCTGGAGATTGTCGCGCCGCTTTCCACCACGACCCCGCCGGTGGCGAAATCGGGGCCTTTGAAGTGCTGCATCAGCTCTTCGTGTTCGGCGGTGGGATTGTCGATCAACAGCAGCGTGGCATCGATGATCTCGGCCACGTTGTGGCTGGGAATGTTGGTGGCCATCCCCACCGCGATCCCGCTTGAGCCGTTCGCCAGCAGGTTGGGGAAGATGCCGGGGAAGATCTCGGGCTCTTCCTCCTCGCCGTTATAGGTCGGGATGAAATTGACCGTGCCTTCGTCAAGGCCCGCCATCAGCTGCACCGCGGTCTTGGTCAGCCGGGCTTCGGTATAGCGATAGGCGGCGGCGTTATCGCCGTCGATATTGCCGAAATTGCCTTGCCCCTCGACCAGCGGATAGCGCAGCGAAAAATCCTGCGCGAGCCGGACCATCGCGTCATAAACCGACTGGTCGCCGTGCGGATGGTACTTGCCGATCACATCGCCGACCACGCGGGCCGATTTCTTGAAGGCATCGCTGGGATTGAGCTTCAACTGTCGCATCGCCCACAGCAGGCGGCGGTGCACCGGCTTCAGCCCATCGCGCAGATCGGGCAGCGAGCGCGCGGTGATCGTCGACAGGGCATAGACCAGATAGCGTTCAGACAGCGCGCTATCGAACGGTGCATCGACGATCGCATCGAAGGGATCTGGTTCAGTTGTGTCGGTGGTCATTGTCCAAGCGCCCTAGCAACGCGGCGGGCCGCAACAAACCCCGTGGAACGATTTTTTCCGCCGTTGGTTTTCAACTCTCCCACCCCGCAAATTTCCGGAGAATCCCGATGACCCAGCGCGTCCTGATCCTGGCCACCAATGGCTTTGAACAATCCGAACTGATGGAACCCAAGGCGGCGCTGGAAGCAGCCGGTTTTGAAACCGTGGTCGCCAGCCCCGAAAGCGGCGAAATTCGCGGTTGGAAGGACAAGAATTGGGGTGAAAGCGTGGCCGTTGATGCCTTTGTTGGCGATGTCAGCGAAAGCGATTTCGATGCACTGATGCTGCCAGGCGGGCAAATGAACCCGGATATCCTGCGCATGGACGAGCGGGTGATCGATCTGATCGCCGCGTTCGATGAAGCTGAAAAGCCGATTGCCGCAATCTGCCATGCGCCGTGGCTGCTGGCCGAAGCCGATATTATCGATGGCCGCAATGTTACCAGCTGGCCTTCGCTGCACACCGATCTGGAAAACGCCGGGGCCGTGGTGCTTGACGAACAGGTTGTGGTGGATGGCAATCTGATCACCAGCCGCAAGCCCGGCGACATTCCGGCGTTCAATGAAGCTTTGATCGCAATGCTGAAAGAAGCCGCCTGAACCAGTCCGGCATGCGGCGGCGCGAAGATCAGCGCCGCTGCATGTCGTGGCTTTGCCCGGGAATGTGGACGGTCAGGCCGTCCAGATCCGCAGTCAATTCGATCTGACAGGACAGCCGGCTGGTGCGGGTTACCCCGGCGGCCAGATCGAGCATGTCTTCCTCGTCCTCGCTGGCCGGAACCAGCCGATCGAACCATTCGCGCGCTACCACCACGTGACAGGTCGAGCAGGCCATCTGGCCTTCGCAGGTGCCTTCGAGTGGCATGCCCGCGCCCTGCCCCACGCCGAGCAGCACATCGCCGACCGCAGCCTTTGCTTCAACCCTTGCGCCATTGGCCGTGATGAAAGTGACCTTGACCATCACACCCCCTGCGCCTGTGCGGCGGCCTCGATTGCGCGGCAGGCTTCTTCCACCTCATCGCGGGACGTGTAGCGTCCGAAACCGAGACGGATCGAATTGCGCGCAGTCTTCGCATCAAGCCCAATTGCACTGAGCACCCGGCTGGGCGCACCGGTGCCGCTGCCGCAAGCCGATCCGGCGGAAAAGGCAATGTTGCGGCAATCGCTCAGCAACCGGGGAAAGTTGAGGCCATCCAGCCGCAGATTGAGATTGCCCGGCCAGCGCGCGGTCTCGCTGCCGTTGACTGTCCAGCGCGCCAGGATTGACCGTGCGAGTTCGGCCAGGCCTGACAGGTGCTGAAAATCGGCGTCCACCCGCTCCTTGGCCAAAGCCGCCGCCGCGCCAAAGCCGGCGCATAGCGCGGGCGATAGCGTGCCTGAACGCAGCCCGCCTTCCTGCCCGCCGCCTTCAATCAGCGCGGCGATCTTCACCCCATCGCGCACCCACAGCGCGCCGATGCCTTTGGGGCCGTAGAGCTTGTGCGCGGTGATCGCGATCAGGTCGGCATGTTCAGGCGGCGCGATCTTGCCCGCGCCCTGCACCGCATCGCACAAGAACAGCGCGCCCAGTTCATGCGCGCGCTCGGCTAGCCGCGCGACCGGCTGGATAGTCCCGATCTCGTTGTTGACCTGCATCACTGCGACAAGGCCTGTGCCCGCGGCGATTTCAACCTCGGGATCGACCAGCCCAGCGGTGTTGACCGGCAACTCCTGCACCGGCGCGCCAGTGGCCAGCGCTGGGTTGACCACTGCAGAATGCTCGATCGCAGAATAGGCAATCGCCCCGCGCGTAACGGACCGGATCGCCTGGTTGAGCGCCTCGGTCGCGCCGCTGGTGAAAATCACCCGGCCACCCTTTGGCAGCAGCCCCGCAACCTGCTCGCGCGCTACTTCAACCGCGGCGGCGGCGGCCCGTCCGGCCTTGTGCATCGAGTGCGGATTGGCGAAGCCCACCAAGCCGTCTGACGTGTCTGGACCGCCCAGCCACGGCAACATCGCCGCCTTCGCTTCGGGGGCAAGCGGGGTGGTCGCCTGATGGTCAAGATAGAGGAATTGGGCGGTCATGTTCGCAATCGTTGCTTTTCAGTCACTCGTTTCTATATAGCGCCTGCTTCCCGTTCCTAGCCCTTTGCGGCCCGGCATCCCGAAAAAGCTCGGACGCCGCGCGAAAGGTGCATCAGTCAGGTGCCATAAAGCCATGCCCGCAGTGATCTTTCCAGGACCCGAAGGCCGCCTCGAAGGCCGTTTCCAGCCCGCCACCCGCCCGCGCGCACCGGTGGCGATGATCCTTCATCCGCACCCCCAGGCCGGCGGCACGATGAACGAGCGGATCACGCAGCACCTCTACAAGACCTTCGCCAATCGCGGGTTTGCCACGCTGCGCTTCAACTTTCGTGGGGTTGGCCGCAGCCAGGGCAGCTTTGATAACGGGATCGGCGAACTGAGCGATGCCGCCGCAGCGCTCGATTGGGTCCAGTCGATCCACCCCGAAGCCAGCACCACCTGGGTTGCAGGCTTCAGCTTTGGTGCACTGATCGGCATGCAGCTTTTGATGCGCCGCCCGGAAATCCGCGGCTTCATCTCTGTCGCCCCGCCGGCCAACATGTACGATTTCAGCTTCCTCGCCCCCTGCCCCGCCTCAGGCATCCTGATCCAGGGCACCGCCGATACAGTGGTGACGCCGAATTCGGTGCAGAAGCTGGTAGAAAAGCTGCGCACGCAAAAGCACATCACGATCCACCACGAGGAAATCCCCCGGGCGAACCATTTCTTTGAAAACGAAATGGGCGATCTGATGCGCTCGGTCGACAATTACCTCGACTTCCGCCTCGCCCCGGATTGCCCGATCCGGTGACCTTAAAGGGCTAACGCGGCCCTTCTTCGACCAGCGCCTTGCCGCTGCGACCTGGAATAACCCAGATCGCGATGTTGGCGGCCACGACCGCCGCCAACACCAGCATCAGCACGATCTGGCGGCGCTGCCCGCCCCGCCGCCATAGCGAATAGGCGCCAAGCAGCAGGGCCAGGCAGGCCAGGACCAGAATCGACAGGACGGTGCCCGCAGCCATGCTTAGCGCGCGAGCTTGCCGGCCATGCCCAGAATATCGTCAAGCGCGTTGCCATCGTGGTTCAAGTCGATCAGCGAGCCGAGCCCGCCCAAACCGCCGCCAGCCGGCGCCGCCTGCGCCTGACCGCCGCCAAGCACGGAACCCAGCACCGAGCCAAGCATACCGCCCGCGCCGCCTTGCTGGCTGCCGCCGCCGAGCACCGATCCCAGAATCGAGCTCAGGATCCCGCCGCCCTGCTGCTGTCCGCCGCCGGCCTGATGCGAAAAGTATCCCGCCGCCAGCATGGCCAGGATCGGCAGCATTTTCTTGAGGATGGCCGGATCGATCCCGGTCTGGCCCGCAGCATGATCGGCAACCGTGCGGCTGACCTCTTTCGAGCCGAAGATTGTGCCCAGCACGCTGTTACCCGCATCGACATTGGTCGGCTCATCGCTCAAGACATTGTCAGCGAGGCCTGCCCCGCCAAGCGAACCGAGAATGCTCGCCAGCCCGCCGAGCCCGGCATCGCCGCCGCCCTGGGCCTGCGCCTGCTTGCTCATCCCGCCAACAATCGCCGGCAGCAGCGCGCCCGCGCCGGCTTCGGCCATCGCCGGGGGAATGCCGAGCTGATTGGCAATGGCGGCAATCCCGCCGGTCTGTTGCAGGATGTTGATGAAATCGGCTGCGGCCATGATGGAAACCCTCCCGGCGGCCGGAGTTGGCCGCGCAAGCGCAAAGACTTAGCGGGGCGGCGCGGAGCGAGCCAGTGGATTTGTTTGCAGGTTTGACACCGGCGCAGAGCAATCGCATCACTACGCCATGTTAGAAACCCAAAACCTCTCCCGCCGCCAGACGCTGACCCTGCTGGGCGGCGCGGCTTCTTCGCTCGCGATAGCTGGTTGCCAGACGGTCCCCGGCGCTGCCGGCAAGACTGGCTTCGTCCAAGACGCAGCGGCAGCCGCAATTCTGGAATTGCTGGCTGGGAAGTTGATTGAACTGTCGCCAGAAAGCGCAACTTCACTTGGTATCGATACAGGCGCCAATGCAGGTTTGCGGTCACGCTTGGGCGATCGATCGCCGAGGGGTCAGGCACAGATCGCCGCGTTGCTGCAGATCGGTTTGGACAATGCCACACAGTTTGATGGCAGCGCCCTCGATCCCGCCAACCGCACCAGCCTTGATGTGGTCAAAAGCGCCTTCTCCACAGCTCTGGATGGCTTCAAGCTGCCTTACGGCGATGTCGCGGTCGGTGGGTGGCGCAACACGCCTTATGTGGTGATCCAGAACGTCGGCGCATATCTCGATACCCCGCGCTTCCTTGATAGCGATCACCAAGTCGAAAATATGGCCGATGCAGAGGCTTATCTGGCCCGCCTGAACCAGTTTCCCGCCCAGCTTGATGGTGAGCTGGAAAGGATCACGGACGCGCGCGGCAAGGGCCTAGTGCCTCCAGCGTTCCTGCTCGACAAGGCGATCAGGCAGCTGGAACTGACGCTGAAGGATGCCCAAGGCGGCGGTGGCTTGGTTGAATCCTTGGTACGCCGGACCAAGGCAATTCCGGGCAATTGGGACGCAAGGGCGCGCGCCGCCGCAACCGGCCCGGTGGCCGCCGCCCTCGCCCGCCAACTTGCGGAACTCAAGACCCAGCGCGCCAGTGCGACGATGGACGCCGGACTGCTGAAACGCCCACACGGAGAGGAATGGTATGCCTGGGGTCTGCGCGCCAGCACCACCACCACGCGCACTGCCGAGGAAATCCGCGCGATCGGGCTCGATTCGCTGAAGGACCTGCAAGGCCAGATGGACCCGATCTTGCGATCGCTGGGCTTCACCCAGGGTACAGTCGGCCAGCGGATGACCGCGCTGGGCAAGGACCCACGCTTTGGCTTCAGCGATGATGATAAGGGCCGAGCCGACATCATCCAGCTGATGCAGGACAAGATCGCATTCATCCGCACGCGTTTGCCGCAGGCTTTCCGCACGCTGGTTCCCGGCAACCTTGAGATCAAGCGCCTGCCCCTGGCCGAGGAAGCCGGTGCACCCGGCGCCTATGGCGGGGCCGGATCAAAGGACGGCAAGATCCCCGGCAAGATCTGGCTCAATCTGGGCGATGTCGGCCGCCACAGCCGCTATTCGCTGCCCACGCTGGCGTTCCACGAAGGCATTCCGGGGCATGTCTGGCAGGGCGAATATGCCAACCAGCTGCCGTTGATCCGCACGCTGCTGGCCTTCAACGCCTATAGCGAAGGCTGGGCGCTTTATGCCGAAACGCTTGGCGACGAACTGGGGGCTTACGACGGTGATCCGGTGGGGCGGCTGGGCTATCTCCAGTCAATCGCGTTCCGTGCTTGCCGGCTGGTGGTCGATACCGGGCTGCACGCCAAGGGCTGGAGCCGCGCACAGGCGATCCAGTGGTTCGCCGAAACCAACGGATCGGGCCTGTCCGAAGTGACGCCAGAGGTAGATCGCTATTGTTCGTGGCCGGGGCAAGCCTGCGGTTACAAGATCGGCCACAGCGAAATCCTGCGGCAGCGGGCCCTGGCCAAGGCCGCGCTGGGGGCCAGATTCGATCTGCGCGATTTCGATGATGCGGTGGTTACCGGCGGCAACGTCCCGCTTGATGTTCTGGGAACCAATGTTTCGCGCTATATCTCTGAAAAGAAAGCAGGCTAGGTCCGGCACAAAGCGCTTCAACTGTCACACAGACGTGCTAGGCCAAGGTTAGCAGTGGATGCGGCCTCGCTGTTGAGTCGCCGCAATTTCAAGGAGTCGCTTGTCATGTCTATTTTCAGTTCAATCAAGAATGCCATTTTTGGCAAGCCGGCTGAAGCCGCGCCTGCGCCCGAAGCCTCGGCCATCCCGATGACCGAAGCCGCTCCCGCCGCCCCGGCAGCTCCGGTCGATGTTGCCGCGGTGCTTTCGGGCATGCCCGGTGCCGATGGCCTCAACTGGCAATCGTCGGTGGTCGATCTGATGAAGCTGGTCGGGATCGATGCCTCGTATGAAAACCGCAAGTCGCTGGCCCACGAACTCGGTAATGCCGAATATTCCGGCAGCGCCGAAGACAACATCGCATTGCAGAAGCAAGTGATGCAGGCGCTGGTCGACAATGGCGGCACGCTGCCGGCCGAACTGCTCGACTGAACGCGAATAGCGCAACAGAAAGGCCGGGTCGCCGCAGGGCAACCCGGCCTTTTCGTTTGCGCCGCAGCGCTTACTTCTTGCCGAACAGTCCGCTGGCCAGCCCAGCCAGATCGTTCAGCGGATTGCCGTCGCCATCCTTGTCGAGGAAGCCGAATGCGCTCTTTGCGATCGGATTGTCCTGCACCGCCTGGGCATACTGACCCAGCGAGCCTTCGCCGCCGATCTGCTCCACGATCTTGCCCAGCATCCCGGCATCAAGCCCGGTCTTGGCCGCAGCGCCCTGAATCGTATCGCCCGCTTCGCCGTGCGACTGGCCCAGCGCGGCAATCGCCTTTTCAGCCATTTCAGCGGGGATGCCCAGCTTGGCGGCCATGTTGCCCACATCGGCGTGACCACCAACCTGACCAAGAATGCTGTCGAAAATACCCATGAGCGACTCCTATGTTGAAACAAGCGGCGATGATGAACCTGTGCAGCGCGGCGGCCAAGTTAAATCCGCCGCAAATCAGGCTCCACCCAGCCGCGCCTCGCCTCGAGCGAAAACAGCCGCTCGCGTGAATAAAACCGCAGCGGCCAATCGCGCGGCGCCATCTCACTGGTCAGCAACGCGTTGATTTTTCCTAGCAAGTCGCCATCGCCGCATCCAGCCAGAAACCGTCGCACGCCGATGATGTAAAGCTGGGTCAGCGTTTCATGATAGCCCGCGCTATCGGTATTTTCGCCGCCCACCGCCACGTTGTAGGTGCGGATAATCTGCGGCATCTCGGCTTCGGGATGGATCTCCGGCCGCTCGGTAACCAGCCAGGCGCAGGCGGCGAGATGGGCCTCATGAGTCCAATCAGCCCTGGGCAAGGTGCGCGCGAGCAGCCCTTCGCCGATCCGGCGAACAGCGGCTTCACTTTCAAACAAACGGATCGAATGGTCGGTCATGATCGGAAACTCCGGGTCAGATCACGACCCGGAGCTTTCCGGGTCAGGCGGCCTTGGGGGCCGAATCACGCACGCCTTGATCGACGTGATCGGCGAATTGGGCGAAATTCTGGACGAACCGGTCGACCAGTTCCTTCGCGGTCTGGTCGTACCGCTCACCATCGGCCCAGGCCCCGCGCGGGTTCAGCAGCGCGGTATCGACGCCCGGCACTGCCACCGGCACTTCGAACCCGAAGTTGGGATCGCGCACGAATTCGGCATTGTTCAGGCTGCTGTCGAGCGCGGCGTTGAGCAGCGCGCGGGTGGCCTTGATCGGCATCCGCTTGATCCCCGGATCGGTGGCCTTGCCGCCTGACCAGCCGGTATTGACCAGCCAGCACTGCGCCCCGCCCTCAGCGATCCGCTTTTTGAGCAGATTGCCATAGACGCTGGGATGGCGCGGCATGAAGGCAGCGCCGAAGCAGGTGCTGAAGGTTGCCTCAGGCTCGGTCACGCCGATTTCCGTACCGGCCACCTTGGCGGTATAGCCCGAGAGGAAGTGATACATCGCCTGATCCGGCGTGAGCCGCGCGATTGGCGGCAGCACCCCGAAGGCATCTGCGGTCAGGAAGATGATGTTCGACGGCGGCGGGCCGAGGTTCTTGTCGCTGGTGTTGGGGATGAATTCGATCGGATAGGCGCCGCGGGTGTTCTCGGTCTTGCTGGCGTCGGTGAAGTCAAGCTCGCGCGTTTCCTCATCCATCGCCACGTTTTCAAGGACCGTGCCGAACATCTTGGTGGTGGCGTAAATCTCCGGCTCGCCCTCGGCCGAAAGGTTGATCATCTTGGCATAGCAGCCGCCTTCAAAGTTGAACACCGCGGTATCCGACCAGCCGTGCTCATCGTCGCCAATCAGCGTGCGGCTGGCATCGGCCGAAAGCGTGGTCTTGCCGGTGCCTGACAGGCCGAAGAAGATCGCGCTCTTGCCGTCAGCGCCGATGTTGGCGCTGCAGTGCATCGGCATCACGCCTTCAGCCGGAAGCAGGAAGTTGAGCAGGCCGAACACGCCCTTCTTCATCTCGCCCGAATATTCGGTGTTGCCGATCAGGATCAACTTCTCGGTGAAGTTGACCGCGATCACGGTATCGCTGCGGCACCCGTGGCGCACCGGATCAGCCTTGAAGCTGGGCAGGTTGATGATCGTGTATTCGGGCACAAAGCCAGCGAGCTCGTCAGCCGAGGGGCGGACAAGCAGCGTGCGCACGAACAGGCTGTGCCAGGCCATTTCGGTGATCACGCGCACGTTGACGCGATACTCAGGCTGGCTGCCGCCAAACAGGTCGGCAACGTAGAGCTGGTCATGGTCCTTCACCGCGGCGAGGAAGTCAGCCTTGAGCTGGGCCCAGTGCTCACCCGTCATCGGCTGGTTGATCGCGCCCCAGTTGACCGGGCCTTCGCTGATCGCATCGCGGACGATGTACTTGTCCTTGACGCTGCGGCCGGTGAACTTGCCGGTATCGACCAGCAGCGCGCCATCCTTGGTCAGCCGGCCTTCACCGCGCTGCAGCGCCTGCTCTACCAGCGGCGCAGTGCCGAGGTTGGCATGGATCGTGGCAGACGTTGCGATGCCCTGCTGGTCAAGCGAAAAGGAAAGCGTGGTCAAGGTTTTCTCCGTGGTCATGGCGCCATTACGCATACGAATGCGGGAAGGCTGTTCGGGGCGCATAGCCGCGCCGGGTGATTCCGTCAAATTGGCTTATGTCTCCCATTATTTTATGACTGATCAGTGATTTAACCGGAAAGCCCAGCGCAATTGCGCCAAACTGCGTTAACCGCTACCCCTTGAAGCCCCTGCAATATAGCCGAATTGCCCAGCAAACCTGCCCAATGGCCGATCCCGAACCACTCCCTTTCGAAACGCCGCGCCAGCAAGTGATCGCGCTGGTTGACGATGATCGCAATATTCTGACCACGGTTTCGATCGGTCTGCAGGCCGAAGGCTTCATCACCCGGGTCTATTCAGATGGCGCTGCCGCGCTGCGCGCGCTGCTCGACAATCCACCCGATCTGGCGGTCTGCGATATCAAGATGCCGCAGATGGACGGGTTTGAATTGCTGCGAAAGCTACGCGAAAAAAGCGCGCTGCCGGTGATCTTCCTGACCAGCAAGGACGAGGAACCGGACGAGGCGATGGGGCTGGCGCTGGGAGCGGATGACTATATCACCAAGCCGTTCAGCCAGCGCCTGCTGGTCGCCCGGATCCGTGCGATCCTGCGCCGCGCCGATCTGGTCCGCAGCGAAGCCGAGGCCGAACTGCCGAGCGATGGCGACCAGGGCGAGCAGCTGGTGCGCGGGCGGCTTGAAATGGATCCCGACCGCCATCTGGTCCAGTGGCAAGGCCGCCCGGTTTCGCTGACCGTCACCGAATTCCTGATCCTTGAAGCGCTGGCCAACCGCCCCGGGGTGATCAAGACCCGCAACCAGCTGATGGATGCCGCCTACAGCGACGACGTGTTTGTTGATGACCGCACGATTGACAGCCACATCAAGCGCCTGCGCCGCAAATTCCGGTTAGTCGATCCAGAATTTGCAGGGATCGAAACGCTTTACGGCGCTGGCTATTCGTTCACCGATGGCTGAACCGGCGCCCTCACCCCAGCGCGTCCTGCTGCGCCGGCAATGGACCCGGCGCACCTCTTTGACCGTGCGTATTTTGGCGGTGAACATCATCGCGCTGGGGCTGATGGCGGGCAGCCTGTTCTACATCGATTCGTACCGCAAGCAGCTCCTGGGGGAACGGTTTCAGCTCGCACGCGGCGAAGCCCGGATCGCTGCTGCCGGAATTGCTGCCAGCGGGCCAGCCGAACGGCGCGCGCTGATCGGCCGGATCGGCGCGGACCAGCATTTGCGGCTGCGGTTGTACAGCGCCGATGGGCGGCTGGCGCTCGATAGCTTTGCCATCAGCGGCCCGTCCTATCAATTTCTGGACCCCAGCGGTGATCCCTGGTTCCTTAAGACCGCGCGGGTGCTTGATCGGTCGATGAACTGGATCCTGGGCTCACCGCCGGTGCCGGCCTATGCCGATCCGGCGCAAGACACGGCGGCGGCCTGGCCCGAATTGCAGCTGACCAAAGCCAGCGGCGATACCACCGTGTTGCAGCGCTCAGCACCTGATGAGACGCCGGTGATTACCGCGGCAACCCCGGTTGGCACCGGCGGTGAACTGCTGCTGATCTCGCGCAATGCCGTCGATATTACCCAGCATGTGCGCGATGCCCGCCAGACGCTGGTGATCGTCCTGGCGATGACCTTGCTGATCTCGATCCAGCTTTCACTGTTCCTGGCCCGAACTATCGTCCAGCCGCTGCGCGCGCTGGTGCGGGCCGCAGTGCGGGTGCGGCTGGGGCGTGACCGCGCGGTGGAAGTGCCGCGGCTCCCCGATCGCGGCGATGAAATCGGCCTGCTGGCGCGGGCGCTGTCCGATATGACCGGGGCCTTGCGCCACCGGATCGATGCGGTGGAAACCTTCGCCGCCGATGTCGCGCACGAGATCAAGAACCCGCTGGCCAGCCTGCGCTCGGCGCTGGAAAGCCTGGAAAAGGTCAAGGACGATGGCCTGCGCACCGAATTGACCGCGATCGCCGCGCACGATGTGCGGCGGATTGACCGCCTGGTCACCGAAATTGCCGAAGCCAGCCGCATCGATGCGGAACTGAGCCGCACCCAGTTCGTCGATGTCGATCTGATGACTCTGGCCGAAACGCTGGTCCGCGCCCGCGCCGAACGCGGCGATAATCTGGGCAAGCAACTGAAAGTGGAGCCGCAAGATTCCGGCCCTTGGGTGGTAAAGGGCGATGCCGGGCGGCTGGAACGGGTGCTGGAAAACCTGCTCGACAACGCGCTGTCGTTCTCGCCGCCGCAAGGCCGGGTTGAAATCGAGATTGCCCGTCACGAAGATCACGTTGCCCTGGCGGTCAGTGATCAGGGGCCCGGCATCCCACCGCATGCCCGCGAAAAGATTTTCGACCGGTTCCATTCGCTGCGCCCCGAAGGCGAACAGTTCGGCAGCCATTCGGGACTCGGTCTGGCGATCGCGCGAACGATTGCCGCCGCTCACGATGGCACCCTCACCGCGCTTGATCGCGAGGATGGCAAGACCGGCGCCCGCATGGTGCTGGAACTGCCAGTGGCAGACTATGACGAGGAGGACGCGTCATGACCTTGCTGCATCAGGCCACCTGCATTGCCATTAATGGCCGGGCGCTAATGATCGAAGGGCCGCCGGGCAGCGGAAAATCGCGCCTGGCGCTGGCGCTGATCGATCGCGGCGCGGTGCTGGTGGGCGATGACGGGGTCAGCCTGGAAGAACGCAGCGGGCGGCTTTACGCCAGCCCTGCCCCGGCCACATCCGGCCTGCTTGAAGTGCGCAATCTGGGCCTGCTGACCTTTCCTACAATCAGCAATACTCGGCTGGCGCTGGTGCTCCGGCTTGATCCAGAGGCGCCGCGTTTCATCGATGCGGCCGAGCAGATCGACTTGCACCGCGTGATCCTGCCTCTGGTGCGGATGTGGCCCGATCCTGATCCGCTCAAGGCCGAACTGGCACTGAAGCGTTATGGTGTCTGATCGGGGGACATACCCCACAGGGCACTTCACATTATGTCCATCCGATCCCATCTACCGTGACGGACCATGACCGAACCATCCAGCCCTTCCCGCCAACGCCTTTTGCTGGTCACCGGTCTGCTCGGCGCGGGCAAGACCACTGCGCTGAAGGTGTTGGAAGATCTGGGCTGGGAAGTGATCGACAATTTTCCGATCCGGCTGCTCGACCGGCTGATCGACAAGGCCGATAGCCCTGCGGCCGAACCGCGCAGTCCTTTGGCAATCGGGTTCGATTCGCGCACGCGCGGGTTCGATGCCGGTAAAGTGATCCAGCGGGTAAAGCAGCTTACTGCCCGGCCTGACCTGGAGATCACCACCCTGTTCCTCGATTGCGCCGGGACCGAGCTGGAGCGGCGCTATAACGAAACCCGGCGGCGTCACCCGCTGGCGCAGGATTTGCCGGTGGCAAGCGGGATCGCCGCCGAACGTGAACAGATGGAGCCGCTGCGGCGCTGGGCCGATATGGTGATTTCCACCAGCAGCTTCACCAGCAACGATCTGCAGCAGACGGTGCGCGAACGCTTTGCCGCCGAACAGGGCACGCAGGATACCACCATCACCATCACCTCGTTCGGCTTTGCCCGCGGGATGCCGCCGATCGCCGATCTGGTGTTCGACATGCGCTTTCTGGATAACCCGCACTGGGACCCGGTCTTGCGCGAACAGACCGGGCAGGATCCCGCGGTGGCGGACCATATCCGCCAGGATGTGGCATGGAATGAGGCGTTTGGCCGGATCCGCGATCTGGTGCTGCTGTTGCTGCCGCGTTACCGCGCGCAGGGCAAAGCCTATGTCAACGTGGCGTTCGGCTGCACCGGCGGGCGGCACCGGTCGGTCTTTTCGGCCGAGCAACTGGCTGCGGCGCTGCGCGAGGCCGGCTATGCGCCCAGTGTCCTGCACCGCAACTTGACCGCCCGGGCTGCCGACATGGTTGAAGGAAAGCATTGACCATGTCCCTCAACGGCGTCATGGCCCCGTCCCTTGCGGCACAACGAGTCGTCGCGGCGGGTAATCGGAGCGCGTTTCCAGCATGATCGGGTTGATCCTGGTAACCCATGGGCGACTGGCGGAGGAGTTCGTCAGTGCGATGCAGCACGTCGTAGGCAAACAGGAAGCTGTGGCCACCGTCTGCATCGGCCCGAATGACGATATGGAAGCGCGCCGGGCAGAGATCGGCGCGGCGGTTGATGCGGTCGATGCGGGTCAAGGCGTCATCATCCTGACCGATCTGTTCGGCGGCACCCCTTCAAACCTGGCGATTTCGCTGATGGAAAAGGGCCGGATCGAGGTTATCGCGGGGATCAACCTGCCGATGCTGATCCGGCTGGCCAAGGCGCGCGGGTGCATGGAGCTGGGCAAAGCGGTTTCAACCGCGCGCGATGCCGGCCGCAATTACATCACGGTCGCATCTGAATTCCTGGGGCAAGACGCCTGAGCGACGAATTGGGGGCACAATTGAGCGAGCACCGCGAAACTGTCGAGATCGTCAACAATCGCGGGCTCCACGCGCGGGCCAGCGCCAAATTTGTCAACGCGGTGGCGAAACTGGGCGACGGGGTCCAGGTCAAGGTCATGAAAGACGGCAACGACGCAGCTGGCGGCTCGATTCTGGGCCTGATGATGCTGGGCGCGGCCAAAGGCGATTCGATCGAGATCGAGGTTTCAGGCGAAGGCGCAGACGTGGCGCTGCTGAAACTTGTCGGGCTGGTCAAGGACGGGTTCGGCGAGGATTGACCTTGCAACGTGAATGTCCCTCACCGTTCGTGTCGAGCGAAGTCGAGACACAGCGCACAGCATCTCGACTTCGCTCGATGCGAACGGGGTTAGACGTGTGAACAGTCGCCGCCTGATCACCGGATTTTCCAACCCCACGGTCAAGCACCTGCGATCGCTGCGCGAGAAGAAGCATCGCAAGGCAGCGGGTCAGTTCCTGGCCGAAGGGCTACGGCTTCTGACCGATGCACGCGAATCCGGACGGCTGCCCGAAATTCTGGTGATGGCCAGCAACCGCGATCTGCACCCACTGCTATCAACGCTGGAAAGCGATGTGCTGGCGGCGGGCGGCGAAGTGCTGGAAATGGCGCCCGATCTGCTCGCCAAGATCACCGGCAAGGATAACCCGCAGGCCGTCGCCGGGGTCTATGCCGAATTCGATACTGCGCTGAGCGCGATTGACCGTTCGGCAGCCAAGATCTGGCTGGTGGCGCAGGCGCTGCGCGATCCGGGCAATCTGGGCACGATGCTGCGCACCGGCGATGCAGTGGGCGCCGGCGGGCTGATCCTGATCGATGATTGCGCCGATCCGTTCAGTGTCGAGGCAGTGCGCGCCAGCATGGGCGCGGTTTTCACCCAGAGCATCGCTCAGGCACGGTGGGAGGACTTCCTGCCCTGGTTGCGCGGGGGAGCTGGCCAACTGGTCGCGGCGAGCCTGCGCGATGCGGTGCCCTATCGCGGTGCGCCCTATGCCAGCCCGTGCTTCATCCTGGTCGGCAACGAATCGCGCGGGCTGCCCGAAGAGTATGAGATGGCCTGCGATTTGCGCGTGACCATGCCAATGAAGGGCCGGGCGGACAGTCTGAACGCCGCAGTGGCCGGCGCGGTGCTGGCCTACGAAGTTTTGGCGGCACTTGAATAGGCTGTTCAGGCTCCAATAAGACAACTGCAGCTATCGCGGCCTGCATGACAAAGCATCTGATTCTCCTGATCGCCCCGCTGCTCGCCGCCTGTGCCACGGCCGGTGCCTCTCCCGCGCAGATCGAAGGCAGCAAGTGGACCTTTACCCAGATCGACGGCGCAGCGCCGGTTTCAGGGCAGACCTCGTTGGCAATCAAAAGCGATCAGATTGACGTGTTCGTTGGCTGCAACGGCATGGGCAGCAACCTGACGATAGCAGGTGAGAAGTTGATTGTGGGCCCGGTGATTTCAACCCGGATGTACTGCGACGGGGTGATGGAGCAGGAACACGCGGTGGGCCGCCTGCTCGCCGCATCACCGACGTTCAAGATCGCCAATGGCAAGCTGGTCCTGCAAGGCGGCGGTCACCGTGCTGTATTGCAGCGCACCGGCGACTGAGCAGCGGAGGCGGGTCGCTCGGAAAATTTAACTGCACTCCCCGGAAGTGCAGCCTCAAAAGCCCGTTCATCCTGAGCTTGTCGAAGGATTGCTTTTTCTTCGAGCGATCGTGCGCGGGGCACAAAGAACAAGACAGTGCTTCGACAAGCTCAGCACAGGCGGGTTGGGGTCAGGCTTGCTGTTTTAGAGCCGACACCGTTTATTCTGCCGCTTCACGCGGTTCGGCCTTGTCGCCCTCATTCAGCATCAGCGGATCGCCTTCGCCGTGGCGCGGCATGGCTTCGACCAGCGGCACTTCCTCGATCTCGCGCTTGCCGATCTCGATCCCCTTGTCGCGCAGGCGCTTGCCCGAGGTGAGGACATTGCGTTCAAAACTGCCAACGAAATCGTTGTACTTGCGCACCGCCCGGTCAAGCCCGGCGCCCATCCCCTTGAGGTGATCTGCGGCCACCGCTAGCCGGTCGTAAAGCTCAGCCCCCGATTTGCCGATCTCCACCGCCTCGCGCGCCAGTTGGTCCTGTTTCCAGACCATCGCGACCGTGCGGGCAATCGCCACCAGATTGGTCGGAGTTGCCAGCAACACCTTGTTGTGGAACGCAAAGTCCCAAAGTTCTGGATCATGCTCTAACGCCGCGGCGACGAAGTGTTCGCCCGGCACAAACATCACCACATAGTCCGGTGCTTCGGCGAACTGGCTTTGATAGCTTTTCGCCCCCAACGTCTGGACATGGTTTCGCATTGATCGCGCATGCAGATCGAGGTGGCGCTTGCGTTCGGCATCATCGGTGCATTCGAACGCCGCCTGATAGGCGTTGAGCGAGACCTTGGCGTCGATCACCAGCTTCTTCTGCCCCGGCACGTGGACGATCGCATCGGGGCGCAGCCGCCCCTCTTCGGTGTCCAGCGAATGCTCCAGGCTGAAATCGGTGTGCTCTGACAGGCCGCACTGTTCGAGAACGTTCTGCAGCGCTCGCTCGCCCCAGCGTCCACGCGCCTTGGGCGCATTGGTCAGCGAATTGCCCAGCCGCGCGGCTTCGGACTTCACCGCCTCCTGCCCTTCGCGCACCGAATTGATCAGTCCGGCCAGTTGCCCGAAGGCATCAACGCGTTCCTTTTCCAGCTTGCCGACCTGTGCTTCATAGCTGGCCAGCCGCTGCCCCACCGGTTCAAGCAGCGCCTTGATCCGGGCCTCGTTCTTTTCCTCGGACTGAGTGAAGCGTTCCTGCGCGCGGTTGAGCAACACTTCCTGCGCCTGCGCCAATACCTTGGCCCCGGCGTTCTCGAATTCTTTCTTGAGGCCGTCCTGCGCGGTCAGCAGCAGGCGCTTCTGCTCTTCAAAATTGGCGGCATTGGCGCGCAAAGTGGCCAGTTCGGAACCCAGTTCCTCGCGCGCCTGACGCGCTGCGGCCAGCTCATCCGAGAGCATGTCAACGCGCTCAGCCCGCTCACTCGCCCCAGCCAGATCGCGGATTGCCGCCTTGAACCGCTCATCCAGATCGCGCGCCTCGCCCTCGCTTTGTGCGAGGCGCTGACGCAGATCAGCCGCCGGGCGCGAGCCCATCAGCCAGCCAAGCAAAGCTCCTGCGGCAAGGCTCAGGACGATCAAAACGAGGGAGAATAGTTGGCCGCTCATGAAGTCAACTTACTCGGAACGGAGCGGGAACGCTAGTCCTCCATCCACATTTCCACAATCGTCACCCTGAACTTGTTTCAGGGTCCATGGCGGCGATTGCACGGAGGCCAAGTCACCGATCAAACGGCGCGGCCTTGCTGCCGATCTGCGCTATGGTCTGCGCTGAGAAATGGACCCTGAAACAAGTTCAGCGTGACGGTTTTGAAGGGGTAGAGACTTATCGCCCCGAAAATCACGCCGCCTTGCGCAGCTTGTCCAGCTTCTTGAGCACCATTTGCCGCTTCAGTCGGCTGAGGTGATCGATGAACAGGATCCCTTCAAGGTGGTCCATCTCGTGCTGCAGGCAGGTGGCCATCAGCCCGTGCATGTCTTCTTCGTGAACCTTGCCGTCAATGTCCTGCCAGCGCGCGCGGATCCGGGCCGGGCGTTCGACATCGGCATAGATTTCCGGCACCGACAGGCAGCCTTCCGAATAGACCGAGTGATCGTCCGAGGGATCAAGGATCTCGGGGTTGATGAACACCTGCGGTTCGCGCTTGGTCAGCTGGTGGTGATGGTGGTGGCCATCATGATCGCAGGCCTCGGGCTCGGCATCCTCATCCTCGGGCTGGAGATCGATCACCAGCACCCGCAGCGGCACGCCGACCTGCACCGCGGCAAGGCCGATACCGGGGGCATCGTACATCGTTTCAAACATGTCATCGACCAGAGTCTTGAGCTCTGCATCGAATGTGGTGACGGGTTCGGAGATCACCTTCAAACGGGGATCGGGAACTTCGAGAATTTCGCGGATAGCCATAATGAGGGTCAGATAGTGCGGTTGCGCGCAAATCTCAACCCATCGGCCGCCGCGCCCGCAGCGCCTGCGCTAAAGTGCCCTCGTCGAGGTAATCCAGCTCTCCGCCCACCGGCAGACCGTGCGCCAATTGCGTGATCCGCACCGGGTACCCTTCCAGCCGCTCGGCGATGTAATGCGCGGTGGTCTGGCCTTCGAGCGTGGCGTTCATCGCCAGCACCACTTCATCGATCCCGCCCTGGCTGACCCGCTCAATCAAAGTGCCGATGGTCAGGTCTTCGGGGCGGATGCCTTCGAGCGCGGACAGCCGCCCGCCGAGTACGTGGTACTTCCCGGCAAACAGCTTTGCCCGGTCCAGCGCCCACAGATCGGCAACATCCTCCACCACGCACAGCGAGCGCGGATCACGGCGCGGATCGGTGCAGATCCCGCATGGGTTGGAGGTATCGACGTTGCCGCAGGTGGCGCACTCAACCAGATGTTCGCGCACCGCGTCGAGGGCTTCGAGCAGCGCCAGCAGCGAGCTGTCCCGCCGCTTGATCAGCCACAGCACCGCACGCCGCGCTGAACGCGGGCCAAGGCCGGGCAGGCGCGAGAGCGCAGTGGTCAGTGCTTCGATCTCTTGCGATGCCATGGGGGGACAGATAGGGCGCGAAAACAGGAAAGGCAAAGCCAGCGATGCGTGTAATCTTCATGGGAACCCCCGATTTTGCCGTACCGGCGCTGCAGGCGCTGGTTTCGGCCGGGCATGAGGTGATTGCAGCCTACACCCAACCCCCCCGCCCCGGCGGCCGCCGCGGCAAGGAATTGACACCGACGCCGGTGCACAAGGCGGCCGAAGCGCTGGGGATCGAAGTGCGCCATCCGCTGACATTGCGGGATCTGGAAGCGCAAGCAGATTTTGCCGCGCTCGAAGCCGATATCGCGGTGGTTGCGGCCTATGGGCTGATCCTGCCGCAACCGGTGCTTGATGCGCCGCGCCATGGCTGCCTCAACATTCATGCCAGCCTGCTGCCCAGATGGCGTGGTGCGGCACCGATCCAGCGGGCGATTTTGGCGGGGGACCATTTCACCGGCGTCACCATCATGGAGATGGAGAAAGGTCTGGATACCGGGCCGATGCTGGCCACTATTTCGACCCCCGTTGATGACAAGACCGCTGGCGAGCTTACCGCCGAACTGGCCGAACTCGGCGCGAACCTGATGATTGAAGTGCTGGCCGATCTAAACAGTCGTCACGCCTCCCCGCAGCCCGAGGACGGGGTAACTTATGCCAACAAGATCGACAAAGCTGAGACTCGGATTGACTGGACGCGCAGCGCCGAAATGATCGAGCGTCAGGTGCGCGCTTTTGCGCCCGCACCCGGCGCATGGTTCGAATTTGCAGGCGAACGGTGCAAGGTGTTGAAGGCCGAAGTACTTGGCCGTGAAGGCGTGCCGGGGCAGACCCTGGACGATCAGCTGACCATTGCCTGCGGCTACGCGGCACTGCGTCCGACACTGGTGCAACGCGCCGGCCGCCCGGTCATGACTACCGCCGAACTGCTGCGCGGCTCGGCGATTGCAGTGGGAACTGCGCTGCAATGACCAGTCTTCGACGATACGTGCCCATCGCGGTCTCCTTTGCAGCAGTGCTGTTGGCTTTCCGCATCGCAGAGCGGCTCGATATCGGAGAAGAATCCGGGGGGAGACTGACCAGGCCCATGATCCTTGCCTGCTTTGCTTCGGTACCCTTTCTCACCGCAAGTATCGTCTGCGGCTTCCGAAATCCAAAATTCAGCAACATCCTCTGGGCCGGCGGCACAATACTCGCAGTTCCGCTGGCGTCGTTGCGGCTGGCCCAGGGCTTGTGGAGCCTGATCAGTCCGTGGCCAGATGCGAGCGAGCGCGCTCCGTTTTACTTGGATTGGTATTGCATCGCACTACTTGTCTGCCTGTTCGCGCCGCTTGCCATGAAGACCTGGTATTCAAGGCAATGACCCGCTTCGCCCTCACCCTCGAATTCGACGGCACGCCGTTCGTCGGCCTGCAGCGCCAGGCGACCGGCCCTTCGGTGCAGCAAGCGGTCGAGGAAGCGGTCCACGCCACCACCGGCGAGACCGTCACGCTCCACGCCGCCGGCCGGACCGATGCCGGAGTCCATGCGCTGGGGATGCGGGCGCATGTCGATGTCATGAAGCCGATTGAAGCGTTCCGGTTGATGGAGGCGATCAACCACCACCTGCGCCCCGATCCAATTGCGGTGTTGGCCTGCGAGGCGGTGCCGGATGACTGGCACGCGCGTTTCTCCTGCATCGGCCGCGAATACCTGTATCGGATCGCCAATCGCCGCGCGCCGCTGACGCTCGAGCTGAATCGCGCGTGGCAATTGCCCCAGCCGCTCGACGCCCCGGCGATGCACCGCGCGGCGCAGGCGCTGGTCGGACATCACGATTTCACCACCTTCCGTTCGGTCCACTGCCAGTCGGCCAGCCCGGTCAAGACGCTCGACCTGCTGAGTGTGGAGCGCGTGGGCGATGAAGTGCACATCCGCGCCGCCGCGCGCTCGTTCCTGCACCATCAGGTCCGCTCGATGGTTGGCTGTCTGGCGCTGGTCGGCATGGGCCGGTGGCGCGAGGAGCAGATCGCCGAGGCGCTGGCCGCGCGGGACCGGGCTGAACTGGGCCTCAATGCCCCCAGCGAGGGGCTTTATTTCGTTCGTGCGCTTTACCCGGACGATTGAGGCACTAGGTTGCGTTTCAAGACACAATTTCAGTCAAAACAGGATTCGGGAGAGAACCAATGACATTCACCGGCAAGCAGCTCACCACCCAGCTCGATGCAGACGGCACCTTGACGCTGCAACTCAATGACAAGACCTGGGACGCGCCCAAGGGCACGCAGGTGCTGGTCAAGGTTGAAGCCAGCCCGATCAACCCTTCGGATCTGGGCCTGCTGTTCGCCAGCGCCGATACGGAAAACGCGGTCTATTCGCCCGGCAAAGTCGTCGCCAAAATGCCCGACAACGCCACCCGGGCGATGAAAGCGCGCCACGGCATGGCGATGCCGGCCGGCAACGAATGCGCCGGGATCGTTGTGGCCGCGGGCGAGGATCCGGCGGCGCAGGCCTTGATCGGAAAGCGCTATGCCTGCGTTCCGGGCAGCGCCTATGCCAGCTATGCCTATGCCGATGCCAATATGGGCTTTGCGGTGGATGACAGCATCAGCGCCGAACAGGCGGCCAGCTCGTTCGTCAACCCGATGACCGCGCTGGGCTTTACCGAAACGATGAAGCTGGAAGGCTTTACCGGCATTGTCCACGCCGCAGCGGCATCGAACCTGGGCCAGATGCTGGTCAAGATCTGCCTTGAAGACAATATCCCGCTGGTCAACATCGTCCGCAGTGAAGAGCAGGTGCAATTGCTCAAGGGCCTGGGCGCAACCCACGTGCTCGATATGACCGCACCCGATTTCATGCCCAGGCTGATCGATGCGATCGCCGAAACCAAGGCGATGATCGGCTTCGATCCGATCGGCGGCGGGACCCTGGCGGGCCAGATCCTGACTGCGATGGAAGCGGCTGCCAGCCGCGGCGCCGCGTTCAGCCGTTATGGCTCAAGCGAGGCGAAGAAGGTCTATATCTATGGTGCGCTCGATATCGGGCCGACGATCCTGAACCGCGCCTTTGGCCTGACCTGGGATCTGGCCGGGTGGCTGCTGACTCCGTTCATGGGCAAGGCCGGCATGGAAGTGGTCGGCCGGATGCGCGCGCGGGTGATGAAGGACCTGACCACCACTTTCGCCAGCCACTATGCCAAAAAGGGCAACCTTGACGACATGCTGACCAAGGATGCGGTGGCAATGTACAACGCCCGGCGGACCGGCGAAAAGTATCTGGTTGTGCCGAACTGACGGCCTGATCCGGCGGCGGTTTGACCTTAAAGCCAGTGGCCGCTAAGCTTTTGCAACAAGAATTGGTCGCATCCCGATAGTTGATTCCGCACCTGCGGGCTCGGAGGATGATATGACCACTTTGCCTAAGCTTGGCGGCACTCCCTTCCTGACCGATGCGGGGCTCGAAACCTGCCTGATCTTTCATGACGGGTTTGAGCTGCCGCAATTCGCCGCGTTCACCCTGCTGGACAATCCGGCCGGAACTGAGGGGTTGCGGGCTTACTACCGCGCTTTCCTCGATCTGGCCGGTGAGCACGGCACCGGCTTTGTGCTTGATGCACCAAGCTGGCGGGCCAGTCCCGATTGGGGTGCGGCGATCGGCTATGATCGCACGCAACTCGCCGCCGCAAATGTCCGCGGCATCGATCTGATTGCCGAACTGCGGCGCGAGGGCGGCGATGCTAATCCAGTCGTGCTCAATCTGCCGATCGGGCCGCGCGGCGATGGCTATGATCCGGGTGACATGATGAGCGCGGCCGAAGCGCGCGCCTATCACGCCTGGCAGATCGGCGTGGCAGCCGATGCCGGAGCCGAGATCGTGACCGCGCTGACCATGACCTATCTTGAGGAAGCCCAGGGCATCGCCGCTGCCGCAGCCGATGCCGGCTTGCCCGCGGTGGTCTCGTTCACGGTGGAAACCGATGGCCGTCTGCCGACCGGGATGACGCTGGCCGAAGCGGTGCGGCAGACCGACGATGCAGTAGGCGGGATCGCCTATTTCATGATCAACTGCGCCCACCCGTCGCATTTCGCCGCCGTGCTTGATGATCCCGCATTGGCAGCGCGGATCGGCGGGATCCGCGCCAATGCCTCGCGCATGAGCCATGCCGAACTCGATCAGGCGGCGGAACTCGACGAAGGCAACCCGGCCGAACTTGCCGCTGACTATCGCGGCTTGCTGGCCGCACTGCCAGGGCTGTGCGTGCTGGGTGGTTGCTGTGGCACAGATCTCCGCCATGTCGATGCCATCGCGCACGCCTGCCTGCCGGCGATGCGAGCATAGCTTTTACGGCATCACCGTCCGGCACTGCCCGTAGTCCGGGAACCACATTGCCGGATGAACGTTCCTGCTGTGTCTATCCAACCCCGACCAGCAGGGAGCCGCATCATGGCCAGCGCCGCCAAAGCACCGTCAAACACCGCCACTTTCACCGACACAAAGACGCTACGCGCCAATGCCCGCAAGCATGTTGAAGACGGCGCGGTCACCGCGAGCTATCCCGCTGACCGCGAAACGATCATCGAAAAGCTCAACGAATCACTGGCCACCGAATGGGTCTGCGTGCTGCGCTACATGCGCCACTATCACACCGCGACCGGGCTGGTGTCCGAACCGATCAAGGCGCACTTTCTGGAGCACGCCAAGGCCGAACAAGCCCACGCCACCGCATTGGCCGAACGGATTGTGCAGCTGGGTGGTGAGCCCGATCTCAACCCCGACAACCTGACCAGGAAGAGCCACGCCGAATACAAGGAAGGCAAGACGCTGAAGGAAATGGTCACCGAAGACCTGGTGGCAGAACGGATCGCGGTGGAAAGCTACCGCGAGCTGATCCACTATCTGGGCGACCGCGATCCGACCACGCGCAAGCTGATCGAGCACATCCTTGAGCAGGAAGAAGAACACGCCGACGAATTCAGCGATCTGCTCGAAGGTTGGGAAGGCGAGTAAAGGCCGTCAGTTAGGCTTGAAATCTCGAAACCACTTGAGGATAGCCGCTTCACCGCGACTATCCGCGTTTTTCCAACTGCGGGCATCGTCGACCGAATTGAGCCGCTTGTCCTTAGGCGAGACGACGAAGAGCGCCGGGGTGTTCTTCATCTGCTTGATCCCGTAGTGCTTGACGAGATCGAGGTTACGCCCCAACCCGGCCTGCGGCACGCCGACATCGATGAAGATCACCGCAAACCGCGCACCGAACTCTGTGGTGAAGGCTGGCGAAGTCAGCACTTTGGCCAGGCTGCGGCTGTCATGGCACCAGTCCGCGCCGAACACGATCACCGCCAGCTTGCCCGCCGCTTTGGCCTTGGCCAGTTCGGCCTGGAGCAACGCCTTGTCATCGAGCGTCTCGATGTAGAATTTACGCTCGACCGGCTTTTCGGCGGCGGGCGGCGGATCGGCGGCGGGCACCGGCTCTGCACTGCCCAGCATCGGAACGGCCAGCGCTATCGCCAGCGCAGTCCGCAGCAACCGCATCATCCCTTTGCCACCACGCTTTCGGGCAGTTCGGTGCCGAACACCCGCTGGTAGTATTCCGCCACCAGCATCCGCTCGGTCTCATCACACTTGTTGAGGAACGAGAGCCGGAAAGCGAAGCCCGGATCCTTGAAGATCGCGGTGTTCTGGGCCCAGGTGATCACGGTGCGCGGGCTCATCACGGTGGAGATATCGCCATTGATGAAGCCCTGACGGGTAAGGTCGGCAACCTTGACCATCTGGCCGACCATGTCGGGCGCAGCGTCGGTCACCTTCTTGAGCACGATCTCGCTCTCCACCGCGGCGGGAAGATAGTTGAGCGCGACGACGATGTTCCAGCGGTCCATCTGCGCCTGGTTGATCGCCTGGGTGCCGTGATAAAGCCCGCTGGTATCACCCAGGCCAACCGTGTTGGCGGTGGCGAACAGGCGGAACCACTTGCTGGGGCGGATCACCCTGTTCTGATCGAGCAGGGTCAGCTTGCCTTCGGTTTCCAGCACCCGCTGGATTACGAACATCACATCGGGGCGGCCGGCGTCGTATTCGTCAAACACCAGGGCAACCGGGTGCTGCAGCGCCCAGGGCAGCAGGCCTTCGCGGAATTCGGTAACCTGCAGACCATCGCGCAGCACGATCGCATCGCGCCCGATCAGATCGATCCGGCTGATGTGCGCATCAAGGTTGATCCGCACGGTCGGCCAGTTGAGCCGCGCTGCGACCTGTTCGATGTGGGTTGATTTGCCGGTGCCGTGATAACCCTGCACGATCACCCGGCGATTGAAGGCAAAGCCCGCCAGGATCGCAAGCGTGGTATCGGCATCAAAGACATAGGCATCGTCCACATCGGGCGTGCGTTCGTCCGGCTGACTGAAGGCTGGGACCTTCATATCAATATTGATGCCAAACGTTTCACGCACATCGATTTCGATGTCGGGTGCGGAAAGGACGGTGTTGCCGCTGGTATCCAGCTGGATGTTGGGAATATCGCTCATGACTGGCCCCGCCTATACGGCGCAGCGCGGCGGCGCAATATGGATTGCGTTTCAATCCGCGACCCAAATGGGAATCAATCTTGCGGCCAGACGCGCCCAACCTACGGCGGACTGTCTTGACGGGCATACCAACCGGTCGGTATGTAATAGTTCATGATCCCGAATCAACCCTTTCGTCCTGCCCCGACATCGGCCCGCGAAAAGCTGCTTGAAGCTGGGGTGAAGCTGATCCGGCAACAGGGGTTTGCCGGAACCTCTGTCGATCAGCTGTGCGTCGATGCCGGGGTAACCAAGGGTGCCTTTTTTCATCACTTCGCTTCGAAGGAAGCCCTGGGGGTGGCGCTCGCGAACTATTGGTCGAGCTCAACTTCGGCATTTTTTGCTTCGGCACCGTTCCATCTGTTGCCCGACCCGCTGGACCGGGTGCTGGGCTATATCGATCTCAGGATCGCGCTGCTGACCGGGCCGGCCGAAAGTTTCAGCTGTGTTGCCGGGACCATGGTGCAGGAAGCGTTTAACACTAGCGCACCGATCCGCGCGGCCTGCCACGCCAGCATCACCGGCAATGCCCGCGCGCTGGAAGATGATCTGGCCGAAGCTATCGCGCAGAGCGGCGCAAAGGGCGTGACAGCGGCAGGTCTTGCAGAGCATGTTCAGGCGGTGATTCAAGGCGCATTCGTGCTGGCCAAGGCCAGCGGCCCCGATACCGCCGCAGAAACTGCGCGCAGCGAACTTCGCCATTTGCGCCGCTATTTTGAACTTCTTTTAAGCAACGCACCGAAGGAGACAACACCGTGACCTCCATGATTTTCGTCAACCTGCCGGTCGCCGATCTCGCTCGCTCGCGCGGGTTTTATGAAGCGCTGGGCTTTACCCACAATCCCCAGTTCAGCGACGATGCGGGTGCCTGCATGGTCTTGTCCGAGACGATTTACGTGATGCTGCTGACCCACGACAAATGGCGCGGCTTCACCACCCGCCCGATCTGCCCGCGCGGATCGAGCGAGGTCTCGCTGGCGCTGTCAGTCGATAGCCGCGCTGCAGTCAATCGTCTGGTCGAGGCCGGCGCAGCGGCAGGGGGCACCGCCGATGTCAATCCGCCCGAAGACCACGGCTTCATGTTCCAGCGAACCATCTGCGATCCCGACGATCACGTGTGGGAGCCGTTCTGGATGGATCCGGCCATGTCGGGCGCCGCAGCGCAGGAAGGCGCTGCGCCGTGAGCGAGAGCCTGTCTGCGGCGCGCATGCTGGTTCCTTTTCGCAAAGGAGACTGACCATGGCTTACGTCGACGGATTCGTGATTGCGGTGCCCACGGCCAAGAAGCAGGCCTTTATCGATCACGCACGCACGGCCGATGTGATGTTTATCGAAGCAGGCGCGATCCGCGTGGCCGAGTGCTGGGGCGATGATGTGCCCGATGGCAAGCTCACTGATTTCCGCATGGCGGTTAAGGCTGAGGCGGACGAGACGGTGGTCTTCAGCTGGATCGAATGGCCCGACAAAGCCATGCGCGATGCCTGCTATGCCAAGATGATGGACCCAGCCAACACCGATCCACGAATCGACATGGCCATCAACCCGCCGCCGTTTGACGGCAAGCGCATGATCTTCGGCGGATTTCTGCCGGTGGTTGATTTGACAGCACAGGGAGAAGCCTGATGACCACCCTGCACGGCAGCTGGATCTGGTACGATTTGTTGAGCCCCGATCCGGAAGGCTCCAAGGCGTTTTACGAGGCGGTGGTCGGCTGGAGCATGAGCACCGGGCACGGCGAAGATACCGATTACGGCTTCATCACGAGCGCTGATGGATCGATGACCGGCGGTGTGCTGCATTTGACCCAAGACATGTTGGGCAAAGGCGCGCGGCCTTGCTGGCTGGGCTATATCGGGGTCGACGATGTCGATGCCAGCGCGGCAGCAGTTGTGGCGGCCGGCGGCAAGGTCCTGACTGAGCCGCGTGAGGTGCCGATGGCCGGACGGATTGCAATGGTCGCTGATTGCTGCGGCGCGACCTTCTATATCATGACCCCCACCCCGCCCCCCGCCGGCGGGACAAGCACCGCGTTCTCGGCGCTGCCCAACCCGGGGCACATGGGCTGGAACGAGCTTTACGCCGCCGATCAGGATCACGCGCTCAGCTTCTACACCGGCCTGTTCGGCTGGACCCTGCCCGAGCCGATGGACATGGGCCCGATGGGCACATACCAGTTCATCGCGCACGGCGGCGTGACCATGGGCGCGATCATGCGCAAGCCTGATGCAGTCCCGAAGTCGACGTGGTGCCATTACATCTGGGTCGAAAGCACCTCTGCAGCGATCGAGCGGATCAAGGCCGCTGGTGGGCAAGTGATCAACGGTCCGCACGAAGTGCCAGGGCCCTTGTGGGTGGTCCAGGCGATTGATCCTCAAGGCGCGATGTTCAGCCTGACCGGACACAAATAACCCTGCTTGACCACTTGGCCGGCCCACTGCATGTTCGCTATATGTTCAAATAATTTGCCGGGAGTAAATCATGGCCACTTACACCTTTTACACCAACCCGATGAGCCGCGGCCAGATTGCCCGGTGGGCGCTGCACGAAGTGGGGGCTGATTATGAGCAGGTGCTGGTGGATTGGGTGGCCAAGCCGGCCGCTCTTACGCGGGCCAACCCGATGGCCAAGGTGCCAACGCTGATCCATCACAGCCAAAGTGGTGACCGGGTTATCACCGAATGCGCAGCGATCTGCGCCTATCTGGCCCACGCCCACCCCGATGCCGCGTTGCTGCCAAGCGACGCGGAAGCGGCAGACTATTACCGCTGGATGTTCTTTGCGGCCGGGCCGATCGAACAGGCGATCGTCGCGCGGTCGATGGGCTGGCAAGTGCCCGAAGGACGCGAGGCAATGGTCGGGTTCGGCAGCTATGAGCGCGTGCTCGATACGCTTGAAGGCCATTTCAACGCCAATATGTACGTCTGCGGCGCGCGCTTCACCATGGCCGATGTCTATGTCGGCAGTCAGGTCGATTGGGGACTGACGTTTGGTTCGATCCCCCCGCGCCCGGCCTTTGTCGCCTATGCCGATCGGCTGCAGGCGCGCGATGCCTACAAGGCCGCCAAGGGGATCGACGCCGCCCTGATCGCGGAGAGCCAGAAATGAACATGGCAACGCTGTGCCTGTGGTTTGACGGCCAGGCCGAAGAAGCCGCCACGTTCTATGCTGCGACGTTTCCCGGCACCACCGTTGGTTCGATCCAGCGCGCTCCTTCGGACAATCCCTCTACGCCCGAAGGTGCGGTGCTGGTGGTCGAAATGACCCTGCTGGGTATGCCCGCGATCCTGCTGAACGGCGGATCGGCCTTCAAGCACAGCGAGGCATTCTCTATCCAGATCCACACCGACGATCAGACCGAAACCGACCGGCTGTGGGCTGCGATTACCAGCGACGGCGGTACGGAATCGATGTGCGGCTGGTGCAAGGACAAGTGGGGTCTGTCCTGGCAGATCACCCCGCGCGCGCTGACTCAGGCGATGTCAGCCGGAGGCGCGGCGGCGAAGCGCGCATTCGAAGCCATGATGACCATGGGCAAGATCGATGTGGCCACCATTGAAGCGGCGATGAAAGGCTAACCGTATGCTCAAGCTCTATGGCCACGCTTTCTCCAGCTATACGTGGAAGGCGCTGATCGCGCTTTATGCCAATGGCACCGCGTTCGAATTCCGGCCTATCGGCGGGACCAATCTGGCGGACGATGCCTTTGTCCAGGCGGCCAGTCCGCAAGGCAAGTTTCCGGTGCTGGCCGATGGCCCAGTGACGGTGTTTGAGGCGACCTCGATCATTGAACACTTGCAGCTTCACCACCCCGGCCCCGCCCCGCTGCTGCCCGCAGACCCGGCCGAAGCCGCGCGGGTGCGGATGATTGATCGGGTGTTTGATAACTACGTGATGGCAATCATGCAGGAAAGCGTGGGCGAAGCGATCCGGCTGGGCGCATTGAGCCCCGAGACCCGCAAGGATGTCGAGACGCGGCTCGATCGATCCTATGCCTGGATCGAGGCATGGCTGGCAGACTACCCACGGCACAGCGCGGTCACACTAATCGAATGCGCCGCCGCGCCCAGCCTGTTTTACGCCGATTGGGTCCATCCGATCCCGGATCAGTACCCGCGCCTCAAGGCCTGGCGCGCCCATCTGCTCGCCCTGCCCGCAGTGGCGCAATGCGTTGATGACGCGCGGCCATTTCGCCATTACTTCCCGCTTGGTGCGCCTGACCGCGATTGAACCGATTTTCCAAAGGACCCACCGATGTACGAGCTTTCCGTTACCCGCCTGATCGACGCCGCGCCTGACAAGGTCTGGCAGGTGTTGACCGAGCGCACCAATGAATGGTGGTGCCCCAAGCCGTGGCGCGCCGAAGTTGACTGGGGGCAGCGTGCGCCGGGCGGCAAGACCTTCACCGTGATGCATGGCCCCAATGGGGAGCGCAACGAACACCCCGGCTTCATTCTCGCCTGGGATCAGGGCAAGCGGATCGCAGTGACCGACGCAATCGAGGGCGATCTCCAGCCCGCCGGACCTTTCATGCTCGGGATCTGGGAAATTGCCCCCGAAGGTACTGGAACGCGCTACACCGGCCGGGCCCGTCACTGGACTTCTGAAAGCATGGCCCACCACAGGGAAATGGGCTTCGACGAAGGCTGGGGCATCATGGCTGACCAGTTCAAGGCGATTTGCGAGGAGGCGTAGGACGCGTGAACCGGCTTTTTGCAAACACCTGGCTGCTGTGCGGTGTTCTAGACGCGATCTATGCCACGGTGCTTGCCGCCGTTTCGGGCGGTAGCGGCGCCGATGTCTGGCTCTTCGTCGCCTCGGGCCCGTTTGGCGATGCCGCCAAGTCGTGGGGTCTGGCTGGCGTTGTGGCGGGATTGGCCACGCATTTTGTGATCATGGCGGCGCTGGTGGCGGGCGGTTTTCTGCTCGCATACCGCAGCCAGATCGGCATGCTGGTGCCGTGGAAGGCAGGCACGCTGTATGGTCTGATCATCTATGGCATCATGTACGGCGTGGTCCTGCAGGCGCGGTTCGGAATCCCCTTCCCCAATCCCGATAAGCTGAAAGTAGCGCTGGGTCTGTTCCCGCACATCGCCCTGGTTGGTATTCCCATCTTCGTCCTCGCCCAGCGCGCGATGAATACGTCCGCACCGCGCTAGTCGCAGCGGATCGGCGGGCGTAAACCGGGCCATGGCCCAGCAACCCAAGATCGCCCTGTTGACCGCTGGCGGCATCGCCCCGTGCCTGTCCGCCGCGGTCGGATACCTGATCGCGGGCTATTCGCAGACCGCGCCAGAGGCTGAGATCATCGGCTATCGCAACGGCTATATGGGGCTGCTGCAGGGCCATTCGGTTGAAATCACTGCACAGGCGCGCAAGGACGCACTGACCTTGATCGAGCATGGCGGTTCGCCCTTTGGCAACAGCCGGGTCAAGCTGACCAACATGGCCGATTGCGTGAAGCGCGGTCTGGTGCAGCAAGGCCAGAACCCGCTGCACGTCGCCGCTGAACAGCTGGTGCGCGATTCCGTGACAATCCTCCACACCATCGGCGGCGATGATACCAATATCACCGCAGCCGATCTTGCCGCCTATCTCGATGACAATGGCTACCGGCTGACCGTGGTCGGCTTGCCCAAGACCATCGACAACGATGTGGTGCCGATCGTGCAGACCCTGGGCGCGGTTTCGGCCGCCGAACAGGGCGCGCTGTTCTGGGAAAACGCAGTCAACGAACAGAGCGCGTCTCCTCGCATTCTGCTGATCCACGAGGTCATGGGGCGTGATTGCGGGTGGCTTTGCGCCGCGACCGCTGCGGAATACCGCAAGCGGCTCAAAAGTCAGAAGTTCCTCGTCGATGCCGACTATTCGATGGATCTGCTCGATATCGATGCGGTCTACGTGCCCGAAGGGCCGATCGATCTTGATGCCGAAGCGCAGCGCCTGCGCGCGGCGATGGACCGCAAGGACTGCGTCTCGATCTTCCTGTCCGAAGGTGCCGGGGTGGGCGATATCATGGCCGAAATGCAGGCCCGCGGCGAAGAGGTGCAGCGCGATGCCTTTGGCCATGTGCGGATCGATACGATCAATCCGGGCCAATGGTTTGCCGGGCAATTTGCCCAGCGGCTTGGTGCGGAAAAAGTGCTGGTCCAGAAAAGCGGCTACTTCGCCCGGTCGGCCAAGGCCAATGCCGAAGACCTGGCCCTGATCGAGGCGATGTGCGCGCATGCGGTTGAAAGCGGGCTGGCCGGGGTTTCGGGCGTGGCCGGGCACGATGAAGGCATGCGCGGCACGCCGCTACGCACGATCGAATTCCCGCGCATCCGCGGCGGCAAGGCGTTCGACACCTCGCAAGACTGGTTCCAGCAACTGCTCGGCGAAATAGGGCAGATTTAGCCCTAGGCAAACACCGCCGCCTTGCGCAGCAGTTGATAGGCTTCAACCACCGCCTGCAGGCGCTTCTCGCTCGACCGGTCGCCGCCGTTGCGATCGGGATGGAGCGCGTGGACCAGTTCCGAATAGCGTTTGCGCAAGTCCCGGCGATCAATGTCGATTGCCAGACCCAGCACATCCAGCGCGCGGCGCTGATCGGGGGTGAAGACCTTGCCATCGCCCCGCTGCGCCGGCCTTCTGGCCCGGGCGCGCTGGCTGATCGCTTCCAAGGGATCGGCAAAATCGGCCCAGCGCGGGGCCGAATCAATTCCCGCAGTGGGTGAAAAGGCCCGGGTCTGCCGGTCCCAGCCATGGATTGGGTGCTGCGCGGCCATGATTTCTTCCGGGCTCATCCCGTCAAACCAATCATACCCAGTGTTGAACTGGCGCACGTGATCAAGGCAGAACCAGCGGTACTGCCCCGGCCCGTCAAAACTGGACGCGCTTGGCCCCGGTGCACGGAATTCCCCGTGATCGGCGCAGCCCGGCCACTCACACGTCCTGCTGCGCCCGCCAACGCGTCCATGAAATCTATCGTTCTTCACCGCTTCCACATGGTGATTGTTGCGCTAGAAGGGAAGCCATGACCGGACCCCTCGCCCAAGAAATCGAAGCTTTGCTGACCACAGCATTTGCCCCAACTCACCTGGCAGTGATCAACGATAGCGCCAAACACCATGGCCACAGCGGCGATGACGGTTCGGGCGAATCGCATTTTACCGTCGAGATCGAAAGCACCGCCTTCGCCGGCGTCTCGCGGCTGGAACGCCAACGCATGGTCAACCGCGCGCTGGGCGATATTCCGGGCCAGCGGGTGCACGCGCTGGCGGTCAAGGCGCGGGCACCGGGAGAGGCTTGACCATGATCGACACCATCCAGCCGGTTACCCACGATCTGGGTGCGTTCAAGGTTCGCCGGGTGCTGCCCAGCCCCGGCCGGGTGATGGTCGGGCCGTTTATCTTCGTCGATGAATTCGGCCCCGCGACCATTCCCCCCGGCCAGGCAATGGACGTTCGCCCGCATCCGCACATTGGCCTCGCGACGGTGACCTGGCTGTTCGATGGCGCGATCATGCACCGTGACAGTCTGGGCAGCAAGGCCGTGATCCGCCCCGGGCAGGTCAACCTGATGATTGCGGGCAAAGGCATTGTCCATTCCGAACGCGGCCTGCCCGAGGAGCGCGAGCTCGCCAAGAAGATGTTCGGGATGCAAACCTGGCTGGCACTGCCCGATGGGTTGGAGGAAGTGGCACCCGCGTTCGAATCGCTGGCCGACCTGCCCTTGGTTGAGGATAGCTGCGTCAGCGCGCGGGTGATCATGGGCACCCTGTGGGGCCGCACTGCCCCCACCACCCAGCATTCCCCCACCATCTATGCCGAGATCGCGCTGGCCCCCGGCGGCAGCTTGCCGATCGATGCCGATGCGGACGAACGCGCAGTCATGCTGGTCGAAGGCGAAGCCAGCGTCGATGGGCAGGACTTGGCGCTTTATGCGCTGAACGTGCTGACCCCCGGCGCGGTGATGAAGCTGGGCTCAACCCTGGGCGGGCGGGTGATGCTGCTGGGCGGCGGCGCCTTTGCCACACCGCGCCATGTCTGGTGGAATTTCGTCCATTCGCGCCGCGATGCCATCAACCAGGCCAAGGACGATTGGGTCCAGGGCCGTTTCCCGCAGGTTCCGGGCGACGAGGATGAATTCATCCCGCTGCCGCAGGTGCCACTGACCAACAGCGATTGAGAGAGGGCTTTTCGAATGACATTTGCAGGACAGACCGCATGGATCACCGGCGCATCATCAGGCATCGGCGCGGCCTTGGCACGCGGCCTTGCCAAGCAGGGGGCGCGACTGGTGCTGTCGGGCCGCAATATCACGGCGCTGGAAGCCGTGGCAGCGGATTGCGGCCAAGTGCTGCTGCTGCCGTTTGAGACAACCGACAATGCGGCGATTCCTGCTGCGGTGGCCAAAGCGTGGGATTGGGCGGGTGGGATCGATCTACTGGTCAACAATGCCGGCATTTCGCAGCGCAGTCTGGCGCAGGAAACCACGTTTGACGTTTACGAAAAGATCGTCGCGGTCGATCTGCTTGCCCCGATTGCCCTGACGCAGGAACTGCTGCCGCGCATGGTCGCGCGCGGATCGGGCCGGATCGCGATGATCAGTTCGATCGCTGGGAAGGTCGGCGTGCCGATGCGCACCGCCTATTGCGCGGCCAAGTTCGGCCTCGCCGGCTATGGCGATGCCCTGCGCGCCGAAGTGGCCCATCTGGGGCTGCAGGTCCACAATATTTACCCCGGATCGGTCGCCACCGATGTCTCACGCAATGCGTTGACCGCCGATGGATCGCGGCGCGGGGTATCTGATAAAGTGATCGACAACGGCATCCCGCCGGACGTCGCGGTGGCGCAGATGATCGAGGAAATGCTGGCCGGCCGGCGCGAGATTATTGTGGCCGAGGGCGCGGAAAAAGCGATGGGTGAAGCGCGCCGCACCCCCGATGCGCTGCTTGACCAGATCGGTGCCTTCATGGCCGCCGGATACGTCAAGCGGATGAACGAGGGGGCGCAGTGATGCAACGCGTTACCCTTGGCAACGGGATCGAACTCGACGTGCAGGATGTGGGCCCGCGTGATGCCCCGGTGCTGATTTTCCTCCACGGTTTTCCCGATAGCCACCGTACCTGGCGGCATCAGATCGCGCATTTTTCGGACCGGTTCCGCTGCATCGCCCCCGATCAGCGTGGCTACCGCGGATCGTCCAAGCCGGGGGGCGCGGAAAACTATACGCCGGATAAACTGATCGGCGATGTGTTCCTGCTCGCGGCTGCGCTGGGCATCGGCAAGTTCACCATCGTCGGCCATGATTGGGGCGGCGCGATTGCCTGGGGCGTGGCCTTGATGGGGCAAGGCATGGGCCGGGTCGACCGCGCAATCATTGCCAATGCCCCGCACCCGACGATTTTTCCGAAACTGCTCTACACCAACCGCCAGCAGCGCGCCGCCAGCCAGTATTTCCGGGTGTTTCGCGACCCGGCCAGCGATCAGATTGTCGAACAGTTCGGGCTTGGCGGAGTGCTGGCCAAGGCGTTTGGCGAAACCCCGGACAACCCAAAAATGGAGCCGGAGGAACGCGCCGCCCTGCTGGAGGACTGGAGCAACCGCGAGGCGGCGATCGCCATGCTCAACTGGTACCGCGCCAGCCCAGTCGCGGTGCTCGACATGGATGCGCCTTACGAGCTTCCGGCTGGCTATCAACCGGTGGCGATCCCCAAGCTGAAAATCCCCACGCTGGTGATCTGGGCAATGGATGACATCGCCCTGCCGCCAGAAAATCTGGACGGAATGGACGATTTGATTGACGATCTGACTGTGGTCAAAGTGCCGGGCAGCGGCCATTTCGTGCAATGGGAAGCGCCCGAAGAGGTCAACGCAGCGATCGAGGAATTTCTTGGCCGATAGTCCTGCAGCCCCGCCCCAGCGTCCCGGAATCGGCGCGGCGATTGCCGCTGCCGAGGCCAAGCAGCGCCGATCGCTTTTGCGCAACCACGGTGGCGGGCATGCCCCGGTTACCAACCTTGAGCTGTTCTTCGATCTGGTCTTCGTGTTCGCGATCACCCAGCTCTCGCACTACATGCTGGGCGGGCTGACGCTGATCGGGGTGGCGGAAACCTTCGTGCTGTTCGGCGCGGTCTGGTGGGCCTGGATGTGGACCACCTGGGCGACCAACTGGATCGATCCCGACCGGGCTGAGGTGCGGCTGTTGCTGGGCGCATTGATGCTGCTCAGCCTGTCGATGTCGGCCGCGATCCCGTACGCTTTCGGCCCGGGCGCGATGCTGTTTGCCGGGTCCTATGTCGCGATTCAGGTTGGTCGTTGCATTTTCACTGCCTGGGCGATGGAGCGCGAAGGCTCTGGCCGGGGCCTCAACATGTTGCGCGCCACCTGCTGGTTCGCCGCCGCTGCGCCGTTGTGGATTTTCGGAGCATTGACCGGGGATCAGCCGCTGCAGTTGGCGTTCTGGCTGGCGGCGCTGGGCTTGGAATATCTGGCGCCGATGGTGTTCCTGTGGGTGCCGGGCCTGGGCCGATCGGGGCTGGGAGATTGGCAGATTTCGGGCAGCCACATGGCCGAACGCTGCAGCCTGTTCATCATCATTGCGCTGGGCGAAGGGCTGGTGATTACCGGCGCGACCTATTCGGCAGCAGCGCCGCAGCCGTGGCTCGATCAGGCGCTGGTGGTGTGCTTTGTCGGCTCGTTCCTGATGTGGTGGCTCTATTTCGATATGGGGGCGCGGCGCGGGGCGCGGCACATCCAGAACCATAACCTGCCCGGACTGGTCGGGCGCCAGGCCTTTACTTACTGGCACATCCCGATCGTCGCCGGGATCGTGGTGCTGGCTGTGGCAGACGAGATGGTGCTGGCCCACCCACAAGAGCCGCTCCACGGCGATATGATGGCGGTGATGCTGGGCGGAACCGCGCTGTTCATCGCCGGGTTGGCCGGGTTCAAACGCATCTCAAGCGGCAACCCGTGGTTTCCCGCCAGCCACATGTACGGCCTTTACGCGCTGGTCCCGCTGGGGCTTTGGGGCTGGTTTGCCCACCCCAGGGGCCTTGCCTTCTACGCGGCGATCGCCATCCTGTTCGGCGCAATTGCGGTGTGGGAATGGGGCAGTTTCCACGGCGGCTGGATGGAACGGATGGAGCGGCGCAACTGGTGGCTAGGCCGGATGCTGCGCCGCGAACTGAACCGTCGGCGCGAACGGCGCCTGGCCAAAGAAGCGGCCAAGAACGGTTAGATCGTCCGCTCACTCCCGCCCCAGCCGATCCACGCGCCGTGCGGGTGGGCGCGGGTGACAATTTCGCCCCCCTCGCCGCCCGGCCAATAGCGCACCACCATTTCGTGGATGTGCATCACCCGGTTTGCTTCTAGCGCCACCCAGGCCAGCGGGCGATCCGCAGTGGCTCGTGCCCCGGCTGCTTCCATCGCTGCGGTCACCCGGGCCTGCTGGTCTTCGGGCACATATTGCCAGACGATCGAATGCATCAACAGCCGGGTGGTGCCTGCCTGCTGCGGCCTAGCCAGCTCGGCCTCGACAAAATCGGCGGCGTTCATCCGGACCATATCGGGGGCCTGCTTCGCCGCTTCGGTGATCGCAGCTTCCATCCGTTCAAACCGTACAGTGTGTTCGGGCCAGATATAGGCCTTGAGGCGCACCGCCTGGGCCGGATCGGTCAGGTCGACCGGTGCCACATCGCAGCCTTTGGTAGACACGATCTCGATCGCGCGATTTGGCGGGGCATCGCCCTGCCATTCAGGCTTGAAGCGCATCGCTCCGGGCTGCGGCCCGACCTGCACTCCGCCCAAATCATAGTGATAGCGATCGAGCATCAGGTTGATCCCCGCACTCGATCCGATCTCAAGGCATTCAAAGCGCGGCGGCAGTCCCTTGTCGGCCAGCCACAGCATCGCCGCGATGAAGTTCGAAGAACGCCCGGCTTCGTTGGTTTGCGGCGGGCCATCCAGCCACGGCAGCAATTCGGCCTCATGCCGATGCAGCGCGGCGGCGACCAGCGCGGTATCGTCAACGCCGCCCTGCCCTTCGTAAATCGCTGCCAGTGCCGGTTCAGTGCCTTTCAGATGCAACGAATGCAGCCCGCCCGCCAAGCGCAGCGGCAGCGCATCGGCCAGCGGTGCGCCGGGCCAGTTGCGAACCCGCGCCAGCACCGCCCCGCCCTCGCCGCGCTCCAGCAGGTCGCGCAACGCCGCGCAGATACGCGCCGTACGGTCAGCCCCCGAGGCGGTGCAGTAGGACACCTGATTATCGAACGCCGCTGTCACGATACCG
Source organism: uncultured Alphaproteobacteria bacterium (assembly GCA_963751145.1). GTDB lineage: Bacteria > Pseudomonadota > Alphaproteobacteria > Sphingomonadales > Sphingomonadaceae > Novosphingobium. Next base: position 50,004 of record CAVVTJ010000008.1, read on the forward strand.
GGCCCGGTCGCCGCGATATCGATGAATTTGTATGTCTCCGCCATCGCTTTTTCTCCTGCTTATTGCTGCAGATGCGAATGGTCTGCACCCTTTTGTTGCGCCGCACAAGAGGGCGAGGCCCGCACACTTCTTGCCCTTTGCGGCCATGCACCGTAAGGGCCGCACGCTATGGCAAAAAGGCTGACATTCGCCGTTCCCAAGGGCCGCATCCTCGATGAAGCGCTGCCGCTGATGGCGCGCGCCGGGGTGATCCCCGAAGCGGCATTCCACGACAAGGCCAACCGCGCACTCTCGTTCGCTTGCGAAGGCGGCGATCTGGAAGTAATCCGGGTGCGCGCGTTCGATGTCGCCACCTTCGTCGCCCACGGCGCCGCGCAAGTGGGCATTGTCGGCTCCGATGTGGTCGAGGAATTCGCCTATTCCGATCTTTACGCGCCGGTCGATCTCGACATCGGCCATTGCCGCCTCTCGGTGGCGGAACCTGCCGGGCAGACCGCAGCAAGCGGCCATGCCAGTCACCTGCGTGTCGCCAGCAAGTACCCAAACCTTACCCGCCGGCATTTTGAGGCACAGGGCGTCCAGGCCGAAGTGGTCAAGCTCAACGGCGCGATGGAACTGGCCCCTGGGCTTGGTCTGGCCAGCCGGATTGTCGATCTGGTTTCCTCGGGCCAGACCCTTAGGGACAACGGGCTGGTTGAAACCGCCACCATCCTGCAGATTTCAGCGCGGCTGATCGTCAACCGTGCGGCGCTCAAAACCGATGACCGCGTCGCCGCGCTGGTTGAGCGGTTTCGGGCGCTGGTTTCCCAAGCGAAAGCCGCCTGATGCAACGCCTCAACACCCGTGATCCCAAATTCGCGCAGGCCTTTGAGCGGCTGGTGTCCGATCGCCGCGAAAGCGAAGACAATATTGCCCGCGATGTGCAGGTGATCCTCTCAGACGTCCGCAATCGCGGCGATACCGCGCTGAAGGAAATGACCGCGCGCTGGGATGGCTTTGCCCTGGCCAGCGATGCCGATTGGACCTTCAGCAAGGACGAATGCCGCGAAGCCTTTGATGGACTGAAGCCGGATCTGCGCGCCGCGTTGGAACTGGCGGCGCAGCGGATCCGCGCCTTCCATCTCAAGCAACTGCCCAAGAACCGCGATGAAACCGACGATCTGGGCGTGCGCATGGGTGCCCGCTGGGGCGCGGTCGATGCGGCTGGGCTCTATGTCCCGGGCGGCCGCGCGGCCTACCCCTCCTCGCTGCTGATGAATGCGATACCGGCCAAGGTTGCCGGGGTTGAACGGCTGGTGGTGGTTACTCCCACCCCCAAAGGCTTGGTCAATCCGCTGGTGCTGGCCGCGGCGCATCTGGCGGGCGTTGATGAAATCTGGCGCGTCGGCGGCGCGCAAGCGGTGGCAGCACTAGCTTACGGTACTGACAAAATTGCCCCGGTCGATGTGATCACCGGCCCTGGCAACGCCTGGGTGGCAGAGGCCAAGCGCCAGCTGTTCGGCGTGGTAGGGATCGATATGGTCGCCGGGCCCAGCGAAATCCTGCTGATCGCCGATGGTCAGAATGATCCCGAATGGACCGCGGCCGACCTGCTCAGCCAGGCTGAGCACGATCCAGCTGCGCAATCGATCCTGATCACCGACGATCCGCTGTTCGCTGATATGGTCGCGGACCGGATCGGGGTGGAATTGGCGATGCTGCCCACCGCGCGGGTCGCTTCGGAAAGCTGGAACACCCACGGCACGATCATCGAAGTGGCCAGCATGGATGAAGTTCCGGCACTCGCCAATGCGCTCGCCGCCGAACACGTCCAGATCGCCACCGACAACCCCGAAAAGCTGTTCAAACAGATCCGCCACGCGGGCTCAGTGTTTCTGGGCCGGATGACGCCGGAAGCCGTCGGGGATTACCTCGCCGGGCCCAACCACGTGCTGCCCACCGGCCGCCGCGCGCGGTTTTCTTCCGGTCTGTCGGTGCTCGATTTCATGAAACGCACCAGCTTTATCCAGATGGACGAGGCCGCGCTGAGGGCTATCGGCCCGGCAGCAATCGAACTGGCTGAGGCTGAAGGTCTGCAAGCGCACGCGCGCTCAATCGAAGTAAGGCTGGGAATATGAAAGCCAAAAGCAAAGCCCGCTCCGCCGCCCGGCTGGCGGCTGTCCAGGCGCTATACCAATACGCCATGGAAGAAACGCCGCTGCCCCGGCTGCTCGATGAATTCCATCGCCACCGGCTGGGTGCAGAAATCGAAGGCGATCAATACGCCGAAGCCGAACAGGCCTTTTTCGACAGCGTGGTCGAAGGCGTCATTGCCCGTTACGAAGAGATCGACGTGCTGATCGAAGGCAAGCTGTCTGAAACATGGTCGATCGAACGGCTCGACAAGACCATGCTGCAGATCCTGCGCTGCGGCACCTGGGAACTGCTGGCCCGCGCCGATGTGCCCACCGCTGCCGCAATCAGCGAATACGTCGACGTAGCGCACGCCTTCTTTGACAAGCGCGAAGCGAAATTCGTCAACGCCGTGCTCGATGCCGTGGCCAAGGACGTGCGCAGCTGATCACGGAAAGCGCCCTCATCCAGTCTCTCCGCGCAATCGCCGCGCACCCCGCCGCGCGAAACTTGGATGACGATTGTGCGGTGCTGGAGTTCGGCGCTGAAACCCTGATCATCACCCACGATGCCATGGCTGCGGGGATCCACTTCCTGCCAGGTCAAGATCCCGCCGATATTGCCTGGAAGCTGGTCGCCAGCAATCTTTCCGATCTCGCCGCTAAAGGGGCGGAGCCGCTGGGGGTGTTGCTGGGTTATCAACTCGGCGGCGATGATGCGCGCTTTGTGGCCGGTTTGCGCGAAGTGCTGGACCACTATCAGGTGCCTTTGCTGGGCGGCGATACCATCGGAGCGACCGGCGCGCAGGTGCTGGGCCTGACGGCGCTGGGCCGCGCTACCCACCGGCCGGTCCCTTCGCGCGGCGGCGGGCAAGCGGGCGATGGTCTGTGGCTGACCGGCCCGCTGGGCGCGGCGATGCTGGGGTTCGAGGCTTTGCAGGCGGGCACCGGCGATAGCCTGGCCTATCGCCGCCCGCAGGCTTTGCTGGCGCAAGGGCAGGCGCTTGCCCCGCTGGTTACGGCGATTATGGACGTGTCCGATGGGCTGCTGCTTGATGCCAGCCGCTTGGCCCGCGCTTCCGGAGTTACCCTTGCCATCACCAGCGCCGCAGTGCCGATTGCCACGCCCGAGGACCGCCGGGATGAGGCTTTGCGTTGGGGCGATGATTACCAGCTGCTGTTCACTCTGCCTGCTGACACCGCCCCGCCCTGCCCGGCGCAGCGGATCGGCGATGTGCTGGAACAGGGCGGGGAACCGCTGCTGCTGGACGGCGTGGCGCCGCTGGGAAAACTCGGCTACGAGCACGGCTGATTTCGGGCAAAAATCGGCTGGCAAGCGTTGCATTGCCGCGAATCCTGCCTATACCCCTGCCCGTGCCCCGTTCGCGGGGCTTTCGCTATGGACAACCAAAAGAGGGGGAGCGTCCTGTGAATCCCGTCACAATCTCAATATTACTTGGGCTCGTTGCCGTAGTCTACGGTTACGTCACCAGCCGCCAGGTGCTCAGCGCCTCGGCCGGCAATGCAAAGATGCAAGAAATCGCTGCGGCAATCCAGGAAGGCGCACAAGCCTATCTGGCCCGGCAATACCGCACTATCGCCATCGTCGGCGTGGTTGCGGCGATTGTCGTCGCGCTGGCGATCAGCCCGATCTCGGCCGCCGGCTTCGTGCTGGGCGCCGTGCTTTCGGGCGCTGCTGGTTTCATCGGCATGAACATCTCGGTCCGCTCCAACGTGCGCACTGCCGCTGCTGCCCAGGTCGGGCTGCAAGAAGGCCTGACGCTGGCGTTCCGCGCTGGCGCGATCACCGGGATGCTGGTGGCGGGCCTGGCCCTCCTCGCGATTGCGGTGTTCTTCTGGTACCTGACCGGCCCGGCCGGTTATGCCCCGAATGACCGCGTTGTTGTTACCGCGCTGACCGCGCTGGCACTTGGCGCTTCGCTGGTTTCGATCTTCGCCCGTCTTGGCGGCGGGATCTTCACCAAGGCGGCAGACGTTGGCGCCGATCTGGTCGGCAAGGTCGAAGCGGGCATCCCCGAAGACGATCCACGCAACCCGGCGGTTATCGCCGATAACGTGGGCGACAACGTGGGTGACTGCGCCGGGATGGCAGCAGATTTGTTCGAAACCTATGTGGTCACCGTTGGTGCCACCATGGTGCTGACTGCGCTGCTGCTCAAAGGCCTGGCGCCTGACGCGTTGATGGCGATGATGAGCCTGCCGCTGCTGATCGGCGGCGTCTGCATCGTCACTTCGATCATTGGCACCTATTTCGTCAAGCTGGGCAAGTCGAACAACATCATGGGCGCCATGTACAAGGGCTTCCTGTGGACGGCGCTGCTTTCGGTCCCGGCGATCTGGTTCGCGATCGATTACGCGCTGACTGGCGGCTTCTCGATGGCCGGCATGGAAACCGCGATCGGCGATCAGGGCTATACCGCCCGCACGCTGTTCTATTGCGCGGTGCTGGGTCTGGTCATCACCGGCCTGATCATCTGGATCACCGAATACTACACCGGCACCAACTATCGCCCAGTCCGTTCGATCGCCAAGGCTTCGGAAACCGGCCACGGCACCAATGTGATCCAGGGTCTGGCGATTTCGATGGAATCGACTGCCCTGCCCACCTTGGTGATCTGCGCCGGCATCATCATCGCCTTCAAGCTCGCCGGTCTGATCGGGATTGCCTATGCGGCAACCGCGATGTTGGCACTGGCCGGGATGGTCGTCGCGCTTGATGCTTATGGCCCCGTCACCGACAATGCCGGCGGCATCGCCGAAATGGCCGGTCTGGACGATGAAGTCCGCACCAAGACCGACGCGCTCGACGCGGTGGGCAACACCACCAAGGCCGTCACCAAGGGCTATGCGATCGGATCGGCCGGCCTTGCCGCGCTGGTGCTGTTCGCCGCCTATACCACCGACCTCAAGGAGTTCTTCCCGGACCTGAACGTCAGTTTCAGCCTTGAAAACCCTTATGTCATCGTCGGGCTGCTGCTCGGTGCGCTGTTGCCTTACCTGTTCGGTTCGATGGGTATGACGGCAGTGGGCCGCGCCGCGGGTGAAGTGGTCAAGGACGTTCGCGATCAGTTCAAGAACGATCCGGGCATCATGACCTACGAGTCAAAGCCTGACTATGCTCGCACGGTTGATCTGGTCACCAAGGCGGCGATCCGCGAAATGATCGTGCCATCGCTGTTGCCGGTGCTCGCACCGATCGTGGTGTACTTCGTGATCACTGCGGTGGCGGGGCAGGCCGAAGGCTTTGCCGCGCTGGGCGCATTGCTGATGGGCGTGATCGTTGGTGGGCTGTTCGTCGCGGTCTCGATGACCTCGGGCGGCGGCGCCTGGGACAATGCCAAGAAGTACATCGAAGACGGCCATCACGGCGGCAAGGGCTCTGAAGCCCACAAGGCTGCGGTGACCGGCGATACCGTGGGCGATCCATACAAGGATACCGCGGGTCCGGCCGTCAACCCGATGATCAAGATCACCAACATTGTGGCGCTGCTGCTTCTGGCTGCTTTGTCAGCGCACTAAGCTTCACCAATAGACGTGAAAATCTTGACCCCGCCCGGCGCAATCCGGGCGGGGTTTTGATTGACGGGCACGCGCCGCGCAGTAATCTGCCACCATCCACGGGATGGTATTCAGCGCACTGCAAGGGGCCGCGCAGTACCTCCCGCCAATCCAGATATGGGGTACGCAATGATCGTGAATAAAAACCGGCTGATGGCACTTGCCGCACTTGCGCTTGGGGCCAGCAGCATTGCCCTTGTCGCCGCACCCGGTGCGATGCTCAGCGCTGCCGATGCTGCGGCAAGCGGAATGATCCCCCCGGCCGAATTCGTCAAAAAACCGAACATGCGCAGCCCGCGCATCTCGCCCGATGGCAAGCACCTGGCATATCTGGCGGGTGCCGGCGGCAAGGAAGTTCTGGTGGTGATGGATCTGACCAATCCGTCCGCACCGCCCAAACCGATCGTCGCGGCTGAGGAAGCGCGCGAGGGCGGTGACCGTTCGATGACCGGCTTCCGCTGGATCGGCAACAATCACGTGGTGATGACGATCATTCAGCGCGAAAAGACCACCGGCCCGCGCCCGGCGGATTATCGCCGCCTGGTCGCCTATTCGCTCAGCGACGGCAAAATGGTCCAGCAGGCCTGGGACAAGGCCGGCGGCGATGCCTCGAACGTCATGTGGGCCAATCAAACCACGGGCGAATATCTGCTCGAACGCGATTCGGTAGGCGAAAACACCGAACGCTACGGCCTGCCGGAAGTGGTCAGGGTCAATGTCGCCACCGGCCAGTACAGCATGGTCCAGCGCAAGAACCCGATCGTCAATGCCGGTTGGGCCGCGGATAGCGAAGGCGTGGTACGCGCCGGTTTCTCGAACGATGGCGATAACGGCAAGCTGCGGATGTTGTACCGCTCTAACGACAAGGAAAACTTCCGCACGGTCTACAACGCGGCAGACAGCAGCTTTACCAAGAGCATCCCCCTGCCCCGCGTGTTCATCCCCGGCACCGACAAGGCCTATGTCATCACCAACAAGGACGGGGTCGACAAGGTCTACACGATGGACCTCAACACCCTGCAGCTGTCCGAACCGGTGTTTCAGACCCCCGGATTCGACGTGCAGGGGATCATCACCGATTACGATGACAAGAAGGTGATCGGCTATTCGACTTTCGATGGCTCGATGAATTCGGTTTACACCAGCCCGCGCGAAAAAGAGATTCAGGGGTTCCTGGATGAGATGTTTGGCAAGGGCGAAGCCCGCCTGGTTGATAGCGACCGGACTTCCAACAAGCTGGTGATCTATGCCGGCGGCACCAACAAGGGCGGCGGCTTCTACCTTTATGACGTCGCAGCGGCCAAGATCGATCTGCTCAACTGGCAGAAAACCGCCGTCAAGGACACGCCACTCAACCCAGTCAAAGCTGAATGGGTGACCGCCAGCGACGGGGTCAAGCTGCAGGTGATCGTCACCTATCCGCGCCACCGCACTGGCAAGAAGCTGCCGGTGGTAATCATGCCGCACGGCGGCCCGTTCGGCGCGCTTTCGGCCACCAACGCGCTGGAACCGTGGAACCAGCCGCTGGCCGAAGCCGGCTATGTGGTGATCCAGCCGAACTATCGCGGCTCGGGCGGCTACGGCAAGGAGTTCGTCAAGATCGGCCGCGCGCCGGGTGGCTATGGCAAGCGCATGCAGGACGATCTGACCGACGTGCTGAATGCCTATGCCGCCAAGGGTATTGTCGATGCCGGACGCGCCTGCATCATGGGCTGGTCCTATGGCGGCTACGCCTCGGCCCGCGGCGCACAGCGCGATCCCAAGCTGTGGCGCTGCGCAATCTCGGGCGCCGGGGTTTACGATATGCCGCTGATGAACAAGTGGGATGCCGAACATCTTGGCCGGTTCAGCAGCGGCTTTCAGGCAACCTCCGAAGATCCTGAAGGCATCTCGCCCGCGCGAAACACCGATGGTCCTTGGGCGCCGATTCTGATCGTCGCCGGGGAACGCGATGCCCGCATTCCAATGGAGCAATCGCGCACACTGGTGGCCGGGCTGAAGCGCTCGGGCAAGGTTGAGAACACCGATTACCGCTATATCGTCCAGCCGCAGGGCACGCATAACCTGCCCTACGATGACGTCCACATCCAGTGGATCACCGAAGCGCTGGGCTGGCTGGCGCGGTTCAATCCGGCTTACATCACTGCCGATAGCGACAAGCCGGTCGGCTGATTTGGATCATGATTAGCGCGCGTTAGCCATTCCTTGGCTTTTGCGCGCTAATCCCCTTCGCAGGCGGAACAGGCTCCGCCGGTTGAAGGAGCATCGGTGGCAAGCACCGCGCTGGCACCTGCGCAAACGACTGTCCCCACGCCGCAAACCGGCACTGGGGGGCGCGGTATTGTGCGTGCGAGCGGATGGACTGCGTTCGAAGCCCCCGAACTGCGGCTGGCCTGGGACGCTTTGGCGCTCTGTGCCAGCGAACCCAATCCGTTCCACGAAAGTTGGTATCTGCTGCCTGCCTTGCGCGCGCTCGATCCCTTGGCGTCGGTCAAATTGCTACGCTTTGAAGTGGGCGGCGATCTTGCAGGCATCCTGCCGGTGCGGCACGAAAACCGCTACTATCGCTGGCCGATCCCGCAGCTTAGCAGCTGGATCCACGGCAACTGCTTTCTGGGCCAGCCGTTGGTGGCGTGCGGACTGGAAAGCGCCTTCTGGCGCGCGTTTCTGGATTGGGCGGACCACAATGCCGGGCGCGCACTGTTCCTGCATCTGCCGCAAATGCCGCTGCAAGGTCCGCTTTACGAAGCCTTGCAGGCCGTGCTGGCCGAGCAAGGCCGCCAGGCCGCGCTGGTCCACCGCGAAGAGCGCGCCATGCTCGCCTCTGAGCAAAGCCCCGAAGCCTATTTCGAGGCAAGCCTATCGGGCAAAAAGCGCAAGGAATTGCGGCGCCAGTACTCCCGCCTCTCCGAACTGGGTGAGCTGCGGTTCGAACGGCAGCATGACGATAGCGGCCTGACGCCCTGGATCGATCACTTCCTGGCGCTGGAACATTCGGGGTGGAAGGGCGCGCAAGGATCGGCGCTGGCTTCGCATCAGGCGACGATCAGCCTGTTCCGCGAAGCCCTGAGCGGGGCGGCGGTGCGCAGGCGGCTTGAACGGCTGACACTTTGGCTGGACGATGCGCCCATCGCCATGCTGGCCAGCTTCATCACCGCGCCCGGCGCCTATTCGTACAAGACCGCCTTTGACGAACGCTATTCGCGCTATTCTCCGGGCGTTCTGCTGCAACGCGAAAACCTTGAGATTCTGGGGCGCAGCGATGTGGCCTGGACCGATAGCTGCGCCGCTGCCGATCATCCGATGATCGACCACATCTGGCGCGAGCGCCGCGCAGTTGGCCGGCTCTCAATCGCGATTGGCGGCAAGCTGCGCCGCGCGGCATTCGCGCGTTTGGGGCGCGCGGAATTGGGCCGTAATCCGGCTGGTCTCTAGTCTTCCACTCCCCTTCAGGGGAGGAGATTGAGGGGTGGGGCTTTCTTGCTTCCCATTGACGCGTCCTGAATCGCAACGCAAAGCCGCAGCGATGGATACTGAACGCACCCCCGAACAGCTGGTTGCCGGGCTTATCAAGCTGCTGGAACCCAAACCGCACGGCGATGATCGCTATGAAGGCCTGAAAAAGCGCGGCGGTGTGGGCCGGGTTTTTGGCGGCCAGGTGATCGCTCAGGCGCTGTTGGCGGCCGAAGACACGGTGGAGCATGATCGCCCGGCCCATTCGCTCCACGCCTATTTCCTGCGCGGCGGCAACGAGGATTTCGGGATCGACTACCAGGTCGCGCGCGATTTCGATGGCGGCAGCTTTTCCAACCGCCGGGTCGTGGCCAGCCAGCAAGGCCGCCCGATCCTGAACCTCACCGCCAGCTTCCAGCGCCAGCAGGAAGGGTTGCATCACGTCGATGCCGAAATGCCCGATGTGCCCCCGCCCGAGGAACTGGAAACCGAAGCGGCGGTGCGCCTGCGCTTTGCCGAACAGGCCCGGCCCGAAGCACGCCATCACTTTCTCAGCCCGCGCCCGGTGGAAATGCGCGCGGTGGAGGGGCGACACTGGATGAACCCCAAGCCGGCTCCGCCGCGCAGCCATTCATGGTTCAAGGCTGTGGCTCCGCTGCCCGATGATCCCCGCATCCACCGTGCGGTGCTGGCCTTTGCCAGCGATATGACCTTGCTGGGCACCTGCGCCCTGCCCCATGGGCTTAGTTGGGCGCGCGGCGAAGTGGTCAGCGCCAGTCTGGATCACGCGGTGTGGTTCCACGAACCATTCCGGGCCGACGAATGGCTGCTTTACGCCACCGACAGCCCGTGGAGCGGCGGCGGACGCGGCTTCAACCGCGGCCGGATCTTCACCCGCGATGGCCGCCTGATCGCCAGCGTGGCGCAGGAAGGCATGATCCGCAAGGTTGTGCCGAAGGGCTAAAAAGCCAAACTGGGAGACAAAGCGATGCGCAAGCGCACGATGGCATTGGGTTTGACGGCGGCACTGCTTGCTGCAGGCGGCGGTTGGTATGCCAGCCTCGATAAGGACAGCCGCGATCTGCTCGCCAATATGCCGACTACTCCCGATGTACTGAGCTGGAAGCAGGACCAGCGCGATGCCGCGTTCCGGGCGCTTGACCGCTTGCCGGTGCTGGCCAAATCACGCAGCTTTGCGCCGCCTGCCTCGCCGCTGCCGCTTCCCGCGGGCAAGCCGCTGATCATTCCCGGCTTCGACGCCTACGCCGCCAAGCAGCGCCTGGCCGGGATGGTGATTATTCAGGACGGCAAGGTCCGGCTGGAACGTTATGGCCTGGGCTTTGATGCCAAGGGCCGCTGGACCAGCTTCTCGGTCGCCAAATCGTTCACCTCCACGCTGGTTGGCGCAGCGATCAAGGACGGCAAGATCAAAAGCCTGGAAGACAAGGTCAGTCAGTACATCCCGGATCTGCGCGGGTCAGCCTATGACGATGTCACCGTGAGGCAGCTCTTGATGATGAGCTCGGGCGTCGCCTGGAATGAGGACTACGAAGATCCCAAGGCCGATGTCGCGCAGTTCAACGTGGTCAAGCCCGATCCGGGCGTCGATGCCACGGTCAGCTATCTGCGCAAACTGCCGCGCGCCCATCCGCCCGGCACGGTGTGGCATTACAACACCGGCGAAACCAATCTGATCGGGGTGCTGGTCTCCTCAGCCGTGGGCAAGCCTTTGTCTGAATATATGGAAGAGAAGATCTGGAAGCCGGCGGGAATGGAGCAGCAGGGCACCTGGCTGCTGGGCGCAACCGGCCACGAGATTTCAGGCTGCTGCATCCAGGCCGCCACACGTGACTATGCCCGCTTTGGTCTGTTCGTACTGGGCGGCGCGGGCGGCAATGTCCCGGCAGACTGGTTCGCTGCGGCCACCACCAAGCAGAAGGACATTGGCGAACCTGGCCATGGCTATGGCTTCCAATGGTGGACCTACGACGACGGCAGCTTTGCCGCGCAGGGCATCTTTGGCCAAGGCATCTTCATCGATCCCAAGCGCAATCTGGTGATCGCCAGCAACGCCGACTGGACCCGCGCCACCCAAGGCCCCGAAGGCGATGCACGCGAGGCGTTTTACAAGCAGGTGCAGGCGCTGATCGACGCGGGGGGTTAATATGCGTTTTAATGCTTTTTATTTGCTGGCAATTGTGTTGACTTCATGTGGGGATTCCAGAGAAACTAATAAGAAGATGCAAGAAGGTCAGATCGTACCAATTGTAGCTTCTACGACTGATGTTCCGCTGAGTGATAGCGACTTGCTTCGCGTCTGTCGGGGCGGCGCCTCGTTCCGCAACGGAACGCACGTGTCGAAGATCAAAGCGCTGAACCTAGCAGTAAACCTGGCCCAGGTTTCCTACACACGAAACGATGGTAAGTTCTTTAAATACGACTGCATGGTCCTTGGAAATGAAATCAAATTTCGGATGCACGATGAAGGGGGGCCGGGAACTGGCCCAGGAAATTGGTCTGGTCGAGGATCAAGAACAACTTTCGAACTTAGATCGTCCGAAATCGATTTCACCGATGATTTTTTCGACGGCTCCACTGATCGTGAGACTCTAAGAATTTAGCGGCGATTTAATCCCCGTCGAGCAGGTTGCCCAGCATCCCCAGCGCCGAGCCTTCGCCGCGGTTGCCGCCGGGGCCGCCGGGCATGGCTGCCGCCAGCATCCGCCCGGCCAGCCGCGCGAACGGCAGTGACTGGATCCAGACCTTGCCGGGTCCGCGCAGCCGGGCAAAGAACAGGCCTTCGCCGCCAAACAGCGCCGATTTGACCCCGCCCACGCCCTGAATGTCGAAATCGACATCGGCGGTCATCGCGGCGATGCAGCCGGTATCGACGTGCAGTTCCTCACCCGGAGCCAGCGTGCGCTCGACAATGGTGCCGCCCATCTGCACGAACACCCAGCCATCGCCCGACAGGCGCTGCATGATGAAACCTTCGCCGCCGAACAGCCCGGTCAGGATCTTGCGCTGGAAATGGATGCCGATTTCCACCCCGCGCGCCGCAGCCAGAAAGCTGTCCTTCTGGCAGATCAGCGTGCCGCCCACTGTATCGAGCTTGATCGGCAGGATCGCCCCCGGCACCGGCGCGCTGAACGCGACGCGGGCCTTGCCCTGGCCCTGTTGGGTGAAGACCGTGGTGAACAGGCTTTCACCCGTCACCAGCCGCTTGCCCGCGCCCAGCAGCTTGCCCATGAACCCGCCCTCACCGCCGCGCCCGTCGCCGAACACGGTGCTCATCTGCACGCTGGCATCTTTCCACACCATCGCCCCGGCCTCAGCCACCGCACTTTCACCAGGATCAAGCTCAATTTCGAGAAATTGCAGCTCCTGGCCCTTGATCTCGAAATCGATGTCATCGGCCACGCCGGCGGCGCGGGTGTGCTGGCTCCAGGGGTTGGTAGTCATTGCGAGTATCCTCTTGATGCGATTGAACTTGGGCGCACGGCCAGATCAGCCAACTATTCCAAACCAGGCGAAATAGGCAATGGTCAAGGCGACGAGAAACCCGCAGCCGAGTGATCCGGCACCGGCAGGCGCCTCATCATTTTCATCAGTTTGCGCAGACAGATCGGGCACGCCCACTTCGCCCGGCTGGCCCCGCAACTTGAGCAGCAGCGATGCCAGCATCATTCCCGCAAAAGCCAGGCTGAGCAGGTACACCAGCGCACTGAAAATGCGGAACAGCAGGCTGGCAATCCATTCGATCCAGCTGCCATGCGCCTCCAGCGAGCTGTCGATATGATCGAGATCGAAGCCGAGCGACACCAGCACCACGCCCAGCACCAGGAAGAACAGGACGAGGAACATGTACAGTCCCGCCACTCTGCTTCCGGTCCTCAGACCCGAATCGAATGGATAGCGCAGCAGCATCGCGGCCTGCCACAGCCAGCGGACAAGGCCGGCGATCAGCTTGAATGGATTCACCCCCGGATCCCCCTTCGTTCAGCCAAGTCTAGCCGCCTGGATGGTAAAAGTCATAGACCGCCTGCGCCACGGCTCCGCTAACCCCCGGCGCGCGCTGCAGATCCTCCAGCGAAGCCGCACGCACTTTCCCGGCAGTGCCGAAGTGCAGCAGCAACGCGCGCTTGCGGGCCGGGCCGATGCCGGGGATTTCATCAAGCGGGCTGGCCGATATCGCCCGGCTGCGCTTTTCGCGGTGCGCGCCGATGGCGAAGCGGTGGACTTCATCGCGCAGCCGCTGGAAATGGAACAGCAACGGCGAATTTTCGGGCAGCATTCGTTCGCTGCCATCAGGGAAATGGAACACTTCACGCCCCTCGCGGCCGTGATGCGGGCCCTTGGCGATGCCGACCAGCGGCACGTCTTCGATCCCCAGCTCTTCCAGCACATCGCGCGCGGCGCCAAGCTGGCCCTTGCCGCCATCGATCAGCACCAGATCAGGCCACATCCCGCCGTCGCGATCGGGGTCTTCCTCTTGCACCCGGGCGAAGCGGCGGCCGAACACTTCGCGCATCATCGCCAAATCGTCGTTGGTCTGTGCGGTCCTGATGTTCCACTTGCGGTACTGGCCCTTGATAAAGCCTTCGGGCCCCGCAACGACCATCGCGCCCAGCGCATGCGCGCCCTGCACGTGGCTGTTGTCATAGAGTTCGACCCGCTGCGGCGCTTCGCCCAGATCGAGGAATTCGGTCATTTCGCGCCAGATCTTCGATTTCGCCCCGCTTTCGGCCTGACGCCGTTCCAACGCTTCGACCGCGTTGCGGCTGGCTTGCTCCATCAGCCGCCGCCGATCACCGCGCTGCGGGATCGAAATTTCAACCTTGCCCCCGGCCGGGCCGGCCAGGGCTTCTTCAAGCAGCGCAGCTTCGGGCAGTTCGCGATCAACCAGCACCAGCCGTGGCGGCGGCACTTCTTCATAGAACTGGGCGAGGAAGGCGGTCAGCACTTCGGCCTCGTCGAGCCCATCGGTGTGGCTTGGGAAGAACGCGCGGTGGCCCCAGTTCTGTCCGCTGCGGATGAAAAAGGCCTGAACCCCGAATTGACCGCTCAGCTTGGCGATCGCGAAGACATCGGCGCTGCCCACCCCTTCAGCGTTGACCGCCTGGCTGCCCTGGATGAAAGTTGCCGCGCGCAGCCGATCGCGCAGCATCGCCGCGGTTTCGAAATCGAGCGCGGCAGCGGCATGGTCCATCTGCTGGTTGAGCTTGGCCTGCACCGCAGAGCTGCGCCCGCCGAGGAAATCCTTCGCCTCGCCCACCAGTTCTGCATAGCCCGCAGCATCGATCCGGCCCACGCAGGGCGCGCTGCAGCGTTTGATCTGATAGAGCAAGCACGGCCGGTCACGCCGCGAAAAGAAGCTGTCATTGCAGGATCTTAGCAGGAACAGCTTCTGCAGTGCATTAATCGTGGTGTTAACCGATCCGGCGCTGGCAAAGGGGCCATAGTAATTGCCCTTCGCCCGCCGCGCGCCGCGGTGCTTGCTGATCCGGGGAAAATCGTGATCGGCGCGCAGCAGGATGAATGGGAAGCTTTTGTCATCGCGCAGCAGCACATTGTAGGGCGGGCGGAACCGTTTGATCAGCTGCGCTTCGAGCAGCAGCGCCTCCGCCTCGCTGTTGGTGGTGACGATGGTCATGCCGCGGGCCTGGCTGACCATACGCTGCAGCCGCAGCGGCAGGCGATCGACCTGCGTGTAATTGGCGACCCGGTTGCGCAGCGCCCGCGCCTTGCCGACATAAAGCACATCGCCGCGTGCATCGAGCATGCGGTAAACCCCCGGCTTGGGCTTCAGCGTCGCCAGCACCTCGCGGATCGCGGCCACCCCGCCTTCCAGATCGGGCTGGCTGCCCTTGACCACATAGGTTGCCCGCTCCTCGTTGAAGCGTTCTGCGCCGTGGGGCGTATCGGGGCGGCCGGACTTGGTCATCAGGGCCCGAATACCGGGGCTTTTGTCCGCGCGAAAGGTGCTTGTTGACGCCCATCCCCGGTCTGATACGCTGCAGCGCACAAAGACCCGGCATACCGGGCTGCAATCGGGAGAGAACAGACTTGCGGCAATTGCAGGGAATGGATGCATCGTTTGTGGCGCTGGAAACGCGCACATCGCCAATGCACATCGGCTCGCTCCTGATCTACAACCCCGAAACCGCGCCCGGCGGCTTTGTGCGGTACAAGGATATCCTGCGCTTTTTCGAAAGCCGGATGCAGCTGTCCAAGACCATGCGGCAAAAGCTGGTGCGGGTGCCGTTCGATCTCGATTACCCCTATTGGGTCGAGGACAAGGACTTCGACCTTGAATACCACGTCCGCCACCTGGCCCTGCCCAAGCCCGGCGATTGGCGGCAACTGTGCATCCAGGCCGCGCGGATCTTCGCCCGGCCGCTCGATCTGACGCGCCCGCCGTGGGAGTTCACGATTATCGAGGGGATCGACAATGTCCCCGGCGTCGCCCCTGGCAGCTATGCGATGGTCACCAAGGTCCATCACGCCGCGATTGACGGAATGAGCGGGATCGATCTGATGGAGGCGCTCCACACGCTAGATGCCAATACGCCGCCGCCTAATGAGCCAGACACCTGGAAAGGTGAGGATCCGCCCAATTTCGCCGAATTGCTGGCCAAAAGCTGGGTCAATAACCTGGCCAATCCGATGCGCCAACTGGACGTTGCGGCCAAGGCCCTGCCCGGTGTGGCCAAGACGATCAAGGGCCTGATCTCCAAGGATTTCAAGATCCACGGTGAGATGATCGCGCCGCGCACCCGGTTCAACACCGTGCTTTCGCCCAACCGTGTGGTTGAAGGCCGCTCGATCCCGCTCGCCGATATCAAGGCGATCCGCACCGCCGCTTCGGGGGCCAAGGTCAACGATGTGTTCCTGACCATCATCGGCGGGGCGATGCGCAAGTACCTTCAGGCGCATAATGACCTGCCTGACAAGACATTGACCGCGATGGCCCCAATCTCGGTGCGCTCAAGCGGCGAAAAAGGCGATATGGGCAACCAGGTGGCGGCGATGATCGCGCCGCTGGGCACCCATATAGAAGATCCGCTGGAACGGCTGGCCTATGTCCATTCGCAGACGATCAATTCCAAGGCGATGACCGACGCGATCGGCGCACGCAACATGACCGAGATGAGCAAGGTCTCTCCCGCCCTGTTCATGGCCTTGGGCGCGCAGCTTTACACCCGGCTGGGCCTGGCTGACCGGGTTGGACCGCCGTTCACCACCGTGGTCACCAATGTGCCGGGTCCGCCGGTCCCGATCTATTCGTGCGGCGCGCGGCTGGAAAGCATGATGGGCCTGCTGTGCCTGACCGACGGGATGGCGCTGGGCCATGTGGTGCAAAGCTATTGCAAGGAAGCGACAATCGCCTTCACCGCCGACCGCAAGGTGATGGACGATCCGGAATTCTACGCGGAGTGCATCGGGGAAAGCTTCAACGAACTGCGCGATGCTGCCAGCGCCGCTGCGGAAAGCGGCGCGGAACCAGTCGCACCGTCCACCTTTTCTACAGCTGCGGCCACGCCCGCAAAATCGAAACCGGCCGCGAAAAAGGGCGCCGCCAAAACCGGGAAAGCCAAAAAGAAATGACTGCAACCACTGCATCGCGCTCTGCGCTTGAAATCGAGGCACGCCCGCCCAGCCGCCTGCTGGCGCTGGCCGAAGGACGCGCGGTGTTCGAGCTTGCCGCATTTTATGCCACCCGCCACCTGCTGGGAATGTTGCCCAAGGGCGATGGCCACCCGGTGCTGGTGCTGCCCGGCTTCCTCGCCTCTGACAGTTCGACCGTGCCGATGCGCCGCCTGCTGGATGATCTGGGTTATGACAGCCACGGCTGGAACCTGGGCCGCAATGTCCGGGTTGATCTGGCGCGGGTTCACGAGATGGAAAAGCTGCTGCTGCAAATCCACAAAGATACCGGCCGCAAGGTTTCGATTGTCGGGTGGAGCCTGGGCGGCGTGTTCGCGCGTGAACTGGCCAAGTTGCATCCCGGGGTGGTGCGCCAGGTGATCTCGCTGGGCAGCCCGATCCACGATGATCGCCGCCACACCAATGCGGGCCGACTGTTCGAATATCTCAACGGCAAGGAACCCGAACCGGTCAAGCACGGCCATTTCACTGGGCTCGACGAAGCCCCGCCGGTGCCCACCACTTCGATCCTTACCCGCACCGATGGCATCGTTCATTGGCGCGGTTCGGTGCAGCATCCGCAAAAGGGCAACGCCCAGACCGAGAATATCGAAGTGCGCGCCAGCCACATCGGTCTTGGGGTCAACCCCAGCGTGATGGTCGCCCTGGCTGACCGGCTGGCCCAGAAAGAAGGTGATTGGCACCCGTTCAAGGCCCGCTTGTCGCAGCGCTGGATGTTTCCGCAGTCCCGCCTGCACTGATGGACACGCGCCATTTGATCGATCCCGAGCTGCTGCCGCTGCTCGAGATGATGCCCACTGCCCAGTTTAATGCCGAAACCCTGCCGCTGATCCGGCAGATGTCTGAAGCGCGGTTCGACTTCCTGGGCGAACCGGAATTGAAGGGCGAGGTCAAGACGATTGCAGGACCCGGTGGTCCGCTTGACATCTACTGGTTCGATCCTGCGCCAGGCAGCACCAATCGCGGCGCGCTGCTGCACATCCACGGCGGCGGGATGGTGATCGGTTCGGCGCGGTCTTCTCAGCATATTCCGTCAGCCATGGCGGCAAAGCTGGGTCTGCCTGTCGCCTCGGTCGATTATCGCCTCGCGCCCGAGCATCCGTTCCCTGCGCCGCAAGAGGATTGCCTGGCGGCCTTGGCGTCGCTGGCTGCCAATGCTGCCGATCTGGGGATCGATCCGGCGCGGATCGGGATCATTGGCGAAAGTGCCGGCGGCGGACTGGCTGCGGCCACCGCGCTGATGGCGCGCGATACCGGCGGCCCGGCCTTGGCCGCGCAGTTCCTGA
The DNA here is from genome assembly GCA_963751145.1 of uncultured Alphaproteobacteria bacterium. Taxonomy (GTDB): domain Bacteria; phylum Pseudomonadota; class Alphaproteobacteria; order Sphingomonadales; family Sphingomonadaceae; genus Novosphingobium. The sequence goes on from CAVVTJ010000008.1 coordinate 68,101, forward strand.
TCTATCCGATGCTCGATCACCGCACCGGCGGGCCCGAATGTCCCTATGACAACAAGGCAACCGGCGAATTCGTTTGGACCCGCGCCAGCAATCGTTTCGGCTGGGGCGCGCTGCAGGGCAGCTATGGCCTGGATGACCACCGCAAAGGCTGGTTTTCACCCAGCCTTGCCGCTGATCTGGCCGGCCTGCCGCCCACCTGGATCGGCACCGGCAGTATGGACCTGTTTCTCGACGAGGACTTCGATTACGCGCGCCGTCTGGTCAGCGCGGGCGTGCCGGTTGAACTGCACAGCTACGCGGGCGCGCCGCACGCGTTCCAACTGGTCGCAGAAGCGCAGGCGACGCAGGCGTTCTATCGCGATATGTTCGGCGCGATCAGCCGGATGCTGGGTTAGAGCCTTGAACCAGACACCGAAAACCTGAATCAAACCCGCTCAGCCTGAGCCTGTCGAAGGCCCATCGTTTGCAGCAAGCGGTAGTTTAATAGGATGGGCCTTCGACAGGCTCAGGCTGAGCGGCATTTTGAACTAGCGGAATAGAGAACCGATAGGTCGCGCTAACCGCCCTCACCCTCAACCGAGATGTTGCGGATGCGGCCGCTGGCATCGACCGTGCAGGAGAAGCCCCGGCCTTCGCCGGTGCGGCCCTGAACGCGCCAACCATCGCCCGCGCGGCTGACGCCTTCGACCTGATCACGGCCATCACCGCGCGCGATCTCGGTCATGCAGCGATCCACCGCGCTGCCGATCCCGTTCTGATTCCACGATGGCCCTTGCGCCGGTACGCTCTGATACCCGCCTGAGCTCTGGCTTTGGTAATCGTCATCACGGGTCCGGCGATCATCGCGGCGCCGGTCACGATCACGGTCGTGCGAAGATGCGGCGCTGACCACTGCGGCAATTCCGCCGACGATCAGGATGCCGGTCAGCACGTCGCCCACGTCCACCCGGTCGCGGTGCCGGTGGCGGCCCCAGCCATCATTCCAGCCCCAGCCCTGCGCCAGGGCCGGTCCTGCCGAAAGCGAAAATGCCGCCAATGCGGCGATCGAAGCGCCAACGCGCGAGCGAATGACTGTCATGGTGCGAACCTTCCCTGCCCCGGCATCGCGGCCATTTGCCGCCTATGCCTGTGATTCGCAAAAAAGCTAGGCGGCCCAGGCTTGCTTAAGCCTGAACCGCCTGCCTTGTTCTCACCGAAATCGTTGGGCTTAAAGGCCGCGGATTCCGTCGATGTCGAGGTCAACCACCCGACCGCGTTCGATCTTGCACTTGAACGAACCGCTGTCATAGCCGCGCATCGAGCTGTTGTAGCCGCGATAATCGCCGCCCCAGCCGTTGCCATAATTGCCCCGGCCGCGCTGCCAACCGCCGCGCTGCGTATCAACCGCGATCCGGCCCTTGATCTGCCAGCCATAACGGCTGTCCTTGACCTCGCGGATATCGGTCACGTCGGCGCGGCCATAGCGGCTGGCGGCGGTCTGTTCAGCTGCGCGCACGCACTGCTCAATGGCCTGGCGCGGGTTGCCGCGATAGCCATCACGGTTGCGGTTGCCATAGTTGTTGCCATCATAGCGGCCATCACCATAGCGGTTGTCACCATAGCGGTTATCGTCGGAACGGTTGTCATCATACCGCCCGTCGCCGTAACCATAGTTGCCGTAACGATTGTCGCGATCATTGTTGCTGGTTGCCGAAGCAACTGCAACGATCCCCCCGATAATCAGCGCACCGGCAATCACGTCGCCCGCGCTGATGCCGTCACCATCGCGGTGACCAGCGAACGCCGGGCTAGCCGAAGTGATCGCCATCGCGCCAGCCGCGACGGTCCCGACCAGGGCTTTGGAGATAGTCTTCATGGCTTCAATCCTTCATCCAAACCGAACGGTGTGTCCGGCCATGAATTGGGGTTTAGCGAATCGTCCGTGGCGCTATCCTGAACCCGGCCGCCAGCCTGCGTTCAGGTTTGTCGCCATTTTCATGAACGAATTTAGTTTATAGCGGCATTAACAAATCCGCCCTATTCTGCGCCGCATGGAATGGTTCGCCGCGCTGTTGCCGTCATTGGTTGTGATCCTGGTGCTCTCGCTGCTCGAGCGCCGCTCGGGGCGCGGACCGGGTGATTGGCTGATCAATCTGCAAACTTTGCTGATCCAGACCATCGGCGGCTTCACTGTCTATACGCTGATCCAGCCGTGGCAGGGGTATTCGCTGATCGACGGCGCCAGCCTGCCCCCGGTGGTGACGGTGGCGCTGTTTATCCTGGTGCAGGATCTGGGCGAAAACCTGTTCCACCGGCTGCAGCACAAGGTGCCTATCCTGTGGGCCATGCACAGCTTGCATCATTCCGATCCCGACATGTCGGTGCTGACCACCTACCGGCATTTCTGGGCTGACCGGCTAATCAAGACAGTGACGATCTGGTCGGTCGCGGCGCTGATCATCAGTCCCACCCCGCTGGCGGTAGGCTGCTATATCATGCTCAGCCTGTGGAATTTCGTGGCCCATGCCAATCTTGACTGGAATTTCGGCAAATGGTCGTGGGTCATCAACAGCCCGGCCTATCATCGCCGCCACCATTCATCGCTGCCGGAACATTACGACAGCAACTTTGCCGCGGTGTTCCCGTTCTATGACGTGCTGCTGGGCGGCTACAACGTGCCCGAGGGTCGGCCGGAAACCGGCTTTGAACGCCGCCCGCAAGGTTTGCTGGATCTGCTGGCCTGGCCCTTGATCGGCAAGCGTGCTGCCGCGCCGGACAGCGCGGCAGAGCCTGTAGCCTAGAAGCCCCTTAGCCCGCTCCAATAGGCCAGGAACGAGAGCACGTCGGCGCCTTCGGCCACCACCTTGTCAGTCGGCTTGCCGGCCCCGTGCCCGGCGCGGGTTTCGATCCGGATCAAGTGCGGCTTGCCTGCCGGGTCAGCCGCTTGCAACGCGGCCGCATATTTGAAGCTGTGCCCCGGAACCACGCGGTCATCGGTATCGGCGGTGGTCACCAGAATGGCGGGATAGGCCACCCCGGGCCGAATGTTGTGATAGGGCGAATAGGCCCGCAGCACCCGCCAATCGGCTTCTTTTGAGGGATAGCCGTAATCATCCACCCAATAGCGTCCGGCAGTGAACCGGTCGAACCGCAGCATATCCATCACCCCCACCGCGGGGTTGGCCGCAGCGAACAGATCGGGCCGCTGGTTGAGCACTGCCCCCACCAGCAAGCCGCCGTTCGATCCGCCCTGAATCGCCAGCCCGCCCTTGGGGGTGATCCCAGCTGAGATCAGGTATTCGCCTGCGGCGATGAAATCATCGAACACGTTCTGCTTGTTGTTCAGCCGCCCGGCATCGTGCCACGCTTTGCCGTATTCGCCGCCGCCGCGCAGGTTGGCCATGGCAAAGGCCCCGCCCGCTTCCAGCCAGGCCATCCGCGTCGCCGAAAAGCCGGGGGTCAGCGAAATGTCGAACCCGCCATAGCCATAGAGCAGCGTCGGCACCGGCTTGCCGCTCGCGGCGACGCTTTTCTTGCGGACCACGAACATCGGCACTTTGGTGCCATCCTTCGAAGTGAAGAACCGCTGCTCGATCAGATAGTCCGCCGGGTTGAAAGTCAGCTTGGGGGTAGCGAACGGCGTGCTCGCGCCGCTGGCGCTGTCATAGCGATAGATCGCGCTGGGCTGGTTGAAGCTGGAGAACGAATAGAAGGTTTCCGGATCGCCGGGGCGGCCCGAAAAACCGCTGGCCGTACCAATCGCGTTGAGCGAGATCTCACGCAGCGGCTTACCATCCAGCGAATAGGCCATCGCGGTGGACGACGCATCCTTGAGATAGGTCACCAACAAGCGGTCGCCAACGATCTGTGCCCGTTCGAGGACTTCATTCTGCTCGGGGATGACGTCGTAGAACATGTAATCAAGAGAAACGCAGTCAGTCGTGCTCCGGGTCTCTGCGTCCTCATCGACATTGCAGGGATACATCATGCCCTTGCTGTGTAGGTCAACTTTGACAACCTTTTGCCGCGGCGCCCCCTTGTTGGTCATGAAGTAGAGCGTATCGCCCATCCCCTCGATCAGCCGCCAATCGTTCTCCAGTCCGGCCACCAACGCACGCGGTGCGCCCCATTTGCCCTTCTTGTCCAGCCGGGCTACATGCACCTCATACTTGTTGTCGGTCCCCTGGCTGGTGGTGATCACCATCCAACGCCCATCGCTGGTTACTTGCGCGCCGTGGCCGTAATCGGGATGATCGGGCGTGGCATAGACCAGCTCATCGGCCGATTGCGGCGTTCCGATGCGGTGAAAGCGCACCTCCTGGTTTTTGTTGAGCTGCTGAAAGGCTTGCCCCTCTACCGGCGCGGGGAAGCGCGAATAGAGAAAGCCGGCATCGCCGATCCAGTTGATTCCGGTGAACTTGGCCCACTTGATCTCATCATCCAGCGCCTTGCCGGTCGCAGTGTCGATCACCCGGATCGAGCGCCAGTCGGTCCCGCCATCCTGGATCGAATAGGCCAGCAGCTTGCCGCTGTGCGACGGTTCCCAGCCATCGAGCGCAGTCGCCCCGTCCTTGGCCCAACCATTGGGATCGATCAGCAGCCGCGGTGCGCCCGCCAGCCCCTTGCGCACGAACAATTGCGACTGGTTCTGCAAGCCCGAATTGCGTGAGTAGAAATAGTATTTGCCGGCCTTTTGCGGCAGGCCGAACCGTTCATAATCCATCAGCGCGCGGATCCGGGCCGCGAACCAGTCTCGCCCCGGTAATCCCGCCAGATAGCCCGTGGTAATGCCGTTCTGCAGGCTGACCCAATCGGCCACTTCCTTGTCAGAGCGGACGTCGTTTTCGAGCCAGCGATAGGGATCGGCCACCGTCTCGCCGAATTGCACTTCGACAACATCGCCCTTGCGGCTAGCGGGATAGGCAAAGTTCATGGGTTCAGCCAAAGCGGTTGCGGCGCAAAGGCCAAGCAGAGCGCCCATAAGGACGCGAGTGTGACGAAGCACGCAGATACTCCCCAATGCAAAAGGCGGCGCCAAGGTAACCCCTGGCGCCGCCTTTGCAATTCACCGTTCGATGAACGGCGGGGATTATTCGCTGTCGGCGTCGGTGAAGACCGGGCCAGAATCCTGGCCCTTGGCCGCAACGTCGCGATCAACCAGTTCGATCACCGCCATCGGCGCAGCGTCCGAACCACGGATACCGGCCTTGATCACGCGGGTGTAACCACCGGCGCGGTCCGCATAACGGCTGGCCAGGGTATCAAACAGCTTCACCAGCTGGGTATCGTCAAGCAGCCGGGCGTGGGCCAGGCGGCGGTTCGAAAGCCCGCCGTGCTTGCCCAGCGTGATCAGCTTTTCAACATAGGGGCGCAGTTCGCGCGCTTTGGGCAGCGTGGTGGTGATCTGTTCGTGCTTGATCAGCGCCGCCGCCATATTGCGCAGCAGCGCTTTGCGGTGGCTCGAAGTGCGGTTGAGCTTACGCCCGCCATATTTATGACGCATGGGTCTTGTCCTCGTTCGTTAGGGGCCCGTATCAGGTAGCCCGTACCAGGCAGCGCTTGCGGTGGCTGCCAAAACCGTTGCGGGGCACCCGAAGGTGCCCCGGATCCAGATTAACCCAGCAGCTCTTGTTCGAGCTTCTTGGCCATTTCCTCGATGTTCTCGGGCGGCCAGCCGGGGATGTCCATGCCCAGGCGCAGGCCCATCGAGCTAAGGACTTCCTTGATCTCGTTGAGCGACTTGCGGCCGAAGTTCGGCGTGCGCAGCATCTCGGCTTCGGTCTTTTGAACCAGATCGCCGATGTAGATGATGTTGTCGTTCTTGAGGCAGTTGGCGCTGCGCACCGACAGTTCCAATTCGTCGACCTTCTTGAGCAGGTAACGGTTGAGCTGGTTGGTATCGCCTTCTTCGGCAGGCGCAGCAGCCATGCCGATCATCGGCGAGGAGCCCATTGGCACCGCATCGTCGAAGTGGACGAACAGCGAAAGCTGATCCTGCAGGATCCGCGCGGCAAAAGCCACGGCGTCTTCCGGAGTGACAGTGCCATCGGTTTCGACGTTCAGGCTGAGCTTGTCGTAGTCCAGTTCCTGGCCGATGCGGGCATTTTCAACCTTGTAGCTGACCTGGCGGACCGGCGAATAGAGCGAATCAACCGGGATCAGGCCAATCGGCGCATCGATCGGACGGTTCGACACGGCCGGGACATAGCCCTTGCCGGTGTCGGCAGTCAGTTCCATGTTCAGCACCGCGCCTTCATCGAGATGGCAGATCACCAGATCCTTGTTCATCACTTCGATGTCGCCCGAAACGGCGATATCGCCCGCGGTGACTTCACCCGGGCCGGTCGCGGCGAGCTGCAGGCGCTTGGGGCCTTCGCCCTGCATCTTGAGCGCGATCTGCTTGACGTTGAGCACGATGTCGGTGACGTCTTCACGAACACCAGCAAGGCTGCTGAATTCGTGCAGCACGTTCTCGATCTTGATCGAGGTGATGGCCGCACCTTGAAGGCTGGACAGCAGGACGCGGCGCAGCGCGTTGCCCAGCGTCAGGCCGAAACCACGCTCAAGCGGTTCGGCCACGAAGGTGGCACGGCGCGACGCGTCGTTGCCCGACTTCACTTCGAGGCTGTTGGGCTTCTTCAGTTCCTGCCAGTTTTTGATATTGACGGTCATGGGGTTCCCCTTGGGGTTTGTTCTGGCGGGAACGACCGCTTTGCCCGAAAGCAATGCGGCCGATCCGAAAACGCGGCGGATATGCCCCGCCGCGAACGGCAAATCAGACGCGGCGACGCTTTGAAGGACGCACACCGTTGTGCGGGATCGGCGTCACGTCGCGGATCGAGGTGATCGTGAAACCGACCGCCTGCAGAGCACGCAGCGCGCTTTCACGGCCCGAACCCGGACCCTTCACTTCGACTTCCAGCGTACGCACGCCGTGTTCGGCGGCCTTCTTGCCAGCATCGTCTGCGGCAACCTGAGCAGCATAAGGGGTAGACTTGCGGCTACCCTTGAAGCCCATCGTGCCGGCCGATGACCACGAGATCGCGTTGCCCTGGGCATCGGTGATCGTGATCATGGTGTTGTTGAAGCTGGCGTTCACATGCGCGATGCCGCTTGAAATGTTCTTCCGCTCGCGGCGCTTGATGCGCTGGGGTTCGCGTGCCATTTTTTTCGTCCTACTCGAATATCTGGAAGGGAAGCTGCCGGCGCCAAAGCGCCCAACCGCTTACTTCTTCTTGCCGGCAATCGGCTTGGCCTTACCCTTACGGGTGCGGGCGTTGGTGTGCGTGCGCTGACCGCGAACCGGCAGCCCCTTACGATGACGCAGCCCGCGATAGCAGGCCAGATCCATCAGGCGCTTGATGTTCATGGCGGTTTCGCGGCGCAGATCGCCTTCAACCGTGTGATCGGCATCGATCAATTCGCGGATGTGCAGCACATCCTGATCGCTCAGGTCAGAAACCCGGCGGCTGTGGTCGATCCCCAGCTTGTCGATGATCTGGCGGGCCTTCATGGGGCCAATGCCGTGAATGTAGGTGAGCGCAATGATAACGCGCTTGTTGGTGGGGATGTTTACCCCGGCAATACGAGCCACTTAATTCTCCATGCTCCACAGACTGAACGATGATCGTCGCAGTCCATCTCAACGCTTCGCCCAATAGAACGGCAAAAAGTCCGGCTGGCGCGCTTGGGTTGCCTAGCGCCTTCCGGACGACCGCTTCTTTCGGTTGAGCGGCGCGCTTAGGGCGATTCGCGTTAAGTGTCAACGCCCGCTTAACGGGTTTGAAGTCAACCGCTTTTCGCCCGGCCGAAAGCCGCTTCAGCCTATATGGGTTCGCTGCCCAGGGATGCAACCAGTCGGCCCAATTGCTGGCTCATCACCTGATCAACTGCCGGGGCGATCTCGCCGCCCTTCGTCCGCATCAACCCGCTGACTACATAGTCCCAGACGATCACCGTCCCGCCATTAGCACTGGGTTTGAGTTCGATTGTCCAGACCCCGCTGGCCGGTTCACCCTGCAACGGGCCAAGCCCGCCTTTCATCCGCAACAAGCCGCGCTGCGGATCAGCGAACACGATGTGCATGTGTTCGACGCTGCCCATGCGTTGATCGATCGGAGCATCTGCGGGCTTGGGCAGCTTTTCGCAAAAGCAGCCGGTGGCCTGGCTATCGATATACAGGTTGGCCGCGTCGCCTGACCAAGTGTGCTCGGGGGACCACCATTTGGCCGGGGTCACCAGCATTTTCCATACGGCATCCTTGCTCGCGGCCGTTTCGGCCGAAAGCGAGATGATGAAACTGCTGTCGCTTTGCGCCGTTACCTCGGCGCCCGCCGGGCCTGCACCGGGAAGCAGAATGCCCGCCAGCGCGGCGGCGATCATCCAGGTCTTGCGCATCGTTCACCCTCCCCTGCACTGCGGCAAGTCAGGTCGGCCGCTCAGCCCTTGATAATGCTTTCGATCGCGGCTGTCACATCCTCGATGTCGGCCATGCCATCGACGCGGGCAACAATCCCGCGCGCATCGTAGATCGGCAGGATCGGCGCGGTCTTGGCGCGGTATTCGCCCATCCGGGTGCGGACGGTGTCCTCGTTGTCATCGGGGCGGCGCTTGAATTCATGCGACCCGCACTTGTCGCAGGTGCCGGCCACCTTCGGCTGTTCAAATTTGTCGTGATAGCCCTTGCCGCAATTGGCGCAGGTGTAGCGGCCGCAGATCCGTTCAACCAGCGCGTCTTCGTTGACGTCCAGTTCGATCACGTGAGCCAGCGTGCGGCCATGCGCGGCCAGGATCGTATCGAGCGAAAGTGCCTGTGCGGCGGTGCGCGGGTAGCCATCGAAAATCGCGCCCTGCCCCGCGCCCAGCGTTGCCAGCTTGGCGTCGATCATGGCCGAGACGATCTCATCCGAAACCAGCGCGCCGGAATCCATCACTTCGGCTACCTGGCGGCCCAGCGCGGTATCGGCCTTGCGGGTTTCACGCAGCATATCGCCGGTGGAAAGCTGGACCATGCCATGGCGGTCAACCAGGCGCTGTGCCTGGGTGCCCTTGCCCGCGCCCGGAGGTCCCAACAGGATGATGTCCACGGTAATTCCCCCGAGTTTACGTGCTTAGCGCATCCGGCCTTTGAGCTTGGCCTTCTTGATCAGATCGCCATACTGGTGGGCCAGCAGGTGCGACTGGATCTGCGTGATCGTATCGACCGTGACGTTGACCACAATCAACCAGCTGGTGCCGCCGGCGAAGAAGAACTTCAGCCCGGTCTGCTCCATCACCAGTTCGGGAATGACGCAGACGATGGTGATATAGATCGCACCGATCACGGTGATCCGGGTCAGCACGTAATCAAGGTAGGTCGCGGTGCTTTTGCCCGGACGGATGCCGGGGATGAAACCGCCATTGCGCTTGAGATTGTCGGCAGTTTCTTCCGGGTTGAACACCACCGCGGTGTAGAAGAAGCAGAAGAACACGATCAGCAGCGCATAAAGCGCCATGTAGACCGGCTTACCGTGGCCCAGATACTGGTTCATCGCCACGATCGCGGCGCCAACCTTGCTGTCGGGCGCGAAGGAATTGTTGGCGAACTGGCTGATCGTCAGCGGCAGCAGCAATAGCGAGCTGGCGAAAATCGGCGGGATCACACCGGCGGTGTTGATCTTCAGCGGCAGGTGGCTGCGATCGGCCTGCATCATGCCGTTCTGGCTGGCGCGTTTGGGATACTGGATCAGCAGACGCCGGGTAGCGCGCTCCATGAAGCAGATGAACAGGATCATCGCCACGACCATGCCGAGCAGCAAGGCGACCACAAAGCCGCTGATTGCGCCGGTGCCGTACTGGGTGAACATGTTGCCGAAGAACGTCGGCATCTGCGCCACGATCCCGGCCATGATGATCAGCGAAGTGCCGTTGCCGATCCCGCGGCTGGTGATCTGTTCACCCAGCCACAGCAGGAACATCGTTCCGCCGACCAGCGAGACCAGACCAGCAACATAGAACATTGTGCCCGGATCAACCGCAAAACCCTGCACATCGGCATTGCGCAGCACAGCATAGCCCTGAACCAGGGTCAGAAATACGGCGCCATAGCGCGAATACTGGTTGAGCTTGCGCCGTCCGCTTTCGCCCTCCTTCTTGAGGTTGGCTAGCGAAGGATGGAGCGACGCGGCCAGCTGCACCACGATCGACGAGGTGATATAGGGCATCACCCCAAGGCTGATCAGGCTGTAGTTCGACAGCGCCCCGCCAGAAAACATGTTGAAGAAATCGAGGATCCCGCCCGCGCTGCGGTCAAGAAACTGCTTCAGCGCCACCGGGTTGATCCCGGGCAGCGGCACAAAAGTCAGGAAGCGGAATACGATCAGCGCACCGATGGTGAACCAGATACGCTTCTTGAGTTCGGTCGCCTTGGAAAAGTTGGCGAGGCTGAGATTGCTCGCGATGTTATCGGCACGTGAAGCCATGGTGCGAAAAAGCCTTGCTATCGGTCCGCCCTGGACCGCTTCTCAGCCCCATATAGGGACGAAGCGGCGAAGTCGAACCCCCCAAAACGCACAATCCCCGCCGCGACCTTTGCCGGGCGGGGATTGGCGCAAAAGCGTTACTTCGCGGCCTTGGCCGCCTTGTTGACTTCGCGGCGAGCAGTCTTCTTTTCGTGCTCGCTGGCCTTTTCAGCCGGGAGCTCGACCGAACCGCCAGCCTTTTCAACCGCAGCCTTGGCTCCGGCGGAAACGCCGTCGACCATGAATGCTGCCTTGGCCGAGAATTCTCCCTTGCCGAGCAGACGCACGCCGTCCTTGCCGCCGCGGGCCAGGCCAGCGGCCTTCAGCGCGGCGTGATCGATCGGCTTCTTGGCATCAAGCTTACCGTTGTCGATCGCCTTCTGGATCAGGCCCAGGTTCACTTCAGCGAAGTCCTTGGCAAAGATGTTGTTAAAGCCGCGCTTCGGGATCCGCATGTGGAGCGGCATCTGGCCGCCTTCGAAGCCGTTGATGGAAACGCCCGAACGCGCCTTGGCACCCTTCTGGCCGCGGCCAGCGGTCTTGCCCTTGCCCGAGCCGATCCCACGGCCCACGCGCATGCGGGACTTACGGGCACCATCGTTGTCGCGGATTTCATTCAGTTTCATGCTTTGCACTCGCTTTCGCTTTTAGTCGCGCTGATAGGAAGGCGGGCCCTTAGGCGAAGCGCGCCGCAATGTCACCCACCATTTTTGATTGAGTTGGTCCGGATCAGTACCATTTCAGTTTAGATCGGGGGCGTGCTCGGCAAGTCCTTGCTCGGCTGAAGATAGCGCTTCAAATCAAGCGCGGGCTTTTCGATGTATTTCCATGACCACGCCGAAAACAGAATCGTTGCAACCATCGTTGCCGCAAACAACAGGCCAACCTTGATTAGATACGGAAAGCCGCCGAACAATGGCAGAAAAAGCCAGACCCAGAGTTGCATGAACGGAAAGCCATATAGGTACATGCCATACGAATAGTCCGCTTTCACGCGATGGTCCCACCACGGGAAGCGCAACATGCCGACATAGATCATGCAATAGACCAGCGGAAATCCGGAAAGTGGCGCTAGGTGATCGGTAAACAGCAGCAACCAATATGCAAGACCCGCTGCCACAAACAGGTCAAATCGGAGCATGATGCGGTCGGCGAGGCAAAACGCAATTGCACCGAGCACAAATAAGAAAATAATGTATTCGACCGAATAAATGCTGTTGCTTGTCACCACAAATGCATTGCCCCAGATCAGATATGCGATGCTCCAACCCAACCCGATTGAAACCGCAAGGACGGTAAGAGCCTTGGTCCGCTTCAACAGGCCAAGCGCCATTGCAACGACCATCAACGCGTAGCAAGCCAATTCTGCCGGCAAAGTCCACAGGGTCCCGTTGACCACTTTCGGCCAAGGCAAATCCTCAAACACACCGGGAAGGAAATATGTGATATGCCCAACGATATTTCCGAAGTAGCGAAAGAACTGCGGATCGGCGAAATATCCAGACAGGTTCAGCGTCGTGACAAACGGTCCAAGGATTAGCGCAGAAAGCAACACCTCGACCGAGAGCGCAGGAACAATCCTCAGCCCCCGGTTAGACAGAAAGACCCGAATACTGCCAGTCCGCAACGCGCTGCCAGCGACCAAAAATCCACTCAGCGCAAAAAACATCCCAACCAAAGCCGTTACACCCGGCCGGAAGATATCGAGCAATAGCGAGCTGCTCTTGCTGGCCGTCAGAATTCCAGCTTGGATATCCCCAAAACTACCCGGAACATCATGTACCACCAGTGCTGAGCGGCAGTGAGCAAGTATGATCAATCCGGACAGCGCATGGCGCAGGATATGAAAGCCGGGACCAATTCCCCGATTACTTGCAAGTGCCTCGTCTAACCGCATCGTCATCCCCACCTTGCTACCGGTTAACAATCGGTCGTTCGGTGGTCGGTCGCATAGTGCGGAAGATCAATCAAGTCTGAAATCAGAACAGATACGAACGTCGGGAAAGAACATAAAGTCGTTTCCAGGTCCTCCCTCACCTCAACAAAAAAGCCCCGGCCGAGACCGGGGCTTTTGTGTCTATTCAGCACTTTGAGCTTGGTCAATCGACCACGGCAACCATGTGCGGAAGCTTGGCGATCGCACCGCGCACTTCGGCGGTGTCCTCGAGTTCGACAACCCGGTTCATTTTGCCCAGCCCCAGACCGATCAGGATCTGCTTCTGGGTAAAGGGGCGACGGATCGGCGAACCGATTTGCTTGATCTTGATCTTGGCCATGATCGCTTACTCCGTAATGGCGTCGGCTGCGGCTTCCGCCTCAACCGCGCTCGCACCGCCGCGACCCAGCAGGTCGGCAACCTTCTTGCCACGGCGCTGTGCAACCGACTTCGGCGAAGTCTGGTTGACCAGGCCATCGAAAGTGGCGCGGATCATGTTGTAGGGGTTGCTGGTGCCGACCGACTTGGTCACCACGTCAGCCACGCCCAGGCTTTCAAAGACAGCGCGCATCGGGCCGCCGGCGATGATCCCGGTCCCGGCCGGAGCCGAACGCAGGTTGACCTTGCCAGCCCCGAAACGGCCCTTGCAATCGTGATGCAGGGTGCGGCCTTCCTTAAGCGGAACGCGGACCATCTTCTTTTTGGCAGCTGCGGTTGCCTTGGTAATCGCTTCGGGCACTTCGCGCGCCTTGCCATGACCAAATCCGACCCGGCCCTTGCCATCGCCGACCACGACCAGTGCTGCAAAGCCAAAACGCTTGCCGCCCTTTACGGTCTTCGAAACGCGGTTGATGTGCACCAGCTTTTCGATCAGCTCTTCGCCGCCGTCATCGTCGCCGCCGCGGCCGCGATTACGGTCGTTGCCGCCGCGTCCGCCGCGATTGCGATCACCGCCGCCGCGATTGTCACCGCCGCCACGGCCGCGATTACCGCCGCCGCTGCCGCCGCCGCGATTGCCGCCGCGTGCTTCGCGCTGTTCGCCGCCTTCAGGGGCAGCTGCCGGTGCGTCAACCGCTACTGCGGCGACTTCGGCTTCGTTGTTGGTTTCATCAGCCATCTTAGAACTCCAGCCCGCCTTCACGTGCGGCATCGGCCAGCGCCTTGACGCGGCCATGGAACAGGAACCCGCCGCGATCAAACACGACGGTGGTCACGCCAGCCTGCTTGGCAGCTTCAGCCAGCTTCTTGCCGACTTCGGCCGCTGCCGGAACGTTGGCGCCGGCCTTGCTGCCCAGCGAATTGGCGGCCGCCAGGGTACGGCCAGCGGCATCGTCGATGAGCTGGGCGTAGATATGGCGACCTGAACGGTGCACCGAAAGCCGCACCCGGCCACCGGCACGCGCCTTGAGCGCGGTGCGAACGCGCCGACGACGGCGCTCGAAAAGGTTGAGCTTGGCCATTACTTCTTTTTCCCTTCCTTGCGGAAGATGTACTCGCCGCGGTACTTGATGCCCTTGCCCTTGTAGGGTTCGGGCTTGCGCCAACGGCGGATCTCGGCAGCAACCTGACCGACCTGTTGCTTGTCGATCCCGCTGATTTCGATCGTGGTGTTGTCGGGCGTCTTGACTTCGATGCCTTCGGGCACCGCGAAATCGACGTCATGGCTGTAGCCGAGCTGCAGCTTCAGGTTCTTGCCCTGAGCATTGGCACGGTAGCCGACACCGGTGATTTCAAGCACCTTGGTGTAGCCGGCGGTCACGCCGGTCACTAGGTTATCAACCATGGTGCGCTGCATGCCCCAGAACGCGCGAGCCGACTTGCTGTCGTTGGCCGGCTTGACCAGGATGCTGTCACCATCGACGGTGTAGCTGATCTCGTCGCGCAAGGTCAGCGTCAGGGTGCCCTTGGGACCCTTTACCGACAGCACGCCGTTGCTGATCTCGGCGGACACGCCGCCTGGGATCACTACGGGACGTTTACCGATGCGGCTCATCAGAACACCTCCGCCAGCACTTCGCCACCGACATTCGCCGCGCGGGCTTCGGCATCCGAAAGCACGCCCTTGGGAGTCGAGACGATAGTAATGCCAAGGCCGTTACGGATCACCGGGAGTTCCTTGGAACCCGAGTAGACCCGGCGACCCGGCTTGGAGACACGAGCGACATGCTTGATTGCAGGTTCGCCCTCGAAATACTTCAGCTCAATACGCAGCTGCGGGTGAGCGCCAGTGGCGTCCTCCGTGTAGCCGCGGATATAGCCTTCACGCTGCAGCACTTCGAGCACGCGAGCGCGCAGCTTCGAAGCCGGCGAAAGGACAGAATCCTTCTTCGCCTGCTGGCCGTTACGGATGCGGGTGAGCATATCACCCAGGGGATCGGTCATCGCCATCGCTTGATCCTTACCAGCTCGACTTGGTCAGGCCGGGGATAAGGCCCTTGTTGCCTTTATCCCGCAGCTCGATCCGACAAAGGCCGAACTTGCGATAATAGCCGCGCGGGCGGCCGGTGGTGGCGCAGCGGTTGCGCACGCGGGTCGGGTTCCCATTGCGGGGAATCTCGGCCATCTTCAGACGAGCGATCAGACGCTCACCATCGTCGAGCAACTTGTCGCCCGCAACAGCCTTCAGCTTCGCGTACTTTGCTGCATATTTCTTCACAAGAAGCTTGCGCCGCTCGTTCTTGTTCACGGAACTCAGTTTCGCCATGGACTTAAGCTCTCTCTATCTCAGGCCGCTTGGGCTTCTTCGGCTTCGGCCGGGAACGGGAAACCGAACAGGCGCAACAGTTCGCGCGCTTCATCGTCGGTCTTGGCGGTGGTGGTGACAATGATGTCCATGCCGCGCACCTTTTCGATCTGGTCGTAGCTGATCTCAGGGAAGATGATCTGCTCTTTAAGACCCATTGCATAGTTGCCGCGGCCGTCGAACGACTTGGGGTTGAGGCCCCTGAAATCGCGGATACGCGGCATGGCAACAGTGATCAGGCGATCGAGAAATTCGTACATGCGTTCGCGGCGCAGGGTAACCTTGCAACCGATCGGCATGCCTTCACGCAGCTTGAACTGCGCGATGGATTTCTTGGCCTTGGTGATAACCGGCTTCTGACCAGCGATCAGGGCCATTTCCTCGGCAGCAGTCGTGACCTTCTTCTTGTCCTGACTGGCTTCGCCCACGCCCATGTTGAGCGTGATCTTTTCGATCTTAGGAACTTCCATCACATTCTTGTAGCCAAACTTTTCAGTCATGGCCTTGGCCACTTCCGCGTCGTACTTGGCCTTCATGCGGGGGGTATAGGAATCAGCCATCGATTTTCTCCCCGGACTTCACAGCGACGCGAACCTTCTTGCCGTCAGCAGACGTTTCGAAGCGGACGCGGGTTGCCTTGCCGGTCTTGGGATCGGCCAAACCGACCTTGGAAATCGCCATCGGCGCCTCGCGGCGGTCGATCCCGCCCTGCGGGTTCGCCTGGCTCGGCTTGCGGTGACGGGCAGCCACGTTCACGCCCTGGACCAGGACCTTGCCGTCTTTCGGCATGACCTGCAGGACAGTGCCGCTACGGCCCTTGTCCTTGCCCGAACGGACGACAACGCTGTCACCCTTCTTGATTTTCGCGGCAGCCATTACAGCACCTCTGGAGCAAGTGAGATGATCTTCATGTAGCCCTTGGAGCGCAGTTCGCGGACTACGGGGCCGAAGATACGGGTGCCGATGGGTTCGGCGTTCTTGTTGATCAGCACGGCAGCATTGCTGTCGAAGCGGATCACGCTGCCGTCAGTGCGGCGCACTTCCTTGCGGGTACGAACGATGACGGCGCGGTGCACATCACCCTTCTTCACCTTGGTGCGCGGCTGAGCTTCCTTGACCGATACCACGATCACGTCGCCCACGCCGGCTACCCGGCGCTTGGATCCGCCCAGCACCTTGATGCACTGGACGCGCTTGGCACCGCTGTTGTCAGCGACATCAAGCTGGGATTGCATCTGGATCATTGATCCGCTTCCTTCCTAATGGCTTGCCGGAACCAGTCCGGCAGTTCCAGAACCTTAAACGTCGGCTTCAACCGCTGTGGTTTTCCCGGCGGTGACGCGTTCGATCACCTTCCAGGTCTTCAGCTTCGACATCGGGCGGGTTTCCTCGATGCGAACCGTTTCACCGGTCTTGAAGGTGTTGTCTTCGTCGTGCGCGTGATACTTCTTCGAACGGCGGATGATCTTCCCGTAGAGCGGGTGCTTCACCTTGCGTTCGACTTTCACGACCACGGTCTTGTCAGTCTTGTCGGAAACCACGGTCCCGATCAGGATACGCTTGGGCATCGTTGGTCTCCTTACGCCTTGGCCGGAACGCTGGTGCGTTCAGCCTGAAGCGTCTTGATACGGGCGATATCGCGGCGCACTTCCTTGATGCGGGCGGGACGCTCGAGCTGGTTGGTTGCGGCCTGGAAGCGCAGGTTGAAAGCCTCACGCTTGAGGTCGGCAAGGTCGGCCGAGAGCTGGTCGTCGCTCTTGGCGCGCAGATCAGTTGGCTTGGCCATTATTCGCCTCCCAGGTGGCTGGTGTCACCCAGACGAGCGACAACCTTGACTTTGACCGGCAGTTTCATCGCAGCGCGGCTGAAAGCTTCGGCGGCCAACGGTCCGGCAACGCCGTCCAGTTCGAACAGAATCCGGCCCGGCTTGACGCGGGCGGCCCAGTATTCAACCGAACCCTTGCCCTTGCCCTGACGGACTTCAGCAGGCTTCTTCGAAACCGGCACATCCGGGAAGATGCGGATCCAGAGACGACCCTGGCGCTTGATGTGGCGGGTGATCGCGCGGCGAGCCGCTTCGATCTGGCGTGCGGTGATCCGCTCCGGTTCCATGCACTTGAGGCCATAGGAACCGAAGTTCAGATCGGTCCCACCCTTGGCATTGCCATGGATGCGGCCTTTGAACGCCTTGCGGAATTTATGCTTTTTCGGTTGCAGCATGACTTAGTTCCTGCGGTCTTCGCGTGCCGGACGGACCCCAGTGGTCTGGGCTTCCATCATCAGGCGGTCCTGCGCCATCGGGTCATGACCAAGGATTTCGCCCTTGAAGACCCATACCTTGATGCCGATGATCCCGTAGGTCGTCAGCGCTTCGGCTTCGGCGTAATCGATGTTGGCGCGCAACGTGTGCAGCGGCACCCGGCCTTCGCGGTACTGTTCGACGCGGGCAATTTCTGCCCCGCCGAGACGGCCACCGCAAACCACCTTGATGCCTTCAGCACCCAGGCGCATCGCCGATTGCATTGCACGCTTCATCGCCCGGCGAAACGCCACGCGGCGGATCAGCTGATCAGCAATGCCTTGTGCAACGAGCTTGGCATCGATTTCCGGCTTGCGGATTTCAACGATGTTCAGCTTCACTTCGCTGCCGGTCATCTTGGCCAGCTGCGAACGCAGCTTTTCGATGTCGGCGCCCTTCTTGCCGATGATCACACCGGGGCGGGCCGCATAGATCGACACGCGGCACAGCTTGGCCGGGCGTTCGATCACGATCTTCGAAATCGCGGCCTGGGGCAGCGTATCCTGCACGAACTTGCGGATCTTGAGGTCTTCCTCAAGCATCCGGCTGTAGTTCTTGCCTTCGGCATACCAGCGGCTGTCCCAGGTCCGATTGATCTGGAGACGCAGGCCAATGGGGTTTGATTTATGACCCATGGATCAGGCCTCCCCTGCTTGTTCGGTGACTTCGCGAACCACGATCCGCAGCCGGCTGATCGGCTTGAGGATGCGGGTCGACTTGCCGCGGCCACGGGTGTGGAACCGCTTCATGGTGATCGACTTGCCAACCGATGCTTCGTGCACGACGAGTGCATCAACATCGAGGTTGTGGTTGTTTTCCGCATTGGCGATCGCCGAGGCGAGCACCTTGCGGGCATCAACCGCCATCGCGCGCTTCGAGAAGGCGAGGATGTTCATCGCCTCTTCGACCTTGCGGCCACGGATCAGCGCAGCAACCAGGTTGAGCTTCTGGGCCGAACCACGGATCGTGGTGCCAACCGACAGGGCTTCGTTATCGCCGACGCGGCGCGGAGATTTGGGCTTGCTCATCAGCGCTTACCCTTCTTGTCGGCAGCGTGGCCCGGGAAAGTGCGCGTGGGCGCAAATTCACCAAGCTTGTGGCCAACCATGTCTTCGTTGACCGAGACGGGGATGAACTTGTGACCGTTGTAGACGCTGAACGTCAGACCAACGAACTGCGGCAAAATCGTCGAGCGACGCGACCAGGTCTTGATCGGAGCGGCGCGGGTGTTGCCCTGATCCTGCGAAGCTTCTGCCTTCTTCAGCAGATGCAGGTCGACGAAGGGGCCTTTCCAGACGGAACGTGCCATGGTGGCTTACCTCTTCTTCTTGGCGTGACGCGAACGGATAATCAGTTTGTCCGTCTGCTTGTTGTTGCGAGTGCGGGCACCCTTGGTCGGCTTGCCCCATGGGGTCACCGGATGGCGACCACCGGAGGTCCGGCCTTCACCACCACCGTGCGGGTGATCGACCGGGTTCTTGGCGACACCGCGGGTCAGCGGACGACGGCCCTGCCAGCGGGTACGCCCGGCCTTGCCGAAGTTCTGGTTCTGGTTGTCGGGGTTCGAAACCGCGCCAACCGTACCCATGCAATCGCCGCGCAGGTAACGCTGCTCGCCCGAATTGAGGCGAACAATCACCATCCCGCGGTCACGGCCGACGACCTGAACGTAGGTGCCTGCCGAACGGGCGATCTGGCCGCCCTTTTCCGGCTTCATTTCCACGTTGTGGCAGATCGTGCCGACCGGCATGGTGCTAAGCAACATGGCGTTGCCCGGCTTCACGTCGGTCTTCTCACCGGCCACAACGCTATCGCCAACGGCGAGACGCTGCGGAGCGATGATATAGGCCTGTTCACCGTCTTCATACTTGATGAGCGCGATGAATGCGGTGCGGTTGGGATCGTATTCCATCCGCTCCACCACTGCGGGCATGTCCCACTTGCGGCGCTTGAAGTCGATGAAACGATACTTCTGCTTGTGACCGCCAGCGATCCCGCGCGAAGTTACGTGGCCCTTGTTGTTGCGCCCGCCGGTCTTGTGCTTGCCTTCGGTAAGCGCCTTGACCGGCTTGCCCTTCCACAGGGACGACTTGTCAACCAGGATCAGCGCGCGACGCGCCGGGCTGGTCGGGTTATAGTGTTTGAGTGCCATGGTGCGCCTCAGATCCCGCTGGTGACGTCGATCGACTGGCCTTCAGCCAGACGAACTACCGCCTTCTTGACGTCCGAACGCTTGTAGGGTTTGCCCTTCCAGCGCTTGGTCTTGCCCTTTTGGGTCAGCGTGTTGACGCTCACCACCTTGACGTCGAACAGCGCTTCCACCGCAGCCTTGATCTGCGGCTTGGTTGCGCTTTCCGAAACCTTGAACACAACTGCGTTGTGCTCGCTGGCCAGCGTCGCCTTTTCGGTGATGTGGGGAGCCACAATCACGTCATAGTGACGCGTGTCGATTGCTGCCTTAGCCATTGAAACGGGCCTCCAGCTTTTCGACCGCGGCGCGGGTCAGCACCAGCGTGTCGTGCTTCAGGATGTCGTACACATTGGCACCGACGGCGGGGAGGACGTTGATCCCGAAGAGGTTACGGGTGGCCAGGGCAAAGCCCTCGTTCACCGCATCACCATCGATCACCAGGACCTTCTTGCCCCAGTTGGCCTTGGCCAGCTGTTCGGCAACGGACTTGGTCTTGGCGTCCTTGAGGTCGAGCGTGTCGACGATGACGAGCCCGGTCTTGGCCTTGCTCGACAGCGCCATCTTCAGGCCGAGAGCACGGACCTTCTTGTTCAGCGAGACGTCGAAGTCACGCAGACGGGCACCGTGGGCCTTACCACCACCGATGAACACCGGCGCGCGGCGATCACCGTGACGGGCAGTACCGCCGCCCTTCTGACGCCCGAACTTCTTGCCGGTGCGAGCCACTTCCGAACGCTCACGCGTCGGGCGAGCGGTAGCGCGGCGATTTTCCAGCTGCCAGGTGACAACGCGGTGGAGGATGTCAGCGCGCGGCTCAAGGCCGAACACCGCATCGTTGAGTTCGATGTCGCCCTTGCCGGCGCTGCCATCGATATTATGCAGTTTGACTTTCACGGCTCAGCCCTCCTGGCCGTCGGTGGCCGGTGCGTCGGCAACGGGAGCTTCTGCTTCCGGTGCGGCCTGCTCGGTCACGGTTTCATCAGCCTGATCGGCCAGCTTGAGCTCTTCCGCGGCAGGAGCGTTGCCGCTCTTGATACCGGCGGGATAGGGCGCTTCGGCGTGGCGATCGACCTTGACGCTATCGACAACCTGCAACCATGAGTTCTTCGCACCCGGGACCGAGCCCTTGACGAAGATCAGGCCGCGCTCGTCATCGACGCGCACAACTTCGAGGTTCTGCTGGGTGCGCTGCTTGTCACCCATGTGACCGGCCATCTTCTTGTTCTTGAAGACCTTGCCCGGATCCTGACGCTGCCCGGTCGAACCGAGAGCACGGTGGCTGATCGAGACACCGTGCGTTGCGCGCATGCCTCCGAAGCCCCAGCGCTTCATACCGCCGGCAAAACCCTTGCCCTGCGTATGTCCGGCCACATCGACCAGCTGACCCGGCACAAAGTGCGAAGCGGCGATAGTCGAGCCTACTTCCAGCACGGCATCATCTGCCACGCGGAATTCGGCGACTTCGGCCTTCAACGGCACTTGTGCCTTGGCGAAATGTTCACGCTGCGGCTTGGCAACGTTCTTCTGCTTGGCAGTGCCGGCACCCAGCTGAACCGCGACATAACCGTCACGATCAGCGGTCCGAACCGAAACCACCTGGCAGTTTTCCAGCGCCAAAACGGTTACCGGCACGTGCCGACCGTCTTCCTGGAAAAGGCGGGTCATCCCCACCTTTTTGGCGATCACGCCAGTGCGCATGATCCTGTACTCCATCAACAGAGGCCCAAGGGAACCATTCCCAGGGGCGTGTCCAACCCATGTGTGTGAAACGAGCCCCGTCCGGGCTGGGTGCCTCTTCACAAGTGAAGAAGCGAGACGGGGGACGCATGCCCGGTGTGTCGCCCCTAAGGACTGGCACCGGAGGTATCCCTTGTGTCCCCGGCTAGTGCCGGGGCTCTGTCTCGTCGCAGGCAAAACCTGCTAGGAGTCGGGCCGAAACCCGAAAGGAAGTGGGCCCGTAGACCCGCGCAGGCAATTAAGCCAGCTTTATCTCAACCTCAACGCCGGCAGCCAGATCGAGCTTCGAAAGCGCTTCGATCGTAGTCGGCGTGGACTGCACGATATCGAGCAGCCGCTTGTAGGTACGGACCTCGAACTGCTCACGCGACTTCTTGTCGATGTGCGGTCCGCGGTTGACGGTGAACTTTTCAATTCTCGTCGGCAGAGGAATGGGGCCCCGGATCAGCGCGCCGGTACGGCGGGCGGTGTCCGCGATTTCGCCGGTCGCCTGGTCAAGCACGCGGTGATCGAATGCCTTGAGGCGGATGCGGATATTCTGAGCTTCCATTGTGTCCTGCTACCGATGAGAAAGAGCAAAGAGGGCCCAAAAGACCCTCCAAAAAACCGACCGCCGGGAGAACGAATCCCCCGGCGGATGCGGGCCTATATTACTTCGTGATCTTGCTGACAACCCCCGAACCGACGGTGCGGCCGCCTTCGCGAATTGCGAAGCGCAGACCTTCATCCATCGCGATCGGAGCGATCAGCTTGACCGAGAGACCGACGTTGTCGCCCGGCATCACCATTTCGGTGCCTTCGGGAAGGATCACTTCGCCGGTCACGTCGGTGGTGCGGAAGTAAAACTGCGGGCGGTAGTTGGCGAAGAACGGCGTGTGACGGCCCCCTTCATCCTTCGACAGCACGTAGACTTCTGCCGAAAATTCAGTGTGCGGCGTGACCGAGCCGGGCTTGGCCAGAACCTGCCCGCGCTCAACGTCTTCACGCTTCAGGCCACGAACCAGCGCGCCGATGTTGTCGCCAGCTTCACCCTGATCGAGCAGCTTGCGGAACATTTCAACGCCGGTAACGACGGTCTTCTGGGTGTCGCGGATGCCGACCACTTCGACTTCTTCGCCAACCTTGACGATCCCGGTTTCGACGCGGCCGGTAACAACCGTACCGCGGCCCGAGATCGAGAACACGTCTTCCACCGGCATCAGGAACGGCTTGTCAGTCGGACGCGGCGGCTGCGGGATGGCAGTGTCGACGGCGTTCATCAGGGCAATGATCAATTCCTTGCCGATGGCTTCATCGCGGCCTTCAAGTGCGGCCAGAGCCGAACCCGGGATCACGGGGATCGCGTCGCCGTCAAAGCCGTAGTAGCTGAGCAGTTCGCGGATTTCGAGCTCAACGAGTTCGAGGATTTCCGCGTCATCAACCTGATCGACCTTGTTCATGTACACGACCAGTGCCGGCACGCCGACCTGGCGGGCAAGCAGGATGTGTTCGCGGGTCTGCGGCATCGGACCGTCAGCAGCGTTCACCACCAGGATTGCGCCGTCCATTTGCGCCGCACCGGTGATCATGTTCTTCACATAGTCAGCGTGGCCCGGGCAATCGACGTGCGCATAGTGACGCGCAGCGGTTTCGTACTCAACGTGAGCGGTCGAGATGGTGATACCACGCTCGCGCTCTTCGGGAGCCTTGTCGATGTTTGCAAAATCAACAGCAACGCCGCCGTTGATTTCAGCCATGATCTTGGTGATCGCGGCGGTCAGCGTGGTCTTGCCATGGTCAACGTGACCGATGGTGCCGATGTTGCAGTGCGGCTTGTTCCGCTCGAATTTAGCCTTAGCCATTGTCTCAAACCTTCTTTCGATTGATCGTGAATCTGCGGGGTATGGACGGCGCCCGCTGAATCAGGCGCCGCCCCTAGAACTATCCTGCCGGTTAGGCAAGCTTCTCCTTGATTTCGGTAGCGACGTTTGCCGGGACTTCATCATAGTGGGAGAAGAACATCGAGTAATTGGCCCGGCCCTGGGTGAACGAACGCAGCTGGTTCACGTAACCGAACATGTTTGCCAGCGGCACCATGGCTTCAACAGCCTGGGCATTACCGCGGGTGTCAGTACCCTGGATCTGGCCGCGGCGGCTGTTCATGTCGCCGATGACGTCGCCCAGATAATCTTCCGGGGTAACGACTTCGACCTTCATGATCGGCTCAAGCAGCTTGATCCCGGCCTTCTGCGCAACTTCGCGCATCGCACCGCGGCCGGCGATTTCGAACGCCAGAGCGGACGAATCGACGTCGTGGTATGCGCCGTCATAGAGCAGCACTTCGAAATCGATGATCGGGAAGCCGATCAGCGAGCCGCTTTCGGCGGTTTCGCGGATGCCCTTTTCGATCGCGGGGATATATTCCTTGGGAATGTTACCGCCCTTGATTTCGTCCTTGAAGACGAAGCCCGAACCGCGCTCACCCGGATTGACCTTGATCTTCACGCGGCCAAACTGACCGGTACCACCCGACTGCTTCTTGTGGGTGTAATCAATGTCCACCGGCTTGGCGAGGTATTCGCGGTAGGCCACCTGCGGCGCCCCGACGTTTGCTTCGACCTTGAACTCGCGGCGCATGCGGTCGACGATGATGTCGAGGTGCAGTTCGCCCATGCCCTTGATGATCGTCTGGCCCAATTCGTGATCGGTCGAGACGCGGAACGAGGGATCTTCGGCCGAGAGGCGATTGAGCGCGACGCCCATCTTTTCCTGGTCGGCCTTGGTCTTGGGTTCCACCGACAGTTCGATCACCGGCTCGGGGAATTCCATCCGTTCGAGCACAATCGGGTATCGTTCGGAGCACAGCGTATCGCCAGTGGTGGTTTCCTTCATGCCCGCCAGCGCGATGATGTCGCCAGCGAATGCCTCGTCAACGTCCTTACGGTCGTTGGCGTGCATTTCGAGCATACGGCCAACCTTTTCCTTCTTGTCCTTCACCGAGTTCAGGTAGGTGCCCTTGACGAGCGTACCCGAATAGATGCGGATGAAGGTCAGGCTGCCAACGAACGGATCGTTCATCACCTTGAACGCCAGCGCGCTGAATGGCGCTTCGTCGGTCGGCGGACGGCTGTCCTTTTCGTCGCTGTCCATCTTGACGCCCTGGACGTCAGGAATGTCGAGCGGCGAAGGCAGGTAATCAACCACTGCGTCGAGCAGCGGCTGAACGCCCTTGTTCTTGAACGCCGAACCGCAGCACACCGGCACGAACGACTGGTTGAGCGTGCCCTTGCGGATGCAGGCCTTCAACGTTGCAACGTCGGGTTCCTTGCCATCAAGGTAGGCTTCCATCGCGTCGTCGTCCTGGTCGATGACCAATTCGATCAGTTCGCTGCGATAGATCGCGGCTTCGTCGGCCAGGTCAGCCGGGATTTCTTCATAGAAGAATTCGGCGCCAAGCGCTTCGTCCTTCCAGATGATTGCGCGGTTTTCGACCAGATCGACCAGACCCTTGAGGTCGGCTTCGAGACCGATCGGGATGTACAGCACGGCCGGCTTGGCACCCAGACGATCAATGATCGACTGCACGCAGTACTTGAAGTTGGCGCCGGTGCGGTCGAGCTTGTTGATGAAGCACATCCGCGGCACGCCATACTTGTCGGCCTGGCGCCACACGGTTTCGGACTGGGGCTCAACCCCGGCAACGCCGTCAAAGCAGGCTACCGCACCGTCGAGCACGCGCAGCGAACGTTCGACTTCAATCGTGAAGTCGACGTGCCCGGGGGTGTCGATGATGTTGATCCGGTGATCGTTCCAGAAGCAGGTGGTGGCAGCCGACGTAATCGTGATGCCGCGTTCCTGTTCCTGTTCCATCCAGTCCATCGTCGCGGCGCCGTCATGGACTTCGCCGATCTTGTAGGACTTGCCGGTGTAATAGAGAATGCGCTCGGTCGTCGTGGTCTTGCCAGCGTCGATGTGCGCCATGATCCCGATGTTGCGGTACATGCTGAGGGGATGGCTGCGGGCCATGGGTATTTCCTTAAGTCGCTTGGGGTGGGCCGGATTGCCCTGCCCCATGGTTCAGTTCTGTGACAGCGCTGTGACGGCCTACCAGCGATAATGGCTGAACGCGCGGTTGGCGTCGGCCATACGGTGGGTGTCTTCACGCTTCTTGACCGCATTGCCGCGATTGTTGGCAGCGTCGAGCAGTTCGGCCGAAAGGCGTGCGCTCATGGTGGTTTCGCTGCGGTTGCGCGCGGCGGTGATCAACCAGCGGATCGCCAGAGCCTGAGCGCGTTCGGGACGCACTTCAACCGGAACCTGATAGGTCGCACCGCCAACGCGGCGCGAACGCACTTCGATCTGCGGCTTCACATTGTTCAGTGCATCATGGAACAGCTGGATCGGGTCCGACTTGGCCCGCGTTTCCATGGTTTCCATCGCACCGTAAACGATGCTTTCAGCAACCGACTTTTTCCCGTCCATCATGAGGTTGTTCATGAACTTCGACAGGATCTGATCCTTGAACTTGGGATCAGGCAGGATTTCCCGCTTCTCGGGACGACGACGACGTGACATTTCGTTTAACTCCTTCGGAGTGCGGCCAGGCCCTCCGGCCTGCCCTTGCGGCTCCGGCCCACTCCCCCTCCCGGCCACCCAAAGCTTGCCTTTGTAAAGGTAGCCGGGAGGGGGAGCGGTCCTGCGCCGCCCGCGTGAACCTTATTTCGGACGCTTGGCGCCGTACTTCGAACGGCTGCGCTTGCGATCCTTGACGCCCTGGGTATCCAGCACGCCGCGCAGCACATGGTAACGCACGCCGGGAAGATCGCGCACACGCCCGCCGCGGATCAGCACAACGCTGTGTTCCTGCAGGTTGTGGCCTTCGCCCGGAATGTACGAGATCACTTCGCGCTGATTGGTCAGGCGGATCTTGGCGACCTTGCGAAGCGCCGAGTTCGGCTTCTTCGGAGTGGTCGTGTAAACGCGGGTGCAAACGCCGCGCTTCTGCGGGTTCTGCTCCATCGCAGGGACCTTGCTCTTGGCCTTCTGCGGAACGCGGCCCTTGCGGACCAGCTGGTTGATTGTCGGCATGAAGTGCTCTTCACCTTCGTTAGTGGCCCTGGCCAGAAACATGAAGAGATCGCGAATCGCGCCTGCCGCGCCGGTGGAGCCCTGCCCCATCGTTGCCACACCGCGAGCCGAAAACACTCCACCCATCTGAAAAGACCGGGTTACTTTGACGGCTTACCCTTTAGACAAGGACGCACCGGCAATGTTCAGCTCAACCGGGGCGTAGTTAGACTTCGCTCCGGAAGTGGCGGCCCTTAGGGCCAAGGCCGGATTTGGTCAAGCGGCGAAGTAGTCCTGGCTATGGCCCGGCATCGCGTAAAAAGGTCAACGCGGTGCTGCCGCTCGGCAACTCCCCCCAAACGGGGATTGGCCTTTCGGCCTATTTGCCTAAACCGGACGGGTACTGGACAACGGGGGCAACCTTCAATCCGGTTACTGGGCGTCTGCGCAGCTTGCTCGCACCATCTGTTCAGCGCTTGGATTGCCGCCGCGCTTCCGGCAAGCGCGACCCGCCCGTCAGCGCGGCGGCAATCAATTCGGGGTGCTGCAGATGCAGCAGCCGCCCAGCATCCGCCACCAACCTTACCTGCAACCCCGGCCATGCCGCTTCGAGCCGCGGCACGGTATCTTCCGGGCGGTACATCGCATCCTCCAGACCGCACATCACGGTGATAAAGCTGCCATCGGCCAAGTGGGTCAGCGTGGCACCAGCACCGGCCCGGCCCACCGCGATCAGGCCCGATCCGCCTTGCAGCGTGGCCAGCCGGTTCGAATGGATGTGGGCGCGGCGCACATCCGGATCGGCCAGCACGGCGCGGTCGGCCGGGCTGTCGTCCATAAATTTATCGATCAGCCGCTCGATCGTCTGGTCGCTGACCCGGTTGGCCAACTGATTGGCCAGCGGCGCAACCAGCCACGGCAGATGGTAGAAGATCTTCTTGTAGGCGCCCTGGATCCCGCTCATTACCTGATCGGATGCGGGATCGCTCTCAGGATTGACGATCACCACGCGTTCCAGCCGCTCTGGACAATGCTTGAGCAGATAGGACACCTGCCGCGCCCCGCGTGAGATCACATTGAAGCGCGGCACCCCCAACGCGTCGGCCACCGCGATGACATCGCGGGCGCTTTCATCGAAGTAGTTGCCTTCAACCATTTCGGTCATGCCGAAGCCGGGACTGTCGAGCGAAACCGGGCGCAGGCCGCCGGCCTGCAGCGCCGCAATGTAGCTGCGCGGCACGTAGCGGCTGGTCGTGGTGGTGTGGAAAAGAAAGGTCGGGAATCGGCCCGCCGGGCCATAATCGGCAAAGGCGATCCGTCCGCTCTGCCCTGGTCGCAGCATCAGCCGCACCGGCTCGGAGCTGGCCGCCAGATCGACCGCGCCGACATCGCGCGCTGCCAGCATCCGCGCCGCGATCCCGATCTGAGCCGCGATCACCGCCAACGCGGTCGCATTGCCCACGCCAAGAGAGGTGTAGACCACCTTCAGCTCGGCCTTGATCGTTTCGACCGAAAGGCCAAGCTGTGCGGCCACTTCTCCGCGCGTCAGGCCCAGGGCAACCAGCCGGGCGATTGCGCATTGGCGCAGGTTCAGCCCGAACACCTCGCGCATCGCGCCATCGCTATCGAGATCCAGTGCCTCGTCCAGCGCACCAAGCTTCAGCGCCGCGCCGACCAGTGCCGGCTGGCGCGAATGGCCGCTTTTGGTCAGCATGTCCTTCAGCATGGTCCGCGCGGTTTCATAGGCCATGCCATCGCGCTGCGCCGCTTCGCGCAAGGTCCCGGCCTGGGTCAGGCGGCACAGCAGCCGCTCTTCGCCCTGGGTCAGCCGAAACATCGAGCGGACCCGGCCAAGCTGGCCGCTGCGGGGATCGGTCGCCGCCAGGCGCAGCGCAGCGTGCGAGGGTGCCGGGCCCGCGCGGCGCTGCTCCAGCCAGCGGGCGATCATCGGCCAGCCGGCAAAGCTTTGCACCGGCAGGATCAGGACCATCACCGGGCTGGCTCCATCCTGATGCAGGAAGCGGATCAGCGGATCGGGACCTGCTGCGGGCAGCTCGTATTCCAGCTCTACCCGCTCGGCTGGGGCAAATGCCTGCGGCCAATCATCTCCCAGCCCGTCATTCAGAGGGGCCAGCGCGCAGACTTTCCAGGCATCGGCAAAGATCGCCGCCGGGGGCGCGGGCGCGGCCTGCGTAAAATCACCGCCGCCAGTCTCGGCCAGACCGTCCAGCGCGCGTTCAAGCGGCCCGAGATCATCGGCCAGCAGCGCTTCTTCAAACGCATTCGGCGCTGAGCTTCGGCCAAGCCGCTTGTCGATCATTCGCGGACCACTCGCACTGGATCCCAACCCTTCCTTGCACTGTCGCTAGAGCAAAAACGCAGGCCGTTGCGCCAATCGTGCGCGCCATGCGGCGATCGCCGGGCGTCCTTCGTTGACATCGACCTTGACCCAGCCGGCGAAATCGAGTGCGACCCCGGCGGTAATGTCGGCCAGACTGAAGCAATCGATCGCGGCCCATTCGCGGCCTTGCATGTGCGCTTCAAACCGATCGAGGAAATGCGGCAGCCGCGCCCGCCCGCGCGCCGCCAGTTCGGGAATCTGGTCATAGTCATGCGGCCCCGGCAAGGCGCGGCCAACCATGCCCTTGGCAGTGTTGCGCAGCACTTCGGCAATCGCCATGAAGCATTCGCCCTCAATCCTCGAATTCCAGCTAGCCACCTGCGCCTTTTCCAGTGGCGTGGTGCCCAGCAGCGGCGGATCGGGCTGCACCGCTTCGGCCCAGGCGGCGATCCCGGCATTGTCGGTCAGCACCGCTCCATCATCCAGCACCAGCGCGGGCACCGTGCAGGCCGGATTGATGGCGCGGAATTCCGGGGTGAGCTGTTCCTGCTTGGACAGGTCCACGATCCGCACTTCATGCGCGATCCCCTTTTCCGCCAGCACAATCCGCGCCCGGCGCGGGCTGGGTGCGGGGGTGCAATCGTAGAATATGGGCATCGGTTGCTCTCCTGTCTGGAGCCAAACCTACAGGCCTTGCCCAACGAGGCAAGTCTTGCCCGCCGCGCGGCAATCGCTTAGCGGCTGGTCCATGGCCAAAAGCACCTCTACCCCCGCCCCCACCGGCCCGCTGGCCGGGATCACCGTGCTCGATCTCAGCCGGGTGCTGGCCGGGCCGTGGTGTTCGCAGATCCTGGGCGATCTGGGGGCCGAGGTGATCAAGGTTGAACAGCCCGGCCAAGGCGACGATACCCGCCGTTGGGGCCCGCCGTTCCTGGACGATGGATCGCGCGACAGCGCCTACTACCTGTGCGCCAATCGCAACAAACGGTCGATCGCGATCGATATTGCCCGGCCTGCAGGGCAAGCGCTGGTCAGGCAGTTCGCCGCCAAGGCTGACATTGTGTTGGAAAATTTCCGCGTCGGAGCGCTCGCCAAATACGGGCTGGACTATGCCGGGCTGAAGGCGGTCAAACCCGATCTGATCTATGCCTCGATCACCGGGTTCGGCCAGACCGGACCCGAGAAGGACAAGGGCGGCTACGATTTCCTGATCCAGGCGATGAGCGGGCTGATGAGTGTGACTGGACGGGCCGATGGGGAACCCGGTGCCGGACCGCTCAAGGCCGGCATTCCTGTGACTGACCTTTCAACCGGGCTCTATGCCGCGATCTCGATCCTGGCTGCATTGCAGCACCGCAATCGCACCGGCGAGGGCCAGCACATCGATCTGGCGCTGCTTGATGCGCAGATGGCGCTGCTGGCCAATCAGGCCTCGGGCTGGCTTAACGGCGGGATCGAACCAGGGCGGTTGGGCAATCAGCACCCGACCATTACCCCCTATCAGGACTTTGCCTGCGCCGATGGATCGGTGATCGTGGCCTTGGGCAACGACCGCCAGTTCCACCAGTTCTGCCTGCTGCTGGAGCGCGATGATCTGGCCAATGATCCGCGCTTCACGGCTAGCTCCACCCGCAGCGAACACCGCGCCGCGTTGCTGCCCGAAATCGAGGCCGAGCTGGCCAAGTGGCAATCGGCCGATCTGATCGCGGCGATGGAGGCCGCCAAGCTGCCGGCCGGGCGCGTCAACTCGGTGCCCGAGGCCCTGGCCCTGTCGCAAGTCGCCGCGCGCGAGGCGGTGCAGACGCTGGAACGTGATGATGGCACGCCGGTGCAGTTCCTGGGCTTCCCGGGCAAATTCTCCGCCAGCCCGGTCTCCTACCGCCATGCCCCGCCGCGATCTGCACAGGATAGCCGGGCGGTGCTGGCCGATACGCTGGGTATGGACGAGGCCGCGATCGAGGCCCTGCTGGCCAGCGGCGTGGTGGCGGACAAGCTCTAACCCTGCCGCCCGACCCAGTCCTCCACCAGCTCCGCCGCCTGATTGCACAGCGCGGGCTGGCCGAAATAATAGTGATTGGCCCCGGCTATCAGATGATGTTCCTGCGGGCACTGGCTGGCTGCAGCCATCAGCCGGGCGGCGTGGCTGGGAGTGCAGGCATCGTCCGCGCCGTTCTCGATCACCAGCAAGGGAGTCGATATCCGCGCCGCGCATTTGAGGCCGTCGGCATTGCTATCATCATAGGACCACTGCGACAGCCACGAACGCAGCGTGGTGAACCGGGCCAACCCCACCGGGCCATCGTTGACCACGAACGGATCGCCCAGCATGCAGTGGTTCGCCGCCCGCTCGTTGGGATCGACCAGGGGATCAAGCCAACGCGGATCGGCCATGGTCCCCTGCACGGTAAAGCAACGTTCCAGATTCTCGTGTCCGCTGGCTTTCAGCGCGGCGAGTTCATCCTTCACCCAGGCGGTGATCCGCCGGTTGCGGGCAATCTGCCGGGCGCGGTATTCGGCTACGAAGTCCGCCGAATAGGGCGGCTTGGGCCCGTCCGGTGCATAGAGGTTCCACTTGGGATTGCGATCGAACGGGCGGCTTTCATCCTCGATCGAGGCGTCCATCCATTCGGTCAACGTCAGGTTGCGCGAAAGATGCGCGGCCAGCAGCATCACCCCGTCGGCCGGAATGATCCCGGCCTTGGTCAGATCATAGGGATCACCCGCCGGGGTATGGGTGACGCGCGGGTCCTGCGCTTCAGCCTGATAAAACAGGCTTTGCGCGCCCCCGCCCGACCAGCCGCCAAGGTAGACCTTGGCATAGCCCAGCTTGTCCTTGGCGTGGCGCACGCAGGCGGCCAGATCCATCACCGCGCGCTCCATGATCAGCGCAGTATCGTTGCCGCGATAACGCGTGTTGCAATAGATGGTGTGCACCCCCAGCCGCGCCAGCTGGCTGACCAGCGGCAGCCACGCCCCGCCGCCGATCGGGTGCGAGAATATCACCACCCGGTCGCTCGTCGCAGCGGGCAGCAGACGCAGACATTCCACCGCCACCTTGCCGATCGCCCCGCCATAGGTGTCCTTGAAGGCCGAAACCTCATCGAACACGACCATATAGGGTATGCGCTGGAATGTATCGGCCATGCTGAATCCTCCCGAACCGCAAAGCTGCCGGGAAATGCCAAAAGGCGCAATGGGAGGAGGTCAGGTTTCTGGCGGAGAGGGTGGAATCATTTCACATTGATAATGAATGACAATTAGGCCGAAAGATCGACCAGCCATAATTTAAGCCATAGTTTATCGAACGCTCCTACGCGAACCTCTGCGATCCATGTCGAACTGCTATCGGTCGTCAGATCTTCACTGTCGGAACGAAAGCGACTCCCTGGACGTCATGAAAAAATAGGGGCCAAAAGCTGCAGGCAACTGATTGAGTATAGCATCGCCCGCGGCCATTCAGGCCAATGGAGATGTGCTATGGGAATTTCTAATCTTGATCCTGGCTCGCACAAGCATCGGCCTTGGAACGCTGGCAGTCTGGTTGGTGCCAAGCGACCATTGAAGCCGCGGGACGTTTGGGCGATCCGCTTCTTCTTGGATGAGCATCAACGAATGCGTGATAGGGCGCTGTTTGATCTTGCGATCGACAGCAAGCTTAGGGGCTGCGACGTTGTTAAGTTGAAGATCGGCGATGTTGTGACTGGCGGCACGATACGAAGCCGAGCCTTGATCATGCAGCAGAAAACCGGGCGTCCAGTGCAGTTTGAACTTATGGCAGATCTTCGCAGGAGCTTGCTGGCATGGCTAGAGCGAAGGAAGGGCTCTCTCGATGATTTCATCTTTCCCAGCCGCAGCAATCAAAAGGGGCATCTGAGTACCCGCCAATACGCGAGATTGGTGGCCGAATGGGTGAATGCGATCGGACTGAACGCGCGCGAGTATGGAACCCATTCACTTCGCCGAACCAAGGCATCGCTCATTTACAAGGCATCGGGGAATCTCCGAGCCGTTCAAATCTTGCTTGGTCACAGCAAGATCGAAAACACGATTCGCTACCTGGGTGTGGATATCGATGATGCTTTGGCCCTGTCGGAGCGCGTCGAAATTTGAAAATAGCCCCCAACCCGTTGGAGCGACATTGCCCGCAGTCTGTCCGCTTTGGGCCTTTTGCGACTAAAAGCGGACAGTCTGCTTACGACCACAAAGCGGACGCTGAGTTGTGAAGGATTCCAGAATTGCCTTTATTGGTTTTCGGATGGCTTCCCTGTGGGATTTGGCTTAGGGAGCCGCCAGGAATGAGCATCCTGCGCACCTTTGTTCGCGATCATCGCAACCTCGCCCTTTGGTTGGTGCTGATTGCGTTGTGCATGAAAGCACTGGTTCCAAGCGGCTATATGATCGGAACCCATTCGAAGACGCTGACGGTTGAAATGTGCGGTGATGCCAGTGGCAGTCGCTATACCATGCAGATCAGCATTCCGATGAACAGTGAGTCCAGCCCAAGTGAAAGTGGGCACGGCAAAGCGGATAGCGCCTGCCCCTATTCAGCCCTTTCGATTGAGTCACTTGCCGGAACCGATTCAGTCCTGCTGACTCTGGCGCTTGCCTTCATCATCGCGATTGGTTTCTTGCCGCTTACTTCGCGGCAGATCGGACGCTCACCTTACCTTCGTCCGCCACTGCGCGGTCCTCCGGTTTTCGCCTGACATTTTAGCTTGATTGTCAGTTCGGTTGGCATGCGCATCGCGCTGGCCGACTTTGCGAAAGTATTTCATATGAAAAAGACCCTTTCCGCTCTCGCGCTTGGCGCGAGCTTGTTTGCCTATCCAGTTCTCGCCCACGCCGAAGCAAATTCCGACGATTCCGACCCAGCAACAAATGGCCGCGACATTCTCGTAGTTGGCCAAAAGCAGAGCGCTTCCATTGAGAATGCGTCTTCTACTCATGTGCAAATCACGGCAGACAGCATCGCAACCACGGTCAACGCGGTCAGCGTTGAAGATACACTCAAATACCTGCCCAGTCTGGTGATCCGCAAACGCAACATCGGCGACAATTTTGCACCCATCGCCACCCGCACTTCGGGGCTCGGGTCAAGCGCAAGGAGCTTGATCTTTGCCGACGGCGCCCTGCTTTCGGCGCTGATTGGCAACAACAACGGCAATGGCAGCCCGCGCTGGTCACTGGTCGCGCCTGAAGAAATAGA
This sequence comes from uncultured Alphaproteobacteria bacterium, assembly GCA_963751145.1. Taxonomy (GTDB): domain Bacteria; phylum Pseudomonadota; class Alphaproteobacteria; order Sphingomonadales; family Sphingomonadaceae; genus Novosphingobium. Next base: position 102,078 of record CAVVTJ010000008.1, read on the forward strand.
GCGGATCGATGTACTCTACGGGCCGTTTTCAGCCGCCTATTCGGGCAATTCCATCGGCACCGTGGTCAACATCACGACGCGCCTACCGGACAAGTTTGAAGCCCGCGCAACCGCCCTGGTCAATGTCCAGGACTTCTCGCTCTATGGCACGCAAGACACGTTGCCGACCACGCAGTTTTCGGGATCAATCGGCAACCGCTTTGGCCCATTGGTCCTGTTTGGCAGTGTTACCCGCACCGAGGCGCATTCGCAGCCAATCAGTTTCACCACGATTACCGGCACAGTGAATCCGACTGGCACAACCGGCGGCTATGCCGATCTCAACAAGCTGGGTCAGCCGATCCGAGTTTTGGGCGGCGGCGGAATCGAACACCATGTGCAATCGACCTATACGTTGAAGGCCGCGCTAGATCTCTCAACGAATATTCGCGCCACTTACGTTCTGGGTATCTGGACCGATTCTACCGAAGGCAGCGTTGATAGCTATTTGCGCGATGGATCGGGTGTCGTCAGCTACAAGACAGCTGCAAGCGGGGCGACAACCGGGTTCAATTCGGCGGTCTATATTCGCGATGCACAGCATTTAAGCCACGCCCTAAGCCTGAGTGGGAACTCGTCAAAGTCCGACTGGCAGATTGTCGGCACGCTCTATGATTATGCGCATGACTGGCAGAACAATCCCTCGCCCGATGCCGCAAGTGCCACCGCAGCAGCGACCGGCTTTGCTGGCTCCCGCAATGACCTGCCTGGAGCCCTTGCTGGTGGTGCCGGAACGATCCAGAAACAGGATGGCACCGGCTGGCTGACGCTCGACGCCAAGGCAACAGTGCGGCTGGGCAGCGGTGATGCGCACAAGCTTAGCTTCGGTGTGCATGGTGATCGCGAAACCCTAAACGCGCAGACTTTTACGCTGGCGAACTGGCTAGACAGTAACTCGGCCGTGGGACAGCTGCGCTCCGCTTCGCATGGCAATACCAGTACGATTGCCTTGTGGGCGCAGGATTCAGTCGAGATTGCTCCAGCAGTCACCTTGACCCTGGGGGGACGCTACGAATGGTGGCGGGCATATGGCGGGTTCAACACCACGCTCTCAACCACCGTCAACAGCACCATCGTGCAAGGTGAACGCCGTTTTGACGGCTTCAGCCCCAAAGCGTCATTGGAATGGAAGGGCGGCGATGGCTTCAGTGTACGGCTATCCGCCGGCCAGGCCTACCGAACCCCGACGGTGGGCGAGCTCTACCAGACCACGGCAGTCGGTACGCTTTTGACCAACCCCAATCCCGGACTTTTGCCCGAACGGGCAAGGTCGATGGAACTCTCGGTCACCAAGCAGGACACCCGCGGTATATGGCGCGTCTCGTTGTTTGATGAGGTCATCGACAATGCCCTCATCTCGCAGCTGAACGCCGTGACGAACACTACCTTCGTGCAGAATGTCGATCGGACCCGCGCGCGCGGGATCGAGCTGGTACTGGATCGCCGCGATCTGATGCCCGGTTTGGACCTGTCCGCCAGTTTGACTTACGCGGATGCGATCATCAGCAAGGACACGGTATTTCCTGCAGCTGTCGGCAAGGTGCTGCCTAGCGTGCCGCATTGGAAAGGGAGCGTTGTGATAAGTTGGCGAGCGACGCCAAGACTCACCCTTACGACAGCAGCTCGGTTTGCCAGCCGAAACTATGCCAACCTTGCCAATGATGACACCGTCGGCAATACCTACCAAGGTTTCTACAAGTATGCCGTTTTCGATCTGCGGGCGACCTTCAGGCTTAACGAACATCTCGATTTTGCAGTCGGCATCGATAATCTGAACAACAACAAATACTTCCTGTTTCATCCATTCCCGCAGCGCAATTTCACTGCGCAAATCAACTGGAAGTTCTAGGCGTTGGAACGGACAGCCCTTTATCGCACGATCTGGCGTTGGCATTTCTATGCTGGGCTGTTCGTCATTCCTTTCATCCTGATCCTTTCGGTTACCGGTGCGTTCTACCTGTTCAAGCCCCAGGTTGAGCGCTGGGAAGAGCGAGCCTGGCTGGGCATGCCGGTTGCCGGGGCGGTATCGCCCGACGTTCAGCGCGAGGCGGCGCTGGCGGCATACCCCGGAGCTCGGTTCAACAGCTACCGCTTGCCGCGACAGGAAGGCGATGCCGCAATGATCCATCTCGCCTTGCCTGGCGGAAGTGCCATGCGCGATGTGTTCGTTTCGCCACAAGGTAAACTGGTGGGAAGCCTCGATCCCGAGGTGCGGCTAATGGCGATCGATCAGAAGATCCATGGCCAGCTTCTTCTAGGAAGGAGGGGAAGCTGGCTGGTCGAGCTTGCGGCAAGCTGGGCGATCGTGATGATCCTGACCGGGCTCTACCTCTGGTGGCCGCGCGGCCGCGGGCTTGCCGTGGTGATTTGGCCGAGGCTCTACCGGGGCGGTCGCGTGGCTTGGCGCGATCTGCACGCGGTTACCGGGTTCTGGGTATCGGGACTGGCCCTGGTCCTACTCACAACTGGCCTGCCTTGGGCCGATGTTTGGGGCAGCGCCTTCAAAGCTTTGCGCACCGAAATGGGCTGGGTTGCAGGCAAGCAGGATTGGACCATCGGCGGTCAACCTGCCGATTCAGGCGAACACGCAGGCCACGATCATAGCGCCAAGTTGGCGAGAAGCGCTGCCGTTCCGATCGGAGCGCACAGGATGCCCGATGGCAGCCTGATGACGATGTCGCCCGTTTCACTCAGCGAAGTCGTTGCCCGAGCCAAGAGCGACCACCTGGCGTTCCCAGTCATCGTCACTCCGCCAACGCCAAAAGCTGGCGCAAGCTGGATGGTCAAATCCGAGGCGCAGAACCGACCCTTGCGCGTTTCGATTCAATATAGCGCGATGACCGGCACGCCTGTTTCGCGCGAGACGTTTGCAGACAAGCATCCGATTGATCGTGTGGTCGGCTACGGGGTGGCTTGGCACGAGGGTCAGTTGTTCGGGTGGATCAACCAGCTGATAGGCGTCGCGACTGCTGTGATGATGTTAACGCTGGCAACCAGCGGTTTCGTCATGTGGCGACGGCGCAAGCCTGACAGCATGTTGGGCGCACCCCCGGCTTCGCATGCAAAGCTGAAAAGTCCGATCATCAAAATGCTAGTGGTTTTCTTGATCCTAACATTGCCGATGTTCGCGATCTCGGTGGCTACAATCTGGCTCATCGACTGGGTTGTGATAAGCCGATTATACCATTTTGCTTACTGGCTTGGATTGTCTCCGAGAGCTACTGAACCCCAATGAAGTTAGTTTACCTCCTGCTGGCCAGCTCCGCTATTCTGCTGTTTCCTACGGCGGCGAAGGCTAAAGATGGTGGCAACACAGTTATCGTGGTGACCGCGAGTCCACTTGGCAATGCCGCGAGTGGCGTGGCCGATGCCAAGGCGTTGGAGGATTCGCAGTCGTTTTCTTTGGGAGAGCAGCTGGTTCGCACCGTGCCGGGAGTGAGCATCAACGACATGCAGGGCAACCCCTTGCAAAGCGACGTCAGTTACCGCGGGTTCACCGCATCGCCGCTGCTCGGAACGCCGCAGGGATTGTCGGTCTATCTAGACGGAGTGCGGGTCAACCAGCCCTTCGGCGAAGTGGTGAACTGGGATTTGATCCCGATTTCGGCGATTGCCCGGATCGACCTGGTTGCGGGTTCCGCACCGCAGTTCGGGCGCAATTCGCTCGGCGGGGCGCTGGTCGTGCGGACCAAGGATGGCAAGAGTGACCCCGGCATAGGGCTTGAGGCTAGCTTCGGTTCGTTCAATCGCCTTACCACCAATGCCCAATGGGGCGGCCAAGCCGCCAATGGCCTCGACTGGTTCGTCACTGCCGATCACTTTCGCGAGGATGGCTGGCGGGACTTCTCGCCTTCGCGTGCCACCCGCGCCTTCGGCAAACTGGGCTGGAGTGATGCGCAAAACAATGTGTCGCTGTCGGTGATGTTCGCCGACACTAACCTCAACGGCAATGGTCTACAAGAAATGCGCTTGCTCGCTGCCGACCGGTCGAGCGTCTATACCGCGCCTGACAACACCAGGAACCGTGCTTGGTTGATTAATCTTAAGGGCAGCCATGCGTTGTCCGGCTCAATCCGCTTCAACGGCAACTTTTTCTGGCGGCGCACCCGAACCGAAACTTACAACGGCGACGTCAACGACAATGCGTTGGGGCAGAGCCTCTACCAGCCCAATGCCGCTGAGCGCACCGCGTTGACGGCGGCAGGTTACACTGGGTTCCCGCTGTCTGGCGAAAGCCAAGCCAGCACGCCGTTCCCCAAGTGGCGCTGCATTGCCAACGTGCTGCTCAATGACGAGCCAAACGAGAAATGCAACGGCTTAGCCAATCGCTCGCTCACATCTCAGAGCGAATGGGGCATCGGCAGCGAACTGGTGTTGCGCGAACCCATCGCTGGGATCGAACAGCGCCTTACAATCGGCGTGTCCTATGTGAATGGACGGGCCGATTTCGCGCAGAGCTCGCAGTTCGGTTTCCTTCTGCCCGATCACACTATTGTCGCCGTCGATGGCCCAGGTGCGTTTGCCGACGGCACCCAAACCTCCGAAAGCGCCTTCGATGCACGGGTTGATCTAAGCAGTCGCACGGCCAGCCTTGGCATTTATGCCCTCGAAAGCGCTCAGCTCAATCAAAGCCTACGGCTCGAGCTTGGCGGGCGGTATGATCGAACCTCGGTCCACAACCGTGACCGGATCACTCCCGGTGGTGAGACCGGATCGCTCGACAGCGATCCGGTCTACGATCACTTCAATCCTTCGGCAGCGCTGAGCTGGCAGCCCACCAAACGGACGGGACTAACGCTGTCCTGGTCGCAGGCCTCGCGTGCACCCTCGGCGATTGAGTTGGGCTGTTCGGACCCCGCCAGTCCTTGCCGCCTACCTAATGCGCTCGCAGGCGATCCTCCGCTTCGGCAAGTCGTTGCGCAGACGTTCGAAGTGCGCGCTTCGGTGCGGGGCCAGACATGGTCGCTGGGCGGCAGCCTGTTCCGCACCGACACCCGCGATGACATCCTCTTCGTTACCGACGATCCTTCAGGTTTCGGCTATTTTCGCAACTTCGGGAAAACCCGGCGACAAGGGTTCGAAGTCGAAGGTTCGGCCACACTTGGCACCCTGTCGATATCGGCGAGTTACACTTACCTTGATGCAACATACTGCTCGTCCGAAGTCGTTGGCGGTTCGGCCAACTCAGCGAAAGACGCGGTCGGACCAGGCTTTGAAGGGAGCATTGCAATCACACCGGGTGATCGCATTCCGGTAATCCCGCGGCACCTGTTCAAGGCTGGTGCGCAGTGGAGTCCAGTGCCGCAGGTTAGCGTCAGTCTCGACATGGTTGCGACGAGCAGCGCCTATGCACGGGGCAACGAGAACAACTTACATAAGCCAGACGGCGTCTACTTCCTCGGTGCCGGCAAGACCGATGGCTATGCTCTGTTCAATCTCGGCGTAGAGTTCAAACCCACCAGCTCGATTGCGCTCTTCGCCACCGTGCGGAACCTGTTTGACAAGCAATACGCTACCGTCGCCCAGCTTGGACCGACCGCGTTCGACGCCAACGGAAACTTTGTTGCACGACCGTTCGTGGGACCGGTGATCGGCGGCGAGCGGCCAGTGCTGTCATCGACGTTTTACGCACCGGGTGCCCCCCGCTCTGTGCAAGTTGGGGCGCGGATGCGATTCTGAGGGATGTCTGCTTACCACCCCATTCTCGACAAAGGTGCCGGTCGTTGAACGAGCCGCTAACAGCCGTTTGCATCGACTTCAAAAACGATGGACTTTCCCCTTGATGTTGGGTCCCAGCCTGCCGCCAAGGCTGCGCGAACACCGTTTTCAATGATCCGCTGGTTCACTTGAGGACGGCGCAGTTGCGGTTGCAGCTTTGATCGCCGCGCGGATGGCATTGGAAACTCCAAAACTGCTTCCCGCTGAGCGCCATGCAGGCGAATCGAGAGGGTCATGCCTTTCCAGCCATCGACCGTGCACCACTGCGGTTCCCTCTGGACGGCCCAATCATATCGAAGGCCATCTACTTCAACTGTGCCTGCAAGATCGCGGGTGTGGAGCATCCCGTAATTCCTATCACAGCAATGTCCGCTTACCA
>CAVVTJ010000009.1:0-237500 GCA_963751145.1 uncultured Alphaproteobacteria bacterium
AAACTGGAGCGGGCGAAGGGATTCGAACCCTCGACCCCAACCTTGGCAAGGTTGTGCTCTACCCCTGAGCTACGCCCGCTCGAACGCCGTTGGCCCCCTTGCTTTTCAACATCGGGGCCGGGGTGAGGCGCGCGGTTAGCATCGGGTCCTGCACTTGCCAAGCGGAAAAGTGCGTTAATCGCCTGCGCGCGCTTTCGCCCTTCACAAATGGGCCGCAATAGCCACATAGCAGGCACACAAGACGCACTTAAGGAGCACATAAGCGTGGCAAGCCTGGGCCTGAACCTGGAAGAGCAGAAAGCGGTCGATGCGTTCCGCAAGAATGTGGTCGAACCGTCGATGACATCGCTGGTGATCCTCGATTTCTGGGCCGAATGGTGCGGACCGTGCAAGGCGCTGACCCCGCTGCTGGAAAAGGTCGCGGCGGACTATGCCGACAAGGGCGTGGTCCTGGCCAAGGTCAACGTCGATGAGGAACAGTTCATCGCCGCGCAGTTTCAGGTCCGGTCGATCCCGACGGTCTATGCGCTGTTTCAGGGGCAGCCGGTGGCCGATCTGACCCAGGCCCGCACCGAATCGCAGCTTACGGCTCTTCTCGATCAGCTGCTGGCGAAATTGCCGATCCAGCCGGGCGGCGGCGCGGCGCAGGATATTGCTCCGCTGCTGACGATGGGCGAAGAAGTGCTGGCGGGCGGCGATGCCGAGCGGGCCGGTGCCATATTTGCGCAGATCGTGGAAATCGATCCCGCCAGCGGTGCCGCCTATGGCGGATTGGTTCGCGCGCTGGTGGCGGCCGGGGGCCTGAGCGATGCCGAGCAGGTTCTGGCCTCGTTGCCCGAAGAGCTGGCAAGTGATGCCGAAGTGGCGCGGGCGCAGGCGGCGGTGGAGCTGGCGCGCAACAAGCCCGATGATGGCGAGCTGGCATTGCTGAAGGCGGCAGCGCAGGCACCGGGAAATATGGACGCACGGCTGGCCTATGCCGAGGCCGCCTTTGCTGCACAGGAGCGCGATGCTGCGGTTGAAACGCTGTTGGCGATGATTGCCGAAGACCGCGAATGGAACGAAGGCGGGGCCAAGGCCAAGCTGCTGCAGATGTTCGAAGCGGTGGGGCTGGAAGATCCGTGGGTTGCGGCGCAACGCCGCAAGCTGTCGCTGCTGTTGTTCGGTTAGGGATCAGGCCCGTGCGCATATCGATCTTTCCGCTGACCGGCGCGGTGCTGTATCCCGGATTGCAGTTGCCGCTGCACATTTTCGAGCCGCGCTACCGGGCGATGATCAAGGACGCCCTGGCGCGGGACCGGCGGATCGGGATGATCCAGCCGCAGCGGGCGGAAGAAGGCGCGCCGCTTTATTCGATTGGCTGTCTGGGCAAGATCGGCGAGTTCGAGGCGCTGGATGATGGCGGCTTCAACCTGATCCTTGAAGGCGAATCGCGCTTTCGGATGCTGCGCGAATTGGATGCCGCCACCCCCTTTCGCCAGATCGAAGGCGAACTGATTGCAGACTTGCCCGACCAGGCGCTCAGCCCGGTCGAACGCGCCGGGTTTGAACGCGAAGCCCGGCGGTTCGCCGATGCCCAGGGCTACGCAGTCGATTGGGAGGCGGTAACCCGGCTGGATGACCTGTCGCTGATCGACGGGGTCAGCCAGATCGCTCCGTTCGATGCCGCCGCCAAGCAGGCCTTGCTGGAGGCGGACAGCTTGCCTGCGCGCTGCGAGCTGTTGGTGCAGCTGATGCAGTTTTTCGGGCGGCGCGATAGCGATGACGGGCGGGTAACGCTGCAATAGGCGGAACTGCGGCAGAGCCCATGCGTTGCTGTGCCAGAGATCTTTACGGTCTCGCAAAGGAGTCTTTCCATGACCGTTCGCAAATTTACGATGGCCGCTGCCGCGCTTGCGCTGTGCGTGCCAATGGCCGCCTGGGCTGCCAAGCCCGGCAATCAGGGGCAATCTACCCAACACGGGCAGAGCGCGCAGGGCCAATCGGCACATCAGGACCATGGCGGCCAGCGCCAGTCCAGCACCACGCGGGCACGCCGCCAGATGGGCTGCCCCCCGGGACTCGCCAAGCGCCACAACGGCTGCGTACCTCCGGGTCAATGGCGCCGCGGCGATCGCTTGCCGGCCAGCTGGGGCGGCCATTACGTGCGCTATTCGCAGCTGCCCTATTCGTACCGTTCGCAGAACCGCTACGATTCGTCGAACCGCTACATCTACAGCAATAACCGCGTTTTTGTGATCGATGCGGCTACCCGCGTGATCGAACGCGTTTTCGGTCTCTAACGCCTTGAGCTTGGTTCGGCCGTCCTTCCCCTGCTCGCACGGGCGGGACGGCCGGACAACCTTTAGGGGGGGGCAGGCCTTAGGGGGCGGGGGCCAAGGCCAGCACGGCCTTGATCCCGTCGATCACATATTGCGCGGCCAGCGCTGCCAGCAGCACCCCGAGCAGACGGGTAATCACCGCCTCCACCCGCTTGCCCAGCAGCCGCATAAGTGGCCCGGCGGCGGCCAGCGCGAAGAAGGTCAGCACAATCACCGCGACCATTGCCGCCAGCACGGTCAGCGTCTGCTGCAGCCCTTGCGCGCGCGAGGTCAGTAGCATGATCGTGGCGATCGATCCGGGGCCGGCGATCATCGGCATAGCCATCGGGAACACCGAGACATCTTCGACTTCCGGGGTCAGCGCGTTTTCGGCGCGGACCTTTTCGGCGCGATCCTCGCGGCGCTGGGTGCGCTTTTCGAACACCATATCGAGCGCGATCACGAACAGCATGATCCCGCCCGCAACGCGGAATGAATTGAGCTCGATGTGCAAGGCGCCCAGCAGATTCTCACCGAACAGCGCGAATACCAGCAGGATCAGCGTGGCAATGACGCAGGCTCGCAGCGCCATGGTAATCGCCTGGCGGTGGGTGGCATCGCCCACCAGCCCGGCATAGATCGGCGCGCAACCGGGCGGATCGATCACCACGAACAGTGTTACGAAGGCCGAGAGGAACAGGTCGAGCAAAGCGAGACTACTTAGCCGGAGCTTCGACCTGAAGGTCCTGCACGGTGACAGGCTTGCCTTCGCTTTGCATCGTGACGACGAAGCGGCGCGCGCCATTGGCGGCCATGGTCACATCCCAGTTGAGCGTGCCATCGAATGAGCGTCCGGCCAGATGGGCGGGATCAAGCGCGGGCAGCTTGCCCTTGAAATCGCGCGGCTTGGGTGCGCGTTCGGGGCGATAGCCGGCCGGGCAATCGGCCACCTTGGCCACGATCATCTCAGGCGCGTCCATCGGCATCGGCAATTCATCGCCCTGATCGAGCACCCATTTATAGCGGCCGTCCTTCTGGCGTTGCCAGACAGTGGTGAAATAGCCGGTGGTTCCGCCCGGGGCCTGCCAGGCGCCGCGAGTGATGGCCAGCGAGCCATCGCAGCTCGACCAGACCTGATGCGGCTGCCATGCCACTGCTTTGGCCGGATCGGCCTTGCTCTTCAGAAACTCCTGCGCATAGACCGCTTGCGGCACGAACATTACCGCGTCCTTGGTGGCGGTGTTGCGAAACGCGGTCCACTGGCCTTTTTCCTGCGCCAGCCGGGCAAAGGCGATTTCGGTGGCAATCACCGCGCTGGGATTGGCATAACCGATCCCGTTGCGCCGGTTATCGCGCTGATCTTCGCGATCGCCTGCCAGGGCAGGAAAGGCCGCCAGAGCCAGCAGGCTGGCGATGAGAATCGGTTTGGTCATGGCCGCATGATTAGCGCGGCGCGGGCGCGGGGGCCACATCTTCCAGCACAGTCACGAAATCCTTGCCATCCCAGATCCGCACCACGATCTGCACTTCACCTGGTTTGGTGACTAGCGATGTCCAGTTGAGCGAATTGTCGTTGCTGGTGCCGAATTTGAAATCATCGCCTTCCGCCGGCGCCTGGATCGCTATGAAGGGCTTCCCGGTGCAAGCCGCGCGCATGCCCTTGCGGCCGGGACGCGAGAGCAGTTTGCGCGGTTCCATGCCGCCCCGGCGCAGCAACACCCGGTAGCTGCCGTTGGCCATCCGGCCCCAGACCGATTCGTACGTTCCCTTGTAACGGGTTCCTGCGATCTTCCACGATCCGAAGGTGATTCCGGCGGTGCCATCGCAGGAAATCCAGACCTGTTCGGGCTTCCAGCTTTGCGTGAATGGCGGATCGGGCATGGACTTGCCGAATTCCAGCACCTTGACCCGGCCCGGGGCAAAAGTCTCGCTTTCGGGCAGCGCCATCCGGCGGGCTGCGGTCCAGTTGCCGTCGCGCTGCGATTCTTTCGAGAACGCTTCGTCCGCGGCCACCAGCGGTGCGCCCGGATCGGAACTTCCCGCCAGCAAAGTGCTGGAAAGTGCAACTGACAGGAGCACCAAACGCTTCACGGCGAACAGCTTACAGCGCCCCGTCGGCCAAGGCCACACCGGCATTGCGGTGCGCGGCGACCAGCGCGTTGCGCAGCAGCACGGCGATGGTCATCGGCCCGACGCCGCCGGGAACCGGGGTGACGGCACCGGCAACGTCCATCACCTCGGCATAGTCGACATCGCCGACCAGGCGCCCTTTGCTGGCGCCTTCGGCCGGCGGCAGGCGGTTGATGCCAACGTCGATCACGGTCGCGCCCGGCTTGATCCAGCTACCCTTAACCATTTCCGGGCGGCCAACTGCGGCCACGACGATATCGGCGCGGCGCACCACATCGGCCAGATCCTTGGTCCGGCTATGCGCGATCGTCACGGTGCAGCTTTCGCCCAGCAGCAATTGCGCCATCGGCTTGCCCACCAGGATCGAACGCCCGATTACCACCGCATCAAGCCCCGAAAGGCTACCCAGCCGGTCTTTCAGCAGCATCAGGCTGCCCAGCGGCGTGCACGGCACCAGCCCCGGCAGACCCAGCGCGAGGCGTCCGGTGCTGATTGGGGTCAGCCCGTCAACGTCCTTGGCGGGATCGATCCGTTCAACCACTGCCTGTTCATCAAGATGCCCCGGCAGCGGCAATTGCACCAGAATGCCATCGACCATCGGATCGGCATTGAGCCGGTCGATCATGGCGATCAGATCGGCCTGCGCGGTATCGGCGGGCAGCCGGTGTTCAAAACTGGTCATGCCGCAGGCCACGGTCTGCTTGGCCTTGCTGGCGACATAGACCTGGCTGGCCGGGTCTTCACCCACCAGCACCACCGCCAGCCCGGCCTTGCGCCCGGCGCTTTGTTCAAAGGTGGCGGCGAATTCGGCGATCCGGCCGCGCAGGCGTTCGGCAAAAGCTTTGCCGTCAATCACCGCCGCGCTCATTGCATGGCTGCCACGGCGCTATAGGCCAGGATCTTGCGCAGCACGTTAAGCAGGATGATCACCACCATCGGCGACAGGTCCATGCCCCCCACCGGCGGGACGAAATTTCGCACTGGGCGGTAAAGCGGCTCAAGCAGCTTATCGAGCGCCTGCCACAGCCCGCCGACGAACTGGTTGTGGGTGTTGACCACGTTGAAGCTGACCAGCAGGCTGAGGACGAATTGTGCAATCATCAGCCAGATCAGGACCGAGATCAGATAGTTCAAAATGTCGATGATCGCGAGTAACGCCACAGACCCGTTTCCTTGCCGGTTATTGGATGGCGCCAGCGCTTAGCCCAGCCAGCCGCAAGCGGCAAGAAGGCGCTGCTAATGGTATATTACAGCATGATTGAAACAGCGGGCCAGCTCACGGCTGCAAGGTGGTGCTCTCGATATGCCAGCGCAGCTGTTCGGCGCTGGCCCCGTCAACATCGTTGACCCGGCGCAGCACCAGTTCGCCGCTGATGCGCTTGTCGCCATCGCTGATTGTTACCGGCACGGTGTAATAGAGCGATCCGGCAGCGCCTTCCTGATCACCTTTGCCCAGCACGACCAGCGGCTTGTTCAGCTTGCTCCACTGCGCGGTGAACTGGGCCAGCGTCTTGCCGCTACGCGCGCCGTGATCGCCCCAATAGCCATAGGCGGCGGGCCAATCGCGGGCGCGCACTGCATCGGCCCAGGCCTGCACCACCACTTGCGGATCGCGCGATGCCGATGGCGGGGGCGGGCTGACCGGGCTTGATGGGGCTGCCGTTGGCAGCGGTTCCGCACTGGGCATTGGCTCAGTTACAACAGCGGCAGGGGAATTTTCCGTATCGGTTGCTAGCGGCACTGGCGTCGTTTCGCTTTGGCCGCAGCCTGCAAGCGGCAGGGCCAGAAGCGCGGCGAGAGTCATTCGATGCTGTGTCATCTGCATGAGACGCTTGGCGCGCTTGGCGGTTCCGCAGTCCGTCTCAAAGCCGGATCAGCGTACCCGCCCCGCGCGAGGTGAAGATTTCCAGCAGCATCGCGTGCGGCACCCGCCCATCGAGCACAACCGCCGCCTCGCACCCGGCCTCAACCGCGTGGATGCAGGTTTCCAGCTTGGGGATCATCCCGCCCGAAATCGTTCCATCGGCCTGCAATTTGACAATGTCGGCGGGGGTCAGATCGGTCAGCAGCACGCCCGACTTGTCGAGCACGCCGGCCACATCGGTCAGCAAAAACAGCCGCGCCGCGCCCAGCGCCGCAGCGATCGCTCCGGCCATGGTATCGGCATTGATGTTATAGGTTTCGCCGTTCTTGCCCGGCGCGATCGGCGCGATCACCGGGATCATTCCGGCGGCGCTGGCAACTTCGATGATGTTTACGTCGACCGTGGTCGGCTCACCCACAAAGCCGAGGTCAACCGCCTGTTCGATCTGGCTATCGGGGTCCTTGACCGTGCGGCTGACCTTGGTGGCGGTGACCAGCCCGCCGTCCTTGCCCGAAATGCCCAGCGCCTTGCCGCCTGCGCCCGCGATCCAGCCGACCAGTTCCTTGTTGATCGCGCCCGACAGCACCATTTCGGCCACTTCGGCGGTCGCCTTGTCGGTCACCCGCAGGCCATCGACGAAGGTGCTTTCGACCCCCAACTTCTTCAGCATGGCGCCAATTTGCGGGCCGCCGCCATGGACCACCACCGGGTTGATGCCCACCGCTTTGAGCAGCACCACGTCTTCGGCAAAATCGCGCGCAGCCTCAGGATCGCCCATCGCGTGGCCGCCGTATTTGACGACAAAGGTCTTGCCGGCATAGCGCTGCAGATAGGGCAGCGCCTCGATCAGCGTTTCGGCTTTGGCCAGCATTGCGGGGGCGAATGAATTGGGCATAGCGCCGGGCTTTAGCCCGCTTTGCCGGGAATTGAAGCCTTTTTAGGCAGGTTTGCGGTCCAGCCAGCGGCCCAGCTGCACGAACAGCCAGATCCCGGGCGGCACCATGATCGTGGAAAGTATCAGCTTGGAGACGATCTGGCCTTCCATGATCTCCCCGATCGGCATCAACTTTCCACTGGTCTGGTCAACCACCCCATAGAAGGAGATGGTGATGAAAATAACAGTGTCTACGATCTGCGAAAGCAAGCTGGCGATCCAAGCGCGAAGAATTAGCGCCTTACCCTGCCCACCCAGTAGCCGCGAGAACAAATAAACGTTTAATGTTTGCGATGTCCCATACGAAATAAGGCCTGCGAACTGCATCCGCATCCCTTGCCCGAGGATTAGCGCGAAGGCGGCCTGGTTACCCCAAAAGCTGGCAGGCGGGACCTTATTAATCACGATCCAAAGCAGCACCATTGAAACGATCAGCGGCACGAACCCGAACCGCACCAGCGTGTTGGCTGTCGCCTGCCCAAACAATTCAGAAACAGCGCTTCCCAGAATAACCAGCAGCAAGAAAGCAAAGATCCCGCTCTCTACCGCAAGGTTTCCAAGCAGGGGCCATTCGCCAAGCGCAGCAACTTTGGGTCCGAGCACCCCGGCCAGCACGCACAGCCCACCATAGAGCAGCGAAAAAGCGAACAGCGAGCGCGGGATCATCGGGGTCTGGTTCTGCATCACCAAGGCTTAGCGAGGGTTTTGCGCAAGGGGAAGGGGGGCAGATTTGACTGCGCCGACAAACCCTTTACCTCTGATCGCAACATAGTTTCGGGGAAACACGGGTCACCATGCAACATCTGATGAGCCTTCTGGGCATTCTGCTTATTCTGGGCATTGCCTTTGCCTTGTCGAGCGATCGCGGTGCGATCCGGCCGCGGGTTGTGGGCGCGGCCTTTGCGCTGCAGGCCGGGTTCGCCGCGCTGGTGCTCTATGTGCCGTGGGGCAATGCGCTGCTGCAGGGAATCTCGAGCGGGGTATCGGCGCTGCTGGGTTATGCCCATGCCGGGACCGAATTCATCTTTGGCCCGCTGGCCAAGCCCGAAATTGGCGGAAACTCTTTTGCCATCGCCGCGCTGCCAGTGATCATCTTTTTCGCGGCGCTGATTTCGGTGCTCTATTACCTCGGCATCATGCAGCTGGTGATCAAATGGATCGGCGGCGGCCTGGAAAAGATCACCGGCATTTCCAAGGTGGAAAGCCTCTCGGCGGCGTCGAACATCTTTGTCGGCCAATCGGAGAGCCCGCTCGTGATCCGGCCCTATCTGGCGGCGCTGACCCCGTCGCAGCTGTTCTGCCTGATGAGCGTGGGCATGGCCGGGGTCGCGGGCACCATCCTGGCGGCCTATGCCAGCATGGGGATTAGAATCGACTATCTGGTCGCCGCCGCCTTCATGTCGGCGCCTGGCGGGATCGTGATGGCCAAGATCATCATGCCCGATCCCAAGGACCAGACGCTGCTGGAACCCGCAGTGGTGGCCCTGGCGGATGAGGAGGAACGCCCCGCCAACGTGATCATGGCCGCCAGTCAGGGCGCGCAGACCGGCGTCAAGCTGGCTGTGATGGTCGGCGCGATGGTGCTGGCGTTTGTGGCGCTGGTGGCCTTGGCCAATGGCTTTGTCGGCATGGTCGGTGGCTGGTTCGGCTACCCAGAAGCGACCTTCCAGGCGCTGCTCGGCTATGTGTTTGCGCCGATCTTCCGCCTGCTCGGCGCGCCCAACTGGGATGAGGCGCTGGTGGCTGGCGGGATGTTCGGCACCAAGGTGGTGTTGAATGAATTCGTGGCCTTCATCGATCTGGGCGCGGCCAAGCAGCTTTCGGCGACCACAGTCGGGATCGTCACCTTTGCGCTGTGCGGCTTTGCCAATTTCAGCTCGATTGCGATCCAGATGGCGGTGACCGGCAGCCTGGCCCCCAACCAGCGCCCGGTGATCGCCCGGCTGGGAATGAAGGCATTGGCAGCCGGCAGCCTGTCCAACCTGATGAGCGCTGCCTTGGCCGGGCTGTTCCTCAGTCTGTAGTTTTCTCAGGAAACCGGATCATCAGGATCACTCCGGCGCAGAGCAGCAACAGGACAATCGCCACGCTTTGCGCCAGCCAATAGCCATGGGCATAGCCGAAGCTGGCGCCATAGCCCACCAGGCTGGCGGCGGTGCCGATCCAGCCAATGCCGTGCATGACGCCAAAAATCGTGCCGTATTGGTTGATCGGAAAGCGCCGGGCGATGAAATAGGAAAAGATGCTGACATCGGCGCCTTGCAGCAGACCGAGCAGCGCGGTGGCGCACAGCAGTATGCCCAGCACTGGCCCGGCACTGAGGAACAGCGCAAACGAACCGATTGCCGAGAGGGTAAACGCGGCGGCGATGATCCGGGGATCATAGCGATCGAGCAGCCACCCTCCGCCCAGCTTGCCGAAAAATTGGCCAATCGCGAAAGTCGTGATCCCCAGCGCGGCCTGGCCCGGGCCGATCCCGCTTTCCTGCAGCATGGGTGAGAGCTGACCAATCACCCCTGCTGTGGCCAGATTGGTCAGCACCCCGGCGGCTGTGATGAGCCAGAAATCGCGGCTGCGCAGGAAGGCGCGGTCGATCGGGCCGCGCACGGGCACATCGCCATGCACCGAAGCATTGCGCGGCATCAGCGCCAGCACCAGCGGCAGGCCGATCACCAGCGCGATTGCGGCCAGCATGTAGTAACCCTGCCGCCAGCCATCGGTGGCAATCACGCCTTCAAGCCAGCGCGGCACGAACAGCGTGGTGATCGAGATGCCAACCCCAACGCAGCCGAACGCGAAGCCGCGCCAGCGTTTGAAATGCGCCGAGATCGGCCGGGTCAGCAGTACGGTGGAACTGCCCCCGCCGATGAACCCGATCAGCGCGGTGCCCAGCGCCATCGCGGCAAAGCCGTTGCCCCAGCGCGCCAGCCCCACTTCAACCGCAACCATGCCCAGCGTGCAGGCCAGGAACATCAGGTGAAACCCGGTGCGATCGACCAGCCGCCCGATCACTGGCGCGCCCAGTGCGGCCAGGACCACCAGCGATTGCACCACCCCGGCCTGGCCGCGAGTCAGCCCGAAATCGGCTTCCATCGGCTTGATGAACAGGCTGAACGAATAGAACAGCAGCGAAATGCCGGTGGCATTGGCGATCGCGCTGGCACCAGCGATCCGCCAGCCCAGCCGCCATTCACTGCCAGCACTGAAAAGTGCCATCAATCCTCTACTGCAAAGGTGATCTCGGCATGATCGCGCAACCGCTTGACCAGCGCTTCGCCCAGCAGCGCGCCCGGGGTCGCCACGGCGCCATCGGCCTTGCAGTCCAGCAAGGCGATGCCGGTTTCGGCGATCATCCGGCTGGTCGATCCGTAACCGGGATCATAGCGGCCTTTGACGCCGTAGCGGATCGAGGCACCATCGGGCCATTCGCCGATGAACAGCACATCGTAGAAGCCGTTCTCACGCTCTTCGGGGCTGGGGCCTTCGCCCGGCTTGGGCGGCTTGGCGCCGAACGGGTTCTTGAGCATTTCGCCGATTGCATGGGCCGCCTTCTGCCCCATTTCGCCAGCGCTGGTCAGCATCATCTCGTCGTATCTGAAGTCCTCGCCATAGGGGTGGCCAAGCAGGAAATTGGTGCGGTGGACGTTCTTGGTGTTGATCGTTGCCATGATGAACGGCGCGGCCCATTTGCCCACGCTTTCCTCATATTCCGGGACCAGACCGAGCGGCTGCGACGGACCTTCGAAGCCTGGGGTCAGCCCGAACGAGCTTTGCAGGATCGGAATCAGCTTCGGGTTCCTGGCCACCGCCTTCATCGTCTCGGTCAGGCTGGCTGCGGTACCGCCCGAGAATGTGCCCTGCATGCCGCGAACCCTGCCCTTGACCCGCGGGGCGGGGCTGCCGTGGCGCTTAACCGCTTCCTTTTGCAGCATCAGCACGCCCAGATCGAACGGGATCGAATCGAACCCGCTGGAAAAGGCAATCCGCGCGCCCGATGCTTTGGCCTGTTCATGGTAGGCATCGATCATCTGGCGCATCCAGGCCGGTTCGCCGCACAGATCAGCATAGTCGGTCCCGGCCTCGACGCAGGCCTTGAGCAGCGGTTCGCCATAAAGCTGATAGGGGCCAACCGTGGTGACAATGACCCGCGCCGATTCGGCCAAGGCCTTCATGCTGGCCGGATCATCCGAATTGGCGACGATCAGCGGGGTATCGGCCGGGGCGCCAATCAGATCGCGCACTTCCGCCAGCTTTTCGGCGCTGCGTCCGGCCATCGCCCACTTGGGACCTTTGCCCTGGTAGTGATGCGCCAGATATTCGGCCACCAGCCGCCCGGTGTAACCGGTTGCGCCATAGACAACGATATCGTGCGGGCGGTTCGCCTTGTCAGTCATTCCAACTCTCCATTGCCGCGAATCCAGTGCGCGCTTGTTAGTCAAGAACTGCAACGGATCGGTGGCAATGTCGAACTGGTTTTGGCATGGGAGCCCCTATGACCATAACGATCCGCCCCGCCGCGCCCGCTGACCTGCCGCTTATTGCCCAGCTGATTCGCGATCTGGCCGAATACGAAAAGCTGGCCCACGAAGTCCGCTTCGATGAAGCTGTGCTGGGCGAGAAGTTGTTCGGGCCGCGCCCCTATGCCGAAGTGCTGATTGGCGAACTTGATGGCGCGCCGCAGGGCTTCGCGCTGTTCTTTCACAATTTTTCGACCTTTGAAGGCAAGCCCGGGATCTATCTGGAAGATCTGTTTGTGCGGCCCGCCGCGCGCGGATCGGGGCTGGGCAAGGCGCTGCTGTCCCGCCTGGCCGAACTGGCGCTGCAGCGCGATTGCGCCCGGCTGGAATGGTCGGTGCTCGATTGGAACGAACCGGCGATCGGATTCTACAAGAAGCTGGGCGCGCGGCTGATGGACGAATGGACCGTAATGCGCCTCGACGGAGCCGATCTGGCTCGGCTTGGCGCAGCCACAGCCGGTTCCGCCGATTGAAACTGGCATTTCGTTCAGCACTTGGTTATCCACAGCCGCTATGACGGGGGTCATGAAACGGCGCGATCTGATCGTTGGAGGCTTGGCGGCGGGGGCTGCACTCGCCCTGCCGACGCGTGTTTTTGCGCAGGCTGCCGATCCGCTCAAAGCTGAATTCGATACGGCTTTCGGAACGCCCCCGCAGCCCGCAGTCATTGCGCCGCCCGAACCGGCACTGCCAATCGTTGCTGCGCCCAATCCGGTCTACGACCGCAAGATCCTGACCATCGCTGCGCGGGAGCGGGATCGGATGGGGGCCAAGCTGTGGCGCACCGACATTGTCGGCGTGGCCGATTTCGCGCGGCCTTCAACGCTGCCGCGGCTGCATTTCGCCAATCTTGAAAGCGGCACTGTTCGTTCGTTTCTGGTGGCGCACGGGCGTGGGTCCGATCCCGATCATTCGGGGTTCCTGCAGCAGTTTTCCAACGTTCCCGGGTCCGAGGCGACCTCGCGCGGATCGTACATCACGGCGGAATGGTACAAGGGCAAATATGGCACCTCGATCCGCCTGCTCGGGCAGGATCAGGACAATTCCGAAGCACTGCCGCGCGCCATTGTGATGCATCCCGCAGTCTATGCCACCGAAGCGCATATTCTCCAGTTCGGCAAACTGGGCCGCAGCGAAGGTTGTTTCGCGATGGACCCGGCGCAGTTCAATGAGGCACTGTGGCACCTCTCGGGCGGACGCCTGCTCTACGCCGATCGCATTGGCGAGCTTTGACCCGCTCCCAGCGCATCCTTGTTGCAATCGGGATCGCCATGCTGGCAGCGATGGCGGTTCCATATATTTCGCGCGCGGTGGTCGATGGCCGCGCGGTGGCGGACAAGGTGGTAGTGTTCAAAGCCAGCAGCAAGCGGCCGAGCAAAGATCTGACACTGTGCCTGATCAAGCACCCCGGTGCACTTAACCTCAACGTGTCCAGCAACGATCTGTATTCTGATCCGGTCAGCGGGCTGGCGGTCAGGATCGAAAGCCGCGGTGCTGTGCGGACGGTGACGGCGTGGCTGCCCCAAGGCAAGTCTATGACGGCCGAGCAGGCCGCGCAGCTCAAGGGGTGTGTTGCGGAGCCTGCCAGGTAGCTCTGCTCCAACCAAACTGTTTCTAAAAAGAGTTCAGGGTGACGATGTATTTTGGATGAGTTGGTGGGATCGTGACCGGTGCATTGGCTCCGCCACGATCCTCACCTCAAAGCGGGTTATCCAGCTTGATCACCCGTTCGGTGCTCTTGCGCTTGCCGTCCCACAGCTTGCGCGGGGCGGCAAAGCTGGCGAGCACTTTCACATCGCGGCCATAGAGATCCTTGAAGGTCCCCATCTTGCCGTTGATGTCGGTCGCCATGGTGAAATACATGATATAGACCGGGAAGGTCTTGGTCATCGGCACCAGCGTGTACTTGCCCGAGCCGGCGATCGCGACCAATTCGTCGGTGGTCTTGCCGGCACCCAGGATCGCCATGGTCATGCCCAGTTCGGTGGCGCGTTCGGTGCGCACGCAGCCGTGGCTGAGCGCGCGGTAAGCCTGGCCAAACAGCCCGCGCGACGGTGTATCGTGGATGAAGATCGCGTGCGGATTGGGCATGTCGAGCTTCATGTAGCCCAGCGAATTGCCAGGCCCCGGCTGCTGCACCACTGTGATCGTGCCGTCCTTGTTGCGGTTCACCTTGTAACCCTGCTTGAGCGCGCTGGCGGGGTTGCCGATCAGCCGCTGGCCCAGGCCTTCGCCCACCACGATCGATTGCGGCACGGTCCAGGTCGGGTTGAACACCACGCCCTTGACCACTGCTGAAAGCTGCGGCGTCGCGGTCTTGCCGACCTTGCCGACGATCGTGCGGTAAGAACGGATGATGGTGTTATCGACCGTCAGCCGCAGCTGGAATTCGGGCACGTTGGTGAGCAGATAATACTTGCCGAGGTTCTGCGGCAGCCAGCGCCAGCGATCGAGGTTGATCTGGATCAGGTTGCGCTTGGCCTTCTCCGCCTTGGGGGTCACCGCCAGCACGCCCTTGAGCGCAGCATAATCGGGCGCGGTGGGCGACAGCGCGGCGATTGCACCGGGCACATCGTGGCTGGCTAGCGCACTTTGGATCACGGTCGAGGTGGGATTGGCATCGACATCGGTATCGACCACGAACCACTGTTCGCGCGAATCATAGCGGGTGCGGCCATCGCGCATGTCTTCGATCAGCCAGGCAAAGCTCTTGCTGGCCTGCGCGTCGAGGTCTGCTCCGGCCCCAAGGGCAATCGCCGCGCGCAGCTTTTCGGGCTGATAATCGGCCGGGATCAGGCCATCGGCGTCGATCCCCTGGATCGTACCGAGCAGCGCCCGGGCATCGCCCACGCTCCAGCTGACCGTCGGCTCGTCCACCGGAGTGGTCGCGGAGACCGATGGCGTGGCCACCGGAGCTGTGGTGGGGGTGGGGCTGGCTGCAGGGGCGCTGGCCTGCGGCGGCGCGGCCCACAGTGCAGCGGCAGAGCTGAGCGCGGTGCCCACAAAGACGGTCAGGCCCAGGTTGCGGCGTGCCGTGCGCTTGCCCGCGGTCGATGTCATTTGTCGTACTCCAAATCGGTTCGTCGCTGATAGTGCACAGTTCGGCGCAGGCAATCAAGCGAATGCAGCGCCATTATCCCGCACTGCGCACGATTTCGCAACAGCGCGACATGCCAGCAACACATCGCACGTGAATAGGAACTTACCGGGTGAGCTTACTTGGCTGAATTCGCCATTTGTGCCCGGCTTTTGTCAGGCCAGCCGATCAAGCGCGGCGCGGGCAATCGATTCAGCCTCATGCGGCGCAAATGTCTGCGGCGATAGGCACAGTTCAAGCCACAGCCCATCAATCAGCGCGGTGATCGAGATCGCGGCGCGGCGCAGCTGCTCCGGGGGTGTACCGCAATCGGCCAGCAACGCCTCAAGCCGGGCACGGAAAGCGGCGTATTGGTGATCGTGCTGGCGGGCAATATCGGCGCGGGTGCGCACCAGGCTCCAGAAGGCGATCCAGGTGGCGAGCAGTTCGCCGCTGGCAACCGGGGGACGGAAGCTGGCGGTAACATAGGCGTCCAGCCGGGCGCGCGGATCGCGGCCCGCACCCTCCAGCGCGGCATCGATCGCGGCGCTGACCTGTGCTTCAACATGGGCATAGCTCGCCGCCACCAGTGCATCGATCCCGGCAAAGTAGTGCCCAACCAGCCCCGGCGAGACCCCAGCTTCTACCGCGATCGCGCGCACGCTGGTGCCAGCCGCGCCTTCCCGCGCCAGCACCCGGGCGCAAGCCTCAATCAAGCTGAGGCGGCGGGCATCTGGCTCGGCGCGGGTAAAGGCGGGTTTCGAGGTCACTTGCAGGTTCCTAGCACTTGTTATACGATCGTCCAACAAGCCAAACGGGATTCGCTGCGCATGACCAAACTCGATCACGCCTTTGCCCAAATCGATGGCCATGATCTGGATCCCGACGCCGATTTCTCGCTGCCCGGCTGGATCTACGCCGATCCCGAATTTGCGCAGCTTGAGATTGACCGGATCTTCCGGCCATCATGGCAGATCGTTTGTCATGTCAGCGAAGTTGCCAATGCGGGCGATTATCAAACCATCGAATATGCCGGCGAAAGCGTGGTAGTGATCCGGGGTGACGATGGCCAGGTACGAGCTTTCACCAATGCCTGCCGGCACCGCGCGATGCGGCTGGTTGAAGGGCCTGCGGGCTGCGCCAAAAAGCTGGTCTGCCCCTATCACGCCTGGGTCTATGAAACTGATGGACGGCTTACGGGCGTGCCAATGAAAGGCGAATACCCCGCGCTCAAGCTGGAAGACAACGGCCTTGCCCCGGTCGCACTTGAAATCTGGCACGGCTTCATTTTCGTTCGGCTGGAGGATGCCGGCTTTCCCAGCGTGGCCGAAATGATGGCGCCGTTTGAAGCCGAAGTTTCGCAGTACCGGTTTGCGGATCTGCGCCCGATGGCTCCGGTGCGCTTGCGTCCGCGCGATGTGAACTGGAAGAACGTCGGCGATAACTATTCGGACAATCTGCATATTCCGGTGGCGCATGATGGCCTGACCCGGCTGGTCGGCAAGACCTACAAGATCGAAGCGCACGGCTGGGCAGACCGGTTGACCGGCGATGTGATCAAGAACGACAAGCAGAACTTCTGGGAGAAGGTCTACGGCGCACACATGCCGCGGGTCGATCACCTCCCCGAAGCGGCGCACGGGCGCTGGCTCTATTACAAGCTGTGGCCGAACATGGCCTTCGATATCTATGCCGATCAGATTGATTTCATGCAGTGGATTCCGACTGGTCCGACGACCTGCATCTTGCGCGAAGTGGCCTATTGCTTGCCCGATGACCGCCGCGAGATGAAGGCCGTGCGCTATGCCAACTGGCGGATCAACCGCAACGTCAACGCCGAAGACACTTGGCTGATTTCCCGTGTCCAGCAAGGCATGGCCAGCAAAAGCTATGGCACCGGGCCGATCGCCAAAAGCGAGGTCTGCCTGCGCAGCTTTGCCAAAAAGATCCGCGCGCTGATTCCGGAAGCCCGGCAACCGTTTGCGCCCACAAAGGGCTGGAGCCGAGAGGGATTGGAAAGAGTTCGGGCGTCAGTGTAGGAAAAAGCGCCTTTTACGCATGGGGGTAAAGATGCCGTATAATCCTGACCCAGAAGCCGATGCTTACGAACGACTTTTTTCGCGAAGAGATGGTGATATACTTTTCTCTGTCCCAAATGTAAATGTGAAGGCCAAAGTCAGCGAAGAAGAATATAGTTTTGTAAGACTGCGCGTGGAAAGAATGATTCCGCTACGTAGATTTTTTGTAATATCAATTAATTTTCTAGCTCTTTTTCCAATATTTTACCTAGTCTATAACGGATATAATTTCCTCGTGGCGATTCCGATTTTCGTTTTGAGTTTCGTGATTTGCTATGCGATCAGCAGTCTGTTGATGGGGAGCGCGGTAAGTCCATTGGTTCGCCTACTTAGGGAAGAGTGGGTGGCACGCGATGACACACCGATACCCACTGCATTGCTTGGTCCCGTTGATGTTATCAAGGCTGAGTCCGGCAAGATAGCTATCTGCATTTTACTGGGTGCCGTCTTATTAGTGAAGACGATTTTGGCCCGATAGGTTTCAAATTTCGAGGAATCACATGACCAAAACCTACGACGCACTGATCATCGGCGGCGGCCACAATGGCCTCGTTTGCGCATTCTATCTCGCCAAGGCGGGGATGAAGGTTCGGGTGCTGGAACGCCGCCACATCGTTGGCGGCGCGGCGGTTACCGAGGAATTTCATCCCGGCTTCCGCAATTCGACCGCCAGCTACACGGTCAGCCTGCTGCGCCCCAAGGTGATCGCCGATATGCGGCTGCACGATTACGGCTACCGCGTGATCGAACGGACGATCAGCAACTTCTTCCCGTATGAAAATGACTATGTGAAGCTTGGCGGCGGCGCAGGCCGCACCGAGGCGGAATTTGCGCGGTTCTCCAAGAAGGATGCTGCGGCCTATCCAGCCTATGATGCCGCGCTGGAAAAGGTCGCCAATGTGCTGCGCGATCTTTCCTTGCAGATCCCGCCCAATGTCGGCGGCGGGCTAAGCTCGCTGGTCGCGGCGGCGAAGCAGGGCTGGCCGATGGCCAAGATGGACATTTCGGTCCAGCGCGATCTGCTCGATATCTTCACCAAAAGCGCCCGCCAGTTCCTCGATGGCTGGTTTGAGCATGACTATGTGCAATCGGCCTTCGCCTTCGATGCGGTGGTCGGCAATTATGCCGGGGTATCGACGCCGGGCAGTGCCTATGTGCTGCTGCACCACGTGTTCGGCGAAGTGAACGGCAAGCTGGGGGCCTGGGGGCATTCAGTAGGCGGAATGGGCGCAATCACCCAGGCGATGGCGCGGGCCTGCGAGGATGCCGGGGTTGAGATCAGCCTGGAAGCTCCGGTGGCGCAGGTGCTGGTCGATGGCAGCAAGGTAACTGGCGTGAAGCTGGAAAGCGGTGAGGAGATCGCCGCGAGCATTGTCGCCTCCAATGCCGGCCCGGCGCTGCTCTATCGCCAACTGGTTGATCCCAGCGATCTGGATGATGATTTCAAGCGCCGGATCAAGGGCTTCAAGACCTGTTCTGGCACCTTCCGGATGAATGTTGCGCTGAGCGAGCTGCCCTCGTTCAGCGTGCTGCCCGGCAAGGAACAGGCCGAACACCACACCGCCGGGATCATCATCGCGCCAGGCATGGATTACATGGATCAGGCCTTCATCGATGCCCAGCAACACGGCTGGTCGAAGAAGCCGATTGTCGAGATCAAGATCCCCTCAACCGTGGATGACAGCCTTGCCCCTCCGGGCCAACATGTCGCCAGCCTGTTCTGCCAGCAGTTCGATCCCAATGTGGATTGGGACACGCACCGGCAGGAAGTTGCCGATCTGATTATCGACACGGTCAACGATCATGCCCCCAATTTCAAAGCCAGCGTGATCGCCACGCAGATCCACTCGCCGCTCGATCTGGAGCGCAAGTTCGGGCTGATCGGCGGCGACATCATGCACGGGACGATGGGGATCGACCAGCTGTGGGCGGCGCGCCCGGTGTTGGGCCACGGCGATTATCGCGGGCCGATCAAGGGCCTCTATATGTGCGGCGCGGGGACGCATCCCGGCGGCGGGGTGACCGGGGCTCCGGGCCACAACGCGGCGGCGGCTATTCTGGCTGACCGGCCGCTGATCAGGAAGATTTTGCGCTCCTGACCAGCGGGTAAAGCGCCAGCCCGATCCCAATCAAGAGCGCGCCATAGAGCATCGCTTCCAGGCCCAGTCCCCATTCGGCCCAGAGCGTGAATAGCACGGCAACAATCGCGGCAAAGCCTACGGCGGCATCGCCCTTGACCAGTTTGAGCGCGGCCAGCGCGCTTAGCAGATAGGCCAGCAGCCCGGCCGCAATGCTAACCGAGCCGATGAATTCGAACAGCTTGCCCATGCCCTTTTGCGAATTGAGCATGACGATCCCGGTCAGCAGCAAGCTGGATACGACATGGCCGCGCAGCGGCGTGCCGGCGGCGGTTTCCTTGTCGAACCAGGCCGGGAACACCCCGCCCCGCGCCATCGCCCAGGGCATCTCGCCTTGCACCAGGATCCAGCCGTTCAGCGCGCCAAAAGCACTGATTGCGGCGAACAGCGCAACCACTGCGGCGACCCCGGAACCAAAGGTCTTGCCGAGGAAAGCCGCCACCGGCGCGGGCGATGCCGCGGCCTCGGTAACCGGCATGTAGACCGCGAAGGCCAGGCTGATCCCCAGGTAGATCAGCCCGGTCAGCAAGACCCCGATCATGGTTGCGCGGGGCACGTTGATCGCGGCGTTCTGCACTTTGTCCGCTGGAACCGTGCCGCTTTCCAGCCCCAGAAAGCCCCAGAAGGTCAGCCCGGCGGCGGTGGCAATCGCCCCGCTGCTGATCGCCACGCCGGGATCGGGCGCACGTGGCGCGCCAGTCAGCGCCAGCCATGCGGCCAGGGCAATCAGCAGGATCAGCGGCAGAACCTTGAGCAGGGTGGTCACTTCCTGCACCCGCCCAGCGGCGCGCACGCCCGATATGTTGACCAGGGTCAGCAGCCAGACGCAGCCCACCGCCAGCACCGCAGGCAGCCCGGTGGTCTGGCCGATGGCGGGGAAGATCAGGCTGAGGTTTGAAACCACGGCGATGGCGATCGCGCCGTTGCCGACCCAGGTCATCACCCAGTAAGACCAGGCCGCGACATAGCCCACCAAGGGCCCAAAGGCGGCGTCGGCATAGGCATAGGGACCGCCCGCGCGGGGGATGCGCGCTGACAAGCCGGCAAAGACCTTGGCCAGGCACAGCGCCCCGCCGATCGTGATCAGCCAGCCCAGCATCTGGTTCCAGCCGAGCGGCGCCAGCGTGGCGGGGAGCAGATAGATCCCCGATCCGATCATGTTGCCGATCACCAGGGCGAGCAGTGCCCAAAATCCCAGCGCGCGCTTGTCTGCAACGGCCACCGTATCTCTCCCCAATCCCCAGCTCGCCGCAACCTATCGCTTGATTGCGGCGCGTCACCATGTTTCTGCTGTTCGCATGTCTACCGTCACCACCCGCTCCTGGCTTGAGCGCCTCGGCAAGTACCACCCGCGGCTGATCGATGCCGCCCTGGCGATGAACGCCAATGATCTGCCGCGCGCCGAGCCGCTGCTGCGTGCCCACCTGAAGGACGATCCGTTCGATGTTGCGGCGATCCGGATGTTTGCTGAACTGGCCGGGCGGATCGGACGCTACAAGGATTCCGAAAACCTGCTGCGCCGGGCGCTGGACCTGTCCCCGGCCTTCACCGCTGCGCGGGCCAATCTGGCCTTGGTGCTCTACCGCCAGAACCGGCCCGAAGAAGCGCTTGAACAACTCGCCCAGGTTTCGCAGGAAGAGCCCGGCAACACCGGCCACGCCAATCTGCAGGCCGCTGCGCTGGGACGGATTGGCGAATTTGAAGAAGCCTTGGGATTGTACCAGCAGGTGCTGGAGCAAGCCCCGAACCAGCCGCGGATCTGGATGAGCTTTGGCCATATGCTCAAGACGGTGGGCCGGGCTGAGGAAGGCGTGACTGCCTATCGCCAGGCGATCGCGCTGATGCCCGAACTGGGTGAAGCCTGGTGGAGCCTCGCCAACCTCAAGACCGTAAAGTTCACCCAGGCCGACATTGCGGCGCTCGAAGCGGCGCTGGCGCGCGGCGATATCGCAGCGGAGGACCGCTTCCACCTCGATTTCGCGCTGGGCAAGGCGCTGGAAGATCGCGGCGCGGCCGATGCTGCCTTTGCGCACTATGCCAAGGGCAATGCGCTGCGCCGCGAAAGCCTGGACTACGATCCGGACGAGACCACCCGGTTTGTCGATGCGATGATCGAGATCGCCACGCCCGAACTGTTTGCCGCCGCCAAGGGGCTGGGCTGCGACGCCACCGACCCGATCTTTGTGCTGGGCATGCCGCGCGCCGGATCGACCCTGGTCGAGCAGATCCTGTCCAGCCACAGCCAGATCGAAGGCACCAGCGAATTGCCTGATCTGCCGGTGCTGGCCCGGCGGGCGCCCAATTATCCGGCCAATCTGACGGGCTTTACCGGAGACGCGCTGCTCGAACTGGGTGAACTGTACCTCAAGCGGACGCGGATCCAGCGCAAGACTGACAAGCCGATGTTTATCGACAAGCTGCCCAACAACTGGGTGCACGTGGCGCTGATCCGGTTGATCCTGCCCAATGCCAAGATCATCGATCCGCGCCGCCATCCGCTGGGCTGCTGTTTTTCCAACTTCAAGCAGCATTTCGCGCGCGGGCAGGGGTTCTCATACGATCTGGCCGACATGGGCCGCTATTACCGCGATTATGTGCGGCTGATGGCGCATATCGACCGGGTTCAGCCCGGCGCGGTGCACCGCGTGATCTATGAAAACATGGTGGATCATACCGAGCGCGAAGTGCGCGCACTGCTCGATTACTGCGGGGTGCCGTTCGAGCCTGCCTGCCTTGAATTCCACAAGACGGAACGCGCGGTGCGCACCGCCAGCTCCGAACAGGTGCGCCAGCCGATCTTTCGCGAAGGCACCGAAGGCTGGAAGGCATTCGCCGCGCATCTCGATCCGTTGCGCGCGGCGCTGGGCGATGTTCTTGAAAGCTACCCTGAAGTGCCAAAACGTTGTAAATGTGTCACGCCGGGGGGCTCTTGAGTAATTTCTTAACCGGCTGTGCTTGACGGGAGGCCCGGCAAGAATCAGGATTTGCGGATCACTTTCCAAAAAGTCCGAAAAGGACAAGGGGATTATATGACCAAGCGTCACTTTCGCGGCACTTTTGCAGCGCTCGTAACCAGCACCGCGCTGATCGCATGCCCGGCTTTCGCCCAGAATGCTCCGGCAGCGGACGATACTGCGGTAAACCCGGATATCGTGGTTACGGCGCAGAAGCGTTCGGAAAGCCTGCAGAACGTGCCGATTTCGATCCAGGCGCTGGGCACCAAGAAGCTCGACGAACTTGGCGTATCGAACTTCAACACCTATTCGCAGCAGCTCCCCTCGGTTTCGGCGCAATCGGGCGGCACGCCGGGCACCAACGTGATCTACATGCGCGGGGTTGCCTCGGGCGGGGATGGCAACCACTCGGGCTCGCTGCCTTCGGTTGGCGTCTACCTCGATGAACAGCCGGTCACCACGATTGGCGGCAATCTTGACGTTCACGTCTATGACATTGCCCGGATCGAAAGCCTGTCCGGCCCGCAAGGCACGCTTTATGGCGCATCGTCCGAAGCCGGCACGATCCGCATCATCACCAACAAGCCCAGCACCAAGGGCATCGACTGGCGCTTCGATGCCGAAGGCAACACGGTCGAAGGTGGCGGTCAGGGCGGCAAGCTGGAAGGCATGTTCAACCTGCCGCTGGGCAACCGCGCGGCACTGCGCGTGACGGGCTTCTATCAGCGCGATGCCGGTTACATGGACAACGTGGCAGGCACCCGCACCTTCTGCGGCGGGGTCAATTTCGATATCAACGGCAACTGCATCAAGGACGGGATCAGCGTCAACAACGCCGCCTTCGTCAAGCAGGATGCCAACTTCACCGATACCTATGGCGGCCGCGCCGCGCTGATGGTCGAGCTGGACGATAACTGGACGGTAACCCCGGCAGTGATGTACCAGGAAACCAAGAGCCGCGGATCCTATGCCTATGATCCTTCGGTCGGCGATCTGCAGTATCAGCACTTCTTTGAAGACAGCCGCAACGATCACTTCGTCCAGGCCGCTCTGACCATCGAAGGCAAGGTCGGCAACTGGGACGTGACTTATGCCGCGGCCTATCTTGACCGCAAGGACCGCTCGGTCAGCGATTATACCGATTATGCCGAAGCCTATGACAACTATTACCAGTCGGTCGGCGGGCTCGCCTATTACTTCGCCTATGTCGATGGTTCGGGCAACACCGTCGATCCGCGCCAGAAGGTGGTGGGCAGCGATCACTTCAAGAAGTTCAGCCAGGAACTGCGCTTTGCCTCGCCATCGGACGAACCGGTGCGCTTCGTCGGCGGCGCGTTTTACCAGTACCAGTCGAACGACATCCATCAGGATTATCAGGTCAACAATCTGGGTCCGCAGGTTTCGGTGAACGGCTTGCCCGGCACGCTGTGGCTGACCCAGCAGCACCGCGTTGACCGGGACTATGCGATGTTCGGTGAAGTATCGTTCGATCTGGCTCCGACTGTAACCGCCACGATTGGCGGCCGCGCGTTCTATTACAACAACGATCTGATCGGGTTCTTCGGCTTTGGCCGCAATCCCGGCGGGAACTATACCGATTCGCCGCCCAATGGGGCCTATTCCAGCCGCACCGGCGTCATCCAGTGCTTTACCAGCACCGGCCAGCGGTTGACCGACGTGGTCGGCTCGCCCGGCATAACCTTTGCCTCGGGCGGGGTCGATGGCAGCCCCTGCACCAACCTGGGCGTGTTCAGCAACGGCCAGCTTTCACCGGTATCGGCCAAGGACCACGGCTTTACCTATCGCGCCAACCTGACCTGGAAGCCCAACCGCGATCTGTTGTTCTACGCCACGGCCAGCCGCGGCTTCCGCCCCGGCGGGATCAACCGGCGCGGTGATTTCGGCGCCTACCAGCCCGATTACCTGCAGAACTACGAACTGGGCTTCAAGACCACCTGGGCGGATGGCAAGGTGCGCATCAACGGCGCGATCTATCAGCAGGACTGGAAGGACTTCCAGTTCAGCTACCTGGGGCCGAACAGCTTCACCGTGATCGTCAATGGCCCCGATGCGCGGATCAAGGGCTTTGATCTGGACATGGCGGGCAACTTCGGTCCGCTCTCGATCAACCTCGCCGGTGCCTATACCGACGCCAAGATCCAGCAGAACCTGTGCCACGCGATTGATCCGACCTTTACCTGCGCCAGCTCGAGCATCGATGCGCCGGCCGGCACCCGCCTGCCGATCACGCCGAAGTGGAAGATGAGCGGGACGGTTCGCTACACCGTGCCGGTAGGCGGAGCGAAGGGCTTCATGCAGCTCAACGGGCTCTATCAAAGCTCTGCCCCGTCGGATCTGCGGGTCGCCAACAATGCGCTGCAGGGTGAACTGCAAAGCTTCAGTTCGCTGAACTTCTCGCTCGGCGCGGATTGGGACAAGTTCAATATCGAACTGTTTGTCTCGAACCTGACCGACGAACGCGGCGATCTGTCACGCTTCGTGCAGTGCGGCCAGTGCACCCGGGTCTACATCGTGCCGATCCAGCCGCGCACCTTCGGCGTGCGGCTTGGCGCCAAGTACTAGGCTTTCAGATAACGAAAAGCAGGGGGCCTTTCCGCAAAACGGAAGGGCCCCTTCGCTATTCGGGCAGCTTGCAGATGGTAACCCAGCGCGCGCCGATCAGATCGGCCAAGCGCCGGGGCGCGAGCTCGACCGAGCTGGTCTGGGTTCCCGCCGCAGGAAACACCGTTTCAAAGGCCAACAGCGATGTATCGGCCACGATCGGCAGCGCAGTGCTTAGCCCGAATGGGCAGACCCCACCCACGGCGTGGCCTGTGGCGGCCAGCGTCGCTTCGGGATCAAGCATCCGCGGCCGCCCGCCCAGTTCCGCCTTGCACAGCGCATTGTCCAGTCGGGCATCGCCGCGCGCCACCAGCAGCATCACCTCATCACCGACCTTGAAGGCCAGTGTCTTGGCAATCCGCGCCGGTTCAACCCCCAGCACATCGGCCGCTTCGACTACCGTGGCGGTAGAGCGTGAATGATCGATCAGATTAAGGTCGGGGGCATGCTGGGCCAGCCAGGCTTTGACGCTTTCACCGCTCATCGTTCGTTGTCCCGTTCCAGCCGGTAGGCGGCCTTGAGGTAATCCTCCGCTGCCGCTTTCAGCAGCGGCTCCTTGGCAAAGGCTTCGGCGGGCAGCGGCGCTTCGCTCAGCCCGTCCAGCAGGCACCACAGCGCAAACCTGCGGCCGGGCTCGCGCTCCACTCCGAACGCAATTTTTACCTGATCAAGCGCGCGATCGAATTCGGCCTCGGTCAGCTGCGCGGGATCATCGCTGCCGAAGAAGTGCTGCAGCAGGCCTTCAAGATCCATGGCCTAGAGCCAGCCCAGCGCCTGCGCCGCCCACAGCGCGCCGCTGCCTAGCAGTGCGGCAGCGACATAGCCCGGCCAGCGCCGCGTGGCTGCGCGGCGGTCCCAGACCAGCTCAACCGCAGGCAGCGGCGGGGCCTCAGGCGCGCCGCCTTTGGCTGGGAAGTAATCCTCGATCCGGCGCAGCAGATCGGGCAGCCGCAGTAGCGTTTCGGCATCGCTGCGCAGCCGATCGGCGATGGCGGCTTCGGGACCCAGTTCGTCGCGGATCCAGTTTTTGACGAAGGGGCCGGAGGTGTCCCACATGTTGATCGCAGGATCGAGCTGAGTGGCCAGCCCTTCGACCATCACCATGGTCTTTTGCAGCAGCAGCAGGTGCGGCTGGGTCTGCATATCGAAATCGCGGGTGATCGCGAACAGCCCGTCGAGCATCTGCCCGACCGAAAGCTCGCTCACCGGCTTGCCGCGCATCGGCTCGCCCACTGCGCGCAGCGCCGTGGCGAACTCATCGACCGAATGATAGCTCGGCACATATTGCGCCTCGAAATGGATTTCGGCGACGCGGCGGTAATTGCCGGTGGTCAGGCCATATAGGATTTCGGCCAGCCACACCCGGGCGCGCCGATCGATCCGCCCCATGATCCCGAAATCGATCGCCGCCACGGTTCCGTCGCGCTCAACGAACAGGTTGCCCTGATGCATATCGGCGTGGAAAAAGCCGGCGCTGATCGCCTGGGTCAGGAAGGCCAGCACCAGCCGCTTGGCCAACGCCGGAAGATCGATCCCCTGGGCTTGCAGCGCGGCAATGTCGCTGATCTTGGTGCCATCGATCCAGTCGATCGTCATCACCCGGCCGTTGGTCCGGTCCCAATCGACCCCCGGCACGCGGTAGCCTTCGTAGCTGCGCATTGCATCGGCCAGTTCGCTCGCCGATGCCGCTTCGCGCCGCAGATCCAGCTCGCGCACGGTCCAGCGTTTGAAATTGGCGATCACCAGCCGCGGGCGCAGCCGCGCTGCTTCGCCGCCCAGCGCCTCAAGATGCGCGGCGGCCCATTCGTAGGTATCGATATCGCGGGCCAGCTTTTCGCGGATGCCCGGACGCATCACCTTGATCGCCACGCTGCGGCCCTCGGTGGTTACCGCCTTGTGGACCTGCGCGATCGAGGCGGCGCCCACCGGCACTTCATCGACCGAGGCAAACATCGTCTCTAGCGGCTTGCCGAAGCTGGCTTCGATCTCATGCCGGATCAGCGCAAAATCCACCGGCGGCAGGTTGTCCTGCAAGCTCAGCAGATTGCGCGCCGCATCGGCGCCGACCAGATCGGGCCGGGTCGCCAGTGCCTGACCCAGCTTGATGGCCGCCGGGCCAATCGCCTGGAACGCCCCGGCATAGTCCGGCACCTTAGGCTGGACCGTGCCGAACCGGG
Organism: uncultured Alphaproteobacteria bacterium; assembly: GCA_963751145.1. Classification (GTDB taxonomy): domain Bacteria; phylum Pseudomonadota; class Alphaproteobacteria; order Sphingomonadales; family Sphingomonadaceae; genus Novosphingobium. The sequence continues at coordinate 26,791 of CAVVTJ010000009.1, forward strand.
CGATGCGGCACAGCCGCCGCACCTGCGCCGGCGTGTTGATATCCTGCTCGATCCCGCGCAGCGCACCGTGGCGCGCCAAAGTGCGGCCCCAGCGCAGCAGGCGCAGGATGTGGGTCGATGGACGGGTCACGTCAGACTTTCCACCCCGAATGGATCGCCACCAGCCCGCCTAAAATCGGCTCCACTTTGGTTCGCGAAAAGCCGGCCTGGCGGATCATCGCTTCGAATTCGGGCATCGGCGGAAAGCGGCGGATCGATTCGATCAGATAGCGATAGCTTTCGCCGTCGCCGGCAATCGCCTCACCGATCCGGGGGACCAGCTTGTGCGAATAGAGGTCATAGACCTCTTTGAAGCCGGGCCATTCGGTGGTCGAAAATTCCAGGCAGAAGAACCGCCCTCCGTGCTTCAGCACCCGGTGCGCCTCGGCCAGCGCCTTGTCGATATGGGTGACGTTGCGGATCCCGAATGCGATCGTGTAGGCATCGAAAAACCGGTCAGGAAAGCTCAGCTCCTCAGCGTTCTGCCGTGACCAGACCAGGCTGTCGAAGCCTTTGTCCATCGCCCGTTCGATGCCCACATCGAGCATGTCCTGGTTGATGTCCGAAACGGTAACGCTGGCACCCTCGCGGGCCATGCGGAAGGCAATGTCGCCGGTCCCGCCGGCCATGTCGAGCACCGCCTCGCCAGCGCGGGGCTTGATCCGGCGGACGAACTTGTCCTTCCACAACCGGTGCAACCCCACCGACATGGCATCGTTCATCCGGTCATAGTTCTTCGCCACCGATGAAAAGACCGCGCCAACGCGCTCGGCCTTTTCTGCTGCGTCGACAGTCTCGTACCCAAAGGAAACCTGTTCACTCATGGCACCGCGCCTTAACGACAAGCGCGGCGCGGTGCCAGTGATTAGAAGGTGAAGTTTTGATGGGTCAGGCCGGCGGCGCGAACATGTAGGGTGCCAGATGGCCAAGGAAGTTCTGCTTGCCGATGCCCACGCCGTTCGCGCGCAGAATCGCGTAAGTGGTGGTGGCGTGGAAATAGAAGTTCGGGGTGGCAAACTGGGTCAGAAAAGTCTGCCCATCGAATTTGACGCCGCCGCCATTGGGGAAAGTGATCACCACTTCGCGGCTTGCACCGGCATCGAAGGCCGCGGCATCAAGCGATTGCAGGAAGGCAATGGTCTTGTCGCAGCGCGCTTTCAATTCGGCAAAGGTGCTTTCCTCATCGGCCATCGCCGGAGCTTCGGTGCCGGTCATCCGCGCGCCCGCACCCTTGGCTGCATCCGACGCAATCTGGATCTGGCGCGCCAGCGGGAACATATCGTCGGTCAGTTTGGCACCGATCAGATCGGCTTCGTTGCCAGTGGCTGCGGCAAGATCAAGCCAGCCCTTCATATTGTTCAGCATGCCGATAAAGGCGGGCACATAGGCGGCGTGAAGCGAAGTGGACATGGTCGTTCTCCCGGGGATATCGATGCGTAAAGGGCTCCCTAACGCAGTGCTATTTCAGTTTCAATGCGAAACTAATTGCTCCACCGCTCAGCCCGCGTCTAGGCAGCCGGGATGCCAGAGCTTCCCGAAGTCGAAACCACTGTCCGCGGCCTGGCCCGCTATCTCGATGGTGAGCGGCTGACCCGGGTTGAGTTGCGCCGCGCCGATCTGCGCCGGCCTTTTCCGGCCGATCTGGTGCAGGCGTTGACCGGCGCGACGGTCACCGGCCTGGGACGGCGCGCCAAATACGGGTTGATCCACACGGATCGCGGGCGGACCATGGTGTTCCATCTGGGCATGAGCGGGCGCTGGCGGATCGAACCCGATGAACTGGGCGCGCACGATCATCTTGTGCTTGAAACCGGCAGCGGGCACCGGCTGGCGCTGTGCGATCCGCGCCGGTTCGGTTCGGTCGATCTGGTTGATCAGGCGTTGCTCGATCAATGGCCGACCTTTGCCGCGCTCGGCCCCGAACCGATCGGCGATGCGCTTGATACCGTGCATCTGCTGGCCGCGCTGGGGGGGCGAAGTGCGGCAATCAAGACGATGCTGCTCGATCAGCGAATCATTGCAGGGCTGGGCAACATCTATGTTTGCGAAGCGCTGTTTCGCGCGGGCATCGATCCGCGCAAGGCCGCCGGCAAGGTCAGCGGCCCGGCACTGGCGCGGCTGGTGCCAGCCATCAAGGGCGTTATCGCCGAGGCGATCGAAGCGGGCGGATCGACCCTGCGCGATTACGCCCAGCCAGACGGCGAACTCGGCTATTTCTCCAAGCGGTTCGATGTCTATGACCGCGAAGGCCAGCCCTGCACCCGCTGCGCCGCGCCGATCAAGCGGATCACGCAAGGCGGCCGCAGCACCTGGTTCTGCGCGAAATGCCAGAAATGAGGGGGAGCGGGCTGGTGTTGCAAGGCCGGACGGACGTCCGGCCGCACCGGCGCCAGCTGGACAAATCACTCACTCTTGCTTGACGATTCGCATACCCGCAGTTAAGGGCCGCGCTTCGCGTGGGGCCGATTCCGTATCGGGCCCCGATTTTGCACGAGATTCTTAAGGACGAACATGGCCAATACGCCGCAAGCCAAGAAGCGCATCCGCCGCAACGAGAAGCGCGCCGAAATCAACGGCAACCGTCTGGGCCGCATCCGGACCTTCGTGAAGAAGGTCGAAGCGGCGCTTGATGGCGGCGACAAGGGTGCAGCTGCCGAAGCGCTCAAGGCTGCTCAGCCTGAGCTGGCTCGCGGCGTTGCCCGCGGAGTGCTCCACAAGAACACCGCAGCGCGCAAGATGTCGCGCCTGACCAAGCGGGTTTCAGCACTCTGATTCGTACCTGACCCGATTCGGACGCGGTTGACGCGTCAAATCAGGGTCAAAAAGCGAACATGAAATGGACAAGGCCGGCGCCGTGGCAGCCGGCCTTTTTCGTTATGCAGCGCAGCATTTGTGCTGCAGCGCACTAAGGCCATGAAATCCCGCGATTCGCATTGGTGCCTTGCAGCGATTTTAAGCTATTTAATTGAAAATTAATCATAAAATCTTCGATGCCGGGTTTTCCGAGGGTCCCACAGAGTCAAGGCCAATTATTTCAATTTATTTACACTCTGCGCCTTGCTCTCATCACTCAACCGTCCATAAACGCCCCATGGCTGCAGGGTCGATCCTGACCCTTCGGGCCTTACACAAAACCAGATGGAACGATGCCGGGTTGGGCCCCCGGCGGGCAAAGCGCGCGTTTGCGGGTGATGGGGAAACTTTGGGTTTCGGGGGCGAAACGGGTGATGTCATTGGATAACGGCGGGACGCAGGGCAATGTGTCGCCCGCGGCAATAAAGACGGATGATGAGCGTATGCGCGAGGAGCAAGAAGCCTTGAACCTCGCAGCCGATTGGGCTGACATCAGCCAGGGCTTGCGCAAGGATCTTGGCCAGCAGCTGCACAGCCAGTGGATCAAGCCGATCCAGCTGGGCATGATCGTCAAGGACAGCGGCACGCTCGACCTGTACTTGCCGACCGAATTTGCCGCCAACTGGGTTTCAGATCGCTTTGCTGACCGGCTTTCGCTGGCGTGGAAGATCGCCCGGCCCGATGTGCGTGCAGTACGGATTTCGGTTTTGCCGGGTCGGCGCGCGCCGCAGGGCCTGCGCTTTGGCAACAGCGATGGCAGCGGACGGCGCGGTGCCAATGACAGCGGCATGACCAGCTTGCCGGGCGATGCGCTGGGCATGGGTGCGGCTGAACTGGGCAGCATGGGCCAGGGCCCGATCGGGCTCGATCCTTCGCTGACTTTCACCACCTTCGTCACCGGCAGCGCCAACGTGCTGGCCAGCAATGCCGCCCAGCGCATGGCGGCAACCGAAACCCCGCAGTTCGCGCCGCTTTATCTCAAGGCCGCCACCGGGCAGGGCAAAACGCACCTGCTGCACGCGATCGGTCATGCCTATCTGACCGCGCACCCGCGCGCCCGGATCTTCTATTGCTCAGCCGAACGCTTCATGGTCGAATTCGTCCAGGCGCTGCGCCAGAACCAGACGATCGAATTCAAGGCGCGGCTGCGCGGCTTCGATCTGCTGCTGGTTGACGATATCCAGTTTATCATCGGCAAGGCTTCGGCGCAGGAAGAACTGCTCTATACGATCGACGCGCTGCTGGCCGAAGGCAAGCGGCTGGTGTTCGCGGCTGACCGCGCCCCGCAGGCGCTCGACGGGGTTGAACAGCGGTTGCTGTCGCGCCTGTCGATGGGCCTGGTTGCCGATATCCAGCCCGCCGATATCGAATTGCGCCGGACGATTCTTGAACACCGGCTGCTGCGGTTTTCGCCCACCCATGTTCCGGCCGATGTGGTCGAATTCCTGGCCCGGACGATCAATCGCAATGTGCGCGAACTGGTCGGCGGACTCAACAAGCTGATCGCCTATGCTCAGCTAACCGGGCAGGCAGTTTCGCTGCAGCTGGCCGAAGAACAGCTCACCGATATCCTCTCGGCCAATCGCCGCCGGATCACGATCGACGAGATCCAGCGCACGGTCTGCCAGTTTTACCGGGTTGACCGCACCGAAATGAGCAGCAAGCGCCGCGCCCGCGCGGTGGTGCGGCCACGCCAGGTGGCGATGTACCTCGCCAAAGTGCTGACCCCGCGCTCGTATCCAGAGATTGGCCGCAAGTTCGGCGGGCGCGATCACTCCACCGTGATCCACGCGGTGCGCCTGATCGAAGACCTGCGCACCCGCGATGCCGATATGGACGGCGATGTGCGGTCATTATTGCGGCAGCTGGAAAGCTAGGCCGCGGTCAACAATCCTTCACCTGCGAGTGCACAGCCCTTCAACAGGCTTGTGCACCGTTGTGTGAGCAGGAATCAGGCCGAAAGCCCGCCATCCACGATCAGCTCGCTCCCGGTGGTGAACGCCGCGCGGTCGCTGGCGAGGAACACCACCGCATCGGCCACGTTCTGCGCTTCGCCCAGGTGGCCCAGCGGGTGCATCGCGGCGACCCCGGCCAGGCTTTCGTTGTTTCCGACTCCTTGCGCTACCGCGAAATCATCGATCAGCGCGCGGCCCATCTTGGTGTCGATTACCCCGGGATGGACCGAGTTTACCCGGATTCGGGCCGCTGCCAGTTCCTTGGCGCAGCCCTTGGTGAACAGCCGCACCGCGCCCTTGGTGCTGTTATAGCAGGTCGCCCCGGCCGCGCCTTCGATCCCGGCCACTGAAGACAGGTTGACGATCGCGGTGCCGCCTCGCCACAGATGCGCACGCTCGGCCAGCAAGGGCACAGCGGCGCGGGTGCCCATGAACACCCCTTCGACATTGACCGCATGAAGCCGCCGCCAATCCTCAAGTGTGGTCTCAAGAATCGGCTTGAACAGCCACAGCCCGGCGTTGTTGACCAGAATGTCGAGCCCGCCCGCTTCGGCGCGCAGCCAGTCCATCGTCGCCGCCCAGTGGGCCTCGCTGGTCACGTCTTGAGCAAAGGCGATCCCGCCGATTTCCGCAGCGAGGTCGTCAGGCGCGGCAAGATCGGTAACTGCCACCTTGGCGCCTGCCGCCGCCAAAGCCCGCGCTGCCGCCGCGCCCAGCCCGGTTGCCGCGCCGGTTACCAGCGCAATGCGCCCATCAAGATCGCCCATTATTTCTCTCCCATTTCACGTTTAGCCGGGTCTAGCCGCCCGGCGGAGAACCTGCGATGCTGTGCGGCGGAGGAGATCATATGACCCTGTTTCGCCTGTTTTTGCTCGCCTGCCTTCTGGCTATTGCCAGCTACACCAGCGTGACCATTGCCCACCACGGCATAAACCTGCTGCCGATATTCTTCGGGGACATGGCAGCAATGGCCTGGCCGGGTCAGTTCAATCTCGATTTCACCTGCTTCCTTGCGCTTTCGGCACTGTGGGTTTCGTGGCGACACCAGTTCAGCCCGGCTGGGCTGGCGTTGGGGTTGGTCGCGTTCTTTGGTGGGATGTTGTTCCTATCTATTTATCTGCTGATCCAGACTGGACGTAGCCAGGGAGATATGAAGGTCTTGCTGCTTGGCGAGGCACGGGCGCGCGGTTAGGCTTCCACCAGCGCGCTAAGCGTTTCGCGCAGTTCGCGGCGCAGGAACTTGCCGCTGGCGTTGCGCGGCAGTGGTTCGTTCATGAACCAGACGTAGCGCGGCACCTTGTGCTTGGCCATCAGGTCCAGGCAGTGCTTCTGCAGCGAGGTCTGATCGAGCTGGTGATCGGGCTTGAGCACCACCGCCACGCCGATTTCTTCACCCATCCGGTCATCCTTGACCCCGAACACGCAGCATTCGGCCACCGCATCGTGGCGATACACGCAGGCTTCGACTTCGGTGCAGCTGATGTTTTCGCCGCCGCGGATCACCAGATCCTTCTTGCGATCGACGATGTAGACGAACTTGTCTTCATCGATCCGGGCAATATCGCCGGTGTGTAGCCACCCGCCTGCCGTGATCGCTTCCGCCGTGGCATCGGGGCGGTTGAGATAGCCCTTGATCACCGGGCTGCCGCGGACCCACAGTTCGCCGACTGCGCCTGGCGCGACTTCATTGCCGTCATCATCAATCACCTTGGCATCGAAGCTGGGCATATAGGGTCCGGCGCTGTCGGGCCGATCAATGAAAAAGGGCCCGGCAACCGAGGTGATGATCCCGCAGGTTTCGGTCATACCGTATCCGGTGGTGGGTGATGCGGCCGGGATCTTGCGGTGAATTTCGCCCACCTGCTCGGGCGGCACCTGCGCTCCACCGCCCGAAAGGCCGGTCAGCGTTGAGGTATCGGTGTTGGCAAAGTCAGGATGGTTGATAATCTCACGCGCCATGATCGGCACGCCGCTAACCCCGGTGATCTTGTACTGTTCGATCAGCTTCAAGGCCGCGCCAGCGTCCCACTTGTACATCAGCACCATCGCCCCGCCGGCGGCGCTGGTCAGGTAAGCGCCGCAGTTGTTGGCGGTGACGTGGAAAAGCGGCGTAGTCAGCAAGGTTACCGGCACGGGTGCTTCGGCCGGCGGGCTGATCCCGGTGGCGCGCTCGGTCGCCAGCGCCTGCGCGGTCGTGGAATAGAGCATGTTCATCAGGTTCGCCACGCAGCCCCGGTGCGTCAGCTGCGCGCCCTTGGGAAAGCCGGTGGTGCCGCTGGTGTAAAAGATGCAGGCATCGGCATCGGGATCAACCGTCACGTCAGGCATCGCCGCGCCGCCCGAAACCACATCTGCCCACGGGGTCACGCCGTCCGGATATTCGGCCAGCCGCACCGCAACCACTTTGAGATCGCGCAGGGCCAGATCGCGATAGCGCGCCAGTCGTTCGGCATCGGCGATCAGCACCTTGGGGGCCGAATCGGTCAGCGCGTAGTCCATCTCCTCGGTGGTCCACCAGGCGTTCATGCCCACCGACGCCACGCCAATCGACGTGCAGGCCCAATAGGCGATCATCCATTCGGGATAATTGCGCATGGCAATCGCCACGCGGTCACCCGGTGCAACGCCCTGCGCCATCAGCCAGGCCGCCAGCGCGTTCACCTGGGCGTGAGCCTGCGCGTAGGTCAGCACTTCGCCTTCATAGATCAGATAGGGCCGGTCTCCCCAGACCGCGGTCGAAAGCCAGAATTCGCGCACCGATGGCGGCTGGTTCTTGAAAGTCTTGATGCGGTTGCCGAGGATATCCTCTTCGGCAATCTCGAACTGACCGCCCGGACCCGTCAACTCCTCGCGCACTGCGCGCAGCTCGGTATAATACATCACTCATCCCACTTTTGTTAATTGCCCGATTAAGTGCCGTATCGCAGCGTGGTGGGCAAGGGATTCGTTGTTGGCGGCACGGTTCGGCCTTATGGGCTGGGCAATGGACCTGCCGCCCGAACGCCTGACCCGCTTTGCCCGCCACATCGTGCTGCCCGAACTGGGCGGGGCGGGACAGGTGGCGCTGGCCAGTGCGCATGTGGTGCTGGTGGGCTGCGGCGGGATCGGATCGCCGGTGCTGCAGTATCTCGCCGCCGCCGGGGTGGGGCAACTGACCCTGATCGACCGCGATGTGGTCGATGCGTCCAACCTGCAGCGCCAGACGATATTCGCCGAAGCCGATATTGGCCGGGCCAAGGCCGAAGCTGCGGCGGATTGGGTGCGGCGGTTCGATGCTGCCCTCAAGGTAGCGGCCCACGCCGGGACGGTGGGGGATGATAACGCGGAAGCGCTCCTTGAGGGCGCCACCCTTGTGCTTGACGGAAGTGACAATTTTGCGACGCGGCTGACTGTGTCAGACACCTGTGTGCGCATGGGCATTCCGTTAACCAGCGCCGCGCTGGGCCGCTTTCAGGGGCAAGTGGCGAACTTCGCCGGGCACCGCAGCGGGCACAGCTGCTACCGCTGCTTTGTGGGCGATGCCTTCGATGCCGAAGACTGCGATACCTGCGCCGATGATGGCGTGCTGGGGGCGATGGCCGGAATTGTCGGCACCCTGGCGGCGATGCAGGCGGTGCGGGTGCTGACCGAAGGCGTCGCCACGCTGGGCGATCCGCAGTGGGGCCGGCTGCATTTGTTCGAAGGGTTGGTGCCAAGTTTGCGCACAATGCGGATTGCGAAAGATCCGGAATGCAGCGGGTGTTCCAAGCTTTAATTCCTCTCCGTCTCGGACAGGAATCACCCCAGCATTTCATCCACCCACACCGGGACCAGCTCGCTGGCCCGCCCCAGCCGGCTCTCGTGAAACATCCGGCTGCCCTGGCTTTCCTCGAGATTGAGCTCAAGCGTCTGCGCGCCGAGTTCGACTGCGTTCTGGACCAGGCCCGCTGCGGGATAGACCGCGCCTGAAGTGCCGATTGAAACGAACAGATCGGCCCCGCGCATCGCGGCATAAATATCGCCCATGCGGTACGGCATTTCGCCGAACCAGACCACATCGGGGCGCAGGGTGTGCGCGCCACAGACCGGGCAGGGCGGGCGGCTCGACAGTTCACCGCGCCAGGGGACACGAATATCGCAAGAGGTGCACCAGGCTTTCAGATGCTCGCCGTGCATGTGCAACAGACGCCGTGCGCCGGCCCGTTCGTGCAGATCATCGACGTTCTGGGTGACAATCAGCAAGCCGCCCTGCCATTCCGCATCAAGCCGGGCGAGCGCCTCATGCGCCGGATTGGGCAGTTTCTCCTGAATGCTCGCGCGGCGCATATCGTAGAAGCGGTGGACCAAGGCGGGATCACGGGCATAGGCCTCGGGCGTGGCGACATCTTCCACCCGGTGCTGTTCCCACAGGCTGGGCCCACCATTGGCACCGGCGCGAAAGGTATCGATCCCGCTTTCGGCACTGATCCCGGCGCCGGTCAGGATCACGATGTTTTCTATCGGCTTGGTCATTGCACTTCCCGTGGTTTTAACCTTTTTCGCCTAAGCCTCGCCGCTTCGCAACCGGGGGTGTTTTTTTGAGCGCAGGGCAAGCCTATCGCCGCGATATCGACGGCCTGCGCGCAGTGGCGATTGTGCCAGTGCTGCTGTTCCACACCCACGTGCCGGGATTCTCCGGCGGGTTTGTGGGGGTCGACGTGTTCTTCGTGATCTCGGGCTACCTGATCACAGGTATTATCGCGCGCGAGATTGATGCTGGGCAGTTCTCGCTGGTGCGCTTTTACGAGCGCCGGGCGCGGCGGATCCTGCCCGCACTGTTTGTCATGCTGGCATTCGTCCTCGCCATGGCGTCATGGCTCTATTTGCCCGGCGACTTCGAGGCGGTGCCGAAATCGGCGCTGATGGCGCTCGGCTTCCTGTCAAACCTGTGGTTCTTCGCCAATACGGGCTATTTTGCCGGCGGGGCGGAAACGATGCCCTTGCTGCACTGCTGGTCACTGGCGGTAGAGGAGCAGTTCTATATCGGCTTCCCGCTGCTGCTGTGGGTCATCGCCCGCTACGCGCCGCGCTGGCGGGTGGGGGCGATCGCCGGGGTGGCCGCAGTCTCGCTCGGCTGGGCGGTGCTCAAGGCCGCTGATACCGATGGCTTTGCCTTTTACATGCTGCCGCCGCGCGCCTGGGAACTGTTTGCCGGGGCCTTGCTGGCGGTGGGCGCGGTGCCGCAGCTGCGCGGGCAGGCGGTGCGTGAGGCACTGGCGCTGCTGGGCATCGGCCTGATACTCTTCGCCGTGTTCAGCTATTCCTCGGCCACAGTCTTTCCCGGATTGAGCGCCATTCCCCCAGTGCTGGGATCGGCGCTGCTGCTCCATGCCGCGCCCGGTACGCGGGTCGGCGCGCTGCTGTCCAGCCCGCTGCCGGTGGGAATCGGACTGATCTCCTATTCGCTGTATCTGTGGCACTGGCCGCTGATCGTGTTTGCCGAATATGCCCGCGACGAAAAGCTGTCTGGCCTGTGGCAACTGGGCGTGATTGCCGCGTCGCTGCTGGCCGCCTGGGCCAGTTGGCGCTGGATCGAGCGGCCGTTCCGCTCCAACCAGCGGTTTGATCAGAAGCGGATTTTCGTGTGGAGCGGTCTGGGCATGGCCATGCTGGGCGCAGCGGCACTGGCGTTGATCCCGCTGGGCGGCTGGGCCAGCCGCTTTCCGCCCGACGTGGCCCGGTTCACCGCAGCCAAGGATGATTTCAGCCCCAAACGCGCCGCCTGCCTTAGCGATGCGATCGGCGGCGCGCGCAGCGAATGCACGATCGGCGCGCCCGGTGCCTCGCCCACCGCGCTATTGTGGGGCGATAGCCACGGCGTCGAATTTGCCTGGGTGCTGGGGCAGGAATACGCGGCCAAAGGTCAGGCGCTGATCCAGCGCACGCGCGGCTCGTGCCCGCCGATGCTGGGGTTCAGCCGAGGCAAGGATCCCGGCTGCGCGGCTTTCAATGCCGACGTTCTGGAATTCCTGACCAGGAACCCCGGCGTCACCACGGTCTATCTGGCTGGCCTATGGGCGCAGGGCGAATACCGCGACGATCCGCGTGCGCTTGCCCGGCTCGATGCGACGATTGCCCGGTTGATAGAGCTGGGCAAGCACGTGGTGGTGATCGGTCCGGTCCCGCCGCAGCGCTGGAATGTGCCGCGTCATCTGGCCCACGTGGCGGCGTTTGGCCGGGTGGGCGAGATCAGCGGCGCACCGGTCAGCGACTATCAGCGCGATACCATTTGGTTGACCCGCGCCTATCCGATGTGGCGGGCAGAGGGGGTTGGCATCATCGATCCGGCGCTGGCGCTGATCGATGGAACGCACAGCCGGATTGTGAAGCAGGGCGTTCCGCTCTACTTCGATTCGCATCATTTAAGCCTGGCGGGAGCAAGGGCGGTTCTGGCCGCAGATCCCCGCCGCTGAGCAGGGGTTAGCGCGTGGCACGGATCGGGATTATCGGCCTTGAAGGCCGGATGGGCCAGGCGCTGGTCAGCGCCATCGCCGCCGCCGGGCATGATCTGGCCGGCGGGATCGATCAGGGCGGCGATCTGGCCGCGCTCGCCGCTGGCAGCGATGTGCTGGTCGATTTCTCGGTACCCGCCGCGCTGGAAGGTAATCTCGATGCGGCCGTGGCTGCGGGCACGCCGATTGTGGTCGGCACTACCGGGCTTGAAGAACGCCATCATTGGCTGTGCGATACCGCGGCAGAACGGATCGCGGTGCTGCAAACCGGCAATACCTCGCTTGGCGTCACCCTGCTTGCGCATCTGGTCCGCGAAGCCGCCAGCCGGCTGGGCGAGGACTGGGATATCGAAGTGGTCGAAACGCACCACCGGATGAAAGTCGATGCGCCATCGGGCACCGCGCTGCTGCTCGGCGAAGCTGCGGCTGAGGGGCGTGGGGTTGACCTTGCGGACCATGCGGTGCGCGGCCGCGACGGGATCACTGGTGCGCGGCGGCCCGGCGATATCGGCTTTGCCGCCTTGCGTGGCGGCAGTGTGGCGGGCGATCACAGCGTGCTGTTCCTTGGGGCAAGCGAACGCCTGACCCTGTCGCACTTGGCCGAAGACCGCACGATCTTTGCCAAGGGCGCGGTCCGGGCCGCCGGGTGGCTGGCGGACAAGGCACCCGGGCGCTACACGATGGCCGAGGTGCTGGACCTTTGAAGCAGTAAGGTTGATTATTGATGCCACGCAAGTTCGAAATTGACGCAGAGTCGTTGCCCAACCTGCCTGGAATGATGCTTGCCACAATTGAGGCACTCAGAGACCTAGGTGGGTCCGGAACAATTCAGGAAATAGACGAGAGAGTAATTGAGCTGGAAGGCGTGACTGAAGCAGAGCAGGCATTTCAGATGAAGAATCATGAGAACAGGCCCAGGGTAAACTACTATCTTGCTTGGTCTCGGACGTATCTCAAACGTGGAAAGGCGTTGGCGAATTCAGCTCGCGGCGTTTGGGCGCTGACTGAGAGCGGTGCCACGATAAGCGAACTGGGACAAACTCGCTCAATCTATGATCAAGTGAATTTGGAAGAGCGCGCGAAAGTGCGGGCCAAGCGCAAGGAAGCAAAGGATAGTCCAGCGCCGATCGAGGAGTCCGCTGAAGAAGGTCCAGACAATGGGGAAGATTGGAAGGGAAAATTGCTGTCGGTCGTTGGTGCAATGCACCCGGGCGCTTTCGAACGGTTGTCACAGAGATTGTTGCGTGAAGCTGGGTTCACCAAGGTGGAAGTCCGTGGAAAGTCAGGCGATGGGGGCATTGACGGGCTCGGTATCTTGCGTGTGAACTTGGTCTCATTTCAGGTCTATTTTCAATGCAAGAAATGGATCGGAAGCGTCGGTTCCAAGGAAATTCGTGATTTTCGGGGTGCGGTTCAGGGCCGTGCAGACAAGGGCCTTTTCATTACGACTGGGTACTTCACGAGTCAGGCTTCCGACGAAGCTACTCGCGATGGAGCCATTGCAATTGACCTCATCGACGGAGACAGGCTTTGTGAACTCCTGAGGGAAAATAGCTTGGGCGTCGAGACGACAATGATCCCTAAAATTACAATCGATCCCGATTGGTTTGCGAGCATTTGACTAGATGAACCGTCGCGACACGTTCGAATTCTTCCGCCGCCTGGCCGAAGACAACCCTTCGCCTGAGACCGAGCTGCTGTTTGGCAACGCTTTTCAGCTGGTTGTGGCGGTTGCGCTTTCAGCGCAGGCGACTGATGTCGGGGTTAACAAGGCCACGCGCAAATTGTTCGCCGAGGTGCAGAGCCCGCAGCAGATGCTCGAGCTGGGTGAGGACGGGCTGAAGGAGAACATCAAAACCATCGGCCTGTTCAATTCCAAGGCCAAGCACGTGATCGCGCTGTCGCAGCTGCTGGTGGATGAATTCGGCGGCGAAGTCCCGGCCACCCGCGAAGAGCTGGTGCGCCTGCCCGGGGTGGGTCGCAAAACCGCCAATGTCGTGCTCAACTGCTGGTTCGGGCAGGAAACCTTTGCGGTGGATACCCATATCTTCCGGGTCGGCAACCGCACCGGGCTGGCCAAGGGCAAGAACCCGGATCAGGTCGAAGCCAAGCTGGAAAAGGCTGTGCCCGCGCCGTTCCGGATGGGCGCGCATCACTGGCTGATCCTGCACGGGCGCTACATCTGCAAAGCCCGCACGCCCGAGTGCTGGCGCTGCCCCGTGGTGGACCTTTGTGCATTCAAGCCGAAGAGTGAAGCGCCCAAGCGCTAAATCGACTTTTCAAAAAACACCTCAGCATAGGGATCGTCATTAAAGCGCGGAATTTCGCGCCAGCCCCAGTGGCGGTAGATCGCAATCGCATCGGCAAGCGCGCTGTTGGTGTCGAGCCGCAGCACGGTTATGCCCAGATCACGCGCTGCGCCTTCCGCGCTCTCCATCAGACGCATGGCCAGTCCGCTGCCGCGCTGGCTTGAGGCGATCCACATCCGCTTGATTTCGGCATAGCCCTTGTCAGTGCCTTTGAGCGCGATGCAGCCCACCGGCTGGTCGCCATCGAAGGCAACGATGAAGGTTCCGCGCGGGCGAACCAGATCGGCGGCACCGGGATCGCGCGACAGCTCTACGCGGAAGCCGCCGGCGAACCGAGCATCGAGTTCAGCGTAATAGGCCGCAAGGCAGGTCTGTGCTGCCGGATCAACCGGATCGCATTCCTCCAGCCGCAGCACTTACTGCGCCGCGTCGAGGTGCAGCCCTTTCTTGCCATGCTCGGGCGTTTCGCTGGGGGCGTGGGGATCATCGGCATCGGGATCGAACGGCGGCTGGAGCATGCCTTCCCACTTGGTAATGACCGCCGTGGCAATCGAATTGCCCAGCACATTGGTGGCAGTGCGGCCCATATCGAGGAACTGGTCAATCGCCAGCACCAGTGCAATCCCTTCGACCGGCAAGTCGAACATCGCCAAGGTCGCCGCGATCACCACCAGGCTGGCGCGCGGCACTGCGGCGATGCCTTTGGAACTGATCATCAGGGTCAAAAGGATCAGGATCTGGGTGCCGATATCGGGCACCACGTTATAGGCCTGGGCGATGAAGATGGTGGCGAAGCTGGCGTACATCATCGACCCGTCAAGGTTGAAGCTGTAGCCCAGCGGGACCATCAGCCCGGAAATGCGGCGCGGCACGCCGAACCGGTCAAGCTGTTCGAACAACTTTGGCATCGCCGCTTCGCTGCTGGCAGTGGAGAATGCGATCAGCACCGGCTCGCGGACATAGCGCACCAACATCCACACGCGGCGGCCCAGGAAGATAAAGCCTATCCCCAGCAACAGCGCCCAGAGCATCCCCAGCGACAGGTAGAATTCGCCCAGCAGCTTGGCATAGGTGACCAGAATGCCAAGCCCGTTATCGGCCACCACCTTGGCCAGCGCGCCAAACACCGCAAACGGCGCAAACCGCATGACATAGCCGGTGACCTGCAGCATCAGTTCGGCGAGCGATTCGGCGGCGCGGACCAGCGGCTTGCCCTTCTCGCCAATGGCAGTGAGGCCAATCCCGGCAAACAGCGAGAACACCAGCACCTGCAGGACGTTGTTTTCGCCCATCGCGGTGATGATGTTCTTGGGGAAAATGTGTTCGATGAATTCGAACATGTCGAGCTTCTTGACCTCGCCAATCGCCTTGGTCGGCGCGGCCAGATCAACCCCGATGCCGGGCTGGAACAGGTTGACCATCAACAGGCCCAGGCTGATCGAAATGAAGCTGGCGAGGATGAACCAGACGATCGCGCGAAAGCCGATCCGGCCTACCGCAGCGCTATCGCCCATGTGGGCCAGACCGGATACGATCGTGGCCAGCACCAAAGGCGCGACCAGCATCTTGATCAGGTTGAGGAACACTGTGGACAGCACCTGGAAACTGCGCGCCCAGGTTTCATTGCTGGCAATTCCGGCCAGCATCCCCTGATTGACCATCCAGCCCACCACGATGCCCAGCGCCAGACCGATCATGATGCACCGCGTCAGGTGGACGCTGAGGACGTGCAGCAGCCAGCCAATGGCTGATTTTCTTGGCGCGGCTTCCATGCATGCTCCCCTTGGCGTTTTTGTATGGGGTTAGCCTAACAGGGGCATGGGGTGGGGGCAACGGCAGGGTAAGCCGGAAGGGGGTTGAGCTTCGCTCCCCTTCGGGACGACAGGCGCGGCCTGAGCGGGGTTTAGAGGACTGGTCTATCAACCCCGCTCAGGCTGAGCCTGTCGAAGCCCCCCGCCGGTTAACACTCAGCCCCCCGCCAAAGCCGCCTTCGCCACCCGCACATAGATCCGCGCCAGCGCGTCCAGATCCGCCACTGCCACCGCCTCGTCGCGCTTGTGCATGGTTGCGTTGCACAGGCCAAACTCGATCACCGGGCACAGGTCCTTGAGGAACCGCGCGTCGCTGGTGCCGCCGGTGGTGCTGGCTTCGGGGCGCAGGCCCAGCTCGGCCTCCACCGCATCGGCGATCAACGCGCTGAACGTGCCGGGCGGGGTCAGGAACGCTTCACCGTAAACCACCGGCCGCGCGGTGCCGCCGTGTTTTTCGGCAATCGCCCTCACCCGTTCGCCTAGTTCCTTGCCGGTATGCTGGTCATTGAAGCGGATCGAGATGCGTGCCTGCGCGCGCGCCGGGATCACGTTACCGGCCGGATTGCCGACAGTCATGTCGGTGATCTCGAGGTTGCTCGGCTGGAACCAGTCGGTCCCGTCATCAAGCGGCATGGCTTTGAGTTCCGCCAGCATATGGACCAGTTTAGTAATCGGATTGTCGGCCAGGTGCGGATAGGCAACGTGGCCTTCCTTGCCCTCGACCGTCAGCCAGATGTTGGTCGATCCGCGCCGGCCGATTTTCATCATGTCGCCCAGCCGGTTCACCGAAGTCGGCTCACCCACCAGGATCAGATCGGGGATCTGGTCCACGCTGCGCATATGCTTGATCAGTTCCTGCGTCCCGTAGGTTGCCGGGCCTTCCTCGTCGCCGGTGATGATGAAGCTGATCGTGCCCGTGCTCTGCGGCACCGCGGCGGCTGCGGCCACCATCGCCGCGATCGAACCTTTCATGTCCACCGCACCGCGGCCGTAGAGCAGATCACCGCGCACTTCGGGAGCGAACGGCGCGCCGGTCCAGCCTTCGCCCGGCGGGACCACATCGACATGCCCGGCAAAGCCGAAGTGGCGGCTGCCCGCAGGGCCTTTGCGGACCGCGAACAGGTTCTCCACCGGCCCATCGGGTGCTTCTCCGGCGTGGAAGCGGTGCACTTCGAAGCCAAGCGGGGTAAGCTGGCTTTCGAGACAATCGAACACCAGCCCCGCAGCTGGGGTGACGCTGGGGCACGCAATCAGCGCTTCGGCAATCGGGAGAACGTTGCTGGTCATGGCCGCCACTCGTATGGTGTATGCAAGGTCCCCGCAAGCCGGAGTGCGACAATGCCCAAGCTCGATCTCGAAGCAATCGCGCAAACCAACGCCACCGGCTATCCGCCAGAGTATGCAGACGTGATTCAGGGCCGCTGGTACCGCCGCCTGGCCCCGGCGAGCGGGATCGAGGATTTCGGCGTGAGCCACGTGGTGCTTGAACCCGGGGCCTGGTCCAGCCAGCGCCACTGGCACGAAGGCGAGGACGAACTGGTGGTGATGCTCAGCGGCGAGGCGGTGCTGGTCGACGATTCGGGTGAGACCATGATGCGCCCCGGCGATGTTGCGGCGTTCCCCAAGAACGATGGCAACGGGCATGTGCTGCAGAACCGCTCAGACGTGCGTTGCGTGTTTGTCGCGGTAGGTCGGCCAAGCGACACCGCTTGCCACTATCCCGATATCGATATGCACCTGTTCGCCGGGGCAGGACGGCAACTGCGCAAGGATGGCTCGGAGTTTTAGGCCTTAAGCCCTCTCCTCTTCAGAGGAGGGGGTTGGGGGTGGTGCTGCGAGGCTTCCAAAGTTGGCTGCGCGAGCGATGCTGCGCACCGCCACCATCCCCCGGCCCCTTCCTCTGAAGAGGACGGGGAGAATTACTTCTTCACCGCTTCGGCCTCGAACTGCTCGATCGTCCAATCCTCGGCCTCGGCAGCCTTGACCCAGGCTTGCAGCCATTCGTGGCTCCAGATTGCTTCCATATAGGCCAGCGCAAAGCCCGGCACGGCAATGCCGTAGGAGGTGAAGCGGCTGACCACCGGCGCATAGAAGATATCAGCCGCGCTGAAGGTGCCGAACAGGTAGGGTCCGCCCCGGCCAAATCGCGCGCGGGCTTCGGCCCAAAGCGTCAGGATCCGCACCACGTCGGCTTTGCAAGCCTCATCGATCGCGGCGCCTTCCACCCGGCGGCGGATGTTCATCGGGCATTGGGTGCGCAGCGCCAGAAACGAAGAATGCATTTCCGCGACCATTGATCGGGCCATCGCCCGGGCCGCGTCGTCCTTGGGCCAGAACCGTTCGCGCCCCACCTTGTCGGCCAGGTATTCGATGATCGCCAGGCTATCCCAGACCACGGCATCGCCGTCCCACAACACCGGAACCTTGCCCGATGACGGCGCGATCTCGTCGTTCTGCTTTTTGCGCGCGTCCCAATCATCACCGTAGAGCGGGACCTGGATCTCCTCGAACGCCAGACCCGATTGCTTGGCTGCCAGCCAGCCGCGCAGCGACCAGCTGGAATAGTTCTTGTTGCCGATGATGAGTTTCATAGGATACCGCGCTAGTCATTCAGCAAAAGACTGTCGAGTCTGAACAAGGAAATCCGATGAGCCTGCGCCCGTTCCACCTCGCCTTCCCGGTCCACGATCTGGACGCAGCCCGCCAGTTCTGGGGCACGGTCATGGGCTGCCCTGAAGGCCGCAGCAGCGATAGCTGGATCGATTTCGATTTCTACGGGCACCAGATCGTGACCCATTGCACTGGGACGCGCGCCGGGGATGCCGGTAACAATCCGGTCGATGGCCACGGCGTGCCGGTGCCGCATTTCGGGATCGTGCTGGAACTGGCCGATTGGGAGGCGCTGGCGGCGCGGCTCAAGGCGGCGGGGACGCAGTTCGAAATCGAACCCTACATCCGCTTCAAGGGCGAGCCGGGCGAGCAGGCAACGATGTTCTTCCGCGATCCATCGGGCAATGCGATCGAGATGAAGGCCTTTGCCGACCTGGGGCAACTGTTCGCCAAGTAAGTCGCACAGCTGTCATTCTGCTGTCTGCAGACGCATCCAAAACTGTCCTAAAAACAACGCCAATTGTGCATCGCAGCGTAACACTGCGCCCCTACCCCGCAGCGGTCCAAACCAAAGAGGGGTATCATGCGCACGTTTTTCCAGGCTCTGCTTGTTTCCGCAGCTTTCATTCCTGCCGCCGCCTATGCGCAGGACACCATGCCCGCTTCCGATGCTGAAGCAGCCGATGAAACCGGCGAAATCGTGGTGTTCGGCCAGGGCCAGTCACGCCAGGTCCAGACGATTCGCCCGGCCGATATTTCGATCCTGACCCCGGGCAGCAGCCCGCTGCGGGCGATCGAAAAGCTGCCCAGCGTCAACGTCCAGTCAGCCGATCCGTTCGGCAGCTATGAATGGTCGACCCGGGTGACGATTCGCGGGTTCAACCAGAACCAGCTGGGCTTCAACCTTGATGGCATCCCGCTGGGTGACATGACCTATGGCAACAACAATGGTCTGCATATCAGCCGCGCGACATCATCAGACAACATCGGCCGGACCACGGTTTCGCAAGGCTCAGGTTCAATCACCACCCAATCGACCAACAACCTGGGCGGGACGCTGGAATTCTTCACTGCCGATCCCAATACGCTGCCGGCCCTGACCCTGATGGGCACCTATGGCTCATCGGAAACCGCGCGCGGCTTTGCCCGGGTCCGGTTTGGCAAGGATGATGGCGTGCGCGGCTTTGCCTCGGTCCAGCTGATCAGCGCCAACAAGTGGAAGGGCGAAGGACAGCAGCAGCAGTTCATGGTCAATGGCAAGCTGGTGGCACCGCTGGGCGATGCCACGGTCGATGCCTATTACAGCTATTCCGACCGCGCCGAGGACGATTATCAGGATCTCTCGCAAGAGATGATCGGGCGGCTGGGTTACGATTGGGACAATTTCGGCAAATCGAAATATCTGCTGGCGCTCCAAGTGGCCGATATCGGGGCCAATCGCGGCGATAGCGGCACCACCCCGCTCAACCCGGCTGCAGGAACGGTTTACCCCGCGCCTATCGCAAGCCTGGATGATGCCTATTATGACGCTTCGGGTTTGCGCCGCGATCACCTCGGATCTATCGGCCTGACGAGCCCGCTGGGCGGCAATCTGACCCTGCGGCTCAAGGGCTATCTGCACCTCAACGAAGGCCAGGGCACCTGGGGCACCCCCTATGTCAACAGCCCGACCGGGGTGCCGATGGCGCTGCGCACCACCGAATACGATATCGAACGCAGCGGCTTTTTCGGCAGTGTTGAAGGGCGCTTCGGGGATCACACGATCACCGTGGGCGGCTGGTACGAAAACAACGATTTCACGCAGGCGCGGCGGTTCTATTCGTATCAAAGCCGCACTTCGCCCGGGATCGATCACATGCAGTTTCAGCGCGGGGCGTTCTTCACCCAGTGGGAAATCGGGTTCAACACCCGCACCCTGCAATATTATGTCCAGGACGAATTCGCGCTGGGCGACTTGACGATCAATCTGGGCTGGAAGGGCTTCCAGGTGGACAACAAGGCCCGCGCGATAATCCTTGGTGGGCGCACGGTTGGCGATCTTTCGGTCAAGGACTGGTTCCAGCCGCACGCCGGATTCAGCTACAAGCTGGGCGATGGGCTGGAAGCGTTTGGCGGCTTTACCCAGGTGACCAGGGCCTATGTCTCGTCGACCACCGCCGGGCCGTTCTCGTCCACCCAGGCCGGGTTTGATGCGATCAAGCCGCTGCTGAAGCCCGAATCGTCGAACACCTATGAGCTCGGCCTGCGGCTGGGCTCGGGCGGGTTCCACGGGGTGGTTGCGGTCTACACTGTCGATTTCCGCAACCGGTTGCTGACCATTCCCACCTCGGTCGGGATCGTCGGTGCAGCCAATGCGCTGCAGAACGTCGGCTCGGTCCGGGCCCGCGGGGTGGAACTGACTGGCGAATATCGCACCGGCCCGCTGACGCTGTTCGCGTCTTACAGCTACAATGACAACACCTACCGCAACGATGTGGTGATCACCACCACCCTGCCGAACACCGTGATCCCGACCGCCGGCAAGACCGTGGTCGATTCGCCCAAGCACCTGCTCCACGGCGAAGTGGGCTATGATGACGGGAATGTGTTTGCCCACGTCGGCGCGGGGTATATGTCGAAGCGGTACTTCACCTATACCAACGACCGCTGGGTGGATGGACGCACGATTGTCGATGCCTCGGTCGGCTTTCGCTTCAAGCTGCCGCAAGGACAAAAGGTGGAACTGCAGATGAATGTGACCAACCTGTTTGATCTCGATTATGTCTCGACCATCGGCTCAAACGGCTTTGGCAACAGCGGCGATAACCAGACGCTGCTGGCGGGTGCTCCGCGCCAGATCTTTGCGACCATGCGGTTCGAGTTCTGATCTTGCGGCAGCTCGCAACCCTGTTCGCCCTGCTGATCGGGCTTGCCTGGACCTTACCGGTCCAGGCAAGCCCGGTGCTGCTGATCTCGGTCGATGGCCTGCGCCCTGGCGATGTGCTTGAGGCGGACAAGCGCGGGCTCAAGATCCCCACGCTGCGGCGGTTTGTGCGTGAAGGCGCCTGGGCCAGCGGAGTGCGCGGGGTGCTGCCCAGCCTGACCTATCCCAGCCACACCACGCTGATCACCGGGGTCAGCCCGGCGCGGCACGGGATCGTGGCCAACCAGACCTTCGATCCGCTGCAGATCAACGCTGCCGGGTGGTACTGGTACGCCCGCGACATCAAGGTGCCGACCTTGTGGGAAGCGGCCAAAGGCGCGGGGCTAAGCGTGGGCAACGTCCACTGGCCGGTCAGCGTGGGGGCCTTGGGGATCGACTGGAACCTGCCGCAATACTGGCGCACCGGCCACGATGACGATGCCAAGCTGCTCGAGCTCCTGTCGACTTCCGGCCTGCTGCGCGGGCTCGAACAGGCGCAGGGCGAACCCTATGCGCAAGGGATCATTGAGGACATCGACGGTGATGAAAATCGCGCGCGCTTTGCGGTCCGCCTGATCGCGGATCATGCCCCGCAGTTCCTGACTGTCTACTACACAGCTTACGATCATCAGCAGCACCAAGACGGCATCGATACGCCATCCGCCCACGCGGTGCTCGAACGGATCGATGCTGCGGTGGCCAAAGTCATCGCAGCCGAACTGAAGGTCCATCCCGATGCAGTGATCGCGCTGGTCAGCGATCACGGCTTCGCGCCGGTCAGCCATGAAACCAATCTGTTCCACGCCTTCATCGACAATGGTCTGATCACGCTGGGCCCCGACGGGAAGATCCAAAGCTGGAAAGCCATGCCTTGGCCCAGCGGCGGCAGCGCGGCAATCGTGCTCGCCCGTCCTGACGATGCGATGACCAAGGCTAGCGTCGCGGCGCTGCTGGCGGCACTGCAATGCGATTCGCAAAGCGGGATCGCAGCAATCGTCGATGCCGATGCGATCAAGGCGATGGGCGGCAATCCTGCGGCCAGCTTTTACGTCAACTTCCAGATCGGCACTTCGGCGGGCAGCTTTGCCGATCAGGGCAAGGGCTTGTTCGGCGTGCCCAAGAGCAAGGGCACCCACGGCTGGTTCCCCGCTGCGCCCGAAATGCGCGCCAGCTTCATGATCATGGGTCCGGGCGTACCCAAAGGCCGCGCGCTGGGTGAGATTGACCAGCGCGCGATTGCGCCAACGCTGGCCGGGATCATGGGCGCGAAGCTGAGCGATGCCGAGGTGCCGGGACTGACCTTTTAGCCGTCTCGATTTCTGAAGTAATCGGGAGCATTGCGGCGGCGCACTGGGCAACTCAGCGGCGGTCAACGCAGCTGGTGCGGGATCACGAAGGGACCGGTCATGATGCATTTGAAAGCGGCTTGTGCAGCACTGCTGGCAGTCGCGTGCACCAGTCCGATTGCGGCGCAAGGCAAAGTCGATCCGATATCGCAAGTGCTGGCCGCCACTGCCGGCAACTGGACCGGCAAGCTGCAATACCGGGATTATGGCACCAACCAGTGGGAAGGGCTGCCGGTGAAAATCCGGATTGCCGTCCAGCCAGATGGGGTGACCCTGGTCCGCAGCGCCGCATTTGACGATGGCCCGAAGGTCGGCACGGTCTGGATCACAACAATCAGCCAGTTCGATCCGGCGCGCGGCAGCGAGAGCTATGCAAGTTTCCGCAAGGGGCGCGAGCTTGATACCGGCACGCGCACGGTGGCTTTTGCCGAACCGCCGCGCGATCAGACGCATTGGACGATGGTTACGCTGGAAACCCGCATTGACGGGAATTCGCCGGCCCAGGTGCGCGAAACCACCACCCGCGACGGGGCCAGCATGATCACCCTCAAAGAGGTCAACCCGCTGGACGATGACAAGGACGAATGGCTGCCGCGAAACCGCACCGTGTTGGTACGCAGCGGGCGGTAAGGGGTGATCCAAGGTCAATTGATTTTGGCCCGCTCAGGCTGAGCCTGTCGAAGCCCCGGCAATTGCAGAATTCGGTAGCGTAACAGGCGGGGGCTTCGACAGGCTCAGCCTGAGCGGTATTTGAAAGTTGGCTCACCCCGGATCCTAGCCGATCAGCGCATCTTCCAGCACCGCGGCGCGCAGTTCGGCGATACCCATGCCCTTTTCGCTCGAAGTCACATGCAGCACCGGAAACGCCGCTGAATGCTTGCGTGCTTCGGCCTGGGTGGCGGCGACCACGGCTTCCAGCTCGCTCGCCTTGATCTTGTCAGCCTTGGTCATGACCAGGCGGTAGCCGACCGCGCTTTCGTCGAGCATCTTCATCATCTCGCGGTCAACCTCTTTGACCCCGTGGCGGCTGTCGATCAGCACCAGCGCGCGCTTCAGCACTTGCCGGCCGCGCAGATAGTCGCGCATCAGTCGCTTCCAGTTTTCGACCACCTTGAGCGGCGCCTTGGCATAGCCATAGCCCGGCATATCGACCAGCCGCAGCGCGGTGGGATCGCCCACTTCAAAGAAGTTCAGTTCCTGCGTCCGGCCCGGCGTAACCGAGGAACGGGCAATCGATTTGCGCCCGGTGATCGCGTTGAGCAGACTGCTTTTGCCGACGTTCGAGCGCCCGGCAAAGGCGATCTCGGCCACGTCTGGATCGGGCAGAAAATCGAGCGTGGGTGCGCTGAGCAGGAATTCCACTCGTCCCGCGAATAGCCGCCGGGCCTGTTCGGTCAGATCGGTTTCCGTCACGAGCTTACCCGCGGCCCTTGGACGGCTTGGCATCGACCACGGCCGGTGCTGCCTTCAATTGCGGATGCCGGGAATAGAGGAACGCCTGCTGCGCGATGGTGAGGCAGTTCGAGGTGATCCAGTAAATCAGCAGTCCGGCCGCAAACGGTGCCATCACGAACATCATGATCCACGGCATCAGCGCAAAGATCTGTTGCTGCGCCGGATCCATCTGCGCCGGGTTGAGCTTGAACTGGTAATACATGGTCACGCCTAGCAGCAGCGCCAGCACCCCGATCGCCAGGAAGCCCGGCGGGGTGAACGGCAGCAACCCGAACAGGTTGAGCACGTGCAGCGGATCGGGAGCAGACAGATCCTTGATCCAGCCGACAAACGGCTGGTGCCGCATTTCGACCGAGAGGATCAGCACCTTGTACAGCGCAAAGAACACCGGGATCTGCAGGAAGATCGGCAGGCAGCCCGCCAGCGGGTTGACCCCTTCCTTCTTGTAGAGCGCCATGATCTCTTCTTGCTGCTTCTGGCGGTCATCCTTGTAGCGTTCCTGGATCGCCTTCATCTTGGGCTGGATCGCTTTCATCGCTGCCATCGATTTGAACTGGCGCTGGGCGATCGGGAACATCAGCCCGCGCACAATCAGGGTCAGCAGGATGATCGCTACGCCGAAGTTCTGGACCACGCTGAACAGCCACGAGAGCAAACCGAAAATCGGCTTCTCAAACCAGCGGAACCAGCCCCAGTCGATTGCCAGCCCGAAATTCGGGATGCCAGCCGCCTGATACCTGTTCAGCACGGCGGCTTCCTTGGCCCCGGCGAACAGCCGGGTGACGCGCTCGGTTTTCTGGCCGGGCGCCAGATTGACCACCGGATAGGCCACATCGGCCTGGAACTGCTGGTTGCCCAGCGACCAGAATTCGCCGGTCCCGCCTGGCGCGGCGGGTGCCAGCGCGCTCATCCAGTAAATGTCGGTGAAGCCCAGCCAATCAGGCTTGCCGGGATTGATCACGCTCTTCTGTTCTTCAAGATTGGAATAGGATGGTACGAAATCGACCGTATCGTCGAAAGCGCCGAACGGGCCCGAACGCACGTTCCAGGAATTGAGACTGGCGGTCTTGCTGGTGCGGTTGATCAGCGCATAGGGCTTTACCGCCAGCGGCGCCGCGCCCGGATTGGTCACGCTTTGCGTCGCCGTGATCAGGTAATCGGCATCGATCGCATAGGTCAGCGCGAATTGCGCGCCGCTTGGGCCGGTCCAGGTCAAGGTCACCGGCGTCTGCGGGGTCAGCTTGGCCCCGGCGGGCGCGGACCACTGGGTGGCGGGGCCGGGCAAGGCAGGATCAAGCTGGCCATCGGCGCGGCGCCAGCCGAATTCGGCATAGTACTGCGCCGGGGTTCCGGCGGGCGAAAACACGCGCTGCGGCTCGCTGCCCTTGTCGGTGGTGGCGCCGTGGCGGTTGGTTGAAAGGTCATCGACCAGCGCGCCGACCAGATTGATCGAGCCCGACAGCCCCGGCGCGGCAATCGCCACGCGGGTGGCGGGGTTGAGCGCACTTTTCAGATCCTTGGCTTCCAGCGCCTGATCGGCCGGACTGGTCAGCCCGCCTTCGCGGGTCGGCTTGGCAGCGGCACCCGTTTCGGCGGGCGCGGGCGCGGCAGAGCTGGCGGCGGCAACGGGGCGCTTATGGGCGTTGGGATAGAGGTATTTCATCCCCCAGTCCCAACCCATGAAGATCACCAGGGTGATGACCCCGGCCAGGACCATGTTGCGAAAATTCTGCTTGTCCACGTATGGCCCTTTGTCGAATGCGCGTTTTAGTCAGATGGGAAGGCGGCAGCGCGGTTCAAGGCACCGGATCATAGCCGTGTCCCCCCCAAGGATGGCAGCGCAATAGCCGCTTCGCCGCCAGCCAGCCACCTTTAATCGCGCCGTGCTTTTCCAGCGCTTCGATCGCATATTGCGAGCAAGACGGGGCATAGCGGCACGAAGGCGGCAGAACCCGCGAAGGGCCCAGCTGCCAGCCCCGCGCAATCAGGATTAGGAGGCGTTTCATAGGAGGAGGTTCACGCAAAGGCGCGAAGAGAAGGAAGGCGCAAAGGGATAGTATCGCGCCGCAGGCGAACCGATTCGTCCGAAGGTTACGACTTCGGCACCACTGGCTGAGGAAAGCGGTTGCGCCGCAAGCGCTACAGCTTGGCGCCTTATTTTTCCTTCGCGCCTTTGCGTGAACCCCTGACCTGTCACTTTCTCGGCCTTCGCGGCGGATCGCCTTTTCCGGCTGCCGCGCGGGAGAGGGCCATGGCCAGTTCTTCGCGCAATTTGGCAAAATCGCGCTCGATCCCGCCTTCGCGGCCGATCAGCACGTGATCGTGGGCGGGCAGACCGGCGCTGGGCAGCAGATCGCGCAGCAGTTCGCGGAACCGGCGCTTCATCCGGTTGCGGACCACCGCATTGCCGATTTTCTTGGTAACCGTGATGCCAAAGCGCATGTCTTGCCGCCCATTGGGCTGCGCCAGCAAAACAAAACCGGGACGTGCAATGCGCAAGCCCCGGTTCGCTGCTAGAAAATCAGCCCGCTTGCGCAGGACCGACACTTTCGCCTCTTCGATCAGGCGGACAGCTTCTTGCGGCCGCGGGCGCGGCGGGCGCGCAGGATCTTGCGGCCGCCAACAGTGGCCGAACGCAGGCGGAAGCCGTGGCGACGGGCGCGGACGAGGTTGCTGGGCTGGAACGTACGCTTCATTGTAGGAACCTTTGAATTTTAATGTTCGGCACGCCTTCGCAGGGGAAAGCGTCAGATCAGACGCGGGCCGTTACTGAACGGGCAGGTCAGAGTCAACCGTTACGTGACTTCAAACCCGCTCCTCCATCCCTAATCCAGCCTCACCCATTTGGCCATGTCCTGCTCGGTCAGATACTTGGCATCCTCGAACCGCACCGAATTGGTCATCGCATAGAACGCCTGGGCTTGGTCCTCGGTCATCCCCATTTCGATATAATAGTCGATATAGGCGCGGTTTTCGGGGGCATCGGCGGGATAGTCGCCGGGCTGGCGGCCTTCATCGTCTTCCCAGGCGTGGACTGCAAATTCGCTGCCCGGTTCGGCCACACGGTGCGTGCCGGCCAAAAACAGTTCCACTCCGCCCGAACGGACCGATCCGCCTTCGGGCACGCGGGTGGTAATGTCGCGCTGGTGGATGATCCGCCCCAGCCGCATATTGGCCTTGTCATCTTCGGTGCCGGGAACATCGACCAGCGCCAGCTCGGTAATCCCGGGATAGGCCGCCAGCATCGCCTCAAACTGAGCCGGGCTGCGGGCATCGGTTGCATCGACCAGCACCGCGTGGCTTTCATCGATCACCCGAAACGGCCCGAACCGGGCAATCCCTCTAGGGATCGGCGCGGGCGGGTGGACCAGCACGCGCTGATTGCCGTCTTCGACATAGTATTCGGTAATCGTGGTGGTCTTGCCGTCCGCCGAGACCGACATTTCGATCTGCGCGGCGGCAGGGCTGGCGGCAAACGCCAGGACGGACAGGGCAAAGGCAGTGATCGTACGCATCGTCAGCGGCTTTGCTGCACGCACCCTTTCCGGCTAGCGAACAGCGAAGGTTAAGGAAAATTTTCCATGACCAGCTTGGGCCTGTCTGGGGCAAATTGATCCAGCATGGCGGCAAGCGCTCGACAAGCCAGAACGAACCGGCCATCACCCAAGTATTATCTCGTAAAACCTGGGGGCAATACTTTGGTCGCGCTGGTTCGTACTGTTGCTTATCTGGGGCTCGAAGCACGCGGGGTTGAAGTGCAATGCCAGATTGCGCCCGGATTGCCGCGCTTCAACGTGGTCGGCCTGCCCGATAAAGCGGTGAATGAAAGCCGCGAACGGGTGAACGCAGCGCTGGCGGCGATGGGGCTGTCGCTGCCGCCCAAGCGGATCACCGTCAACCTCTCGCCCGCCGATCTGCCCAAGGAAGGATCGCACTACGATCTGCCGATCGCGCTGGCGCTGCTGGCGGCGATGGGAGTGACTGACGCCGAGCAGCTGGGCGATTTTGTGGCGGTGGGCGAACTGGCGCTGGATGGCCGGATCGTCGCCTCACCCGGCGTGCTGCTGGCCGCGCTCCATGCCGCGGGACAGGGCGCAGGGCTGATCTGCCCGGCGGTGCAGGGCAGCGAAGCGGCCTGGGCCAGCGGCGTGGCAGTGGTGGCCGCGCCTAACCTGACCAGCCTGCTCAACCACCTTAAAGGCACGCAGCAGCTAGCCCAGCCGGTTCCGGGTGAGGCGGAGCCGGCCGGATTCGGCCCCGATCTCAAGCGGGTCAAGGGGCAGGAAGTGGCCAAGCGCGCGCTGGAGATTGCGGCGGCGGGCGGGCACAACTTGCTGATGATCGGCCCGCCCGGCGCGGGCAAGTCACTGCTGGCCAGCTGCCTGCCGGGGATTCTCCCGCCGCTGAGCCCGGCTGAGGCGCTGGAGGTGTCGATGGTGTCCTCGGTGGCGGGCACGCTCGAAGAAGGGCGGATCAGCCGCACTCGCCCGTTCCGCAGCCCGCACCATTCGGCCTCGATGGCGGCGCTGACGGGCGGCGGCCTCAGGGTCAAACCCGGCGAAGTCAGTCTGGCGCATCTTGGCGTGCTGTTTCTGGATGAACTGCCCGAATTCCAGCGCGCGGTGCTCGATTCGCTGCGCCAGCCCTTGGAGACCGGCTCGGTCGACGTGGCGCGCGCCAATGCCCATGTCACTTTCCCGGCGCGGGTGCAGCTGGTCGCGGCGATGAACCCGTGCCGCTGCGGGCATCTGGGCGATCCGGCGCTGGCCTGCAGCCGCGCGCCGCGCTGTGCAGCGGACTATCAGGCCAAGGTTTCCGGGCCGCTGCTCGATCGGATCGACTTGCATGTCGATGTCGATCCGGTCAGCGCCGCCGACCTGTCGCTGCCCCCGCCCGCCGAGGGCAGCGCCGAAGTTCGCGCAAGGGTCGGCGCAGCGCGCAGCGTGCAGTTGGAGCGGATGGCCGGAACCGGCAAACGCAGCAATGCCGAACTGGATGGCGATCTGCTTGAACTGCACGCCACCCCGGATGAGCCCGGCCTCAAGCTGCTGCTGCAAGCCGCCGAAGCCATGCGCCTCTCCGCGCGCGGCTATACCCGGATGCTGCGCGTGGCGCGCACCATTGCCGATCTGGCGGGGAGCGAGGGGGTGGGCCGGATCCACGTGGCCGAGGCGTTGAGCTATCGGCGGACGGCGCCGCGCAGTTAGAGGTGCGACATGCAAGTCGAGGTCTATTTGAATGATGCCGATGATGCGCCCCGGTGGACGCTCGAGTTTGCGGCCATTCCTCGGGTTGGCGAGTATGTGGCGCTCGATGCCGGCGGTCTTGCCATGTATTACGACGTCGTCGAGGTCTGGTATCGGCAGGTTGCAACCGGTTCGATGCAGGCCTGCATTGGCGTGAAACTGGACGACTAGCAGCCAAACAGGGTTCGTCACCCTGAACTTGTTTCAGGGTCTATTTCGCCGATTGACCATGGCGCGCGATGCCAGCTTTGCCGTGAGGTTTGCTTTGGCGCTTTGACCTGAGGACGAACGGCGCGGTGGACCCTGAAACAAGTTCAGGGTGACGAGGGAAGGGGGTGAATGGGTTCCCCCCACCCAAGCCAATTCATCCGGCGGCGAGCCCGGACCTTACGCCAAAGGAAAACCGCGAACGGGCGATGGCCGGTGCGGGGTGCCTGAACCAGACAGGCTTGGCTGCATGCCATTTTGATTGCGAACGACGGGCAGGGGTCATGCAAAACTGTCCGTTCGGCCCTGAGATATCGGGCGGCGACGGGGCGGGCTCGCGTCCTTGCCGTCTTGCCGTCGGGACAAATCCCGAAATTCCAAAGGCGGAGTCCGTGGCTCCGCTCCCGATACCTGCAGATCGGCGGCGCTCACCGCCAGGCGGGCACCGGCCATCAAAGCGGGAGGGAATAGCGCGAGCTCCTGCGTTCACCGCACCCGTTGCGAGGGGGTAGATAACCGATATGGTTCAAAATGTCAATATGACGCGCAGTTTTGGTTGTAGGCCCTACCGCAGCGCGCTAAGCTCTGGCTTCACCGCCCGGTCATCATAAACCGCCGCCGGCTTGCCGACATCTGCGGCATCGCGCCATTCGAGTTCCATGTAGCCCAGCCGCCGCCCGTCGTGGGCGTGGATGCCGATCAGGGCGATCGGCTGGCCGTCGCGTTCATCGCACAGCACCGGGTTTGAGGGGATGCCTTCGCCGTACTTTTCGCCCCACTGGCGCAGCGCCAGCATCGCGGGAAGCAGGTCGAGCCCCTTAGCGGTCAGGCGGTATTCGATCTTGCGGCGATCTTCGGCCAGCGCCTCACGCTTCATGATGCCGTGTTCGACCAGCCGGGCGAGCCGGTTTGAAAGGATGTTGCGGGCGATGCCCAGCGTGGTCAGGAATTCTTCGAAGTGGTGCAGTCCGTTGAAGCCTGCGCGCAGGATCATGAAGCTCCAGCGTTCACCCATGACTTCCAGTGCAGCGGGAAGCCCGCAGTTCTGCATGTCGTTCAATGGTTCGTGCAGTGTACCCATCTGGCGATCCCTTTGTGTCCTTGATGCGACCATAACTCAATTGCGCTTTGCAACCGACAAAAAAATCTTTGCTGCAATGCACAGTTTCTAGTTGCAACTGAAAACCTATCAGGATAGGTAGCAGTTAGCAACGCAAATCGAGTCTCCCCTCCCAGGACCCTTTCGATCCCTGCTTGCAGCAACTTAAGAGGGATACGAATCATGACCGCACTTAACCACAGCCCGCTTACCCGCAGCATCGTCGCCGCCGGTCTTGCTCTGGTTGGCACGCTTGCCAGCTTCGCTGCCACCACCACCCCGGCCCACGCCGGCGGGATCGAACGCTATCAGGCGCAGCTTTCGGCTGCGCTCGAATCGCCGAAGGTCAAGGTCGTCAATGGCGTGGTCTGGAAGTGTGCTGGCGCTGCCTGCACCGGCGAAGTCGATGGCAGCCGCCCGCTCAACGCCTGCATCAAGGTGGCCAAGGCCTTTGGCCCGCTGTCTGTCTTCACTGGTCCCAAGGGCGCTTTCACTGCCGATGAACTGGCCCAGTGCAACGCCAAGGCCGGCTAAACCAAATCGAACCCTCGACGTCAGGCCCACTGACGCCTCAAGACTGGCCCTCGTTCGCAAGAACGGGGGCCTTGTTTTTCAAACCAGCAGCCCGCGCTCGGTAAGCTCGGCGCGCAATGTGGCAGCATCGGTGAAATGATGCGCGTGCCAGCCGCAGGCCCGGGCGCTTTCGACATTGGCCAGGCTATCGTCGATGAACAGCATCGCCGCCGGGGCCAAGGCGAACCGCTGCGCTGCCAGCGCGTAGATCGCCGGATCGGGCTTGGCCAGTTGCTCCACGCCAGAGACGACAATATCGCGGAAGCACTCGAACAGCGGATAGGTCGGGGCAAATCCGGCCCAGGTATCGGCGCCGAAATTGGTGATCGCATAAAGCGGCACCCCGGCTGCGTGCAGATCCTCGACAATTGCGGTGCTGCCGGGGACGGGGCCGGGAATGGTTTCGTTGAAATGGGTCAGCCAGGCGCGAATCAGCTCGGCGTGTTCGGGAAACTCGGCGCTGCGCTCCGCAATCATGTCTTCCGCAGCCCGGCCAGCATCGTGCAGGCCGTGCCATTCGAGCGGAATAACCTGCGCCATGAAGTGTTCGCGGGCAGCCGAATCGGGGATCAGGCGGCGAAACGGCAGATCGCGTTCCCATTCGACCAGCACTTTGCCAACATCGAACACCACGGCTTCGATTCGCGCTGTCATCTGCCCATCCTTCAGCGTCAAAAACGTTTTCGGCCCGCGCTCCGATAGGGAGGCGGGCCGGATCCGTAGCGGGGCCGCAGCCCCCATCCAAGGGTTTAGCCCTGGCGCGCCTTGAAGCGGCGGTTGGTCTTGTTGATCACATAGGTGCGCCCGCGGCGGCGAATCACGCGGTTATCCCGGTGGCGGCCTTTGAGCGACTTGAGGCTGTTGCGAATCTTCATGATGTCCTCGGGTGCGGCACGCGCCGCTTGAATTTGAAGTGGGGCCGTTAAGTGTGACTCGCATTCAAGTCAAGCATTGCCTCTGATCTCGCCCAACTTGCGCTCCCACTGCAGCGCATGCGCCACGATGGTATCGAGATCGGCATATTGCGGCACCCAGGGCAACGTGGCCTTGATGCGGCTGTTGTCAGAAATCAGCGAATCGGGATCACCGGCGCGGCGCGGGCCGAGCACGCGCTGGATGGTCTGGTTGGTCACCCGGTCCACCGCGTCCAGCACTTCAAGCACCGAATAGCCCCGGCCATAACCGCAATTCATCGTCAGCGACCCAGCCGGATCGGCAATCAGGGCCTCCAGCGCCAAAACATGCGCCGCCGCCAGATCGGAGACGTGGATGTAATCGCGCACCCCGGTACCGTCGGGGGTGTCAAAATCGGTGCCGAACACGTCAACTTTCTCGCGTTTGCCCAGCGCCGCTTCGACCGCAACCTTGATCAGGTGGGTCGCTCCGGCGGTCGATTGCCCGGTGCGGGCGCGCGGATCGGCCCCGGCCACGTTGAAATAGCGCAGCGCGCAATAGTTGAGGGGGTGCGCCGCAGCGACATCGCCCAGCATGATCTCGGTCATTAGCTTTGACATGCCATAGGGATTGATCGGCACCTTTGGCGTGTCTTCGTTCACCGGCGAAACTTCGGGCACGCCGTATGTCGCGGCGGTCGAGCTGAAGATGAAATGCGGGACCCCGGCCGCCACTGCTGCGGCGATCAGCGCGCGGCTTTTGGCGGTGTTGTTGTGATAATATTTGAGCGGGTTCTCAACCGATTCGGGAACGATGATCGATCCGGCGAAATGCATCACGGCTTTTGTGCCCTGTTCGGCAAAGATCCGCGCCAGCAGATCGCTGTCTTCGATATCGCCCTGATAGAACGGCACCCCTTCGGGCACCGCCCAGCGAAAGCCGGTGGTCAGGTTATCGATCACCGCCACCGGCCAGCCCTTATCGGCAAGAGCGAGGACGGCGTGGGCGCCGATATAGCCGGCACCTCCGGTTACAAGCACGGGGCAGGTCTGGGTCATAGCGCAGGCCGCCTAGCACATTCAGCCGCGTAAGTGGTTAATGCCCCTGCAAGAGTTGCCAGCACAGCAACGAAGGGGCAGATTACCAGGCCAAGCGAACCCAAGGGAAGCAGCGCAATGAAACGGATTACGATCGGCCTGGCCAGCGCACTGGTCCTCCTGCTGGCAGCTTGCGTCACCCCAGTAGGCCCGGTGGAAGTCACGCGGTTTCATGGGCCGGATGTCACGCTGCTGGGCAAAGGCACAATCGCGGTCGAGCCGGCCCCCGGCGCCGACCCGGCCAGCCTGGAATGGCAGGCTTACCGTGCGGCGATTGCCCGCCAGCTGGTAACGCTGGGCTACAGCGAAGTGGCGCCGGGGGCAGGCGCGCAAGTGGCCATGGTGGCGCTTTCGCGCCGCACGATCGAGGGCCAGCGCAGCAGCCCGGTTTCGGTCGGGGTGGGCGGATCAAGCGGCACCTATGGCGGCGGGCTGGGGATGGGGGTCGGCCTCAATCTATCACCCAAGCCCGGGCCGCAGGTGGCCACCGATTTGCAGGTAACGATTCGGGATAGGCAGACGAACACCACCTTGTGGGAGGGGCGCGCCAGCTTTGTGGTTTCGGCCAAATCGCCGCTGGCCAGCACCTCGCTCGGCGCACCAAAAATGAGCGAAGCCTTGTTCCAGGGCTTCCCCGGCCAATCGGGTCAGACTATCGAGGTCAAATGACCCAGCTGACCATTGATGCCGCGTTTGACAGCGGCAATATCGAAGTGCTCTCGATTGACGGCACCACCGCCCGCCTGGCGATCCGCAAGGATCACCAGAGCGACTTCTTCCAGTGGTTCCATTTCCGCGTTTCCGGAAGCGAAGGCCGCGCGGTTGAACTGAAGATCACCGGGCTGGGGGCTTCGGCCTATCCCGGCGGCTGGCCGAACTACCGCGCTGCGGTAAGCGAGGACCGCCAGTTCTGGGGCCGGGCCGACAGTTCCTATGACAAGGCTGAGGCGGGCGGCACGCTGACGGTGCGCTACACCCCGGCGGGAAGTCAGGCGTGGTTCGCCTATTTCGCGCCCTATTCGATGGAGCGGCACCACGATCTGATCGCCGGGGCGGCCTTGGCCGATGGCGTTTCGCACCGGGTGCTGGGCCAGACACTGGACGGGCAGCCGATCGATTGTCTCGAACTGGGTGAGGGCGACAAGCAGGTCTGGCTCTATGCCCGCCAGCACCCCGGCGAAACGATGGCCGAATGGTGGATGGAAGGCGCGCTCGATTGCCTGACCGATCCGGCCGATCCGGCGGCGCGCAAGCTGCGGCAGCTGTGCCGGTTCCACATTGTCCCCAATGCCAACCCCGATGGCTCACGCCTTGGACACCTGCGCACCAATGCCGCCGGGATAAACCTCAACCGCGAATGGGCCAGCCCCAGCGCGGAAAAAAGCCCCGAAGTGCTGGCGATCCGAAACGCGATGGATGAAACGGGTGTCGATTTCGCAATGGATGTGCACGGCGATGAAGCAATCCCGGCGGTGTTCCTGGCGGGCTTCGAAGGCATCCCCTCGCACAAGGGCGAACAGCAAGCCGGGTTTGATCGCTACAAGACGATCCTCGCGCGCCGCACCCCTGATTTCCAGACCCGGCTCGGCTATCCGGTAGCCTCGGCGGGCAAGGCCAACCTGACCATGTCGACCAACCAACTCGCCGAACGCTTTGGTGCGGTGGCGATGACGCTGGAAATGCCGTTCAAGGACAACGACGACCTGCCCTGTGCCGCGCAAGGCTGGAGCGCCGAGCGCAGCGCGATATTGGGGCGGGACTGTCTGGGGGCGTTGCTGGAGTGGTTGGCAGGTTGAAATCCTCCCCTGCAAGGGGAGGGGGACCGCCCGCAAAGCGGGTGGTGGAGGGGTAAACCGCAATGCTCCACGGTCCAAAAGAAACTCAGAAGCGTGCAGCCAAGCTGCGCCGACAAATGACCCTGCCCGAAGTGGTCCTGTGGCAGGAACTGCGCAAGCGACCGGCAGACCTCAAATTCAGACGCCAGCATCCCGCAGGTCGTTACGTGCTGGATTTCTATTGTGCGCTCGCGTGGCTTGCGGTCGAAGTTGACGGGATTGCGCATGACATGGGCGACAATCCAGAGCGGGACATCGTTCGCGATGCCTGGCTCGATACGCAAGGTGTTCGCGTGATCAGATTTCCCGCACCGGAAGTCTTGCGCGATGTGCACGGTGTGGTTGAGCAGATTGCTGCTGCCGCCTTGGTGCGGCACCCCTCCACCACCCGCTTTGCGGGCGGTCCCCCTCCCCTTGCAGGGGAGGATTTTTAGGTCAGGCTATCCGGCCCAAATGCCCGTGGCAGCAATGCCGAGAGCGCCAGTTCCAGCACCTCATCTTCCCCCACACACCACACCGTGGGATCGCTATCCCCCAGCGCGGCCAATTCATTGAGCATCTGGCGGCAGCGACCGCACGGGGTCACCGGATCGCCCGCGCCGACCGCGCCAGCCTTGCCGCCGATTACCGCTACGCCCTCCAGTTTGCCGCGCCACTCTTCGCTAAGCGCCTTGCCCACTGCGACCGTCTCCGCGCACAGCGCCATCCCGTAGCTGGCATTTTCGACGTTGGCCCCGGTGACCACCGAGCCATCGGCAAAGCCCAGCGCCGCGCCGACGTGGAACCTGGAATAGGGGGCATAAGCTTTGGTCGCGGCCTGGCGGGCGGCCTCGATCAGGCTGTCACGGTTCCAGCTCATCGCCCGACCACCACCCAGCGCAGCGGGCCCGGGGCGGCTTCGGTTTCCAGCATGGTGTTGGCGGTCCACAAAGTCCACGGCCTCCCGGCATAGTCAGGTTCAAACCGCAGCCGATCGAGCCACAGGTTGCGATCAAGCTTGCGCGCCACGTGATAGCGTTTTTCAAAGCGGCGGGAAATCTTCAGGATGGTCGGCTTGCCGGTGTGGGTTTCGATCTGGTTGAGGAAGGTCATCAGCTCGCTCTGCACCGCGGCATCGCCGACCTTGATCGGACATTCGTCGGCCAACATGTCGAGATCCACCGCTGGGGGCAGCATGGCCTTGTCACGCGGCACCACGGTCATGAAATTGGCGGCCTGACGCTCGGCCGGCTGGCACGGATCATAGATATGCACCGCGCCCACCTGCAGGTGCGCGGCGCGGGCATCTTCCAGGTTGCGGGCAAAGTCCGGATCGCGCGCAAAGGCACTGGCCGAGGCATCGAGATAGGCAAAGGTCGCGCCAATCGCCTTGGCCGCTTTCCAATCGACCGTGCCGTCAGTCGAGCTGACCTCGATGCCCTGAACCGGGAACGATGCCACCGGCGGGCGCCAATGGTGGATTGTCCACCAGCCCCACCCGGCGATCAGCAGCGCCAGCAACAGCCCGGCGCCAATGAAGCGCAGCCGCCAGCGACTGGATGAACGTCTTGCCATGAACCCCCTCTTTGTTTGTGCGCCAATCGCCTCCGCGATTGGCTGGCACCACCGGCCCGCTCCCCCTCCCGGCCACCCATAGGCTAACCCTAGAGTCTGAGTGGCCGGGAGGGGGAGCGGGCCGGTGGTGCCCCGCCGTGAGGCGGAAAATAACTTACCCCCTGATATGCAGCACGCAGATCAGGGTGAACAGCCTTCTTGCGGTGGCATGATCGGTTTCGACTTTGCCCTCCAGCCGTTCCAGCAGCATTTCGGCCGCTTCGTTGTGCACCCCGCGGCGGGCCATATCGATGGTTTCGATCTCGGCCGCGGTGGCCTTGCGGATTGCCTGGTAATAGCTGTCGCAAATGGCGAAGTAATCGCGGATCGGGCGGCGGAACCGGCCCAGGCCCAGCACCAGCTGTTCGAGCAGCTGGCCCTGTTCATCGGCCACTTCCAGCGTCAGCCGCCCATCATTGACCGCAAGCCCCAGCCGGTAGGGGCCGTGATGACCGGCTTCCCAGGCGCGGCATGGCTTGAAGGTGTTCTCCTCGATCAGATCGAAGATCGCGATCCGCCGTTCCTGTTCGATATCGGCGCTGCGCCACAGGATCGTCGCTTCATCAAGTTCGATGTGGATGATCCGCGGGTTGTCCATATTCGCGCGCTTTTCGCAGATGCAACAAGGGCGGGCAATAGTTGTTCACAGGGCTATCCCAAGCTGCGCACGCGAAGGTTCTTGAAGCCGCCGCACGACACGCGCATTGAACACCGCTTATGGCCGAACCGATCCCCTTTCCCCGTGCAGACGAGACCGCAGCCCGTGCCTTGCCCAGCAATGTTGAGGCTGAGGCAGCCTTTCTGGGTGCGGCCCTGATTGATAACCGGGTGATCGAGGAACTGGTCAGCCCGCTGCATCCCGATCACTTCTTTGAACCGATCCACGCCCGCATTTTTGAGCGAATCCTGCAATTGCTCGATCGCAAGGCGGTGGTTACCCCGGTCACGCTGCGTCCGTATTTTGAGGCCGACGAGGCGCTCAAGGAACTGGGCGGCGTGGCCTATCTGGCGCGGCTCACTGCCGATGGCCAGGGCCTGCTCGCCCCGCGCGAACTGGCCCAGCAGATCTATGATCTGGCCTTGCTGCGCGAACTGGTTTCGGTGGGCCGCAACCTCGTCAATTCGGCGCTCGATACCTCCGAGAGCGTTGAGCCGATGGAGCAGATCGCCGGTGCCGAAGCCGCGCTCTACAAAGTGGCCGAAGGCGCATCGGTGGGCAGCGAGGCGCAAAGCTTTCGCACCTCCAGCCTAGCCGCGATCCAGCAGATCGAACGCGCGCTCAATTCGGGCGGGCACATTTCGGGGCGCACCACCGGGCTCGATGATCTGAATGCCAAGGTGGCCGGTTTGCACGATTCGGACCTGATCATCCTTGCGGGCCGCCCGGCGATGGGCAAAACCTCGCTCGCCACCAATATCGCCTTCAACTGCGCGGACCGCTTTCTGCGCGATATGGCCGACGGGATCGAGCCTGAAAAATCCGTCGGCGCGCCGGTCGCCTTCTTCAGCCTGGAAATGAGCGCCGATCAGCTGGCTACCCGTATCCTCGCCGAACAGGCCGAGATCAGCAGCGAACGGCTGCGCTCGGGCAAGATCAGCCACGAGGATTTCCAGCGGATCTCCTTTGCCAGCCAGCGTCTGGCCGAATTGCCGCTCTACATCGATGATACCCCGGCGCTGTCGATCGCCGCGTTGCGCACCCGGGCCCGGCGCCTGAAGCGGCGCCACGATATCGGATTGGTGGTGGTCGATTACTTGCAGCTGCTGCAGGGCACCGGCCGCGCTAGCGATAACCGGGTCAACGAAATTTCCGAGATTAGCCGCGGTCTGAAGACCCTGGCCAAGGAATTGTCGATCCCGGTGATCGCACTGTCCCAGCTAAGCCGTGCGGTTGAAAGCCGCGAAGACAAGCGGCCGCAGCTTTCGGATCTGCGCGAATCAGGCTCAATCGAGCAGGACGCCGACATGGTCTGGTTCATTTTCCGCGAGGAATACTATCACAACGCGGCCAAGCCCGATGATCCGAGCGAAACCAGTTCGGGCGATGCCATTGCCAAATATGACAAGTGGATGGAGCGTCATATGGAAGTGATGAACAAGGCCACCGTGATCATATCGAAACAGCGCCACGGCTCGACCGGCAACGTCCAGCTGCACTTCCAGGCCGAATTCACCAAATTCGGCAATCTGGCCAAAGATCAGTACCGCCAATACGATGAGGACTGATTCGCTAAAAATCCCGTTTATTTACAACATGTTATGCGAATATTTCTTGACTTCTCAAGTGCTTGGGGCCTAAGCGCAGGAAATTCCCGATTTCCTCGTTTTTGTGGAGTGCCCCATGGCGCGCGTTACCGTTGAAGATTGTGTCGACAAGATCCCCAACCGCTTCGATCTGGTGCTGATGGCCGCGCAGCGGGCGCGGGAGATTTCGGGCGGCGCGGAAATCACCATTGAGCGTGACCGTGACAAGAACCCGGTCGTGGCGCTGCGCGAAATTGCCGAGCAGACCGTGCATCCGGCCAACCTGAAGGAATCGGTGGTGGTCTCGCTGCAGCGCGTGCTGCCCGATGATGACGATGAAATGGACGATATCGGCTCGCTCAGCCAGTCGGCCGAAGCGCTGCGGATCACCGCGGCTGCGCCGGTGCGCAATACCTCTATCGGCGGTGATTACGAGGGCTGAACGCAGCCTCTGACGAATATTCCAGCCCGCGTGCCGCGAGGTGCGCGGGCTTTTTCGTGCGTTTTCAAACCGCCGCACCGCCAATTTGACAGCAACTGCGCCGAATGATCTGCTCGATATTCGTTGGGGGACGACGACGATGGAAAAGACCGGATTTGC
Organism: uncultured Alphaproteobacteria bacterium; assembly: GCA_963751145.1. Taxonomy (GTDB): domain Bacteria; phylum Pseudomonadota; class Alphaproteobacteria; order Sphingomonadales; family Sphingomonadaceae; genus Novosphingobium. The sequence continues at coordinate 65,930 of CAVVTJ010000009.1, forward strand.
CGCGCGGCACAAGTGGGACGATGCGTTCTGGATTGCTTTCGTAGTCACCTCGTGGCTGGCAGTGGCAATGGGGTTTGTCCCGCCGGTAATGGAACGATACGCCGGACAGGCACCTTATGTCGCACCGCCCATTCTGGTCGCGCATGTCTTCGTCTATGCGGCGTGGCTGGTGATGCTCAGCGTGCAAGTGGCGCTGATCAACCGGCATCGGGTCGAATGGCATCGCCGCATCGGAATAGGCGGGATGGTGCTTTCCGTTCTGGTCGTTGCCACCGGACTTGGCGCTGAAATCTATAGCCAGCGGTTCTGGGCCCAGACCGACCCCGAAAACGTCCGCTTTTTCACCTTTCCGCTCTATGTGCTGATCGCCTTCGGGGTCTGCACTACGCTGGCCTATCGCGCCCGCCGCACCCCGGCGACGCACAAGCGTCTGATCTACCTCGGCGCTGCGGCGATCATGAGCGGGCCTTATCAGCGCTGGTGGGGCGACGGGATCGACAGGCTGACCGGGACCGGTCCCTTCAATACCTGGGCGCACCTTTACACCGGGGTGAACGTGCTGATGCTGGCCTCGGCGGGTTACGATCTGGCGACGCGCGGCAAGCTTCATCCGGTTCTGCGAATCGCAATCCCGATCCTGGTTGTGGGGCAGATTGCTGCCGTGCTGATCTGGTATAGCGACTGGTGGCCGCCGCTGGTCCGGTCAGCTCTGGGGATTGCCGCCAACTGACCTGCCATCACTTGCGGCAGGGGTACTTCTTGATGAAGTATTCCGCGAAGGCCTGCTTCATGCTGACTCGTGGCCGGACGGCGGGCGGGTAGGTGCGCAGGAAGGCCAGCAGGTCGTCGGAATTGACCTTCACCCCCGGCGGCGGGCAGCTTGATGGGCGGCCTTGGGCCTTTTCGGCCTGAAGCCGGGCCTTGTAGTGCTGGCCCGCCGCCTTGCCTTCGCTTTTGAGCAGGCCGACATCGCTGGAAAACATTGCGGTGACGCCCCTTGCCTGCAGCGCATCAGCCTTGGCCAGGAACATCGCCACGTTCATATCGCCCGGCGCGGCCAGTGCGGCCACGGGCAAGAGCAGCATTGCGGCCAGCAGTGCAAACAAGCGCTTCATCTAATATCGTCCCCAATGTTGATGTGACCGCCTTGACCCAGCCATGCTTGCAAGACCATGAACAGTGGCAGGCTGCAAGGGAGGCGTGGCAGTGACGGGACCGGGGGACATTATCGGCAGTGTGGCCGAAGGCGCGCTATTGGCGCGCGCGGCAGAACCCAATCACGGCGAAGGCAGCGACGGCCACACGCATGAGGCCGCCTGCCTCAACTGCGGCACCGCGCTGATCGGCAACCATTGCCACACGTGCGGGCAGGCAGCGCATGTCCACAAGACCATCGGCGCGTTCTTTCACGATCTGCTGCACGGGGTGTTTCACTTTGAAGGCAAGATCTGGCGGACCTTGCCGATGCTGGCCTGGCATCCGGGCAAGCTGACCCGCGAATATATCGACGGCCGCCGCGCCAGCTATGTCAGCCCGATCGCGCTGTTCCTGTTTGTGGTGTTTCTGACATTCGCTATCTTCAACGTGGCCAGCGGACCGATCCACTTCAATCCCAACAACGATCCCGTCGCCCTGGCCAAAGCAGAGAGGGAAGCGGTCAAGCAAATCGCCGATTTGAAAGCCGAGCTCGCGGCCGCCGAAAAGGCGGGAGAGCAAACTGCCGCGATCGAAGGCCAGCTGGTCGGCGCGGAGGCAGCGCTGGACGGCATTCGCACCAGCAAGAAGGGCGGACCCATTCAGATTAGCGGCGATTCGGGGGCCGCATCGGGTCCCGAATGGGCCCGCGGGATCAACGACGCTTGGGATGAAGCCGCGAAAAATCCCGACTTGGCGATCTACAAGGTGCAGTCGAGCGCGTACAAATATAGCTGGCTGCTGATCCCGCTCAGCGTGCCGTTCGTGTGGCTGCTGTTTCCGTTCAACCGCAAGTTTCACTTTTACGATCACACGGTGTTTGTCACCTATTCGCTTTGCTTCATGTTGATCGTGCTGGCTGCTGTCACGGCAATTAATGTCTGGACATCGCTCGGCGGATTGATCGCCGTGTTGATCCTGTACGTGCCGTTTCACATGCACCGCCAGCTGCGCGAAGCCTACGGCCTGAGCAGAACCGGCGCCTTGTGGCGCACGGCCGTGCTCAGCGGTTTTGCAATGATTGCGCTGACGCTGTTCGCGTTGGCCGTGCTGGGTCTGTCAATGGGCTGACGATCCGGCAGCGCAGCGGCGGCTGTTAAGCCGCCGCTCCCACTGTGCGTCTGCCAGCCTTGGGAATGGCCGAGCCCTTGACTTCGGCAATCGGCTGCTGGCTGCCCGGCTTTTCCTCGCGGTCGATCTTGCCGCTGGCGATCAGTTCCTTGATCTCGTCCCCGGTCAGCGTTTCCAGATCGAGCAGCGCCTTGGCCAGCAGGTGCAGTTGCTTGATGTTCTTCTTGAGGATCACCGTCGCGCGGCTGTGCGCGCCTTCGACCAGCGCGCGGATTTCGGCATCGATCAGCTTGTTGGTTTCATCCGAACCCATGGTCCGGCTTGAACCGCCATAGCCCAGATAGCCTTCCTGGGTTTCTTCGTACTGCAGCGGGCCAAGCTTGGTCGACATGCCCCATTTGGTCACCATCGCCCGGGCGAGGCGCGTGGCATACTGGATGTCGGAGCTGGCGCCCGAGCTGACCTTGTCGTGTCCGAAGATGATTTCTTCAGCCACGCGGCCGCCCATTGCGGTGGCCAGATCGGCGTGCATCTTGTCACGGTGGTACGAATAGCGATCGCGTTCGGGCATGTGCATGACCATGCCCAAAGCGCCGCCGCGCGGGATGATCGTAGCCTTGTGAATCGGATCGTGCGCCGGTTCGTGCATGATCACCAAAGCGTGGCCAGCCTCGTGATAGGCGGTCATCTTCTTTTCATCGTCGTCCATCACCATTGACCGGCGTTCGGCGCCCATCATCACCTTGTCCTTGGCGTCCTCGAATTCGCGCATGGCAACCAGCCGCTTGTTGCGGCGCGCGGCCAGCAGCGCGGCTTCGTTGACCAGGTTGGCAAGGTCAGCGCCCGAGAAACCCGGCGTGCCGCGTGCAATCACCCGCGCTTCGACATCGGGAGCGAGCGGCACTTTTTTCATGTGGACGTTCAGGATCTTTTCGCGCCCTTCGATATCGGGCAACGGCACCACCACCTGCCGGTCAAACCGCCCGGGGCGCAGCAGTGCCGGATCGAGCACGTCGGGCCGGTTGGTGGCAGCGATGATGATGATGCCTTCGTTGGCCTCAAACCCGTCCATCTCGACCAGCAGCTGGTTGAGCGTCTGTTCGCGTTCGTCGTTCGAATTGCCGAGACCATGGCCGCGGTGACGGCCAACCGCGTCGATTTCATCGATGAAGACGATGCACGGCGCGTTCTTCTTGGCCTGTTCGAACATATCGCGCACCCGGCTGGCGCCGACGCCAACGAACATTTCGACGAAGTCCGAGCCGGAAATGGTGAAGAACGGCACGCCCGCTTCTCCCGCAATCGCGCGCGCCAGCAGGGTCTTGCCGGTGCCGGGCTGCCCGACCAGCAGCGCGCCCTTGGGGATCTGCCCGCCCAGCTTGGAAAAGCGCGTCGGATCTTTCAGGAAATCGACGATCTCCTCAAGCTCTTCGCGGGCTTCATCGATCCCGGCGACATCGGAAAAGGTGACGCGGCCCTGCTTTTCCGTCAGCATCTTGGCCTTGCTTTTGCCAAAGCCCATCGCGCCGCTGCCGCCGCCCTTTTGCATCTGGCGAATGATGAACACTGCCAGGCCCAGCACCAGCAGGATCGGGAACACCTGCAGCAGCAGATAGATCAGCATGTTGCCTTCATCGGCCTGCTTGCCTACCGCCTGCACGCCGCTTTTCTGCAGCAGATCGGGCAGGGTGGTATCGTTGGGCAGCGGCGTGGTGGTGAACTGCTTGCCATCCTTGGTCTTGCCGATGATCTGCTTTTCACCAACCTCAACCTTTTCGACTTGCCCCGCCTGGACCTTATTCTTGAAATCCGAATAGGAAATCTGCGTCGCCGCCACTTCGCTGCGGGCGCTGAACAATGAGGCAACCAGCGCCAGGGCAAGGAAGATCCCGCCCCAGACCAGAAGGTTTTTCATCCAGGGATTACCGGTGGGCTGTTCGTCGTTCATTGGGTACGAAATCCTTTCGCACTCTATGTAGGGCCGCGCGGACGAAGCGCAAGTTAACGCAGACCTGTTCTTCAGTGCAGTTGGCGTGCTTGCCTGCGCGCGCCTGGCGAGGCACAAGGCCCGCAAAACGGGGACTAAATGACCACTTACCGCGCCAGCCCGCACGATCGTTTCAGCCACTGGTCCAAAGGGGCGGCACGTGCGCTGCTGCTTGTGGCGGCGCTGACGCTGATCGCGGCGGCGCTGGTGCCGATTGCGGCCGGACCGCAAAAGGCACGCCGCGCCGGGTTCGCCGAAGTGGTGGCGGGCGGGGCGCCGGCCAAGGATGTGGTGCGCCCGCGCGATCCGGATCTGGCGGTCTATGATGGGGTGATCGCGCGGATTGGCCACGGGGAAAGCTATTACACTGCGGTTGCGGCTGAACACCGCAAGGGCAATTACCCGCTGCGTCCGGGGGTGGCGGTGCGGCTACCGACGCTGGCCTATCTGGAAATGTGGCTGGGCGATAAGGGGCACGGCTCCGAACAATTGGTACTGGGCGAGATGGCAGCGGCATTGGCGCTGACCCTGGGGGTATTCTGGGCCTGGTGGCGGCGGCTGGGCGAAGAACCTGGCACCGAAAATGTCCGCAGCATTGCCGCGGCACTGGTGCTGGTTGGGGTCAGCCTGGGCTTGAACCGCTATTTCTTTGTGCTGCACGAATTGTGGGCCGGGATGCTGGTAGCGCTGTCGCTGGCATTGCACCGGCCGGGGCGCAAGTGGCAGGCCGCAGTGCTGGTCGCCGCGCTGGCGCTGGCGATCCGCGAACATGCGCTACCCTATGTTGCGCTGATGGGGGCGATGGCGCTCTATCGCCGCGATTGGCGCGAGGCGGCGGCCTGGGCCACGCTGATCGGCCTGTTTGCAGCCGGGCTAGCCTGGCATCTGCATCTGGTATCGCTGCAGACCCTGCCCAGCGATCCGGCCGGGGCAAGCTGGCTGGCGCTGCGCGGATTATCGGGTTGGCTGTCCAATGTAGTGTTGTCGAGCAACCTCAGGTTCCTGCCGCATTATGTGGCCGGGCCGGTGGTGATGTTGATGATGCTGGGCTGGGCGGGCTGGAAAAGCCCATTGGGCACCACCGCGACGCTGCTCTATTTCGGTTACGGCGCCGCCTTCATGATCGCCGGGCGGGCGGACAATTATTACTGGGGGGCGATGGTCGCCCCCGGCATGTTCGCCGGCCTGGCGTTCATGCCGATGGCGCTGCGCAGTTTGTGGCAGAGGTCTTTTTCCGGCTGACGCCGGTGCGGGAAGTCCGTCCGGACTTCCCTGGCCTAGCCGGCCCGCTCCCCCTCCCGACCACCCATCAGGGTATCCCCAGGATATGGGTGGTCGGGAGGGGGAGCGGGCCGGCTAGGCCAAGCTGATCGCGTAGGCGATCAGCGCACCAATCAAGACGTCAGCTCTTCGATCTTGTGATGCGGGATCACCCGCCAGCCGATCACCAGCAGGATCACTTGCGCGGCCTCGGCAATCATCGGTTCAAAGAAGCCGGGCTGGGTGCCTGAAACTGCGGCGCTGATCGCCCGGCCCGTAAAGGCCACCGCAAACAGTGCTGCCGGAACCAGCAGCAGATCGCCATTGCGCCGCCACGCTCCGCGCAGCATGCAAAAGCCCACTACCAGGAAGAACGCGACGAAATCGGCGCGCAGCACCGCCATGCCCAGCGCGCCGTTGGGTGAAACGCCGAACTGCATGCCCATCCCGGCGGGATCGTAAAGGAACGAGATTCCCAGGAACAGGTTGAACATGCCGGCCAGGAAAATCAGCGCAGTCACGACTATTCGCATTTCGGTAACCCTCCCGTTTAATCTCGATTTAGCCATCATGGCCCATTGCGGCGCATCGGCATAGCCTGTTGCGCACGAAGGAATGGCGTTGCACAAGCGCACCACAATGACTGGTCCAAAGATACTCCTCGTCGTGGGCGGCGGCATCGCCGCCTACAAGGCGTGCGAACTCGTCCGGCTGATCCGCAAGGGCGGCGGCGAGGTTAGCTGCGTGCTGACCGAAGGCGGTTCGAAATTCATCACCGCGATGACGCTCGCCGCGCTCAGCGAAAATCCGGTCCACACCACCTTGTGGGATCTGACCAATGAGGTCGAGATGGGCCATATCCAATTAAGCCGCGCCGCCGATCTGGTGGTGGTCTGTCCCGCCACTGCCGATCTGCTGGCCCGGATGGCGCACGGCATCGCCGATGATATGGCCACTACGCTGCTGCTCGCCACCGACAAGCCGGTGATGGCGGTCCCGGCGATGAACGTGCGGATGTGGGAACATCAGGCGACGCAGGACAATGTCAAAAGCCTGATCGAACGCGGCATCCACGTGCTTGATCCCGATGAAGGGGCGATGGCCTGCGGTGAATTCGGTCCTGGTCGTCTGCCCGAACCCACCGCGATCTGGAACGCGATCTGCGAGGTGCTGGGGCTCGATCATGCCAAGCTGCTGCCAGCGCCTGATCACAGCCTCGATCTGGAGGAATTTGGTGAGCATGAAAGCATCGACACCGGTCACGGCGGGCTATCGGCCGGGCTGATCGTGCGCTCTGCCAGCCCGGCACCGCCGCTGGCCCAAGATGATGTGCTGGACGGCGAGTTTATTGAGCTTGAAAGCGAACCGCCAGTAGAGGTTCCGCCGCCCGAAGTGCTGCTGGCCAGCCCGATCCTGTCCAAAAAGGGCAAGGCCAAGGCTGCTCCGCCCACCGATCCCGATGCGATCAACCATGTGGTCAAGGACGATCCCAGCTTTGCGCCCGAAGTGTTCGAGAACGCCGTGCTGGAAGATCCGCTGGAAGGGCAGCCCGATTTCGCCGCCGATGAAAGTCCGGCAATCGATCCAGATGGCCCGCTGAAGGGCAAGCATTTCCTGATCACCGCCGGGCCAACGCATGAACCGATCGATCCGGTGCGCTATATTGCCAACCGCTCCTCGGGCAAGCAGGGCTATGCCATTGCTGCCGCTGCGGCGCAGCTGGGGGCCAAGGTTACGCTGGTATCGGGCCCGGTGCATCTGGCCACTCCGCCCGGGGTGACCCGGATCAATGTCGAAACCGCGGTGCAGATGGCCGAAGTGGTGAAAAAGGCGCTGCCGGCCGATGTTGCGGTAATGGTCGCCGCGGTGGCCGATTGGCGCGCCACCGATGTCCAGGGCGAAAAGATGAAAAAGCGCGGCTCGGCCCCGCCGGCGCTGCGGCTGACCGAAAATCCCGATGTGCTGGCGATGGTTTCGGTCAGCGAAAAGCGGCCCAAACTGGTGATCGGCTTTGCTGCCGAAACCGAACGCGTGGTCGAAAACGCCAAGGACAAGCGCAAGCGCAAGGGTGCCGACTGGATCATTGCCAACGACGTTTCGGGCGGCATCGGCAAAAGCGTGATGGGCGGCGAAGTCAACGCGGTGCATATCGTCACCGCCAAGGCTGTCGAGAACCTTCCGGAAATGGCAAAGGACCAAGTGGCCCGCGCCATTGTCGAAAGGATCGTCGATGCCCTCAAACCCGCCAAAGCCCAATCCTGACATTCCGGTTCGGGTAAAGCGCCTGCCGCATGGCGAAGGGCTGGAACTGCCCGCCTATGCCACGGCCGGGGCGGCGGGAATGGACGTGCTTGCGGCCGAGGATGTGACGATCGCACCGGGCATGCGGCACGCCGTTGCGACTGGCCTTGCGGTGGCGATCCCCGAAGGATTTGAGATCCAGGTGCGGCCGCGTTCAGGGCTGGCCTTGAAGTACGGGATCACCGTGCCCAACACCCCCGGCACGATCGACAGCGATTATCGCGGCGAGCTGAAAGTCATCCTGATCAACCTTGGCAGCGATCCGTTCGAGATCCGCCGCGGCGACCGGGTGGCGCAACTGGTGCTGGCCCCGGTAACCCGGGCGACCTGGCTGCTGGCGGACGAACTGGATGAGACTGCGCGCGGGGCCGGCGGGTTCGGTTCCACCGGCGGAGTGGTCGCGTTGGGCAGCTAAGATCCTCCCCATTTGCACTTCGTGAAAATGGAGAGGACCTTGCCAGCAGCACTCAGCAAAAGGGCGGGCCCGTTTCCGGACCCGCCCTTCGCATTTCAGCGGCCTTCAGCTCAGCGCTTTTTCTTTTCCGGAGCCACGCTGATCCGCACGGTTTCGCCCGAGTTGCCGGGGAAATCGGTGAACATGGCTTCGACCAGATTGGGCACCAGATATTGCAGGCGGTTCGATGTGCTGGCCGCTTCGGCGCGGCCTTCGAACAGGCGTTTGCCATCGGTGCGCGAATCGATCTTCATGCTGACCCCGCTGATGTAAACAGTATAGCTTTCATAGCCGCCGCCGCCGAACCACGGATCGTAGAAGCCATAACCCCAGTTACCGCGCGGGCTGAACGGGCGGTGATAACCCGGACGGCCGTAATAGCCATAGCGGCTCGAGCCGTACCACGGCTGCCAGAACGGATCTGCATAGCCAGTACGGACCACCTTTTCGCGGCCCTTATCGACCCCGTAATCGAACCGCACGATCAGATCGGCGGTTGCCGGGCTGCTGGCAGGGGCATAGCCCAAAGTCTGCAGCTTGCTCGCCACCAGGCCCGCATATTGCGAGAATTCAAGCCCGCCAGACAATGCCTGATCTTCCGCGACGATCGCAAAGGTCTGACCCTGCGGGGCGGGCAATTGCGATGAAAAGCGCTGCACATTGGCGTTGAACGGCGCAGCGCAGGCCGCCAGCGCGGCCAGGATAAGCGTCACCGCTGCGGCTTTCACAAGCGCGAACGGCGTATTTTGAGAACGTGACATTGACCCTGTCTCCATCGTGCATCGGCCGCTGCGACTCGCAGACGGATCCAAAAAATTGTAGGATTGAAAGCTGCTTGCGCCAAGGCGGCTTAATCGTGCTTGAATGGGACACATCGCCCGGTTGCTGCGGTGACATGCGCCGTTAGGGATTTGTTGTTCATGCCGGGCTTATCTTCCACCGCGTTTCGGCGGGAGAACCTGCGGTGGGATATGAATACCAAGGCAAGCCAGTGTGCAGCCAGTCAAGCTACTGGACGCAGTTCGTCATCAACTTCGTCGCCGTGCTGGGGCTGCTGTCGCTCAGCATCTACAGCCTGTTCACCGGTCATTGGGGCGTAGCGATAATCGCGTTCCTGCTGATGGTGCCGGTCGGGATCTACTTCCGCGTGGTGATGATGCGGCGCTGCCGTGATATCGGCTGGCCGCCGTTCCTGCCGTGGCTGTTCTTCGGCGGCGGCATTCTGGGCAACATGGGCCGGATTACTGCGGGATCGGCGGCGGCGCTGAGAGCCGGCATGCTGGGGCTGCCGCTGATGATTGGCCTGGCCGATTTCGTGTTCATGATCGTGATCGGCTGCATCGCTTCGAAGCGGCAGGATTATGCCGTGGTGTTCGAAGATGATCCGCGCCCCGGCGGCTTCCAGCCCGCCACCCGGCGCGGTGAACTCACGCGCAGCCCAGCCTTCAGTAATGCCGCCAGCGCGCCGACTGCTGCAATCCCGCCCGCTGAAACCGAGCAGGAAGCCCGCTGGGATAGCGCCATTGCGAATGCGCTGGCGGCCCGCGAAGCCGGTGAAAGTAAGCCAGCGCCACCACAGCGCCCATTTGCCCCCGGCCCGCTGGCGGGTCGGCCCGGCGGGTTCGGCCGCCGGGTGGTCTGATCTCAGCCGCGCACAAGTCCTAGCGCCGTATAAGTTGCCTCAAGCGTTGGCACCGCCAGCGCGCGGGCTTTCTCGGCCCCGTCACGCAGGATTGCATCGAGCGCGGCGCGGTCTTGACGTAGCGCGTTGAAGCGGGCGTTGATCGGGGCCAGCTTGTCGATCAGCAATTCGGCCAGCGCGGGCTTGAACGCGCCAAAGCCCTGGCCGCCGAACTGGCGCAGTACTTCGGCCGTACTGGTGCCATCGAGCACCGCATAAATTTCAACCAGATTGGCGGCTTCAGCGCGGCCTTCCAGCCCCTTTTCCTCGCTCGGCAAAGGTTCGGGATCGGTCTTGGCCTTCTTGATTTTTTGCAGGATCGTATCGGCATCGTCGGTCAGGTTGATCCGGCTCATGTCCGAGGGATCGCTCTTGCTCATCTTGGCGCTACCATCGCGCAGGCTCATGATCCGGGCGGCTTCGGGCGGGATGATCGGATCGGGCAGGGTGAAGACCGGCGCGTCTTCGCTGCAGAAATCGTTGTTGAACTTCTGCGCAATATCGCGCGCCAGTTCCAGATGCTGCTTCTGGTCATCGCCCACCGGCACATGGGTGGCCTGATACAGCAGCACGTCGGCGGCCTGCAGCACCGGATAGGTGAACAAAGCGACCGATTGCCCTTCGCGGTTCTTGCCGGCCTTGTCCTTCCACTGGGTCATCCGGTTCAGCCAGCCCATCCGTGCGGTGCCGCTGAGCAGCCATTGCAGTTCGGCGTGTTGCGGCACCTGGGCCTGGTTGAACAGGATCGAGCGCGCCGGATCGAGCCCGCAGGCGACCAGCGTTGCGACCATCTCGCGGGTGTTGGCGGCCAGTTCAGCGGGATCATGCGGCTGGCTGATCGCGTGGAGATCGGCGAGGAAATACAGGCTCTGCCCGCCTGCCGCTTCGGCCCGGTCCTGAAACGCCACATAGTTGCGGATCGCGCCCAGGTAATTGCCCAGGTGCGGTTTGCCAGTGGGCTGGATGCCGGAAACGACGCGCATATGTGTGCCTTACTCTACTTCGAGGATTTCGTCGTCGGCCTCGGTCCGGGCCGGACGACGGCGGCGCAGCTGGGCCAGCACCGACTTGTCGATTGCGCCCACCGCGAATGCGACGGCGAAGAACACGCTCATTCCGGCGAAAACGATCAGCGCCAGCGACCAGGTGCGATTGATCCAGCTGCCGGAATAATAGGCCGCCAGCTGCGGGGTCAGCCACCACAGCACAGCGGCCATTGCCACTGTGGCAATCAACTGGCGCGCGATCTTTCCCGCCAGCGGCAGCGTAAAATGGAACCAGCCGCGCCGGTGCAGGATCGCATAGAGCAGCAGGCAATTGAGGCTGGCCGAACAGGCTGTTGCCGCGGCAAGGCCAACAATGCCGTACTGCCGCACCACGAACACATTCAAGACAACGTTGAAGATCAGCGAAATCAGTGCGGTCCACACTGGGGTGCGGGTATCCTCGCGGGCGAAAAAGCCGGGGTTGAGGATCTTGACGATCACATAGGCCGGCAGCCCCGCAACCAGCGCCACCACAATCTGCGCCATCACTGCGCCGTCTTCGGGCTTGAATTTGCCGCCTACGAAGAACGCCGTGCAGAACGCGCCGGCGCAGACTGCCAGCGCGGCGGCGGCGGGCAGGGTCAGCAGGGTCGCAATCTCGAAGGCATTGGATTGCAGGCGCTGTGCTTCCTTGGCTTCGCCGGTATGGATGTGGCGCGAAAGCATCGGCAGGATCGCGGTGCCCAGGGCAATCCCCACGATCCCCAGCGGCATCTGGTTGAGCCGGTCAGCCATCTTGAGCAGGGTCAGCGACCCTTGCGGTAGCGATGTGGCAAAGAACGTGTCGACCAGCTGGCTGATCTGATAGATCCCGGCCCCAAACGTGGCGGGCAAGATCAGCAGGCCCAGCCGCTTCACTTGCGGCGTAAAGCGCGGCAGCTGCACCTTGAGGCGCACCCCGGCGCGGCGCGTTTCCCAGGCCAGGTAAATCAGCTGCGCCAGTCCAGCGAGCGATACACCGACTGCCAAGCTATAGCCGACGACATGATCATCGCCGCTTGTCCCGCGCAGGTATCTGCCAAGCAGGATCGCGGCAATCAGGACCAGGTTGAGCAGCACTGGTGCCACCGCGCCCGGCCCGAAGCGCGAGCGGGCATTGAGGAGCCCCGAAAGCATTGCCACCACACTGATCAGGAACAGATAGGGGAAGGTGATCCGGCTGAGGAACACGGCCAGTTCGAACTTGCCCGGAACTTTCGCGTATTCATGGGCCAGAAGGTAAACGATTCCGCCCATGCCGATCATGCACAGCGCGGAAAAGCCCAGCAGCACCCACAGGAAAACTGACAGCACATCATTGGCGAAAGCTTCGGCCCGTTCCTCGCTGCCCGGCTCGCCCTCGTGGCCGTGCAGCGCCCGGCTGTACATCGGCACAAAGGCAACGCTGAACGCGCCTTCGGCAAACAGCCGGCGGAACGTGTTGGGCAGGGTGAAGGCCAGCTGGAAAGCATCGCCAACCAGCCCGGCGCCCAGCGCCCGGGCCAGCAGCATATCGCGGGCAAAGCCGAACACCCGGCTGACCGCGGTCAGCCCGCCGATCGTGCCGACGTTCTTGATCAGGCTCATCGGCTAAGCCCTGGCATTATCGGCTCAGGCTTCGCCAAGCGGCTCGGCGCCCGCGCCTTCGCCTTGCTGGGCCTGCAGCTGGGCCAGGTAGATGCCGTTGAAATCGATCGGTTCGAGCAGTAGCGGCTGGTAGCCGGCATCGCGCACCGCATTGGCAATCACGCTGCGGGCAAACGGGAACAGCAGGCGCGGAGCTTCGGCATAAGTGAAGGCGTGCTTCTGGGTGTCTTCCAGGTTGCGCATCCCAACCACGCCGCAATAGGCCAGTTCGACGATGAACTGGGTGCCGCTGGGGCCTTTCGAATTGATCGAGATCTTCAGCTCGATCTCGCTCACTTCGTCGCTCAGTTCGCGCGCGCCAATGTTGAACTGCACATCGATCTGCGGCGTATCGGTCCACTGGAACGATTCGGGCGCATTGGGATTTTCGACCGAAAGATCCTTGATGTACTGCGAGATGATCCCCACGGCCGGGCCGGTATCGGCGCCATTGGGCAGGGGCATTTCGAGGCCGAGGTCAGTGATGATGTTGCTGTCGTCGGACATGGGTTTGCGTGCTTTCGATTGCAGTGAAACAGGTTGGCGGCGCGACTAGCATCGCGCGCGCGGACGGGCAACTCGCAAAAACGGGCCTCGCAAAAGCCGGGGCAAACCCCACTCGGCGCAGAAAAACCCCCGTCCACGCGTTGTTCATTTGTCAAGGCTACCTATTTAACGTTAGAGTTACGCGAAAGCCGCCACTTTGCGGCAGGGACTGGAAGACGTGGACAAGACCGTAGAAATCGTGATCCTCGCCATGGTGGCGGCTTTTCTGGGGCTGCGACTGATCGCTGTGCTGGGCCGCCGCGCCGAACATGATGATCAGTCCTTGCGGCCCCGGCTTGAACCCAAAGGCGATACCGGCCCTCGCGTTTCGGTGCCCGATGTGGCCGAACGCGGGGCCAATTCCGGCTCTACCCGCACCGTGCTGCCCGGGATCACCCCGGCAATCGAGCGCGGGCTCAAGGAAATTGCGCTGGGCGATAAACGCTTTGACGCCGAACTGTTCGTTGAAGGTGCGAAAAGCGCCTACCGGATGGTGCTCGAAGCCTTCTGGAGCGGGGATCGCGAAACGCTGGCCAAGCTGTGCGATCCCGCCGTGCTGGAAACGTTTGAAGCGGCAATCGCGGCGCGCGAAGCGGCTGGTGAGCGGCTTGAAAACCGCCTGGTGCGGATCACCGATGCAGCGATTGTTGCAGCGGGAATCGATAGCGGAACCGCGCGGATCACCGTGCGCTTCACCGCTGACATGGCGGTGGTAACCCGCAATGCCGCCGGTGAGGCGATAGCCGGATCGCTGACCGATGCCATCGAAGCGCGCGATCTGTGGACCTTTGCCCGCGGTGCAGCGAATGCGGTGCCGGACTGGCTGCTCGACGAAACCGACGAGGCCTGAGTATCGTGCGTTGGCAGTGGCTGGGGCGGTGGCTGGCCCTGGGGCTGTTTGCCGCGCTGCTGTCTGCTTGCGTGCGGTTGATCCCGCCCGCTGTGCCGCCCCTGACAGAGCCGCCGCCGATCAGCGCCCCGCTCAATGCCTTTACCGCCGGAGTGCGCCCCGGTCCCGCGATCGCCGCGCTGCGGCTGGCCCCGGCTGATTCCCGCGGGGCGCTGGTGGCCTTTCGCGTCAGTTGCCCCAGATTGCGCAGCCGCACTGACCAGTCCGGGCTGACTCGCCGGGAAGACTGGACTGCGCCCTGCGATGCTGCAGCGCGCTGGCCCGATGATCAGGCTGGCAAGTTCTTTGAAACCTGGTTTGAAACCGCGCAGGTTGGCGATGGCAAAGCCTTTGTCACCGGTTACTACGAACCGGCCATCGCCGGGGTGCGCACGCGCCAGCCGGGGTTCGATGTACCGGTTTATGGCCTGCCGCCCGATCTGGTGCGGGCCCGGCCCGGCGATGCACCGCCGAACGACAAGGGCACGCAGCCGCTCGGCCGGTATGATGCCAGCGGCGCGTTTCTGCCCTATTACGATCGCGGCGAGATTGACGACGGGGCCTTGATGGGGCGCGGGCTGGAAATTGGCTGGGCGGCCGATCCGGTCGAACTGTTCTTCCTTCAGGTCCAGGGATCGGGGCGGCTGATCGCGCCCGATGGCAGCGAAGTGCGGATCGGCTACGCCGGGCAGAACGGCTGGCCCTATACCGGCATCGGCGGGGTGATGCGCACTCGCGGCCTGCTTGGCAGCGGCCCAGGGCAATATTCCGGATCGATGCAGGGGATCATGCAATATGTCCGCGATAATCCGGCGGAAGGCCGCGCGCTGATGCGCGAAAACAAGAGCTATGTGTTCTTCAAGGTGCTGACCGGGGATGGCCCCTTGGGCGCGCTGGGGGTGCCGGTCCGCGCGCGTGATAGCGTGGCCGCCGATCCCCAATTCGTGCCGCTGGGCGCGCCGGTGTTTCTGACGCTGGACCGGGCCGAGGCCAACGGGCTGTGGATCGCGCAGGATACCGGCGGGGCGATCAAGGGCGCCAACCGGTTCGACAGCTTCTGGGGTTTCGGCACTGATGCGCGGACCACTGCCGGCGGGATGAGCGGGCGCGGCGATGCGCTGATCTTCCTGCCCAAAGGGACGCTTGCACGCCTTGCAGCCGGGCAATGAGGCGCCGGTTGAGCCGTGACGAGGCGCAAGTCTGGGCCCGCGTTGCCAGCACGGTGACGCCAATCAATCCACTGTCCGATGCAGGAGCGCCAGCAGAGGACCCTCCTTACGTTGCTCCGCCGCGTTCAGAGCCCAAAGCCAAGGCGATTGGCCGCGTGCCGAAGCCACTGGCTGTTCCGGTTCAACCTTCCATCAAAGCGCGGACGCTTGATCGCGGCGGACTTGATGGCTCGTGGGACAAGAAGCTGGGGCATGGGATGGTTGCGCCAGACTACACGCTCGATCTTCATGGCCATTCGCTTGATGCGGCCTATGCGCGGCTGGATCACGGCTTGTCGCAGGCTCTGGCTATGGGGGCACGAGTGATCCTGGTGATTACCGGCCGCCCTCGGCCCGTAGAAGCGGCCGACCGGGCCGGCCGGCGCGGCGCGATCCGGGCCAAGCTGCTCGATTGGCTGGCCGCAGGGCCATACAGCTCGAGCATCGCCGCGGTTCGCGGCGCGCATCGCCGCCACGGCGGAGCAGGCGCAGTCTACGTGATCCTTCGCCGCCGGGCATGAAAAAACCCCCACGCATCGCTGCGCGGGGGAAGTTTCACGGTGACCTGATTTCGGTTTAGAAGCTCAACGTTCCGGTCACGAACACCTGGCGCGGGTTGCCGTAGAATGCGCTCAACACGCCTTCTTTGCCCAGCGTCGAGGTCAACGGGGCGTTGAGCACACCGGTGGTCGGATTGACCGCCATGTAGCTGTAACCCGAGGTCTTGATGTGCTCATCAGTCAGGTTCTTGCCATAGACCCCCAGCGACCAGGTGTTGCCCGGGGCGTGATAGACCAGGCTGGCG
Source organism: uncultured Alphaproteobacteria bacterium (assembly GCA_963751145.1). Classification (GTDB taxonomy): domain Bacteria; phylum Pseudomonadota; class Alphaproteobacteria; order Sphingomonadales; family Sphingomonadaceae; genus Novosphingobium. The sequence continues at coordinate 81,977 of CAVVTJ010000009.1, forward strand.
TCGAACAGCTGGTAACCCGGCTGATCGATATAGGGGTTGGCGATTTCGAACTGGTAGGTCTTGCTCTTGAACGACATGCCCAGCCCGGCATTGAGCCGGCCATCACCCACCGGCATGGTGAAGTCGAGGCTGGCGCTGCCCGACCAGGCCGGGGTGTTCTGGACGTGCCGGTACTGCGCAACATCGAGTGGCGCGCCGGCCACAACGGTGACGTAGTTGAGATACTTGGCATCGACATAGCCAAGCGAGCCCGAGAAGGTCAGCTTGCCGGTATCGCTGTCGATCAGCTTGACCCGCGTTTCAAGTTCGAAGCCCCGCATCCGCGCCTTGCCGGCGTTGGAAACCACCCCGCAGAAGGTGGTGAAGCCGCCTGCGGTGCAAGCCACCGCGCCGGGGATCTGGACGTCGGTATAGTCCATCCAGAACGCGGCGGTGGCGATGTAGATCCGGCGATCGAACAGGTTGGCCTTGTAGCCCACCTCATAACTGTTCACCTTTTCGGGCTTGAAGCTGAGGTATTCGGCCTGGGTGGTCCCGACCGGGGCATTGGCGCCAACACCGCGCGGATCGAACCCGCCGCCCTTGAAGCCTTGCGAATAGGACGCGTAAAGCGTGGTATCGCTGTTCGGCTTGAACGAAAGCGATGCCTTGGGGGTGAACTTGGTGAAGGTCTTGTTGCCGTGGACATTGGTCAGCGGCCCACCGAACGGGATCCCGGCGCCGCCGAACACGGGCGAACCGCCGCCCAGATAGAACTGGCGCAGGACATCACCATCACGCCGGTCCCAGGTGTAGCGGCCGCCCACTGACAGGCTGAGCTGGTCGGTGAAATCATAGGTAAAATCGGCAAAGCCCGCCATCGTTTCGGTGCGGATATCGGCGCTGGTGTAGGCGGTCAGCAAGGTTGGCGACGGATATTGCACGAACAGCCGGACATCGAACTGGGTCAATGCTGAAGCGTCCAGATAGTAGAAGCCGATCAGCCCGTTGAACTTGTCAGTGCTTACCAAAGCCTGCACTTCCTGGCTGAACTGGCGGTTGCGGTAAATTCCCGGAACATCGACATCCTGCGCCGGCAGCGCATCGAAATCGATTGGGGTAAGCGAATCGTCTTTGCGATAGGCGCTGATCGAACGCACCGTCAGCCAGTCGGTCGGCTCGCCTTCGAGGAACAGCGAGAGGCCCCAGGCCTTGACGTCTTGCTTGGGGAAATTGAGCCCGCCTTGCGTATCATAGACGTTGGCCAGAACCGGGGTTCCGGACACCATCCCCGGGATGAACCGGTGCCCACCGCGCGGATCGGATTTGTCATGGGTGTAATCACCCGAAAGCCGGGCGAAGATGCCGGTTCCGTGGAATTCGATCGTGCCGCGGCCTGCAAACAGGTTCTTGTCGTAGTTATCGAGCCCGGTGGTCAGGTTGGTGCCGAACCCGTCGCGCTTGAGCCGCGCGAGGGCTCCGCCAAAGCGCAGCCCGGTATCGCCCATCGGCGCGGAGAAACTGATCACCCCATCGGTCTGGTTGAAGCTGCCATAAGTGGCGCGCAGGTTGAGGTGGGCGCGGTTATCAAGCCGGCGGGTGACGTACTTTACGGCGCCGCCCACAGTGTTGCGGCCATAGAGCGTACCCTGCGGGCCGCGCAGCACTTCGATCCGTTCAACATCATAAATATCGAGCACGGCAGCCTGCGGGCGGTTGAGGTAGACGTCGTCAAGATAGATCCCGACACCCTGTTCGAAGCCCGAAACCGGGTCTTGCTGGCCGACCCCGCGGATGAAGGCCGAGAGTGTGGAATTGGTTGCGCGCGAGCTTTCCAGGGTGACGTTGGGAACGGTTTCCGCCAGCACGGTAATGTCCATCGCGCCCTTGTCGGACAGCTGCTGACCCGAAATCGCGGTGATCGCGATCGGCACGTCGATCAGGTTTTCCTCACGCCGCCGCGCGGTGACCACGATCTCGCCCTCGTTAGCCGATTCGGCTTCGGGCGAGCTGCTGTCCTGAGCAAAGGCAGGCACGGCGTAAAGGCTGAAAACTGCGCTGGTCAGCAGCGAGGCACGGGTCAGCAAAGTGTGATGACGCATCGGAAATCCCTCCCAATAAAATCCTCGGCCCGCACTTCTGCACGAGCACATGCGAGGCCTTATATAAAAGTTGAACCAACTTTCAACTTTGTTATGCTTGCATTGGCAAAGGGGAGAGAAGATGGTGCGAGGGCGTGGCCGAATTGACACAGTGAAGATGCCGCGCGGGGGAAAGAGCGTGGACGCAGTCAATCCGGCACTCCAGTTGCGCGAGCCGCGCACCGATCGGGGCCGCCGCACCCAGCGTGCGATCCTTGATGCTGCCGCTGCCGAATTTGGTGAAAAGGGCTTTCATGAAAGCTCGATCGTTTCGATCACGATCCGCGCCGGCGTCGCGCTGGGCAGCTTCTACACCTATTTCGAAAGCAAGGAGGCGCTGTTCACCGCGCTGGTCCAGGACATGAGCGGGCGGGTGCGCGATCACGTCGCCCCGGTTCTGACCGGGCATTCGGGCACCGTGATCGAAGCGGAAGGCGCGGCGCTCAAGGCGTTTCTCGAATTCGCCCGCGATCACAAGGAAATCTACCGGATCATCGACGAAGCCGAATTCGTCGCCCCCGATGATTGGCGCGCGCATTATGTAAACACCGCCGCGCGTATCCTGGAGCGTTTGCAGGCGGCGCATGCCAGGGGCGAACTGGCGGCCGAACCCGATGAAGCGCAGGCTTGGGCGATCATGGGCATGAACGTCTTTCTGGGGTTGCGCTTCGGCGTCATGGATCCTGCGGCCGATCTCGCCGAGGTCGCGCGTTCGGCCAACCGGATGCTGCAATCGGGTCTGGGCGGGTAGAGCGCACCAAACCCCATTCGCCATTGCCGCAGCACAATTCACCGCATCTCATGTAACAATATCTTGTGACGGCTAGGCAAATGGCCTAGCGGGCACCGCAAGACTGCGGGCCTCCCACCGCATGGTCATCGGAGTTTCGGTTCACAATGCGCCTTCGTTCCCTGTCTGCCGGCATTTCGTTGCTTGCTGTTTTCGCCGCAGTGTCGCCCGCCTCTGCCCAGTCAGCGGATGATGATACCAAAGGCAATCCTGAGATCGTCGTTACCGCCACGCCGTTTTCGCACAGCGCGCTGGAAACCCCGGCGATCCCGGTCAAGGTCGATGCCGATGAAATCCGCCGCGCGGGCGGGGCCTCGATTGCTGATTCACTGCAGAACGTGCCCGGCATCTCCTCGTCCGGGTTTGCGCAGGGTGCCTCGCGCCCGATCATCCGGGGGATGGATTCCAACCGCGTCCGCCTGCTTGAAGATGGCACCAGCATTTCCGACGTGTCGGATATCGGGCCCGATCACGGCACCCCGATCGATCCGCTTTCGGCACGCAGCATCGAAGTGGTGCGCGGCGCGGCCACGCTGCGCTATGGCAGCCAGGCGATCGGCGGGGTGATCAACGTGCTGAATGACCGCGTGCCGATGCGCCACGCCGGCGATCCGCTGCGCGGGGAATTCAATGCCAGCAATGGCAGCGTCAACGATGCTGCCGAGGTTTCGGGGCTGGTCGATGCGCGCAGCGGTGCCCTGGCGCTCCACGCCGATGGCTTTTACCGCCACACCGGCGATTACGATACGCCGCTGGGGATCCAGACCAATTCCTTTGCCAAGGGCTGGGGCGGGGCGCTGGGCGGATCGCTGTTCAGCCCGGGTGGTAGCCACGTTGGGCTGGCCGTCATTCATTACGACGCGAACTATGGCATTCCGGCCGAAGACGCCTTCATCGCGATGCGTCAGACCAAGCTGATCACCCGCAACGTGTTCAACTTGGGCAGCGGCGATGAAGCACTGCACATCGACGGCAGTCTCGCCGATTATCAGCATAGCGAAATTCAGCCCGATGGCACGATCGCCACCACCTTCAAGAACCGCGAAGCCAATTTGCGCGGCGAACTGCTGCTTGGCGGGATCGGGCCAGTGAGCAACATGGCACTGGGCGTGGAATACCAGCACCGCGACTTTTCCGCGCTGGGCGATGGCAGCAGCTATCTGCAGCCGGCCACATCGCGCAATCTGGCGGCCTATGCCTTTACCGAGATCACGCTGAGTGACCGGCTGCATGCCGAAGGATCGGTGCGGGTAGAGCGCATCAACATTACCGGTACCCCGGGATCGGGGCTGTTCAGCGCACGCGAATATACCCCGCTCAGCGGCGCAGTGGGGATGCTGTTCGAACCGGCTGACGGGTTCAAGCTGGGCCTGACTGCATCGACCACCGCGCGCGCCCCGGCCTTGACCGAACTGTTCGCCCGCGGCGGCCACGATGGCCCGCAGACCTATGAAACCGGCGATCCCGATCTGGTGCCCGAACGTGCCCGCGCCCTGGAACTCAGCCTCAGGGTCAGCCGCGGCCCGTTCGAATTCGATGGCAGTCTCTATTCGACCAAGTTCGATAACTACATCTATGGCGATCTGACCGGGCGCACTTGCGATGATACCGGCACCTGCCTGGCGGGCAGCGGACTGCCCTTACGCGAAGTGTTCTACCGCCAGCAGGGTGCCCATTTCCGCGGGGTAGAGGCCGAAGCTCGGATCGATCTGCTCAAGAAGCCGACCAGCCTGCTCGCGCTGCGGGTGCTGGGCGATTATACCCGCGCCACGCTGGATGATGGCAGCAACGTTCCGCGGATCGCCCCGTGGCGGATCGGTGGCGGGCTTGACTGGACCAGCTCGCGCTTTGATGCCGGGGTCAGCTACACCCGTTTTGCCAGCCAGAACCAGTTCGGCCAGTTCGATACTCCGACTGATGGCTACAACGCGCTCAGCCTGCATGTCGCGTGGCGGCCGTTCACCCGCTATCCGGGGATTGAGCTGAGAGTGATTGGCCAGAACCTGACCAACGATGTCCAGCGCCAGGCCACCTCGTTTAACAAGGATCTGGTGATCGCGCCGGGCCGTTCGATCCGCTTCACCCTGCGCGTGGCTTCGTTCTGAGAAGATCCTCTCCTTTTTCACGAAGTGCAAAAGGGGAGGTGGCAGCCGCGAAGCGGCTGACGGAGGGGTAAAGACGCCTGCCCAGACACCCCCCGTCTCGTCCTATCGGACGATCCACCTCCCCATTTGTGGCCTTCGCCAAAAATGGAGAGGACCTTAACCGCTTGGCCTTGGCTCTGCGTCCAGCTATGCGCCGCCGACCATGTCCAACCGCCGTACCTTTGCCATCATCTCGCACCCCGATGCGGGTAAGACCACGCTGACCGAAAAGCTGCTGCTGCAAGGCGGCGCGATCCACCTGGCGGGGGAAGTCAAGGCGCGCGGGGCGGCGCGGCGGGCACGCAGTGACTGGATGAAGATCGAGCAGCAGCGCGGGATCTCGGTCACCTCGAGCGTGATGACCTTCGAGCGGAAGGGGATTACCTTCAACCTGCTGGACACACCGGGGCACGAAGACTTTTCCGAAGACACCTACCGCACGCTGACCGCAGTCGATTCCGCGATCATGGTGATCGACGCGGCCAAGGGGATCGAGCCGCAGACCCGCAAGCTGTTCGAGGTGTGCCGGCTTCGGTCGGTGCCGATCATCACCTTCGTCAACAAGGTTGACCGCGAAGGGCGCAGCGTGTTCGAAACGCTGGATGAAGTGGCCGATGCGCTGGCGCTGGATGTCTGCCCGATGGCCTGGCCGATCGGGATGGGCGGCGAATTCAAGGGCGTGCTCGATTTCGCCACCAATACCATTGCCCGGCCCGAAGGCCCCAGCCGCGAGTTTCTGGGCAAGGTTGAGCCCGCCACCGACATTCCCGCTGCCATCGCCGAGGAGATCGAACTGGCGCAGGGCGGCTATCCCGCGTTTGATCTGGAAGCCTACCGCAATGGCGATCTGACCCCGGTCTATTTCGGATCGGCGCTCAAGAACTTCGGGGTCACCGAACTGATCGATGCAATTGCCGACTATGCCCCGCCGCCGCGCCCGCAGCCCAGCGATCAGGGCGTGATCTCGCCAGAGGGCAAGGAAGTGACCGGGTTCATCTTCAAGGTGCAGGCCAATATGGACCCGATGCACCGTGACCGGGTGGCCTTCATGCGGCTGGTTTCGGGCACGTTCAAACGCGGCATGAAGCTGACACCCTCGGCGCTGGGCAAGCCGGTGGCGATCCATTCGCCGATCCTGTTCTTCGCGCAGGACCGCGAACTGGCCGATACGGCCGAGCCGGGCGATATCATCGGCATCCCCAACCACGGCACCTTGCGGGTGGGCGATACCCTGAGCGAGCACAACAAGGTGCGCTTCACCGGACTGCCAAATTTCGCGCCGGAAATCCTGCGCCGGGTGGTGCTGAAAGACCCGACCAAAACCAAGCAGTTGCGCAAGGCGCTGGATGACCTGTCCGAAGAAGGGGTGATCCAGGTGTTCTATCCCGAAATCGGCGCGCAGTGGATTGTCGGCGTGGTCGGGCAGTTGCAGCTCGATGTGCTGATTTCGCGGCTGGAGGCGGAATACAAGGTTGAGGCGGTGCTCGAAATGGCCCCGTTCGATACCGCACGCTGGGTCAAGGGGGCTGAGGCCGCGCTCAAGACCTTTGCCGATTTCAACAAGTCGAACCTCGCCAAGGACCGCGACGGCGATATGGTGTTCATGGCGCGCTCTTCCTGGGACGTGACTTACCAGCAGGAAAAGAACCCCGATCTGGCGTTTTCGGCGACCAAGGAACGGTAAGCCGTTAGCCGATCTTGAGCGACTGCTCGAATGCAGCAGGATCGGTCAGCACCGAGCGCACAAACAGGCCGATACTATCGCTGAACCGGGCATCGGCGCAGGTCAGATCGACGTAGCCCGCAATCTCCAGGCTGACGAGGCCGTGGATCACCGCCCAGGCCAGATGCGCCAGCTCGTCAGCCGAACGCTGGCTGGTAATCACCCCGCACCGCTGCCCTTCGGCAAAGGCGTCCATCAGTGACCCGTAGGAGGGATAGGCACCCTGATCGGGTACGACCAGCGTCCCGAACCGGGCATTGCGATCAATCGGTACAAAGCGCTTGTCGCCGCCGAACATCAGGCGGTAAAAACCCACATTGGCCAGTGCAAAACGGCGATAGGCAAACAGCGCATCGTACAGCCACTTCGCCGGATTGGTGCGGTCTTCGGCCTGCGCGGCGTATTGGTAGAGCCGGGCAAATCCTTCGGCATAAAGCGCACGCATAACGCCTTCCTTGCCGCCGAACACGGTGTAGATGCCCATGGTCGAAATCCCGGCTTCGCGCGCCAGTTCGCGCACGGAAATCTTGTCCGGTCCGTGCCTGGCCAGCAGTTGCTCGGCGATTTTCAGCAGCCGACCATAGAGTGCCTCGTTTTCGTCAGCCAAGGCGGGAGCAAGATCAGCCATGCCTTTCATTTAGGGCCTTGCTTTGAGAATACCAGTGCTATAACACTGTTATTGAAACTTGCTGCAGTGACACCTTGGTGCGCTAGACAGGTGCGAGACGGGAAATGGATAGCATGGTGGCAGCAAACCAAATTGCCGGTGCTGAGCTGGCTTCGGGCAAGCCGTGCCAGCCGATAACTGTGCGCCCCGGGGCTTTCAGCTTTGCCGATGATACCGCCGCGCACTGGATCCCGGGCGAACCCGAATTTGCCCAGATGATCAACGGCGCTTCGTTTGTGATGCCGCACCTTGAACCGTTTCTGGTCAGCACATTGGGTGAGGCGGCGCGGCAGATCAGCGATCGCGCAATCAAGCAGGAAGCGCGCGAGTTCTGCTTGCAGGAAACCCAGCATTACCGCACCCATCGACGGTTCAACGATCGCTTGCTGGCTACAGGCTATAGCGCGCTCGAACAGGTCGAAGCGGAGATGGCGGGGGCCTATGTCCGGCTTGGCACTTTGCCACTGGGTAGGCGGCTGGCCTATTCAGCCGGGTTCGAGGCGATGACACTGGGCGTGACCAATTGGCTGGTTTCGCAGCGTTTGCAGCTGTTTGCCGGGGCCGATCCGGCCGCAACGTCGTTCATTCTGTGGCATATGGTGGAAGAAACAGAGCACAAATTGGTGGCGCATGACGTCTATTGCGCGGTTACGCCCGGCTATTGGCGGCGCGCCTTCGGGGTGCTGCACGGTGCGCTGGACGTGATCCGCTGGTCGCGGCGCTGCTATATTGCGCTGCTCGAGCACGATGGCCGCTGGCGATCGCTGCGCAGCCGGCTGAAGGTTTGGTATTGGGCAGTGCGCTTCCTCGCCGGGGCCGGGCCAACCCTGCTCAAGGCCTTGCTGCCGGGTCATGACCCTCGCAACGAACGCAACCATCCTTGGGTCGACCAATGGATCGCTGGCTATGCCCGGCTTGACCCTGCAATCAGAGCCAACGGCATGCCCTTGGTCGATACGAATTCACCAACCATGCCTGTGCCATTCTGACCGCCACGCACTTCAGGAGATCGCCGTGACCCAGCCAGACTTTCGTCCAATCAAACGTCAGCTGATCCTCAATGGCGGCTTTGTCATGCTATTCGGCTTTGCTGCGGGATTTGCCTTCGTGTTCTTCATTCTGGGCAGCATCGAGCTTTGGCCAATTCCGGGAAAGATCGCGTATCAATTGCCGGGCAGCGATAAAGCCTGGCGGATGACGCACCTCGAAGGTGTGATAAACGGTCTGATGCTTTGGCTGCTTGCAGCTGTCTTGCCGACCTTCGAACTTTCAGTGAAGCTGACGCACCGCATCGCCCAGGCGCTGATCATCACCGCCTGGGCGTTTCCGATCGCCTCACTGTTTGACGCGCTGTTCAAGGACAGCCGCGGGCTGCGCTTTGGTGGGCCGATCACCAACATCATCCCGTTTTTCCTGTTCTATGTTGGCATTCTCACGCTCATCTGGGCGGTTGTGGCCGTGATCGTGGCAACCTGGCGCCAGCGGCCGGAATAGGCTGGCTGGCACCGGCTTGCTCCTCGGGCTGCTCCATCCTAGAGTCGAGCGCATGGAATTCACCGATCACATCACCCCCGCCCACGAAGCGATGATCGCCGCGCAGCCGGTCTACTTCGTTGCCACCGCTGCCGCTGACGGGCGGATCAATCTCAGCCCCAAGGGGCTTGATGGGACCTTCCAGGTGCTCGGCCCCAACCGCGTCGCCTATCTTGATCTGGGCGGTTCGGGGAACGAGACCCACGCGCATCTGGCTGCTGACGGCCGGATCACGATCATGATGTGCAATTTTCAGCAGCCCGCGCTGATCCTGCGGCTTTATGGTCATGGCCGCGCGGTGCTGCCGCAAGACCCGGACTGGGCCGAACTGGCGGCACATTTCACCCTGCTGCCCGGCACTCGCCAGATTTTCGACATTGCGGTGGAATCGGTCCAGACCAGCTGCGGTTGGGGCGTGCCGATCATGCAGGTCGATCACGAACGCGCGACGCTGCCCAAATACCATGCCCAGTCCGATCCCGAAAAGTGGGTCGCCAAGTTGGCCACCCGCACCTCCAGCATCGATGGCCTGCCGACCCGGGCGACCGACCGGTTTATCGCCGGGAGCTGATGCAACTCACCTTCGCCACTTACAACATCCACAAGGCAGTGGGCACGGACCGGCGGCGCAATCCCGAACGGATCCTGGCGGTGTTGAACGAGATCGATGCCGATATCGTCGCGCTGCAGGAAGTCGATCGGCGCATGGGCCGGCGCGAAACCGTGCTGCCGCTCAGCCATATCGAGGACTATTCGCCCTACCGCGCGGTACCGCTAAACCACCGGCCCGATAGCCTGGGCTGGCACGGCAACGCCCTGCTGGTCCGGCGCAGCATTGCTCTGGCCGAAGCGGCGATAGTGCCCTTGCCGGTGATCGAGCCACGCGGGGCGATCCGCGCCGATCTTCTGATCAAAGGGCGCCGGATCCGGGTGGTCGGAATGCATCTGGACCTGTCCGGCCTGCGCCGCCGCCAGCAATTGCGCGCGATCCTCGATCACCTCGGGCGCTGCGATCATCATTGCCCCAGTGTGGTGATGGGCGATTGCAACGAATGGGGCGTGCAACGCGGCGCGCTCAGCGAATTTCGCTTACCCTGGCGCGTGCTCGCCCCAGGCCGCAGCTTCCCCGCCCGCCAACCGGTGGCCCGGCTCGACCGGATCGCGCTGAGCGAGGAATGGCACGTGGTCGATGCCAAGGTGCATCATTCCGCTCTGGCAGTGAAGGCATCCGACCACCTGCCCGTAATGGCGCGGCTACAACTGCCTACTATTTAGGCACCTGCGCAAGAATCGCGCGCCTAGCCGCATTTCAGAGCAAGGCTATTTCAGCGCTTTACCTGATTTCCTGACATAATTTCGATTTGGCACGGCCCTTGCTGCGTTTGCGAAGCCGGCAGTTTCGTCGGTCAGGGAAAACAGGGACGGGCCATGAAATTTATCATTGCCATCATCAAGCCGTTCAAGCTCGACGAAGTCCGCGATGCGCTAAGCGCGATCGGCGTGGCCGGGATGACGGTGTCCGAAGTCAAAGGCTTCGGGCGGCAAAAAGGGCAGACCGAGATTTATCGCGGCGCCGAATACACCACCAACATGCTGCCGAAAGTGAAGCTGGAAGTGGCAGTCAGCGATGCGCTGGCCGATCAGGTGGTCGAAGCGATCCAGCAGGCCGCCAGCACCGATGCGATCGGCGATGGCAAGGTGTTCGTGCTCGATCTGGCCTCGGCCACCCGCATCCGCACCGGCGAAACCGGGGATACCGCGCTGTGATCGGCGCTATCGAATTTGGGACTACAGGAGGGAACCAACAATGATCCGCAAGCTTTTCAGCGGCTTGGGAATGGCGGGGGCATCGCTGCTTACCGCCACCGCCGCTTTCGCACAGGACGCCGCCGCGGCGGGGCCGATCAAGGCCCCGACTGCCGAACAGATGGCCGGTATGGTCGACAAGGGCGATGTCGCCTGGATGCTCACCTCGTCCGCCCTGGTGCTGATGATGAGCGTGCCGGCGCTGGCGCTGTTCTATGGCGGGCTGGTCCGCACCAAGAACATGCTGTCGGTGCTGATGCAGGTCTTCATGATCGTCAGTATCGCGGCGCTGGTCTGGGTTGGCTGGGGCTATTCGATGGCCTTCACCTCGACCGGTTCGCCGTGGCCGACACTGGTCGGCGGGCTCGACAAGGCGTTCCTCGCCAATGTCAGCGCAGGCACTTACGCTGCGACGTTCTCGAACAACGTCTATCTGCCCGAATTCGTCTTCGTGATCTTCCAGATGACCTTTGCCTGCATCACTCCGGCGCTGATCGTCGGGGCCTTTGCCGAGCGCGTGAAGTTCTGGCCGTTGATGCTGTTCATGGTGCTGTGGCTGACCATCGTCTATTTCCCGGTCGCTCACATGGTGTGGTACTGGGCCGGTCCTGACTTCCTGGTCGATACGGTCAAGAAGGCGGCCGATGGCACGCTGGTATCGCAGGATGCCGGGATGCTGTGGGGCATGGGCGCGCTCGATTTCGCGGGCGGCACTGTGGTCCACATCAACGCCGGGATCGCCGGGCTGGTGGGCTGCATCATGATCGGCAAGCGGATCGGGTTCGGCAAGGAAGCCACCCCGCCGCATTCGCTGACCATGACCATGATCGGCGCTGCGCTGCTGTGGGTGGGCTGGTTCGGCTTCAACGCCGGGTCCAACCTCGAAGCCAATGCGGTGACCGCGGTGGCCTTCATCAACACCTTCGTGGCGACTGCGGCGGCCGCGGTGAGCTGGTCGATTGTCGAACAGATCCACCACAAGCGGCCTTCGCTGCTGGGTGCGGTGACGGGCGCAGTGGCCGGTCTGGTTGCGATCACTCCGGCCTCTGGCTTTGCCTCGCCGATGACCTCGATCTACCTCGGCATCCTGGTTTCGCCGATCTGCTACTTCTTCGTCAGCTATGTGAAGAACCGCTTCAAGTACGACGATACACTTGATGTGTTCGGGGTCCACTGCATCGGCGGGATCGTCGGCGCGCTGGGTACGGCCATCGTCGCTGATCCGGCGCTGGGTGGTCAGGGGTTCTATGATTACACCGTGTTCCCCTATGCAGTCGGAACCTATGACATGGGCGCCCAGCTAATCACCCAGGCCAAGGCCGTGGCGGTCACACTGATCTGGTCGGGCGGGGTTTCGGCAGTGCTGTTCTTTGCGATCGACAAGATCTTCGGTCTGCGTCCCAGCGAAGAATCCGAACGCGAAGGGCTCGATCTCACCGAACACGGCGAACGCGCCTACAACTACTGACTTCTCGAAATTGGCGGGATCGGGGTCCTCCTCTCCTCCTCTCCCCGGTTCCGCCAACCCACGTTCCTCCTGCGAACGCCAACTCATGGGCCCGAGCCAGCCGCTCGGGCCCTTTTTTTGTTGAATGAGACTCGCGCGAAGAACCTGCTAAAAGCCGAACTCAAACGGCGGGGGGTTACTTATGCAGGACTGGCTGAAAAGCTGGCGGGAATCGGCATCTCGGAGAACGAGCGCAACCTCAACAACAAGATCAGCCGGGGCGGCTTCACGGCTGCGTTCTTGCTGCAATGTCTGACAGCAATCGGAACGAACGATATTCGGATTGGCTAGTCCGAGCCGCATTTGCGGTTCTCATTCTGATAACCGCTGCTGGCGGGCTTTACGGCTTATCGAAGCAAGTCAGTTACGAGCAGACCGCTGAGAATCACGCTCAGGAATATACCCGCAACGCCGGTGAAAAGGCCAATCAAGCCTGCCTGACCCTGCCCCGCAGCCAACAATCTCAATGCTTGGTAGATACAAAGCGAGAACAAGACGACCAAGGCCGTGACAAGCATCGCGAGTATGACGATCTCGTGGCGCAGCAGACTTCCGCGCTGTGGACCAAGATTATGGGATTGGCCGCCATAACTGGCATGATCTTGAGTGTAGTTGGAGTCTGGCTGATTTATGCGACATTCCAAGAAACCCGTGCTGCAAATGACATAGCGAAAGACGATCAGCGGCCTTGGATCGATATCGAAATTGTGGACGTTTCTATGTCGAGCAGCACTGAAACTTTCGATCTGACGGCCAACATTCGAATAGCTAATCGTGGCCAAAGCCCTGCGCTCAACGTCGAGAGTCGAGCCAGGATAGCCGTCAGTCGAGGGAAAGATGATTCGGTGCAGGGTGAGTATTTCCCAGAAGGGGAATACACCCGGATAACTCACAACTTGCTGCCTAGCGGGACTGGAGAGGATATTCTGTTCCCAAAGATAGAGATCGAGAAAATACCGATGGTTCAAGTTTACGTCGGCCAAGGAGAAGATTTGAAAAAGGTCGCAGGACCTCATTTTGTCCCCACACTTGAGGTCATGGTTGATTACCATCGGGGAACCTCTTTGCGCCCTGCCAAGACGACCAAGAAATTCACGATCAGCGAGGATGAAGACAGGCTGTATGTGGGTCGGCGAGTGGCCATTCCGATCCATTTGGGAAAAGTCCCTCTCCCCCAACCTAAAGCCATTGAACATGGGATTGCCGAGATCACCTAACAGCAACCCCACCGCCAAAGCCAACTTCCATAAGATACCCATTATCCAACCTCTTGGTTGGCGGGATTAGGAGCCCTGGCAGAAGGGAATTTTCTCCTTCTGCGTCTGCTACCTAATGCGCGGGTATCCGTAGGATATGGGTGGTCGGGAGGGGGAGCGGGCTGTTGTTGCAAGCCGTTCGCGGAGGCGAATAGCGCACTAAGCAAAGACTCAAAAAAAGGGCCGCACCGGAGTGCAGCCCTCTCTTCAAACCTGCAGTGCAAGCCTACATCCCGTCAACGCTTTTGCTGACCATGATGTTGACCGAGACGCGGCGGTTTTGCTGGCGGCCCTGTTCGGTATCGTTATCGGCCAGCGGATCGCTTTCGGCCATCCCGGTCGGGGTCAGCATCCGGTAGGGCTTCCACTTGCAGTACTGCTGCAGGTAGTTGATCACCGTGTTCGCGCGCTTTTCGCTCAGCGTCTGGTTGTAGTCTTCATCGCCGACATTGTCGGTATAGCCAACCACCAGCAGCAAGGCGTTGCTGGTGCCTTCGGCCTGGGTGGCAACAGTGCACAGCTCGTTCTTGCCCTCGGGCGTCAGCTTCCACGAACCGGTCGCGAAGTAGACGTTGGTGGTGCCCTTGATGTTGTAATTATCGATATCGGCCACGCGTCCGCGCAGCGCTTCGGTGGCGGCAGTCTGTTCGTCAAACTGCTGCTGGGTGCCGTTGCGGATCATCTGGGCGGTTTTGTAATCGCCGTTCTTGAAGCTGATCTGGCTGGCATACATGCCGCTGGGGGCCTGCACGGTCTTGATGACGACCGGCAGACCGTTGAGCAGCGCATCGACTGTCAGCTTCTTGCCGCCGCTCAGGAATCCGCCGCTGGCCTTGACCTGAGTTTCATTGGTGACGCCGATCACCTGATCGGTGCCATCAGCAACGCGCACTTTGATCTTGTCACCAGTGCGGGCAACGATCACGCCCTTGACTTCGGGACCCTTGGGCAGGCCCATGAAGCTTGGCACGATGCCGGTTACCGTAATCACTTCCTTGGAATCTTCGGATTGCTGCGCGTAAACTGGGGCCGAAGCGGACATGGCCAGCATTGCGAGCAGCATGAGAGCTCCCGCCTTGGTGAAAAGTTGACGCATAAATCTACTCCTAAAGACTGTTGCGGGGGGGCGCGTGTTCAGTTCGGGCTTGCTGCTACATGAACACTGGCGGCAACATCTATGGCTGTGCGGCTCAGTGGAGCAGAACGCGCGGCGAAACGAAGGAAAAGCGCCTTTCGGTGACCTGTGGGGCCGGTTCTGGTAACGAATTTCGGTCAGTTTGGCCGGCGCCGTGCTAGCAGCGTTGGGCCATCAGCGGCGCACTGCGACCGGATTTATGGGATCAAAGCCACAAGAATTGCCGGGGCGCAGTGCCGCCCGCGCTGTGTAGCAGGAGCGCTGCTTAGCGCTCCCGGCCGCTCGACCAGAAGGTGCTGAAAATCGGATCAAGCAGATAGCTCAATGCGCTGCGCTTTTTCAGCGGCACCAGCACTTCGGCCGGGATTCCTGCCTTGATCGCGCTTTCGCCATGGATCGATCTGATCTTTTCGAGTTCGCTGGCCGGCACCACCACTTCGATTGCGAAATAGCTTTGCCCGGTACGGGGATCCTCCAGAGCATCGGCCGAAACCTTGCTGATCCGACCGTCCAGGGCAGGAAGATTGCGATCATGCAATGAGCTGAAGCGGACCTGCGCAACCATGCCCACTTTGAGCGAGTCCACCTCGGTTGGCGGCAGTTTGGATTGAACCACGAGTTCGCGGTTGTCCGGCACGATCTGCATTAGTGTCTCGCCTGGCAAAATCACGCCGCCCACCGTGTGGATCTGCAAGTCCACTACATGGCCGTCGGTTGGCGCGCGCACCGTGGCGCGGGCTAGTTGCTCGCGCGCGGCAATCAGCTTGGGCTGCTGTTCGGCTAGACGCACCTGCACTTCGCGCAGCTGCTGGGCAGCATCCGACACTTGCTGGCTGCCCAGCGAAGCAGATTGCATTTGCGTTTCGCCGATCGATTGACGCGAACGCGACATTTCCGACGTCAAAGCTCCGTATTCACCGTCGAGCTGAGCAGCGGCGCGCTCAAGTTCGCGCACGCGCGTCTTCGAGACAAAACCGCGCCCTTCAAGTTCGCGCAGGCCATTCAGCTCCTCGCCGATCAGGCGGCTCTGTTCGCGATTGGCCTTGGCCTGATATTCCGACGCACTGATCATCGAGCGGCTTTGCCCGGCCCGCTCGGTCAGCACGCCGCGTTGCATGCCCAAGGCGTTGCGCTGCGCCCGCAGGACCTGACGCTGACCGTGCATCGCTTCGTTGGCAAGTGCGCGATCATCGTTTGAAAGAGCTGCAAATTCAACTGGTTCGGCGAAGTCACCCCGCCCGTCAATTTGTGCCTTGAGCCGCTCGCGTTGTGCCAGCAGGGTAATCACTTCGCCGCTGAGGCTGCGCTCATCCGCCGTCAGGCTTGATTGGCTGATTACCGCCAATTGCTGACCGGCATGGACGAGCTGCCCATCGGTCACGTCAAGTTCGGCTAGAATGCCGCCTTCGCGATGTTGGACCAGTTGCCTGCTGCCCGAAACCGCGACGATGCCTTGTGCCATCGCCCCGGCGTGAAGCGGGATCAGCGCCGCGCCGCCCAGCAGCAGGCCGAAAAAGCCTCCGGCAATCCACAACCCGCGGCGAACTTCGCTGCGCGATTCCGAGGCGGTGGCGATCTGCTCTTCCATCGCCAGTGGATCAAATCCCATGTCAGACACTGGGACCTCCTGCCGCTTCGCGCTTCATCGCCAAGATGTTGTCGCGCGCGGCTTCTTCCCGCAGAGCGGTGATGACGTCGTCTCTCGGCCCCTGATGTTCGATTGTGCCATTGCGCATCACAACTAGCTGATCGACCATGTTGACCACATTGCCCTGATGCGCAGCGACCAGCACGCCGCAGCCACGCGCCTTGGCATTGTTTACGGCCCACAGAAGGGCGCGCTCACCTTCGGCATCAAGCGCAGCGTTGGGTTCATCAAGCACGAGGATCTTGGGCGAGCCAAACAGCGCCCGCGCCAAAGCAACGCGCTGCAGCTGTCCGCCCGAAAGCCCGAAGCCAGGCTCACCGATCCGGGCATCATAGCCGCCGGGGAAACGCAGGATCATTTCGTGCACGCTGGCCAACTTGGCTGCTTCGACCACGCCTCCTGCAACCGCCTCGGGATCGAGCCCGCGCAGTGCGCCGAAGCGCGAGATGTTCTCGGCGATCGTGCCTGGCAGAAGCGTGCTGACCTGCGGCATATAGCCGATGTGGCAGGCGAGCTCATCAGGATCCCAGTCCGAATAGTTTGCTCCGTCAATCCGCACTTCGCCTAAATGCGGGGCGATCGCGCCGACAATGATCCGCTGCAACGTGCTTTTGCCGGCACCAGAGTGGCCAACCAGACCCGTGACCTGACCCGGTCGCAGCTCAAGGCTGATGTTGCGCAGGATGAAAGCATCTTCCTTGGCATTGCGAACTGTGATTCCAGCCAAGGTGAGGTGTCCTCTGGGAGCAGGCAGCGCATGATACTCGCGTTCGTCCCCGGCTCCTTCGAGCAGGCGGCCGAGCGTGAGCAGTGCTTGACGCGAGCTCTGGATCTGCCCCCACGTGCCAACCAACTGCTCGATCGGTTGCAGCGCGCGGCTAAGCAGGACCGAAGCAGCGATGATGGTTCCCGAAGAGATCATGCCGTTGATGGCCAGGATCGCACCTGTGCCCAGCGCCAGCGATTGCATCAACATGCGCGTGAACTTGATCAGCCCATTGTAGGTCAATCCGGATTTTTGCGCTTCTGCAGCTGCGATCAGGCCGGCCGAGCGAATCTTCTGCTGCCGTGCGACCATTGCCTTGCGCACGCCAAGAACGCCGATCAACTCGGCGTGCGATGACAATGCTTCCTGCGCCATATAGGCTGCTGCGTTGGCTGTGCTTGCCTGCTTGGCAAATCCGCGGGACTGGCGTTCGTTAAGTACTGCCAACACCACCAGAACACCGCCGCCCACGGCAATTACCAAGCCCAGCAGCGGATGGATCATGAAGGCCACGATCGAATAGATCGGGGTCCAAGGAGCATCAAACAAAGCGGTGACTGCTGGGCCAGTCATTGTTTGGCGTAGCTGATCGAATTCGCGCATCGCCTGCCCGGTATTCGCACTGCGGCCGGTAGAAACCAGTTGCGCCAAAATCCGGCCCGAAAGTTCTTCGTTGAGTTTGAGGCTGGCCGCCGACATCAGGCGGGCCCGGACATTTTCGAGCGCTGACATAGTACCAAGCGCAATCGCCAGAACCAAAGTAAGCCAGACCAGGGTTGTTACCCCGCCGGTCGGCACCACGCGGTCATAGACCTGCATCATGTAAACAGTTGGCGCCAGATTCAGCAGGCTGATCAGCGCGCTGAACCCCACCGCTGCATACAGATGCGATTTGCAGGCCACTACGGCTGCACGCATCGCTAGCGGAATTTTGTCGATCAAACCCATAATGCCAAGCCCCCACTTAGCGCCTTACTGCATCGTAAACGTTATTATTTCCTAAGCAAGGAGGCGAAACTTGCGCTCCGCCTCCTTACCCGGGGGCCATCAGAACAGCATATGGTGGCTGCTATCAGTGAAGAGATGGTTTTCGTCCACGCCTTCATTGATGCTCAATGCAAAGTTCCGATGGTATTTGAACGACGTACCAAGATCGGTTTGATCGGTCTGGCCACTGGTATCGAAATGCGTTCCCAGCAATGCCTGGCCTTCAAACAGCTGGGTCGGCGCCAACTGCGACTGATTGAACATCAGACCAAACGGTGCACCGTCAGCCTGACCCGGCTGGATCAGCGTTTCGCTGGCCCAATGGTTGTTCCAGCTTTGCCCCGCAAGGTAGTTCTGGAGAGCACCAGACACGTCATTGATGAACGGGTCACTGGACACCGATCCACCAAGCCCGCCGAAGCCGGAATAGGTGGGTTCGTTCAGTGGCACTGCCACAACGCTGGATGTCCCGCTGATCTGATCCTGCAGATGCTGGGTATCGGTTGTTGTGACAACCCCAACTGCTGCGTTCACACCGTTGATCATGTCCTGCGGACGGGCCTGGCCGATGATCGAGCTGCCATCTCCGTTGAGCACCACACGGTGATCCGAGGTAAGCTGCGAGATATCAACCTTGTTGCCGGCACCATCGATCGTGATGGTGTTGTAGGCTAGCCCGGTGCTGACGAAGTTACCGACAACATTGATGGTGTCGCCGCTGCCGCCGGTCGTGGTCCCGGTACCCAGTGCACCAACCGCATTGTTGCTGGTCAGCATCTTGATTTCTTCGATGCCGTTCAGTTCCGCGATGATGTTGGCATTGGTGGTGCCACCCAAGGCAACCACGATGGTCGAACCAGCGTTCAGAGCAGCTGCGGAATTGCCCAAAGCGAGCCACGCCGTCCGGGTGTAGATGTTGAACGTTTCCGGCGCGGACGTGCCCACCAAGGTGAACGTGTCATTTCCTAGCCCACCGCTAACCACATCGCGGCCGCCATCGGATACGAACTGCATTATGTAGTCGTCCCCTCCGCCAGCGTTGATCACGTCGTTGCCGGTACCACCGTTGATGATGTCGCTAACCGTGCCGCCATTGAGCGTATCGGTACCGCCGCGTCCGAACAGCGCCTGTCCGGTTGTAGAAGCTGCGTTACCAATTGTGTTACCTCCTACTGCACCGTCAATTCCGATGGTGTACTGGGTTGCACCGAACTGCAGGATTTCGGCATATGCGGAGGTATCAGTACCTTGTGCGCCTGACCCGTAATCCTGCATCTTCAGAGTGTTGACGTCGAGCGCCGAGATTGCAAAGTCACCTGCGCTTCCGGTGTAGAGGACAACGTCACCGGTGCCACCACCGCCGTTAAAGGTGTCATCGCCGCCACCGCCGATCAGGGTGTCGTTGCCGCCATTACCGTTCAGCGTATCGTTGCCGGCCCCGCCGTTGATCGTGTTGGCAATGCTGTCGCCCGACAGAGTATCGTTGAACCCCGAGCCGATCAGGTTTTCCATCCCAGCGAGCGTGTCGGTGCCGGCGCCGCCGGTGTTCTGGGCCGCGGTGGTGTTGAGCGAAACGGTAACCCCGGCACCAGCTGTGGCGTATGACGCGGTGTCGGCACCGTTCATCCCGAACAGGCTGTCATCACCGGCTCCACTGACCAAGGTGTCGGCGCCAAGCCCACCGTACATGATCGTGTCCCCCGTCGCTGCAATCAGAGTATCGCCTGCCGCCGTGCCGGTTTTGATCGTGATTGTCTCGGTGCCGGTGGCACTGGTGCTGGTTTCGGTCGCCAGAACATCGAGTGTGTAGGTTTCACCGTTCTGCATGGCTGCTCCGGTCCGGCTTACCGCCCCACCAGTGCTTACCGAGAAACTGCCGCTCGGCGCGGTTGATCCTACCAGCTGGTAGGCGAAGGTTGCGCCAGGCGCGGCTGACATCGTCGCGAATTGGCCAACCCCCGGCAGTACCGTGTTGCTGGGTGCTTGCGCATTCATCCGCAGGTTCAAGTCGTCATCGATGATCGTGCCCGTTGCCGACCCCGTTGCAATTGTCGCGTTCGTCGGTGACGAAAGCGTGATCGTGAAGGTTTCATTCAGTTCCGGCAAAGTATCGCCGATGATTTCCAAGGAAAGCGTGGCAGTGGTCGATCCGGCCGGGATGGTCACCGTGCCCCAGGAACCGACAAAGTCCAGGCCCGCCCAGGCGCTATTGTCTGCCCAGCCCCAGTTGACCGTGGTGTCCAGACCTGAAACCTCAGACTGGGTGACCGTGAAGGTTATCAGCTTGGTTCCCGAATTGCCTTCGATGATGCTGGCATCAGCGATCGACAGTGTTGGCACGGGATCGTTGTTGGTGATGGTGCCAACGCCTAGGTTGTCACTGATCACAGCATTGGTTGCAGCGGTCAGGTTGAGGTTGAACGTCTCATTCGCCTCGTACTGCGTGTCGCCATTGACTGCGACATTGACCACAGCCGAAGTCGAACCGGCAGGGATCGTTACCGTGGTGGTGGGCAGGGCGGTATAATCGCCCGGCGCAACCGCGGTTCCGTTGCTGGTGCTATAGGTCACGGTCACGTCAGCGAAATAGGCGTGCGCCAGGCTGATCGTGAACTGCGCGTTCTGCGAACCACTGTTACCTTCGGTCACCGCAACGTCGTTAACCGTCACTTCAGGCGGTAGCAACTGCGTTTGGGTAAAGGTGGTGCCATTGGCGAACTTGAAGTTGGTAACCCCAAGCACGACGTCCGAACCTTCTGCTGCCCGGTTGTTGTTGGCGTCGAGAGGATCGACGAAACCGTGGTCGGTGACGCGGATACCAATCACGGCACCCGAACCATCGGCATTGGCGTGGATCGCCTGGAAGCTGTATTCACCGATATTGCCGGTCAGCACCAGAGTATCGTTGCCGCCACCGGTGCCAGTGGCGGTTTCGGAGCCTGCATTGCCCAGCACAGTGTTCTTGAACTGGTCAGAACGCAGCAGTTCGGTGAAGTGCTTGGCGTAGGCATCGGTCCCGGTCAGGCTGAACTGGCCGTTGACTTTGTCGATGATGCCGCTGTTGTCGATCGTGGAGTCCCAGGCAACGCGATGCGAGGCACCCTGATAGCGGGCATCCTGCAATTGATCGGCCTCGGTCGCACCGGTGTTGTTGTTGTTGTGATCGTAAGTCGAATTGTACTTGCCGATCAGCGAGTCCAGCCGCAACGAGCCGCCGATGATCACATCGTTGCCCAGCCCGCCTTGCAACGTATCGTTGCCGTTGCCGCCGATGATCCAGTCATCATCAGCAACATCGTTGCCGGCTGCATCGACGTGGTCACTACCACCGATCAAGGTATCATTACCGGCCGAACCGATCACACCTTCGATCTGGAAGGTGGGAACCTGAACCGGGATCCCGTTGATTGCGACCGCCGGATTGCCCTGGTTGCTGAGATCGAAGAACACCCCGTTCGGACGAACCGTGTTGTCCGAGAAATCGATGATGTCGAAGCCGATGACCTTGCCATTGGCATCCAGTTCTTCGCTCACCCCGTCATTGCCCAGCACTTCGTCGCTGCCGATGGTAAGCGCGCCAGTGGCATCGCCAGGCCGCAGGATGTCATCACCCAGGCCGCCGAACAGCTGATCCTGATCAGCCCCGCCGTCGAGCACGTCATCACCGTTGTCGCCATAGAGGATGTCGCCGCCCGAATTGCCTTCGACCCAGTCGTTGCCGTCAGACCCATGGGTGAACGGATCGGTATCACCATCACCCTTGATGTGATCGTCCCCGGTGCCTCCCGAAAGCTTGTCGATGCCGGTCCCGCCCGAGATGAAATCGTTGCCCGAACCGCCGATTGCTTGATCGGCGCCGTTGATATCAGAGCCCGAGCTTTCGGCGTAGATGAAGTCGTCGCCTGCGCCGCCATCAATCAGATCGGGGTTGTCCCCGCCATAGATCGTGTCGTTGCCGTCGCCGCCATAAAGCCGGTCGATCCCGTAACCGCCATAGATGATGTCGTTGCCGCCATCACCATAGACAGTGTCATCACCGCCCTGGGCGTAGATCATGTCGCCCCACTGGGTGCCGACAATCACTTCGCTCGATTCGGCACCCGAATTGGGGGTGCCGTCGAGGTTCACGCCGCCATTGAGATTGGCTGCGCCGGTATCGGCCCCAAGATCTTCCATGCGGGTATCGCGGACATAAGCCACGCCGCCGAGTTTGATGATTGAACCATCCAGCGCCGTGCTGCGGCCGGAATTGGTATAGATACCAACACCTGCGCCGTCGTTCTGATTAAGGTTTGATAAGTTGTTGACCCCCGTCGCGGTGTTCGTGCCGACGATCACATCCGCATTGTTGCGGGTCAGCGCGCCGATCCCGGCCACTGCGCCCAGCTTGCTGGCTTCAGCGCCGGTGGTAACAGCGACGCCGTTTTGATCGACCAAGTTGCCATATTTGTGGTTGTTGCTGGTGGTGTTGGTTTCAGCCGCGCCGTTCGAAACTTCCCGGTTCGCGCCGAAATCATAGTATTTGTCAGCATAGCCGAAGATGTTGCCGTTGAGGTGGGTCAGGCCGGTATTGCGCTCAACAATGTCCTTGAGCTGGCCGTTGCCAACTTCTTCGGCAAACTGCTGCCCGGCCAGACGGTAGAGGTAATAGAACCGGTCACCATCCATCAGCGATTCGATCTGTGTGACGAAGATAAGATCGAAGGTCTCGCCCAGCAAACCGCCGGGCTGATGAATTTCGGCAAGGCCGCCCAGCCAGCTGTCAATCTGACCGAAGGCGCCCATGCTGCCAGCCAGTTCGAGATCGGTGGCATTGGTGGAATCGCCCAGGGTCGCGTCGTTTTCGAGGAAGGCAATCGCTTCGGCCGAAGTAAAGCCCATCGCTGCAATATCGCCGTCGGTGATGCTGCCATCGGCAAGACCCATTATCGCTTGCGCCTTGGCCATCGCAGCGGCATCGCCGTTGAAGCTGTAGGCAGCGATGAAGTTCACCAGCGAAGATGGGTGCTGCATGTTGTTCCCGAAATCATTCCAGCTGGAATATTTGGCGAGGCCCAGGGCATCGCGCAGATCGTTCAGCGTCGGGATGCCAAGATCACGGCCACGTGCGATATTGATCGCCGCCAGATCGAGCGGCTGGCCCAGCAGGCCCTGGTTGAGCGCCGGGGTGACGAATTCGTCAACCTCGTTCATCTGCTGGTGCGTCATCCCCAGGATCGTCGCAGCAGCGCCAGTTTGGGCGTACTGGTCAGGGTTGAGGAAGGCCGCGCGCAGCGCATAGCCCATGATCTTGCCGGTCAGCCCGTGAGCGGGATCAATCGTGTCGATCGTTTCGCGCAGCGTCGAGTGGCCAAAACGGAATGCCGATTGGGCATATTCCAGCGTGATCGAGGGATCCTTATCAGGCGAATAGCCCACAAATTCCTGGATGTTCGGCGTGACGTTGCGGGCATACTGATCTACCGCAGCGTGCTGGTATTCCATTTCGACAATCACCTTGGTCGCCTGGAACATCTTGTCCAGATCCCAAGCCACTGCACCGCTGCCGGTTATATAATCGCCGGACGCGTTGGTGGTGCCGGTATCGATCTGGAAGTTGTGCAGATTGGTCTGATCGCCCGACGAAATTGCATCGCGGTGCAGCGCGCCGATGAAGTTCTGCACCTGGAAGTTGTGCTCTTCATGGAACACGTGGTGGATCGAGGTGAGCCCGAAGTTTTCGTTCACACGGCCATCGCCGGCGATGTAGTGATCGCCAACCGAAGCCATCAGGATTTCGCTGACGGCATCGTGAAGGTTGGTTCCAGGCTGCGGAATGATGTTGCCAGACGGCGGCGCCATGATCGAGAAGTCGCTGAAGTTAACCCACATCATCAGTGCGCTGGCACCGGTATAGGTGCCGGCCGGGATCGTGCTGGGGCCAGCCGCAAGGTCGGTGCCCAGGGTTAGGGTCAGCATTCCGCCAACCATGCCAAAGGTGTCGCCCGAACGAACCTGGGTCCCAAGGTAGCTGATCGCGGCATCCACCGCGGCAACCTGCCCTGCCGTGGCCGAGGCTTCGGTGCCATCGGAGAGGCCATTGTTGTTGTAGTCGTGGTAGCCGTGCAGGTGCTGTTCGTCGAAGCGCGGGTTGCTGTCGAGGATCAGCGCCGAACCGCTGTTGCCGGCAGTCACATGGCCACTGGCATCGCGGTTGCGCAGATCGAGCACGTCTTCCCAGGTTAGAGCTTCGCGGCCCGTCGAAGCAACATGCGCGCGCAGTTCATTAAGCGTGGGCAGCGTATCGTTGACCATGACGCCAGCAGCATTCTTCCACTCGGTCTGAAGGGTGTGGCCATCGAACATCGACATGCCGGCCTTGTAATGGCCGTCAACCGGATCCTGGACCCATTCACGCAGCAAGGTGGTCAGCTGTTCGTGCGAGCCGTAGGTCTGGCTTTGATCAATGAACGGTGAGGTGTGATCGGTGTATTGGGCATCGCCATTGGCATCCAGCGTCTGAACGTTGGCGCGGTTGATGGTGATAGAGTGGGTCGGCTGACCATCGGGGCCGATCATGCCATAAAGCGGATCATTGGCATCGAGCGTGATCTTGATCGTTTTGCCCTGTTCACCTTTACCGATGAAATCGAGGCCGTGATCGAAGAACTGGCCGAACAGCACGAAGAAGCCGTTCGAGGGCGAGACGCCCGGGTTGAGCCCGCCGATGAAGTGATCGCCTTCGCCAGCCGAGCCGGTGAACCGCGCCTGCGTGTCAACTTGGCCCAGGCCGTTGGCAGGATCTTCTTCGGCAGTCGCAAGATTGCCCCAGTTGAGAACGGTAGCGACGCCACTGGCATTGTAATAGATTTCATTCGGGGCGTGGTTGGTAAAGTCGGGATCGCTGGGGTGGTTGGCCCAGCTATCATACACCACGCCTGCCGTTGTCGTCAGCAAGCTGATCGTGCGGGCAGAACCGT
This sequence comes from uncultured Alphaproteobacteria bacterium, assembly GCA_963751145.1. Lineage (GTDB taxonomy): Bacteria > Pseudomonadota > Alphaproteobacteria > Sphingomonadales > Sphingomonadaceae > Novosphingobium. The sequence continues at coordinate 107,018 of CAVVTJ010000009.1, forward strand.
CGGTGATGTTGTTGATCGTGATCGCCGTGCCATCATGTGCGGAGCTGGTCCCGCCAGCGGTGACGGCGTAATCGCTCGAGGTCAGCTCCCCGGCTGCTCCACCGTTAACCTTGCCGTCAGGCGCAACGGCATAGTTGCTGTAATCGGGTGCCGCGAGGCGGTGGAACAGTGAGTCGGTATTGCCGTACTGCCACAACACACCGGCCAGGTTGTTGTTCGCGCCCGAGGGATCGCGAATGCCGGACAGATCGACGACGGTCTGGTAAGAAGTGCCCCAGGTATCAATTGCGGCTAGCGCGCCAACCGAGCCGGCGGTTTGGCCGACTGGGGGAGTGTATAACAGTACGCCATAACCATTGTAGATGGCGGTGGCGCCGTCCCAGTTGATGATGGCGTTGTGGTTTGCATCAAACAGCGGGCGAAAGCGAACCTGTTCGCGCAGGAAGCTGATGTCGGTGCCATTGATGACAAACGGTTTGAGTGCTGAGCTATACATAAAAACCCCCTATGCGCGGAATCACGCACCAAAAACATTGATTGGAAATGGAATGCCGGACCTCTTCTGTGTTGCGACCAGAACGGAGGACTTCACTGTCGAAAAGAATATGACGGGGGGAGGGGGGCGACAAGGGAATTAACTCTAAATCCAAATCTGCCGGATAAAGCTTGGCCTCATCTAGAAAATCAAATTATTTCAGAGTTTTACAATCTTTTTCAGTGAAGAATACGGTTCACTGTCCGATTTTGAGACAAACAAATTCTTTTACAGGCGAGCACTTTTCTGACGGTAAGCTTACAAAATAGCGGGTTTCGTGCGGTAAACCGGTCACGAGTCGCGACGAACGGTAACCAAGGTTGGGAACCTTTGCACGGAGACAGGTCAACACTGAGAACTGGGGCAGGGCGAATGGTCAGCGCGCCAGCGCAGCTTCGCTTTCGGCCATCAGCTGCGCCATGATTTCGGCCACCGGCTGTTCCTGCGTGACCATCCCGACCGATTGCCCGGCCATCAGCGAGCCGCTTTCGACATCGCCGTCGATCACCGCGCGGCGCAGCGCCCCGGCCCAGAACTTTTCGATCTCTAGCTGCGCCTCGGCCATATCAACCTGCCCGGCATCAAGCTGCGCGGCCACTTCACGCTGCTTGGCGGTAAATTCCTCGGTACCCTTGTTCTTGAGCGCGCGGACCGGGATCACCGGCAGCCGCGGATCGACCTGCACCGAACTTTCCGCATCGCGGGCATTGGCGCGGAAGAACGCCTTTTTGAAATCGGGGTGGGCAATTGATTCCGTGGCGCAGGCAAAGCGCGTGCCCAGCTGGACGCCGCTTGCGCCCATTTCGAGGTAAGCCGCAATCATATCGCCGCGGCCGATCCCGCCGGCCACAAACACTACATGATCTTCGGCCAGTTCGGGGAGGAATTCCTGCGCCAGCACGCTGGTCGCCACCGGGCCGATATGTCCGCCCGCTTCGCTGCCTTCGATCACCAGCGCATCGGCGCCGCCGCGCAGCAGCCGCTTGGCCAGCGCCAGAGTGGGAGCAAAGACCAGCGCCTTGCCGCCGAACGCCTTGATCGCCTCAACACTGCCGCGCGGCGGGATGCCGCCGGCCAGGACCACGTGGCTGATCCGGTGGCGCGCGCAGACTTCGATCAGATCGGTCAGCAGCGGGTGCATGGTGATCAGGTTGACGCCGAACGGCTTGGTGGTCAGCGCTTTGGTCGCGGTAATTTCCGCATCGAGCAGTTCAGGGGTCATCGCCCCGCAGGCGATCACGCCAAATCCGCCGGCATTGCTGATCGCGGAAACCAGATTGCGTTCGGATACCCAGCTCATCGCGCCGCACAGCACCGCGTGTTCGCTGCCAAGGAATTGGATGCCGCGTTGCATCAGGGCATGGGTCTTGTCGTACACGTGTATCCCCCGGCGTGTCGTAAGGTCCGGCGGGCTATAGGGAATGCAGCGCGGCCGCGCCAGCCTTGGCGACTAATCGTAAAATGCCACAACTCTATCCAGAATTGATCGTTTTTCCCGATGAAGATTGTCGACCAAGGTTGTGCCAGCGTTCGGGCGAGTCCCGAGCCCGACCCATTTCATTTACCCGAGGAGAGAAACCATGGATGCGAAGACCGGTTCTATTTCAGGCGGCGGCTGCCCGGTCCACGGTGACGGCGGCGTGCGCGGCCTGCTCGGCCGCCAGAACCGCGATTGGTGGCCCGATGCGCTGGCTGTCGATGTGCTGGCCCCTAATGGCGCGGCCAACCCGATGGGCGACGATTTTGACTATGCCGAAGCTTTCAACGCGCTGGATTACACCGCGCTCAAGGCCGATCTCACCGCCTTGATGACCGACAGCCAGCCGTGGTGGCCGGCCGATTATGGCAATTACGGTCCGTTTTTCATTCGCATGGCTTGGCACGCAGCCGGCACTTATCGCACTGGCGATGGCCGCGGCGGCGCCAACAGCGGACAGCAGCGTTTCGCCCCGCTCAATTCCTGGCCCGATAACGGCAATCTCGACAAGGCGCGGCGCCTGCTGTGGCCGGTCAAGCAGAAGTACGGCAAGAACATCAGCTGGGCCGATCTGTTCATCCTGGCCGGCAATGTCGCTATCGAATCGATGGGCGGCCCGGTGTTCGGCTTTGGCGGCGGCCGCGCCGACGTGTTCGAGCCCGAGAAGGACATCTACTGGGGCAGCGAAGACAAGTGGGTCAACGAAGGGGTGCAGACCCGGATCGATCCCGACAAGGGCATGGAAGCGCTCGACGGCCCGCTCGCCGCGATCCAGATGGGGCTGATCTACGTCAATCCCGAAGGTCCCGGCGGCCTGGCCGATCCGCTGCTTTCGGCGCGGGATATGAAAGCCACGTTTGAACGCATGGCGATGAACCCTGAAGAAACCGTCGCGCTTACCGCAGGCGGCCACACCTTTGGCAAGGCCCACGGCAATGGCGATGCCAGCACGCTTGGCGCGGCACCAGCTGGCGGCGATCTGGCCGCGATGGGTTTTGGCTGGGTCAGCAATCAGGATCACGGCGGGATCGGTGAGCATACCGTGACCAGCGGGATCGAAGGGTCGTGGGTCAACACCCCCACCACCTGGTCGGAAAACTATTTCCGCCTGCTGCTCGATTACGATTACGAGCTGGTCCATTCGCCCGCCGGTGCGCAGCAGTGGCAGCCGATCAATCAAAAGCCTGAAGATATGGCTCCGGCGGCCTGGGATCCCAGCATCAAGGTCCCGACCATGATGACCACCGCTGATATGGCACTCAAGATGGATCCGGAATTCCGCGCGGTATCGGAAAAGTTCCGTACCGATCACGAAGCCTTCAAAGATGCTTTCGCGCGCGCCTGGTTCAAGCTGTGCCACCGCGATATGGGCCCCAAAGTGCGTTACCTCGGCCCGGAAGTTCCGGCTGAAGACCTGATCTGGCAGGATCCGGTACCCGCCGGGACCATGCCGGTCGGTTCGGACATCGATAGCGCCAAGGCCCGCATCGCGGCCAGCGGGCTGACCGTCAGCCAGCTGATCAAGACCGCCTGGGCATCGGCCAGCACCTATCGCAAATCGGATCACCGCGGCGGTGCCAACGGTGCGCGGATCCGCCTTGCCCCGCAAAAGGACTGGGACGTTAACGAACCGGCCGAACTGGCCAAGGTGCTCGCCACGCTTGATGGCTTGCGCGGTGCCTTGTCGATGGCCGACGTGATCGTGCTGGGCGGCGTGGTCGGGCTTGAAAAGGCGATTGCCGACGCTGGCTTTGCCGTGAAGGTGCCGTTCACCGGCGGCCGCGGCGATGCTTCGGCCGAGCAGACCGATGCGGAAAGCTTTGGCGTGCTTGAACCGCAGGCCGATGCGTTCCGCAACTATCTGCCCAAGAAGCTCAGCGTGAAGACCGAAGAGCTGATGCTTGACCGGGCAGCATTGCTGGGCCTGAGCGTGCCGGAAATGACCGTGCTGATCGGCGGCCTGCGTGTGCTGGGCACCAATCACGGCGGGCGCGGCCATGGCAGCTTTACCCAGCGTTCGGGTCAGCTGACCAATGACTTCTTCGTCAATCTGCTGGGCATGACCAATGTCTGGAAGGCCGTGGACGGCAGCGACGAAGAAGAATTCGTCGCCACCGATCGCACTGCCGGCGGCGAAACCTGGCACGCCACCCGCGCCGATCTGGTATTCGGTTCAAACAGCGAACTGCGCGCCGTGGCCGAAGTCTATGCCGAGAGCGGCAACGAAGAAAAGTTCGTGCGCGATTTCGTCAAGGCCTGGACCAAGGTGATGAACGCCGATCGCTTCGATCTGGGTAAGGGCATTCAGGGCGCCTGATTGCAGTCCTCCGGGTCGCAGGAGCAAGAAACCCCGCCGTGGCAAATAGCCGCGGCGGGGTTTCCGCATTCAAGGACCGGCCCTGGGGAGGGGGCAGTCGGGTCAGCCCTTGAGCTTGGCCGCGATTCCCGCCACCCGCGCGCCGTAGTGGCGGGCTGAGGCGAGATCGCCGCTGTGCACTTCATCGACGCTGGCATCGGACGGCGAGCGCACCAGCAAGCCCACCGATCCGCCCAGATTGTTGAGATCGGCGGGGCCCGAAGCCTTGGCGTTGCTGGGGGCCAGGCCCAGGCTGACCCAGATTCCGCCGTGCTGGCTGGCCAGGGTCTGCATCTGGATCAAGGTCACCTGCTTGTCCCCCGATGGGCTGGCCGAATTGGTGAAGCCGCCGAACACTTTGTCTTCCCAGCCGCGGGTGAACCACACTTTCGAAGTGGCGTCGGAGAATTTCTTGAACTGCCAGCTGGCGCTGCCCATATAGGTTGGCGCGCCGAAAATGATCGCATCGGCGGCACCCAGCGCGGCCCAGTCGGCCTCGGTGATATCGCCTTCGGGGCTGATCGCGATCAAGGCAGCGCCCGCGCCCTCGGCGACTTGGCGGGCGACAACTTCGGTGTGACCGTAACCCGAATGGTAGATAACGACAGTCTGGCTCATGATAGTCTCTTTCCGTTTGTTGGTTTCCAAAAGTAACTTGATGACGAATCGCTACATAGGCGCTATATGATAGCTGAAAAGAGGGCACTTGCCGGGAACGTGGTTCCCGTGCGGTAACCGCCCGAAAGGACCAAATGATGGGTTATGACGTTTACGATTCAGGCTGCCCAGCGCGCATGGTGCTCGATCACGTGGGTGACAAGTGGGCGCTGCTGGTGCTGGGGCGGCTGGGCCAGAGCCCGGTGCGGTTCAACGCACTGCGCCGCGAAATCCACGGCCTGTCGCAAAAGGTGCTGAGCCAGGTGCTCAAACGGCTGGAACGCGACGGGCTGATCACCCGCGAAGTGTTCCCGACCGTGCCGGTGACCGTGGAATATGCGCTGACTGGCCTTGGCGAATGCCTCAACGCCAAAGTCGGCCCGCTGCTGCACTGGGCTGAGGCGAACATGGAGCAGATCAAGGCCGCGCAGATCGCTTACGATGGGCGTACGGCGATGGCCGCCTGACGGTTTCGGCTTGTCCTCGCAGGCCGTGAGGGCCATGGCGCGGCCTCTTCCTGCTTGGATCGAAATGACCGAACCTGCCGCCAGATTGAACCCGACATGGGGTGACCGCCTGCGCGGGCGGCTGGGTGAGCGCGCCATCGCGCTTATCCTGTCGTTGGCAATCGAGGCCGTGCTGATCCTGGCCATCCTCTCACTTGGCCAGATGACCAGCGAGCAACGCCATCCTGCAGGAGGCAGTCTGGTCAGTGTCTCGTTCGAGCCCGACAAGGTGGACCGGCCAACTGCGAAACCTGTAGCCGCAGCCGCTGCATCACGGGCCACGCCGCAGCAGGCGGCGCGCGCTCCAGCGGAAGCGCCCAGTTCCGCTGCCGTTGTTCCTCATCCGGTGGTTACGCCCAGCACTGCCCCCCGGCCGTTTATGGAGCTGGCGGGTGGGCTCGATATTTCCAAATTGCCGCGTCAATCGGGCCCGGCTGGCCCAGCCAAGAAGATGTTCGGCCCACCCGGCAGCGGTGCAAGTGCCGGTGACAGCAAACGGGTAGGCACTGCGCCCAACGGCCAGCCGATGTATGCTGCGGCGTGGTATCGTGAGCCCTATCCCGATGAGCTGGCCGGTTATCTGTCAACCGCCGATGGACCCGGCTGGGCGCTGATCGCCTGCCGCACCGCGCCCGACTGGCGCGTGGAAGACTGCGTGGCGCTGGATGAATATCCGAACGGTTCGAACATGGCCCGCGCAGTGCTGGCTGCATCGTGGCAATTTCAGGTCCGGCCACCGCAAATTGGCGGCGTCTACAAGGTTGGCGAATGGGTCCGCATCCGGATCGATTATAGCCTCCGGCGCGGCCGTTAGCGGTTAGAGCCAGCCCGCGGCTTTCAGATCAGCGGCCGCGTCGCGCGAAACCGGCACTTCAAGCCCGCCATCCAGCATCAGCTTGATGCTGCGCCCATCGCGTTCGGTGCGGGTGACAGCGCTGCGGGCAACCCACCAGCTGCGGTGCACCTGCGCGCCATCGATCCCGTCCAGTTCAGCCACCGCATCGCGCATCCGCATCAGGATCAGATCGCTGCCCAGTCGGGTGTGGATGCGCAGGTAGTGATCTTCCATCTGCAGCGCGATCAGATCGGGGCCCAGGCGGTGCGGGATCCGTTCCAGAAACCGGGGCTGCGGTTCAGGTGCATCGCCCGCGTCAGCACCGGCCGCAGCGATGATCGGCGCGGCGGTGGTGGGGGCGCGGCGTTCGAACAGATAGAACACCCCGGTCACCATCCCGCCGATCACCAGGACATAGCCGTACTGGGTGATCGCCGTATCGAGTGAGGGCAGGGCAAAGGGCCGGGACAAGCCTCCCACTGTCCACACGATCAGGGTCATCGGCACGGTGGCGATCAGGCAGGCGGCCACCCACGCCGCCGCCTCAGGCAGGTCCAGCGCCTGTCCCAGGCGGATCGCCGCACTCGCGATCGGCCGGTAGCAGGCATAGCCGCCTAGCCCCAGCACCACCCAATAGACCAGTCGCAGTGCAAACGGCAGATTGAAGGTGCCGAACGGCCCGACCAGCGCCAGCAGCACCCCAAGCCCGGTCATGATCGACAGATCGATCACCATCTTGCGCAGCGCGGCGCGGGGTTGCGGCGTGGTCATTGGGGCCAAACCTAGTGCCAGTTCGCGCTTCGTAAAGCGGCAAATGCACAGTTTTTCGCACGGTTCACGCAGCGCCGGGACCAGTCACGCAGTTCCGGTTGCGCGCCAGGGGGGCGCTGGCAGGACCGGGGCAAGAACCACGCAACGAAAGAGCCGCCATGACTGCCACCACCCTCACTCTCGCCCCCGCTGCCAAGCCCGCCGCTCGCCAGTCCTTCGATATTTCGCCTGTCCAGCGCGCCGTGATTGGTGTGGTCGGTGCGGGCTTCTCGGTGGCCTGCACCGTGGCCATCACCCGTGCGATTGGCGGCTGGGCTCCGGCCCACCCCGGCGCGCAAGAGCTTGCGCTATTGCTCCATATCACCGCCGTGGTGCCCGCTGTGCCGCTGGGGGCCTGGCTGCTGCTGACGCGCAAGGGCACGCCCCGGCACAAGCAGCTGGGCAAGGTCTGGGTTGCGCTGATGGTGATCACCGCGCTGTCGGCGCTGTTCATCCGGCAGATCATCCCCGGCAGCTTCAGCCCGATCCACCTGTTCGTGCCGCTGGCGCTCAACGGCGCATGGCAAACCATCGCCACTGCCCGGCGCGGTGATATTGCCGCGCACAAGCGGGCACTGGTGCGGTTTTACCTCGGCGCACTGATGATCCCGGGGATCTTTGCCTTCATGCCGGACCGGCTGATGGGCACCTGGCTGTTTGGCTGAGCGGCCCCCGTCAGGCCGCTTCGTCCGTCGCGTCCATGCCATAGGCGGTGTGCAGCACGCGCACCGCCAGTTCGGTTTCATCCTCGTCGATCAGCACCGAAACCTTGATTTCGGAGGTCGAAATCGCCTGGATGTTGATGCCGCGATCGGCCAGCGCGCGGAACATGGTGGCGGCGACGCCGGCGTGGCTTTTCATGCCGACGCCGACGACGCTGATCTTGGCGACCTTGCTATCGGTGATGATCCGGTTGTAGCCGATCGCTTCCTTCTGCGCTTCGAGCAGGGTCTGCGCGCGCAGCAGATCGGCGGCGGGGACGGTGAAGGTCACGTCGGTCTCACCCTTGTCGCGGCCGACGTTCTGGATAATCATGTCGACATTGATGTTGGCATTGGCAAGCGGGCCAAAGATGGTGGCCACCGCGCCGGGCCGGTCGGGCACGCGGGTCAGGATTACCTTGGCTTCGTTCTTGTCGGCGGCAATGCCGGTGATCAGCTGGCGTTCCATATCCAGGTCCTCTTGAATTTTGGCCAATTCGTCGTCGCTGACGATCATGGTGCCGGGGATTTCATCGGCCAGCGGGCTGTCCTCGTCGATGAAGCTGGAGAGCACCTGCACGCGCACCCCTTCTTTCATCGCCAGGCTGACCGAGCGGGTCTGCAGCACTTTCGAGCCGACCGAGGCCAGTTCGAGCATTTCTTCGTAAGTGACGTACTTCAGCTTGCGCGCCTTGGCCACGATCCGGGGATCGGTGGTGTAGACCCCGTCAACGTCGGTGTAGATATCGCAGCGGTCTGCGCCGATCGCTGCGGCCACGGCCACCGCCGAAGTATCTGATCCGCCGCGGCCGAGCGTGGTGATCCGGTTTTGCGGCGAAAGGCCCTGAAAGCCCGGGATCACTGCCACTTCGCCTGCCGCCATGCTGGCCAGCAGTGCAGCGCTGTCGATCTCCTCGATCCGCGCCTTGGCATGGGCATCGTCGGTTTTGATCGGCATTTGCCAGCCCAGCCACGAGCGCGCCGGGCAGCCCAGCGCCTGCAATGTCATCGCCAACAGGCCCGAAGTTACCTGTTCACCGCTGGCGACCACGACATCGTATTCGGCCGGATCGTACAGCGGATTGGCCTCGCGGCAGAAGTTCACCAGCCGATCGGTTTCCCCGGCCATGGCGGACACCACCACCGCAACCTCGTGCCCGGCAGCCTGCTGGCGCCGCACGATATTGGCGACCCGGCGGATCCGATCGGACCCGGCCATCGAGGTGCCGCCGAATTTCATCACGATACGCCCCACGGCGAAAGCTCCATCTTGCCTAGCGAACCCTCGCCTAAGCGCGGCGGCCCTGTTAGGAAGGGTGCATGGCTAATGCAACTATTCGCGCTGTGGAAGCGGCACATTTCGGGCGTCTGGCGGCCGATTGGTGGGATCCCAAGGGTTCATCGGCGATGCTCCACCGGCTTAATCCGGTGCGGCTGGGGTTTATCCGTGCAGCCATCGATGCGCATTGGCCCGGCGATTCGCGCGGAGTCCGTCCGCTGGCCGGCAAGCGCGCGCTCGATGTCGGGTGCGGGGCCGGGTTGCTCTGCGAACCGCTGGCGCGGCTGGGAGCAAGCGTTACCGGGGTCGATGCGGCGGCAGAAAACGTGGCCGTGGCCAGCGACCATGCGCGCGGGGGCGGCCTGGCAATCGACTATCGCTGCGGTGATCTGGCTGAATTGAGGCTGGGCCAGTTCGATCTGGTCACTTCGATGGAAGTGATCGAACATGTGGCTGACAAGGCGGCGTTTGTGGCTGCATTGAAAGCGGCGCTGGCTCCGGACGGGTTGATGGTGCTGTCCACTCCCAATCGCACCGCCCGTTCGCGCCTGCTGTTGGTCGAAGGGGCGGAACGGATCGGCATGGTGCCGCGCGGGACGCATCATTGGGACGATTTCATCACGCCGGAAGAGCTGCAGCAGCTGCTCAGCGAAGCCGAACTAATCATGGGCAGCCCGCGCGGGATCGCCTGGTCACCGGTCAAAGGCCTGCATCTGTCCGATGATCTGGCCTTGAACTATATTGTCACTGCTACTTCGGCGTAATCGCGATCAGCACCCACGACAGGCCGGTGCCGATCGCGAACATGATCCACGACCAGTACAGGCTGTGGCCCTGAATGTAGTAGTGTTCGATATTGAGCCAGGCCCCTTTCGATCCGCCTGCGCCCATCAGCGCGCAGACCACAAAGGTCAGAATAACGCCCGGTATCAGTGCCTTGAAGAAATCCATGGTCGCTGCCCCCATTCACGCGTGTAGGGCACTGCAAATTGCCGGTCAGGTCAAGCCCCGGATTGCTCCATAAGCGCGGCAATCACGCTGCGGGCCTGGTCTTCGCGCTGCGCCCAGGACCCGGTGATCCGCCGAAACGGCACCTGAGCGCGCACCAGCATCGCCTCGGCCAGCGCGGCAAAGCGGCTGCGCAGCGGGGCCTTGCCAAAGAACCGCGTGCCATCGTCAATCCACGGCACATCGGCGGCAAACAGCAGGTACAGATCGGCCTTGGGATAGGCCATCAGCGCAGCGGGGACTTCGCCGAACAGCATCTCGGCCCAGGCTGCAGTCATCAGCTGGTCGGTATCGAGGATCAGCAAATGGGGCTTGCTGGCCATGGCTGCCTGCACCGCCATGGCCTGACCCTCGGCAATCGCCAGCAGATCGGCCATGTCCAAGTCGGTGCCGCGTTCCTCGCAATAGGTGCGGCCATATTCGGGCACCCAGACCGCGCCCAGATCGCGTGCCAGCCGGTCTGCCAGCACCGATTTGCCGGTGCTTTCCGCGCCGTGAAAACACACGGTGATCATGCCGCAGTCTGTTCCTTTGCAGCCTGATCCTTCGCGGCAGAGATCCACTGCTGCAGGCCCAGCAGCGACAGGACCAGAAATCCGCCATAAAGCCCGGCGGTCGGTTCAAGATCGCGGTAGATATAAAGCGCAATGGAGACCAGATCGATCACGATCCACAGAATCCAGTTCTCGATCCGGCGATAGCCCAGCAGCACTTGCGCGCCCACGCTGAACACCGCGATCGGGGTATCGACGAACGGCGCCGATGCCGTGGTGTACCGCGCCATCACCGCGCTGAGATTGAGGGCGACGGCGCTGAGCGCGGTGAGCCAGACGATCCGGCTGCGCCAATCCAGCCAGCGGACTTCAACCTGATTGGTAGTGTCACCGACCTTCAGCCACAGCCACCAGCCCCAGATCTGCGCGCCGAAGAAGAAGATCTGCAACACCGCCTCGGCAAACAGCGCCTTCTCCCAGAAGATGAAGAAATACAGCGCCACCATGATCAGGCCGAACAGGTAGTTCCAGTGGATCCGGAAAATCAGCAGCGCGATGTTGAGCACGCCAAACCCCGCCGCAACCCATTCCAGCTTGTCCAGAAAGCCTGGTTCAAATTGCATCATAGCGCAGCGTCCCACTCATCCACTTTGAACCCGACCAGCAATCCGCCCGCGTGCTCCACGATCGGACGCTTGATGCAGCTTGGGTGCGCGGCCATCAGCGCCACCGCTTTGGCCGCATCCAGCCCGGCCTTGTCAGCCTCGGGCAATTTCCTGAAAGTGGTTCCGGCGCGGTTGAGCACCTTCTCCCAGCCTGCCGCTGCACACCACGCCGCCAGCCGAGCCGGATCGGCACCCGCCTTCTTGTAATCGTGAAAGGCGTAGGCCAGCCCCCGCGTATCAAGCCAGGTCCGGGCTTTCTTGACCGTATCGCAATTGGGAATGCCGTAGAGGATCACTGGGGTTGCTCCAGTGCGGCCAGATCGCTCTGCAGGCTTCGCTGGATCTCGTTCAGTTCGATCAGTGCATCATTGAAGCGTTGAAATGCCGCCATGTGCGCCGCCTTGTCGCCGCTCGCCGCCGCCTGTTCGTTGGCGGCACTCAATCCGGGCAAGGCACTGGTCAAGGCAATCACACGGTCAAGCCGGGCTAGCTGCGCAGCATTGCAGCCTTTCCGGTCCTCCTTCGCATAAGCTGCAGCGCCAAAGCTGTCATCGTCCGGCGATGCGACGCGCCCGGCGGCTTCGATCCGCTGCAGGCATGCCAGTAAAGGGTTTTCGGCAGGACCGCACCCGCTCAGCAGAACCAGTGCAGCGCCGAGGCTGATCGCCTTCCTGCTATTCATCCTTCAGGCCTTTCGAAGCGGTGGGTGCGGGGATTTTCGGCGGTGTAAAGCGTGTAGTCCTGATAGTATTCGGCGCGTCCGCGCGCCTGGGTGCGCGAATGATCGGGCTGGCTGCCCCAGTCGCGCGCCGCCTCTGCACTGGCCCATTCGCTCAGCGCAATCACTTCCCCGTCGTCTGCGGTGTAGCTTTTGAACGAGAGGAAGCCGGGCTGGGCGCGGGCCAGCTGCTCCATCCGCTGGGCATCTGCACCATAGGCGGCGACATCGATATCGGCGCGCTTGCGATTGCGGAAGACGACGAGGAACATGGTGTGGTTCCTAGCTTGGGCTTTGCCGCAGCACCACCCCCCAACCCCCTCCTCTAAAGAGGAGGGGGCTTTTGAGCGCTAAGCGGCCGACTCCCCCTCCTCTTCAGAGGAGGGGGTTGGGGGGTGGTGCTTGCGCAAAGCGATGAATTTGGCCAAAGCCGCTTCATGTCCGTCAACACCTTTGGCCGCTTGCTGCGGTTCACCACCTGGGGCGAAAGCCACGGCCCGGCCATTGGCGCGGTGCTGGATGGGTGCCCGCCGGGGCTGGAGATCAGCGAAGCGGTGATCCAGCCGTTCCTTGATGCGCGGCGGCCGGGACAATCGAAATATACCACCCAGCGGCAGGAGCCCGATGCGGTGCGGATCCTCTCGGGCACTTTCGAAGGGCGGACCACCGGCACCCCGATCGCGCTGATGATCGACAATGTCGATCAACGCAGCAAGGATTATTCCGAAGTCGCCAAGGCCTATCGCCCGGGCCATGCCGACTATGCCTATGATGCCAAATACGGGTTTCGCGATTACCGCGGCGGCGGGCGCAGTTCAGCCCGCGAGACCGCCAGCCGCGTGGCTGCTGGCGCAGTGGCGCGGCTGGTGATCCCCGAAGTGGCAATCACCGGCTATGTCGCGGAAATAGGCGGCGATGCCATCGATTATGCCAATTTTGACGCGGCAGAGATCGGCAACAATCCGTTCTTCTGCCCCGATGCCAAGGCTGCGGCGCGGTGGGAAAAGATCGTCGATGGAGCGCGGCTGGCCGGAAGCTCGGTTGGCGCGGTGGTTGAATGTGTCGCAATCGGGGTTCCGGCCGGCTGGGGCGCGCCGCTTTATGGCAAGCTCGACGCCGATCTGGCCGCCGCGATGATGGGGATCAATGCGGTCAAGGGCATCGAAATTGGCGATGGCTTTGCCGCCGCACGCCTGACCGGGGAAGGCAATGCCGATCCGATGCGGCCCGGCAACGACGGACCGGTCTTTACCGCCAACCACGCTGGCGGGATCGCGGGCGGGATTTCAACCGGGCAGCCGGTCAAGGTGCGGGTCGCGTTCAAGCCGACCAGTTCGATCCTGACTGCAGTTGAGACGATTGACCGCGAGGGGCAAGCCGCCGAAATCCGCACCAAAGGCCGCCACGATCCCTGCGTCGGCATTCGCGGCGTGCCGGTGGTCGAAGCTATGCTGGCGCTGGTCCTGGCCGATCACAAGCTGCTCCACCGCGGGCAATGCGGCTGACGGCTTAGATATAGGCGGAGAAGGCCGCGAATACCGCAGCCAGTCCCGCAGGTTCGGCGCTGCGGCGCAGCACTTCCAGCGCGCCCGCCACATCGAGGGTGAATTCTGCCACGCCGGTATCGGTGCCGCGCCGGACCGCCCCGAGCGAATGGACAAAACCGGTTGCCGCCTTGTTTTCGCTGAGGATTTGCGCGTCGAGCGTGGCAATGCCCTCGCCCCGGCAATGCACCAGCAGGACTGCGGTGAGCATGCGCGCCAACCCCAGCCCGTGCCAGGCATCGAGCACGCCGATGGCGAATTCGGCGCGCTGAGTGCCGGGATCAGTGCGGATCGCATGGACCACACCGATCGCGTCATGCGCAGGATCGTCGCTCAGGATCGCGCCCCAGGCGAGGTGGTGATGGCCATCGACCTGAACCAGCTTGGCAATTACGCGGTCAGGCGGAGCTGGGGCCACAGAGAAAAACCGCATGTAACGCGATTGCTGCGACAGCCGCTCGATCCCGCTGCGTAGCCGTTCCTCGTCGTCAGGGCGAACCGCGCGGATGCAGATTGGCAGGCCATTTTCCAGCTTGGTGTGGACTATCACGTCGCCGATCGGGCCCTGGTCCGCGTGATCCGCCATTGGCTAGCTAGGCGCTATCGGGCCCGCGCGGCTGGCCCAGCCGATCGAGCACCAGGTTGCCCAGCACCGAGACCAGCGTGGCCATCGCGGTTTGCACGCCGATCAGCACGAACATCACCCCGGCCATGCCCGCGCCATCATTGGAGCTTTGCATCCAATTGTAGCCCAGCGCAGTGACTACTGCCGCGATGCCGCCGAACACGATCGCGCCCCATTTGGGCCGCAGCAGCGAAAACAGCCAGCAGGTCAGCCCGAAGATCAGCAACACGCCGACATTTCCCGACAGCGCCTGCGGATTGCGCAGTGCAATCAATGCCGCACCGATCAGGGTGCCGGCCAGGCAAATGATCCAGCCACGCCGGGCTCGCTCAAGCACAGTCATCCGCGCAGCACCGCGCCAAGCTTGGCCGCCGCACCGGTGACCCGTTCGGCAATCGCCTTGAGTTCGGCTTCGTCATAGCTTTTTTCGCCGGGCTGAAGCGTCACCTCGATTGCCAGCGAGAGCTTGCCGTCAGGCATCTCGAACCGGTCAAACAGCCGCACCGCGGTGATGTTGGCCTTGTCGCAGCCCTTGACCGCGCGGACCAGATCGCCGGCCGGCAATGCGGCATCGACCAGAAAGGCAAAGTCGCGGGTCACCGCCTGCAGCGCCGGCGGGGCATAGGACGCGCGGGCGAAATCTGCGGCCTTCTTCACCGGGATCGCATCAAGATGGATCCCGGCCACCGCCACCGGACCATCGATATCGAACGCCTTCAAGGTGGCCGGGTGTACCATGCCGAAACTGGCCAGCACGGTCTTGGGGCCCAGCCGCAGCGTGGCCGATTGGCCGGGGTGATAGACCGCGCCGGCATCGCCCAGCACCATCAGATTGTCGACCGGCGCCCCGGCTTCGCGCAGCAGTTCCAGGCACATCGCCTTGGCGTCAAAGGCATCGAAGCCTTGCGCCTTGCCGCTGTGCCACTGGCGCGGGGCCTTGTCGCCGGCCAGCACCAGCACCAGCGTGGGATGCTCGCCATCGGCCAGATAGCGCCGCCCGATCTCGAACAGCCGCACCGAACTGGCACCGCGATCCAGATTGCGCCGCACCGCCGAAAGCAGCCCCGGCAGCAACGATGGGCGCATTACCTTCATGTCTTCGCTGATCGGGTTCTGCAGCACCCAGGGGCCGCCTCCGAACGGTTCGGCTTCCTTGTCGGAAATGAACGACCAGGTGATCGCTTCGTTGAGCCCCAGTGCGGCCGCGGCACGGCGCAGCTTGCGCTCCTGCTTCTGTGCGGGCGTGGCGGTGGGCCGGGCGACACCTTCAGCGCGCGGCAGCGCCACGCTGGCGACATTGTCGAGTCCGTGGATACGAACCACTTCTTCGACGATATCCGGAGCGCCATCGACATCCGGGCGCCAACTGGGCACGGAAACGGTCCAGCCGGCATCGCTGGCAAAGCCCAGCGCCGACAGCGTCGCGCGCTGCTGCGCTTCAGGGATCGCCACCCCGCCCAGCTTTTCAGCCAGCGCGGGATCGTATTTGATCAGCTTGGGCGTTACCGGCGGACTCCCCGCACGAACAACCTCGCTGGGTTCACCGCCACAGATGCTGACGATCAGATCGGTGAGCAATTCCAGCCCGGTATCGAGGAACGCCGGATCGACCCCGCGTTCGAACCGCTGGCGCGCATCGCTGGTCAGGTTGAGCGCGCGGCCGGTATTGCCGATCCGGACCGGATCGAAATAGGCGACTTCGAGCAGCACGTCGGTAGTGGTCTCGCTGCAACCCGAATGCTCGCCGCCCATGATCCCAGCGATATCGTGGACGCCGTTGTCGTCCGCGATCACCGTCATATCCGAGGTAAGGGTGTATTCCTTGCCGTTGAGCGCCAAGCAGGTCTCGCCTTCCTTGGCACGGCGCGCGAACACCGCGCCCGAAAGCTTGGCCAGGTCATAGGCGTGGGCCGGGCGCCCATAGGCCAGCATCACGTAATTGGTGATGTCCACCAGCGCCGAAATCGGCCGCTGCCCGGCGCTGATCAGCCGGTCCTGCAGCCACTGCGGGCTGGGGCCATTGGTCACGCCGGTAATGGCGCGGCCGAAGAACGCGGGGCAGCCTTCAGCGTCGTCGGTGCGGATCGGCATGGGGCAAGCGAAGCTGCCCGGCACGGCTTGCGCCGCAATCGGCTTCAATGTGCCGAGCCCCGCCGCCGCGAGATCGCGGGCAATGCCGTAAACCCCCATGCAATCGGGGCGGTTGGGGGTG
Organism: uncultured Alphaproteobacteria bacterium; assembly: GCA_963751145.1. Lineage (GTDB taxonomy): Bacteria > Pseudomonadota > Alphaproteobacteria > Sphingomonadales > Sphingomonadaceae > Novosphingobium. The sequence continues at coordinate 123,440 of CAVVTJ010000009.1, forward strand.
ATTGCCACATCGAACACCGGATCGCTGCCGCGATATGCGGCAAAGTCCGCGCCCACCGGCGCGTCGCCCGGCAGCTCGATGATCCCGTCGTGCTCATCGCCCAGCTCAAGCTCGCGCACCGAACACATCATGCCGTTCGATTCGACCCCGCGAATGGCCGACTTCTTCAGCTCGAACCCACCACCGGGCACAATCGCCCCGGCCAGTCCAAGCACTCCGATCATCCCGGCGCGGGCATTGGGCGCGCCGCAAACCACTTGCAGCGGCTCACCGGTCCCGGCATCGACGGTCAGCACCTGCAGCTTGTCGGCATTGGGGTGCGGCGCGGCGGTCAGTACTTTGGCAACCTTGAACCCGGCGAGTTTGTCGGCCGGGTTTTCAATCCCCTCAACCTCAAGCCCGATAGCGTTCAGCTTGGCGGAAATCGCCTCAACCGAAGCCTCGGTATCGAGGTGGTCCTTGAGCCATGGCAGCGAGAACTTCATGGCCGCACTCCCACGCCAGCGGACAGTGTCGGCACATCGAGCGGCGAGAAACCGTAATGCTGGAGCCAGCGCACATCGCCATCGAAGAAGGCGCGCAGATCGTCCATCCCGTATTTGAGCATGGCCAGCCGATCGACCCCCACGCCGAAAGCAAAGCCCTGCCACTCATTGGGATCGAGCCCGCCGGCCGCGATCACCTTGCGGTTCACCATGCCGCTGCCGAGCAGCTCCATCCAGCCATGCCCCGGCGCATCACCGCTGCCGCCAAGCACACGCTTGCCGTTTAGCAGCGCAAAGCCGACATCGACTTCGACCGAAGGCTCGGTGAAGGGAAAATAGCTCGGGCGCAGCCGCAGCACGATATCCTCGCGCTCGAAGAACGCCTTGAGGAACGTCTCAAGCGTCCACTTGAGGTGGCCGAGGTGGATCCCTTTGTCGATCACCAGCCCTTCAACCTGGTGGAACATCGGAGTGTGAGTGGCGTCAGAATCGCTGCGATAGACCCGGCCCGGGGCGATAATCCGGATCGGTGCGCCATCGGCGATCATCGCGCGGATCTGCACCGGGCTGGTGTGGGTGCGCAGCAGCATCTTGCCGGCATCGGTGGCCATCGCGTCGGGGAAATAAAACGTATCGTGCATCGCCCGTGCCGGGTGGCTTTCGGGAATGTTGAGTGCGGTGAAATTGTGCCAGTCATCCTCGATCTCGGGCCCGGTGGCGACGGCAAAGCCCAGATCGGCAAAAATCTCGGCCAGCTCGTCCATCACCTGGCTGACCGGGTGGATCGTGCCGCGCACCGCTTCGGGTGCGGGCAGCGAAAGGTCCAAAGTTTCGCGCGCCAGCTGAGCATCCATCGCCGCACTTTCCAGCGCCGCCTTGCGCGCAGTCAGGGCATCGCTGACGCTTTCGCGCAGCGCATGGATCTGCGGGCCCACCGTCTGCCGGTCTTCGGCTGACATGCTACCCAAAGTCTTCAGCAGGCCCGAAATCGAACCCGCCTTGCCTAGAAATTCAACCCGCAGGGTCTCCAGCGCGCCCAAATCCTGCGTCCCGGCAATGCGTGCCAGCGCCTCTTCACGGGTTTCTGCATAATCCACGGTTTGAAGGTCCACTTAGGCAATTGGTTGAAGCTGCGGCCTTTAGCCGGGCCCTTGGCCAAATTCCAAGGAAAACTCAGGCCGCCAGATCGCCCTGCCCGCTGGGCCGGTCAAGCGTTTGCACCGCAGAGGCCAGCGCCTTGTTGCGCTCCTGAATAAAGCGATCGAGCACCGGGTGCGGGCTGGACGAATATTCGCGCGGACTGAGCCCCATGAATTCCCGGAAATCGCGCACGAACTGGGCCTGATCGTGATAGTGGCAATCCATCGCGCCGATCCATTTGAGCGAGGGATCGAGCATGAATTGCGCCAGGCTGCGCATGAACCGCTGGCGCCGCAGCAGCAGCTTGGGCGAAAAGCCGAAATGCTTGTAGCTGATCCGCTCAACCGTGCGCTGGCTGGCGGCGACGCGGCTGACCAGTTCCTGGACCGTCGAAACCTGCGGATCGACCAACGCGGCATGGATCGCCAGAATCCGGTTTTGATCAACCGGGTCTTTGGCCGGAAACGACCGGAAGAAGGCAATCAGGCGCTCCAGTTCGGCTGGCTCGTCCGCGGTTTCGCCAAACAGCGCGGCGGCCAAGGGGCGAAACGGCTCGCAGCCAGGATGGGTGAAGCCATCGCAGATCCGGTTGGCGAATTCGGCGGCGGGCAAGCGGACAAATTTGGCCCAGCCCAGCGGCAACAGGCCAAAGCCCCACAGCCGGGTCTTGGGCATTTCAAAATGGATCGGATTGGAACTGGGCCCCTGGGTCAGGAACCGGGCATTGTCGATGAAGTCGCCCTTGCCGTTCCACGATTTGGGGCCAATGGGCGAAAAAATGCGCATTCCGGCCCATTCGGGATGCAGGCTATCGTGCAGCACGCCAGCTGATCCGGGATCGATCTCGCTGACGTAGAAGGTCGTGAAGTACCGGCGCAGGTCTTCGGGTGGCGGGCAAAACCGCATGGTAATCTGATAATCGTGCGACACCGAAGATTTATCCCTGCTTCAGCGACCTGAACCAATCGTGCCACAGATTGGCCCTGGCTGACAAGCGCGATCAACCGGAACTCCCCGTTTACACAGCGCGAATCCGCAGCGGCAAGGTCTTCAGTCCCCCAACAAATGTGCTTTTGGCGCGTTTGGGCTCACCCGCCAGCTCTGCCGCTTCGATCCGGTCAAGCAGGGCTTCGAACAACAGCCGCATTTCCAGCCGGGCCAGGTGCAGCCCCAGGCACTGGTGCGCGCCGGCGCCAAAGGCGAGATGGCGGTTGGCCTCACGCGTGGCATCAAACCGGCGCGGATCGGGGAATTGCGCAGGATCGTGATTGGCGGCGACATAGTTGATCATCAGCCAGTCACCGGCCTTTATGGTAACATCGCCGAATTGCGCATCTTCGGTCGCGGTGCGCATGAAGTGCTGGACCGGACTGGTCCAGCGGATTGCCTCTTCGACAATGCCGGGAACCAGGCTGCGATCGGCTTTAACCCGGGCGAATTGCTCAGGATCTTGCGCCAAAGCCAGCATCGCCCCGGCGGTTGATGCGCTGGTGGTATCGTGGCCAGCGGCGGCAACGATGATGTAGTAGCCCGCCCGGTCACGCGCGCTGATCGGTTCGCCGTCAATTTGCGCGTTGGCCAGAATCGTTGCCACATCGTCAGTTGGGTTGGCACGGCGATCTGCTGCCAGGCCTTCAAAATAGGTTTCGAAATCGGTCACTGCGCCGGTCACGATCTGGAGGATCTGATCCGGGGTGAGCGCGGCCAGTCCGCTTTTGTTGAGGTCTTCATCCTGCCCGCCGAACATCTGCTGGGTCAGGAACAGCATTCTGGGTTCGTCCGCCTCGGGCACGCCCAGAATCTGCATGACAACGTGGAGCGGATAGGGGGCGGCGACCAAAGGCACGAAATCGACGACTTCGGTCCCGCCTTTCGAGGCTTCGACAAACCTGTCGACCGTCTTGACCGCCAGTTCGCGGATCGCGGCTTCGATATTGCGCAGGTTCTTGGGCATGAACCATTCCTGCGTCAGCCGCCGCAGTTTGGGATGCTTGGGCGCATCGACCTGGACCAGCGAATTGACCAGATTGGGGCTTTCCTCGCCCTGCAGCCGGGTGAACTGGCGGGCAAATTCTTCGCCCTGCTTGTTGGTGAACACGGTGGGGCGCGGGGCGTTGAGGAAGTGGGCATTGTCTTTCGATACCCGCATCGCATCGTCGTAGCGGGTCAGCAGCCAGAACGGATCGAATTCGCCTTCCGGGCTTTCGATCCGCACCACCGGGGTGGTTTCGCGCAGCCGGTCGAACAGGTCGAGCGCGGTGCTCCATTCAGCATAGCTGGTCGGATCGATTACCGCGATTGCATCTGCGGGCGAAGCAACGGGCGCGTTCATGCCGAGGTTCCTTGTTCGTAGGCAGTCTTGTATTCATCGCGCAGCAGCCGTTTGTAGAGCTTGCCGGTCAGCTCGCGCGGCAGTTCGGCGCGGAAATCGATCTGGCGCGGCATTTTGATCCGGCTAAGCTGCGGGGCCAGATAGGCCGTCAGTTCATCAGCCAGCGCTGGTCCGGCGTCCGCCATGTTCAGCGGCTGGACCACCGCCACCACGCGTTCACCCATATCGGCATCGGGCGCGCCGATAACGGCGGCATCGGCCACCTTGGGGTGGGTGATGAGCAGGTTCTCGATCTCCTGCGGGTAGATGTTGACCCCGCCCGAAATGATCATGAAGCTCTTGCGGTCGGTCAGGAACAGATAGCCGTCTTCGTCCATCAGCCCGACATCGCCCAGGCTTGACCAGCCGTGCTTGTTCTTGGCGTCCTGGGTCTTGCCAGGATCGTTGTGATACTCGAACGGCATCATTCCCTCGGTCGGTTCAAAGAACACCTGGCCTTCGGTGCCGCGCGGCACTTCATCGCCGTCCTCGTCACAGATGTGGAGGATGCCTGAGAGCGCCTTACCCACCGATCCCGGCTTTTTAAGCCATTCCTGGCTGGTGATGAAGGTTGAGCCGTTGCCTTCGGTCCCGGCATAGTATTCGTACAAGACCGGCCCCCACCAATCGATCATCGCCTGCTTGACCGGCACCGGGCAGGGCGCGGCGGCGTGGATTGCGCATTTCAGCGTCCAGACATCGTATTTGGCGCGCACTTCGGGAGGCAGTTTCAGCATCCGCACGAAATGGGTCGGCACGAACTGGCTGTCGGTGATCTTGTATTTCTCGATGGTCGCCAGCGCGGCCTCTGGATCGAACCGTTCCATCACCACCACGGTGCCGCCGATCTTGTGCACGGTCATCGACCAGCGCAGCGGCGCCGCGTGATAAAGCGGCGCGGGCGAGAGATAGACTGCGTCCTCGCTAATCCCGTAAGCCATCATCGCCAGCTGGACGAGGACATTGGTCTGATCAATCGCCGGATCGAGCGGCAGCGGGATCTTCACGCCCTTGGGCCGCCCGGTGGTGCCCGAGGAATAGAGCATATCGGTGCCGGCGCGTTCATCGGCTATCGGGGTGGCGGGCATCGCGCCGATAGCGGCTTCGGCATCGCTGCCAAAGCGCAGCTGCGGCACTTGCGGGGCCAGCGCGGCAACCTCGTCCATCGTCGCCGCCAGATAGGCTGAGGAGAACAGCAGCTTGGCGCCGCTGTCTTCCAGGATATAGGCAATCTCGGGCGCGGTCAGGCGGCTGGAGATGCCCACGTAATGCACCCCGGCGCGCTGAAAGCCCCAGGCCAGGCAGAAGAACCACGGGTGGTTTTCCAGACACATCGCCACGCAATCGCCAATCCCGATCCCGCGCGCACGGAGCAATTGCGCGACCTGGTTCGAACGGCGATCAAGCTCGGCATAGGTAACCACCTCACCGCTTGCCGCCATGATGATTGCAGGCTTGTCCGGATTGGTCCCGGCATGCAGGTAGGGGTGCATCGCTCTCTCCTTGGCGGCCGCGTCTGGCCGTCTCACCGGAGAGGTTTAACCGAACGATTAAATCGTGCAACGGGTTTCATGAGCTCGATCTTTCAGCCCAACGAAAAGGGGCTGCGGTTACCCGTCGCCCCTTTTCAAAGCTGGGACTGTTTGCAGCGCTTATTCGTCGCCGTCGGGGCCGCCAATTGCCACCTGAGTGCTTGCCGCCGGAACCGGCGCGCCGCCCTGCAGGTAGGGGATCGGATTGACCGCAGCCCCGGCAATCCGCACTTCATAGTGCAGATGCGGACCGGTCGAGCGGCCGGTGGAGCCGACATAGCCGATCAGATCGCCCTTGTGGACCATCTGGCCTGCAGCAACATTAAGCCGCGAGAGGTGGCCATAACGGGTCTGGATATTGCCGCCGTGTTCGATCGAAATGTACAGGCCATAGCTGGAGAACCAGTCAGCCTTGCTGATCACGCCATCAGCCGTGGCATAGACCGGGGTGCCGATCGGCATGGCCAGATCAACGCCCTTGTGCTGGCGGCGGCCACCGATCACGGGGTGCCAACGCAGGCCATAACCGCTGGTCAGCGTGGCGCCGTTTACCGGCATCCGTGATGGGATCGATACGCCTGCGGGGCGATAGGTGGGGGCAGTTGCAGTGTTGGCGCTGGCCGACTGCGGCTGCACGAAGCCGGCGCTATCGGCCGATTTCCAGCCCGTGAACAGCTGCTGAAATTCAGGATCGCCACCAGCGGCAGAAGGCCGGGTAGCCTGGGCAGCGCGCAGCGGCGCGGTGACATCGGCACTGGCGGCGGCGCTGTTCGCCAAAGCTGGATTGGCATTGGCCAAGCCGACTGTTGCTGCGATCAGTGCAGCAACACCGCGTAACTTGGCAAAAATAGAAATCGCAGCCACCGCGCAACCACCTTACTTATAACGACCGTTTTCGGCCGTGCGAACCCTTCGTACGATGGTTGGAACAACCTTCGCCGTCGTGCGTTATGAGATGGTCGGAATTTCCCCCCGCCGTCTCTGGATGGGGAGATGACCGGGCAAAGGTTAACTTGCAACCCCGGCATAGGAACTGCGCGGTAAACCGGCACTGAGGCGGGTTGAGTCGTTGAATGGCGGCTTAATGGCCCCGGCAAAATGGCGCGCAACCAACATTTTTCAAAGCATTTCTAGAGATTCGCCGCGAGATTCGGCCAGCGCGATAAAGTGTGTTGAGCCGAACCGGACGTGGGCGATTTCGTCGTCAAGGATTCGTTTGGGCACTGGAGCAGGGATTGCCATTGCCATTCAGGTCACCAGGTCCTTTCCATTTTCCGCGAAGGCGGCAAATGGGGAGGTGGCATTTGCGCAGCAAATGGCGGAGGGGTTTCTGCCCTCGCGCCATTTCCCCTCCGTCTCGCCTACGGCGATCCACCTCCCCATTTGTGGCCTTCGCCAAAAATGGGAAGGAACGACCTTCACAGCGCCTTTGCCGCTTCCAGCACTGCTTCGGCGTGGCCTTTGACTTTCACCGGGCTCCAGATCTGGGCGATCTTGCCATCGGCGGCGATCAGATAGGTTGAGCGGACCATGCCCATATAGCTGCGGCCATACATCGATTTTTCGGTCCACACCCCCAGCGCATCGGATAGCCCGCCCTGCTCGGCGTCGCTGGCCAGTGGCGCAGTCAGGCCGTACTTTTCGATGAATTTGAGGTGCTTTTTCGGCGGATCCTTGCTGATCCCCAGCAAGGCTACGCCGGCCTTGGCAAAATCAGCCGCCAGCGCCGAAAAGTCCTTGTTCTCGGTGGTGCAGCCGGGGGTATCGTCCTTGGGATAGAAAAACAGCACCAGCTTCTGTCCGGCAAATTGGGAAGGCCGCACGGCCGAGCCATCGGTCGCGGTCAGGGCCAGATCGGGCAGGCTATCGCCCACTGCAGGAAAGCTGCTCATCGCTCAAATCTCCAATGCTTCATCAAATGTATCCGCCCAGGTTGCACCGACAATCGCGCGCGATTCGTCAAGCCGGGCGGTAACCCCGTCCCAATCGCGGCATTGGCAGGCGCTGGCAAGCACTGCGCGTGCCGTTGGCGGCGGCACTTGCGCATCGGGGGCCAGCAACCGCGAGGCGATCAGAAACCGGCTGAGCGCGGCATGGGCCGGGGCCAGCTCGGCCGGCAATAACCCGGCGGCGATCAATGTCGCCAGCGCAGCAGGGATCGATGGGCTCAGCCCGGTGCCTTCGCGCAGTTGCAGGTAGTGGACAATGAATTCGACATCGACCAGCCCGCCGCGCGCCAGCTTGATATCGAGCGGGCCCTTGGGCGGCTTGTGCTGCGCCATTTCACCGCGCATCGCCAGCACATCGGCTTTCAGCTTGGCTGGATCGCGCGGAGCCGAAAGGACCGAGGCAATGATCGTGCGCAGCTGCGCCAAGGCCGCGTCCGGCCCGAACAGCGGCCGCGCGCGCGCCAAGGCCATGTGTTCCCAGGTCCACGCGGATTCGCGCTGATAGCGTTCAAACGCCGCAAAGCTGACCGCGATCGGGCCTTGCGCGCCGGACGGGCGAAGCCGCGTATCGACTTCGTACAGCGCTCCTTCGGCAGTGGGCACCGATAGCGCGGCGATCACCCGCTGGGCCAGGCGGTTGAAATAGAGCGTTGCGCCCAGCGGGCGCACGCCATCGCTTTCGCGGGTGTGATCGCCGGTAAACAGGAACACCAGATCAAGATCGGAGGCATGGGTCAGCGCGCCGCCGCCCATTCGCCCCAGCCCCAGTATGACCAGTTCGCAACCCGCAATCCGGCCGTGGACCTTTTCAAATTCAACCGTAGCGGCGCGCGCCAGCGCCACCAGCGCGGCCTCAGCCACCCGCGCCAGCGCTTCGCCCAGCGCGATCGGATCGCGCGACCCTTCGATCAGTTGCACGCCCAGTTTGAAGCGCAACTCACCCACCTGACGGCGCACCCTGTCGAGCGTCTGTTCGTAATCGTCATCCTGCTCGCCGCGCGCGAACTGTTCGGCCAGTTCGTCCACCGAACCGGGCAGATCAAAGGCAGTGGCATCGATCAGCGGATCGAGCAGATCGCTGCGCCGGGCCAGGGCATCGGCCAGCGGCGGCGCGAGGCTGAGGATCCGCGCCAGCAGTTCCAACAAGGCCGGGCGGGCTTCCAGCAGGCGGAACAGCCCCAGCGCGCTGGGCAGCCCGGCCAGCAGTTCTTCCCAGCGGCCCAGCGCACGCAGCGGTTCGGGTGCGCTCGCCAAAGCTTCGAGCAAGGGGCCAAGGATTGCGTCGAACGCCGCCCGAGCTGGTTCGCTGCGCAGCGATCGAACCTTGCCCGCACGCCAGCCCTGGATGCGCGCTTCAAGCGCGGCGGGATCGGGAAACTGCAGCCGGGCCAGTTCTGCGGTCAGCGCCGAACCGCCGCGCACCGCCGCCGCGCCTGCGTCTGCCTCACCGCCGTGCTGTTCGATCAGCCGGTCGTAACGCTGGCCCACCGCTTCGGTGATCGCGGACAATTCCTCAACCAATGCCGCTCCGCTGGCCAGGCCATCAAGCTGGGCCACGCTATCCAGCGCGGCAGGACCTGGCGGCAGACTGTGGGTTTGCAGATCGGCGACCATCTGCAAACGGTGTTCGATCGTGCGCAGCCGGTCATAGCATTCGCCCAGCAGGTGCGCATCATCTGCGCCGATCAGTCCGGCCTGCGCCAGTGCATCCAGACTGGCACGGGTGCCGCGCAGCCGCACCGCAGGGTGGCGGCCGCCGTGGATCAGCTGGTGGGTCTGGGCAAAGAATTCGATCTCGCGGATTCCGCCGCGGCCTTGCTTGATATTGAAACCGGGGCCGGGCCGGGTGGGGCCGGAATGGTTGGCCCGGATCCGCTGGGTCAGCCGCCCGATTTCGGCAATCGCGCCAAAGTCCAGGCTCTTGCGCCAGATGAATGGGCGGATCGCGGTCAGGAAGGCATCGCCCGCGGCCACATCCCCGGCGCAGGAGCGGGCGCGGATGAAGGCGGCGCGTTCCCACGCCAGGGCAGAGCTTTCGTAATGGGTCAGCGCGCCGCCAAACGGGATCGCCAGCGGGGTCACCTCGCTGGCGGGGCGCAGCCGCAGGTCGATCCGGAAGACGTAGCCTTCGTGGGTCACGTGGCTCATCAACTCAACCAGCTTGCGCGCCACGCGCTGCGCCGCTTCGCCCGGTTCATCGCGGGCGCGGCGCGGCAGCCGTTCGGGATCGTAGAGCAGGATCGGATCGATGTCGGACGAATAGTTCAGCTCGCCCGCGCCGTGCTTGCCCAGCGCCAGCGCGGTGAACCCCTCCGGTTCGGCCCCGGGCACCCGTTCCTGCACCGCTGCTATAATGGCACGGTCCAGCGCGCGGTCGGCAAAGGCCGAAAGTTCACCCACCACGCGCGCCAGCGGGAACGCTCCGGCCAGATCGCCGATCGCCAGCGCCAGTCCCAGCGCGCGCTTTTCGCGGCGCAGGGCAATGCCGGTGTCTTCGCAGGCGCTTCCCGCCCCCTTGGCCCAGTCCAGCGCGGCCTCGCCCTGACCGCTGGCCAGCAGGGCCGCAAGATCGGGCAGTCGCTCCAGCCCCTGGGCAAGGAACGGGGCACCGCGCCGCGCGCGCTCCAGAGCATTGGTCCAGTCAGGCTGGGTCATGGCTGAGCGATGCCCTGCTGCGCGGCTGCGATCAAGCCAAACGTCGGATGCAGCCTTGCGCTGGGGCAAAGGCTTTGCCAGTGTCGCCGCGCAAACCGCTTGAACAAGGCTTTACCCGCAATGATCGCCAAACGAACTCGCCGAATCGCCCTTGTGGCCGCCGCCGCCGCCATGGCGCTGGGCGCAGCCGTCGCCGCCAAACCGGTGCGCAGCGCATTCGCGCCGATCCCCAAAGTGGCGGTGCCCGAGATTTCGGTCGATACCTTGCGCGGGGTGACGCAGGAACTGTCGGATGATCACTACGAAGGCCGCGGCCCGGCCACCCGGGCGGAAGACCTGACGATCAGCTATATCATCAAACGCTTTCAGGCTGCGGGCCTCAAGCCGGGCAACCACGGCAGTTGGCTGCAGGAAGTGCCGACGGTAGAGATCGAGGCCAAGAATGCGGACGGCCTGCATGTCATGGCCGGTGACAAGATGCTGCACTTCGATTTCGGCAAGGACATGGTCGCGGGCAGCTATCGCGCGGTGCCCCGGACCGAGATCAAGGACGCCCCGCTGGTCTTCGTCGGTTACGGCATCAACGCGCCCGAGCTGGGCTGGAACGATTATGCTGGGCTCGACATGAAGGGCAAGATCGCGGTCGTGCTGGTCAACGATCCGGACTATGAGCAGGCCACAGAAACGGGTCTCTTCAAAGGCCGCCGGATGACCTATTACGGGCGCTGGACCTACAAGTATGAAGAGGCTGCCCGGCAGGGCGCAGCCGGGGTGCTGATCGTCCACGATACCTTCCCGGCCGCCTATGGCTGGCAAGTGGTCAATTCCAGCTGGACCGGCCCGCAGCTTTATATCCAGAGCGCCGACAACGGCATGAGCCAGACCCAGGCCAACGGCTGGATCCAGAAACCGGTGGCCGAAGCGATCTTCAAGGCTTCGGGGCAGGACCTTGCGGCGCTGTCGGCCAAGGCCAAGCTGAAAGGCTTCAAGGCGGTGCCGCTGGGCGCCAGTGCCAGTATGGCGTTCGACAATGCCATCACCAAAGGCGTCTCGCGCAATGTGATCGGGATCCAGCCGGGCAAGACCCGGCCGAATGACTATGTGCTTTATACCGCGCACTGGGATCATCTGGGCCGCTGCACGCCCGATGCCACCGGCGATGATATCTGCAACGGTTCGATCGACAATGCCACCGGGGTGGCTGCGCTAACCGCCCTGGCCGAAGCCAACGTCAAGGCCGGACCAGCCGCGCGCAGCCAGGTATTTCTGGCGGTGACGCTGGAGGAATCGGGGCTGCTGGGATCGAAATACTATGCCGAACATCCGGTCTACCCGCTGTCGCGCACCGTCGGCGGGGTCAACATGGACGGGGTCTTTCCGGGCAGCCCCAGCCGCGACGTGCAGGTCAGCGGCGGGGACAAGAACGAGCTGACCCGCTACCTCGGCGCGGCGATGAAGCAGATGGGCTTTTACCAGACCCCCGAACAGCACCCCGAACGCGGCGGCTATTACCGCAGCGATCACTTCAGCTTTGCCAAGCTGGGCGTGCCGATGTTTGCAGTTGGCCGGGGCAGTGATTGGATCAATGGCGGCAAGGCGGCCGGCGAAGCGGCGGCGGAAGACTATGTCCAGCACCGCTATCACCAGCCCAGCGATGAATTCGATCCGGCCTGGGATTGGTCCGGCGCGCAGCAGGAGGTCCAGCTTTATTACCTGCTCGGCCGGATGCTGGCCTCGGGCAACGATTGGCCAAACTGGCACAAGAGCGATGAATTCCGCGCGATCCGCGATCGCAGCCGGGCCAGCGGGAAATAGTCATGACCTTCATGCCGCCCGAATGGCACCCGCAGCGCTGGCTGTGGGTGGGCTTCCCGCATCTTGCGGACGAATGGCCCGGGTTTCTGGGCCGCGCGCAGGAACAGATCGCCGCATTCGCCAGTGCCGTGGCGGATAGCGGGCAAGAAGTGCGGCTGGTGGTGCGCGATGAGGCAACCCGCGCCCGCGCTGCGGCGCTGTGTTCGGCTGCGGTGAAGCTGGAAATGCGGCGCTATGGCGATGTCTGGCTCCGTGATACCGGGCCCTTGGTGGTCGAACGCGGCGGCGCGCAGATCGGCCAGCGTTTTGGTTTCAACGGCTGGGGCGGCAAGTATCTGATGGACGGCGATCAGGAAATCGGCGCCGAATTGGCGCACAGCGCGGGGCTGCCGGTGGAGACGGCGGACTGGGTGCTCGAAGGCGGCGCGCTGGATTGCGATGGCACCGGGCTGGTCGCCACGACCGAGCAATGCCTGCTTAACCCCAACCGCAACCCGCAGCTTTCGCGCGGCGATATCGAAGCGCGCCTGCACCGCGATCTGGGGTTTGACCGGGTGCTGTGGCTGGGCGAAGGACTGATCAACGATCACACCGATGGCCATGTCGACAATCTGGCGCGGTTCGTTGCACCGGGCGTTCTGGCGCTGCCGCGCGCGACCGGGGCTGACGATCCCAACGCGGCGATCTATGCCGATGCCAAGGCCCGGGCCGAGGCGTTCGGCGTGAGCGTGCGCGAAGTGCCCTCGCCGGGGCGAGTGGAAACAGATGGGCGGATCGAACCGGCCAGCTACATGAATTTCGCCATCACATCGCAGCTGGTGGTGGTGCCGATCTATGGCACTGCGCACGATGCCGACGGAGTGGCAGCAGTGGCCGAACTGTTCCCGGACCGCGATGTGGTGGGGATCATGGCCGATGCGGTGCTGGCCGGCGGCGGCAGTTTCCACTGCGCCAGCCAGCAGATGCCGGAACGATTAAGCTGAAATCGACAAAAGTTGGTTTGGACGCTGGAATCGCATAAGGGCGCAGCGTGTCCAAACTCCTGCTCGCCTCGATCCATGACGTCGGCCCGCGCTTTGAGCGCGAGGTTGATCAACTGGCCGAGCTGTTGTCCGGCATCCTTGGTGGGCCGAAGTTTGCGATGCTGGTGGTGCCCGATCACTGGAGCGAGGCGCCGCTGGCGGGCAATGCCGCGTTCCAGCGGCGGCTGCGCGACTGGTCCGATAGCGGGGTGGAAATGTTCGTCCACGGCTGGTTCCACAAGGATCTGGCCGAGCATTCGGGCGCTGCAGCGTTCAAGGCCAAGCATATGACTGCAGGCGAGGGCGAATTTCTGGGCCTGCCGCGTGAAGTCGCCGCGCAGCGCATGGACGATGGGCGCAAGCTGATCGAAGACGCGATCGGGCGCGAGGTGGCAGGATTTATCGCCCCGGCCTGGCTCTATGGTGATGGGGCGATGGCCGCTCTGGCCGAAAGCCAGTTTGCGCTGGCTGAAGATCACATGAAAGTCTGGCAGCCCGCCACCGGCGCAGTCTTGGCCAAAGGGCCGGTGATCACCTGGGCCAGCCGTTCGGCTGGGCGCCAGCTATCTTCAAGGATGGTGGCCGCACTGGCGCGCCATGCGCTGCATCTGCAAAAAGTGATGCGGATTGCGGTGCATCCCGGCGATACCACGGTGCCCGCGCTGCTGGAATCCATCGCCGCCACCTTCCGCGCCTTTGCCGCGCGCCGGCCTGCCGGGCGCTATGCCGATCTGTTGCCCAACGCAGCCTCGAACACCTGAAGATAGGCGTCGGCGGCAACTGAAAAGCGGCTGGGGGCCAAAGTTTGTTCGAGCAGCTCGGGCGGGGCCGGCGGCTCGGCCAGCTGCGCGATCAGGGCATTGGCGATAGCCTGCGGATCGCGCCCGGTCACGATCCGGCCCAGTCGTGGATCTTGCAGCAGCGCGGCCAGACCTTCGCTGCAATCGGTGCTGACCACCGGCAGCGCAGCTGCCAATGCCTCAATCGCCGCGCCGGGCACGCCCTCATAGCGCGAGGTGATCAGCAGCAGATCAGACGCGGACAACACTTCGCCAACCCGGTCGCTGAAGCCGGGCAGGGCCAGCCGGTCTTCCAGCCCCAGTTGCCGCGCCTTGGCTTCGATCTCGCCGCGCAGATAGCCCTCACCTAGCACCGTCAGCCGGGCATCGCGGCTCTGCCGCAACTCTGCCAGCACATCAAGCGCCAGCGCCACATCCTTCTGCGGTTCGAGCCGCCCGACCAGCGCCAGTTCGATTGGCCCAGCCGATGCACGGCGATCCCGCATGGCGGGCAGTTGCAGATCATCGGGCACATTGGGGTCGGCGATCACCGTGATCGGCCTTTGCGGCATAAGACCATGAAAATCGCGCGCCTGGCTGGCTGTCATCGCCACCACCCGGTCAATCGGCGCAAGGTAGCGGCGCAGCAACGGCTGGCCGATCCCGCCTGCGATTGTTCGTGCCAGTCCCTCGGGCAGCAGCGGGTTGCTGATCTTGGCGATGATCGGCACGCCGGGCAGCGAGCGCTTCAGCGCGTGGGCCAACAGGTAGTGAAAGTTGCCGATGATGAACACCAGATCGGGCGCGATGGCTTGCGCCCGCGCGGCCATCGCCCGGCCCAGCTTGAGCCGCGACAGCGCGCTGCGCGGCACCGGTGGGTTCAGCACCTCAACGTCGGCTCCGGCCGGGACACGCGCGCGCATCGGACCAGCGCTATCCCCCGCCAGCACGCTTACCTGCCAGCCGCGCGCCAGCCATTCACTGGCCAGGCGCAGGGCAATGGCCTCGGTTCCGCCGGGGTTGAAATCGTGGATCGGGATCAGGATGCGCGGTTTGGTCATGGCGGATATGCCGCGCTGGACTAGCCGAGCGCTGCGGGCAGGGAAAGGGCGTGCCTTTGCATTGCGGCGCGCGCGGCGTTAAGGCAGCAATTCATGGTCCGTTCACCGCTCCGCCGCAAATGGCCGTTACGATGCCGGATTTTGCCGAACCACCCGCATTCTCGCCGCGCGCAAGCCGCGCAGGGGCAGCCTTGACTGACGCTGCTGGCCCCGATCTGCCCGCCCCGGCCCGCCCTGCAAACCGCTGGGCGGCACTGGCCAGCATGGCCATTTCGCTGGCGCTGCTGGTGGCGGTGGCCTTTCAGTTTCGCGATCTCGATACCCGCGAAGTGGCGCGGCTGGTGCCCAGTTCGCCGCTGTTCTGGGCGGCCTTTGCCGGCTATTATCTGGCCTTGCCGATCAGCGAATGGGTGATTTACCGGCGGCTGTGGCAGTTTCCGCCTGCGGGCTTCGGCGCGCTGCTGCGCAAGCTGGTCTCCAACGAATTGCTGCTCGGCTATCTGGGCGAGGCGCAGTTCTATGCCTGGGCGCGGGCGCGTGGGAGCGTCAACGCGGCGCCCTTCGCGGCGATCAAGGATATCACGATCCTGTCGGCCTTGACCGGCAATCTCGCCACTTTGGTTATGCTGGCGCTGGCCTGGCCCTATGTCAGCGCCGGGCAGCTAGGCGGGCAGGGCCAAAGCGCCTTTACCGCGCTTGGGATCGTGCTGGTCACCTCGCTTGGCATCCTGTTGTTCCGGCAAAAGCTGTTCACCTTACCGCGCCGCGAATTGCTGATTATTTCCGCAGTGCATGTGGTGCGGATCGTGGCTGTGCTGCTGCTGTCCGCGGTGATGTGGCATGCGGTTCTGCCGCAAGTGGCGCTGACGCTGTGGCTGGTGTTGGCGACGCTGCGCCAGCTGATCTCGCGCCTGCCCTTGATGCCCAACAAGGACGTGGTTTTTGCCGGGATCACCGTGCTGCTACTTGGCAACAGCGCTCAGGTTGCGGCATTAATGGCGATGATGGCGGTGCTGCTGCTGGCGGCGCACCTGCTGGTGGGTACGGTGTTTGGCCTGGCTGGCCTGTTTGATACGGAGACGAGGAAATGAAGCCGATAGCTCTTGCCCTGGCCCTGCCGCTGTTGCTGGCTGCCGGACCAGCGCTGCGTTCAAGCCCGGATCTGGGCAAGGCCGAGGGGCGCTGCCGCCCGGGTGAAGCCGGGCCAGCCCTGCTGGTCGAAGCCAAAGGGCTGAAAGATCGCGGCGGCCAGATCAAGGTGGAATTGTACCCCGCCAACGACAAGGATTTCCTGGCCGATGACAATGTGCTGATCAGCCAGGGCAAGACCTTTCGCCGGGTTGAAGTGCCCACGCCCAAGGCCGGCGCAGCAGTGGTCTGCATCCGCATCCCGGGGCCGGGAACCTATACCCTGATGGTGATGCATGACCGCGATAGCGATCACAAGTTCAACTACAAGCTGGATGGGATCGGCTTTGCCAGCAATCCCAAGCTGGGTTGGTCAAAGCCCAAGTGGACCTCGGCGCGGGTCTCGGTTGGGTCGGGCGGCGTCTCGCGGGTTTCGGTGGTGATGAACTACAAAAACGGTCTCGGCGTCGGGCCGATCTGACGCGTGCATCTGGTCGATGTCTGCGCATTCTACACCCCCCACGGCGGCGGGGTGAAGACCTATGTCGAACAAAAGCTCAAATGGGGGCCGCAATTGGGCGCGCGGATCACCGTGCTGGCTCCGGGTGATGACCATTCGGTCACCGATTATGGCCACGGTGCGCAGCTGATCACGATCCCGTCGCCACGCCTCGTCGTGGATAAGAACTACTGGTATTTCGGCGATCAGGCGGCACTGCACGCTGCGCTTGACCGGTTGGCGCCCGATCTGGCCGAATGTTCATCGCCGTGGCGCAGCCCTTCGTGGGTGGCCAACTGGCGGCCGGATGTGCCCAAGGCGCTGTTTATGCACGCCGATCCGATGTCAGCCTATGCCTATCGCTGGTTCGATCCGCTGCTGCCGCGCCGCGCCACCGACCGGCTGTTCGCGCCCTATTGGCACCATATCCGCACCTTAAGCGCACGCTATGACAGTGTGATCTGCGCCAGCCGCGATCTTCATGACCGGATGAGCGCAAGCGGCGTGCCGCATTGCCGGCTCGAGCCGATGGGAGTGGATGACGGCGTCTTCGCTCCGGACAATCGCGATCCAGCCTTGCGCGCTTCCTTGCTCGCCGAACTGGGCCTGCCTGAAAGTGCCGGTTTGCTGATCGGCGTCGGGCGGCTTTCGGCCGAAAAGCGCTGGCCGCTGGTGATCGAAGGCGTGCGACTCGCGGCCAAGAAGCGGCAGCTGGGCTTGCTGCTGCTAGGCGGCGGGCGGCAAGCGGACAAGGTCCGTGCCGCGATCGGCAATGACCCGCACATGCGCCTGCTCGAACCGATCCGCGACCGCGCCCAGTTCGCCGCTATCCTCGCCAGCGGCGATGCGCTGGTTCACGGCTGCGAGGCGGAGACCTTTGGCCTTGCCGCCGCAGAAGCCCGCGCCAGCGGGGTGCCGGTGGTGGTGCCCGATCGCGGCGGCGCGGCGGAGCAGGCCGATGGCGGCGGCGGGCTGACTTATCGCAGCGCGGATCGCGGCGATCTGGCCCGCGCGGTGCTGGAACTTGGCGCTTCTGGCTGGCCGCGAAGCAGCGGCCAGGCGCAGACCATGCGCGGGCATTTCGAACGGCTGTTCGCCCATTACCGGGACCTGATCGCCGCACACTGACTTGACTTCGAGCGCCGTGAAAACTAGTTGCATTTGCAACCAACCCTTCGTTTTGCGAGTCTGTGCCATGGCCGATCTGTTCGAAAACCCGCTGGGCCTTGATGGCTTTGAATTCGTCGAATTCTGCGCGCCTGAAAAGGGCCTGCTCGAGCCGGCGTTTCAGGCCATGGGCTTCGCCTGCATCGCGCGCCACCGTTCCAAGGATGTGCAGCTGTGGCGCCAGGGCGATATCAACCTGATCGCCAATTACGAGCCGCACAGCCCGGCCTGGTATTTCGCGCAGGAGCACGGACCGTCGGCCTGCGGGATGGGTTGGCGGGTGCGCGATGCTGCGGGGGCCTATGCCGAAGCAGTCGCGCGCGGCGCCGAACCGGTTGAAAGCCGCACCGGGGTGATGGAACTGCGTCTGCCGGCATTCCGCGGCATCGGCGGCTCGATGATCTATCTGATCGATCGTTACGGTGATGATCTGTCGATCTACGACATCGATTTTGTTTACGAGGTGGGCGCCGATCGCCATCCAGTTGGTGCGGGCCTGAACCTGATCGATCACTTGACGCACAACGTTTATGGCGGGCGCATGGCGCATTGGGCGGCGTTCTATGAACGGATCGCCGGCTTCCGCGAAATCCGCTATTTTGACATCAAGGGCGAATATACCGGCCTGACCAGCAAGGCGATGACTGCGCCAGATGGCAAGATCCGCATCCCGCTGAACGAGGAAGGTGCGGGTGGCGGCGGCCAGATCGACGAATTTCTGCGCGCCTACAACGGCGAGGGGATCCAGCACATCGCCTTCATCTGCGATGATCTGCTGGGCGTGTGGGACCGGCTGAAAGCGATCGGCACCCCGTTCATGACCGCACCGCCCGCGACCTATTACGAAATGCTGGCAGAGCGTCTACCCGGCCACGGTGAGCCGGTGGACGAATTGCAGAAGCGCGGAATTCTGCTCGATGGTTCTACCAAAGACGGTGATCCGCGCCTGCTGCTGCAGATTTTCAGCGAAACCCAGGTCGGCCCGGTGTTCTTCGAATTCATCCAGCGCAAGAAAGACGAAGGGTTTGGCGAAGGTAACTTTACCGCCTTGTTCGAATCGATGGAGCGCGATCAGATCAGGCGCGGCGCGCTGCAAGTTGAAGGAGCGGCCGAATGAACAACGCCCCCACATTGAAGCGCATCCACCACGTCGCCTATCGCTGCAAGGACGCGAAGGAGACGGTTGACTGGTATGCCCGCGTACTCGGCATGGAATACGTCACCGCTTTCAGCGAGGACAAAGTGCCTTCGACCGGCGAGGACGATCCCTACATGCACGTCTTCCTTGATTGCGGCGGCGGTAATGTGCTGGCCTTTTTCGAGCTGCCGCAGCAGCCGGACATGGGCAAGGATCCCAATACCCCGGCCTGGGTCCAGCACCTGGCTTTCGAGGTTGAGGATCTCAATGCGCTGCTCGCCGCCAAGGCGCATCTCGAATCGCAGGGGATCGAAGTGATCGGGCCGACCTATCACGGCATTTTCCGGTCGATCTATTTCTTCGATCCCAATGGCCACCGGCTTGAACTGGCCTGCAATATCGGCACGCCCGATCAATATGCCGAACTGCGCGCGATCGCCCCGGCAATGCTGAATGAATGGGCCGCCACCAAACGCGCCCCGCGCCATGCCGCGTGGCTCCACGAAGACCCCGCCGAACGCGGCGACGCATAAAGAGCTTTTCAAGAGCGGAAGCCGCGCTATGGGCGGCGGATGCGTTTCGTTTCGCAACTGGGGGGCCTGGCCGGCGTGATGCTGGCTGCGATGCCGCATACGGCATTCGCGCAGCGCGCCGATGAAAATGCCGCGACGCAATCCAGCGATGCGTTCGGCAGATCAGTCGGCAATGACAAAAGCGGCATCTACAATTCAGACGATGTGCGCGGGTTCAATCCGGTCGATGCCGGGAATGTGCGGATTGAAGGGCTCTACTTCGATCAGGTTGACCGCATTTCGTCGCGCCTGATCGATGGCAATACGATCCGGGTGGGGATCGCCTCGCAGCGGTTTGCTTTCCCCGCGCCGACCGGACTGGTCGATTATGGACTCACCCAGCCCCGCGCCAAGCACAGCTACAGCCTGAACTTCGAATTGGGCAATTCGTTCTCCAGCGGCCCGGGTGGTTCGTTCGAATTCAAGCAGCCGCTTGACGGCGCCCGGCTGGGCTTGTCGGGCGGCGCGGGTTTTCGCAATGCGCGCAAATACGAAGGCGGTGAGGCCACGTACAACGCGCTGGGCGGCACTTTGGCTTTCAGGCCATCACCTGGCACTGAGGTGATCCTGTTCCTTGGCGATTTCCGCACCCGCAGCGATGAAGCGCGCCCGACGCTTTATCTTGAAGGCACCGCTGGGCCGCCGGTCATCGAGCGCGGCAAAGATCTGAGTCAGACCTGGACCGGGCGCGATAGCGATAGCTGGCAATGGGGCGGGGTGGTGCGCACGCCGCTGGGCAGCGGGCTGCGGCTGGAAACCGGTCTGTTTCAGGCGCGGCGCGACAACCATCAGGTCTATGCCGATCTCTATACCGGCGTGGGCGCAGATGGCACCAGCACCGGCCACCGCATCATTGCCGATCGCGGCGCGTTCGATAGCTCGGTCTCGGGCGAAACGCGGCTGATCAAGCAGTGGAAGCGCGGACCGATCAGCCAGCAAGTGATCCTGTCACTGCGCGGACGGCACAAGGTCCGCCGGTTTGGCGGAGTGGCAAGCTTCGACTTCGGTCCGGGCGATTTGAACCAGCGCACCATTTATAACCGCCCGGCGATTTTCATCGGCGCCAAAAGCCGCGACCGGGTGGATCAACTGACCGTGGGCATCAGCTGGAGCATGGTCAGCGATCACGGGCTGATCATCGATGCCGGTCTATCTCGCGGGACCTATTCGAAGGCGATCGATTTTGCCGATCCGCTGCTAGCCGATCCGCAAATCGAAGATCGGCCGGTGACCTGGAACCTGTCGGCATCCTACCGGGTGCTGCCGCAGTTGGCGCTGTATTTCGGCGCCTCGCAAGGGCTGGAGGAAGCGCTGATTGCGCCCGATGTTGCGGTCAACCGCTCCGAAGCTCCGCCGGCGATCCGCACCCGGCAGATTGAAACCGGGCTCAAGTTTTCGCTCACTCCAAAGCTGACCCTGGTGGCCGGTGCCTTCAGCATCACCAAGCCGTATTTCAATCTCGATCCGTCGTTGCGCTATCGCCAGCTGGGTAATTTGACCAATCGCGGGATCGAGATTTCCCTTACCGGACAGATTGTGCCCGGGCTGAATGTGGTCGGCGGCACCATGTTCCTCGATCCCCGTATCGCGGGAGAGGCGGTCGACACTGGACAGATTGGGCCGCGGCCGCTGGGCCAGGTGCGCAGCCACACCTATGTCACATTCGACTGGCGGTTGGCTGGTGGCCAGGGGTCGCTATCGTTCGACACCACGGTCGAAAGCTTTTCCAGCCGGGTCGGCAATGCCGCCAACACGCTGTTCGCCGCGCCGCGCACGGTGGTAAACCTTGGCGCGCGTTATCGCTTCAAAACCGCAGGCGGGTCATTCCTGATCCGGCCGCAAGTGCTTAACCTGTTCGACAATTACGGCTGGCAGGTATCGACCAGCGGCGGCTGGACCTACAGCGCGGCTCGCTCGGTCACTTTGCAATTGGTCGCGGATTTCTAAACCGGCCGCGCCAGCGCGGTGGTGGCTTTCATCTTTTCCATCGAGAAGCTGGAACTGACGTCGGCCAGATCGGGCACTGCGGCGATCAGCTTGCGATAGATCCGGTCATAATGCGCAATATCGCGCACCACCAGTTTGAGCAGGTAATCGACGTCCCCCGCCATGCGGTGGCATTCGCTGATCTCGTCGATTGCGGCCACGCCCTTGCTGAACATTTCAAGCCAGGCCGGATCGTGGCGCTGGGTGCGGATCGCGACGAACACGGTGGTCCCCAGCCCCAGCTTTTCGGCATCAAGCAGCGCCACCCGGGCAGCGATTACCCCGCTTTCCTCAAGCCGTTTGATCCGCCGCCAACAGGCGTTGCTCGACAGGCCGACCCGCTCTCCCACTTCATGCACCGGCAGCGAGGCATCGCGTTGCAGCACCCGCAGGATCGCCCAATCGATCGAATCAAATTGCAAAATATCGTCCATATGTGGGATGATATTACCGCATGATTGGCCAAAGGCCAAAATAATGATGAAGAAATTGCAAGAATGATCGTCTAGAATTGCCGGGCATTAAGATCGCGCAAACCCGGGGGAGATGCCGCATGGCGCTGAACAGGCTTTTTACCGAACATCCCGCCAGCGTGGGCGAAAGCTATGGCGAGCACCTGTTAGTGGCGGGCAGTTTTGGCCTGCGCATGATCCTGGGCGGGTTTGCCTGCCTGATTCATGCGGTGCTGCCGTTTCTGTTCGTGCGCACCGGATCGGTGCAGATCAGCACGCTGCACGAAACGATGGTGACCAAGCGCCGCCGCCAACCCCTGCCGGCGATCCTTGATTTCGTGATCTAACCCCAATCAATTGGGCGGCGTGCCGTCGCTCTTTTCCTTGCCGGTGGCCTTGTTGAGGAAATCCTCACTGGCAGCGGGCGGGGGATCAACCGCTTCGAGCCCGCCGCGGTTGGCATCATCGGGGCCGGGTGCCGGATCCTCAGGCGCATCGCTGGGGCGGCGCGCGGCGGTCTTGTCGGCTGGCGGTTCAACCAGATTGCCGTTCTCGTCGACATAGTAATATTCGTCCGGACTGCCGCTGAAACTGGCCTCGTCATCGGGCGAGATCTGGAAGGCCGGAGCGACCATATCGGTCTGAAAGCGTTCGACCGGGCGGCCTGAAACCGCCACCTTCATATAGGCGGCAAAGGCCCGCGCGGGGGCATGCCCGCCCTGCAGCCCGGCGACCGGGCGGCTGTCATCGCGGCCCATCCACACCCCGGTGGTAATGCCGCTGGAAAAGCCCAGGAACCAGCCGTCCTTGTTCGATGTGGTGGTGCCGGTCTTGCCCGCCACCGGACGGCCGATTTGCGCTGCCTGGCCGGTGCCGATCGACACCGCGCTTTGCAGCAGATCGGTGATCCCGTTGGCGACATTTTCGGGCACCAGTTGCACGCTGCTGCGCGCCTCATGCGTGTAGAGCACTTCACCATCGGTAGTGGTGACCTTGCTGATCCCGTATGGCTCAATCGATTTTCCGCGCGCCGAAACGGCGGCGAAGGCGCGGGTCATGTCGATCACCCGCACTTCGTTCGAACCCAGCACCATCGACGGCACGGTGGAAATCGGCGTGGTAATCCCAAACCGCCGCGCCATTGAGGCCACCGAAGAAAACCCCACTTCGTTGCCCAGCTGCGCCGCGACGGTGTTTTTCGAATAGGCGAAGGCGGTGCGCACATCGATCTTGCCGGCAAACCCGCCGCCCGAATTGTGCGGGCTCCAACCCTGGATCGTCACTGGTTCGTCAACCACTTCGGTGGCGGGGGTATAGCCGGCCTCAAGCGCGGCGAGATAGACGAACAGCTTCCAGGCAGAGCCGGGCTGGCGCACCGCATTGACCGCGCGGTTGTAGTTCGAGGTTACGTAATCGGTCCCGCCGATCATCGCCAACACCGCGCCGTCGCGGTCCATGCTGACTAGTGCGCCTTGCGTTCCGGCGGGGACATTGTTCTTGATCGCGGACGCCGCGCTGTTCTGCAGCTTCAGGTCCAGCGTGGTCCAGACCTCGATCGGTTTGGTATTCTCACCCAGCAGCAGATCGAGCTGCGGCAACGCCCAATCGGTGAAGTAGCGGACCGAATTCTGCCCGCCTTCCTGCGCAAACTTGATCCCCTTCAGATCGACGCCCCGAGCCTGATCGGCTGAGACCTTGCCGTTCTCCACCATCAGTCCCAGCACCACCTGAGCGCGGCCTACGGCAGCATCAGCATCGGCGGTGGGGGCATAGTGCGAAGGCGCCTTGACCAGCCCGGCAATGATCGCGGCTTCGGGCAAGGACAAGCTGCTGCCGGGGTGGCCAAAGAATTTGCGGCTGGCCGAATCGATCCCGTAAGCGCCGCCGCCGAAGTAGACCTTGTTGAGGTAGAGCTCGAGGATCTGGTCTTTCGAGAACTTCCATTCCAGCGCCAGGGCCAGCACCGCTTCGCGCACCTTGCGCCCGAAAGTGCGCGAATTGTTGAGGAACACCGTGCGCGCAAGCTGCTGGGTGATGGTCGATCCGCCCTGGCGGAACTTCCCTTGCTGGTAACGGACATAAAACGAGCGGGCGACGCCGACCGGATCGATCCCGATGTGGCTGTAATAGCGGCGATCCTCGGTTGAAAGGATTGCGTCCTTCATCACTTGCGGGATCTGGGCGGTGGGCAGCCACTTGCCGTAACTGGGCCCGAGCGAAACGATCTGCGTGCCATCGCGGGCGCGCACCACGATCATCTGCTCGTTCTGGCTGGCTTTCAGCGACGCGTAGCTGGGCAGCGATTGCGCCGCGAGGCCAACCGCAACCGCCAGCGACAACACCCCGATCAGCGCGAGCGAGAAGCCCCACACAAACAGGCGGCGGAAAAACAGGCGCCACCCGCGAGGCTGCTCTTTGGAACTCTTGCCGCCGCGCGGCGACGGGGCGGAACGCCGGATATCAGACCTGGCCATGGACTTTACAAACTTCCTCCCGTGCTGCGCCGACTATAGGGCAAATGGCGCGCAGGGTTAATGGGCTGGCTGTGTGATTTCAGTGCAGATGCTCAACCACCAGGATCCCGCCTTCGTGCGCGGTGACTTTCATCCGCGTACCCGGTTCGGCATCCGGGCCCTTGGCCAGCCATTCGCTGTCACCCAGCTTGACCTTGCCCTGGCCGCCTTCGATCACTTGCGCGACCACCACGGTTTCGCCCACTGCCCGCCCGCCGCGATCGTTCATCAGCGGGTCGGCGGCCACGATCGGATTGTTGCGCAGGTAATTTCGGCCAATGAACACCGAAACCACCGCCAGCACTGCAAACACCAGCACTTCAAGCGGCATCCCCAGCGGCATCAACCAGGCGATAACCCCGGTTGCTATCGCTGCCCCGGCCAGCCAGATCAGGAACACGCCGGGTATCGCCACTTCGGCAATCGCGAGCAGCAGACCCAGTCCCAGCCACAGCCAGTGCGAGGACAGACTTTCCAGCCAGACCATCGGCTCAGCTCCCCTTCTTCGTGCCCAGCGCGTCGCGCACCAGTTCGCCGATCCCGCCGATTGACCCAATCAGCTGGGTTGCTTCAATCGGGAACAGGATCGTCTTGGCATTGGGTGAAGTGGCAAAGGCGGCAACCGCTTTGGTATATTCCTGGGCCACGAAGTAGTTGAGCGCCTGCGTGCCCGAAGTGGCGATCGCTTCGCTGACCACCTTGGTTGCCTCAGCTTCAGCCTGGGCCGAACGTTCGCGGGCTTCGGCATCGCGGAAGGCGGCTTCGCGGCGGCCTTCGGCGGACAGGATCGCGCCCTGCTTTTCGCCTTCAGCTTTCAGGATTTCGGCCTGGCGGAACCCTTCGGCTTCAAGAATGTTGGCACGCTTCTCACGCTCGGCCTTCATCTGCCGGGCCATGGCGTTGGAAATATCTGCAGGGGGGCGGATATCCTTGATTTCGATCCGGGTGATCTTGACCCCCCAGGGTTCGGTCGCATGGTCGATGACTTGCAGCAGCTTGGCGTTGATCTCGTCGCGCCGCGAAAGCGTTTCGTCCAGATCCATGCTGCCCATCACGGTGCGCAGGTTGGTGGTCGTCAACTGCATGATCGCAACATAGAGATTGGACACCTCATAGGCCGCCTTGCCGGCATCCAGCACCTGAAAGAACACCACCGCATCAACCCCGACCATCGCATTGTCGCGGGTGATGATTTCCTGGCCAGGGATGTCCAGCACCTGCTCCATCATGTTGACCTTGTGCCCGACGCGTTCGTAAAACGGGATCAGCACGTGCAGACCCGGTTCGGCGGCCAGGGTGAACTTGCCGAATTTTTCGATCGTATAGACATAGCCCTGTCGGACCACGCGCACGCCCATCAAGAACAGAATGAAGACCAGCCCCAGCAGGGCAATCACTACACCAACCATTATCTCGCCCCTTTTGAAGCAGCAGCGGCGAAGCTTAGCGCAAGGCGGGCGGCGGGCAAGCGAAACCGCCACGATCACCCTTAACCCGGCGGTAACCACGCGGCGCTATCATTGGCGGCATGATCCAGCACAATCCGAAAGAGTTCTCGCAAGGCTTCTGGGGCTCAGAGCATCCCGAAACTGCGGCGCTGCGTGTCCAGAAGGACTATGTCGATACCATGGTCGCGCTCAAGCGCGAGAACATGGACCGGATCTATCTCTACCTCACCGGGTTGATCGACAAGGCCAAGGAAGAACTCGGCATGGCCCGCAGCGGCGGCCAGAGCGCGGATAGCCGCCGCCAGGCGCTGAAGCAGCATGTTGACGAGATCGCCGCTTATCTCAGAGCTCAGGCGCTGCAGGTTGAATTGCCGCGTACCTATCCGGTACCCGAAGGCAGCACTGCAACGGCGCACTACGTGCTGGAAGATGTTCCAGCCTTTTTCGGACGCGTCAAATGCGTGCTCGATCAGTGGTACGATAGCCATCTGCTCTCGCTGTATGACGAAGTGCTGATGCTGGTGAAGCCCAAGGGCGCCAAGCCCACCGGTGCCCCGACGGCTTCGTAACGCCTGTTTCAGTCAGACTGAAACAGGGCCGGTGTTGCGTCCCCGTGAGGGGACCAAACCTAAAGCCCGTTGTAAAGTGCGAGCAGCCGGGCCCAGGCGCGATCGGCCTCGGCCTTGTCGTACGTAGGCGCATCCAGCGTGCACCAGCCGTGATCGGCGTTGTAGACTTCGATTTCCGCGCTTTTGCCTGCGGCTGCGGCGGCGATCCGCAACGCGTCCTTGTCACCGGGGGCGCGGGCATCGTCATTTTTGGCGATCGCGATCAGGAAGGCGGCCTTGGTCTTGGCCAGCAGCAGATGCGGACTGTCCGGCGCCGCAGTCACCAGCCCGCCGCCGTGGAACGATGCCACCGCACCGACCCGGCCGGGCAGCGCCGCCGCAGTGCGCACCGCGAAGGATCCGGTTTGGCAATAACCCTGCGTGCCGATCTTGCGGCGCTTGTCGACTGCCGGTTGCTTATCGAGCCAGGCCACAAAAGCGGTGGCATCCTTGACCGTATTGGCGGGGGACAGCGTGGCAATCGCCGGTTTCAGCTTTTCCTGCCCAGCGGGGCTGCGCCATTCGGCCATCGATTCCAGCAACGGAGCTTTGGCGGCGCGGTAATAGTGATTGACCACCAGCACCGTATAGCCCGATGCCGCCAGCCGGGTGGCCATCTGGCGATAGGCTTCGCGCAGGCCGGCAATATCGGGCCACATGATCACCGCCGGATGCCGCCCCTTGGCCGGATGGATGAACAGGGCATCAGCCGTGCCATCGGGGGTGGCAATCGCAACTGAAGTTTCCGTGGTGGCGGGGGCATCGGCGCCATCGGTTGTGGTGCAGGCGGTCAACATACCGGCCGCGCTAAGCCCGGCAAAATCGCGGCGGCTGAAGCCCTTGCTGGTCAGGGTCAGGTCTTCGTCGATGGCGGTCAGATCATCACACATGGCACGCTCCTTGTTCCTCTGCAATTTAGGCAGAGCACGGCGCAAGTCCAGCCTGCCTGTTGGGGAAATGAGCTGTCGATAGGGCTTTGCCAAGCGGCCCGGCTTGAGGCAAAGCGGGCGGCGCAGGGGGACGCGATGAACGACAAGGCCAGCACCGAAACGCGGCGCAGCATCGATTGGGATCAGCTGCCCTATGGCGGCGATCTGTTTGGTGAGATTCACCTGGCCGAAACCGGGCAGGGCAGCGCAGCGGCGGACGCGCGGCCCAAGCTGCTGCCCGGGCTGACGCTCTGCGCGGTTGGCGCGGCTACTGCGGCCTGGCTGTCTGAACACTACGGGTTTCCGATCATCCTGCTCGGCCTGCTGGTGGGTCTGGCGCTCAACTTCATCAGCCATGACCCGCGCAGCCACGCCGGGCTCGATTTCGCCTCGCGCACCTGTTTGCGCTGGGGGATCGTTGTGCTGGGTCTGCAGGTAACGGCAGGCCAGTTCGCGGCGCTGGGGCCGGCCCCGTTTGCCGCGCTGGGCGTGGTCATGGCGGTGACTTTCGCCGCTGGTCTCGCCGGAGCGCGGATCGCCGGGCAATCGCGCTATGCCGGGATCCTGGCCGGCGGCGCGACCGCGATCTGCGGGGCCAGCGCGGCGCTGGCGCTGTACGGCGTGATCGGCAAAGACCGGCTGAGTCAGGCGCAGTTTGCCTTGACTTTGGTCGGCGTGTCGCTGGCCAGCGCCTTTGCCATGTCAGTCTACCCTGCGCTGGCTGGGGAACTTGGTTTAAGCGATGGGCAGGCCGGGTTCCTGATCGGGGCATCAATCCACGATGTCGCGCAGGCGCTGGGCGGCGGCTTTGCCTTTTCCGATCCAGCCGGCAATTATGCCACGATCGTCAAGCTGACCCGGGTGGCGCTGCTTGCCCCGCTGGTCGCGCTGACCGGATTGTGGATTGGTCCGGCTGATGGCGTGGACAACGCCAGCATATGGCAGCGGCTGGCGCTGCCGTGGTTCATTCTGGCGTTTCTGGGGGTGGTGGCGCTCAACAGCATGATAACGATGCCGCAGCTGGTGATGCAGAACGGCCTGATCCTGTCCAAGGCGCTGCTGCTGCTGGCGGTAACCGCCACGGCGATGCGCAGCCGGATGGACCTGCTGCTGCAGATGGGCTGGAAAGCGGCGGTGCCCGTAGTCACCGCCACCCTGGCCAGTTTCATTGCCGCACTGGGGTTTGCCTTGGTGCTGCTCTAGCTGCGCAGCCGCAGCGCCAGAAACTGCGTACCGGGCTGGCCCGGACGCCTGATTTCAAGCGTTACGCTTGGCCGCCCAGCGGTCTTGGCGGCCTTGATCGCATTGTCGAGCTCGGCAGTCCCCGCGATCGGCGAGAAGTTGGCCGAAACCACGATATCGCCGCGCTGCAAGCCGCGATTGGCGGCATCAGAAGCGCTGTCGACATCGGCGATCACTGCGCCGCGGGTCGATCCCGGGACGCGCAATTGCACGGCAATTTCGGGCGTCATGTCGAGCACCTGAAGCCCCAGCGCCGCGCCGGCCAGTCCTTGGCCGCGGGCATTCTCGAGCGGGTTGGTGCCTTCCGGCTGGCCCGCCCCGAGCTGCGCCATTTCCTGCTGGCTGGGGCGGCGGGCGACTGTGACCTGGATCGTCACTGGCTTGCCTTGCCGGACCACATCGAGCGGAATCTGGGTGCCCGGGGCAATGTCAGCCACAATCGCGGACAGGGTGCGATTGGTGGTCACTTCGGATCCGGCAACCTTGAGCACGATATCGCCTGACCGCAGCCCGGCCTTGGCTCCGGGCGAGCCTGGTACAACCAGCCGAACCAGTTCACCCTTGTCATGCGGCAGGCCCAGCGAATCGGCGATCTCGTCTGAAACCGGCTGCATTTGCAGGCCCAGGAAGCCGCGCGTGATCGCCTTGCCGCTCATCAGTTTGGCGACGATCGGCTTGGCGGTGTCTGAAGGAATGGCAAAGCCAATGCCGACGTTGCCCCCGGCCGGCGCTACGATCCAGTTGTTGATGCCGATGACGTTGCCGGCCATGTCGAACATCGGCCCGCCCGAATTGCCCGAATTGATCGCGGCATCGGTCTGAATGTAATGGTTGTAGGCGCCTGACCCGGCGTTGCGGTTGATCGAGGAGATGATCCCAGAGGTGACCGTGCCGCCAAGCCCGAACGGGTTGCCGATCGCGATCACCCAGTCGCCGGCGCGGGCCTTGCCCGAATCGCCGAACTTCACGAACGGCAGCGGCGCGGTTGCATCGATTTTCAGCAGCGCAATATCGCTGTCCTGATCGCGCCCGATCAGGCGAGCATCGTATTCGGTGCCGTCCGCCAGCTTGACCGAAATCGTATCGGCGACGCCTTGCTGATCGAGGCTGATCACGTGGTTGTTGGTAACGATGTAGCCATCGGCGGAGATGATGAAGCCCGAGCCTGCGCCTTCGGCTAGCCTCGCCTGCCCGCCCTGACCCATTACCTGAGCCAGCGGCGATGTGGGCACCTGCACCTTTTGCCGGACCGAGATGTTAACCACCGCAGGCTGCAATTGCGCAGTCAGATCGGCGAAGCTTTCCGGCGCGCCGGGGCGGGGAACCGCGCTGCGCATCTGGCTATCGTCGTTCTGCGCAATCTGCGCGCCCGCTGGCAGCCCGGTTACCAGCGAAATCGCGGCGCCGCCCAGCAGCAGCGCAGAGGTTACTCCATAAGCATATCGCACGGTTTATAGATCCTCTTTCATCAAAGTGTCGCCGCATCGCAGCGGGCCGGATTCACGCCCGCGCGCCTGAACGGGAATTGAACGCCGACGAGCCGCTACTGGCCGTTGAAGTGGCGCAAATAGGAACTGTTTGGCGGAATTACGATAGTCGGAGGATTTTTCGCGTCGGGGTTCTCAAACACATAGGTGTAGCTGCGCATCGCGCGGAAGAAATCGTAGAATTCAGGGTCCTTGCCGGCGCTGTCCTGCAGAATCGCGGCGGCTTGCGCGGCAACCTGGGCGCGGGTCTGACGGGCGCTGGCGATTTGCTCTGCCGAAATCGCATCCACCTCGCGCAGGTGACGCGCCTGCATGATCTCGTAGGTCATCTGCAGCGCAGTTTCGCCCGGCATGACCCGCCCGATCCGAAGGTCGATCACCTGAACCCCCAGATCACGGGCCCGGGCATCCAGATCGCCGCGCAGCAGCTGCGCCGCACCGCCATTGCCAGGCAGCGCAATCGCCGCAGCGGACAGCGGCCCCAGCCTGGCCCCGAGCATGGCTGGCAAAGCCGAAGCCAATTCGGCGTCAAGCTTGGCGGTAGAGCCCAGCCGAGCAACCAGCCGGACCGGGTCGATGATCCGGTAAGTCACGTCGGTATCGACCAGCAAATCCTGGCCATCGGCGCTGCGCACCTTCTGGGCGCCGGCCGAATAGCCTTTCAGCCCGCGGCCCAGGTGCACCGCCTGTTCGATAAACGGCAGCTTCAGCACCACCCCGGCACCGCTGGCACCTGTTGGGTTGAAGCGGTTGATCACCCGGACCGGCTGGCCCAGCCGCTCGATCACCACCTGTTCGTTTTCATCCACCACAACCACACTCGACAGCGCGATCAGCACGGCCAAGGTGAGGAAGAACAGCAGCGCGCGGTTGGCCTGAAAGATCCCGGTCATCTCTATTGCCCCGCTGGCTTTGAGGTGGCCGGAGGCGCGTTAACCGGACCAGTGCCCCCAACCACAACCGGATTGGCGCGCAGGATCTTCTCGATCGTTTCGTAATACATCCGGGTCCGGGTTACGGCCGGGGCGATCTTGTACTGCGCATAGACCTCTTCGAATTCAGCCGCTTCGCTGCGGGCGTTGCCCAGTTCCTGCTGGCGCCAGGCTTCGTCGTTGTCGTGCTGCCGCCGCGCTTCTTCGCGCGCCTTGGTGATCTTCTGGAAGGCATCGGCAAGCTGGGCCGGCGGCGCAACCCGCACCAGCTCAATGCTCACCACTTTGACCCCGGCATGCCACGCATCCAGCACGCGCTGGGTGCGCTGCGCCGCGGACAATTGCAGTTGCCCGCGCCTGTCGCCGTCAAAGGTGGCAGAAAAGGGCAGTTCAGCCACCGCCGCGCGCACTTGCGCATCGGCCAGACGGCGGATCGCCGCTTCGCCTTCGGGCAAGTTAAACGCAAAGGCCTTGAGATCAGTGACTTGCCAACGCACCCGGAAACCGACGTCGATCAGCTCGCCATCGCGGGTTGGCATCAGCGTTTCGCCGTCCTTGTCGGGCACCTGGGTCAGCACATCGGCGCCCAGATCGCGGCGGATCAGGGTCTGTAGCGGCCACGGCAAGGTAAAGTGCAGGCCCGCCCCGATCACGGCAGTATTGCGGCCCATGGTCATGACCAGCGCTTTTTCATCGCGTTCGAGCACGTGGACGCTGCTGGCCGCCACCCAGGCTGCCAGCATGGCACCCACAATCACGCCAATCCAGCGCGGTCTCAGGCTTGCGCCGCCGCCGCCCCGCTGGCGAAAGATATCGTCGATACTGGCAGAGCGGCGCGGGCGGGGATCGGGCTCCTGGTTCAACCACGGGTTGCGCGGCTCCAGCCCGCCAGCCTGCGCGGCCGTTTCGACTGGCGGAACCTCTTCGCCAGCTTTCTCCCCTTCGCCAGGGCCCCACGGGTTTTTGCCTGTGGTCATCCGCAGCGCCGCAGGGCGTCGGTTGTGGTCATCTGCATCCATCGCGCCGCTTATAGGCGGCAACGGACACAAAAACAGTGGCTCACATTGCTTTTTTCTTTGCTAGAGGCGCAGTCGATGACCGATCCCGTATCTGATCTGCGCGCTGCGCTGCCGCCGCACCTGCAATCGCGTGTGCAATCGCTCAAGCTGATGGAAGGCCGGGCGATCGCCGTGCTTGACGCTTCAGGGCTAAACGCCGCCGCGCGCGGTGCGCTTGAGGATGAAGCAAAGCAGGCGCTTGGTGCCGTGCCGGGCGTGGCCGATGTGCGCATTGCCATGGTTGCCGACAAACCGCGCCGCCGCATCATCGCAGTCGGTTCGGGTAAGGGCGGGGTCGGCAAAAGCACCGTTTCGGCCAACCTGGCGATCGCCCTGGCGCGGGCCGGGCGCAAGGTCGGGCTGGTCGATGCCGATATCTATGGCCCATCGCAGCCGCGCCTGATGGGCAGCGAAGGGATCAAGCCCACCGCGCAAGGCGACAAGCTGATCCCGGTGCCCAACCAATGGGGCGTTCCGCTGCTGTCGATGGGCCAGCTGATCGAACCCGACAAGGCAATCGCCTGGCGCGGGCCGATGGCGGGCAATGCGCTGGGCCAGCTGATCGATGCCGATTGGGGCGATGCCGAAGTGCTGGTGGTCGATCTGCCGCCTGGCACCGGCGATGTCCAGCTGACCATGCTGCAACGCTACAAGCCGGCCGGGGCGGTGATCGTCTCCACCCCGCAGGATCTGGCACTGATCGATGCCCGCCGCGCTATCCAGCTGTTCGAAGTGGGCCAGGTGCCGGTGATCGGGATGATCGAAAACATGGCCGGGTACGTGTGCCCGCATTGCGGCGAAGTATCAGACCCGTTCGGCACGGGCGGGGCAGAAGCGGCCGCGCGTAGTCTCGACCTGCCGTTTCTGGGCCGGATCCCGCTGGAACTGTCGATCCGTCAGGCCAGCGATGCCGGCACGCCTCCGGCCGCAGGCGAAGGTCCGGCGGCGGATGTGTTTGCCGCGCTGGCCCGGCAGGTTTCGGCCTGGCTCGACAATCACTAAGCTTGGGCTAGGAACAGGCACATGGCATTAACGCGCCGGGGGATCTTGCTGGGCATGGGGGCGGCAGGCGGCCTGATCGCCGCCTGGGCGCTGACCCCGCGCCAGTTCGCTGCGCCGCTGCGCCCGGGCGAAGGTGAAGTGGCGTTCGATGCCTGGCTCAAGATCGGCAAGGACGGGGTGGTCAGCGTGGCCGTGCCCGACCTTGAGATGGGGCAGGGGATCACCACCCTGATCCCGCAGATCGTGGCAATGGAACTGGGTGCGGATTGGCGCCAGGTGGCGGTCGAACCGGCCCCGGTCAGCGGCGCCTATGGCAATCCGGTGCTGGCGGCGCGCTGGTCGCAGATGTGGTTGCCGCTGCTGTCCGGACTGGCCGATGCGCCCGATTCCATCCTGGCGCGGCGGATAGCCGAAAACGATGCCTTCACGGCCACGGCTGATGGCACTTCGCTCGCCGCGCATGAAATGGCGGCACGCGCCGCTGCAGCGGGCGCACGTGCGGTTCTGGCCAAGGCTGCCGCAGCGCTCTGGGGGGTATCGTGGGAGGAATGCGAAGCGCAGGACGGCTTCATCCTCAATGGCAAGAACCGCCTGCCGTTTGCCGCCCTGCTGGATGCCGCGGCCGGGTTCGATCCGCCCGATCCGCCGGTACTGCGCGCCACCGCGCCGCAGGAGCGCAGTGCCGAATTGCCGCCGGGAGCGCAGCTGCGCTATGTCCGGCTCGATCTGCCCAGCAAGGTTGATGGCAGCCACACCTTCGCCGGTGATGTGCGCCTGCCCGATATGCTCCACGCCGCGATCCGCCATGCCCCGATTGGCCAGTCGCGGCTGGGCAAGCACGATCCGGCCCGCGCCGCCGGAACGCCGGGTTTCATCCGCACGGTGGCCGGACCGAACTGGCTGGCTGCGGTGGCCGAAAGCTGGTGGTCCGCCGAACAGGCGTTAAGCCGGATTGCACCCGAATTCGTCGTTTCCAAGCCCGCCGATAGCGCGCAAATCGATACTGCGCTGCGTGAGGCGTTGCGGTTCGGTTCGGCTGACCGGGTGGCCAGTTTGGGCGATCCCGACAAGTGGCTACGTGGCAAGTTTGAACATACTGCACGTTACGAGATTGCTCCGGCGCTGCATGCCGGGGTCGAAACCGCCAGTGCTACAGCCAGATTTGAAGCGGGACGGTTGGAGCTATGGGCTGCCAGTCAGGCGCCGCAGGCCTTGCGGCTGGCGGCGGCGGGCGCGCTGGACCTTCCAGTCAATGACGTGACACTCTACCCGATGCCGGCCGGGGGCAGCTTCGATGCCCGGCTCGATTGCGATCACGCGGTCGAAGCAGCACTAATTGCCAAGGCCGTGGGCAAGCCGGTGCAGCTGACCTGGTCGCGCTGGCAAGAGCATTTGGCAGTGCGCCCGCGTGCCCCGGCGCAGGCCGTGCTCTCCGCCCGAACCGCGCCCGATGGCTCACTGGTCGCACTTGGCCTGCGCGCCGCCATGCCCAGCTCCGCGCGCGAACTGGGCGGACGGCTGTTCGATCGGCGCAGCTCTGCCGATGCGCTGTTCCTGCAATCATCATCGGACCGGCTCGCTGGGGAAGGGCTGATCCCGCCCTATGCCATTGCCAACCTCAAGGTCGAACATGTGCCGGTTGAAGTGGGGCTGCCCACCGCGCGGATGCGGGGCAATTCGCACGGCATCGGTGCTTTCCTGATCGAGACATTCATCGATGAACTGGCGCACCGCGCCGGCCGCGAGCCGCTGTCCTACCGGATGACCATGCTGGGCCACGATCCCCGGCTGGCCGCGTGTTTGCAGCGCGCGGCAACGCTGGCCGAATGGGGCGGCGGCGCGGGCGGCAGCGGGCAAGGGCTGGCCTGCTGGCGGATGGAAATGGGCGAGCGCACCGGGCGGATTGCGGTGGTGGCCAGCGCGCGGCGCGATGAGCGCGGCGTGCGGGTCGACAAGCTGATTGCGGTGGTCGACATCGGCCGGATCATCAATGTCGATATTGCCCGCCAGCAGATCGAAGGCGGGCTGATCTTCGGGATGGGGCTGGCCAACGGATCAAGCACAGGGTTTGCCAGGGGCCTGCCCACGGTGGCACGGCTGGGCATGCTGGGCTTGCCGCAGCTCAGCGATTGCCCCGAAGTGCTGGTTGAATTTATCGACGGCAGCGACGAACCGTTCGAACCGGGCGAGCTGGGGGTGGTTGTGGCCCCGCCGGCGATCGCCAATGCCTTATTTTCGGCTGGATCGGTGCGCTTGCACCATCTGCCGCTGACTGCGGAACAAGGATAATGCTGCCTCAAGATCATCCCCCGATACCGCGCCCGCGCGTGGGCGTGCTGCTGGTCAATCTGGGCACGCCTGACGCCCCATCGCCTGCAGCGGTGCGGCGCTATCTCAAGGAATTCCTGTGGGATCGCCGCGTGGTGGAAATACCGCGCGCTGTGTGGTGGCCAATCCTCAACGGGATCATCCTCAACACCCGCCCCAAGAAAAGCGCGCACGCCTATGGCCAGGTGTGGAGCGAAGACGGATCGCCACTGGCCGCGATCACCAAAGCGCAAAGCGCCGCGCTGCAGGATCGGCTAGGCGGCGAAGTGATGGTGTCGTGGGCGATGCGCTATGGCAATCCGGCCTTGGGCGCTGAACTGCAGCGGATGAAGGATGCCGGCTGCGAACGGATCCTGGTCGCGCCGCTCTATCCGCAATACTCCGCCGCCACTACGGCCACGGCGATTGACGCCCTGGGCGCGCAGCTGGGCCAGATGCGCTGGCAGCCAGCAATCCGCACCCTGCCGCCCTATTACGATGATCCGGCGCACATCGAGGCGCTGCGCGCCGAAGCCGCGCGGCAATTGCAGGCATTGGCGTTCACGCCCGAAGTGCTGCTGCTGTCGTTCCACGGCATGCCCGACCGGACCCTGCACCTGGGCGATCCCTATCACTGCCATTGCCAGAAGACCGGGCGGTTGTTGGCGCAGGCGCTGGCCGGCGAATTTCCCGATCTGCGGATCGAAGTCACGTTCCAGTCGCGGTTTGGACGCGCCAAATGGCTTGAGCCCGCGACCGACACAGTTCTGGCCGCCGAGGGGGCCAAGGGCACCATGCGGCTGGCGATTGCCGCTCCGGGCTTTTCCGCCGATTGCCTTGAAACGCGCGAAGAACTGGCGATCCGGGGCAAGGAACAGTTTGTGGAAGCCGGCGGAGAAGAC
Organism: uncultured Alphaproteobacteria bacterium; assembly: GCA_963751145.1. Classification (GTDB taxonomy): domain Bacteria; phylum Pseudomonadota; class Alphaproteobacteria; order Sphingomonadales; family Sphingomonadaceae; genus Novosphingobium. Next base: position 159,619 of record CAVVTJ010000009.1, read on the forward strand.
TTCGCCGCGCTCGATTGCCTCAATGCAAGCGATGCCGGGATGGCCATGCTGGAGGTGCTGGTGCGCCGCGAACTGGCGGGGTGGATTTAATCGGCCGGTTAAGTTACACCTATGTCAGCAAGGAATTGAACATGGCAACGCTGGCACCTGAAACTCCCGCATTTTCGCACTGGTCGCAAAGCCAGGACGCGCATGCGCTCGATCACATTCCGGGCGAAGACGGCTGGCCGATCATCGGCACCACGCTGGAACTGCTGGCCGATCCGATCGGCTATGGCGAAAAGATGCGGGCCAAATACGGCAATATCTATCGCAACCGCGGCTTCGGCCGGCGCGGGGTGGTTCTGCTGGGGGCGGACGCCAACGAACTGGTGCTGTTCGATCGCGACAAGATCTTCTCGTCAGAGCAGGGCTGGGGCCCGGTGCTCGATCTGCTGTTCCCGCGCGGGCTGATGCTGCTCGATTTCGATCATCACCGGATTGATCGCCGGGCGCTGTCGATCGCGTTCAAGCCGGGACCGATGCGCCACTATGCCGATGCGCTGAACCGCGGGATCAGCACCCGGGTTGAGCAATGGCGCGGGCAGGAGATGAAATTCTACCCGGCGATCAAGCAGCTCACGCTCGATCTGGCGGCGGATAGTTTCATGGGGCTGCCGCTGGGGCCAGAGGCCGATCAGATCAACCAGGCCTTCGTCGATATGGTCGCCGCCTCGATCGGGGTGGTTCGAAAGCCGCTGCCGTTCACTGCGATGGGCCGGGGTGTAGCCGGCCGCAAATTCCTGATCGACTATTTCACCCGCGAAGCGATCCGCCGCCGCGAACAAGGGGGCGGGCAGGACATGTTCAGCCAGTTCGCCACCGCGACCCGTGAAGACGGCACGCTGCTGCCGGTCGATCAGGTGGTCGATCACATGATCTTCCTGATGATGGCGGCGCACGATACGATCACCTCGTCGGCCACCTCGCTGGTCTGGCTGCTGGCCAAGAACCCCGAATGGCAAGACAAGCTGCGCGCCGAACTGCTGGCGGTGACCGGCGGAGAGGGGCGGCCGCTGGCCTATGACGATCTCGGCAAGGTGGACCTCACCGAAATGGCGTTCAAGGAATCGCTGCGGCTGATCCCGCCGGTGCCCTCACTGCCGCGCCGCGCGCTCAAGGATTTCACTTTCGGCGGCTACCGCATCCCGGCTGGAACCGGGGTAGGGATCAGCCCCTCGTCGGTGCATATGGATGCCGAACACTGGGCCGAGCCCAAGCAATTCAACCCGCTGCGCTTCACCGCAGAGGAAGTGGCCAGGCGCCACAAATATGCCTGGGTTCCGTTCGGCGGCGGCGCGCACATGTGTCTGGGGCTGCACTTTGCCTATATGCAGATCAAGGTGCTGATGGCCCAGATACTGACCCGCTACAGCATCGAGATCGAGCCGGGCTATCAGCCGCAATGGCAACCCTGGCCGATCCCCAAGCCCAAGGACGGGCTGACCGTGCGGTTTGTGCCGCTTTAAAAATCGATTGCGATGCCTTTTTTCACCCAGTCGCCATAGCGGGTGGGGGACAGGCCATCGGGATCGGCCTCATCGCTGGGCGGCGCGGGCTGGGGCACGGGGTCGGTGGTCCAGTGGGCGGGCTTGTGGAAGGTGGCGGGACGTTTGGTGGCGCGCTGGGTCATGGAGCAAGAGATAGGGCTTCCTTGCGGCAAGGCCAAGGGCTAGGCGCTTGCGGCATGGATATTCCCGGCCTTCCCGCGCGCAAGGGCGCGCTCAAATTGCTCGATGCGGTGCTGCACCGGGGCGAAACGCTCGATGTGGCAGCCAATGCCGCCTTGCTCGGCGTTAAAGGCCAGGCCGACCGGGCGCTGGCGCGGGCGCTGGCGGGAGAGGCGCTGCGCTGGCTGACCGACCTTGATGCGCTGATCGACAGCGCCACGCAGCTGGTTCTGGCGCCCGATGCCAAGGTGCGCTCGGTCCTGCGGCTGATGCTGGCCGGCTGGCTGCGGCTGGAAACTCCGCCGCATGCCGTGATCGCCACTGCACTGCCGCTCCTGGTCGCCGGGCCAAGGCGGTTGGCGCATGGGGTGTTTTCCACCCTGACCAAGCGCGGCGTCGCCTTGCCGGCCGTGCCCACGCTGCCGCCCGAAGTGGCGGCGCGCTGGGGTGACCGCGCCGATGCCATCGCCGCAGGTCTTGCTACCTTGCCGCAACTTGACCTGACTTTGCGCGATCCATCGACGACTGCCTCTTGGGCTGAGCGCCTGGGCGGCATTTCGCTCGCGCCCGGCCACGCCCGCTTGCCGCGCGGGACCGCGGTGGAGAACCTTGACGGCTTCAACGAAGGTGCCTGGTGGGTTCAGGACCTCGCCGCCACCTTGCCCGCGCGATTGTTGGGCCAAGGCGAGGGGCGGCGCGTGCTCGATCTGTGCGCTGCGCCGGGCGGCAAGACGCTGCAGCTGGCTGCGGCCGGGTGGCAGGTCACCGCGCTTGATGCCAGCGCCAAGCGGCTGCAGCGCATGGCCGAAAACCTTAAGCGCGTTGGCTTTGGCGCGGACATTGTCACCGCCGATGTGCTGACCTGGGAACCGGACGCGCCGTTCGATGCGGTGCTGCTCGATGCGCCCTGCACCGCCACCGGCACCTGCCGCCGCCATGCCGATGTGATCCACCGCATTGGCCCGCGCCAGATCGCCGAGATGGCCGAGCTTCAGGCCCAGCTGCTCGAACGCGCGGCTGGTTGGGTCAAGCCCGGCGGTGTGTTGGTCTACGCTGTCTGCTCGCTGGAGCGCGAGGAAGGGGCCGATCAGGCTGGCAAAATCACGCTCACCCCCGATCCGATCCGCGCCGACGAACTGCCCGCCGGCCTCCAGCCCACCGCCGAAGGCTGGCTCCGTACAGATCCGGGGATGCTGGCCGATAAGGGCGGGCTCGACGGGTTTTTCGTGGCGCGCTGGCGCAAGGACTGAACGAGCCTTTCCCCCTCCTCTTCAGAGGAGGGGTAGGGGTGGTGGCGATCCGCAAGGATCGCTCGCGCAGCGAATATCGCGGTTGGTTCGGCACCACCCCCCAGCCCCCTCCTCTGAAGAGGAGGGGGAGCATGCCCCTTGCCCTCACGGCGCAAGCTGGCACTATCGCCCCCATAGCAATCCGGGGGACCCAACATGCGCCTGCTCGTTTCACTCACCGCCCTGGCGCTGGTCCTGCCGGCCCCGGCGCGTGCCTATGAAGCCAGCATCACCCGCGACGATTGGGGGATCGCGCATGTGAAGGGGCACAGCGATGCCGATGCGGTGTTCGGGATGGTCTATGCCCAGGCTGAGGATGACTTCAACCGGATCGAGATGAACTACCTCACCAACCTGGGCCGGCTGGCCGAAGCGGAGGGCGAAGGCGCGGTGTGGTCCGATTTGCGCCAGCGATTGTTCATCGATCCGGCTGACCTGCAGCGCCAGTATGCCGCCAGCCCGTTATGGCTGAAAACACTGATGCAGGCCTGGGCAGCGGGCCTTAACCAGTACCTGGCCGATCATCCCGAAGTTCACCCCAAGGTGCTGACCCGGTTCGAACCGTGGATGGCGCTGAGCTTTTCCGAAGGCAGCATCGGCGGCGATATCGAGAACGTGCCGCTCAGCCAGCTTGAGGCGTTCTACACCGGCAAGCAAATTGCCCTGACGCTGAACGAACAGCCGGGTGCCTACCGCGAACCGGCGGGATCGAACGGCTTTGCCATCGGGCCTAGCCACAGCAAGAGCGGCCATCCGCTGCTGCTGATCAACCCGCACACCAGCTTTTTCTTCCGCTCAGAAATGCAGGTGCAAAGCGATATGGGCCTCAACGCCTATGGCGCGGCCACCTGGGGGCAATTCTTTATCTATCAGGGCTTCAACGAGCAGGCTGGGTGGATGCACACCTCCAGCTCGGTCGATAACGTCGATGAATTTGCCGAGACAGTGGTCAAGCAGGGCGATGGCAGTCTGGCTTACCGTTACGGCAAGGAAGTACGGCCGGTGAAGCAGACGCCTATCACGCTCGCCGTCCGCAAGGCCGATGGCTCCACGGGCCAGCGTACCTTCACCACCTACAGCACCCACCACGGCCCGATCGTGCGTGAGGCGGACGGCAAGTGGATCGCTTTTGCGCTGATGAACACGCCAGTCGCCTCGCTGCAGCAAAGCTTCCTGCGCACCAAGGTCCACTCGATCGCCGAATTCCGCAAGGTTGCGGCGCTTCGGGCCAACTCCTCGAACAACACCGTGTTTGCCGACAACAAGGGCGAATTCGCGCTGTTCTTGCCGCAATTCATGCCGATCCGCCCAGCCAGGTTCAATTACACCAAGCCGGTCGATGGCAGCGATCCCGCCAGCGACTGGAAGGGCCAAACCCCTATGTCCGCCTTCCCGCAGGTGGTGAATCCGCGGAACGGCTGGGTGATGAACGTCAACGACGGACCATGGTGGGCGGCGGGCAAGGACAGTCCTAAGCGCACCGCTTATCCGCGCTATTTCGATAGCCAAGGCCCGCAGCCGCGCACCGAACACGCCGTGCGGGTGCTAGGGGCGCAGCCGCTATTCACGCTCGATAGTCTGATCTCGGCGGCTTACGATCCATGGCTTCCTTCGTTTCAGACGCTGATCCCGCGCCTGGCCAAGGCCAATGCCGCAAGCCCCGATCCCAAACGCACCGAGGCCATCGCTCTGCTGCAACGCTGGGATTGCAAATGGAGCCTCAGTTCGGTCGAGACGACGCTGGCGGTTAATTATGGTGAGGCGCTGTGGGCGATTGCCGAGAAGGATCCCGGCCTGAAGCTGTTCCCCGGCGTGCCGCAATGGATGGCCTCGGCAGCAACCGACCAGCAGCAGCTCGCCGCGCTGGATACGGCGATGGCCCGGCTCACCGCAGACTACGGCACCTGGCAAGTGCCATGGGGCGAAATCAACCGCTATCAACGCAATGACGGCGCGATCCAGCAGACCTTTGACGATGCCAAGCCCAGCATGCCGGTAATGTTCGCCTCAGCCAATTGGGGCTCGCTCGCCGCGTTCGGTGCGCGGCGTTATCCGGGGACCCGGCGGTACTACGGCACCTATGGCAACAGCTTCGTCGCCGCAGTCGAATTCGGCCCCAAAGTGCGCGCGCGGGCGGTGACCGCTGGCGGCGAAAGCGGCAACCCCGCCTCGCCGCACTTCGGCGATCAGGTGGGCCGGTATGCGACCGGGAACCTGCGGCCGGTGTACTTCTATCCCGAGGACCTGAAGGGGCATGTCGAGGGGGTGAAGGTGGTGAAAGGCCGGTAATTTCGGACAGTCCCTGTCCTTCGGGGGCGGGGCTGGAGACGACGTCTTGTACGGCGATGTGTTCGAAAGGCGATCCGCCAAAAGCGAACATGGCCAGTGCAGCGCAAGTTTCGGCACTGCGTGCTGCGCTTTCGTGATAGTCTGGCGCCCGGCGAGTAAATCAAACCGAGTCGCTCCAATCCGGTTTTGTCCGGTTGCCCAAAGTCTCGTCATGGCCGGACACACCCTAACGCCGACTGCGTCAGTGCGCGGCCGCGCAAATAGTGGGAGCGTTTCATGGGCTTACTTTCATGCAGCAAGGCACAAACCGATTATCTGAAGGACTTTGGCTATGCGACGCTGGCCTTGCCCAAGGCCAGCGTTCAGCCGCTCTTGATGATGTCGAGCAATGGCAAGATCCTGGTCCCGGCCGGGCCGCTGGCCGCTTCGTTCCTGCCCGGCGCGGCGCCTTTGCCCACGATCAACCGGGCCCGGGCGGGATCGATCAGCGGTTCAAAATCCAAATCGCTCAAAATCGATGTCGGGCTGACCCTGCTGGGCAGCGTGATCGGTGCACTGGCGGGGAGCTCGCTGGGGCTCAAAGCGGCCTATCAAAGGGCCTCGCAGGTCGAATACGAATTTGGTGATGTGTTTGAAAAGCGTGCTGATTTCAACGCGCTCGACAGTTACCTCGCAGCGGCGTTGCAGGCCTCCGGAATGGGCCCGGCGATGAAGATGCTGTTCGACAAGGACGCAATCTATGTCCTGACCGCGGTGATCGAAACCAGCTCGATCAGCGTCAAGGCCAGCTCGTCCAGCGGCAAGGGCGTATCGCTTGACGTGCCGGTGATCCAGCAGGTGGTCGGCGGGCAGGTTGGCGTGCAGTCAGCCAGCGCCGACAGTTCGGTGATCAAGTATTCCGCCACCAACGAACCGCTGACAATCGGGGCCGAACTGGTGCGGTTGTCATATCGTACCGACAAGACCACCGGGAAGCTGGTGTACGAGCTGGCCAGGCAGGTCAAATCGGGCGATCAGCACCTGGGCATGGCCGCCGATGCGGCTGCGGCCGGGGCCGGGAAGGCGGCGCCCGCGGTCTACGTGCCGAGCAGCGCGCTGCTGCTGTAGGGCTATCGGCTTGAATTGAGTCCGCTCAGGCTGAGCCTGTCGAAGCCCCGTCCTTTTAAGCTTCCGTGGCGTGTGCCAGATGGGCCTTCGACAGGCTCAGGCTGAGCGGGACCCGGGGGCTCTGCATAACCCCTGGGCTAACCCAATCAGCCTTTGAGCTTCTCCGCGAACCCTTTGCGCAATTTCGCCAGCTTGGGCGGGATCACTGCCATGCAATAGGAATTGCGCTGGCCTTCGCCTTCCCAGTATTCCTGGTGATAGTCCTCGGCCGGCCACCACTTAGCGGGGCCTTCGATCGTGGTGACGATCGGCTCGCTCCGCTCGGCCTGGGCGCGGGCAATCGCGGCTTCGATGTCGCCGCGCTCGGTGCCATCGACCAGAAACACGGCTGAGCGGTACTGCGTGCCGATATCGCCGCCCTGGCGGTTCAATTGGGTCGGATCATGAGTGACGAAGAACACGTCGAGCAGATCGGCATGGCTGATTACCGCCGGATCAAACGTAACGCGGATCGCTTCGGCATGGCCGGTCGTGCCGGTGCAGACCGCCTTGTAGCTGGGATTATCGACCTGCCCGCCGATATAGCCGCTTTCAACCTTGCTGACGCCGGCCAGCTGGGCAAACACCGCCTCGGTGCACCAGAAACATCCACCTGCCAGAATTGCTTCGGCCACTTTCAAATCTCCTTTGCTGCTTTCAGCGTAGATAGGTATCCGCGCTGCCCTTGTCATCGCCCCCGTGCCCGCTAGATTGCGAGACACTTGCAAACAGGAGGAAATTCACGATGCGCCGTTCGCTGCTCGCCTTGTCGGCTCTGGCTCTTTCGGTTCCGCTGGCCGCCGGGTTACACAGCCCGGCGCTGGCCGGAAACAAGATTACCGATGCGCAGGCCATGGCCGCAGTGCTCGCTGATCCGCGCCGTGATTCTGATCGGGTGCGCGATCAGTACCGCCATCCGCTTGAAACATTGGCCTTCTTCAAGGTTCGTCCGGGGATGACTGTGGTCGATTATATGCCCAGCGGGGGGTGGTTTACCCGGGTGCTAGTGCCGTTCCTGGGGGATAAGGGCCGCTATATCGGCCTCAACCCCGATGTTCGCAACCTGAGCGATAACTGGAAGACCAACTACGGCGGCGCGCACCTGAAGTTCCCTGCACAGGCGCAAGGCTGGTTCGCCGGGATGAGCGGCATTGCCGCGATTGATGGCTGGAACAGCGATGATCTGCCCGGTGACCTCAAGGGCAAGGTCGATCGGGTGCTGATCATGCGCGAAGTGCACAACCTGTGGCGGGTGGATATCCTGCGCAAGGAACTGACCACGATCTATGGCCTGCTGAACAAGGATGGTCTGCTCGGGATCGAGGAACACCGCGCGAATGGCAAGGCGCCGGTCAGCTATCTCGATGGCTCGATGGGCTATATGCGCCAGCAGGACGTAATCGCACTGATCGAGGCCTGCGGGTTTGAACTGGTCGGCAAAAGCGAGATCAATGCCAACAGGAAAGATCCGGCGAACTGGCCGGGCGGGGTCTGGACCCTGCCGCCGAACTTGTCGGGCGTGACCGATCCGGCGGAAAAGGCACGCCTGCTGGCGATCGGCGAGAGCGACCGGATGACGCTGTTGTTCCGCAAGCGTAAATGATAGGGGGCGGCGACATGAGCACACTTACTGTCGCCGCCTTGCAGCTTGCCCTGGGCTCTGCCGATGAGGCGGAAAACATCGCCTCGGTCACGGTGCTGGTTGAAAAAGCCGCAGCCAAGGGCGCGCAGGTGATCCTGCCACCTGAGCTGTTCTCGGGCCCCTATTTCTGCACCGTGGAGGATGAGGCGCTGTTCGCGCTGGCCCGGCCGACGGCCGAGCATCCCTCGGTCCGGGCGATGCAGACGCTCGCCAGCAAGCTCAAAGTGGCGATCCCGACCAGCTTTTTTGAGCGTGACGGCCACCACTATTACAACACCCTGGCCTGGATTGGCGCCGATGGACAGATCGCTGGCACCTATCGCAAAAGCCACATTCCAGATGGTCCGGGGTACGAGGAAAAGTACTATTTCCGCCCCGGCAACGATGGTTTCAAGGTGTGGGATGCGTTTGGCCACAAGGTGGGCGTGGGAATTTGCTGGGACCAGTGGTATCCAGAATGCGCGCGGGTGATGGCCCTGATGGGCGCGGAAGTGCTGCTCTATCCAACCGCGATCGGGTCTGAACCCTATGACGCGGATCTCGATACCAGCCGGATGTGGCGCCGGGCGATGCAGGGGCATGCCGTATCCAATTGCATGCCAGTGATCGCTGCGAACCGGATCGGCAGCGAGAACGGACAGCGCTTTTATGGCCACTCGTTCATCAGCGACGAATGGGGCGATCTGGTGCAGGAATTCGGCGCCGATGAAACCGGTGTGCTGATTGCAACACTTGATCTTGGCCGCGCAGCCAAGCACCGCGCCGGCATGGGCTTTTTCCGCGATCGCCGCCCCCAGCTGTACGGGCGGATCGCCGAGGACGTGTGAGCCAGCGCTACCTGATCGCCTTGGGCTCAAATGTGCGCCATCACCGCTTTGGGCCTCCCGAGCAGGTGCTGAATGCCGCTCTGGCTGAACTGACGCGGCGCGGGATCACGGTGAAGGCGGCGGGGCCGGTCTTGCGCAGTGCCCCGATCGGCCCTTCGCTCAGGCGCTATGCCAACAGCGCGGCGGTGGTCAAATGGCATGGCTCTCCCGAGGATCTGCTGCATGAACTCAAGGCAGTTGAGCGATCATTCGGCCGCCGCACAGGCGGGCAGCGCTGGACTTCGCGCGTGCTCGATCTGGATATTGTGCTGTGGAGCGGCCGGGCCTGGTCCTCAGCCGATCTGACGGTGCCGCACCTGTTGTTTCGGCAGCGCGATTTTGTGCTCAAGCCCGCCGCCGCGCTCGCCCCGGACTGGCGCGATCCGGTGACCGGCCTGACCGTGCGGCAGCTAGCTGCGCGCCTGGCCAAGCCGGTCCGGATCTAGTTTAGAAGGGCACGATCAGCGCGCCGCTGAAGCGGTTCGCCACATTGCCGCCGGCCATGGTCGTCAGATCATAATTCAGCCGGATCGTGGCCTGACGCAGCCGCCCTTCAAGCCCGATCCCGCCAGTGAATGTTGAGCTGTCCACCCCGGTCCCTGTGATCGCATAGGGCGATCCCTGCACTCCTTGCAGATCGGCATAGCCGACCAGCTGGGTGTAATCGCCCGACAGGCGGGTGCGGTATTCGGCCTTGCCGATCAGCCGCCAGCCGCCGCCCAGCGGGAAGCGCAGCCGCGCCCCCGCGACGCCGCTGAAGCTGTTTTCATCAGCCGCAGCAAAGGCCAGCGCCCAGGTGGTCGATCCGGTTTCGGAATAGGGGCTTAGATGTACCCAGATCCCGTCGGCCCGCAGGTATGGGGCAAATTCGATCGAACCGATATGCCCTTCGTAGGTGACAATCACCGCCGCGTAGGTCTGGCTGACGCGGCGTTTGCCGTCCAGGAACACCCCGCCAGTGGTGGAATAACGGGTGGTGTTGATGTTCCCATAGCCCAGCCCGACGATGCCATCGATGTAGAACTGCGGGGCCGCACGCCAGCTGCCGTAGAACGATAGCGAAGCGTTGGTGGCATCGTTGTTCGATCCGTTGGTGCCAAAGCGGCTGTGATCCCAGGCAAAGCCGAAGGCCGTGCCCACTTTCAGGTTATCGCTGACGCGGCCGTCCATCCCCACGGTCAGCCCTTGCGAGGTGAAGCGGGTTTCAACGAAGCCGTTGGGCTGCTGCTTGCCAAAGCTGACATCGCCAGCTGCCCAGACATGCCAGCGCGGCGCTTCTCGCATCACAGACCCGGCGGCGCTGGCAGCGGCTGCTCCGCTGGCCACGGTCGTTGCCGGTTGAGCCGTGCCGACCGGGCCCATCGCGGCGCTCATCGTGTTGTCACGCGATGGGGCCTGTTGGCCTTGCGGATCTCCAAGCGGCAGCGCCGAGGCAAGCCGCGGCTGCACCGCACTGACCCGCACTGCCAGGCTCGAGCTATCGTCGCCATCGCCGTGCAGCTGGTCAAGCCGCCCGCCGATGTTGTCGATCTGGCTTTGTACAAAGCGTTCGCTCTGGCGGACCTGATCGTCGGTCGAACTGCGTACATCAGGATCGGCGGCGGGATCGGGCCGCTGGGTGACCGCAACCGCAACCGCGGCAGAGGTTGAGGCGTTGTTGCTGCCATCGCCGTTATAGGTGGCGGTGAAGCTGTGCGATCCTGCACTCAGGGTGGTGGTGGTCAAGCTGGCGGTGCTTCCGGTCAGGGCGACTGTGCCCAGCGCCGTGGCACCATCGCTGAAGGTAACGGTGCCGGTGGGCACGATCCCTGTAACATTCGCGGTCAAGGTAACCGGCTGGCCAAAGAACACACTGGCCGCCGAGCTGGACAGCGCCACCGAACTTGCCGCCTTGGTAATCGCGAACGTTTGGCTGACCGGGGCAGCGGCAGCGAAGTTGCTGTTGCCGCTCTGGCTGGCGGTAATGCTGCAATTGCCCACTGCCAGCAGCGATACCGTGGTGCCGCTGATGGTGCAGGTCGAGGTGGTGGTGCTGATATAGCTGACCGTCAGGCCCGAACTGGCGGTGGCTGCCAGGGCGAAGGTGCCGCTGCCGAGCGCCCGATTGGGCAGCGCGGCAAAGGTGATCGTGTTGACACCCGGGGTCACCGCAAAGCTGCGGCTGACCGATGTGGCTGCGGCGTAGTTGGCGTTGCCGCCTTGCGAAGCGGTGATCGAGCAGGTTCCGGCAGAGACGAAGCTGATCGCCCCGGCGCTGGTTACTGTGCAAACCCCGGTGGTGGTGCTGGCATAGCTTACCGTCAGGCCCGAGCTGGCCGATGCGACCGGGCTGGGCGGGGTGGAGGTGAACGGCGTATCGCTGAGCGGCGGGAAGGTGATCACGTTTGCGCCCTGGCCCACTGCAAAGCTTTGCTGGACCTGCGGCGCGGCCTGATACGTCGAGTTTCCAGCCTGATTGAAATTGACCACGCAGGTGCCGACGTTCTGGAACGAAACCGCCCCGCCCGCGATCGCGCAGACGCTGCCGGCCGAGGGATCGATCGTGATCGCAACTGCCAGCCCCGAACTGGCAGTGGCGCTGGGGGTATAGGTTGCGCCGCTAACGATGGCTGTTGCCGGCGCCGGGCTGGTCACCGTGATCGTCTGCGTTGCCAGGCTTACCGTCAAGATCGCCGCTGAAGTGGTCGCACTGCCTGCCGGGTTGGTAAAGATCGCGCGGTATGCGGAATTGCTCTGCGCTGGCGTTACAGTGAATGACAGTGTGGTTGAAGTGGCTCCGGCGATGTCGGTAAAGCCGGAACCGGAATCAACCTGCCATTGCACGGTCGGGGTAGGACTACCGCTGGCCGATGCGGTGAAAGTGGCGGTCGCCCCGATGGTTACCGTCTGGCTGGCCGGACTGGTGGCAACGCTAGGCGGCGTATTCACCGTTAGCGTCGCCGCCGCAGTGCTGGTGCTGCTAACTGAGTTGGTAAACACCGCGCGGTAGGCATTACCGTTCTGCGAGCCAGCGGCCGTAAAGGACAGCGTAGTCGATGTGGCCCCGGCGATGTTGGTAAAGCCGGATCCGGAATCGACCTGCCATTGCACGGTCGGTGTCGGCGTTCCCGAGGCGGCGGCCGTAAAGGTGGCCGTGCCGCCCGCATTGACCGTCTGGTTCGATGGATTGGCGGTGACCGATGGCGCAACAGTGGAGATAAATGTAAATTGATCGGCAGCCGAGGTGGCACTGGTGCCGCCCGATGTGGTGATCCTGACATCGACGGTACCGGTTCCGGCAGGAGCTGTGGCGGTGATCTGGCTTGCGCTGTTGACAGTAAACCCGCTGGCCGGGGCCGCGCCAAAGGTAACGGCAGTCGTGCCGCTGAAGTTCGATCCGTTGATAGTCACCGTAGTACCGCCCGCCGCAGGGCCGCTGGCGGGCGAAATGGCGGTCACGGCCGGGGAGGCCAAGTAGGTGAATTGATCCGCCGCCGACATGGGGCTGGTGCCGGCGCTGGTGGTCACCCGGACATCAACGGTATTGCTGCCGGACGGAGCGGTAGCGGTGATCTGGGTTGCACTGTTGACGGTGAAACCTGCCGACGTCGCACCAAATGTTACGGAAGTTGCCCCGCTCAAATTGGTGCCAGTGATTACCACGCTGGTGCCGCCGCTGGTCGAACCTGAGGTTGGAGAAATGCTGCTTACGGTCGGCGGCGAAGCAGGCGCAACATAGTTCGCAAAGATCGGATTGGCGGTCAGGCTAACCGGTACGCCGGCCGAATTGATCGTCACCGTTGGGACATCGAACACCTGTTGTGCGCCGACATCGGACACGGTGGTCAAATAGGTGCCGCTGCAGCTGAAGGTGATGTTGGTGTTGTTACCGGCGCCGGGCGGCACCGTGCAAATGTAGGATACGCCAATCGCGCTTGCTGCAGTGGCACCTGTCACTTGCCGGTTGCCGGAATTGACCGTGACGCTGAAGGTCAAGGTCTGCCCGGATCCGGAAAAGGTGCTGGGCGTAACGCTGGTGGCGGTAAAGGTCTGCGCTGCCACCGGCCCGGCGAACAGGATCATTCCCGCCAGCGCGGCTGCGGTCCAGGCCATCAGGTGCCTGACAAGGCTGCGCGAAGTGATCGAAATACGGGCAAAAACGGTCGGCATGCAAAACCCCCTGGCAAACCTGTTGCTGCGACCCAACGCCAAGCTGCTGGGCGATTCTACCTAAGTCCGTCAAACGATGATTTCCCGATGAAGCACAAAACCCACATGCCCCTTAAGCCCTGCTTGACCCGCGCTCCCCGCACCCCTACGTGGGCCCCCGTGGTGCCACCCCGCTTTGGGGCCCTTAGCTCAGTCGGTAGAGCAACTGACTTTTAATCAGTAGGTCGCTGGTTCGAACCCAGCAGGGCTCACCACGTTTTCCGCCATTCCTTGGCGGTCCTGCACTGAGCACCCAATGTTGTGTCCGTCCCATGTCCGTTAGAAGGCGCGATTGATCGGGGCATCGACAACCTGACACCCGTCAAATTTCCACGTCGACTTCAAAGTCAGATCGTAACTTGTAACTGACGCATCGAGCCGCGAGACAGTGAACACCTTCTCCGCACCGGGAGCAAACCGGACCGTGAACTTCACCTCAGACGGTCCGAAGCTGATGGCTGTGACCTCAGCGACCTTCACGTAGTATTCGGTGATCGATGCGGTGTTCGCCTTCTCATTCAATGCAATTCCAATCCGGGTGGGATTTGCCCTGCCATCGTCACACCGAATTTAGGTTGTCATTGACGCCTCTGCGGCCTTTGCGGGAGCGGCAATGGCAAGCGCAAGCATGGTCAAGATCGACATTCTATTGAGCATCAGGTCAATTCCCCTTCGGCGGCCCTCCGACCGTTCAAAATCTCATCGATTAAAGCCTACCCTTCCAAGCGGATCGGAGAAAGCATTTTGTAGACCATCGGCTGGTGACTGGATTTTGTTGATGTGGTCCATCCTCTTAGATGACGCTGCGCCAAAACCTTGCTGCGAACCTTCGCCGCATTCGCGCTGAACGTGGTCTTTCCCAAGATGACTTCGCCGCGTTGGTCGAGGTGCACAGGACCTACATCAATCATCTTGAGCAAGCGAAGCGCAGCCCGACTATCGATGTGATTGAGCGAATGGCTGATCGGCTCAAGATCGACCCAAGCGATCTGCTCTCTGAGCCGAAGCGTGCAACTGAAGCGCGCTAAGCAGGTCCGTCGATGCGGCTATGCGAAGGGCCTCCGCCCGGTTCAGCGGACTTTCGGGTAGAAACCACAGCCACGATTGTTCAAGCACCCCTCTTTGAAGGAACTCTGACCATTCAAGTGGCCGCACAAATCGCTTGTGAATGCGATAGTGGCAGGATCGGCATATCGCTGGGCAGAATAGGCTGCGCTGGTAAATCTCTTGGTGCCGATGATGCGCTTGCGCTCCGCAACCCGAACATTCTTGCCGAGGCTCAAGTAGCCCCATCATTTCGGCAATGCGCATCTTTTGCCAACCAAGCACTCGCTCTGCACCTGTCGAGCCTTGATACGGTCCCGGAATGACCCACCCCCACCTTGGCACGGGCCAGCCATCGAGGATTGCCCGATCGACCTGCCGTTCGATCTGAATGTCTATCGGTGCCGGATCGGGAAAGCTGATCGTCATGACGGTTGAACCATCCGAACGATCATCTCGACGATGTGCTCGCTCCGTTGCAACCCGTTGCAAATCTCGTTCGCGAGCACTGATTGATGCGCGGCATCGTTCGAGGCGGACTGCCCTTCGATTGCGAGACCATGCAGGTCTTCCAGTTCGCAGGTCAGCCGAACGAATAGTTCTCGCGGGTCGCTCATGCCCGGTCCTCCGCCAAGAGCCTGTATACGCTCGCACGGCTTAATTTCAGGCGGTCGGCGATCTCGGGGGGGCGGGGAGGCCCTGCTCAGCTAAGCTGCGCATCTCTGGCAGCCTGCGGCGGGCTGTGGGTGCCCTGCCCTGATTTTTCCCTTCGGCCTTGGCCTTCGCGATCCCGGCCCGCATCCGTTCGTGGAGAAGAGCGCGCTCAAACTCTGCGACTGCACCGAACAAGGTAACGAGCATCTTGCCGGTTGCGCTCTTGGTGTCGACCTCGCTTTCCCCACAGGCGAGGATGCGGTGAAGCGCACGGCCAGCTCACGCGGCGACAGCTCGCTGTAATCCAGCGCCATCTCGACGATCTGGCCCTGTACCTCGGGCGCGATGCGGTTCCACACCCGGCTCGGCGCCGACGGTCGATCCTCTAGCGCCTCCGGGTCGCCCGCAACGTAGCGATCGTACCAGCGGTAGAAGGTCCGTCGGGCGACGCCGAGCTGGTCCAGCGTGCGCTTGGCCGGCAGGTGCGACTGCTCGACGATCTGGATGATCTCGAGCTTCTCGGATGCGGGATACCTCATTCTTCGTCGCCCCCATCCGCGATCATGCTTTTTTGAGCAGACGGTTTTCTAGCGTCAGGTCGGCCACACATTCCTTCAGGGCACGGGCTTCGCGGCGCAGGTCCTGCACCTCGCCGCTGGTCGCGGCACGAGCCGTGTCACCCGCCAAGCGGCGCTTGCCCGCTTCCATGAACTCCTTCGACCACACGTAATACAGGCTCTGCGCGATGCCTTCCTTGCAGCACAGCTCGGCGATAGTGTCACCGCCGCGCAGGCCTTCCAACACGATCCTGATCTTGTCCTCGGCCGAGAAGTGCCGGCGCGTCTGCCGCCGAATGTCCTTCACCACCCGCTCAGCAGGGGCCTTCGCCGGCAATTTTTTAAGGAGGATTGGGTCTTCATCTTCGTTCCTTCGTCACTACGACGAAGCCCCAATCCTCCTTAAATCACAACCTCAAATCTGTGCCATTGGTGCTGACGGGGGACACAACAACCAGCGCTTCCACGAGAGCCTGAACAACGTGACGCCCGCCGACGCCTACTTCGGCAGGGCCTCAGCCATCATCAAACAGCGTGAAAGGATCAAACGACAGACCATCGAACATCGGCGCTTGCAACACCGCAAACTCGCCGCCTAACATCAACCCCCAGACGAGGCCCGCACTCCGCTAATCTAAGCCGCGAGTTGTGCCAAATGTTCTGACGACGGGCAAGGTGCATCACCTTCCCAAACTACAGCGAGGAACTCACATGCGATATCAGCGGCGGCTTCCGACATGCTGTATGTTCGCATTCAATGCGCTGGACAGCAATGTCCGCTTTCCCCAACAAAGGCGCCGAACTGGCTGGCGGTGTACGGACTTGAAGCCGGTCATTCAAGGGTTCCGAGATCTTCATGAACGAACGACTGGATTTAGCGGCTAGGCACGATGCATCGAACAGCTGCAATGTCAGCAAAAGCCGACAACATGGATTGCTCCTGCTCGTATGACTGCTTTCGCAGCTTGAAGCTTAAGAGCGGACAGTCCAGACATGACGACAAAGCCGACATTCGGTTTCACCGGCTAAGCTGAGCTCCACTGTCGCAGATCTCGCAAAGCGCGTGGATGATGTCACGGACAACGGGTTCTTTCAGACTGTAGAATCGGGTCTGAGCTTCGCCGCGCGTACCGACCACACCGTCTTCGCGAAGCATGGCCAAATGCTGAGAGACCGAAGATTGTGACAGCCCGGTCAGTTCGACGAGCTCGTTCACCGAGACTTCACCCTCGTCCATGCGGCACAGCATTAGCAGCCTTTCAGGGTGACTCATCAGCTTGAGTCGCCCAGCCATCGATGCAGCGTTGGCCTTGAGTTCAGAATGGTCGGCTGGCTTCATGCTTCAACATCCGCAAAGGGGCGACCATCGTCGCGCAAGACTATGTAGATAGCCGGGATAACGAGCACAGTCAGCAAGGTTGAGGACGCAAGGCCGAATAGAAGGGAAATTGCCAGACCCTGAAAGATCGGATCGGTCAGGATCACCGCCGCGCCGATCATCGCTGCCGCGGCAGTCAGCACGATTGGCTTGAAGCGGATCATTCCGGCTTCGAGCAGCGTCTCGCGCAGGCTCTTGTCGGGCCGGCGGGCGTGGCGGATGAAATCGACCAGCAGGATTGAATTGCGGACGATGATTCCGGCAAGTGCAATGAACCCGATCATGCTGGTTGCGGTGAAGGGCGCCTGGAATACGATATGACCTAGCACAATCCCTACCAAGGTTAACGGGATCGGGGTGAGGATTACGAGCGGTATCGTGAAACTGCGGAACTGGCCGACCACCAGCACGTATATTCCCAGCAAGGCCACCATGAATGCCGCGCCCATATCGCGGAACGTGACCCAGGTTATCTCCCATTCGCCGTCCCACAGCAACGAGGGCTTGCTTTCATCGACCGGCTGCCCGTTGAGCAGCAATGCGGGTTTGACAAGGCCGGCCTTCTCCCAATCGAAATCATCAACCGCCTGGTCCACTGCCAGCAGGCCATAGACCGGCGCTTCGTAGCGGCCTGCGAGATCGGCCATGACCATCACCGCCCCGCGTCCGTCGCGGCGGAACATCGTCTGTCCGCCCGGCACCCATTCGGCGCGGACCAGTTCGCCCAACGGTACCAGCTGCCCGCCCGGCGCCACCGCGACCGGAGTGGCGGCGAGCGAGGTCGACCAGGTGCGCTGCGCCTGTCCCAGCCCCAGCTCGATCGGTAACGGATCGCGTTCGCCTGCGCGCGGGGCATAGCCGACAGTCTGGTTGCCAAGAAGCGCGCCAATCGAATCAAACAGTTGGCGCTCGGAAAGGCCGTACTGGTCGAGTTTGGCCCGGTCCGGCACCAGCCGCAGCGTCGGGCGCGGGACGCCATAGGAGTTGTCCGTATCGACGATGTAAGGGACCGATCTGAACAGTGTCTCGATCTGCTTTGCGGTCTTGCGGCGGGTGGCTTCGTCTGGGCCGTAAATTTCAGCCAGCAACGTAGCGAGTACTGGCGGCCCGGGCGGTGTTTCGACCACCTTGATCGAGGCTCCGGGGGGCAGCGGGACAGACGTCTTGAGCCGGTCCCGCAGATCCACCGCAATGGCATGGCTGGCGCGGCTGCGGTCACCTTTCGGTTTCAGCGTCACCATCAGGTCGCCCATTTCGGGTTTGGCGCGCAGGAAATAATGGCGAACCAGACCATTGAAATTGAACGGCGCACTGGTCCCGGCATAGGCTTCCATTGCGGTTACTTCAGGAAGCTGGCGCGTCACCGCAGCGGCCTGTTCAAGCACCCGGGCGGTCGCCTCCAGGCTGGTGCCTTCGGGCATGTCTACGACCAGCTGGACCTCGCTCTTGTTGTCGAATGGCAGCAGCTTCACGGTCACCGCCTTGAAGTAAAACATCGAGCAGGCCACCACGGTTGCCACGCCCACCGCGATCAGAAAGCGTTTGGCGCTTTGCGGCGTTGCAATGACCTTGCTGGCGAAGTGCTTGTACAGCGCGCCCAGCTTTCCGCCATCGGGGTGGTGGTCGCCGAGCGCAGCCTTGGCGAAACGGATCATCAGCCACGGCGCGATAATCACCGCAACGAAGAAGCTGAACACCATCGCCGCCGAGGCATTGATCGGGATCGGGGCCATATAGGGGCCCATCAGTCCGGAAACGAACAGCATCGGCAGCAGTGCCGCAACCACGGTCAACGTCGCAACGATGGTGGGGTTGCCGACTTCGGCCACGGCATCGATTGCCGCGTCGATCCGGGTGCGATCATCGGGCATTGCCCAATGGCGGGCGATATTCTCGATCATCACGATCGCATCGTCGACCAGGATGCCGATCGAGAAGATCAGCGCGAACAGGCTGACCCGGTTGATGCTGAAGCCCATCACCTTAGAGGCGAACATGGTCAGCATGATCGTGGTGGGGATCACGATGGCCGTGACCCCGGCCTCGCGCCAGCCGATTGCAAAGCCGATCAGCACCACAATTGAAATCGTCGCCAGCGCAAGATGGAAGATCAGTTCGTTGGCTTTTTCATTCGCGCTTTCGCCATAGTTGCGGGTTACCGCCACTTCGACGCTGCCAGGGATCAAGGTGCCCTTCAGCGTATCTAGCCGCTCGACAACATCTTCGGACACGGTCACAGCATTGGCGCCGGCGCGCTTGGCGATGGCCAGACTGACCGCCGGGGACATCGTCCAGACTGAATTATCGTCCTTTGCCCAGCGCCAGGCACGGGCCTGGTCTTCGGTGCTGGCCTGCTCGACCGTGGCGACATCCTTGAGCAGAACCGGCGCGCCAGTGATCGAACGCACCGTCAGTTGACCGAGCTCTTCGGCAGACTTTAGCGTTTGTCCGGCTGTGACGTTGATCGCCTGCCCCTGTTCACGCACCGCCCCGGCGGGGAAGCTACGGTTGGCCTGGCTGACCGCTTCGATCACATTGCCAAGCGGGACGCGGTAAGCCGCGAGCTTGCCGGGATCGGGTACCACGCGCAGCGCCATGCGTTGACCGCCGGTGATGAAGCTTAGCCCGACGTCGTTAACCTTGGCCATTTCGGTGCGCAGTTTGCCCGCCAGTTCGAACAGGGCCTGATCATTCCACTGGGCCGGCACGCCCGGTTTGGGGGTGAGTGTCAGGACCACGATCGGCACGTCGTTGATGCCCCGCACGGTAACCTGCGGCGGCGGGATCCCTACGGGAATTCGATCGATGTTTGCGCCCAGCTTCTCATTGATCCGGGTGGCTGCGTCTTCGGGATTTGAGCCAACCAGAAAGCGCGCGGTGACAAGTACGCCATTGTCCTCAGCCTGGGTGTAGACATGCTCGACCCCATCGACGCTCTTGACGATTGTTTCGAGCGGCTTGGCGATCAATTCTACCACCTCTGGAGCGGACAACCCTGGCGCGGCCACGCGGATATCGACCATCGGCACAGAGATCTGCGGCTCTTCTTCACGCGGAATCGTGATCGTGGCGAGTAGCCCGACAATCACCGCTGCGAGCAGGAACAGTGGGGTCAGCGGCGACTTGATCGTGGCGCGGGTGATCTTGCCGGATATACCAAGCTTCATCGCGGCGACGCCGCGATCAGGGTGTCACCGGCAGCAGCGCCCGACAGAATCTCGATCCGCCCTGGCTCGCGCGACGGGGCAATCTGGACTGGCACCTGCACGGCGCTGCCATCCTTGCCAAGCAGGGTGACATAATCGATCCCAAAGCGGTTGGTGACGAACTGCATCGGCACCAGCAGCGCCTTGCGCGTGCCTACTTCGACCTTGGCGGCCATGCGGCGGCCGATCAGGGTGGAATCGATCCCCGTCAGTTCGACATCTACGGTCAATTGACCGGCCACGACCGAAGGGTAGACTTTGATTGCCCGGCCTTCCACCGGTGCGCCCCCGAAGCCACTGGTGCTAACCCGCGATCCGGGGTGAATTTGCGGCGCAAGCGATTCGGGAACTGACAACCGAAGAATAGTGGGGCCCGATGTGATCACTGCCACCACCACCCCCGGTGCGACCGGCGCTCCGGCCGGGACATCGGCGCGCAACACCCGGCCGCTGGACGGTGCGACCACCGTACCCTGACCTGTGACAGCGCCAACCGCCGATTGCTGGGCCTGCGCCGCGCGAACCTGCGCGCGCGCGGTATCCACCGCGGCTTGCGCCTGGTCGAGCCGCGCCTTGGCATAGACGCCTTTGTCATAAAGATATTTGACCCGCTTCCAGTCGGCTTCGGCCTGGGCAACCTGCGCTTGCGCGGCTTGCGCCTGCGCGCCGTAAGCCCCAGCCTGAAAGCCCAGCTGGTTATCGACTATCCGTCCGATCACTTGGCCGGCATGCACCATATCGCCCTCGCGCACGGTGATCGTGGTCAGGATTCCGGGGATCCGGGCGAGCACCTGCGCCTCCTTCAAGGTCGCGATTTCAGCAGGGACATCTTGCCACTGGACGGCATCGCTCAGCTGCAACACCAGCCGTTCACCCGTCGGAGCGGCAACGCCCTTGCTCGGCACTTCTTCGCTGGTGCAGCCTGCTAGTGGCAGCGCCAGCACAAGTGCGGCAGCGGCAAAAACGGTCCTACCTGGATACATGGCCCGCCTCCTTTCAGGTTTCAACAGCCAGGCCGGACGTGCGCCAAGCGTTGAACCCACCCGCCAGATGTGTGTCGATTCCGGCCCGTGCCGCAGCGCACTTGTCGAGCGCCATGGCCGAGCGGCGCCCCGCAGCGCAGCTCAACACGAGCAATTTCTCGCCCGGATCGGGCAATTGAGAAGCGCGGAACTGCGAAAGCGGCATGTTGATCGCTCCAGGAATGTGTCCCGAGATAAATTCATCGGGCTCACGCACATCGACGACCAAAGCCTGGTCGCTGTTAAGCAGCGCTGCGAGCTGGGTTACCGTCAGTTCGCGGTGACGGCTTTGTTTTCGATCAAAGAGCATCGGCCAAGGTCCTTCTAGGGTGCAAACTACACTTTAAAACAGTGCTTGATTATATGAGATGATATGTATATAAGTCAATAGCGATATATGTGCCGACACAGCAGGAGCGATAAAATGACATTGCCAAAAATCGTCATTCTGGGTGCGGGCCTTGGCGGCACGATAGCGGCCTACGAAATTCGTGCTGCTGTGAAAGGCAAGGCGGATGTCATGGTCGTCAACGACAGCGACGACTACTGGTTCATTCCGTCCAACCCTTGGGTTGCGGTGCGCTGGCGTGAGCCCGAAGCGATCAAAGTGCACCTGCCGCCGGTCATGGCGAAGAAAGGGATCGGTTTTACTGCGGTGGGGGCCAAGCGGGTTCACCCTGCCGAAAACCGGATTGAACTGAATGACGGCACTTCGCTGTCTTACGATTACCTTGTCATCGCCACAGGCCCCGACCTGGCTTTCGATGAAATCGATGGCCTGGGGCCGGCCGGTTTCACCTCATCGGTGTGCCGCACCGATCATGCTTCCGATACCGCCGATGCATTCGATCGGCTTGCCGCCGACCCCAAGCCGGTCGTGATCGGCGCTGCCCAAGGCGCTTCCTGTTATGGCCCGGCCTACGAGTTTGCGATGATCGTCGATACCGAGCTCAAACGCCGCAAGGTGCGCGACCGGGTGCCAATGACCTTTGTGACGGCGGAGCCCTATATCGGTCACCTCGGACTTGACGGGGTGGGGGATACCAAGGGCCTGCTCGAGAGCGAGATGCGAAATCGCCACATCAAGTGGATCACCAATGCCAAGATCAGTAAGGTCGAGGACGGAATGATGCACGTCGAGGAAGTGAACGAGGACGGCACGACCAAAGCAAAGCATGATCTGCCGTTCGGCTTTTCGATGATCCTGCCGGCCTTCCGCGGGGTGCCTGCAGTCTATGGGATCGAAGGATTGACCAACCCGCGCGGGTTCATCTTGGCAGACAAGCATCAGCGCAATCCAACCTTCAAGAACGTCTATTCGCTGGGGGTCTGCGTCGCCATCCCGCCCGTCGGGCCGACACCTGTTCCGGTCGGCGTACCCAAAACCGGGTTCATGATCGAAAGCATGGTCACCGCGATTGCGATGAACCTGAAGGCCGAGCTCGGTGGCCAAGAGCCGGTCGAAGAAGCAACCTGGAATGCTGTGTGCCTGGCCGATTTTGGCGATGGCGGGGTAGCCTTCGTCGCACAGCCGCAGATTCCGCCGCGGAACCTCAATTGGTCGAGCGAGGGCAAATGGGTTCACCTCGCCAAGATCGGCTTCGAGAAATATTTCATCCACAAAATCCGCCGCGGCACCAGCGAACCATTTTATGAAAAGCTCGCGCTCCACGCGCTGGGCATCCGCAAACTGCGCTTCAAATAGGGAGCATTCGCAATGAACCTCGACACTGCCGTTTTCCGGTTCGCCGGCATCGTGGTACTGGCTAGCCTTGCGCTGGCACACTGGGTACACCCGGCCTGGCTGTGGCTCGCCGCATTCGCTGGCGCCAATATGGTCCAAGCCAGTTTTACCGGCTTCTGTCCGGCGGCGATGGTTTTCAAGAAGCTGGGCACCCGGCCCGGAGCTTCATTCAAATAGCCGCTCGCGGCTAGCACCCTGTCCTGCGCCGCCCGCTGCCCCCCCACCGACGGCGGCGCAGGACAACCAAATAGGCCAAGCCATGTCAGACCAGGTTCTTTCTGCTGCTATCGCCCAGATCGAGGCGGCCCGCGCGTCGGCCCGGACGCCGGTGGTGAAGACGTATTTCGACGAGGCCACTTTTACCGCCACCCACGTTGTGCACGATCCTCTCAGTCGGCGCGCGGCAATCATCGACCCGGTGCTCGATTTCGATCAGCCCTCTGGCCGCACATCCAGCACTTCGGCGCAGGCAGTGGTTGATTACATTGAGGCCGAAGCCCTGAAAGTCGACTGGCTGCTGGAAACCCATGCGCATGCTGACCACCTCTCAGCCGCGCCATTCCTTAAAGAGCGGCTTGGCGGGAAACTGGCAATCGGCCAGGCGATCACCACAGTCCAGCAGACCTTCGCTGAGGTGTTCAATGAGCCGGCAAGCTTCGCGCGCGATGGATCACAGTTCGACCGGTTGATGGCTGATGGGACAGGCTTCTCGGTGGGAGAGATTCCGGCCTTGGCGCTGCATGTTCCGGGCCACACACCGGCGTGTCTGGCCTTTGTCATCGGCGATGCCGTCTTCGTTGGCGATACGCTGTTCATGCCCGACTATGGCACTGCGCGCTGCGACTTTCCCGGCGGGGATGCCCGCACCCTGTATCGCTCGATTCACCGGCTTCTTGAATTGCCAGACTCGACCCGGGTATTCCTTTGCCACGACTACAAGGCCCCGGAACGCGATCACTTCGTCTGGGAAACCACGATCGGAGCGCAGCGCAGCGCCAACCTGCATGTTCACACCGGAATCACCGAGGATCAATTCGTGGCGATGCGCGAAGCACGTGATGCCACGCTCGGCATGCCGCGCCTGATTCTGCCATCGGTCCAGGTCAACATGCGCGGAGGCAACTTCCCGCCCGCCGAAACCAATGGGGTCAGCTATCTCAAGCTGCCTCTGAACCTGCTGTAGGGCGCGGCGATGATCGATCAGTTCCACTACTTGCTCGCTGCACTCAGCGGGGTGCTGGTCGGATTTACTCTGGGACTGGTCGGTGGAGGCGGATCGATCCTTGCTGTGCCGCTGATGGTCTATCTGGTTGGAGTTCGCAGCCCGCACATCGCCATTGGCACAAGTGCGCTTGCCGTGGCGGTCAATGCGCTGATCGGCCTGTTCAACCACGCCCGCGTCGGCAACGTCAATTGGCGCTGCGGGGGCTCCTATGCTGCTGCAGGTGTTGTCGGTGCACTTGCTGGATCGACGCTTGGCAAAGCGATCGACGGACAGAAGCTGCTGTTCATGTTTGCTCTCCTGATGATCGTCGTTGGAGTGCTGATGTATCGCGGCCGCGGCAATGAAGGCACCGAAGGCGTGGTTTGCGACCGCGACAACATGCCCAAGGTGATGGGGTTCGGATTTGGCACAGGCGCGCTGTCCGGCTTCTTCGGCATCGGTGGGGGGTTTCTGATCGTTCCTGGCCTGGTCGCCTCCACCTCGATGACGATCTACCGCGCGATCGGCACTTCGCTGATTGCAGTCGCCGCTTTCGGGCTGACAACGTCGCTCAACTATGCGCTCTCGGGGCTGCTCGATTGGACGCTTGCCGGCTACTTCATAGCCGGGGGCGCGATTGGGAGCCTGATCGGCACCAGGATTTCGCGGCACCTCTCTGCGAAAAAGGGAACACTCAACGCAGTTTTTGCAAGCATGATCCTGATCGTTGCCTGCTACATGATCTATCGCAGTTGGGCGGCCTTTGCAGGCTGACCCACGGAGAACCACATGACCGAGTTAGTGCTGGCCCGCGCCCAGTTTGCCTTCACGGTGAGCTTCCATTTCCTGTTTCCCGCTTTCACGATCGGTCTTGCCAGTTTCCTCGCTGTGCTTGAGGGCTTGTGGCTGAAAACCGGCGAAGGGGTCTACGCCAACCTCTATCGCTATTGGCTCAAGATCTTTGCCGTGGTCTTCGCGATGGGCGTCGTCTCGGGCTTGGTGATGTCCTACCAGTTCGGAACCAACTGGTCGGTCTTCTCGGACAAGGCCGGGCCGGTCATCGGACCGCTGATGGCCTATGAAGTGCTGACCGCATTCTTCCTCGAAGCTGGCTTTCTGGGGGTCATGCTGTTCGGCATCAACAAGGTCGGCCGTCGCCTGCACTTTGTCGCGACCCTGGCTGTTGCCCTTGGCACTTTCATCTCGGCGTTCTGGATTCTGGCGGTAAACAGCTGGATGCAGACCCCGGTGGGGTATGAAATCGGCGCGAATGGTCAATTCATGCCAGGACCGAGTTGGACAGCTATCATCTTCAATCCCAGCTTTCCGTACCGGTTGATCCACACAGTGATCGCAGCATATCTGACCACCGCCTTTGCCGTTGGCGGAGTAGGTGCCTGGCACTTGCTCAAGGACCGTGACAACCCAGGCGCGCGCAAAATGTTCTCGATGGCCATGTGGATGGCGGCACTTGTCGCGCCGGTCCAAATTCTCGCCGGCGACATGCACGGTCTCAATACGCTCAAGCACCAACCCGCCAAGGTTATGGCCATGGAGGGGCACTTTCAAAGCCATCCAAACGGTGCGCCGCTGATCCTGTTTGGTATTCCCAACAGCGCCAAGCAGCGAGTCGACTATGCGATCGAGATTCCCAAAGCCTCCTCGCTGATCCTCAAGCATGATCTTAACGCGCCGCTGGATGGGCTCGATACAATTCCGCCGGCCAACCGGCCGCCAGTCGGGATCGTGTTCTGGGCGTTCCGCGTCATGGTCGGGCTTGGCTTTGCCATGGTCGGAGTGGGGCTTTGGAGCCTGATCGCGCGGGCCCGCAAACGGCTGTTCGATTGGCCCTGGCTCCACCGAGCGGCGCTGGCCATGGGTCCGGCGGGCTTCATCGCTGTCCTGGCCGGTTGGGTGGTAACCGAAGTCGGCCGCCAGCCCTTCACAGTCTATGGATTGCTGCGGACGTCAGACAGCGCTTCGCCGCTCGATGCGCCGGCGGTGGCTGCTTCGCTGATCGCCTTTGTCCTGGTCTACTTCAGCGTTTTCGGCGCGGGCATCTGGTACCTGCTGCGGCTGATGCAAAAGCCGCCCGAGGCCCATGAAGCGACGCTTGACGGATTGCCGATCCGTACTGCCGGGATCACGCCTGCTCCTGCCGTAATCGAGGGAGAAGGCGCATGATCGATCTGACCGTCATCTGGGCCGGGATCATCGGCTTTGCCATCGTCGCCTATGTGGTGATGGACGGGTTCGATCTTGGTATCGGGATCCTGTTTCCCTGGATCAAGGTGGGGCCCGAACGCGATACGGCGATGAACAGTATCGCCCCGGTCTGGGATGGCAACGAAACCTGGTTAGTGCTCGGCGGGGGCGGGCTGCTCGCCGCATTCCCATTGGCCTATGCAATCATCCTGCCAGCGCTTTATGCCCCGCTTATGGCGATGCTGTTAGGTCTTGTGTTGCGCGGTGTAGCCTTTGAGTTTCGTTGGCGCGACCCGGCGCATCGGTCGATCTGGGATCTGGCCTTCCACGCTGGATCACTCATCGCCACGTTTGCGCAAGGGGTTACCCTGGGAGCCTTGCTGCAAGGTATCACGATCAAGGGCCGCGCATATGCTGGCGGTTGGTGGGAATGGCTATCGCCGTTCAGTCTGCTAACCGGTGCAGGCTTGGTCATCGGCTATGCCTTGCTTGGATCGTGCTGGTTGATCTGGAAGACCGAGGGCCCCTTGCAAAAGCACGCCTTCGGCCGCGCCCGCCTCCTTGGGATATTGCTGCTGCTTGCCATCGCAATGGTTAGCCTCGCCACGCTTACTCTTGAAGCGCAGTATTACACGCGCTGGCTTTCGTTGCCCGGCATAATTGCCACCGCGCAGGTGCCGCTTGCGTCGCTGATCGTCAGCGTCCTGTTTTTTCGCAGTTTGAAGCTGGGACATGAGGCACAACCCTTTCTCTATGCACTAAGCTTGTTCGGCCTGTGCATTGTCGGATTGGGCATTTCGATCTGGCCGAACGTAATCCCTGCTCGTGTGTCGATATGGGAAGCAGCTGCACCTTATCGCAGCCAGCTCTTCATGCTGATCGGAGCCGGGGTGATGGTTCCGGTCATCCTCGCCTACACCGGCTGGGCCTACTGGGTCTTCCGGGGCAAGGTTGGCACCGAAGGTTATCATTGATGCGCGCGAGTCTGGTCCGCCTGGGCTGGTTCATGGGAATTTGGCTCGCAAGTGTCGTGGGCTTTGGCGCAGTCTCTTATGCTTTGCGACTTTGGCTTAGGTGACAGCCAGAGTCCGCTTTCCACCCCAGTCTCGCTGCTTAAGCTGGATGGCGAACGACCGATTGCCGCCTTACTTAAGCGATCCCATGTAGGTCACCAAATCTTCAAGTTGCGCGGGGTTGTGCAGGCCCGGATAGGTCATTTTGTTGCCGGGAACTGTCCCGGCTGGATTTGCCAAGAAGCTCTTGAGCTCTGCTGGGCTCCAGACCAGTCCCGACTTCTTCATCGCGCTCGAATAGGCGAAGCCGGGCTGCGTCCCGGCGTGCAGGCCGACTACCCCGAAAAGCCTTGGGCCGACTGTGGGTCCCGACCGGGCAGTAGAACTGTGACAGACCGCGCATTGCTCACGAAATACCTGGGCGCCGCGGTTAACGTCTCCCGCCAGGGCAACTCTAGCAAACGATCCAGCGACAATTGCTACCAGCGCCAGAATGCTTCCATTTCTCAGAATGCGATCCATGTAAATGTCTCCAAATTGTTGTTGTAGGAGGCAATGATACCATTGCCGCAGCAGTTCTGTTTATCGCCGTCAAACTTGCCGCAGACTGTATATTGCAATCAGACCCGCATGTTGAAACGTGGACTTAGCGGCGGCCTTCCGTTGCCCTATGCCCGCTTCCATGAACTCCTTCGACCACACGTAATACAGGCTCTGCGCGATGCCTTCCTTGCAGCACAGCTCGGCGATAGTGTCACCGCCGCGCAGGCCTTCCAACACGATCCTGATCTTGTCCTCGGCCGAGAAGTGCCGGCGCGTCTGCCGCCGAATGTCCTTCACCACCCGCTCAGCAGGGGCCCTCGCCGGCAATTTTTTAAGGAGGATTGGGTCTTCATCTTCGTTCCTTCGTCACTACGACGAAGCCCCAATCCTCCTTAAATCACAACCTCAAATCTGTGCCATTGGTGCTGACGGGGGACAGGTTCTTCATCGGGTTCGAAGCCAGCAGGGTTCACCACTCCATCCTCGCCGCATCGTTTAGTTGTCATGGGTTCGCCGACTGCGGCAAAATCTCAACAGCAATGGCGCCATGCGGGTCTTGACGAAGTGAACGTTATCATTTAGGTGAACGTTCACAATAGTGCGCTGCGCTGCCTAAAAGTGCAGGCATAATGGGAGGGAATCGGAAAATGACGGGACTGCGTAAGCGTTTGGCCGGGCGGATGTTGCTTGGTGCTTCGTTCGTGGCGATGGGTCTGGCAGCGCAACCGGCGCTGGCACAGGACGCCGCGGCAGCCGATGAGCCTCAGGCAGGTGATATCGTTGTCACCGGTATTCGTGCCAGTTTGCAGAAATCGCTGCGCACCAAGCGTGATGCGGTCGGCGTGGTCGATGCGATCTCGGCTGAAGACATCGGCAAATTCCCCGATACCAACCTCGCCGAATCGCTGCAGCGGATCACCGGCGTGTCGATCGACCGCAGCAGCGGTGAAGGATCGAAGGTTACCGTTCGCGGCTTTGGTCCCGATTTCAACCTGGTGCTCCTCAACGGCCGCCAGATGCCGGCTTCGGGCCTGGGCAGCTGCTGCGAAGCGCCGGCCTCGCGCAGTTTCGATTTCGCCAACCTGGCCGCTGAAGGCGTTGCCGGGGTGGAAGTTTACAAGTCGGGACGCGCCAATCTGGCGACCGGCGGGATCGGTTCGGTGATCAACATCATCACCCCGCGTCCGCTCGATCGTCCCGGGTTCCAGGGCAGCCTGGGCATCAAGGGCGTGGTCGACCACAGCTTTGAAGGCAAGCAGATCACTCCCGAAATTTCCGGGATCGTCAGCCAGACCTTCAACAACGACACCATCGGCATCCTGATCACGGGTTCGTACCAGAAGCGCAAGGCCAGCCTGGCCCAGTTCAACGCCGGTTGGCGCGAAGGCTATCTGGGTGATGAAAACAACTGGGGTTCGTTGCCGGTTGATGCCAACGATTGGCGCGGCAATTTTGCCCAGGTCACCAATCATCCCAAGCCCACCGATGTCTATCAGGTGACGCAGAACGCTGGCTATGATTTCACCGAAATCCAGCGTGAGCGGATCAACGGTCAGGCGGTCTTGCAGATCCGGCCCACCGAAACGCTGACCATGGCGCTCGATTACACTTATTCGCAGAACACCATCGATGCCCGCACCAGCAGCATCGGCGTGTGGTTCAATCATAACAACACCACCAGCAGCTGGACCAACGGCCCGGCCGCCGGAGCGAACTTCTATTCCGAAGCGTTCGGCGCAGGCGAAGGCAAGGATCTGGCGATCACCGGCGCAGTTGCCAAGAACCGGTCGATCAACAGGTCAATCGGCTTCAACACCCGCTGGAAGGGTGATGGCGCGCTCTGGTTCGAACTCGATGCTCACCATTCGACTGCGGAAAGCAAGCCGACTTCGCCTTATGGCAGCAACATCGCAATCGGCAGCGCGATCTATGGCGTGCGCAACCAGACGGTTGATTTCACCACGCCGATGCCGGTCATTTCGGTCAACATGTATCCGGGCAGTGAAATCAGCGCCCAGAACATCCGTCCCTCGGGCAATGCCTTCCGCAATGCCTACATGAAGGACCGGATCGACGAAGTGTCGCTGCGCGGCGGGTTCGATTTCGATAACGGGATTGTCGACAGCCTCGATTTCGGCGTGACCTACACCGACAACAAGGTGCGTTCGGCTTACGGCTTCATCCAGAGCGACAGCTGGGGCGGCACGCTGAGCGCGGGGCAAACCCCCGATAACCTCTACACGCTGACCAACCTGCCGGGCCGCCTTGCGGGCATGGACGGTTCGAACGGCACCAACATCATTCCCAACTACTTCCAGGTCGATACCGTTGGCCTGATCAATCTGCTGCAAAGCCAGATCGGGATCTGCTCGTCGCCGTGGACCGGCAGCGCCGAACCCGGCACCTGTCTGGCCAAGTTCCAGGCTGATCGGCGGATCAACGAACGCACCCTGTCACCTTATGCCCAGGCGCTGTTCACTTTCGATATCGGTTCGGCAACGGGCCATCTGCGGACCGGCATTCGTTACGAATCAACCGATATCAATTCGTCCGCACTGGTGCCGGTGCCCAAGCAGACCAGCTGGGTCGCCCAAAACGAAATCGGCCTGATCTTCGTTCCTGGTGATTCCAATTTCAGCACGCTCAAGGGCCACTACGATAACTGGTTGCCGGCGATCGACTTTGACATCGCGCCAGTCCGCAACATGCGTCTGCGCGCCAGCTATAGCCAGACGATCACCCGCGCTGACTATGCCAGCCTGCAAGGCGGCATCACCGTCAACCAGCCGCTTCGGCCGGGCGGCGGCAGCACCGCCAGCAGCGGCAATCCCGGGCTGATCCCTTACAAGTCGAAGAATATCGACGCCTCGGCAGAATGGTATTTCGGCCGTGATAGCTACATTTCGGTGGGCTTCTTCCACAAGGATGTCAGCAACTTCATCGCCGATACCACGGTGCAGATCCCGCTGTTCAACCTGACCAACCCATCGACCGGGGCGGCAGCAAACGCGGCCCGCACGGCGCTGGGCGGTGATCCCAGCCAGGCACAGATCCTGGCCTGGCTTGCAGTCAACAACCCCAGCGTCGTTGAATTCAGTGGCGGGATCCCGCGCGGTATTCTGGGCCAACCCGGCGATCCGGCGGTGGTCTTCACCACTTCGACCAAGGCCAACACCAGCAAGGTGGCCAAACTGTGGGGCTGGGAATTTGCCGTGCAGCACACGCTGGGCGACACCGGCTTCGGCGCGATCGCCAACTATACGATCGTGCGCAGCGATACCCGGTTTGATAACACCTTGCGCTACACCGCCACCCAGTTCGCGGTGAACGGGGTCAGCGACAGCGCCAACGCGGTGCTGTTCTATGACAAGAACGGCATCCAGGCGCGTGTCGCCTATAACTGGCGCGACGGGTTCCTGTCGGGTTATGGCCTCGATCCCTATTATATCGACGCCTATGGCCAGTTCGATGTCAGCGCGAGCTGGGAAATCAAGAAGGGCTACACGGTGTTCGTCGAAGGGATCAACGTGACCAACGCCGATCGCCGCGGGCACCAGCGTAATGATCAGACGGTGTTCTTCGCCGCGCCCGGTTATGCCCGGTATTCGGCAGGGTTCCGCCTCAACTTCTGATGTGTTCGGCTTGATCCTGTCTGCTATTCGATTGAGAGTCGCACCCAACAAGGTGCGGCTCTCAATTCGTTGGAGCGGGGCAGGCGTGGAAAGGCGGGCGGGGTGACCAGTGCAGTAAGGCAGGTGGCGATCGTTGGCGGCGGCACCGCTGGCTGGCTCAGCGCCTGTATGCTTGCCGCACGCCGACCTGATCTGCAGATCACCTTGGTGGAATCGCCCGATATCCCGACTATCGGGGTGGGCGAGGGCACCTGGCCAACCATGCGTGATACGCTGGCCACGATCGGCATTGCCGAAAGCGAATTTCTGGCATGCTGCGATGCCTCGTTCAAGCAGGGCTCACGCTTCGATGGCTGGGTGACGGGGGGCCAAAGCGATAGCTATCTCCACCCGTTCACGCCGCCGCCAGCCGGCAACATGCGCGATCTTCTGGCTGCGTGGCAGGCCCAGGAGAGCCCGTCAGACTTCGCCGCTGCCATGACCCCGCAGGCCGCCGCCTGCGCCGATGATCTGGCACCGCGCCAGCGCGCCATGCCGGACTATGCCGGGGCGCTTAACTATGGCTATCACCTCGATGCCGGTAAATTTGCGGCGCTGCTGACGCGCCATGGCACGACGCGGCTTGGCGTAACGCTGCGTTCCGCCACGGTGCTGGGCGTGGACGGCGCTGCGAACGGCGATGTGGCTGCGCTTCGCCTTGACGATGGCAGCACGCTGACCGCTGATCTCTTCATTGACTGCACTGGCCATGCCGCCTTGCTGATTGGCGGCCATTGCGGGTCTGAATGGACCGACCTGTCGCATATCTCGTTCAACGATCGCGCGCTGGCGTTGCAGGTGCCGGTTCAGCCCGGCAGCGCAATTGCCGCGCAGACCGTGGGCACGGCGCATCAGGCCGGCTGGCTGTGGGATATTGCCCTGCCGGCGCGGCGCGGAATCGGCTGCGTCTATGCCTCACGCTTTATGAGCGATGCTGACGCCGAGGAGATCCTGTTCGGCTATGTCGCCAAGCATCTGCCGCACGCCGATCTGTCGGCACTGACGCCGCGCAAGCTGTCGTTCAAGACCGGTCACCGCGCACGCTTCTGGCAGGGCAATTGCCTGGCCATCGGGCTTTCAGCCGGGTTCATCGAACCGCTTGAGGCTTCAGCGATCGTGCTGATCGAACTGTCGCTGCGGGCACTGACCGAGAATTTCCCCGCCAGCCGCGCGGCGATGGATCTGCATGGCGAACGCTTCAATGCGCTGTTCCGCTATCGCTGGGAACGGATCACCGAATTCCTCAAGCTGCATTATGTGCTCAGCCGCCGGGAAGAGCCCTATTGGCTGGCCCAGCGCGATCCCGCCACCGTTCCGCTACGCCTCGCCCAGAACCTCGCGCTGTGGCGCGATCAGCCGCCATCGGCCTGGGATTTCCCGCAGGTTGATGAGATCTTTTCTGCCGCCAGCCAGCATTACGTGCTTTATGGGATGGGCTATCCCGTTCCGCCCGCCAGCGGGGCGGCGAGCGATGCGGCCCGCGCGCAATTGGCCGAAGTGCGCGAGCGGGCCCGTGTGCTGCGCGCCGGACTGCCCAGCAACCGGGCCTATCTTGATGCTGCACGCGCGCAAGCGGCCTGACCTAACTTGAACAATCGGAATTCCAGAT
This sequence comes from uncultured Alphaproteobacteria bacterium, assembly GCA_963751145.1. GTDB lineage: Bacteria > Pseudomonadota > Alphaproteobacteria > Sphingomonadales > Sphingomonadaceae > Novosphingobium. The sequence continues at coordinate 192,598 of CAVVTJ010000009.1, forward strand.
GAGCCAGCACCAGATCCTGACCCCGCAAGCCCACGCCGACCTGCGGATCCGCGCCGAGGCGGGGGGCGAACTGGGCGATGGGGTGATGGCGGCCTTGGCCGTGCCGGCTGAATTCCGTCGTCTGGCCTGCGAATTTCCGATCCTGTTCCGCCGTGACGGTGCCAGCGGTGCTTGGGGCGCCTTGGCACTGTTCGGGTTCGAACCGGGCGAAAACCTCTATCTTCAGGCGCCGCGCTGGGATGCCGCCTGCCGGCCGTTGTCAATCGCAGTGCAGCCGTTCCTGATCGGCCGGGCGGCGGGCGGCGAAGGCCCTTCGCAGGTCCATATCGATATGGACCATCCCCGCATTGCCAGCGACGGCGAAGGCGTTCGGGTGTTCGAGGCCGACGGCAGCCCTTCGCCCTATCTGGAAGAGGCGATCGAGATGCTGGGCCTGCTCGATGATGGGTATCAGGCCAGCGCGGATTTCTTCGCGGCGGCGGACCGGTACGAACTGCTTGAGCCGTTCTCGATGGATGTCACGCTGGATAGCGGCGCGGCGCACCGGCTGGTCGGCTACAATATCGTCAATGAAGAAGCGATGGCCGCGCTTGAGCCCGGGATCCTGGCCGAACTGCACGCCGCCGGGCACCTCGCCCCGCTGTACTTCGCGATGGCCTCAATGGGCAATCTGGGCAAATTGGTGCGCCGCAAGAACCGCAAGGGCCATGGCTGATACCGCAGCCATCCTTGCCGGCTTGCCCAAGGTTGCCGAACGCACGCTCGATATGGGCGGGCTTGCTGAGGCGCTTAGCGGCGCGCAGCAGCCGTTTGTGGTGCGTGGGCTTGCCGCGGATTGGCCGCTGGTGAAGGCCGGGCTGGCCGGTCCGGCTGAGCTGCGCGACTATCTGGTCGGCCACGCGCGCGACCGCAAGTTTCCGGTCAACATCGGCCAGCCCGGCGGCGGCGACCGGTTGTTCTATAACGCAGCGATGGATGTGAATTTCCGTATGGCGCAAGGCGCGCTTGATGCGATCCTTGATGGCATCATCGCCAATGCAGACAAGCGCGACGCGCCGGTGATCTATCTCTCATCGCTTGATGTGGAAGCCTATTTCAGCGGTTTTGGCGCCGCCAATCCGATGCCGCTGGGCCAGCGTCAGCCGATCACCAGCGTGTGGATCGGCAACCGCACCCGCATTGCCGCGCACAACGACGTGCCCGATAATCTGGCGGTCTGCGCAGCGGGCAAGCGGCGCTTCATCCTGTTTCCGCCGGCGCAGATGGCCAACCTTTATCCGGGCCCGCTGGACAACACCCCGGCCGGGCGTCCGGTCAGCATGGTCGATCTGCGCGATCCTGATCTTGATGCCTATCCGGGGTTTGCGGCGGCGCTGGACCATGCCCTGGTGGCCGATCTGGAACCCGGCGATGCGATCCACATTCCGTCGCTGTGGTGGCACCATGTTGAGGGGCTTTCGCCGTTCAATGTGCTGGTCAACTATTGGTGGCGCGATGTTCCGGTGTACCTGGGCCACCCCGAAGACGCGCTGTATCACGCGATCCTGGCGATCCGCGATCTGCCGGCCGCGGCGCGCGAACGCTGGCGCGAACAGTTCGAACACTACGTTTTTTCTGGCGGAGAACCCGCCACCGCCCATCTGCCTGATGCCGCGCAAGGGGTGCTAGCTCCGCTGACTGCGGATACGGCCGGCCAGATCAAGGCCAAATTGTTGAGAGGATTGTCGCGATGAAGGCTGCTGCGAAACTGCGGGTGGTGATTGCTGGCGGCGGCACTGCCGGCTGGATGGCGGCGGCGGCGCTGGCCAACACGCTGGGTTCGGTGATCGACCTGACGCTGGTGGAAAGCGATGCCATCGGCACGATCGGGGTGGGTGAAAGCACAATCCCGCCGCTGCTGCTGTTCAACCGCTTGCTGGGGATTGGCGAGCCGGAATTCATGCGCGCCACCCAGGCCACCTTCAAACTGGGGATCAAGTTCGAAAACTGGAAACAGATCGGGGACAGCTATTTCCATTCGTTCGGTGCGGCGGGCAAGGATCACTGGTCAGCCGGCTTCCAGCATTTCTGGCTCCGCGGGCTGAAGGACGGGCATCCGCACAGCTATGACGATTACAGCCTCGAGCTGAAGGCCGCGTTGGAAAGCAAGTTCGCCCATCTGCCGGATGAGCGGATGAATTATTCCTACCAGCTCGATAGTGCGCTCTACGCCAAATTCCTGCGCACGAAGGCCGAGGGCGACGGGGCCAAGCGCATCGAAGGGCGGATTGCCGAAGTTGAGCTGGATGGCACCAGCGGCAACATCACCGCGCTGAAGCTCGATGGGGACCGCCGGATCGAAGGCGATCTGTTCCTCGATTGCACCGGCTTTCGCGCGCTGCTGATCGAAGGCGCGCTGCATGCCGGGTTTGATGATTGGACGCATTATCTGCCGTGCGACAGCGCGATTGCGGTGCAGACCGCCAGTGTGCGCCCGGCAGTGCCCTATACCCGGGCGATCGCGCACGATGCCGGGTGGCAGTGGCGCATTCCGCTGCAGCACCGCCAAGGCAACGGGATCGTCTTTTGCAGTCGCTATCTGGACCGCGAAGCCGCGCTGGAACGGCTGCTCGGGTCGGTTGAAGGTCAGGTGCTGACCCAGCCCAACCACATTGCCTATCGCACCGGGGTGCGGCGCCAGCAGTGGCACAAGAACTGCGTTGCCGTGGGCCTCGCCGGGGGGTTCATGGAGCCGCTCGAATCGACCTCGATCCACTTGATCCAGCGGGCCGTGCTGCGGCTGATTCGGATGTTGCCGGCGGGCGAAGTCAGCCCGCGCGATGTTGCCGAATTCAACGAACAGACCTTTACCGACATGGAGCAGATCCGCGATTTTCTGGTCCTGCACTACAAGGTGACCAATCGTCAGGACAGTGCCTTCTGGCGCCAGTGCGGGGCCATGGCGATCCCCGACAGCCTTGCGCAAAAGATCGAACTGTTCCGCGAAACCGGCCGCGTCTTCCGCAAGAACGACGAACTGTTCGCGGAAAACAGCTGGATTCAGGTCATGCTGGGCCAGGGGATCATGCCGCAAAGTTATCACCCGGTGGCCGACAAGCTGCGTCAGGAGGAACTCGACCGCTTCCTGACCGCGCTGCGCACTTCGGTCAGCGAAACGGTGGCGGGGCTGCCGCAGCAGATGGATTACATCGCCAGCTATTGCGCTGCGAAGCAGGATCTGGCGGCATGAAGCGGTTTGCCCAAATGGCCGCACTGGTTGCCTCGGCGCTGCTCCCTGCTGCTTCTAGCGCGCAGAGCAACGGCTGGACTTTGGTCTGGGCCGACGAATTTGGCGGCACCGCGATCGACAAGGCCAAGTGGGGCTTCGATGTCGATTGCTGGGGCGGCGGCAACAATGAACGCCAGTGCTACACCCGCAGCGCCCGTAACGCCGGGATCGAAGACGGCAAACTTGTGATCACCGCGCGCCGCGAACGCAGCACCGGTCCGGCCTTGCCCGAAGCGCAGCGCCGCCAGGCCGCCAATGCCAATGCCGAGGCGACCCGCGATTTTTCCTCGGCCCGGCTCACAACCCGGGGCCGCGCCGCTTGGCGCTATGGCCGGATCGAGGTTCGCGCAAAATTGCCGCAGGGGCAGGGTACCTGGCCGGCGATCTGGATGCTGCCGGAAAAGTCCCGCTACGGCGCCTGGGCGGCATCTGGCGAGATCGATATTCTCGAAGCCGTCAATCTGGGGGTGCTGTGCCCGAAATGCCCGGGCGGGCGTGAAAACACGATCCTGGGCACGATCCATTTCGGCGGCAGGCAGCCGGCCAACAAGTTCGCCAGCACCGAAATTGCCTTTCCCGAAGTGCTCGAAGGCTTTCACACCTATGCAGTAGAATGGTTTTCCGACCGGATCGAATGGCAGGTCGATGGCCGGACCTATTCGGTGCAGAGCGCCGACAAGTGGTTCACCACCGGCAGCAAGACCCCTGGTGCGCCGTTTGACCAGCCGTTCCACCTGATCCTCAACCTGGCGATCGGCGGCGGTTTGCCCGAAGGACACGGGCTGGGCGGGGTCCGCGATGACGGTTATCCCAAGCGCATGGAAGTCGATTGGGTTCATGTCTGGCAAAAGCCGGACGGCGCGGCTAGGCCTGCGGGCGGGTAACGGGTTAGACGGGGACTATTCAGGCATGGCTAGACGCCGTCAGGCTGTAACTATCAAGCATGTGGCAGCCGATGCCGGGGTGTCGCTGCAGACGGTCAGCCGCGTCATCAATGGCGAGCCCAACGTCCGGCCTGAGATGAAAGAGCGCGTGCAGGGCTCGATCGACCGGCTGGGCTATGTCCCTTCGATCGCCGCCCAGCGGATGAGCGGATCGCGCAGCTATCTGATATTGGCGATCAACGACCGCGAGCGCACGATTGCCGATTGGCAGGCCCGGCAGGGAACCGACTGGGTCGATCAGATGTTGCTGGGCGGGATGCTGAAATGCGCCGAGCACGGCTACCGGATGATTTTCGAGCTGGTCGATACCCATTCCGATCACGTCGAGCGCGAACTGCTGGGCGCGATTGCGGCGTTGCAGCCTGATGGCATCATCCTGACCCCGCCGCATTCGGACAATGCGCAGATCGTCACGCTGCTGGCCGAGCAGAACATTCCTTTTGCCCGGATCGGATCAAAGCAGATCGGGCACGGCATCCCGGTTTCGATGGACGATGAAGGTTCGGCGCGAACGGCAACGCGCTACCTGATCGAGCGCGGCCACCAGCGCATCGGCTTCATCGCCGGATCGAGCGAATATGAGCTGAGCAGCTGGAGGATCGATGGCTGGAAGGCGGAAATGACCGCTGCCGGGCTTGATACCACCGGACTTCTGGCCCCCGGAGATTTCTCATACGCTTCGGGGGAACACGCTGCCAAGGTGCTGCTGGATTTGCCTGCGCCGCCCAGCGCGATCATCGCCAGCAACGATCAGATGGCGCTCGCCACTCTGGAAGTTGCCCGGCTGCGCGGCGTTGCCGTGCCTCAGCAGCTTTCGCTGATCAGTTTCGACAATACCCCGCTGGTGCATTTTACCCAGCCGCCGCTGACAGCTGTTGACCAGCCTATTGCCGCCACCGCATCGAAAGCGGTTGAGCTCATCATTGCTGCGCAAAAAGGGGAACCTGCGCCGACCGAGTTGACTGTGATCGCCGCGGCGATGGTCGAACGCGGCTCGGTTGCCCGGCATGGCTGACCCGGCGGTGCCGGCTCGGCCCGATCGGTTTGTCCTGCTCTACGCGCTGGCCTGGGCCGGCGGAGCGATTGCCTATACCCCGTTGTTGACGATCCTTCTGCCTGGTCAGGTTGCCGCTCTGGCGGGCCAAAGCGCGGGGGTGGGCTGGCTGGCCAGGATTGCCCTCGCCGGTGCGATTGCCGCCTCGCTGGGCAACATTACCTTTGGCTACCTAAGCGATATTACCGGCAACCGGCGCGGCTGGATCGCGGCCGGATTGCTGCTGACCTGCGCTCTGCTGCCACAGATCGGTGCGGCGCGCAGCTTGGCGGCAACGATCACTGCGGTGGTTTGCTGGCAGCTTGCGGTCAACATGATGCTCGCACCTTTGGCGGCCTGGGCGGGCGACAAGGTGCCGAACCGCCAGAAGGGCATGCTCGGCGGGCTGATGGCGTTTGCCCCCGGGGCCGGGGCGCTGTCAGGCGCTTTGGTTACGCATCCGGCGCTGATCCCCGGCGATCAGCGGCTGACGGTGGTGGCGGCCATCGTCGCCGCCTGCGTGCTGCCGGTGCTGCTGTTCGCGCCGTGTCCGCTTCAACAAGCGCCAGAACCTGATGTGCCGGCCGAACCACCGCCCGGCGCGCGCAGGACCGTGCTGGAAATGTGGAGCGCGCGGATGGCAGTGCAGATTGCCGAGGCCACGCTGTTCGCATACCTGCTGTTCTGGTTGCGCAGTCTGGCTCCTGCAATTGGCGAGAATCAGACCGCACGGCTGTTCAGCGTGATCATGGTGCTGTCGATCCCGGTTGCCTTGGCCGCCGGGCGCTGGTCAGACCGGAAGGACCGGCCGATTGTGCCATTGGCTGTATCTGCGCTGGTATCGGCGGCTGGGCTGATCGGCATGGCGCTGGCCCGGGATCTGGCTTTGGCGATGGCTGCATACGGCCTGTTCGGACTGGCCAGCGCAGTGTTTCTTTCGCTGCATTCTTCGCAGACCTTGCGGATCCTGCCGCGGCCGGCGCGGCGCGGGCGCGACCTTGGGCTGTTCAATCTGACCAACACCGTGCCCTCGCTGATCATGCCGTGGCTGGCGATCACGATGGTCCCGCTGTTCGGATTTCAGGCGCTGTTCGCCATTCTCGCGGTGCTGGCGCTCGGCGCGGGCGTCATGCTGTCGGCCATCGCGCGCCAAACCTGAAGCCACGGCTTGATTTTCCTTGCGCTGCGTGCGACTGCTGTTTGGGAACGTTCACAAGAACTACGTGGTGGGGATAACATGCGACTGAATTCCGCACTTGCGGCGATGGCCCTGATTCTTGGCAGCACAGCCGCCGTGGCACTGACCGCCGATGCAGTGCAGCAAGCTGCTGCGGCGACGGCGCACGCGGCTCTGTGGCCCCAGGCCAAGAGCCCCGCCGCGATTACCGATCCGGCCACCGAAGCGAAAATCGATGCACTGCTGGCCAAGATGTCGCTGGAACAGAAAGTGGGCCAGCTGATTCAGGCCGATATCAGCGCGATCACCCCGGCCGATCTTGCCAAATATCCGCTCGGCTCGATCCTCGCCGGGGGCAATTCCGGACCTTACGGCGATGAACGCGCCGATGCGGCCAAATGGGCGCGGATGGTCGGTGAATTTCGCAGCGCATCGCGTAGCAGCGGCGCGGGCATTCCGATCCTGTTCGGGATCGATGCGGTCCACGGCCATTCCAATCTGCCCGGCGCAACGCTGTTTCCGCATAACATCGCGCTTGGCGCGGCGCACGATCCCGATCTGGTCCGCCGGATTGGCGCAGCCACCGCCGCCGAAGTTTCGGCCAGCGGGATCGAATGGACCTTTGCCCCCACGCTCGCCGTGCCGCAGGATCTGCGCTGGGGCCGCAGCTATGAAGGCTATTCGTCCGACCCGTCGCTGATCGCGGCCTATGGCCGCGCGATGACCCTGGGGCTGCAGGGCGAACTGGTCGCCGGCCAGCCGCTTGGCGCTGAACACGTGGCTGCCACCGCCAAGCACTTCCTCGCCGATGGCGGCACCTCTGAAGGCCGCGATCAGGGCGACGCCCGGATTTCCGAAGCCGATCTGATTGCCACTCACGCTGCGGGCTATCCGCCTGCGATCGATGCCGGGGCGCTGACTGTCATGGCCAGCTTCTCAAGCTGGAACGGCGTCAAGAACCACGGCAATGCCAGCCTGCTGACCGATGTGCTCAAGGGCCGGATGGGCTTTGCCGGACTGGTTGTGGGTGATTGGAACGGTCACGGCCAGGTGCCGGGCTGCACCGCCACCGATTGCCCTGCGGCGATCAACGCCGGCCTCGATCTGTTCATGGCCCCCGATAGCTGGAAAGCGCTGTACGAATCGACGCTGCGCGAAGCACGCGATGGCCGCATTGCGGCGGCCCGGATCGACGATGCGGTGCGCCGAATCCTGCGGGTCAAATTCAAGCTCGGGCTGATGGGCGAGAGCCCCGTGCAGCGCGGAAATCCCGCCAATGTGGCCACCCCCGAACATCTTGCCCTGGCGCGCGAAGCCGCGGCCAAATCGCTGGTTCTGCTTAAGAACGACAACGCGGTGCTGCCGGTAAAGCCGGGCGCGCGTGTGCTGGTCACCGGGCCGGGGGCCGATAGCATGGCGATGCAGGCGGGCGGCTGGACGATCACCTGGCAGGGCAGCGATACGACTGCTGCTGATTACCCCAATGGACAGACGATCGGCCGGGCGATCAGCGCTGCGGTGTCGGCCTCGGGCGGGCAGGCTGCGCTATCAGCCGACGGCAGCTTTGCCGCGCGGCCCGATCTGGCGATCGTGGTGATGGGCGAGACCCCTTATGCCGAATTTCAGGGCGATCTGCCGCATCTGGCCTTTGCCGGGCAGCACGGCGAGGACAAGCTGATCGCGCAGTTGAAAGCGCAAGGCATCCCGGTGGTCGTGGTGTTCCTCTCAGGCCGGCCGCTGTTCACCGGGCATCTGATCAATCAGGCTGACGCCTTTGTTGCCGCCTGGCTTCCGGGCAGCCAGGGCAGCGGCGTCGCCGATGTGCTGGTCGCGGGCCTTGATGGCAAAGCGCCGCGCGATTTCACCGGCCGGCTGCCCTTCGCCTGGCCTGCGGATGCCCGATCGCCGCTGGTCGCCCCGCTGTTCCCAGTGGGTTATGGCCTGAGCTATGGGCAGCATTCGCCGCTCGGCCGGGTCAACGAAGATCCGCGGATTGACCTTTCAATGTTTGACACATCCACCTCGTTCTTCGTCCGCGGCAAGCCTCTGGCACCATGGCACCTGTCCAACGATGGCTCGATTTCGGTGCGCGCGGTTGACCTCACTGCACAGGAAGACGCGCGCCAGTTCGGCTGGTCGGGTCCCGGCGCGCTGACGATCGAAGGCAACCCGGTCAATCTGGGGGGCAAGCTGGGCCAAGGTTCGCTGGCGCTCGATTGGCGGATCGATTCGCGCGGCACCAAGCCAGTTCAGGTCAGCCTGGGCGGCGTGACACTGGATCTGACCCCCACGGTCAGGCGCACCCGCACCGGCATGTTGACGCAGACCCGCATTCCGTTGCGGTGCTTCAAGCGGGCCGGGGCAAATCTCGGCTCGGTCGGCCAGCCATTGCGCATCACTGCAGCGGCCGGGTTCACAATGACCCTGCAAACCGCCCGCATCGACCGCACCCGTGCCGCCGCTGGAGCTTGCCCCGCAGCAGTGCGAACGCGCCGCTAGGGCCCAAGGCAGGTCGCCAAGCCTCGTAACAATACCCTCCGGCATCGCTCAAAGCTAAGCGGTACCTGCGGCTGCACGTCCTGAATGCGGTTGATGCCTTATTTGGCCGGAATTCGTCGCTGCACCGGAACACCCATTTTCGGGACCGGCTGCGGAGCCTTATTCAAAACCAGGAAATCCGCTGGCGGAGACGGAGGGATTCAATTATCATTGTAAATACGCGATAATATTTAGAAATCATGCCAAAAACCAGGATCAGCCATAGTTTTGGGATGCTTTGGAATCGCGGTCGATTGGGACTCGCTGACTGGCGCATGTGGGGGTTTCGGCTTTGACCCACGCTTGCCCAGGATTAGTGCTTGGCCTGTCTTCGGCCCGAGCTACCAACCGTGCCTGCACCGGGTTGAAATCGACATAGCGCAGCGCGGCGACGAAATGTTCCTCAACCATCGCTACCAAACCATAACGCCCCTGCCACAGATGCCCGGTGGTGCGCATTCGAGTGTTTATGAAACCAGTGTGTTCGCGGTGCAGGCGGCGGAATGCGCGCCACAACCCATCTGCATCGGACGGGACAATCACGATGTGCACATGATTGGGCATCAGGCAAAAAAACAAGATCTCAGCCTGCGCCCGTTCGGCAGCATCGGCAAGCAGACCAAGTAAGGCGCATAGTCCTCATCTTCGAAGATCGACGAGACGCGAACGCGTGGGGCGCGTTTACAAGCGAAGAGACCGCTCGCGGCGTGGGTAACGCGGTGAGGCACACCGGAGATCACGACGCGAGGGAGCCGGGTCATTGGGAGAGGCTAGTGGATCTGTGTTTTGAGGCCAATATTTTGGAGGCTATTCCACGTGTCTCCGTAACCAACGGCAGGCTCTGATGCGCGCGTAGGCAGGGGTGTTAGCCAAATACTTGCCGTAGGGGTAGCAGCTTTCGCAACCGCAATGTCTTGGCGACAAAGGCTTTGCTCCGTCGTCACTGGCGCAGTTGGCCTTCGTTAAGCGAGCGGCCCAAAGTTTAGCGCGTCTGGTAAATTGGCACCGTAATTCGTTATAAATTAGTAATTTGGGTACAATTATCTTAATTCCGGAAGGCTAAAAGATAGAACCTCTATCTGTTCGTCAGCAGTTGAAATTAAAAAAATATTAGGCCTCGCGCCGCTTGGTGGAATTTCGCTAGAATAGAAATTCGCTATGGAGGTTTGAAGCGAGTAAATTCCAGTGCCAAATATACAAGACAAAATATTAGTTTCTTGAATATCTGGAAATATTTCTTGAATATGATATTCACGAAAAAATGTAAACGTTTCAAAATCTCGAAATATTATTTCAGAAAACCCGTCGATAGATTTTTCAATCTTTATCGACAGCTGCCCATCCTTTGAGGTGAGACTTCTAATATAAAATGACGAGCTTTGTTCCATCGTAGTCATTTTCGTCCAGTATATCGAATTTTGTCAGTTTGTCGCGTTCGGCCACTGCCTTTTGTATATTCAACCGTTGGCGGGCCTTTACCCTTTGGTCCACTGTTAGGTCGCACAGTAACATGTGTGCCATCTCCAGTTTCGCCAGTCCTAACGCCCCCACCTCGATTTACAACCGTAGCGGGATCGACGGACTTGTCGAAATCGTTGTCTGCGTCGTCGGCATCTCCAGGTTTCGAATAGACATCATCTGATCCACGTTTTCCGGTTCGTTCCGGGGTTGATCCGTCGCGGCCTGGCTCCCCATCTGATGGCCGATCATTGTTTAGCACTGATCCGACAAGTACAACTGCGCCCACGCATACGATAGAAGCCGCGCATCCGCTCTTGACCCCCTTTACAACCGCATCTCGGCACGTTTCTAGCCCAATGCAAATTCCGGCACCGGTTACAACAACATCAGCGACGCCGCAGGCCGGAGCTAACGGGCCTGCCAAAACGCACGCGGCGCCCTCAGGTCCTAGTCCTTCCGGATCCACCCGATTGATTGGATCGCCATCAACATAGGCGTACCAGTTAATCCCTTGCTTGTACCCGATTGGATCTGTCTGCATAAACCGGCTGAGCGTGGGAGAATAGAACCGGGCCTTGTAGTAATAAAGCCCGAGTTCAGGCACCCAAATTTGGCCGGTGTACTGGAACCGCCCGACATTGCTCGATTGCGGGATACCATACTCGTCATAGCGATCGATCGCAACGGCCGCGCCACTGGCGTCAGTGAGCGCAATCACCGATCCTCGCTCGTCGGAGTGGAGCCAGGTCTTGCTCGAAAGCCCCGAGCCTTCGTACCAAACCACGGGTTCATCATCGCCAGGGCCATGCACGTAACGGCGTAATATCGTGCCGGATCCATCGCGCATGATCATCAAGCGCGGGCCGAGGTATTCGAACTTCGTGACCGATGACCCTTGCGTCAGCTTTGAGAGTCGCCCGCTGGGATCATAATACAGTGATACCCCGCCAGGACCGGTCGCAAGACGGTTCTCGCTCGTGTAGCCATAGGTATTCGTGCCCGAGCTGGTCAGGTTGCCCCGGGCATCGTAGCCCAGCGCGGTCGCCCCAGCACTGGTCAGCTGATTGAGGCCGTTTGTCCCATAGGCGCGGTTGACGTTGTAGTGTCCTGTCCAGGCATAGGTATCGTTAGTCCGCGTGATCGCGGTAAGCTGATTTGCTGGATTGTAAGTGACCAGAGATCCCATTGTTGGACCGCGCCAAGTTACGTCGTTCGACGTTCCGCCAAGGTCCTGACCATAGCTGCCCAGTCGCCCGACCGGGTCCCATGTGTAGCTGGTAACCGTGCCATTGCCACGCGTGATCGATGTACGGCGGCCGAGGTTGTCGTAGCTATAAGCGACCAGGCTGGTGGTGCCGTTCTCCTTGATGTCAGTAAGGTCGCTAGTGTTGTAGCCGTAGGTAAAATAGATCCCGTCCGGATGGGTGATCCGGGTCAACCGTCCCGCCGGATCGTAAGTCATCGTGAACGAGCCCATGGGGCTGGACTGTGATGTCATCCGGCCCAGCGCGTCATAGCCTGCTCCAACGGTGTTCGTTTGCGTGTCGGTCACACTCACCGGGTGATTGAAGTTATCGTAACTGGTGGTGACGTCGTATTCACCGACGACCACGTTGGGCACGTCCTTGAACGTCATCCGGTTCAGCGCATCATAGGTGAAGCTAATCAGCTGGCCATCGCGCCGGCGATCTTGAACAACATTGCTGTTAGCATCGTATGTGAGCTGCTCGTAATCGGTGGTTGAACTCGCCAGCGCGCCGGTGGTCGCGACCGGATAACGCGACTTCGAGAGGCGATCGTGGCCATCGTATTCGAAAGTCGTGCGATTGTTCTCGGCATCGGTCACGGTCGCGAGCTGGCCGTTCAGCGTATACGTGTTGGTTTGATCGTCAGCCTGCTCAGGCGTGCCGTAGGCCAATGTGGTCTTGATCAGCTGACCAGCCGCGTCATAGGTCAGCCGGGTGATCCGGTCATTGACTGCTACGCCATCGACGATGGCGGGAGTGCCAAGTGTGCAGGCCGAAGCAGGTGGGCTCGCAAAGGCGGCAGGGTTCATCCGGACTGCCGTGCATTCCAGCCGTCCGGCCTGATCATAGCTGTACTGGGTCAGACGCTGGGTACCGCCCGTCGTGCCGTAGGTCCATTCCTTCGTCTTGCGATCGAGCGCATCATAGGAGGTTTCGACCGTCTGGACCGGAGTGAACAGTGCCCAGTCTGCATCAGATTGGCTGTTAACCGTTCCGACTTCGACCTTAACCAGCCGACCGGCCGTGTCGTAGGTGTTGCGGGTTGCGCGAAACTTGAGCGCTCCGGCGCCATCGGGATCGGGTCCGACCACGCCAATAACTCGGCGCATAGTATCATAGCGCCAGCGGGTTGTGTCATCAGCTCCCGAAAGAGGGCCATCCTCGGTCAGCTTGTTGCCTAGAGCGTCGTATGTAAACGTGGTTGTCGCGATCAGTGCTGTACCGGGATTGCCCGCAGCCACGGTGACCGAAATCGGCAGCAAGTTATTGGCCGTGCCGCTGGGGCCGTAATTGTAGGTCGTGCGGGTTTCATCCGCGGTGCCTACACATGCCGCCGCTGCGCCGGTGCGGCATTCGGACGTCTGTGAGAGCAGCCAAACCGGGTAGGGTGATTGCACCACGACCCCAGCGCTGTTGCGGTACCAGGCATAGGTCTGGACGTAGGTATAGCGCTTTTGCGGGCGCACCGCGCCAGTTGTCGGGGCTGGCAAGGTTTCGGTCAGGACCAGCCCAGTAGTTGCATTCCAGGTGTAATCAGTAACCTTGCCCTTGGCATCTGTGACCGTCAGCGGCTTATCGCAGCTATTGTAAAAATAGGCGCAAGCGGTGGAATCGTAAGTTGCTGTCTCAACGATATCGGCAAGGCCAGAGCCAGGTTTGGCGATATGTCGAATTTCGACCGGGTTGTGATTCACCCCGTATTTGACTTTCACCACATCGCCTTCGGGTGAAGTTGTCGATTGTAGATCGGTCACCAAGCATCGATTGTGCTCGTACGATGGCAGGTTGGCCATGGCGTTGGGATCGCAATAATCGCTTGTCGTGGTGCGACCGAGCGGATCGACAATCCGGGTCGGACCGCTCGTTATCTGAAAAACTACATCTCCCGCATTAACCGGAGGATAGTTCAAGCCTCCGCCCCCAAGTGGCACGACGCGCGAAGGGTTCATACTACCTGGAGTTGGAGGGAGGTCATATCTGACTTCGGTCCCCTGACCGAGTGCGTTGCTATAGGCTCCGCCGACAATTGACTCGTAACTTGTGCTATTTCCGTCACCATCAATTGTGGCGGGAGTTAAATCATAAGCGTAGGAATAGCCGCTTCCATCAGCGAAAGTCTGCGACTTCACATATGGCTCAAGTTCTCCTGCCTGAGTAAGCGTGTAGCCCATGGTCGCAGTCTGCCAAGTCGTCGTCTGGCCTGCTTTCCTGAAGCCAATTTGGTACGTGTCGTTGGGCGTCACCTGCGTATATGTGAAGCTCTCTGCATTCCCATCGGGTTGGGTCGCTGAAGCCAGGGTCACCTGCACATCTATCCCCGAGTATGTGTAGTTTGCGGTCGAGAGGGCAGTTCCCGGGCAGACATTGTTTGCAGGTTTGGTCGCACTTCCAAGGTTGAGGACACAGGCCTTACTGATGCGATCGCCGTTGCCGCCGCCGTATTCGAGCAGCAGCGCGTAGCCGCGCGAACTTGTGACCGAGGTCAACGAAGAACTGGCATATTCGAAATCGAACCGCGTGCCTTCTGGCTCAACCACATTTGAGACGCTGGCAATGTACGTGGTGACACTCCCCGAGCAGCCGAACGAGATCGGGTTGAACACAGCAACCGTGCCATCGTTGGCTCGATAGGTGTAAACCGAACCATTGGCGGTGGTAAGCCGCGTGTAGTCGCCTTGGGATTTTTGGCGGAACACGGTGTCCTGGGTGTAGATTTTTTCAAAGGTCTGCGAACGCCCGCCAAAGCTAACATTTGCGACATAGTCGCATTGGCCGGGATATTGGCCGGTAGGGGAAGCGGTAACCGCAAGTACGATATCCCAATTGTGCGAGAAATTCCCGAACGGGTTGATGTGGCCGGGAATTTTGCTGGGCGTGATCCGATTGAGCGCAATCGATCCGCTCCCCGATCCAATTGAAAGATCAGTGTGGCTGTAAACCGGTCGGCCAGTTCGGATATCGACACCGCCAGGCGTTACAGCGATCTTCTCGGCTGAAGGCGCGTTGAGAAAAGTTGATTGCGCTTGAGCGAATTGCGGCAAAGCCATCAGCGCCAAAAGCGCGACACAGCGAGCCAGTACCAAATTCACCCGATGCAACATCCGTTCCCTCCAACTTCAAGCTTAACATTTGAGTCCGGCATCAAGGCGGCGGCGGGTTTGGCGATCCAGTCGTCGTGGTGTTCTTGCGGTTGTCGGCCTTGTCGTGCGTGTAAGTGGTCTGGACGTTGTTGTTCACGGTTCCGGTGTGCACCACCTTCACCAGCCGCCCCTTGGCGTCATAGCTATAGGTGACGGTCTCCCCCGCGTGGGCGGTACCCACGACCAGGGCCAAGGTTGAGGTTGCAACAAATCCCTTGAGCCAAATCGACATGCGATTGTCCCTTCCATATGTGGCAATGTCAGTTTTTTGATTTCGTTGTACTGCGACTCGAATGGAGAGGCTGAACTTTGGAATCCTATATTTCAAGTCAATAATTTTTGAACTCGGGCCACCGCTTGCACTTCACGGATGTTAAGCACCATTAGATATGTTCATCAGCTCATTATTGAGTCATCGAGACTATTCTGCATTAGGCTGTGGCGGCAGACTAGCTGCGCTCCACCCTTTGGATCGCCGAGCGGCTCACACCGAACTCTCTAGCAAGCGCGCCCAAAGAAGCGCCCGATCTACGGCGCGATTGCACCGCTGCCTGTTGCTCAGCCGTAAGGCTGCTTGGGCGGCCTAGCTTCTTGCCTTGGCTCTTGGCTCGCGCCAATCCGGCCTGGGTCCGCTCAACAAGCAAGTCACGCTCGAACTCCGCCACTGCGGCAATCACTGCCATGGTCATCTTTCCGGCGGGGCTGGTTAGATCCACTCCGCCCAAAGCGAGGCAATGAACGCGCACCTGAATTTCAGCTAGCTGCTCGACGGTAGCGCGAACGTCCATTGCGTTCCTGCCCAAACGATCAAGTTTTGTGACAATGAGGACATCATCCCACTCGAGCCGGTCCATTAGCTTGCGAAAGCCGTTTCGCTCCATCGCCGGGGTTGAGCCCGACACAGTTTCGGCAATGATTCGCCGTGGCTCAATGGCAAAACCCGCAGTCTCGATTTCGTGGATTTGGTTTTCGTAGGTCTGTTCGGCTGTGCTGACTCGACAATACGCAAACACGCGCGACATGGCATCACCTGTATCGAAAACGTAGCTCGAAATTAGCTCATGTTTCGAAATATGCAATCGCTATTTTCCGATACACTTAAAGACGCTGTATCGAAAACGCTCGTTTTATATACAAACTAGACTCCGAGAATTAGTCTGCTATCGACATTCTATAAATTATCCCCGGCTCGAACTTTCAATCTTGACGATGTTAATGATCTAATAACTTGGTTTCGTCTTGTTACGGCTTTCGAGGCTTTAGGATTTTCTAAATCCACAATCGTATTTGCAGCAAGAAGTCTCACTCTTTGGAGTTCCGGCTCGGGAAGGCGAAAGCGCACGACTATCTCCGCCAGCTGCCTCACAAAAACTTCCTTCAGGTATCTATGGGGGCAACGTCGGCCTGAGATTTTCCATAAGTACGTAAGGCCATCAACACCAATCTGCGCCAATATTGATGTCGCAAGTTGGCGCTCGGAGTGATGAGGGCTGAATCCGTTCCAAGGCGGATTCAAGCTGAGCACGAAGCTTCTCGTACCCAAGCTATGTGCCGCAAGCTTAGCTGTCGATATAGGAAGAACGACATAATGCGTCGTGCAGTTTCTGGAGCAGACATCTCGTCGGGAAAACAATCTTATATTCAATTCCGCCAGATTTCAATGCTTGTCTCGTGCCAGAGCCGGAACTATGACCCATTGTCATGCACGTGAATTGCAGCCACCCCTCAATTACGTCCTCTAAAACAGCTTCTTTCTGCTTTGTTTCTATCAGCTCCATATTTTTGAGCATGTCGCTCAACATGGTCAACTGGCCAGCCACTGTGTTGGTAGATCCGTTTTGTCATGGTGCCTGACAACCGCCTGATTCTAGGAGTGAAGGTGTCTTCATCACCGTCGAGTACCACCCGGCGCTCCTCTTCAGACAAGGGTGCGTCGAACACTTGCATCTCAACAGCAAACAATTCCCTTTCGTGGCATCCGCGGCTGGAGGTACAAATGTGTCGAGGAGAGTGCCCGCGCGAACCAGGGGGTCGGCGCCTTCCCATAACTCTGCGCTAGTCTTCTGAAGCGCAAGTGGACTTCCGAGCCAGGTCGAGTCCTTCCTAGAGAGTGCGGCATAAAAACTAATTTCATTTCGAAAAGAAAGATAACGGCTTTCGTCTAAAATATATTCTCTAAAATTCTGACTGTCCATCATTTGAAGTGCGGAAAAATATGATAAAAATGCAGAAAGTCGAAACGATATTGAATTACCAGAGCGTTCTAACACCCTTGCTTTTACAAAATATTCTACGATGTTAATGGCGGAAAATGACAACCCGGCAATCCTCAATGACCTATCGATTAAACCGACGGATCCTTCAGAGCCGAAAATCGGCAACTGGTAGCTCAGGCGCTGCCGCGAATTTGGCGAGAATCGTCGCCTATTCGGTCGTCAAAAATGGCTCGAAGCGTGCGGCCAAACCACTAGGGTAATCTCGACGTATCTTTCGATCAAGTGCCGGTTTATAAGAGGTCGCCCATTATCCTCCGTATAGATTTGAATTAAAAACGTGCCAGTAACGGGTGTTATTGGCACACTAGCGTTCAGCTCGGTTCAGCGTTGCAGAATCTGCGCCCATGCATCCTCAGGTCCGCGGCATTCGCTGTTCGAGAATTTGCGCTTTCCCAGAGGTGCGGCGAATATGGACAATGCACCTTCGGCGCGATAGATTGCGATTCCCGCTCCCTGATGGTACGGTGTACCAGCCATCACGATCACTTCGCGTTGGAAATTGGTCTCGTCGCGATACCAAACGACGCTCCGTCGCCCGATCAAAGCCGACAATATCGTGACATCCCATGAACAGTGATAGTCCTTGCGTGTCCATGCGTTCGAGCACGGCCGAGAGCGTCATAGCCGACAGCGTAGCTCTCCATGCGCGAATTTTAGAGCAAAGGGAAAGACGAATCGTAGGCTTCTGGCTGGTTAGGCGCGTAGAGAGCCCAGCGATGAGCGAGTATTCCAGATTCCGCGGCTGCACTGCGTAAGGGGATTGTCGGGCATGGATTGGGCAGCCTCAAAGGTCATCTGTTCCGGTTGGGTACGTTTTCTCAAGGGAGCCTTAGCTTCAACATTCGACTTTTCAAACTCCAGGTTGGACGAATGCATCGTTCGCTTGATCCGGCCCTTCGCCGCAGCGAGCAGCAGTGAGAACGGAAAACTTAGTCGTCCTCAGCCAATGCCTTTGCCGCCATGCCAGGCCGCTTTTGGAGTTCCATCATGAAGGCCGCGATGTCTCTAAATGGCAGAGCGGCGTGATGCTTGACTTGGGTCTTGCTACGCTTGGGCAGCAGCAAATCTAGATGACCGCGCCCCCGTGCCGGGTTTCTCTCCGGTTCGAAGTCCTTTGGCCTTCGCTGCATCAAGAACGCGCTCGATGCGGCCCCGCAGCCGCGAGGCAGTCTCCGGCTTGGTAAGCCAGATCGGCTGAAGCACGGCTAGAACGTTTTCGGTCGAAACCTCGTTTAGAGATCGATCCCAAATTGGCTTTGCGTAGGTTGTTAGAGTGTTGCGCCATTGTTGGCGGTGCTTCGGATTCTTGAACCCACCTTCAATGCCATCGAGCAGCGCGATAGCGAAAGCGCCAAACGTCGCCGCATCCTGGCGCTTTTTGGTATCACGTTCGTGGCGGGGGTCTTTGTCGTCGAGGAGCATGGCGCGCACTTCGGCGGCCTTCTCGCGCGCCTTTGCCAATGAAATGTCGAGGTCCGACCCCAGCCCGAGCTCGAATCGCTTACCTTTGTAGGTGCCGATGTAGAACCAAGACCGCGCGTAAGGCCTAACTCGTAGGTACAGTCCGCCGCCATCGGAGTGAACGCCGAGCTTGGTGATCGCTGCCACCTGTTTAACAGTGAGTTTGTTACGCGCGCGCGAGGACATGATTTTGCCTGATAGCGCCTCTCTACCATGGTGTCAGCCATAAAGTCAGCCATAGTTCGGGCGGCGGTTTGGCGCAATCTAGTGCGACCCATGACGAACGCAAAGACCGCGCAAAAGCGCTGTAAACCTTTGTTTATTACTATTCATTCTGGTTCGGGAGAGTTCGCGGAAGTGCGGGCCCTGGCGGAGACGGAGAGATTCGAACTCTCGGTACAGATGTATCCGTACGACGGTTTAGCAAACCGTTGGTTTCAGCCACTCACCCACGTCTCCGGATCGCAGCGGCGAAGGGGGCCTATAGCGGGGGTCTGGGCGGGCGGCAAGGGGCTGGTGCGGGCAAATTTTCGCTCGCTTCACCGTAAATCCGACTCGCTCTGTCGCCGCGCCGTTGTCGGTGGGTTCAGGTTCGATTCTGCAGTGCCATGATGGCCCGTCCCTGACCCATGCCGATTGGGGGCGAAGCGCCGACCGATTGTGACATTGAGGGTAATCGCCATGCACCAGACCCGCCCACTCCTGCGCAAGATGATGCTGATCCTGATCAGCGTGATCCTGGCCACTGGGCCGGTCGCGGCACCGGCGCAGATTCAGCCGGTCGATCCGGACAAGGCGATCGATGGCGATCTTTCGCGCCCGGCGGCCGCCCCAGAGCCGGTAGCCACCGCAACCAGCGCCTCGCTTCCGCCCGAACAGGCCCCGCCCGCACCGGGCGATACGGTGCCGCCGGCCGATCCCAGCCAATCGACCTATAAAAAGGACGATATTCTGGCTGCCGCCGAGGGCGTGTTTGGCAAGGGCGCGAAGGGATTGGCGAGCGTGATCGAGGACGTGCTGCGCAAGCAGGGCGAGCCCAACGCCTATATTACCGGGCGCGAAGGCGGCGGCGCCTTCGTGGTTGGCCTGCGCTACGGCTCGGGCACGCTGTCGCACAAGGTTGAGGGCCAGCGTCCGGTCTTTTGGACCGGTCCTTCGGTGGGTTTCGATGCCGGGGCCAGCGCGGGCAGCACCTTCGTGCTGGTCTACAACCTCTACAATACCGACGATCTCTATCACCGCTTTGCCGCTGGTGAAGGTCAAGCCTATCTGATCGGCGGGTTCAATGTCAGCTATATGCGCCGGGGCAATGTGGTGCTGATCCCGATCCGTGCGGGGGTGGGGCTGCGGCTGGGCGTGAATGCCGGCTATATGAAGTTCTCGCACAAGCAGAAGTGGTTCCCGTTCTGAACCGGAACGCGCGCGCAAAACGCTTTTCTATGTCTTATTAGGCCGCTAGCCTGACACCTCTGAGCGCAGGGGAGGTTCTGGCGGTGCGGTACAAGGTAGCAATTCTGGTTTTTGCGGCGGCGGTTCTTCCCGCACAAATGGCAGTTCCGGCCCGGGCGACTGCGCCTGCTCTGCCAGCGGCGACGGCGGCGGTTTCGCCCGAGATGTCCGCTGTCTGCGCCCGGATCAGCGCGCTGGTTATTCCATCCGCGCCGATGGAAAGCCGGATCGACCGGCTGCTGCCGGGGCTGGTCAAGCAAATGATCGCGTCCGATCCCGATATCGGGGAGATGGAAGCGGCCTATCCCGGCCTTGGCGATGCCATGGTCAGCGCCTGGCGGCCGATCATGATCAAGGCCTCGCGTGAAGTCATGCCGCTCTACCGCGAAGACATGGCGGCGCTGTACTGCCGCAACTTTTCGCTTCCGGAACTGCGCGAAATTGAAGTGTTTTTAGGCTCTCCAGCATTCCAGGCGTTGCAGTCCAGCGCCTATCAAAACCTTACTCTGGAGCGCACAACGGGCGACGCGCTGAATGACAAGGACGTCTCTGCTGCTTCGATTCAGGGCGATCTGGCTGAAACCGGAAGGAAAGCCAGCCGCGAACTTTCGCCCGAGCATCAACGCCAGATCACGCGGTTTATGCAGAGCCCGCTGGGCCGCAAAATGGCCGCAATGTCCAAGGAGAAATTGGCCATCGATGCCAAGTGGGCCAATTACCTGCCGGCCTGGGCCGAACAGGAAATTGCGACCGTGACCATCGACGCGATGATCGCCCACATCGCCAAAACCGACCCGAAAATGGCGCAGCAGATGCGTGGTGCCATGTCCGGAGAAAGCAGTCCCGCCAAACGCAATTAGGGCCGGTGCCAGGGGCTGTCTGGTGTTGGCGCGGTCAAGCCTTCCAGTTCGGCTTTGCCCGATGGTTCGAAGCCGTGCATCCCGTTCCACCACTGCAGGGCAATCGTTCCGCCCTTGGCCGGTTGCAGGAACGAAATCATCATGATCGAGGCTAGTGTCAGGCAGATCGCCAGAGTTTGCCACATCGGCAAGACGTTGCTCATGCTCAGGTAGATGATAAGCGGCGCCAGCAAATGCCCGGTCAGGAAGATCGAGACATAGGGCGGAAAATCATCCGCCTGCTGATGGGTCCAGTCGTGATGGCAAGCCGGGCAATGCGCGATCGGTTTGAGGAAGGCGCGAAACAGTTTCGCATCGCCGCAGCGCGGGCATTGCCCCTTAATCCCGCGCATCAGCGCCGCAGTAAATGAGTGGGGCAGGTCCGGGCGTTTGGTTGGCGAGAGCATCAGTGGCATATCGGCCTCAACCCCGCGCGATGCAAGATGCGATCAACCGAGCAGCCGCCACAGCGTCAGGGCGATGATCGCGCTGATGATCGCGCCGCCGACGACGATCTGCGCGGCCGCCAAGTATTTATCCCGGCTTTTCATCGTTTTGCTGTCGATCAAGGGCTGCATTGCGGCATGGCTCTAGCCGCCCGGCGTGCCAAGGCAAGGGGCAATGCCGGAAAATCGGCCCCGATCTGCCCATTTGGCGCTTGCCCGCACCGCTGCCCCCCGGTTATGGGCCGCGCCATCATGCTCAGCAATCTGGACCAACAGCCCGCCGATGCGCTTCTGGCGCTGATCAAGCTCCACAGTGCCGACCCGCGGGCCGACAAGATCGATCTGGGCGTGGGCGTTTATCGCACCGGGCAGGGGGCGACCCCGGTGTTCGGCGCGATCAAGGCGGCGGAGCAGAAGCTGGTCGATACCCAGAACTCGAAAAGCTACCTTGGCCCCGAAGGCGATATGGGCTTTGTCCACGCGTTGATGCCCTACATTTTTGGCAAGGGCGATCCGACCATGAGCGGGCGGATCGATGGGATGCAGGCACCCGGCGGCACCGGGGCGGTGCGGTTGGCGGTCGCACTGGCCAAGAAGTCCGGGGTAACGCGCATCATCATGGGCCTGCCGAGCTGGCCCAACCATGCCCAGATCCTCGGCGATCTTGCGGTCGAACTGGTCAGCTTCAAGCACGCCGGCGCCGACGGCAAGGTCGATATGGATGCGCTGCGCGGCGCGATCGCGGCGGCGGAGGCGGGCGATGCGCTTCTGCTGCACGGTTGCTGCCATAATCCCACCGGTATTGATTACACCCCCGCACAGTGGGACGAGATCGCTGATCTGATCGCAGCCAAAGGCCTGCTGCCGATCCTCGATCTGGCCTATCAGGGGCTGGGCAAGGGCATGGAAGAAGACGCCTATGGGGTGCGCAAGGTGCTGAGCCGCGTGCCCGAGGCGCTGATTGCCTATAGCTGCGACAAGAACTTCGGCATGTACCGTGACCGGGTGGGTGCGATCTATGTCATGGCCGAAACTGCCGAGGTTTTGAACCGCGTGCTTTCCAACGGCCATGCGCTGGCCCGCGCGGCCTGGTCGATGCCGCCCGATCACGGCGGTGCGGCAGTACGGCTGATCCTCGAGGATCCGGCGTTGACCGCGATGTGGCTGGATGAACTGGATACGATGCGTAGCCGCATGGCCCACGTCCGCGCCCGTCTGGCCGAGGCCGGATCGGCTGGCGCGATCGACCTGACCCCGCTGGGCCACCAGAACGGGTTGTTTTCAGTCTTGCCGCTGTCGGGCGAACAGATCCTCAAACTGCGCGAGCAGCACGGCATTTATATGGCCGGATCGGGCCGGGTTAACATCGCCGGGCTTACGAGCGGGAACATCGACAAATTCATCGCCGATCTGGCTGCAGTGAGCGGTTGAGCTGGATCGGCAACCCACTCTCGAAGGCGAAACGCTTCTACTAAGGCCGCTAGCCGCAGACGATTGGGACGCGCTCTATGCCGCCGCCTCCGATCCGCTCGTCTGGGAACTGCACCCCGCGAACGATCGCTGGCAGGAACCGGTGTTCCGCGCCTATTTCGCCGATGCGCTGGCGCAGGGCGGGGCCTTGGCGG
Organism: uncultured Alphaproteobacteria bacterium; assembly: GCA_963751145.1. Lineage (GTDB taxonomy): Bacteria > Pseudomonadota > Alphaproteobacteria > Sphingomonadales > Sphingomonadaceae > Novosphingobium. The sequence goes on from CAVVTJ010000009.1 coordinate 215,562, forward strand.
TGATCGACAAGGCCAGCGGCGCGATGATCGGATCATCTCGAATGCAGGCTTTTGATCCGGCGGACGGCGGCTCGGTTGAAATCGGCTGGACGTTCCTGGCGCGCAGTCACTGGGGCGGGGGCACCAACCGCGAATTGAAGCGATTGATGCTGGCCCATGCGCTCAAATATGTCGAACGGGTCGATTTCCGCGTCGGCGAAGACAACCTGCGCTCGCGCGGGGCGATGGAAAAGATCGGCGGACGGCTGAGCGACCGTGATGGCGGGTTGATTGAAACCGCCAGCGGCCCAGCGCAGCACGTGGTCTATGAGATTACGCGCGAAAGCTTTGCCCAAGGACCATTGCAGTCCGGCTAATGCTTTACTTGCGGCACGTGCCCTAAAGGCCGTGTATGATCTGTTCTGAACCCCTGCTAATTACAGACATGCAATAAGAAATCCTGCGCCACGACATTCGGCGTGTGGCCGGATTTCGTCAAAATATAGCGGGAGAGATACTATGAGAAGTTCAATCGTTGCGGTATGGAATTTCTTGTTCGATCATGAAGTGAGCCCGCTTCGTCATATTCCCGATTTTACCGTTAGGCACATGGTCTTGCAAATGCTTGGCTGGATGTGGGCAATCGCATTTTCACTCGCAATCGGCAGCTACACTTTTCTGGCTTACAGCTTGATCGGTCACGCAATCCTGCTTGGAGCGCTGGCGGTAACGGTGGCGACCTACACAACTGCCACCAAGCGTCCGAAGGCATTCATGGCGATTGCGCGCCGCTAGTTGAACGGTCAGGCCAGCGCGGCGCGCAGGCGCTGCCGCGCTGGCCCTGCGGACAAGATTATTCTTGAAGGTCCGCGCAAGAGCTGATGCCAACGCGCTGCTCAGCGCACCACTGCAATAATCCGGCGCGTGCCGCGCAGCACCAGCACCCGCGCTGGCCCGGGCTGGAGCGGCACCTTGCTCGAGCGGCTGAGCCGGCGGCCATCGGCCAGATCGACCTTGGCCCCATCGGCGCTGATAATCGTGCCGGTGCCGGTCATGAAGCTCAGATCGACCAGCCGGACGATTTCGACCGATTGCCAGACGGGTCCCTTGACCATGTCGTAAGCCGCGCCCGCACCGTTCAACACCGGATAGGCGGTGCCAAGTGCGAGAATGGTCAACGCCAGCCGGGCATTGCTGCGCCGGATATAGCCAAACAGCGGCACCACGCAGACCAGCGGCACTACCACGCAGGCCAAGGCGGTGAACCCCAGCACTGAACTCCAGTTGCTGTCATCAACTTCGATCATGTTTTGCAGCATCCACGTCAGCGCCGGGGCGAACGGGATCGACAGCAGCCAGATCACCGCCAGACCATCAAGCGGGCCGGGGCCGCGGCTCTGCCCCTCGCCAGCTCGCACGGCTTCCATCTGTTCGGTTAACTTCGGCAGATATTCGACTGCTGCGGAAATCAGGACCAGGAATGCCGCAAAACTGACCGCAAATCCGGATATTTCGCCGTAGCCCAGCCAGAAAACCATTAGTGTACCGGCGAAGATCAGCACCATTGCGCGCGGGCCGGTAAATTGCAGCTTGCCGGGTGGATCAGGCTTTGCCGGTTCGTTTGGCATCGACAGTTATCCCCTGGTAACGGTTTGCCCGGCCGCCTTAGCGCCGCAGCTTTTCCATCCGCTGCAGATACCGCGCCAGCACGTCGATCTCCAGGTTCACCTCGTCGCCGGCCTGAAGATCGCCCAGCGTGGTGACTTCCCAGGTGTGGGGGATAATGTTGAGGTGAAAGGTGCAGGTGCCATCCTCGTGATCGTCGAGCGCGTTGACGGTGAGCGAAACACCGTCAACCGTGACCGAACCCTTGGTGGCGATGAACGGGGAAATTTCGGCCGGGGTGGTGACGGCAAAGTGGAGCGATCCGCCCACTTCTTCGCGCAAAGTCACCCGGCCCACCGCATCGACGTGGCCGGTGACAATATGCCCGCCCAGTTCATCGCCCAGCTTGAGCGCCTGTTCGAGGTTGAGCTTGCGCCCGGCGCGCCACTGGTCCTGCGCGGTCTTGCTGACCGTCTCGCCCGAAACATCGACCGCGAACCACGCGTCTCCGGCGGTGCCGCCGCGTTCCACCACGGTCAGGCACACGCCCGAGCAGGCGATTGAAGCCCCGATCGCGATTGCATCGGGATCATAAGGGCAAGATATGACCAGGCGCAGATCGCCCGCATGGCGGACTTCGCGGACGGTGCCGACGGCGGTGATAATTCCAGTAAACATCAGGAACGCTCGTAGACTTCAAGCTTGTCGTTGCCAAGCTGGCGCGTGTCGGCAAGCGTCCAATGCGGCGAGCCGGACAGTGCCGCATGGGTCAGATCGGGCAGCACCGGCCCGGAGCCGCCCACCAAGCGCGGCGCGCGGTAGATAAGCAGGCGATCGACCAACCCTGCATCAAGGAATGCCCGCGCAGCGCCCGCGCCGCCTTCGACCATCACTGTCTGCACCCCTGACATGGCGGCAATAGCGGCGGGGGATGAGAGCAATTGCCAGCCATCAGGCGCTGCACTGTGGCTCAGTAGCCAGCGCTCGGGGCTGCGCTTCTCTATTCCGGGCAGGCGCACATCAAGCCGGGGGTTGTCCGTGTCCAGCGTCCCGCGTCCAACCACAATGGCGTCCACTCGGGCGCGCGCCGCATGAACGTGGCGGCGGGCCACTTCGCCGGTAAGCCACTGCCCCTCGCCGGACGGCGGGGCCAGCCGGGCATCTTCGGACAAGGCCAGTTTCATGGTGACATGCGGGCGGCCAAGGCGCTGCACGGTGAGGTAACCAGCCAGACTGATGGCGCAATCCGGATTGTCGGCAAGGTCTGCGTCAATTCCGGCCGCCCGGATCCGGGCCAGGCCCTGTCCGGCGGTGCGCGGATCGGGATCGGCGCAGCCCACCACCACCCGGGTCAGCCCGCTAGCCGCCACCAGATCGGCGCAGGCCGGTCCGCGCGGGCTTTCGTGGGCGCAAGGTTCAAGGGTGACGTAGAGTGTGGCCCCACGAGCTGCTTCGCCGGCAGCTTCGAGTGCCACTGCTTCGGCATGTGGACGGCCGCCGGGCTGGGTCCAGCCGCGGGCAATCACCGTCCCGTGCCTTACGATCAGCGCGGCAACTGCGGGGTTGGGGCGTGACAGCGGCACGCCGCGCGCGGCCAGGCGCGCGGCTGCACTCAGCCAGCGGTGATCAGAATCAGTTTGCAACCTGTTTCTTGGCCCGGTCTTTGGCCAATTGTTTGGCCTGGGCTTCGGCCTTGGCCTGGTCGGCGGCCTTTGCGGCGTCAGCCTTGCGCTTGAGCGCTTCGGCATCCATGCCCGATGCGCGCGCCACCGCCATCCACATGTCCTGCGCTTCCTGGTCGTTCGCGGCCTGGGCCTTTTCCAGCGCATCCTTCTTGATCTGGTTGGCCACGATGAAGGCGCGCGTTTCCTCTGCCGTCCGATCAGCCGGCCACGAGTTGATATAGGTGATCTCGGGCAATTTGCGCTGCTTCTTCCAACTTTGCGTCATCATGATCGAGAACACGCCAAAGGTGCACAGCGCGGCCACCACGCCGATGCGGAATCGGTTGGTGCCGGCCTGCTTGTAGACCTCGATAAAATCGGCAATCGCCCCGGTGGGGTTGGCAGTTTTCCAGATCGACATGGGGCCAAGATAATCGCTGGCAGGCAATTGCGCCAGCGGTCAGTTGTAATCGACCGAAATCGGGATCCGGCCGCGCAGATTGCCGCCGGTGCCGCTGCGCAGCACCAGCCTTGCGCCGAAATTGAATTCGAGCTCTCCGCGCGCATTGAGCACCGGGTGCGGCGGCAAGTCCGTAGCGAAACCGACCAGTTCGGCGTGCCCGCCATCGGCCGAGGTCATGTCGACCTGCGTCGGCAATTCAACCCGTACTTCGCGGCCCGGCGCGCCGGTAATCTTGCCATGGCCGGCAACGGCGACTCCGCCCAGATCGATCATCGATCCGCTGGTGCGTTTGCCGCCGCCAGTTGCAGGCAGTTCTGCGCTGCCGCCGTCGCGCCCGGTCAGCGCCAGTTTGGAAAAGTTGAGATCGGCCCAGATTTCGATCCCCAGCGGCGGTTCGCCCTCCTTGGCGGCGGGGTCCGAATAGCACAGCCGGCATTGCTGCGCGCCCGCCGGGGCGGTGAGCATCAGTGCCGTCAGAGCCAGAAAAGCCACACGAACCATCGCGTGATTGTCGGTGATTGTGGTTAACAACCGCCTACGCAGGTCAACCCATTGGCAGGTAGAGACTTTTGCCGTCGCGCTTGAGCCAGCGGTTGGCCGCAGCGATCTCGCCCTCGAAAATTTCGTCCAGAAAGGCGTGGAACGCCGGGCTGTGATCGAAGTGGACCAGATGCGCCACTTCATGTGCCACCACGCTGCGTCGGACATAAGACGGGGCCATCACCAGCCGCCAGTTGATGCGGATGGTGCCATCGCGCGCACAGCTGCCCCAGCGGCGTTTGGCATTGGTCAGCATCAAGGCTTGCTGCGGCTGGCCAGCGCGCAGGCAATAATAGGACAGGTCTTCGGCGATCAGCCGCCGCGCTTCGCCTTCGAGCCAGCGTTTCAGCCGCGATTGCAGCGATGCGGCCGGGCCACCGACCAGCACTGCGCCTTCGCCCAGGCTGACTTTGCGCGGCAGCGACGGATCGTGGCGGATTTCCAGTTGCTCTCCCAGAAACGAAAGCTGCGTGCCATGACCCAGCTCTACCCGCTGCGGTACTGCTGCAAGCTGCCCCGCCAGCCATCCGGCTCGCTGCCGGGCAAAGGCCAGCGCCTCGGCGCTGCGGCCCCAGCTAGGCAGGGTGACGCGCACTTCGCTGCCATCGGGGGCGAGGCGCATCGTCATCCGCCGGGCCTGAGCATTGCGGCGGATCACCAACGGTAGCAGCCGTCCGGCGACTTCAACCGTGGGGTCAGCGGTGTCCTTGCGCAGCAGCCATTCAATCATCGGCAATCTCGATCCCGGGAGGCAGGATTACATGCTGTTCAAGCGGTCCGGCAAGCGCCTCGGGGATGGCTTTCCCCCGAACCGAAATGCCTTCGCGGTGGACCGCCTCGGGATCGCCGGAAATTAGGTAGTGCCAGTGTGGCAGCGGCTCACCATCGGCGCGCAGGCGATAGGCGCAAGTTGGTGGCAGCCAGCTCAGCGTAGCGGCAAGCCGGAGGTTGAGCTTGAGGCAATCGGGCACCGTTTTCTTGCGGTTCGGATAATCGCTGCACCGGGCGCTTTGGATATCGAGCAGTTTGCAGGCAACATTGGTGGGATAGATGTCGCCGGTGTCTTCATCCTCGGCCTTGTGCATGCAGCACTGGCCGCAGCCATCGCACAGCGCTTCCCATTCGGCGCGGTTCAGGCGCTCGATCGGAAGCTCCCAGAATTTGGCGCGATGCTGGTTCAATGCACCTGCCGGACCAGATCGGCGGCGACTGCGTCTGGTCCTTTATCGAGCGGCAAGGCTTCCAAAGGCTTACCATCGCGGTCCATCAGGTAGGCAAATCGTGAATGCTCCATCAGGTAACCACCGGGGCGATCTTCGCCGCGCGAAACACTGACCTTGAACGCGTTGCTGGCCACATCGACCTGTTGCTGGCTACCCGAAAGGCCCAGCAACCGCGGGGTGAAGTTGGCCGCGTATTGGCCCACCCGTGCCGGTGTATCGCGCGCCGGATCGATGGTGATGAAGATCGGCTGGACCTGATCCGCCAGATCACGGTGCTGCTCGGCAAATTTGAGGTAGCCCTGCATCATCCGGCCGAGATCGGTGGGACAGGCATCGGGGCAGAAGGTGTAACCAAAATAGACGATCCGGTACTTGCCCTTGAACTGGTCCGAGGTAACGGTCTTGCCGTCCTTGTCGGTCAGCGTAAACGGCCCGCCAATGCCGGATCCATCCAGCGCAGTGCCTTCAATTGCGGCGGCAGCCGGGGCGGAAGGGGCTGATTGCTGGCAAGCCGTAACGGCGGCCAGCAGGGGCAAAATAAAAATCGCAATTTGCTTCGTCATGGCGCGGCGGTTCATGCTCTGCTAAACCGCACCGCGCAAGGAGCGTTCGCAGCATCTGCCGCGATTCTTGCCGCCAGCATGCCCAACAGGAGGATTGTTACTCGTGTCGCACTTTCGCACACTGACGCTTGCGCTGCTTGCCCCGGTTGCCGTGGTGGCGGTGTTGCCCGCCCCGGCCCAGGCCCAGTTTTCCGATAGCTACAAATTCCTCGATGCAGTGCGCAAGAAGGAAGGTGACAAGGTTACCGACCTGCTCGACAATGGCGGACCCAATCTGATCAACACCAAGGATCAGACCAGCGGCGATACCGCGCTGCATGTGGTGACCCAGCGCCGCGATATCACCTGGATGCAATTCCTGATCGGCAAGGGCGCCAATGTGAACGCCCGCAATTACAAGGGTGAGACCGCCTTGGTGATTGCCTGCAACCTCAACTGGATCGAAGGCGTCGAATTGCTGGTTGAAGTGGGCGCGAAGGTCGATGAACCCAATTCAACCGGGGAAACCCCGCTGATCACCTCGGTGCACAACCGCAATGTCGGACTGATGCGGATTTTGCTGAAAGCGGGCGCTGACCCGGATCGGACCGATAATTCAGGCCGCAGCGCGCGCGATTATGCCCGGCTCGATGTGAAAGCCGAGGCGCTGCTGGGTGAAATCAATACTAATGCCAAGCCCAAGCCCAAACCGGGCCAGGGACCGCAAGTGTTCGGGCCGAAGTAGGATGGAAAACACCAGCCTTGATGCGCTCAGGCTCGATCTGGCGCCGCGAATTGCTGCGGCAGCGGCGTTCGATGGGTGGAGCGAAGCTGCGGTGCGCGCCGCTGCCGGGGAAGCCGGGACCGATCCCGATGCCGCTACCTATGCCTTTTCGGGCGGGGCCATGGCGATGATTTCGGCCTACATCGGCTGGGTCGATCAGCAGATGATCGCCGCGCTGCCCAAGGACAAGTTGGCCGCGATGAAGATTCGCGAACGGATCCGCGCGCAGGTCCAGGCCCGGCTTGATGTTATGACCCCCCACAAGGAAGCACTGCGCCGCGCCCAGTCGATCATGGCCATGCCGCAGAATGTGGGGCGAACTCTGAAGCTGGGCTGGCACAGCGCCGACGTGATGTGGCGCCAGGCCGGTGACACTGCGACCGATTATAACCACTATACCAAACGCATGACACTGGGTTCGATCTACGCCGCCACATTGGCCGTCTTTGTGGCTGACAGCAGCGAAGATGGAGCAGAGACCAAGGCGTTTCTGGAACGCCGGATTGATGGGATCATGCAGTTTGAAAAGGCCAAGGCGCGGCTGCTGAACCGCGATGTCGAACAATTTAGCCCGGCCCGGCTGCTGGGACGGTTACGGTATCCCGCGCGTTAGAGCAGTTTAGATCCTTTCCATTTTTGGCGAATGCCACCTCCCCATTTGCGCTTCGCGAAAATGGAGAGGATCCTTTTAGACCAGCCCGGAACTCCACCGCCAATTTGACCCAGATCAATATTATTGCGAATGACTTGCAATAGCCCGTCAGCTATGGCAGCGGCGTGTTTATGACCCTTGACTTACTTCCGATTGGCCAGGCGGCGCGCATTGTTGCGGTCGATTGGGCGCGGCTGGTTGATGAGGAGGCCTTGCGGTTGCAGGCGCTGGGGATCGATAGCGGTGCGCGGATCAGCATTGCCCATCGCGGCATATTTGCCGGCCGCGATCCGATCGCGCTGTCGATCGGGCGGATGACCGTGGCGCTGCGCCGGGCCCATGCCCGGGCGATCGAAGTGGAAGTGCTGTGAGCCAGCGCAGCGCGGCCCTGGTCGGCAATCCCAATGCCGGGAAAAGCGCACTGTTCAACGCGCTGACCGGCGCGCGCCAGAAAATCGCGAATTACCCCGGCGTCACGGTGGAGCGCAAGGCCGGCCGGTTGGCGCTGCCCGGCGGCGAAGCGATTGAACTGACCGATCTGCCCGGCTCCTATGGCTTCAATGCCACCAGCCCGGATGAGGAAGTGACCCGCAAGGTCGTAATGGGCGAGTTTCCCGGAGAGGCCGCCCCGCACGTGCTGGTAGTGGTGCTCGATGCCTCGAACCTTGAACAGCATCTGGTCTTTGCCCAGGAAGTGATCGCGCTGGGCCGCCCCACCGTGGTGGCGCTCAACATGGTCGATTTGGCCGAACGTGATGGGCTGGTGATCGAACCTGCGGCCTTGCAGGAAGCGCTGGGGGTGCCAGTGGTCCCGACCGTGGCGGTACGGCGACGCGGACTGATCGAACTGGCCGAAGCGATTGACGCTGCCGAGGCGCAGCCGCTGGAACATCACCGCCCGCACACCACGCTGACCGAGCGCCGGATTACCGCCCATGCCATTGCCGAGGCGGCAATCGTCTCTGAAACCGCCCGTCACCGCCTGCACGCCAAGCTGGATCAGGTGCTGCTTAACCCCTGGTCCGGGCCACTGGTGCTGTTTGTGCTGCTGTTCGTGGTGTTTCAGGCGGTGTTTACCTGGGCCACGCCCTTTGCTGACGCGCTGCAAGCGGTGGTCGATTGGCTGATCGCCGCAGCCAAATCGGCTCTGCCCGCCGGGTTGCCGCGCGATCTGCTGACCGAAGGGATCCTATCGGGTGTCGGTTCGGTGGTGGTATTCCTGCCGCAGATCGTGATCCTGTTCTTCTTCATCCTGGCGATGGAAGCCTCAGGCTATATGGCCCGCGCTGCCTTCCTGATGGACCGGTTGATGGCCGGGGTCGGCCTGTCGGGCCGCAGCTTCATTCCGCTGCTGTCCAGCTTTGCCTGCGCCATCCCTGGGATCATGGCGACCCGCAGCATTACCGATCCCAAGGACCGGCTGACCACGATCCTGGTCGCCCCCTTGATGACCTGTTCGGCGCGGCTGCCGGTCTATGCAGTGGTCATCGCCGCGTTCATTCCTAACCGGGCGGTGCTAGGGCCGGTGGGGCTGCAGGGTCTGGTCTTGCTGGGGCTCTATGTCTTCGGGATCGTTTCGGCGATGCTGGTAGCGCTGGTGCTGCGCCGCTCGATCACCAAAGGCGCGGCCAGCGGCTTCATCATGGAACTCCCGAAGTATCAGATGCCGCGGCTGCAGGATTTGGCGATCGGGCTGTGGCAACGCGCCTGGATATTCCTGCGCCGCGCCGGGACGATCATTTTCACGGTCACTGTCATCCTGTGGCTGTTGCTCAACTTTCCGCGCGCCGGGGCAGGAGAGAATCAGGTTGATGCCTCAATCGCGGGACATATTGCTAATGGCCTGGCGGTGGTGGTCGAACCGATCGGCTTCAACCGCGATATTGCGCTGGCGCTGATCCCGGCGATGGCCGCGCGCGAAGTCGCGGTCTCTTCGCTCGCGACCAGCTATGCCGTCGGGGCCAGCGACGATGAACAGCAGGCGCAGCAACTGGGGCAGCGGCTGAAAGCCAGCTGGACCCTGCCGACCGCGCTGGCGTTCCTCGCCTGGTTCGTCTTCGCGCCGCAATGCATGAGCACGATCGCGGTCACCCGGCGCGAGACCAACGGCTGGAAATGGCCTGCGTTCATGCTCGCCTACCTGTTCGGGCTGGCCTACCTGTTTGCGGGGCTGACTTATTGGACCGCAGTCTGGTTGGGGCTGGGGTAGGAATTAGCGGGTTCACGCAAAGGCGCAAAGTGAAGGAAGGCGCGAAGGTCTTGTGCGCTCGGTGAAGCCGTGTCCGATTGGAATAGAGGGTCGTTTTGCCGGTAGGGTTCGATTTCGGAGTCTGCGGCGCAGCAAACCTTCTTTGCGCCTTCCTTCACTTTGCGCCTTTGTGTGAACCCCTTTTCAGCACCTGTGGGAAAATCCGGCATCGCCAATCTGGAACTCGCTTCACCAAGGCGCTAGGCCTGCATCAAGCTATTCATAAGGACACGATTCGATGGCAGGCAGCGTCAACAAGGTAATCCTGATCGGCAATCTGGGGGCAGACCCGGAAGTGAAGTCGTTCCAGAACGGCGGTCGGATCGCGAACCTGCGCATCGCCACGTCGGAAAACTGGAAAGACAAGAACACTGGCGAGAAGAAGGAGCGCACCGAATGGCACACCGTGGTGCTCAATTCGGACGGGCTGGTCGGCGTGGCCGAACGCTATCTGCGCAAGGGTTCAAAAGTTTACATCGAAGGCCAGCTGCGCACCCGCAAGTGGCAGGATGCATCGGGCAACGATCGCTATAGCACCGAAGTTTCGGTGGGCGGCATGGGCGGCGTGCTGACGATGCTTGATGGCGCGCCCGGCGGCGGTGGTGGTCAAAGCGGTGGCGGCGGTGGCGGTGGCGGTGGCGGCTACGGCGGCGGTCAGCGTTCGGGCGGCGATGATTTCGGCGGTGGCCAGCGTTCGGGTGGCGGTAGCGGCGGCGGCGGCTTTGGCGGCGGTGCCCCGGCCAGCGGCGGCGGCGGGTTCGCCGACGATCTGGACGATGATATCCCGTTCTGAGGTTCAGGTCTTCTTGAGCAAATCCCGTAGTGCTGCGGCGAGCGGCCCGGCTTGCTCCGCTGCCAACAACCCGGCCTTGTGCCGCGCCTCATCTGCCCCGGGACCTTCGGCGTAGGGATCGATCCCCAGCGCCATGGTCTGCGCCAAGGCTTCGCCCAGATCGAAGCGGGTGCCGTCCATCTCGATCTCGTCGAGCTCTTCGGCGGACAGTTCGACCTCATCCGCGCCGGGCGCAGCGGCGTAATGCGGCACAAACCGCAGCGCCACCGGCTCGGCGATTTGCACCGGCAGCTCATCGCCCGATACTGCGCAGCTTTGCACCGCATCGGCCTTGACCGTGCCGGTCACCCGCACCACCGGGCCATCGGCGGCCAGAGTAACCGCGGCGCTGAGGTTGTGCACGGCGACCAGAGCGAAGCGGCGGGCGAGTGCCGCGCATTCCTCAGGCGATGCTTCGAACAGTTGCGGCCCCGCGGGCAGACGGGTGGCATCGACAATCCGCTCAAACTCGCTCACCGGGCGATATGCCCGGCGAGCAGATCGGCCGCTGATGCCTGATCGAGCGTGCCGGCAATCACCCGTATTTCGGCTGCTATTGCGGCGCTATCGGCAGCTTCGTTCAGTGTGATGTTGCGGCTCACCGCTTCGATCAGCGCGGCGTCATCCGCATCGGCCAGCGCCGCGCGATAGGCATCGATCCGCCCACCGAGCGCCGAGACCAGTTTGCCGACATGCTTGCCCACCACCAGATCGCCGATCCCGTTCTGGCGCAACTGGCCATCCATATCGTCGACAAAATGCTCGGTCAGCCGCCCGGTCAGCGGGCGAAGCTCGGCTTCCCGCTCCATCCGGATCAGGACCAGCGCCAGCACCATGCTGATGCAATCGAACCGCCCGGGGATCGTATCGGCCACGCCGCCCTTGGCATACCACTGCGGTTCGCGCGCGATGGCGACCACGCGGTGCCACAGCGGGGCGGTATCAGTTTCAGCAGCCTTGCGGCCCAGCAATCGATCAAACAGACCCATCCGGTATCAATCCTTCATTCAGCCGCGATTAAACCCGGACTGCCCATCGCGCGGTTATTGCGCGGCGGGCCAAGGCGGCCTAAGGCTGCGCGCGATAGATCACATCACGGCCCCGGGCAATGCCTGGTCAGGCTGACGGAGCGACGAAACGACCATGCGCCTCATGCGAAACATTATGCTTCTGGCCGCCGCCTCGCTGGCGCTTTCTGCTTGTGCATCGATCAAGGATCACCGCGGCTATCTGGTTGACGGGGCCCTGCTCGATTCGGTCATGCCCGGGGTCGATAACCGCACCTCGGTGGAACGGATGCTGGGCCGGCCGAGTTTCATCAGCCAGTTTGGCCGGCAGGATTGGTACTATATTTCCACCAACACCCGCCAATCGGCGTTTGGTGCGCCGCATGCCAACGAACAGCTGATGGTTCGCGTGGTGTTCGATGCCAAGGGCAATGTCGTGGCGGTTGAGCGCACCGGCATGGAAAAGGTCACGCAGATCAATCCCGATGGTTCGAAAACGCCAACGCTGGGCCGCGAACGCAGCTTCCTCGAAGACCTGTTCGGCAATATCGGCCAGGTTGGCGCAGGTGCCCCTCCGGGCGGCGGCGGGAACTGAACTTGAAGCCTGCGCCGCAATCTCCATATTGCGGGAATGACAGATCATAATTCCAGCCACGGTTTGATCCAGTGGCACGGCACCACCATCATCGGCGTCAAGAAAAGCGGCAAGACCGTGATCGCTGGCGATGGTCAGGTTTCCATGGGCAACACCGTGATGAAGCCCAACGCCAAGAAAGTGCGGCGGCTGGGCGATGGCAGCGTTATTGCCGGGTTTGCGGGCGCCACCGCCGATGCCTTCACCCTGTTCGAGCGGCTTGAAAAGAAGCTCGAACAACACCGTGGCCAGCTGATGCGCGCGGCGGTCGAACTGGCCAAGGACTGGCGCACCGACAAATACCTGCGCAATCTGGAAGCCCTGATGATCGTGGCCGATAAGGATGTGCTGCTGATCCTGACCGGCAACGGCGATGTGCTGGAGCCAGAGGAAGGCATCGCCGCAATCGGATCGGGCGGCAACTATGCGCTCTCCGCTGCCAAGGCGCTGGTGGAATATGAGCAGGACCCTGAAAAGATCGCCCGCCGCGCCATGGCGGTGGCAGCCGAGGTTTGCGTCTTCACCAATGACCGCGTCACCGTGGAATCGATTTAATTAAGCCCCGTCATTCCCGCGAAGGCGGGAACCCATCTCCTGTGATCGCGTCAACCGCAGCGTCCGAGATGGGTCCCCGCCTTCGCGGGGATGACGACCGAAGGAATTGAAATGATCGACAATCTTACCCCCAAAGCCATCGTCCGCGCGCTGGACGAACATATCGTTGGCCAGGCTGATGCCAAGCGCGCGGTGGCCGTGGCGCTGCGCAACCGCTGGCGGCGCCAGCGCCTCTCGCCCGAGCTGCGCGACGAGGTGACGCCGAAGAACATCCTGATGATCGGGCCGACGGGCTGCGGTAAAACCGAGATCTCGCGGCGGCTGGCCAAGTTGGCCGAAGCGCCATTTGTCAAGGTTGAGGCGACCAAGTTCACCGAGGTCGGTTATGTCGGCCGCGACGTCGAACAGATCGCACGCGATCTGGTGGAAGAAGCGATCCGGCTGGAAAAGGACCGCCGCCGCGAAGCGGTGCGCGAAGCTGCAGAAAAAGGCGCGATGGACCGCCTGCTTAAGGCGCTGGTCGGCGATGGCGCTTCGGAAGCGACCCGCGAAAGCTTTCGTGCCCGCGTGCTCGAACGCGCGATGGACGAGACCGAGGTCGAGATCGAACTGGAAGACAGCCCCGGCATGGGCATGGACATCCCCGGCATGCCCGGCGGGATCGGCATGATCAACTTGTCGGAAATGATGGGCAAGGCGATGGGCAAACAGAACCTCAAGCGCCGCAAATTGAAGGTGCCCGATGCCTGGGCCAAGCTGGTCGATGAAGAAGCCGAAAAGCGCATGGACCAGGACGATGTTGCGCGGGTGGCGCTGGCCAATGCCGAAACCAACGGCATCGTCTTCCTGGACGAGATCGACAAGATCGCGGTTTCGGATGTGCGCGGCGGGTCGGTCAGCCGCGAAGGGGTGCAGCGCGATTTGCTGCCCCTGATCGAAGGCACCACCGTGGCCACCAAGTATGGCCCGATGAAAACCGACCACGTGCTGTTCATCGCCAGCGGCGCGTTCCATGTCGCCAAGCCCAGCGACATGCTGCCCGAATTGCAGGGCCGCCTGCCGATCCGGGTTGAGCTGAAGGCGCTGACCGAAGACGATTTCGTGCGGATCCTGTCCGAAACCCGGGCCAATCTGGTCGCGCAGTATCAGGCGCTGCTGGGGACCGAGAAAGTGACGGTCAATTTTACCCCCGAAGCGGTGCGCGCAGTGGCGCGGATCGCGGCACAGGTTAACGAAGCGATTGAGAATATCGGGGCGCGGCGGCTGCAGACGGTGATGGAAAAGCTGCTCGAAGACCTGAGCTTCGACGCCGAGGACCGCGCCGGTGAAACCGTGACTATCGACGAGGCCTACGTTTCGGAGCGCCTTGCTGGTTTGGCCAAGGACACCGATCTGTCGAAGTATATCTTGTAGCCCTCAATTTGTTCGCATAATGTTCCGAATAAATCGTATGGAGAGCGAGGATGATTCGGACCGGTGGATGCCATTGCGGCGCAGTGCGCTATGCGGTTGAGGGTGAACCTCAGCACGTTGCGCTGTGCCACTGCAGCGATTGCCGCAAAAGTGCAGGCGCGCCGATGGTCAGTTGGGCCGCTTTTGCCGAAGCGGCATTTACGCTGCAACAGGGTGAATTGACGACGTTCAATTCGTCGGGGACGGCAATGCGCAGCTTTTGTCCCAAGTGCGGCACCGGGATTGCCTATCGCAATGCCGAGGTTCTGCCCGGCATCGTCGACATCCAATCCGCCACGCTGGACGATCCGGCTTCGCTTCCGGCCGGTGTGCACATTCAGGTGGCAGAGCGGATCGACTGGATGCAGACCGCGCATGATCTGCCCGAATTTGCGAGGTATCCTGGGTGATTGTGGTTCCGGCCCAGGCGTTTTAAGGTAGGAAATGCAAACCCCCGAAGACAAGCCCATCTACCGCCTGCTAACCGGCCACGATGACCGCGCCTTTTGCGAGCGGGTGTCCGAAGCCTTGGCGCAGGGCTGGCGGCTGTACGGCTCGCCCAGCATGGTCTGGGACCACGAGCACTTGTGCATCAAGGCTGCGCAGGCGGTGGTCTGGCACGAAGCCGACGTGGTGAAATAGCTCAGAACTTGCCGAAATAGTTCGAGATATCGAACCAGACTTCGCTTTCCTTGCCCGTCATCGGATCAAGCACGGTCAGCATATCATAGGGCTTCCCGCTCTTCTCATCGAATATCAGCGCCTGGCCCAGCGGTTTAAGGCCCAGGAAGCGCAGGATGACATATTCTTTGGCCACCCCGGTGCCTTCGGAATTTTCATAGATGACATAGGCCGTTGCCATGCTCTTGCCGTCGCCGGAGGCCAGCTCCTTGGCGATCGCTTTGGGCGGCTTGGGCGCAGGGGCCGGAGCGGGGGCAGGAACCGGTGCGGGCGATGCCGCGGGTGCCGGGGCAGGGTCGCTCTGCGCCAAGGCGGGTGAAGCGGCGATCAGAAAAGCGAGCGGGAGCATGATTTTGCGCATTGATACGGTGTATCTTTTTTGCACGATCATGCAACCCTGCGCACCGTGGGGCTATTCCGCCGGAACTGCGGCAGGCAGATGCTGGGCCTGCCGAGTGGTGACCCGGTCAAAGGTCTGCACATAGTGCGGGTGTTCGGTGCCCATCAGCTTGTCCCACCAGGTGAAATAGAACCCGAAATTGTGGTTGAAGCTGGTGCCGTGGTGCATGTCGTGATGTGTGGTGGTGCTGATCCATTTGAGCAGCGGATGGCTGGCCCAGCCGCGCGGGTGCAGTTCCAGCCCGGCGTGGCCCATGGCATTGCGCAGGATCATGATCGCCAGGAAGGTGAAGATTACCGGCACCGGGGTTGCTACAAACGAAAACCACACCGGCATGAACAGGTACATCACCGCTGCTTCGGGAATGGCGAAGCTGTAGGCGGTCCAGGCCGTGGGGGTGATCGTCAGGTGGTGAAAGCGGTGAAAACTGCGGAACAGGCGGGGATGATGCATCGCCCGGTGGGTCCAGTAGAACCAGGCATCGTGCGCCAGCAGGATCGCGGAAAGATAAAAGGCGAAGGCCAGCGGGGTCAGCGCGCCGTGGTATTCCCTGAGGTAGCCGTGGCGAAACGCCCAGACCGTCGGCACCGCCAGCACCGTATAGACCGCCACCGTGCGCGCCGCTGCCATCACTTCGCGGAGGAA
Organism: uncultured Alphaproteobacteria bacterium; assembly: GCA_963751145.1. Classification (GTDB taxonomy): domain Bacteria; phylum Pseudomonadota; class Alphaproteobacteria; order Sphingomonadales; family Sphingomonadaceae; genus Novosphingobium. Next base: position 231,468 of record CAVVTJ010000009.1, read on the forward strand.
ATCAGCGCGGCTGGCTTCGCGGCGCTGGATCTTGCGGCTGGCAAAGCGGGTACGGCGCAGCATCCAGACCAGGCCGGCGATCAGCGAGGCGGCGATCAGGTAGCGGCTCATATCGAACAGGAAACTGCCGACAACCATCTGTTGGGCGATCTGCAGCAAGCTGGGAGGCGGAGTCATCGGATATGGCCTTTCGAAGGTGTGCCAGGCCGCTGTGGCCCAGCAGCGCCGATCAGGCTCCGCCGATTTCGAATTCAGCTAGCCGATTCCGGAATCGGCCAGTGCTGCTTCGCGGTATTCGCTGGGGGTCTTGCCCTCGGCCTCGCGAAATGCCCGGTTGAACGGGCCGAGCGAGCCGAACCCGGCATCGAGCGCAATGGTCAGGATCGGCACCTCGCGCTGGGCCGGATCGGCCAGCGCCGTGCGCACTTCATCCAGCCGCCAGGAATTGAGGAACTGGGCGAAGTTGCGATAGCCCAGGCTGCGATTGATCAGGCGGCGCAGCCGGTATTCCTGCTCACCCATCCGGCTGGCCAACATAGCGATGGTCAGCCGTTCATCGCGGTGCGGTTTGTCGCGCTCCATCAAGGCCAGCAGCTGCGCGGCAAGCGGATCGTCGGCCTGCTGGGGCAGGGGCAGGGGATCGCCGCGCAGGGCACGCTGGCCGAACAGATCGGCGCGGCGCGAGGCAAACATCGCGGCGCAGACGCCAAAGGTGGCCAGCGCGGTGCTGGCCCCGATCATCGAGATGATCAGATAGGGGGCATTGGCATTGTAAACCGCCATCTCTGCCACCGCGATGCCCAGCACATATAGCCCGACCACCCCGATCAAGGCCAGACGCAGGCGGCGGCGCGGTTCGATCAGATCGCCCTCGCGCCCGCGCCAGGCCTCCCACAGTCCGGCTCCGGCAAAGCCGAACATCCCGATCCGGAACAGGGGGCCAGCGACCCAGAACAGCGCGGAACCGGCGTTGAAGGCGAAATGCATCGCCAGCGCGTTGGCGATGAAGAGTCCGGCGATGACCAGATCGGTGCGGGCCAGCCGGGTGCGATCGTTGAACCAGGTGCGGGCGAACAGCCAGAACAGCGCCGGAGTGCTGCGCGCCAGCAGCCCCAGCACTATCCCATCGACACTGGCCCGCTCGGTCCAGCCAGTGGTCTGGTAAACATAGCTGGCGATCCCGAAATTCATCGCAATGCCGATCCGTGCCGCCAGCATGGCGCGGTGATCGCGCCACAGCAGCCAGGACCACAGCGCCAGCAGCGCCAGCGTGGCGCCGCAGGTCATCATCAGAAACTCGTGCAGGCTCACTCCGCCGCCTCTGCCGCGTCTTCGATCGCTTCGGCCTGGCGCGCCCACATCTCGGCATAGAGCCCGCGCTTGCGGATCAGCTGGGCGTGGCTGCCCTGTTCGGCGAGGCGGCCTTCATTGAGCACCAGAATGGTATCGGCATCGGCCACAGTCGACAGGCGGTGGGCAATCGACAGGCTGGTGCGCCCGGCCGCAACCGCGTTCAGCGTGGCCAGGATTTCCTGCTCGGTGCGGGTGTCGAGCGCGCTGGTTGCTTCATCCAGCAGCAGGATCGGCGGGTTCTTCACCAGGGTCCGGGCAATCGCCACGCGCTGCTTTTCCCCGCCCGACAGTTTGAGCCCGCGTTCGCCCACTTCGGTATCGAAACCTTGCGGCAAGCGTTCGATCAGCCCCATCAGTGCCGCCCCGCGCGCCGCAGCTTCCACTTCGTCCGGCCCGGCACCGTCGCGGCCATAGGCGATGTTGTAGCCGATGGTATCGTTGAACAGCACCGAATCCTGCGGCACGATCCCGATCGCCGCCCGCAGACTGGCCTGTGTGACTGCGGCAATATCCTGACCCTCGATCAGGATTCGGCCCTGCCAGGGATCATAGAACCGGAACACCAGCCGCGCGATCGTGCTCTTGCCCGCGCCCGATGGGCCGACCACCGCGACCTGATGCCCGGCGGGCACTTCAAAGCTCAGACCCTTGAGGATCGTTCGGTCGGCCTCGTAGCCGAACACCACGTTATCAAACACCAGCCCGGGGCGGCTGACCAGCAGCGCCGGTGCGCCGCGGGCATCGGCCACTTCAACCGGCGTATCGAGCAGATCGAACATCTGCGCCATATCGATCAGCCCCTGGCGGATCGTGCGATAGACCATGCCCAGCAGATCGAGCGGGCGGAATAGCTGGGTCAGGTAAGTCTGGACGAATACCAGATCGCCCACGGTGTGCTTGCCCTGCGACCAGCCCCACACGGTATAGGCCATCGCGCCAGCCATCAGCAGGTTGGTGATCAGCGCCTGGGCAATGTTGAGCAGGCCGAGGCTGTTTTCGCTTTTCACCGCCGCATCGGCAAAAGCCTGCGCCGATTCCTCATAGCGCTTTGCTTCGCGGGCTTCGGCCCCAAAGTATTTGACCGTTTCGTAGTTAAGCAGCGAATCGACTGACCGGGCGAGCGCCTGCCCATCAAGCCGGTTCATCCGTTCGCGCAGGGCATTGCGCCAATCGGTGATCCAACGGGTGGTAAAGCCATAGGCCAGCACGGCCACTGCGGTTGCGCCCACCAGCCCCCAACCAAAGCTGAAGTAGAAGATAACCGCCACCGCGATCAGTTCGATCACCGTGGGGGCGATGTTGAACAGCATGAAATACAGCATCACATCGATGCTCTTGGTCCCGCGGTCGATGGTCTTGGTTATTTCCCCGGTGCGCCGTGCCAGATGAAAGCGCAACGACAGGGCGTGCAGCCGGGTGAAGGTATCGACCGCCAGCTGGCGGGTGGCTTCCTGCCCGACCCTTTCGAACACGATGTTGCGCAGGTTGTCGAATATCACGCTGGTGAAGCGGCCAAGGACAAAGGCGAGGACCAGGGCAAAGGCGATCTGGAAGCCCACCGGTCCGGGCACGCGCATCGCGTCGATCGCCAGCTTGTAGGCGAAGGGCAGGGCAAGGGTGATGGCCTTGCTGGCCAAAACCAGCAGCACCGAAACCACGATCTTGCGTTTCAGCGCAGGTCGATCGTCCGGCCAAAGATAGGGCAGGAACCGCCGCAGCGTGCCCCAGCCCAGAGGACGGGCTTGATCTTGGTTTGGCGTTTCAGGCGGCATCGGTCCCATTTAGGAACCTTTCTGCCCGCGTCGAGTCATGCTTTGCGGAATACGATGACCTTCAATCAGGGAACGCTGCATCGGGCATGTCGAAATAGATCCGGCGAGTGGAAAAATCGATCGCGATCCGCTCCAGCGATCGCATGTCGCGCATACCCAGAAACAAGGCCGGCTTCTTGTCCAGACCAAGCACCTTGAACGGCGGCGAATCGGCATAGGCCACCAGCACATTGGAAAACTGGATGTCGTCGATCATCAGCGAACGGGCGAGCGCCAGATCGGCCAGGATTTCCTGTCCGGTCACGCTTCTTAGCATGGCCTGGCCTTGCGGACTGCGATTGCGCAAGGCGTCTTGCAGCGCGCGGTTGCCGATCGAATATTCCGCGCCGGTATCGATTATCACGCTGACCTTCACGCCATCGATCTTGGCGTCGGTCATGATCAGTTGCCCGGACCGGCGCCGCGCGGTGACGACGATATCAAACCCGCGATTGCCGCCCAGCGTCTTGGCGTCGCTGACCAGGATCACGCCTTTGCGAAAATCGATCAGCACCCGCTGGCCTTGCAGGCTATCGAGGCCAAGGATTCCATCGGCACCGATGTTTGATCGTTCGAGGGTTGGCGCGCGGACAGAGTAATAGCTGCGGGTGCCCAGATCCATCTGATCGATCGAGACGGTATTGACCGTCTGCTCGCCAGCAACGCCGACCAGACGGGCCTTGGCGTTGGGCTGCAACGAAAGCTGATTGGCCAGCGCCGAGGAGACCACCGTGTTCTGCGATCCGGTGTCGATCAGAAAATTGAACGGGCCCTTGTTGCCGACGCGGACTGGCACGGTCATCCGGTCATTCGCATCGGTGGTGGCCTGGATCACATCAACATCGTTGACGCTTTGGGTGGCTTGCTGCGCGCTGATTGCGGGAACCATCAAAAGCACCGGCAAAAGCGGCACGAACGCGGGATGTATCGGCATTAGAGCCTCCTCTTGCCGCGCATAGTACCACTCGGCCAAAGAAAGCACCATGGCGCCGGTATCTAGGACCTTGCGGCGCGCACCTTGCCGAAGTGCGCCATCAACAGCCGCAGTTCCTGCCAGAACGGGTGGCGGACCAGCGGCAGTGCCATGAGCCAGCAGCACGCCCCGGCCAGGCTGAGGCCCAACAAGTTGGCAAAGCCCATTTCGGTGCCAGCCAGACCATTCCATTTGGCGAGAGCCAGCGGCGCACCGGCCGCCAGCGCCACGATCAGGCTTTTCGCATAGGCCGCGCCCAGATCGCGCAGGCGGATGCCAACGAGGCGCGGAATGTAAGAGGCATAGATCACCAGCCACACCGCGCCGGTCAGAATGCGGCCCACTGCAGCGGCCTCCAGTCCCCAGCGGGCGGCGACCACCAGGATGATGATGGTGATCAGCGTATCGAACAGGTTGATCCAGACCAGTGGCTTGATCCGGCCCAGCAGGATCGGCACGTCCATCTGCAGTGGCATGGCCACGAAAAACATCTCGGCCAGCGCGGTCCAGCGCAGCAACGGCGCAACTTGCGTCCAGTTGGGGCCATAGAGCAGGTGGACCACCGGTTCTGCAGCCAGCGCCAGCCCGATCGCTGCGGCCCAGTTGATCCCGGTGTTGCAGGCAATCAGGTGGAGATAGGGCGCAGCGAGGTCTTCCCCGGCGTCGCGCTTTTTCGCAAAGGCGGGATAGAACACGGTATTGATGGCTCCAACCATCAAGGTGGTCATCTGCCCGGCCAGCGCGCTGGCGCGGGTGAACAGGCCGGTGGCAGCAACCCCCAGCAGCCGTCCGACAATCAGATCCTGGCAGCGCATCCCGATCGCGCCCGACAGGCTGATCACGAAGGATGAGCCGCCAAAGCCCAGCATCGGACGCACGCTGGCCAATTGCTCCGGCCAGCGCGGCATCACCGGGTGCGCGGCCATCACGATGCCCAGCCGCGTCGCGGTCATCGCCGCCATGCCCCAAGCCAGCGACGCCGGGCCCTGGCCGCTGGCGGCGGTGCCGATCGCAGTCAAAGCCCCGATCAGCGCGCTGCCGGCATTGGCCACAAACAACAGGCGGAAATTGAGCGCGCGGGTCAGCATGGCCGAAGGAACGATGGCAAAGGGAAACACGGCATAGGACCCGGCGATGATGAGCATCACCTTGGTCAGACCCGGTTCGGCATAGAAATGCGCCAGCGGCATCGCCGCCAGCGCGACCAGCACGGCAATCAGCCAGCCCAGGCCCACTGCAACGGCAGCATATTCACCCAGGTGGGCTTCGCGCATTTCCGGCTGCCCGGTAACAAAGCGGCTGATCCCCATGTCCTGAAATATCGCCACCACCATGGCTGCGGCCAATGCGATCGAAAACAGCCCGACATCGGCTGGCAGCAGGAACAGCCGCGAAATGATCACGCTTGAGGCAAACTGGATCGCAAAGCTGGCATATTGCGAGGCAAACGACCAGATCGCGGCGCGGCGAATGCTCACTGCCCTCAGCCCCTGGTCAGCGCGGCGGCCAGCCGCAAGGCGCGGCGCGGCTCGCCAAAGCGGGCCAGCCGGGCAACCGTGCGCCACAGGTCAATCCCGCGGCCGCCTTCTTCGACATGCTGGAGCAGCAAGTCATACGCTCCCTCGCGCAGCGCGGTGCGCGAATAAACCAGTGCCCGCGCCACCCGGCCGCGCACTTCGCTGGCCGCACCGTGGTGGCCGAACAGCGCATCAAGCTCTGCGATCGGGGGCAGGGCGAGCAGCATCTCGGTTGGATCGGCGCGTCCCGCGGTGCGCTCGCGCCAGGCCAGATAGGATACTGCGACGCCGATCTGCTGCTCCAGGGCGTGGCGGCTGGAGACCTGATCGGCATAGTGGCGGTATAGCAACAGACGCTCGGGTAGATTGGCGATCCGGG
>CAVVTJ010000009.1:245000-279804 GCA_963751145.1 uncultured Alphaproteobacteria bacterium
CCTGGGGCCTATCCCAGCGGCTTTCCTGATGCGCTCGATCCTGATGCATCGCTGGCGATCGCCACCGGGATTCCGCCTCTACCCGCAGACACGCCGAAGATTTCGAGCGGCGAAGTGGTGATGCGGCTGCCAAACGGGCGCGCGAGCTTCATCGTGGTCTCACCCGGCGCCGGCAGTGACGCCGCGCTGAACATCGCCCGCGGCCTGTGCAACGGGCAGGGCACGTGCCGGGTGATGGGCTGGACCAGTCGCGTCCAGGTGCCTGCCAGCTTCCCCTTGCCCCGCACCGCGCGCGACAGCCTGCAATTCAGCTATAGCCGCGATCCGGCCGGCGGTGAGATCGTGCTCTATAATTGCGACACATTCACCGGCCTGCCGCGCGAGAAATGCATCCCGCGCGGGCGTTAGGGCCGCGAGTTGAAGGCCAGTTTCAGGCCAAAGCCGATGAACAGTGCTCCGGTCAGCCGGTCGAGCCACGTCATCACGCCAGGCTTTCGCAGCGCGCCGAGCAGTGGGCGGGTGGCGGCTACCAGCGCCCCAAACCAGATCAGCCCGAGCACATTGTGGACCGAAGCGAGCAGGACCGACCAGCCCAGCACGCTCGATCCAGGCGGGATGAATTGCGGCAGGAATGAAACGTAGAAAACCCCGATTTTGGGATTGAGCAAGTTGGTGAGGAACCCGCGTAGCAGCCAGTTGGGCCGCGTAGCTGCAATCCCCCCTTCATCTGAAATCGCTAGTTCCAGCCTGCGCCGCGGCGCGCTGATCAGTTTGACGCCCAGCGTTAGCAGATAGAGCGCCCCGGCCCAGCGCAGCAGATCGTAGGCGAACTGCGAGGCGGCCAGCAGTGCGCCAACGCCAGCGCCGACCAGCACCCCCCAGGCCAGACAGCCCAGTGCGATTCCGGCGGCAGCCAGCATGGCCCGGCGCGGCCCTTCGGCCGCCGCCGTGCGCAGCACCAGCGCGGTATCAAGCCCCGGAGTAATCGTCAGCAGCGTTGCAGTGGCGCTAAACGCCAGCAGCGCCGCACCAGGCGTCATGCGCTGAACTTACCGCCCTCACTGGCCAACTTGGCGAGCAGCGGCGCGACCGGCAGCCCGTGGCGTTCCAACCCGCTGGCGATCTTGCTCAGCCCTTCGGAATCGGCCCAATACATGATCCCCCCGGTCCAGGCCGGCCAGCCATAGCCGTTCAGCCAGACCAGATCGATATCGCTGGCGCGCTGGGCGATCCCCTCTTCAAGGATCAGCGCGCCTTCCACTACCATCGGGTAGAGCAGCCGCTCAAAGATCTCCTGCTTGTCGATGCTGCGCTGAGCCACGCCAGACTTTTCGGCGAATTCGGCGATGATCGCCTTGACCTCGTCAGAGGGCGTGCGCGACCGGTCTTCGCCGTAATCATAAAAGCCCTTGCCGGTCTTCTGCCCCCAGCGGCCCTTGGCGCATAGCGCCTCGCGGATGGTGGTGACCTTGGCGGGATCGCGGTGCCAGCCGATATCGAGCCCGGCCAGATCGCCCATCTGGAACGGCCCCATCGGGAACCCGAAATCGAGCAGCACCTGATCGATATCGTAATAGGCCGCGCCTTCCATTAGCAAGGCGTTGGCCTGTTCCTGCCGCTTTGACAGCATGCGGTTGCCGATGAAGCCGTGGCACACGCCCGAAACCACCGGTACCTTGCGGATCGTGGTGGCCAGCTGCATTACGGTCGCCAGCTGGCTCGCCCCGGTCTTGGCCCCGCGCACCACTTCGAGCAGTTTCATGATGTTGGCGGGCGAGAAGAAATGCATCCCCAGCACCGCTTCGGGGCGGGTGGTGGCAGCGGCGATTTCATCGACATCGAGATAGCTGGTGTTCGACGCCAGGATCGCGCCGGGCTTCACGATTGTGTCGAGCCGGCCAAACACGTCCTTCTTTACGTCCATCGATTCGTAGACCGCCTCGATCACCAGGTCGCAGTCGGCCAGATCATCGAAGCTGAGGCTGGGGGTGAGCCGGGCCATCGCCGCCTCGGCCACCGCCGGTTCGATCCGCCCGCGCTTGACGCTGGCCTCATAATTCTTGGCCATCACCGCCACGCCGCGATCGAGTGCGGCCTGTTCCTGTTCGACGATCGTCACGGGAATTCCAGCGGTGAGGAAATTCATCGTAATCCCGCCGCCCATGGTGCCGGCGCCAATCACGCCAACCTTGCGGACCGGGATCAGCGGAGTGTCAGCGGGCAAGTCATCAATTGTGGCGGCCAGCTTCAGCGCGGCTTCGATATGCGCCTGCGCGCCGGGAAGGGGATCGGACATTTTAGGCTCCTCAGTTTGCGCAAGCGTAGCGTAGTTTTGGATTCACCCAAAGACCCGAAGATGGTGTTTCCAAGCCAAGCCTTCGTCATCCCCGCCTGCGCGGGGATGACGAAGGCTTGGCTTGATGGCGGACATTCTACGGGCTCAGTTGATCTGCCGCTCGCGCCCTTCCCAATAGGGTTCGCGCAGTTGCCGGCGCAGGATCTTGCCGCTCGGGTTGCGGGGCAGGGCTGGAATCGTATCGACGCTTTTGGGGACCTTGAACCCGGCGATCCGGCTGCGCGACCATTCGATGATGGTATTCGGATCGATGGTATGGCCAGGCTTGGGCACGCAGACCGCTTTCACCGCCTCACCCCATTTTTCGTCGGGCACCCCGATCACCGCCACTTCCAGCACATCGGGATGGCCGTAGATCGCGCTTTCGACTTCGGCCGGATAGACGTTTTCGCCGCCGGTGATGATCATGTCCTTGGCCCGGTCGAACATGTAGACGTAGCCGTCCTCGTCCAGATAGCCGACATCGCCGGTGGCGATCCAGCCGTCGGCATCCATCGTGCTGGCGGTGGCTTCGGGCAGTTTCCAGTAGCCGAGCATGTTGGAGGATGAACGCGTCACGATCTCGCCTATTTCGCCTTGCGGCAGGATCGAACCGTCGCGGCCCTTGATCACCACTTCCACGCCCGGCAGCGGCTTTCCGGCCGAGCGCATCCGCTGGTTGCCTTCGACCGTGTGGTCCTCGGGCGGCAGCACGCAGATCGTGCCGGTGGTTTCGGTCATGCCGTAGTTCTGGGTAAATTCGGCCCCGAACATGGCGATGCATTCGCGCAGCAGATCGAGCGGGATCGGGCTGGCGCCATACATGATGTATTTGATCCGGCTGAAATCCGTTTTGGCGCAGTCCGGATGGTTGAGCAGCAGCGCCAGCGCCGCGGGGACGATGAAGAAGCGGGTAACCCCGCGGTTTTCTACCGCATCGAACACCCGCACCGGATCAAACTCGCTCAACACGATGCCCGGCAGGCCGGCCGCGAGTGCGACGATGCCCAGCCCCGTGCCGCCGATATGCGCGCAGGGCATTGCCACCAGCACCGCCTCGTCCTCGTCCCACAGCGAATGCGGCGGCGGGTTCTCGAGCCCCGCCTTGCGCAGCCCGAACAGGTTGCGGTTGGACAGCACCGCGCCTTTGGGATTGCCAGTGGTGCCGCTGGTATAGAGCTGCAGGATCGCCTCATCAGGGCCTGAGGTTTCAAATTCGCCGCGCGGGGCCTTGATGAAGGCGGCCTGGGCTTCGGGCACGGTGTAGCAGCCGCTCAGCCCCGGACGTTTGCCCAGCGTCTGCGCGCAGGCTTCAAAACCTTCGCCCAGGAACAGCAGCTTGGCCTCGGCATTGTCGAGGATGAAAGCGGCTTCGGGTTCGGCCAGCCGCCAGCCCACCGGCACCATCACCACCCCGGCGCGTGCGGCCCCGAAGAACAGGGTGAAATAGGTGACACTGTTCTTGCCGAACCAGGCAATCCGCTCACCCTTCCTGATCCCCAGCGTGGTCAGCGCCGATGCCACCCGCGCGGTCGCATCCTCGAGCTCGCCATAGGTCAGCGTCAGATCATCGCCTTCGAGCGCGATCCGATCCGGCCGGTCATTGGCCCAGAAGCTCAGGAAATCGTCGAATGTGAACAGGTCCTTCGTGCGAAGGGCCTTGGCCAGCAGGCGCTGGTAGGTGGCGTCATCCATCATTCTCTCCCGTTTGACCGGGAGTTTAACCGCGCGATTAAGAGAGGCAAGGGTATTCTCCCCCCTCCCGCTTGCGCGAGGGATCTAATTCACCCCGCCGCGGTCGCGATCAGCCGCGCGTAAAACCGGATCAGGCTTTCCAGATTATCCAAAGTCATGTGCTCGTTGGTGCCATGGATCATCTTGATGTCGGTGCTGGCAAGCGCGATCGCCTGAAACCGGTAAACGTCATCCGAAACGCCCGACATGTGTTTGCTGTCGGTACCCGCGACGACCAGATAGGGCGAGACCACCAGGCCAGGCCGACCGGCCAGCGTGGTGGCCGCGATTAGGTTCCAGCCGAGCGAATTGCTGGAGGAGACCGGGCTGGGCTCCCCTGGCTTGCGGTCTGTCCAGCCCACTTGCACCGGCAGGCCCTTGGTGGCCTCGCGGGCGCGGTCGAGCACTTGCTGCGATGTGTTCCACGGCGCGATCCGGTAATTGATCAGCGCGGTCGCGGTCTGCGGCAGGACGTTTTCCTTGGGGCTGCCGGTCAGCATGGTCGGCGCAATGGTGGTATGGAGCATCGCCGCAGAGGCTGAGCTGGCCGCCATCTTGCCGGTGACCATTCCGCCAAACAGCCAGCGGTTGGCCACCGCCATCTTGCTGGTGCCGCCGGCCTTGGCAGCAAGAACCGAAACCATTCCTTCGGCCGGGCCGCGCAGTTCCATCGGGAACTGCTTGGCATTGATCGCCAGAACCGCCTTGGCCAGATTGACCGTGCCGATTTCATTTGGGGCGGGCGGCGCTGATGAGTGTCCACCCGGCGCATTGGCGGTGACCTTGAGCGTGGCATAGCCCTTTTCGGCAATCCCGATCATTGCGGCGGGGCCACCTATCATCGGCGTATCGGTGGCGATCAGTCCGCCCTCATCGATCGTGAACAGCGCCTTGACTTTGCGCGCGGCAAGGGCCTGCGCCGCAGCTTCGGCTCCGGTGCCGCCCGCTTCCTCATCGTGCCCGGTCACCAGGATGATTGTGCGCTTGGGCTTGAAGCCTTGCCCGGCCAGCGCCTCCAGCGCCTCGAACAGTGCGACCAGCGATCCCTTGTCATCCACTGATCCGCGGCCCCATACCGCACCCTCGGCGATCTCGCCGCTGAACGGCGCGTGCTTCCAGTCCTTCTCGGTCCCCGGCGTTACCGGGACCACATCCTGATGCGCCATGACGATGATCGGCTGTGCGGCCGCATCGCTGCCAGGCCAGGTGTAGATCAGCGTCTGGCCCAGTTCCTCGCGCTGCATCGCGGCGCTGGCCTTGGGATAGGTGCTGGCCAGCCAGACGTGCAATTTGGTCCACTCGCCGGTCTGGTTTTCGGCCGGGTCCTGATGGCTCACGGTCTGGATCTGGACCGCCTGGCTCAGATGCTGCGCGGCGGCCTGGGTATTGAAGGCAGGCGCGGCGGTTACGGTGATCCCTGCGCCATCGCCCACCGAATCCGGTTTGAACATCGCCGTGCGCGCGGCGACTGTTCCTGCCAGCGCGGCAATGCCGACGCCGAGTGCCAAGACCCACTTTTTCATTGTCCGCTCCCCGTATCCATTGGATGTAGGTCTAGCCGATAGCCGTCATGTTGCAATCAGCCAGAATCTCCCCCTTGGGGGAGGTGGCTCGCTGGCGAGCCGGAAGGGGGCAGACCAAGAAAGCCGCGATAGCGGCTTCGCGCTGCCGCGCGCAATTTGTTTCGGCCCCGTTCCGTCAGCCCTGCGGACTGCCACCTCCCCCAAGGGGGAGACTCGCGTCATGTTACCCCGCCATCAGCGAGGCATTGCCCCCCGCTGCAGTGGTATCAATGCAGGTCACCCGTTCGGTGGCAAAGCGCGCCAGATAATGCGGCCCGCCAGCCTTAGGGCCGGTGCCAGACAGGCCTTCGCCGCCGAACGGCTGGCTGCCCACCACCGCGCCGATCTGGTTGCGGTTGACGTAGAAATTGCCGACCCGCGCCTTGGCCTCGATCAGCTTGAGGGTCGCGTCGATCCTGCTGTGCAGCCCCAGCGTCAGGCCAAAGCCGGTGGCGTTGATATCCGCGATCACTTGCTCGAGATCGTCGCTCTTGAACCGCGCGACGTGCAGCACCGGGCCAAAATTCTCATTTGTCAGGTCAAGGATCGAACCGACCTCGATGATCGCAGGGGCCACGAAATGCCCGGCCTTGCAAGCCTCGGGCAACCTGCGCTGCCACACCGCGTGGCCTTTGCGTTTCATCGCCGCGACGTGCTTGTCGAGCTTGGCCTTGGCCTCTGCATCGATCACCGGGCCGACATCGGTGGCGAGGTCTTCCGGGCTGCCGATCACCAGCGCCTCGAACGCGCCCTTGATCATCGCCAGCATCTGGTCCGCGACATCGTCCTGCAGGTACAGCACCCGCAAGGCCGAGCAGCGTTGCCCCGCGCTCTGGAAGGCGCTGGCGACAACATCGCGCGTCACCTGTTCGGGCAGCGCCGAGCTATCGACAATCATCGCGTTCTGGCCGCCGGTTTCGGCCACCAGCGTGGCGAGCGGGCCGTTGCGCGCCGCCAGGCTGCGGTTGATCGCCTGTGCGGTTTCGGTCGATCCGGTGAAGGCCACACCGGCTATGCGCGGGTCCGACGTGAGCATCGCGCCGACTTTACCGTCGCCGGGGGCCAGCTGGACTTCGCCCGCAGCAATCCCGGCCTGATGGAACAGGTCGATGGCCAGCGCGGCGATCAGCGGGGTTTGTTCGGCCGGCTTGGCGATCACGGTGTTGCCAGCAGCCAGCGGCCCGGCGACGAGGCCGGTGAAGATGGCTAGGGGGAAGTTCCACGGGCTGATCGCCACGATCACCCCGCGCCCGTGCAGCGTCAGCCGATTGCTCTCGCCGGTCGGGCCGGGCAATGCAGTGCCTTCGGGCGTGAAGTGCGCCCGCGCTTCGGCGGCATAGTAGCGCAGGAAATCGACCGCCTCACGTACCTCCAGCACCGCGTCGGGCAGGCTTTTGCCCGCCTCGCGCTGGCACAGCGAAAGGAACTCCAGAGTGTGGGCTTCATAGAGATCGGCCACCGCTTCCAGTTTGGCCGCGCGCACCGCACCGCCAGCCGCATCCCATCCGGGTTGGAAGGCAGCAGCGCGCGCGATCATGGCGCTGATTTCGGGTGAGGTTGCGCTGCGGACCTCGCCAACTGTTTTGGAATCATCGTGGGGCGAGGTTATCGCGAGGGCTTCGACAGGCTCAGCGTGAGCGGAGTTGGTCTTGGACCCATTTACCACGCCCGCACGGTCTGAGCCTGTCGAAGCCTTTGGTGAAACCGTGGGTCCCGCTTCCCAGCTTCGCCAGGCCAGGTCCGCCAATTCGGCATGTAGTTGCTCTCGCACCAAGGGATCGGCCAGATCCACGCCCTGCGAATTACGCCGCCCGGCGAAAATATCCGCAGGCAGCGGGATCGCCGGATTGCGGCGTGGGCTCAGTGCTTCCAGCTCGGCGACCGGATCGCCGACCAGTTCATCCACCGGCACTTCGGCATCGGCCATGCGGTTGACGAAGCTGCTGTTGGCCCCGTTTTCCAGCAGGCGGCGGACCAGATAGGCGAGCAGTTCCTTGTGTCCGCCCACTGGCGCATAGATTCGCACCGGGGTGCGACTATCACCCTCAATCCGCGCCAGTTCGCCGTAAACGTCCTCACCCATCCCGTGGAGCCGCTGGAATTCGAATTCTGCCGTGCCCGCCAGCGCCTTGATCGCCCCTACGGTATAGGCGTTGTGGGTGGCAAAGGCGGGATAGATCGCATCGGGTGCAGCCAGCAATTTGGCCGCGCAAGCGAGATAAGAGACATCGGTCGCGACCTTGCGAGTGAACACCGGATAATCGCTGTGCCCGCCCACCTGGCTAAGCTTGATTTCGCTGTCCCAATAGGCGCCTTTGACCAGCCGGACCATGATCCGGCGGTGGTATTTGCGCGCCAGCGCGGCCACCCATTCCACCATCGGCACCGCGCGCTTTGAATAGGCCTGCAGCGCCAGACCAAAGCCCTGCCAGCCGCCCGCAAACAGGTCAGGATCGGCGACCAGATCCTCGATAATGTCCATTGACAGCTCAAGCCGCTCAGCCTCTTCGGCGTCGATGGTGAAGTGCACATCGGCGTCGCGCGCCTTCAGCGCCAGGTCTTTGAGCACCGGCACCAGCGCCGCGCGCGCGGCGGCTGCGTGGAGGAAATCATAGCGCGGATAAAGCGCCGACAGCTTCACCGAAATTCCCGGCGAACGGACCACGCCCGCGCCGGCCTCAGCCGCGATTGCATCCAATGCGCCGTGATACGAGGCGAGGTATTTATCGGCATCGGCAAAGGTCATCGCCGCTTCGCCCAGCATGTCGAAGCTATGGGTCAGGCCTTGCCTGCGCTCTGGCGCGGCGCGGTCCAGCGCCTCGGCGATGGTGCGGCCAAACACGAATTGCCCGCCCAGGATCTTCATCGCCTGCAGCGTGGCCTGGCGGATCACCGGCTCACCCAATCGCCCGACCGCGCGCTTCAATGAGGCACCAAGCCCCGCCGCCTCTGCCCGCCGCTGGTGTAGCACCTGCCCGGTCAGCATCAGCGAGAAGGTCGCGGCGTTGACGAAAGTGCTGCTGCTTTCACCGACGTGTTCGCCCCAGTCGATCCCGGCCAGCTTGTCGTGGATCAGCGCATCGGCGGTCGCGGCATCGGGCACGCGCAGCAATGCTTCGGCCAGACACATCAGCGCGATGCCTTCATCGGTGCCGAGCCCGTAGGCCTGCAAAAAGGCATCGAGCCCGCTGGCTTTGTGCTCGCGCGCGCCCTTTACCAGCCGCGCGGCAAAGGCCCGCGCCTCCCCGTGGATCTGCGCTGCGGGTGCGGCCTGGCGCAGCCGCTCGGCAATGCAGGCCTCCTCGTCCATCCGATAGGCCAGGCGAAGCGCGGTGCGATCAAGCGTAGTGGGCATGGGCCAAGCCCTAGCATTGGTTGCGAACGAAACCAATCCTGAGCGCAAACCTGTAAAAAGACTCAGTCGCGAAAGGCCGATTGGCGGTTTTCCTTACCGGAAAGGTGGAGTATTCGCGTTCCTTGGGGATGCAAACACTCAAACGCCTTTTGGCCGCTGCGGCGGCCTCGCTGTCAGTGGCGGCCTATGCTGCGGACATGCCACTGGGCGTCAGTCCGGGCGGCGATCCCTATGCCGGTGCGGTGGCGCGCACGGTCAGGGCAATCCTTGAATATAGCCACTGGCCGCAGCCTCGCAGCCAGATGACTTTGTGCGTTGCGGGCAATGCTCAGCACGCCAGCCAGATCGGCAACCTGCGCCTGTCCGATGGACGCCAGGTGGTGCGCCGCAACGTCGCCGCGCAACCAGCCGCGCTGGCGGGCTGCGATGCGGTCTATATCGGCGCGATCCCGCTGGCTGCGCAGCGTCAGTTGACCGCCGCCGTGCGCGGGCGCGGCGTTTTGACCATTGCCGAAAGCGATCCGGGCAGTTCCAGCGAAGCGATGTTCGCGTTGACCTACAAGCCAGGCGGGCTCACCTTCCGGCTCAACATCGATGCAGTTTCGCGCTCTGGCCTCAGGGTCGATCCGCGCGTGCTGCGCGTCGCCAAGAGCGGGGGCTAGGCGATGCCGCATTCCCGCCTTCCGACCTTGCGTCTGCTGCTTTCGCGGGTGCATCTGCAACTGATCGTCTTCGCCGTGGTGCTGGCCACCGCCAGCATGATGCTGAGCGGTGCGATGGTGATCCGCAATTACGTGGCCACCAACCTGCGCCTCGCCGCCGATACGGTGGCCTATTCGGCCGAGCCGGCGATAGTGTTTCAGGACAAGCAGGCGATGGGCGAGGCGATTGCCGCAATTGCCGGCTATCCCAGCGTTGACCGGGTCGAACTGCGCGATGCGGCAGGGCAGGTGCTTTCAGTCTGGAACCGGCCGCACGGCGATGCCCGCGGCTGGCTGATCAGCCATCTAAACCAGATGATCTGGCCGCGGCCGACGCGCACGGTGATCAAGCATTCCGATGCCCCGATCGGTGAGGTGCTGGTCTATGGCAATTCGGGCGGGATCCTGCGCTTCATCGTTGCTGCGCTGCTGATCGCGGCATCATGTATCGCCTTGAGCGTGCTAGGCACCCGGATCCTGGCGAGACATCTGCAGCAGGGCGTAATCGGACCGTTGGAACAAGTGGCGCGGGTGGCGCATGAAGTGCGCCAGAAGCGCGCCTTCGAAAAGCGCGTGCCCGCCGCCGGGATTGCCGAGATTGACCGCTTCGGGCAGGATTTCAACGCGCTTTTGGCTGAGCTGCAAGCCTGGCACACCGGGATGATGAGCGAGAACGCCGAGTTGAAGGCCCGCGCGAGGCACGACGAATTGACCGGCCTTGGCAACCGCTCGCTGTTTGAAAAGGCGGCCCAAAAGGCCATTGCGGCAGGTCAGCCCCTCGCGCTCATCCTGATCGATATCGCCGGCTTCAAAGCCTTCAACGCCGAGCACGGAATTGAAAGCGGTGATGCCGCGCTGATCGCGGTGGCACAGCGGCTGCACACGGTGCTGCGCGGCGAGGATGCAGCCTTTCGGATTGGCGGGGATGAATTTGCGGTGCTGCTGTTGCCCGCTCCCGAAGGCTCGGGGATTGAAGCGGCGATCGATTGGATCAGAGTGGCGATGGATGACGCAGTGCGCCTGCCCGATGGCGCCGAGGTGCGGGTCGAGCTTGGCATCGGTCAGGCCAGCTATCCGCAAGACGGCGCGACGATCGGTGAATTGCTAACCAAGGCCGATTCTGCCATGCTGCCCGCGAACCGCAGAAGCGGATAAATACCAAGAGGGTCGCTTGAAATGCGTGGATTTTTGACTGTCGCCGCTATCCTGGTCTTGTCTGCTTGCCAGACCGTGCCGCCCAAACTGGGCTTTTCGGAAAAGCAGGCCACGGCGCTGACTGCGGCTGACTTCAAACCGGTTGGCGAAAATTTTGAACTTGGCCTGTCGGACCGGGTGCTGTTCGCGGTCGATAAAAGCGATCTTTCGCCCGAAGCGGTGGTGACGATCGACAAATTGGCGGCGGTGCTGACCAGTGTCGATATCCACGGCGCCGGGGTGGAAGGTCACACCGATTCGACCGGGGCTGAGGATTACAATCAGCAATTGTCCGAACGGCGCGCCGCTTCGGTCAAGGCCGAACTGGCCAAGGCCGGGATGCCGCTGGCAAATGTCCGAGCGGTTGGGCGCGGCGAGAGCCAGCCGATCGCCAGCAACGATACCGATGATGGCCGCGCCCAAAATCGCCGAGTGGTGATCATCGTAACCCCTGAAGACGCGAACTAGTTTCCCGGGTGAGCCAAGACTGGCAGTTCTGGATCGATCGTGGCGGGACATTCACCGATGTCGTCGCCCGTGCGCCAGATGGCTTGCTGCACACCGCCAAACTGCTCTCCGAAGACCCGAACCGCACCGAAGACGCCGCGATTGCGGCCATCCGTGCGCTGACCGGGGTGGCGGCAGGGCCATTGCCGCGGTGCGATGTGCGGATGGGAACCACGGTCGCCACCAATGCGCTGCTCGAGCGCAAAGGCGAGCCGACCTTGCTCGCCATCACCAAGGGCTTTGGCGACGCGCTGACCATCGGCACGCAGGAACGGCCTGATCTGTTCGTGCGGCGGATTGTCCTGCCGCAGCCGCCGTTTGCCCGCGTGCTTGAAATTGCCGAGCGGGTGATGGCCGATGGCTCGGTCCTGACCCCGCTCGATGAGGCGGCAGCCATGGCCGGATTTGATCAGGCCCGCGCGGCCGGGCTTAAGTCAGTGGCGATCGTTCTGATGCACGGCTGGAAATATCCGGCGCACGAAGCGCGGTTGGCGCAGTTGGCGCGCAAAGCCGGGTTTACACAGGTTTCGGTCAGCCACGAACTGGCCCCATTGATCAAGCTGGTGGCGCGGGGCGATACTACGCTGGTCGATGCCTACCTCTCGCCGGTGCTGCGCCGCTATGTCGATCGGTTCACGCAGGCCCTGGGCGCCTCGGCCCGGCCGCTGTTCATGCAAAGCTCTGGCGCGCTGATCGAAGGGTCGCGCTTTCACGGTAAGGACGCGATCTTGTCCGGCCCGGCGGGCGGAATTGTCGGGATGGGGCGGACTGCCGAACTGTCTGGCGCGGACAAGGTGATCGGCTTCGATATGGGCGGCACCTCCACCGATGTCAGCCACTATGCCGGCGCCTTTGAGCGGGACAGCGAGACGCGCGTTGCCGGGGTGCGGATCCGTACCCCGATGCTGCGGATTGAGACCGTAGCGGCGGGCGGCGGCTCGATCTGCCGGTTCGATATGGGGCGGCTAGTGGTAGGACCGGACAGCGCCGGGGCGGTACCGGGGCCAGCATGTTATCGCGGTGGCGGGCCGCTGACGGTTACCGATTGCAACGTGATGCTGGGCAAGCTGGTGCCCGATCAGTTCCCCCGCGTGTTCGGCCCCACTGGCGATCAGCCGATTGACGCGGCTGTGGTGCGCGAAAAGTTTGCCGCGTTGGCCAACAGCGTTGCCGCCGAAACTGGACAGGCGATGGCGCCTGAAGCCCTGGCCGAAGGCTTCATCAAGATCGCAGTCGCCAACATGGCCCATGCGATCCGCCAGATCTCGGTTGCGCGCGGGCACGATGTGACCAGCCATGCGCTGGCTTGTTTTGGCGGCGCAGGCGGGCAGCATGCCTGCCGCGTGGCTGATGCGCTGGGGATCGGCACCGTGCTGGTCCACCCGCTCGCCGGGGTGCTCTCGGCCTATGGCATGGGCATCGCCAGCGAAGGCGCGGTGCGCGAAGGCGGGCTGGGCTTGCCGCTGGAACCGGGGGTTGAGCCGGCGACTGAAGCTTTGCGTGCGCGCCTGGCCGATGCCGCGGAGGCGCAGTTGGGCGTGTCCGCATCCCGGGTGGAGACACGGCTGTTCGTGCGGCGCGAGGGATCGGAAAATACCATCGAGCTTGCGCCCGGCCCGGCGGACGAACTGGCCGCGCTGTTTGCCGAGCGCCACCTGGCTGAATTCGGCTTTGCCGGCACTGGCGCATTGGTGATCGACCGGGTGCGGGTGGAAGCGGTGGCCGTGGATCTTGCCGCTGGTCAGTTCCAGTGGGCGATGCCGGCCAAGAGTGCGGCGCCGATTGTCATTACGCAGTGCTGGATGGACGGCGGCGGGCACGCGGTGCCGATGTATGACCGCGCCGGGCTGGCCGCAGGCTTTGCTGCCGATGGCCCGCTGATTGTGGTCGATCCGCTTGCCACCACGGTGGTCGAACCCGGTTGGGGACTCAAGGTCGACAGCGATGGCACCTTGCGGCTGCGCCGCATCGCCCCACTCCAGTCCACTTCGACCAGCGGTACCGAAGTTGATCCCATCCGGCTGGAGGTGTTCAACGGGTTGTTCATGGCCATCGCTGAGGAAATGGGCACCGCGCTCGCCCGCAGCGCATCTTCGGTCAATATTCGCGAACGGCTCGATTTCTCCTGCGCTGTGTTTGACGCAGCTGGACGGCTGGTGGCCAATGCACCGCATATGCCGGTGCATCTGGGATCGATGGGCGAGAGCGTCGCGACCATTTTGCGCGCGCGCGGCGGCGGTGCGGATGGACGCGGGATCCGCCGCGGCGATGCCTATGTCCTCAACGCTCCCTATGCAGGCGGCACCCATCTGCCCGATATCACGGTGATCGCGCCGGTGTTCGTTTCGGAAGATAACGATGCGCCCAGCTTTTTCGTGGCGGCGCGCGGGCACCATGCCGATGTCGGCGGGATCGCGCCCGGATCGATGCCGCCTGATAGCCGCACGATCATGGATGAAGGCGTGCTAATCGAGGATTTCCTGTTGGTCGACCAAGGCCGGTTTCGCGAGGCCGAAATGCGCGCGCTGCTTTCCGCCGGGCCGCATCCGGCGCGCAATGTGGATCAGAACATTGGCGATCTCGCTGCGCAGGTTGCCGCTTGCGCCCGAGGGGCCGGAGGGCTGGACGCAGCGTGCAAGGAGCATGGCCGCGACGTGGTCTGCGCCTTTATGGACCACGTCAATGCCAACGCCGAGGAAGCCGTCCGGCGGCTGGTGGCGCGGCTGGATGACGGCGCGTTTACAGTACCGATGGATTGCGGCGCGACAATCGCGGTGGCGGTGCGGATTGATCGCGCGGCGCGCCATGTCACGGTCGATTTCACCGGCACCAGCGCGCAGCTTGGTAACAATTTCAACGCGCCGTTCAGTGTGGTCCGCGCAGCTGTGATGTATGTTCTGCGCACAATGATCGACGATCCGATCCCGATGAATGAGGGCTGCCTGGCGCCGGTGACGATCGTGGTGCCCGAAGGCACGATGCTGCGCCCGCGCCATCCTGCAGCGGTGGTCGCCGGTAATGTCGAGACCAGCCAGGCGGTTACCGACGCGCTGTTCGGGGCGTTCGGCGCCATGGCCGCAAGCCAGGGGACGATGAACAATTTCACCTTCGGCAATGACCGCTACCAGTACTACGAAACGATTGCCGGTGGATCGGGTGCGGGGCCGGGGTTTGCCGGGGCAGATGCGGTGCAGACCCACATGACCAACAGCCGCCTGACCGATCCTGAAGTGCTGGAAACCCGCTTTCCGGTGCTGCTGGAGGACTTCCACATCCGCCGCGGATCGGGCGGGGCGGGGCGATTCAGCGGCGGCGATGGCGCGGTGCGGCGGCTGCGGTTTTTGGAGTCGATGCAGGCCGGGATCCTCGCCGGGCGCCGGATTCATGCGCCGTTCGGCCTGGCCGGGGGGAGCGATGCCAAGCCCGGGATCAACCGCGTCGAACGGAGCTCAGGCGAGGTTGAGGTTCTTCCCGCGACCGCTGCGGTTGAGATGGCCGCTGGCGATGTGATGGTGATCGAAACCCCCGGCGGCGGAGGCTACGGCAAGCCATGACGATCTGGCCCCTGATCGGTATCGCGGTGATGGTGGCGGGCTTTATGCTGCGCTTCAACCCGTTGCTGGTCGTGCTGGCGGCCGCGGTGGCGACCGGTCTGGCGGCGGGCATGGATCTGCTGGCGGTGATTGCCGCGTTCGGCAAGGCCTTCAACGAGACCCGCTATGTCAGCGTGATTTGGATCGTGCTGCCGGTGATCGGGCTGATGGAAGCGCATGGGCTGCAGGAGCGTGCCCGCACTTTGGTGGCCAGCCTCAAAGGTGCAACCTTGCCGCGGCTGCTGATCGCTTACCTGCTGCTGCGCCAGATCACGGCGGCGCTTGGCCTCACTTCTGTGGCGGGGCAGGCGCAAACGGTGCGGCCGCTGCTCGCCCCGATGGCGCTGGCTGCCGCTGCACCCAAGGATGAGGCCGAGGCTGACAAGGTCAAGGCGATGGCGGCAGCGACCGACAATGTCGGGCTGTTCTTTGGCGAAGACATTTTCATCGCGATTGGCTCGATCCTGCTGATGAAGGGCTTTCTTGAGCAGCAGGGGATTGTGCTGGCTCCGTTTGCACTGTCGGTCTGGGCCATCCCCACCGCGATCGCGGCCTTTGCAATCCACGCGCTGCGGCTGCGCTGGTTCGGACGGGGGACCGGCGCATGATCGGCCTGCCGCAAATCTACATTTTCGCCGGACTGGTTTTTGCCGGGTTCGCCGTGCTTTCGGCCGGCGATGCGAGCAATGGCAAGCGTTGGGGAAACGCAGGGTTCTGGGGGCTGCTGGCGCTCTCCATGCTGGCGGGTGACCGGCTGGGCGATCTTGGTAACGGCATTCTGGTCCTGACCATGGTCGCTATTGCGGGCCTTGGCGGGGTGGGCCGGGGTACGCCGGTCGATGACCCTGCGGAGCGAGAGACCCGCGCCGCCGCGCATGGCAACCGCCTGTTCCTGCTGGCGCTGGTGATCCCGGTGACGGCGCTGATCGGGTCGTTCGTGTTCAAGGCCGTTCCCCAACTGGTCGATCCCAAACAGGTCACCTTGGTCAGTCTGACCTTGGGTGTGCTGCTGGCGCTTGCGGCGGGGCTGATCTGGCTGCGCGAAAGCCCGCTGGTCCCGCTGCAGCAAGGCCGCCGCCTGATGGACGCGCTGGGCTGGGCGGCGCTGCTGCCGCAAATGCTCGCCAGTCTGGGTGCGGTGTTTCTGGTGGCCGGAGTGGGCAAGGCGGTCGGCGGGGTGATGGCGGGGATAATCCCCGATGGTTCGCGGCTGGCGGCGGTGGTGGCTTATGGCCTCGGCATGGCGCTGTTCACGATGGTGATGGGCAATGCCTTCGCCGCGTTTCCGGTGATGATGGCGGCGATCGGGCTGCCGCTGTTGATCCAGCACTATCACGGCGATCCGGCAGTGATCGCGGCAGTGGGGATGCTGGCGGGCTTTTGCGGAACCTTGATGACGCCAATGGCCGCGAACTTTAACATCGTTCCCGCCGCGCTGCTGGGCCTCAAAGACCGTAACGCGGTGGTCAAGGCGCAGATCGGCACGGCGCTGCCGCTGCTGGCTTTCAACATTGGACTGATAGCTTGGGCCGCCTTTCCATGACCGTATTGGACGCAAACCTTGCAGTGCGATTCATGCGCCTGACCCTTGGCCACCTTGACCGCGAGTACCCGCACAAGCTCGATCATGTGCTCGATGGCCCCGAAGATGCGCAGACGCCATCGCAGCTCCATCCGATTTTCCACGGCAGCTTCGATTGGCACAGCTGCGTCCACGGCTGGTGGCAGGTGCTGCGCCTGGCGCGGCGCTATCCCGATTGCGCAGAGGCCGAAGCCGTTTTGCTGCGCGCAGAGCAGATGCTGACTGATGCAAATTTCGCTGCCGAAACCGCCTATCTGGCCCGCCCCTCGGCGCGCGGGTTCGAGCGGCCATACGGCTGGGCCTGGGCACTTATGCTGCACGAAGAGATGCTGCAGCATAGTGCAGCATGGGTGCACAATAGTGATGAATTCGCTCATATTTTTTCGCGACGTTTTGCTGATTTCTTGCCGCTGCAGACCTATCCGATCCGCACCGGGACCCATTACAATTCAGCTTTCGCGCTGACGCTGGCGCACGATTGGGCGCGGCATCATGATGGCGCTCTGGAAGGCCTGATCGAGGCCCGTGCGCGCGATTGGTTCGGATCGGATTGCGGCTGTCAGGCGTGGGAGCCGGGTGGGGATGAATTTCTCTCGCCCGCCCTGTGCGAAGCCCTACTGATGAGCCGCGTGCTGGGCGCGGATTTCCCGGCCTGGTTCGATGCATTCTTGCCCGATCTTGCCAAGGGGTTGCCGCAGACCCTGATGATCCCCACCACCGTAAGCGATCGCAGCGATGGCAAGATCGCGCATCTCGATGGTCTCAATCTCAGCCGGGCGTGGTGCTGGCGGCAGATCGCCCGCGCTTTGCCTGCCGGTCACCCGGTTTGCGCCTTGGCCCAGACCACCGCACAGGATCATCTCGATGCCGCGATGCCGCACATTTCTGGTGACTATATGGGCGAGCATTGGCTGGCCAGTTTCGCCTTGCTGGCGCTAGAGGCCTAAGGCCCGCCGCCCCAGAGCAATTGCTCCAGTAATCCCGGCTTCATCGCCCAGACCCGGCGGAACGATGTAAGTCTCAAGGCCCGGATCGAGCTGCGGGGCCTTGATATAGCCCGCCAGCCGCGCCTCAGTCGCCTGGCGCAGCGCGGGGATCAGGCCTGGGGTTTTCATCACCCCGCCGCCAAAGATTAGCCGGTCGGGCATGTGCAGCAGGATCAGGTTGACCGCGAGCTGCGAGACGTAATCGGCAATCAGCTTGATTTCGTCGGCCGGGCTGCCAAGGTCTGACAGGCTTTGTCCCCACCGCGCCTTAATTGCCGGGCCGGCAGCCAGCCCTTCGAGGCAATCACCGTGAAATGGGCAAAACCCGGCATAGGGATCGCGCGCCGGATCGCGGGCAATCGGGATATGGCCGCTTTCGTAGTGCGAAAAGCCCATCAGCGATTTGCCTGCCTTCAGCACGCCGCTGCCGATCCCGGTCCCGACGGTGGTGTAGGCCAGGGTGCCGCACTGCTGCCCGGCGCCCTGTTCCCATTCGCCCAACGCGGCACCGCCTACATCGGTATCGACCACAATCGGCACGCCGAACCGCCCCAGCGCATCGTGATAGCGCGCGCCTGACCACCCCGGCTTGGGCGTGGTGGTGAAAGTGCCATAGGCGGCAGAGGCGGGATCGATATCGATCGGGCCAAAGCTGGCCACGCCAAACCCGCCAATCGTGCCGTGCGCCGCAACGGCCGATTCGAAGAAAGCCGCCATATCGGGAAAGCACTCTGCCGGGGTGCGGGTGGCGATCCGCGTTTCGGCCAGGACCGTGCCATCAGCCCGCGCCACTGCCAGCACGAATTTGGTGCCGCCCGCTTCAATCGCCCCAATCAGTGTCTGCGTCACGTTTTGCGTCCCCTTCTGGCCTATGCCCCGATACCCCCTGTCCTTTTGGCAGCAAACGCGGCAACTTGCCAGAGTGGTTGCAATCGATTGTTGTCAACCCGCACTGACTATGACATTGAAGGCGGACAAGGCGGCAAAAGCCGCCGGGGAGAGAGCTGATGGCAAACGGCAAACCGCACCTTTCGCTGGGTCGAATCCTGCAGATGAACCTGGGGTTCCTGGGCTTGCAGTTCAGTTTCGGCCTGCAGCAGGCCAACCCGATCTTTGCTTATCTGGGCGCCAAGGAAAGCGATTTTCCCTGGCTGGGGATTGCCGGTCCGCTGACCGGGCTGATCGTCCAGCCGATCATCGGGGTGATGAGCGACCGGACCTTGTCACGCTTTGGCCGCCGCACGCCCTATTTCCTGTTCGGCGCCTTGATGTGCAGCGCCGGTCTGTTCCTGATGCCGTTTTCGCAAAGCCTGCTGATGGCGTTCTCGATCCTGTTCCTGCTCGATCTGGGCAACAACATCACGATGGAACCCTACCGCGCCTATGTGAATGACCGCCTGCGAGCCGAACAGCGCGGCTTCGGGTTCCTCTCGCAAAGCGGCTTCACGGGTCTGGCGCAGTGCCTCGCCTATGTCAGCCCGTTCCTGCTGGTGAACCTGTTTGGCGTGTCCAAGATCGCTGCACCCGGGGTGATCCCGGATTATACCCGGATGGCCTTTTTCATTGGCGCGGTGCTTTCGGTGACCACGATCCTGTGGTCGATCCTGCGCGTGCCCGAACTGCCGCTGAGCGAGAGCGAGCGTGCCCGGATTGCCGCCTTGCCGCGCGGGCTGGGGTCGACCTTCACCGAAGTGTTCGATGCGATGCGCGAGATGCCGCAATCGATGCGGACGATGGCCTGGATGAGCCTGTTCCAGTGGTATGCGATGTGCTGCTATTGGGCCTACCGGGTCCCCTCGATCTCGATGGCGCTGTTCGGCACCTCTGATGGCAGCACCGCCCAGTTTCGTGAGGCTGATTTGCTGTCTGGGCCGATGGGCGCGTTTTATAATGCGGTTGCTTTCGTCGCGGCCTTCGCCATGGCGCCCTTGGCCCGCCGGTTCGGGGCGGTCTACCTCCACGCCACCTGCCTGACGCTGACCGGCCTGGCGATGATCGCCATGCCGATGCTCAATTCCGCGCCGCCGATGTGGTTGATGATGGGCGTGATGGGGCTGGGCTGGGGTTCGATCATGGGAAATCCCTATATTATCCTAGCGAATACGATCCCAGCCGAGCGCACGGGGGTTTACATGGGCATCTTCAACATGATGATCTGTGCCCCGATGCTGATCTTCGCCGCGACCATGACCTTCATCTACGAACCGCTGCTGGGTGGTGATCCGCGTAACGCGCTGGCGTTCGGCGGGGTGCTGATGCTGTGCGCTGCGGCTGCAGTGCTGCGGATCCGCACCGGGGGTGAGATCGCACAGAGGACCGCGGTACCCGCCTGATGCCGGCCCAGATCGTCTCTCTGCACAGCGAACAGGCGAGCCTGGTGCTTGAGCTGTGCGCCGATGGACCGCCGCGCTGGCGGCACCTTGGCGCGCGGCTCGATCCGGGCGCGCTCGCTCCGTTGGCGGATGGGCGCACTGCGGCCAGCTTTTCGCTAGACGATGATGTGCCGCTGTCGGCCGCGCCGCCCGCAGGGCTGGGCTGGTTTGGTCCGGCAGTGCTGGGTCTGCGCCGTCAAGGCCAGGCGCTGGTGCCGGTGTTCACTGAAGCTGAGGTTTCGACGAACGATCGCTCCGTTGCGATCCGGCTGACGGACCCAGCAGCCGGGGTGCTGCTGGAACAGACGATCACGCTCGATCCCGGCGGTGCCTTCTTGCTGGATGCGCGGCTGACCAATACCGGCACAGCTCCGCTCGCGATCGATTGGCTGGCCAGCACGCTAATGCCGCTGCCGGACAGCTGCGCCGAGCTGATTTCCTGGCGCGGGCGCCACAATGCGGAACTGACCGAATGTCATGAGATGATGCCACAGCAGGGCTGGCTGCGCGAAACGCGGCGCGGAATTTCAGGCCACGGCGGGCCGCTAGGTGTGGTCGTGCTGGATCAGGGTGCCGGGCACCACGCCGGGCTGACCTTTGCGTTGCAGCTCGCTTGGTCGGGCGACAGCCGCATCGCGGTGGAGCGCGACGACGAGGGCTACTGGTTGCTGAGCGCCGGGGCGGTGCTGCAACCGGGCGAGATGGAGCTGGCTCCCGGGCAAAGCCATGCCGCGCCGCAAGCAATTCTGGCCGTATCCAGCTACGGGCGCAACGGCGCCAGCGCGCAGCAGCACAGCGCGGTGCGCGCCTTGCTGGGCTGGCACGGCGGGGCGATGCGCCCGCGCCCGGTGCATCTCAACAGTTGGGAAGCCTGCTATTTCGATCACGATGAAGCGCGGATCGGCGAACTGGCCGCAGCCGCCGCAGCGATCGGGATCGAACGTTTCGTGCTCGACGATGGCTGGTTCAAGGGGCGCGGCGATGACAGTGCCGGGCTGGGCGACTGGACCTGCGATCCGGTCAAATACCCGAACGGACTGAAGCCGCTGGCCGAGAAAGTCGCCGCGCTGGGGATGGAATTCGGGCTGTGGGTTGAACCCGAAATGGTCAACCCGGACAGCGATCTCTACCGCGCGCACCCCGATTGGGCGCTGCACCTGGGGGGCCGTGCCCAGCCGACCGCGCGGGGCCAGTTGGTGCTCAACATGGCGCTTCCCGAAGTGCGCGATTACCTGTTCGGCGCGATCGATGCGCTGCTGCGCGGCGTGCCGATCGCTTACCTGAAATGGGATCACAACCGCGACCTCGCCCCGGCGGGCGGCGCTGCGCAAGTGGCTGGAACCTATGACCTGCTGGTCCGGCTGCGCACGGCGCATCCGGCGGTGGAAATCGAAGGCTGCGCGGGCGGCGGCGGGCGCAGCGATGCAGGGCTGGCGCGCTATGTCCACCGCTTCTGGACCAGCGACAATATCGATGCGGTCAGCCGCGCGGGGATGCAGCGCGGGTTTCTGGCGTTCCTGCCGCCTGAATTGATGGGATCGCACGTCGGGGCAAGCCCCGCCCACGCCACGGGACGTACGCAGGCGCTGGGCTTTCGCGCTGCAGTGGCCATGCCGGGGCATTTCGGCGTGGAACTCGATCCGCGTCGCTTGAACGAGCAGGACCGGGCCGAGCTGGCCGACTGGATCGCGTTTTACAAGCAGTGGCGGCATCTGCTGCACGGGCAGCAGACCTGGCAGGGCCAGGGCGCCGACGGTCTGGTCTGGCAGGCTACCGGGAGCGCCGAGGAATTCCTGTTGTTCGCCTTGCGCACCGCCCCGCCGCTGGATCGTCGGCCGCAGCCGCTGCGCTTGCCGTTTCTGGCCGCTGCGGGCGATGTCAACATGCGCCTGCTGCGGATCGGCGGCGGAACGCGCGGCTATGCCGCCTCAAGCGCGCCCTTGTTCGACACCCTGCGTGAGAGCTTGCACGCCTTTACCGGCAGCTGGCTGGCCCAGGCCGGGCTGCCGATGCCGCCCTTGAAGGGTGAAAGCGTCGCCATATTTCACGGGGTGGCGCGATGAGCGAAGCCGATCTGCCGCACCGCCGCCGCAACCTGCTGACCGGCGAATGGTTGCTGGTATCGCCGCACCGGGCCAAGCGGCCATGGCAGGGCGAAGCTGCGCCGCCGCCCGCGCCGCCGCCTCCGGCCTATGATCCGGGCTGCTATCTGTGCCCCGGCAATATGCGCGCCAATGGCGAACAGAACCCTGACTATCCGGGCACTTTTGTGTTCGCCAATGATTTTGCCGCGCTGTTGGATGAAGGTGGATCGGGCGCGCCACATCCGCTGTTTGAAAGCCAGCCCGTCCGGGGCGAGGCGCGGGTGATCTGCTTCAGCCCCAATCATGGCGCCACCTTGGCGCGGTTGCCGCAGGCCGATTTAGCCCGGGTGATCCGCTGCTGGAGCGATCAATCGGCCGAGCTGGGCCGCCGCTGGGCGCACGTCCAGCTGTTTGAAAACAAGGGCGCGATGATGGGCGCATCCAGCCCGCATCCGCACGGGCAGGTCTGGGCCAGCGATTTCGTGCCCGAAGTGGTCGGCAAGGAAGACGCCAACCAGCGTGATTTCATGGCCGCGCGCGGATCGGTTCTGCTCGATTCTGTCGCCGACGCCGAACTCGCTGATGGCCGCCGGGTGGTGGAAAGCAACGCGCACTGGCTGGCGGTGGTGCCGCACTGGGCGGCCTGGCCGTTCGAAATTCTGCTGATCGCGCGCGGAGATGCTGCGCGGATCGAGGACCTTTCGGATCCGGCGCGTGATGCTTTGGCAGAGATCCTGTCGCTGTTGCTGCGCCGCTACGATGGGCTGTTCGGGTGCGATTTCCCCTACTCGATGGGCTGGCACGGCGCGCCGCATGCGCTGGGTCGGGATACCGCGCACTGGCGGCTGCACGCGCATTTCTTCCCGCCGCTGCTGCGCTCAGCCAGCGTGCGCAAACATATGGTCGGGTTCGAACTGCTGGGCGAAACCCAGCGCGATCTGACTCCCGAGGCGGCGGCAGAGCGGCTGCGCGGTGTGGAGATCGATTGATGGAACTGGCGATCAAGACCGGCGCCGGATATCGCGATGCGTTCGGCAGCGAACCTGCCGGGGTCGTGTTTGCGCCGGGCCGGGTCAACCTGATCGGCGAACATGTCGATTACAACGATGGCCTGGTCCTGCCGATGCCGCTGACAGTTGGCACAGCAGTGGCTTGGGGCGCGGCCAGCGGCGCGGCCATTGAAGTGGTGGCGCTGGATTTCGGCGCGGTGATTGATCGGTTCGTGCCGGGTGAAGCCGTACCGCACGATCCGGCTGACTGGCGATCATACGTGCGCGGCATGGCCGCGGCGGGCGGCAGCGGCGCGCAGCTCGCCATCGCCGGCACGATCCCACGCGGATCGGGACTTTCATCTTCGGCTTCGCTGTGCGTTGCAGTGGGGCGCGCGCTGGCGCTGGCGCAGGGTGGAGCCGATCCGCCGCCGCGTGATGTGGCGCTGGTAGCGCAACGGGCAGAGCACGAATGGGCCGGGGTGCGCTGCGGAATCATGGATCAGATGGCCGTGGCAGCTGGTGCAGCGGGGCATGCGCTGCTGCTCGATTGCCGCACGCTGGGAACGCGGCAGGTGCCGCTGCCTGCAGATTGGGCGATCATGGTGGTGCAGTCGGGCGTGGTACGCGGACTGGTCGATGGCCACTACAACGCGCGCCGCGCCGATTGCGAAGCGGCGGCGCTGGCGCTGGGTGTGGCGTCGCTGCGCGATGCCGATGCGGCGATGCTGGCCGGGGCCGGGCTTGATCCGGTGATCGCCAGGCGCGCGCTGCACGTGGTTGAAGAAATCGCGCGGGTACGGGCGGCGGTCAGTGCGATCGAAGCGCGTGATTTGGAGGAGCTTGGCGGGCACCTGCGCGCTAGCCACGCATCGTTGCGCGATCTGTTTGAAGTCAGCGTGCCGCCGGTCGATCGGCTGGTCGATGTGCTGAACAGTGCGATCGGTGCCAGCGGCGGAGCACGAATGACCGGCGGCGGCTTTGGCGGGGCCGTGGTTGCCGTATTGCCGGTGGCCGAGGTGGCGCGCGTGCGCGCTGCGGTAGAGCAGAATTACCAGCCGCCGGGCGGCGCGGCGCTTTCCATTATGATTGAAGGGGCCGGCGGCCACGTTGCCGGAACAGGGGCATGAATACGATTAATATGAAATTGGCGAGCGGTGCCGGAGGCATCACTGCGTGGCGTCCTACGGCTATAACCGGGACGGAAATCGCGCTGATCACGGCCGCCGATGCCGCACCGATCCTGCCCGGGCTCGATCTGTGGGATAGCTGGCCGCTGGCGCATGAAGATGGACGCACGGCGATTGTCGAAGGTCGGCAATATTGGTTCTTCCTCAGCGCGCCATGCTTTCCCGATCCCGGACATCGGCACAATGCTGCCAAAATTCGCCTCGCTTCGCTGGGCGGTGATGGCTGGCGCGATCATGGTGATTGCTTGCCTGAAGCGTTGAGCCCGGGATCGCGGGAATGGGCTGGCAGCGCGGTGCTGCACGCCGATGGCACCAGCGTGACCCTGTTGTTCACCGCCGCCGGGCGGCGCGGCGAAGGGCACAGTTTCGAACAGCGCCTGTTCGCTGCGTCCGGCGTTCTGGGCAGCCAAGGCCCGGGCGGCTGGATGCGCAGCGACGAACTGGTCCGGCCCGACGGCGCGCGCTATTTCATCGCTGCCGAAGGCGAGGGGACGCCGGGCATGATCAAGGCGTTCCGCGATCCGGCCTGGCTGCGCGATCCCGCCACCGGGCAGGCGCACCTGCTGTTCACCGGCAGCGCAGGGTGGGATGACCACGCCTATAACGGGGTGATCGGCCTCGCCACGCAAGGCGCTGATGGCGCATGGCAGCTCGAAGATCCGCTGATCAGCGCCGTGGGCGTGAACAACGAGCTGGAACGGCCGCACGTCGTGCTGCGCGCTGGCCGCTATTACCTGTTCTGGTCGACCCAGCGCCGCACCTTCGATCCGGCTGGCGAAACCGGGCCCAACGGGCTTTATGCGATGGTCGCGGATCAACTGCGCGGGCCCTACCAACCGGTCAACGGCACCGGGCTGGTGGCCGGCAACCCGGCAGCGGAACCGACGCAGAGCTATAGCTGGTGGGTCACCGGGGAAGGTGAAGTGTGGAGTTTTATCGACCACTGGGGCCTGCAGGGCCGCAGCTTTGCCGATCATCCCGAACTGCTGCGCCAGCAATTCGGCGGCACGCCGGCGCCGGTGTTCCGCCTCACTTTTGACGGGGTCCGGGTCAGCCTGGCCTGATTCCCCTTACTTCAGGAAGCGACTGTGCGACCGCAATATCACTATGCCGCCGCAGCCAACTGGCTGAGCGATCCCAACGGGCTGGTTTACCACGCCGGTGAATGGCACCTGTTCTATCAGTACAATCCGGAAGGTGAAGCCTGGGGCCATATGAGCTGGGGCCACGCCGTCAGCCCCGATCTGGCCGCGTGGACCGAACTGCCGGTGGCGATACCCGAGACCGACGCGGACTGGATTTTTTCAGGGTCCGCCGTGATCGACGCGGCGAACAGTGCAGGCTTTGGCCGCGATGCGATGGTGGCGATCTACACTGCGGCAGCGCGCCATGGCCCGCAGCGGCAAAGCCAGGCGCTGGCCCACAGTCACGATGGCGGTCGCAGCTTTGAAAGCTATCCCGGCAATCCGGTGCTCGATCTGGGCATGGCGGACTTCCGCGATCCCAACGTGTTCTGGCATGGCCCGACGCAGCGCTGGATCATGGTGGTGGTGCTTTCGAACGAGAACCGGGCGTTGATCTATGCCTCAAGCGACCTGAAGCACTGGGATGAAATGTCTGAGATCAACGGGGCCAGTGCGCCCGGCCGGATCTGGGAATGTCCGCTGCTGATCGAACTGCCGGTGGAAGGCACCCAGACCAGCCGCTGGCTGTTCAAGGTTGATGTGCTGCACGATGCGCCGGGTTCGGGCGCGATCTATCAGACCGGCACCTTCGACGGCGCTCGCTTTGCCGCCGATGGCCCGGCGCAGGAACCGCTGTGGCAGCTGGCCGATCATGGCCGCGATTTCTACGCCGCAATTGCCTGGCACGAACCGCGCGATGCCACCGGGCGCCCGGTCTGGATCGGCTGGATGGGCAACCACGCCTATCAGGGGCAGTTGCCGCTGAAGGGCTGGCGCGGTGCGATGAGTGTGCCGCGGCGCATCTCGCTGATCGCAACAGACGGTGGCTACCGGCTGCGTCAGGAAGTGGAGCCCGCAGCAGTAGCAGGTGTTTCCGAATTTGCGCGGGACAGCGAAGCTTTGATCGGGCGGCTCAGCTTGCCCGCCTCTGACGCGCTCGATTGGACTGCCAGCGACAGCGAGGGCCGCCTGGTACGGATCGAGCGACGCGGTGATCAGGTGTTGGTCAGTCGGCAAGTTCCGCAGCTGCCGGTCCTGAATACGGTTTGCCAATGCACCGTCGATCCCGCGCAGGCGCTTGAGTTATGGTTCGATCACGGTTCGGTCGAACTGTTCAGCAGCGATGGCACCGCCGCTTTGACCATGCAGTATTGAAGCGCCGGTTAAGCGGTATCGCGCCTTATCAGGACGGGTTCCATTTCCAGCGATTCAGTGTCTTCCCCTGCAGTCCGTGCGAACAGGGTCTGGACCATGGCGCGCGCGCCCGCCGCGATTGACTGGCTGATCGTGGTCAGGCGCGGAATGGTCTGTTCGGCCAGCGGCAGGTCATCGAACCCGGTTACCGATACGTCTTTGGGCACCGAAATGCCGCGATCGGCCAGTGCACGTACGGCGTGCATCGCGATCAGGTCCGAGCCTGCAGCGATTCCGTCTACCTGGCCGCCAATCCGGTCAATATGCGCGGTAATTTCGCCGGCCATGATGTCCGAGGCGAGATGCGTGTCGAGTTTGAGCGGCTGGGGCAAGCCCGCCGCCGCCGCAGCATCGCACAGCCCGGCATAGCGCTCGGCAAGTTCCGGCGCGATCGTTTCGCCCAGAAAGGCCAGCCGCTTGCGCCCTGCAGCGATCAGGCATTCGCCCGCCAGTCGCCCGCCCTTGCGGTTATCGACGCCGACCGTGCAATGGATCTGTCCGGGGCGATGGCTGCCCCAGACCACCAGCGGTCGATACCAGCTGGCGACCCGTTCGATCGCTTCGAACTGATTTGACTGGCCGATCAGCAGCACTCCGTCGAGCATGCCCGAATCCGCAATC
Organism: uncultured Alphaproteobacteria bacterium; assembly: GCA_963751145.1. Taxonomy (GTDB): domain Bacteria; phylum Pseudomonadota; class Alphaproteobacteria; order Sphingomonadales; family Sphingomonadaceae; genus Novosphingobium. The sequence continues at coordinate 272,184 of CAVVTJ010000009.1, forward strand.
CGCTCCAGCCAATCATCGGCATCGGGGATCACCCGGCTCAGCATGATGTCATAACCATTCTCGGTCAGCGCATCGGCCAGATGGCCCAGGATGGTCATGAAGAACGGATCGGACAGGTGCTGACGCCGTTCATGACCCAGCGGCACAACCACCCCGATCACTTTGGTTTCCTGCACCCGCAGGCGCCGCGCCATCTGATTCGGCCGGAACCCATGTTCGCGCGCCAGCGCCTGGATCCGTTCGCGGGTTTCGGAGTTGACCAGCGATTTGCCGGCCAAGGCACGGCTGACCGTGCCTGCGGAAACCCCGGCAAGCCGAGCCAGCTCGGCAATGTTGCGGATGCGCGCACTGGAAGGAAGCGGGTCGGTCACAAGTCCTGGCAATCCCCCGGTTATCGTTGCTGCAACCGACATGTCGGCGCGGGCGTGCAAAAGTCAATCATGCGGCATTCGAAGCGTTGCGGATTTCCGCGTGCAGTGCCGTGTTCGAAAATCAGCGATGCCATATGCAATCGTATGCTGCAATCGATTTACAAAAAACCATTGCAATCGATTGTTGCATCTGCCACACCGAGGCTCGACTTGCATTAGGCAAGCATGAGTCCTGTTGGAGGGGAGATGTTATGAACAAGTCCGTAATCCGGAATTGCGTGTCCGTTGCTGCCATAGCGGCGGCGGCAATGTTTGCCGTGCCGGCGATGGCGCAGGATGCGCCCCCGGCTGATGAAGCCAGCACTGACGGATTGAACGACATTGTCGTCACCGCGTCGGGCGGCAACAAGACGGCGCTTAACAGCTCGGTCTCGGTTACCAGCATCGACAATTCGGTGATCGAAGCGATGCACCCCTCGTCAGAAGCCGAAGTGTTCCGCATGATTCCGGGGATCCAGGTGCCCGGCACCTCGGGCCCGGGCGGCAACTCGAACATCGCTGTGCGCGGGCTTCCCGTGGCCACCGGCGGTTCGCCCTTCGTGCAGATCCAGGAAGACGGCCTGCCGACTGTGCTGTTCGGCGATATCCAGTTCGGCAACAACGATTACTGGACCCACTATGATGCCACTGTCTCCCGGGTTGAATCGGTGCGCGGTGGTGGTTCGACCACCTATGCCTCGCAGGCTCCTGGTGCAGTTATCAACTACATCAGCGATACCGGCACCAAGGAAGGCGGCATGGTCCGGCTTTCGAAGGGCATCAATTACGATGAAACCAAGGTCGATTTCCGCGTTGGCGGGCCGCTGGGCGAAGGCCTGCGGTTCAGCATCGGCGGTTACTTCAAGGCTGGTCGCGGGCCGCTCCATGCTGGCTTCAACGTCTCGGACTCGTTCCAGATCAAGGGCAACCTGACCAAGGAATTCGCGAACGGCAACGGCTTCTTCCGTTTGCTGTTCAAGGTCGCCGATACCAAGGAGCCGAACTACACCGGCGCGCCTGCACTGGCGAGCCTGAACAGCGGCGCGTTCTCGAACGTCACCCCGTTCCCTGGCTATGATGGCCGCAAGTCGTCGAACTACTCGATCTACAACCAGAACTTCCTGATCTACAATTCGACTGGCGCGCTTGAGCGGGTACCGATGAGCGGGATCACCACCAAGGCGACTTCGGTGGGCGGCCAGTTGCACTATGAATTCGACAGCAACATCACTGTCGACAACAACACGCGCTGGACCAAGATGAGCGGTGGGTTCACCTCGCCGTTCCAGAACACCACCCGCGCCGCCGGGATCGTCGGATCGCAGCTGACGCTGAACACCGTTCCTTACGCCACCGTCGCTTCGATCCGCTATGCCAACGGGCCCAAGGCCGGTCAGGTGTTCACCGGCACATATGTTGACAACAACGTCAACGTCTACACCCGTATCCGCGATATCGGCAGCCTGACCAACGATCTCAAGCTGGCGGCAACGTTCGATGCCGGCGGTTCGGCCAAGGTCACGGCACGCGCCGGGTTCTTCTATATGAACCAGAAGATCGCGATGGACTGGCACGTCAACAAGTCACTGCGCGAAGTCAGCGGCGACAACCCCGCGCAGCTCGATCTTTATGATGCGGCCGGCAACAAGCTGACTCAGGAAGGCATTTCGGGTTACAACAACAATTGGGGCAATTGCTGCGCGCGTGATTACGATCTGTCGTACACCAACACCGCTCCCTACGTTGCGCTGGAACTCGATAGCGATAGCTTCAACCTCGATGGCTCGGTCCGCTTTGAAAGCGTCAAGGCATCGGGCGGCGGCACCATCGGCGGTAGCGAATCCTTTGTGAACTCGAACGGTGTCCTGATCCCGGCGATTTCTTCGAACGGCAGCCGCGAAGTGCTCAACTACACCCGCAGCTACACCTCGTGGACCGGCGGCGCCTTGTACAAGGTCAGCGGCGATACCAGCGTGTTCGTCCGTGCCTCGCGCGGCGGCCGCTTCAACGGTGACCGGCAAACCTTCGGCGGCAAGATCGCCAGCGATGGTTCGCTGTGCACCGGCGCGCAGGCTGCTGCAGGCACACTGGGTTGCACCGCAGACGGTGTTACCCCCTCGGTTGACTTCGTGCGCCAGTACGAACTGGGCCTGAAGACCCGCGGTGACGCGCTGGGCGGTCGTTATACGATCGAACTGACCGCGCTGAAGGGCAGCTTCAAGCAGTCCACCTTCGAACTGTCGGCCACGCGTTGCCCCGGCGGTTCGGGCGGCTGCGTGATCGATGCCCGCTACAAGTCGTATGGCGCTGAATTCTATGGCACCTATCGCAACGGCGGCTTCAGCCTGGTGGGTAACGCCACCTGGACCAAGGCCACCCGTTCGAGCGTTGACAGCAGCGGCAATCCGACGCCGTTCAGCCGCGCTCCTTACATGCCGAACCTGATCTACACGGTGCAGGCCAGCTATGATGTGGGTGACATGGTCACGGTCGGGCTTAATGCCACCGGCCAGACCAACATCATCGACGATGCCGGTCGCAGCTATCCGGGCGGCGTGGTCCTCGGGGTCGATTTCGCGGTCCGTCCGCTTCCCAACCTCGAACTGGGCGTACAGGGCTATAACGTGTTCAACCGTTATGATCTGCGCGGCAGCGGCGGCGTGGCCGATCTTTCGGTCAGCCCAGCCGTAATCGGCACCAATCCGGCGCTGGGCCAAACCTGGACTGCGTCGATCAAGTACAGCTTCTGATCGTCACGAACCCTCTAGGGTCGCAACATTGGGGGAGGTGGTCGCAAGATCGCCTCCCCTTTTGCTTATCCCCCTCGACACAGGCCTAAACTCGCCGCAGGAACTTGCCGATGAGCACCGCGCCGCACGACCTGGCTGCCCTGCGACAGCACGCCTTCGCCCTGCGCGAGCTGCAGCGCTATGCCGAAGCGGATGCGGCCTTTTCGGCGGGCAGCGCGCAATTTCCCGCTGATCCGGCACTGGCGTTCGGCCTGGCGCAAACTCGGTTCGAACTGGGCCACCGCGCCGCGCACCTGTTTGCTAAGGCCGCCACCTTGGCCGGCGATCATCCCGATATTGCCCGCAACCAGGCGCTGGCGCTGATCGCCGAAGGGCGCAGCGATGAAGCCCGCGATCTGCTGGCCGCGCGGCTGACGCGGTGCCCGGATTGGCTGGATGGGCACAAGGCCTTGGCCGTGCTCAACTGGACGGCGGGTGATCGGCTGCATTTTTCTGACCATCTGGGCCCGGCATGCCGCGCGCAGCCGGATAATGCCGCACTGTGGCTGGCCTGGTTCCGCAACCTGGCGCAGGCCCGCGATTGGACCGCCGCGCTGCAGGTGCTGGATGAGGCCGAACGGCAGCTAGGCAACACCCCGGCGATCGCTGTTTCACGGTTGTTCGTGGCAGTGGAAAGCGGCGCGTCCAACGCGGCCGATCTGATCGCGGCCACCGCGCACTATCGCGGCGACGTATCCAGCCTGTGCCGGATCCGCCACGCGCTGCGCAGCGGCGATGCCAGGACTGCCGAGGCCGAAGCTCTGCCGCTGGTGCAGGGCCCATCGGCTGCACTCTATTGGCCCTATCTGTCGCTGGCCTGGCGGATGATGGGGGATGGGCGGGCCGATTGGCTCGACCAGCCCGGCGTGCTGATCCGGACGATGGAATCGGGCCTTTCTGCGGCAGACCTTGAAGCCGTGGCGACAGTTCTGCGCGGCCTCCACACCGCCGCGCAGCCCTATCTGGAGCAATCGGTGCGCGGCGGCACGCAGACCGATCGTTCGGTGCTGCTGCGCCACGAACCCGAACTCGCCGCACTCAAAGTGCGGCTGCTCGATCTGCTGGCCGACTATGTGGCTGCGCTGCCGCCGACCGACCCAGCGCACCCCTTGCTCGGCGCGCCGCGCGGCGGACCGCTGCTGATCGAGGGTAGCTGGTCGGTGCGGCTGGCCGCGCAGGGGCACAACGTGCCGCATACCCACGCAATGGGGTGGCTTTCGACCGCATTTTACGTTGCCTTGCCGGCACCGGCCCAGCTTGGCGCTGCGCCGGCCGGCCACCTGGCGCTGGGCACCCCGCCCGACGAGCTTGCGCTGCCGCTGCAGCCCTACCGCACGATCGAACCTGCGCCCGGACGGCTGGCGGTTTTCCCGTCGACCATGTGGCATTCGACCCTGCCGTTCGATGATGGCGAACGGCTGGTCATCGCCTTCGATATTCGCCGCCCCCAAGCTCAGGATTCCGCGCATGCAGTCTGATACTTCAATCCGCTCGGTCGTCATCGTTGGCGGCGGCACCGCCGGGTGGATGACCGCCGCAGCACTCGGCAATGCGATCCGCACCGGCTGCACCATCACCCTGATCGAAAGCGAGGAAATCGGCACCGTCGGGGTGGGCGAGGCGACCATTCCACCGATCCGCACTTTCAACGAGGCGCTCGGGATTGCCGAGAACGAGTTCGTCAAAGCCACCCAAGGCTCGTTCAAGCTGGGGATCGAATTCGTCGATTGGGGCGCGCAGAACCACCGCTATTTCCACCCGTTTGGCAGCTATGGGCGCAATTTCGATTTCCTGCCGTTGCACCAATATTGGCTGGCGGCTCGGGCGCGCGGAGCAGCGCCGCAGCTTGACGATCTGTGCATGGCCTGGGCGGCGGCAAAACGGGGCAAGTTTGCGCCGCCTACCCAGGATCAGCGCAACGTCCTGTCGACCTATGACTATGCCTACCATTTCGATGCCGGGCTCTATGCCCAGTTCCTGCGCCGCTATGCCGAAGCGCGCGGCGTGGTACGGATCGAAGGCAAGATCGCGGGCGTCAGTCAGCACAGCGAAACCGGCCGCGTCAGCCACGTAACGCTGGAAGACGGGTGCGAGGTGGCGGGCGATCTGTTTGTCGATTGCTCGGGCTTTCGCGGCCTGTTGATCGAGGGCGCGCTGCAGACCGGGTATCAGGATTGGCGCCACTGGCTGCCGAGCGACAGCGCCTATGCCGTGCCCTGCGAAAAGGCTGCCACGCTGACCCCCTACACCCGCTCCACCGCCCGCGCCGCCGGGTGGCAATGGCGGATCCCGCTGCAGCACCGCACCGGCAATGGTCACGTCTATTGCAGCCAGTTCATCTCGGACGATGAAGCCGCGGGCACGTTGATGGCCAATCTCGATGGCAAGGCTCTGGCCGAGCCGCGCAAGCTGACGTTCACCACCGGGCGGCGCAATCTGTTCTGGAACAAGAACGTGGTCGCGATCGGGCTGTCTGGCGGGTTCATGGAGCCGCTGGAAAGCACCTCGATCCATCTGATCCAGGCTGGCATTTCCAAATTGATCGCGCTGTTTCCTGATCGCAATTTCGATCCGCTCGTGATCGATGAATACAACCGCATCGGGATCAACGAATTCGAACGAATCCGCGATTTCATCATCCTGCACTACAAGCTGACCAGCCGCACCGACAGCGAGTTGTGGCGCTATTGCAGCGCGATGGAGGTGCCCGAAGCGGTCACCTGGAAGATCGAGCATTTCCGCCGTCACGGCCGCCTGGTGCAGCGCGACGCCGATCTGTTCGGCCCGCCCAGCTGGCTCGCCGTTCATGTGGGCCAGGGCAATCTGCCCGAAGGCACCGATCCGCTGCTGCCCTTGCGCGGGGTGGATCACGCCGAGTACCTCGCAAAGCTGGAAGCTGCGCTGGCGCGAGTGAGCGAGGGCTTGCCGAGCCACGAAGCCTATATCCAGCAGCACTGTGCGGCAGGCTGACAGCTGCGCCCGGCGCGCTATAGAGGACGCCGATGGGAGAACGCAGCAGCATGGCTAGGCAGCAGCAACCGGGCGATCAGGCGATGCGGCTGGGGGTCTGCTATTACCCGGAGCATTGGCCCGAAACGCAGTGGGCCGATGACGCCGCGCTGATGGTTCAGACCGGGATCAGCCGGGTGCGGATCGGTGAATTTGCCTGGAGCCGGATCGAACCCGAGCCGGGGCGGTTTGATTGGGGTTGGCTTGACCGGGCGGTTGAAGTGCTGGCCAGTGCGGGCCTTGGGATCATCCTGGGCACGCCAAGCGCCACGCCGCCCAAGTGGCTGGTCGATACCATGCCCGATATGATTGCGGTGGATGCCGATGGCCGCCCGCGCGGGTTTGGCTCGCGGCGGCACTATTGCTTCAGCCATGCTGGCTACCGCGCGCAAGCGGTGCGGATCGCCCGCGCAGTGGCGCAGCGGTATGGCCAGCATCCGGCAGTCGTGGCTTGGCAAACCGACAACGAGTACGGCTGCCACGATAGTGCGATCAGCTATTCCGATGCCGCCAGGGAGGCGTTCCGGATCTGGCTGGAGGCGCGCTATGGCACAATCGGCGCACTCAATCAGGCCTGGGGCAATGTCTTCTGGAGCATGGAATACCGCAGCTTTGCTGAGGTCGATCTGCCCAACCTGACCGTTACCGAAGCCAACCCGGCGCACTGGCTGGCGTTCCGGCGCTTCTCGTCCGATCAGGTGGTGGCTTTCAACCGGGCGCAAGTGGACGTGCTGCGTGAACTGTCGCCCGGGCGCGATGTGATGCACAATTTCATGGGCTTTTTCACCCAGTTCGATCACCACGATGTGGCCGCAGATATCGATGTGTGTGGGTGGGACAGCTATCCGCTGGGCTTCCTGGACAGCTTCCGGTTTTCCGCTGCCGACAAGGTGGCCTACGCCCGGCAGGGCCACCCCGATATCGCCGCGTTCCATCACGATCTTTATCGCGGCTGCCGCGCTGATGGGCGCTGGTGGGTGATCGAACAGCAACCCGGCCCGGTCAACTGGTCGGCGCACAATCCGGCGCCGCTGCCCGGCATGGTCCGGCTGTGGACGTTGGAGGCGATGGCGCACGGGGCCGAACTGGTCAGCTATTTCCGCTGGCGTCAGTTCCCCATGGCGCAAGAACAGAACCACGCCGGCTTGCTGCGTCCTGACAGTTCGGCTGCGGCGGGACTGCATGAAGCACAGCAAGCCGCGCGCGATATTGCCGAGCTGGGTCCGGTGGGGTCCGCGCCGCGCAAGGTGGCGCTGGTGTTCGCCTATGATGCCGATTGGATCACTGCAATCCAGCCGCAGGGACGCGGACTTTCGGCGCTGTGGGCGGCGTTTGATTGCTATTCGGCGCTGCGCCGCCTGGGGTTGGACATCGATATCGTGCCGCCCGGCCGCTCGCTCGATGGGTACTCGC
>CAVVTJ010000010.1:0-41011 GCA_963751145.1 uncultured Alphaproteobacteria bacterium
CCAAGGTTGGGGTCGAGGGTTCGAATCCCTTCGCCCGCTCCAGTTTTTTCAGACATTTCGCTGTTGATGGCGTTCGCAATTTGCGGCGCCAATTGGCGTTTTTCGATCGCAGCGGGAACCGCATCGGGGCGATGTGCGTTTGGTCTATTGAAATCACGGATGTGACTTCTTGCCGCCTTGTGTCTCCCTCCGAAACTGGCGTGCAAACCACTCGGGCCGGAGTTCGCTCCGGCCCCTTTTTTATGTCACCAGTGCTTGCAAGGCGGAGATCGTATCGGCCTCATTGGCCGGTTTGTCGGTGCGGATGCGGTGAATGCGGGGGAAGCGCATCGCCAGGCCCGATTTGTGCCGTTTGCTGGCGTGGACCGAATTGAACGCGACTTCGAGCACCAGCGACTTCGCAACCTCGCGTACCGGGCCGAATTTGGCCACGGTGTTCTGCCGCACAAACCGGTCCAGCACTTTAAGCTCGGCATCGGTAAAGCCCGAATAGGCCTTGCCCACCGGCAGCAGATCGCCGCCTTCTGACCAGCAGCCGAAGGTGAAGTCGGAATAGAAGCTTGATCGTTTGCCCGATCCGCGCTGGGCATACATCATCACGCAGTCAGCCGTCAGCGGATCGCGCTTCCATTTGTACCACAACCCGGTCCGCCGCCCCGCGACATAGGCACTGTCGCGCCGTTTGAGCATCAGGCCTTCGATCGCGGCATCGCGCGCACCATCACGGACCGCGCCAAGCGCGGCAAAATCCTCCGCCTCGATCAACCGGGACAGATCAAATCGTTCGCCATCAAGCTGCGGCACCAATGCCTCCAGCCGCGTCCGGCGCTGATGCCAGGGCAGCGTACGCACATCGTCCTCGCCGTCGAACAGCAGATCGTAAAGCCGGACGAAGGCAGGGTATTCTGCCTGCAATTTGGCGCTGGCCGCCTTGCGCCCGATCCGCTGCTGCAGCGCGTTAAAGCTGGCCGCCTCTCCGCCTTGATGCTCTCCGCGGACCAGCAACTCGCCATCAACCACACCGGTTGCGGCGAATGCACCGGCGACATCGGGGAAAGCCCCGGTGATCTCCTCACCCCCGCGCGAGTAGATCCGCACCTGCGCGCCGTTCGAGGCGATCTGCACGCGGATCCCATCCCATTTCCACTCTGCCGCATAGTCAGCCAGATCGAGCTCCAGGTCACCCAGCGGATGGGCCAGCATGAACGGACGGAACGCGGCATTGCTGGCCGGATCAGGCCGAGGCCCGCGCCCTTCTGCCCAGGCGAACAGCTCTGCATAGGGCGGGGCAAGGCCGTGCCAAACCTCTTCGATATCATCGGGATCGAGCCCGAACGCCTGGCCCAGCGCGGACTTGGCCAGCCGTGCCGAAACTCCCACCCGCAAGCCGCCGGTTGCCAGTTTGAGCAGCGCATAGCGGCCCTTGCTATCCAGCCGATCAAGCAGATCGGCCAGCAAGACCGGGGCCTTTTGCCGCCCGGTCGCTTGCAGACCTTCAACCACCGCGGCGAGTGATACGTCCTCGTCCGGCTTGGCCGTTCCGGGCTGGTCAGGCCAGATCAGCGCCACCGTTTCCGCCGTATCGCCGACAAAATCGCGCGACAGGCGCAGCAGCACCGGGTCGACCCGGGTTTCCGCCAAGGCGCGTACGGCTGCTGATTTCACGCCCGGAATATCGAGCTCATCGGTCAAGGCGGCCAAGGCATAACCCCGATCGGGATCGGGCGTGGCGGCGAAATAGCCGGCCATCAAGGCCAGCTTGGCGTTGCGCGAGCCGGTGTAGATCAGCCGGTCAATCAGGGCAGCGAAGGCCTTCATGCCGCTGCTTCGCCCTGACCGAGGTCATCGTCTTCGTCCTCATCCTCATAGCCGACCATATCCAACGCTCGGGCCGTGATCTGGTTGAGTTCGCACCAGCGCAGCAGTGCGTCCTCGCGGCCGTGGGTGATCCACACTTCGCGCGGGGCCACGTCGCGGATCGTCTGGGTCAGTTCGTCCCAATCGGCATGGTCGGACAGGATCAGCGGCAGTTCCACCCCGCGTTGCCGCGCACGCTGGCGCACCCGCATCCAGCCCGATGCCATGGCCGGGATCGGATCGGGCAAGCGGCGGCTCCAGCTGCCTGCCAGAGCCGATGGCGGCGCCAGCACGACATGGCCGCGCATTGCTGCCGCGGGCACCCCGGCAACCGGCAGCAGTTCGCCAAGTTCAATCCCGAAGTCCTGATAAAGCGCGCACATCTTTTGCAGCGCGCCGTGCAGGTAGATCGGCTGGTGATGGCCGGCTGCGCGCAGTTCAGCAATCACACGCTGCGCCTTGCCCAGCGCATAAGCGCCGATCAGCACGCAGCGTTCCGGCTCAGCCTCAAGCGCCTCGATCACTGCCGCAATTTCCTGAGCTGCAGGCGGGTGGCGGAACACCGGCAGGCCAAAGGTCGCCTCGGTGATGAACACATCGCAGGGCACCACTTCAAACGGCGCGCAGGTGGGATCAGCGCGGCGTTTGTAATCGCCGGTTACCACCACGCGTTCGCCGCCATATTCCATGCGGATCTGCGCGCTGCCCAGCACGTGCCCGGCGGAGTGGAAGGAGAATTTGACCCCGCCGATTTCCGTCCCCTCGCCGTAACGGTGCGCGGTCCCCTGCCCTTCGGTGACGCCGTAACGCAGCGCCATGATCGCCAGAGTTTCCGGGGTGGCATGCACTCGGCCGTGCCCGCCGCGGGCATGATCGGCGTGTCCGTGCGTCACAAAAGCCAGATCGGCTGGCCGCGACGGATCGATCCACACCCCGGCGGGTGCCACGAAGATGCCGTGAGGGTGCGCTTCGATCCAGTGCGGTGAGGTTTTGCGAAACAACCGGCAGTCCTTTTGCGGGGCCATTTCAGTGTACCAAACTAAACATCAATTTGCGCGATCTGTTCCGACACCTGCGCCAGATCGGCGGCAAACCGCTGCGCCTCTTTCCTCCGTCCTAGCCCGTCTAGCCGCAACAGATAAGACGGATGCACGGTTGACCAAAGCTGCGTGCCATCGGCGAGCTTGCGCGGCGCGGTGCGGGACTGCTGGACCGACTGGCTGCGCCCGGTGATGCCGCGCAGCGCGCTGGCTCCCAGGGTCAGGATCAGGCGGGGCTGCACCAGTTCGCGCTCGCGCTCAAGCCACCACCGGCACATATCGATCTCGCTGGCGGACGGGTTCTGGTGCAAGCGGCGCGTGCCCTGCTGGGTGAACTTGAAATGCTTGACTGCATTGGTGAGGTAAACGGACGAACGATCGATCCCGGCGCTCGCCAGTGCCTGGTCAAGCAATTGCCCGGCCGGGCCGACGAACGGGCGCCCCTGTTCCTCCTCGTGGTCGCCGGGTTGTTCGCCCACGATCATCACGCTGGCGCGGTGCGGGCCCTCACCGGGGACGGCGCGGGTTCCGTTGCAGCCGATCGGGCAGCGCCGGCACAGGCTGATCCCGGCAGAGACTGCGGCGAGATCAAGCGGGGGTTCAGTGCCGGCAAACGCATCGCCCCCAGCTGAAACCATCGCCGCTTCGCGAGCCTGCGCCCCGGCAATCAGATCACCGATCAGGGCGGCTTCGGGCATGTTTTTCCAATAGCGGCGCGGCATTTCCTTCAGCATCGCTTTCACCTTCAGGCGTGCGGGATTGAAAATCGATGCGTAATAGGTCAGCCACAGATCCTCGGCGACATCGCCCGCCGGGGCATCCTCACGCCGCGCGGGCGGGCCTTCGCGCAGCACTTCGCAGTCCCAGTCCAGCGATCCCTGCGGGGTCAGGATCGTCCAGCGCATGTTGGCGAAACGGCTTACGAAAAAGGCGGCGTTGGCGCGCAGAATGTGGTGCTGGGGTTCGAACCAGGCGATCATCCGCTGCCCGCCGTCGTCCTCTTGCAAGGACCGGAAGCGCACGAACGCACGCATCTTGTGGATATCACGCCGCACCGCGCGGACCAGATCCTCCAGTTTGCGGACATCGGTATCGGCCGCGTCCGAAAGCAGTGCGGGACGGTGCTGCAAGCTCCACAGCAAGCGGTAAAGCAGAGCAAAGCGCGCCGGGTCGCTGTGCAGAAAGGCTTTACTTGCCAGCGCCACGAACTGGCGCGATGCGCGCGGCGGCGTTTTGCTGATGGGCTTAAGCCGCGCCGGATCGGCCGGCCGGGCCAGCAGATCGGCGCTGGCTGCACCCGGTGCCTGCCAGATGACGTCGCGCGGGTCGACCTGCGCCATAACCAACCGTCGCGCACATTCGCGCCAGGCATCAAAATCATCAGGCGCTTCAATCAGTAGCGAATCAGCCAGTTCAGCCACCGAAAAGCTCCAGTTGCTCGCTGCGCTGCGGCGCAACCCAGGCGTCGATCGTCTGCCGGTCGGCCAGCAGAACCGGGCGCCAATCGGCGGCGACAATGAACGGGCGGATCTTGTCGAGCGACACGGTCAATTTGGCCAGATCATCCAGCCGCAGGCTGCGGTACCGCCGCGCCGAAAGCACCGATTTGACCGCGCGGGTTCCCAGCCCCGGCACCCGCAACAAATCCTCACGCGAGGCGCGGTTGACATCGACCGGGAACCGCCCGCGGAATTTGAGCGCCCAAGCCAGTTTGGGATCGATATCGAGCGGCAACATGCCGTCCGCCCCCGCCGCTTGGGCAACCTCTTCGGGGGCAAAGCCATAGAACCGCATCAGCCAGTCTGACTGGTAAAGCCGGTGCTCGCGCATCAGCGGCGGGCGCTTGAGCGGCAGCACCGCGCTGGCATCGGGGATCGGGCTGAACGCCGAATAATAGACCCGGCGCAGGCCAAACCCCTTGTAGAGCGCGCTGGCGCGGGTGGTGATCTGGCTGTCGCTGGCCCCGTCTGCGCCGACGATCATCTGGGTCGATTGTCCAGCCGGCGCAAATCGCGGTGCCGAGCGAAACCGCTTGCGGGCATCCTTGGCCTCGACAATCGCGTCTTTCAACCCGGTCATCGCACCTTCGATTGTGCCCAGGTTCTTGTCGGGGGCGAGCCGGGTGAGGCCAGCCTCAGTCGGCAGTTCGACATTGATCGAAACCCGGTCAGCCCACAGCCCGGCCTGATGCACCAATTCTGGGTCAGCCTCGGGAATCGACTTGAGGTGGATGTAACCGCGAAAATCGTGCTCCTCGCGCAAGCACCGGGCCACCGCGATCATCTGTTCCATTGTGTGACTGGACGACCGGACAATGCCCGAGGACAGGAACAGCCCTTCGATGTAATTTCGCGCATAGAAATCGAGCGTCAGCTTGACCACTTCCTCAGGCGTAAAACTGGCGCGCTGAACGTTCGAGCTTTTGCGGTTGATGCAATAGTGGCAATCGAAAATGCAGCGATTGGTCAGCAGGATCTTGAGCAGCGAAATGCAGCGTCCATCGGGCGCATAGGCATGGCAGATGCCCATGCCTTCGGTTGATCCCATGCCCTTGCCGCTGCGGCTGCTGCGTTTGGATGTGCCTGACGAAGCGCAGGAAGCGTCATATTTGGCAGCATCGGCCAAAATGGCCAAGCGCTCGACTAAGGTGGCAGCAGACATGCTGTTCTTTGTATGTTCTAGAGACTGCAAGCACAACCGGTTTGCGGTGGAATCAGGTTTTACGGCCCTTTCGCAGGTAAAATTCATGCGCTGGCCGGGCCGGTACGAAGAGCGTTGCCCGCAGGCCCCCTGGAGCGAAATCCAGAATCACATCGCGGCCCAATTCATGGGAAACGGTTTTCCGCAGCAAATTGGTGCCGAACCCGGTCCGATCGGGCTGCGCCACTTTCGGTCCGCCCGATTCCGTCCAGTCAAGCTTGATCGTCTCACCGTCATTGACCGCCCAGCTGATCGACACCCTGCCCAGCCCATCGGACAAGGCTCCGTATTTCGCTGCGTTGGTCGCCAACTCGTGAATCGCGAGGCCGAGCGACAGGGCGGTGTTGGGAGCGAGCAGGATTTCGGGTCCGGAAATTTCAGCCTGCGCCTCATCACGGCCGAGATAGGGCGCGAGTTCAGCGCGGACGATGCTTTCCAGCGTTGCCGATGACCATTGCTGCGCGGTCAGGATATCATGCGTGGCCGAAAGTGCCCGCACCCGGCCTGACAGGCTTTCGGCAAAGCTATCAAGGTCAGTCGCCTTGCGGCGGGTCAGGGTGATGATCGACAGGACGTTGGCCAGTGTATTCTTAACCCGGTGGTTAAGCTCCAGCATCAGCGTATCGCGCACTTGCAGCTGGCTGGCCTGCCATTCGAAGAACCTGCGCTCCTCGATGGCCGCATTCACAAATTGCAGCGCCAGCATCAGTGCCAGGCCGGCGATGATCAGGCCGATCAGGAGAATCCACCGGGTTGGTTGGGCCAGGACGCTGGAGCTCTCGATCCCCGCCGTCACGCGCCACTGCCGTCCGCCGAAATTGACCGACACGTTCTTGAACCGCTGGCTGTCTGCACGCTTGCCGATCGCACTTATTTGCGTGGCCTTGTTATCCGTCACATCCTCGATTGACAGGAACTGCGGCTTGACCGCCAGCCGGGATTCCACGGCGGCGATGAAATTTTCGCCGTTATAAGCCGCATAGACCAGACCTTTTACCGTGCCGCCCGGATCGATAACCGGGGCATATAGCAGAAAGCCCAATTTGTGGCCGTCGGGGCCCTCTTGTGCCAGTACGATAGGTGCTGTTGCTGCCGGACCGCGCGTTGCGATTGCCAAGTCGATGGCGGCATGGCGGCGGGCTTCCTCATACATTTCAAACCCGATGGCGAGCCGGTTTCTGGGTGTGTTGGGGGCCAGGAATGTAATTGTGACTGAACTGATATTTCCCGGTTTAGCCCCAGGGTTTGCCTTGGCCCAGCCAATCCCCTCGGCCACCTGCGCATCGATCGAATGCAGGCCGGAGCCAGCCAAAACTTCGAATTCCTGCTGAGTGATCGATATCCGCGACAGGAACAGCGAACTGCCGCGAAGCATCGCCGTGTGGGTTGTTTCGACCTGACGAACGAACCGCTGGGCTTCCATCACCGTTGAATTGAGCCGCTGCTGCTCGCTTTGGCGTTCGGCCCGTTCGGTCGTCACCGCCCCGGCGATGACCGCAATCACCACCAGCGCAAACACCATCAGTGGAAACAGTACCGGGCGGCGCGTCAGCCACGCGTGGGTGGCAATCCGCTCTCTCAATTCGGCATGCAATTGGTGGGGCATTCGCGTTTCGCGCCTTATCGTACTATTGCCCGGACCCAAGTCCGGCTAACAAGATAGGTATGAACAACCACAAGGTTAAATCCGCCCTGATTGTCGAAGACGATGCGTTAATCGCGATGGCGACCGAGGAGGTTGTAAGGTCCGAAGGCTTTGATCGGATCGAAGTCTGCTCATCGGCCAAAGCCGCGGTCGAATGTCTGGCCAGCCTTGCCCCGCAATTGCTGGTGCTTGATGCCGGCCTGGCCGATCGCGACGATGGCTGGTTGATAGCCGAACTGGCGCGTGAGACGATTTCTCCGCTGCCAAAAATGCTGTTCGTAACTGGATCACCTGATGCAATTCCCCCTGAAATTGCCAAGCTGGGTATCATTTTGGCCAAGCCTTGCAGTGATGACCAGCTCCGCCAGGCGATACGAAGCAAGACCTGACCAATCGCTTTCCCCAAGCTACACGCGGACCCAATCGCTCTCGGTGAAATCACGACTGGGTCCGCGCGTATTCGCAAAGGTGACACTGCGCCCTGCAGTGTCAACCGGTAACTAGGCCGCAGCAGCCGCAGCGGGCGCTTTGCGTTTGCGGGATTTGGTTTTGGGTACCTGATCGCTTCCGCGCTGCACCAGCCCGCCAACAACCGCGCCCACGCCGGCCAGCACGCCAAGCGCAATCGCGGTTTTGGGATAACGCCGCAATGCCCGCAAAGCCATTTTTGTGCCAGCAGCCCCGACGACAGTATCAACCGCCGAACGGGCGAAACCGGGCGACGAACGAAACGGATTGAAGGCCAAGGCCATGATTAAGCTCCTGCAAGATTCCAAGTTACGGAAAAACGCCTTGAGCCGCCGTTGGTTCCGCCTTTTCCAGGATTATTTGCCGTAGTTTCAAGTCGCGAAGAACAGCGCCTGGCTGATCGCTGCGCGCACCGTTGCCTCATGAAACGGCTTGGTCACCAGAAACGCGGGTTCGCTGCGTTCGCCGGTCAACAACCGCTCGGGATAGGCGGTGATGAACACCACGGGCACATTGGCCGAACCCAGGATATCATCCACCGCATCGATGCCCGAACTGCCATCGGCCAGCTGGATGTCAGCCAGCACCAGTGATGGCCCTTGCGCCTCGGCCAGCGCGACGGCCTGATCGCGGGTTGCGGCCATTCCGCAGACCTCGTGACCAAGGTCTTCGACCAAGCCTTCGAGCTGCATCGAGATCAGCGGTTCATCCTCGATGATCAAGACCCGCGCCGCCCCTTCACCGTCAATCACCGCCAGCGCTTCTGCAACCAGCGTATCGACATCAGATGCTGAGACATCCAGAATTTCACCGGTTTCGGCAGCCGAAAAATCTTCCATTGTGGTCAGCAGCAAAGCCTGGCGCTGCAGCGGCACGGCCTTGGTTTCACCGATCGCGGCGACGGTGCCCGAACGCTGCAATTTGCAGAATGCACCGTACAGACCCACCCGGCCACTGGCCATCTGGGCAACCAGATCGCGGTCTGATTGCGCTGCTTCGAGCAGCAAGCGAACATAGGCATCGCCCGACTTCTGCGTACCCGTCAGCGAGCGGGCAAAGCGGCGCAAATAGGGAATATTTTCCTTGATTGCTTGGCTATTCGGCATGGTAACTCCTTAAAGATCGGCGCGCGAACTGCCGCAGCTAGGGGCAAAACGCATAGAACTTTGACCGCGCGTGCATTGCCCGAAAGTGATAGTTGCGCATAGCTTTTTAATCTGGCTTGCAGGTGGGAACGAATTACCTGACCGTGCGTTCCCACCCCGATATGCTGAGATCCCATCAAATGCCTGACACGCCGAAAAAACCGCCTGCTGATCTGAAAGGCCGCGGCGTAAAGCAAGCGCAGCACCAGGAATCTCGTGCCATCGCCACCGGTCTGAAATCGCTTTATCGGACGGTGGTAGAAGAACCCATTCCTGACGATCTGCTCAACCTGCTGGACTCGCTGGACGATCAGGACTGAACCGGTGGAGCAACCGCAAACCTCTGAGCCTGCCCTCATCACCACTGATGAATTCAAGGCCGAGATGCGCGGCGCGCTGCCGCATTTGCGCGCCTTTGCCCGCAACCTTGCCCGCGATGCCGAACGCGGCGACGATATCGTCCAGGAAGCGATGCTCAAGGCTTGGGCGGCGCGGGCCAGATTCACGCCGGGCACATCCTTCAAGGCGTGGTTGTTCGTCATCGCCCGCAACATTTTCCTCAGCGAAATGCGGCGCGCAAAATTCCACGGCGAATACGATCCCGATGCCGCTGAAAAGCTGCTGATCACCCCTGCCAGCCAGACCGACACGGTGGCGCTGGGCGATTTGCAGCGGGCCTTGTTCCAGCTGCCGCTGCAACAGCGCGAAGCCCTGTTGCTGGTCGGCGCGGGGGAGCTGGCTTATGAAGAAGCGGCGGTGATTTGCGATTGCGCGGTTGGCACGATCAAGAGCCGGGTCTCCCGCGCCCGCGCTGCGCTTGAAGCCATTCTGGAATCGGGGCTGCTCGAAAAATCGCGGGCCAATTCGCCCAGCGCGTCAAAGGCGTTTGATGCGATCCTGGCCTCCGTCCCTACTGCTGCCGGGATCGAGCGCTAAAGCTTTTTCGGGAACTGATCGCCGTGGCAGTGCGTTGTTGAGTTGGTGCAAAGCAACTCAGAAACTCACGGAGCAAAGTCATGAGCCTCATTATTCTTCTCGTCGTCGGCGGCCTTATCGGGTGGGTAGCCAGCATGATCATGCGGACCGATGGTCAGCAGGGCATGATCCTCAACGTGGTGGTTGGCATTGTCGGCTCCTTGCTCGCCGGGTATGTCGTCACTCCGCTGATCGGCGGCGCGCCGATCACTTCGGGCGGGATCTCGCTCCCCACGATCTTGATATCGCTGCTGGGTTCGATCGTGCTGCTGGCATTGATCAACCTGTTCCGCCGCGGTTCGGTCCGGTAGTTTCCGGTCCAGAGCTTCACGAAGCAAAATGAAATTCAATGGGGGCGGCGCGAACAGGGCCGCCCCATTTTTGTCCGGAGCAAACCAATGATTTCCTTGATGCCCCTGCCCTACGGCGCAGATGCGCTTGAGCCCCACATCGGCAGCGAGACGATCGAAACGCACCATGGCAAACACCACGCTGGCTATGTCAAAAAGACCAACGCCGCGATTGCCGGTACCCCGCTGGCCGATGCTGCGCTGGAAACGATCATCCAGACTGCAGCTGACGAAAAAGACCAGAAGCTGTTCAATCAGGCCGCGCAGGTCTGGAACCACGGGTTCTACTGGCATTCGCTAAGCCCGAAGCCAGACAAGCCCGATGCGGCGCTCGGCGCGGCAATAGAGCGCGATCACGGATCGGTCGAAGCACTGCTGACCGCCTTGTCGGAACAGGCGATCGCGCATTTTGGTTCTGGCTGGGTGTGGCTCGCCCTGCGTGATGGGGCGATTGTTATCGAAGCAACGCATGACGCTGCCACTCTGGCAACCGGCCCAGCCGTGCCGCTGCTGGTGATTGATGTGTGGGAACACGCCTACTATCTCGATCGCCGCAACCTGCGCGATGCCTATGTTAAAGCAGTGACGGAAAAGCTGCTCAACTGGGACTTTGCGAACCGCAATTTCGCCAGTGCTGCCGCCTGGACCTACCCTTCCTGATCCCGGGGCCCTTCCTGATCCTCGGGCGGCGGGAACAACGGCTCTCCGAACAGGAAGCCGAGCAGGTTCGGCCGCCCGATCCGGTCCAGCACCACCCCGACGATGATGGTCAATGGGATTGCCAGCACCGCGCCGGGCGCACCCCAGATCCAGGTAAAATAGCTAAGCCCGATCAGCAGGCTAGCGGGGTGCATGACCAGCCGCTGACCGACGATGGCGGGAGTGATCGCATTGGCTTCAACCGCGTGCAGCCCCAGATAGCACGCCGCCGGGAGCAGCCCGACCCACAGCGAGCCAAATTCAACAATGCCGGTGATCGCCAGCAGCAACGCGGTTGCCAGCGGGCCGACATAGGGCAGGAAGTTCAGGATTGCCGCCAGGCCCCCCCACATCACCGGATTTTCCAGCCCGAACAGCCAGGCCCCGGCGGTTACCACCACGCCTATCCCCAGATTGATCAGCGCCACCGTGCCGACGTAGTGCGAGACCTTGTCTTGCACATCGCGCACCGTGCGCGCCGCGGTCAGGCTGCCGGACACGGTATCGCGGTCAAGCAGCAGCGACCGCTTGATCCCGGTCCGCGAGCCGACAAAAAAATAGACCAGCAGCAGGGTCAGGAAATATTCCAGCAGTGCCCCAGGGGTGCCCAGCGCCAGCGTGGTCAGAAGATCGGTCCCGGCGGTGATTGCAGATGATCCGCCGACCGCACGTTCCAGATCAAAGGTTGAGCCGGTCGAGGCCAGCCAATGCTTCAGATCATGCATGATGTCGGTGGCTCTGGCGCTTAGCTCAGGCAGTTTTACCACCAGCGCCAGCGCAGGTTGCATGATCGCGACCACCACCACGACCGAGACGGCGGCAAAAAACAGGATCGCCAGCCCCGAGGCGAGGCCGTTGGGCAGCCCGAACCTGACGAGCCGATCGGCAATCGGGGCCAGAATGACCGAAATGACCACGGCCGATACCAGCGGCAGGAAAAACACCGCGCCGGCACTGAGCACGAACGGCAGCGCCAGAAAGATCGCAAAGCCGATCAGCAGGGTAAGGGATGACAGGTGCCGGTCGAGCACTTGCTCGGCGCCGGGCAGGAGATCGTGCCGCTTGGTCATGATCTGCTCTTAACCGGCGAAACCGGTGAAACGCAAACCGCGCGTGCGCCAATCTGAAAAACCTGATTTCATGATTTGGGAAATGCGAGGACTGCGGCGGCGGGGGAGGGGGGAGGGGTCGCTGGGCCGCAGTCCTCAATTTTAACAACGCGGGATCGCGCAACCGGTTCCAGACCGCGCCAAGAAAAAATCACAGCAAGCCGGCACGCGCGGCTAGCCTTGCAGTTTTGGGGAGAATCGGGATTTGAGAACCGGCACTGTCCGACGGTGTCATAATCGGCTTCCTTTCCTCCAATCAGCCGCTAGGTTTACCCCATTGCGCCGCACCAAGCGGGCGGATGGGAGAGACCGATGGATGCAAGCCGCGAAAGCGCCGGGGCCAGCTCTGAACAGCGCACACGAAACCTGCTGATCGCGCTGCTGTTTCTGGGCACGATCATCAACTATGTTGATCGGCAGGTGCTGTCGCTGCTCAAGCCCAGCATCGAAGCCGCCTATGGCTGGGGCGATGCGGAATTTGCCCACTTCGCCTCGATGTCGCAGCTGGCGGCCGCGGCGGCGCTGATTTTCGTGGGCTGGCTGATCGACCGGTTCGGGGTTAGGGTAGCCTACGGCGCGGCCGTGGCGATCTGGAGCCTGGCGGGTATCGCCCACGCCTTTGCCGCCAATGTAGGCCAATTCCTGGCCGCGCGGGTGGTGCTGGTTGCGGCTGAGGCGGTCAACACCCCGGCAGCGGTGAAATCGGCGGCGCAGTTCCTGCCGATGAAGCAGCGGTCGATGGCAATGGGGATCGTCAACACCGCGCCCAATATCGGCAATATCCTGGCCCCGCTTACCGTCATTCCGTTTGCCGCCGTCTTTGGCTGGCAGGCGGCCTTCATCGTCACTGGCGCGCTGGGCTTTGGCTGGCTGGCGCTGTGGATCGCGGGCACGCGCCACCTCAAACCGCTCCCGCGCGCCGCTACCGCTCCGGTTGCAGGTCCCTCGATCGGTGTGGCGCTGAGCGACCGCAAGACCTGGGCGATCGCGGGGGCCAAGGCCCTGACCGACATGTTTTGGTGGTTTTTCACCTTCTGGCTGCCCGATCTGTTCCACAAGGTGTTCAACCTTTCGCAATCCGAGTTGGTCGGGCCGACCGCGCTGGCTTTTGCGCTGGCGGCGGTTGGTGCGCTGTGCGGAGGTGGGCTGTTCCCGCGGCTGCTCGCACGCGGACAAAGCGTCAATTCAGCACGCAAGACCGCGATGCTGGTGTTTGCCCTGCTCATCCTGCCGGTCCCATTGGCGCTGACTGCGGCCAGCCCGTGGACCGCTGCGGCGATCATCGGCATGGCCTTGTTCGCGCATCAAGGCTTTTCAACCAACATCTTCGGATTTGCCGCCGATGCCGTGCCAACGGCGCGGGTGGCGACGGTGATGGCAATTGGCGCGATTGCCGGCAACATCGCCGGATTCGGGATCCAGGAAACCACCGGCTGGCTGCTGAGCAACGGGATCGGCTATACCCCGCTGTTCTATGGTGCGGCTGTGGCCTATCTGCTGGCGCTGATCTGGATCCACCTGCTGGTGCCGAAGATCGTTGCCGAAGGCGAAGACTGAGGCAGGGCTAGCGTCTCTTTGGCTGTAGCGAGCCGGGGTGGCCTACGGCTCGGTAGAGCAAACAAAAAGGGCCGCAGGATCACTCCTGCGGCCCCTATTTTGTTTACTCGTGGCAGCCGATCAGAAGCTGAGGCGGCCCGAGATCCCGAAGTAGCGATCGGCGTCGCGCGGGATCTGATAGCGATAGGAACCGCTGACCCCGCCGTTGACGATCGCCGCCGCGTAGGCCTTGTCGAACAGGTTGCGGACCTGCAGGCTGAGCTTCCACTTGTCGTTCACATCGATCACGGAAACCGACATGTTGACCAGCATATAGCCGGGGATCGTCCCAATCTGGCGCTGCACCGGATCGGGGGCGAACAGCGAAAGCTGAGCCGACTGGAAGTTGGTCGAAATGCCCAGTCCCAGATCGAAGGTCTTGCCGGTGACGAACCGCTGATCAAGCGCCATCGAACCCTTCCAGGTCGGCGCATAACCCAGCTTGGTGCCCGATGGGATGATCGCCGTCAGCGCTGCACCCGGAGCGGCCTTGAACTGATCGACGTGAGCATCAGTGATCGCCAGCCCGCCCGACACCGTGGTGGTGCGGCTGGGGCGCCAGTTCCAGTCCAGCTCGATCCCGCGGGTCGAAACCGAACCGGCATTGGTGAAGCGCGTTACCACCACACCGGCCACCACATCCGGGTTGTTCGCCTGGAAGTTTTCGTACTTGGTGTAGAATGCGGCAATGTTGAGCGTCAGCGTGCCGCCGGCGAGAGTGTTCTTGACCCCCACTTCAAACGAGTTCGAAGTTTCCGGATCGATCACATTGGTGCCGGTCGAATTGAGGTTGTAGAACACGTTGTAGGCCGGGCCCTTGTACCCGCGGGCGTAGCTGATGTAGCCCATCATATCACGGCTGAAATCATACTGGATCGCGACTTTGCCCGAGACGTTACCGTTGCTGGTCTGGGTGCGGAACGGGATCCCGTTGGACGAAGTGACCGCCGAGGTTGCCGCAGTTGTTGGCGAAGTGCCGCCGGCGACCAGCACGAGGTACTGGTTGTAGACCCCCTGATCGAAATTGGGCTGGATACCCGGAGCAGCAGTCGGCGTGTTGCTGGAAACGCGCGAATGGAACACCGACAGCTTGTCATTGGTATAGCGCAGTCCGCCGATGATCCGGCCCTTGTCGCCGAACTTGAGCGTGACCTGGCCAAACGCGGCAAAGTTGTTGAACACCGAACCGAACTTGGCAGTGCCGCTGAAGGTCGTCGACGGATTGGCGTTGACGCTGCCGCAGGGGATCAGGACCCCGCTGGGCGCGCCAACCGCGGCGGTGCACGATGTGACCACGCGGGTGAAGGTCCGCTCGCTTTCGGCGCGCGAATAATAGGCACCCAGCACATAGGACACGGTCTGATCGGCCGGTGAAGTCAGCCGCAGTTCCTGGCTGAAGGTGTTCGAGGTTTGCGGGCCGTTGTCATGCAGCTGGTTGAAACCGACGTAAGCCCGGTCGAGCCAGTCACCATCGCGGATTTCGGTGTTGTTCCAGCCGCGATAGGCGGTGATCGAGGTCAGCGTGTTGGAGCCCAGGCTGAAATCGATCTGGCCCGAAACGCCCCAGCCTTCTTCCTTGGTCGCGGTGACCAGGTTCTGGTTGATCGCGCGGGTCTTGGCTCCTGCCGGGGTCGGCAGCACGCCAAACGCCAGGCTGGTTGACGGCAGGCCGGCCCCAGTAAGCGGACCGGTGGCGATGATATCGGCGCAGCAATCGTCATCATTCTTGTAATAGTCTGCGGCAAGGTAGACGCGCAGATCATTGCTGGGTTCATAGAGGAACTGACCGCGCACGCCGTAGTGCTTGTAGCCGTTGACCCAGCTGTTGGTGGCGTTGTTGCGGATGTTGCCATCGTATTGGCCATAGAAGCCGGTCAGCCGCATCGCCGAATTGGCGCCCACTGGCACATTGACTGCACCCTTCACGCGGTATTCGTTGTGATCGAAATAGCTCGCTTCGAGGGTTCCGCTGTATTCCTGACGCGGCATCTGGGTGGTGATGTTGACCACCCCGGCCGAAGCATTCTTGCCGAACAGCGTGCCTTGCGGGCCGCGCAGAACTTCGATCTGCGCCACATCGACCATGTCGCTGAAGGCTTCACCCGAACGCGAATAGACCACACCGTCAACCACGGTGGAAACCGAAGGTTCACCGGCGATCGAGAAGGTGGCTGTGCCGACCCCGCGCAGAAAGATCGTCTGGTTGAGCGTGGTGCCCGATTTGAGGAAGTTGAGCGAAGGCACCAGCTGGGCGGCACTTTCAATGCTCGGGCGGCTGGCATCGGCCAGACGCTCACCGCTCAGGACCGAAACCGCGAGCGGCACGCTTTGCAGGCTTTCCTTGCGCTTTTGCGCGGTCACCACGATGTCGCCGGGGGCGGCCTCATCGGCGGCGGCGGTTTCATCCGAAGCGGTTTGGGCCATGGCGGGGCTGGCCAGCAGCGCCAGCGACAGGGCCACGAGCGGCAAGGCGGTAGCCGTGCGAAGTGCGGTTTTCATGCGAAAAGTCTCCTCCCTTACGGGCCGCCCGGTTGCTTCCGGTGCAGCCATGCATCCTCAGACCGGGTCTTCCCGGCGATCTCCATGACGCTTGAATTGCTGCCTCTGTGTCGATATGTCAAGCGGTGTCATACAGAACAGGCCTCAGTGTTGCGCTAGAGCGACACCAGCGGTTGGCAGAGGGATTGGACGCGTTGGAGGCTGGCTTTACCAGCAGCGAATCGGGCTTTGACTTGCACTTTGCAGGGCGTCTGGTGCTGTCGCACCGCCCCGACACTCCGGTCCTGGCAATGGCCCGCGGGGCCGCGCAGATCGAAATGTACCGCGGCAATTTCAGCATTGCCGATGCGCCCAGCGATTCGCTGACGGCGCAGGACTGCACCGTTGCCGAGCAGGAGGTAATCCTGTTTGCTGGCGATCAGGCGGCGGCGCGGCTGTCGCTCGACGAAGGCCGTCTCCGGGTTGAACTGCTGCTGCCGGGGTATGACCGGATCCACCTGCACCTCCACGCCGAACCGGGCGAAGCCGTATGGGGCGGCGGCGAGCAGATGAGCTATCTGGCGCTGAACGGCCGGGCCTTTCCGATCTGGACCAGCGAACCGGGCGTGGGCCGCGACAAGACCACCGAACTGACCCAGGCGATGGACGCGTCTGGCATGGCCGGGGGCGATTACTGGAACACCAATTACCCCCAGCCGACCTTTCTGACTTCACGCTGGCTGGCTGTGCATTGCACGGCAGAGACATATTCGGTGCTCGATTTCACCGATCCGGCGCATCACCGGATCGAAGTCTGGTCGGATCAGACCACATTTGAACTTTACGCCGCCGATGGACCGCAGGATCTGGTCGGCCAGTTGTCGGCCCGGTTCGGCCGCCAGCCGCCGCTGCCCGACTGGGCGATTGGCGGCGCGATCGTCGGCCTGAAAGACGGTGCGCGCAGCTTCGAACGGCTTGACCGGTTCATCGAGGCCGGCACTGCGGTGGCAGGCATCTGGTGCGAAGACTGGGCCGGAATCCGCGAAACCAGCTTTGGCCGCCGCTTGTTCTGGGACTGGCGCCGCAGCCGCCAACGCTATCCCGACCTGCCCGAACGGATCGCCGCGCTGGCCGCGCGCGGCATCCGCTTTCTGGGCTATGCCAACCCCTATCTTGCGAACGACGGGATCCTGTTTGAGGAAGCCGCCGAACACGGCCACTTCTGCCTGCGCCAGGACAGCGACGAAATCTATCTGGTCGATTTCGGCGAGTTCGATTGCGGGGTGATCGATTTCACCCGCGAGGAAACCTGCGCGTGGTTTGCCGAAAAGGTGCTGGGGCGCGAACTGCTCGACATCGGCATGGCGGGGTGGATGGCCGATTTCGGCGAGTATCTGCCCACTGATGTGCGGCTGGCCGATGGCTCTGACCCGATGGAAGCGCACAACCGCTGGCCGGTGCTGTGGGCCGAGGTCAACGCCCGCGCAGTCGAAAGCCGGGGCAAGACCGGCGAAGCGGTGTTCTTCATGCGCGCCGGGTTCTCAGGCGTGCAGGCGCACTGCCCCTTGCTGTGGGCCGGTGACCAATCGGTCGATTTCACCCGCCACGACGGGATCGGCACGGTGATCACCGCCGCGCTTTCGTCTGGCCTGCTGGGCAATGCCTACAGCCATTCGGATTGCGGCGGCTACACCTCGCTACTCGGCAATGTCCGCACCGCCGAACTGATGCAGCGCTGGTGCGAACTGGCAGCTTTCGCGCCGGTCATGCGCAGCCACGAGGGCAATCGCCCCGACGACAACCTGCAATATGACAGTACGGCCGAGCTGCTGGCCTGCTTTGCGCGGTGGAGCCGGGTCCATGCCCACCTTGCGCCCTATGTCCGGCACCTGTGCGATGAAGCGGTGCAGCACGGCCTGCCGGCGCAGCGCCCGCTGTTTCTGCACCATCCCGGCGATGCTTCGCTCTGGACCGTGCAGGATCAATACCTCTACGGTACCGATATGGTAGTGGCACCCGTAATCGAAGCAGGAACAGATGCACGCGATGTGGTGCTGCCCGGCGAAGGCCTGTGGCGGCACTGCTGGAGCGGCGAAGACTTCACCCCCGGCACACACACGGTTGCAGCGCCGATCGGACAACCACCGGTGTTCTACCGTCCGGACAGCCCGTTCGCGCCGCTGTTCGCTGGGCTGAAGGAGCTGGTGCGATGAGCGAACGGTCCAACATCCGCGACGTGGCCGCCAGAGCGGGAGTGGCCGTTAAAACCGTCAGCCGGGTGCTCAACGGGCATCCCTATGTCAGCACCGAAACCCGGGCGCGGGTTGAGGATGCGATGCAGGCGCTGGAATTCCGGCCCAGCATCGCCGCCCGGATCCTGTCGGGCGCCAAGAGCAATCAGGTGGCGCTGATCTATGACAATCACAGCCCCTATTACATGTTCCAGATCCAGACCGGGTGCTGGGAATACTGCAAGCAGAACGGCATCCGCCTGCTGGCCCAGCCGGTCGACGTGGCCGATCCGCGGGTTGGCGATCAGGTCCGCGGGCTGGTGACCGAAACCCATGTTGACGGGATTATCCTGTCATCGCCGGTCACCGATTGCGAAGCCGTGCTGCGCGCGCTGGATGGGCTGGATATTCCGTTTGTGCGGATATCGCCGGGCACCAACCACGCGCTGACCAGCTCAGTGTTCATGGACGATGCCCAGGCGGCGGATGATATGACCACGCACCTGATCAATCAGGGCCATCGCCGGATCGGCTTCATCAAGGGCCACCCCAATCACGCCGCTTCGGATGATCGCCTGTTCGGGTATCGCCGCGCGCTTGACCGGGCGGGAATATCCTTTGAACCATCGCTGGTTTGCGATGGCGAATTCGATTTTGACAGCGGCGTGCGCGGCGCGGTCGCGCTGCTCGATCTGCCCGATCGCCCTACCGCCATCTTCGCCTCTAACGATGATATGGCCGCCGGAGTGCTGGCCGTGGCCCACGATCGCGGGATCGATTTGCCGGGTGAGCTTTCAGTGGCCGGATTTGACGATACCACGCTGGCCCGTACCGTCTGGCCGCCCTTGACCACGATCCATCAGCCGATGGCCGAACTGGCCCGGGCCGCCGCAGAAGTACTTATCGCAGGGGGCGATATTTCGCATCGCCGCCTTCCCCATACTCTCATCGAGCGCGCCTCGGTCGCGCCACCAGCCAGGAAACCAACATGAGCCAATTGCCTGCCCCGCCTGCCACCCGCACCATGGGGGCCAGCGGCATCCAAGTGTCCCCGATCGCCTGGGGGATGTGGCGTCTGGCCGAGGACGGCCGCAGCACCGCCGAAGCAGCTGCACTGGTCCACGCCGCGCTCGATGCCGGGATTACCCTGCTCGATACCGCCGATATCTATGGTTTTGACGGCACGAGCGGGTTCGGCGATGCCGAAGCGCTGCTGGGCGAGGTGCTCGCCGCTGAGCCGGCCTTGCGCGGCCGCATGGTGCTGGCCAGCAAGGGCGGGATCATGCCGCCGCTGCCCTATGACCAAAGCACCGCGTATCTGACCGCCGCGCTCGATGCTTCGCTGCGCCGGTTGCAGACTGATATGATCGATCTCTACCAGATCCACCGCCCCGATATTCTCGCCCACCCGCAGGAAGTGGCGCGGGTGCTGGACGATGCGCTGAGTGCCGGCAAGATCCGCGCCATCGGCGTATCCAATTTCACCCAGGCGCAGACTGCCGCGCTCAATCACTTTCTGGACCACAAGCTGGTTACGACCCAGCCCGAAATCAGCCCGCTGCGGATCGACTGCTTTGAAAACGGTGAGCTTGATCAGGCGATGATGCTGGGCCTGACCCCGCTGGCCTGGTCGCCGCTGGGCGGCGGCCGCCTGGTCAAGCCGGACAGCGTCCGCGAGACTGCAGTAGCCGCTGAACTCGATCGGATAGCGGCAGAACAGGGCGTTTGCCGCAGCGTTGCCGCCTATGGCTGGCTGATGGCGCACCCGGCCGGGATCGTGCCGATCATCGGCTCACAGCAGGCGGCGCGGATCGCCGAAGGTGCCAGCGCGCTGGGCATGCGCTGGACCCGTCAGGATTGGTACGCGGTGCTGGTCGCCGCCCGAGGAGTGAATCTGCCATGACCCAGCAACAAACCCCGCAGTGCGAAGTCTCCTGGTTTTCGGCGCTGTGCGATGACGATTACGAATTCCTCGGCGTGCCCGATCCCCAGCTGGCATCCAGCTGGGAGCATTGCCGCGGGATCGTCCAGCGCGCCGAAGAAGGCGGGTTTGATAATGTGCTGCTGCCCTCGGGCTATCAGCTGGGTCTGGACACCACGGTCTTTGCAGCGGCGATGGCAACGCAGGTCAAGCGGATCAAGCTGCTGTGGGCCACCCGGATGGGCGAGGATTGGCCGCCGCAACTGGCCCGCCGGATCGCCACGCTTGACCGGATCCTGGGGTCCGACGCGCAGGGCAATGGCCGGCTCAACGTCAACATCATTTCGTCCGACATGCCGGGTGAAAAAATCGAGAGCGGCCCGCGCTATGTTCGCGCGACCGAGATCATGAAGATCGTCAAGACGCTGCTGAACGGCGAGCATCTCGATTTTCAGGGCGAGTTCTTCAACCTCAAGCTCGATCCGCCGCGGATCACCACCCTGTCGGGCAAATGCCCGGCGTTCTATTTCGGCGGCCTGAGCCACGAAGCCCGCGAATGCGCAGCCGAAGCGGCGGACGTCTACCTGATGTGGCCCGATACGATGGACAAGGTCCGCGAAACCGTGACCGACATGAAGGCCCGCGCCAAGGCCAAGGGCCGCACGCTCAAATTCGGCTACCGCGCCCACGTGATCGTCCGCGAAACCGAGGACGAGGCGCGCCGCTATGCCGATCGGCTGCTGTCAAAACTGGACGAGGAAGCCGGCAAGGCGATCCGCGAAAAGTCGCTTGATGCCAAGAACTACGGGGTGCAGCGCCAACAGGAACTGCGCAGCGCGGCGGATGGAGACGGGTTTGTCGAGGACAACCTGTGGACCGGGATCAGCCGGGCCCGATCGGGCTGCGGCGCGGCGATCGTCGGCACGCCGGATCAGGTGATCGCCAAATTGCGCGCCTATCAGGATGCCGGGATGGAAGCTTTCATCCTCTCGGGCTATCCCCATGTGAACGAGTGCGACATGTTCGCGCGCTATGTCTTGCCCCAAATCCAGCACGGCCCCCTGGCGCTGTGATCGAAAGGAAACCTGTTCTGTGACCATCCGGATTGTCGCGATCGGCGGCACCGTCAACCCCGGCAGCACCACCGAACAGGCCTTGCGCCTGGCCGCAGCGAGTGCGGCAGCGGGCGAAGCGGACCTGCAGGTGTTTGGCGGGGCCTATCTGGCCGCGCTGCCGCACTATGGCAGCGAAACGCAGGCCAAGGGCGATGGCCGCGAGCTGGTTGAAGCGGTGCGCCGCGCCGATGGCGTGCTGATCGCCGCGCCGGGCTATCACGGCACCATATCGGGGCTGGTCAAGAACGCGCTCGATTTTCTGGAAGAGCTGTCAAAGGATGAGCGGCCTTATCTCGATGGCCGCGCGGTGGGCCTGATCGCCACCGCATATGGCGATCAGGCGACGATGAGCACGCTGTTCGCAATGCGCTCGATCGTCCACGCCTTGCGCGGCTGGCCAACCCCGATGGGGGCCACAATCCGGACCTATCGCGGGCTATTTTCGCCCGATGGCGAATGCCTGGAAGACCGCGCCCGGCTGCAGCTGGAACTGGTGGGCCAGCAGGTTGCCCGGGGCGCGCGCGCTTTCGCGCTTGAGGCAGCGGAGCCAGCAGCATGAGCCAGGGCGCCGACACGGCGGTAACCGCTTTGGTGGCGGGCCGGATGATCGTGATCACCGGGGATGCCTTGCGCGGCGGCGATATCGATTTCTGCATTGCCGCACGCCACGCCGATGCTGATGCGATCAATTTCATGGCCACCCATGGGCGCGGACTGATCTGCCTGGCCTTGACCCCGGCCCACGCCATGCGGCTGGGAATCAGCCTGATCAACGCTGGCAGCGAGCGCCAATCGGGACGTCCGCATGGCCGCTCGATCGAAGCACGCGAAGGGGTCAGCACCGGGATTTCGGCAGCAGACCGGGCGCAAACCGTGGCGGTGGCGATCAATCCTGCCGCAACCAGCGACGATCTGGTTTCGCCCGGCCACGTGTTCCCCTTGATCGCAGCACCGGGCGGACTGGCAGAGCGACCCGCAGCCTTGGAAGCGGCGATCGAACTGGTCCGCCGGGCCGGGGCGGGCGATGCCGCGGTGATCTGTTCAATCATGCGCGATGACGGCGAGATGGCGCGGATCGACGATATTGCCGATCTGATCGACCGGCATAACCTGGCGGTGGTCGACGTCGCGGAAATAGCGCGCGGTTAGCACGCAGTTAGCGCAGCGATAGCGAAGCTTGACCTGACCGGTAGCGGCGGGCACCGCTGCAATCCATGGCGGGATTTCTTTTTGCAATGCTGGCAGTGCTGGCGGCGGGCCTCGGCGCGCGCGATCAGGTGCTGATGGCGCGCCTGGCCGGGCGCGGCAGCGTGCTGGCGATCGGGCTGGTCTGCGCAGCTCTGACAACCGCCGCAGCGGGCTGGGCCGGTCATACCATCGCCCCGCAGATAAATGGCCCGACCCGCTCCATACTGGTCGCGATGGCGCTGGGCTTCGCGGCGGTGGAGCTGATCTTTGTCCGTCCCGGCCGCAAGCCGCTGGAGCCAACCCAGTCGCTCGGTGCCTTGACCGTGGTGCTTCTGGCTCAGCAATTGACCGACGCCGCGCGGTTCACCGTCTTTGCCATCGCCGCCGCCAGCCCGGTGCCATGGGTTGCGGTGGCTGGGGGAGCGATTGGCAGCGCGGCCACAGTGCTGGCCGGCTGGCTGGGCGGGCGTGACTGGGAAGCGCAGCCCTTGGGCAGGATCCGCCGCGGGCTGGGCATCGCGCTGCTGCTGGTCACGATCTACCTCGCCTACCCGGTGCTGGCGGCGCGCTTCGCCGCATAGCTTTGCGCGCCTGTTCCCCGCGCCCGGCCCTGGTGCTATCGCGGTGCCTATGATCAAACTGTCAATCCTCCCCCACGCAGATGGCGCAGAAGTCGCGGACTGGTTAGCGCACTATCTGATTGCAAAGCTTGAGGCCGAGCCCACCGGTATTGCGATCACCATTCCTGGCGGGTCCACCCCGTTCCCAATCCTGGCCATGCTGGCGCTTGAACCCGGGATCGATTGGGCGCGGATAACCGTGTGGCCCGGCGACGACCGGATTGTGCCCGAGGACAATCCCGCCAGCAACGTTGGCCGGATTCGCGCCGCGCTCGAGCCGCTGGGAGCCAAGGTTGTGGCATTGAGCGAGACCGCGCTCCCGCCGCACTTTGCCCTCGCCTGGCTGGGCATGGGCGGCGATGGCCACATCGCCTCGCTGTTTCCGGGTACCGATCCGCAGGCGGATGATCCGCTGCCGGTGCGCCGTCTGGTGCCCGATCCGCTTCCGCCCGAGGCCCCGTTTGCCCGGCTTAGCTTGACCATTCCAGCGCTGCTGAACAGCGACGCGGTGATTTTTGTGATCCGGGGTGCCGAAAAAATCGCGCTGTTCGAAGCGGCGCTGCGCGGGGAGCATGACCTGCCGGTGGCGCGGCTGCTGGCAGCGGCACATCAGCCGGTGACATGCTTCGCCTGATCCCCGCCCCGCTGCACCGGCTGGGGCTTAAAGCGGCGCATGGCATCCGGCGGCGGTGGTGGCGGATCGCCAAAGTACAGTTGCAGGGATCGCGGGTGCTGGCCTTCGATGGCCACGGCCAGATCCTTCTGATCCGCCATTCCTATGGCAGCGGCAACTGGATGCTGCCCGGCGGCGGGATTGGGCGGCGTGAGGATCCGCTGGCGGCGGGCTTGCGCGAACTGGCCGAAGAGACCGGGCTGACCTTGGCCGATCCGCGTTGCTTCGCGATTGAGGACGAGCCGCTTTACGGCACCACCAACCGCGTCCACCTGTTCACCGGCCGGGCAGAGGGCGTGCTGGCAATCGATGGCCGCGAGATTATCGATGCGGCCTATTTCGCCCCGAACGCCCTGCCCGCCGACCTATCGCCCGCTTTGGCGCGCGGACTTCCGGGCTGGCTGGGGCAGGCTCAGTAAGTGCCCACCGTGCCGACGGGCAGGCGCGGATCGATGGAACCGAAATAGCGCCAGCGATTGCCGGTGGCCGGATTGGGCTTCATGCTGAGCGAAGGCCCGCCCACCAGGATCGCCGCCACCTGGTTCCAGTAATCCATCGCTTCAAGCTTGTGTCCCTTGGCCATCAGAACCGCCATGGTATCGGCGCTGAGCGCGTCCTTTTCGTAATAGATCACATCGGGCAGCCACTGCGCGTGGATCCGCGGGGCGTTGACCGCCTCGGTCAGGGTCATGCCGTGATCGATCACATTGACCATCACTTGCAAAACCCCGGTGGGGATGTGGCTGCCGCCTGGCGTGCCGATCACCATCGACAGCGCGCCGTCCTTGGTCACAATGGTCGGGGTCATCGATGACAGCGGGCGCTTGCCCGGAGCGATGGCATTGTTGCTGCCTTCGACCAGCCCATACATGTTGGGCACGCCCGGCTTGGCCGAAAAATCGTCCATCTCGTCATTAAGCAGGATCCCGGTGCCATCGGCGGTAACCCGCGCGCCGAACCAGTCGTTCAGCGTGTAGGTCAGCGAGACGGCGTTGCCGGCCTTGTCGACCACTGAAAAATGCGTGGTGCTTTTGCCTTCGTGGCCGGCATCGGGAGCAGGCAGGCTTGAACTGGGGGTGGCCTTGTCCGCCGAAATCCCCGCGCGCAGCTCTGCCGCATAGGCCTTGTTGGTGAAGCGTGTGGTATCAAGCGGCACGAAATCAGGATCGCCCAGGTTGACGTTGCGATCATGGTAGGCGCGGCGCAGCGCCTCTACCGTGTAATGCACCCCTTGCGCCGAATGGAAGCCAAGGCTGCCGAGCGGATAGCCTTCCAGCACATTGAGCGTTTCGCACAAAACCACTCCGCCCGAGCTGGGCGGCGGCGCCGAGATGACGTGAAAGCCGCGGTAATCGCATTCGATCGGCTTGCGCTCTACCGCCTTGTAGGCGGCAAAATCGGCTGCGGTCATGATCCCGCCATGACGCTGGCTGGAAGCCGCAATCTTCAGAGCAATCGGTCCGCGGTAAAAGGCATCGCTGCCGCCAGTGGCGACGGCTTGCAGCGTCCGGCCAAGATCGGCCTGGATCCAGCGCTGCCCGGCCCGCCACGGCTTGCCCCGGTTGAGGAAAATCGCCGCGCTGGCGGGATCCTTGGCAAAATCCGCGCCCCCTTCGGACAGGAAATCGGCATCGCCCTGATCGAGCACGAAGCCATCACGGGCCAGCGCAATGGCAGCGGCCATCAAGGGTGCGCGCGGCCGGGTGCCGTATTTGCTGCGCGCCAGTTCCAGCCCGGCGACCGTGCCCGGAATCCCGGCAGCAAGATGCCCGCGGGTGGAGAGGCCGGGAATGACGTTGCCGTCTTTATCCTGATACATCGCCGCGCTGGCCTTGCCCGGGGCCATCTCGCGGAAATCGATGAAGGTGGAACTGCCGTTGGCCATGCGGATCGTCATGAACCCGCCGCCGCCGATGTTGCCAGCTTCGGGGAAAGTTACCGCCAGCGCATAGGCGACCGCAACCGCGGCATCGACAGCGTTGCCACCTTTCTTCAGCACAGCGATCCCGGCATCGCTGGCCAGGCGGTGCGCTGATACGACCATGCCGTTGGCCGCGCCGGGCGGTGGCGGCGCGGCGGCCTGGACAAGCTGCGATCCGGTCAAGGCCAAGGCCGTGACGGCCGCGATCGTGCTTTTCATCAGGCGCATTACTTGTCCTCCCCGCTTTGATCCTGCGGTCTTGGCACAAAAGCAAGGGGCGGAGAAGCCTGCGCTTCTCCGCCCCGAACATGTCGTTCCGCCTGGGCGGAATGGGCAATCAGATCAAAACTTGACCTTGGCCCGAACGTACCAGAACCCACCGTTGAAGCCGAAGGGTCCGCCGTTACGCGGATAGACCTGGCCATCGCCCGTGCTGTTCGTAATCGTGAAGATCGGGTTCGAGGCCGAGGCCGCGATCCGGTCAGGATAGTTGTTGAACAGGTTGCTGGCACCGGCCGACAGGGTGAAGTGATCGTCGAAGGTGTAGGCAACGTCCAGATCGGTCGTCCACTTCGCACCGAACAGCTGACCAGGATAGTCCTGCTCTGCACGCCATGAGCTGTAGAAGTGCTCAGAAACGCCGATGCTGAGATCCCCGGCGGTCCAGTTGGCCGACAGGTTCAGACGATGCTTCGGCGCAAGGTTTTCAGCATCGACGATCTGGCCGGCGCTGATCGTACCGGCGGTAAACCGGTCAACCTTGTTCTTGTTGTAGTTGTAGGCGAGCGTCAGGTTGAGCTTACCTTCGCCAAGTTCGGTCCGATAGGTACCGACCACGTCAACACCGCGAGTGGTGGTGTCGAGAGCGTTGGTGAAGAAGTTCACATCGCCGCCCACGCCGACCGAAAGCAGTTCGGGCAGCGCGATCGTGTCTGCAGCCGACACCGTGTAGGTCTGCGAGATGAAGATGCGGTTGGTCACCTTGATCGAGTAGCCATCAACCGTGATGGTCACCGCGTTCGACGGCTGCCAGACAAAGCCGAGACCGAAGTTGGTCGACTTTTCAGGCTTCAACGGAACCGCACCATAGTACTGTGCGACTGAACTGGTCACCGGGAAGGTGCCGGTCTGGATCGAAACACCAGCGCGGAAGTTGGTGGTCAGCACCTGGGTGTTGTTCTGACCCGGCGACGGAGCGTGATAGCCGGTACCGGCAGTGCCGCGCAGCGACAGTTCCGGGGTCACCTTGTACAGCGCGTTGACCTTGCCGACCACGGCACTGCCCGAGCTGTTATAGTGTTCGTAGCGGCCAGCGAGGCCGAACGACAGGCGATCGGACAGATCACCTTCAAGACCGACGTAACCGCCATAGCTCTGATCCGAATGGCTGCCAGCATACTTGGGGCTGGTGCCGCCGTAACCCGATGCCGCCGGGCTTTCGGCCACGGTGCAGACCGAACCAGCAACGGTGCAATCGGTGCTGGTGCCAATCAGGACACCGGCCGGAGTGTAAAGCGGGTGCGGAACGGCCCACGGACCGGCACCATAGGACTGCACATCACCCTGGGTGGCGGTGTAGGCTTCACGGCGATATTCGGCGCCGAACGAGAACACCAGCGGGCTGGCCATTCCGGCATCGAGATCATAGGTGCCGTCGAAGTTGACCGTGGTTTCCTTCTGGATCAGCTTGCCGAACTTGAAGGTGGTCGTCGAAAGCGGGCCGTATGACGGGCTGATCGAGTTGTACATCGACAGGTCAAGCGCGTTGCGCGCCAGAGTTGCCGACAGGTCATAGTGGAACTTGCCGCTATCACCGCGGATGCCCGAAGTTACGGTTGCTTCATCAGTCACACCCACGAACCGCGGGGTGAAGCCTGCCGGATAGAGCGAGCTCATGTTCCAGACGTTGGTATCCTGCACATAGCCGCCAGCGGTAGAGCAAGCAGCCGTCACGGTGCACTTGGTCAGATAATAGGGATGCTGGAAGAACGAACGGCCGCCGATTGCGACGTTGCCGCCCGCGGTGGTCGAAAAGTTGCGAGTGCCAACAACCGACGGACGGTAGTTGAAGCTCTGGTCTGCCTTTGAGTGCGCAACCAGGCCGAAGACATAAAGTTCAGCATTGTCGCTGACTTCAAACTTCGAGTTGAGCACGGCCTTGTAGCCCTGGCTGGGCGAGTTGCCCCAGATCTGCACCGGCATTGGATAGTGCGGCAGCAGGCTGGCAAGGCTGGGATTTTCGCTGGCAAAGGCCACTGCGATCGGGCGGGTCTGGCCGCGGCTGGTCTGGCCATCATCGTTGAATTCGCCAGCCAGCGAGATGAACCCGCGATCACCGACCTTGAAGCCGAAATAGCCGGTCAGCTGGTAGCTCTTGCCATCGCCCTTGTCGTAGTACTGGCCGTAACGGGCACCAACTTCGATCCCGGCGTCGCCGCGCAGTTCATAGTTGAGCACGCCGGCAATTGCGTCCGAGCCATACTGTGCGGTGGCGCCATCGCGCAGCACCTGGAGGTTCTTGATCGCAATCGAAGGGATCGCCGAAATATCGGCACCCTGCGAACCAAACGACAGCCCGGTATCACCGCCGGTGTAAACCTGGACCAGCGCCGAACGGTTGAAGCGCTTGCCATTGAGCATGACCAGCACCTGATCGGCGGGCAAGCCGCGCAGCGAAGGTGCGCGCACGAAGGTCGAAGCGTCGGAGATCGAGTTCTGGCCAACGAAGAACGAAGGCACCACGTTCTTGACCTGATCGAGCATGTTGGCAGCCGGCTGGTTCTGCAGTTCGGCCGAGCTGATCACGTCAACCGGCGAGGCCGAGTCCGTAACCGTACGGTCGGTCCGGCGGGTGCCGATCACGACAATTGCATCGTCCGAGGCGGCGGCAGTCGTGTCAGCATCGGTGCTGGTGTCTTGCGCGAAAGCAGGATCGCTGAGGAAAATAGCGAAGGTGGCTGCGGTCGCTGCAAGAGCAGCCTTCCGGCTGCGGCGGCTTGCGGTCGTTTGCATTTGTGTCTCCGTGTAAATCGTTGACCGCTGCGCCGTTGTTGGCGCTTTTGCGGCGCATTACTCGCTATTGACCGCCCCGCGATAGTCAATCACGAGGGCTGCAATCGATTACGAATGTTACACAACTGTTGCAATTTTGGCACTCATCGTTGCGCGATACGCGGCTTACAATTCCGATGATTTCATCGCGAAAATAGGCGTGTGCGGTTCATGCGCCGCCATCCGCGTCAGCAGCAGATCAAGCTCGGCCTCGGCGATCAGGATACCCTGGTGCGCGGGGCGGATAAAGCCGGTGGCGATCATCTGCTGGTTGAAGGCAATCAGGTGATCGTAAAACCCGAAAGCGTTGAGCAGGCCAACCGGTTTGGCGTGATAGCCCAATTGCGCCCAGCTGACCGCTTCCCACAGCTCGTCCATCGTCCCGACCCCGCCGGGGATGGTCAGAAAGCCATCAGACAACCGGGTGAAGGCGGCCTTGCGCTGGTGCATATCGGCCACCACGATCAGTTCGGTGCAATCATGATTGGCGACTTCGCCCGAAACCAGCGCCTCGGGGATCACCCCGATCACTTCGCCGCCAGCCGCCAGCGCGCCGCTCGCCACCGCGCCCATCAGCCCCAGCCGCCCGCCGCCATAGACCACCCCAATCCCGCGCGCGGCGAGGCTTGCCCCGACCGTTTGAGCCAGTTCGACATAACGCGGATCGGCCGGCGATGCCGAACCGCAATAGACTGCCAGTCGTTTCAAATCACCTCCTGCGTGACAAGCTTGGCGCAAGCCTTAGCACCGGCCAGCACACCTGCAACCCCGGCGCCGGGATGGGTCGCCGCGCCGGCAAAAAAGAGGTTGGCGATCCTGGCATCGCGGTGCGGCAGCCGCAGCGGGCCCGATTGCAGCGCGGTTTGTTCAAGGCTCCAGCAACTGCCCAGATGCAGCCCCAGATCAAGCGCCAGATCGCGCGGGGTGGTGACATGGCGGGCCAGGATCCGGTCGGAGATATCAGGGATCAGCCGCCGCCCGACCTCGTCCAGCACCCGCTGGGCAATCACCGGGCCCACGGTCTCCCAATCGATCGGCAGCTTACCCAGGTGCGCCACCGGGATGGTTGCGCACATCAGGCTGTGACCGGGCGGGGCGAGGCCAGGTTCGGTGACGGTGGGATGATGCAGCCAGATCAGCATATCACGCGGCAACACGCCCAGATCAAACACGTCAGCCAGCAGATCATCAAAGCGCGGGCCCAGCAGGACGGTGTGATGGCCGATCCCGGGCCACGATCCGGCCAGCGCAAAATGGACCGTCAGAGCTGAAGGCGCGTAACGCCGCTTGGCCAGCCTCGCGCCCATCGCGGGCCCACGCGGATTGCCGCGCAGCAGCTGACGATAGGTTGCAGCCGCATCGCCGGTGCTGGCCACCGCGGCGAAATGGGCGCGCCAGCCGCTTTGCGTCTCAACCTCGTTGGCGCGGTTGCCCAGGGTGTGGATCTGCACCACCGGATCGTGCAGCCGCACCGTGCCGCCCAGCCGTTCAAACCGCGCGCGCAGCGTTTCGGCCAGACGGACCATCCCGCCTGCGGGCCAATAGGCCGGACCTAGCCCGGCAAGGTGCTGCCCGGCCAGCACCAGGGCGCTGGCTGACGCCGGATTGGCCCCCGCCAGCAAGGCCGGATGGCTTAGCGCCTGGCGCAGATGCGGCTCCTTGATCAGCCCCGCGATCAATCCAGCGGCGCTCTGCCAGCCGCGGGCGCGCCGCAGCACCGGCACAGTTCGCAGCCAGCCCGCCCAGCCCTGCGGCGCGGCTTCGGCAAGGTCAGGCCAGGTTTCGCGCCGCACCAGCGCCGACCAATCGCGCCAGGCCTCAATCCCGGGAATGTCAGCAGAGGCGATCCGTCCCACTTGCCGGATCAATTCGGCAGGATCGGCCGCTGCATCAAACGCGGTCCCATCGCTCCACAGATAGCGGCACGCCGGATCAACCGGCAGCAGCCGCAGCGCCGGATCGGCATCGGCATCTTCGCCGGTGATGGACCACAATTCGCGCAAGCAGGCCGGATCGGCCAGCAATGATGGACCTTCCTCGAAAGTGAACCCCTGTGCCTCAATCCGGCGCAGCAGTCCGCCCACGCTGGCGCGGGCTTCGATCAGGGTGGTGGGCAATCCCGCCGCCTGCAACCGGATCGCGGTGGCCAGACCGCTCAGCCCCGCCCCGATCACGCAGACCGCGCGGCCGGGATCGTGGCTGGACTTGGGTGCGCGCTTGGCCATTGCCCGAGCGGTATTACTGCGCGGGGCCGACGATGCAACGGTCTTGGCGCGGGCGCGCGCTTGGGCTTGGCGCGGGCGCGCGCTTGGGGCATGAACCGGTGCCGATGATCATCCGCCAAGCCCGCCTGTCTGATGCGCCCGATATAGCGGCGATCTATGCGCACCATGTGCTGCACGGCACGGCCACTTACGAACTCGATCCCCCCGAAACTGCAGAGATGGCGCAGCGGATGGAAAAGGTGCTGGCAGCTGGCTGGCCGTGGCTGGTGGCCTGCGATCCGGCGGGCGGGATTATGGGTTACGGCTATGTCGCCCAATTTCGTGATCGCGCGGCCTATCGCTTTGCAGGTGAGGATTCGATCTATATCCGCGATGATTGCCGCGGCCAGGGCGCCGGCAAGGCCTTGCTTCAGGCGCTGTTGCAGGCGGCTGAAGCGGCAGGGTTTCGCCAGATGTACGCGGTGATCGGTGGGGCCGAGCCCGCTTCGATTGCCCTCCACGCCGCGTTGGGGTTCGAACCTGCCGGGATCCTGCGCGGCAGCGGGCGCAAGCACGGGCGCTGGCTTGATACCGTGTTCATGCAGATTGCACTGGGCGGCGGGACCGCCGCTCCGCCCGACAAGGAACCACAATGACAAGTCTTCTTCCCAATCGCCGCGGCGTTATTCTGGCGCTGGCCATGTGGCTGGCGATCGGCGCGATCCTGTTGGGGATGGGCCGCGTGCCGATCTGCACCTGCGGCACGGTCAAGCTGTGGTGGGGCACGGTGCAATCGGCCGAAAATAGCCAACACATCGCCGATTGGTACAGTTTCAGCCATGTCATCCACGGCCTGCTGTTCTATTTCTTCGCCCACGTTCTGTGGCGGCGCTGGAAGCTGCTGGGCGGAAAACCGGCGAGCTGGGCCTTGCCGATTGCGATCATGTTCGAAGGCTTTTGGGAACTGCTGGAAAATTCGCCGCTGATCATCGATCGCTACCGCGCGGTAACAGTCAGCTTCGGCTACGAAGGCGATGCGGTGATCAATTCGCTGAGCGACATCGGCTTCATGGCGCTGGGGTTCTGGATCGCCAGCAAGTTGCCGTGGAAGGCGAGCCTTGCCCTTGCCATCAGTTTCGAACTGTTCACGCTTTTTATGATCCGGGACAATCTGACGCTTAACGTGCTGATGCTGGTCTGGCCGCTTGAGGCGGTGCGGACCTGGCAGGCTGGGGGTTGATCACGATCAAATAATCTCTTTCCAAATTGATCCATACGGCGTTTAATCGCGCAGTTAAGAGCCCTGAAAAGAGGAGAGTCGCCGATGAGCGCCGCAGTTGCACTTGCCAAGGACGAGGCCACCCATGTCGACGTGCTGATCGTCGGCGCAGGGATTTCCGGGATCGGTTCGGCCTATCACCTGCAGGACCAATGCCCGGGGAAAAGCTACGCGATCCTTGAAATGAAAGACACCTTTGGCGGCACCTGGGATACCCACAAATACCCCGGCGTGCGTTCGGACAGCGATCTTTATACCTTCGGCTACCGGTTCAAGCCGTGGGTCGGCACCCCGATCGCCTCGGCCGAAGCGATCCTCACCTATATGGGTGAAGTGATCGAGGAGAACGGCATCGCGCCGCACATCCGTTATGGCCACCGCATCACCCACGCCAGCTGGGACAGCAAGGCCAACCTGTGGACCGTTGAGGCCCAGACCAAGGATGGCGCGCGGCACACGTTCACCGCCAATTTCCTCTGGATGTGCCAGGGCTATTACGATCACGAGAAGCCTTACATGCCGGACTGGGCCGGGAAAGACAGCTACAAGGGTCTGCTGATTCACGCACAGCTGTGGGATCGCAAGATCGATTATAAGGGCAAGAAGGTGCTGGTCATTGGATCAGGTGCCACTGCGGCCACGGTGATCCCCGAATTCGCCAAGGACGCGGCGCATGTCACCATGCTGCAGCGTTCGCCGACCTATTTCTTCTGCGCGGAAAACAAGAACGAGCTGGCCGACAAGCTGCGCGCCGGCGGGATTGACGAGCCGACCATCCACCGCGTGGTCCGCGCCCAGATCATGTACGATCAGGACATGATGACCAAACGCTGTATCGAGGAACCCGATCAGGTTTTCGAAGAGCTCAAGGAACTGGTCCGCGCCTTTACCGGCAAACCCGATTTCCAGTTTGAGCCGCACTTCACCCCGAAGTATCGCCCCTGGCAGCAGCGGCTGGCGTTCTGTCCTGAAGCCGATATTTTCAAGGCTGCGGTTGAAGGCAAGCTCACCGTGGTGACCGACGAGATCGACACCTTCACCGAAACCGGAGTGCGGACCAAGGACGGCACCGAAATCGAAGCCGACATCATTGTCGCCGCTACCGGTTTCAACCTGTTGATGATGGGCGGCATTCCGTTCGAAGTGGATGGCAAGCCGGTCAACTGGCATGAAACAGTCAACTACCGCGGCATGATGTTCACCGGAGTGCCCAATATGGCCTGGGTGATGGGCTATTTCCGCGCCAGCTGGACGCTGCGGGTCGATATGATGGGCGATTTCATCTGCAGCCTGCTCAACCATATGGACCGCAAGGGTGCCAAGCGGGTCGACGTCGCGCTGCGCGATGAAGATCACAACATGCCGCTGGGCGATTGGATTGAGGGCGAGAATTTCAATCCGGGCTACCTGATGCGCGGGATCAAACAGATGCCCCAGCGCGGCGACAAGCCCGAATGGCGCCACAATCAGGATTACTGGGCTGAACGCGAACAGATCCCGACGACCGATCTGGAAGGCAGTGAATTCCTTTACGATGGGGTGCGGGCGGGCAAGAAGGTCAGCGAGCCGGCCTAACCGTTCAACGAGGCGCGCAGGCGCGGTGCGGCAAAATCAAGGAAGGCCCGCAATTTGAGCGGCAGGATCGGTCCGCCGGTGTGCACCAGATGCACCGGGACCGGGTCCGGCTCAAACCGGGGCAGGATGATCTGCAGCTCTCCCGCCTTGACCGCCTTGACCGCCTGATAGCGCAGCAGCCGCACAATCCCGGCGCCGGCAATCGCAGCCGATAGCGCCGCGCTGGCGGTGTTGACCCGCAGGCGCGGCTGGATCGGCACGCTGATCCGGTGTTTGCCGCTGCCAAAGCGCCACACCTCGCCCGACCATTGCGCGCTCGAATGCCCTTCGAACAGGATGCACTGGTGCGCTGGCAGATCGGCCGGGCTCTGCGGGATCCCTCGTTGGTCCAGATAGGCTGGACTGGCGCAGGTTATCCAACCGGTTTCGCCCAGCCGCTGTGCCACCATCGCACTATCGGGCAGCGCGCCCACCCGGATCGCCGCATCGATATGATCGTCGAGGATGTTGACGATCGAATCCGACAGCGCCAGCCGGGCGGTGATTTCGGGATAGGCCCGCAAAAATTCGAGCAGCACCGGCTCAACGTGCACCTGGCCGAACATCACCGAGGCCGCCAAGGTCAGGTGGCC
Organism: uncultured Alphaproteobacteria bacterium; assembly: GCA_963751145.1. Taxonomy (GTDB): domain Bacteria; phylum Pseudomonadota; class Alphaproteobacteria; order Sphingomonadales; family Sphingomonadaceae; genus Novosphingobium. The sequence continues at coordinate 34,473 of CAVVTJ010000010.1, forward strand.
GCGCGGGACTTGGTATTCGCTGGCTGCGGCGCGCTCTGCAGCGTCGATGTCATCAAGGATCCGGCGGCATGCCTGGACATAGCCCTCACCCACTTCGGTCAGCATCAGCTTGCGGCTGGTGCGGATCAGGATCTGCGCCCGCAAATGTGATTCCAGATCGGCAACCTTGCGGCTGACCGTGGCCAGCGGCATGCCCAGCTGGCGCGACGCCGCCGATAGGCTGCCGCCGTCGACCGTCGCCAGCAGCGTTTTCATGCCATCGATACGGTCCATCCATGCCTCTCAATATTTGGAAGGATAATTCCCGAACTTAGCGGATAATCCCAAATAACGGAATGGGCTATCTCATCGCCACCGGGCAGGACCTCCTCCCCCCGCGAAAACGAAAGGCTCCCTCCCATGTCCCGTATCCCCACTCCCGCCAATGTTGCCGCTGCCCCCGAAAAGTCGCAGCCGCTGCTCGCTGCCGTTCAGGCCCAGCTGGGCAGCGTGCCCAACATGTTCCGGCTGATTTCGACCAGCCCTCAGGCGTTGGAAGGATATCTCGCCATGTCCGGCGCGCTTGGCAAAGGCGCTTTGCCCGCCGCAACCCGCGAACGGATTGCGCTGGCAGTGGCCGAAGCCAATGGCTGCGACTATTGCCTTTCGGCGCACAGCTATCTTGGCAAGAACCTGGCCAAGCTGGACGATGCCGAAATCGCCGCCAACCGCAGCGGCGCTTCGAACGACCCGAAGGCCGATGCCGCAGTGCGCTTCGCCGCGCAGATCGTCGCGCAGCGCGGCCATGTTTCGGCGGATGATTTCGCTGCGGTGAAACTGGCCGGATACAGCGACGCGCAGATCATCGAGGTGGTCCAGCATGTCGCGCTCAACACCTGGACCAACTATTTCAACGAAGTGTTCCAGACCGCGATCGATTTCCCCGCCGTCGAAGCCCGCAAGGCGGCATAACGGGACGCGGGTGCCGATCCCCCCCGTCCGATCGGCGCCCGCCAACCCTTCCCGGCACACGGAACCCCCCACCATGGCCCGCAATTACGTCCACACCCTGTTCACCGCTGAGGCACGCAAGCTTCAGGCCGAAGATGGTAGCCGCGATGCCTATGCCCGGATGGAGCAAGGCGCGGATGGTACGCCCGATCAACTGGGCGGCAAGGAGGCCGAATTCATCGCTGCGCGTGACAGTTTCTATCTCGCCAGCGTGACCAGCGAGGGCTGGCCCTATGTCCAGCATCGCGGCGGCCCGGCCGGCTTCCTCAAACTTCTGGGCGGCAACCGCCTTGGCTTTGCCGATTATCGCGGCAACCGGCAGCATGTCAGCACCGCCAACCTGCGCACCGAACCGCGGGTTTCGCTATTTCTGATGGATTATCCGGGTCGCCGCCGGCTCAAGCTGCTGGGCCGCGCCGAGATCGTGACGGCCCAGCAGGACCCTGCCTTAGTGGCGGCGCTGATGCCGCCCAGCAGCCAGGCCATGGCCGAGCGCGCCTATGTCATTGCCATCGAGGGGTTTGACTGGAACTGCCCGCAGCACATCACCCCGCGCTTTACCGAGGCCGAGATCGCCGCTGCGGTCCAGCCACTCCACGCCGAAATCGCCCGTCTGCGCACCGAACTGGAACAGTTGCGCTGACCAGCCTAGGAACAAGACCCATGGAAACCGCCCAACGCCCGCCCCTGCCCCCGTTCACCGCCGAGACCGCCTCGATCAAGGTCCGCGCCGCCGAAGATGGCTGGAACGGCCGCGATCCGGCCAAGGTCGCCATGGCCTATACCGAGGATAGCCGCTGGCGGAACCGCAGCCTCTTCCCGGTCGGCCGCGCCGAGATCGAGGCTTTCCTGACCGCCAAGTGGCAACGCGAGCACGAATACCGCCTGATCAAGGAGCTGTGGGCGCACCACGGCAACCGTATCGCGGTGCGCTTCGCCTATGAATGGCATGACCAGGACGGCCAGTGGTGGCGCAGCTATGGCAACGAAAACTGGCTCTTTGCCGCCAGCGGCCATATGGCCGAACGCCACGCGAGCATCAATGATCTGGCGATTACCGAAGCCGAACGGCTGTTCCGCTGGCCGCTGGGCCGGCGTCCCGATGATCACCCCGGGCTGAGCGCACTGGGGCTTTAATCGGTTTACAGCCCGCCGCCGCTTCGCCAGACTACGTTTCAATGAGCAATGCAATAATCTGGTGGGGCGGTGAGCGCCCGCCGTTGGCACCAATGACCGGGCTGGGCGACAATGCCATGCCCGGCCATCTCGGCATCGAATTCGTTGATTGCGGCGATGACTGGATCACTGCACGCATGCCGGTCGATCACCGCACCCAGCAGCCGTTCAAGCGGCTCCACGGCGGGGCTTCGGTGGCGCTGGCCGAAACGATCGGATCGGTCGCTGCCAGCTATTGCATCAACCGCGAGATCAGCGTCGCAGTCGGCATGGAAATCAACGCCAACCATATCCGCCCGGCCTATGCGGGCTGGGTCTATGCCAAGGCTTCACCAGAATCGATCGGCCGCACCACCCAGGTCTGGTCGATCAGGATCACTGACGAGGCGGACAAGCTGGTCTGCATTTCACGGCTGACCGTGGCCGTCATCCCGCTCGAAAGGAAGTAATCATGCCCAGCAAGTCGGGGCCAAGCCAATCGGTTGCCGTGATCGGTGCCGGCGATTTCATCGGTGCGGGCATAGTCCGCAAGTTTGCGGGCGAAGGCTTTGCGGTTCACGCCGGGCGCAGGAACGGTGACAAGCTCGCCCCTTTGCTCGGCGGCGCGGTTACCGGCCGCAGCCTTGATGCGCGCGAGCCTGAAGACCTTGCCGCGTTCCTGGGCGAGGCCGAAGCAATCGCCCCGCTGGCGCTGGTGGTGTTCAATGTCGGTGCCAACGTACAGTTCCCGCTGACCGAAACCACCGACCGGGTGTTCCGCAAGGTCTGGGAAATGGCCTGCTTCGCCGGGTTTGTCGCAGTGCGGGAAAGCGCCCGGATCATGGCCCCGCGCGGGAGCGGCAAGATTTTCGTGACCGGAGCAACCGCAGGTCTGCGCGGCAACCCCGGCTATGCCGCCTTCGCTGCGGCCAAGGCGGGCCTGCGGGCGATGGCCGAAAGTGCTGCGCGCGAATTGTGGCCGCAGGGCATTCATGTGGCGCATCTGGTGATCGATGCCGGGGTGGACACCGCTTGGGTCCGCCAGCGCGTGACCGAGCGGATCGGCGCCGAAGCACTGGCCCAGCAGCCCGATCTGCTGATGCCGCCCGAGGCGGTGGCCGATGCCTATTGGACGCTTTACAACCAGCCCAAATCGGCCTGGACCTTCGAACAGACCATCCGGCCCTTTGGGGAGACCTGGTAATGCCGCGCGAAATCGAATTCGTGTTTGACTTTGGCGGGCCCAATTCGTGGTTCGTGCACCGCGCGATTCCCGCGATCGAGGCTGCGGGCAAGGTCACGTTCCGCTATGTCCCGGTGCTGCTGGGCGGGCTGTTCAAGGCCACCGGCAACAAGCCGCCGATGATGGTCTATGGCCATGTCCCGGCCAAAGTTAATTATGACCGGCTGGAGATGGACCGCTTCATGGCGCGCCACGCGATCACCGGATTTCAGTTCAACCCGCATTTCCCGGTCAACACCCTGCTCGCCATGCGCGGCGCGGTGGCGGCCGAGCAGCTGGGCTGCGCGCCCGCATACCGCGAGGCGATGTACACCGCGCTGTGGCAGGACGGGCTCAAGCTTGATGATCCTGAAGTCTGGGCCGAAGTGCTGACCAAGGCCGGGCTGGATGCAGCGGCGCTGGGTGCCCTGGTGCAGGACGAAGCTGTTAAGGCCGCGCTGGCCCAAAGCACCGAGCGTGCGGTGGAGCGCGGCGCCTTCGGGGTGCCGACCTTCTTCATCGGCGACGAAATGTGGTTCGGCAAAGACCGCCTGCGCGATGTGGTCGAGGCCGCGACCGCCTGACACTTGCAAAGCCCCGCTGCGCCATGCATCGTGCAATTTAATCGCGCGATTGAATTTGCGCGCGCAAGCGGAGAGCCACGATGACCGACTACACCTTACCCAACAATTCGGCCGACCTCACCGGCCGGGTCGCGCTGGTTACCGGCGCATCTTCGGGGCTTGGCGCGCGCTTTGCCGAAGTGCTGGCGGCCCAGGGCGCGGCGGTGGTGCTGGCGGCGCGGCGGCTTGACCGGCTCGAGGCCCTAGCGGCCAAGATCACCGCTGCGGGCGGCAAGGCCCTGGCGGTGCAGATGGACGCCACCGATGCTGACAGCATTGTCGCCGCGGTGGCCGCCGGCGAAGCGGCGTTCGGCACGGTCGATATCCTGATCAACAACGCCGGGATGCCCGATGCCCAGCGCGCCCACAAGATGAGCACCAAGCTGATCGATCAGGTGCTGGGGGTCAATCTGCGGGGCCCGTGGATCCTGGCCTGCGAGGTTGCGCGGCGGTTGATCGCGGCGGGCAAGCCGGGGCGGATCGTCAACATCAGCTCGGTCGCGCACTTCCGCTATGATGGCGGCGGGGCGGCGCTTTATGCGGTGACCAAGACCGCAATCGCGCGGATGACCGAGGCTTTGGCGGTCGAGTGGGCGCACTACAATATCAACGTCAACGCGATCGCGCCGGGCATGTTCGTCTCCGAAATGACCGACGGCATGTTTGCCCGGATGGGCGGCGATCCCGCGCCCAACCTGCCGCGCAAACGCGTGCCGGTGCCCGAGCAGATGGATTCGACGCTGCTCTATCTGGTTGCCCCCGCCAGCGAATGTGTGACCGGCGCCACGATCCGGATCGACGACGGCCAAAGCGCACGGGGGCGGATGTGAGCGGCGCGCTGGTAACTGTCGAGCGCGACGGCGCGGTTGCGGTGGTGACGCTCAATCGGCCCGAGGCGATGAACGCCTTGTCGAGTGCTTTGCGCGCCGAGCTGGCCCAGGTCATGCTGGAGCTTGACCGTGATGACAGCGTCCGCGCGGTGGTGCTGACCGGGGCGGGCACGCGCGCGTTCACCGCCGGGCTCGATCTCAAGGAACTGGGCGTGCAGGGCCTCGGTGCGGCCAATGCCGATGCCCCGGCGGCCAACCCGGTCAAGGCAATCGAACAGTGCCGCAAGCCGGTGGTCGGCGCGATCAACGGCGTGGCGATTACCGGCGGGTTCGAAGTCGCGCTGGCCTGCGATGTGCTGATCGGATCGGAAAACGCCCGGTTCGCCGATACCCACGCCCGGGTCGGGATCATGCCCGGCTGGGGGCTATCGCAAAAGCTCAGCCGGATGATCGGGATCAGCCGGGCCAAGGAACTGTCGTTCACCGGCAATTTCCTCGACGCTGAAACCGCGTGCCGCTGGGGCCTGATCAACCGGGTGGTGCCAGCCGCTGAGCTGGTCTCCGTCGCCAAGGCGCTCGCCGCGGAAATGGCCGGGATCGATCCGGACATGCTGCGGGCCTACAAGGCGCTGATCGACACAGGTTATGCGCAAAGCTTTGGCGATGGGCTGGAAAGCGAACAGCGCGCGAGCAAGGCGCGCAATTCGCAGGTCAGCGGCAGCGAGGTAGAAGAACGCCGCCGCGCCGTGATGGAACGCGGGCGCAGCCAGGCGGGCTAGGCGTCCCCCCACACCGCATCGCGCTTTTCAAAGAAGGCCGCACGCGCTTCCACGGTATCGGCGGTGCCGGACAGCATCACCTGCTGGCGGTCTTCCAGCGCGAAGGCGTGCTCCATGCTGCCCGCATCGATGTTGAGATTGAGCGCATCCTTGGTCAGCCGCAGCCCCATCGGCGAGGTCTGCAGCATTTCGGCTGCCAGCGACAGCGCCTTGGGCAGCAGCTCTTCGTGCGGCACGATCTCGCTCACCAGCCCGCATGCAGCGGCTTTCTCAGCGCTCCATGAACCGACCGGTCAAAAGGTATTCGCTGGCCACTGACGAGCCCACCAGCCGCGGCGGGGAATCGCTCGCCCCCATGTCGCAGCCGCCCAGCCCGATCTTGATATAGGCCGCATTCATCCTGAGGTCCGGCGCACCGTAGCGCACGTCCGAGGCCAGCAGCAGCGAAATCCGCCGCCGCAGGCCGGCCCTTGCGCTGCGGCAATGATCGGCTGCGGACAGCGCCGCATCGCCTGCATCACTGCAGCGATCATCCGCTGCGTGCGCCAGACCTGATGAACCGGGCCAGCATCGGGATCGCGCGGCCAGCCGGCCAGATCGAGCCCGGCACACCGCCGGTCTCTCGGCCCGCAGCACCACCACCCGCACCGCAGCACGATCGCGCAGCGCAGTGAAGTAATCGAGCAGCGCCGCGATCAGCGGCTCGTTCGTGGCGAGCTTTCCAGCCGATCAGGCCGGTTCAGGCTCACCACTTCAATCGCGCCGCGCGCCTCGATTGTGATCGGCTGTTCGTCCATTCGTGTGCGCTCCTGTGCTGGCGCAGTGTTGACCGCCAAGCCCGCCCATGGCAAGGGCGCTCGGCCCGAGCGGGTATAGCATAGTGGTAATGCACCAGCTTCCCATGCTGGCTAGAGGGGTTCGATTCCCCTTACCCGCTCCA
>CAVVTJ010000011.1:0-14869 GCA_963751145.1 uncultured Alphaproteobacteria bacterium
CCCGATCTAGTTGTATATTTAGATTCAAAACAAATTCCAACAGTGGGATTCGGGCATCGAGTTACGCCAAGTGATCATCTATAGTTAGGAGATCGGATAACGCCCCTACGAGCCGATCAGCTGTTCCAGGCGGATTTGGCAGGCAAAGAAAAGGCTGTTCGTGCAGCGTTAGACAATACTTCGGTGTCGCAGAGAGAATTTGATGGGATCATTGATCTGATTTTTAACGGAGGTGAGGAATCAATAGACTCTGCCCATAGTCCAAGGCTAGTTGATGCAATAAGAAGAGACTATTATGAAATGGGAAGGCAATTAGACTACGGAACGGTTAACAGGACGAGAGATCGGCAAAATGTATTTTGGAATGGCGACTATACACGCAAATCAGGAGATTGGTAGTGCGGATGAATGCATTGCTTCTCGCTTTTTTGATCGCATTGGTTGGATTCGAGAAGTATAATCGCAATATTGATACTGATCAAATATCTAAAACGAGAAACATTAACGTTAGAAATTCAAATACATCGGTTAAAGATATAGATAAAAATACAGCGGAGTCGGTTGAATGTCTGAAAAATGGTAGATTTGCTTGTAAATCTAGGATTTCGGATAAACAAATATTTGGCATTCTTAAATTTTTGTCATCATTTGGTAAAAACAAAGCGAGTTTGAAGCAGGAAGAAGATTTTTTCCGCTTCATTATGAAATATCCGTTTTACTATACAAGGGCTGGGAGGCGATACTCAATAAATAGTGAGCGCGATGCCTTTAAAATATTTCAAACAAATAGGTCAAGGCTAGTTTCATGTAAATTTGATGATACTATTTTAGATCGCTTTACGGAATCCGAAAGAGACTCTGGCATCATGCTTGATCTTGGGTCGTTATGGATTGTCACTGGCATTGGTGGAAAACCAAAACTTGCAAGTATCGATTTTGATAGCATTTGTGGCAATCGAAGATAGATTTTGTTGGCGGGAAGCTTCGGTTGCAGGTGCGAAAGCCCCTAACTACCCCCTCTGGCAAGGTCGTCCATGACAATCTCAACCACCTGACCGCGCTTGGCCCGGCGGATGAAAACACCTCCAACCAAACTTAAAGTCTCTCTTGCCAAGTCACGCAGGGCAGCCGCCTAGCTAATGGGCGATTCGCACATCGAGCAATTCTAGCTGCTTTTGGTACATCCCTTATATCGCCTGGGCAAAGCATTGGATCACTTCCACCCCACGACGTGCAAAAGCAGCACAGCGAACTGATTGCCACAGTCTTTTGACTATCACTGCTTGCAACAGTTTTCATTAAGTCCATCACGAAGGTTCTTAGCCGGGCGATTGCACTGCCTGTCCGCGCGCGACGTTATGGCTGGAATTATGGCAGGTAGCTAGATTCGACAAATTTCTGCTGTAATTCAACAAAAAACGAATCCCTCCCGCTCCGCCATCCAGTCCTACGTTATTGGTTTAGCAAAGAACTTTCGCGTTTTGGGCGCGAATTTGCGGGTTTCCTGTTTACTTCGGTACTGCAGAGAGTCCGTTGCGAACCGGGAATACGGAATTTGGCGCCATTTTCTCTGTTGCTATCCGGCCTGGTACCGAATGAAATTTGATGGATTCCATATCGAAAGTTCGAATCCATCTCGGTCCGCCAGCCACCCCCAGCACTTCTCTCTCTTAACAGGCTGTCTGTGAAGAGGCGCGCCTTTGGCTGGGCACAGCAGCGGGAAACTTTCGGCAAAGCACTTGTCAGGCATCAGGCAATTCGGATGAAGCTTGGCGACATGGCACGTCGGATTGGTGCCACGCAGGCGTGGGTCGATCTGTGCGCGTGGCAGGTCAAGAATGGCTGCGACCAGCCCGCCGATTTTGCGCTGCTCAAGGTCCAGGCGACGCAAATGCTGGAGCGTGTTGCGCGCGATGCCGCGCAGGTGCTCGGTGGTGTATCCTACATCACTGGCTCAAAAGTTGAGCGCATCTATCGTGAAGTGCGAGTCAACGCGATCGGAGGCGGCTCGGAGGAGATAATGCTTGATCTCGCTGGGCGGCAATTGTTTGCGTAGCAAATCGCTCTGATCAATTGACCATCATGGAGTGCAGGATCGCATCAATGGTTATGTCCGCTTCCCACCCCAAGGTAGCCATTCGGCACGCCTGATCGAGTGCTGGAAAACGGACTTTCAAATGCTCGCATCGCTGGCTGGCTATCAATCACCAGCCGCTCGCCTCAAAGTGTGGTCATCAATGACGTTTCCAGCGGCTATCACTATACCCCCTCCCCTGAGGGGAGGGGCTTTCGGACCCACTACGCGAGCGTTGTGTGGTGCGGGGTGGTTCAGCCCGGCCTGGGCCTCCCCGCGCCGCACAACAAAAAACCCTCGGTCCGGGGGCATTTGGACCGAGGGTTCGTTGTGCGTTCGTCACGCTCGACAGGAGCGGCCTTTTGAGAGGCATGGGCAACAGGGGGGAAACCCGCCTCAGGCCGCGCTGTCGAGGACCGTTTTAGGCCGTTTTGCCTTGCGTTGTCATGAACAATCGCTTCAGCCTTGTCGCAAATTGTCGCATGTCAGGCACGTCCCGCGACGAGCCGCCCGCCCCTATCGACGAGCCGGGGTGCGCGGATCGTTGAACCGGAAAGTGCTGTCCGGCACTGCCAGCCCGTACTGCTGATTCGACAAATTAACCACGGTGCGGGTGTTCTGAGAATCAAGCGTGGCCCAACTCGACAGCTCAAGGCCGCCCGGCACCCCCGCCTTGCGGACGAAGATGAAGGTGATCACGCCGTATTCGGGATGCTTGCGATCGCGCACTTCGACGCTGACGATCTGGTTGTTCGTTGCAGGCGTCAGCCGGGCATACTGGATCGCGTTGCCGCGCGGGTTGAGCAGCGCGCCCAGCGGGCTGTTGCCAATTGGCCAGCGCTGCACCTGGCGCACGCCGTAATCGATAAAGGTCAGCGCCTTGCCATCCGAAACGACCAGGATGGGCACGCCCTTTTCATACTGGAAGCGGATCTTGCCGGGGTTCTTCAGCGTCAGCACCCCGCGCAGACGGTTGCCGCGCAGATCGGTCTGGACGAAATCGGCGCGCAGGGTGGTAATCGCCCGCAGCGCGGCAACCGCATTGGTGAGGTCAGCCGACCCAGCCTGCGCGGCGGCAGGCGCGGCGCTGACGAACAGGGCGGGGGCGGAAACGACAAGCGCCGCCGAAACGGCGGCACCAGTCAAAGTGCGAAAGGTCTGGATCACTGTGTTCATAGCCTGCCAATTAGAGGTCTGGCCTTGAACTCGCAATGAACTGGATTGGTTCCGGGCCACGCCGCGGAAGCCATCCAATCCTTACTTGATCTTGGCTTCCTTGAACTCGACGTGCTTGCGCACGACCGGATCGTATTTGCGGAAGCTCATCTTCTCGGTCGTGTTGCGCGGGTTCTTCTTGGTGACATAGAAGAAGCCGGTGTCGGCGCTCGACACGAGACGGATTTTGACGGTTGCGGGCTTCGCCATGGCTTTCGGTCCTGAACTTGTGATTCGGGCGCGAAGGCCCACAAAACTGCAAGAGCGGCACTTGAGCGCCGCCCCGGAAGGCCGCGCCAATGCGTCAGATGGGGGGCAAAGTCAAGAGTTGTAGGGGGGAATTGGCTTCAGCACCGTATAGCCCTCAACCGAAGGCTCGTGGCCCAGCGGCGGCAAGTCCACTTCCTCTGGCGCAACCTTTGTATCGGGCAAGCGGTCAAGCAGATCGCGGATCAGGGTCAGGCGGCCGCGACGCTGGTCGTTGAAATCGACCAGGGTCCATGGCGCGGCTTTGGTATGAGTTGCTTCCAGCATCTCCTCGCGTGCCAGGGTATAGGCATCATACTTTTCGCGCGCGGCGACATCGATCGGGGAAAGCTTCCAGCGTTTGAGCGGATCTTCCAGCCGCTCCTGAAAGCGGGTTTCCTGCTCAGCCTGATCGGTGGTTAGCCAGTATTTGAACAGCAGGATCCCATCATCGACTAGCTGTTTTTCAAATTGCGGCACGGCTTTGAGGAAGGCTTCGACCTGCTTGGGCTTGGCATAGCCCATCACCTTTTCCACCCCGGCGCGATTGTACCAGCTGCGATCAAACAGCACGACTTCGCCGGCCGCGGGCAGGTGCGCCACATAGCGCTGGAAATACCACTGGCTCTGTTCGCGTTCGGACGGTTTGCTGAGCGCCACCGTGCGGCACTGACGCGGGTTGATCGGGTGCGCCACAGCCTGAATCGCACCGCCCTTGCCAGCGGTATCGCGGCCTTCGAACACCACCATGATCCGCGCGCCGGTCGCGGCGGCCCAGCGCGCCATCGCCACCAGTTCCTGTTCGAGCGGGGCATAGTGCTTTTCGAATTTCTTGCGCTTCATGGATTTCATGGTCGGTCAGGTCCTATTCGGGCGCGAGCATGCGCGCCCCGCTGCGGCTTCGCAACCTGCCGGAAATTGATTGCCGTCCCGTTTCGGTAAAGTTACAAATGCAACCATGTCCGACACCGATTTTACGCAGCTCCCCGATTTTGGCGCTGACCTGTTCACCGCTCCGCTCAAACGCCCGCCGCAAGTGGGTGAGGATTGGCTCGAACCGGCGCAGCACATCTACAGCAGCGACGAGCACGCGGTGTGGAATGAGCTGTTTGCGCGGCAGATGGAGATCTTGCCGGGCCGTGCCGCTAGCGCGTTTCTGCGCGGCCTCGACCGGCTCGACCTGAGCAGAGGGGGCGTGCCCGATTTTGCCGAAATGTCGCACAACCTTGGCAACCTGACCGGGTGGAGCGTTGTGCCGGTGCCGATGCTGATCCCTGATCACGTGTTCTTCTGGCACCTGGCCAATCGCCGCTTTCCGGCTGGGAACTTCATCCGCAGTCGCGACAGCTTCGACTATATCCAGGAACCCGATGTGTTCCACGATGTGTTCGGCCATGTGCCGATGCTGGCCGATCCGATCTATGCCGATTACATGCAGGAATATGGCCGCGCCGGGTGGAAGGCGATGCGCTATAACCGGCTCAAGGCGCTGGGCGCGCTCTATTGGTACACGGTGGAGTTTGGGCTGATCCAGGAAGCTGACGGGCTGCGGGCCTATGGCGCCGGGATCCTGTCTGGCCCCACCGAGGCGGTCTATTGCCTGAATGCGCAAAGCCCGAACCGGATCATGCTCAACGTCGACCGGGTGATGCGCACCGACTATGTGATCGATGATCTGCAGCCCAGCTATTTCGTGATCGAAAGTTTCGATGCGCTGTTCCACGATACGGTCGATCGCGATTTCGATCGGCTTTACCGTTCGCTCAGCGCGGGCTTTACTTACGCCAATACGGCGGTGATCGATGTGGACGATGTGCTGCATCGCGGCACCCAGGAATATTACTTGCGCGGCGGGCGCGGCAGCGGGGCCAAGCCGGTCTGAAAACGGCGAAGGCCGGTGGCCATTACGACCACCGGCCCCTCGCTGCTCCGGTGGAGCAAACCTTGGATCAACGCGGCCCTATTCGGGGGCGGTGTCTTTCTTGTCGGCCTTGTCTTCCATGGCATCTGCCTTGGTATCGGCGGCATCACGTGCGCCTTCAGCCTTGTCCTTCATCGCATCAACCTTGGCTGCGGGCGCGCCCGCAGCGTCGGCAGCAGCAGCCGTGGCATCAATCGCTGCAGCAGTGGCTTCGCCCGATTCGCGCACCGCATTGGCGGCGGCTTCGTCGGCGTTTTCCTTCTTGCTGTCGCAAGCGCCAAGCGCGAGACCCATGGCCAGCGTGGACGAAAGCATTGCTGCCTTGGTGAAATTCTTCATCGCAAAATCCCCTTCCAGGCTGGCTGCGGACCATCCGGCCAGTGTGTTGATACGGGGATTAATGCTTTGCCCGGAAATTTGTTCCAACGCTGTCCGCTTAGCGGGTCAGGAACACCAGCGCGGCGATTCCGGCACCGATCCGGTACCAGGCAAAAGGCGCAAAGCCTGAGCGGCTGACATAGGCCATGAACAGCCGGATCACTGCGAGGGCCACGACGAAGGATACCGTGAAGCCAATCGCGATCAGCCCCCAGCCCACCGATCCGGTGCCCGCCATCAGCTCGGCGCGGTTATCGAACAGTTCGAGCGAGCTCGCCCCCAGCATGGTCGGGATGGCCAGAAAGAAGCTGAATTCGGCCGCCGTGCGGCGTTCGATCCCCATCGCCAGCGCGCCCATGATGGTCGCGCCCGAACGGCTGACTCCGGGGATCATCGCCAGGCACTGCAAGATCCCGACGCCCAGTGCCTGGCGCACCGGCAATTGCCCAAGCCCGACATAATCGCCGGTCTTGGCAGTGCGTTCGATCCCCAGAATGGCCAGCCCGCCACCGATCAAGGCCCAGGCCACGATCTTCGGGCTGCCCAGCATCGCGTTGATCTGGTGCTTGAACAACAGGCCCAAAACCACTGCGGGAATGAACGCGACCAGCAGGTTGGTGACAAACCGTACCGAAATCGGCTCCCAGCGCAGCAGCCCCAGCGCCACGGCCCAGATCGTGCGCCAATAGAGCACCACCACCGCCAGAATCGCGCCCAGCTGGATCACGACGTTGAACACCGCCCAGGTGTGGGCATCATAGCCGAACAGTTCTGAGGCCAGGATCAGGTGCCCGGTGGAGGACACCGGCACAAATTCGGTCAGCCCTTCGACGATCCCGAGCAGGATCGCGGTGACAATCAGATCCATCTAGCGCGGTTCCTCGGCAGCATAGGCCTTTTCATCGAATTGCAGCGCGGCCAACCGGGCATAGAGCCCGCCCGCGCGCACCAGCGACTTATGGGTGCCGGTTTCGACCATCCGGCCCTTGTCCAGCACCACAATCCGGTCTGCCCCGCGCACCGTGGCGAGCCGGTGCGCGATCACCAGCGTGGTGCGGTCCTGCATCAGCCGGTCAAGCGCCTGCTGGACCAGTTGTTCGCTTTCGGCGTCAAGCGCGCTGGTCGCTTCATCGAGCAGCAGGATCGGGGCCTGGCGCAGCACCGCACGGGCAATCGCCACGCGCTGGCGCTGCCCGCCCGAAAGGCGTGCTCCGCCCTCCCCAAGGAACGTATCGAGCCCTTCGGGCAATTCGCGCAGGAACGCTTCGGCATTGGCGGCGCGGGCGGCGTCCCAGATCGCTTCGTCGCCGGCTTCCCAGTTGCCATAGCGCAGGTTATCACGCGCGCTGGCGGCAAACAGCACCGCTTCTTGCGGAACCAAGGCCATGCGTCGGCGAATGTCGGCGGGATCGGCTGCGGTCAGCGGCACCCCGTCAAGCTTGATGGTTCCGGCCTGCGGATCGTAAAACCGTTCGGCGAGCTGGAACAATGTGCTTTTGCCCGCGCCCGATGGGCCGACAATCGCCACCGTCTCACCCGGTTCAACGGTGAGCGTAAAGTCTGCCAGCGCGCTGGTGTCCAGCCGGGTGGGATAGCGGAACGAGACGTTTTCAAAGCTGATCTTGCCGCGCGCCGGGCTGGGCAGGGCCAGCGGCCGGGCGGGCGGCGCGATCGTGGGCTTTTCGCCTAGCAATTCGGCCAGCCGGCTGGCCGCGCCAGCGCCGCGCAGCAGATCGCCATAGACTTCGCTCAGCGAACCCAGCGATCCGGCTACAAGCCCGGCCACCAGCACAATTTGCAGGATCGTGCCTCCGGTAATCGCGCCAGCAGCAACCTGTTCGGCGCCGGCCCAGACCAGCAGCACGATCGATCCGAAAATCGCGCAAATTGCCATGGCGGTGATCCCGGCGCGGAGCAGGATACGCCGCTTGGCCGTGGCAAAGGTCAGCTCGACACTGGTGGCGAACCGGGCGGCTTCGCGCGCTTCCTGATTGAACGCCTGAACGATCTTCATCGCCCCCAGGGTTTCGGCGATCATCGCGCCGATATCGGCCACACGGTCCTGGCTGGTGCGCGAAATGGTGCGGATGCGGCGGCCAAACCACAGCAGCGGGGTCATCACCGCGATGATCCCGATAAGGAGCGTCGCGGTCAGCTTGGGGGCAAGCGCGAACAGGATGATCACCCCGCCGATGCCCATGATCAGGTTGCGCAGCGCCATCGACACGGTGGTTCCCACCACCTGTTCGATCAAGGCGGTATCCGAAGTCATCCGCGAGGAGATTTCGTTCGGACTGTTGGCTTCAAAGAAGGCGGGCGACATGCGCAGCAGGTTGTTCTGCACCTTGAGCCGGATATCGGCGACCACGCGTTCACCCAGCCACGACACGAAATAGAACCGCAGCGCCGTGCCGATCCCCAGCACCACCACAATCAGCAGCAGATAGCGGAACCAGCGGGCGATGTTGGCCGTATCGCCGCCGGTGCCGAACCCGCGATCAATCACCAGGCGGAAGCCGGCCGGGATCGCCAGAGTTGCGCTGGCGGTGATCAGCAAGGCAAACAGCGCCAGCGTAATCTGGCGCGGGTATTTGGCGGTTTCGCGCATCACCATCCGCAACGGACCAAGCGTGCGCGCAGGCTTGGCCTCCTCGGCGGGCGGAAGGTCAATCGGCTCTTCGGGCTGGGCACCAGCAGGGGCGGAACTCATGGCGCGCGCCCTAGCACAGTTGTTTGCCTTCGTAAGCGGTTAAGTAGCGGGCCGCACACCCATTGTGCGGTGCAAGATAAATTGTGCATTGCACAATAGGCCGATTGGCGGCACCATGCGGCGATAACAGTGCCCGTTTCCGGGCCCGCAGGGGTACACGCACCGTGCTTTATACCGCATATGAATTGCAACGCTCGTGGCTGAACGCCGCCAGCACCTGGGCCTCGGTCGGCGCGCAGATGCTCAGCAATCCGGTGCTGCCGTTTGGCTACTCCGGCCTTGGGCCGAGCATGGCTTCGGCGCTGGAAGTGTTCGCCCATGCCAGTGCGCCGTATGGCAAGCCGGCCTTCGATATCGAAGCGGTTACGGTAGATGGCGTGTCCTATCCGGTCACCGAAGCGATCGTGATGCACCGGCCGTGGGGCAATCTGCTGCACTTTTCGCATCCCGGACTGCCTGCGGACGCACCGCGCCTGCTGGTCGTGGCCCCGATGAGCGGGCACTTCGCCACGCTGCTGCGCGGGACAGTGGAACGCATGGCCGAAAACGCACATGTCTTTGTGACCGATTGGGCCGATGCCAAGATGGTCCCGCTGAGCGAAGGCGAGTTCGATCTGGATGACTATATCGATTATCTGATCGGCTTTCTGGAACACATCGGTGAAGGCGCGCATGTGCTCGCCGTGTGCCAGCCTTCGGTCCCGGCGCTCGCCGCAACCGCGATCATGGCCGAAGCCAAGCACCCCTGCCGCCCGCTGACCTTGACCATGATGGGCGGGCCGATCGATACCCGCGAAGCGCCGACTTCGGTCAACGATCTGGCGATGCAGCGCCCGATCGAATGGTTTCGCCACACCGTGATTGCCACCGTGCCGCTGCAATATCCGGGCGCCGGCCGTCAGGTCTATCCGGGCTTCTTGCAGCTGGCCGGGTTCATGAGCATGAACCTGGGCAACCACATGCTCAGCCACTATCACATGTTCAAGCACCTGGTCGAAGGCGCCGATGAAGATGCCGATGCGACCAAGGACTTTTACGAGGAATACCGTTCGATCTGCGATCTGAACGCGGCCTATTATCTGCAAACCGTCGAAGAGGTGTTCCAGAAGCAGTCGCTGGCCAGCGGCACCTTCATGCACCGCGGCAAGCCGGTTGACCTTGCCAAGATCAAGGACACCGCGATCCTGGCGGTTGAGGGTGAGCGCGATGACATTTCGGGCATCGGCCAGACCAAGGCCGCGCTGCACCTGGCCACCGGGCTGGCCGCATCGCGCAAGCAATACCACCTTGCCCCCGAAGTTGGCCACTACGGCATTTTCAACGGCAGCAAGTGGCGCAACCGGATCGCTCCGATCGTCGAAGGCTGGATGAAGCAGCACGGCCAGGCGCGGCTGAAGGCAGTCGCCTGAAGGCCTTTAGGCTAGGCAGACCTGCGGCAGCGACCGGCGGCAGCGCGACTCTAACGGTGGACTCCTAGGCAAAAATGCCGTTTCTTCTGCATCGGGGTCGCATCCACCGGCACGCAGGGGAGATTGGGCGTGGCCAAGACCAAGGTTGCAATACTTGGTGGCGGGCTGTCAGGACTGGTAACGGCGTTTAACCTTACCGCCCCCGAACAGCGCGGCAGCTACGATGTGACGATCTACCAGCTTGGCTGGCGGCTGGGCGGCAAATGCGCCACCGGGCGCAATCCCGATTTTCACCAGCGGATCCAGGAACACGGGCTCCACGTGTTCATGGGGCAGTATGACAACGCTTTCACCATGGTCCAGGCGCTTTATGGCGAAGCGGCCCGTCCGCCGTTCGACGATTGGCGCAAGGGCTTCACCAATGTCCCGGCGATGAGCCTGATGGAAGAGGTGGACGGCAAATGGGTGCCCTGGGTGATCAATTTGCCGGTGTTCCCCGGCGTGCCCGGAATCGATGCACCGCCTTCGATCTTTGAACGGATGCTCCAGTTCCTGCACTGGATCATGGACCAGCTTACGGGTTCGCATGCAGCGCATTTCCAGCCCGGCCAGCCCGCTAATGCACCGTGGTGGCGCAAGGCGTTGGACTGGCTGCTGGGGCTGATCGGACGCGGGGTAGAACATGCCGCGATTGGCTTGCTGCGCGCGGCCATGGCGCTGATCAACAGGCTCGATCCCGATCCGACTACCCACAGCAAGGCCCAGCACAATGCATTGGCCGATCTGCTGCACGAATTGCGGGTCGTGATTGGCCGGACAATCGGCCATCTGGTCGCGGGCAACACTCTGCTGCGACGGCTGTGGATCGTGATCGATCTGGGTATGTCGAGCCTGATCGGCGGGCTGCGCGATGGTCTGCTGCTTGATCCCGCCGCCAATCTCGATGCGGTCAACAAGCTGGATTACAAGCAGTGGTTGCTGGCCCACGGCACCGATCCGCTGACGGCCAATTCGGCCCTGGTGCGCGCGCTTTACGATCTGATCTTCGCCTATCCCGAGGGCGATTGGCAGGGGCCGGGCAACTGCGAAGCCGGCACCATGTTCCTCAGCCTGATGAACACCGCGACCTATCAGGGATCGATCATCTGGAAGTTCAACACCGCGACTGGCGATCTGGTGGTCGAACCGCTGTATCAGGTGCTGAAAAGTCGCGGGGTCAAGTTTGAGTGGTTCAGCCGGGTCGATGAATTGACCCCTGCCGCCGATGGCACGGCCATTGAAGCGGTGACGATCGGGCGGCAGGTAGATCTCAAGACCGGCACCTACGATCCGCTCTATCCGCTCGCCAGCGGGCAGCTCGTCTGGCCTGACCGGCCGCTGTATGACCAGATCGAAAATGGCGAGGCGCTGAAGGCCAGCGGCGCCGATCTCGAATCGAAATGGACCACCTGGGCCGATGCCCTGCCGCCCAAGGTGATCAAGGCTGGAACCGACTACGATCTGCTGGTGCTGGCGATCCCGCCAGGCGCGCACCGCGATATCTGCGCCGGTCTGATCACCCAGAAACCGGCGTGGCAAAACTATATCGGCGCTGTCCAGACGGTCGCCACGCAAAGCCTGCAGACCTGGACCACTGCCGATCAGGCCGAGATGGGCTGGACCGACCCGGCGATGATCGGCGGGTATGACAAGGCCAATCTCAACAGCTGGGCCGATATTTCCGAAGTGCTGGGCACCGAAGAATGGCCCGCATCAAGCGGTGTGGTGGCAGAGCAGATTGCCTGCGGTCCGCTGCCGTGCCCGCCCTATCCCCCGCCCAAGGACGATCATGGCTACCCGGCCGCGGCCAAGGCCCAGATCGATGCCTTGGCTGCCGCCTATCTCGATGGTGATCTCGCCACCTTCTGGCCCAAGCGGTTCGGTGCTAATGGACCCAAGGCGGGCACGCTGGTCAGCACCTACAACCGCGCCAATATCGATCCGGGTGAGCGTTACACGCTGAGCGTCACCGATTCCGCGCGTCTGCGCATGCGCACCGATGGATCCACCTACAGCAACCTCTACCTGACCGGGGACTGGATCCAGAACGGCCAGAACCTTGGTTCGTTTGAGGCTACCACCGTTTCCGGCATGCTGGCGAGCCGGGCGATCTCGGGCTTCCCGAACACGATCAAGCGGCTGGACGCGGCGCGGTTCAGCACCGTGCGGCAAGTGCCGGGATCATTGCCGCGCTTTGCCGAACATTCGGGATCGGCCACCTTCCCCGGCAATATCGAGCTCAACCAAACCCGGATGTGGGCCTTCCTGCTGCAGGGCGATCTGGCCAGGATGACCACCTGGTGCCAAGCGATGTTTGACACCCCCAGCCACAGCGCGGTGCAGGTCCTGCCGCTGTCATCCTACCTGATGATGACCGTGGTTGATATCGGCAATGGCCGCTTTGCCGATGCCCCCGCGATGGGCTGGTCGTCCGAACGCGAGCTGACTTTCTGGGTGCCAGTGGTGCGGGTCGAGGACCAGGGCGGCGTGAAAGTGGCAACCCATTTCAACATGGCGATGCCCTACCTGGTGCTTAACAATCCGGTGGCGATCGCTTCGGGGCGCGAGATTTTCGGCTATTTCAAGCAGGCCGGGCAAATCACCTGTCCGGGCGATCCGGGCAACCCGGCGGGCCTGTCGGTCGATCTGTTTGCCACCAAGACCTTTGGCGCGGACAGCCAGGAGCAATACCAGCGGCTGCTCGATCTGACCCCGACCGCCAGCCCGCAGCGTCCGCTTGATCAGGCGGCGGCGTCGTTCGAAGGCGGGGCCAAGGCGCTGTGGTCAAAGCTGAGCGCCGATGCCCAGCAATGGTATCCCAGCCTGGCCTTGGGCGAGGAGCTGCTGGTCGATGTGCTGCAGCGGCGGATTCCGCAGCTGTTCCTCAAGCAGTTCCGCGATGTGGGCGATGGCACCCGGGCCTGTTATCAGGCGATTACCGAGGCCGATGGCTATGTCACCCGGTTCGATTCGCTGCCGCATCTGACCGAATTTGACATGGTGCTGCATCCGCTTGATTCCTCGCCGGTGGCTAGCGATTTCGGGATCGCGCCGGCCCAAACTCTGCTAGGTGCCGAATTCGTCTACGATATGACGATTCTGCCCGGCAAAGTGCTGTGGCAGGCGTGAATCGGATGCTTCGATGAGCCAGATCTTCCTCTCCTATAACCGCGAGGACCAGCCGGTTGCGCGGCTGTTCGCCGAAGGGTTTGAACGCGCCGGTCTGTCGGTGTGGTGGGACGTTACCCTGCGCTCGGGTGAAGCTTACGATGAGGTGACCGAAAACGCGCTGCGCCGGGCCGGCGCGGTGGTGGTGCTGTGGTCGCAGCGCAGCGTGGTTTCGCGCTGGGTCCGGGCCGAGGCGACGTTGGCCGATCGCAACAAGACCCTGGTCCCGGCGATGATCGAGGCGTGTGAGCGCCCGATCATGTTCGAACTGACCCAGACCGCAGACCTCTCGCACTGGCAAGGTGACGACAGCGATCCGGTGTGGCGCGCCTTTGTCGAGGACGTGCGCCGGTTTGTCGCTGGCGCCGATGGTGTCGACCCGCGCCCCGCGCTGCTGGCACCGGCTCCTTCGCCGCCTCCCGCTCCGCTCCGGACCAGCAAGCGCGGCCGGCACGGCGAAGCGCCGTCGCTCGCAGTCCTGCCGTTCGCCAATCGCTCGGGCCTGGCTGAGGACGATGTCTTTTCCTTCGGCATGGTTGAAGACATCATCGATGCCCTGTCGCAAGGGGTGAACCTGCGGGTCATCACCAGTTCGGCCACCGCCCGGTTCCGCACCGGGGCGATTCCCGATCTGCCCGCCATGGCCCGCGATCTGGGGGTCCGCTATGTGATGGAAGGCAATGTCCGCCGCGCCGGGCCGGTGCTGCGAGTCACCGCCCAATTGGTTGAAGCGGAAAGCGGCGAAATTCTCTGGACCCAGCGGTTTGAGCGCCCGGTGACCGAACTGGCCGATCTGCAGGAAGATCTGGTGGTTGAAGTTTCGGCGCATCTGCACAGCCAGGTCGAACGGCTGGAAATGGCGCGGGTCCTGAAAAAGCCGCATGATCTGACCGCGTGGGAATGCGTCATCCGGGCCAGCGCCGCGTTCCGCAACATCACCGGCGAAACGCTGCTGCAGGCGCTTACCGAAGCGCAGCGCGCGGTGGAAATCGCTCCGGATTACGGCCTGGCTCATGCCATGCTCGCCGATGCGGCGGCAACGATCTATATGTGGACCCAGCCCGATGATGCAGCCCAGATCGCCGGTATCCGAGCCTCGATCGACACCGCGCTGGCGCTTGAACCGGACAACGCCACCGTCCTCGCCCACGTGGCTGAGGCCTATAACTACATCGGCCGACCGGGCGATGCCATTGTGCTGGCGCAGCGTGCGCGGCAGATCAGCGCCAGTTGCGGCCTGGCGCATTATGTGGCGGCGGTGGCGGCGACTTTGCTCGGCCGGGTCGAAGAAGCCAGCGCGCATTTCGATGAGGAACTGCGCGCCGCCCCCGGATCGCACACCCTGTTCGCATCGTGGACCTGGCGCGGTAGCGGTGCCTTGCGGCAGCGTGATTGGACCGCGGCACACAAGAACTATGACTTCGCGCTGCAGCTCAACCCGATGGGCACTGGCGCGCTGATCGGTCACATGATCGCCGCGCAAGGCCTTGGGAATAGTGCTGGCGTCAAAGCCTGGGGCGACAAGCTGCACGAAGTCGATCCGGCCACCCCGCTTGCAACCTGGCAACGCTGCATGCCCCGCTGGTTCGTGAATTGCGAACACCTCGGCGAATTGTCAGAAGCTGCTCGACCAGGCGTGGCAAGCAGGTGTGCAGCAGGCCTAGCGGCCGAGCGCGCCGGCCGGCTTCAGAAAATTTGGGAAATGGAGC